>NZ_JASCRY010000009.1 GCF_030010375.1 Flavobacterium yafengii | reverse complement strand
GTTCCGCTTACCTCTGCATTTAATTGAGTCGCGCCTAAAGCTGCACCATAAACGATGTCCGCTGGATTATTCCATACGATCGTTTGATCTGCTTTATTTACATTGATCTGAACTGTTGTTCCGTTTACACTGTTATAGTTAACGGTATCTGTTGGTGTGAAATTTACAGAAAGTGTTTGAGCATTTCCAGCATTCAGCACTGTATTGGTAGCTGGAGTATAAACAAAAAAACCTGCTACTGCTGATACCGTTGCATTAAGTTGCGTGCCACTTAATGCAGTACCGTAAACTATATCAGCAGGATTGTTCCAGTTTACTGTTGGTGTGGCTTTACCAATCACAAAATTCCCTGCAGAAAGCCCAAGAAGGCTGTTGTAATTAGCTGTATCTGTTGGAATGAAGTTGGCCGTAACGGCATAGGTTGCTGCATTAGTTTGCGTAGCTGCTCCTCCTGTTAGGATGTTGGAAACTGCTCCTGGTACTGAACTGGCAGAAATAGCAACTGTTGCTGACTGGCCTGAACTTGTATAGGTTTGTGGTGTATTTGATACCGCTAAAGTAGCTGTTGGTGTTGCTTTACCAATCACAAAATTCCCTGCAGAAAGCCCAAGAAGGCTGTTGTAATTAGCTATATCTGTTGGAATGAAGTTGGCCGTAACTGCATAGGTTGCTGCATTAGTTTGAGTAGCAGCTCCACCTGTTAGGATGTTGGAAACTGCTCCTGATACTGAACTTGCAGAAATAGTAACTGTTGCTGCTTGGCCAGAACCTGTATAAGTTTGTGGTGTATTTGATACCGCTAAAGTAGCTGTTGGTGTGGCTTTACCAATCACAAAATTCCCTGCAGAAAGCCCAAGAAGGCTGTTGTAATTAGCTGTATCTGTTGGAATGAAGTTGGCCGTAACGGCATAGGTTGCTGCATTAGTTTGAGTAGCAGCTCCACCTGTTAGGATGTTGGAAACTGCTCCTGATACTGAACTTGCAGAAATAGTAACTGTTGCTGCTTGGCCAGAACCTGTATACGTTTGTGGTGTATTTGATACCGCTAAAGTAGCTGTTGGTGTGGCTTTACCAATCACAAAATTCCCTGCAGAAAGCCCAAGAAGGCTGTTGTAATTAGCTGTATCTGTTGGAATGAAGTTGGCCGTAACGGCATAGGTTGCTGCATTAGTTTGAGTAGTAGCTCCACCTGTTAGGATGTTGGAAACTGCTCCTGATACTGAACTTGCAGAAATAGTAACTGTTGCTGCTTGGCCAGAACCTGTATAAGTTTGTGGTGTATTTGATACCGCTAAAGTAGCTGTTGGTGTGGCTTTACCAATCACAAAATTCCCTGCAGAAAGCCCAAGAAGGCTGTTGTAATTAGCTGTGTCTATTGGAACGAAGTTGGCCGTAACGGCATAGGTTGCTGCATTAGTTTGAGTAGCAGCTCCACCTGTTAGGATGTTGGAAACTGCTCCTGATACTGAACTTGCAGAAATAGTAACTGTTGCTGCTTGGCCAGAACCTGTATACGTTTGTGGTGTATTTGATACCGCTAAAGTAGCTGTTGGTGTGGCTTTATTAATGGTCAAAGAACCTGTGGCAGTTTTAGCAGTCCCCCCCGTAATTGTACCTGTAACCGTAAAAGTTTGATTGTTTCTTGCGGCGGAAGTAGTAGTTGTAGTAACCGTTAAAGTTGACGTCACTTGTGGAACACCATTACTCCCATTCCCATAACTAACAGATGTGGGAGTAAACTCAGCAGAAACTCCGGGAATTGTTCCAACAGTAAAACTTACTGATTCATTATTACCAGTTGAAGATCTACTAGCTGTTACCGTGTATGTAACACTACTAGTAATACCATAGGTTGCAGTCCCTGATGGTGCACTAATTGTGACACTTGATAAAGTCTGTCCTAGTACTCCAGTGCCAAACAACAAACTGGAAAGTAAAAAAACAATTGTTAAAAAATGTGATTTGAGTAGAAATGTTTTCATATTTATTTAATTTAAGTAATAAAATAACGAATACTATATGCAGAACGAACAGAATAAAATAGCCATTAATTTCAAGTCTTTTTAACAAAAAAACATCATTACAATTGTCTAATTTTCAAAAACTTAAATACTAAATTATATAATTAAGAATACATTAATCTGATTTTTAATACATTTTCGATTAAAGGAATAAAAAAAACTACCAACTACATATTTTATATTTTTTTAGAAGAAATATAAAATATAATTAAAAAAAAATTACCCTTTTAACACTGTTTTCTATTTTAATTATTAAAATTTATGAGACCAATTAGAAGAAAAAAAAAATTTAGAATTTATAAATAAAAAGAGGCTATCCTTACGGACAGCCTCTTTTTATTTTTTGATATTTTATTTGCTTTTTGTCTTTATTTCAAAACTGTAAACTCAATTTTTGAATCATTATAAATTCTATGGGTTTGTTTTTTAAAATCCTCTGGTTTAGCATAAAATATATTCTCTACAAATGTTTGCGGATTTAAATCAATTAACGGAAACCAAGTACTTTGAACTTGAATCTGGATTTTGTGTCCTTTTTTAAACGTATGAAAAACATCCTGTAACTTAATATTTACTGCCGTTTTCTCATTGGCAACAAAAGGTTCAGGTTTTGAGAAACTATTTCTAAAACGCCCTCTCATTACTTCGCTACGCACCATCATATGATAATTACTCATCTTTAAATAAGGTGCAACTTCTTTTGTCTCCGGTTCATCACTCGGGAAAACGTCAATCACTTTAACAATCCAATCCGCATCAGTTCCTGTAGTAGAAACTTGCAATTTAGCCAAAATTTCTCCAGCCAATGTAGTGTCATCAGCCAAAACCTCTGTTTCAAAAACTAACACATCAGGACGTCTAGCTGCAAAACGCTGATCATCAGTCATGTATTTTCTTGGCGTAAGCCCTTGTTGTTTGATATCCTCAGAATAAGGAACCGGTTTTTTTGGATCACTGATAAATTCTTCAAAGGCAAAATTCTTCTTTGCCATTTTTGACAATCGGTTATCTTGCAAAAAGAAATCTTGCTTTGCAGTATTTTGAGGAGGCCAGGTATTAAACGTTTTCCACTCTTTAGCACCCGAATCAAAAACATAGGCTTCCGGTAATTTGTTTTCACCTTTTCCATTATTTTTCAAGAAATGACGAAAAAAATTAGCTTCTATATTTTTTTGATAAAAACCAGAAATACTGTCACCAAAATTAATATTTCCAATCACTTGTTTTGCCGAGTTTCTAGCCCAATCTCCATGACTCCAAGGTCCCATAACGATTGTATTGTAGTTTTTGCTACTCTTTTCAATGGTACTATAGGTATTTAAAGGACCATATAAATCTTCGGCATCAAACCAACCTCCTACTGTCATTACTGCTGGTTTGATGTTTTTTAAATGTTGTAAAATTCCACGTTTCTGCCAAAAATCATCATAACTGGAATGGTCTTTCAGCTGCTGCCAAAACTCATCTTCTTTACCATAATACCTGTCTAAGTTAGATAAGGGTCCAGCATTCAGGAAAAACTGGTAATCATCATTAGTACCCGTATTGGTGAATTTATACCAAGGTTCCGTAGTACGTTTTGTTTTTTGAGGACCAAATAATGGCGTTACTTTCCAATAGCTCAACAAATATGCTCCATTATGATGAAAATCATCAAAAAAGAAATCAGCGATACAAGCTTGAGGTGAAACGGCTTTCAATGCAGGATGATTACTCAATAAAGAATATGTCGCATAAAATCCCGGATAGGAAATACCCCAAGTTCCAACATTCCCGTTATTATGAGCTACATTTTTCACCAACCAGTCAATCGTATCATACGTATCCGAAGCTTCATCAGTATCTTTTTTTCCTTTTTTATTTGGAATAAAACCACGCATATTGTCATATAAACCATCACTCATGAACCTCCCACGAACATCTTGGTACACTACAATATATCCCTCTTTCATCATGGTTTCACTTGGAGAAATGCTTTTTTTGAACTGATTTTCTCCATAAGGACCTGAATTATAAGGCGTTCTTTGCATTATAATTGGATATTTTTTAGAAACGTCTTTAGGGGTGTAAATAGAAGTAAATAATTCTGCACCATCGCGCATCTTTATATGCACTTCCTTTTTGGTATAATTATCAGATACATAATTTGTTTTATTGTCTTGGGCAAACAGAATTGCACCAATAAAAAAAAGAGAAATACTTAATAGTTTTTTCATAAAATTTATTGAATTTAAATAGTCTTTAAAGGTAAAAAATCTTAACAAATATAGTGTTCTTAATTTTTTTATTTTTTTTACAAAGCATGAACTTTGATTTGTAAAAAAAATAAAAAAGTCTTTAAACAATCAAATAGTATTTTATGATTATTATTCTTCTAAAAAATGAATTTAACGATACAATATTTAATGTTAATTTTTGTCTCAAAGACTTAAAATGTTACCTTTTAAAATTTAAATGCCATTTTTTTGACAAAAAAATTATTTTAACTTTTCGCTACAAAAACAAAAATAATATTTATTTTACAACAACATGATTTTCAGGTTATTGGAACTAATATTTATTTTTATTTTACTACTAAAATGCTTAAAAAAAGCCCTTTATTTCTTTATAAAAAAAACGATATCTACACTTTAAGAAGACTTTTTGGATAAATTTACCATACATTTGTAAAATACCAAATTATTTTTTGCGATTAATAAAGTCTCTTTTTGTGAACTTTTAATCCAAAATAAAGATTCCTTGATTTCAGAAATCATTCTGAAAAAATCATCTTTTTTGCAGTTTACTGCATCTTTTGCCTTTTGGAAAAATTCCATTTACAGGCTAATAAATAATCGAAAATTAAAAATATGCACATAATAGATTATGCAATCTTTGTTGTTTATATGCTGGCTATGTTAGGAGTTGGCGTTTATTTTTTTAACAAAAATAAAACTGCTGAAGATTTTTATGTAAGTGGCCGAAATATGAGCAGCTGGCACATTGGTTTATCCGTCGTAGCCACAGATGTTGGCGGTGGATTCTCAATAGGATTAGGCGGACTTGGTTTTACGATGGGGATATCAGGCTCTTGGATGCTATTTACCGGACTGCTTGGCGCTTGGCTCAGTGCCGTTTTTCTTATTCCAAAAGTAAGTGCGTTAGGACATAAATACAAGTTTTTCACTTTTCCGCAAATATTTGATCATTTTTATAACGCTAAAGTCGCGCTGCTGGCCGGAATTATTTCGGCTATTGGATATATCGGATTTACAAGTTCTCAGGTTTTGGCTGGAGCCAAATTAGCTTCGGCAACCATAGAAGGACTTAATTTACAAACAGCACTAATTGTCATGGGACTTATAGCGGTAATCTACACCGCTATTGGAGGATTAAAAGCCGTTATATATACCGATACAATCCAATGGTTAGTCCTGATTGGCGGATTGGTTTTCATAGGAATTCCAGTTGCCTACAATGCCGTTGGAGGTTATGACGCGATCAAAGCTACATTATCACCTGAATATTTGTCGCTGACCAATGTGAAATGGTATCAGATTTTAAATTGGTCCATAACCATTATACCCATTTGGTTTGTAGGAATGACTTTATACCAGCGAATTTATGCGAGCAAAGGGGAGAAAGAAGCTAAAAAAGCATGGTTGATTGCAGGTGTTTTTGAATGGCCAATAATGGCATTTATGGGAGTGATTCTGGGAATGCTTGCTAAAGTGGCGGCAACCAAAGGAATGTTTGACGGCATTACTGATGCAGCTACTATGGACAGCGAAATGGGATTGCCTATTTTACTGGCAACCATACTTCCTGTAGGATTAATGGGACTGATGCTTTCTTCCTATTTTTCGGCCATACTTTCTACTGCCGACAGTTGCTTAATGGCGGCTTCGGGAAATATTGTTACCGATATTATTGCTAAATTTTCTAAAAAAGAATTAAGTCATAAAAAAGAACTCCGACTTTCACAAATGGTCACCTTGATCGTTGGTTTTCTTGCTATTTTAATAGCTTCTCAAATGCAAAATGTATTAGAACTGATGCTTTACTCCTATGCCTTTATGGTTTCAGGGTTGTTTGTTCCGGTAATAGGCGCTTTGTTTTGGAAAAAAAGCCATCCAATAGCTGCTTTTTGGAGTATGCTTTTTGGGGGTGCAACCACAATCCTACTAATTGTTACGGAGAACAAACTCCCTTTGGGATTAAAACTGCCGGAACACTTAGACGCTAACCTTTACGGAATAAGTGTTTCACTTATTTTATTCATCACAATATCACTTTATCATAATAACAAAAAAGACAGACAAAATGGAATTCAAACAAATTAATGCTACTACTGGAGAAGATACAATTTATACCAATCAAATTGTAGCACTATTCCTTTATACCCATTTAGAACAATATGGCGATACCATTGAAGACATTCAAAAATGTATTGATTATGTCATGAATCCTGCCAAAGGAGGAAACATTGTAGTGGGAATCGAGGAACAAAAAATTGTAGGGGTTGTGATCTTGAATAATACGGGAATGAAAGATTTTATTCCTGAAAATATTTTGGTATACATTGCCGTGGACAACAGCCAACGCGGAAAAGGATTTGGAAAACAATTGATGCAAAAAGCCATATCGATTGCCGAAGGAAATATAGCATTGCATGTTGAACCGGATAATCCTGCCAAAAAACTATATGAAAGCTTAGGTTTTACAAATAAATATTTGGAAATGCGCCTCATCAAATAGTCCAAAATGGAAAAATCAAACCAGTATATCGATTCACTTGTGCGGTTACGGAAGGAATTACACAAACACCCTGAGGTTTCAGGCAAAGAAATTGAAACGGCCAAACGCGTTATTTCATTTCTCGAAAATTACCCTCCTGATGAATTGATTACCGGAGTAGGAACAACTGGCGTAGTCGCAATTTACAAAGGTAAAAAAACCGGAAAAACAGTATTATTTCGATGTGAACTGGATGCTTTGCCAATTGAAGAGAGCAATAATTTTGAACATCGCTCACTAATTAATGGAGTTTCACACAAATGCGGACACGATGGTCATATGGCAATTCTCTGTGGTTTGGCTGCTGAATTACATCAGAACAAACCAGAATCAGGAACTGTCATTTTATTGTTTCAACCGGCTGAAGAAGATGGCAGTGGTGCTCAAAAAACATTTTCGGATGCCAAATTCGATTCTATTCAACCCGATTACGTATTTGCGCTGCACAATTTGCCGGGGTTTCCAATACATCAAATTGTAGTAAAAAACGAAACTTTTACCTGCGCCGTAAACAGCATTATTATAAAATTAAAAGGCAAAACAGCTCATGCCGGTGAACCCGAAAGAGGAATTAATCCTAGCTTGGCAATAGCCGCTATTATCAATCAATTTAATGCTATTATTCAGACCGATATTACAAAAGAAAACTATTGCCTGATTACCCCCATTTATACTAAAATAGGCAAAAAAGCGTATGGCGTATCAGCTGGTGCAGGAGAAATTCATTTTACAGTACGCAGTGACAGTAATTTGCAAATGAGAAAAATTGAACTGGTTTTAGAAAATTTAGCAAAATCAATCGCAAAAGAATATCAGCTGAAGTGTAAAACCCGATGGACACAAAGTTTCCAAGCCAATGAGAATGATAAAACTGCTGTAGCATTCATAAAAAAGGCAGCAAAAATTAATGGTTCTGAACTATTCGAAAAAGAGGAACCTTTTAGTTGGGGCGAAGATTTTGGTCTGTTTACACAACACTATCCTGGCGCCATGTTTGGGCTTGGATCTGGGGTAAACACTCCTGCATTACACAATCCTGATTATGATTTTCCAGATGAAATTATAGCAACTGGAGTAGCTGTTTTTCATCAAATCAGTAAACAAATTACAAATGCACACTAATTCACTTATAGAGCTTGATCGCTCCGCATATCAAAAAAACATCGATTTCCTAAAAAAGACCTTTGGAAAAAAAGTACTTGTTTCCTCTGTTGTAAAAGGAAATGCTTATGGTCATGGCGTACAGCCGTTTGTGGCTATGGCTTTTCAATGTGGCGTAACTCATTTTTCTGTTTTTGATGTTCAGGAAGCTAAAGTCGTAAAAGCAACACTACAGGACAAAGCAACTATTATGATTATGGGACTCGTTCAGGATGAAGATATGGAATGGGTAGTCAAAAATGATGTCGAATTCTTTGTTTTTGATAAAAGTCGTCTTACAAAAGCTATGAAAACGGCTAAAAGACTCAATAAAAAAGCAATTCTGCACATTGAAGTAGAAACCGGCATGAACCGAACCGGTTTTGACAAAAATGAACTGAATACTGTGATTGCTTTTTTAAAGAAAGAAGAACAATATCTTACTTTCAAAGGACTTTGTACTCATTATGCCGGTGCCGAAAGTATCGCTAACTATTACAGAGTGGATCAGCAAATCAAGAAGTTTGAAGAAATATATGCCTTTTTTTGTAAAAATGACCTAAAGCCTGAAATTAGACATTCCGCTTGTTCTGCAGCATCAATAATGTTTCCGCAAACCAGAATGGATATGGTGCGTATCGGAATAATGCAATACGGATTGTGGTCCAGTCCAGAAGTATTTGTTACCTATCTCAATTCTAAAAAGAATAAAACAGATCCGCTGCAACGCGTTATCACTTGGAAAAGTGCTATAATGAGTGTGAAAAAAGTAAATATTGGCGATTTCATTGGTTATGGAACCAGTTTTATGGCTAAAAGGAAAATGAAAATTGCTGTTATCCCCATTGGCTACTGCCACGGATACAGTCGCTCATTGAGTAATCAAGGCCGTGTACTTATTCATGGACAACGCTGTATTGTAGTGGGTTCCGTAAATATGAACATGATGACCGTCGATGTTACTGATATTGACACTCCAAAAAAAGAAGATGAAGTTGTACTAATTGGCACTCAAAAAGAACTCTCTGTTTCTGTAGCTTCTTTTAGTGATTTCAGTAATCAACTCAATTATGAATTATTAACTCGGATTTCTAAAGCAATTCCACGTAAAATTATAGAATAATGGCCTTCATAAAATTATATCGAAAAAAATTACAAGAAAATTATGCCTTTCTGGATACTATTTTTAAATCCAGAAACATCCAATGGGGCGTAGTTTCAAAACTATTGTGTGGAAATAAAATTTATCTCAAAGAAATCATCGCTTTAGGAGTGCGGGAAATTCATGATTCCAGAGTGAGTAATTTGAAAAAAATTAAAGGACTGGATCCCGAAATTCAAACCGTTTATATAAAACCACCGGCAAAACGAAGTATTGAAAGCATTGTTAAGTATGCCGACATCAGTTTTAACACTGAAGTTTATACCATCCAATTACTTTCGGATGAAGCAGTGAAGCAAAATAAGACTCATAAAATCATTATCATGATTGAAATGGGAGATCTTCGTGAAGGCGTTATGGGGGAAGAATTAATAGAATTTTATGGTACCATTTTAAAAATGCCTAATATAGAAGTATCAGGAATTGGCACCAATCTTAATTGTCTTAGCGGTGTGATGCCAACACAGGATAAACTGATTCAATTGAGTTTATACAAGCAATTAATTGAAGCTAAATTTAACATCAGTATCCCATTAGTTTCTGGAGGAACTTCCGTTGCGATTCCTTTGATACTAAAAAACGCCCGACCTATGGCTGTGAATCATTTTCGAATAGGAGAAGCACTCTTTTTTGGAAAAGATTTGTTTACAGGAAATACCATCGAAGGAATGCACAATGATGTTTTTAAATTATACGCTGAAATCATCGAAATCACCGAAAAACCAAATACGCCAACGGGTGAATTAGGCGAGAACGTAGCCGGAAATTCTTTTTCAATGAATGATGTCACTGATTTAGGAATTACTTCGCTCAGAGCCATTTTAGACATTGGTTTATTAGACATGCAACCACAATACATTGAATCTGATGATACGGATATTAGCATTGTAGATGCCAGTTCTGACATGTTGGTTATTGATATTTCAAATTCTAAAAAGACTTATAAAATTGGGGATTTAGTCGCTTTCAAAATAAGATATATGGGCGCATTGTATCTTTTAAATTCTGCTTATATCGAAAAAATAATCGAATAAAAGTCATTAGTGTTTATTTCCATTAGTGAAATATTTTAACTTACTTAACAATGATTTTATATACCAATATGTGCCAAGTTTAAACACAAATTGCACTAATTCCCACAGATTAATTCTTGGAAATTAGTGCAATTTGTGTTTACTATTTTGTACAGATGCTAAGTGCTATTTCACCTTTTTAAAGCGATCAATTCCTTCTCTCAACCAGCCTTTGTAGGCATTGATATTTGAGTTATAACTTTCCGGTTTATCAGATAACATGTTCTCTTCTACATCTAAAACGATGTAATATGGTTGCGCATTGGCTTTGTATCTTGTGATTTGGAAATCACTCCATTTGTTTCCTACACTTACAATTTCTTTACCCGTTTCTTTGGATACGTATTGCTCGCTTTTTGGTAATTCTCTTTTATCATCCACATACAAGGAGATTAATACCACTTCATCCTGTAATATTTTTAAAATAGCGGGATCAGACCAAACGTAATCTTCCATTTTTCTGCAATTCACACAAGCATATCCTGTAAAATCAAGTAAAATTGGCTTGTTTACTGATTTGGCATACGCCAATCCTTTTTCATAATCTTCAAAAGCTATAAGATCGTGTGGCCCTAAATGTGCGCCTTCCGGCAAAATCTGGGCTGACACATCCGAACCGCCTTTTGAGTTTCCTACTCCGTATGGACTTTCGCTATAGGTCATTGGTGGTGGAAAACCTGAAATTAATTTTAATGGTGCTCCCCAAATTCCGGGAATCAAATATATTGTAAAAGCCAAAACTACTAACCCCAAAGACAATCTCCCTACCGAAATATGATTCATCGGGCTATCATGCGGAAGCGTAATTTTTCCGAATAAGTAGAATGCCAGCGTTCCAAAAATAGCAATCCAAATAGCCAAGAAAACTTCTCTTTCCAAGAAATGCAATTGCAATACCAGATCTGCATTCGATAAAAATTTGAATGCCAATGCCAACTCTAAAAATCCTAAAACGACTTTAACGGTATTCAACCAACCACCGGATTTTGGCAATGAATTCAACCAACCTGGGAACATCGCAAACAACATAAAAGGTAAGGCTAAAGCCAATGAAAAACCAAACATTCCAACAATTGGGGCGATTCCGCCTTTAGAAGCAGCTTCGACTAAAAGTGTTCCTACGATAGGTCCTGTACAAGAAAAGGATACAATAGCTAATGCCAAAGCCATGAATAAGATTCCAATTATTCCACCTCTATCCGCTTGATTATCGACTTTATTTGCCCAAGAATTAGGCAGCATAATTTCAAATGCACCTAAAAATGAAGCCGCAAAAGTGACTAACAAAACAAAGAAAATAATATTAAACCAAACATTCGTAGACAAGGCATTCAATGCATCAGCACCAAAAATCCACGTCACTAAAAATCCTAAAACTACATAAATGAATATGATGGCAATTCCATAAATAATGGCATTTCTAATTCCTTTTGCTTTTGTTTTACTTTGTTTCGTAAAAAAACTGACCGTCATAGGAATCATCGGGAAGACACAAGGCGTAAGTAATGCGGCAAATCCAGATAAAAAAGCAATGAAGAAAATAGACCATAATCCTCTTTGTTTGGAAGGCTTAGTATCCAGAACAGGAACTTTTTCAGGAGCAACAACTTGTTCTTTATTTACATCTGTATTTGTAACTGCAGTGTCAACTTTAGCTGAATCTACTGTAGTTAAATCTGTTGCTACAGTTGCCATTGCTGCTGTTTTTGAAACCGCAGGAATCGTAAAGGTAAAATTCTTCTCTATATTGATACAAGCTTCTTTACAAACCTGATAATTTAAATTGACTTCAATTTTTGTAATCTTTGGGTTTGTTATTGTAATTTCTTGTTGAATTTGAGCTTTTTTCTCAAAGTACGTTTCGTTTACTTCAAAAATATCATTGAAAGCTGTAGTTGTTTTGCTTTCTTTGGCTTTGCCAACTAAATTAAAGTTGCCTTTTTGATTTTTGAAAATAATTTCCAAAGGCAAAGATCCGCCTTCAGCTGTAAATTGGGAATACAGATGCCAATCTTTTTCTATGATGGCATTAAAAGTAAGTATATAATTATTCTCTGATTTTTTTTCTATTTTGGTGGTCCATTTTGCAGGATCAAGAATTTGGGCATTTCCATTGGCAAAAGCCAAAAAAGCAATAAGTATAAATAGTAGTTTCTTCATTATTCTAATTGTATTTTAAGTATATTCTTTGTTGTATTATCTATTCTAAAGCGTTCATCTTGACGAACATCAATAATCCAAACTATTTTATCATTCGAACATAAAAGCCAGGTGTTTTCCTTTTCCAGTAATGATAATTTTTCATCTTTAAAAAGCTTACTCACTTTCTTCGATTTACCATTCATCCCAAAAGGCTGAAAACTATCTCCCTCGCTCCAATGGCGTAAAATCAATGGATATTGTAATTTATCAGCGTCCACAAAGATAGTTTTATTTGAAACGATACTAATGTCAGCTACTTTACAAAATGAAAGATTTAAGGGAATATTAACTTCTTTTTGATTTTCAGCAATAGAATATTCCTCCTTTTCATTTACGGAATTTATCGGGCTTAGGATTAAGGAATCTCTGTCTTTCAATAATCGGAATTCAGAAGAAAAAACGTATTTCCCAGATTGGCTTTCGACCAAATCATAAATATCATCCCAAGCCGAAAATTCAAATTCTTTCAGCCATTGGTACAAATACGATTTATAATTTGGTAATTTTTTTAATTTCTTTAAATCAAAATAAATAGCTTCATTATCTTGCTTTGCAACTTGCTGATAAATCATGATAGAAGCATCTTCAACCATAACTTGTGCTTCTTGCAAATAGGTTTGCGTTTTATGAAAGGAAGAAAGAAAATTAGGATTCAATTCCTTTAACATTGGAACCAGATGATGACGAATTTTATTACGAAGGTATTTATCCGATGCATTACTGCTGTCTTCGCGCCATTGAATGTTATTTATTCTGGCATATTCTTCCATTTCCTCTTGGCTAAATGCCAAAAGTGGACGAATCACTTTTTCGTTCTGTTCCGGAATCCCAGTCAAACCTTCTAATCCTGTTCCTCGACTGAGGTTGATTAGGAATGTTTCCAGATTATCATCGGCATGATGCGCGGTAAGTATATAGTCGAATTTTTCGGTTTCCAATAATTCATAAAACCAGTTGTAACGCAACTCACGAGCCGCAACTTGTGTAGATATTTTATAATCTTCAGAAAAAGCTTTGGTATCAAATTGTGTTATAAATACTGGAATATTATTTGTAGCGGCATAGTCCTGAACAAAATTCTGATCTCCAAAACTTTCCATTCCACGCAACTGAAAGTTACAATGTGCGATTCCTATTTTATAATCCAATTGCTGAAACAAATGCACCATTACCATACTATCTTTCCCGCCGCTTGTAGCAAGAAGTATTTTTTTTCCGCTCAAGAACTGAAAATTATGAAGAAGATGGTTTTGGAATTTCTGTAGCATGTTCAAATTTAATTAATTCATTTTGATTTAACTTAAAACTTCTCGCATAGCTTTTGCTTTAAGCAAACATTCTTCATACTCCTTTTCAGGAATTGATTGTGAAGTTATCGCACTTCCAACTGAAAAAGAAACGTATTTTTTTTCTTGATTGTACAAAATGCTTCGGATAACTACATTGAAATCAAAATCTCCGTTTGGTGCAAAATACCCTACTGCTCCACTATATAAACCCCGTTTTGTTTCTTCCAACTGTTCAATGATTTTCATCACCGAAATCTTTGGAGCTCCAGTCATACTTCCCATCGGGAAAGTTGTTTTTAAAACATCAACAACAGAATATTGCGCATCTAACTTTGACGTCACCGTAGAAATCATTTGATGGACTTGCAAAAAAGAATAAATTTTGCATAATTCTTGTACTTCAACGGATCCTTTTTGTGCCGTTCGAGACAAATCATTCCGCACTAAATCCGTAATCATAATGTTTTCAGCTCTTTCTTTAGGGTCTAAAGCCAATTGCATTTTTGATTCTTCATCTTCAATTGGATCTGAAAAACGTTTGGCAGTTCCTTTAATCGGTTGCGAAATAAGCAGCTCTCCTTCTTTTTTTAAATAGCGTTCCGGTGTTGCCGAAAGTAAAAAGTGTTTGTTGTTTTTAAAAAAAACAGCAAATGGAGGCTGAGAAATTTCGTTGAGTTTTATAAATTTTTCAATTGGATTAATGATAGCATTTTCGGCAAAAAACTCCATACAAAAATTAGCTTCATAAATATCCCCTTGATGAATGTGTTCCAAGACTTTTGAAACCTTTTCAAGATAATTCTCTTTTGATATGCGTTGTTGAATTTTTATTGTCGCTTCGGCTTCGACTTTTGACTTTAGGCTTTCGACAATTTCTTCAAAATCTTCCTCAACTTCATCGTCACACATATTGAGATATTGAATTTCGAGTTGATTTCCTTTCAATAAAAACAGCTTTTTAGGTTGAAAAAAATACAAATCGGGAAAATCTAAGCCATCAAAATTAGTAGATTGTAACTGCTCGATATCATTTTTTAAATCATACGATAAATAGCCAAAAAGCCAGTCTTTGGTAATTTGCTGGTATTGTTTTAAATCTTCAAAAGCATTGTGATAATCCGTCTTTATTGCGGTAAATGCATCAACGGCAAGAACACAATCATAACTGGAGTAGTTTTGCGGATAATCATTACTGTCTAAATAAATGATTTCTCGAAACTGTTGAGACCAAAATAAAAGTTGCTGTTTGAACAATTTTGGATCAGAAATAGACTTGTAAATTGAAGTTCTCAAAAAGTATTGGTGTTTAAAATTCAAAATTACAATAAAAAATAAACCTTCAATAACTGATTATACTAAAATTAGTTTATTTTTTTGTAAATTTGATAGTGCATGATAAATTTTGGCTTCTTTTAATCGTCTAATCATTCTCATTATGGCTTCAAAAATTTTCATCAATTTAGCTGTTAAAGACCTAAAAAAATCAATTGATTTTTTTACTACACTTGGATTTTCTTTCAATCCACAATTTACTGATGAACAGGCTACTTGTATGATTATAGGAGAAAATATTTTTGCGATGCCAGTGACAGAGCAACGATTTAAAGACTTTACCAAAAAAGAAATTTGCAATGCCAATAAAAATACCGAAGTTTTACTTGCAATGGATGCCGAGAGCAAAGAAAAAGTAGATGAAATGGTCAAAAATGCAGTTGATGCAGGTGGTACAATTTATATGGAGCCACAAGATCATGGATGGATGTATGGACATAGTTTTGCCGATTTAGACGGGCATCAATGGGAAATTTTCTATATGGATGAAAGTGCTATTCCCAAATAATAATTCTCAAATGTGTAACCTCTAAAAAACCATATACTATGAAAATTGCAATTATTATTATCCGAACCTTAATTGGACTTTTGCTTCTTTATGCGTCTGTTAGCTTCTTTCTAAAACTAGCACCAGAACCAGAAGTTACTGGAAATTTCAAAGCTTTTAATGTGGGTTTAGTTGCATCTACTTATTTAATCCCTTTGGCTAAATCAATGGAATTTCTTTGTGGACTATCCTTTATTACCGGACGTTATGTCACATTGGCTAATATTTTGATATTACCTATAACCATAAACATTTTATTTATCAATTTTTTCTTGTCTCCTGAAGGAATACCTGTTGCAATATTCTTATTTTTAGGCAATCTGTTTTTAATTTACAGCCATTGGGAAAACTATAAAGGTTTATTTGTAGCAAAAGGCTAAGTAAACTAAACTCATAACAAATAAAGAAACCCGCTCAGTGGAGCGGGTTTCTTTATTTTAAAACGAGATATTAATTATCTGGTTTCCTAATATTATACATGCAAAGCTCTATTGTCAGTAGCCGCTAATGCAGCTTCTTTTATCGCTTCTGCAAATGTTGGATGTGCATGTGACATTCTTGAAATATCTTCAGCAGATGCTTTGAATTCCATTGCAGTAACTGCTTCAGCAATTAAATCCGCACAACGAGCTCCAATCATGTGAACTCCTAGCACTTCATCTGTTTTAGCATCAGCAAGAATTTTTACAAATCCGTCTAAATCTCCACCTGCACGAGCACGACCTAAAGCTTTGAAAGGAAAACTTCCTGCTTTATACTCTACTCCGGCAGCTTTCAATTGCTCCTCCGTTTGACCTACTGCAGCCACTTCTGGCCAAGTATAAACAACACCTGGAATCAAGTTATAATCAATATGTGGTTTTTGACCCGCTAAAATTTCAGCAACCATTGCTCCTTCTTCTTCTGCTTTGTGCGCTAACATTGCTCCACGCACCACATCGCCAATTGCATAGATATTAGGAACTGAAGTTTGTAAATGATCATTTACTTCAACCATTCCTCTATCTGAGATTTTCACACCTGCTTTATCAGCATTTAATCCATCAGTATACGGACGACGTCCCACAGAAACTAATGAATAATCTCCTTCCAGCGTAATTGTTTCTCCTTTTGCATTTTCAGCTTGAACAACAACACCTTCGCCATTTCTTTCTACTGATTTCACTTTGTGTGAAACGTAGAATTTCATGCCTTGTTTTTTTAATACTTTAGTCAATTCTTTAGACAATGAAGCGTCCATTCCTGGAATAATTCTGTCTAAATATTCTACAACAGAAACTTGTGCTCCCAATCTTAAATACACTTGACCTAATTCAATCCCAATTACTCCACCACCAATAATCACTAAATGTTTTGGTATTTCTTTAAGTTTCAAAGCTTCGGTAGAAGTGATGATTCTTTCTTTATCGATTTTGATAAAAGGCAAAGAAGAAGGTTTTGAACCTGTAGCGATAATGATATTTTTAGCTTCGATAGTTTCAGAACTTCCATCAGCTTTTGCAACCGCAACATGTGTAGCATCAACAAATGAACCTAATCCTTCCAGAACTGTAATTTTATTTTTATCCATTAAAAATTTTACACCACCTGAAGTTTGATCTACAACAGCTTGTTTACGTGCAATCATTTTTTCAAGATTCACTTTTACTTCTCCCGAAACTTCAATTCCGTGATCTGCAAAATGAGCAATTTCACTGTAATGATGAGAAGAAGCAAGCAATGCTTTTGAAGGAATACAACCTACATTGAGGCAAGTTCCTCCAAGAGTAGAATATTTTTCGATAATTGCTGTTTTGAAACCCAACTGTGCACAACGAATTGCTGATACATATCCGCCTGGTCCAGAACCTATAATGACTACGTCAAATGAACTCATAGTATATTTTTTTATTGTGTTTTTATAAAATGTTGCACAAAATTAAGGAATTAAGTTTTGTTTAAAGTTTAATTCAGAAGGTTTTTTGTTACGAATTTTTAGTAATTAACATTTACTTATCATTGAATACCGCTTTAAATTCACATTTATACTAAATATCAACAATCGTAGTGTTTTTTACTTCGCTAATCATGAAGGTGCTGTGCGTACTTCCTATATGTTGCAATGTGGTGAGTTTTGTAACCAAAAATTCCCGATAGGCTTCCATATCTTTAACTACTATTTTCAAAATATAATCATAATCGCCACTCACATGATGGCATTCAATCACTTCCTTAAGCTGTATCACTTCACTTTCGAACTTAGCGATAAACTCTTTGGTATGTTGTATTAATTTGAGATGACAAAAAACTACAAATCCTTTTTCGACTTTCGAACGATTCACTAAAACGACGTATTTATCAATAATTCCCTCCCTCTCCAATTTTTTAATACGCTCATAAACGGCAGTAACGGAAAGATTGAGTTTTAAGGACAATTCCTTGGTTGTTTTCTTACTATCTGTTTGCAATAAAAAAAGTAGTTTTTTATCGATGGCGTCTAATATCATTTTATTGAAAAATTATAATGGATGAATAATCTATAAAATTCTTATTTGAAAAGCTAATTTAGAAAATTAAATTACATTATTGATTTTTTATAGTTTTAAAATCCAATACTAAACGATAGTATTGATTATTAATCTAGAACACTGTTATTTTGAGTAGATTTCATATAGACCGAAATCCCTTAGCCCTGATAGAAGCAGCATCCTTTTACTTTTTTCTTTAAAAAGTAAAAGATATAGCGAATAGCAGGAATAGCTTCAAATAACAATAAAAAACAATTATGAAAAATTTCAATCCCGCAGACAACATTCAGGATTTACAGTACTTTGGCGAATTTGGTGGCGTAAATCCATCAATTTCAGATTCCTCAACCTACACTTTCTTATCGGCAAAAACGATGTTCGATACTTTTGAAGGCAATATGGAAGGCTGCTATTTATATTCCCGTCATTCCTCCCCAAGTAATTTGTATTTAGACAAAGCCTTGGCAGCCATGGAAGGAACAGAAACAGCAAACGTTTCCGCATCAGGAATGGGAGCAATCACGCCAACGTTGTTACAATTGTGCGGTTCGGGCGATCACATCGTTTCGAGCAGAACAATTTATGGTGGAACCTATGCTTTCTTGAAGAATTTTACGCCGAGATTAGGCATCAAAACCACTTTTGTTGACATCACGAAATTAGACGTTGTAGAAGCTGCTATTACTCCTGACACTAAAGTTTTATATTGCGAAACGGTGAGTAATCCTTTATTGGAAGTTGCTGATATTGAAGGTTTATCAAAAATTGCAAAAAGACACAATTTGAAATTAGTGGTCGATAATACTTTTTCACCATTATCAGTTTCTCCTGCAAAATTAGGGGCTGATATTGTGATTCACAGTTTGACAAAATACATCAACGGAAGTAGTGATACAGTGGGCGGTGTCACCTGTGCGTCACAGGAATTTATTGATGGTTTAAAAAATGTAAATAGTGGCGCCAGCATGCTACTTGGCCCAACAATGGATAGTTTACGTTCGGCAAGTGTGATGAAAAACATGCGTACGCTACATATTAGAATGAAACAACACAGTCATAATGCGATGTATCTTGCGGAACGTTTTGAAAAAGACGGACTGAAAACTGTTTATCCTGGTTTGAAAAGTCACCCAAGTCATGAACTGTATTCGTCAATGATTAATCACGAATATGGTTTTGGTGGGATGATGACCTTAGATGTTGGTACTTTGGAGAAAGCCAATGCATTGATGGAATTGATGCAGGTGAAAAACTTGGGCTATCTTGCTGTAAGTTTAGGGTTTTATAAAACTTTATTCAGTGCTCCAGGAACTTCAACTTCTAGCGAGATTCCTATGGAAGAACAAATAGAAATGGGATTGACTGATGGTTTAATTCGGTTTTCTATAGGTTTAGATAATGATATTGAAAGAACGTATCAGATGATGAAAAAATGTATGATAGAATTGAATGTGCTAACATCAGAATCCGTTTTGGCAGAATAGTATATTTAGTATATAATTTGAAAAAGCAGCAAGTTATTTTGCTGCTTTTTTGCTTCCTATTTCTTTGTGAAAAAGGTATTTAAAATCTCAACCAATCATTAAGTAACTGAAATTCAATGACATAAAAACCTAACTATTTAAGCACAAAGAGATTTAAGAGCTATATATTTAATTTAAAAGACTCTGTTTACAAATCTTCTTTAAAACAAAAACCCCTGATCAAATTCATGATAGAGATTTTAATAGCATCTGAAAAAGTACAGATTAAAGAAAGGCAACCAGCCGAGGCGTTAGCCGCACAGGTAGTACGTATAAACAAAAAAATCCTCATCAAATTCATGATGAGGATTTTTCAAAGAAAGGCGACGACATACTCTCCCACATAACTGCAGTACC
>NZ_JASCRY010000008.1 GCF_030010375.1 Flavobacterium yafengii | reverse complement strand
TTTTCTCCAGTAATCATAAACGATTTATCATTTTGTATAAATCCTTCGTTGTCCAAGTGAAATGGTAAAAACTTTGTCATGTTTGGATAGATTATTTTCTGTTTAGAAAAATCCTCCCAATAACTTATACTATCTTGGGTCTCATACCATTTATTATTAGTTTTTTTTCTTGCACTTTTATCCCCAGTTTGCCTCAATCTATCATGACCAAAACCTAAAAGATGGTTTTTTACGGCAGGGTATTCGTCAATATCTATTTTTAGACTAGGGAATGTTGCAATTAAATATAAATCAGCAAATTCATATGAATAGCGTTTAATATCTCGTCCTCTCAAAATCGGTCTATTAATAATGGCTATTTTTACTAATAAAAATGGTATACGGATACATCAGAGTTAGTACAGACAAACAAACAGTAGAAAATCAAAGATTTGAAATAAATCAATTTGCCCTAAAAAACAATTTGATTATTGAAAAATGGATAGAAGAAACAATCTCTGGAACAATTGAAGTAGATAAAAGAACTTTAGGAAAGCTTCTAAAAAAAACCAAAAAAGATGATATTTTAATTTGTTCAGAATTATCAAGATTAGGACGTTCTCTCTTTATGATAATGGAAGTTTTAAACTTCTGTATGAAAAGAGAAGTTAAAATCTGGACTATAAAAGACAATTATAGATTGGGTGAAGACATTCAATCCAAAGTATTGGCTTTTGCCTTTGGTCTTTCGGCAGAAATTGAAAGAAATCTAATCTCCCAAAGAACAAAAGAAGCACTGGCTAGAAAAAAAGCCGAAGGAGTTATTTTAGGAAGACCTATTGGCAGTAAATCTTCAAAAGTTAAATTGTCAGGCAAAGAATTGCAAATTCAGAAACTATTAAATAAAAATGTTTCTTATAGTGCAATTGGTAGGATTTTAGGAGTTAATAGAATTACAGTAACAAAATTTGCTAAAGAAAGAGTGTTAATAAATTGAACTCAAAAAAATTATATATTTTTTAAAAAATTCTATTCTTCAATCAATAATATAATCCAAATTACCGCACCATGAAAAACCATTATCAAAGATTTTGCAATAATCAATCAACTCATATTATTCCTTCTCATTTCATCAAAATCGATTGCTCAAGAGAATTTTCTACTTGTTTATACTTTAACAGTTTTCGGCCCCAAATTTTTTGATACAAACATTTTCCATTTTTCTTATTAACATTATTATCAGTTAAAAAGAAACCTGATAGTTACCGCTATCAGGTTTTTATTTTATTTTGATATAAATTAAACAATGCAACTATGACTTTAGATCAGAATTAAAGATGTCATATTCAAATTATTCTACTCTATATTCATTTAAGTAGTCAATAAATAATTCGTTAATATTTATAAGATGCTTTAAAAACGGTGTATTATCGAACAAGGTTTTATTAAAATCATTTAATTTTTTATTGAATAATTTTCCATTATCAAATTCTGAAAACATTAAATTCATTTGGAATCTAATATCGTTCAATTCATTTGTTTGACTTGTAAAGTTTGGTTCAATTGAGGCAATATCATTAGTTGCTTCTCCAAATTCAAAAGAGGCTAATTTTATTGGTCGAAGTTCTTCTAGAAATGACTCAGCTTTTTCGATAAAAAATCCAGTTAGTTTCATAAATCTTTAAATTTGGTTGTTGTTTGACTGACTTAATTCTCCATATTAAGTTTTCATAAAAGTAATCTCTTTCTGCTATTTGCGAAAAACAAGTTATCAACATTTTTCAGTACTTTGTCTTTATTGTAATAAAAATCTTAAATTGCATGAGTTAATATAAACTAACTGTAAAATGAAACCTGAACTAAAATATATTGGTAAACATATTACGATAAAAACTCTGAAAGATTATATAGTTGATTGTAAATTAGAAGATAAGGTTATATTATTAAACAGTCAAAATTTTGACAATATCGTTTTGGAATATCGTGATTTTTATAATGAAAGCATGGAAATACCATATTCTATCATAGGAATCTTAATTACTGAAGATAACACCAAAAAAGTTCCACTTGATAGAATAGGATTAATAAACGATGATAATTTTGACCATCAAAATCATATTCATGAAGAAACGTATGACTTATATGATGGTGAAGAAGCATATCGTTGCGGTAATATCGTTGATAAAAACGGAAATGAATTGTATGACGTAGAACGAGCACGAATTATTAGATACATTGAAAATTTTGAAAATCCAGTTGTCAACAAATCGCATGGAAAATGTTGTAGAGACGAGTGGTAATATTCTTTATTTAACTATTGGTACATTCAAGTATATCTAAAATTATATAAATTTATTGGAGTGATATGAAATGGCAATACTAATTTATTTTAATCAGAGAAAGAAAATCTACCGCTAAAAAAATAGTAATATAATGGATACTAAACTAATATCAAGAATAGCTTACAGTGATATATTTAACAAATCGGAAAATATAAAATCAGTAATAAATAAAATAAACACAGAAAAAGCTATAGTTTTATTAGCAATAATAAACAAATACGAACATAAAATACATAAAGAATCTAACTCTGAGTTAAAATTTATTTTAAATGAATGGCTTTTAAATTCTGATAAAGATTTAAAGTCAAAAGTGATTAATAGTTACTCAAAACTTGTTGAAAAAAGAGATATTAAAAATTCTAATGAGATAGACTTATCATCGATCAACATTATAAATCGAATTGCTACTTTAAGAACAATTGAGCTATTAGTTTCTCAATCAAATTTAGATAGCGATGGAAATGATTATGAGTCAATCACATTAGAAAATGTGTTCAAATTATACTTACTTGTTAACGATGAACTATCAAACAGACAGGATAAGTTATTTCAAAAATGGTTACCCAACATTCACGAAAAAACAAAAGAAATTAGATTTCATTTATATTTGGGTTTATCTCATATTGATTTAACTTCAGAATCAATATCTAAAAAATTAATATCAGAGGTATTAAAATTTGTCCAGTTTGAAAAATGGCTGAAAAGACAAAACATACATCAAGATATTGTTAATACATACCTTAAAAACTTACAGTCAAACGATTGGTATGATTTGTTCTCTAAAGTATTCCATTTAAACAAAATTGCAATAAACAATCATATAGTTTCTAAGGAAATGTATCCAGAATTATGGGTAATATTGGAATATTTTTCATCTCACGAAGAAACAAGTCAAGAATGGAATGAATTGACAACTATTAGAAAAAAGCCACTGTATAAATTAAAAAATCGGGATTATATAATTATAGATTTCGGTTTTTTATTAGATAAATTTTTCTCTGGAATTTATCATGATTTAATTGAGCTTTCAAAAAAATCTTATAAAAACAATTTTCATCTGGATTACAGTAAAAACTTCGTAGAAGGTGTTTTATTAGTAAACTCTTTAAAATCAGTATTTGGAAAATCTTATATACAATATTCTGAGAATAGGATAAAATTAAATATTAAAAAAGGTATTGAAAATCTTGCCCTTCCAGATTATTATATTAGAAATGGTGGTAAAATATTTATATTTGAATGTAAGAATTCCTTTCTATCAAATGTCAATAAAATAAATCTGGATTGTGATCTTATTGAAAATGAAATAAAAGATAAGTTTTTTGAAAGTTCAGGCAAAAAGAAAGCTGTAAAACAATTATTAAATTTCATCAATCTTTCTGAAGATAAACAATATACTTTTTTCGACAATCTCAAAAAACACTCAAATCTAAAATATTATCCTGTTTTAGTTGTAACAGATAATACATTAACTTCAATCGGATTTAATAAACTTTTTCATGAATACTTTCAAAATGAATTATCTCATGTGAAATCAGATTTAGTCTCTAGAATAAAACCATTAACAATAATACATATTAATGATTTTTTATATTATAACGAATCTTTGAAAAAATTAGATGTATTAATTCAAGAGTACCATAAATATACTTTAAATAAAAATGCAATAGATAGTATGCTATCATTCAGTACTTTTATTGATTTTTTTAAATTTCCTGGCAAGAGAAAAACAAGAAGAGAAAGTATTGATCATATTTTAAAAGATTCACTTCTACCACTTTAACACAAAAATCAGGTCTAAAAGTTACAAATTTTAAGGTCTGGCAGAGAATTAGAGATCTAATTGAAAATGCAAGACGGTTAAATTTATTATTTAGGGGAAAGCTTAGAGAAATGTAGAAAAAATGACAAATAACAGAGACGATTTTAAAAAAGTAACTATTGAAGTTTTACCAAAAAGAGTTGGATATTTATGTTCTAATCCTGATTGTAGAAAGTCGACAATTGGTGCAAATGAAATTCCAGAAAAAGCAACTTCTATTGGTATTGCAGCTCATATTACTGCTGCTTCGGGTGGTGGTCCAAGATATGATGAAAATTTAACAACTGAACAAAGAACTCATATTGATAATGCTATTTGGCTTTGTAGTAATTGTGCAACACTAATTGACAAAGACGAAAAGAAATATACTGTTGCGATATTAAACAATTGGAAAAATTTAGCTGAAGAAGAAAGTACAAAAAAACTAAATGGAGAAGCTCAAAATAAAAAAACTGAAGCTCCTTTCCTTGAAGCCGATTTGATTTGGAAAAATGGAGGTCGTTATAATCAAGGTTATAGCACTAAAAACCCAAAAGAAGTAATAGATGGAAGAACAGTTTACAGTGTTAGCAACCATCCAATAATTTATTGGGAAATAGAATGGAGATTCAACTTTACAATTTATAATAATTCAAGTTTCCCAGCTTATAATGTTAGTGTAGAAAGTATTGGAAAAGAACACTTTACACATATTGACAAATTAAGCAAAGTAAATAATATTCCTCCATTTCAAAATGTAGATTTAACAGCAAAATATTCTTTATACCATGAAGGAATAAGTACAGAAGCTGATGAAATAATGAAACATAGAATTCCTAAAAAATTTAACGACCTAATATTGAGAATAAAATATTTTGATGAAGACAGAAACGAACATATTACACTTTTAAAAATTGTAAATGGAGAATTAGTTAACGAAAAAGCCAGCCACTAACAGCGGTTTGCATCAATGGCTTGGGATTGGCTATTTCCTGTGGAAAAAATGCTGTCTGCCAAAATTTGGTCTATATTTGTAAATACCAGTGATTAATCCAAGCCACTGAATGCAAGCCTAGGGACGATGGGTCTTACGGGCTGAGTACTCGAGTTTATAAAAAGAGATTTGATAATGAAAGGATCGGTTATTAATTGATATTAGAAAAATCATATTTCGTTAATGTTTTTTGCAATATTTTCCAATGATTTCTAATCTGTTTTTTAATTTCCGGAGCGTTCATGTCCTCAGAAGCACGGTAAACATATCTAATATAATTACCTCTATATTTTTTTTCATATTTTGAAACTACTAATTTCTGATTTTTAAATTCTGATTTTTTGGAAGATAACAACCTACTCTTACAACCTTTAAAGCTATATAAACGATAAATTTTTCTTTTAAATAAAGGAGATTTATCTAAAAGTAAGTTTTCATTAATCCTACCTATTCTTTTATGCTTTCTTTTAATTGAATTTTTCATACGTCTATAAAATCCAGCAAGATTTTTCGATTTTATTAAAGTCTTATTTCCATAAAATTCAAAACCCAAATAATTCAAAGGGATATTTTTTATTAAATTATCACCATCAATTTTATATGATTGAAGTATATTATTATCTATTTTAAATAGTGTCTTTTCAGTTTTCTCAAAAGAAATTACAAGTTTAATTTTTTCAATTTGTTCTTTGACAAAATTTTCAATTTGTTGAACTTTATTTTCATCACAAATAACAATTATATCATCGGAATACCTTCTATAAAAAACATTTTCCTTTACAGTCAATTCTTCAATAATGGCCTCGTCAAATGGTAACATATAAATATTAGCCAGTAATGCACTTATAGGAAGCCCTTGTGGTATTCCAACCAACTTTCCGTTCTTATGTTTTTGATTTTTATGAATTATAATATTAGATTCTATTAGTTCTGTTATATTTTCGAAAAAGGTGTTTTTTCCAGTTTTTCGATATTTTGCTAATTTTTTTTCATCAAAATGATTTTTTATAGTTTTCATATCATTGAGCTTAACATACGAAAAATGAGTAGTTGCTTTAAAAATATTGTAGTGATCTTTAGGCAATGATTTATAGCCCAACACTTTTGCCCAAAGAATTTTTAATTGTCTATGATTTAAGCTAGGAAAGAAATTTTCAATATCATAAGCAAGTACGACACAATTCCCCCTTCTCTTTATTTCATCAAATATATCTTTAGCAAAATGAATATTATTTTTAAATTTCAAATTATCATCGGTCGGTATTTGTCTGTAAGCAGAAACTGAATTAGATAGATTTGAATTACTATTTAATAATTTTTCGTATTCAGGAGTGATTATTTTTTGAGTATAATAAGAAAAAATATGTGCGTCCAAATGTGTTGCATAAAGTATTTCTCTAATTTTAGTATTAGAAACAATCTTAGTAGATTTTTTTTGTTTTTTATGAGAACGTCTTATTATTCCATTTATTAGACTAGACTTATATCTTCGTTGCTTAATTTCTTTAAAAATTAGTGGTAGAAATGAATGTCTAGCTACTTTAAACTTATTAGATACGTAAATCTCACAATCTTTTCTGACTGATAAAGGAGTTTTATTAGAAAAATGAGGATAACCTCGGTCTTTAAACCAATCTTTTTGCTTCATAAGAAAATAAGAGTAAGAGAAGTCCTAGCGCGGATTTATAACGAAATAAAACTTACATCTCAATGTGAGACTGAACCATTAGCCGAGTTCTCGACTCCCGCTGATCTTGTACGTTATCTTTGCCCTATTGGGAAAGCGAGATGTTAAATATAACTCTTAATAGTATAGAAATGATTGTAACATTAACCGAATTCTATCGTCTAATGAATGAACTATATAGATGGTATAGTACTCATATGACATTGCAGGTAAATACTGCATTTATATCGATATACTTGCAGTATTTAACTGCAATAACATCATATCTAATCCACATATTTAATTTATTCCCCGAAGGTCTGGATCAAATGAAACATAATGTTCACAATAGTTCAACAAATGTTTTATTTCTCTAACTAAAGAACTTTCTTACTCTTCAGTAAATATAGTATTATTATTTTTATATATTTAACAAAACTTAATTATGACCCAATTAATCAGTGAATTCAAAGTTGGAAATATAGTCACCTATAAAACTCATCCATTATTATATGACTATTATATAAAAGGTGATGGAAAATATGTTCCTCCAATAATGATAATTAAAGAAGTGTTTTTTGAAAATATACAAAAGAAAACTTTTGACGAAAATTCAGGAAAAGAAATTGCTGAAAGAATAAAATATATATGTACATATTTTGATGATAATAAAAGTGAATTCATAGAAGTTCATTTATATCAAAAAATGCTTGTAAATTTTACTAAACTAAAAATTGCAAGTATAAGAAACAAGGTTAATGATAACAATATAGATGTTATTAGTGAGATAGACAGCTATCCCCTTAAACCAGACTATAACTACGGAGAAATTCTTTATTTTAAAACAAAAAAACTAGAAGTTTTAAAAAAAAGATTGTCAATAAAAGTCACAAAAGAGGAGAAAGACGGTCCAAACGATGTGAAAGAAATAATACAATACGTTGTTAATTATGCAACTCCAGATTTTGTAGCTTGTGGATTTAAAATAGAAGACCACAAAGATTTATTTTATAATGATGGAAAAAGCAAAAGACTGGTTTCCAATGAATCTATTAAAATTAAATGGTTTAATCCAGTACAACAAAAATTCAGTGAACATTATTTACCTTCAGAATTCTTCACAGACATAGCTCCGTTCAATTAACATGTATTTTAAATACAATAATTCAAAAAGCACTCTAAGAAATCCACAAAAAATAGTTTCTAAATTGAAGACTGTCTCATAACTTTATAGGGAAATTGTATAAAAATCAATATATTTAACAAGTTAATCTACTAAAGTTAACTTAAAAGTGAATAATAATTTGGAACCTAACTTATAAGTGAATACTTTTGCAAATATAAAACATATAGGAACGTATGATAAAGTATCATATTATTCTGTTGTGCTAGAACAAGAAACTATTTCATTATTTGAAAAGTTTATTGCTGCACACGAAACAACAAACAAAGACAAACTCTATCATATTGTAAAATGGATAGAAGTAATTGGAAACAAATATGGCGCACAACCTTATTTATTTAGACCCGAAGGAGAAACTGCAGACACTTCAGCATTGCCACCTGCAACAAACAAAAATCCTTCCTACATTGAAGATGGAAAGAAAAAACCAAATGCATTACGATTGTATTGCCTCAGGGCAAACGAACACGTGGTTTTCCTTTTCGATGGAAATTTAAAAACTACCAAAAAAGCACAAGACTGTCCAAATGTAAAACATCATTTTAAATTGGCAAACCAAATTACAAAAGCATTAGACGAAGCATTTAAACAAAAAGACATAAATTGGAATGAAACTCATACAGATATCGAGTTTCAATCTGACTTGATAATATATTTATAATTATGGAAAATACTAGAAACAACATTATCTCTGATTGGCTAGAAAAAAACAAAAACCCAGAAATAGACAAATTAGTAGAGAAAAATTTAGCCATAGCACATAAAATAAATGAAATGCTAAAAGATCGTGGTTTAAAACCAGCCGATTTAGCACGATTATTAGATAAAAAACCTTCTGAAATAAGCAAATGGTTAACAGGTACACATACTTTTACAACAAAGACCATCACAAAAATAGAAACCGTTTTAGGTGATGATATTATTCATATTGAGCCTCTAAAAGAATATGTGTATTTAAAAGTATTTGTAAACCAAGAAGATGATTTAGAAGAAACTACTTTTGAAAATTCAGAAGTATTTACTGCCGAAAATAGTTTTGACAAGAAAGTATCATAAACAATGGATAATACCCAAATAATACCATCAAAAATCCATTTAACAAACATTAAAAAAGTGAAAGAAAACACTTTTTTGTTTGATGGAAAATTAGATATAAAACCTACCTATGACATAAAAGTAGCTCATAACATGATGCACAACTTGGAAAAAGAGTTGGTAAAAATTAGACTTTTTCTAGATATTAATGCAGTTGCATCTAATAAGCCTATAAATCAAGGTGGGAATTACGAAATTGACTTCTTCTTTAAAATAGAAGACTTAAAAGACCATTATCAAATTAACAATGAAAAGCCATTATTTAGCGGTCTTTTTGTTACCACACTTTTGGCAATTTCATTCTCTACTTTAAGAGGAATGATGTTTGAATTATGGAAAGATACTTATCTCAAATCGGTTATTTTACCCGTTGTCAATGCTGCAGATCTATTGAAAAGCAAACGTTAATTTATGTCTCAATTATTTACCATTTTTGCAACAAAGAATTGATAAATCAGCGTAGAAGTTTATTTATAGAAAGGTAAATATTATAAATAATAACCGGGTCGTGGTTGTATAATATTAAAGGAAATGATTATTCAAACAAACATTATACTTAATATAGTTCTTAACCTATAAAGAATACGATAAAATCAATGTTGAAACGATTGTTTTTGATACCGACATATAAACTTTATAAAAAAATAATTATGAACTGGAAAGTATTAAAAACTGAAGAAGATTATAACAAGCTATCCTAACGACTTATGGAAATTTTCCATGTAGAATCTAATACACCTGAATTTGAGGAATTGAATTTATTATCCATTTTAATAAAAGATTATGACGACAGACATTACCCTATATCTGAACTTGATGTTTAATAGCAATAAATATTATTAATTCGACAATATCTATCCATCTTTTGTACACCTCTACCCTTCTTAACCCTTTAAATACAAGGATTATTACTTATTGCATCGGAAAGTAATTACATTTCTTTTATTCACTAACTGACTGTTTTTGTTGACTTTATAATTATTATATTTCTTTTATTTCTTGTTCAGTTGTTGCCCAATGTACTTTTTTTGTTGTCCAAATCGATAGGGCAAAGACCTTGGCCAAATGATGCTACCTATTGCTACATTAGGCTAAATAATGCAACAAGTTATGAGTACTAATATGGTTATACCAAAAACCTGTACTTATTTTGGTAAATCTTATAAGTTCATAATTATCTGAATTAAATCTATTTATTTTACACTCGTTAGCGTTAATATTCTATTTCCTAATGCTAATGTACCTGAGCTAATATTCCATTTAACATCAATAGTCTGTCCTGATACAACATCTACAATTGTTTGCAAAGACAAATTTGATCTATTTGAATTGCATTTTAATTTTCGGATGGAATTAGGTATCAAAACTCCACCTTGATAAATACTAAAAGTCGCTATTGTATTTTCATTGCTATAACCCGAATTAGTTTCAGGTGTGTTTCCTGGAGGAAAAATCGTTCCATTCACTGTTGCGGCAGCAAGACTTGTAGTAGCACCTAATCCCGAAGCTATATTACCATTATAAACAGAAGCCCCTGTATTATTGATTGCTCCAGATCCTGTAAAAGCAACAAATGTTGACAATGAACCTAAGCTAATTATTGAAGATTCTTTTGATGGAGTTGTACATGTCCCTACACCAAAAGCAATCGCCCCCGCATTTGTGAGCATTTTTCCATCTAATGTTGAGGCATTACCAACGGCAATTGCATAACCATGAGAAATTAAAATTCCTTTCGCTATTGTATTGTCTCCAATTCCTATTGCTCCTTCGGCTACCCAAAAAACATTTTCAGGAAGTGCTCCGTTTTTTAAAATAATTGTAGTACCAGCTACCATATTTAAATCTCCATTAGCTTTAAAAATAAACAATGCATTTGGATCTCCTCCAGCGTCAAGGGTAAGAGAACCTGAAATTTCAATGGCACTGGCTACTGAATATTTTCCAGGACTAATTGTTTCATTACCAAAATTTATACGGGAAGTATTAGTAGCTGGTCGTATTTCAAGTTGATTGTAAGCTAAAAAAAAGTCTGCTAAAAGAGTGTCTGTATTAGCCGCAATAATCATAATATTATTGGTGAATTGACTATCAAAAGAGACCGAGTATTTTCCTGGTGCTGGTGAAATGCTTATATAGGGAAGCGCCATATCAATATTAGATTTGGTTCCAATATCACCTACACCATTTGTACTATAATATTTTGCGTATGTTCCATAATCTTTCCAACCATCATCATAATAATTAAAACCCGATGTGGTTGTATTATAGATTAAAAGCCCATTTGCAGGGCTTGAAATCAAATTTCTTTGCTCTGTCGTCATTCTTGGAGTAAGAATCCCTTGAGAATTAGATGTTAAATCTAATATTGATGATGTATCCGGATTTATTGTTCCAATCCCAACTTGTGCATTTGAAATTTGCCAATTTGCCAATAGCAAAAGCAGTAATAATTTTCCTATATCTTGCATTTATAATGATTTAATAATTATTGTAATTTAATCAAAGTTAAAGTCCTATTTCCCATTACTATTTTTTCGGAATCTGTATTCCACCTTACATCTATTGCTTGATTAGGCAAAATAGTTGAAATTGCTTGTAATGATAAGTTTGCAGAATTCGCATTACTTGTTAGAATTTTATTTGAACTAGGAATTAAAATCCCATTTTGATAGATGCCAAAAGTTCCTAATGCATTCGTATTATTAGGAGATGACGTTGTTATTGTACCTCCCGGATATAAAATTGAACCGTTAAAAACATTAGGGGAACCAAACCCTGTTATAGCACCTCCATTTGTTCCAACATCTCCAGTAATTACTGAAGTATCCGCGTTTGATATAGCACCTGTGCCACTAAAAAAAATAAAAGTGGATAACACCCCTAAGTCTATTCCAGAATCTCCCGAAGGAATAATTGCAGTTCCTGAACTAAAACTTACAGCCCCTACGATTGCAAAAAGTCTACCTTCAAGATCCCCTCCCGCGGCCATTGAAATTGCACCACCATGAGTAATTACAGTTCCTTTTAGTATAGTTGAAGCTTCAATTGAAGCGGCTCCTTCAATTACCCAAAAAATATTAGAAGCTTTTGCTCCGTTGAGCAAAACCATTTTCGTACTTGCTGCTGTTGAGAAAGCGGCTCCAATCCTAATAACGAAAAGAGCATCTGGATTTCCTCCGCCATCAAAATTGATTGTCCCAACTGTTGATGTTGCTCCTGCAATAGTATAAACACCTGGAATCAAAGTCTCTCCACCTCCTATAACAGATAGATGATTTGTGATAGTAGCCGTTAGTGAATGCAAATTATTGTAAGCTGTCTGCAAATCAATTCTACCTTGTTCAGATGTAAAAGGCCCCCTAATTATTGGAGCATTATTATAATAACTATTAAAGGTAACTTTGTATTTTCCGGCAAATAGAGGCGTTATCGACATACCATTTATAACCTCATTTGAGGTTGCGGTAGTTGTAATATCACCTGTTAAATTTGAAGTATAATTTTTTGCAAAACTAGAATAATCTTTCCAATCTATATCAAAAAAATTAAAGTTTGATGTGCTTGTATTATAAATTAATAAACCTACAGCAGGCGCTACAATTAAATCTCGCTCTTCACTAGTCATTCTAGGCACAAGCAATCCTTCGCTTTTTGAAAATAATTCTAAAAGTGCCGATGGGTCTGGATTAACAGTTCCAATACCTGCCTGCGCACTAACAAATAGTGGTGCTAGCAAAAATACAAGTAATAGAAAGCAAGATGTTTTTTTCATTTGTTATTATTTAAAACTAATTCAAACCTTCTCGTGGATATCAATTCTAATTATTTTTAAGTTTATTGTACTTTTATCAAGATTAAAGTCCTATTTCCCATTACTATTTTTTCGGAATCTGTATTCCACCTTACATCTATTGCTTGATTAGGCAAAATAGTTGCAATTGCTTGTAATGATAAGTTTACAGAATCCGCATTACTTGTTAGAATTTTATTTGAACTTGGAATCAAAACTCCATTTTGATAGATGCCAAAAGTTCCTAATGCATTCGTATTATTAGGAGATAAAGTTGTTATTGACCCTCCGGCATTTAAAAATGAACCCTTAAAAACAGTAGGTGATCCATACCCTGATATAGCTCCTACATTTGTTCCAATATTACCCGTAATTACAGAAGAACCCCCATTAGTTACAGCACCCGCACTACTATAATAAATAAAGGTGGACAACACTCCCAAATCAATTACAGAAATTCCTGAAGGAATTATTGTCTTTACTGTATTAACACTAATAGCTCCTACGATTGAAAAAAGCCGACCTTCAAGATTTCCTCCAGCTCCCATTGTAATTGCACCAGCATGAGTAATTACAGTACCTTTTAGAATAGTTGAAGCTTCAATTGAAGCGGCTCCTTCAATTACCCAAAAAATATTAGAAGCTTTTGCTCCGTTGAGCAAAACCATTTTCGTAGCTACTCCTGCTGAGAAAGCTCCATCAATCCTAATAACGAAAAGAGCATCTGGATTTCCTTGCCCATCAAAATAGAGTGTCCCGACCGTTGATGTAGCTCCAGACAAAGCATAAACGCCTGGAATTAAAGCCTCTCCGTTTCCTAAAACAACCCCATGAGTTCCATTAGTAATTGGAAATGATTGCAAATTATCGTAAATTGACTGCAAATCTATTTCACCCTTTTCCGAAGAAAAAGGACCAGTACTTATTGGAGCATTACTATAATAACTATTAAAGGTAACTTTATATTTTCCGGCAAATTGAGGTGTAATTGACATACCATTTACAACCTCATTTGATGTTGTGATAGTTGTAATATCACCTGTTAAATTTGAATTATAATTTTTTGCGAAACCAGAATAATCTTTCCAATCTATATCAAAATAATTAAAGTTTGATGTGCTAGTATTATAAATTAATAGCCCGACAGCAGGTGCTATAATTAAATCTCTTTCTGCACTAGTCATTCTAGGAACAAGCAATCCTTTACTCTTTGAAAATAACTCTAAAAGTGAAGATGGGGCTGGATCAAAAGTACCAATACCTACCTGAGCACCAACAAATATTGGTATTAGCAAAAAAGTAAGTAATAGAAAGGAGGGTGTTTTTTTCATTTGTTATTATTCAAACCTTCTCTTGGAAATCAATTTTAATTATTCTTTAAGGTTATTGTACTTTTATTAATGTAAAAGTCCTATTTCCCATCCCTATTTTTTCAGAATCTGTATTCCACCTTACATCTACTATTTGATTTGCTTCAATAGTTGAAACTGCCTGTAATGAGGCGTTTCCTAAATAAGCTTCACTAGTCAATATTTTACTGGAACTTGGAATTAAAACTCCATTTTGATAAATACTAAAAGAGGCTATAATATTGTTCGTATTTGGTGTGGATATTGTTGTGGATGTTTTAGAAGTATAAGTTGTATGTGTAACAAAAGCACCGTTTACACTTGCGGCTTCAAAACCTACAAAAGTACCTAAATTAGTCCCTATATTTCCTGTAATTGTTGAAACCGCAGTATTTGTAACGTCACCAGCGGCAGTGTATAAAACAAATTTATCTAATGTACCCAATGGATATGGCGATGTCCCTATTGGCATGGAAGCAACTGCTGGTCCAAAAGTTATTGCCCCAGAAATTGTCAAAAGTCTTCCTTCAAGATTTCCTCCTGCATTAAATGCAATAGCCCCCGTTGTGGCTGCTATTACATTCCCTTTCATAATAGAGTTTGCTCCAAAAGACGGAGCGCCATAAGCTAACCAAAATACATTCCTAGCTTGTGCTCCATTTGTTAAAATAACATTAGTATTTGCGCCAGCGGCCAAAGCTCCATTTGCTTTAATAACAAAAATTGAATTTGAATCTCCACCTCCATCTAATGTCAAGTTTAAAGCAATTGAAGCTGCTCCAGCTATAGAATAAACACCTGGGAAAATAGTTTCACCATTTCCAAAAGCAGCAAGATGATTTGAATTAGTTACAGTAAGAGAATTTAATTGATTAATCAATAGCTCCAAATCCGATTTAGCCTCTTGAGCCATAGTACTTGGAAAACTTTCACCAGAAGAAACTATTCTCTCTGTTGGTGAATTATTATATGAACAATTAAAAGTTACCTCATATGTTCCTGCTAATAATGGTGCAATTGTCATTCCGGGCACTACTACATCTGATGTTGAAGTGGTTGTAACATCGCTTGTCGAATTAGAATTATAATAATTTGTATAATCTGAATACTCTTTCCAAACTAGATCAAAATGATTAAAATGAGAGGTGGTCGTATTGTAAATTAAAAGTCCATTTGCAGGATTTGCAATAAAATCTCTATCCGAGGTAGTTATTCGAGGAATAAGAAGCCCTTGGGAATTAGAGGTTAAATCTAATATTGATGATGCATCTGGAATTATTGTTCCAATCCCAACTTGTGCACATACAATTTGTGACATCATCAAAAAGAAGACAAATAAAAGGGCTGCAATTTTTTTCATTTATTTTTATTAAGTTCTTCCAAAGTTAAATTAGAAATCCACGATTTTTTTTTCGAGTAAAATATCATAATCACTTGTATGTTAATTTTTCTTTTTTTTTAACAACCAAGCTTTTTTCTGCTTGATTTTTATTCGTACAAATTCTCCTTATTAATTTCTTTCCGTTAAGAATAAAACCAAGGCGACCCTTTTTCAAGCCTTTTTTAATATTTTCATAGTCTAAAACACAGTCCCATTATCCCAAACGATAACAGTTTCTGCATCGTAATTTCCCCATGGGATAGTCCTTCAAAATCTTTGTAAGCATTAAGGATGATTTCTGTCAAAATTGCAAGTCTTTTTCCCTCGGGATTCATTGATGATCTTTTTTGGATTACCCACTTTTTAAAACTCCATTTATTTCTAGACAAACATCATAATGCAAATGGCATGCAACATGTTCTTGTACTACAAAAATTAATTATTTTTCTTGCTTTTATAGCTCCCCTTGGGTTCGAAAGTAGAAGTAAAATCGCACTTTCTATTATATTTATTTAAATCCATAATCAAAATTAGAATTAAGCAACATTAGATTCACGCTTTTTAAATCTATTTTTTGCATGAAACATTGCTAATTTATTATCTCATGTCTAGTCCTAAAAGAATCAAACTCAAATGTATTCCAAAAATCCATATTTTAAATCTAGAAAAATAATTCTGTTTATCGTTAGCAATTCGTTTTTGATATACCTTGTTATATATTTTTAGATTTAATCTAAAATTGAAAAAATATAGTATTGTTAATCCGGCAGCGAGAACCCCAAATTCAATGCTTTTGTTATAAAAAAACATACTGTTGATGCCAGAAACAATAATAAATGATGTTAATTAATTATTCGATTTTTTATTTGTTTACATCGACGTAATGATAAACTCGCTACGTCTATTGGCTTGATGTTCTGCTTCGGTACATTGTATACCATCGGAACACTTGTTTACAAGTTGAGTTTCTCCGTAGCCTTTAGCAGTTAATCTGCTCGCTTTTATACCATTTTTAACCAACCACGCCATTGTAGATTTGGCTCTTCCATCGGATAATGCATCATTGTACTGTATCGTTTGCCTACTATCGGTATGTGAACGTATATCAATTTTCATATTTGGATATTCTTCCATTACTGCAAGTACTTTGGCTAACTCAAAGGCTGCATCTTTACGGATGAAAGATTTATTCAAATCAAAATAAATTATTGGAATGTCTAAGGTCTTAGCTAAATTTGTTCCTATCCCAATTGGTTTAATACGTTGCTCTAATGCTAAATCCAATTCACTCTTGCCTGGTGTTTTGGCTATAGAAGTCGTTCCTTCTTTAGTTTCGTATTCGTGTTTCTCTGCTTTTACATAATAGGTTTTGCCACATAGTACTTCAAAGCTATATTTACCATTTGTATCGGATATTCCTTCTTTAAGCAGTTGAAATTTCTCGTCAAACAAACTCAACTTGGTATCTGGCAATATTTTGGTCGTTTCCTTATTCGTGATTACCCCCGTTAAACTTTGTTCACATGCTAGTTTGCGGGTTTCGGTAAACTTATAAACATCGTCATATCCTTTGCCTCCAGTTCGGTTTGAAGTGAAAAAACCTTTTCTGTTTTTGCTGTCTATTAAAAAAGCAAAATCGTCATCGGTTCCGTTTATTGGAGCTCCTACATTTTGTATATCGGTGATACTATTGTCTGTTCCTATCTGGACTACATAAATATCTAATCCTCCGAGTCCCGGCCTTCCATCACTAGCAAAATACAACTCATCATCGTTACTTATAAATGGGAAGGTTTCTCTACCTTCGGTATTGATGGTGTTTCCTAGATTTTGTGGGGTGTCATAAGTTCCATCTTCCTTTATTGCTACTTGAAACAAATCGGATTGTCCTAAAGTTCCTGGCATATCTGAGGCAAAGTACAAGATTTTCTCATTTACACTTAATGCTGGATGCGCAATACTATAGTTGTCGCTATTGAAGGGTAAGGCAACTACATCAACCCATTCTCCTTCTTTGTTTTTTGTGGCTTTGTATAGTTTTAACAAGGTTACTAGTTTACTATCTTTTCCTTTCTTGCCATCTAGATAGTTGTTTCTTGTGAAGTACATGGTTTTGCCATCTCTGGTAAAAACGGGTGTTGATTCGTGAAACTTGGAGTTTATCTTTTTGCTGAATCGCTCTGGTTGTCCTAAAGTACCATCCATTTTTACTTCGGAACTGTATAAATTGGTAAAAGATTGGTTGGTCCATTTAAATATTTTCTTAGAAATGCCTCCGGTATCGCGAGCTGAGGCAAATACTAATTTGTTGCCTGAAATAGAACTCCCATAATCTGAAAAATTAGAGTTAATTCCTGTATCTTCAATTTTATATCTTCCAGAATTAGCCTTGATTATATCTAAATAATTTTTATTTTTTTCGAAGAGTTTTGCTCTATTGTCATTGCCAGATTTTTGGTGAAATTTTTCCATCATCTCGTTTGCTTTATCATTTTGTCCAATAGATTTCAATGATTGTGCATAACGATAATAATATTCTGAATCTACATCCAAAGTCACCGCAAACAATTCCCCATACCATTTGGCAGCTTTGCTAAAATCAGAATTAAAGTAATAGGAATTACCTAATTTCTGGAACATATCAACTGATTTGTATCCTTTTTCTGCAACCTTTTCATAGATTTTTATGGCGTCAATATAAGCATAGCTCTCATATTTCTTATCAGCAGCGGTAACTTTGGCTTTTTGTGCATAACTACTAAATGAAAAAACACTTACTATTATTAGGTAAAGGAGTATATAATTTCTCATAATAATTGTTTTTAGAAGAATCTTGGAATTGTAATTTTATCGATATTGTTGAATATTTCATAACGCAAGAATATTTCATGCGAACCTGAATTATAGTTTTTTAAATTGGTTGTTTCCTTGTCATAACCGTAGCCAACGTATAAACCATCAGAAACTTGAAAACCAACCATAGCACTCAATGAGGCACTCCATCTATATGCAACACCAACTACAAATTTGTCGTTAAACATGAAATTTCCTGATGCGTCGACTTGAAGCGGAGCACCACCAACGACTTTTGTTAATAATGCGGGTTTAAATTTTATAGATTCATTCACATCAAATACATAACCTGCGATTAAGTAGTAATTAATTTTTTCTTTAAAAATGGCTACTTCATTATCATCATAACGATTGCTTTCGATGAAATTAGGAATTGAAAACCCTACATAGGCTTTGTCTGAATGTAAATAAACACCAGCTCCAATATTAGGTGTAAATTTATTATTGAAATCATGCAGACTAGGATCATCATCAACAGGATTTAATCGGTTAACATCTAAATTGAAAAAGTTAGCAGTTGCTTTGATTCCAAAAGATAGTTTAAAGGTTTCAGAAGTAGGAACAGTATATGATAAATCAGCTGAAATCGTATTTTCAGTGGTAGGTCCAATTTTATCATTTATAATCGATACTCCCAAGCCTAAGTTACTTTCGTTAAGTGGAGTATTGACAGAAGCTGCATTTGTAACAGGTGCGCCATCGAGTCCAACCCATTGTGTACGATGCAAGGCAAATATACTCAGGGCTCCTCTTGATCCTGCATAAGCGGGATTGATATTAATGGTGTTATACATGTATTGGGAAAATTGGGCATCTTGTTGGGCATAACTTATAATTCCAGTAAACAGCAAGGCGAATAATAGTACTCTTGTCTTCATTTAGTTTATTTTTTAAACCTGAGGGTGTTAGCCCTCAGGAGTTAGATTTATCTTGTAAGGTATAAATACCCATCTTTTTTATTAGTCTTAACTTGATTGTTTTCATCAATAAAAGTGTAATTTAATATATAAAAATAGGTTCCAGTTGGCAACTCCTGAGATTGACCAATTGTAGTTCTACCTTTAGATAAGCCTGTAAAAGCTTTACTGGTATTATCATATCCATTAGTTTCATAAACTAAAACGCCCCAACGATTATAAATCTCCACAGTATTATCGGGATAACACAATATATTATCAATGTTTTCGATAACAAAGGCTTCATTAGTACCATCTCCATTTGGAGAAAAGGCATTGTGAACGTCAATTACACCGCAACCTAACACAATACTACAATCATCATCTGAAAGAGTTATTTTTATAAATATACTTCTAGGGCATTGTTCATTTACAATTTGATATTTATATTCAAAATTATAATCTGCATCAGGTAAATTAAAAGGAGAGAATATATTTCCGTTTAATACTGCGCTACTGTTGTTAATCCAAGTTCCATTGTTTGGTGTTTCGGGAGATAGTAAAGTATTTAAATCGATAGTTATAGCACTGTCCGTATTACACACTGTTTTTTCAATTAATGTTGATTCAGGTTTTGTTCCAGTTACTTCCCAAGCACATGTTGTTGTGCTGAAAGTATAAGTCTCCCAACAGTTCACTTTCGCTGGTTCTGTAGGTTTGACAGTATTATTATTCACCCAAGCACATGTTGTTGTGTTGAAAGTATACGAATCCCAACAGTTCACTTTCGCTGGCTCTGCAGGTTGTGTCGTATTATTTTTATCCCAAGCACATGTTGTTGTATTAAAAGTATACGTGTCCCAACAGTTTACTTTCGCTGGTTCCATAGGTTTCGCTGTACCATTATTAACGCAAGCACATGTTGCTGTGCTGAAAGTATACGTGTCCCAACAGTTCACTTTAGCTGGTTCTGCAGGTTTCGCTGTACCATTATTCACCCAAGCACATGTTGCTGTGTTGAAAGTATACGAATCCCAACAGTTTACTTTCGCTGGTTCTGCAGGTTGTGTCGTATTGTTTTTATCCCAAGCACATGTTGTTGTGTTGAAAGTATAAGTCTCCCAACAGTTTACTTTAGCTGGTTCCGTAGGTTTCGCTGTACCATTATTCACCCAAGCACATGTTGCTGTGTTGAAAGTATACGTGTCCCAACAGTTCACTTTCGTTGGTTCCGTAGGTTTCGCTGTACCATTATTCACCCAAGCACATGTTGTTGTGTTGAAAGTATACGAATCCCAACAGTTTACTTTCGCTGGTTCTGCAGGTTGTGTCGTATTGTTTTTATCCCAAGCACATGTTGTTGTGTTGAAAGTATAAGTCTCCCAACAGTTAACTTTCGCTGGTTCTGCAGGTTTCGCTGTACCATTATTCACCCAAGCACATGTTGTTGTGTTGAAAGTATACGAATCCCAACAGTT
>NZ_JASCRY010000007.1 GCF_030010375.1 Flavobacterium yafengii | reverse complement strand
TTTTCTCCAGTAATCATAAACGATTTATCATTTTGTATAAATCCTTCGTTGTCCAAGTGAAATGGTAAAAACTTTGTCATGTTTGGATAGATTATTTTCTGTTTAGAAAAATCCTCCATATAAGCACAGTTTCTCAAATTATATGGAGAATCCCCTTTATCAGTGCGTTTTTCCAATTGAGGATAAAACTTGTCTAAATGTTTTTTAATAATTGGATAATTATCAATATCTATAGGTTTTATACCTTTTTCTTTGATGCCATTATGAGTATTAATTAACCACAAATCAGCAAATTCATATGAATATCTTTTAATATCCCTGCCGCGTAAAATCGGTCTAATAATCTCGACACTTTTTGGATCTTCTTTGATTAGCTCATCTCGTTTTTTTCCGTCAATGATAAAAGCCTCATTGTAGCCTGTTAGAACTCCCCTATATATTTTAATATCCCAATCTTTTAATGGTGTTCCAATTTTTTCTATTTTTTCTTTTATCCTTTTTTCGATAGAAGACGATACTACCCAACTGTTGCTTTTAAAATGAGTAGGAGTAGAATTATTTTTGATAAAATCTTCTAATAAATCAGATCTAAAATCTTTATTTAATAAGCATGCATTTGTTTTTTCTTCATATTTTGCTTTCGTCCCCATGAATATATTTGTATCAACTGTAGCGGAATCAAATACTTGTACACCTCCAAAATCAATAAGTAATATTGGATTTGTTTTTTCAACAAAATAGTTGCGTAAACTTTCTCCATAGGCAGCTCGCATCCATTTATTTGAAGTAATAAAAGTTAACAATCCGTTTTTACAAAGGATATTAAAACCTAATTCATAAAAAAGACTATAAATATCCCCTGTTCTTGCATAAGTTTCGAAATTCATTTTTTCTAAACTAACACTGTCTTGTCCCATTTTTTGGAGTTGTACATAAGGCGGATTTCCAATTATTACATCGAACCCTACAAAATCACCACCGTCATTTAGAACATCAGGGAATTCAAAACGCCATTCAAATGCATTCTCATAGATTTTGTTGCTTTTTATTTCTTCAATATCGGTATCCAGTTTTTTTATTTCTTCTGTGACTGCTTTTACTTTTTTGTTGCGTTCGGTCTCTTCTTTTTTACTCAGTTCAAATAATCCTGTTTGAGAGGTAAGGACAAGATGTTCACCTTTTAGTTTATAGAGTTTAATTAGTTTAGGATCATTAGCATTAATCTCACTTCTAAAATTGGTTTTTATTTCGCCAATTAATACTTCCATTTCTCGTTTTTGCTCCTTACTATCCGCATTACGGTAGGTATTAACAGCATTTTTATACTCATCAATAGAAAGTTTGCTTTTCTTTAAGGCTTCTTTTAAATCAGCATCCAATGCAAAACGGCTCATTAACGAGTTTCCACATTTTATATTAATGTCAATGTTAGGTAAGGTTTCGAGTTCATTGGTATTGGGTCTGTAATATGCATTCTTTAATAACTCGATCCACAAACGCAAACGGCAAATTTTTACCGAGTTTTGGTTTATATCAACTCCAAATAAACAGTTTTCGATAATATTTTGCTTCTCGTGAAACAAAGTTTCCTGTATGCGTTGGCTTTCTTTATTCTTAGGATTGTAGGAGAAAGGAATGGCATCTTCGTCAGTAACAATCAATTCATCATTGACTACTTCAAAATGGTATTCTTTCAGTCGGTTGCCATTATGGTCTTGCAAAACCCGTAAATCATTTTTAATAGCAATGATTTCATTCAAAGCTGAAACCAAGAAATGTCCGGACCCCACTGCAGGATCACATATTTTTAGGCTGTTTATAATGTCATTTGCTTCTTTTCTATCCTCAATTTTATCATAAAGGGAATCAAAATCGTTACAATCCCAATTTTTGGTTTCATTGAACTTTTGTACCACGGCTCTACGAATCGTTTCTTTACACATGTACATCGTAATGAAACTAGGTGTAAAGAAAGAACCGTCTTTGTAGCCATTTATTTTTTCAAATATCAATCCTAATACCGAAGCGTTTATTAGGGTTTTGTTGTCTTCCTGTATGTCCTCACTTCCTTCACTGGCAAAGTCATAAGCATCAAGGAAGGAGAAGAAATAATCCAAAGCTTTTTTAGTTCCTGTATTTTTTTTTCCCTGATTGTCTTTAATGACTGTTGCTGGGAGTAGAGGCAAGGTGTTGTTGTCTTCCAGTTGTGAAATAAACAAGGTTTCATGCTCTAAATCTGTTGGTTCAAACAGGGAACTATTTAAATAGGGTACTTTTGCAAAATCATTGAATACTCTTTCGTTTCTATCTTCTGTTTTTTTTGCCAAAACTTGAAAGAATAAACTATTCAGATTATCGTAGTCTTTTATTAAATGGGAATTCAAAAAAGAATAGCTTTTGTCTCCTTTGTGGTAAGTAATCAATTGCGCTTCCAATAACTTCAAAAACAATATGCGATTCACCCAAGTAATAGTAAGTTCTAGTGCGACCGTAAAAAGGCGTTCTTCATTGGTATCTCCGTATTGTTTTGGGCTTTGTAATCGAGATATTTTATCCAGACTATCCAATTGCTCAATAGCATTCTCTAACAGGGAACCGGAGTTTCTTTTTCCTTGTTTGTGGCGTTCAATTAGTTTTTTACCACCTTCTTTTACTTCGGTTAGTCCAATGATATGCAGTAACTCACTATAAAAGTTTTTATCCAGTGAATTGCTGTCATTTGCAAAAGACAACTTCAATAAATGCTCCGGAGATAATAATTTGAACAGCGCCACGAGGAGTTTGTCATCTTCCTTGTCTACATTTCGCAATGGTTTATCGTATTTCCGAATGTCAAAATGAGCAAATTCTATCGTGTTTTGTACACTTTCGATAAAAGGTTTTGCAATCTCTTTGTAAAAATAATCCGTTGTTTTGCCCGACAATCGCCCTTCTTCAAAATCAACAAACTGTTTTGTAAACGATTTATTTTCCGCAAATAACTTATTGAAGAGTTGGGCATCAAAAACAAACCATTCGTGAATATTAGTAACAACTATGTGTTTTAATTCGGTATTTTTATGCGTGATGCGTTCCCGCATGTAGTATAAAACTAGCTCTTGCAAGGCTTTCCCGTTCAGATTTCCCACGGTAATCATCTCGGTTTTGTTGATTGGACTTTTTGCTTCAATTATAACGCCAACATTGGTTTTGGCATCTTTCCCGTTATGAATCACTAAATCATTACGTCCTTTAGTATTTACAGAATAGTTGGGATCGTAATAGGTTTTCTTTAGGAAATCAATCACTAAGTTTTTATGAAACTCTTCACTTTCCTTTTCATTTATAGAATCTAAAATCTGTATCAAATTCGTTTTAAAACTCTCAATATGAGTACGGTTTGGTTTGATTTTAAGAAAGGCTTTGTTGAGTGCCTTACGAGGTTCTAGAAGTATTGTATTCATGGGTTTTGGACTATTCTTTGTTTTGTTCCACTGCAATGATGCAAGAAGTGTTTTTTTTGTATTAAAATTTTCACGAATGCTAAAGTATCGAATATATACTGAACAGTAATGAGGAAAACCATAAATAGTAAAGAAATATCTTTCTTTTAGTATCTTTTTAGTTGTTATTAAGATATTCTGTGACTATAAGCTAGTACTCGAAGTCGGTTTTCTAAAAATAAACGCAATACATTTTAATTAAATAACATTTATATTTTTATACATACAAACATACATACATACATACATACATACATACATATTTATATCTATAGAAATATATTACCCTTTTGTTTAAATAGCTTATTCTTCTATTTTACCCGAAATTCTGTAAGTTCGTTTTTCTCCAAATTTTGCTTCGGTATTATAAAACAAACCTGAGAAACTTCCGTCTTCTTGAAGAACTATTGTATTTTGATGTTTGCATAGTAAATCTAAATATCTATTACGATCAGATTCAAATTCTGCTTCAGTAACAGCAATAACTCTTATTTTAGTATATGGATCCATATTTGTTTTTTATCATAATTTTAAATTACATAGATAAACTCAGAATACAGGAAAATGTATTTTTTCATAAGTTTTAATAATAGAAGTTATTTCCAAAAATTCAATTGCAATAGGGTCGTTACTTTCTATTTCGTCAGTAACAATGTCTATAAGTTCATTTAAACGAATATTAGAATTAACATAAGTTTGGTGTGTGATGTTTTCCATTTTAAATTAAGTTTTTTAATGATGTGTACAGAGTAATACTTTTACCAAAATTGAATAGTTATTTGATTCTCAATTTTTTGGGTTTTCTTTTGCTAAATCATAAGAACTTTGTAACTTAAGTAAATGACTTGCTGTTCCTCCAAATACTTTTTCTAATCTTAAAGCCATATCAAGAGTAATAGAGGTGTGACCATTTATTATATTTGAAAAATTAGCTTCTGTAGTTCCAAGTAGTTCAGTAATTTTGCGAATAGTCAATTTTCTACCCTCGACAAGTTCCATGTATAGAATTTGTCCGGGATGTGTTTTTTTTATTTTTTTTCCCATGATGTTTATTTTTGACCCAAATTGAATAGTTATTTGACTTCTCTTTTTCCTAAATTTCTCAAAAACATGGTTTGCAAATTTTTTAGATTCATATTCCTCAATGCAAGCTACCTCTTTTTCTAAATAGTTTTTCACGATTTCTTTTAAGAGTTCGTTAATGTCCATACCGTAATCCTTTGGAAATAATTCTAAACATTTTACTATTTCGTTTAGATCATAAGTTATAATGTCCATATATTTCTTTTGTGCTCTCCAATAGTTTCGCAAAAAAATCGCCTGTAACATCTATGTATTCCATATTTTTATTTTTTTTGAGATTGATTAAAATTAATACTTCTGATAGATTTCGTTTTTTGTATTGCATCTATTTGGTTAAGAAGTTCAAGTTTTTCTTGAGGGCTTCCATTTTTTAGAATAATTTGATTTTTAAATTTTTCAAGTTCTTTTCGTTTATATTTAAAATACTTGTCAAATGTTTTTTCATTCATATTAATCCATTTGACCCTGTCAAATCCAACTTGATACTCATTGTCACCAATCGTTCTACTAGTTGATTTTTCGTTACAGGTAGGACTTAATTTCAATCTTTGCGTTTTATCTTTTCTGGAAACGATAATGTGTATGTGAGATTGTAAGCCGATTTTATATGTGCCTGAAATTGCTTTTCTATCAAGAACTTCTTTGTCTATTCCTTTAAATTTTCTAAAGTGCTCAATTTTGGCAAAATAGACTAAATCACCTCCAGTGTTAATTCCTTTATCTTGCCGGTTGAAATTTAAAGCATAATTGTCCATTATTTTTCTGCCATATTCTCTAATAAGCCGATTAAATTCGTCTATCTCATTCAAGTTAAAGTCCCAAACACTTGTAACTTCTCTTTTCCCCGATACTATAAAAGCAATATGTTCCAATTCATTCTCGCTAAAGCTAATTGTTGGGGCAAAATATTTAGCATCATTTGCACCTAATTTTCTTTTATTGTTATCAATGGAACTAATAGCTTCTATTGTGCTGATATTTATTTCTGAATCATTAAAAAAACCTTGTTTCCTGCTCTCTAGTTGATAAACATCACTCGTTGAAGAAGTTTTTTTTATGATTTTGTCTAAATCTTCGTTTTCTTTTTCTAAGTAAATAGCTAATTTAGAACAACTCCCTTTATTGTCAGAACCGAGTGAACTATGCGGTTTAGATATTGGCATTATGAAAAGATAGATTTAAGTTTATCAATGGTACCGGACTTGTTTTTCTCATCTAATAATAGACAAATAGCTAAAATTGCTTGTCTATTTTTTTCTAATTCAATTGCTATAAGTTTGTTTCTGTCAGTATCATTTTTTTTAATTTCATTCATCCTTTCTGAATGCTGATTTAAGAGTTTATTTATTGAATTTATTAATTTAAGAATTTCCTCTTTATGGGAATTTTGATAATTGAAAACATCTTGCCTTAATGGTTTCAAAATATCTCGTTCCTGTACTTTTAGAAAAGAGACAATTCTTTTGTCTAAAGTAGAAATCATTTCAGAAGGATTTTTGTTTGCAGCATCTTTAGGATCGATACCTGTTTTTTTGAAATAATAAATCATCTCTTTAACAAGAGAACCCAAGTTCATTCGCAAACTTTCAGATAATTTTCCAAGTTCTGTATGAGCTTTTTCATCTATAATGATACTTTTTTTAGTCATAATTATATTTTTTGAAACTGTTAATCAGTTAGTTATGTTTTTATTGTATTTGGATTATAAAATCTTATAAATTTCATTCTTAAAGAAAGCCTTATTTTCAAGGCTTCAGCCTCGCAGAGCAAGTAGGATAGGGGTTTTTCCGCCCCTGTCCTACTTGCTACTCTTTTAGAGACAGTGAGATTGTGTTTCCATAATAATCTCTAAGGTCAAAGACATCAATCAGAAGCTTTAAATTTTTGTTTTTTTGATATAGTAGGTTTATTAATTTATGTTCATTTGAATCAAGTTTTTTTGGAGTGTAATTGATGTTTTCTAAAAAATAGTCAGCAATATCGAAACCATTGTTCCTATCCTCAACATTGCCTTTTAATTCTAATAAATTTGAAATTTGAATATCAAATCCTTTACTTTTAAAATACTCGCACTTAGATTTCCAAATACTGAACGGACTTCCATTAGGACCACATACACCCAAATCTGGATATAATATAATTTTTCGTTTTTTTAGAACTTTCATTTTGGTTTCATTTAAGCCATTTAGACTACCTGCAGCCAACCAGATATATTTTTTGAATAAAATGCTCATTATACAAGCGGTTTTTTCGGATTCAACTATTGCAATGATATTTTCGTTACCGTTTATTAAATGTTCGCCGAAAAAGCATTGGCTGAGTTTGAAACCTGTTATTTCATCCCATTTTATTTTTAACGAGTGTACCCAATTAATATATTTAGTCCTTTTTCCGGATTTATTGTAAATAATTATTTTTCCCCCTCTGATAAGATTTTTTTCATCGATCTGCCAAAATATAGTTCCGAAATGCCAGAAATTTGCAGTTCCTATTTTATATTCATCAACTATTTTTTCTACCTCTTGAATATCAAATTTTGATAATAGGAAGGATATGAAATTATTTTCTGAATGGTATTTAAAGGTTGCCAGTAATTCCTTTTCATTATGATATGAAATTTGCTCTTGTTTTACTGATTTGGCTTCGTAGGGAACATGAATTTTATATTCTATGTTATTATCCATAAAATAAGATTTAGGAGTATAGTAATAGCCACAATTTATTTCTCTGTCACATCTTCCAACTATTAGAGAAACATATTCGCTTGATTCTACATCAATATAAAGTACCATTGTTTTTTTATTACAGTTTGGACACGGGTGTTTTGTTGATTTTTTATGTAATGTATATTTATGCATAATTTACTATGGTTTCACTTTCTTCACTTTCTTCACTTTCCAGTAATAGCAAAGGTTTAACAATGCTACATAGCTTCACTTTGGCTTCATTTTGACTTCACTTTGTAAATAATTGATGAAATACTAAATTGCACTTTCTTCACTAATTTCGCATAAACTAGTGTTTTTAAAATACTGTAATTCAGTATTTTAGTGTTTAAAGTGAAGAAAGTGAAGAAAGTGAAGTCTATACTGTTTTTTCATAACTTCCGTGTGCAAGCCGTTTGAATAATTTGAGGTCTTTTAAGTAGGTTTTAAATTGTCTGTCAGAAACTCTGGGTTTGCCTTCAATTAATTTACAAGCTATTTTTATCCCTTCTGCAGTTGTAAAAGTTTTGGGGAGTTCGTTTAAAATATTTTTTTGAAGTTCTGTAAGGGTTTCGAAATAATTCTTTTTTAGAATCTCTGCTCGTACTTGAATAGCATTATGGTAGAAATAGTCAAATAATTGGATGGCACCTTTGATAGAAGATACATCTACTTGGTTTTTTGATTCGCTTTGTACTGTTGAATGAATTAATTGAAGAATTAATGCAAACCGCAGCACATATTGTTGCAGTTTTATTTCTACGCTTCGTTCATAATCAAAGAAAAATTTGTCGGGTCTATTATTTTGCCATCGGAATAAGTACTCTTTTGCATCAGTTTCCATTGTGAAAACATTAGATATATTAGTATCATCATCACCCAAATCAATTAAATTATGAATAAGTGTAGTGTAATTATTGAAAAGTACTTTATTTACTTGTTCTATATTCCAACGTAATATTTTCTCCTCGTTTGGATAAACAAACAGTAATCGATCCATAAAGCCATTAGTTGATCTTCCATCTTTTCCAAAATCCTTTAAAACCGAAATTTGAGTGCTACCAATAACGCTTAAGCAAGGATCTTCTAGTCTCAGGGATTTCCCCGAAGCTCTATCGGTCGTAATCTGTGTACCGCTCCATAAACTTAAATAGGTTTCGGCTTCACCTGAACTATTATAACGGTTAAAATTCTTTAACCATCCATTTAATTCATCTACATAAATGCAAATACCTCTCTTGTTAGAACTGTGATTTAGAATTAATGCCTCGGGAGTAAAATCACTTAATAAATACCTCTTTAAGATTGGTTTTTTTTCCTTGTTTTTATGTTCTGAATTTTCAGAATTACTTTTTTCGTATTCAACTAATTGATTTTCATAATCTGCAAATAGTTGACTCTCTTTGATTTGAATAGGGTTGAAGCAAAATTTTAAAGCTTGCGTCTTTGCATCTCCTGGTTGCCCAACAATTACCATAAATAGGTTTACTTTTTCTTGCCATCCATGTTTTACTTCAAGTTTATGTGATTTACCAATTGAAGCCGAAGCAGCCGAAAGAATGCCTGCGCCAAGATAATCTATGGGAAATAGATGTTTATTGTGTATCTCAATAATTATCTCTTGTATGGCTTTTGGATAAATCCCGATTGGGAATAAGTTTCCTTGGGTTTCTTTATGTTTCAAAAAATCAATTTCCAGATCAACGATATCAATTCGTCCTTCTTTTTCTATATCTTTGTTTTGCGAATCAAAGATTTTACCCTTTTTACTTTCCTTAGTAAGAAGGGTATTGTTTTTTAGGTCGATCATAACTCAAATACTATTTTTTTGAGTTTACATAATTTGCTGCCTCTTTTTCGATTTGAGAAACCGATTTTGACTTGTTTTGTAGTAACCATTCGTCAATCTCTAATTTAGTAAAAAAGAGTGTTCGATTATTAGGCTTAGAGTAGGGAAGTATATTATTATGTACTAGTTTGTATACATAACTTTTTGAGAATCCCGTGTAATTTACAACATCATCAACTGTGAAGATTTGTTTGTTTGTCCCAATTATAAGTTTCTCTAATTGGGTTAATTTTTGAATAATAACATTGCTTTCCATAAGTGATTTTTTTTATCGTTATGGGAGCAAATGTCACTAAAGCGCAATAGATAAATATTGAGATATTAAGATGTTAATGATTTTTAATTTTTTCAAACATCGATTTTAGGGTTTTAATATCGTCACGATCTTTAAGATATTTGCGATATTGTGCCATCGAAGAATATACTGGGCCAGCTTTTATTAGGCCATTTTTGTTTGCAATTTTAGAAGAATACTCAATAGATGATAATTGTATTTTTATATCAAAATAAGTTTCGAGAAGTTCAATAAAATACTTAAACAGAATATTGTCCATTTCAAAATAGACGATTGAATTATGGCTTTCCCAATCATTTTCAAAAACTTCAATAAATTGGTTTAACGAAGTTTTGTTCTGGTTTATGAACATAAATTTCTCCAAACCGTGATATAGTTTACGCAAATCGGTGCTATCAGTACTTATTTGAAAGTTTCCCTTTCTATTTTCATTTTTAGATTTATTTAAAACAATAACTCTGTCATGAATTTGAGACTGTAGTTTTTCTAGATAATTTTCATATTCTACTAATACCCCATTAATGTCTAATAAAAAAGAATTTTTTTTGATATTGCTATCAGTTTCTAGGATATTCTCATTATCCACATAATCAATTAAAGCGCTTTTAAAAGTAATCAAAGGAAATAGAACATCTAGGTGAATTTTTTCTGACAAAAGTAAAAGCATATGTGATTGAGTTTCTTTAGGGTATTCTCTCATTTCTAAATAAAACATTACTAATTTAGAAAGTTTTTTTTTACAATTTAAAGCAAGTGATTCTTCTGGCATATTGCTAAACTTATCCTCCTCCTTAACCTCCTTATAATCTTGGAAGGGTAGTGGGTCATTATTTTCAATTGTATAATTATAATGTATATAAAAAAAATGTTTTAGGGTTGTAATGTCAATGTCTGTAAATCGAAAATAATATACGTAATTAGCGAGAAATAAAAAGAACTGTGATTCGTTTAATCTCCCTATTGCACGGAATGTTTCTGCATTGAGCTCACTTAAATCTTTATAAATTTCATTTACTGCTTGATAATAACGTTTGTCGCATTGTTTAAAATATGGATAATGTAGCATACAATTAAATATTAATGTTAGGGATTAGATTAGCAGCCTCTTTCATCTTAGAATCAATGATTTTAGCGTAAATCTCTGTTGTTTTCAATTCTTTATGACCTAAGCGTTTTGAAACGGTGTAGATATCAGCTCCGTTTTCTAAGAGTAAGACAGCATTGGTGTGTCTGGCACTGTGAAATGTGATATGTTTTGTTAACCCTGCTCTCATGCACCATCTTAATATTTCAGCATTAAAATGAGCTCCATATTTCAAGCCTTTGAAAACACGTTCTGACGGGCTTTCTCTTTCTCCGAGTAGTTTCCTCGCTTCATCTGAAATATATAAATATTCTACACCATCTGTTTTTTCTTGTCTAAAATTTACTCGGCTAATATCTCCTTCGTCTCTTACTTCTTTCCAAACAAGTGTATTTATATCAGACCATCTTAAACCAACCAAACATGAAAAAATAAAAGCTCGTTTTAAGACATCATATTTACAAGTGGCTTTATTCATGGCTACTAACTCATTATAAGTTAGATACTCTCTTTGACTTTCTCCTTGCTCAAATCCTTTTACTTTTTTGACGGGATTCATTAGAAGATAGCCATCTTCAAAAGCGGCTCTTATTGCAGCTTTGAATTTATTATAATAGGAATATTTTGAGTTTTGGGCTAATGGAAGATCGCTTTTAGTTCTAGCGTCTTTGTCCAGATAATTTCGGTATGCTTTTACGAATTCTTCGCCAACTTCATCAAAAGTTATATTTGGATTGCAGAATCGCTTAAGATGAAGAAGGGAAGCAGACCAATTTGCATAATTTTTAGGTGAATCAACGCGTTCTTCTGTTTGATTACTATAATATTCTAAAAATAAGGTTTTGGATTTTGTATTGTTTTTGATATCAAACTTGCCTTGAAAGTATTCGGCTTTTCTGATTGATAATATCTGTTCGCTTAAAGTATCAATTTCTTTATTCTCCTTTTTTTCACTGGCAATTTTAGGATCTTGATGTGGATATAACTTTAGATACTCAAAGTCTCTCAAATGAATACGTTTGCCAGCTGCATTAACAGTTGATCCTTTGTAGTATTCAAGATATAAACTATATCTACCATTTTGCAATTTCTTCTTCTTTAAACTAATTATCATAAGGTGTACATTTTTACACCTCATTTTTGATAAGGTGTACATGGAGTGTAACAAATGTATAAATTAAAGATAATATAAGAAAGTAAAAATACTGCTAAATCAATGGGAGTCAAGTAAGAGAAAGTATAAGAAACTTAAAGAAAGTGTGTTTATTTCCCGATGCAGAAATTAGCAAAAATATTTCCCAGCAATTCATCATTTGTTACCTGTCCGGTAATCATCCCGAACTGGTACAACGCTTCTTTGATATCTAATGCCATTAAGTCGCTTGATAAGCTAGTTTCAAGTCCAAATTTCACTTTTTGAATTTCATCTAAAGCTTTTAGTAATGAATCGTAATGTCTTGTATTAGTTACGATTGTTTCATTATTCCGTAAAGCACCAGTATTTACAAACGAAAGTAATTGATTTTTTAAATCTTCAACTCCCAGTTTTTCTTTTGCAGAAATAAGTAAGATTTCAGGAATCTCCGATTTCAGATTTCCGATTTCATTTTCTTCTAATTTGTCGGCTTTATTGCCAATAATCACAAGAGGTTTCAATGGAAACTGATTTTTAATTTTCTCCAGTTCTACTTTCAACTTTAAGCCTGAAACTTTAAACTCGGAACTATCAAAAAGAAAAACGACAACCTGAGCTTGTTCTATTTTTTCAAACGTTTTACGAATTCCAATACTTTCCACTACATCTTCAGTTTCCCGAATTCCGGCTGTATCGATGAACCTAAAACCGATTCCGCCAATCACTAATTCGTCTTCAATAGTATCACGTGTCGTTCCTGCAATTTCCGAAACGATAGCGCGTTCCTCATTCAATAAGGCATTCAAAAGTGTTGATTTCCCTACATTGGGTTCACCAACAATAGCTACAGGAATCCCATTTTTGATGACATTACCCACCGCAAACGAATCTATTAATCGTTTTAGGACAAATTCGATTCTGTTTAATAATTCATGGAATTGGGTTCTGTCTGCAAATTCCACATCTTCTTCGGCGAAGTCTAATTCGAGTTCAATCAAAGAGGCAAAATTCAATAGTTCTTCTCTAAGTTTAGCTATTTCATTAGAGAAACCACCACGCATTTGCTGCATGGCAATTTGGTGTGAGGCTTCATTATCAGATGAAATTAAATCAGCAACAGCTTCGGCTTGTGACAAATCGAGTTTTCCGTTTAAGAATGCTCGTAACGTAAATTCTCCGGGATCAGCCATACGACACCCTTTTCGAAGCAATAACTGAATGATTTGCTGTTGAATATAAGTAGAACCGTGACAGGAAATTTCAATCGTGTTTTCGCCAGTATAGGAGTTTGGTCCTTTGAAAATGGACACCAAGACTTCATCCAAAGTTTTTGAGTCGTCCATAATATGCCCCAAATGCAAAGTATGCGTTTTTTGCGTTGTTAGGTCTTTGTTTTTAATGGATCGAAAAACAGAATCACCAATAGTAATGGCATCTTCGCCGGAAATCCGAATTACGGCTATTGCTCCGGCTCCAGAAGGTGTTGCTAGTGCCACGATAGAATCTTGAGGTATCATACTTTTATTCAATTTTATGCAAAAGTAAGTAAAATTGACAACGCAACAAGACCTGCTTATTAAACCATTAACTTTATTTTTATTTAAAAATAGGACTATGAAATATTTATCCATATTAATTTATTTTTTTGTTGTAATTTTATGTAAATAATTGACTAACAATTAATTAATATGTATCATGAAGAAAATTCTATTTCCAACCGACTTTTCTGATGTTTCTAAAAACGCATTTATTTATGCATTAAAATTAGCGGATTCCATAGATGCTGAAATTATCACCATGCACGTTTATCAATTTCCACAGGTCAATTATATTAATGTTTCTGAATACTTGCATGAAATTTATGATGTTACAGAATTGAGTGATTTTGAAAACTACAAAGATGAAGTTCCCATTTTAAGAAATATTGCCGAAGAAAATAATTTGGATAAAGTAAGAATAAGCCATGTTTTAATTTTGGGAAATTTGATTGATGAAATACAAAAAATAATTAAGCACGAAAATATTGATTTTGTAGTAATGGGAACTAAAGGTGCAACCAGTTTAAAAGAGACTTTTTTAGGAACTGTTGCGACAAGAGTAATGAATGACGTAAAAGCAATTGTTTTGGCTATTCCTGAACGCTGTAAATACCAGCCTATAAAAAAATTGCTGTTTATCACAGAATATAAACCCAAAGATATTGAATCCTTTATGCGAGTGAAAGCTTTGGCCAAAGTGTTTCAGGCACATATTGATTGTTTGCGTGTAGAATCGCCACATCATGAAAACAAGAATAACGATATGGAAAATTGGAATGAATTAATTAAAAATCATAACATAGCTTTAAATTCCATTTCAGGTCATGATGTAGAAGGTATAATATTAAATTTCGTTGATTCATATAAAATCAATATGATTGCAATGCATGTGTACCATAAAAATTTCTTTGAAAAATTATTTCAAATTAGTCTTTCAAAAAAATTAGCCTTTCATGTGAACGTACCTATTCTTGCTATTCATGAATAAAGTATTTAAGATTTGGATAATTTGATTTTATAAAGATTTACGGTAATGGCTAGATTAGAAAACTATTTTAACAGATTGCCTGATATTAATCATATTTAACCTAAGTTTTTATAATTAACTTTGATAAACAAACCATTTTAATATTTAATAAAATGAAAAAGATTCTTTTTCCGACAGATTTTTCTGAGGTGGCCACAAATGCTTTTGTCCATGCTTTAGAATTTGCAAAAATAGTTCAGGGTGAACTCGTTTTATTGCACACATTTGAATTGCCTATATATGACAACCAGTTTTTTCCTGAAAATTATGCCGTCATTTATGACTCATTAGAGTTGTCTCAATTTGATATGTTTAAGGATGAAATCCCAAAATTACGCGCCATAGCCGAAGAACGTCATTTGGATAAAATAAAAATGACGCACAGGCTTATGGATGGAGATTTGCTTTTTAATATCAAAAGATCGATTAAAGAAGATAAAATAGATTTTGTAATAATGGGAACTTCAGGCGCCACTGGTTGGGATGCTTTTTTTGTAGGTACTAATGCAGGAGCTGTAATCTCTGGAATTGAAGTTCCAATGTTATGTGTACCTGCTGAAGCAAAATTCAAAAAAACAGAAATTATAGGATTTACAACCCGTTTTAGAACCAAAGATAAAAAAGCACTAAAAATGGTTTTGGATATTGCTAAAAAAACAAAAGCCAAAGTGAAATGTCTTTATGTAAAAACCAGTGATTCTGATGTTTCAAAAGATACTGTGGCTAAATGGGAAGAAGAATTTATTAATGAACCTGTGGAATTTTTTGTGATGACGAGCGATGAAGTCAAAGAAACAATTTTGGACTTTATCATGTACAAAGAGATTGATATTTTAACAATGCTTACCTATAAAAGAGGCTTTTTTGAAGGGATTTTTAAACCTAGTTTAACCAAAAAAATAGCAACTAATTTTGATATTCCAATTTTAGCGATTCATATTGATTAGTGTATTAAATTGGCTTTCACCCGTGATCTAATTTGCTATATTTGTCCTTCATTCAAATGAATTATGGAAATATACAAAGTAAAAAAAGAAGGGTTTTCAGCAGTATTAAATGGAATTAATAAAAAGTACAATAGTATAAGCATATTAAGATTGCTGGCTATTGTATTTTTTTTGGTATCCATGTATTATTACATCAAAACGAGCGAAATTATTTTCATTATTTCATCAGTGCTTCTTTTTGGATTATTTGTTTTCTTGATGCGCATTCACACTAAATTACTTTTCCAGAAGCAAGTCAATAAAGCGCTTTTGGATATTAATGAAAATGAAATTTCCTATCTGGAAAGAAATAAAATCCCTTTTGAAAACGGACAGGAATTCAATGATTTTCACCATCCGTATGCGTATGATTTAGATATTTTCGGCGAACATTCTTTGTTCCAAAACTTGAATAGAACTGCTACTTTTATTGGTAAAAAAACATTGGCAAAACAACTTTTAACGCTTTTGCCTAATGACGAAATTGTTAGAAATCATAAAGCAGTAAAAGAATTATCCGAAAAATTAGATTGGCGCCAGGAATTTTTGGCTTTGGCCAAAATAAGTAACGACAATCAATCAAGTTATGAAACGCTATTGCAATGGAGTAAATTCAATAACACTCCTTTATCCAAAGCCAGTATATTGGTTTCTTTTATTGCACCTTTTCTCTTTTTGGGAACTTTTGTTGGGTATTTAATCTCATCAAATCCAATATTTTTATCGGTATTATCGTTTTTATTTATTTTTAATTTAGCTGTTTTGGGTATATACTATAAACGAATTAGTATTGAAATTGCAAATGCTGAAAATGTTGATAAAATCATCAATCAATACGGTTTACTGATGCAGAAGATTGAGGAAGAACCCTTTCAATCCGATAAACTAACCGATTTGCAACAAAAACTAACATTAAAAAAAGAAAATGCCAGTGTTCATTTGAAAAAATTGGCTTCGTTGTTTTCTAATATGGACACGATCGGGAATTTTGTCACAGCACTATTATTCAATGGAACTTTTCTTTTTAATCTGCATGTTTTAAAAGCTTTGATTCAATGGAAAAAAGATCATGCGGAAGCCTTGGAAGATTGGTTGGAAGTTATCGGTGAATTCGAAATGTTGAACAGTTTGGCCAATCTTTCTTATAATAATCCGGAGTTTGTTTATCCAACATTGAACACGAATTTTGAAATTGATTTCACTAATTTAAGTCATCCTTTATTAAATGAAAAAACTAGAGTAGGGAATGATGTGCGTTTTCAACCGCAATCCTTTATGATTTTAACGGGTTCTAATATGTCCGGTAAAAGTACTTTTTTGAGAAGTTTGGGAATTAATATGGTATTATCAGGAATAGGTTCGCCAGTTTGTGCCAGCCAAGCAAATGTGCATCCGTTACCCGTTTTAGTTTCGATGCGATTATCGGATTCGTTGTCTGACAGTGAATCGTATTTCTTCGCCGAAATAAAGCGCTTAAAGCAAATAATGGACGAACTGGAAAACAGACCCGCATTTGTTTTACTAGACGAAATATTACGCGGAACCAATTCAGATGATAAACGAAATGGAACAATCGAAGTGGTCAAAAAAGTGATTGGTAAAAAAGCAATTGGAGCCATTGCAACGCATGATATAGAAGTTTGCTTGACAACGAATGACTATCCAAATATACTAACCAATAAATGCTTTGAAGTAGAGATTGTCAATAATGAACTCCATTTTGACTACAAACTGCGTGACGGAATTTGTAAAAATAGAAGCGCTACATTCCTGATGAAAAAAATGGGAGTGATTTAGATTAGTATTCAGTTTGTCATTGCGAGGTACGAAGCAATCTTATTTCGTATATCCGTTTCAATGATTAAGAATTATGCTCTGCTAGTGTGATTGCTTCGTTCCTCGCAAAGACACACGCAATCCCACTCAAAAAAAAACCGTCTCGTAATTAAACGAGACGGTTTTTTAAATATAAAAATGGTTTGGTTAATAGCGTATTTGTTATACAATGGTAATTATTATATTTCAATTTTAAAAATCAAAATATAACAATTTCAAAATATAATGTTAACTGTTTAGCATTACTGGCATTACAAGCATCGTAACAGTTTCACCTTCTTCTAATCCATCAACAGGAGTAAGGATTCCGGCTCTGTTTGGCAATGACATTTCAAGCATAATCATATCGGATTGCAAGTTAGTCAACATTTCAGTCAAGAAACGAGAATTATACCCTATTTGCATATCATCACCTTGATAATCACAAGTCAATCTTTCTTCGGCCTTGTTTGAGTAGTCAATATCTTCAGCAGAAACATTCAATTCAGCACCAGCAATTTTCAAACGAATCTGGTGTGTTGTTTTATTCGAAAAGATAGCGACACGACGTACAGAACTCAAAAATTGAGAACGGTCAATCATTAATTTATTTGGATTTTCTTTTGGAATTACCGCTTCGTAATTTGGATATTTTCCATCAATTAAACGACACATTAAAAGATAATTGTCAAAAGAAAAAGTAGCATTCGAATCGTTATATTCAATTTTTACTTCAGCATCTGAAGTTCCAAGAATATTTTTTAAGATGTTCAAAGGTTTCTTTGGCATAATGAAATCAGCCACTTGAGAAGCCACTACGTCAGTACGCGCATATTTCACTAATTTGTGCGCATCAGTTGCTACAAATGTCAATCCTTGTGGTGAAAACTGGAAGAATACACCAGACATTACCGGACGTAAATCATCATTTCCGGCAGCAAAAATCGTTTTGCTTATGGCTGTTGCCAAAACATCAGCAGGAACAAGTGTTACAGATGGATCGTCTAAATTAACCGATTTTGGAAATTCATCTCCTGGAGCATAAGCCAACGCATATTTTCCAGAATTAGAACTGATTTCTATCGTACTGTTTTCTTCAACCGTGAAAGTTAAGGGTTGCTCCGGGAATGTTTTAAGGATTTCCAAAAGTAATTTTGCAGGAACAGCAACGCTTCCTTTACTTTCTGAATCAATTACTAACGTAGCAGACATAGTTGTCTCTAAATCAGAAGCTGAAACCGTTAGCACATTATGGTCTAAATCAAATAAAAAGTTATCTAAAATAGGCAAAGTATTACTGCTGTTGATAACGTTACCTAAAACTTGTAATTGCTTCAATAAGTACGAACTCGATACTATAAATTTCATCTGTTTTGTTTTATTTTTTAAGGTATTTCTCTAAATCCGAAATACGATACATTTTACAAATATATCGTAAACTATTCTAGTTTGGAAACTTTTTTATTAACATCTATTTGCTGTATTTTCTTTTTCGAAGGAAAGTAAATACGACACCAAAAAGTACCAAAATAAGAATTGGAAGCCCGATAGTTAGGATTTGTGTTCGGGTATAGTTTTCATAAACTTTTTCTTTATCCAATAAAGGTAAATCAAGATCTTTGCTACGAATGTTAATAAGTCCGGTATCATCCAATAGATAATTGACGCAATTTATCAGGAAATCTTTATTATCATACAAATTTCCAGACCTTTGGTCATAACCCAATTCTACCGGTTGAAAGTTTTTATCCAATTGGTTTTTTATCAAATCTCCATCCGAAATCACAATCATTTTATTCTCTTTTCCTGTGGCTTGAAATGTTTTTTGTTCGAATGGTAGCACTCTATTTTCAAACATAGAATGAAACGAACCTTCCAATAAAACCGATAATGGAATCTTTCCTTTATTCAGGTAATCATTTGGCGAAGTTTCTTCGGCAACAATGTTTAAATTTATCTCTGTTGGAGTTCCTATTTTTTTCGAATATTGAGACGATTGCAACAGAATGGTTTTCTTAATTCCGTTTTTCAAGGTATCGATAGGATTCGCAAAATCAAATTTGATTCCGCCTAAATTTTTCACAATCGGATGCAAACTATTTGGATAAACTTGTGGCGCAAACTTCCAATTAAATTCCTGAAATTGAGTGGCACTTCCTTGTTCTCCAGTGGCTAGTTTTATGGGACTTCCTTGTTCGTCTTTTACTAAATCAGGGTTGATTCGGATTCCGTATTTAAAGAACATATCATTCAAATTCAAATCTTTTGGATAGGCCAAAGTGGCTCCGGATGAATCGTACAAACTATCCATTTCTGCCGAAACTTGGTCAATCAACCACAATGTTTTTCCTCCGTTGATGATAAATTGGTCCAAAACCTGCTTCTCCGCATCAGTAAATGTTTCGGTAGGTTTAGCGATAACAGCCAAGTCATATTTTTCTAAAGCTTCCAGACTTCCTATAGGATTTTTAGCAACCGAATCTAAAGTAAAAGGTGCAATAAAATAGTTGTCTTTTACTTGCAATAAGAATTTTGCAATGTAAGCCTCTTTTAATTCGCCATTCCCTTTAATAATCGCAACTTTTTTCTGCTTTGCTTTGGTAATTTTATTAAAAGCCTCGGCAATGGAGTATTCCAAATGTTGTATAGAACTAATAACTTTTTCCGTAGTTGAAGCTCCCATTTGATTTTTAAGCAAAGGAATCGAAACTTCTTTTTCATCATAAGTAGCAATTGCCCATGGAAAAACCATTACTTGTGATTGTTTTCCTTTGTTATCCTCAGTAATATTTACAGGAGTTAATCCTCTTCGGTATAAATCTTTGATGAGATCCATACTTTCTTCTTGATTCTCCAAAGGATCTACAAATTCAAAAACAATATTGGTATTGTATGCCTGAAATTCTTCCAGTAATTGTTTCGTTTCTTGTTGTAAACGTTTGAATTCAGCCGGTAAATCACCTTGCATGTATACTTTTATAGACAACGGATTTTGAACTTGCTTGATGATGTTCAAAGAAGTAGGGGAAAGTGTGTATCTTTTATCTTTTGTTAAATCAAAACGATGAAAAAAGGAACTTCCTATTACATTCGCAAGCACTACAATTGCAAGGATAATCAATACTGATTTTAGGTTATTTTTCTTAGAAGTAGTCATTACGATTTGAAAGATTTTAAATTATAAACTGTAAATGAAAGAAAGACAACGGTTATGCTTGTAAAATAAAGAATGTCTCTTGTGTCTAATACGCCTCGGCTCATGCTTTTGAAATGATCTTGCATCCCTAATGAGGCAATTATGGAAGATAGATTTGGAACAACAGAAGCTAAGCCTTCAAATCCAAAATAGAAGAAGAAACATAAAAATACTGCAACAATGAAAGCCACAATCTGGTTATCAGACAATGTTGATGTGAATATTCCAATGGCAGAATATGCAGCAATCAGGAATAATAATCCAAAATAAGAACCAATTGTGCTTCCCATATCGAGATTGCCTTCTGGCATTCCTAAATTGGAAATAACGGCTACATAAATGAATGTTGGAATAATTGCCATTACAATTAAAAGTAAAGCGCCAAGAAATTTTCCGTTTACGATTTCCCAAATACTCAACGGTTTCGTCAGCAATAACTCTAATGTTCCTTGTTTTTTTTCATCCGAAAAACTACGCATTGTTACCGCGGGAATCAAGAATATCAAAATCCAGGGTGCCAAGATGAAAAACGGAGTCAAATCAGCAAAACCGGTATTCAAAATATTGTACTCTCCTTCGAAAACCCAAAGAAACAATCCGTTGATAATTAGAAAAATGGCAATAACTAAGTAGCCTATGGGCGAACCAAAAAAGGATTTTATCTCTCGTAGTACTATTGATTTCATTCTTTATGTTTATTCGTTGATTTGTTGATTTGAAACTGCTAACTGAATACTGATTACTCTAAACTTACTAATTTATCTACGCTCCAAGCTTCCGGTTTGTCATTGAATAATTTCTTGGTGAATGTCCAAACATCGTAAAAAAGTTCGGAATTCCTGTAATTTTCTAAATCGGCTTCGGTTTCCCAATAACTGTAAGTAAAGAAAATACTTTTGTTATTTTTATCCTGATACAATTCTAAAAAACGATTTCCGGGTGCATTCCGTATTTTATCTTTCATTAACTCAAAGTTTTCCAAAAATGCAGGAATATTTTCCTCATGAAAACTCAATTTTACTATTCGTACAAACATTTATATTTTAGATTTATGATTAACGATTATAGATTTTTAAACTGATTACTGAACACTGCTATCTGAATACTATATTTATTATATCTCTATAATTCAATCCAAGTAAACTATTGGCAGAACCAACTTTAGAAGGATTGCTTCTAAAAATGGCAATTTCAAGAAAACCGGCTTCGTTGAAAATGGCTAATTTTTCGCCTTCATACGATTTAATCGGATATTTTTCAGAACTTGCAATTGCGGAATAATTGGGCAAAATTGTTTTGATATTTTTGGTTTTCAGAACAATTTCATACGGTCTTCCTTTGGCAACTTCGATAAAATATTTTTTAGAAATATTGGTAATTACATTCCCAAAATGATCAATATAAATCACATGACCTTTTAATGAATTCCCATCATCCGAAATAGTGGCTTGCAGATTTGTAACTTGCTTAATCGTATTTATTTCTTTACCAATGACATTCATTAAACCGCCTTTGGCTAAATGGCAGGCTACTTTTACAAATACGTCCAGATCAGTAGCTTCGCTTGGCAAACGATCATGAATATTAATTGCGACCATTTTTTGCGGAACAATTTTTTGCGAAAGCATACTTAAAATCCCATTATCGGCGGCAATAAAATAATGATCGTTCCATTGCATCACAATATGCTGATTCTCTTTATTAGATTCCATATCCACTCCTATAAGATGAACTGTACCTTTTGGAAAGCTCGCATACGATGCGCCAATAATGTAACTTGCTTCTACAGTGTTGAATGGGTCAATGTCATGTGAAATGTCAATAATTAATGCCTCGGAATACTCAGACAAAATTTTCCCTTTCAACGCACCTACAAAGTGATCTTTCAAGCCATAATCGGTAGTTAGGGTAATTATTGACATAAATTTGTTTATAACTATTGGTGTTATGTAAACCTAATTTTATTAAATTTGAGAAGTGCAAAGCTAATAATAGTAAACTCAAAAAACGAAAAACAAAAAACAATTTCTATTTAAAAACAAGAAATATACCCGACAGCCAATTGATTTATAAAAAAATTAATTCTAATTTAAAACTACCTCATTTGAACGAAAGAATAATCGAGCTCATAGACATCGCTCCAAAAGACTTTTGGGGCGCTCAAGACACTCATCTTGAAACAATTAAAAAATACTACCCAAAATTAAAGATTGTCGCTCGGGGAACAACTTTAAAAGCTTTTGGAGAAAAAGAGGTTTTAGACGAGTTCGAAAAACGTTTTCAGCGGTTAATGCTTCACTTTACACGTTACAACACTATTGATGACAATGTTATTGAGCGTGTTATTCTAAGTGACGGCCAAGACGAGAGACGAGCCTTGGGACATGATAAAATTTTAGTACACGGAGTAGGAGGGAAAATCATCAAACCTATGACACCCAATCAACAATTGTTGGTGGATACCATGGAAAAGAATGATATGGTTTTTGCTGTAGGACCTGCCGGAACCGGAAAAACGTATACCGGTGTTGCTATGGCTGTGAAAGCATTAAAAGAAAAACAAGTTAAACGTATTATACTTACACGTCCAGCGGTTGAGGCAGGGGAGAACCTTGGTTTTTTACCCGGTGATATGAAAGAAAAATTAGACCCTTACATGCAACCTTTGTATGATGCTTTGCGCGATATGTTACCTAACGAAAAACTGGAAGATTATATTTTAAAGGGAATTATTCAAATAGCGCCATTGGCATTCATGCGTGGTAGAACGTTAGATAATGCTTTTGTAATTTTGGATGAAGCACAAAACACTACGCATTCCCAAATGAAAATGTTCTTGACCCGTATGGGGAAAAGTGCTAAATTCATGATTACAGGTGATCCCGGTCAGGTCGATTTACCACGAAGAACCATTTCCGGACTTAAAGAAGCTTTGTTGGTTTTGAAAGATGTAGATGGAATTGGGATTATTTATCTGGATGATAAAGACATTGTAAGACACCGATTGGTCAAAAAAGTGATTGATGCCTATAAGCAGATTGAGAATAACGATTAAAACAAAAAACGCTCTTTAAATAAAGGGCGTTTTTTTATGAAATTTTCTATTTTGAAAAGAGGATAATATAAATGCTTTTCAAATTTTATGTGGTTTGAAACATAGCATTCCAATTATTAAATTCCAGATCGGAAAGTTTGGATTTATTTAGACTCTCAAGAAAAGCGAGATAAGCGGTATTGAATAATGATTTTAATTTGCAATTTTGGGATTGAAAAACACAAGGTTTTGAATTACAATTTACAACAGGACTATCATCTTGTTCCAAAAGGTGAATCAAATCCCCTAATGGTATTTCTCTTGCTTTGTCAGAAATTATGATTCCACCATTTTTACCTCTTTTAGTATGGATTAACTGATTTGCTGATAAGAATTGAACCACTTTAATGAGATGGTTTCTCGAGATTTTGAAAGCAGCAGCTAACTCGTCTAAAGAACTTAAAGGAGTTTCTTTTTTTTGATCTAAATACATCAAAACGCGCATACTAAAATCAGTAAAGTGATTCAATTTCATAAGAGTTTTATTAATTAAGGCTTAATAATTGGGGACCAAATTCTTCATAAAGTATATTTTCTTTGTTGACTCCAAGTTCAACTAAGGATTGATATTGAACTTTTATAAAAAGAGCAGGTCCGCAAATATAATATTTTGCATCCTTAATAAGAATTTCTTCTTTGATTTCGAGTAAATTCACTCTACCTTCAATAGCATTTGTTTCTGATTCGGGTAAAGTTTCATAAAAAACAAATGAAGTCAGCCATGTATTTTCATCATTTAACTCTTGAATAGTTTCTTTAAAAGCGTGAACATTTTCGTTACGACAGCTATGAATCCATACCGTTCTGTTTTTTTGAAGTGAGTTTTTATTGGTCTCAATCATGCTCATCATAGGAGTGATTCCAACACCACCACTTACAAGAACTAGTGGGGTTTTAGAATCAGGATCGGCATAAAAAACACCGGCGGGAGCACTGACCTCAATACTGTCGCTTTCTTTTTTATTATGCAGTGTATTGGAAACAATTCCGTTAGGAGTGCTGTTTATTCCTTTTTCTTTTTTTACCGAAATTCTATAAAACTCGTTATTGGAAGCTGAAGATAAACTATATTGTCTGGGCTGTTTATGACCTAGTTCAGGGATAAACGTACTCACGGAAATATACTGCCCTGGATAAAAATCGGCTATATCTTTGTTGTCTTCCGGTTTAAGATAAAATGATTTAATCTCATCGCTTTCTTCAACAATTTTAGAGATTATAAAGTTTCTCCACCCTTTCCACCCTCCTTTTTTATTGCTGGCTTTCTGATACATTTCGGCTTCAAGGCTAATCATAATTTGAGCTAATTCTTGATAGGCGCAAGTCCATGCTTCAATTAATTCTACAGTGGCTAAATCACCCAAAACTTCTTTAATTGAACCAATTAAATGGCTTCCAACTATATCGTATTGTTCTGGCGCAATATTTAAACTTACATGTTTGTTTCCAATTGATTTTAACACGTTTATCAATACACCTGGGTTTTCAATATTTTCAGCATAAGCTAGAACGGCTCCTGTTAATGCATGTTGTTGTTTTCCGCTGGCTTGATTGGCCATATTAAAAATATTTTTTAATTCTGGATTATTTTTTAGCATCCTTTGATAAAAGTAGGTAATCAAATCATTCCCATTTGATTTTAAAATCGGCACTGTTGCTTTAATTAATTCTTTTTGAATTGTATTCATGATAGTATCATATTTAATTTTTTTACAAATATAGGCACAATTTATTATTGTTGTATTTAAAATACAACAATTAATTTTTTAAAAAAATATAATGATAAAATGTAAATCGTATTCTTGCTTAAAGGAAAAGAACAAGAGAGATGATTTTGAAATGGGTTTTTTACTAATCTTTTCTTTAATCTTTGTATATCTCTTCAAAATGCAATAAATTTGGAATTAATAAAATGTCAGTTAAAAAGAAATGATTTTAAAAGAAAAAATTAAAGTAGTTATTAGTGATTTAGACGGAACTTTACTCAATTCAGATCACAAAATATCCCAATATACCAAAACTGTTTTTCAAGAACTTCACAATCAAAATTATTTAATAATTGTAGCAACTGGCCGCCATCACTTGGATGCAATGCCTATTGTAGCTGGATTAGATGTTCCTCTTTATTTAGTTACCTCAAATGGAGCACGAATACACTCTCCTGAAAAAGAGCTTCTTTTTTCTTTTAATATGGAAAGTGACGCTGTTAAATCCGTCTTGTCTTTAGATATAGATCCTGAAATTACAACCGTATTGTTCAGAGAAAATGTTTGGCAAACGAATAAGTACAATGAAAAACTAAATGAATTTCAACCAGAAGTAAATTATCATCCTGAACTAGTAGATTTTAATAGTTTAGAAGATTTGAGTGCCATAAAAGTATTTTTTACACACGATAAGCATTCGAAATTAATTGAATTAAGAGATCAAATTTTAGAAAATCACACTGGCCTTTTTAGTCATGCTTTTAGTCTTCCGTTTTGTTTGGAATTTATGGACAAATCAGTAGATAAAAGTGTTGCGATTGCCAAAATTTTGGAAAAAGAGAATTTTGTTTTCGAACAAACAATTTCTTTTGGTGATGGATATAATGATGAAAATATGCTTAAATCTTCCGGTAAAGGTTTAGTTATGGGGAATGCACCTGATAGTTTGAAAAATAAACTTTCTCATTTAGAAGTGATTTTGACCAATGATAATGAAGGAGTTGCGAAATATATTGCACAGCAAATATTAAATAGTTAAAAGTCTTTTAATACGTACTTTTAAAATAATTTTAGAATCCATTTTTTAATAAAAACAGTAAAATGAATAAAAAACTAATCCTTGTTATCTGTATTTTGTTTTCCATAACAATTCAAAGTCAAACGCTAAAACTGGAAGAAATCATGAAAGGAAACGCTTTCATTGGTGCGCAACCAGAGAATGAAAGATGGTCTTTAGATGGACAGAAAGTTTATTTTGATTGGAATCCAAATAATGAATTGGGTACAAGTACTTATTTTTGGAAAAACGGATTGTCAAAACCAGAATTAGCTTCGCCAAATGAAGCTGCTTTTTCAAAATTAGATTTGAAAAAGACAGCCAATCCTGATTTGTATTATTACATCGATAAAGGAAGATTATTTTCGTATTCCTTAAAAAGTAAAATCTCCAAAAAATTATACCAACAAAGCAGTCCGATTGCTAATTTACAAATGGGTTCTGTCGCTGGAATACTTTATTTCAGACAAAATGAAAACCTCTTTCAGTTCAACACCAATGAAGGTTCTATCATTCAAGTCACTAATTTTAGAAGGGGAAAAGGAGAAGATGTTGCAACGGAAAAAGAATCTTTTTTGAAAAGCCAACAAGAGGAATTGTTTCAATTCGTCAGAGATCAAGAAGCGCTTAAAAAATGGAATTTGGCAAAATCAAAAACTACAAAATCTGATTTTCCAAAGCCATATTATTATGGAAAAAATACCTTTGGCAACTTGAAAGTAGATCCAAAAGGTAATTTTGCGACTTTCAGATTAATAGAAGATTCAGAACGTAAGAATGAAAAAATGGAACTTTTCATTACTGCCGATGGGTACAATCAAATTGAAGAGACTAAGGAGAAAGTTTCAGTAGATAATTTGTTGGCAACCAAATTCGGAGTGTATAACATCGCCAAAGATTCTGTTTATTTCGTGAATTTTTCATCATTAAGCCACATTCAGGATGTTCCTAAATATTTTGAGTTGTATGAAAAATCAAAAAATGCAGAAAAAAAGAACAAACTAATTGTGGTTCAGGAACCTGTTTACAATGAAAATGGTTCTTATGCCATTGCCGAAATAAGAAGTCAGGACAACAAAGACCGATGGATTGTCAGTTTAAATTTAGAGAAAGGAACTTTTCAGGAATTAGATTATCAACATGATGAAGCTTGGATTGGCGGACCAGGAATTCCTTCTAATTCTTATGGAAGGGGAACACTTGGATTTTTAGGAGATAATGAAACCGTTTACTTCCAATCGGAAGAAACCGGTTATTCTCATTTGTACACTTACAATTTAAAGTCAAAAAAGAAAACACAGCTGACCAAAGGAAATTGGGAAGTGCGTAACGTGAGTTTGTCAAAAGATAAAAAGTCTTTTTATTTGACTACAACGACCACGCATCCGGGAAACAGAAATTTCTATAAATTGGAAGTTTCTAATGCCGTTTTACAACCTATTTTAACTAAAGATGGCGCTCATGAAGTGTGTTTGTCTCCAGATGAAAATACATTATTGGTGCGTTATTCGTTTAAAAATAAACCTTGGGAATTGTATGTAGCGCCTAATAAAAAGAATACAAATTTAAATCAGATAACGTCTTCAACATCGGAAAGTTTCAAAGGATATTCTTGGCGTGAACCGGAAGTAATTACTTTTAAGGCGCAGGATGGAACTCCTGTAAATGCCAGATTATACAAGCCACAAACTGCCAATGCGAATAAAGCTGCAATCTTATTCGTTCATGGTGCCGGTTATTTGCAAAACGCGCATAATTATTGGAGTACGTACCACAGAGAATACATGTTTCATAATTTATTGGTTGATTTAGGTTATACCGTTTTGGATATTGATTATAGAGGAAGTGATGGATACGGGCGTGATTTTAGAACAGGAATTTACCGTTTTATGGGCGGAAAAGATTTAACAGATCACATAGACGGAAAGAAATATCTAGTCGAAAATCATGGAATTGACGCGTCAAGAGTTGGGATTTATGGAGGTTCTTATGGTGGTTTCATCACGTTGATGGGAATGTTGACTACTCCTAAAGAGTTTGCTTCTGGTGCTGCTTTGCGTTCTGTTACGGATTGGGCACATTACAATCATGGGTATACCGGAAACATTCTTAATTTCCCGGAAACAGATCCGGATGCCTACAAAAAAAGTTCACCAATCTATTTTGCAGATAATTTACAAGGTGATTTATTGATGCTTCACGGAATGGTAGATGACAATGTAGAGTACAAAGATATTGTTCGTTTGTCTCAGCGTTTTATCGAATTAGGAAAGAAAAAATGGAGTTTATCCAGTTTCCCAGTGGAAGCACATGGTTTTAAAGAAACCTATTCTTGGGTTGATGAATACAGCCGAATCTTAAATTTATTCAACGATACGTTGCTTAAAAAATAATTTTAGAGATAAAAATGAAATTTAAGAGTTCTGTTTTTTGCGAAACTCTATGAAATAGTTTTAAATTTGCAGGAACAAAAATAAACTCACACACAACTAGTATAATGAGCAATACAATCACAACTACTGATTTTAATTTTCCAAACCAGAAATCTGTTTACCGCGGTAAAGTAAGAGAAGTCTATAATATCAATGATGAACTTTTAGTAATGGTTGCTACGGACAGGCTTTCGGCTTTTGATGTAGTTTTGCCAAAAGGAATTCCATACAAAGGTCAAATTCTAAACCAGATTGCTACAAAATTCATGGAATTAACACAGGATATTGTTCCTAACTGGTTAATTGCAACTCCAGATCCTAATGTGGCTGTTGGTCATTTATGTGACCCTTTCAAAGTAGAAATGGTAATTCGTGGCTATGTTTCAGGTCATGCTGCTCGTGAATATGCACTTGGCAAAAGAGAAATTTGTGGCGTGAAAATGCCAGAATATTTGAAAGAAAATGATAAATTCCCAGAACCTATTATTACGCCGACTACCAAAGCAGATAATGGAGAGCACGATGCGGATATTTCTCGTGAGGATATTTTATCGAAAGGAATTGTTTCTGAAGAAGATTATGTTGTTTTAGAAAAATTCACAAGAGATTTATTTCAAAGAGGAACTGAAATTGCTGCCAGTCGTGGTTTGATTTTGGTTGACACCAAATATGAATTTGGTAAAACTAAAGAAGGTGTAATTGTCTTGATTGACGAAATTCACACACCGGATTCTTCTCGTTATTTTTACGCAGAAGGATACCAGGAACGTCAAAACAGTGGAGAAGAACAAAAACAATTATCGAAAGAGTTTGTTCGACGTTGGTTAATCGAAAATGGTTTTCAAGGTTTGGAAGGGCAACAAATTCCTAATATGACGGACGAATACATAGAAACCGTTTCAGAAAGATATATTGAATTATACGAAAATATCCTAGGAGAGAAATTTGTAAAAGCAGACATCACTAATATAGATGAAAGAATCGAAAAAAATGTCTTGGAATATCTAGCGAACAGATAGAACAATTTCCATAAAAATAAATAAAAAAACCGCAATTCATAAATTTTGAATTGCGGTTTTTTATTTTTTAAATGCTGATTCATAACAAATAATCCATTCTTGAACTGACATTTTTTGGACGAGTGCTGCAATTAATTCAAACGGAATTTGGTTCATCTTCTTAAATCGGATGCAACTTTTTCCCATGTCTAATTTTTGAGTGCTGTGTTTTGGATATTCGGTAACAAACCAATTCAGTAATTCCGGGTTAGCATAAATTCCCATGTGGTACAGCGCAATGAAATTTTTCTGTGATGCAATACCCATAAAAGGTAAAGGAAGTTTCGGTTCACAATGATATCCATCAGGATAAATGGAATGTGGGACCACATAACCAATCATGCCGTATGACATTTGTTCAACAAATCCTTTTGGAATATTTTCTAGAATAGTTTCTCTAAGTTTTGTGAAAGCTATTTTTCTTTCCTCTGGGATTTCTTCTAAATAGGCTTTAATTGATGTGGCGGTTGATTGCATTTTTATGAATTGTTTAAGTAAATTTAATAAAAAAACCGCAATTCATAATTTGAACTGCGGTTTTTTAGCCCCGATAGTAGTGGAAATCCTTTTCCTTTTTTCTTTAAAAAGGGAAAGATTACAACGGATAGCGGGATTAGCTCCTAAAACTATTTGAAATAAGAGAATGTTTCTTCGTTTTCTAACTTCAACAAGGTTTCGTAAATTAATTTAATCACGTTTTCAACATCGTCACGATGCACCATTTCAACCGTGGTATGCATATAACGCAAGGGCAATGATATCAAAGCTGAGGCAACACCTCCGTTACTATACGCAAAAGCATCAGTATCTGTGCCGGTAACACGAGAAGAAGCCAATCTTTGGAAAGGGATTTCTTTTGCCATTGCAGTTTCTAAAATCAATTCTCTCAAATTATTTTGAACAGCTGGCGCATACGTTACCACCGGGCCTTTACCAATTTTTGTGTCACCTTCAATTTTCTTTTCAATCATTGGAGTAGTGGAGTCATGACAAACATCAGTAACAATTGCTACATTCGGTTTGATAGTTTTGGTAATCATTTCGGCACCACGAAGACCTACTTCTTCCTGAACCGAATTAGTAATATACAATCCAAAAAGAAGTTTTATTTTATTTTCGTGTAACAAACGAGCGACTTCGGCAATCATAAATCCACCCATACGGTTGTCAATGGCGCGACAAACAAATTTGTTGTCATTCAAAATCATGAATTCATCAGGATAGGTAATCACACAACCCACATGAACACCCATTTTATCTACCTGTTCTTTAGTTTCACAACCAATGTCAATAAACAAATTATCAACTTTAGCTACTTCTTCTTTGCTTCTATTTCTAGTGTGGATAGCAGGCCAGCCAAAAACACCTTTTACAATTCCTGCTTTAGTATGAATATTAACGCGTTTTGAAGGTGCAATTTGGTGATCTGAACCACCATTTCTAATCACGTAGATTAATCCATCATCCGTAATATAATTGACGTACCATGAAATTTCATCAGCATGACCTTCAATCACTACCTTATAAGGTGCATCCGGATTAATAATTCCAACAGCAGAACCGTAGGTATCCGTTATAAAAGTATCTACATAAGGTTTCAAGTATTCCATCCATAATTTCTGCCCGCCACTTTCATATCCAGTGGGTGATGCATTATTAAGGTAGTTTTCTAAAAACTCAAGTGATGACTTGTTTAATATTGATTTAGTGCTCATAAAATTATTTTTTTGCTAAATTATAAATTTGGCATTACAGTTGTATATATAATGTATAATTTTGGCAATTAAATTTTTCTATATGAAGCTAATTAAATTTTTGTTGTTTTGTTTATTTACCACTCTGTCTGTTAATGCACAGGTAATGCCTCAGGATACCACAAAGATGGGCTATGAGTTAGAAGATGATGAATCTATTCTTAATGATACTATTCAATTACCCGAAGTGTTAATATATAAGGGAAAAACGGATCCTGAAGCAAAAAAGCAATTCTTACTTCTTCAAAGTAGGGTTTTTAAAACTTATCCTTATGCAAAACTAGCTTCGGAGCGATTGACCATCCTTAATAAAGGAATGGCAAACCTTAAAACAAATAAGGAGAAAAAACGATACTTTAAAATAGTAGAAAGTTATTTGAGTGACGAGTTCGAAGCCAAGCTTAAAAAGCTTTCCCGTAAACAAGGTCAAATATTGGTAAAGTTAATTCATCGCCAAACTGGCACCACAACTTATGAATTAGTAAAAAACCTCAAAAGTGGGTGGAAAGCATTTTGGTCAAATACGGCGGCAAGTATGTTTGATATTAATTTAAAAACAAAATATGCGCCTTTCGATGTTAATGAAGACTATCTGATAGAAACGATATTAGTGCGGGCATTCGATTCCGGAAGATTACAAAATCAAAATCCGGCAAAACCAGTTGATTATGATAATCTAACTGATTCTTGGGAGTCCAGAGCTGAAAAGCTGAAAAAATAATTTTCATTTTGGCGTTCCACCTTATATAAAGAGAGGCAATTATCTAATTGGGTAGTTGCCTCTCTTTATATAAGGAGTCGGGCTATTCGCTACAAGTCCTCGTCCCGTTGAGTTTGAAACTCAACGGGACTGTGGGCTATTCGCTGCTATCCCTAACGCGGCCCCGTGCTCTTTATCGCATTGATGACTGTTTGATAAATTCAAAATGAGATCAACACGATAACTTTTGTTACCTTATATATAGGAGAGACTGGAAAATTGATGTTATGTCATTATATAAGGTATATACTCATTTTACTGATTCAGACGATTTTTTGGTTAGTAGACAGAGAGCTGGAGCTTTTTTTGGGGAGTTAGATTGACAACGGAGCTGTAAAAAAGGGAATAAAGGTAGAATGCAATAAGATTGTATAGATAAAGAAAGGTGTGATAAGGTTGTCTATAGGTAATGCGATTCACAGTTTTCCGGGGATAAAGCCATCCTTTCCTTTGGATAGGATGTTGTAGCGGAAAAAACTTTGAGATTCAAGAATCATGTTTTCAGCGTTTTAAAGATTAGGTTAAGAAAAGATTAAAAAAAGAGTTTAAAAAAGCTTGCAAAAGCGAATAAAGGGTGTAGTTTTGCAC
>NZ_JASCRY010000006.1 GCF_030010375.1 Flavobacterium yafengii | reverse complement strand
GCATTATCACTGGTTACGGTCATTGTTAAAGTAACAGAAGTTCCAGCATCGGCAGCTGTTGGTGTATAAGTTGGCGTAAGTGTTGTAGCTCCTGCAGTTATATTTCCTGCTCCGTTTTCAGTCCATACGATTGTTCCGTTAGTCGCGGAAGCTCCACTTATTGTTGCCGTTGCATTTGAACAAATGGTTTGTGTTCCTCCTGCAGTTGCAGTTGGTAATGGATTAACAATTACTGTATAGGTTGCAGTTTCAGTTTGCGGTGCACAAGCATTATCACTGGTTACGGTCATTGTCAAAGTAACAGAAGTTCCAGCATCGGCAGCATTGGGAGTATAAGTAGGAGTTAGCGTTGTAGCCCCTGCAGTTATTGTTCCTGCACCGTTTTCAGTCCATAGGATTGTTCCATTAGTAGCGGAAGCTCCACTTACGGTTGCGATTGCATTTGAACAAATGGTTTGTGTTCCACCGGCAATTGCAGTTGGTAACGGATTAACAATTACTGTATAGGTTGCAGTTTGAGTTTGTGGCGCACAAGCATTATCACTGGTTACGGTCATTGTTAAAGTAACAGAAGTTCCAGCATCGGCAGCAGTGGGAGTATAAGTAGGAGTTAGTGTTGTAGCTCCTGCAGTTATATTTCCTGCTCCGTTTTCAGTCCATACGATTGTTCCGTTAGTCGCGAAAGCTCCACTTATTGTTGCGGTTGCATTTGAACAAATGGTTTGTGTTCCTCCTGCAGTTGCAGTTGGTAAGGAATCTACTGTAAAAACACCGGTACTCGTAGCAGTTCCTAAAAGAGTAACTACTGAAATAAATCCAGTTGAGGCACTTGCGCTCAGTATTGCAGTTATTTGGGAGTCATTATCGACAGTAAAAGAAGTCGCAGCTACACCATTAAAGGTGACAGAAGTCGCTCCAGTAAAATTAGTTCCAGTTATGATAACTGAAGACCCAGAATTGGTACAGGCATTAATTGGATTAAAACTCGATATGGATTGGGCAAAATTATCCAAACTGAACAGAAAAAGAATCAAAACAATCAAAAGAGAATTCTTCGAATTTAGTAATACAAAAAATGAATTTATATTGAATCTAGAGTATTTTTTTTTCATAATAGGCACACTTTTTAATCAAACAATTAATGATTTTGTAAACTGGACATAGAATAATCTATGGTTTTTACAGAAGTAAATAAAGTTTATTGTAGTGGTATTATTTGCAATGAAAAAATGAATCAAACTGTAGTCATTCTTTATATCTTATCTTTTTAGAATTGATATTCAAAAATGACAATAACTATGATTTTGTTCGGATTTTATATATTGTTTTTTTAGATGTTTTATCTTAATTGACTTAAAATTAGTGATTTATAACGATGTATTGTCTAAAAGAATCCTTTTTTCGATAAAAGGATTTTATCTCCCGACAAACTACTCGTTTTAAAAAAATTAAACTCGAAGGTTTTCTTTTTTTCCTTTTTTAGAAACAATTTTGACATAAAAAAAACTGTCTTTTCAGACAGTTTTCTCTTTTTTTAGTTTATTAATTGTGGAATTATTTTACTATTATTTTTTTAGTGAGATCTCCTTTAGACGTTTTTAGTTTTACAATATACACTCCTGAACTTATTTTTTTAATTGGAAGTTGTATGTCATATTGTCCTTGGTTTTCAATTTTCCAAGTGGTTATTGATTGTCCAATAATATTGAATAAACTTACTTCTTGAACAGTCGTGTCTAGTGTTTTGTTGTTGATTATTATTGTGTTTTTGCTTTGTGAATGGGCTACTCTTATTACATTATGAATACTGGTTTCATCGTTAACACTTAATGTCTTGTCTTTGAATCGTAATGAAAAACGAGAATGATGTTCACCTACTGTTAGATTGATTTCAAAAACTTCATTTCGGATATTATGGTATATTTTAGTTTCATCATCGTATAGAAAAATAGGCTGGTTAGCATCAAAATTTTCTAAACCGTCAATCATGAATTTTACTTTCCCAGCGGCATCCGTTTTTACACCAATAGGGTAGGAAGCATCGAGGTCAAAAAAACCTTCACCTTGAATTACCAGTTGATTTTCCCCATTCAAAAAATACATATCATTAGGAAAGTCATCGATATTTAAACCGTCATAACCGAGATCCATTTCGCTGGTCGCTTTCTCATCCATAAATCCTAACAATACCTGTCTGTGATGGTCATTATGGGAATTGAATCCTAATCGAATTTTTTTATAAGTATCATTTATTACTACATCATTATCATTGTTATTCCAGGCTTTCTCTTTACTGGATGTAGTTTTGTACATTACATTTGAGTTCAAAGCGTCATTTTCTTTATGAAAACCCCTTTGACTATTGTTGAAAATAACCGTTCCTCCAGAACCAATTTTTCCATTTACAAAAAAGCCTTGCCCAACCGGAATATAGCGGTTAGGAATACCTCTTGACGGAGTTCCTGACTGGCTGATAAAATCAACACCAGCCGCTGATGGGGCTAATCCTCCTGTTAAATTTCTAACGGCATAACCTCCTTGGTAATCACGTAAAGTATGGGTGTTGTTGCTGTCATAATGTTCCCAGAAATATAATGTTCCATCTGTGGAGGGATTTGAATTTATATTGGCTGTTATGAAAGCTTCGGCATCCAGTGCCGATGGATAAGGATTACCGGTTAATAACAGTTGATCATCACCTACAGTATTTGTTGTTATTGATCCATTATTTGGTTTTCCAATGAAAGTATAGTTTTGAGTTCCTAATGCACCACCACTTCCTTTTAAAGTGAATCCTTGCCCTACTCGTATTGGATCATTTTCAGTTATTTGAACCCAATTTGCATAATCATTAGTATAATCATCAAATTTATATAGCCAATATCTGGCTAGACTAATAGGAAATGTAGGAGCTCCGTCATATCCGCCAATCCAATTTATTGCTGTTGGTGCTATAGGATTTGTTCCATCTTTCAAACTGCCAGAAACGGTATAATTAGTGTTATTTGTAGTTGTATTTATTGGGCTGACTGGAGAGCTCCAATAATTATAATTGTATAAATTTGATTGTCCTTTTTGATCTCTTTCAATATATCCTGAGCTTGTAACGTCTAAATCGCTTTCAGCAGTTTGAACTAATTGTGACATGCCGACTAAATCAATTTTTCCGTCTAATTTTAAATACCAATCATTTTGTATTTTGGTATCATTATTCATTATGATATTTTTACCAGCATCTACCATCATTCCTAAATCAATATTGTTTGCGGTTTCTGTAATGTCATGTTTTACATGGACAATCGACCAGTCTTGTTCCATGATATCTTCACCTCTGATTTCTTTAGTGGGGCTGTTTACCGCAGTTGCAAAACTTCCATTTCGTTCTGTTAAGAATGGCATTGGTGCTTGTTGAACGTGAATGTTTTTATGGTTGTATATTTTTGTTCCAATGATATCAATTGCTGGAGTCGTCAGGTCATCAATGATATCATCTTTGTAATTATCCATTCTGTAATATCGAAGCAAATTACTAAAAGGCAAAGAAATAGGAGAGGAGGCTACGTTTTTTGGAACAATTAAACCTCTAATTTGGGAACCTGTATCTTGAATTTCCTGGTAGACCATTCTTTGTAATTGGGATTCGGTCAAGGCCAAATTGAATACTCTTACTTCATCTATTTTTCCTTTAAAATATTTTGTATTTGTGCCAGGATCTCTTCCTAAAGTAAGCAGCGATGCATCTGCTGGAATACTTCCTGTTTTAGCTTGGCTCGTCACCAAAGTACCATTTAAATATAACTTGATGTTTGATCCGTCATAAATTACGCCAACATTGTACCATTGTGACACATTTAAGGTGGTGTTAAAAAGGACTGATGTTCCATTTACAACTGCTTCTAATTTCTTGCCGGCAGTAATTCGTATTTGAAAATTATTTTGTCCTACAATGACTCCTTCTGAAGAAAATGCAGGGTTTAAATTAATCCATGCCATGAGCGATGCATTGGCTAAACCACCAAGAATTGCGGTGCTTTGTCCATAATCATTTCTTCCGTCAAAATCTAGAAATAGTTTGGTTCGGATGTCTCTTGGTGAACCAAAAGAAGCAGTATTAGTATCAAATATGTCTAGGATTCCATCTTTATCAATGTCAGTTGTACCATCAATAATTCCATTATTATTAGTATCTAAAGTTTTATAGTCATAGATTAATAATGTGTTTGCAATATCAAATGTACTTCCATTGGACATGACATCTAAATAATCAGGTATTCCGTCGGCATCAGTGTCTTTTAAATAAGTAGTAGCAGGATTTCCAGTTGCAATGCCTTGGTCTAAATTTCCATATTGAGCATTGAATGTAGCTCCGGTACCATAATCATAAATATCTAATATTCCGTCGCCAAACCCTTCAGTTATTCCGTCTCCATTAATGTCTTTACTTCTAAATGTTTCTGATTCCGGACCATCACCAACACCATCACCATTGATGTCTCCATCACCATTATTAAAACCGGGATCAATTGCATGAATATTTCCAGCTCCAGATTCGTCTACATCAAAGAGACTATCGTTATCACTATCTAAATCAATATAATTAGGAATCCCATCACCATCAGAGTCTAATGCAGGTAATGCTGCCACTGATTCGCTACTATCATGAAGTCCGTTTCCATTTGCGTCAGCCCAAGCTACATCTATTTTCCCTCTGGCATTACTTAGGCTTCCTAAACCAGCTTCAATAACATCTTCAATACCATCATTATCGGCATCAAGATCAAATAAATCTGCAACGCCATCATTGTCTAAATCACATAGAGTTTGTGAAATTATAATGTCGTCTAATGCAAGATCATTACCACCACCACCAGGTGCATTGTTGATGAAGCGGATAGTGAAGGCATTTACATTACCTAAATTTACACTAGTGGTGAATTGTTTCCAAATCCCTGTAGTACATGTATTATCTGTTACACTTCCCGCGCATCTCCCAATATCTCCTGTACTGAAAGTGGCAAGTACATTATTTGATAAGTCAACAAATTGTACAGTTATATTTGGTAAAATTGAGCTTGGAAAAGTGGATTGTGCCATTATATTTAACGCCCAAAAACTATAGGTTACCGGAAGATTAGACAGTATTCCTGTTATGGTTGTTTCATAAAATACTCCAGGAGTAAAACTGGCATTAAATACAGCCATTCTTCCGTTAGCATCTCCTGTTGTATGATCTTCCCCATTGTACCAAGCTAAATCACCATGAATGTTTTCAGGGTCACTTGCTACTGTACCGGTTATTTTACTAACTACGCAATACTCTCCGTCATCAAGTATTTTTGATGATTGAAACGGACATTCTGTAGTATTAGAACCTACAATTCCATCTTCATAGCAATAAGTTGTTGTTGCATTATAAGCAGCAGTAAAGCTTGAAGTTTTTCCTCCTGTACCAAAGGTTTCATTTAAAAACTTATAATCTACTTTATGTCCATTGGAACTATTGCAATTTATTTCCTCGGTGGCATCCAGAATGCCGTCGTTATCATCATCAATATCAAAATTGTCATAAACGCCATCCCCGTCGCTGTCAAAAAAGGTTTGGATTCCCGTGCCTTGAATGGAAAAATTATAAGGATTCTCATCAGTATCATCGTTTACAATAGAAATTGCGGCAGTTTTCAAACCTAAGGTATTAGGGTTGAAGGTAACTGAAAATGTAGTACTGCCTCCTGCAGGAATTGAAGCACTCGGACTTGTGGTAAGTGCGAAATCGCCAGCGTTAGTTCCAGAAATAGTTATGGCTCCTATGGATAAGGCTGAAGTACCCGTATTTTGAATAGTGTATGTTTTTGTGATGATTCCCGTACTGGTTTCCATTGATCCAAAGTCTGTCCAATCTGTGATGCTTGGGGTTGTGTCGCCATCAATAATTGAAATAGCATTTCCCAGAATATTTATTTCGGGTAAATTTACGGTTGCTATTATAGCTGTTCTTGCTGCAGAAATACATGATCCATTAACCGCTTCAACATAATAGGTTGTAGTTGTAGCAATAAATGGCGTAGTATAACTGAAGCCTGTTCCTAAAGTACTTCCGCCTGTAGCGACAGTATACCAAGAAATGGTTCCGGCAGAAGCTGTAGCTCCAAGTACAACAGTTCCAGAACTAATTCTAGAAGCGGGAGTCGTACCTGTAATCGTAGGAGAGGTATTTACGGTTACATTTGTTATATTATTTGTGGTAATGTTAGAACTACAGTTATTAGGAGTAGTTCCACCACTTGCCAGATTTGTAATTGTTATAGTAGTTGTACCGGAAGTTGATAGCGTGCTTGTAGAAAAACTTCCTAAACCAGCGGTTGTAACAGTCATAGATGCTGTATTTGCTGTTGCTGTATTTGCTCCTGTTAAGTTGTATGTTACAGTATAAGTTCCTACTGGTAGCCCTGCTGCTGAGGATGTTATTGATGTGCTGGCTGTGTTGCCTGGACAGATTGGAGTTGCTGATAGAGTTGACGTTAAACTATAAGTAGGACAGGTCCATGAGATAATTACTTGACCTTTATAGCCATCTCCTCCTGATTTATCTGCACCGATTCCTGTTCTAGCCCCTGCTCCAGCACCGCCTAAAGCAGTACTTGAATTTCCGTCGCTAGTGATATCTAATCCTGTTGCCCCAGCGCCACCTCCAGTAACTGCAGCACCTCCAAGCATGATAAGAGCACTATTTCCATTTGACGTTGTTCCTGCGCTTCCGCCACCACCGCCACTTGATACTCCTAATATTACACCGGTTCCACCTGCTCCTCCATAATAATTAAAACCAGAAGACCAGCCAATATTACCACTTGTGGATGCAATTGCACCACTAGCAGTTGAAAGATTACCACTTGCACCGTTACCACCATTACCGCCAACAGCTAATAATGTGGTCGTTGACCCAAACCAAGATGAGTTTCCTGCACCACCTGTGCCTGTTGAACCTACTCCGCCATTTCCAACAGTAACGGTATATGTAGTGCCTGGAATTACTGTAAGGGATGTATTTTTAACATAGCCGCCACCCGCACCACCACCACCAGCAGATGGATTTCCTGTTGCACCACCACCAGCGCCACCACCTCCCCAAGCTTCAACTTGTATGGAGGTTATCCCAGCAGGAACAGTAAATGTTCCAGATGTGGAAAAGGTTTGAGTTGTTTGTGAAATTCCAAAAAAGGTTATAAAAAGTAGGCTAATCGTAAAAACTAATTTTTTGCTTATTAAAGTAATTTTATCCATATTTTAATTACTGTATTTAATTAAGGTTCAGTTTTTTATATTTTGATAGGAATGTATTTGAGTGTGTTTTTATTAATCACAATAAATTTAAATTTATTATTGCAATTAATCAGCTTAAGTACTAATAAAATCGATAAAATACATGTTTATTTAATTATTGTAAGTTAATTACTATTTTTAAATAATTAATTTTTTTATAAGAATTTTAGCTCTTGTTGTTGTAAATAAATAATAACTGTTTTTAGAATTTTTGAATAATTTCGCATCTATTCAAAAAAATGTAATTATAAATGGTAGCTGCTCTTAATTAAGGATTTAAGATTTCAATAAATAATTTTTAGTTGGTGTAATAGTAAAAAAAAAGACTTCCCTGTTATGAGAAGTCTTTCTTAAGTTACTTTATTTTAAATTATTTGATGATAATTTTTTTATTGATATTTCCTTTAGTAGTTTTCAATTTTACAATATAAACTCCTGATGTTTTGTTTTGAATAGGGATTTTAATGCTGGTTTGTTCCTTGTCAGACAGCTCCCATTTAGACATTAATTTTCCTTGAATGTTGAAGAGTGATACAGCAGCAACTGTATTGTCATTTGCACCATTTGTTATATTCAAAACATTATTAGAACTTGTAAAGACTACTTGAATGCTATTCTCATAAATTAGATCCTTTACACCAAGTGTTTTATCTGTAAAGCGTAATGAGAAACGATCCGTAAAGTATCCTTGAGGAAGTTCTACTTCATAAAGCCTGTTTTTTATGCTATTATAGGTGTCAGTTTCTTTATCGAAAATAAAAACATTTTGGCTTTCATCAAAGTTTTCTAAGGCATCTATACCAAACGATACTTTTCCAGTAGCTTCTGTTCGAACAGCAATAGGGAAGGAGGCATCTTCATCAAAATAACCTTCTCCTTGAATTGCTAATTCATTTTCTCCATTCAATAAATACATATCGCTTGGTGAATCATCAATATTGAAAGCATCGTAGCCATTATCCATTTCACTAGTGGCTTTTTCGTCCATAAAGGCCAAAAGTACTTGTCTGTGGAAAGTTTTGTCGATAACATTAAATCCTAGACGTATTTTTTTATGGGTGTCTTTCTCAATTGGAGCATTGCTATTATCCGTCCAATGGCTAGAAGCTTTTGGACTAACAGGAATTCTATACGTTGTTTGGGAAACTCCAGCTTCATCTTCTTTATGGAAATCTCTTTGACTATTGTTAAAAGTTACTGTTCCTCCTGTTCCTGCTTTTCCAGCAACAAAGAAACCTTGTCCAACAGGAATGAACTGATTAGGGATCAACTTGCTTGCTGCACCAGATCCACTTATGAACTCTACGCCTGTGGCGCTTGGAGCGACCCCTCCAGATAGATTTCGTATGCCATAACCTCCTTGGTAATCCCGTAAAATATGGGTGTTGTTAGTTGTATAATGCTCCCAGAAATACAATGCTCCATCAATTGCGGGATCAGTAATAGATGTGCCTATTGAACCAATGTTATCGGTTATAAATTTATCAGCATCTAATGCAGATGGATAGGGATTTCCTATAAGTAACAATTGATCTGCGAGTACTGTATTTATTATAGTACCGTTATTTGGTTTTCCTAAAAAGGTAAGGTTTTGTGTTCCTACAGTTCCTGGCCCTTTTAAGGTAAATCCTTTACTTGCTGATAATATTCCTGTTTCACCTATTTGAGTCCAATTGGCATAGTCATTCGCTAAATTATCGAATTTATAAATCCAATAGCGTGCTAAACTAAATGGAGATGTTGCTCCATCATAACCGCTAACCCAAGTTATCGCTGCTGGTGCTGCAGGGTTTGTTCCATCTTTTAAAACTCCGGCTACAGTAAAAGCATTGTTATTTGTAGTGGCGTTCATTGCACCCACAGGTGAACTCCAATAGTTGTAATTATATTTGTTAGATTGCCCTTGCTGGTCTCTTTCTAATGAACCCGAACTAGTTGCATCTATGTCGCTGCCTAGTTTTTGTATCAATTGTGATCTTCCCACTAAATCAATTTTTCCATCTAGTTTCAAGTAATGGGAAACTTCAATTTTAGTTCCGTCAGTTTGTAATCCTCCAGTGGTTGTAGCAATTAAATTTGCTGTTGGTTCAACAAATAATCCTAAAACTTTTTTATTTCCTACCGAAGTAATTGTGTGCGTGTTTTTAACTTTTACAATATTCCAATCTATAATTTTTGTAGGATCTTCTATTGAAGTACTGTACGGTAAATCTTGTACCGTACTGTTTGTCCAGACTCCTATAGTTTCCCAATTTCCGTTTATAGCTGATTCATAAGGTAAAGGAGCTGTTTGTAAATCTACAGTTGTTAAATTTCGTAATGCAGCTGTATATTTATAATTAGAAATATCTTTCGCATTAGTGTACGTGTATGTTGACATTGGATAATACGCATTCAAATTTGCCCATGGAACACTACTAATATCATTCAATGTTATTGCATTAGGTACAATAGCTCCATTAGTTAGAGTAGTATTACTTAGTATTTCTTGGTTCATCACATAACGAAATTGTGCTTCAGTAAGTGCAACGTTCCAAACACGGACTTCATCAATAGACCCATTAAAAAGTGAGGTAGGTGATACACCATCGGCAGCAGCAATCAAGAAGGATTCGGTAGTTGCAGGAACGTTTGGCATACTAGTGTTAGTGATTGTTGTTACACCATCAATATACATTTTTGCAGTTGTAGTTGAACCATCATAAATGACACCTATATGATGCCATTTTCCTGATGGAATAACTGCGTTAGAAGTAATAGTATGTTTTGTCGCTCCAACCATCCAGCTCATTTCTGCTTTTCCGGCACTGTTAATACTTAAATCATATCCTTGAGAGAATGTGCTGTTTCTTTTAGAAAGGATGGTTTTATCACTGCTATTTCTATTTACCCAAGCCGAAACGGTGAAAGAAGTATTTAAGTTTAACACCTTTCCTGCGTCTAAATAGTCATCCACACCATCAAATTTTATACAACGTACAAAAGTTCTTTCTGGAGCATACCCAAAAGTAATGTATTTGGTTCCATCAAAATCATAGGTGGTTTCCAGATTTGAACCATTAACAGTCATCACACGGTATTCAGCTGTAGGATTAAAAACAGGAGTATCTGATATAAACATTAAATAATCTCCAGGAGGTGTTATAGTAGCTGTAAGCATTGTTGAAGGAATAGATACTTTGACAATAGGGACATTTCCTCCAGTTTGTATTACTTTCCAGGTTCTTCCCACAGAGACAAAACTTACATCACTGGTTAAAGTAGATGGCGAAGTTATTCCCGAACTAATATTTACGATAACAGGAGTTTGAGCTGCCAGAGTTCCTTTATTATTACCCCAAACTAAGAATTTCTTGTCCGTATCAAAGGTGTTTGTATTTGCTGTATTAGTTGTATAAATATCAGCTAAACCAATTGTGATTTCATCAGATGTATTAACACTTTTGGATTGTTTTTGATTCAGTTTTGATAGGTCATCTCTACCAATTCCAGTAATATCATTATTATAACCGGTATTTGCGGTTGCATCCCAAATGATTGCTCCAGCTGAGTTGGTATAGTTCATGGAAGTACCATTAACACCTAAGGTTATACCATATTTTATAGCCAAATAACTTTGAATATTACTTCTTTGTATATCTGTAGCTCTTGAACTAAAAGTTATTATTTCACCTACTCTTCCATCTAAACTTCCATCCCAACCTTCACTTCGACCTATCCAGAATTGAGAATTATTGACATTAGCAAATGATCCGGAATCCGTGGTAAAAGTACCTACATTATTAGCATTAAAATATAATTCTGTACCGGTTACACCAGCATTATTTCTTGCATTTATAATGCCTGGAGAACTGTATGAAGCAGTTGTGCTTTGATGTGCTACTCCGTAGCCTAATCCCAGCCCAGCCGAAGTACCTAATGCATAGGTCAAAACTTCATTATTCATTCTACTGGTATAGGCTCCATAACCAATTCCTGTTCCATCAGTTTCTTGAGCACCTGAATTTTTATCTCCGCAAAAAATATCCATACTTGCTAAAGCTGAGGTAACGGTTACATCAGGTATCATTACTGCAAAAATATCCTGACTATAAAATCCGGAGGAGCCTTTTAAATATTGTCTAGTCGCATCGTTGTCCGTATAAACTTGAGGAGCAGTATTATAATTATTTGTAAAATCAACTACTGAGTTGAAATTGATATTGTGTGTTGCAATATTTCTGTATTTTGGAGCACCAATTGAAGTAGGCTTTGTAGCATTACTGCCCCGACCTTGCGTAATCCAAGTTGTTACATCAGTATTGTCAGCAACACTAGTTGTGCCATTGAGTAAGTCAGATCTTAACCATAATTGTAAATCAGTAGTTACACCTCCGGGTCCATTTGTTAATGGTGCCGGAGATAAAATATTTACTATATAATCCTCAGTTTCTCCACTACCAAATGTAGTACATGCATCACCTGAACCATTAGCACTTCCTGAATTTCTACTTCTAACACGCATTAATGTATTACCATCAATTGCTGCCATTGGAATTATAATGCTAGTATTACCACTAGTTGAAGAAGTATAGACTTGTGTCCATTCAGATGCTTCAAAGCTTCCATTTTTATTGTAATCAATCCATACTGAAACGATTCCTGTAGTAGCTGTATTGACACTAATGTTGTAGCTGGAGCCTTTGATAATAGAAGTTGTTGGAGATCCTGTTGCGTAGTAATTATTGTAAGCATTTCCATCTGTATTCGAACAAGTGGATGTATTATTGATGGTATTGAAGGTGATATTTGTTATCGTAGGGCCATTACAAGCGCTATTGCCGGGTGTACAATAAGTAAAAGACGATGTTGTTTTATTTCCGTTTAAAGGGGAAATGGAATTGTATGATGGTCCTCCATTACACGATACGGAATTATAAGAAAAAATATAGATATAATATAAAGTCGATGCATTAAGACCGGTAGTGGCAAAAGTATTGTTATTGTCATTATCTACAACAACATTAGTACCGCCAAGAGTAGTTGATCCTATGGTATATGTTGTCGCATTTGATGGAGAAGGAGCAATGCCTGAAGTATTAAGTACTACTAAGTAATTATCTGAAGCTGGACTCGGTAGAGTAAAAGAACCATTTATAGTGCTACTTGTTGGGGTTAAAGATAAAGCAGTGGGTTGTGCAGTCGGATTTGTACAAGTTGGAGTATTATAGGTAATTCTAATTTCTCCTCGTGCTCCTGCACCTCCAGTACTAGAGCAACCACAGCTACCTCCTCCTACTGCTGATCCACTACCACCACCTCCCACGGCAGAACCTGGATTTCCAGAGGGAAAACCATTATTTGAAGCTCCTACCGCCGCTCCACCTATTCCTCCGCTATTTCCGCTATTTCCACCAGCAGAACCATTTGAATTCGTTCCTGCTGCTGTTGATCCACCAACCATAATGGTTGTTCCAATACTTCCAGTTGTAACTGCTGCTCTTAAAGCTCCATTTGCAATTGAATTTCCAACTAACCCTCCTAATCCTCCATTAGCAAATAAAGTTCCGGTAGTATTAAACCAAGTTCCTTGCCCGTTAGTTCCGTTAGCTGCACTAGTTCCTGAAGTAGATGGTGCTACAAATACGTTGTAAGTAGTTCCAGATGTAATACCAGTAAAAGTTGAACTGGTATAAGTTCCACCAGTTCCACCAGAACCACCTTTTGAATTTCCATCTGCACCACCTCCAGAACCACCACCTCCCCATGCTTGAACGGTTATTGATCCGGTTACTCCTGCAGGCACAGTCCAAGTTCCTGAGCCAGTTGTAGAAATTGTTACGGTGGTAGTTTGAGCGTCGATCTTGCTTCCCAAGAAAAGCATCATGAAGAGACTTAAAAAGGCGACTAGAGATTGGGTTTTATTTTGTTTTTCTTTTTTGGTAGCAAAGAAGGAAAGAAGATAGGTTTTTTTTGTAAATCTAAGAGAACCTGTGTTTTTTGAAAAGTAATTTTTGGCCATAAACTTTCGGGTAAGATATTTAGGCCATAAAACTACTTGTTTGTTTTTTGCGAAACAACATTTTGTTGATAAAATGTTATAATTTTTAGCTGTTTATCGGATTTTTTGTTTCACTTGTCGGTGATGTAAGTGTGGTGAAGTTATTATGGAACAATCTTGTTTCTTGTAAATCCTTAAAACTACCACTATCAGACCCCTTTGGGATTGCTCCGATAAGAGTCAAATTTGTGATAGAAATAATAGGACTATCCGTAACGAATTACAATAATAATTTTTGCCACAGATTTAAAGGGTTTTCACAGATTAAAGGAAAAATGAATTAGATGTATTGGAGAAATCCATTAAATCTGCGACAAAAAAATAAAGTTAGCCCACAAAGCGGACAGCCATATACTTTTTTATCGGACAAAAATGTTTTAATAGAAAAAACACTTTTTTGTCCACATAGCAAAAAAAAAGCTACCTCGAATCGAGATAGCTTTTTAGTATAAAATTTGAAATTATTATTGCTTAATGAAACGTTTTATTACAACTTGTCCGTTTGTAGTTATTTCTAGTAAATAAGTACCGGTGTTAATATTTGTAACTGAAATAGCTCCATTTTCAACTTTTCCTTTTGAAACTTCTTGTCCAAGTAAATTAATAACTCTGTAGGTAGCGTTTTCGGCTGACGATACATTTAAGACAGCACCTTTTACAGGGTTCGGATATATATTGATCTCTTGTAGCTTAGTAGATTCAATTAATCTGGCAGTAGAAGAAACAATATTTACAGTATAATCTTCAACTTGTCCAGCAGTAAATGTTCCACATGAAGAAGGAATTCCGTTATATCTCATAGAAACTCTCATTCTCGTTGCGCCAGTTGCCGCGGTTGCGGGAATCGTAAATATTCCGGAAACAGGTGTTGTTGTTGATGCCGCTTTTGACCATACTAGTTCCCCAGCATCTGTAAAATCGCCATCTCTATTGTAATCGATCCAAACGGCATATCCTTCTTTGTATTTTGTTGAAGTCCAAGATGGAGTGATGGTAATTGTATTGGCCGTTCCTCGAGTAACATTTGTTGAAATAGCAGTGTAATTTTCATAACCCGTTCCGCCAGTTGAAGTATTGTTGATTGTTCCGAAAACTACTTTACCAATTTTTTCACGAGTAACACTACTTCCCATGGATGCACAATACGTTACAGTGTTAGCAAGTGTTGTTATATTTACAGCATCACTAGAAGGAGAAACATTTCCTACTGCATCTTTTGCTCTTACGGAGAACGTATATGCGGTTGTAGCTGTTAATCCAGTTACAACATAAGAATTAGCGGTAACTGTTCCTAACAATGTTACTCCTTTATAAACATCATATCCAGTTACACTACTGTTATCTGTTGAGGCTGTCCAAGATAAATTGGTAGTCGTTTGAGATGTTCCGGAAGCAGTTAAATTTGTAGGTGTTGATGGGGCTATTGTATCAGCAATAGTTATTATTTGATCTTGAGTGGAAGTATTTCCATTTCCATCGTTATAGGTCCAAACAACAGTATAGGTTCCTTGAGTTGAATACGTCAAAGGGCTGGTAGTTGTTCCGGTAATAGTTCCGATACAGGCATCAGTAGCAGTAGGGGCAGTAACCGTAGCCGAAGATTGTCCGGTTACTGTAGCCAAAGAAGTCACGTCTGCAACTGCCGCAATAGTATCATCAATAAGGATAGTTTGGTTTTGGGTGGATGTATTTCCATTACCATCATCATACGTCCACAGGATAGTGTAAGTGCCTTGAATTGTATACGTTAAAGGATCAGCCGTAGTTCCAGTAATTACGCCGGCACAAGTACTAGTAGCTGTTGGAGCTGTTACTGCAATGGAACATTGTCCGGTTACAGTTGGTAAATTGGCTAAATCAGGAACAGGAGAACAAATGGATTCGATAGTAAATGTTTGACCTCCAGTTGTAGTGTCGTTACAGGTATTGTATAGTGTGACATTTGCTGTTCCGCCTGAAGCAATATCATCAGCGTTGATTATAGCAGTAAGTTCTGTTGCGCTTACAAAAGTGGTAGGTCTATCTGTTCCATTCCATCTTATAATAGATTCTCCATTAACAAAATCAGATCCATTTACCGTTAATGTAAAGGCACTGCTTCCTGATGCTATTGAGGTTGGAGAAACAGAAGATGCTGTAGGGTTTGGTTTTACAGTTACCACTACTTCATCACGATTGCTTTTTAAGGGACTAAATTTCCAATTAAAAAACGGAAAGAAAGTTCCTGAACCGCTATTAGCAGTAATTGAAACTGTTCCGTTTGTCAATGGATACGTAATTCCAGAAGTTGCAACGGTTAAGTTTGTATACGATAATTGTCTTGAAACTAATCGTAAGTTATTTTGCGCAGGCAAAAAGAAATCTAAATCGATATCTTGGCTACCAGAAGCAGTAATCAGAACTACTTTTGATTCTAACATTGTACCTGTACTATCTTGTAATTCTACAAGAATTTGACCAACTGCAGAAGCATTTACTAGTACCGACTTTAATTTTGTAGGTATAGTACAATTGAAAATCAAATATCGGTTAGCAACGGCAGTATTATTGGAAGAAGTTCCAGATGCAGTTGCAGGGCCTATATTGGCTAGAGTAATTTCGTTTTCTGTAAAATAAGAAGTATTCGTATGTAATGATGGCGTCGTATAGATAGGACCCGTTGTTATAGGAGTAGTTGCATTTGCGGAAGCATACCATTTTACAGTTCCGGTTCCGCTAGCAGATAATGCTGTGGTCTGACCTTGACAAATTGTAACGTCATTAGCAACTGCCAAACTAGAAGTTGGTACCATTGTAATATTAAGCAAAGTAGCGGATCCATTAGAAACGGTTACTGATTGTGTTTGCGAAGTATAACCCGGAGCTTCAAAAATAATAGTGTAGGTTCCAGCGATTAATACTTTATGATAATCTCCTTTAGTTGTAGATGTTTCAACCCAAGATCCCTTTAAGTCATAACCATTAATATATACTTTAGCGTGAATTGGATTTCCTGAAGCATTGGTAACGACACCATTTAAACCATAACTTGCTTGTTTTACATAGTTTAAAATAGCTTGTCTGTTGTTGTTCCAAAAGGTTGGAAGTGTTGATGCAGCAGGGAATTTGGTTGCAGATACTTCAATGGTTACCTCTTTGCTATGGTTGAAATAGTTGTTGTAATCTTGTCTTCCTCCAGCAACGGTATACCAAGCTGAGCCATTTGTAGTCCCTGGAAATTGACCGGTTCCAAACACATCATCCATATATAAATTATTTCCATCAGCAGTTTGACATAATGAGGCATATTCGGTAGAAATATATTTAAAATAGTTGTCATGAGGATGTATGTTGGCTCCGCCAGTTGTAGGATAAGTATCCCATGGAAAATTTACAACTTCAGCTCCACCGTGATAATTTGCCGCTAAAACAAAGTTACGTGTTCTTTCAAAAGCAAGAAATGCTTGGGTTTCCGGTTGGTAAACAGGATTAGTTTGTAACCCACTATCAGGATGTAATCCATTTAACGGATCAGGATAATTTCTATTTAAGTCATATCCATTTGCATTGGCTCTGGTTGCAGTATTTCCAGTAGAATTCATAATGTCATTTCCCGCTGTTTTGTATGAACCATCTGGATTTGCTAATGGACAAATGAAAATCTCGGTACCATTAATGATGTTTGCAACTTCTGAATTTGAACCATAATTGGTTAACAGATAATCTATAAATCTCAGCATGGTTGGGTAACCTGTGATTTCATCACCGTGCATTGATGAGGTATATAAAAATTCCGGTTCTGTTTCATCTGATGAAGCATTGTCAGAAATTTTAAGAATATATAATGTTCTGCCATTTGGAGTTGACCCAATAGCTTGTAGCGTACATAAATTTGGATAAGTTGTAGCCCAATATTGCATTTTTGCCACATATTCTGAATATTTTGGATAAGCGTTCCAACTGGTATCCCATGCGGCTGTAGTTCTGCTGGTTAGGGAAGTAGGTTCTTTTGGAATTTCATTATCAGTTGCAGTAACATTGTATGGTAATCCAAAAGCAAGAAATTTTTTAAATTGCTCACTGGTTGCATATGCTTCTGCTTGTAAATCTTTACTGTCAACTTTTTTATGGCTTATGGAGACAATTTTATTTATTTCTTCAAATTGACTTTGGCTATTGGCTTTAAAAGTAAAAACTACTTCTCCTTTTGCCTTTAAATATTCTTGAGCTTTTTTTAGTGTTGTTTTATTCTGGGCAAATGTTACGCCATTAAAGAACAATAAAAACAATGCTACATAGGTAATTTTTTTCATGTTGTTAAATTTAGGTGCTCAAATCTAAATTAAATATTTAATAAAAACAATTTGATAATCGATAAAATACATTATTTAACCGATTAAAAACACTTAAAGTTGTTTTTAAGTTGCTGTGAATGTTAAATAATTGAGTTTTAGATAATTTTTTTTATAAATAGCTACTCAGTAAATCTATTGAATAGATTTAATTTCATCTTTAAATTCTATTCTATATTTGTTAAAAATCAGTTAGTTATGTTTTTATTGCGGTATTTCGTGCAATATTTTAAAAATTAAATTCAGTAAAAGAGATACAATGAAACAGGTGGGATTTTATTTTTTTTTAAAACCGTATTTAACTATTTGCTGTTCAGTTACTTAATGTTTAAATCTATTTTTGGTAAAAAAAATATTTTGAGATTACTTTTTTAGTACATTTAATAAAATTTATAAATTATAGCATTATGAAAATTTCTAGAACATTGGTAGTTATATTCTTCGTATTCGTTGGTTTTGGTCATGCGCAAAATAAGCTGACGGGAAAGGTTATGGATAACAAGAGTAAACCAGTAGCAAATGCAAGGATATATTTGGATTCTATTTATTCAAATGTTTCGACAAATAGTAAAGGGGATTTTGAAGTTTTACTTCCTGAAAAAGTAGCTGCTATTAATGTGTACTCCTATAAATTTGGTTTGTTGTCTTCTAAATTTAATAATGAAAATGTAATGAATTTCATGTTTTTAGAATCGCAAAAATCCATAAAAGATCGAGCAAAAAATGGCGATAAGATTAGTATCGGTTATTCTGAAGTGGATAAGCAATATAAAGTTAATACAGCACAAAGTTTAGATGCTCAAAACGATAAAAACTCAAGTATTTATAATACTATTTATGACCTTATAAGAGGGCGCTTAGCAGGAGTTACTGTTACGAGGGACAATAGAATAACCATTAGAGGAGTGAGTTCAATTCGGAATATTGGAGATCCATTATTTGTTGTTGATGGCGTTATTGTATCAAGTATTGATTATATTTCTCCAAATAATGTTAAAAGTGTAAGTGTATTAAAAGATGCTGCTGCATCTATTTATGGAGCTCAAGGTGCGAGTGGCGTCATCCTGATTAAGACTAAGTAAGTCTTGATTGTGCTTTTAATTTTATTCATATGAATAAAATTTAAGCCTTATATCTTTTAGAATTTAATTTCTGTATATAATTTTAGATTAGAATAGAAATACTTGGAACCTATAATTAATTCATACTTTGAGGTTCAGGTATTTTTATATTTATCTTGTTTTTCTTTGCCATTAATAAATATAAGGAGATACCACCTAAAATGACCAGCAACGCAATCTGAAGTTGTCCTAGAATGTTATTGTCGTTATACAAGGTATTTGAGTTTGTCAATTTTGACTTACCCTCCTTACTTTGAATTTGCGATAGTAATTCTAGTGTTTGTAAAGCTTGATTACCAGAATGACTTACTTGATTCCAGTTTTTATTTTGGGTATCTTTATTAATAGCAGAACAAGAGGCCAAAAATGCAGCAAAGGATGTTTTTTCTTTAGAAGTTAAAACAGTTTTTAGATATAATTCATCTATGTTTTGAATGTTTTTCAATGCTGCTATAATCTGCTCCTTTTTTTGAGTGTCATTTAGTTTTGTTTCTACTGCGTTTGCTTTTATGAAATAAAGCTCATTTGCATACTGAAAGATATAGCGAGACACAACTAATCGGTCATTATAGATGGCGTTGATATTCTCATTCGTTTTTTTAGAGTTTTGTAATGTATTAAAATTACTCAATAAGATGATAAACATAACAATCAGTAAAACAAAAGCGGCTTTTATTTTATTACTATACTTTTTTAGATCTTTCATCGCAATAGCATTTATTAGTATTGCAATATAAGCTATTGTCTTGAATTGTTTTTAACTACAGCAAATATTGCTAAAAAGTATACGATTTGGTGACGATTTATTTAAGTATACAATCGAGTAACATGCAACAGTGGCGATTTTCATTTGTAGAACAACGAGATATGATGATTGCTTTTTCCATAAAAATAAATTAAAGAATTATATTGGTACATTTACTTGTATCATTTATTGCTGACAGTAGATTTATTTTGATACAGTTTTGGTTTTGATACGTTAATCTATTTTAGCCATTGGAATAGCGCATATTTGTTTAGTTATATGGCTAACCATTAAGTAGAAAAATTGATTTGGGCATGATATAATAGCTTCGTTAATTATTGATTGATATTTACCTTTTAATATTTCTTCATTTAGCGAAGGGCGGTACCTTGCAACGGTACCAAGATAGTAGGCAAATGCTAGTACAGAAGATAAACGATGTAATCTTGTCGGCTCTAAATCTAAATAAAAACGATATCCTTGACGAGTCAACATCGGTGTGAGGTTTAGTTCGGAAATATCACTAACAATTTTTGGATAACAAATATTCCAACTTGTGCCAGAGCTATGAGTATAGCTAACATTGAAGTTTGATTTAAAATGGACTCTCGATGAATCGTTTTCGATATCAAGTTTTGTTAGTTTTTTTTTAAAGACACCCTTTGTTAGCTTGTCGACTTTCATTTGATTGTCGAATCTCTTTTCATAAGATATTGTATAGTATATGGTTTTTCTATTGGCGCTTGTTCTAATTGTCAGTTCGATTGGTAAAAACCTTCTTTTGGTATTTGGGAATAATCCTAGGGCAAATCCAATCTCATGAACTTCGGGTAAACTATTTAATAGGTCTTTAAATGAAATGTCGGCTCCTGTCGTATTATCTACCTCTTTTCCAATTAATTTTGCAAATTCATGAAAAATAGATATTCCATCGCCAGCTGGGTTTATTAACTTCAATTTATCTTTATAAGTTGAAGGTAAAGAAATACCATGATGTTCCGTTTTTGTTTCCAACTTATGACCATTCATTAAAAGATAGACTTTCACGAGATTAATGAATGAGTAATATAGTAGTGTTCCTTTTGATGGCATTTTAGCACTTAGTGCTGAATTATAAAAGTCTTGCGAAAGTTGGGTAAAATAAATTGCCTTTGTTATAGAATCTCGTTTTGAGCTCCCATCCCGCTTGATTGCGCTAAGTGAATTTTCCAACCAAGCTTCGAGATAGCCCAAAGGGTCAGATGTAAGTATAAATGGAGCACCCGCCCCATTGTCAAATGGAAAATATTTTACAGATTTATAATCCCTTAGTACTTGTTCTCCTAATTCTTCTAATTTCATTGGTCAAGTTATTTACTCTAATTTTATTATATCTATTTCCTTCATAATCCTATCCGTTTCACTTAGGGCCACGATAATTTTTTGGTAGTGCAATATGTCGTCATAATTGAGTTCTCGGTTCTTGCGGTCTTTTAGCCATTTCTGAGCGGGTTGATAGCCACCGATGTAAAAGTTCCAAGCTACTTCTGGAACGTTCGCAAAATGTTGGTCATCGTTAATGTAAACGTTACCATTTTTATACACTGGTTTGGTCACGATGTTGTCCCCGTCTTCTGGATATTGGGTAATGTATTTCTCGACAGTAGGACTTTCCAGTAAATGAATTTGACGTAACTCACCGCCTAAACGAACCAATTTCCAGAATTGGTCTGCATCGGTTGGAGCAGGAACACGAGGAAAATCTATCTTTAAAAATTCTTTGTATTTTTCTCGGTATGTTGGCGAATGTAAAACCGCATAAATATAATCTAGCAAATCAATTGGTGCAAAACTTTGTCTAAACTCTGGACGGACCTCGTCACTATTAGCAAAACAAACATTACTTTCTGTTTCCTTTTCGTAGGTGAACGTCATTCTTAAGCCGTCAGCAATTTGTTTTATAATTGTTGGGTTAATATTGGGTACTCTGGTGTTGTTGCCTTCTAATGTTTGTTGTATGTTTGATTCTGGGTAGAGGTATAATGGGAATAACATTCCGCCACCTCTGTAATACATATTAAAGTCCGTAATTGTATTTGTTATAAAAGATAAATTCCAAGGCATTGAGCCAACAGCTTGCCCTTGTCTACCAATAATTAATCCCAAGTTATTTTCATTTATTAAATGTTTCATAACTTTAGGTTGAGGACTAGAATATAGTCCTCTTGAATTTCCAGTATATAAACTCCATCTTATATCAAATGGTCGGTAGGAAGTTTTAACATATTTTTCATTATCATTATTTTTTAGAGCATCATTGTACGCAGATAAATATGTCCAATCTCTTGCATCCTTAGCTCTTTTGTATTTCAATCTCCATAGATTTTCTGGAATACTTAAAATATCAATAATTTTATTTTTTTGTTCTTCTTTAGTAAAAGAAATATTTAAACCATCATTTGCACTGACTGAACCTACTGAATTTATAGTGAAAATTTCATTTACACCAAATCCTTGTTTATATTCGGATGCGCCTTCATTATTTCTTGCAACAAATAATAAAAATGGTTTTTCGGGTTTTAACTCATTAAAATTAATTGTATTTAATGAATTTTCTAATAGAAAATCATATTTTAAATCACGTTTGCCAAATAAATCATAATGAAAAACTTTTCCTAATTCGTCTACCTTTTTCGTATTAGTTTTAACAAAAATATTTATGGAAACACCTTGCATAATGTCGAAAACATTTTTGTCGGGTGACCCATCGGGACAAACTTCTTTTTTTGTACTGTTTCCGTGTAAGTCTATTGTGTAAATTTTGTCAAAACTTTGTAATAAATGCCAACGCATTCCCCTAAAAGTTGGATTGTCTAAAAAGCCATGAGGGTTAATAAAAGCTAAAACACCGCTTCCATTTTTATCAATAAAATGTTGCCCAAAACGCATAAATTTTACATAATCATCATTCAACCAATGCTTACGTTCTTTAAAATGTTCGCCATCAATGTATTTATAATCATCAATTAATTTACTAATCCATTCCCCATTATTTGAGGAAACACCACTATAAGGTGGATTACCCATAACCACCATTACTGGTGCATCACGTTTTATAGCATTAGCTTGGTCGGCTTCATCAGATAGCCAAGAACTAAAAAGCGTTCCCGTGTCGGGATGCGCTTCTTCAAGTGAGTTAGTTAAAAAAATGCGGAAACGCTGGTCATCTGTTGGTTTATATCCTGTCTCGGTCAATAGCATGTCCATTTTTAGATGGGCCATTGCGTAACTCGCCATGAGTAATTCAAAACCATTCAATCTTGGGATGAGGTCTTTGGTTACATACTTGCTCCAAATGCCTTGTTGACCTTCAAATTTTTTATGGATGTGTTTCACTACCTCAGCTAAAAAAGTTCCCGTTCCAGTGGCTGGGTCCAATATTTGCACTTTGTGTACTTCGTGTTCTACCTCAACTTCTTTTATTACGGCATTTTTTTTGGAAGCCGTTTGGGTAATTGCTTTTTTCTTGATTTTTATTTTGCTGGTGTCAGCCAAACCTTGTGGTAAATCGAATTCAGTTTTTAGAATGTCATCAACCGCTCGAACTATAAAATTTACTACGGGTTGCGGTGTGTACCAAACACCTCGTGCTTTGCGCAAAGCGGGATTATACTCCCCCAAAAATGTTTCGTAAAAGTGAACCACAGGGTCTTCCTGTTTAGTGCTTTTACCAAAGTTTTTCATAATGAGAGCCACATCACTAGCTAAGAAAATATTAACCAACTCATCTACAATCCAAGTTAAACGTGTGTCTAAATCAAAACCCGCTATGTCTTGAAATAATTTACGCAAAAATGGGTTGCTTTTAGGGATTAACTCTGCGGCTTCCATACGAGAGAATGTCGGTAAAGTTGGGTCGTGGTATCGGGCTGCAAACATGCCATAGGCGATGGTTTGAGAATAGATGTCGGCAAATGATTTGTTGTCAATATCGTGTATCAACATTTGTTGGAAGGACAGCATTTGCGATTTGATGGTGGAGCGTTTCCCTTCTTGGTCGTCATAATTTAGTGACTTCTCAATAACATCCGCCATTAATTTTGCCTTGCCCGCCATCATTTGAGCCAACTTAGTTGGTGACTTGATAGTTTGTGATACGGTTTGAGCAAAATTCTTTATTAGTTGTGTGAACTGGTCAAAGTTTTCTGGTTGTGGTACAATCGTACCATTTTCCAACTTAGCGATTGCAATTTTCGTGGTTAGTTCTCCGTCTTTATAAAAATGAAAATCCATATAATCGGTAAATACCAAATTTGATAGCCCGGATTTATAGCGGTCAAACTGTTCTTTTAGGGTTTTGCTTCCTAAGTCCACTCCAATATCTTTTGCTTCAATATAACCAACAGGAATGTCTTTACGGGTCAGTACATAATCGGGCGCACCACAAGCAACTCTTGCGGGTTCATTGGTCACCAGAATATCTGGTAAGATTGCCATGATGAGGTTTTGAAGGTCGCCACGATACGAATGTTCACGAGCGTTTCCTGTTTTATAAAGCGTTTCAACTTTGGTAAGATATTGTTGGATGGTCATTATTTAGGTAGTCGGATTTATTTTACTAATGTAGGATATTTTATTAATATTTAAGTACGGATGATTTAGTTCTAATCATTTATTTTCAGAGTTTCACTTGATACCATTTAGAAAAGAAGTATATTTTGGATATATGTTTTTTAAGGTAAATTTCGATCTTTGGAGTTTAATACGTCACTACTGGGGTTGAGGTTTGAAGAATATACTGAATTTTAAACATAAAAAAAACCTAACATATTGATTTTAGGGTTTTTGCTTTGGTAGCGAGACCAAGATTTAAACTCGGGACCCAGGGTTATGAATTTGATGTTTTTATAAAAAACCCTAGTTATTTGCCATTACATGACATGAAAATTTTGTAATTGTATGGATTTGTACTCGGTTAATATTAAAGTTTTAACCTAAAATAATGAAAATTTATTAATAGATTATAACCTCTCTAAAGAGGCAAAGATGTAATTTTGTTTATTAAATTTATATAGAGCCTGTTTTGAAAAATATACTTATTATTGACGACGAACAAAAACTTCGCGGACTTCTCGCAAGAATTATAAAATCCGAAGGTTTTGAAGTTCTGGAAGCACCGGATTTAAAAACAGGTTTCAAAAAACTCGAACATAATGATATTGATGTCGTGCTTTGTGATGTCAAACTTCCCGATGGTAATGGTGTCGATTTTGTTCAAAAAATAAAGCGAAGTTTTCCATTAGTGGAAGTTATCTTATTAACGGCTTTCGGCAAAATTTCCGATGGTGTTCAGGCAATGAAAAACGGGGCATTTGATTATATTGTCAAAGGCGATGACAATGAAAAAATCATTCCGCTCTTATACAAAGCATTGGAAAAAGTGCAATTGCAAAAGAAAGTCAAACAACTCGAAAAAAGAATCTCTGATAAATATTCCTTCGATAACATCATCGGGAAATCAAAAGCATTGGAACAAGTAATTGATTTAGCCAAAAGAGTATCCAAAACAGATTCCACTGTACTTTTAACTGGCGAAACTGGAACCGGAAAGGAAGTTTTTGCCCAAGCCATTCATGAGAACAGCAACCGTGTCGGTAAATCATTTGTGGCATTAAATTGTAGTACTTTCAGTAAGGAAATCCTGGAAAGCGAATTATTCGGACACAAGCAAGGGGCTTTTACCGGTGCTTTAAAAGATAAAAAAGGATTTATTGAAGAAGCCAATGGAGGAACCTTATTTCTAGATGAAATCGGTGAAATGCCTATAGAATTGCAGGCCAAATTATTAAGGGTTTTAGAAACTAGTGAATATATTCAAATAGGTGATACCACTTCCAAAAAATCCAATTTCAGACTAATTGCCGCAACCAATCGCGATTTAAAAACCGAAAGCGAAGAACACCGTTTCCGTTCGGATCTGTATTTTAGGTTGAATATTTTTGAAATTAAAATTCCACCTTTGCGAGAAAGGATAAAAGATATTGCGCCATTGGCTCATAGTTTTGCATCGCAATTTTCGGCTAAAACAAATAAAAAAACGGTGAGTATTGATACTGAATTTCTCCATAAACTAGAAACCTATCACTGGCCGGGAAATGTCCGGGAACTTAAAAATGTGATTGAACGTTCCGTTATTTTAGTAGATGGTGAGATTTTAAACGAAGAATTGTTGCCTTACGAAATACAACACCAAATCGATAAAACAAACAAAATAGTATCTGCTTTTTCGATGCAAAGTGTCGAAAAATTACATATTCAGAAAGTATTGAATTATACCAAAGGCAACAAAGCAGAAACCGCACGCTTATTAGAAATAGGAATTGCAACGCTTTATAGAAAATTAGACGAATACAACATTCAATAGGAAACCTATTGTTTTGAGAAAAGCCTATCATTTTGATAGGCTTTTTTTATGGCTTTTTATGGCATATAAATCACAAAGGTTTAATTGGCAATGCTTTGACGGTTATGATGGCTTTTTGGAATGTATTTTGGCATAAGCGATGAAGAACATAAAAAAACATTCTTATGAAAAATCAAGTCACCACGATTTACAAACAAGCAGAACGCTTCGCCGAAATCACCAAGACTGCAATTATTACGGGAAATATTTCCAGAGCAAAAAAATGTTTGGCACTTGCTGAACGATTATTGACAACAGGAAGCAACGAAACAAAAATGGCTATTTCCAATGTCTATCTTTTTTCGGTTTCCTCTTTTATGGAAATGCGCCATTGCAATATTTCAAATCTTTTCCCAAAATCGTTAAAGGCGGAATACATCAAGCAAATAAATACCTCAGGAGTTTAACATGTTTAATCGATTGAATTATTTGATCGATTGTCTATAATTCTAATAATCCAATAAACTACAGATATGATAATTACAATCCTTTTACTCGCATTAGCCATTTTGCTATTTGCAATTTGTTTTAAATCTGTCGAATTTTTTGAAAAAATCTAAACCATGACTGCACTATTTATTGTCGCACTGGCCGTTTTTGGCTATTTGATTTATGTATTAATCAAGCCCGAAAAATTTTAACTAAATAAACTATTTTTTTATGAACACAGAATTATTTGGTGTCATTAGTATTTTTATTATCTCTATAATTTTAGCGGTTCCTGTCGGAAACTATATTGCTAGAGTTTTTACGGGAGATAAAACATTCCTTGACCCGATTTTCAATCCAATTGAGAAATTTATTTTCAAAATCAGCGGCATCAACGCAACTGAAGAAATGAACTGGAAACAGCATTTAAAAGCGCTTTTAAGCGTCAACATGGTTTGGTTCTTTCTTTGCTTTTTTGTTTTGTTATTTCAGGGTTCAATGCCTTTAAATCCGGATAATAATCCAAACATGACTCCCGATTTGGCATTCAATACCGCTATTTCGTTTGTGGTGAATTGCAATTTGCAGCATTATTCCGGTGAAACAGGTGTTTCCTATCTGTCGCAGATGGTTTTGATGTTCCTGCAATTTGTTTCTGCGGGTGTGGGAATGGCAGCCGCAGCAATGGTTTTTACTGCAATGAAAGAAAGAACTACAGATACATTAGGAAATTTTTATAATTATTTCATCAAAAGCTGTACCCGTATTTTACTGCCGCTTTCTGCTATAGTAGCAATTGCTTTGTTATTTAGCGGAACTCCAATGACTTTTGAAGGAAAGGATACAATTACCACTTTACAGGGTGATTCTGTTTCAGTTTCCCGTGGTCCTGCCGCAGCATTTATCGGTATTAAACATATCGGAACCAATGGAGGTGGATTTTTTGGAGCCAACTCGTCACATCCATTAGAGAATCCTACTTATTTTACCAATGCGGTTGAATTGTGGGCACAATTAATAATTCCGTTTGCGATGATTTTTGCATTGGGTTTTTATCTCAATAAAAGAAGGTTATCGCAGATTATTTTTGGCGTAATGACCGTTGGATTTCTACTTTTAGTAGTGCCAACAGTTATCAGCGAAATGAACGGAAATCCAGCTATCGAAAGAATGGGGATTATGCAGTCTACAGGTGCTATGGAGGGTAAGGAAGTCCGCTTCGGACCTGCTATTTCCGGATTTTGGAGCATAGCAACAACGGTGATTTCAACAGGTTCGGTCAATAGTATGCACGATAGTTCGATGTCGGTTTCTGGTGCTATGCAGTTACTGGCCATGATGGTCAATGCGTTTTACGGTGGATGCGGAGTAGGATTTTTGAACTTTTATATTTTCATTATTCTCGCCGTTTTCATATCTGGATTAATGGTTGGTCGAACACCGGAATTTTTAGGGAAGAAAATTGAAGCCCGTGAAGTGAAAATCGCCGCTTTTATTGCTATTCTTCATCCTTTATTGATATTATCCGGAACCGCTTTGGCTTCTTATTTTGCGGCAAATGATACAGCAATGGGGTACTGGTTCAGCGGAAACGCCACTGGATGGCTCAACAACCCCGGTCATCATGGGTTTTCGGAAATGTTATATGAATATACCTCAAGCGCAGCCAATAACGGTTCTGGATTTGAAGGTTTAGGAGACAATAATCCGTTTTGGAATATCACCACAGCAATTGTTTTGTTATTGAGTCGTTTCCTTCCGATAATTGGACCTTTGGCAATCGCAGGATTATTGGCCAATAAAAAATACATTCCGGAAAGTGCAGGAACTTTAAAAACAGATACGACCATTTTTGGAGTCATGGTTTTTGCCGTAATCGCCATTATTGCCGCTTTATCGTTCTTCCCGGCGTTGGCTTTAGGACCATTGGCAGAATACTTTTCATTAAAATAATTGATCAAGATGACTAAAAATAAATCCAACTCATTATTTGAAGGTAAGCAGGTGAAAGATGCCTTAGTGCAGTCTTTTGTTAAGCTTAACCCTAAAATAATGTTCAAAAATCCGGTAATGTTTACCGTAGAAATCGGGACTGCCATTATGCTTGCAGTATGTATTGCCATTTTATTTGGCGCACAGGATCAAGGCAGTTTTACTTATAATTTCATAGTATTCTTAATTTTGTTAGCAACGCTATTGTTTGCCAATTTTGCCGAAGCTATTGCCGAAGCCAGAGGGAAAGCACAAGCCGACAGTTTAAGAAAAACACGAGAAGAAACTCCGGCGAGGCTGGTTTTAGCCAATGGCGAAATCAAAAATATCAGTTCTTCCGAATTGAAGAAAGGCGATGTTTTCATCTGTGAAGCTGGTGATTTAATTGCCACTGATGGTGAAATTATCGAAGGTTTAGCCACTATAGATGAAAGTGCCATTACTGGAGAGAGTGCTCCTGTCATTCGGGAATCAGGAGGTGATAAATCGTCTGTAACCGTTGGAACGAAAGTGTTATCGGACAAAATAAAAGTTATCGTGACAAACGAACCAGGTGAAAGTTTTTTGGATAAAATGATTGCTTTGGTAGAAGGAGCCAGTCGTCAGAAAACGCCAAATGAAATTGCATTAACCATTCTTTTGGCAGCATTTACGTTGATTTTCGTAATTGTCTGCGTGACCTTAAAACCTTTCGCGGATTATGCAAACGCACCGATAACCATTGCCGCCTTTATTTCACTTTTTGTTTGTTTAATTCCGACAACAATTGGTGGTCTGCTTTCCGCCATTGGGATTGCGGGAATGGACCGAGCCTTACGGGCTAACGTAATTACAAAATCAGGAAAAGCAGTCGAAACTGCCGGCGATATTGATGTATTGCTTTTGGATAAAACAGGAACCATCACGATTGGAAACCGAAAAGCAACATCTTTTTATCCTGCAAAAGGAATTTCGGAAGACGATTTTATCAAATCAGCAGTTTTAAGTTCACTTGCCGATGATACACCGGAAGGTAAAAGTATTGTGGAACTGGCAGGAATTGAAGTAGCGAACAAACTATCTATTGAAGGAGCAACTTTAATCAAATTTACAGCCGAAACTAGAACCAGCGGTGTTGTTTTAAAAGACGGAACCGATATTAGAAAAGGCGCTCAGGATGCAGTAAAAAACATTGCCAAAAAAGCCGGAAATCCATTTCCAGAGGATACAGCGCAACAAGTAATTGAAATATCCTCTAATGGAGGAACGCCTTTGGTGGTGGTTAAAAATAACCAAGTTCAAGGGGTTATAGAATTGCAGGATATCATCAAAACCGGAATGAAAGAACGTTTTGACCGTTTGAGAAAAATGGGGGTAAAAACGGTAATGGTTACCGGAGATAATCCTTTGACAGCCAAATTCATTGCAGAAGCTGCCGGTGTCGATGATTTTATTGCCGAAGCTAAACCGGAAGATAAAATGAACTACATCAAGAATGAGCAACAAAACGGGAAACTTGTAGCGATGATGGGTGACGGAACAAATGACGCACCCGCTTTGGCGCAAGCCGATGTAGGTGTCGCCATGAACAGCGGAACACAAGCAGCAAAAGAAGCAGGAAACATGGTCGATCTTGACAATGACCCAACTAAGTTAATTGAAATTATTGAAATAGGAAAACAATTGTTGATGACTAGAGGAACGCTTACTACGTTCTCTATTGCGAATGATGTGGCCAAATATTTTGCGATTGTTCCGGCACTTTTCATCACGGCAATTCCTGCTCTAGAAGGTTTGAACATTATGCGATTGCACAGTCCGGAAAGTGCCATTTTATCAGCAGTGATTTTCAATGCGATTATCATTCCGATATTGATTCCGCTCGCTTTAAAAGGGGTTGATTATAAACCAATCGGTGCCAGTGCTATTTTGAAGAGGAACCTATTGATTTATGGACTTGGTGGATTGATTATTCCATTTATCGGAATCAAATTAATCGATTTAGCTGTAGCATTATTCATGTAAAATCATTCCTAACCGATTTTTAAAACGGGTTAGGTTTAAAAAATAAACAAATGAAAAATATATTTTCAATACTCAAATTTACACTATTCATGCTGGTATTGCTTGCTGTCATTTATCCCATGGCGATTTTTGGAATAGCACAATTAGCTCCTAACAAAGGAAAAGGAGAAACGGTTACCGTAAACGGAAAAGTGGTGGGGTATCAAAAAATCGGACAAAAATTCGATAAATCACACTACTTTTGGGGAAGACCTTCGGCGGTGGATTACAATGCTGCCGGAAGTGCCGGAAGTAACAAAGGACCGAGCAATGCGGATTATCTGGCTTTGGTTCAAAAAAGGATTGATACATTTTTAATTGTACATTCCTATCTTAAAAAATCTGAAATCCCTTCGGATATGGTTACGGCTTCCGGTAGTGGTTTGGATCCGAATATTTCACCAAAAGGGGCGCTAATTCAAGTGAAACGAGTGGCGGCAACAAGAAAATTATCAGAAGAAAAAGTAAAAGCTTTAGTGAAAACCAAAATCAATACACCAACTGTTATGGGAACTTCAACTGTAAATGTTTTGGAGTTGAATATAGCTTTGGATGAACTGAAATAAAAGAATAAAGTATAGAACAAATTTTTTAGCCCCGATAGAAGGGAAAATCCTTTTGTTTTTTCCTTAAAAAAACAAAAGATTTGGAATGATAGCGGGATTGGCTCTTAATATAAATAATGAGGATGAGATTGCTTCGTTCCTCGCAATGAAAAAAACAATGAAAAAAATAATAGTTTCCGCTTCATTAGCTTTCGGATTTACGACAATCAATGCTCAAGAAGGTGGGAAAGAAAAAAGTCCTTTCACGTTTTCGGGTTATATAGAAACGTATTACAGTTATGATTTTGGCGGACCCGACAATCACGTCAGACCCGGATTTTTTTACAGTCATAACAAACACAATGAAGCCAATTTGAATTTAGGATTGGCAAAAGTCAATTATGCTAAAGACAATGTTCGCGGGAATTTTGCCCTAATGGCCGGAACGTATGCCGAATACAATTTGGCAGCAGAACAGGGTTTATTGAAAAATATATATGAAGCCAATGTGGGAGTAAAAATTTCTAAAAATCAAAATTTATGGATTGATGCGGGAATTATGCCGTCACATATTGGTTTTGAAAGCGCGATTGGTAAAGATTGTGCCACTTTGACTAGAAGTATTTTGGCTGATAATTCTCCGTATTACGAAGCAGGAGTAAAAATTGGATATACGTCAAAAAGTGAAAAATGGTATTTGGCTGCGATGTATTTGAACGGATGGCAACGCATCCAGAAAATTGATGGCAATCAAACACCGGCTTTTGGAACACAAGTAACCTATAAGCCAAATGCAAAAACGACGTTGAATTGGAGTACGTATGTGGGGAATGAACAACCGGATAATGACAGAAAAAGGCGTTATTTCAATAATTTTTACGGACAATTTAAAGTATCCGAAAAGACAAGTTTAACAGCTGGTTTTGATATTGGAGCGCAACAAAAAGTAACAGAAAGTGACGAGTATGATGTTTGGTTTTCACCGATTTTAATAGCGCAATACAAACCGACAACTAAAATACAATTGGCAGCAAGAGGTGAATATTATAGTGATGAAAAAGGAGTTATTATTGCAACAGGAACTCCAAATGGATTTAAAACCTACGGTTTTTCGGCTAATTTTGATTATTTACCTACTGATAATGTAATGTTTAGATTAGAGGCAAGAACATTAAATAGTAAAGATGATATCTTTTTGAAAGACAATTTGGCAAGCAATCAAAATGTATTTTTGACTACATCATTGGCTATTTCATTTTAATTTTTTCTAAAATATAAAACCCTAAATCTAAATTGGACCACGAAAAAGAAAATAATATCAAACACTTTCTTGATTTAATTCAGAAATCACGTAAAGGAAAGTTTAAAGTCTACATCGGTATGAGTGCCGGTGTAGGCAAAACTTTTCGTATGCTACAGGAAGCACATACGTTGTTGAAAAATGGGATTGATGTAAAAATCGGATATATAGAAACGCATAATCGTAAGGAAACACACGAATTATTAGAAGGTTTGCCAATCATCCCGAGACGAACACTTTTTTATAAAGGCAAACAGCTTGAAGAAATGGACGTTCAGGCCATAATAAATTTGCGGCCGGAAGTCGTGATTGTAGATGAATTGGCGCATACCAATATTGAAGGAAGCAAAAACGAAAAACGTTGGCAGGATGTTCTGGAGATTCTGGAAGCGGGAATAAATGTGGTTTCGGCAGTAAATATTCAGCATATTGAAAGTTTAAATGAAAACGTAAAAAGAATTACGAATATTGACGTTCAGGAACGTATACCTGACAGTGTTTTGAAACTAGCGGATGAGGTGGTGAATATCGATTTGACTTCAGAGGATTTGATTGCCCGTTTGAAAGAGGGTAAAATTTATACTGCGGATAAAATTCCGACTGCGCTGAATAATTTTTTTAAATCCGATCAAATTTTACAATTACGGGAATTGGCTTTAAAAGAAGTCGCCAGCCAAGTAAATCGGAAAGTGGAAAATGAAGTGCCTAAAAATGTTACAATAAAACATGAAAAATTATTGGCTTGTATCAGTAGTAACGACAAAATAGCCAAGACAATCATAAGAAAAACGGCTCGATTAGCGAGTTATTACAATAGTAAATGGTATGTTTTGTATGTAGAAACACCAAAAGAAAGTAGCGACAAAATTGCGCTCGACAAACAACGGCATCTGATAAATAATTTCAAATTAGCCACGCAGCTGGGTGCCGAAGTGATTCGAATGGAAAGTAAACAGATTACGGATGCTATTTTAGAGGTCGTCGCCCAAAAGCAAATCACCACCGTTTGCATCGGGAAACCGCATTTGAGTTTATTTAAAGTAATTTTATCGACAACTGTTTTCAATAAATTGCTTAACAACTTAACGTCATCCAATATTGACCTTGTAATTCTATCTTAAAATGAAAATTAAAACCAAATTAAACCTAGGCGTTGGCTTACTTTTTTTACTGATAATCATTCTTTCATTAGTTGGTGCTTTTTATATTTTTTCCATAAAAAAAGACACCGAAAATATTCTGAAGGCTAACTACAACACATTAGAATATTCTCGTAATATGCTTCTTTCGTTAGATGAAATTAATGTGAATGAAGAAAAGGCAATTACTATATTTGAAACTAATATTACCAAACAAATTACCAATATTACGGAGGCTGGCGAAGATAAAGCGACCTATAATTTGCAGAAAAATTTTGATTTCTTGAAAAAAAACAGAGCCGATGAAACCTTGAAAAGCCAAATCCGTCAAGACATTTTCGAGATTATGAAATTGAATATGAATGCAATAAAACAAAAAAGTGATATTGCTAAACACACAGCAGAGACCGCTAATTTTTGGATTGCAGTTACAGGAACACTTTGCTTTTTGATTGCTTTTAATCTTCTGGTGAATTTGCCCAACAATATTGCCAACCCAATAAAAGAACTCACGGACAGTATCAAAGAAATAGCCAATAAAAACTATTCGCAACGTGTGAATTTTATGAATCACAATGAATTTGGGGATTTGGCCAAATCATTCAATATCATGGCAGAAAAACTGCAGGAGTATAACAATAGTAATCTGTATAAATTGTCGTTTGAAAAGAAAAGACTGGAAACCTTAATCAACAATATGCACGATCCGATTATTGGGTTAGATAATCAGGGTTTAATTTTATTTGCCAATGATGAAGCGTTGAAAATCATGGGGTTAAAATCGGAAGACGTTATTGGAAAACTGGCATCAACGCTAGCTATTACTAATGATTTGATAAAATCTTTAATAGTCAATGATTTGGAAAATGAGAAACAGAAATCACTTCCAATGAAAATTTTTGCCGATGGAAAAGAAAGCTATTTCGAAAAAGAAACGATAAATATCACCATAAAACCAACAGGCGAAGACCAAACTATTGCTATAGGCGATGTAATTATTTTAAGGAATATTACTGTTTTTAAAGAATTGGATTTTGCTAAAACCAATTTTATAGCCACCGTTTCACACGAATTAAAGACACCTATTGCTTCAATAAAATTGAGTTTGCAGTTATTGGAAAAAGAACAAATAGGCATTCTAAATGAAGAGCAAAAACAATTGGTAGAAAGTGTCAAAGACGATAGTGAACGCTTGTTGAAAATTACAGGCGAATTGCTGGAACTTTCGCAAGTTGAAACCGGGAATATTCAACTCAATATTGAAAAAAGCAATCCTTACGAGATTATTCATTATGCCACAGAAGCGGTAAAAATACAAGCAGACCAAAGGCAAATTGTATTGATTGTAGAAGCCGAGGAAAACCTGCCTGCAGTAAAAGCCGACAGCGAAAAAACGACTTGGGTTATGATTAATTTTTTAACCAATGCTATTCGGTATTCATCGGATAACAGCAAAATAATTGTAAAACTGAAAAACGATAACCATCAAATTGCTTTTCAGGTAATTGATACCGGAAAAGGGATTGACAGTCACTATAAAAACAAGGTTTTCGATAAGTATTTCCAAATTCCGGGAAGTCACAAGTCCGGAACAGGATTAGGATTAGCCATATGCAAAGAATTTATTGAAGCGCAGGGCGGAATCATTGGAGTGGAAAGCGAATTAGGATTAGGAAGCACTTTTTATTTTAAATTAGGTATTGTTTAATTTGAACTACTTTTAGTGAAGTTTGACCGTTTTTTGATAAGATTTTTATCCAATAAAAAATTTCATTTTTCAAGAATTAAAAAGTATTTTTAATTCTTGAAAAATGAAATAATTTCTACTACTTTTAAAAGAGTCTAGCAAATCAAATTAATAAGTTTCGTCATTTTAATCTGACTCTTCCTTATCTCCTTTTTTGTAATCATTATTCAATAAAATTTTATCCTAAACTTTCATTAGTGATTGCAATAGGGGTTTTGGAAATTAAAATATTTGATTGAAGCAGAAAAGGTATACATGAAAAACTACATTTCATTTATACCTTTTCTGTTTGATGTTTATTAAAATTTGTATTTCGAATTATAAATTCCTCACTTGAGACCTCACTTGAGACGTTTAAAGTCGGTATTTTCGAAATATAATTTCAATAAAAAACCCTAACATATTGATGTTAGGGTTTTTGCTTTGGTAGCGAGACCGAGATTTGAACTCGGGACCTCAGGGTTATGAATCCTGCGCTCTAACCGACTGAGCTATCTCGCCATTATTCCGAGTGGATAACCATCCCTGAATGCGGGTGCAAATATAAAAATAAAATTAATGCCTGCAAGCATATTTTTAATAAAAAAAAATATTTTTAAAAACGCTTTTTTTTCGGAGTTATATTCTATATATTTCGAAAAAAAATAAAAGTAGCTCATGGATCAAAAAGTACGTTACGAAATCGAGTTTCCTATAAATTCTTCGCCTCAATTATTGTATCAATATATATCGACTCCTTCAGGTTTGTCTGAATGGTTTGCTGATAATGTGAACTCTCGTGGTGAGTTTTTTACTTTCATTTGGAATGATTCCCAAGAAAAAGCCAGACTTGCTTCAAAGAAAACAGGTGAAAAAGTAAAATTTAAATGGGTTGATGAGAATAGTAAAGACACAGAATACTTTTTTGAATTACATATTTTAGTGGATGAACTTACCAAAGACGTTTCTTTGATGGTAGTTGATTTTGCAGAGAAAGATGAGGTTGATGAAGCTACATTATTATGGGAAAATCAAATTTCAGACCTTAAACATCTAATTGGTTCTGTATAGTAAAATAGTATTTTATAACTTATATTTGCCCTGAATAAAATTTAGGGCTTTTTTTATGATTAATTTTAATGGGACTATCGTATCTGAGGATGCTAATATATTGACACAAAATCGCGCTTTTTTATATGGCGATGCCGTTTTTGAAACAGTAAAAATACTAAACAATAAAATCCTTTTTCTTGAGGATCATTATTTTAGGTTAATGTCTTCAATGCGTGTGGTTCGAATGGAAATTCCAATGAATTTTACCATGGAATATCTGGAAGAGCAAATACTTTCTTTAGTTGCAAAAAATCAAATGGTTAATTCTTCTCGTGCTCGAATTACTGTTTATCGAAATGAAGGTGGATATTATTTGCCACAAAACAACACGGTATCTTTCCTGATTCATGCAATAGCGCTTGAGAATACATTCTATTCAATTGAAAAAAAGCAATATGAAGTAGATTTATACAAAGACTTTTACATTACTAAACAATTACTGTCGTCTATTAAAACGACCAATAAAATCATAAACGTAACAGGAAGTATTTTTGCAAATGAAAACGGACTGGATAATTGTTTGTTGTTGAACGACAGTAAAAATGTTGTTGAAGCATTACAAGGAAATATCTTTATGCTATTGGGGAACAAATTAATTACACCTCCAGTTTCTGAAGGATGTTTGAATGGTGTTATGAGAAAACAAATTCTAAGTTTGGCTAAAAGAATAGAAAATTTAGAAGTTGTAGAGGAAGTAATATCCCCATTTGACCTTCAAAAAGCAGATGAATTATTTATTACAAATGTCATAAAAGGAATCCAACCGATAACCCAATACCGAAAAAAAGTATTTACTACCGCTATATCAGTCCAATTGACTGAAAAACTTAATGAGATGATCAGTACTACTTAATTTAAGTATGGATTTTCTGGAGCATTAGACCAGATGAGATATTCTCCACCTAATTCCATGATTTGTTCTTTCCAGAAATGTGTTGCTGATTTTCCAATTATTTTATTTTCATAGCTATTTGCGGTAATAATCCAGGAATGGCTTTCCATTTCGCTCTCTAATTGGTTTTCATCCCAACCCGTGTAGCCTAGAAAGAATCGGATGTTATCGTTATTAATTACACCTTTATTGATAAGTTCTTTTGTCGACTCAAAATCACCTCCCCAGTAAATTCCATTAGAGATTTCGATGCTATTAGGAATTAAATCCGGAATGTTATGAATGAAATAGAGGTTGTCTTGTTCTACTGGTCCACCATTATAAATCTTAAATCGCGCGTCTATATCCGGGATTAAATCATGGATGGTATATTTCAAGGGTTTGTTAATTATAAAACCCACCGATCCTTCTTCGTTGTAATCAGCTAGTAAAATTACCGATCTGTTAAATGATAGATCCCCAATTATCGTAGGCTCTGCTATAAGCAAATATCCTTTCTTTAGTTTATCTGTAATCATCGGAATATATTTTTATTAAATTTAAGTTTTTTATTATAATAATGCAAAATAAAATCGATGAAACGCATAAAAAAACCTTCCATCTGGAAGGTTTTGATTATATTGGGGGAACTAAAATTAGTTTACCGCACCTTCTAATTCTGCGCCTGCTTTAAATTTTACTACATTTTTAGCAGCGATTTGGATAGTTTTTCCTGTTTGAGGATTTCTACCATCTCTTGCAGCTCTAGCAGAAACTGACCATGATCCGAAACCTACTAAAGATACTCTTCCACCTTTTTTCAAAGTTCCGCCTACATTACCTAAAAACGACTCTAAAGCCAATTTTGCTGCAGCTTTAGTTATTCCTGCATCAGCAGCGATAGCATCGATTAATTCTGATTTGTTCATAATAATAGTTATTAATTGTTGGTTAAAAAAAATTGTTAATACACAAATTTAGTAGGAAATACGTTCCTTGCAAGTGTTTTGCTTAATTTTAGGTTATTTTGTTGATAACTTATTTCTTTTGTTAATAAAAGCAAGGTTATTTCTTGTTAAAAAGAATAAAACACCCGTTTTTATTGATGTTAATGAGCTTTTGCTTCAGCCGAAAATGTAATTCCATTAAGTAATTCTGGTGTATTCATCTTCTTTTTACCCGGAAACTGCAAACTTAACACTTGAATAAATCCATTTTCTACTGCAATCTTCATTTCTTTTTTGGTGCAAATTAGACTTCCAATCGTATAATTATGATCTTCTAAAACAATTTTAGTTTCATATATTTTTACGTTCCATTCTTCATTTTTATCTTGAATGAAACACCAAGCGGCTGGATAAGGACTTAAACCTCGAATCAGATTGTTGATTTCTAAGGCTGATTTTGTCCAATCGATCTTGCAGTTTTCTTTATTAAGTTTGTAAGCTGTTTTAATATCGGCAGTTTCTTTTTGAATAATTGTGGATACATTTCCTTTCTCAATCATTTCCAAAGTATCAATAATGGTCTTGCTTCCCAAATCCATTAATCGGTCATGCAGTTGACCTGCATTTTCGGTTTCATCAATAGGTGTTTCGGCACTTAAAATCATTGCACCGGTATCAATTTTATCATCAATAAAAAAAGTAGTTACACCCGTTTTAGTCTCTCCGTTTATTATTGCCCAGTTTATTGGCGCCGCTCCGCGATAATTAGGAAGGAGTGAAGCGTGAAGATTGAAAGTTCCTAACGCAGGCATTTCCCAAACTACTTTTGGCAACATTCTAAAGGCAACCACGATTTGTAAATTAGCATTCAACGATTTTAATTCTAATAAAAAGGCTTCATCTTTAAGGTTTGTGGGCTGTAATAAAGTAAGATTATTGGCCAGTGCATATTCTTTTACTGCTGAATATTTTAATTTTTGTCCACGACCGGCAGGTTTATCTGCGGCAGTAATAACGCCCACCACTTCGTAGTTGTTTTTTAGTATTGTGTCTAATATCCCCACAGCAAATTCGGGTGTTCCCATAAAAACAATTCGTAATTTTTCCATTATGATCTTAAAGTATATTTATTATTTGGTTTAACCAAAATAGTATTATTTTCTAATAAATCCTGAAGTGCAGCGATAACTTCTTCAGGATTATTCTTAGTTCTGTTTTGTATGTCTCTCGAATTTAAATCTTCGGATTGTAATAAAGTAATGATTTCTTTTGAAAGTGACGTGCTATCTTTTTTCTTATTTTTCTTGGTTATGCAAAAGGAACAAATTCCACAATCTAAATCTGTTTTTTCTCCAAAATAACGCAAGATAAGCTTGTTCTTGCAAACCTTTTTTTCGCTTATATAATTCAGAACGGACTGAAGTTGTTCTTTTTTTAATTGATTTTGATTTTCTAAATATTTTGAAACCCGACTGATGGTTCTTTCATCTTCCCGAACTTCATTGAAAATCAATGTAGAATCATTATTTTTCGAATGATATTCTATTATCTCTTTTCCTTTTAATTTATGTAAGACTGCTTGTATTTCGGCTTCCTTGTGATTTGATTTTTTAGCAATCAATTGTAAGTTGAAAGCAGTTTGCATTTCATAAATTCCGGGATATGTTCGCAATATTGCCAAAATAATTTCCTCATCATTTGGATTCAAACTCATGTATCGAATCACTTCTTTGGAAGGAATAAGAAATTGTAACGTGATTTTTTCAGAAAATTCTTGAGACAAATTGATAATTCCTTGTCTGTCCAGAAATTGCATCGCATTGTATGTTTTCAATGTGGGGAATTCATATTTCAAACAAAAATGATGCAAATTGAATGTAAACTGCTCGTTAATTCCTTCTCCGTAAGCAATCTGGAAATAATTACAGAGCTTGACATACATGAGATTCAAAAACTTTTTATCAGGAAGAATATTTATAAATTGGTTTTCAGCCTGGATAATATCCGAAGGGCTTGTTAGTAAAACAGCATAGGCTTTTTCTCCATTTCTTCCTGCGCGACCTGCTTCTTGGTAATAATTCTCTAAATTTTCGGGTAGTTGAATGTGAATTACGGTTTTTACATTGGCTTTGTCAATTCCCATCCCAAAGGCATTCGTGGCAATAATGACTTGAACTTCTTCATTCATCCACAACTGCATGTTTTTATCTTTTTCTTTGGACGAAAGTCCGCCATGATAATACGTTGCTTTAAATCCTAAGGCATTCAATTGTGAAGAAATTTCCAAACAAGATTTTCTGTTTCGAACATAAATGATAGATGATTCTGGATTTTTTTTCAGGATTTGTTCTATTCTGAAAAGTTTATCTTCTACTTCAAAAACCATGTAAGCAATATTTTCTCTTGCAAATGATTTCTCAAAAACTTGCACATCATGCAATCCCAGTTCAGTGATGATATCTTCTTTGACTTTTGGAGTTGCAGTGGCCGTTAATGCAAGGAAAGGTACTTTTGGGAAATGTTTTTTTAATGCGGAAATCTTCAAGTAAGCTGGTCTGAAATCATGTCCCCATTGTGATACGCAATGCGCTTCATCGATGGTAATTAAGTGTATGGGAAGGTTTTTTATTCGTTCCAAAATCCAGTCAGATTGCAAGCGTTCCGGAGATAAATAGAGGAATTTATAATTCCCGAATTGACAATTATCTAATAAATCAATCATTTCCTCGGATCTGATGCCGCCAGTTAATGCAATGGCTTTGATATTTCGCTTTTGCAAATTAGCAACTTGATCTTTCATTAATGCTACCAATGGCGAAATCACCAAACAAATTCCTTCGTTCATCATTGCCGGAATCTGGAAACATATTGATTTTCCTCCGCCGGTTGGCATCAATGCAAAGGTATCTTGACCACTTAAAACGGAATCGATAATTTCCTTTTGCAGCGACCTAAATTTGTCGTGTTTCCAATATTTTTGAAGAATAGCTAACGCTTCTTGCATAGATTACAGATTTCAATTCGTAGAAAACATCCCAAATTGTAAATTCTAAACTTGAAAATTATTTAGAAATTTCATCTAAGATAAAAAGAATTCTGTTATCCAGGGTATCTTTAGGAACTTCTATGAGTTCGTAACCGTAACTTTGATACGTTTCTGTAAGGTGATTATAGATGAGTTTAGCTTGTTCGAAGTTTTCATAACGTTCGTGATCACTAATATAAATTTCTTCCCACGGCGGAAGAATGAAGATTTTTGAGTACGTATGTTCGCGACAAGCGATGTCAAAAGTGGCAGGATAGCTATCGCCAATATAATGCATATAAGCCAAAACATCAGGAATTCCTCGGTCAATAAAAACGACTTCATGTGGCTCTTTGGAAGCATTATGAAACTGTTTTTTTCTTCCTTCAAGAAGTAATTCGCTGAATAATAGTGGTTTTTCTAGGAATAATTGCTCAATCCCTTGTTTTTTTGCTTCCAAAGTTACTTCCCGTGAAATTTCGGGATAACAACAATGTCCTTTGGCTACCAATCCATCGATGATAGTTGTTTTACCTGTTCCTGGACCGCCAATGATAACTATGATTTCTTTCTGCACCTTTAAAAAATAAGGGGCAAATTTACTTAAACTTATTGGGATTTGAAAAAATGATTGCGGTTAAAATAAGATTAGGTAAAAAATCATAATTCAAAATTCATAATTTACGTTTGAAACTGTATATTTGCCTTTATTTTTTAAATAGAAAATGGATAAGAACACTCAAGAATTTTATGATAGATTAAAAGTAGAGTTGGACATGAGCAATACATGGCCGGCTGAATACTTGTTTAAATTTATTGTGCCAACAGAAGATGATAATATTGAACGTGTTCAATTGGCTTTTGATTGTATGGGAGCTGTTATAAAAACGACAAAATCTAAGACGGGTAAGTTTACCAGTATATCTGTTGACGTAACCATGAAAGATTCACAAGAAATAGTAGATAAATACCTAGAAGTTTCTACAATTAAGGGAATTATTTCTCTTTAGATATAAAACTAAATTTTGATGCATATACAATCGAATGATTGCAAATCTTCGAAAAAGAGCATGTAAGATTAAAAAATATACATTCGAATATGAATTCAAAATATATTAAAGAAAACTCGAACGATGTGGTGCATCATTTGGAATATAATGCGGAAAGATCGCATTTGATTATTCCGGAATATGGACGCCATTTACAAAAACTAATTGATCAGGCGACTAAAATTGAAGATGATGTAGAACGCAACAAAGCTGCAAAATACATTATTCAGGTTATGGGTAGCTTGAATCCACATTTGCGTGATGTTCCTGATTTTCAGCACAAATTGTGGGATCAGATTTTTATCATGTCTGATTTTAAATTGGTGGCTGATTCTCCATATCCAATTCCATCCCGTGAAGTATTACAATTGAAACCGGATGTGTTAAGTTATCCTCAGAATTTTCCAAAATACAGATATTATGGCAACAACATAAAATACATGATTGATGTAGCCAATAAATGGGAAGATGGTGAAATGAAAAGTGCTTTAGTGAAAGTTATCGCTAATCACATGAAAAAATCCTATTTGAGTTGGAACAAAGACACTGTTAAGGATGATGTCATTTTTGAACATTTATACGAATTGTCAGACGGCAAGTTGAATTTGATTCAAAGTACAGAGGAATTATTAAATACCACTGATTTATTACGAACAAATAAGCGAGTTTCTAACAAAATCTTGCCGGTAGGACAGCCGAAAATTCTTAGCAATAAGAATGCAAAAACTGGAAAACCAAATCCGATTCACAAAAATCAAATTAGAAAACCGTTGTAAGTCAGTTATAAATTAGGAGTTATAAGTTTTGAATTTTTTCAGTATTAACTTTTAACTCGTAAATTTTAACTCATTACTAATAATTCATAACTTATCAATATGGGAATTTTTAAAATAGAAGGCGGCATTAGTCTTAAAGGAGAAATCACGCCACAAGGGGCAAAAAATGAAGCATTACAAATTTTATGTGCTGTTCTTTTAACTCCTGAAAAAGTGATTATTAATAATATTCCTGATATTATTGACATCAATAAACTAATTACGCTTTTAGGAAATTTAGGAGTTAAAATCCAAAAAACAGGATCTGGCTCTTATACTTTTCAAGCCGATGAAGTGAATATAGCGTATTTAGAAACCGAAGCATTCAAGAAAGAAGGCGGTTCTCTTCGTGGTTCTATTATGATTGTTGGACCACTTTTGGCACGATTTGGAAAAGGATATATTCCAAAACCAGGTGGTGATAAAATTGGACGTAGAAGATTAGATACCCACTTTGAAGGATTTATAAATCTTGGAGCAAAATTCCGTTACAACAGAGAAGATCATTTTTATGGTGTAGAAGCGCCTAAAGGATTGAAAGGTGCCGATATGTTACTAGATGAAGCATCTGTAACCGGAACCGCTAATATTGTTATGGCTGCCGTTTTGGCGAAAGGAAGAACAACAGTTTATAACGCTGCCTGTGAACCTTACTTGCAACAATTGTGTAAAATGTTAAACTCCATGGGAGCTAAAATAACAGGTGTTGGATCAAACTTATTGACTATTGAAGGGGTTGAAAGTTTAGGTGGTTGTGAGCATAGAATTCTTCCGGATATGATCGAAATAGGAAGTTGGATTGGTCTTGCTGCAATGACAAAATCGGAAATTACGATAAAAGATGTGAGTTGGGATAACTTGGGCGTAATCCCTAATACTTTTAGAAAGCTTGGAATTACTCTGGAACGTAGAGGAGACGATATATACATTCCTGCTCATGTAGATGGGTATGAAGTAAAAACAGATATTGATGGTTCTATTCTAACAATTGCCGATGCGCCTTGGCCTGGATTTACGCCTGATTTATTGAGCATTGTTCTTGTCGTTGCCACTCAAGCGAAGGGTGATGTATTGATTCATCAAAAAATGTTTGAAAGCAGATTATTCTTTGTGGATAAACTGATTGATATGGGAGCTAAAATCATGTTGTGTGATCCACACCGAGCTGTTGTGATGGGACACGATTTTAAATCACAATTGAAAGCCACTACAATGTCTTCTCCGGATATTCGTGCGGGAATCTCGTTATTGATTGCAGCGCTTTCAGCAAAAGGAACGAGTACCATTCAGAATATTGAACAAATAGACAGAGGGTATGAGCGTATTGACGAACGATTAAGAGCTATCGGAGCTAATATTGTACGCGCATAAATCAAATAAATAATTATAAAATATCGTTTAAGTAAACCAAATAGGATTTGAATGTAACCATTCAATACGGTTTACTTAAACGTTTTTAATTTTAATTAATCTTTAGAAAAAGAGCATGTCAATCGAACAAACAGCGATAAAGGCTACTTATTTTAGTATTGTTGGAAATACATGTCTGGCAATTATAAAAGGATTGGCAGGATTTTTTGGAAATTCATATGCTTTAATAGCGGATGCAATTGAATCTACAACAGATATTTTTGCTTCATTTTTAGTCTTATTTGGAATTAAATATTCCAATAAACCTGCGGATAAAAATCATCCTTATGGACATGGAAGAGCTGAACCATTAATTACTTTTTTGGTAGTAGGTTTTTTAATCACTTCGGCTACTATTATAGCTTATGAAAGTATCATCAACATTGGTACACCACATCAATTACCAAAACCATGGACATTAATCGTTCTTGGGGCAATAATTATTTGGAAAGAGTATTCTTTTCGATTAGTGATGAAAAGGAGCATTCAAACCAATAGTTCCTCACTGAGAGCTGATGCCTGGCACCATCGCAGCGATGCGATAACATCTGTGGCAGCATTTCTTGGGATTTCAATTGCTTTGATTTTAGGTAATGGGTACGAATCAGCCGATGATTGGGCAGCACTTTTTGCTTCAGGATTCATTCTTTATAATAGTTATCAAATATTCAGACCTGCTTTGGGGGAAATAATGGATGAACATTTATACGATGATTTAATTGAGCAAATTCGAATAGTTTCACTTCAAGTAGACGGAATTATAGATACGGAAAAGTGTTTTATTCGAAAAGCAGGAATGCAATATCACGTAGATTTGCATGCAATTGTGGATTCGAATATTACAGTAAAAGAAGGACATGACTTAGCACATAAACTCAAAGATACCTTGCGAGAGGAAATGCCGGAACTAGGTCACGTTTTGATTCATGTGGAGCCGAATTAATTTCAGTATTTAAATCATTTTGAAATTTATAAAAAACTAAAAAAGGCACAAGAAGATTATTTCTCGTGCCTTTTTTCTTGTTTTTAAATTATCTTATCGTTGCTTTTTTACTCCAATATGTTTAAAAACTTAAGCCCAAAAACTACGCCGTCACCTTGGAAACCATTTTGGTACGAACGGATATAATCTACACGAAGCATCTTAAATTTTCCAAAACCTAAATTGTCCAACCCAACTGTGACTTCAGTATAAGGTTTGTTATTGGGTGTAGACAATACATGTGCACCCAGTATTAAAGTTGACTTTAGTTTGTTCAATAATGGTATTTTATTCATGATATAGCCTTTGTCGTTGTATTCAGTATGCGCTTCAAAATAGCTGTCATTTGTACTGTTAGAGTAGTATGGCAGTAAGTTAAACACATTCAAATAACGCTCCGTTTGCCCTATGTGGGTTTGATTGCCATTGAAATGCTTGTAATCTATAAAAGCAATATTATCCGCATTCAGGAACTTTCCCGCTTTTAGATTCAAACCTAGAACTCCTTTATTTCCCAATGTCAAATCATACGTTAATCGGGTGTTGAAATGGTCAAATTCGTATTTTTTTTCATTCGCCGCAAATGCTTTTTCATAGCCTAAATAAAGGGTGGGGTATTTTTCATTTCTAATATTATATTTCCCGTCTGGTCGTGAAGAATATTTGTTTCCAAAATTGATTTTTGCAAGCAAATTAGCTTTCGTTAAATGGTGTTTTTCAAAAACTGGACTAGTGAAGTCATTCGGTGCCAAAGGGTTATTCGAAGTGTATAAATCATCCTTGCTAAACAAAGAGAAATCAGTGTTGTTGAATAATGATTTGCGTTGCTGGTATTCGATCTTTCCACCTAGGTTCACTCCATTTGCAATATCCTGGCTGTAGCCAATTGCCGCCGATTCCAGATTATACAACTTCATAAAATTGTTCTTGAATGCCAATGAACTTATCGTGTTTATAACTTTACTGATGGGTTCATTAGGATTAAATTGTTTGACGGAACTACCTCCTGTCATATATAAAGTGGCATAATTTTGATTGTTGAACCGATGGATAAATTGTCCTGTTACACGCAAACGATCTTCAGCAAAACCGTAATTGAGTTTTGTACTTATTGAAGTATATATTCCTTTACTTTCCTGATTTTTCCAGTTGGTGTATCTAAATCCGGAATCAAAGTTATAACCTTGAACGGTATTGAAACTTAAGGAACCAAGGTTTAATAATCCCTCGTAACTGAGGCTATGTTTTTCTGTGCTGTTTTTGTAAGTGTAACCGGTCAGTAACTTCAAGAGTTTGAATTTATTCCCTTTTGCATCAATGGAGTCTAAATATTTTTTAGAATTTCGAACTTTGTAAATACTGTCTTTTCGAATGTAATCACCACTTTCTTCGATTGTTAAAGGAATCGGTCTGTTGCTATTCCAAAAAATAGAATCTTTTTTATTTGAATTTATTTCGACACTTGTAATTTCATTTGTAAAAGTCTTTTTGGCAAAGGAGTTCACAAATTCATAATTACTATACACATAGGTATATTTTCCATTGAATTTTATTCCAAAGGCTCCGGCTGCAATATCAAGACTTTGGGTGTTTTTAGCCCAAATTTTGTTGTTTTTATTGTAACTGAAGTTTTGTTTTAAAGTCATTACATCAACAAATTCCTCTTTCATTCGGTATCCTTTTATATCCAAGTCAACGGCATATATGGCCCAAGAATCTTCAACAATATAAATGTAACCTTCAAAAACAGGTTCGCTGTCACGTTTTGCAGTAACTTTTATTTTATTGATCATTTGATTATTGGCATCATAAAAAGTACTTTCCAGTTTATATTTATAATAATTGAAGGCATTATTGGCAATTGGAGAAATCATACTAACTCCAAAGTCAATCGTGTTATCATAAAAATCATAAAAGGAAGATCTGGCCGTATTGTAACTGTAGCCGTTATCTCTACCGCTTACTTTTGAGGCAGTTACGACTTCTTTTAAATTATTGGGTTTTTCAAAAGTAATTTTAGAGAAAGTTTCAGACAGTGAAATAATCCCGGTTCCTGTAGAATCCAAAGAACCATTCATGTCGCCAATTTTTTGACCAAATATTTTTTTAGGGGCATTTTTTAGTTTGAAAATTCCTCTGGAATAAAAGTCGGCATTAAAACGAGCTGTTTTTTCAGTATTTTCTTTTTTGCTGGCAATCGCATTTTTTATGATAGCAAGTGCAGGATTGATTTTGGTGTTGATTACAACTTCGTTCAAAGAATAACTTTCTTCAATCATTTTAACATCAAATGAATAGGGTAATTTATCCGTCTGAATTGTTATTCTTTGCGTTTTAAAACCTAAAAATTGGAATACAACTGTTTGCTTTTCCGTTTTTTTTAAATTTAGTTCATATTTCCCTACTTCGTTTGAGGTAGTCCCATTATAGGTTTCTTCTTGAAAAATAGTAACAAATGGCAGGGGATTTCCTTTTTCATCAGAAACGGTTCCTTTTATTTGTGCATGGTTGGTAAGAGATACCAAAGAAATCAGAAGTAGGTAGTATTTTTTCATGAAAGTTTTTTCTTTCGCAAAAATATAAGAACTTTAAAAAGAGGGTATTAATTATTTGTTAAACATTTATAGGAATATTTTTATTTTAATTGGGGAGTTACAAGAAAGATTGTATGGCCAATTCATAACTTTTTAAACCAAAACCCAGAATAACTCCTTTTGCATTTCCAGAAATATACGACTGGTGCCTGAAACTTTCACGTGAGAATGTATTCGAAATATGGACTTCAACAACTGGAGTTGTTATGGCTTTAATCGCATCTCCAATACCAATGGAAGTATGGGTATAAGCACCAGCATTTAGAATAATACCATCGTAAGCGAAACCAAATTCCTGAATTTTATCAATCAATTCACCTTCGATATTACTTTGGAAATAGGTGAATTCTATTGTTGGAAATTTTATTTGTAAAGTGGTAAAATATTCTTCAAATGTTAAGCTGCCATAAACTTCTGGTTCGCGTTTTCCTAAAAGATTTAGATTTGGTCCGTTGATGATACTAATTTTCATAATTCCAGTTTTTGTAAAAATAAAAAAACCGTTCTAATTTAAAGAACGGTTTTGATAAATTTAATTTTTTATTGGAATTAAAACGTAAATCCAGCTGATACTTGAACTACTGAGTTCTTAACTTCAGCCTCTTTTGAAGCTTCGGTTAATCCTAACACGTAACGACCTTGTAGAAAAAAGTTTTTAGTGATGTTAAATCCTAAACCTCCTGCAACACCGAATTCGAATGTTTCAGCATTTTTTACATCAAAATCATTTCTTTCGCTTAACAAAAAGGAAGCTTGTGGTCCAAGATCAAGACTGACCGTTTTATTCAAATGAATTTTAGCTAGAACTGGAATAGAAAGGTAACCTAATTCATTTTTGAATTCTTCAAAAGCATTTTTATAGGTTGCACCTTGTGTAGAATACAATAATTCAGGCTGAATAGAAAAACCGTCTGTTAATTTAAGTTCAGCTACTAATCCCACATGATAACTAGTTATAGCATCAGTTTTGTAATTGTCACTGTTTATTGTAATATCACTACCGGTTTGGTTGGCATAATTTAAACCACCTTTTATTCCAAACTTTACTAATTGTGCTTGCATGTCTACAGACGCGGCAAGAAGTACTACTGCTACTAGAATTATTTTCTTCATAATTTGTTTTTTTAATATTAATAATTGAATTGGGGACTTTTACTTAAAACTATTTTGTTTAAGTATTATTGTCTAATTTTTCTTAAAAAGCATTTATGCAAAAATTAGTCCAAGAAACTATAAAATCAATATTAAATGTCCTCTTTTAGCTTATTTTTTATGTTTTTAAAATTGATAAAAATGTAATATAATGATAATCAATTAGTTGCGAATTATTTTTTTGCTGTTTTTAATCTGATTTATTTGACACTTAACGAGTTTTTCTGTTAAATAAGTCTTTCCATGTTTGATTTTTTTAACTTTGATTGTATTAATTTTAAATGATAAATCATGAAAAAAAATATTTTAACGGTAGTAATGGCATTCACTTTTGGTTTTGTGAATGCTCAAGAAAAAGCAGATATGGCATTTGGAGTAAAAGGAGGTTTGAATATTTCCACAATTACTAATGCTGATGTAGACGGAGTGAATTCAAAATCTTTAGTAGGATTTCATGTTGGTTTTTTTGGAGAATTTATGATTAGTAATACATTCGCTATTCAACCTGAAGTTTTGTACTCTGCTCAAGGAACTAAATTTGAGTTTGAGGGGTTAGATGGAGATTTGAAATTAGATTACATTACTATTCCAGTTATGGCTAAATATTATGTAGCTGATGCTTTTAGTCTGGAAGTAGGCCCTCAAATAGGTTTTCTGGTTTCTGCCAAAGCAAAATCTGGTGGAGAATCTGAGGACGTTAAGGACGAGCTTAAATCAACAGATGTAAGTTTGAATTTTGGTTTAGGATATGATATTACAGAAAATTTTATGATTGGAGCACGTTATAATTTTGGACTGACACGTTTGCAGGATGAATTATTTCCAGATGAAGATGAATCTAAAAATTCTGTTTTTCAAATTTCGATAGGTTATAAATTTTAATATTTTAAAAACATATAATTTTCAAAACCTCCCGATTTGGGAGGTTTTTTTATATAAATTCATAATTTAAATATGTTAATAACTTATGTTAGGTAGGAAGTGTAGTACTTTAGAATTAATATACTTTTATGTCGTTATTAACAATTAAACATCAAAAATGAAAAGAATTATTTTAGCAGTACTTATTACTTTCGTTGGTTTCAACGGTTATTCACAAAAAAAAGATGGTTTTAGAGTTGGCTTGGATTTAGGCGTTGTTCCTACTAATGGTGGTGGTGGCATCTTATTTTCTTTGGAACCAAAATACAATATTCAGGATAATATGAATGTTGGTTTACGAATGGGTATTGCAGCTATAGTTCGTGATGTTGAAAGTTCTAATGGAGAAATTGACAATGCTAAACTTTCAGCGAGCAGTTCATTTGTAGGAACCTATGATTATTATTTTAATAAATCTGGAAAATCTTTTGTTCCTTATGTAGGAGGTGGAGCAGGTTATTATGCTATAGGAAATGTTGAATTTAATGAAGCTGATGTTGATGCAGGAACAGAATTGCAACCAGAAGTTAGTGGTGTATTTGGCGGTTTAGTTAGAGCTGGTTTCGAATGGGGGAAATTCAGGATGGGTCTGGAGTATAATTTAGTTCCTGATACTAATTTAGAGGATTCTAATGGAGCTAATAAAGGTTCTGTTGCAAATTCTTATTTAGGAATTCATTTAGGATTTTATTTAGGAGGAGGAAAATGGGGGAAATAGTCTATTACTCCTAAAAAATACTTTTAAAACCACTCTTTGTAGTGGTTTTTTTATGCTCAAAAAAGCGTTACTTTGTAACTATGAACTGGATTTCCTGCATAAAAAGCTATCAATCATACTTAAAAATCGAACGCGGTTTGTCTAAGAATACTATAGATAATTATTCCTTTGATATTGAACGGTTGTGTCTTTTTTTGACTAAAAATAAAATTGTTGTTTCACCAATAAAAATTGGAGAAGAAACGGTGCAGCAATTTATTTATAGTGTGGCTAAAGAGGTTAATCCGCGTTCACAAGCCAGAATCATATCAGGTCTTAAAAGTTTTTTTAGTTATTTGATATTTGAAGATTATAGGGCAGACAATCCATTAGAACTTATTGAAACTCCTAAAACGGGCAGGAAACTTCCGGATACTTTATCGGTGGAAGAGATTGACAGTCTTATTTTTGCAATAGACTTAACGACTAACGAAGGCGAACGTAATAGAGCTATGCTCGAAACACTATATGGCTGTGGATTGCGGGTTTCAGAATTAGTTTCTTTGAAAATTTCCGACTTATTCTTTGAGGAAGGTTTTATTAAAATAACGGGTAAAGGAAACAAACAGCGTTTTGTTCCAATAGGTGATTTGACGCAGAAATACATTCAAATTTATAGGAATACTATTAGAACGCACATTACTATCCAAAAAGGTTTTGAGGACACGCTCTTTTTAAATAGAAGAGGAAAGCAACTGACCAGGGCTATGATTTTTACAATAATTAAAAGTTTAGCAATCAAAATAGATTTGAATAAAACGATAAGTCCGCATACTTTAAGACACTCTTTTGCAACTCATCTTTTAGAAAATGGAGCTGATTTGCGCTCTATACAGTTGATGCTTGGCCATGAATCGATAACAACAACAGAAATATATGTGCATCTTGACAGAAAATTTCTGACGGAAGTTCTAAATTCCTTCCACCCCAGAAAATAACATTTTGTTTGTAATTTAAAATTGTTTAAGAAAGAAAAAGTTTACGGATTTAACCTAAAATAAACTTTATAAATATTCAACTTAACATCTTATTAAATTGGTGCGATTTTATTGTTAATTTGGTTGTTTAATAAAAAATATAATCTAAATTGTGTTGTACTAAAATCTTATAAAAAGTAATATGGTTTTTGATTTTCCCCAAAACGAAAATTGCCAGGAGGTAAATGATTTTTACAGTAAATTATTTAATGAGATTCCAGATTTAATTTTTGAATTTGTGATTGCTCCTGACAATACCTATTTATTTCCTTTAGTGAGTAAATCGGTAAACGATTTTTTTGAGTTGTCTTCAAATCATTTTGTTGACAGTGACAAATTTCTTGTCTATGACAGGATATTTGAAGCGGATCGATTGTCGTTTTTTCAGTCATTGGTAAATGCAAAACGAAACATTATCAGATGGGATTTTGAGTTTCGGGTTTTATTGCCTGAAAAGGGATTGCGATGGCTCAAAGTTTCATCAAAACCAGAATTATATCCTGATGGGAATATTGCTTTTTATGGAAGAGTTTCGGATGTGACTGACTTAAAAGAACAGGAAATTAAACTTAAAATTTCTGAAGAACGTTTTAAATTTGCTCTTGAAGCTTCAACAGCAGGAGTATGGGATTGGGATTTAACCACCAACAAAGTTTTCTATTCTTCACAATCGATGAAAATCCTAGAGCAGGAGTCTTTGGATATTTTTGATAATCCGGAACGTTGGGACGAAATTGTGCATCCTGATGATTTAAAAAAATATTATTCTGAAATTCATGAGCATTTTGAAAATAAAATACCTTTTTATGAAAATTACCACCGCGTTTTAACGTCAAGCGGAAAATACAAATGGATTTTAGATAGAGGAAAAGTAATTGAGCGTGATGCAGATGGAAAGCCATTGCGTGTTATAGGAACGCATACTGATATTTCTTCGCAAAAAGAAAAAGAACTGGAGTTAATAAAAACAATGGAATTGTATAGCCAGCAAAATAGCCGACTATTGAATTTTTCACATATTGTATCGCATAATCTAAATACGCAAGCCGGTAATATTAAGTCACTTTTAGACATTATAGATGCCGATGAAGATTTAGAGAGTAACAAAGAAATGTTGGCTCATTTGCGCACTGTTTCGAATGATTTAAACGAGACAATAGCAAATTTGACCCAATTGGTGCTAATACAAAGTAATTCGAACATTCCAATTAAATCATTGAACTTGAATTTATATTTGAATAAGACTTTGGACTTGATCAAGAATTTAAAAAATCAAAATCAAGTTACCATTATAAAAGAGATTCCTGATGGTGTTTTTGTCGATTTTAATCCAGCATACTTAGAAAGTGTTTTGTTGAATTTTACAACAAATGCCATAAAATATTCAAATCCTAACAAGCCTGTTGAGATAAAATATTCTTTCTCATTGGAAAATGGGAAAAAAACGTTGTCGATTTCTGATAACGGATTAGGCATCGATTTGAAGAAATATGGAGATTCTCTTTTTGGGATGTATAAAACGTTTCATAAGCATGAAGAAGCCAGAGGACTAGGATTGCACATTACAAAGAATCAAATAGAATCGATGAAAGGAACTGTCTCGGTCGAAAGTGAAGTAGGAGTAGGAACTACTTTTAAAATCATCTTCAACGATAGTTTAAATGATTAATTAACGGGTTTCGATACATAAGCAAAGTATCTTTTAAAGCGATTCGTATTATAAGGCAAAAAAAAACTTCTCAGCGATGAGAAGTTTTTTTATATGTAAAATCAAATAAATTATTTAGCAATATTTACTGCTCTTGTTTCACGAATTACAGTTACTTTAACTTGTCCTGGATAGGTCATCTCCGTTTGGATTTTTTGTGAGATATCAAAAGATAAGTTAGCCGCATTTTCATCAGAAACTTTTTCGCTTTCCACAATTACACGAAGTTCTCTACCGGCTTGAATGGCATAAGCGTTTTTCACACCGCTGAACCCGTACGCTACTTCTTCAAGATCTTTTAGACGTTGAATGTAAGAATCCAATACTTGTCTTCTTGCTCCTGGTCGTGCTCCTGATATAGCATCACAAACCTGAATAATTGGCGATAATAATGATTTCATCTCTATCTCATCGTGGTGTGCTCCAATAGCGTTACAAACCTCTTCTTTTTCACCATATTTCTCGGCCCATTGCATTCCTAATAATGCGTGTGGTAAATCACTTTCAGCATCTGGTACTTTACCAATATCGTGTAATAAACCAGCTCTTTTAGCCAGTTTTACGTTTAGGCCAAGTTCTGCAGCCATAATTCCACAAAGTTTAGAAACTTCACGGGAGTGTTGCAATAAATTCTGTCCGTAAGATGAACGGTATTTCATACGTCCTACCACTTTAATCAATTCAGGGTGTAATCCGTGAATTCCTAAATCAATAACGGTACGTTTACCAACTTCTATAATTTCATCGTCAATTTGTTTAGCAGTTTTTGCAACTACTTCTTCAATACGAGCCGGGTGAATTCTTCCGTCAGTTACCAATTTATGTAGTGCCAAACGCGCAATTTCTCTACGTACAGGATCAAAACAAGAAAGGATAATAGCTTCCGGTGTATCATCTACAATGATTTCTACTCCAGTTGCAGCTTCCAGCGCACGGATATTTCTACCTTCACGGCCAATGATTCTACCTTTTACGTCGTCAGATTCAATATTAAATACAGAAACACAGTTTTCTACTGCTTCTTCTGTACCAACTCTTTGAATGGTATTGATGATGATTTTTTTAGCTTCTTGCTGTGCTGTCAATTTTGCCTCTTCAATAGTGTCTTGAATATGAGACATTGCTTTGCTTTTTGCTTCCGCTTTCAGTCCTTCTACTAATTGATCTTTAGCTTCTTCAGCAGATAAACCAGAGATAACTTCTAACTGTTGCAATTGACTTTTATGTAGTTTGTCAACTTCAGCTTGTTTTTTATCTAGATTTTCAATTTTAGTGGTGTATTCTAAAGTTTTAGATTCAAAATCATCATTTACTTTTTTAGCTTTTGATAATTCATTAGAAATTTGAGATTCTTTATCACGAACTCTTTTTTCTATTTCGGCAACTTTTTTATCACGGGATAAAATAACTTGTTCGTGTTCTGACTTTAATTCAATAAATTTCTCTTTTGCTTGAAGAATTTTATCTTTTTTTATGTTTTCAGCTTCCAGATTAGCATCTTTCAAAATGGATGATGCTTCTTTTTTTGCATTTTTAATTAAGTTGGAAATATTGCTTTTTTCTATCAATTTGGCGATACCAAAACCTCCCGCAATACCTATAATTCCTGAAATAATAATCGTTAATATGTCCATGTTTGTTAAAATTTATATAAAAAAAAAGCCTACATTAGGTTGCTTGTATAAACTCGGAAAGACAAGTTTTGAGCTAACTCGTTGTTCAAGCTTCCGTACTTAAACGGCTTGCTATAGTAACGATGATTTGCTCATTCTAAATTGTTAGTGTTGAGTTTACCAAATATGAACTAATGTAGGCAGTATCTTAGTTTTTGTAAAGAACGTTTATTTGTCGAGATATTGATCTAAAATCGCATTGATTTTTTTAATTCTTTCGATGGTTGCTTCTCCATCTATGGCATTATCAATTTGTTTTTGTTCCGTTTGTGAGGCAAATTGTAAAGCACACATTGCCAATACATCTTGCTTGTCACGAACAGCATAATTTTCTTCAAATTGCTTGATCATCTTATCAATTTTTTTAGAAGCGCTTCTTAGGCCTTCTTCCTGCGAGAAATCAACCGTTAACGGGTAGACTCTGTCTGCGATTGATATTTTAATTTTAAGCTTTTCGTCCATATCTTTTATTAATCTGATAGCTGTGCTATACAGTAATCAATTTCGCGAATTAATGAATTTATTTTAAGCTTCGTATCTCTTTTATTATCGTCACTGCCTAGTAATGTATTTGCTACTTTGAGTGTTTCATACTGCGTTTTTAGCGCTTCAATCTCTTGTGACTGAGTTTGTATTATGGATGCAGTTTTTGTTAATTCGTTTTTCAAATCTTGATTATTTTTCTCCAAACCTTTCATTTTAGTGAAAAGTTTTTCAATCTTATTTTCAAGAGTATCAATAATTTCTGCAATTGCACTCATTATATATCTTATTCATTACATAATCATACAAAGTTAGTATTCCTTTTTAATTTTGCAATATTTTATTATTTTTTTTGCATTAAATTAATTAAATATCAGTTAAACAAATGGTTACGGACTGTTTTTTTTAGTGCTGTTTTGAATACTTTTTTTATCTTAGCAAAAATGTAAACGATGAGATTTTCTGTATTTTTTTTATTTTTTTGCACTGCTGTTTTTGCACAAGTTGACTATCCAAAAGATTATTTTAGTTCACCATTAGATATTCCGATGCAATTGTCCGGGAATTTTGGAGAATTGAGACCCAATCATTTTCATGCAGGTTTTGATTTAAGAACGCAACAAAAAGAAGGATTGAAAGTATATGCAGTGGCCGATGGTTATGTGTCAAGAATAAAGATATCTACTTTTGGAAACGGAAAAACAATTTACATCAACCATCCTAATGGTTATACATCAGTTTATGGACATTTAAAAATGGCTAATGGTGAAATAGAAAACTACATCAAGAAAACGCATTACAAAGAACAATCATTTGAAATTGAAATGTTTTTTAAGCCCGATGAAATGATAGTAAAAAAAGGAGAAGTTATTGCTTTTTCTGGAAATACAGGAGCTTCAGAAGGACCGCATTTGCATTTTGAATTTCGAGATTCTAATTCAGAATTCATAATCAATCCGATGCTTTTTGGATTCAATAAATTTTTAAAAGATACTAAGAAACCAACTGTTTCCGGAGTTTATGTGTATCCTTTGGATTCGAAAACTACAGTCAATCATTCGAAACGACCTTTATTACTGAATGTTTCATTACAAAAAGACGGTACCTATCTTTCAGATAAAGTGGTGGCAAATGGTACTATAGGTTTTGGCATTTCTGCTTATGACAGCGACGATGTTTCGTTTAATAATAACGGAGTGTATAAAGTGCAGTCTTTTTATAATGGGAAACAAAACTTCGGGTATGAATTCAATACCTATTCATTTGACGACATGCGTTATATCAATGCGCTAATCGATTATTCGAGATATAAGAAAATGCAACAACGAGTTCAGAAATTATTCATGAAAAACCCATATAACTTGAGCATTATCCAAGCCGATGAAAATAAAGGAGTTTTACAAGTAACTCCAAATTTAGCATCGCTGTATCGCATTGAAGTTTCTGATTTCTTTGGAAATAAAAAAACAATAGCCATTCCTGTTCAATATGATTTATTGTCTACTACTATCAGCCCGGAGCCAGTGCAATCAAACTATTTTGTAAAAGCCAATAAAGACAGCAATTTTGCTTTAGCAAACATGTCGGTTTTCTTTCCTGCAGGAACTTTTTACGAAGATTTTGATTTGAATTTTGATGTAAAAAATGACACGTTGTTTTTACACGACGATACTGTTCCGGCTCATACTAATTTTACGGTTTCAATTGAAGACACAAAATCGACTGAAGCGCAAAGAGAAAAAATGTTCATTGGCAGAATAGAAGGAAAAAAAGTAAATTACAATCCAACCTATAGAAAGGACAGTGTGTTCAATACAAAGGTTAAAATTTTAGGGAAATATGCTTTGGTAGCAGATACTATTGCACCAAAAATAAGCATGACCGTTCCCGTAGAAGGAAAATGGATCAGCGAGCAAAAAACAATTAAGCTTTCCATCTACGATGACGTGTCAGGTATAAAATCATACAATGGCTATTTAAACGGAAAATGGGTATTATTCGAATATGATAATAAAACTAGAAAACTAATCCATTATTTCAGTGATGGAATTGTAGCTGAAGGCGCCAATGATTTAAAAGTTGTGGTGATTGATAATGTAGGAAATTCAACTACCTTTGAAACTCGTTTTTTTAGAAGCCAAAAAAAATAAAAACCAAATCATTTGAGCACTAATAAATTAATTTTTGTTTTCTTTTTTTGCTTCATAAGCCTACCTTTATTGGCCCAAACGGCTAGAATAAAAGGAGTTATTTTAGACAAAAACAATCAACCGGTAGATAACGTAAATGTTTCTTATTCCAGTATTGGCACTCAATCCAATAAAAATGGTTTTTACGATCTAAAAGTCCCTGCGAACCAAAAAGTAACACTTGTTTTTACGCATGTTTCGTTGAAAAAAATAACGATAATTTTTTCTTTGGATTCCAATGAACAAAAGGAGTTCAACCCAGTGATGAGTGATCAGGAAGAACAAATGGGTGAAGTGATTGTGACATCTAATAACAGAAAGTTAATTCAAGGGATTTCTACAATTGAGCCTGACGTCATCAGAAAGATTCCCGGAGCAAATGCAGGTATCGAAAATATTTTAAAAACCTTACCCGGAGTAAATTCTAATAACGAATTGAGTACGCAATACGCCGTGCGTGGTGGGAATTATGACGAAAATTTGGTTTATGTAAATGAAATTGAAGTCTATCGTCCGTTCTTGATTCGTTCGGGACAACAAGAAGGGTTAAGTTTTACCAATACGGATTTGGTACAAAATGTTGATTTCTCGGCGGGAGGTTTTCAAGCGAAGTTTGGAGATAAATTATCCTCAGTTTTAGATATTACGTATAGAAAACCGGTTAAATTTGGCGCAAGCCTTGAAGCTAGTTTTCTTGGCGGAAGCCTTTCTGTTGATGCAGTTTCCAAGAATAAAAAATGGTCTGCGGTTACGGGAGTTCGATATCGTAACAACAGTCTTTTGGTAAAAAGTCAAGAAACTCAAACGAATTTTACGCCATCCTTTGCGGATATTCAAACCAATATAAATTATCAAGCTTCGGCCAAATGGCAATGGAGTTTTCTTGGGAATATTTCTCAAAATAAATACCAATACCAGCCATTGACGAGACAGACTAATTTTGGAACCATAGATAATCCTATGGCACTTACTGTTTTTTATGAAGGTCAGGAAAAGGATAAATACGATACGTATTTTGGAGCTTTAAAAACAACTTTCAATGTTTCGGATAACTTCACTTTGAAATTTATCGGTTCTGTTTTTCATACTTTGGAACAAGAATATTTTGATATTTTCGCACAATACCGTTTAGGAGAAGTGGATTCCAGTATTGGATCAGAAACTTTTGGAGAAGTTGCTTTTACAAGAGGAATTGGTTCGCAGCTGAGTCATGCCAGAAATGATTTAGATGCGCTGATTGTTAATACAGAGATAAAAGGATTTCATGATTGGAAAGAAAATCAATTTGAATGGGGAATAAAATATACACTAGAATCCATTCGTGACAGAATAATAGAGTGGGAGGTAATTGATTCGGCTGGTTTCTCTTTGAATCCACCAATTATTGATTTACCTAAAAATGATCAACCGTATTCGCCTTACACAGGGCCACTTGTTCCGTATCAAAATATCCGAGCGACAAATTTTAACTCCATCAATAGATTTTCGGGTTATGGTCAATGGAGTTTGAAATCGAATATTGGTTCAAGTAAAGTTTGGTATAATGCTGGAATACGAATGCACAATTGGGAAGTTATTGGTAATACTATTATAGGAAAATCTCAAATTACTTTTAGTCCCAGAGCTCAATTTGCCATAAAACCAGCCTGGGAGAAAGATATGGTTTTTAGACTTTCAGGAGGATTGTACCATCAACCACCATTTTACAGAGAGTTGAGAGATGCGGATGGAATAGTGCAACCCAATACCAAAGCGCAACAATCTATTCATTTTGTTTTTGGGAATGATTATAGTTTTAAGATGTGGGATCGCCCTTTCAAGTTGGTTTCGGAGTTGTATTATAAATCGCTGACAGATGTAAATACGTACACGATTGACAATGTTCGCATTCGTTACGCTGCCAATAATAATGCAACAGCCTATGCGCAAGGATTAGATGTTCGCTTGAACGGGGAATTTGTTCCCGGGACAGAATCTTGGTTTAGCTTTGGTTATTTGAAAACAGAAGAAAACAGTAAAGATAAAGGATATATTGCCAGACCTACGGATCAACGATTGAAATTTGGGCTTTTGTTTCAAGATTATATGCCTAATATTCCAAGTATAAAATTGTATCTGAATTTAGTTTACAATACTGGATTGCCGGGAGGTTCGCCATCGTATGCTGATCCTTACTTATACCAAAATCGATTGAATGATTACCGCCGTGTGGATGTAGGTTTCTCCAAAGTTTTTATAGATAACACTACAAAAAAAGAGAACAATACGGGCTGGTTTAAAGACTTTAAAGAGTTGGCGATAGGATTAGAGATTTTTAATCTTTTTGACAATCAAAATGCCATTACAAATACTTGGGTTCGGGATGTGTATTCTAAAAATCAATATGCAATTCCTAATTATATGACCACCAGAGTTTTTAATGTGAAATTGACCGCAAAGTTATAACCGTTAAGAATGAGTAAAGTTTAACCCAATTTTAATTCGTTAAATCAAGTATCGAATGGCCTTACCATTTTTAAAAATGATTACATTTGAATTTTAATAGTACAACAACATGAAAAAACTACATATCACAATATTAGGAATCGCAATTTTGCTTTTAACCAGTTGTAAAGAGGAGATTGAAAAACCAAAAGTTACGTACGATGGAACAAATAGAGCAAAAGAACTGGCCAAAGCTGATTCTACTCAAATACAAATTGCCGATTTGCCACTTCAAATGGAAGGAACGGATTATTTGATTCATCCTGTTGCGGATTTAAGTATTCGTGAGAAAGGGATAAAATCGAGATATGGTTCTTCCAGCGTTAACGATTTGAGTTTTACAATATCGAACTATGGAGAATTTGAAATCACCGGTTTTTTACAGAATTTAAAATTTCAAAAAGTAGATTCGGATTCCATCAGAAAATTGACAGAAAAACCTGTTTTGATTCAAACAGCTACGTATTTAAAGTCGGTTGCTGATAAAACCAATAACCAAATTATGGTGTACACTATGGTCGACATGGATACGAATAAAGACGGAAAATTAGACACAAGTGATATTAAAGCCTTGTATTTAAGCGAAATCAGCGGTGAGAAATTCACTAAAATATCTTCTGATTTTCAGGAATTAATCGATTGGAAATTGATAGGGTCGAATAATCGTTTGTACTATAGAACCGTTGAGGATACTAATAAAAATGGCGAATTTGATAAGAAAGATGTGGTGAATTACTACTATATTGATTTGTCAAAAAAAGAATGGAAAATAATTGGTTACGAGCCAGTTTAGAAGCACTGATTTTAGATCAAAATCTCACTTTCCAAGTCTGATTTTTCTATAGTGAAATCAAATCCCAGTTGTTTTACTAATTGAATGACCAGATTTTTATACCAGTTTTCGGATTTGGGATGAATGTATATTTTTTCGATCAACTGATTGATATTTACATTGATTTTCAATCCTTCATTAATTTTTATATCGCTTTTGCCAATGTCTGTGATGATGCGTACTTCGCCTTCATATTGAAAACTTTTTCGTTTGAATAAAAAAGGAAAAAACATATCATCAAACGGAATGTGTTCTTTTTTGTAATCGATATAATTTACTTCCCCGATATATTGCTTGAGATTTATTTCTGGAACCAGCGATTCCTGCAAACGTCCGATTGTGGACTGGATTGCCAAACCTTCATTATTTTGAGTAAAAATCTGCCACATGGCAAATGATTCATATTCATTGATATGCCAGCTGCTAATCGCTACTTTTTCCCGATGTGTTTTATAATAGTTTAAAAAATCTGGATTGTCAATGGAAAGTTTTTTTATTTCCTCAAAAGTGGGTTCGCTAAAAGTGCCTTCATATTGATCTTCGAATTTATCTGATCGCGACATGAATAATTTTCCGGACATTAATAAATCTAAAAACTTAGATAAGTCAAGATATTTCCAAACAACAGTATTTGGATCTTCAGGAAGTTTTATGTTTGGATTGTTGATGTACATTTTTTTAGACTTTTAAGATTTAAAAAATAATATTATTTAAAGATTTAATGGTCACAAAAAGCTGTAATCTATATCATTTATTACTCGAAAGACTGCATGGTGACTAGTTTATTGTAAGTACCATTCATTGCAATAAGTTCGTCATGTTTTCCTTGCTCGACTATTTTTCCTTTTTGCATCACAACAATTAAATCAGCTTTTTGAATGGTAGATAGACGGTGCGCAATAACAATTGAAGTTCTGTTTTGCATCATGTTTTCCAGTGCCACTTGAACGAATTTTTCGCTTTCGGTATCCAATGCTGAAGTCGCTTCATCCAGAATCATAATCGGAGGGTTTTTCAAAACCGCTCTGGCAATGGATAATCGTTGTTTTTGTCCACCGGAAAGTTTGTTTCCGCTGTCGCCAATATTTGTATGAATTCCCAGTGGCAAGTCTTTTACAAATTCATAGGCATTCGCAATTTTCAATGCTTCGATGATTTCTGTATCGGTTGCATCCTGTTTTCCCAAAGCGATATTGGCTTTTATAGTATCATTAAATAAAATACTGTCTTGAGTAACTAATCCCATTAAATCACGAAGCGAGTGCAGGTTCATGTCTTTGATGTCAATTCCATCAATAGCGATTGTACCTTCATTTACATCATAAAAACGAGTCAATAAATTAGCAATGGTACTTTTTCCACTACCGGATTGTCCTACAAGTGCAACAGTTTGTCCTTTTTTAACTTGAAGCGAAAAGTCTTTTAAAACATTTTCGTCTTCATATCTGAAATTAATATTCTTAATTGCGATACTGTCTTCAAAAGTTAATTTTTTAATTGCATTTTCGCTGTCTGTAATCTCATTTTTTACTTCTAAAACTTCAAAAACACGTTGGGCTGCCGCTAGTCCATTTTTTACCGAATAAGAGGCTTTAGAAATGGCTTTGGCAGGAGTTAATATGTTATACGCAAGACCCATGTAGGCTAGAAATTTAGCTCCATCAAGTAATGCTTTTCCATCAGGTAATTTGTCGACAAGTACCATTTTTCCACCAAACCAAAGCAATATGCAAATAGTGATGATTCCTAAGAACTCACTTAAAGGCGTAGCTAAGTTATTTTTTTTACCTATACTGTTAGACAATTTTAAAACTCGGGTGACTGAATCATTAAATTTTTGTTTAAAATTTGATTCGGCATTGTAACTTTTAACAACTTTTAGTCCAGATAACGATTCTTCTACAATCGAAATTAGATAGCCATTTTCATATTGTACTCTTTCGGATTTGCTGCGCAGTGATTTACCAATTTTTGATATTAATAGTCCTGAAAGAGGGATAAAAATAAACACAAACAAGGTTAACTTAAAACTTATTGCAATCATACCAACAAGGGTGAATACGATGGTCATTGGCTCCTTAACAATTAATTCTAAGATAGAAAAAAAAGAATTTTGAACCTCATTTACATCACCTAACATTCTAGCCATAATATCACCTTTTCTTTTTTCGGAATAGTAGGAAACAGGTAAGTTAATGATTTTGTGATACATTGAATTTCTTAAATCCTTCAGCACACCATTTTTAAGATGCATCAAATGATTGGATGCTAAGTAATTAAACAGATTTTTGAATAGGAAAGTTATACTTACTATGGCAATAACTAACAGTAAGGCAAATTCAGGACCATTCCTTTCGGTTAGTAGTGTGATGTTGTAATATAAGTATTCTTTAGAAAATTTGATGATGTCAAAAATAGACTCTAAAACAGGTTTTTGATTGATTTTTTCAGTAGTACCAAAAAGGACATCCATCATTGGGATTAATGCAATAAAAGACAAGGTGCTAAACAGTGCGTAAAAAACATTGAATATTACGTTCCAAACCACATGAGAACGATATGGGTTTGTGAAAGGAATAATTTTTTTGAAATTTGAATCCATTTAAGTTGTTTTTTTTATCATCAAGACCCGATGACTTCTCCAATTATCGGGTCTGTCTGAAAAATCAATTTTGTTTTTAATTAATTCAATTGCATTGAAGTAATGATATTTTTTATTTTGTTATCCAAAATGCTTTCTACTTCATTGAAATCTTCAACTGAATCCAATTCCGTATTTACACTGATATAAAATTTTATTTTAGGTTCCGTTCCACTTGGTCTGGCACAAATTTTAGAACCATCTTCGGTGTAATAAATCAATACGTTCGATTTTGGAATTTCCATTTTGGTTTCCTCGTCAGTAAGCAAGTTTTTAGCTATTGAAGATTGATAATCCTCTACCATGACAACTCGTTGTCCGTTGATTTCTTTCAATGGATTCTCACGCAAATCAATCATCATCTGATTGATTTCCTGTAAACCATCCATTCCTTTTTTAGTCAATGAAACTAAGTATTCTTTGTAAAAACCGTTGTCCACATACAGTTGTAGTAATTCTTTATAAACCGTGCTTCCTTTTGCTTTTGCTTGAGCCGCAACTTCGCAAATCAATAAAGTTGCTGCAACAGCATCTTTATCACGTACGGCATCGCCTACCATATAACCAAAACTTTCTTCACCACCTCCGATGAATTCCAACTCAGGAAAATCCTTAATCATCTTGGCAATCCATTTGAAACCAGTCAAGCCAACTTTACATTCTACACCATAGTTTGTTGCTAATTCCATCATCATAGGAGTAGAAACAATCGTAGAACCCACAAATTGTTTGCCATTGATTTTACCTGCTTTTTTCCATTGTTCTAATAAGAATGCAGTCATCAAAATCATGGTTTGATTTCCGTTAAGCAACGTCATTTTACCTTCGTTATTTCTAACGGCAATTCCTAAACGGTCACAGTCAGGATCAGTCCCAATAACAATATCCGAATTCGTTTTGTCAGCCAATGCCAATGCCATTGTCAATGCTTCCGGCTCTTCTGGATTTGGAGATTTAACGGTTGGGAAATCACCATTCGGCACTCTTTGTTCTTCAACAATATTCACGTTAGGATAACCCGCTTGTGATAAGGTATCAGGAACTAATTTTATAGATGTTCCGTGCAAAGAAGTGAAAACAATATTCAGATTTTTTTTGGCTTCAGCCGAAGTTCCAAAACTCGCATTTTCGATAGTCGATTTGATAAAAGCTTCATCAACGTCCGTATCAATATAATGTATCAAATCTTCATTGGCAGTAAACTTGATTTGATTGTAATTTAAATTTTCAATAACAGTGATAATTCCCTCATCTTCCGGAGGTACAATTTGTCCACCATCTTGCCAGTATACTTTGTACCCGTTATATTCCGGTGGATTATGCGATGCCGTAAGAACAATTCCGCACTGACAGCCTAAATGTTTTACCGCAAATGACAATTCTGGAGTAGGTCTCAATTCCGAAAACAAATACACTTCAATTCCGTTAGCCGAGAAAACATCCGCAACTAATTTGGCCAACGTATCACTATTATGGCGACAATCGTAAGCAATAACCGCTTTCAAAGGCTGGTTAGGAAATGCAGTATGCAGGTAATCCGAAAGTCCTTGCGTGCTTTTTCCAAGTGTGTATTTATTGATGCGATTGTTTCCCACACCCATAACTCCGCGCATTCCGCCAGTTCCAAATTCAAGATTTTTATAAAAACTCTCTTCCAGTTCTTTAGGCGATGTAGTCATCAATTCTTTAATCGCTTCCTGAGTTACGGAGTCAAATGTTGGCGTAAGCCACTCATTGACTGCATCCAAAATGTTTTGTTTGATATCCATTCTATATGTTTTTTAGTTTCTAAATTCGTAATTAAAATTTAAATACAGTTGTTTTGTTTTAGGAGCTATATCCTGCTATCCGCTGTGTCTTTTTCTTTTTTTAAATAAAAAAAAGAAAAAGGATGCCGCTGCAAATGAAATTCACTGAACTCCTATAAAAATAAAAGTTATGTGAAGTAATCAGGGCTAGTTATAGTGTAAACGATAACTATTATCTTTAAATTTAGTTTTAGTTAAATTTATAAAAAATTAACTTCACTCGACACTTTATAACGCTCTTCATTATTTTTTGTTCGCAAAATTATTTCGCCAAGAAATCCGGCCAAAAATAATTGTGTTCCCAAAACCATTGTCGTAAGTGCAATATAAAACCAAGGATTATTTGTTACCAGACTATAGCGCATGTCATTATACATATGATATAGTTTTGAAATACCAATATATCCGGCAAGCATAAACCCAATAATAAACATTACAGATCCCATAGCACCAAATAAATGCATCGGTCTTTTTCCAAAACGGGAAAGAAACCAAATGGTAATTAAATCCAGGAAACCATTAATGAATCGTTCCATACCAAACTTCGTCTCACCATATTTTCTAGCTTGATGCTGTACTACTTTTTCACCAATTTTTCCAAAACCTGCATTTTTTGCCAAAACCGGAATGTATCGGTGCATTTCACCTGAAACTTCAATGTTTTTAACCACAATGTTTTTGTAGGCTTTCAATCCACAATTGAAATCATTCAATTCAACCCCTGAAGTTTTTCTGGCAGCCCAATTGAATAATTTAGAAGGAAGGTTTTTGGCCACTACGGAGTCGTAGCGTTTCTTTTTCCATCCGGAAACCAAATCATATTTGCCGTTGGTAATCATATCATATAATCCCGGAATTTCCTCTGGGCTGTCCTGCAAGTCCGCATCCATAGTGATAATCACATAGCCTTGCGCTTTTGCAAATCCAGCATGCAATGCTTGTGATTTTCCAAAATTTTTCATGAAACGAACGCCTTTTACATGAGGGTTTTCATTTGCAAATCCTTCGATAATAGCCCATGAGTTATCGGTACTTCCATCATCCAGAAAAATGATTTCGTACGTATAATTATGAGATTGCATCACTTTGATGATCCAGTTGTATAGTTCATTAAGCGATTCCTCTTCATTAAGAAGCGGTATGAGTATAGATAAATTCATTAATTTTTATTCTTGTGTAGATTTGCTTTTAAAGAATGCTGCCAAAATTAATCCAAAAATAGAACTGAAAACAATACTGAAAATAGATCCTTTTAATAGTTCCAATGTAGAATAAGGATTGTTTTCTTTCATTTTTGCTATAGCGTCGTTAATGGCTGATGCTGGTGTGCCTAATTTTTGCATCATATTGACAGTATATTTAATCATTAATTCACTTAAAGTCTCTTTAGCAGAAGGGTCAATAAAATTGAATAAAAGAACATTAAAAAGAGTTGAAATTAAAATACCTATTAGTGTAGCTATGAAGTAAGTCGTAAAAGCATCCTTGAAAGAGAAAACATTGTTGAGCTCTTTTTTTGTTTTCGAAAGTAAAACAATTCCCAATGTAAGATAAACCAAAATACTTAAGACTCCAATCCACCAAGAAGTAAATAAATTTAAATCAATAGCGTAAATTGTTGAAGTAATTAATGCAGAAACAATTCCAATTGTTACTCCAAAGGTTATTCCATTCTTTTTAATAATTTCATTTATCATTGTTGTTGTTTTAGAATTAATCCACAAATATAACAATTCCCAATATATTCGTAGCTAAAAATCGTTTTTTACGATTATATAAAAAAAGTGATGCAAAGATTTGTTTATTGGAAAATAATTGTAAATTTGCAAACTCAAAATAATATTGTAAAACAAAAAGTTATAAGGAGTTTATACCTTTTCTGTTAGAAGAAAAGCTTCAAGACAAATTATAATTAACAAATAAAAAAGATTAACAAGATGAAAAAAGGAATTCACCCAGAAAATTACAGATTAGTTGCATTTAAAGACATGTCAAATGACGAAGTTTTTATCACTAAATCTACTGCAGATACAAGAGAAACATTAACAGTTGATGGTGTTGAATACCCAGTTGTAAAAATGGAGATCTCTAGAACTTCTCACCCTTTTTACACAGGTAAATCTAAACTTATCGATACTGCAGGACGTATTGATAAATTCAAAACTAAATACGCTAAACACGTTAAATAATTTTAACTTGTTTTTAATTATATCAAAGCCTTTCTTTTTGGAAGGCTTTTTTTATTTTATTTATTTGAAAACTTTGTAACTTTGAAGTCAATATTATAAAAAGGGAAGTTGTTTGAGCTAATTTTAATCAACAAATAACCGAATCAACAAATAAACAATTTTATGAATTACATACTTTTTGACGGACCTTCCAGAAACGCTTTATTACCTTTTACTTTCACGCGTCCGGTTGCGGATATTCTTATTGGAATCATGACCATTCGTCAAAAATGGGAAATGCGTCTGGGTTCTACGACAACTACGTTGACAGAAGAATATTTGTCAGAGAAATTTCCAATGGTAGAATTAGAAGAAAATGTAATGATAAATGCTTCCTTTCTTCCTAATGATGTATTAGCAGAAATGGTTAGTAATTTAGAACCCAATCAAGCTATTTTTAAAGGAGATGAAGTCATTGCTTTTTATACGAATGAAGAGCAGGAAGAAGTAAATTTTGATACCTATGAAATTATTGAATATACTGATGATTGCATAACGGTTGAACATACTTGGGATATTTTTTCTAAAAATGATGCTGCGATACGAGAGGATTTTGAATACGTAACCGAGGATAGAAAATCACAGCCAATCCCAAAAAGTGTCAATGTCATTGCACCTGAAAATATATTTATAGAAGAAGGGGCAAAGTTAGAATTTGTTACTTTAAATGCTTCTGCAGGTCCTATATATATAGGTAAAGATTCAGAAATCATGGAAGGTTCAGTAATTAGAGGACCTTTTGCCTTGTGCGAAAATGCACAAGTAAAAATGGCTTCAAAAGTATATGGTGCTACAACAGTTGGGCCTTATTCCAGAATTGGTGGTGAAGTGAAAAATGTAGTGCTTTTTGCATATTCGAATAAAGGACATGATGGATTTCTAGGAGATTCTGTTCTTGGCGAATGGTGTAATATTGGAGCCGACAGTAATAATTCTAATCTAAAGAATAATTACGAAGAAGTGAAATTGTGGAGTTATGAAACGGAAGGTTTTGCTAAAACAGGACTTCAGTTTTGCGGATTGATGATGGGAGACCACAGCAAGTGCGGTATTAACACCATGTTCAATACGGGAACGGTAGTAGGTGTAAGCGCTAATATCTTTGGCAGCGGATTTCCTCGCAACTTTGTGCCTAGTTTTTCTTGGGGTGGCGCTTCTGGTTTTACCACTTATGTGACTAAAAAAGCTTTTGAAACAGCTCGATTAGTGATGAGCCGCAGAAACGTGGATTTTGATGAAAGAGAAGCCGCTATTCTAGAACATGTTTTTGAAGAATCAAAAAAATGGAGAAAAGAATAATTTCTCATTTTTAGATATAAAATAAAAAAGCCTCTTGATTGAGGCTTTTTTATTTTAAGTTAACCTTTTATTGATAAGCATAAATAAGTGACCCATTTTTTATTAAGTTAATTAGGGTGTTGGCATTGTTGTCCGGAACTGAAAAACATCCCCAACTAAATTTACTGAACATTTTTTTTGACGAATGAACAACGATGTTTCTTTTCAAAGCATTCGAATTCTTATCGCTTTCTAAACCATCTAATCTTAAAGAATATCCCCACATACCTTCATACGTCTGTAACGTAAGGTAACATCCTAATGAAGTGGCTTTACTTCCTTCAATATTGCTAAATGAACTGGGAGTTAATCCTGTTCCTGAGCCGGAACCATGATCCACATTACTGGTCAAAAGTATTTTGTTGCTTTTTAAATCAATAACATAAAGCCTGGCTTCGTTGATTGATTTTGAAAAATCAATGAGTGTAATAATATTTTTATTTTTGGCTTTAAAGCCCCATTTTGTTTGTACTTCGCAAGCTTTCTGTACAATTTCTTCATTGCTTTGGGCTACAATAAACTGGAAAGCGCACAAGAGAATAATTGTTAATGTTTTTGTCATGATCTAGTTTTTAAATTTTCATTCAACCTATAAAAGTTAGGTTTTCGGTTTACGCATCGGTTTTATTTTCTACACCATTCTCCTGTTTTTACATTGTTTAAACAGGGATTACTATTTTCATAATGATTTAGGGATTTGTTGTTTTTAAGATTTAATGTTGTTTCAAATGCAGATTGTTTTTAGTGGTTAAAGGTCTAAATATCAAATGCAAAACTATAAAAAAATACTATTATTGTGCTCCGTTTAAATTTTATATTTCTTTTGTCCAAAAAATAAATTGTTGTAAATTATTCAATTGTCCAATTCCTGAATTAATCTATCTTTGCACTTTTAAAATCTGATAATTTAATTATCTAAAAATCTTATAATCTAAATGATTACAGTTAACGATATTTCTGTGCAGTTTGGTGGCACGACACTTTTTAGTGATGTTTCTTTTGCTATAAATGAAAATGATAAAATTGCCCTAATGGGTAAAAATGGAGCAGGAAAATCGACGCTGCTTAAAATTATTGCAGGTCAAAGCAAACCTTCAACAGGTAATATTTCGGCACCAAAAGATGCTGTTGTGGCCTATTTGCCTCAGCATTTATTGACTACAGATGGTGCGACGGTGATGGAAGAAACTTCGAAAGCTTTTGGAGAAGTTTTTGCAATGAAAGCAGAAATCGATGAAATCAATGAGCAACTAACCATTCGTACTGATTACGAAAGTGATGCGTACATGAAATTAATCGAAAGAGTTTCGGACTTAAGCGAGAAATTTTATGCTATTGAAGAAATAAATTATGAAGCTGAAGTAGAGAAAATCCTAATCGGTTTGGGATTTGTACGTGAAGATTTTAGCCGTCAGACTTCGGAGTTTTCCGGTGGATGGAGAATGCGAATCGAACTTGCCAAAATCCTTTTGCAAAAACCAGACTTAATTTTACTGGATGAGCCTACCAACCACATGGATATTGAAAGTATTCAATGGTTAGAGGATTTCTTGATTAATTCAGCCAAAGCTGTTGTGGTAATTTCTCACGACAGGGCTTTTGTAGATAATATTACGAATCGTACCATCGAAGTTACAATGGGACGTATTTATGATTATAAAGCCAAATATTCTCATTATTTGGAACTCAGAAAAGACAGACGTGTGCATCAGCAAAAAGCCTATGACGAGCAACAACGCATGATTGCTGATAATAGAACTTTTATCGATCGTTTTAAAGGGACGTTTTCTAAAACGGATGCTGTTCAGTCTCGTGTTAAGATGTTAGAGAAGCTGGTTATTGTTCAGGTTGACGAGGTGGATACTTCGGCTTTGAAACTAAAATTTCCACCTGCCGCACGTTCCGGACAATATCCGGTAATTGTAAAGGATTTGTCAAAATCATATGGCGATCATGTGGTTTTTTCGAATGCAAATATGGTTATCGAAAGAGGAGAAAAAGTAGCTTTCGTAGGGAAAAATGGGGAAGGAAAATCGACGATGATCAAAGCCATTATGAAAGAAATCGAAATAAATGGTGGAAGTTTAGAGATTGGTCATAATGCACAAATTGGTTATTTTGCACAAAATCAAGCCTCTTTATTAGACGAAAATGCTACTATTTTTGAAACTATTGATGATATTGCCGTGGGTGATGTTCGAACTAAAATTAAAGATATTTTAGGGGCTTTCATGTTTCAGGGTGATGATGTGACCAAAAAAGTGAAAGTGCTTTCCGGTGGTGAAAAAACGCGTTTGGCAATGATTAAATTATTGTTGGAACCAGTGAATTTATTGATTCTGGATGAGCCTTCGAATCACTTGGATATGAAAACCAAAGATATTATCAAAGATGCATTGCGTGACTTTGACGGAACATTAATCTTGGTTTCTCACGACAGGGATTTCTTGGATGGATTGGCAACTAAAGTTTTCGAATTTGGAAACAAAAGAGTAGTAGAACATTTTGAAGATATTACCGGTTTCTTGGCAAATAAAAAAATGGACAGTATGCGAGAGATAGAAAAATAGTCTTTGGTAAGAACAGTTTATAAATACTAAAATGGCATGCGGATAACGCATGCCGTTTTTATTTAAGTCAATTTTTGAGCAGTTTTTTTGCAGTAAAACGATAGAGATTTTTGAATGTAATTTTTTATGTAAAAAAGGTTAAAGTGTTTGTTATTAAGTATTTAATTTTAAATTTTTCGTACCTTGTGTAGTAATTGAATTTCAATGTATAAAATTTTTAGTCATGAAAAAATTAATTTTATCCTTAGTCTTTTTAGCTACTACGCTGTTTAGTGTGCCTCTGTTTTCACAAATAGATAACAGACCGGTAGCTTTGGATATGCCGGGTGATAACCTTAATCTTTATGCAGTATTAGATATTTTTCAAAAATCAAAAACTTTAGAAGAATTTGAAAGAGCAATTAATGATAAAGATACCAATATTAATAATCTTGATTTGAATAATGATGGCTATGTCGATTATATTCAGGTAGTTAGTCGTAGAGAAGGCGATTCTTATTCAATAGTCCTTCGCGTAGCGGTAAATAGAATTGAATATCAGGATGTGGCTGTTATAGAAGTCAATAAAAATAGATATGGGAAGGTTGTTATTCAAATTATAGGCGATGAAGAATTGTATGGTGAAGATTATATTCTGGAACCTTCAGCAGGAGATGGATATACGCCAAATCCAGGCTATTTAGGTTATGAAAGAGCGTACACTGGTAATTATTGGAATGGAGTTTTATATGTTAACAATTGGCCAATAATAATCAATTTATTTTCTCCTTCATTTGTAGTTTATATATCTCCGTGGCGTTGGGGTTATTATCCTTCTTATTGGCGTGCATGGACTCCCATTTATTACTATAATTATTGGGATTACCACCGTCATTATTATAGAAATGATTTTTATCGCAGAGTTGGATATGTACGATATCCGCTTGCGTATTCCTATTATTATTCCAGAAGGAACAGCTCTCCGGTAGTAAGGAGAAACCGTGTGAATAATGTTTATAGAGATACGTATCAAGGAAGAGCTTTTACAAGACCGGAAGGAACGGTTCTTCCCAGAACTCGAGAACAAATGCGAGGAGATCGTTCTGTAAATCCTCGAACCTCCCGTTCGGATCAGCCCATGAGACCTACAAGACGTCAAAATGTAGAAGAAAATCGTCAACAAAGCCCTTCATCAGCGCGTCCTGTTCGGCCTGCATCGCCAACAAATCGTCAACCGGCTCCAAGAAGCCGTCAAGACAATCCTGAAACAGCTCGTCCTGCCAGATCCAATGCGCCAACGAATCGGCAACAAAACGAAGGAACTCGTTCAGCTCCATCAAGAAGACCTATGGAAAAAACAGTGCCGGAAAGAACCAATAACCCTTCTCGTGGTAAGGATAGAAATTAATTCAGGTTTTGAGTTTTTAATAAATAAAAAAGGCTTTGTTGGTAATGACAAAGCCTTTTTTTTATAATCGTATTCCGGGAGGAAGCAGTTCTTTGTAAATAGGATTTTTTTTGAAAAATACTACTATTTTTGGAAGAATAGGAACAACTTTTAATTTTCGTTCAATCGCAATTTCCATAATATTTTTTAGGAAATTAGAAATAAATTCTTCATCATCAAATGATTCGGGTATATTGATTTTTGTCAAAAATATTTTTTTCTCCTGAAAGGAATATTCAACAGAAACCAATCCTTCTTTCACTACGGTTTCAAATTGTCTTGAGAAAGTATTGTCTTTGATTTCCATAGTGATTGCTGTATTCATATTAATTGACTTTAATTCATTGGCACTTCTACCAATAATATTTTTGATTTGGTACTGATTTTAATTTCGAATTGATCAAAATCGGTTATTCCCATGGCATCTCTTGCCTTCAAAATTTGATTATTCACTTCTATTTCACCTTCAATCAAAAATAAGTAAACACCATTTTTGGGGATTTTAACCTCATATCTAGTGGTGGTATTGCTGTCGAAAATGCCTAAATGAAAATAGGTTTTTTGGTAAACCCAAAGTGCATTTCCGTCATTTTTATCATTTGGCGAAACGATGTTTACAAAGGTATTGATTTGATTTTCAATATCAAATGATTTCTGGTCATATCTTGGAGTAACGTTTTCGGTGTCAGGAAAAACCCATAGCTGCAGTGTTTTTGCTTCGTCTTTTTGGCTGGCATTCATTTCAGAATGTTCCACTCCAGAACCGGCACTCATTACTTGTACTTCTCCAAAACCAATTATACCTTCATTTCCCATGCTGTCACGATGTTTTAGTCCACCTTCGAGAGGAATAGTGATGATTTCCATATTGGCGTGTCCATGTGTGCCAAAACCTGTTCCGCCCGCAATGGTATCGTCATTTAAAACGCGTAACATTCCAAATTGTACGCGTTCTGGATTGAAATAATTTCCGAAAGAAAATGAGAAATTGGCTTTAAGCCATCCAAAATCGGCCTTGCCTCTTGTATTTGATTCAAATAGTTGTGTTGTCATAAATTATTGATAATATAAAGTAAAAAGTGAATAGGGTTTGGATAAAAAAATTAATTTTATACAAAATTCGCCATAAAAAAGCGGAATGGTGTTATAAAATCGTTAAAACAATTATGAGTAAAATTCCCGTATATCTAATGCCTGGTTTAGCGTCAAGTGCTGCTATTTTTGAGCGTATTGTACTTCCTGAAGACGAGTTTGAAATCTATTTATTAGAGTGGGAAATTCCGTTGGACAATGAATCTTTGACTCATTATGCCAAGCGGATAACGGAAAAAATAAAACATGAGAATCCGGTTTTGATTGGCGTTTCGTTTGGAGGTATTTTGGTACAGGAAATGGCAAAATATGTGGCGGCACGCAAAGTTATTATTATTTCCAGTGTACGATGTAATGCTGAATTTCCTAGAAGATTAAAAATTGCTAAAACTACTAAAGCGTATAAACTGATTCCGATGAGTTTATTTGCAAATATTGAAAGCCTGGCTAAGTTTTCCTTTGGCGAAAAAGTAAATCAAAGGCTTAAACTTTACGAGAAATTTCTCTCGGTTCGGGATATTCGTTATTTGAATTGGGCAGTGGAACAAGTGATTTTATGGGATAGAACCCTTATTGATGAAAACGTAATTCACATTCACGGAGATGCTGATGATGTTTTTCCAATCAAATATATCAAGAATTGTATCGTTGTAAAAGGAGGGACGCACATTATGATTTTGAACAAGTACAAATGGTTGAATGAAAATTTGCCTTCTATTATATTGGAAACAGAAAAGAAGTAAACGCACTTTTATAACGCTATGAAAGGCATAAAAAAGAAAAGATGAAATTGATTAATAAAGTTGCCATAATCCTTACCGTGATTTTTGCGAGCGGTGTATTTGTTTTTGCTGCTAAAAATCCGACAGAAGAAAAAGAGGTGACAAAACAAATTACGACTAATTTTCCTGTGAAACTAGATTTTGCAGGCGAAGAAACGCCTTTGAAAATATCGGATGTAAAAGAGCGTTTGGACAGAGAATTGCTGGTAAATGTAAATCTGCATGCGTCTACTATTTTGGCTATAAAAAGAGCAAATCGTGCTTTTCCGGTGATTGAGCCTATTTTAAAAAAGAACGGTATTCCGGATGATTTTAAATATTTGGCAGTTATTGAAAGTGGATTAGTAAATGTGGTTTCACCAGCAGGAGCAAGAGGAATTTGGCAATTTATGCCAGATACGGCAAAAGAGCGCGGAATGGAGGTCAATGAAAATGTGGATCAGCGCTATGATTTAGAAAAATCAACTCAAGCGGCCTGCAGTTATTTGTTGAGTGCCAAAGGAAAATTTGGAAGCTGGACTTTGGCGGCAGCTTCTTATAACGGAGGAATGACGGGTGTTAACAAGCAAATTGACATTCAAAAAGTGACTAATTACTATGATTTGTTGCTTACGGAAGAAACGTTTCGCTATGTTTTTAGAATTTTAGCTTTGAAAGAAATTATGGAGAATCCAGTAAAATATGGATTTACCATTGCTCCCGAAGATTTATATGGAAACTTGCCAACGCGAAAAATAGAAATTGACAGTTCGATTACGGATTTGGCTGATTTTGCAAAAGGGCAAGGGATTAACTATAAGATTTTAAAAATTCACAATCCTTGGCTCAGAGAAACAAAATTAATAAATGATACCGGTAAAAAATATCAAATCGAAATTCCGTTAAAAGGGTATTAACTGTTTTTTTTAACCATTAAGGCATTTAAGAAAATATAAGTGGAGTTATAAATATTTGACTTATAGGCATAAACTGAAAAAAGGGTGAAATGTGTATCATTTGACCCTTTTTCGATAATTATAAAAAAATTATATTTTCTTCATTTGTTCTTTCATCATGACAATCTGATCTTTCAACATATTCTGTTTGTCTAATTTTTTTGCTTCATTCAATAGTGTAGTAGCTTCTAATTTTCTTCTGCGGGTCATGGCTACTCCGGCTAAATTTAATTTGGCTACAGCCAAATCCATATCCATTGATAATCCTAGTTCAATCGCTTTTTTGAAAAATTTCTCTGCTTGATTGATATTGGTTTGCGAAAGCATGATTCCGTGAAGGTAATTAAAATATCCCTGTTGTTTTTGCACCAAAGCTGTTTCGGGAGTTTTGATGTAAGCCAGCCATTTTTTAGCACCCTCAAAATCCTGTTTTCTTAGTTTTAAGAAAGCAAGTAAGATGAATTCGTTTTTGAAGTAAAGAAAAATAGGAATTGCACTCAATAATATAAGGAATATTCCGTTACCGATATTTCCTTCTGTAAATTGCCAAACGCCTGTAGCTATAATAAGTCCGGCGATAATAAGTTTAATATTTCTGTGAAACATAGTGTGATTATTTTAAGATCACAAATATAGTAAAATGAATTGAAAATATTTTTACAAAACTACTTGCAAGAAAAAAAAGTCTTTGTATATTTGCACTCGGTTTTAGAATAACAGTTATTCGAAATAGGAAGACATATAAATAAGATTTTAAAGATACAAAGCAATGAGCAAAAGAACGTTTCAACCATCGAAAAGAAAAAGAAGAAATAAGCACGGATTTATGGACAGAATGGCTTCTGCTAATGGAAGAAAAGTTCTTGCGCGTAGAAGAGCTAAAGGAAGACATAAATTGACTGTTTCTTGCGAACCAAGACACAAAAAATAATGTTTGTATAAACATAAATAAGGCGTTACTTTTTTTAGTATCGCCTTTTTTTATACCTATTCGTTAAAAAAAGTTTAAGATTTACAGGTAAAGGGTTTGAGTTCAGTAACTTTAATCTTTTGAAAACAACAACTACACAACACAATAATACCATACAATGCCAAAAGATACATCTATAAAATCAGTTTTAATAATAGGTTCAGGTCCTATTGTTATTGGTCAAGCGTGCGAATTTGATTATGCAGGATCTCAATCTGCCCGTTCTATTCGTGAAGAAGGAATTGAAGTTATTTTGATAAATTCCAATCCGGCAACGATTATGACCGACCCTACCATGGCCGATCATGTTTATTTGAAGCCATTGACGACCAAATCAATTATTGAAATCCTTAAAGCACATCCTCAAATCGATGCTGTTTTACCTACCATGGGAGGACAAACAGCGCTGAACTTGTGTCTGGAAGCCGATGAAAAAGGAATTTGGGCAGATTTTGGAGTAAAATTAATCGGGGTTGATGTAAACGCCATTAATATTACCGAAGACAGAGAGCAGTTCAAAAACCTTCTTAAAAAAATAGGAGTTCCATCTGCGCCTGCAGAAATATGTACCTCTTATCTTAGAGGAAAAGAAATTGCTCAGGAATTTGGTTTCCCACTAGTAATCCGCCCTTCCTTTACTTTAGGTGGAACCGGAGCAGCTATTGTTTATAAAAAAGAAGATTTTGATGAACTTTTAACCAGAGGTTTAGAAGCTTCACCCATTCACGAAGTTTTAATTGATAAAGCTTTAATGGGTTGGAAAGAATACGAATTGGAACTTTTGAGAGATAAAAATGATAATGTTGTGATTATCTGTTCTATCGAAAATATGGATCCAATGGGAATTCATACCGGAGATTCCATCACAGTTGCACCAGCAATGACATTATCTGACACGACATTTCAAAGAATGCGTGATTATGCAATCTTGATGATGAGAAGCATCGGAAACTTTGCCGGAGGTTGTAACGTGCAGTTTGCCGTTTCGCCTGACGATAAAGAAGACATTGTAGCGATTGAAATCAATCCTCGTGTATCTCGTTCCTCTGCTTTGGCATCAAAAGCAACGGGGTATCCTATTGCAAAAATTGCTTCCAAACTCGCTTTGGGTTACAACTTAGATGAATTGCAAAACCAAATCACCAAATCGACTTCGGCTTTATTCGAACCAACTTTGGATTATGTGATTGTAAAAATTCCTCGTTGGAACTTTGATAAATTCGAAGGTGCTGACAGAACGTTGGGACTTCAAATGAAATCCGTTGGTGAAGTAATGGGAATTGGACGTTCGTTCCAAGAAGCATTGCACAAAGCGACTCAATCATTGGAAATCAAAAGAAATGGTTTAGGAGCTGACGGAAAAGGATATAAAAACTACGAACAAATTATCGAGAAACTGACTTTTGCGAGTTGGGATCGTGTTTTTGTGATTTATGATGCTATCGCGATGGGAATTCCATTGAGCCGCATTCATGAAATCACTAAAATCGATATGTGGTTCTTGAAACAATACGAAGAGCTCTATACATTAGAAAAAGAAATTTCTACGTACAAAGTAGAATCTTTGCCGAGAGAATTATTGCTAGAAGCGAAACAAAAAGGTTTTGCCGACAGACAAATCGCTCACATGGTAGGATGTTTAGAAAGCCAGGTGCATACGTTGCGTACTACGATGAACATCAACCGTGTATTCAAACTGGTTGATACGTGTGCGGCTGAGTTCAAAGCGAAAACGCCTTACTATTACTCGACTTTTGAAGCCGAAATAGAAAAAGCGGACGGAACGCGTTACGTTGATAACGAAAGTATTGTTACGGATAAAAAGAAAATAATTGTTCTTGGGTCAGGCCCAAATAGAATTGGACAAGGAATCGAATTTGATTATTCTTGCGTTCACGGTGTGCTTGCCGCCAAAGAATGTGGCTATGAAACCATCATGATCAACTGTAATCCAGAAACGGTTTCGACTGATTTTGATACAGCCGATAAATTGTATTTCGAACCAGTTTTCTGGGAGCATATTTACGATATTATTCAACATGAGAAGCCAGAAGGTGTAATCGTGCAATTAGGAGGTCAAACTGCCTTAAAATTAGCTGAAAAACTATCTAAATACGGTATTAAAATTATAGGAACGAGTTTTGATGCTTTGGATTTAGCCGAAGACAGAGGCCGTTTCTCAGAACTTTTAACCGATTTAAAAATTCCTTTCCCACAATTTGGGATTGCAGAAACGGCTGATGAAGCTTCTGCTTTAGCGGACACTTTAGACTTCCCATTATTGATTCGTCCTTCTTATGTGTTGGGTGGTCAGGGAATGAAAATTGTCATCAACAAACAAGAATTGGAAGAACATGTAATCAATTTGTTGAAAACGATTCCTGGAAATAAATTGCTTTTAGACCATTATTTGGATGGTGCGATAGAAGCGGAAGCTGATGCGATTTGCGATGGCGAGAATGTGTACATCATAGGAATTATGGAGCACATCGAACCTTGCGGAGTGCATTCTGGAGACAGTAACGCTACTTTGCCTCCGTTTAATTTAGGCGAATTTGTAATGCAACAAATAAAAGACCATACTAAGAATATTGCGTTGGCTTTGAGAACCGTTGGTTTAATCAACATTCAGTTTGCGATAAAAGACGATATCGTTTATATCATTGAAGCCAATCCTAGAGCGTCTCGTACGGTTCCATTTATTGCAAAAGCGTACGGAGAACCTTATGTAAATTATGCGACTAAAGTTATGTTAGGTCACAATAAAGTAACCGACTTTACTTTTAACCCACAATTAAAAGGGTATGCTATCAAGCAACCGGTTTTCTCTTTTAGCAAATTCCATAATGTGAACAAAGCATTAGGACCAGAAATGAAATCAACAGGAGAAAGCATCTTGTTTATTGACGACTTGAAAGACGATCAATTCTACGAATTGTATTCTAGAAGAAAAATGTATTTGAGTAAATAAAAACTTGAATTTAATATAGTGAAAAAGCCCCGTTTGGGGCTTTTTTTATGAAATATATTTAGTGTTTTAAGCGATGTTTTCGAGACCGCCCGGAAACGGTCTGTACGCATAATAATGCAAGACTTCTTCGATAGCAGTTTTTAAAGCTTCATTTATAGGAAGTATGGTAGTGGCTAGTCTGTTGTCAATTTGTGAGAGTTGCATGTAATAATCAGTAAAAACGGGTACGTAGAGTCCTTTGCTGATGGCTTCTTCGGCCGTATTGTAGTTTTCTTGTTGTCCTTCTTTGATTATTTTGCAAGTGGCTAATCGCAATTTGCCATATTTGTCTCTACTGGCGGCATACCCAAAAAGCCTGCAAATCAAACCGCGATAGCGATAATTGCTGCAACTTCCCATGTTTCTGTCAAGAACAGTGAGTGGTCGGTACAAATGGCAATTGCTATCGGATTTGTTGTTTAGCTCGACTAACATTTCCTCAGCTTTCCCGTTTAAAAATAAATGCAATGCCCACGGTAAAAACTCCAAAGGCGAAGCATTGATGTCTGGAGTGGAACAACACTTGCCGCAACCGGTGCGACACTGTAAATGAGTTTCTGATTGGAACACTGTTACTTCATTTTCAAGACGGTCAAATAATTCTTCGACCAATCGAACCTTGTGCTCTATAGACATTTTTTTTTGTAAGGTAGGCTATTAAAAACCGTTACAGGGATAATGCTGTTTTACTTGCTGATTATATTGTTTATAAATGTGCGTACCGAAAGTTGAAGTAATCGCGTTGCAAACGCTACGATGGTGCTCTAAATTAAAATTGGGACTCGTAACAAACGAGCATAAGTAGGATTGCTTGTCGTTGCGGGGTCAAAGTCGGAGACATTTGCCCAGCGTTTCCGATAAGCATGTAGGAGAGCGGGGATAATTCTTAAAAATAGATAAATGAAAAAAGCCCCAATCACGGGACTTTTAAATATCTAAATTCTGAAATTATTTCTTCTTCAATTTTTCCTTAAAAAAATCTATCGTTCGTGTCCACGATAAAGTGGCAGCTTTTTCATCGTATCTGGGAGTCGTATTGTTATGAAAACCATGATTCACTCCTTCATAGAAATAAGCGATATGTTCTACTTTGTTCTTTTTAAGTATGGCTTCAAAAGCGGGCCAACCTTCATTTACGCGCGTGTCTAAACTGGCATACTGCGCTAGGATAGGCGTTTTTATTTTTTCGGCTTCGGCAGCAGTGGGTTGTCCTCCATAATAAGGAACTGCGGCGCATAAATCTGGAATTTTTACCGCCATCATATTGGCAATCCAACCGCCAAAACAAAATCCTACCACACCAATATGTCCATTGCAATCTTTGTGGGATTTTAGGTATTCGTAGGCTGCAACGAAGTCTTCGAGCATTTCCTCACGGGTACGTTTTTTTTGTAATTCTCTTCCCGCATCATCATTTCCGGGATAACCGCCCAGTGGCGATAAAGCATCCGGTGCCAAAGTGATAAATCCTTCCACAGCGGCTCTTCGTCCTACATCTTCAATGTATGGATTTAATCCTCGATTTTCATGGACCACAATGATTCCCGGTAATTTCTTTTTGGTTCCTGTGGGTTGGGATAAAAGACCTTTAATTTTTCCTCCGCCTTTAGGAGAATCGTAGGTGATGAATTCTGATTTTAATCTGGGATCACCTGGTTTTATCAAAATAGAATCGATATAATTGGGTGTCATAAAGCTAAGAAGTGACGGAAGCGTAAGCGTTCCTACTGCAAATAAGGATAGTTTCTCGACGAATTGTCTTCTTTCGATTTTATTGTGGGCATAATCATCGTATAAGTCAAATACTTCCTGACTGATATCTTCTTTGGTTAGTTTTTTCATAGCAGTTATTTAATTCAACTAATTTAGAAAAAAAAGCAATTGTTTTAGCATTAGTGGTAATTGCAATTTTTTTAGTTTTTAATTTTGAAAAGGAGAAATCTGATTTTTCTATCATTTCAAATTTTAAAAATAAAACTGGAGCTTAAAACAACATTAATCAGCTATGGGAAGACTCAACAAGTGTATCACTTCTTCATCTTCCACTTGATTGAATTCTTCATAAAATCCGCCCACACCTCTAAAATATTTGGAAGCTATCAGATAGATAAACTCATCTGCGTTTTTTTCAAACACAGGCACGTTGTCATACGGTATTACAGGTGTAGCCACAATTATTTTTGCTGGATTTTTTTTTCGAAGCATGCTTATACTGGCAAGTAAAGTATTTCCTGTAGCGATGCCATCATCTACTAAGATTATATTTTTCCCTTTCACATCCAGTGGTTTTCTATTGCCCATATAGAGCTCGTATTTATCCTTCATTAATTTCCGCAATCGGATAATTTCATCGTCAATATATTTTTTAGGAATATTTGGATGCTTATCAAGAATCATGGAATCTGATGAGACGGCGCCTATTGCAAATTCTGTATTACTGGGATGTCCTATTTTTTTTGAAAGAACGATGTCTAAAGGAAGGTGTAAACTTCTAGCAATTACATATCCCACAGGTACTCCACCTCTGGGAACGGCAAGTACTATGGTGTCGCTATTCTGGTATTTTTTTAGTTTTTCCGAAAGCAATATACCCGCCTCAATTCTATCTTTTAACATCCCGTCATACATGATTTTAATTTTTATTTATAAAAAAAAACACACATGTAAAGGTATTGATTTTCAAATTATTACGATTATTTTTTGAAAATATTTAGTGTAAAAATTATGAATTATTAAAAAAATAAAGTTCTTGAAAGCGAACATTAATGAGAGATTTAAAACTATTTTTACAAATGAAAGAATAGTTCTGTAAAAATAAGTAGGATTTAGGAATGACTTATTTGAAAGGTAAAATCACTTCTTAATTTATAAAAGGTTTTTTGCTATTTTTACTTTGCAATAAATGAATAGCAATAACTGCAATGAAGAAAATAAATTCAAAAGCAAAGGCAGATACGAATACTGGTTTTGGAACAAATGCCAATAATTATGGTGGACGTTTTGTGAATAAAAATGGAACTGCTAACGTAGAGAAACGCGGCATGCATCTTTTGCATCGCATTAGTTGGTATCATACCATGATTGATTTGCCAAGATGGAAATTCATGTTAATTCTTTTGTTGTTTTACGTGGGTATGAATTTTTTATTTGCGTTGCTGTATTATGCCATCGGAATCGAAAATTTAAATGGGATTGATGCTTCAGGTTCAAATTGGGTTCAATTTGGTCAGGCCTATTTTTTTAGTGCACAAACTTTTACAACAGTGGGGTATGGACACATTAGTCCTTCCGGTTTTTTAACTAGTTTATTAGCTGCTGCTGAAGCTTTGATTGGGTTGTTGAGTTTTGCAATTGCTACCGGTTTATTCTTTGGACGTTTCAGTAAGCCAACCGCTTTTTTGAAATTTTCACACAATGCCCTTATCGCTCCTTATGGAGAAATGAAAGGTTTAATGATTAGAATTACACCTTTCAAAAACACTAATTTTACTGATGCTGAAGCCAAAATGACTCTTGGTATGAGTGTGGAGGAGAATGGTGCTAAAACGAACAAATTTTATACTTTAGATTTAGAATTGGAAAGAATAAATGCATTAACCTTAAGCTGGACTTTGGTACATCCCATAACCGAAAATAGTCCGCTGTATAATTTTACGGCAGCCGATTTTGATAGTATTAATGGTGAAATCCTTGTTTTTATAAAAACCTTTGATGATATGTTTAGCAATACCGTTGCCATTCGCACTTCGTATACTTTTGAGGAAGTTATTTACGGAGCTAAATTTGAACCTATGTATACGCGAAGTACTGATAATTCAAAAACAATCCTTGATTTAGACAAATTAAATGCCTTTTACAACGTCACTTTAGAATAATACAATAGTTTTCAAATTATTTCAAATTTATAATAAAATTTATTTTACATTTGTTTATTAAATTTAGACAAATGATAAACAATATAAAAAGTGTGTTTAGTATTAAAGATCTTGAAAATCTTTCAGGGATCAAAGCACATACTATACGAATCTGGGAGAAAAGATACGATATTCTTCAACCGATGCGTACAGATACTAATATCCGATTGTACGATTTGGCTAGTTTGCAAAAACTATTAAACATTACTTTGCTACATGACTATGGCTATAAAATTTCAAAAATAGCCACCTATCCACAAGATAAAATTCCATCGCTTGTACGGGAAATAATTTCGAACAAAACAGCCAAAAGTCACGCTATCAGTGAATTTAAGATGGCAATGATGAATTTTGACCAAGAGTTGTTTTTCAATACATACAATTGGTTAATTGCTGAAAAATCATTCAAGGAAATATTTCTTCAAGTCTTTATTCCTTTGATGAACGAACTCGGATTGTTATGGCAATCTGATACGATAACTCCTGCTCACGAGCATTTTATCAGTTATTTAATCAAGCAAAAATTACTGATAAATACTGAAAAACTTCAAGTTTTAAAGCAAACTAAAAACGATAAAGTTTTTGTGCTTTCCTTACCAATGAATGAAATTCATGAACTGGGGTTGATGTATTTGAATTATGAAATTCTGTTATTGGGCTACAAAACTATCTATTTGGGTGAAAGTATGCCTATTAGTAATTTGAAAGATTTGAAAAAGCATTTTGACTCGATTATTTTTATTTCGTATTTCACAGTGCAACCTGAAAGAGATATTTTGGATGAATACATCCAAAAAATGGCAGATGAATTATTAGATGAGAATACAGAGTTATGGTATACTGGACGTTTGGTGGAGTTTATCAACAAAGAAGGGCTTTCAGATAAAATATCAATTTTCAATTCCATTTCTGAATTAGTGGATGAAATTTGATTTTTTGTTTAAACTTTTTGTATATTTGCTAAACAAATGAGAGAGATAAAAAAAATTACAATTATAGGTTCTGGGTTTTCTTCGCTTGCTGCTTCCTGTTATTTAGCGCAAAGTGGTCACGATGTTACCGTATATGAAAAAAATGCAACAATTGGCGGAAGAGCACGACAATTAAAAATGGAGGGTTTCACTTTTGATATGGGACCAAGTTGGTACTGGATGCCGGATGTATTCGATCGCTTCTTTGCTGATTTTGGAAAGAAAACCTCAGATTATTACGAGTTAATAAAATTATCACCGGCGTACCGCGTGTATTACGGAATCGATGATTTCATTACAATTGCGGATAATTTAACAGATATTATATTTGCTTTTGAGAAAATCGAAAAAGGAAGTGGTACTGTATTAAATGATTTTATGGCTGAAGCCAAAAGTAATTATGATATTGCCATAAAGGATTTAGTGTATCGTCCGGGAGTTTCTCCACTAGAGTTAATAACCGTTGAAACGGCTAAAAAAGTTGGACAGTTTTTTAGCAACATCAGTAAAGATGTTCGAAAGAAATTTAAAAATCAACGATTAATTCAAATTCTGGAATTTCCCGTTTTGTTTCTTGGTGCAAAACCATCTGATACGCCTTCGTTTTACAGTTTTATGAATTATGCAGATTTTGGTCTTGGAACCTGGCATCCTAAAACAGGAATGTTTGATGTAGTTCGTGCCATGGAAAGTTTAGCGTTAGAATTAGGAGTGAAATTCGAAATGAATTCTAGTATCGAAAAGATAATCGTAAACAATAAAACAGCCAAAGGATTATTAGTAAATGGCGAAACAATTGCCTCCGATTTGATTTTGAGCGGTGCAGATTACCATCATACCGAAACATTATTGGATCAGGAACATCGCGCGTATTCTGAAAAATATTGGGACAGCCGAGTTTTTGCGCCTTCGTCATTATTGTTTTATGTAGGTTTCAATAAAAAAATAGAGAATATTTCGCATCATGCATTGTTTTTTGATGTTGATTTTTATCAGCATGCCAAAGATATTTATGATGAGCCACAATGGCCAAAGGAACCGTTGTTTTATGCCAATTTTCCATCAGTCACAGATAAAACTGCTGCTCCTGAAGGAATGGAATCTGGCTTTTTCTTAGTGCCTTTGGCTCCGGGAATCAATGATACAGAGGCATTACGAGAAGAATATTTTGAAAAAATAATAGATCGTTTTGAAACGTTAACACAGCAAAGCGTGAAAAATAATATTATATTTAAAAAATCATTTTGCAAAAACGACTTTGTTTCAGAGTACAACTCTTATAAAGGAAATGCATACGGAATGGCAAATACGTTATTGCAAACCGCTTTTTTGAGGCCTAAATTGAAAAGTAAAAAAGTAAAGAATTTATATTTCACGGGTCAATTGACCGTTCCGGGACCAGGTGTTCCACCAGCATTAATTTCTGGAAAATTAGTGTCAGAATTAATTAATAAGCAATTTTCAGAGCAATAATTATGAAGCAATTATTTGATGATGTATCTTTCAAATGTAGCAAGCTAGTTACAAAAAACTATAGTACCTCTTTCTCTCTGGCGGTTTACATGTTGTCACCGAGTATAAGAGATGCCATTTATAGTGTTTATGGATTTGTTCGTTTTGCGGATGAAATTGTAGATTCATTTCACGGTTTTGACAAAGAAAATTTAATCACTGAGTTTGAGGATGAGTATTACAAAGCAATCGAAAGAGGAATAAGCTTAAATCCCATATTGAACTCATTTCAACAAACCGTAAAACAATACAATATCTCAGATGATTTAATTCAGGCTTTCTTGAAAAGTATGAAATTGGATTTAATCAAATCAGATTATCACAGCAAAGCTGAGTATGATGATTACATTTATGGTTCTGCTGATGTGGTCGGGTTGATGTGTCTTAAGGTTTTTGTTGCAGGTGACACTGAACGATACAATCTATTAAAAGACGAAGCCATGCGATTGGGTTCTGCTTTTCAGAAAGTTAATTTTTTGAGAGATTTGAAGGATGATAATTTGGTGTTAAACCGAAATTATTTCCCTGGAGTCGATTTGAATTCATTCGATGAAAAAGCCAAAATAGCAATTATCAATGAAATCGAAGAAGATTTTAAAGTCGCTTATCAAGGAATTGTAAAGTTACCAATAGAAGCTAAATTTGGTGTTTATACTGCATTTGTCTACTATAAAAAACTCTTGAAAAAACTTGAAAACACGCCTTATCATGAAATTGGAAATGCCAGAATTCGGGTTTCTAATTATACCAAAGCGGGTCTTTTAGCACAGTCTTTTGTAACGTACAAGTTGAAATTAGTATAAAACAGAACTGATTTATAAAAAATATATTTTTAATTAAATAAAAAAATAATGATTTCCTTTTTAATCTTTTTGGGTGTTTTTCTTTTCATGGAATGTGTGACCTGGCTTACACACAAGTACATTATGCACGGTTTGATGTGGTATTTTCATGCCGATCATCACCAACCTAAATACGCTAATGTTTTTGAACGAAATGACGTTTTTTTTGTGATTTTTGCCATACCCAGCATCGTCCTTTTTTACTTCGGTGTGCAAGGCGGAATGAACTATTTATTTTTCATTGGACTCGGAATCACATTTTACGGATTTTGTTATTTCATGATTCACGACGTCTTAATTCACCAACGATTTAAGTGGTTCAAAAACACCAATAACAAGTATTTAATAGGCTTGCGAAAAGCACACAAAGTGCATCATAAACATTTAGGTAAGGAACACGGCGAGTGTTTCGGAATGTTATTTGTGCCTTTCAAATATTATAAAATATAATAATCTAATTTGGGCGTGACCACAAGGGTCGGGCTATACGTTCCCGATTTTTACAGCTGGTCTCGTTCTAAAAAAAAACGAGACCACCTATAAAAAGAGCTCCACTACCATCCCTCACGCAAACCGCAGTTCAATTCAATTTCCGATTAAAAACAACAAGTACCACAAATGAAACTCTATAAAAAAGAAACCGTTCAGCATGTAAATGCAAGTTTAGAAGAATGTTGGGCTTTTTTCTCCAGTCCACGAAATCTTCAGAAAATCACACCGGAAACAATGGGTTTCGAAATCACTGATTTCGATAATAAATCCATGTACGCAGGGCAAATAATACAATACAAGGTGTCGCCACTTTTGGGATTAAAATTGCCTTGGGTTACTGAAATTACATTCGTAAAAGAGAATAGTTATTTTATCGACGAACAACGTTTTGGACCGTATGCATTGTGGCATCACAAACACTTTTTCGAAGCTACTGAAAACGGAGTAAAAATGACTGATTTAGTTCATTATGCGCTGCCTTTGGGTTTCATCGGTCGCATTATGAACACACTTATCGTAAAAAATAAATTGAAAGCTATCTTTGATCACAGACGTGTTATGGTAGATCAAATGTTTAATGGTAAATAATGGACAAACAAGAAGTATCTTTTTTTTGGTTCAGACGCGATTTACGTTTAGAAGATAACGTTGGATTATTCCACGCTTTAAAATCCAAATATCCGGTTGTTCCGTTGTTTATTTTTGATGATTCCATTTTAGACAGTTTACCAAAAAACGATGCCAGAGTAGGTTTCATTCACGAATCACTTTCGAAAATAAATACCCAATTACAAGAATTAGGAAGTTCACTTTTAGTAAAAAAAGGAAAGACTATTGATGTTTGGAAATCTCTTTTAGAAGAATTCGATGTCAAAGAAGTCTTTTTCAACAAAGATTACGAACCATACGCCATACAACGTGACACTGTTATTTGTGACGTATTGGAAGCAAACCATACCATTTCCTATTCTTTTAAAGACCAAGTCATTTTCGAAGAAAAAGAAATCACAAAAGCCGATGGATTGCCATACACGGTTTACACTCCTTTTAAAAATAAGTGGTTAGAAAAATACAAGTCAATGGCTCCGGTTCCAGAATACGATGCCACGGATATGTTTTCTAACTTCCATAAAAATAGTTTTACTTTTCCAACTTTGGAACAAATAGGTTTTGAAGAAAGTCCTATAAAAGTAAAGCAGCATAATTTAAAATTCATTGCAAATTATCAAGATATAAGAGACTTTCCAGCGTTGGATAAAACCTCTTATCTTTCGCCACATTTGCGTTTTGGAACCGTAAGCATTCGGAAATTAGTCAATTGGGCATTTCATAAAAACGATGTTTTTTTGAGTGAACTGATTTGGAGAGAATTCTTCATGCAAATTTTATTCAGTTTCCCAAAAGTCGTTACGCAAAACTTCAAATCAGCGTATGATGGGATTCAGTGGCGCAATGATGAAGAGGATTTCAAGCGTTGGTGTTCGGGAACAACTGGATATCCTATGGTTGATGCCGGAATGCGTCAGCTCAATGAAACCGGATACATGCACAACAGAGTCCGAATGGTTGTGGCGAGTTTTCTCTGCAAGCATTTATTGATTCAGTGGCAATGGGGTGAGGCTTATTTTGCCGAAAAATTATTGGATTACGAGATGTCTGCCAATGTTGGCAACTGGCAATGGGCAGCAGGAACCGGTTGTGATGCAGCACCTTATTTCCGTGTTTTCAATCCGGAGATTCAGCAAAAAAAATTCGACGAAAAAGGAATCTACATCCGAAAATGGATAAAAGAATTCGATTTAGGATACGGAAAACCAATGGTAGAGCACGCTATGGCTAGAGACAGAGCGATTGCCACGTACAAAGCCGGAATTTTAAAATAAAAGATACAAATTGAACAGATTTATAATCTGTTCAATTTGTATTCTCCTTTTTCCAGCAGGTACAGAAAAGGATATTTGTTTACTATTTAATCAATTTCTTCAGCATTCCTTCGAAAATAAATCCATGAAACGGCAAAACAGAATACCAGTATAATTTTCCCCAAATTCCTTTTGGTCTGAAAGTCGCCGCTTGATATAAAGTATTTCCGATAATTTTAAATTCTAACCATGCTTCACCTGGTAATTTCATTTCGGCAAATAGAATTAATTTTCCCTCTTCTTTATTGGCATACAAAACGCGCCAAAAATCTAAGGCATCACCAGAATGTATATCATGACGATTCGTTCTTCCTCTTCGGGAACCTACGCCACCGTATAGTTTGTCTATGAAACCGCGTAAATCCCAAAGCCAATCCCCATAATACCAACCCGAATCGCCACCGATGGACCAGATTCTGCTAATGGTGAAATCCCGATCTATGATTTCCATTTTACGGCGGTCGATAAAACAATCTTTTTTCGGAACTTTCAAATATTCCGACATATTGCTGTTAAAACGCCCGCTGATTAAGGAATCTTTCCAGCTCGAAGCTACTTTGTCTTCGTCTACTTTTATCAAAGCACGGGAAAGCGCTTGTTTGTAAGTCATAGGCGTAACATTCAATAAAGCATTGATTCGGTTATCACTGCAAACTACTTCTACTTTCATACTGCTGACCAGTGCTGACGCGAGTCTATAAGATGTTGAAGTTACAAAATACAACCAATACGAAGATAATTTTGGCGTCATGATAGGAACAGTAAAAATCCATCGCTTTAGTTTTTTGGCTTCTGCAAAACCCAAAAGCATTTCTTTATACGTTAAAATATCTGGTCCGCCAATGTCAAAACTCTGATTGTAAGTAACGGGATTTAATAATGATTTGGATAAAAAATCAAGAACGTCTGGAATTGCAATCGGCTGGCATTTGGTATTCAGCCACTTTGGAGTTATCATAACAGGAAGTTTATTCACTAAATCCCGAATGATTTCGAACGAAGCACTGCCGGAACCCACAATAATTCCAGCTCTTAAAGTTGTCGTGGCAAAAGTTCCAATATTTAAAATTTCTTCTACTTTTTTTCTCGATGATAAATGTTTCGATAGTGATTTGTCATTGATGATTCCGCTCAAATAAATAACTTGTTTGGCTTTGGTTTCATTCAATCGTTGCACAAAATTCAATGCCGACAAGCTTTCTAATTCATCAAAATTAGCTGCAGTTCCTGACATGGAATGCATCAGGTAATAAGCCGCATCGATATCAGCTGGAATGGCTGCTACTGTTTCTTGTTTGAGAAAATCAACTTCAATTACTGTAACACTTTTTTGAAATTCTATTGGACAATAAAACCTGTTTTTATCCCTTACACAACAGATTATTTCGTGACCTTGTGCCACCAACAAAGGCAAAAGTCGTTTCCCGATATAACCTGTTGCGCCTGTTAAGAGAATTTTCATGGTTTTGTATTTAAATGATAAAAATTAACTCAGTTTATTAGAAACTAAACTGATAAATTCTTTTCTGGTTTTGTCCTTTTCGAAAGCACCGGTGAAAGATGATGTTGTGGTAACCGAGTTTTGTTTTTGAATGCCTCGCATTTGCATGCACATGTGTTGCGCTTCAATTACAACCGCTACTCCAAGTGGATTCAAAGCATCCTGAATACAATTTTTAATCTGGTCCGTCAATCGTTCCTGCACTTGCATTCTTCGAGCAAAAGCATCTACCACTCTTGGGATTTTACTTAAACCTACAATTTTACCATTTGGAATATAAGCCACGTGTGCTTTACCAAAAAACGGTAACATGTGGTGCTCACACATCGAATAAACTTCAATGTCTTTTACCACAATCATTTGTTGGTGGTCTTCGGTAAAGAGCGCCGATTTTAGTATTTCCAGAGGATCCAGTCCGTAACCATGAGTTAAATATTGCATCGCTTTGGCTACACGCTCCGGTGTTTTTTCTAGACCCTCTCTGTTTACATCTTCCCCTAAATTCTCAATTATTACTCTATAATTATCAGCTAACGATTCTGTTATTTCAATGTCGTATTGTTCAATTTTCTCGTAACTTTTCATTTCTTTTATCATGGTATGCTGTATTTCAGTTTTAAGTTTGGCTAATTATTTTTTTAGATTTTAAAAGTCACTATTCCGTAATCCATCTCGAATACTTGACCAGAAATCGATTTTGCATTTTCCGAAATCAGGAAGCCAGTCATACTAGCTACTTCTTCTGGTTTTAAATAGCCTTTCATCGGATGGCGTTCCACCATATTTTCTTTCATTCGATCATTTCTTAAAATACCTGCTGCAAGTGACGTTTCGGTAATCGTGGGAGCAATGGCATTGATGCGTACTACCGATGCCAATTCTGCTCCCAACGATTTCACTAATCCTTCAATTCCTGCTTTTGCAGTAGCAATACTAGCATGAAACGGCATTCCTAATTTTGCGGCTACCGTGCTAAACAAAACAATCGATGGATTACTTCCCTTTTTTAAAACAGGTAAATATTTCTGAATGGCTTTTACCGCGCCAATAATATTAATTTCAAAATCTTTCCTGAAATCATCTAAGCTGAGACTTCCTATGGGTTTCAAATTGATGGAACCTGGACAATAAATCAAGGTGTCAATAGTTTCTATTTCCGGAAGCGAATCCTGCAATACATCTACAGCAAAGTGCTTCAGGTTGGGATGTGTTATATCTGGTGCATTTCGGCTGATGTTGTACACCAAGTTTGTCTCTAATTGTTGTAGCAAAATAGCATTGCCTATTCCTTTACTACCACCAATGATTACTATGTTTTTCATTTTTTATATGTTGTTGTTTTAACAGATTACGGCTCACTAAACCCTAATTTTATCGCTTGGAAATCTTGTTATTATTAATTTGTCTTTGCATCGTACATTTAAAACGCCCTTCTCGAAAATCCCTCAATTTTTCATGTTTTGTTTTGCGCCCTTGCACTCTTTCACGCCACATTCTAAAACTCGAAGGTTTCATTTCGGTACGCATCAAGTCGATTACTTCTTGTTCTTTTAATCCAAATTGCATTAAAATCGCATCAAAAGTGGTTCGGTCTTCCCAAGCCATTTCTATGATTCGGTCTTTGTCTAAATCAGTTAGTTCTTTTTTTATAATCACGATATTTTTTTTAATTCAAATTGCTATTGAAGCATTATTATGCACCGTCCCCAATATCAGCTATAGTGTGTAACTTTAATATGCGGAAACTTTCCTCTTTTACTAATGGACTTTATTTCATTTTCCATAAAAAATCACTGGCAAATTTTCTCGTCCGTTCCATATTTACAATTGGTTTCGGATAACTGATGCCTATTTCGAAATCATTAAACTTCTGGTCTAAATAGGTCATTTTATACGGTTCATGTACAAATCCTCGTGGCAAATTGCGCAATTCCGGCACCCATTTCTTTATAAATTCACCATCAGGATCGTGTTCGTAACTGTTCTTTATTGGATTATATATACGTAACATATTGATTCCGGTTTCACCAGCCTGCATTTGCAACTGAGGAAAATGAATTCCTGGTTCAAAATCCAGAAACATTTGTGATAAATGTTGTGTAGCTTCCTGCCAAGGTTGCCATAAATTATGCGTAAAAAACGATACTAACATCGCTCGCATTCTAAAGTTCAAATAACCGGTTTCATTCAAGCAACGCATGGAAGCATCGATTAATGGAAATCCTGTTTGTCCCGTTTTCCAAGCTTCAATATAATTTTCATTGACTTTCTTTTTCAACGAATGAAACCCTTTATTGACACTTTCAAACTCCATGACTTCTTCCATTTCAAATTTTTGAATGAAATGAGCCTGCCAAGTCAGTCTGGATATAAAAGAATCAATTTGTTTTTTATGGCTGCACGTCAATCTGAACGTAGCTGCTTTTTGCAAAACTTGTCTGGAGGATAAATTTCCCCAAGCAATGTATGGAGATAATCTGCTGCAGCTTTTTCGTGCCAATAAAGGTTTCGAAATATGCGAGCTATAATTGTGATAGCGCTCCTCAAAGAAGTTTTGTAAATATTTGCTGGCCATTGTGCTGCCGCCTTTTTGAAAAACAGTATCCGGAATCGTTTCTAAATTTGTCTTTTCTAATGCTTTTTCGAGTTCTGTTATTGCTTCCGTATCGAGGAAATTTTCTGCTTTCGAATCAAAAATAAATTGCGGTTCATTCATGTATTTTTCCCACTTTGAAACCCAGTTTGTTCTGTTTCTCAACGCTCTAAAAATTCCATTATTGGTGTTTTCCACCCAATTGATTTGATTGTTTTTACAAAATCGTTTAAAGGTTTTGTCTCTTTCGTACGTGATTTTTAATCCTGTTTCCTGATGTGAATACACGGTTTCAATTTTGTATGTTTCCTCAAGTATATTGAAAACTTGAAGCACCTCTGACGATACCGCTAATACCTTTGTATTCGATTGTTCCAGTTGTTTATTTATATCTACAAGCGATTGCTTGATGAAATTCCAGTGTCTCGAGCTGTAATGCGAATCATTTTCTAAAGACTTTTCGAATACATAAAGCAACAAAGTGGGTGTATCTGATTTTGTGGCATTAAAAATCGCTTCGTTATCCTGTAAACGAAGATCCCTTTTAAACCAAACCACATTGATATGTTTCTTGTTTGTATTCATTTAATTTTTAAAATAATAATTGTTGTTGCAGCCATAATTTCTGAAATTTTGATTGTCCGTCGTAATTCTCGGCTTGCAATTTAATATTGAATTTTCGATCTCTTGGATCGTTGCCAACTCCTGAAACATACATCCAATTCCCGTAATTGCTGTGTACATCGTAATCAATAAGCATGGCTTCAAAATAAGCAGCTCCTATGCGCCAGTCTAACAGAAGATTCTTTGCAAAAAAAGAGGCTACATTCTGTCTTCCGCGATTACTCATCCAGCCTGTTTGTTGCAATTCAATCATGTTGGCATTTACAAATGGCTCTTGTGTATTACCGTTAATCCAATTGTTTATGTCTGATGGATTGGTTTTCCAATCGTATTTTTTGTCTAAAATTCCTTCAATTTTAAAAATCGAATTCCCGTTTTTAATCGAAACATATTTAAAATAATCCCTCCAAATCAGTTCGAAAATCAGCCAATACGTAGAATCATTTTTCCTGATTTGTTGCTCATATCTAACAATCTCCCAATAAATAGTTTTCGCCGAAATGGAACCGTTTGCCAACCAAGGAGAAAATTTCGAACTAAAATCAGTCCCAATTAATCCGTTGCGAGTCAATTTATAAACACTTAGTTTTTTGGTTTTCCAAAAATAATGCTCCAGTCTTTGTAGCGCTTCGTTTTCACCACCGCAAAAAGGAAATGCCGTTCTGGGATCTATTTCAAAATCACTAAATCCTAATGTTTCCATCGTAGGAATTACAGTTTTGTTTGTGGCCCAATTTTCTTTAGACAGTGGTTGAGCTACAAATTCAGGTCTGACTTTCGTTGATTTTTCACATTGATTCCTGAATTGTGTAAAAACATTTGGAATCGATGAAATGTCAAACGGAATGTTTGCAGGATGAAATAAGAACTGATTGTAAGTAGCTTTGAACAATACTGAATCTGGAACTTTAGATTTTATATTCTCTAAAACTTCCATTTCCTCACTCGTCCATTCTTTTTGGAAGTAAACAGAATTGATTTCATTATGAGCAATAATTTCCGGAATAGAATCTTCTGTTTTTTGATGATACACCAAAAGCGGAATATTTAATTTTTCCAGATTTTGTTTCAATGCTGTTACCGATTCAATTAGGAATTTAGCCCGGAATTTCTCTGTTTTCTTGAAACCAAATCTTGTTTGTTCAAAATGCCTTGGATCAAAACAATATACCGCAATTACAGTATCATTTTCATCAATAGCATTTGTCAAAGATTCATTATCATTGACTCTCAAATCATTTCTAAACCAAACTAACCCTTTTTGTTTCTTTTGCATTTTTCACTACAATATTTGACTTCGTCCCAAACCTTTTCCCATTTTTTCCGCCAGCTAAAAGGTCGGTTACAAACCAAACACATTTTTGAAGGCAGATTTTCCTTTTTCACTAGTTGTATTTTCGATATTCATTGACAACAATTGTCGCTTTCAAATCAAACATCAAGTTGTATAATCCAAAAAAGGTTCTGTTCATATAAATGAAATGTTTGGAACCTCTATTCCCGTTCATTTTTCTAAGATTAGTGTCTTTTGAGAATCGTTCGCCCAATTGTGCGATGCTTTCAAAAAATGCTGCGTCCGAGAAATCAAAAGTTTCGGTTTGAAAAGGTTTAGTGAAAAGTGATAATAAATCGTAAAACATTTGAGTAAAATATTCTACTTCCTCTTTGGAGTCATCCACTCTAAGGATTTCTAATTCGAATAATTTTTTGCTAAAAAGTTTCTTGTTATCAATAACTTCTTTGTTTATTAATTCGAAATAAGGAATATAGAAGTCATTAGGGATTTGTTTCATACAACCAAAATCCAGTGCTACTAATTGATTTTCATCGTTTACCAAGAAATTTCCCGGATGTGGATCAGCATGTACTTTTTTCAGTATATGAATCTGATACATATAGAAATCCCACAATGCCTGACCAATTTTGTCCGCTATTTCCTGATTGTCATTTTTATTAGTGAATTCCGAAAGATGAATTCCCGTCATCCAATCCATCGTGATAATCTTCTCTGATGAAAATTTTGGATAGTAATTTGGGAAAACTAAATTTTTGATCTTTTTGCAGGCTTCAACAACTTCTTGGCTTTGTTTTAATTCCAATAAATAATTGGTTTCTTCAATCAATTTGTCTTCGACTTCTTTGAAATACTTGTCAGAATCTTTTCCTTGAAGGTTAAACATTCTAATAGCGATTGGTTTTACCAAGGCTAAATCAGATGAAATACTATTGGCTACTCCTGGATATTGAATTTTTACCGCCAGTTTTTTACCATTTTTTACAGCAACATGAACTTGCCCGATACTTGCGGCATTTACGGAATTCGCATTGAATTCGTCAAAAATTTCATAAGGTGTTTTTCCAAAATTTGCCTTGAACGTTTTCAATACTAATGGAGCCGAAAGTGGCGGAACGGAAAATTGGGAAAGCGAAAATTTTTCAACGTAAGCCTGTGGCAAAAAGCTTTTGTCCATGCTTAGCATTTGCGCTACTTTGAGCGCGCTTCCTTTCAAACTTTTCAGTCCGTCATAGATGTCTTCTGCGTTATCTTCATTGAGTTTATCACGAGTCAAATCAGAATTGACCATTTTTTCTCCATAATATTTCAGGTAGTTTACACCAACTTTTGCACCCGTTTGCACCAGTTTTGTAGCTCTTTCAATTTTTGAAGTAGGAATGTAGTCTATTGTTTTCATTACTTGTTGTGTATTTTTTCTTTGAAAATAAATTTTCCAAAGTCTATTAAGCTATCCAGAGGTGCAATATTCATTAATTCAAAAGAAGCTTTTACAGACTTCTCAATATAGATGTCTGTTTTTTCAAAAGCTGGAGAAGAATCATCCAACCAAAATTTTAGTGTCAATAAAAGTTGAATCCAAGACGTTTCCTGAAATACTTTCTCTTGAAATTTTTGAATTTTTTCTTGTTGCGTTCTAAATTCGTCTGAGATTATTTCGATAAGATAATTTTTAAAACTGATTCTAAGTTCAGAAAGTTGCATCAGTTTTTTTAATTGATTGTTGTGTTCTTTTAAAACGAGCACTACATAACTTCTGTTCGCTGTTAGAATTTCAAAAAAAGTAAAATAGAAACTTAGCATTTTACTTTTCATATCATACGCCTCATATTCCTTGTTTTTGTTTAGTAATTCTACCGTTTTTTCGAGAAACATTTTAAAAATTTCTTTCTCGATACTTTCTATAGTTCCAAAAAACGCATAGAATTCAGCTTCCGTAAAATCATTTATTTTTGCAAAATGATATACTGATTTCGGTTTTTCACTATGATCGAGTACATAATTCATGTACAATGAAACGATTTTGTCCTTTGTTAGTATTGTTTTTTTAGCAGCCATTTTTTGTAAATTTCAAATTAAAGTATAAAGGTATGAAATGTTTAACTATATATTAATAAAGTTAAACAAAATTTAATATAATTTTATGTCATTATAAATCATTAGCTTTACACTATCATGAAAAAAAATGTTTTAATAAGCGGAGGTTCTGGATTTATCGGTAGCCATTTAACAGGTTTATTGATTGCAAAAGGCTATTCAGTATCTATCCTGAGTAGAAGTGAAAAACAAAATAAAGGAGACATTTTCTATTACAAATGGGATGTCGCAAATCAGACTATAGATGAAAATGCAGTTTTAAATGCAGATTATATCATTCATTTAGCTGGTGAAAATATTGCGGAGAAAAGATGGACGGCTAAACGTAAAGCTGCGATTATCGATAGTCGGGAAAAATCTACTCAATTGTTGTATTCTGTTTTAAAAAAGAACAATAAAAAATTGGACGCTTTTATTTCAGCTTCAGCTGTAGGGATTTATGGTGCCGTAAATGGCGAAGAAATTTGTTCAGAAAATACACCTTATGCAAATGATTTTCTGGGATATACGTGTCAGAAATGGGAAGGTGCTTTGGATTTTATTGAAAACCTAAACATTCGAACCGTAAAAATCCGTACTGGATTAGTATTAGGAAAAAATGATGGTTTTTTGAAAAAACTTATTCCGTTATTTAAGTTTCGATTGGGTTCTGCATTGGGTTCCGGAAAGCAATACATGCCATGGATTCATGTAGATGATTTGTGCAACATCTATCTTCAAGCGGTTTCAAATCCCAATATGGAAGGACCTTACAACGCAGCTATTAGTGATAATACGACTAACACTATTTTTTCTAAAACATTAGCACGTATTTTGGGATATTCTATTTGGTTGCCTAATGTTCCTGCTTTTGTATTAAAATTAGTTATGGGTGAAATGGCTGTAATTGTACTTACCGGAAGAAGAGTGTCATCTGATAAAATCGAACAAACCGGTTTTCAATTTCAATTTAAAAATCTGGAAGAGGCATTAAGGAATTGTTTAACAAAATAGAATTATTGTAAGACACAAATGAGTTGTGTGTTTACGTTTTTGGATATTTTGCTGCGCACTATAAAAGGTATGTCAATTTTAAAATCATCCGTGTTTAAAGGAAATACAGTATGGAGTTCAATTCCTTTACCCACTTTTTTAAGTGTTCCATTAATCACTATTTTTTTAGTTCGCCCGCGTATGGTTATTTTACCTGTGATTTGATATTGATTGGATTCTGAATTAAGGTTTTTCAGATCAAATTTCTCAATTTTACCTTTAAAAACAGCTCTGGGAAAACGGTTGCTTTCCATATAATTTTCATTGAAATGCTCTTGCATCAAATCTCTTTTGAATTTAAAATCTTTGATGTTCATCCAACAAGCAATCTGCCCCGTTTTAGTTATCAAAATACAGGTTGTTTTTTCATTGCTTGCTTTCACTTCTTCAAATAAAGGAATTGAAGCCTCAAAATGTATGATTCCTCCATAAGTCACCATTTTATCTTGAGCAATAGATTTAATTGCAACAATGAGTAGTACTATTAGAGTAATTTTTTTCATAGTGGTTTATGAATTAAATTACTTAAAGTTACGAAATAAACGAATAAAATGAAAGTATTGAGCCTTTGAAAAATCACTGCATCAGTTAATTTTTCAAGGATTTTTTAATCAGAAATTAAAGTATAATATTAGTAAAAAACAGCTTTACTAATGAGATAGTTGTAGTTACAGTTCTAACTTTATGTTGTATTTTTTTAAGCTTTCTAATGATTCTTTAGAGGTATAATCAAACTTTTCTTCGTGCATGTCTTTTTCCTTTTTTAAGGCGATTTGTTTGATGCAATTGCAAAAACGACGTACTTCATTGAGATTGGATAAAATTAATCCGGGAACAAGCATGCTTTTGCCTTCTTTGTCTTTGGCAACCATCGTAAAATAAGACGAATTACAATGTTTAATTTTTCCTGTTTGAATATTTTCAGCTTCAACCCGAATGCCAATAATCATGGAACTGTTACCTACATAATTGACACTGGCTTTCATCGTTACCAGTTCACCAACTTCGATTGGTTTAAGGAAATTTACCGTGTCCACTGATGCGGTTACACAATAATTCCCTGAAAATTTTGAAGCACAGGCAAAAGCAATCTGATCTAATAAAGATAAAATATAACCACCATGAATCTTACCGCTAAAATTTGTGTGAGACGGCAACATCAATTCTGAAATTCGAATATTTGAGGATGTAACGGTTTTAAAAGTACGGTTCATTTATTTTATTTTAAAAGGAGAATTCACCATTTTTACGTCTGTGATAAAGTAGCGTGTATCGCCCCACCAAGGAAATGTTCTGTAGCGTTCCACATAAGTTACCTGAACATATTTACCTTCCATATCTTTCAAATCAGTAATCACTTTTTCCTGATTGTCCATCACCGAAAAAGAGAAAATCTGTGCTCCGGAAATTCCTTGACTTATTTCACCTTCCCAAGTTTTGAATGCAACTCCTTTTCGGCTCACTTTTATTAATTCGCCTGAACGTACTCCTTCGCTGTAAGTGGCATTGTATAAAAAAGCGAAATAACCGGCAGCTGATACTACAAGTATTAATGCAATAACCATTAAAAATTTTCTCATTTTTTGTTTAGTTTAAAAGTTGATTTTCATCTTTTTCTGCTCGATTTAATATGCTTTCCGGAAGTGCTTTCTTGGCTTTAGCTCCCATTTTTTTCAATCTCTCTACACTCACGATTAAGTTTCCTTTTCCTTCTACCAGTTTATTCATGGCGCCGCTGTATTCAATTTTGCTTTCGTCTATCTTCTTTCCAATTTTGATTAAATCACCTACAAAACCTTCAAATTTGTCATACAATGCACCGGCTTGTCGTGCAATTTCAAGTGCGTTTTCCTGTTGCTTTTGGTTGGTCCACATGCTGTCAATAGTTCGCAAAGTAGCTAATAAAGTAGCAGGTGTAACAATGACAATGTTTTTCTCGAATGCTCTGTTGTACAAACTCGTATCTTCATTTAGTGCCATTGCAAAAGCAGGTTCAATTGGAATAAATAGCAATACAAAATCAGGGCTTTCTATTTGATATAAATCTTGGTAATTTTTATTGCCTAATTGCTCTACGTGACGTTTGATAGAGTTAACGTGTTCTTTTAAAAATCCAACTTTTACATCGTCATCTTCCTCATTGAAGTATTTTTCATAAGCGGTCAAAGAAACTTTAGAATCGACAATCATCTTTTTGCCGTCAGGCAGATTGATCACTACGTCCGGAAAAACGCGATTGCCATCTTCGGTAGTGAACGCTTGTTGCACTTCATATTCACGGCCTTTCTCTAATCCTGATTTTTCAAGAACGCGTTCCAAAACCAATTCGCCCCAATTTCCCTGCATTTTACTGTCACCCTTCAAAGCTTTCGTCAGGTTGAGAGTTTCTTTACTCATTTGGATATTCATTTCGCGTAAGCCTAGAATCTGTTGGCGCAAAGCCGCATGGTAATCAATGCTTTCTTTGTGGGTGTCTTCGACTTTCTTTTCGAACAAATGAATTTTATCCTGCAAAGGCGTCAAGATATTTTTCATGTTTTCCTTGTTCTGCTCGGTGAATTTATTGGACTTTTCTTCTAATATTTTGTTGGCGAGATTCTCAAATTCCTTGGTGAATTTTTCTTGCAGTTTCTCGACTTCTTCTTTTTGCTCTTTGTTGCGTTCCCAAAGATTCTCAAAATCAACTTCTTTCTTAGACAGTTGAATGGCTAAACTGTCTTTTTCGCTTCGGATGCTTTCTTTTTCAGCATTGGCGTTTTCTAATTGTTTATCAAAAGTTGTTTTATCAACAATAATCTGCTCTTTCAGTTGATTAAATTGGGAGGAAAATGCAATTAATTTTTCTTCTAAACTAATTTTTTCCGATTGGAATCGGGCGGAGAAAATGAGTTTACCAATGAAAATACCAATAGCGAGAGCAACGATGAAAATCAATAAAAACGGAAGCATATTTGACATAGAATTTCTTTTTGTAAGTTTGTAAAAATAAACAAAAGTTTCCTTCTTTCCTTTCGGAAATCAAAATAGTATCTCAAGTTTTAGCATTCATGCATTTGTAAATAGAGTTGTCAATTAATTTTATATTTTAAAAAATATGCAGGATAAATCCTTAAAATTGAATTCTGGTTTTTTTGCAATTATAGCGATTGTCAGTTGGTTTGCTGTTGTATTGCAATTGTATCTCATAATTTTGAATCGTGTGGTTTCGCTTCCGGAAACGATCGTTCGGTTTTTTAGTTTTTTCACCATTCAAACGAATATTTTGGTGGCAGTTTGTTTTGCTTTTCTTTGGCTGAAGCCAAAATCCAAATGGGGTTTGTTTTTTTTGAAACCTAAAAACACAACCGCAATTACGTTATACATCACCATTGTAGGACTGGTTTATAATGTGATTTTGCGATTTTTATGGGCTCCAACGGGGCTGCAAAAAGTAGTGGATGAGTTGTTGCATTCGGTAATTCCAATATTAGTTTTACTATATTGGATTTTGTTTGTATCAAAAAAAGAATTGGAATTCAAAAACATTTTTCCGTGGTTGATTTTTCCTTTGGGGTATTTGATTTACACGTTAATTCGAGGGGCTTTTTTTAATTTTTACCCGTATCCGTTTGTCGATGTGAATGTTTTGGGCTACAGTGCAGTATTGCTTAACAGTTTTTTTATGTTGTTGGCTTTTCTTTTTTTTGGAACTTTATTGATTGGTATTGGGAAAATGAAACGAGTAAATTCAGAATCAAACGTTTCTACTGATAGTTAAATTTTTTTAATTACGCCATAAAAAAAAGCCGGATTTCATAGCTGAAATCTGGCTTTTTTTAAAGAGAACTCACTATTCATCCAGTTTTATATTTCCCCTGTCTTCCTTATTATCCGGATGCTCATTAGGATATCGGTTTGGAATGATGTCCGAGTTATGATCTTTATTTTCTACCATTTTTTTAGCTTGTTCTTCAGAAACATTCGCAGTATCAGAACTTAAATTTTTTGGAGTGTTATCTTCATTTTGTTCTAAAGTTCCATCAATATTCCGTGCTCTTTGAACAATTTTTTGATGTCCATGATTGTCTGTTTCTACCTCTGATTTCAAATGCGATACTTCAGGATTCGTATTTTGGGCTAGATTCTGACCGCTAAATCCTTCGTTTATATTTTGCTTATTATTTGTTTTTTTTGAACCTAAATCGTTGCTTTCCATACTCTTTAATTTTAAAGCTAATACTGTTAGCTTCTATAAGATTACGCCTTTTAAACGAAGGAATTCAATCATTTAACATAGCTTTTGGTTTACACCAATAAATGTATGGCGACACTATTTTAAATCCAGAGAAAACAAAACTATCTTTGTACGCACAACTAATACACTAAAATGTCTCATTCTCATTTCATCATTCATAAGCCTTACGGGTATCTGAGTCAGTTTATTTACGAATTAAAAAGAAAAAAGAAACTGCTGGGCGAATTGTACGATTTCCCAAAAGGAACAATGGCAATAGGGCGTCTTGACGAAGATTCCGAAGGATTGTTGCTGTTGACCACAGACGGGATGATGAGCGAAATCATTCGAAGCAAAAAAGTCGACAAGGAATATTATGTCCAAGTCGATGGCATTATCAATCAGGAAGCCATTGAGCAATTGCAAAAAGGAGTCGAAATAGGTTTCAATGGCACAAAATACATCACGAAACGGTGTAAAGCATTTTTGATAAACGAGATTCCCGCTTTTGGCGCAAGAGGAAAAAAGATACGAGATGAACGTCACGGTCCCACTTCTTGGGCTTCGATAACGGTAAATGAAGGGAAGTTTCGCCAAGTCCGAAAAATGACTGCCGCTGTTGGTTTTCCTACGTTACGATTGGTTCGTGTTCGAATAGGAAACGTACATCTCAATGATTTACAGGCAGGAGAAGTTTTGGAAGTGTCTGATTTTGCAGTCGATTCGAATGAAAAATAACAATAAAAAATAACAATAATTACAATGTTAAACATCGTTTTAGTAGAACCTGAAATCCCTAATAATACCGGAAATATAGGCCGATTGTGCGTAGGCACCGAAAGCCGTTTGCACTTAATTCATCCTTTTGGATTTGTCATTAATGATAAAAACCTAAAACGTTCCGGTTTGGATTATTGGGTGCATCTTGATGTTACCGAATATCAAAATGTAGCCGAATGGAAAGCACAAATTCCTGATTTATCAAGAGTTTTCCTGATGAGTTCCCATGCCAAAAAATCATATCTGGAGACTGATTTTCAGGATGGAGACTGGTTGGTTTTTGGAAAAGAAAGTAAGGGTTTGAGTGAAGCTGTTTTAAACGAATTCCCCAACCATCTGACAATTCCTATGTCATCGTTAATCAGAAGTTTTAATATAGCAAATTCTGTTGCGTTTGTCATTGGTGAAGCAAAAAGACAAATAGCTAGTAGACTGTGATTTGTAAATTAAAAGTTGTAAAAAAGTAAGGCTATTTTGTGGTTGAAATTTCATATATTTGAATAGGTCATTCTGGATCTAATTGTGTTTTTTCTCCCTTAAAACGTACTTTTTATGATTGATAAAATTACTCTTAGAAGCACCATTTTCAAACATTTAGACGGTTTGGTTACCGCTCCCGTTGCGCATGTTTTGTATGAAAAAGGGGTACTGTCCTATATTCTTGACAAAAAAGAAGTCACGCTTTCGGAACTTTCGGAACACTTTAAAGCCAATGAAGGCTATCTCAATGTGGGTTTGCGTGTTTTGTGTTCGCAGGGATTTCTGAATTATCACATCAATACTTCCACAGACCAAATTACGTTTGCCATAAACGAAAAAAGCGCGATTGCTTTTCCTATGTTCTATTTGTATGAAGACGTGCTTGATTTACTGCATTTCACGATGCAATTTCGCACGCGATTATTAGACGATATTCCATTCGTTCGATTGGGTTTAATTTTCGATTTGTATAAAAAAAATTATGGAATTTCATTTTCGAATGATGCGCTGACCAATGAAATTCAGCATCAGATTCTAACGCATATTGAAGGTTGTTTGGTTGGACCAATATTAGTGCGATTGGGTATGAGCGGTATGTTTCATAAGTATTTTATGGAGATTTCCTTCCGTCCTGAAGAGTTTCATAAATCTCCAGAAAATTTCAAAATTATATTAGATTTCTTTGCAGATTTAGGTTGGTTTACCCAAAAAAAAGGCAATTACCAGTTTACGGAAAAGGGGTTGTTTTTTGCTAAAAGGGCTTCTGCTTATGGAGTTACGGTTTCCTATTTGCCAACTTTCAGTAAAATGGAGGATTTGATTTTTGGTAATCCAAATATTCTACGAACGGTGGCTGAAGGCGAAGATGAAATTCATGTGGACCGAGAAATGAATGTTTGGGGAAGCGGAGGTGCGCACGATACTTATTTTAAAGTAGTAGATGAGATTATCATCAAATTATTCAATTTACCAATAGAAGATCAGCCGAAAGGAATTCTCGATATGGGTTGTGGCAATGGAGCATTTATTGAACATATTTATAATGTAATTGAAAGACAAACCCTTCGCGGAAAAATGCTGGATGATTATCCTTTATTCCTTGTGGGTGCCGATTATAATCAAGCAGCGTTGAAAGTAACCCGAGCCAATTTAATCAAAGCCGATATTTGGGCCAAAGTAATTTGGGGCGATATTGGTCAACCCGATTTGTTAGCCAATGATTTATTGGAAAATTACAACATTGATTTGAAAGATTTATTGAATGTAAGAACCTTCTTGGATCATAACCGAATTTGGGAAATGCCTAAACACGTTACTAAAGGCAGAGTAAGTCATTCAACCGGAGCATTTGCGCATAGAGGAGAGCGAATCAGTAATGGTCTTGTCGAAGATAATCTATTGGAACATTTGAATAAATGGTCGCCGTACGTTCGGAAATTCGGATTGCTAATGATTGAATTGCATACGATTGCTCCAAATTTGACTGCTGCTAATTTAGGGAAAACGGCTGCTACGGCTTATGATGCCACGCATGGTTTTTCGGATCAATACATAGTTGAAATTCCCGTTTTGCACAAAATAGCTGCTGAAGCGGGATTGTATCCGGATGCTAATTTCTTTAGCAGATTCCCAGACTCAAATCTTGCAACAGTGAGTATAAATTTATTGAAAGGAAATGGTTAGTACATTTTGGACTGAATAGTAAAATGTTGGAACTAAACAATCATGAATTTTCCTTTTTCAGCATCAAAAACAATATGTTCATCTTTGAATAAGGTGTTAAAACTTCCTTTTGCAATAAAATTACAAGGCTCGTCTTGAAGCACTGTTTCCGGTGTCATAATAATCATTTCGTCACTCAATTGTATCGCCATATCAATATCATGAGTAGAAAATAAAATGCATTTTCCAGTTTCATGAGTAAGCTTTTTCAAAAGTTTGAATAAAGCCACCTTATGTAATAAATCCAAATGGGTAGTGGGTTCATCCAAAATTATTAACGGAGTATCTTGTGCCAAAGCTCGTGCAATCAATACTTTTTGTAATTGTCCGTCACTAATCTCATAATGTTTTTTTGTGGCTAAATGACTGATTTGTGTCAATGCCATGGCTTCATTAACTTTAACAATATCAATATCAGATAAAGTTCCCATCCAATTGGTGTAGGGCTGTCTTCCTAAAGCAATGAGTTCAAAAACGGTTAAATTACTGGGAGGTAATTTTTCGGTTAAAACAATACTTAGGTTTTGCGCTAAATCCAAAGGTTCATAATCAGTGATTTTATTTTCATTCAAGAAAACAGCACCGGAAAGCGGTTTCTGGATTCCAGTTATCGTTTTTAAAAGTGTCGATTTTCCAATGCCATTCGCACCAATTAAAGCAATCAGTTTTCCTTTTTTTAAAGCAATAGAAATATCCGAAGCCACAACGATTTTCTCTTTTTTATGAGAATAACCAATGCTAATTTTAGACGCTTGTAAGATGATTTTGTTTTCCATTAGGCAATCATTTTTCGTTTACTAACCAATAGCCAAATCACAACTGGAGCTCCAATTATAGAAGTTACAGCATTGATTGGCAAAGTAATCTCCAATCCGGGCAATTCTGAAATTACATCACAAATAAGCATAATTGAAGCGCCTAAAAGTAAGGTACTCCAATACAAAACCGAATGGTTACTGGTTTGAAACACTAACTTTGCTATATGAGGAACCGCTAGTCCTACAAAGGCAATTGGACCTGCATAGGCCGTGATGCTTCCTGCTAAAATGCTTGTTGCAAAAATAATAATCAATCGTGTTTTTTTGAAATTCAAACCTAAACTGCGTGCGTAATTTTCACCCAATAATAGTGCATTAAGTGGCTTGATGCTAAATAGACTTAATAATAAGCCAATTGCCACACAAATTGTCAGAATTAATATAGAAGACCAAGACAAATTGCCTAAGTTTCCCATAGACCAAAACGTGAATTTCTGCAATTGTTCAGCGGAACTAAAATACGTAAGAACGCCTACTATTGCGCTGGTAAAACTACCAAACATTAGCCCTACAATTAAGATGGCCATCGTATCGCGAAGCCTTTGGGAAACCATCAAAACAGCGAGTAATACAACTGAACTTCCTATAGTTGAAGCTAAAACCACTCCGTAAGAGGAAAGTAAAATGGTACTTAAAAAAGGTGGAAGTAAGCTCGCTCCTAATAGTACAAAAGCAACGCCTAAACTGGCACCGGAACTCAGCCCTAAAACATAAGGTCCTGCCAGTGGATTTCGAAACAGAGTTTGCATCAGCAATCCACTTATAGATAATCCCATTCCAACAAGAATTGCAGTAATGGCTTTTGGTAAACGATAATTGATGATGATATATTCCCAAGTAGACTTACTCGCTTGACCACCAGTTAAACTAGTATAAATTTCTTTAAAAGGAATCGTTATGGAACCAAAACTAATGTTTACAAAAAACAATAGAACAAGCCCCAAAGTAAGCAAGAAAAATAGAATCGTATTTCGTTTTTGATTCGCCAATTTAGTTTAGTTTTTGTGCAAAAGTAAAAGTATAGTTTGGAAGTAGTTCAGGATGGAAGATTTTAATGTAATCTTTCAAGACTAAATCTGGTCTGCTTGGTGCTAATTCATAATAAATGGTTCCTCCTGTTGTGCCTAATTTACTTTCAAAAGTATACACATTTTTAGATTTTGAAGCGTCAAACTGACTGTAATGCGGATTGCTGTTTTCAAATTCAGCAATACTTTTAAAAGAACCTGTTGCAATCCAATATTTTGCTGTTTTTGCTTTCTCCAATATTTTTTCAAAAGGCAAACTAAGACTTCCTGTTCCCTCAACATTTGCCCATAAATAATTCGCTTTGGCATCCTTCATAAATCGGGCTACCCAACTGTTTCCCTTAGCTACATACCATTGATCTTGATACATAGATCCGTATAAAACGGTTGCTGTTGGTTTTTTGGTTGCAACCAATTGTATCGCGTCATTATAATTTTTGACGATTTCATCAAAAAGCGTTTTTGCCTCTTTTTCTTTTCCAAATAAAGCCCCATAAAGCTTGATCCATTCTGCTTTTCCTAGCGGAGTTTGTTCCATCCAGTCCGCTTGTATGAGTACTTTAAGACCGCTTTTTTGTAAATTATCAATCATCGGATTGTTGTTGTCCACTCCAAAAGTCACGATTAAATTAGGCTCCAATTCAATGAGTTGCTCCATGTTTAATTTTTCATTTTGCCCTATGTTTTTAACAGCGCCACCATCAATTAGTTTTCTGGTTTTTTCAGAAGAGACATAATCGGTATGAGGAAAACCCACCAGTGATTTTTCAACTCCCAACATTTCCAAAAAAGGAATATTAGTCGTTGAGGTAACTACGATTGATTCTAAAGGAACTGAAATTGTGGTGTATTTTTGCAGACTATCAGGAATGCTGCTGTTTTTTTCTTTCAAGATATAAGTGAAATTTTTATTGGCTTCAGGCCAAGGATTTGAAACCGTCACTACTGAATATCCTTCGTATTTATTAATAGAAAGTCCCGAGGCATATTCGATTGCATTTTTTGAATCAGTACTTTCTTTTACGGTTAGGTTTTCGCTTTTTTTACATCCAACGAAAGTTGAAAAAGAGAGAACAAAAAGGATTAATTTAAAGGTGAATTTCATGATTTAATTTTTCGATAGCGACAAAGGTATACCAAATTTATAAAATTTCTTGTTTATTTTTAGCAGTAAAAAATTGAACAAATACTATCTTTACGAAATGAATAGCATTAAAGTCAAAAACTGTTCTACTTGCGGAACTCCTTTTAATTGTGGGGACACACCTGAAGGAAGTAAATGCTGGTGCAATAATTTTCCACCCATTTTTACTCCGTCAGAAGTGGTGGATTGCTTGTGTTCCAGTTGTTTTACAACTGCCTGCTCCACTAAAATTGACGAATATGTTGCAACACTATCTTCTGAAACTGCAACGGATAATAAAGCCAAAGATTTACCCAAAACGACGAATCTCATAGAAGGAATTGACTATTATTTAGAAAATGGGAACTATGTTTTTAAAGCTTGGTTTCATCTAAAAAGAGGTAATTGTTGTGGCAATGGATGTCGACATTGTCCGTATGGATTTAAAAAAATATAAAAATGATATATTTAATAACTGGCGGTGAACGCTCCGGTAAAAGTAGTTATGCCGAAAATTTAGCAAAAGGATTGTCGGATAAACCAATGTATGTGGCAACCGCCAGAAAATGGGATGATGATTTCCAAAAGAGAATCGATCGCCATCAAAAAGATCGGGACGAACGATGGATTAATATCGAAAAAGAAAAATACTTGAGCGAAATTGATTTTTCGGAAAAAGTAGCTATCGTCGATTGCGTTACACTTTGGTTAACGAACTTTTTTGTAGATACTAAAAACGATGTTTCCTTGTGCTTAGAAGAAGCTAAAGCCGAATTTGATGCTATTGCCAATCAAGAAAATGCGACAATTATTATTGTAACCAATGAAATAGGGATGGGTATTCATGCCGAAACGCATATTGGTAGAAAATTCACCGAACTTCAAGGCTGGATGAACCAATATTTAGCTGCAACTGCCGATACCGTTGTGCTTATGGTTTCTGGAATTCCTGTAACGATAAAAGGGAAAAAATGAATTTTGTAACTTCTTGGAGTGGCGGAAAGGACAGTTGTTATGCAATGATGCAAGCAATTCAGCAAGGATTTGTTCCAAAAGTGTTACTCAATATGATGAATGAAAACGGGAAAGTATCTCGTTCTCATGGATTGCCATTGTCTATATTGAATCAACAAGCCCAAAAAATGGGATTGCCTCTGGAAGGAATTCCCGCAACTTGGGGTGATTATGAAGCCAAGTTTATTGCGGTTTTAAAGATGCTAAAAGCTAAATATGATTTGGGAACAGCCGTTTTTGGGGACATTGATTTACAACCGCACAAAGATTGGGAAGATAAAGTATGTGCCGCAGCATCACTAAAAGCAATTTTACCTTTGTGGCAACAAGACCGAATTGTTTTGGTAAACCAAATGCTTGAAAACGGAATTGTGACGATGATTGTTTCTTGTAATACAACAATGGGTGAAAGCTATTTAGGTAAAATTTTGACCAAAGAATTAGCTCAAGAATTACATGAAAAAGGAATAGATCCTTGTGGTGAAAATGGGGAGTTTCATACTTTGGTAATTAATTGTCCGTTATTTTCTGGAGCGATTGAATTACCAGAATTCACTAGAATTACTTATGAAAATTATTGTTTCATCGTTTGGGAAGAAGTATAAAAACAAAATTATTTTAAGATGACTTATTTAGATGAAATTTTAAAATCCCGTCGCGACACCCGTCATTTTACGGAGGATCAAGTACCGGAAGCTGTTCTTGAAAAAGCACTGCAAGCTGGACATTGGGCGCCTTCAGTGGGTTTGACTGATGCTACAAAATATTATCTGATCAAGTCGGGTGAAATGAAGAAAGCCATTAAAGATTTGTTTTTAGATTATGATAAAAAAGCAATTTCGCTAACTGATAATGAACAACAAAAACAAGCATACAAAGACCTTAAGTTAGAAGCTATAGAAGAAGCTCCGCTGGGATTGGTCATTTGTTATGATCGTTCGGTTTTAAATAATTTTACGATTGGAACCGTCGGGAGTAATGAAGCGGTAAAGTTCAGTTCTGTTTGTGCGGCGCAAAATATTTGGTTATCCTTAACGGAACAAGGCTATTCTATGGGTTGGGTTTCAATTTTGAATTATTATCAGTTCAAGCAATTATTAGGTTTGCCTGAAAATATGGAGCCGTTGGGCTATTTTTGCGTGGGAAAACCGGCTACTGATTATGATAATCAACCCATGTTGCAACAACTGAATTGGAAACAAAAACAAGAAATTCCATTGGTTGAGGAAATTACTATTTTACATGAAAATAAGGTGGAGAAAGTATTTTTTGATGCTAAAAAAGAAACTGATGCTGCTACTTTTGCAAATACGTTACAACATAAAATCGATCAAAAAACCAAACCAACGGGTTCATTAGGAGTTTTAGAAGTGCTTGCAAAACAAATTGGGATGGTGTTTCAAACTTTAGAACCAAAAATTATAAAACCGAATCTGGTTGTTTTTGCCGCGGATCACGGAATTGCAAATCATGGTGTAAGTACTTATCCGCAGGATGTAACCAGACAGATGGTGAGTAACTTTTTGATAGGTGGAGCAGCAATCAATGTGTTTTGTAAACAAAATAAGATCCAATTAGCTATTGTGGATGCAGGTGTGAATTATGATTTTCCTATGAATACGGATTTAATTTCGGCTAAAATAGGGAAGGGAACACGCTCTTTTTTACAAGGACCTGCGATGAGTAAAACAGAAGTTGAATTGTGTTTTATGAAAGGAAGCGAAATTGTTGCCACTATTGCAAAAAAGGGTAGTAATTGTATTGGTTTTGGCGAAATGGGTATTGGTAACACAGCTACAGCTTCGGTTTTAATGAGTATTGTTTTAGAATTACCAATTGAAGATTGCGTAGGAAAAGGCACTGGTGTAAATGATGCACAGTTGATTCAAAAAATTAATATCCTTAAAAAATGTATTGATAATTACGATGGTTTGGAGGATTTGGACAGTAAATTAGCCTATTTCGGAGGATTTGAAATTATGCAAATGGTAGGTGGAATGCTTAAGGCAAAAGAGGAAAATATGTTGATTCTTGTTGATGGCTTTATCTGTAGTGTTGCTTTTTTAATTGCCTTTAAAAAGAATCCATCCATTACTAAAAATGCTATTTTTTGTCATTCTTCTGCTGAGCAAGGACACCAAAAAATATTAGATTACCTAGGAGTTCGTTCTTTGTTGCAACTTGATTTGCGATTGGGCGAAGGCACGGGTTGCGCGATTGCTTTTCCTATTATTGAGTCAGCTGTGGCATTTTTGAATGACATGGCGAGTTTTGAATCAGCAGGGGTTAGTGGTCGGTAGAGACGCACTGCAGTGCGTCTCTACGTGAGAAATAAAATCAAAAAATAATTCCAAAAATGAAAAAAGAACTCCACATATTTTTTACGGCATTAATGTTTTACACTAGGATTCCGTGTCCTGCAACCATCGATCACAATCCAGATTATTTAAATAAAGCGTCCCGTTATTTTCCATTAATTGGTTGGATTGTTGGGAGTGTGGCTTTTGGAGTATATTGTGTTTTTAATTATTTAGTTGCGCCTGAAATTGCGGTAATCTTCTCTATGATAGCTTCCGTTTTAGTGACAGGAGCTTTTCATGAAGATGGTTTTGCTGATGTTTGCGATGGTTTTGGTGGCGGTTGGACCAAAGAAAAAATCCTGATAATTATGAAAGACAGTGCCATTGGTGCTTATGGAGCAATTGGTTTAGTGCTGTTGTTAGTGCTTAAATTTCAAGGGTTGGTTCAATTAATTGATGTCTCGGATAATCCTAAATTTATAATTTATAATTCACAATTTATAATTCTATTACTCCTTGTTTCTGCGCATTCCATCAGTCGATTAGCGGCGATTTCAATTGTTTTTACCCATCAATATTCTCGTGAGGACGCTTCCAGTAAAAGCAAACCTATCGCACAAAGTTATTCTTGGAGAGAAGTAGTGGGAGCTTTCTTTTTTGGATTACTTCCATTAGTTATTTTGTCCTATTTTCAGTGGCAAATGTTTTTGGTTTTAATCCCTGTTTTTTTGACTCGATTCTTTTTAGCGCGTTATTTTCAGAAATGGATTGACGGGTATACCGGAGATTGTTTGGGCGCAACCCAACAGGTTTGTGAAGTGGTTTTTTATATATCAGTTATTGCATTATGGAAGTTTATTTAGTACGTCACACGGAAACGGTTTGTGAAAAAGGAATTTGTTACGGGCAATCGGATGTAAAAATAATGGAGCCTTATGATGCTGTTTTTCAGTCTGTTTTAAATCAATTACCTCAAGATGCAAGACTGTATTCCAGTCCTTTACTGCGCTGTGTTCTTTTGGCAAATTACATCAAAGACAATTCAGAAATTACTTCTATTAAAGAAGATTCCCGTTTAATGGAAATGAATTTTGGCGATTGGGAAATGAAAAATTGGGATGTAATTCCACCTGATGATTTTACACCTTGGATGACTGATTTTGTAAATGTTCGCGTACCCAATGGTGAATCATTTACGGATTTGCATGATCGAGTAATTGGTTTTATAAATAATGAACTTCAAACAATCAATTCAAAACCAGTAATTATTGTGGCACATGCAGGAGTGATACGAAGTTTTTTATGTAAAATTACAGATTTACCTCTAATAGCTGCTTTTCAGAATAAAGTAGATTTTGGGGCTGTAATTAAAATTGAATTATAAAATCCGCAATTATTTAGGTTATTAACTTAATATAATTTTATCTTTGCCGCCGTATTGAGGTTGAGGTTTGTTTTTTCAAACCACATTAAAAGGGAAGAGAGTGATTGAAGATTAACGATTTTTGATTTCAGATTAAAAATCCGAAATCATTATTTAAAATTCAAAAATCTCACGCTGTACCCGCAACTGTAAGCTATCAAGCTTGTTGTTATCTACAAAACCACTGAGCTAGCTGAATTTATTTCAGTTTCTTGGGAAGGTAAACAACAAGATGCAAGCCAGGAGACCTGCCTATTACATCGAGTATCAAACTTTCGGGAAAAAAGGTTTGGGTATGGGTCATTCTGTGCTTTTCTCCCAATTTATTAAATTTTTACATTTTTAAAATGAACAAAAAATTCATTCGCTTTAGTGCGATTGCATTGCTATTTGCAATGAACACGTATGCACAAGAACAAGAGCCAAAACAACTTGATGAGGTTGTTGTTTCCGATTCGAAATTTGCTTTACCAAAAGAAAAATCAGGAAAAGTTATCGTCAAAATCACTGCCGAAGATTTAAAGAAAAAATCAGGACAATCTGTAGCTTCGATTTTAAGTACAGTAGCAGGTGTTGAAATCAACGGAAATCAGAGTCGTAATGGTAAGGATTTGGGACTTTACATTCGTGGAGGAAGAAATCATCAGGTTTTAATTTTGATTGATGGCGTTCCGGTAACAGATGCTTCCGGGATTAGCTTATCGTATGATTTAAGATTGCTTCCAGTGGAGCAAATTGAAAGCATTGAGATTATGAAAGGCGCTTCGAGTACTTTATACGGTTCTGGAGCAGCTACTGGTGTAATTAATATTACACTAAAAAAAGCAGGCAAGAAAGTTATTGCAGGAAATGCATATGTGAATATTGGTACACAAACAATTGCTAAAAACGCAAATTATAGTGTGCAAGATTACAATCAGGGCTTTGCTGTAAACGGAGGTTTTGAAAAAGTAAATTACTTTGCTTCTTTAAACAGTACTGAAACTACAGGGATTTCTGAAGCAAAGCCATTAAATTCAAATACTAAATTTGAAAACGATGATTTTTCAAGACTAAATTCTTTAGTGAAAATTGGCTTTACGCCAACTAAAAAATTATCCTTGGATTTCTTTGCTAATTATGACCGAATGAAAAACGGTTTTGATGCAGGTTCATTTTCAGATGATCTTACAAATTTCAGTCTTTCGGAGCAATTTAGAGTTGGTTTTTCTCCAAAATACAAATACAATAAAGGAGAATTGGTAATCAATACCGGAGCAAATGTAATCAACCGCGATATCTTTAGTTATGGATCTTTATTTCAGGCAAAGTCAAGAAGCGTTAATGTGGATGCCTTTAATAAATATGAAATTTCATCTCAGTTATTTGTGGTTACGGGTGCACAATTTCAGTTCCACGAAATGTCAAACATAAGCGAGTATGATGCAATTACAACTGATATAGCAAAATTCAATATGATTGATCCTTATGTAACGGCGGTTTATAATTCTGATTTTGGATTAAACTTAAATGCAGGAGCACGTTATACTATTCATAGTAAATACGGAAATAATTTAGTGTATAATGTTAATCCATCGTATAGCTTCTCAGAATCATTAAAGGTATTGGCTTCTTATAGCACAGCATTTGTTACCCCAAGTTTGTACCAATTGTACTCTCCGTATGGTGATTTGAATTTATCTCCAGAGAAAGATGCCACAGCCGAAGTTGGTTTTGAAGTAAGTTTAGTAAATAAAAAATTGGTTTTAAATGCAGTAGCTTTTCAAAGGGAAGAGGAAGATGCAATAGGATTTGATTTGATGACTTATAAATACTTTAATGTAGATGGTAAAAACAAAGCAAAAGGTTTTGAAACAATGATTTCTTATGCTTTTAATGATAAAGTAAAATTCAATGTCAATTATACTTTTACGGAATTAGAAAAACAATCTCGTATTCTAAATCCAAAACATAAAGCAAATGCTTCTGTGGATGTGCAAGCAACAGCACGTCTTGCCTTTAATCTGGCGTATCAGTTTGTTTCAGACAGATATTTAGAATACACAACGTATCCAGAGCCAACTTATGATCCTGTTTTAAATTCAGAAATTTTGAAAGATTATCAATTGGTAAATGCCAATGTTCGTTATGAGTTAATCAAAAATAGATTGAATGTTTTTGGTGCAGTTGATAATATTTTGGATAAAGATTTTGTTGAAAGCAGAGGATACAGTACTAGAGGAAGAAATTTTAAATTAGGGTTGAATTTCTTGTTCTAAAAGAATATATTTTAGTTTTAGTCTTAATTCCCGTTCCCTAATTTGGAACGGGTTTTTTGTTGGATAAAAATCAGATTCTTTAATTTAGAATTATAAAAAAAAGAGGTTTTCAGTGATGAAAGCCTCTTTTTAATTTAATTTTTGAAGTCAATGTTATTCCAATGCTTTTAAAAGTCCTTCCGGAGCTTTCTCAATATACATTTGATTTTGGATTCCTCTGATTGATTTAGCATCTTTAAAAAACTCAAAATCTACACCAGTGTTTTGTTTCAACATTCTGGATGTTCCAGTTATTTTTCCAATAGCGGTACTCAATAAAGGTTCTGAAGTGTCTCCAAGAACGCCATAAGTACTAATTGTTTCTTTTAATAAATAATCCGGTTGTAATCCATTGAAATAATCTCCAAAACCGGTTGAATTCACAATTTTCAATACAATCGGCTGCATGGCATACCTGTGATTTGGGTTTCTGTTTTCGGAACCAAAAGTAGGGGAGTCGTATAGTGTAACTGATCCTACATTTTTCCCCACAGTTACATCGCCAATTTGTATTACATTGATATGAGGTTCTAATCCGTTGATTACTAACTCGCTTGCTGATGCTGTGCTTTGAGTAGTCAAGATATAAACTTTAGTTAAGTTTAAACTGTTTATTGCCGTAGTTCCAATTTTGTCAGTAAAGCTATTTATTAAAGCTGCGGGATTGTTAGTTTCGAAATACTCGTTGATTTTAGCATTCCATTGTTGTTTAGCAAATACTTGTCCTGTGAACTGTCCAGTAATCATACTCGCTAATCGTGTAGCCGTTTGCACAGAACCACCTCCGTTATAACGTAAATCCAAAACTAAGTCAGTAACTCCTTGTGATTTTAGAGAAGCAAACGCTTCATTTAATTGCGTGTCATAATTAGCATAAAAACCATTGTACATTAAATACCCTATTTTATGTGAACCCGAAGTAATTACTTTGTTGATTAAAATTGGATTCTCAGATAAAACAGTTTTCGTCAACTCTACTGATTTTTCGTTAGCAACAATAGTAGTTCCATTATAATCAGCTAGATTTAAAGTGTAAGTTTCGTTTGAACCAAACAATAGTGCCTCATAATTGTTCAAAGTAAGCTGAGTTCCATTTACGGCTGTAAAAAAATCACCACGTTTGATGTTCTTGTTCGATGCATCTGAATTTGCAATGATGTAACGTACATAACCAAATATTTCAGTAGTACTTCCAGGTTTTCTGCTCAAACCAAAATCGACACCATTATTTTTAGTGGTTCCTTGAAGTGTCCCTTCGAGTTCTAAATAGTCATCCACAATCCAACTGAAACGATCTATAGTTTTGTCTACTCTAAGCGCGTCAAACAATTCTTCGGGAACGGGATATCCTTTTAGAAACGTATTTAATTCACTTTGGTCTGCAAATCTATCATCTGATAAATTTGGAACATCTGCTTGCCATAAGTAATATTGGTTCATTCCTTTCCAAATAAAATCTTGTATGTCTAAACTGGCTGGTGGAGCAACATCATCATTGTCTTGACAGCTTTGGAAAGCGAAAACTGCTATAAGTAATAAAAGCGTAAATTTGAAACTTGTTCTCATATGTAGGTTTTAATATAATTAACGTAAAAATAGTAACTTTAGTTTTATTTTATGTTTTTTGTTACAAAAATAAAAATGAGTCGTCTACATTATATAACCAGTTTAAAAACCTAATTTTTTATGAACCAAAATGAGTTTGTGCTACTCGTCACTCCTTTTAAAGATAAAGTCTTTAGGTTGGCTAAGCGATTGCTCGTAAGTACTGAAGAAGCCGAAGATGCTACTCAGGAAGTTTTGGTGAAATTATGGAGTAAAAATGGAAATTTAGCGGGGTATAGCAGTGTAGAAGCATTTGCAATGACGATGACCAAAAATTATTGTTTGGACCAGCTAAAATCGAAAAGAACAGGGAATCTCAAAATCGTTCATACAAATTATGTTGATAGAGAACCGGGTCTCGATAAGAAAATGGAAGACTTAGACAGTTTGGATTGGGTTGGGAAAATAATGGATAAATTACCCGTTCAGCAAAGATTGATTATTCAAATGCGAGATATTGAACAATATGAATTTGAAGAAATCGCAAAAATATTGGACATGAATGAGAGTGCGATTCGGGTGGCGCTTTCAAGAGCAAGGAAAACGATACGGGATTATATGACAGAAACACACAATTATGGAATTAGTTAAAATAGAAGATTTATTAGAAAAATACTTTCAGGGAGAAACCAGTATTGCAGAGGAAAATGAATTACGTAATTATTTTTCTTCATCGAATGTTGCGCAGCATTTAGAACAATACAAACCTATATTTGGGTATTTCTCTCTTGCAAAAGGGCATCAGTTTACGCCAGAAATTCCACTACAATCTAAAAAACGTAATGTTGCGTGGATATCAATTGCGGCTTCGGTTGTTGTTTTGCTGGGAATAGGAACCTATGCTTATTACAGTGCTGATGTTGTAACTAAAAGTAAGGATTTAGGAACATATGACGATCCTGAAGAAGCTTTCAGAGCAACTCAAAAAGCATTGTCATTATTATCAGATAATGTAAATGTTGGCATAGAAAGTGTACAGTATATTCAAGAATATCAAACCACAAAAGACAAAATATTTATTAATACAAAAAAACAGTCTGGTGGTTCTTAATTGCCTTGAGTAAACTGGAAAAAAAACAATTTTAAACCATAACAATTTAAGAAAATGAAATCAACAATCAATAATAACAAAATGAACAATAATTTCAATAAGAGTAAAAAGTTTATACTGACATTAGTATTTGCATTAGTTTCAAGTACATTTTTTGCGCAAGCGGCTTTTGATAAATTCGATGGGCAGGAAGGTGTAACATCAATCATTGTCAATAAAAAAATGTTTGACTTGATGAGCAAAGTAAAAATGGATGCTTCTGATAAAGAAACACAACAATACTTGAGCTTGATAAAGAAACTGGATGATTTGAAAGTGTTTACCACTAAAAGCGCCAGAATAGAAGGCGAAATGAAAGTTGTGGCTGATAAATACATAAAAACGGCAGGATTAGAAGAACTAATGCGTGTGAATGAAGATGGCAGAAGTATTAAAATTCTAGTGAAATCGGGAGCAAGTGATTCTCAAATAAGAGAGTTGTTTATGTTCATTGAAGGTGCCAAAAATGACGATACGGTTTTAATGTCTTTGAAAGGTAATTTCGATTTGAATGAAATTTCAGTTCTGACTAATAAGATGAAAATTCCTGGTGGGGAAGATTTGAAGAAAGCAACTAAAGGAAAGAAATAAGATGAAAACAGTTTATGGATTAGCGCTGCTATTGAGTTTGTTTCTCGTGAGCTGTAACTCGGAACCAACCTTGCAAAAGTATTTTGTGGAAAATACCGAAAACAAGAATTTTATCGCCCTAGATGTGTCACCTAATATTCTGAACGTTGATAAAACAAAATTATCAATTGCACAGAGTGATGCTTTGAAGTCTTTTGACAAGATGAATGTTTTGGCTTTCAAATTAAACGATAAGAATAAAGCGGAATTTGAAATTGAACGTGCCAAAGTTAATTTGATTTTAAAAGACAAAAAGTACCAACAGCTTATGAAGTTTGGTTCAGGTAAAGAAGGTGCTTCAGTAAGCTTCGTAGGAACTGATGAGCATATTGAAGAGTTTGTGTTCTTTGCCAATAAAAAGGAAAACGGTTTTGCTGTTGTTCGAATTTTGGGCAAGGATATGAATCCAACTAATATTATGACTATGATGAGTGTTCTACAGCAGTCTAATATTGATTTGGAACAGTTGAAGCCTTTGCAACAGTTAATGAAATAAACGTATCCTTAAATAATAAAAAAGCGTCTTGATAGTATGTCAAGACGCTTTTTTGTTGGTAAAAATAGATTTATAGGTATTTAGGTTTTTTAATCCTTCAAAAGTTTTTTAGCACAGTCAGAAGCGATAATTAAACCTCCTGCCATCATGATTATGTCTTTTATAACCAATCGACCAGCGCCCGAAAGATAAGGGAAGCCATATTGAGTTGTTGGCATATCGCCACCTAAATTAGGTACCCAGGTTTCAGGAGTAGTAATTAAAAATGTCAGAGTGACTAATGCCATACCAGCTGTGAGTAATCCACCTATAAGCCCTAAGCGATTATTGAAAATACCAAATAAGGTTAAAAAGCCAATAATGATGATAGTGGTCCCTAATACATATGAAAAACTATAAGTTCCGTTTTGAGTATGCCATTCAATATTTTTTTTAACCATTTCGCCTTCTTTATTTTTATGGTCTTTATATTCCTCTGGATTATTATAAAAGAAACTCATCAACGGACTATTGGCAACAAAAGGTGCAATTCCGTCCGCTTCATATTGAAAAGCTTTAAGCCCGCCAATCCATACCATTACTATAAAAATGGCTATTCGCATTAAATTGAAAAATTGACTCTGTAGTTTTGCTAAGGTTGCTAACATGTCCATATGTTTATTATTTTAATTTACGGACAAAATTACTCTCCCCTTGTTCTAGTTACAATGGACGGATATGGATATTACCTAGACAAATCTGCTACGATTGATATCCCAACATTCTCACGAAAAGCCGTAGGAGTAATTCCGGTATGTTTTTTAAAATATCGACTAAAATAATTCTCATCATCAAAATTTAGTTCAGCAGCTATTTCTTTTATATTCTTGTAACTAAGATGAATCAATTTTTTGGACTCAAGTATAACTCTATCGTGAATTAGTCTGGATGGTGTTTTCAAAAAATGCTGTTTACATATTTTTGAAAAATTATTAGGCGAAATACCCATTTGGGCAGCATAAAAAGAAGGCTGTCTTTCTTTATGAAAATTATTTTCCAGTAATGCTTTAAATTTCATCAACGGATGATAGGTATTCTTCGCCTCATAAATGACAGTGTCCTTCGATTTAATTTTGCTGCATAACGCTAGAATCAATTGTAAATAAGCCTTTACTACTGCTTTAGAATAACTACAAGTATTTTCCATTTCAATAATCAGTTTTCCTAAAATATAATCCATTTCAATATAATCTCCTGTTTCAAGATTTATATAGGGTTGTTGGTATATATTATTAAATAAGAGACCATTACAGGCCACTTCTTTTTTATGGTATTCTATGCAATAAAAATCGCCATGAAATTGGAGTCTTCTTGTTTTAAGTGGCTGTTCTGTATTGAAATAAATAATTTGATAAGGAGTTATAAACAATGCGATTTTGCCTTCAAAAATATAGTCTACTAAATCTACGCTTACTTTTCCGCTTCCTTCTAAAAGAAAGATATTGTACATGGGTGAGCCTCCACATTGATTAATATAATCGGTGTTACATTTCTGAACCGTACAGTCCTTTTGATTTGTTTGCTTTTCTTTCATTAGTAATCTTAACTTAGTAGTTAGTATTCTTATATAAAAAATTATAGATTGCTGCCTTTTAAATATTAAATATAAGTAAATGGGAACAATTCAATTATCCAAATATTCACAATCAATGGATATTTATTTCTTAATTTGGTTCTAATCCAGTCAAGTTGCTTTATCGAACTTTTCGAGCCATAAAGATTTAATGGGATATATTTAGTGATTTTCAATTTGGATTAAAAATAAAACAGAAAAAGGACAGAAACTTTATGAAAAGTTCTGTCCTTTATTCGTGACCACGGTGGGATTTGAACCCACACGCCCTTGCGAGCACCAGCCCCTCAAGCTGGCAAGTCTACCGTTTCTCCACGTGGCCTAAAAAAAGAAAAGGTCAAGTAATAAATTACTCGACCTTTTGTGACCCGACTGGGGCTCGAACCCAGGACCCCATCATTAAAAGTGATGTGCTCTACCAACTGAGCTATCGAGTCAATGCTTCAAGGAAATTATGTGTTGATCACTAAAATTGTGACCCGACTGGGGCTCGAACCCAGGACCCCATCATTAAAAGTGATGTGCTCTACCAACTGAGCTATCGAGTCATATTCTTTCCTTGAATGCGGGTGCAAATATAAGGACTTATTTTGGAGTTTTCCAAGCAATTTTATTATAAATTTGTCTTTTTTTAACAAAATTACTCAACACCTTAATTTGTAAGGTTTTATTCAGATGAAAAAAATTATATTATTAGGTTATATGGGTTGTGGTAAGTCCACAATTGCAAATAAGTTGTCAAAAAATATCGAAATTCCTTTTGTGGATTTGGATAAAAAGATAGAAGAGAAAGTAAATTTATCCATAAATGCCATTTTTGAAAAGCACGGAGAAATTTATTTTAGAAAGTTAGAACACGAAGTTTTTATCGAATTATTACATTCGCCTGAACAATTAATCATCGGTTTAGGTGGAGGAACTCCATGTTATGCCAATAATCATGAGTTGCTAAAAGGCGATAATGTAGTATCTGTTTATCTCAAAGCGTCAATAGATACTTTATTCAATAGATTGAGCCATAATAAAAGTAAACGCCCTCTTATTGCCGATAAAAGTGACGCTGAGATGAAAGAGTTTATTGCTAAGCATCTTTTTGATAGAAGCTTTTATTACAATCAAGCGCAATACAAGGTGATTGTTGATGATAAGACAATCGATCAGACAGTACTCGATATTGTTGCAATTTTAGCTTAAATAAGCATAATTGTCATTGTTTTCATCAAAAACGACTTGGACGTGTTCTAATAATGATGTTGAAAGCGATATGCCTTTAAAATCAGCTTTTACAGGATATTTTTTGTGATTTCTGTCCACGAGCACTGCAGTTTTAAACTTTTTCAAAGGAACATCTATAAAATGCCTAACTGCATAGATTAATGTTGTGCCTGAATTTAATACATCATCAACAAGAACTAAGCCTTTATTTGCGTACTGTTCCTTTGATAAGGAAGTGTGAATTGGTAATTCGGGATTTTGCTTATTAATCTGTACTTCGCAAAGCGAAACTTTGAGAGGAGAAATGGATTCTAAGATTACGGCTATTTTTTTTGCAAATGTAAAACCGTTATTGGCAATTCCTGCGATTACGATTTCTTCTTCATCTACAAATGTTTCATAGATTTGGTAAGCAATTCTTTTTATTTTATGCTCGATTTCTTGATTTGTTAAGATGATATTTTTGCTCATTATTTTTAGTTTGTTATTTAACGGTTTACTGTTTAAAATTGAAAGAATCATTTTGGTAACTTAAAAAAGTAATGTTTAGGTTTACTAATCATCTTCATCGATGGTTATTTCATTTCCAAATTCATCGATATCTCTTCTGTCTTTTTTGGTAGGTCTTCCTGTGCCATTTTTTCGATAATGCTCTTTGGATAATTTCAGTAATTCTAAATGTTGATAGGCTTCTGCAGGAGTATCATTTCTTCGATAGATATCAACTAATTTAGCCCCAACACGGTTCTCTGGTACATCAAGAACAGTGATGATTTGGGTAATTTGGTCTTTCCGGAACGTAATTTTGTCAGTAGGGAAAACCTCTTTTGATGGCTTCGCAACAAGGCCATTTACAGTCACATGATTCTTTTTACAGGCTTCAGTAACCATATTTCTGGTTTTGTAATACCGCATGCACCATAAATATTTATCTATTCTCATAAATTTTCTAAAATCGGAGTTAAATAGTTTACAAAAATCAATCAATATTGTATCTTGCGCACTTAAAAATTTAGCTATAATGAACAAATTTAAGTATTATTTTATTCTATTAATTACAACCGTCTCTTTATTTTCATGTTCAAAGGATGATGCTGCTGAAATTGAACCACCTAGAGATTATGCAGAACAATTAGCTACTGATTTAACTGATATTGAAGAATATTTAAAAACCTATTCTATAACTGTTCTTAATCATCCTGGTTTTTCAGATGATCAAGATGTTACTTTTACAAAAATTCCAACAGGTGGAGCTGAGCCGTCTATTTATTCGTATTTGAATAGTGCTACTTTTCCTAAACTTTTGAGCAAAGAGGTAAAACTTCATGATATAACGTATAAATTATATTATTTAGTGCTACGAGAAGGTGCAGGAGAGAGACCGTCAAATGTAGATGGGGTTTTGTCTGCATACAAAGGAGATTATTTATCTCGTCAAAAAGTAGCTGAAGTAGAAACTTTTACTGCAACCCAATTTGAAGAAGTTAAGAATCCGCAACAATTTTTAAGTTTATTTAGTACGATAACAGGATGGGGCGAAACTTTTCCGGAGTTTAAAGCAGGGACGTATTCTTCTAATGCTGACGGTACCGTTTCGTATAATGATTTTGGAGCAGGAATTATGTTTCTTCCTTCGGGACTAGGATATTATAACTCAGGAAGTGCCAGTATTCCAGCTTATGCGCCTTTAGTTTTTAGTTTTAAATTATTCGCAGTTAGCAGACTTGATTCTGATGGAGATGGAATTATGAATTTTCAAGAAGATATAAACGGTGATGGTTACATGCGAGTTTTGGCAACAGGTGTCGTTAATCCTGATGATACAGATGGAGATGGTATACCTAACTTTTTAGATACCGATGATGATGGAGATGGTCTTAGTACAAAATTAGAAATTACAGGTGCTAATGGTGTTTTAATTCCTTTTGCTGATATCCCAAGTTGTGATGGAAATACGACTGATCCAGCCAGAGTAAAAAGACATTTAGTAAAGTGTAATTAAAAAATACAATTCAAAAAAAATCCAGTTCAATTGAACTGGATTTTTTTTGGTGTAAAAGGAAAAGATTATTTTCTTTTCATTACTCTTTCTACAGCTTCAACAATCGCTTGATTGTTCAATTTGTATTTTTCCATTAATTGTTCTGGTGTTCCAGATTCTCCAAAACTGTCATTTACAGCTACAAACTCTTGTGGAGCTGGACTGTTCAATGCTAAGACTCTGGAAACGCTTTCGCCAAGACCACCAAGAATATTATGCTCTTCAGCAGTAACGATACATTTTGTTTTTGCCAATGATTTCAAAATCGCTTCTTCATCCAATGGTTTAATGGTGTGGATATTGATTACTTCAGCAGAAATACCTTTAGCTTCTAATGCTTCAGCAGCAATAAGTGCTTCCCAAACTAAGTGTCCTGTAGCAATAATTGTTACATCCGAACCTTCGCTTAAAACAATCGCTTTTCCTATTACGAAAGGTTCGTCAGCTGGCATGAAATTAGGAACAACCGGACGACCAAAACGCAAGTAAGCAGGACCATGGTGATCTGCTAATGCTAGAGTAGCTGCTTTAGTTTGATTGTAATCACAAGTATTGATTACAGTCATTCCTGGTAACATTTTCATTAATCCAATGTCTTCAAGAATTTGGTGTGTTGCACCGTCTTCACCTAATGTTAATCCAGCGTGTGAAGCACAAATTTTTACGTTTTTCTCAGAATACGCCACTGATTGACGAATTTGATCATAAACTCTTCCTGTGGAAAAGTTAGCGAAAGTTCCTGTAAAAGGAATTTTTCCTCCAATAGTTAAACCCGCTGCAATTCCAATCATATTTGCTTCAGCAATTCCAATTTGGAAAAAACGCTCCGGGTGATTTTTCTTGAAATCGTCAAATTTTAAAGAACCAATTAAATCGGCACAAAGTGCAACCACATTTTCATTCTTTTGACCTAATTCAGTCATTCCCGCTCCAAAACCCGAACGAGTATCTTTACTTCCTGTATTTGTATATTTTTTCATTTTTCAATTTAGATTTTTAGCAGTATTCTACTGAACACTAATTACTGAGTTCTGAACACTTACTAGTAGTCGCTTTCGCCTTCAGTATAGTTTTGACCTAAAGCAATTTCAAGTTGCGTATCATTTGGCGCTTTACCATGCCAAGCATGACTGTACATCATAAAATCTACACCATTACCCATTTCAGTATGTAGCAACACACAAACTGGTTTTCCTTTTCCAGTTCTTGATTTTGCATCATTCATACCAGCAATAATAGCTTCAATATCATTTCCTTTTTCAATTTCTAAAACATCCCAATCAAAAGCTTCAAATTTAGCACGGATGCTTCCCATTGCCAAAACTTCGTCAGTTGTTCCGTCAATTTGTTTTCCGTTTAAATCGATTGTAGCAATAAGATTGTCCACTTTTTTTGCAGAAGCATACATAATTGCTTCCCAGTTTTGACCTTCTTGTAATTCACCATCTCCGTGAAGCGTATAAATAATATGGTTGTCACCATTTAGTTTTTTAGCTTGAGCAGCACCAATTCCTACTGATAATCCTTGTCCAAGAGATCCTGACGCAATTCTCACTCCAGGTAAACCGTCATGAGTAGTTGGGTGACCTTGTAATCTTGAATTGATCAAACGGAAAGTTGCTAATTCCGATACCGGAAAATAACCGCTTCTGGCTAAAACGCTATAGAAAACAGGAGAAATGTGTCCGTTTGAAAGGAAGAAAAGGTCTTCTCCAATACCGTCCATATCAAAACCTTCTTTGCGTTCCATTATGTTTTGGTATAAGGTTACCAGAAATTCAGTACAACCTAGAGAACCACCTGGGTGACCTGAATTGACAGCGTGTACCATTCGAAGAATATCTCTTCTGACTTGGATTGTTAAATCGTTTAATTGTTGTGTGTTAGGCTTCATTTTGTGTGTAAAAGTTAAACTGGTGCAAATGTAATTTTTATTTAGGGTTACCGCAAAAGTTTTTAGGAATATTTAATGTAAGATTCCGTTAGAATTTAAGTTGAATAAAATTACCGGCATAAGTTTGCATAATTCACAAAAAAGCCCGCATTTGGCGGGCTTTTTTGTGAATGGAGAAATACAGAATAATTGCAAATCTCCAATTACAATTATAGTTAAGTGTTGGTAATTGCATCAGCTCTGTGCGCTTGATTGTTGATGGCAGCTAAAGCGATTCCGGTTAATACTGCATCTGTTTTTTTCTCATCATCAAGACTCATCGCCAATAGGTTTGCTGCTTTGTCTTCTCCTAAAGTTTTAGCAAATGCATGCAGGGTTCCATAAGTTGCAATTTCATAATGTTTTACCTTTTGATCTGCTGCAATAATTCCGGCATCTCGAACTACGCCAATATCAGTTTGTCTTATCAAGCTATTGGTTTCTTTTAATATGCCTCCCATTGCTTCGCATTTTTTGGCAGTCGCTTCAACACCAGTTGCTTCAAATATTTTTTCCAAACGTGAAACGTGTTCTTGCGTCTCATTCAATTGGTTTTTTAAAGAGTTAACTAATTCTGGTGATGATGCGTTTTTCATCATTTTTGGCAATGTTTTAGTTAACACTTTCTCTGCCCAATAAATATCTTTCAATCCAACTTCAAATAAATCTCTCAATCCATGTGCTGCATTTGCTTGTACAGCTCCTTTACTATTTTCGTTTTTACCCATTTCAGTTCTCATAACAGTAGTTTTTAAGATTAATTTTTTATGAGGAATACTAAATGTGATATTCTCTCAAATAAACTCATTACTTAATTTTTAAGTAAGGTAAAATTAAACATATTAAAATGTAATAAACTGTTAATTAACTAATTGTAAATACGAAATGTATGATTTTTAAAGAAATTAAACTTCTGTTTTTCTTTTTGAATTGCTGTTAGATTGTCTTTTTTAAGACGTTTGAGATTGATGGTAATTCACATCCAGCCAAGAACCGCCGTTATAGGATTCAATTCCATGTGCCGTTAGAAACACTTGTGCCTGTCCACTTCTATTTCCCGATGCACAACAAAGAATTAATGGGGCTTTAAGTTCTTGTATTTCTTGCATTCTATGTGGAATCTCATTCAAAGGAATATTTATGGAACCAGCAACGTGACCGCCCATAAACTCATCATAGGAACGTACATCGACTATGGTCCCCAGTTTTTCTTTAATTATTTTTGCTACTTCCATTTTGTTATTCTTTAAAGATTATTAATCTATGATAGTATAAAGCTGTTTAGCTCTATCTAAATTTACGGATTTATTCAAAGGAATTTCTAAAAAATATTCCAGTTGCCATTTTTGGGTTTTTTGTGCTTGTTTGCTGATTGTCAAATCCCAAGGCGGATACACACGTATTCCTCGTTTTCCTTCTTTTAAGTTGATACTGATAATCCCTTGTTGACTAAGCACCGACTTTGGAAATATAAATTGACCAAATTTATCGTTGCTTTTAGTATTTATAACAAAAAAATCAATCGCGTCTGAAACCGCATATGGCTCGATGGGTCCATTTTCGCTTCTCTTCCAAAAAGTCACAAATTGTCCAATCTTAGTAGGAGTGATTTTCGACACACGAAAGAGTATTTTAACGGTGTTAAGGTCAAATTTACAGGCGCTATATTCGGTGCTTTCTTTTTCTATTTCAAGATTTCGGAGTTCAAAACCACATTTGTCAAATACAAGTTCTTTAGTCTCAATTAGGTTTTCAGGAATCATTATTAATGTTGTTGTTTGGACTTTTTTATTTGAAATACTAATTTTCTATAGGCTGTAAGTCAGTATCAGGTATGATTTTTTTTTCTTCTTCCTCATTGATTAATTCATAAAGTAAAGATTCAATTTCAGAATAATCTTTAATGACTTTTACAGTAATTATAGCTAGAGGTATACCAATTATTGAAGCAATAATACTTGCAATTGTACTTGTAGTCAACTCTTCAATTGTCTCCGCCTTCAAGGAATATTTGAAAACGAATTGTCCTAAAAATGAAGAAATAATCCATAACGCCCACCACCATCCAATGGAATGGGTAGTTAGATTTTTAGCATAATTTTCATCCTTTTTGGATAGTAAACTTTGAGTTTCCTGGTACAACTCTTTCATAATTTGGTTGGGTCTATAAAGAGATATAATTGGTACAAACCAGCAACCGGCTGCCCAACCTTCTGTGAATGATAGACTTGCAGCTTTTAGATGAAGATTATAATAAGCTCTCCTGAACCATCGTATAAAAGTAATACCCGAAATTACATATACGGTCAAATAAATCATAGCTATAATTTTTTGTCTCAAATCATTATCTGTAGCTGATTCAGTTGTGATTTGTCCGCCATTTGCCACGGTTTGCAATAAGTCATATTGTAAATAATCAGAAAGGAGTGAAATTATTTCGACTGTAAGCACAATCCATATTAGCATAATGGCAATTTTTGCTCTTTGTCCGTTGGGTCTTAAACTTTCCATTTTTGATTTCTTATTTTTTTGTCAATTTGAATGCTCCACCACCTTGCTTTAAAATCATTTGTTTTTCATTTGGCTTAAATTCTAGTTTTATTCCAGCGGCTAAAAATTCAAATTTATCTTTTTCAGTTGCTTCAAGCGGAAAAGCAGATTGTCCTGTTGCTTGTGCAAAAAGTTTTAAATTATCTTTTGTAATCGTAATCTTCATAGGGAAACCAGCATCTGAATATTCTCCTAAATAAGGATCTAAGTCTTCGGTTTTGAGTTCGATATTTTTAAAAGTAGGAATTACGAACGGCTTGTTGAAGTAACTGCTTAAAGCGGCGATAATAATGTCATTATTGTCGTATGTTTTTCCGTTTGATGTTAATGCAACGGCTATTTTGTCCTCTGTGAAATAATACAATACGGATCTAAATTCATCAATTCCTCCAGTATGACCAAATCCTTTTTTATCATAAAACGGAATTTGGAAAATCCCCATCCCATAGTTGTCTTGTAAAGTGATCATTTGTTTTAAACTACCGTCGTTGATTATTTTGTTTGCGAATAAATGGTCAATAAAAATAGTCAAATCAGTCGGATTAGAAACAATTGCGCCAGCGCCCATTGGGATTGACATATCCGTTTCAGTTTCTTTGATCCATTTTTCTGAAAAACTATAAGAATTAGATTCGTTGTTTTGGACGCTTATTTTATTTCCTACGTAAGTGTTTTTCAAGCCTAATGGCTTTGTGATTTTATCTTTAAGAATGTCTGCATATGTTTTTTTGTATGTTTTTTGAAGAATATAACTCAACAAAACATAATTTGAATTGCTATAATCTGCTTTGCTGTTTGGTTCAAAATCACTTTTCCCTTTTGCAATGATTTCAATCATTTGCCCTTCGGATTTCGGTTCGGTATTGTACTTTAAATAGTCTGGATTATTGGTAAAATTATGGATGCCGCTTCTGTGGTTTAATAAATTTCCAATGGTTATTTTCGTTGCATTTTCGATTGTTGGGAAATAGATTTCTATAGTTTGATTTAATGTTATTTTTTTCTCTTCAACAGCTTTGAATACTAATGCAGAAGTAAACATTTTTGAAATAGAACCAATTCGGTATTTGGATAAATTAGTTGCTTTTTTATTCGTTTCAATGTCTTCTTTTCCTATTGATTTAGAGTAAATAAGCGTTCCATTTTGTGAAACGGCTATACTTCCCATAAACTTATCTTTTGCTTCAAGAATTTGAAATAAACTATCCAGTTTTGCAACGTTCATTTTTTGGGAATATCCAGTAGCAAATAATAAACTGAAAAGCATTGTAATTAAAATTTTCTTTACCATAATTGTTTCAATTATATTGTTTTAAGGTTTTAGTAAAATCCCATGAAATGTCTGTTCATTTTAAAAAGATTAAAAGAATAGGATTTTAGCAATTTTCAAGTAAATATATACGATTAAACTGATATAAAATTATTTTTATAAAAAATAACTTCGTTTAAAAAGTTTGAATCAGAGTTGCTTTTTTTGCAATTATATTTTTCTGCTGAAGTTTAGAAAAGAGTAGCTCGGCTAGGATTAATCTTTGTTTTTATATTTTTTATTCATTGGTGGAAAATAATTATTTGACGGATTTGAATGTATAAAAATTTAAAAACTCAAATTATTTATTTGAAAAAAGATGAAATTTTTTAATCGTAAATATCTGATATTCAGTATTTATAATTAAATTTAATGTCTTATTAACCAAAAAAACAAACAAATTATGAAAAAATTTTTCTCAATGGTACTGTTGATTGCAGTTTGCATCACTTACGCTCAAAAGAAAACAAACGGGACTATTTATGTAGAGCATCCTGCAATTAATGTTGTTGAAGCCATGACTCAAGCTTATGTCAAGGGAGACGCTGATAAAGTTGCCAGTTTTTTGACAGACGATTTTAAATCATATAATGGTGTGAGTTCTAATAAGGATGATAAAGGATCAGACAAAGCAGCTTTTTTAAACGAGGTTAAGTTTTGGAAAGAGAACATTGATTATTTAAGTATTAAAAAATCAGAAGGTGCTTATCCAGATGCTTTAGAATATAAGGAAGCTGATAATAAAGATGTAGTTTGGGTTCAAACTTGGGACGATTTAAAGGGAGTGCACAATAAAACAGGAGTTAAAATTGATACGCCTTTGCACCGTTTATTTGTGGTAGATAAAAACAATAAAATCAAGACTATTATTAGATATAGAAATAGCAGTGTTTTTGATGAAATTGGGGATAGTTTCAACGACAGGGAAAATGGTGAAATATATAATCATCACGAAAACATTAACAGTGTGAGAAAAATGATTTATGCTTTTGAAAATAAAGACTTTGACAAAGCGTATAGTTTTTATGACGAAAAGGCGACATTTTCAGACATAAATATGCCTGTAGGCAAAAGCATCACTTTAGCGGAGCAAAAAGTAAATGATCAAAAGCTTTTTGAGAAATATGATTTAACGAGTATTGACATGGTGGGATATCCAGACTATTTGCATTATGAAATGGGGGATGCGAGAGTGGTGCAATCGTGGTGGAATTTTAGATTAACAAGAAAATCAGACAAAAAGAAAATAGTTTTACCTATATTTTTCATTGATAATTTTGATGATAAAGGTAAAATAACTTCTGAAATTGCTTACTACAGTGAAAAATTGTTAGAATAATTTGTGTGTAAAAAAGGTAACGTACTAAAGCAAGTTGTGTTTAGTGCCAACTTGTTTTAGGACGTTTTTTTATGTTCAATGATTTTTTAAATAGCTTTTCTTTTTAAAACTGCATCCATTGAATAGATACCGCTTCCTAATAAAAATAGCGCAGTATAGGACAGTAAATACATTAATGCAGATTCCATTGTTCCCAAATCGTCATTGATATGAACAATAAACACGGCAACTGCCATTGTGATAATAAGCGGAATCAACGCCAGTCTGGTCCAAAAACCTATTATAATTAATATAGAACAAAAAACCTCGGCAAAAACTGTCAAAGTCAATGATGCCGGAACACCAATGCCTATTGGGTCACCAAATTCCATAGTGCCATTCAATAACTTCATTAGTTTTGGAATACCATGACTTAGCATCAATAAACCAAGTGTTAATCGTAAAATAAGCGAAGCCCAATCTGTTGCATTAGCAGACCAAGAAGATGGGGAGAACAGTTTTTGAATCATAATTTAAAGTTTTTAGTATTGTGTTCTTACAAACGTAAGATTTTTTCACAAGAATTTGCTGTATGAAATAACTTATTTTAGTGATGGCTCGAAGTTGTTACTGTATTTTATTCTCTTGTTTTTGAGTGAATTTTTCAATGCTAATTACGGCCAAAATTCCAAGCACGTAGGCAAGCAAATCCATCCAGGCAAAAGAATTTCCAAGAACAACTTTGGCAATTTTGTAATGCTGTAATCCTAATTTTTCAACCATATTAAAATATTGTGCGGTTTCGATAGCAAATGAAAAAACTAACACAAGACCAGCTGCAACCCAAGCGGATACGTTTAGAAACGATTTTAGAAAACAATAAAGTAGAATAACTACTAAAAAATCTCCAAAATAAGGTCTTATAAAGTTGTCATGAACAAACAAAGCGATGGCTGTTTCCAGGAGAAAAAGGAATACTGTAAAAGCAAAATAAGTGCGGTTGAATTGAAGCATTTTGGTTGTTTAATTATTTAGTATTTTACTTTTTATTGCATTCGTTTTTGTTGTTCACTGATTTGTATTGTTTTTTCAAGCCTTGATAGTCTGGTTTTTTCTTGTTTTGCTGTCATTATCCAATGTATCATGACCTTTTTGTAGGAAGGTGCTTGTGCATTAAAAAAGTCCCAGGCTAATGGATTCATCTTAAATTGGCTTTCGTAATTTGGGGCAAGAGCAACCGGTTCTTTTTCGTGAGAATAAATTCTGGATTTGCTTTCTGTACGTAAATCAAATGCTTTTTGTCCTTCAGGAGTCATTAACCCGGCTTTAGTGAGTTCCTCGACTTTCTGGATGTTTATGGCACTCCAAATACTGGTACTTCTTCGTGGCGTAAAACGAATACTGTAACTTTCATTATCAATTGATCTTCGTACACCGTCAATCCAACCAAAGGAAAGTGCTTGATCCACGGATTGCGACCAAGTCATGGAAGGTTTGTCGCTACTCACTTTATAGAAACCTACGAGTAGTTCGGTTTCCTTTTTGTGGTGCTTTTCTAACCATTCTCTAAATGATGCTTGTGTTGCAAAAAAGGATAGTGTCATTTTAAAAAGATTAAATATCAGATTGATTGTGTTTACAGATAATCGTTAGCGCAGTTATGCAAAACTGCGTTAACGATTTTGGAATATAAGCGCGGTCGGGTTTTGGAATTAAATTAAGCTCATTATTCGGATTTGCCAAATCATCTCAAATACAAAACTAACTTTCCATTAAGCCAATTGCCCAAATTCATTGTAGTAGCTATTACCTGCTGGCATTATTTCTGTTTTAATAACCATTCAATTAATTCGTTATTATTCACAATACTCCAAGAATGTGGATGCCTACTATTATCAGGTTTTCTATATCCTTTATTTTGTGTAATTATCAATTCGGCTTTTGTATTCCCAAGTCTATTCAATTCGTTAATCATTGCCGAACATTCCGAAACATTCATCCCTGTGAAATCTTCTGCATATTCTTTTAACCACCAATTGACATCAGGTTCAGAGTAAATTCTCAAAGGAAGTTTTATTATATTCTTAATAGCTGTTTGAGTAGTATCACTGAATGAATAAGGTGATGTTTTGTAATAATTTTTTAACGCAATTTTTGGTGGCCCTCCCATTTCTTTTTCTAGTCTCTCAATCATGTAAACTCTTTCTTCATCTGGAATTTTGTTTACGGATAATCTAACCTCTCTTTTACTCGAATTATAATATCTTTCAAGATCAAGTGGTGAATCGATAGCAAAAACTGCGGTTGGTTTTATAGTTGCATTTTCGGCAAATTTAATTGCTGTACTACCACCAATTGAAAAACCACCAACATAATATTTAAGGTCAGTTAATTTGTGTTTTTTCTTTACATCAAGTATAATATTATTGAACGATTGTTGGCTTAAGCTATCAATCCCAAATGACAAAACGCCATCTTGAAAAGTTGGAATAATTGTCAAGAGTCCACTTTTAGCAGTAAGTTTAACTAATTCAGTTTGTTCTAAAACTCTTTCGGCCGTTTCTCCAAATCCTGGAATAATAAATATATAACCAGTCCAAGGTAGTTTTGGTGGATAAATTATTGTGTAGCAATTTTTACTAGAATCTTTCTTGTCAAGAAAGACTTTTTCTATTTTCTGTCCAAATGAATTTGTCAGAATGATAAGTGTAAAAATGGTTAATTTTAATCTTTGCATTTTAGTTGTTGTTTGACGCTTGCAGGTAAATAATATATAGGTCTGATAAAATCAGACCTATCACCCCAGAAGAAGAGAGATAAGTCTGACTAACATAAGACATTATTTCATATCAAATATATTAAAATTTTCTTACAATTTATAAGATGAATATTTTATTTGCTAGGTGCTTTTGAATTTACATGGAGACTATTTTAGTTGTCATCAGCACTTATTTGCGTGAGGGATAGCAGTGGAAATTCTTTTGTGAAGTGTAGCGGAATAAAAGATTACAACGGATAGCCCGACCTTTTTAGGGCACGCCCAAAATGATTTCCCAAATCTTAATTAAATTTTTAAATTATGTAATTATCTAATTTTCAAATTAACCTATCTTTGCCAGCCGAACAATCGGGTGAAATACGTTACTATGAAGTTTGATTTATTAAAAAAAGATCCACAGTCCAAAGCCAGAGCGGGAACTGTTACCACTGATCACGGTGTGATTGAAACCCCAATTTTTATGCCTGTAGGAACCGTAGGTTCTGTAAAAGGGGTGCATCAACGAGAATTGAAAGACGATATAAACCCAGATATTATCTTGGGAAATACCTACCATTTATACTTGCGACCACAAACCGAAATCCTGGAAAAAGCGGGAGGGTTGCATAAATTCATGAACTGGGACCGTAATATTTTGACGGATTCTGGTGGCTACCAAGTGTATTCACTTTCGGCTAACCGAAAAATTAAGGAAGAAGGAGTGAAGTTCAAATCGCATATTGACGGTTCGTACCACTTTTTTACGCCAGAGAATGTGATGGAAATTCAACGTACCATTGGTGCCGATATTATCATGGCTTTTGATGAGTGTACACCGTATCCGTGTGATTATAACTACGCAAAACGCTCCATGAAAATGACCCACCGTTGGTTAGACCGTTGCATCAATCATTTAGACACGCAGCCTTTTAAATACGGATACGAACAAACTTTTTTCCCAATTGTTCAAGGGAGTTGTTATAAAGATTTACGCCAACAATCAGCAGAATATATTGCGAATTCAAACCAACAAGGAAATGCGATTGGTGGACTTTCAGTAGGGGAACCTGCGGAGGAAATGTATGCCATGACTGAAGTGGTTTGTGAAATTTTACCGGAAGACAAACCGCGTTACCTGATGGGCGTGGGAACTCCGATAAATATTTTGGAGAATATTGCCCTTGGAATCGACATGTTTGACTGTGTGATGCCAACGCGTAACGCCAGAAACGGTATGTTGTTTACAGCAAATGGTACGATAAATATCAAAAACAAAAAGTGGGAAGATGATTTTTCGCCAATTGACGAAATGGGAATCACTTACGTGGATACTGAATATACAAAAGCGTATTTGCGTCACCTTTTTGCTGCTAATGAATATCTTGGAAAACAAATTGCTACGATACACAATCTTGGTTTTTATATGTGGTTGGTTCGTGAAGCCAGAAAACATATCTTAGCGGGCGATTTCAGACCTTGGAAAGAAATGATGGTGAAGAACATGAACCAAAGACTTTAAAAATGTTTAATCGTTTAATCGTTAATTCGGTTAAACGATTAAACAAATAACCGATTAAACTTTACTATGCTTACAATAATAGACAAATACATCCTAAAAAGATATTTAGCCACATTTGCGGTGATGCTGTTGTTGTTTATTCCCATAGGAATTGTTGTGGATGTATCCGAGAAGATCAATAAAATGCTCGAAAATAAAGTTGCGTTTTTAGAGATTGCGCTGTACTATTACAATTTTACGGTTTATTTTGCGAATTCTCTTTTTCCGATATTTTTGTTTTTATCGGTGATTTGGTTTACCTCAAAACTGGCGAATGATACGGAGATTATCGCTATTTTAAGTTCCGGGATTTCATTCACGCGCTTTTTAAGACCTTATATAATAGGCGCTTCCATAGTTTCTGTTTTTGTATTGCTGATGGGATTCTTCGTGGTTCCTGCAGCCAGTGAAGGATTTAATAATTTTAGGTATACCTATCTAAAAGGTGGAGGTAAAGAAGCTATGCGTGGCGATAACACGGATGTGTACCGACAAATTAGTGATACCGAGTTTATCTATGTAAACAGTTTTAATACAGAGTCTAAAACCGCTTTTAATTTTTCGCTTGAAAAATTTAAAAACCAGAAGTTAGTCCATAAAATTACCGCTACCAGAATAAAATGGAACCCGAAGGACAGCACCTACACCATGTATGATTATACTAAAAGAACGGTAGGTGAACTGAATGATAAAATTGAAAAAGCACCTCAAAAAGAGGCTGTTTTTACTTTTGATCTGGAGGATTTAACGCCAGTGATTTATATTGCTGAAACCCTGAGTTTAGGGAAATTAAATGCCTTTATTGCAAAAGAACGTGAGCGAGGTTCCTCTAATATCAATGTGTATTTGGTGGTGTTGTATAAAAAATATAGTGTTCCCGTATCGGCATTTATTCTTACCATTATTGCCGTTGCCGTTTCCGCCATGAAGCGAAGAGGCGGAATGGGAACTAATTTAGCCATAGGAATTGCATTGGCTTTTGCTTTTGTATTTTTTGATAAAATCTTTGGCGTATTAGCCGAAAAATCGAGTATTCCACCCATGTTAGCCGTTTGGTTGCCTAATATTGCTTTTGGAATTTTAGCCATTTATTTGTTACGTAATGCAAAACGATAAATTAAAGAGTTATTTAAACCTTCATTTGATAGTTTTTATATGGGGTTTTACCGCCATTTTAGGAGCTTTAATCACCATTACCGCCGATGCTTTAGTCTGGTATCGCATGTTTTTAGCAGGACTGTTTTTAGCCTTGTTTATCGCATTCAAAAAGATATCATTTAAAATTCCTTTAAAATCGTTCTTCAAATTGATTTTTGTGGGATTGCTGATTGCCTTGCATTGGATCTTTTTCTTCAAAGCGATTCATGTTTCTAATGTATCCATTACACTATCCGTTTTTTCACTGGGAGCGTTTTTTGCTTCCATTTTAGAGCCTGTTTTTTATGGTCGAAAAGTATTGTGGTACGAAGTATTTTTTGGTCTTATTATTATTGCTGGTCTGGCATTGATTATGAAAGTCGAAATTAACTATTTGGACGGAATGTTGTATGCCTTGGCATCGATTATATTAGGTGTTTTGTTTACGCTGATGAACGGAAAATTGATAGAAAAACACGAGCCATCCGTAATTGCTTTTTATGAATTTCTGGCAGGTGTTTTTTTTATAACTATTTATTTTTTGTTCCAACAAAAATTCACTGCTGACTTCTTTATATTGACTGCTAATAATTGGATTTTAATTCTGGTTTTAGCGTCTATTTGTACGGCTTATGCCTTTACGGCTTCGGTAAAAGTGATGCGAAAACTCACACCTTACACGGTAATGCTTACTACAAATTTAGAGCCGGTTTATGGGATTGTTTTGGCCTATTTTATTCTTGGCGGAAAAGAGAAAATGAGCTTTGAGTTTTACATCGGAGCATTAATAATTGTAATCACCGTAATCCTGAACGGAGTTATAAAACACTATCAAAAGGACAAATAAGAATAACTTTCTCAACGTTTTGAGAAGCAAACTTTTACACATAAATATAAAATTTACCTTTTTGAACGATTTAAAATTTTATATTTGCGGTTCCAAATAAAAACAAAAACGCAAAAATCCTATGGAATATTTAGATTTTGAGCTTCCAATAAAAGAACTAGAAGAACAGTTAGGCAAATGTCTTATTATTGGTCAAGAATCGGATGTTGATGTAACGAATACTTGCAAACAAATCAACAAAAAGTTAGAAGAGACTAAAAGACATATTTATAAAAACTTGACAGCTTGGCAACGTGTCCAACTATCAAGGCATCCGAGCCGTCCTTATACAATGGATCACGTGCGTGCTTTATGCGGTGATACTTTCCTGGAACTTTTTGGTGACAGAGGTTTTAAAGATGACAAAGCCATGATTGGCGGTTTAGGTAAAATTGATGGACAGTCATTTATGATTGTTGGTCAACAAAAAGGATTTAACACTAAGACACGTCAGTTCCGTAATTTTGGAATGGCAAATCCTGAAGGATATAGAAAAGCATTGCGATTGATGAAAATGGCAGAGAAATTCGGTATTCCTGTTTTGACTTTGATAGACACTCCGGGAGCTTATCCAGGATTGGAAGCAGAGGAACGTGGACAAGGTGAAGCTATTGCCAGAAACATATTTGAAATGATTCGTTTAAAAGTGCCTATTATCACAGTAATTGTTGGTGAAGGAGCTTCTGGAGGAGCATTAGGAATAGGAGTGGGTGACAAAGTATACATGATGGAAAACACATGGTATTCTGTTATTTCACCAGAATCATGTTCTTCTATTTTATGGAAAAGCTGGGAATACAAAGAACAAGCGGCCGAAGCATTAAAATTGACTTCTGCTGACATGAAAAAACAAAAATTAGTTGATGATATCATTCCGGAACCTTTAGGTGGAGCACACTATGATAGAGAGACAGCTTTCAAAACGGTGGAGCAATATATCATGAAAGGATTTAATGAATTGAAAGACTTATCAACAGAAGAATTAATAGCCCAAAGAATGGATAAATACTGTAAAATGGGCGAATATAAAGAGTAAAATCTTACAAATTAATCTTTAATCCGAAGCCTTACCGTTTCGGATTTTTTTTTGGTTATAAACAAAAAATAGTTACTTATGAACAATTATTTGTAACAACTCAATGACAATATTTTTTTAATTTTTGCTACTTTCGCTCTATGGAAAACTTCAGAAATATAAACCCTGTAAAGGTGGATAAAACAACAATTATAAGCTTAGAAAAAGGGAAATTGCCTCCTCAGGTTCTCGATTTAGAAGAGGCGGTGCTGGGTGCCATGATGATTGATAAAAAAGGGGTAGATGATGTGATTGACATTTTACAGCCTGATGCTTTTTATAAAGATGCACACAAACATATTTTTGAGGCTATTGTCCAACTGTTTACAGAAACACAGCCTATTGACTTATTAACCGTTTCTGCCCAACTTAAGAAAAATGCAAAATTAGATTTGGCAGGCGGTGATTTTTATTTAATTCAGCTGACGCAAAAGATTTCCTCCTCGGCACACATTGAATTTCACTCCAGAATCATTTTACAAAAATTTATTCAGCGTAGTTTGATCCGCATATCTTCAGAAATCATTGAAGAATCCTATGATGAAACAACAGATGTTTTTGATTTATTGGACAGAGCTGAATCTAAATTATACGAAGTAACACAAGGAAACATTAAACGTAGTTCCGAAACAGCACAGAGTTTAGTGTTACAGGCCAAGAAAAGAATCGAAGAAATTGCTGGTCAAGAAGGATTGAGTGGTGTTGCGACAGGTTTTGATAAATTAGATAAGATTACCTCAGGCTGGCAACCAAGTGATTTAATTATTATTGCAGCTAGGCCAGCGATGGGTAAGACCGCATTTGTATTATCGATGGCTAGAAATATGGCTATTGATTTTGGAATGCCAGTAGCATTGTTTTCTTTGGAGATGGCATCGGTTCAGTTGATTACCCGTTTGATTTCTTCCGAGACTGGTTTGTCATCGGAGAAATTGCGTACCGGAAAATTGGAAAAACACGAATGGGAACAACTGAGTACCAAAGTTAAGAATTTAGAAAAAGCACCTTTGTTTATTGATGATACGCCTTCATTGTCTATTTTCGATTTAAGGGCTAAAGCAAGACGTTTGGTTTCGCAACATGGTATCCGAATTATTATTGTCGATTACTTGCAATTAATGACGGCCGGCGGAAACGGAAAAGGTGGAGGAAATAGAGAGCAGGAGATTTCTACGATTTCCCGAAACTTAAAAGCATTAGCAAAGGAATTAAATGTTCCGGTTATTGCCCTTTCTCAATTGTCGCGTGCGGTAGAAACCCGTGGTTCGAGTAAAAGACCGTTGCTTTCTGATCTTCGTGAATCGGGGGCGATTGAGCAAGATGCAGATATTGTATCGTTTTTATACCGTCCTGAATATTACAAAATTGATGAATGGGATGATGATGAAGCCTCGCCAACTGCGGGTCAAGCAGAAATAATGATTGCCAAACACCGTAATGGTAGTATTGAAAACGTCCGTTTAAAGTTTATTGGACATTTAGGTAAGTTTGATAATCTGGAAGATTTCAGCGGTGGTTATGATGATTTACCGTCTAGTATGAACCAAGAAGATAATCCTTTTATCACTAAAAATCTCCCTTCGGCTAATGAAGCTTTTGGAAGTAATTTGAATGATTTGGATGATGACAGTGACGTTCCGTTTTAGAAAATTAAACAAGTCAGATATTGTTTTTTAGAATATAAAATTAAAAAGCCTGAATCAAATGAATGATTTAGGCTTTTTAATTTTACAATACATAGGATGTGTTTTGTTAAAACAATATAAAATAGTATTTTAGCTACCGATTTTTAATTTCAAAATATAGTTCACCAAAACTCAAAATCTATGTCACAAGAAACTACTTCAGAAGGGCAAATTCAAGTAAAACCTATTAATGCCATTCCATTAAAAACAGCACAAAAATGGGCCAAACGTTGGTCTAAAGAAGAAGGGGATTACAATAAACACCATCATGTCAATGCTTTTTTGATTCCAAAAGTAGATTTACTGGAAGTATTAAAAGAAGGGGTTGATGCCGTAAGAGCTTATATTGGGGTAGACGATAATAATGTAGAAAAATTAATGATTGTAGGTACAAAATATGATCCTGTAACTAAAATCTATGTAGATATGATTGCCGTTGGGGTTGGTAACGCTACTGTTCAGCAAGATGACATTTATGACTTTACGTCACCTTGTCCTCCTGACTGCGATCCTTCAAGTCCAATGTTAACCTAAATATTTCATGAACCAAATACTAGCATATACAGGATATTTATTTTTATTATTGAACTTAATCCTTTTTTTTATAAAATTTTCCAATCAGGGGAAAGCTTATAAAATATTTACATTGTACTTAGGGTTTATTTTTGTGGTTCAAATTGTGGCTAAAATTTATAGTAGTCAAAACATAAATAATCTTTTCTTATCTCATTTTTATTTTATAAGTCAGTTTGTTCTTTTAAGTTTGTTTTTTGAAACTATTTTAAAAGAGAAGTATCAAAAAAACATTGTCAAATCAGGTCTGATTTTGGGTTTATTGATTTTAGGAATCCAGTATGCCTTTGATCCGAGTCTTTTCCTGAAATTTAATTTATTTGAAATATTTATTACTTCTTTTTTTCTGATTATTTTTGCAACCTTTCATTTTTACAATATGTTGAATGAAAAAAAAGAATTTTATTATATCAATGTTGGGATTCTCATGTATTTATTTGGAAGTACGATTTTATTTCTTGTAGGGAATTTGACAACTACATTAAGCTCAAGGGTGAGTTTAATAACTTGGATTTTGAATTCTACATTATACATTATCTATCAACTATTTATTTTAATAGAATGGAAAAAAAGTTTTTTTAAAAAGGAAATTAATACCGCTTTATGAAAGTAAATACATTACAAGAAAATGAAATAATTGAAATCGTAATTTATAGTTGTGTCGCTTTTCTTTTAATGGGATTGGTTTTGATATTATTTTTCTATTTTTCAAGAAAGAAAATTATTCAAAAGGAATTAGAAAAAAAAGATTTAGAAATTCAGTATCAAAAAGAACTTTTAAGCGCTGTCATTATTACTCAGGAAGAGGAGCGCAAGCGTATTGCACAAGATTTGCATGACGATATTAGTTCTAAATTGAACATAGTTTCATTGAACAGTCATTTGCTTACCACACCTAATTTAACCGAAAATGAGGTAGTAGAAATTACGACTAACATTATTAATCTTACGACCAAAGCGCTAGATAATTCAAGAAAAATTGCACACGGTTTGTTGCCTCCTGTATTGGATAAATTTGGATTGCATGCGGGTGTAGAGGAATTGTGTTTGGAATTCAGTAGTTCCAAGACTGTAAAAGTAAATTATGAAAATAAAACGGCGTTTGATATTACTGACAATGATAAACATTTGCATGTATTTAGAATTTTACAAGAGTTGATGAATAATTCGTTGCGTCATGGAAAAGCATCCCTTATTTCGATTGTTTTTGAAAATAAGAATGAAAAGCACTGGTGTTTTTATACAGATGACGGGATTGGTTTTGAATTGAAAAATAATGAAAATCAAAAAGGTCTTGGAATGAAAAATATAGAAAGCAGAATCGCTTTTTTAAATGGTAAAATGACCTTGGAATCATCAATAAACAAAGGAATCTCAGTAGTTTTTAATTTTTAAATAATGAATAAAACTATAAAAATAATAGTAGTGGATGACGAGATTCTTTTTAGAAAAGGAATTTCTTTTTTATTGGGACGTGAAACAAATATTGAAATTATTTTTGAAGCGTCTAATGGGGATGAATTGATTTCTTTCCTCCAAAACAATAAAAATAATCATCCTGATATTATCATCATGGATTTAAAAATGCCCGTAATAAATGGGGTTGAGGCAACAAAGATTATCCGAAAGGAATTTCCGGAACTAAAAATCATTGCGCTGACCAGTTATGATTCTAAATCTTTCGTCGCTAATATGATTGATGTAGGTGCTGTTTCGTATCTGATAAAGAATACAACACCTCAAGAATTGCTGACAACAATAAAAGAAGTCGCTTCAAAAGGGTTTTATTACACGGATTATGTCATGAAAATCATTCAGTCCGATGTATTGACAAATAAAAAGACTAAGAGTAATTTTGATAGCAATTTTCTTAGTCCACGTGAGATTGAAGTGCTTAAACTTATTTGTATTCAAAAAAGTACGGTGGAAATTGCAGAACAACTTTTTATAAGTCCAAGAACAGTAGAAGGACATAGAAATAATTTGCTTTTAAAAACAGAATCCAGAAACATTGCCGGTTTAGTGGTGTATGCGGTTCAGAACGAATTGATGTTGTTGAATGATTAATTCTCTAAAAGGAATTGTTTTTTTTGAATTAGGTAACCGTCAGTAATTTTTCTGTTCTTTTGTAGGTTTTAAATCGGAGTTTGAATTCGTCTAAATCTCTTTCAAAAATTGTTTCCAATATTTTTTTTACAGATTTTTTGCCTCCAAAATCTTTTAAATAAGACAATAAAAAATCGGATACTCTAATTGTTTTAGACTCATTGTCAATTTCAGTTTCTAATTTGATAAAATCTTTGGTAAGTACAGTAAGTTGTTTTTCTATTTCTTCACAATCGAAATAATCAATAGTGTTTTTTTCTAAAATAAGACTTCTTAATGCAAAATGGATTCTGTAATCTACTTTGTTTACGGCTAAGGTTTTTATAAAATCAGAGTAGAATGGATTCGTAATATATCCATAACCAATTCTAAATTTGTACTTTCTTAAAATACCGTGTTCAATGTCATTTAATGAAAATACTGCACGTGCAATTTTGATTCTTTTCAGATTGAAAATTTCTTTTCCTAGTTTTGTATCTTTTAAGGTGATGAGGTAAAAAGCATTGTAAATATTTATCCAAAAAGTTTTTTTCAAGTCATCCGTGTTTAAACTTTTTTCAAGTTTTGTTTGTCTGATATAAAAAAGTTGTCTTCGCAACTTGATCGTATCTTTCCCTGAATTTGCAACAGAAAGAATCTCCTCTGATAAAGTGGTATAATAATTTTTCATAATGTTGGGGTATCGTCTTTATAACTTAAAAGGATTATTAGTTGAAAATAAGCTGATAACACAAGACATAGAAAGTAATGATGAGTATTATTAATAGGACGATTGCAACATTTTTAATAAGATTCTTAATATTGTCGGGGCTGTTTTTTTCGGGTGAATTCATTATTAAATTTTTCATCTTCATTGATTAGGGGATACCTGCAAATTTAGGAATAGGAAATTGTTTAGCTACACGTATTTTTACGTGTTTTATTTCTAAAGTTATTTTAGGAGCTGATTTAATAGTTAAAATTCATGTATTTGAAGTGCTTACTTTCTATCTTTGATGTATAAAAATTAAAAACCAATGTCGAAACCATTTCTATATATTCTTATCTTTTTGCTGACAATAACAGCAAAAGCTTCTTTTATTTTGTTGCCAATGGATGAAACGAGTCAACAGAATCATCTTAAAGCATACGGAATCACATATTGGTGTTTAGATAAAAATTACAAAGCCAGTTGGTTGCTTAACTATCGTGGAGGTTCTTTTTTATTACCTGATGCGGAGGAAATACGCAAGGAATGTCAAATTAGAGGAGTAAGTTTTGAAGTTATTTCTGATGGTGATGAATTGGCAATCTTGAATAAAATATCCAGTCCTTCCCAAAATATGGAATCTGTTGTACTGGAAAAAGCACCTAAAATTGCGGTTTATACACCAAAAGGAAAGCAACCTTGGGACGATGCAGTTACGATGGTATTGACTTATGCCGAAATTCCTTTTACGCCAATTTATGATGAAGAAGTTTTAAGTGATCAATTGTTATTATATGATTGGTTGCACTTGCATCATGAAGATTTTACGGGACAATATGGTAAGTTTTATGGCGCTTACAAAAATGCACCTTGGTACATCGAGCAAAAGAAAGATGCTGAAACACTGGCAAGTAAATTAGGATTTCCTAAAGTATCGCAAGAAAAAGGAGCAGTTGCTAAAAAAATCAGGGATTTTGTCATAGGTGGTGGATTTATGTTTGCCATGTGTTCTGCAACGGATAGCTTTGATATTGCGTTGGCAGCGGATGGCATTGATATTTGTGAAGCCATGTTTGATGGAGATCCAAGTGAAGGAAATTACCAATCTAAAATGAATTACAGCAATTCATTTGCTTTCAAAGATTTTACTTTAGAAAGAAGACCGGAGCAATATGAATTTTCAGATATTGATATGACTTCGAAAAGAAGAGTTCCTATGGAAAAAGATTATTTTACTTTAATGGAATTTTCGGCAAAATGGGATCCAATTCCTAGTATGTTGTGTCAAAATCATACGCAATTGGTCAAAGGGTTCATGGGACAAACCACAGCATTTGATATTCCTTTAATTAAATCGAATATTCTGGTGATGGGTACTTGTGAGGTTAATGGTGAAGCGCGTTACATTCATGGTCAAAAAGGAAAGGGAATGTTCACGTTTTATGGAGGTCATGATCCGGAAGATTTTCAGCATCAAGTGGGCGATCCACCTACGGTTTTAGATTTGCATCCTAATTCGCCGGGTTATCGTTTGATTTTGAATAATGTATTGTTTCCGGCAGCAAGAAAGAAAAAACTGAAAACGTAAAGGATTTAGGATTTAACCTTTCGACTGCGCTCAGGGTAACAGTTAATATTTACAATTGATAAGGCAATGAACTACGAGGCTATTTTACAAGAAGTATATCAAGAAGCAAAAATGATTCCAACTATTGGAAACGTTTCCACTTCAATTCCCGAATTGTCAAAAGTTGATCCGGATAAATTTGGGATACATTTGACAACTATCGATGGAGAAGATTATGGAGTTGGAGATTGTAATGAAAAATTTTCTATTCAAAGTGTGTCCAAAGCGTTAACGGTTGCATTGGCATTTTCCTTTTTGGATGAAAAAATATGGGAACGAGTGGGAGTGGAACCTTCTGGAAGTGCTTTCAATTCCTTAGTGCAATTAGAATATGAAAAAGGTATTCCTAGAAATCCATTTATAAATGCAGGCGCAATAGTTATAGCAGATATGCTTGTGACACATTTGAAAAATCCAAAACAAGATTTTCTGGATTTTATAAGATTGATTTCTGGAAGCCCAACTGTTGATTTCAATTTTAAAGTAGCGCAATCTGAAAAAGACTTTCGTTTCAGGAATGCTGCTTTGGCAAATTTTTTAAAGTCGTTTGGGAATATTTCTAATGATGTAGAAACGGTTTTGGATTTTTATTTTTATCAATGTTCCATAGAAATGACATGTAAGGAATTAGCCCATGCTTTTTTCTTTCTTGCCAATGAGGGTAAAACCAAATCAGGGGTTCAAGTTTTGGCTCAAAGTCAAGTAAAAAGATTGAATGCTCTAATGCAAACATGTGGTTTTTATGATGAGTCGGGAGAGTTTACTTATAAAGTAGGATTACCAGGAAAAAGTGGAATTGGAGGGGGAATTGCTGCTTTGTATCCGAAAAATTTTGTAGTTGCCACTTGGAGCCCACGCCTTAACGAGAAAGGAAATTCAGAGTTAGGAATGAGTGCATTGGAATTATTGACCACTAAAACGGGGATGTCTATTTTCTAGAATGTTTTTGTTTCAGACAGTAATTTTTAGCCTGATGACAGTGGTAACCTTTTTTACTTCAGTTCGAGTTCGCTTGAAAAGCGAGTATCGAGAACAAGGGAAAAAGATATAAAGGAAAGCTGGACACAAGCGAAGCGAACTGACAAAGTAATAGCTCTTGAAAAAGTCATTGGTAAAATAAAAATAGTTTAAGTTCAAAAAAAAGCTACCGTTACAGTAGCTTTTATCATTTAATGGGCAAAACTACACGATTCCGTGTTCGTTTTCTTTGTCTAAATATTCTTGTACAATATCAATGGCATTAGTCACTACATCGCTTAATGCGGTGATGAAACTTCCTTCTTCGGCACAATTTATGGCATGTTTTATCGCCTCAGTTTCTTTAGGAATAATTTCATACGTTACAGTTTTACCTGAATTTTTAATTCCATCGAGGATTAAATCAATGATTTCCTCTTCGGTTCTCCCTCTCAGGTATTTTTCTTGTCGAATGATAATATGGTCAAACATTCTGGCTGCAATAGTTGCACAATCTCTAATGTCTTCATCACGTCTGTCACCCACACCGGCAATAATTCCTATTTTTTTGGTAGCCTCAACACTTTGTAAATATTCTTCAACTCCTTTATATCCTGAGGCATTGTGGGCAAAATCAATTAGTACTTTGAATTTTTTGAACTCAAAAATATTCATACGACCGGGAGTTTGTGCCGCACTAGGAATGAAAGTTTGCAATGACAAGCTGATATCTTCGGTTTTAAATCCCCATAAATAACTGGCTAAAGTTGCTGCAAGTACATTGGCAATCATGAATTTTGCTTTACCGCCTAATGTTAACGGAACGTGAGTGGCGCGTTCAATTCGGATTTTCCATTCTCCTTTTTTGATGGTAATGTATCCGTTTTCATATACGGCTACTGTTTTACCTTCGGCGGAAAGTTTTTTGATAAAATCACTGTCTTCGCTCAAACTAAAATAAGCGACATTGCAATTCAAATCTTGACCTATTTTTATACAATGTTCATCGTCTCCATTTAAAACCGCCCAGCCATTTTTCTTGATGCTTTTTACAACTGTAGCCTTTACTCTGGCCAAATCATCTAAAGTATGAATGTCACTTAATCCCAAATGATCCTCCTGGATATTAGTAATGATTCCAATATCACAAAGACTAAAGCCCAAACCAGAACGAAGTATTCCTCCTCGAGCAGTTTCTAAAACGGCAAATTCAACCGTTGGATCTCTCAAAACATATTCGGCACTTATAGGTCCGGTAGTATCGCCTTTTTCCATCATGTGGTTTTGAATATAAATCCCATCGGATGTGGTGAATCCTACTTTGAATCCATTATTTTTTACAATGTGTGCCAAAAGTCTGGTAGTGGTAGTTTTTCCATTGGTTCCTGTAACAGCAATTATAGGAATACGACACGATTTCCCCGGAGGATACAACATGTCAATAACCGGTGAAGCAACGTTTCTGGGTAAACCTTCAGAAGGAGCAAGATGCATTCTAAAACCGGGTGCTGCATTGACTTCCAAGATTACACCACCATTTTCTTTTAACGGTTGCGTTAAATTCTCTGCCATAATATCAACACCACAAACGTCCAGCCCAATTACTCTTGAAATTCTTTCGGCGAGAAATATATTTTCCGGGTGCATCATATCGGTAACATCCACAGAAGTTCCACCAGTGCTTAAGTTTGCTGTAGATTTTAGGAATACAATTTCACCAATTCTGGGAATGGTTTCTAATGTATAGCCTAGTTTTTCCAATAAATCTTCGGTGTCTCTATCAACATCAATTTGTGTCAGTACATTTTCATGGCCATAACCTCTTCTTGGATCCAGATTTGTAGTTTCAATTAATTGCTGAATAGAATCAGTTCCATTTCCTATTACATGAGCAGGAACTCGTTTTGCAGCTGCAACTAATTTATTATCAATTACCAATATTCTAAAGTCGAATCCGGTAATAAATTTTTCTACAATGATTCGTTTGCTGTATTCTTTGGCGAAAGCCAAGCCTGAAACGGCATCTTCCCAATTAGTAACATTAATTGAAGCTCCTTTTCCATGATTTCCATCCAATGGTTTTAACACGATTGGATAGCCAATTTTTTTTATGGTCTCTGTCAAGTCATTTTCGTCAACACAAATGCTTCCACTGGCAACAGGAATTGAAGCCATGTCCAACATTTTTTTGGTAAGCTCTTTATTACAGGCAATATCAACTGCAATACTACTTGTTTTACAGGTGATTGTTGCCTGAAAACGCATTTGGTTGATTCCATATCCTAATTGAACCAAAGAATTAGTTCCTAATCTTATCCAAGGAATATTTCTGGAAACGGCTTCTTCTACAATACTTCCCGTACTTGGTCCGAGTCGAACGCGTTCCCGTATTTCACGCATTTTTTGTAAGTCGGCATTCAAATCGTAATCCGTTCCTGCGATTAATGCTTCGGCAATTGCAACAGAAGATTCTGCGGCAAAAAGACCCACATTTTCTTCGGTATAACTAAAGACGACATTATAAGTTCCGGGAGTTTTGGTTTCTCGAGTTCTTCCAAAACCAGTTTCCATACCAGCCAAAGACTGAATTTCAAGGGCAATATGCTCAATAACATGTCCCATCCAAGTGCCTCGTTCTACTCTGGAAAAAAATCCGCCACGACAACCTTCTGAACAACGGTGTTCAATCATTGTAGGAAACATAGTTTCGATACGTTCTCTAAATCCTTCTATTTTATTAGTAGGAAACTGTTCCATTTCTTCTAAATCCAATCGCATTTGGATTAATTTTTTTCTTTGTATACTCCAAATATTGGGACCACGAAGTGCTTGTACTTTAATTATTTTCATAAAACGAAAAGATTATTTTGAACTAAAAAATGGATATGTAATGACTTAATTTTAAATGTAATAGATTCTAATTTATAAAAATAGCTTATATGAGACGGTATTTTTTTTAAAAGTGTACAATGCAACTAAAGTAGTTTTTTAAAAATAGGAATCAAAATTTATTACTTTAAAAATAAACAATAAATATTGAGTTTGTGATAATTTAAAAAAAAAGCATAGTTCAATAGCTTCTTTTATCTTTTTGGTTATTTTTACAAAATGAATATACTAGGAAAACTAATAATAATAGGAGGTGCGGTAGATAAAGGTAGTTTTACTGAAACCGATTTGGATAAAAATGCAACTAACAATTTAAACTTTTTTGAAACTGGAATTTTAAAAAGGATACTAAACGAATCAAAACACAAAGAAAATTCACGAATAGAAATTATTACAACCGCTTCAATTATTCCACGCGAAATTGGTCCTGAATATGTTAAGGCGTTTGAATATTTGAATGCTAAAAATATAGATATACTTCATATCGAAAGAAGGGAACAAGCGGCAGATAAAGAAGTTTTGGCACGATTGAAAGCAGCAGATATTGTTATGTTTACAGGAGGTGATCAATTGCGATTGACTTCCATTCTTGGAGGAACACCATTTCATGACATTTTATTGGATAAATACCATAATGAAGAATTTATTTATGCCGGAACTTCAGCAGGAGCTGCAGCGGCATCTAATAATATGATTTATCAAGGCAGCAGTTCTGAAGCTTTATTGAAAGGGGAAGTGAAAATCTCTAGTGGATTAGGCTTAATTGATGGTGTTATAATCGATACCCATTTTGTTCAACGTGGGAGAATTGGCAGGCTTTTTCAAGCAGTTGTTGGGAATCCAAGAGTTTTGGGAATAGGACTTGGAGAAGATACTGGTTTGTTGATTACCAATAATACCCAAATGGAAGCTATTGGTTCTGGACTAGTTATTTTGGTGGATGGGCGTGAAATAAAAGACACTAATTTGACTAAAGTAGAATTAGGCCAGCCGATATCAATCTCACATTTGGTTACGCATGTTATGAGCAAATTCGACACTTACAATCTCGAAACACATAAAATGCACATTCAATCTTCACATTACGTATAATTTAATTTAGGTTTTGGATAATTGGTTTTGGACTTTAGTCTAATACCAAACTCAGCACCTTATTCCCAATAATATGAAACTAATCATACACGGAGGTTTTTTTTCGGAATCATCGACTAATCACGAAACTAAAGTTGCCAAACAAAATGCATTAGAGCGAATCGTAAAAGATTCGTACGATTTTTTAAAAACACATTCGGCATTAGACACCGTTGTTTATGCAGTTTCACTTTTGGAAGATGATGAATTATTTAATGCAGGAATTGGTTCCCAAATTCAAAGTGACGGAAAAATAAGAATGAGCGCTGCTATTATGGATGGTGAAACTCAGAAAATGAGTGGCGTAATCAATATCGAAGAAGTTAAAAACCCAGTTCAGGTTGCTCAAATATTGATGCAGTATGACGATAGGGTTTTAGGTGGAAGTGGAGCAACTAATTTTGCAAGAGAAAACGGTTTTGAATCTTTTTCAACCGAGATTCCACAACGTAGAGCTGAATATGAAGCAAAGCAAAAATCACTTGGAACAGGAACCGTGGGTTGCGTAGCTTTAGATACAAATGGAAAAATTGCAGTAGCAACTTCAACAGGAGGAAAAGGTTTTGAAATTCCGGGGCGCATTTCAGATTCGGCTACTGTAGCTGGGAATTATGCCAATACATTTTGTGGTGTGAGTTTGACCGGAGTAGGTGAGGACATTGTGAGTAATGCCACCGCTGCCAAAATCGTAACTCGTGTTACAGATGGTTTTACATTACAAGACGCCTTTACTAAAACGTTCATCGAATTAAAGCCATATGATGGTTTTGCTGGTGCAATTGCTATCGATAATCAGGGGAATATGTTTCATCAGGATTCACATCCCAGTATGGTTTTTGCCAGTTTTGACGGAGATAATTTTGAAGTTTTCGATTAATTTATTGGACACAGATTAAACGGATTGAACAGATTTACGCTGATTTATGTCCATTAATCTTTTTGTGTTAATATGGATTATTTAGATACAGATTCCATGAGTTTTTACCAGATTTTTTAATTATACTTTATGAAATTACTAAAGTTATTATTTTGAGCTACTAAACGATAAATATTATTTTTTTAATTCGTATAAATCCGTTTAATCTGTGTGCTATTTATTTTATTCAATTTAAAGAAAATTCAAACCAAATGGGAATATGATCGGATATTATTCTGGCTTCTTTTAGTGAATTAAAGTTTTTATGAAAAGGAATTATTCCCGAATTTATAGTATTGATTTTTGAAGTTTTGTAATACATATTGTCAAATTCAGAAGCTAGACATTTACCATTTTTACATTCTTGTTTCAAAGAGGTTTTCTGGTTGACTAAAATAGACTGATACCCCATTTTTTTCAAAGGATTGAACACGGTATGTGATTGCGGACAATTGAAATCTCCTGCAAATATTAAATTCAAGGTTGGATATTCATCGGGTAAAAACCGGAAGTATTTTATCTCTGTTTCAGGTTGTCTATTTTTAGTAATAGCATGAAAATTTACGACAGTAAACTGTTTGTTTTCATATTGAAAAGTACAAAAATAGGGTTCTCTATCAATCTCTAGATGGTATTTTTTTCGAGCCAAGCCCTGCCAATCTTTTTTAATTTGCTGGTTTTCCAAATAAAAGCATAGCGTTCCGTTTTGTATGCACTGCTGCTGGTTGGGTCACTAATTACATAATCCCATTTAGCTCCTTTGCGATTGAGTTCATCAGCTAATCGGGCTACTGCTTGAGCACCACCATAACCCGCTACAACCTCTTGAATGGCAATGATGTCATAATCACGAAGTGTATTGGCGATATAGTGTATTGTTTTGTCGGATTTAGATTTACCAAGGTTTTCTATGTTCCAAGAAAGGAGTTTGGTTTGTGAGAATGCAAAGCAAGAAATAAGTAGAAGTAGGTAAAAAAAGGGTTTCAATTTGGGAATTGTATTTTATAGTTAAAGAATAACGGAAATTTGCTGTCATTAATTGTATTGAACCTATATTTAATTATGAATATAGAATATTTCACTGAATTTTTACGGTAATATTCGTCTTTATTGTCGTTATGTTTTAACTGATTTGAAAGCAAAAATAGTGAAATAACTCTGAAATTTCTGTTGTGTATTCTTTAGCTTATGAATTTAATAATTCTTTCTTTTTCTTTCAAATCTAAACCTTTAAAAAAATAGCCTTTTATGGTTTTCTTTATTTTATCTTCTTTTCCAAATTTTATATACTAAATAAATGATACAAATAGAACCCAAAAAAATTATAGCTATATGTGCTGAAAATAATAGATTAGATTTTAAAATAATTGATGACTTCATTGATTATGCGTTTTTAATTTGCGTAAAACTACATTCTTGAAAAAAAAATATTTTACGGTTTCTCTCATTCGTGATAAAAAATAGAAAGTGTTTTTATTCAAAAATGACATTATGAGTTTTTGTATTATTTTTTATATAGATAATTTTTCCTTTTCGATGTCTGGAAAAATGCTTTACGGGGTGTTGTTTCGCGGAAATACCAGTTGTGTTTTGTATTGGATCATCAAATTTATTCAATAGATATTCGTTTCTATTTAGTATTAGTTGCTTTTCATTTAGTAGTCTATTTCTTTGTTTTTTGGGTAGTTCTTTTGAGGAATATGAGAATAATGCTATGAATAACAAGAGTCCTAGAAATATAATTTTTTTCATTTATTTTTAAAGAATATATTAGTTACAACACGCATTCACTATTTTTTTTCGAATTTTATAAACCTTCGTAAGTTGCTTTTTTGTCAACAGCTCTTTCTTTATTCCTTTATTCAGTTTTTTGCTTAGGTTTTCGGTCTTTACTTTCAAATAGGGATATCTTGATAATGAAATGGTATTGCCTTTAAGAGATTTTTTATAATGGATAAGATAATCTTTGACATAATTATCATAGTCATTGAGTTTTTCATCCCATTTATCTAGAATTGTTTCCTCTTTATTTTTTTCTGGTACGTTCAGAATGGATTTAGTTTCGTTTTTCTTCATGTCCTAAATTATTTTTTTGAAAATGACTTGAATTTTTTATATTTTCAAAAGTAAGTTTGATAAAAGTAATTACCTTACGGGAACCCTAAACCATTTAAAAAATTAAATCCCAGAATGTTATATAGGCTCTCATTGCTTATAAAATATTCTGAAATTACATATTAAGAATATTGAAATGATAATCTTTACATTTTTATCCAATTGCTAGCTATCCAGTCTGATAATTGATTTCGGTAGATTTCATTTTCCAAAGAAGGATGTTGTAAAAAACTTTCTGCTTTTTGAAAACTGGCTTTAGTTTGAGGAACTTTATATTTCTTTAGAAATTGATTGCAGAAGTGTATTACTTCTAATTCTTCTGTTTTATTAACATAAATCCTATCAAGAACTTCGATAGTTTTAGGATAATCTTCGGCATTAATAGTTTGCGAATATCCAGTAAATGCTAAGTCTTCTTTCGTGAAATCGGCCATTTTATATGATTTAAAGTTTTATTAGTCAAACCTAATATCTTTAGAAATCATTTCTTTACGGGAAACCGTAAAAGAGGCAATTATTTTAAAAAAAAAGCAATAGATTCAATTTCTACGATTTAAAATTGTTGATTTTCTTAAATGGATTCTATCGATTGTTGTGAAGTTATTTATTGTAGAAAAACAGTAATAAAATTAGACTAAGCCTAAATCTTTGGTAATGGCTATAAGATGGACATTATTACTTGCTTTAAAATATATCTTTAATCTATTGATACGTTTTTCGAGACTACTGCTCCCATTTGGAATTATTCCGGAATCTTTAAATTCTGATGAAATATCCTCAAGAGTTAAACCTTTAGATAAAGATCTCAAAAGTGAAATGTCATAGGATTCAATTTCAAAAAGCGATTTATCTCTTAATGCATAAGATATTTCAGCTGATGGTTTGATTTCTTCATTGTTATAAATGCGTTGAATCGCTTTCTTTAGCTCAGGAATACTGTTTCTTCCTTTGGATATATAAGCATTAATTCCCAAGTTATTGAAAAGTGATTTTATTCTAAAAGATTTGTCTTCTATTGAGAATACTATTGTCTTGATATCAGGTTGTACTTTTTTTACTGCCTCAATTAATTCTTCGCCTGAGTTCAACCTGTTTTCTTGATGGTCTGGTTTAAATGATAAATCACTAATTAATAAGTTATAGGGCTGATTGTCATGAAGTGCTTTTTTTATTTTTAAAAAAGCATCATCACAGTATTTGGCATGATGAATTTCTAAGATAGAAATTTCCTCCAGTGCTTGAATAACTGCTATACTAATACTGTCTAAATCTTCGGCTATTAAAACTTTATGGAACATAGAATCGAGTATTATATTGGAATAATAAATTGCACTTTAAATCCTTTATTTGATTTAGTGTCAAAAGTAATTATTCCTTTTATAGCTTGAATACGGTTTTCCACATTTTGAAGTCCATTTTTTAAATTTAATTGTTCCAAAGTTGCTCCGACACCGTTATCAGTATAATCTATTTGTAATTTGTTTTTTGTTTTTTTTAATGTTAGAACTACTAAACTGCATTTGCTGTGTTTTTTCATGTTGACCAGCAATTCTTGAATCACACGATAAATGATGATTTTTTTGTTATTATCTAATGCCATCCAATTGATTGAATCCATTCCATTGGTTATCACATTTACTTCTGGGGTATTAAAACCGGACATCATTTCTTTCAAATCAGATATGAATAATGGTCCAGTTTCCATTGAATTGTTTTCTCGGGAGATATTTCGTGTCCTTGAATAAATAGTGTCTAGATTGGAAATTAATATTTCTTTATTATGATTAGTGGATAAATCTTGAGTTTCTGCAAAAGCCATAGTGTGATACACATCGTTAGCTAATTCATCGTGAAGTTTTTTAGCTATTCGAATTTCAGTAGTATAAGAAGCTTTAATCTTTTCCCTTTTATTTCTGGCTAATAGTAGATTGGTTATAGAAATACTTATTACAGTAATTATTCCCACAACTAAATATAATATTAAATTTCTCTTTTTCTGATGTTCTGATTCAAGTACTTTTTGGGCTTTTAGTTTCAGATTCTCCTCTTTTTCTTTCTTGGAGTCGTACTTGATTTTAGCAAATTGATTCTTAGCTTTTTGTCTTACTTTAGTGATACTGTCATTAATATCGAGGTATTTCAGGGAATATTCTTTGGATTTATTTCCTGTATTGAGTTCAATTAATAATTTTAAACTGAGTAATTGGCCTTCAATGTTTTTTAGTTTTGTTGCTTTTTTATAAGTCATTAAAGCATAATCTGTGGCTAGATTTGGATTGCTTTTTTGATAAAATTCAGAAAGATGGTAATAACTTCCAATCAAACCCCAGTCATCCTTTTTTTTTACTTTTATTTCTAAGGATTGATTTAAATAGGCAAGTGCTTTTGAATTTCCTACTTTAAAATAGGAATAACCTAAATTATCGATTACTCTGGAAAATGCTTCGGAATTATTAATTACTTCTTTTTTTAAAGATAAAGGTTGTAGAATTCGTATTGCTAAATTATAATCTTCCTTTTCCATATATATAACAGCAATATTGTTTTTTATATCTGATTTTCGGAGTTCATCAGTTTTTAAATTTAATGCTTTATTGTAGTAGTAGAGTGCATTTTCATAATCATATGCATATAAATAGTTAATACCAATTATGGTATAAATATTCCATTTATATTTGGGATTCGTAGTTTTTTCTAAAAAAGGAATCGCCTCCATAGCTGTAGTTTCACTACCGGAGTAATCTCCTTGATTTTGCTGGATAGTTGCTAGATTAGATATTGAATAGATGATTTTAGAAACATCTTTTTTTTCATTACAGGCTGATTTGGCTTTATTAAAATAATAGTAGGAACTATCATATTCTGATTTCTCAAAAAATTTGTCTCCTAGATTAATTAATCGATCAATTTCAGCTGTATTGTGTTTTTTTTCGGGATTGTTTAGCGTCTTTTTTTCACACGAGTGAAGTATTAAAAAGAATGACAATGATAAAAAATAAACTATTGGGGGTAACTTTTTTAGAATCATTCTCCGAAAATAAAGAAATTAATTAAAATATAGAAACTATCTTCAATACAATTTAGAGTATAGTTTTTGAAGAAGAACTGGGATTTTCAGTTTCGATGCATCAATTAAATTATTATCAGTGTTTTAAATACTGGTATAGTTTGTACTTTGGTAGTTACTATTTGATTAAATAAATGAATTAGAATTACATTGTAATAATAAATTGAACTCTAAATCCTTTATCTGCTTTAGTATCAAAATTAATTGTTCCTTTTATAGCCTGAATACGGTTTTCAATATTTTGAAGCCCATTTTTCAAATTTAATTGTTTTAATGTTGCACCAATGCCGTTATCTGAATAATCTATTTGTAATTTGTTTCCATTCTTTTTGAAAGTTAGTACAACTAAACTGCATTGACTGTGCTTTTTCATGTTAACCAGCAATTCTTGAAGGACACGATAAACTATAATTTTTTTGTTACTTTCGATTGTTAACCAATTAATCGAATCCATTCCATTAGTCAATACGTTCACCTTATCGGTATTGAATCCAGACATCATTTCTTTTAAATGTGATACAAATAATGCCCCTGTTTCTATGGTGCTGTTTTCTCGGGATATATTTCGTGTTCTGGAATAAATAGTATCCAGATTGGTCAGTAAAATTTCTTTATTCTGGCTGGTAGATAAATCTTGGGTTTCCGCAAAAGCCATTGTATGATATACGTCATTAGCCAATTCATCATGAAGTTTTTTAGCAATTCGAATTTCGGTATTGTAAGCAGCTTTGATCTTTTCTCTTTTGTTTTTGGTCAAAAGTAGGTTAGTTACAAAAACACTTATCATAATTATAATCCCAACCGCTAAGTATAATAATATATTTCTGTTTTTTTGTTGTTCTAACAGAAGTGCATTTTCTGCCTTTTGCGTTTTTAGATTTAGATTCTCTTCTCTATCTTTCTTGGAATCGTATTTGATTTTCGCAAATTGATTCTTGGCCTTTTGTCTGACTTTATTGATGCTGTCATTGATGCGGAGGTGTAATATGGAGAATTCTCTCGATTCATTGCCTGTGCTATTCTCTATTAATAATGCTAATGATTTTAAGCGATCATCAACACTGTTTATTTTGGTTGCTTTTTCATAGGCTAAATGGGCATAATCATTGGATGGCTTGGGTTTGTTTTTTTTATGAAATTCTGAAAGATGCATATAACTCGCGATCATACCAAAGTCATCTTTTATCTGTTTTCTTATTTTCAAAGATTGATTTAAATGGTCAAGACTTTTTGAATTACCTATTTTATAATAGGAATAGCCTAAATTATCGAGTACTCGGGCATAGTTTTCGGAGTTATTAAGAACTTCTTTTTTTAGAGTCAGAGGCATAAGGGTTTGTATGGCGCGCTGATAATCGTGTTTGTCCATATATACAACGGCGACATTGTTTTGAAGAATTGCTTTTTGTAATTCGTCTGTCGCTTGTTGATAAGCTCGGTTGTAATTAGTAATAGCATTGTCAAAGTCCAAAAGGTTCTCATAATTGATCCCCAATATATTGTAAACGGCACACTTGTAATAGGGATTTGTGGTTTTTCGAAAAAAAGAAATGGCTTCAGTAGCTGTAGTTTCACTACTTGAATAATCGCCTTCATTTTGTTGAATAATGGACATTTTCAGTAATGAATAAATTATCTTTTCACTATCCGTTGTTAGATCGCAAGCTAATTTTGATTTGTTGTAATAATAAAAGGCACTGTCATTTTCTTGATTTACCAGATGTTTTTCTGCAAGAGTAAAATAGGCTGAATAATTAGTATTGGTTTTAGGTTTGCTATTATTTGGTTGTTCCTTTTTACAGGAGGATAGCGCAAAAAACATTGCCAGTAAAAGAATGATAATCGGGAAATGGAACTTTTTTTGTAGCATTTCCCGAAAATACAGAATTTAATTAGAATATGAAAACGATCTAATCAAACAATTTATATTATGGTTTTGGAGGAGGAATGGGAGTTTGCCCATTTTGTCCACCGATATCATCAGCTTGGACATCTGCGGCTATTTGTTGTTCATTATTGTTTGGAGTTGTCTCTATTTCATCATTGGTGCAAAAACCTATTACGCAATATATTATTGATAAATACCTAAAACAATAGTATTATTTAAAGCTAAATTATTCCATAAAAAAACTCCCATTCTAAAAATCAGAATGGGAGTTTTTTACGGTTAAAAAATTATTTTATGGCAAGTGCATTATCGATTAAGAAAATAAGGTTGCCACGATGTGCTCGGGTACTTTCATCTATTGAAGTTGCTGTAAGCAGCATTGATTTAATTTTTTTCAATGTTTGTCTTGCTGCAGCTTTCGAAATATCATCATAGGAGTTTCTGGAAGCATTTATATCCGAAATTTCTATAGCTTGTTTGACAAAATAAGTTTGAAGGTATTGTCTGTGCATATTTACTTTTCCAACTAAATCAGCTTTGAATATTCCGCTTACTAAATCATTCATAACTTCTGCTACTGAATACGTATTGCCATAGAGACTAGTATTAGAAATTCTTTGCAATGTTGTAGGATGCAGAATGTGCGAAAGTGCTCCATCAGTTTGCATGGATAGATATATACCACTCAATTTTGGATCCTCTGTAGAAGTGAAGAATCCAAATCCACGTCTTTGTAATTGTAAATAAGGGTATAAAGAGACGTCTGCTTCAAATGCATTTGGTGCAAATGCATATTTATTCAATACCTCAATTGCTCTTTTTTGCTCAGCTTCAGACACAGGGGTGAATGGTTTTTCAGTTGTATTTTGCCCAACATAACTTCGGTCAACATATACTCCGCCAATATAGCGACTTACTACAGCTATCATGTTTCTTCTTTGTCCGTTTAGCATGCTAAAACGCGAACGTAATTCTGCATAATTCTGTCCAGTTTTACTATATTTTACTTTGAGTTTAGGCATTACTGTATTCACTAATTTAAATCGGCTTTCGGCATATCCTATTGCATCGCTACTTAAGTCTTCAACCATGACATGTGGATCAATCGCCTTTCCGGATGCTCTCATGTCATCCGCATCATTACCAAAAGCAAGTCCTGGTTCTGTACTGCGGCTAAGAATTTTGTTTAACTCATTTTCTTCCAGTTTTTCATCAAATTCTTTGTATCCATATTCAATGGCCCAAAGATCGTATGGTCCGGGTTTTGTAGTAAAATAGTTTCCTTGTTTTGTTCGATCCAATGAAAGATTGATAGTAGGATAATCCATTACAGAGCCAATTAAACCAATTTTTTCTGTAATAGAAATGTCATTAAGTTCAGAAGCACTTAACATTTGACTTGCTTTCATATTGTGATTTAAGCCTAAAGTATGACCCATTTCATGTAAGATTAAATAATATAAAAACTCTTTATGAACTTTTAAAATAGTTTTTGGATCTTCATCATAAGCTTCTGCTATGGTTGCACCTGTCAAAAACTGACTTTTTAGTTCACTTGCCATTGTACAAAGATGTCCATCTGAATGAAAATAGGTGTTTAGATTGTTTTGATTTTGAATACTTTTCGCCGAAAACAATTCATCATAAATTGGCGATCTGCTTCCTGAACTCCATTCTACTGTAATATCAGAACCTAAAATCTGTCCTGTTCTTGGGTTGGCAAAACTGGGTCCAATTGCACCATAATTTGGATTTGCTGAAGCAACCCAACGAATAACATTATAACGCACATCTCCTGCATCCCAATCAATAGTGTCAGGTTGTATTTTCATCACAACAGCATTTTTGAAACCTGCTTTTTCAAAAGCTTGGTTCCAACGATTACCTGCCTCAACAATAGTTTGACGATATTCAACAGGTGTTGTATTTTCAACCCACCAAACAATAGGCTCTACAGGTTCGCTGAGAGCTGCCGTAGGATCTTTTTTTTCAAATACCATCGATTGATAATGTCTTTATAAGGTGTTGGTTTTATACTGGTTTGGTCGTTAATAGTTTGCCCAAAATATCCAATTCGAGGGTCATCCTGTCTGGATTTGAAATTATTCTCTGGTATTTCTAAAAATGTATGTTGCATACGAACACGAATATATCGTGCATCAGTAATGTCATCTCCACCGCCATTTAGAGGTGCTGGATTATCATAAGCCAGATCTACAACTACATCAGTATTATTAGGAAATGATCTGATGCTATGGTATTTTGATTTTGCTGAATTGAAATTACCAAGGTTGAAAATTGCTCCCCGAGGTATTCCTGGAGGCATTGTTGGTTTCACGGGATCTAATTTTTCACTTAAGAAAAGTCCGTCAGCAACAATTAAGAAACCAGTACTGTCTTGTGCTACAATTTTCTCAGCTAAGAAAATTGCTTCTGAAATATCAGTACCGGCTGTTTTACTAACGGCATTTTTTTTGTCGTAATAAAAAGCGGTGTTTACTAATCCAAATTCAATTTTGTCATTGGCTTTCTTTATGTTGAAAATACTTGTTGCACGATGCATACTTTGATTTAAAAACAAAGCCGTTGGTCCATTCATGGAATAGCTTTGATAAATAAATTCCTTATTCAGTTGGTTTTTCTTAATGTAAAGTTGCATATTTCCGGTAACCGTATCCTGATACATGGTAAACAAGCCTTCAATTTTTTTAGAGCTTTTTATTTTATCATTTATAGAAACAGTAGCAGTTTTTTTCGCCTTAATGCTATCTAATTTAGCAGCTGCAATCTCTTTTTTGTTTTTCTTCTTGCGATTGGTTTTTTCTTGAGCAAATGTGGAACTTGTAATAAATAAAAACACTAAAGAAAGAAGGAGTGTGGGTTTTAATTTAGTCATAGTATTTGAGTTTAATGAAAAATGATAGGAATCACGTCTAATTTTTTAAAAATCCTTACGAAAATAGAATAAATTTTTGAGATTAGTTATATATTTTTTAATTAGAATAGATTGTTAAAAACAAAAAAACCCCAATCTTTCGATTGAGGTTTCTATATAAGTAAGTAATCTAAATTGAGTTGATAAAACGTTTATTTTACTTTATTAAGTACTGCTTTGAAAGCTTCTGGGTGGTTCATAGCTAAATCTGCAAGAACTTTACGGTTCAATTCGATTCCGTTAGCTTTTACTTTACCCATGAATTGTGAATAAGACATTCCTTCCAATCTAGCTCCAGCGTTGATACGTTGAATCCATAAAGCACGGAAATTTCTTTTATTCACTTTTCTGTCACGGTAAGCGTAGCACATTGCTTTCTCTACCGCATTCTTAGCAACTGTCCAAACGTTTTTACGTCTACCAAAGAAACCTTTGGCTTGCTTCATTATTTTTTTTCTTCTTGCTCTTTTAGCAACTGAATTTACCGCTCTTGGCATAATTTTACTGTTTTTTTTGTAGCAGGCGCCCCGAATTAAATCAAGAGAACTTAAAAGCCATACTCCAAGGTTATTTTAAATTGTTTTAACCTAAAGATTATTTAATCAAAAGTTTTTAAAGTCGAATGTCGAAAGTCTTTAAGACCTTTGACTTTACAACTTTAAGACGTAATTAGATAATTCTTAATTGTTGTTTGATGCTTTTCATATCTGTTTTGTGAACTAGCGCTGAGTGAGTCAAAGCTAATTTACGTTTTTTAGACTTTTTAGTCAAGATGTGACTTTTAAAAGCATGCTTTCTTTTAATCTTTCCAGAACCAGTAACTTTGAAACGTTTCTTGGCGCTAGATTTGGTTTTCATTTTAGGCATTTTTTCCTAGTGTTTTAATTTATTCTTACTTACTATCTTTTAGTCTAAAGTTTAAAAGTCAGCTTATGACTTTCGGTTTTATGACTTTCGACTTTAAACTTATTTCTTCTTTTTCGGAGCAATGAACATAATCATTCTCTTTCCTTCTAAAACTGGCATCGCTTCGACTTTACCAAATTCTTCAAGATCTGTAGCTAATCTTAATAATAAGATTTGACCTTGATCTTTATAGATAATCGAACGTCCTTTAAAGAAAACAAACGCTTTCAATTTCGCCCCTTCTTTTAAGAACTTCTCAGCATTCTTTCTCTTAAATTCGTAATCATGCTCATCTGTTTGAGGTCCGAAACGAATTTCCTTAACGACTACTTGTGTAGATTTCGCTTTTAGGATTTTATCACGTTTCTTTTGCTCGTAAACAAATTTTTTGTAATCCATGATTTTACAAACCGGTGGATCCGCATTTGGTGAAATCTCAACTAAATCCAATTCAAATTGGTCAGCTAATCTTAAAGCTTCCGAAAGTTTAAAAACTCCAGGTTCAATATTTTCACCTACAAGTCTTACTTCTTGTACACCACGAATAAGGCTGTTTATTCTGTGGGCATCTTTTTTTTCTACGCGAGGTTGGTAACCTCTGTTGCTTCTTATTGCTATGACTTTATAATTTAAGTTAAACTGTAAATACTTTTAATGTTTTATTGATCTCTTCGTTTACAATAGCAGCAAATTCTTCTATCGTAACGCTGATATTCCCTTTTCCTTCTTGTCCATGACGACGGATAGAAATAGTCCCATTTTTCTCTTCTTCCTCTCCTACAATCAACATAAACGGGGTTTTTTGCATTTCTGCATCCCTGATTTTCTTCCCGATTGTCTCGTTTCTGTTGTCAATGAGGGCGCGAATTTCGTGATTTTCTAGCAAATCTAAAACTTTTTTCGCATATATTTCATATTTCTCGCTCAAAGACAATATTATAGCTTGTTCCGGCATCAGCCAAAGCGGGAAATTTCCTGCAGTATGTTCTAGTAAAATCGCAATAAATCTTTCCATTGAGCCAAAAGGAGCTCTGTGAATCATTACGGGTCTATGTAATTCGTTATCAGATCCTTTGTATGTCAAATCAAAACGTTCTGGTAAGTTGTAATCTACCTGAATCGTTCCTAATTGCCATTGTCTTCCCAAGGCATCTTTTACCATGAAATCTAACTTTGGACCATAGAAAGCTGCTTCGCCATATTCAACTACAGTATTCAATCCTTTGTCAGCAGCGGCATTGATAATCGCATTTTCTGCTTTTTCCCAGTTTTCATCGGTACCTATATACTTATCTCTATTTTCTTTATCTCTCAAAGAAATCTGAGCTGTAAAGTTTTCGAATCCTAATGAACCAAATACATATAGTACCAAATCAATTACTTTCTTGAACTCTTCGTCTAGTTGCTCAGGAGTACAAAAAATGTGCGCATCATCTTGAGTAAAACCTCTTACACGTGTCAAACCATGTAGTTCTCCACTTTGTTCGTATCTGTAAACAGTGCCAAATTCAGCGTAACGCTTTGGTAAATCTTTGTATGACCAAGGACGTACATTGTAAATTTCGCAGTGATGAGGACAGTTCATTGGTTTCAATAAAAACTCTTCTCCTTCTGCTGGAGTACTTATAGGTTGGAAACTATCGGCACCATATTTTGCATAATGTCCTGAAGTTACATACAATTCTTTTTGACCAATATGTGGTGTAACTACTTGCTCATAACCACCTTTTTTCTGAGCTTTTTTCAAGAACTGTTCAAGACGGTCTCTCAAAGCAGCACCTTTCGGCAGCCATAATGGCAAACCTGCGCCTACTTTTTGTGAAAAAGCAAAGAGTTCAAGTTCTTTTCCTAGTTTTCTATGGTCACGACGTTTTGCTTCTTCTAGTAATTCTAAGTATTCCGTTAAATCCTTTTGTTTAGGAAATGAAGTTCCATAAACACGAGTTAGTTGCTTGTTTTTCTCGTCACCACGCCAGTATGCTCCTGCAACGCTCATGATTTTCATCGCTTTGATTATTCCAGTATTTGGAATATGACCACCACGACATAAATCAGTAAACGTATCGTGATCACAAAACGTAATTGTTCCGTCCTCAAGATTGGTGATTAATTCTGTTTTGTAAACGTTATCCTTATATAGTTCTAAAGCTACTGCTTTAGAAACAGGACGCAGTTTGAATTCATGCTTCCCCCTTGATATTTCAAGAACACGATCTTCAATTTTTTTGAAATCAGCATCGGTGATTTTCTGATCTTCAAAGTCCACATCATAATAAAACCCATTGGATATTGCTGGTCCAAGTGTTAGTTTGATACCAGGATACATTTCCTCAAGAACCTGTGCCATTACGTGTGAAGTCGAATGCCAAAAAGCTTTTTTCCCGCCTTCGTCATTCCAGGTATATAATATAAGACTGCCGTCCGTCGTCAAAGGAGTTGTGGTTTCCACAGTTGTACCATCAAAAGAAGCCGAAATTACATTTCTGGCAAATCCTTCACTAATGCTCTTGGCAACATCCATAGGAGTAATCCCAGGAGCAAACTCTTTAATTGACCCGTCGGGCAAAGTAATCTTAATCATCGTTTATTATTTTAAGAATGCAAATATAGACCATTACAAAAATACATACAATATATATGTAAGGTTTGTTGCTTCAATTAGGTCTAAAAACAAAATTGATACTCATTATATATAGGTAAAGGGCAAATGTTTCCATTAGGAGCTGTTTCCCGCTATTCACTTTAAATGAAATTCACAGAACTCGGATTAAAATAAAAGTGAAGTAATCCCTAATGCGAACTTCGGTAAAGCGGAGCTTTTTGTTGTTTTGAGGAATTCAAAAAGACATC
>NZ_JASCRY010000005.1 GCF_030010375.1 Flavobacterium yafengii | reverse complement strand
GGAGCAGTTTCATCCACCGTTCTGATTAAGTTTTGAGTCACATTGATTGTGTTTCCACAAGCATCCGTCACGCTGTATGTTCTGATTATAGTTTCAGTACAATCGACTAAAGCAGGAGCACTATCACCAACAAAAGCAACAATTGGAGTTGAACAGGCATCGGCTTCATCAGTCACTACAGAAATATCAGCATCAGGGAAAGTTCCGTTGCAACCTGTAATAGTAATGGCAGCAGGATTAGAAGCTGTCGGAGCAGTTGTATCTTCAATTTTTATAGTTTGATTAGCTGTTCCTATATTACCACATGCATCTGTAACTGTCCACGTTCTATTAATAATTTTATTTCCAGGACATGAAACTGGGGTTAAACAAATACTTTTGAATTCAATACTACCATTAACACTAGCTTGTTTTCTGGAATAAATTATCCAAGTACCATTCATTGATCCTGTAAAGTTTTCAAAGCTGGATACATATGATGTCAATTCAGGTATTGTATTTGTCGAAGTTGTTGCTCCGTTTGGAGTGAAGTTTTGACTAACACCATCTTGAACAAAATTGCTGTTGTTCCATTTTACATAACCTGAACTGTTAGGATAAAATACAGGTAAGTATAATTCTTTAGTATTTGAATTTGTATCATCACACGCTCCACCTGTACAATAAGGACCAACTAAAATTATTCCTTGACCGTTAGGGGCAATTAAAGTGAATTCAGCTCTTCCTTTTCCTTGATTTGTTTCGAATGCTAATGCAATTTTTTCAATACTGCTTGCAGATATTCCATCAAAACCTGAAACAGTAAATGGGAAATAATTACCATTTCCAGCATTTATTTCTTGATTATTTGAATTTCCAAAACATTCAGAATCAGAATAGGTAGGAGGTGCAAGATTTGAATCACAAATGTCATTGTATATTGGATTGCCCGTTATAGAAGGGCTAATATCAGTAACACAATTTACCCCACTGCTAAGTATTATATTTTGTGGGGGTGTAATAGTTGGAGGTGTTGTATCTTGAACTGTTATAGTTTGTGAAGCTGTAGAAACATTTCCACAGGCATCTTCAGCTCTCCAAGTTCTAGTTAAAGTATAGTTGTTGGCACAGTCACCATCGGTTCTAACTTCTCCAAGATAAGCTACTATTGGTGTGGCATCACAATTATCTGTTGCATTTATGTTTACTGCTATTTCTACCGCAGGTATTGCATTACATTCAGCAGTTACATTCGCAGGCACACCTGTCAATATAGGTGCAGTAGTATCTTCAACGGTAATGGTTTGCACTAATTTAGTTTCATTACCGCTACAATCGGTCAAAGTGTAGGTTCTAGTTACGATGTAAGGGTTTCCTTTACAACCGGAAGCTTCATTGTTGGAATCAGAAACAATAACGTTTACCGTTCCGCTACAGTTATCGGTTTCATCAATTATAGCATTAATATCTGCAGTAGGTATGTCAGCAACACATTGTAAACCAGTAATATCAGTAGGTGCTGTTGCTGTCGGTGCAATAGTATCATCAATGGTATAGGTATAGACAAATTCTCGAGAGTTTCCTTCACAATCGGCATAGGTGTAAGTGAAGGTTTTAGTTCCTTCGCATCCATCATAAGTTCCACCGGTTGCAGGGCTTGCCGGAGTCGGAGAAAGTGAGTTTCCGCAATTGTCCGTTACTGTCGGCAATTGAATGGTGGAAGTCACAGCCGAAGCCACACAAGCTACAGTTGAACCGGCAGGTGCAATTGTAGTGAATGGTTCGCGTTCGATAGTGTATGTATAGACAAATTCTCGAGAGTTTCCTTCACAATCGGTATAGGTGTAAGTGAAGGTTTTAGTTCCTTCGCATCCATCATAAGTTCCACCGGTTGCAGGGCTTGCCGGAGTCGGAGAAAGTGAGTTTCCGCAATTGTCCGTCACTGTCGGCAATTGAATGGTGGAAGTCACAGCCGAAGCCACACAAGCTACAGTTGAACCGGCTGGCGCAATCGTAGTGAATGGTTCGCGTTCGATAGTGTATGTATAGATAAATTCTTGAGAGTTTCCTTCACAATCGGTATAGGTGTAAGTGAAGGTTTTAGTTCCTTCACATCCATCATAAGTTCCACCGGTTGCAGGGCTTGCCGGAGTCGGTGAAAGGGTGTTTCCGCAATTGTCCGTTACTGTCGGCAATTGAATGGTGGAAGTTACAGCCGAAGCCACACAAGCTACAGTTGAACCGGCAGGCGCAATCGTAGTGAATGGTTCGCGTTCGATAGTGTATGTATAGACAAATTCTTGAGAGTTTCCTTCACAATCGGCATAGGTGTAAGTGAAGGTTTTAGTTCCTTCACATCCATCATAAGTTCCACCGGTTGCAGGGCTTGCCGGAGTCGGAGAAAGTGAGTTTCCGCAATTGTCCGTTACTGTCGGCAATTGAATGGTGGAAGTCACAGCCGAAGCCACACAAGCTACAGTTGAACCGGCAGGCGCAATTGTAGTGAATGGTTCGCGTTCGATAGTGTATGTATAGACAAATTCTCGAGAGTTTCCTTCACAATCGGTATAGGTGTAAGTGAAGGTTTTAGTTCCTTCGCATCCATCATAAGTTCCACCGGTTGCAGGGCTTGTCGGAGTCGGAGAAAGTGAGTTTTCGCAATTGTCCGTTACTGTCGGCAATTGAATGGTGGAAGTCACAGCCGAAGCCACACAAGCTACAGTTGAACCGGCAGGCGCAATCGTAGTGAATGGTTCGCGTTCGATAGTGTATGTATAGACAAATTCTCGAGAGTTTCCTTCACAATCGGCATAGGTGTAAGTGAAGGTTTTAGTTCCTTCACATCCATCATAAGTTCCACCGGTTGCAGGGCTTGTCGGAGTCGGAGAAAGTGAGTTTCCGCAATTGTCCGTTACTGTCGGCAATTGAATGGTGGAAGTCACAGCCGAAGCCACACAAGCTACAGTTGAACCAGCAGGCGCAATTGTAGTGAATGGTTCGCGTTCGATAGTGTATGTATAGACAAATTCTCGAGAGTTTCCTTCACAATCGGTATAGGTGTAAGTGAAGGTTTTAGTTCCTTCACATCCATCATAAGTTCCACCGGTTGCAGGGCTTGTCGGAGTCGGAGAAAGTGAGTTTCCGCAATTGTCCGTTACTGTCGGCAATTGAATGGTGGAAGTCACAGCCGAAGCCACACAAGCTACAGTTGAACCAGCAGGCGCAATTGTAGTGAATGGTTCGCGTTCGATAGTGTATGTATAGACAAATTCTCGAGAGTTTCCTTCACAATCGGTATAGGTGTAAGTGAAGGTTTTAGTTCCTTCACATCCATCATAAGTTCCACCGGTTGCAGGGCTTGTCGGAGTCGGAGAAAGTGAGTTTCCGCAATTGTCCGTTACTGTCGGCAATTGAATGGTGGAAGTCACAGCCGAAGCCACACAAGCTACAGTTAAACCGGCAGGCGCAATTGTAGTGAATGGTTCGCGTTCGATAGTGTATGTATAGACAAATTCTCGAGAGTTTCCTTCACAATCGGTATAGGTGTAAGTGAAGGTTTTAGTTCCTTCACATCCATCATAAGTTCCACCGGTTGCAGGGCTTGCCGGAGTCGGTGAAAGGGTGTTTCCGCAATTGTCCGTTACTGTCGGCAATTGAATGGTGGAAGTCACAGCCGAAGCCACACAAGCTACAGTTGAACCGGCAGGCGCAATTGTAGTGAATGGTTCGCGTTCGATAGTGTATGTATAGACAAATTCTTGAGAGTTTCCTTCACAATCGGCATAGGTGTAAGTGAAGGTTTTAGTTCCTTCACATCCATCATAAGTTCCACCGGTTGCAGGGCTTGTCGGAGTCGGAGAAAGTAAGTTTCCGCAATTGTCCGTCACTGTCGGCAATTGAATGGTGGAAGTCACAGCCGAAGCCACACAAGCTACAGTTGAACCGGCAGGCGCAATTGTAGTGAATGGTTCGCGTTCGATAGTGTATGTATAAGTCCAGTAGCTAAAATTTCCACATGCATCAGTATATTTATATTTATATTCTCTAGTTCCTTCACATGTTAGAGGATTTGGAGTATCTGTAGTTGAGAATAAAACTCCGTTCAGCATCCCGGAACATTCATCAGTTGCATCTGGTGGAGTAGGAATAGTTGCAGCTGAAATACATGAAACTGTACTAGAGTTATTTGGTGCATTTACAATTGGTGGATTGATGTCTTGAACCGTAATGGTTTGGCTTACTTGAGCGCTATGGTTTCCACAAGGATCCGTTGCATCCCAAGTTCTAGTTATACTATATGTACCAGCACAAGTGCCTGGTGTTGTAATAGTTGATATTACATTTATAGTAGCAGTTCCACTATTATCGGTAGCTGTTGGTGCAATGAAACTTGGAGTTGCTGGACAATTAATGATTGCATTTGCACCAGGAGCACTAATAACAGGCTTAATGGTATCGCCTCCATTAATTGTAACTGAAAGTTGTTTTTGACAACCATTTTTATCAGTAACTGTTACAGTATATGTACCTGCTGTTAATTCACTTAAATCTTGTGTTGTAGCTCCATTGCTCCATGAATAAGTGTAATTTGGTAGTGTTGTGAACGGTGTACCGCCGGAAACGCTTAAGTCAATATTACCAAATCCTCCACTGCATCCAATATTTGAATGAGTTTCACTTAGAGTGAGTTCATTGGGAATTTCAATTAATAATGGATATGTATTAAATATCCCTTTAGAATCAGTAACTTTTAAAGTAGCTGTTTTATTACCTCCTGAAGAGGAATAAACATGGGTTATATTTGGATTTGTTGTGGTATTAAGAGGTGTGCCATCACCAAAATTCCATGTATAACTAACATAAGGAGCAGTTCCTCCATTTGTTGTAGAATTAAAATTCACGGTAGTGTTAGTACCGCTTGTACAGGCTTTATAAGTAAATTGAACTGCTAACGGAGCTGCGAAATAAGTGGACTCCCCAAATTCACATTGGGCTTTATTGTATGTTTTAGCATCATAAGTACTTGTTTCTATAAGGTCACCATTACCTTCCCAAACCACTAATAAATTTGTGAATGACAGAGTTTGACCACATTTCCATATTACAGGTACAGTGGTCAACTGAATCTTTCCAGGGGTTAATGAATTCTTTGTGGATTCTAACTTTCCTATCCATTTATTGATTTCAGTAGTTACACCATTAATGTTTAATGTTGCAAATAATCTACTTTCATTAATATCACCTGCTTGGTTTTGAGTGTAATTCATCCAAATAGTGACATTGTATGGAGTTCCACTACTACATGTTGGAACAACATCCTCTAATGGTACACCATCAACGGTTGCACTAAGAAAAACCTTTTCAATTGATACATTATTTGAAGTACAATTATAACCCAATAATCTTAAATCTAGATGATTAGAATCAAATTGCGAATATATATTACCAACAAACATAAATAAAGTCAGTAAAAGAAGGGTAATTTTTGTTTTCATACAATCAAATTTTTAATTTATTATTACTAAAATTAATTTTGTGGTATTTGATAAATGGAAAATCAATTTTTTGTTAAAAATATAAAGTAAAATATATTTTAAATCAATCAACAACAATTACAATTTTTAGAGTTTAAATCAATTTTAATTTCTAAATTTTAGAGGTTAGGGCTTTCTTTTTTTGATATTAAAAGAGTCTTTTTTCCTCAGTAATTATTTGTTTATTAAAGTATTTAAAAACACAGTTTTACTTTATGAAATTAAAATTACAAAGAATTAATAGTATTGATTTTTTTTCTCTATAACGAACCTAAATACTCGTTTAAATGTACTTTTTTTAAGAAAAATTTAGTTTTTCATTTCAAAAAATTAACAATTGACTTATTTTTTTAACAAGCAGAATGGTAATGATTTTGAGAAATTAACTTAATTTTTTTAGGACTTTAATTGCATTATCTAATCTAGCTAATTACATAATATAGTTGTGCAGTGATATCCTTATTCTGTAAAGCTTATAAAAAATAGGCTGTCTTTATAATACAGCCTATTAAATTTTTCAATTTACAAAGCAGTAATAATAAATTCGCTTCTTCTGTTGAGTTGATGTTCATCCTCTGTACAAATTACATCATCAGCGCATTTGTTTACCAGTTGAGTTTCACCGTAACCTTTACCAGTCAATCTGCTTGAATCAATTCCATTTTTAACTAACCAGTTAATGGTTGATTTGGCTCTTCTTTCAGATAAAGCTTCATTGTATTTGAAGGTTTGTCTGCTATCTGTATGAGAACGGATGTCAATTTTCATCGTTGGATTTTGATTTAAAACATCTAATATTTTTTCTAAATCTAAAGCCGCTTCTTGTCTGATATTCGATTTGTCTAAATCGAAATAAATCATTTTGATACCAAAACATTTACCTAAATCATCACCAACGGCTACTTTACATATTTCTTTTTCTAAAGCGATTGGTAAATACGTTTTTCCAGTTGTTGCAGTGATAGTGATTTTTTCTTCTTTGGTGGTGTATTCTAGTTTTTCAGCTCTTACATTGTAAGTCTTTCCACATGCAACCGTAAAGCTATATTTTCCTTTATCATCAGAAGTGGCAGTATTGACAATCTTAAATTGACTGTCGTATAAAGTTATTTTGGTGTTAGCCAGTAGTTCTCCCGTTTTTGTATCGGTGATTTCACCATAAAGCAGTTGTTCGCAAATAAGTCTTTTTGTTTCCAAAAATTTATAAATATCATCATAACCCTGACCACCGTCTCTATTAGAAGTAAAAAAACCCCTTCTTGATTTTGTATCGATTAAATAAGCGAAATCATCTTTAGGAGAGTTCACATCAGCCCCTACATTTTGAACTTCACTGAAAGTACCATCTTCATTTATTTTAGACATAAACACGTCTAATCCTCCAAGACCAGGATGTCCATCAGATGCAAAGTAAATTTCATTTTCATCATTAATAAAAGGGAAGGTTTCTCTTCCTTCGGTATTAATAGTATTGCCTAAATTCTCAGGGGTTCCAAAAGTACCATCTTCATTTATTGTTACTTTGAATAAATCGGATTGTCCTAATGTTCCAGGCATATCAGAGGCAAAATACAATGTTTTTCCATCAGGACTTAAAGCAGGATGCGCTGTACTGTAATTGTCACTGTCAAAAGGGAGTTCGGTTACATTTGCCCATTTGTCATTCTCTAAAGTGGCTTTGTATATTTTAATTAAAGTAATTTTATTTCCATCTTTTCCTTTTTTACCATCGAGATAGTTGTTTCGTGTAAAATACATGGTTTTTCCATCACTGCTAAAAGTAGGAGTAGATTCATGAAACTTGGAATTTATGGTTCCATCAAACTTTTTCGGAGTACTTGGAGTCATGTCTTCTGCTAAATCAGCCGTGTACAAGTTTGTAAAATACTGATTGGTCCATTTGTGTTTTGTTTGTCCAAGACTTCCCGTATCTCTAGCAGAAGCAAAAACTAATTTATTGGAATACAGTGCAGTTCCATAATCGGAATAGATAGAGTTTATTCCGGCATCTTCAATTGTATACCTTCCGGAATTCGCTTTTATAGCTTCTAAATAGTTGGTATTTTTTTTAAAGAGTTTCCCTCTAGTGTCGTTTCCTGATTTTTGGTTGAATAGTTCCATCATCTCATTGGCCTTATCATTTTGATCGATTGCTCTTAAAGATTGAGCATAGCGATAATAATATTCAGGTTCTAAATTTGAGGTGTCCATAGTAAACAATTCACCATACCATTTAGCGGCTTTATCGAAGTCCGCATTGAAGTAGTAAGCATTGCCCAGCTTTTTAAACAGATCAGCTGATTTATATCCTTTTTCAGCAACCCTTTCATAGGTTTTGATGGCATCTACATAAGCATAGCCATCATACTTTTTATCAGCAGTAGCCAATTTTGCTTTTTGGGAATAAATGTTAATAGAAAAAACACTTACTATTGTTATGTAAAGAAGTATATTTTTTTTCATAATAATTGTTTTTAGAAGAATCTTGGAGTTATAATTTTACCATTATTTTTAAATATTTCATAACGTAAAAATATTTCATGGGAACCGGAATTATAATTATTTAAATTAGTGGTTTCATGGTCATAACCGTATCCTATATACATTCCGTCAGAAACTTGAAATCCAACCATTGCACTTAGTGCCGCAGACCATCTGTATGCTAGCCCAACAACAAATTTATCATTGAACATAAAATTTCCTGATACGTCGACTTGAAGCGGAGCACCACCAACGACTTTTGTTAATAATGCGGGTTTAAATTTTATGGACTCATTTACATCAAATACATAGCCTGCGATTAAGTAGTAATTAATTTTTTCTTTAAAAATGGCTACTTCATTATCATCATAACGGTTGCTTTCGATGAAATTGGGAACTGAAAACCCTAGATAAGCTTTATCAGAATGTAAATAAACACCAGCTCCAATATTAGGTGTAAATTTATTATTGAAATCATGCAGACTTGGATCATCGTCAACAGGATTTAATCGGTTGACATCCAAATTGAAAAAGTTAGCAGTTGCTTTGATTCCAAAAGATAGTTTAAACGTTTCAGAAGTAGGAACAGTGTATGACAAATCCGCTGAAATCGTATTTTCAGTGGTAGGTCCAATTTTATCATTTATAATCGATACTCCCAAACCTAAATTACTTTCGTTGAGAGGCGTATTGACAGAAGCAGCATTGGTAACTGGAGCACCATCAAGTCCTACCCATTGTGTACGGTGTAGCGCAAAAATACTTAAAGCACCTCTTGATCCAGCATAAGCAGGATTAATATTGATTGTGTTGTACATGTATTGAGTAAATTGAGCATCTTGTTGCGCATAACTTACAAAGGCTGTAAACATCAAAACGAAAGAAAATAATTTTGTTTTCATAGTAGATATTTATTATTTTAAATTATCTATCGAACTCATTTATAAGAATCCGGCAGGTCGGTTTGATAAATTTTAGGGTTTATTATTTAGAAAATAGGGCTATTTTAATTTTATAATACATGAGGATTCTTTGTCCTCATGTATTAAATTTTTAATTATTTACGATATATAAATATCCGTCTTTTTTATTGGTTATGATTTTTCCATCATTATCAACAGAGGTATAATTCAAGATATAGAAGTAAGTTCCAGTAGGTAAACCAGTAGGTTGACTAACGTTTGTTCTACCACGTGAACTACCATCAAATACATTACTTGTATTATTATATCCTTTGGTTTCAAAAATCAATACACCCCAACGGTTATATATCTCTACCGTATTATCTGGATAACAAACGGTGTCATCAATATTATCGATTATGAATTTTTCATTAATTCCGTCTCCATTTGGAGAAATAGCATTATGTACTAATATAGTTCCACAAGCTAATACAATACCACCACAACCAGTATTTACCGTCATGACAACTCTTACAGTTCTAGGGCAAGTAACATCGTCAATTTTGTATTCAAATGTATAATCTCGAACTGAAAGACCAGAAGCATTAAGAATACTTCCTTGTAAACCACCGGAATTATTTACATCTACCCAAGTTCCGTTTGTTGGAGTTCCCATTGGTAACAAATCATTAAGATTGGTCGTAGTGATTTCTCCATCATTACAAATTGAACTATTTATTGTTACAACACTATTAGGAATAGTAACATTGATAGTTTGAGTAAACTCAGATGCATTTCCACAAGCATCAGCTACGGACCATTTTCTTATGATCGAATAAGAATTTTCTGTTCTGTTTATGATGTTTTCAGTAAAAATAGCCGGTGAAACTGTAGAACAATTATCTACAAACACAAGTTCAGGCTTAGTTGGAATTGCATCACAATTTACATTAACTATAGCTGTAAAAGCAGTTGTTGTAGTTGGACCAGCTGTATCTTGAACACTAATAACTTGAGAAGCAGTAGCAGTATTCCCTGATGAATCGGTTGCAGTCCAAGTTCTTGTTATTGTGTAAGAGCCAATACAACTTCCTTGTAGTGTTAGGTCAAGGAATGTTAAGTTTATAGAACCACAGGTATCAGTTGCCAAAGCTTGAGCAAAGTTAGGTGTCAAACCACAAGATATTATTGAAGCGACTGGTAATTCAGCAATAACAGGAGCTGTTGCATCTTGAATATTTATCGTTATTGTAGCCGTATCACAATTGGTCGGATTTATCTTTTCACAGATTTGATATGTAAGTATATATGAGCCATTAGCTATTCCGATTTGAACATTAATATTTCCAAGATTATCGAATGTGATATTTGAATTCTCTCCTGAAACCATTGTAATGTTAAGGTCTTCTGATTTAGCCGGATTATCATTTAAAGTATCATTAGCTAATATATTACCAATTACACCAAATGAAGTACAATTAATATTTGAATAAGCATCATTGTTAGCGACAATAGCAGGAGCTGCAACAATAATAGTAACCGTAGCGGTATCACAATTGGTTGGGTTCAACACCTCACAAATAGTGTAATTTATGGTATAACTTCCCGCAGGTGTGTTTGATGCTACGCTTACAGTTCCATCAGGATTTATCGTCAATGGTCCGTTTGGTGTAGAACTTAATACCACATCCGCAGGGTTAACAGGTAATCCGTTCAAGGTATCGTTAGTTAAAACATTCACTCCTGAATTACCTCCGGTTGTCCCATTTACAGGAATCGCATTGGTATCCGCTACAGCATTAATAGCAGGAGCTGCAACAACAATAGTAACAGTTGCCGTATCACAATTGGTTGGGTTCAACACCTCACAAATAGCGTAGTTTATGGTATAACTTCCCGCCGGTGTGTTTGGTGCTACGCTTACAGTTCCATTAGGATTAACAGTCAATGGTCCGTTTGGTGTAGAACTTAATACTACATCCGTAGGGTTAACAGGTAATCCGTTTAATGTATCGTTAGTTAAAACATTCACTCCTGAATTACCTCCGGTTGTCCCATTTACAGGAATCGCATTGGTATCCGCTACAGCATTAATTTCTATAGGTGTAATGGTCAAAGTAGCATTGGTGGAAGCTACGGTATAGTTTGGATTTGCACCCAAAGTCACTGCGATAGGGTATTGCCCTACATTAGAGAACTGGGTAGCGGTAGTGGCCAAGGTATAGTTGATCACATCTCCGTTTACGGTACCTGTTACGGTAGCAGTCAGCGTAGGATTCGCATCCCCGTATACTTTGGTTTGATCCACAGCAGCCACCAGCACGTCAATTGCTTTAGGAGTAATGGTCAAAGTAGCATTGTTAAAAGCCACGGTATAGTTTGGATTCGTCCCCAAAGTTACTACGATAGGATATTGTCCTACGTTAGAGAACTGGGTAGCGGTAGTGGCCAAGGTATAGTTGATCACATCTCCGTTTACAGCACCTGTTACGGTAGCAGTAAGTTCCGGATTCGCATCCCCGTATACTTTGGTTTGATCCACAGCAGCCACTAGGACATCAATTGCTTTAGGAGTAATGGTCAAAGTAGCATTGTTAAAAGCCACGGTATAGTTTGGATTTGTACCCAAAGTCACAGCAATCGGATAGTCACCCACATTAGAGAACTGGGTAGCGGTAGTGGCCAAGGTATAGTTGATCACATCTCCGTTTACGGCACCTGTTACGGTAGCGGTAAGTTCCGGATTCATGTCACCGTATACTTTGGTTTGATCTACAGCAACCACTAGGACATCAATTGCTTTAGGAGTAATGGTCAAAGTAGCATTGGTCGAAGCCACGGTATAGTTTGGACTCGTCTCCAAAGTTACTGCGATAGGGTATTGCCCTACATTAGAGAACTGAGTAGCGGTAGTGGCCAAGGTATAGTTGATCACATCTCCGTTTACGGCACCTGTTACGGTAGCGGTAAGTTCCGGATTCGCATCCCCGTATACTTTGGTTTGATCCACAGCAACCACCAGCACATCAATTGCTTTAGGCGTAATGGTCAAAGTAGCATTGGTAGAAGCCACGGTATAGTTTGGATTGGTTCCCAAAGTCACAGCAATCGGATAGTCACCCACATTAGAGAACTGAGTAGCGGTAGTGGCCAAGGTATAGTTGATCACATCTCCGTTTACGTCCCCTGTTACGGTAGCGGTAAGTTCCGGATTCGCATCCCCGTATACTTTGGTTTGATCTACAGCGGCCACCAGCACATCAATTGCTTTAGGAGTTATGGTCAACGTAGCATTGGTAAAAGCCACGGTATAGTTTGGATTCGCACCCAAAGTCACTGCGATAGGGTATTGCCCTACATTAGAGAGCTGGGTAGCGGTAGTGGCCAAGGTATAGTTGATCACATCTCCGTTTACGTCCCCTGTTACGGTAGCGGTAAGTTCCGGATTCATGTCACCGTATACTTTGGTTTGATCTACAGCAGCCACTAGGACATCAATTGCTTTAGGCGTAATGGTCAAAGTAGCATTGGTAGAAGCCACGGTATAGTTTGGATTCATTCCCAAAGTCACTGCGATAGGGTATTGCCCTACATTAGAGAACTGAGTAGCGGTAGTGTCCAAGGTATAGTTGATCACATCTCCGTTTACGGCACCTGTTACGGTAGCGGTAAGTTCCGGATTCATGTCACCGTATACTTTGGTTTGATCTACAGCAGCCACTAGGACATCAATTGCTTTAGGCGTAATGGTCAAAGTAGCATTGGTAGAAGCCACGGTATAGTTTGGATTCATTCCCAAAGTCACTGCGATAGGGTATTGCCCTACATTAGAGAACTGAGTAGCGGTAGTGGCCAAGGTATAGTTGATCACATCTCCGTTTACGGCACCTGTTACGGTAGCGGTAAGTTCCGGATTCGCATCCCCGTATACTTTGGTTTGATCCACAGCAGCCACCAGGACATCAATTGCTTTAGGCGTAATGGTCAAAGTAGCATTGGTAGAAGCCACGGTATAGTTTGGATTGTTCCCCAAAGTCACAGCAATCGGATAGTCCCCCACATTAGAGAACTGGGTAGCGGTAGTGGCCAAGGTATAGTTGATCACATCTCCGTTTACGGCACCTGTTACGGTAGTGGTAAGTTCCGGATTAGCATCCCCGTATACTTTGGTTTGATCCACAGCGGCCACCAGGACATCAATTGCTTTAGGCGTAATGGTCAAAGCAGCATTGGTGGAAGCCACGGTATAGTTTGGATTCGTCCCCAAAGTCACAGCGATAGGGTATTGTCCTACGTTAGAGAACTGGGTAGCGGTAGTGGCCAAGGTATAGTTGATCACATCTCCGTTTACGGCACCCGTTACGGTAGCAGTCAGCGTAGGATTCGCATCCCCGTATACTTTGGTTTGATCCACAGCGGCCACCAGGACATCAATTGCTTTAGGCGTAATGGTCAAAGTAGCATTGGTAGAAGCCACGGTATAGTTTGGATTGGTTCCCAAAGTCACAGCAATCGGATAGTCACCCACATTAGAGAACTGGGTAGCGGTAGTGGCCAAGGTATAGTTGATCACATCTCCGTTTACTGCACCTGTTACGGTAGCGGTAAGTTCCGGATTCATGTCACCGTATACTTTGGTTTGATCTACAGCAGCCACTAGGACATCAATTGCTTTAGGAGTAATGGTCAAAGTAGCATTGGTGGAAGCCACGGTATAGTTTGGATTCATTCCCAAAGCCACTGCGATAGGGTATTGCCCTACATTAGAGAACTGAGTAGCGGTAGTGGCCAAGGTATAGTTGATCACATCTCCGTTTACGTCCCCTGTTACGGTAGCGGTAAGTTCCGGATTCATGTCACCGTATACTTTGGTTTGATCCACAGCAGCCACCAGCACATCAATTGCTTTAGGCGTAATGGTCAAAGTAGCATTGGTGGAAGCTACGGTATAGTTTGGATTCATTCCCAAAGTCACTGCGACAGGGTATTGTCCTATGTTAGAGAACTGGATAGCGGTAGTGGCCAAGGTATAGTTGATCACATCTCCGTTTACAGCACCTGTTACGGTAGCGGTAAGTTCCGGATTCGCATCCCCGTATACTTTGGTTTGATCCACAGCAGCCACCAGCACATCAATTGCTTTAGGCGTAATGGTCAAAGTAGCATTGGTGGAAGCCACGGTATAGTTTGGATTCGTCCCCAAAGTCACTGCGATAGGGTATTGCCCTACGTTAGAGAACTGGGTAGCGGTAGTGGCCAAGGTATAGTTGATCACATCGCCGTTTACGGCACCTGTTACGGTAGCGGTAAGAGCAGGATTAAGGCCTCCGTATACTTTCGTTTGATCATCGGCCACCACAGTCACATTAAGTACTTTAGGAGTAACGGTTACAGTAACGGTAGCATTATCACAATTGCTAGGATTAAGTATTTCACAGATTCGGTATACCAAAGAATACGAACCAGCAGGTGTACCCGCGGCTACTATTACATTGGTACCAGAAAGCGTGATTCCAGCATTGGTTGCAGAGACAAAAGTCGTATTGACTTGAGCAGGCACTACAGCCACACCATTCAATGTGTCATTTGAAAGCACATTGGTTATAGCGGTTTCGTTAGTAGATCCATATACAGTAGTTCCTGCATCATTAATTGCATCGACAATTGAATTTAATGGAACTGGAGTTGATGTAGAAGTATTATTTTCAGCAACAGGATCACTATTTGTCCCAGAAATTGTTGCCGTATTTGCATAAATTCCCGCTTTCTTAACTTTTGCAATAACCGTTAAAGTAGCCGTAGCTCCTTTTGCAAAATTTCCGATTGTCCAATTTGGAGAAGACCAAGTCCCTGTCGAAGGAGTAACGCTAACAATAGTATAGCCATTAGGAATAGCATCATTTATGACAACATTAGTATCATTACTAACTCCTAAATTACTTGCCGTAATTGTAAAAGTAACGTCACTACCAAAAGTTGGACTTGAATTACTAACAGTTTTAACAACTTTTAAATCAGAACAACCTTTGAAAATATTTGTACTTACACTTGCACTGGCTAAACCCCAACCCCAAGTATTCAGTAATCTTACATTTCCATAGTCATTACAAGTGGTTCCATCTGTTTCATTTGAACCAGATGAAAGAGCAGGAATAGTTTGAAGTAAATTTCCGTTAGCACTCCAAGCGCGACCAGGACTTGTAGTTCCTATTAATGAATTGTTTAATCCAGCTCCGGTAGTATTGTTTTCAGAGGTGCTTCCGTCTGTTAAGCAAGTTGAACCAACATTCGTCAATTGTGAATCGTCCCAAAACATCTGAGAATTTGCGATTGCAATTGGAGCAATTGAAGAAACATTAAATCCATTTGTATTTAATTCAACATCGTATAAAGGAAGGTTAAATCTACCTTTAAGAAAGTTTAAAGTTAAATTTACTGTGGAGCCATCATTAACAACATTACCTAATCCATCAAGACCATCCCAAGAGACTGAGTTGTCCCCTGTTGGTAAACCATAAGCCTCGATGATTCTATCGTTTGTACCATTTTGATAACCTGAAACCCCATTTAAATCAAAAAATAATTTAACATCTCCAGCTTCGGAAATATTAAATCGTACCAAGTAAGGACCGCAATTGATTATTGCAGGATTAAGAAAAGTTGGTGCAGCAGGTATTGATGCTATAGGGTATAAATTAGAATCAGGATTGTTTAAAAAAACTTTAAACCCATTCAATAATGATGGAGAAGTAGCAGCATTTACTGATCTACGTGTAATATTAAAACCACCAGTCTGAGAAACACCATAGCTATTAACAGCAACGTTAAAAGCGATAGGTTGAAAACCAGGATTAAAATCTATAAATAATACGACTTTATCATCAGTATATGCATAAAAATTTGACTCAGAAGTGGCAGTTGTAGTATTGCCATAAGAGGGTGTTACAGCGACAAAACCCCATTTGTCAGAATGTAAACGACCACTTTTTTTACCGAAAGTCCCTGTATTATTAGCTACAGTCATGTCAAATAAAGCACCAACGGATCTATCTGCAGATGAAGTTAGTGGTGTAACACCACCATCATTACTTCTGTAAAATTCAATCCAATGCTCTCCAGAGACTGTAGGGTCAAATACTAATGGAGTATATCCAGTGGTTACACTTCCAATATTTGGACCTGCTAATGCTTTTGCATGGCTATCAATACTACCAGCAACACTATTAGCGCTATTCCATAATGCGGTAACAGCTACTGTTCCATCAGGTCTTCTAATACGATAATATAAATTATTTATCCTATTAGGATTTCCGACAGAATATTCTCTCCAGTCAAAACCAAAATATAAGTTTTCTGTCGATGCGTTGGCAATATTGAAATAAATTCTATTGTCTTCAGGCGCATTAAAGTAAGATCCATTAGATAAATCTGGTGCGCTCAATACAGCAGTAATATTATTTGCATTTGGAGAAAGAGTAGGAGTTCCTTCTGCGAAAACGGATGTAGATAAAAAAATAAAAAACGGAAGTATAAATAAATAACAATTTACAGTACTCCTAACTTTATTAGTTTGGGGTAGTTTTTTTTTCATGCGCTACGGGTAAATTTAATATGTAGATTTGGGCAATTTCAATCAATTCTAATTATGGATTTTACCAAAAATTATAATTTTCAGCAAAAATACTTACATATATTTTTTATTTATAATTTAATCCTTGAATAACCTAAAAAGTCGTTAAACTCACATTTTTCATTCAAAAACAGCCGTAACAAGGCATTTTATTGAGTTTTTAAATGTAAAAACCAGTTCGTTTTACAGTATAGATGGTTTTTTTAAGTCTAAATTTTAACTTTTTATTGATAAAAAAAGTAAGATTAAGTTACTTATAAAATATTGATTAGATGTAGTTTCTATAATTTTTTTGTAAGAGTATTTTTTTTTTAAATGAATTTATTGATGGCTTTACTTCTTTTTCATTTATACAATAGAAATTTTTATAAGTTAACGGTATTTTAATCATTTGAATTTAAATAAGCAATTGCATTTAAAATTTATTTTGTAATTTGTATGCTCAAATAAATTGAGAAAATGCCATTGATAAATAAATAGTGTTAGTATGAAAAATCTAATTTTAGTTCGGCATGCAAAATCAAGTTGGGAAGTTCCAATGCATGATAAAGATCGTGGTTTGACTTGTCAAGGGATGAAAGATGCTCATCTTGTTTCTACTCATGCTAAAGATTTTATTCCCAAAACCTATATTATTTGGACAAGTTCTGCAAAAAGAGCAACAAACACAGCGTTAATTTTTGCTCAAAATTTTGCCTATCCTATAGAAAGTATCGTTTACAAAGACGACCTTTATACCTTTGATGAAAAGAAACTGGAGGAAATTATTAAATCTTGCAGTAATCTTTTCGAAAGTGTTATTGTTTTCGGACATAATGGTGCAATTACAAATTTTGTTAATAAATTTGGGGATGATTATATTGATAATATTCCTACAAGCGGATTTGTATCTTTAAAATTTGATACCGATGATTGGAAAAAAATTAAAAAAGGTAAAATAAAAAAAATAATATTTCCCAAAGATTTAAGATGAATAAAGTATTAGAATATAAATACATTGACAGAGAAAAAAGTTGGTTAGCCTTCAACGCCAGAGTACTTCAAGAAGCTGGTGATAATTCAGTTCCTCTATTAGATAGATTACGATTTTTAGGTATTTTTTCGAATAATTTAGATGAGTTTTTCAGAGTTCGTTTTGCAGCCATCAGACGATTAAGTCTGACAGGAATAACTGGAGAAAAGTATCTTGGAGGTATTTCTGCTCAGCAATTAGTAAAAGACATCACCGAAATTGTAATCCAGCAACAATCAGAAAGTTTACGAATATTAAATATTATTGAAGCTGAACTTGAGACGGAAAATATATTTATTATCACTGAAAATGATATTACAATTGAGCAGGAAATCTTTTTGAAAGACTTTTTTATTCAAAAATTAAGTCCTGAATTAGTAACTATAATTTTGAATGATTTAGCAGAATTTCCTGTATTGAAGGACACTTCGGGATATTTAGCCATAAAACTGGTTATGAATCAAAATTCAGAAGTTCGTTATGCTGTAATCGAAATTCCAAAAACAATCAACCGTTTTGTTGTTCTGCCATCAAATAATGAAAAACATTATATCATACTATTGGATGATGTGATTAGACATAATTTGAGTAGTATTTTCAATATTTTTGACTACAAAAGCGTTTCTGCACACATGATAAAAATCACCCGAGATGCTCAGTTAGACATCGACAGTGATTTAAGTAAAAGTATGATTGAAAAAATATCATTGAGTGTTAAAGATCGTAGAATTGGTGAACCGGTTCGCTTTATTTATGACCAATTAATAGAAGAAGATACTTTGCAATTTTTTCTTGATAAAATGAAAATCGTTTCTACTGACAGTATTATTCCTGGAGGAAGATACCACAACAGACGCGATTACATGAATTTTCCAAATCTGGGTCGATTTGATTTATTATACAAAACGAATGATCCTTTGCCAATTCCTGGATTGAGTCTTGAAGGCAGTATGTTAGAAAAAATCAGCGAAAAAGATTATTTACTTAATGCCCCTTATCAATCCTTTTCGTATCTCACTAAGTTTTTGCGTGAAGCGGCATTAGATCCAAAAGTAACTTCGATTAAAATTACTTTATATCGATTGGCCAAAAATTCTCAAATTATTAGTTCGCTAATAAATGCTGCCAAAAACGGAAAAAAAGTGACTGTTCAAATCGAATTGCAAGCCCGTTTTGATGAAGCTTCTAATATTTCTTATGCAGAGCAAATGCAAACGGAAGGCATTGAATTAATTTTTGGAATAAAAGGACTAAAAGTACACAGTAAAATATGTGTTATTGAAAGAAATGAGAATAATAAAATAAAACGATACGGTTTTATCTCAACAGGAAATTTCAATGAATCAACAGCAAAAGTGTATACAGACGTAACTCTTTTTACGAGTCATCAACAAATTCTGAAAGATATTATGCGAATATTTGAGTTTTTTGATATTAATTACAGAGTACATCGCTACAAACATCTTATTGTTTCACCGCATTACACCAGAAGTCGATTTATAAAATTAATTGACAGAGAAATTACGCATGCATTAGCAGGAAGAAAAACGCATATAAAACTAAAAATGAATAGTTTATCTGATTTTGAAATGATAGATAAATTATACGAAGCCAGTAGAGCAGGAGTGAAAATTCAACTTGAAGTTAGAGGAATTTGTTCATTGATTCCAGGAATTCCAGGAATGAGCGATAATATTGAAGCTATAAGTATTGTAGATAATTATTTAGAGCATTCTAGAATTTATATTTTTGGAAATGCGGGACAAACGGAAGTTTACATTTCATCAGCTGATTTTATGACCAGAAATCTCGATGGACGTGTTGAAGTTACCTGTCCAATATATGATCAGGAAATAAAAAATGAGTTAATCGATAATTTCGATATAGGTTGGAAAGGGAATGTAAAAGCCCGTTTTCATTCTTATAAATTAGATAATAAATATAGAGTTCGAAATCATAATCCTGTTTTTAGAGCACAATTAGAAACCTATAAATATTATCAACGTAAGGTTGAATTAGAATCAAAAACGGAGGAAATAGTGTAATTATTTGTTCCAGTTTAGTTTAATGTTTTCAATAATTTTTTGATTTTAGAATTAATAAATAGACCAATTAATTACTAAAAGAATAAACGAATCAAATCCAAAATGATTAAAATAAAAAGATATGCTGCAATCGATATTGGTTCTAATGCCATGCGTTTATTGATTGTAAATATTGTAGAACAAGAAGGGAAAGAACCGCAGTTTAATAAAAGTTCATTAGTGCGTGTTCCAATTCGTCTTGGCCAAGATGCCTTTACTGTAGGTGAAATTTCAGAAGAAAATCTGGAAAGGATGTGCGATGCTATGAAAGCTTTTAATCTTTTGATGAAGGTACATAAAGTAGAACGTTATATGGCTTTTGCAACTTCTGCAATGCGTGAAGCCTATAATGCTAAAGAAGTTGTTGCATTAATAAAGAAAAAAGCCGACATAAAAATAGAAATTATTGATGGTAAAAAAGAAGCAGCAATAATCGCTTCAACAGATTTACACCATTTACTAAAAACAGATCAGACTTATCTTTTTGTAGATGTTGGTGGTGGAAGCACAGAGTTTACATTATTCTCTAATGGTAAAATGATTAATTCAAGATCATTCAAAGCAGGAACTGTACGTTTATTAAATGATATGGTTTGTGATGTAGTATGGGATGAAATTGAAAAATGGATCAAAACAAATACGGAAGAATATGAAGAAGTCATTTTAATAGGTTCCGGGGGGAATATTAATAAGCTTTTCAAGATGTCCGGAAAAATACAAGAAAAGCCATTGTCATATATTTATATGAATTCCCAATACGCTTTTTTGAATTCACTTTCGTACGAACAAAGAATCTCAGAATTAGGATTAAATCCGGATCGCGCCGATGTAATTATTCCGGCAACCAGAATTTATCTGAATGCTATGAAATGGAGTGGAGCAAGAAATATTTATGTTCCTAAAATTGGACTTTCTGACGGTATTGTTAAAGCCATGTATTATGGAAAGATATAATTTTTTCCTAATTTTATTATTTTAAGCATCTAAATCTAATCCAAATGTTGTTCGTAAAAGTTCAATATTTGGATTTATTTCATGTAGTCTATTGTATCGATCTTGGTCGTTAAAGCTTCTTTTACTCTCAATACTTTCATTCACAATAACCTCAATTGTGATGTCGTGATTGTGCAAATGTCCTTTTAAATGTCCCAAAAGTCCATTCAATTCTTTTTCAAAATCTAATTTAGAACCTTCATTTGGTAATTCAATTGTGATAGAAGTTCCGTTTAGTTTAGGATCGTTAATAAGTAATAACGACTCCATAATTTTATAGCCTTTATCCCCTAAACGTTGTGCATATTTGTTCCAATGCAATAACATTTCTGTTTCGGTAAAAGATTCTGTGGGTAAATGCGCTACTTCTTTTACAATCCCTCTGGTGCTTTCTTCCAATGCTTTTTTGGCACGAATACTAGCTAATGAAAACGCAGAAACCTTTGGTTCATTAGATTGTGGAATGTCAATTTTTACTGTTGGGGTGGGAACTGAAGGAGCACTAACTATAGCTTCCGGTTCTTTTTCTTGAACTGTCGCTACAATTGGAGTGTTTGCAATACTTTCTATTTTAGCTTTTGGACTTTCTACAATTGAGTAATCGTTCTTTCTAAAGTAAGTAGGAGGAATTATAAATTGCTCAACTTTTTTTTTTCTCCATCAAAAGTGATAGAGGCAAGTTGCATTAGGCAAAGTTCAACAAGAAGTCGTTGATTTTGACTCAGCTTGTATTTCAAATCACAATCATTTGCAATTTCAATTCCTTTCAAAAGAAAGTCTTGACTGCATTTTTGCGCTTGCATGCCATACATTTGTTGTGCTTGTTCTCCTACTTCTAATAAAGATAAAGTAGCAGGTGTTTTTGAAACCAATAAATCTCTAAAATGAGAGGCCAATCCGGATACAAAATGATGTGCATCAAATCCTTTGGCAAGAATTTCATTGAAAGCGATTAATAAATCTGGAATTTTGTTTTCCAAAATTAAATCGGTTACATTGATGTACGTTTCGTAATCCAACACATTCAAGTTTTCCGTAACGGCTTGACGTGTTAAATCTTTTCCACAAAAAGAAACTACTCGGTCAAAAATGGATAAAGCATCACGCATCGCACCATCAGCTTTTTGAGCAATAATATGCAAAGCGTCATCTTCAAAATTTACACCTTGACTGGTGGCTACTTCGGCAAGATGTTCCTTAGCATCTTTTACGGTAATTCTTTTGAAATCAAATATTTGACAACGAGAAAGTATCGTTGGAATAATTTTATGTTTTTCGGTCGTAGCCAAAATAAAAATGGCATGTTTTGGCGGTTCTTCCAATGTTTTCAAGAAAGCATTAAAAGCTGCCGAAGACAACATGTGAACCTCATCGATAATATACACTTTGTATTGTCCCGTTTGTGGCGGAATACGAACTTGGTCGATTAGATTACGGATATCATCAACGGAATTGTTGGATGCAGCATCTAATTCGAAAACATTAAAAGCAAAATCTTCGTTTGGATCGTCATATCCTGGCTGATTGATTTTTCGAGCGAGAATACGGGCGCAAGTAGTTTTTCCAACGCCACGAGGTCCTGTGAATAATAATGCCGAAGCTAAGTGATTGCTTTCTATGGCATTCAATAAAGTATTGGTAATGGCTTTTTGTCCTACAACATCTTTAAATGTTTGAGGACGATATTTACGTGCCGATACTACAAATTGTTCCATAGAATTTTTATTCGAAAGCAAATATAGGTTTTAATTTAATGATGGAAAAATTTAAGTATTGAAAGATTTTATAATTTTTCAAATGGTTTTTATTTCCCAAATTCCCTAGCCCAGATAGAAGAGAAAATCCTTATGAGCCGGGGTTCGGCGAATAAGATTGCAACGGATAGCTGGAAATTGCTCCTAATAAATTGTAATTTCAGGAATATAATGCTCTTGAGGAATTTAAAAATTTCAAACCGGATAATGGATATTCTGGTACTCCTTTTTGTTGTATTAATACTTTGAATTTCATTCCCATGTCCATTAATAATCTATAATTTATAAGTGACTCTTGCATGGCCAATGCTAAATTAGTTGGATTATTATTCAAAGTTGAATTTTGATATTCCTTAATACCAAGTGCTAACAAAAACTCTGCTTGATTCACTATTCCACAAGGTTCTATTCCGTATTGTAAACCCCAATGTGATAAAGCTGAAAAGTTTGTATGCGTCGTAATGTCTTGTTGGCCAATAAACTGATACGGATTGTCACTTTTGTGATGTTTATAATAACACAAGAGTGTCCCGAAACTTCTCCGATTGTTATACAATTCAGCCGATAATGAGCCATAATCAATCGTGATTACATAGCCTTTTTGTAAGGATTGAGAAACTTCTTTTATCCAAGATACGGCTTCCAAATTAACTTCTGTTCGAAATCCTTTAGGTAAATGGACATTTAATGTTTTGAAATATTGTATAAGTTCTTTTGTTGCAGGTTTTAAAATTTCAATGAAACCTTCTTTATAATCAACAAATACTTCCTGAAGTTGTTCTTCCATAATTACCTGATGAACGGAGAAATTATCAATCAATTCATTTGATAAAATACAGCCGTTAATTTCAGGAATATCTTTAATGGAGTTGTACCAGTTTACTTTTTTGCTTAAATGTTTCTTTTGAATTTCCCGCATTATGGTGCTTTTCTCGATAATGCAGTAGGTTAGGTTATCATATAAAGGGATGTTAGTCTCCAGATAATCTAAAATATCATGACATAATAAACCGGTTCCGGCTCCATATTCAATTATTTTAAAAGGTTTTTTTTCTAAGTTTTGCCACATTTCTTCTATTTGGCGACCTATCATAGCGCCAAAATCAGCAGTAAGATTTGCACTGGTATAAAAATCACCATCTGCTCCAATCTTGTTTTGGGCAGAATTATAATATCCCAATTCTGGATAGTATAAAGCCATCTCCATAAAATCCCGAAAAGAGATGGGTCCTACTTTTTTGATTCGCAGTATTATGATTTCGGAAAGTAGCATCGAACTTAAATAATTAAATTTTTTGAAGTTCTATTTCTCAAAAGTAAGTAGCAATACGGAAGCTAGAGTTTGCATTGTCCACCGGTTTCAATGCATAATTTTTCCAAAACAAGTGCGGCATCATTATCTGAATTTGCGGAAAAACCAGCTACAAAAACTCCTTTTTCACCTGAATCAGAACTGATTCCATAAACCACTGATTCTTCACCGGGATCAGTATCACCTTCGTAGCGATACACATGTTTTACTTCATATTTATGTGGATTAGCTTTAATATCATCTTGATGAATATTAAAATCATAGGTAAAACCTTTTTCTTTTAGATCTTCTAGGGCCTCTATAACGGTGGTATAATGGTACGTTGGTTTCATGATTAATGGAAGATTAATTGTTATTTATAAAGGTAACTATTTTATTATTAAGTAATTGTGAAATGGATGTTAAAGTAAATAATCTAAAATTGAGATAGATGAAAAATTGTTGTAATTTCGCACCGCAGACCGCCTTATCGCCGTTTTGAGCAATCAAAAGGGAGGAAAGTCCGGACACCAAAGGGAAGCATAGCGGGTAACCCCCGTCGGTTCAAGTAATTGGATTAGGACAAGTGCAACAGAAAGTATGTACAGGTAATGCTGTAGTGAAACCAGGTAAACTCTATGCGGTGAAATATCAAGTATATCAGCATTTAAGGGCGTCTCGTTCGTTGCTGAAGGGTAGATAGCTTGAGTCCCGAAGTAATTCGGGATCTAGATAAATGATAAGGCTCCGATTTATCGGAGACAGAATCCGGCTTATAGGTCTGCATTTTTTTATTAAAATATTTAATAAAAGTAAGGATTGTGAAATCTAAAAAGAACCATTAAGAAATTAAGTTTCATTAAGTAGCAATGCTTAATTTTCTAAATTTCTTAATGGTTTAATTTTTAAATAGCAGGTATGAAAACAAGAATTGGGATTTTAGGACTCGGTGGAGTAGGTGGTTATTTTGGAGGATTATTAGCCAAAGCTTATTTTGAATCAGATATTATCGAAATCATATTTATTGCCCGAGGCGAAACCCAAAAAGCAATAGCCAAAAATGGATTGAAAATTATTGCTGATACTAATGAAATAATTGTTTTCCCTAGTTTGGTTTCGAATAATCCAGATGAAATTGGGAAACTGGATTACCTAATTTGTGCGACTAAAACCTATGACATCGAAACCAGTTTTGAATCCATAATAAATTGCATTACGCCAAACACGATAATCTTACCTTTATATAATGGTGTCGATGCCACGGAACGCATACAAATACTATTTCCTGAAAATATCGTTTTGCAAGGTTGTGTGTATATTGTTTCGATGATTGAATCTCCGGGAATTATCAAGAAAATAGGACTTTATGAAAAACTATTTTTTGGTTCTAAAAATGCTCCGGCTTCCAAATTGAATGAACTACAATCCATTTTCGAAAATGCCAATATCGAAAGTTATCTTGTAGAAAATATTGAAGAAACGGTGTGGGAAAAGTTTGTTTTTATTTCCGCATTGGCTTCAGCAACTTCCTATTTAAATCAAAACATAGGAGGGATTTTGAATCATCCTGAAAATAAAGCGGTTTATATTTCACTGTTAAACGAGATAACTGCTGTCGCTTTTGCAAAAGGGTTAGCGTTGCCCAATGATATTGTTGCTCAAACAATTATCAAACTCGAAAAAACTCCAAAAGATGCTACCTCATCTATGCATAGAGATTTATTGGCAGGAAGAAATACCGAAGTAGTTTCCTTAACAGAATATGTGGTAAAAGCAGGTCAGAAATATGGTGTTGCAACTCCTATGTATAAGATGATTTTAGACAAATTAAGGAGAGATCAAGCTTAATTTTAAAATAAAATTCTGACAAATTAGAATTTAATTATTATGTTTGCTCCCGATTTAATCAGATGATATATCGACAACTTAATAATAATTATACATGCAATTATCAGTATTTAAAAATGGCAAAGTAGCTCTTGTAGCTCTTTTTATTTTAATAACAATTTCACACACTTACGCACAAGAAAAACCAGCTGTAGAAAAAAGTCAATTTAAAATTAATGTATTACTTCCCGGATTTGTTTACGAACATGGTCTAAGTGATAAAAATACACTTTACTCAGAATTGAGTTTAGGTTATGGATATACATCGAATAGTTTTGGAAAAACCTGGACCTTCTATCCTTACATTAATGAACAGTTTCGTCATTATTATAATTTAGAGAAAAGGACAGAAAAGGGAAGAGTTACGTCTCATAATTCAGGAGGATTTGTTGCTATGGCCGCTTTATATAATTTCAAATCAATTTATACGAATGATAACTTTTTACCCAAAAATGCATCGATAACTGTAGCGCCGGTTTGGGGTTTTCAACGAACGTACAAAGGCAATTTTAATCTTGATTTGAATATGGGTGTTGGTTATAATTTTGACAAAAACGACAGTGAATTAGCTGTAGTTTTAAACTTTACTTTGGGTTGGGTAATTGGTGAATAATTACTTTAAATGTTTAATATATTATCGAAATTATTCTTCTTCACCATCGTTTTGGTCTGATTCGTTTTCAGAATCTTCTTCTTTTTCACCAGAGCCTATTTCGAAGAAACTAAAAATAGAACCTCCGTAACTTTTTTGGAACGAAAAGTGAATCATGTGATCCAGTTTGGTATATTTCGAATGCTCGATTACCATCATTCCATCTTCATTAAGTAATTCTTTTTCGAAAACTAATAAGATAATTTTCTCAAAAGTTTTTTGGTCCAAAGCATAAGGTGGATCCGCAAAAATAATATCATAAGACGTTTTACATCTTTCTAAATACGTGAAAACATCACTTTTTGTAGCTGCAATATTAAAATCATATTCGGCTGCGACTTGCTTGATAAATTTTACACAACCAAAATCACCATCAACAGAAGTGATTGGCGTACTTCCTCTTGAGGCAAATTCGTAACTGATGTTTCCGGTTCCTGCGAATAAATCTAATATTTTAAGTCCTTCAAAACTGAAATGATTGTTCAAAACATTGAATAATGCTTCTTTAGACATATCGGTTGTGGGACGAACGGGCAATCCTTTTGGTGGAAAAATGCGTCTTCCTTTGTATTTTCCTGAAATGATTCTCATGAGTTGAAAAGTATAAAATGATTTCTGTTTTCGGCCTCAGAAAAATAATTGTTCCATCGCAAATCCTCTACATCAATAAGAGAAACGTTGCGAATGTATTTGTAAGCGATTTTATAATAATCACTTTCGGTATCAATATTTCCGATTAGTTCCAATGGGAAGTTCTCGGGATTTAAATTCAATTGTTCGGCAGTAAATAAAATGTAATACAAGAAATCTTCCGGCGTGTTGTAATCGAAAGAATTGAAAAGCAATAATTTTTGGTTCTGAACCACAATGATTTCAAAATGACCTGTATTAATATGTACAAACATTTTTTTCTCATCCTTATTTTTGGAAGCAATTAATAATTTGGAAACCAAAATACTGTTGGCATGTTTGTAATCGAAAGCACCAAATTGGTCAATGAAAAAATTATTGATATTCACATACGGAATGTAAACCGCATTCATTTGATAGTTTGAAATTTCATCAAAAGCGAAAAAATCGGTTTCAAAAACTTTAGTGTTGTATTGCAAATAACTTCCTAAAAAGTTTTCGTCAAATAACGGTTCAGGTACAAAAGTCGAAAGGTTATTATTATGAATCACCAAAATTTCATCATACGAATCTTTTAATTCTGGATGCTCTCTAAAAGCATCGGCAAACAAATCTTCAATTTTTGTGGCTTTATGAAAGGTATCAAAATGTACTTCGTTAAATGAAGTTACGGTATTATTTAGCGTGTCAAAACAACAAAAAGAAAGCCCCGTCAAGGAAACTTGAATGGAAAGTTTTTTATATTTTTTTTCGGCTATGTTCATAATACTATTGATTTTTTCAACAACGCAAACTTACAAATTATAATAATAACTATTAATAGTAATTAATACTTAATACTTATATTTGATGTTCATTTCATAGCAAGCAACTCCACATGAATTCCTCCCTGTTTTATAGTCTTTTACAAAAAAAGTTCCCTTTTCAACCCACGTATAAACAGGACATTTTTTTTCAAAAAATAGCAATTTTTTTAACCGATACCGATAATAAAACCATCTTCGTATTAAAAGGATATGCGGGAACGGGAAAAACGACCGTTATTTCTACGATTGTAAATAGTTTATTGGACATCAATAAAAAATATGTCTTGTTGGCACCAACGGGTCGTGCGGCAAAAGTAATTGCCAATTATTCGAACAAACCAGCTTTTACGATTCATAAAAAAATCTATTTTCCTAAGAAATCTTCTGGTGGTGGTGTTTCATTTACCTTGCAACAAAACAAACATAAGAATACGATTTTCATAGTCGATGAAGCTTCGATGATTTCGGATACTAATTCCGATTCCAAGTTATATGAAAATGGTTCTTTGCTTGATGACTTGATTTCGTATGTTTATTCGGGAACCAATTGCAAAATGATTTTATTGGGAGATACGGCTCAGTTGCCTCCGGTAAATTTGGATATCAGTCCGGCTTTGGACATTCGTACTTTGGGAATGAATTATGACAAAGAAGTAGAACATATTGAATTAGACGAAGTCATGCGTCAGGAAGAAAATTCTGGGATTTTGCATAACGCAACTGAACTTCGGGAATTATTGAAAGATTCCTTTATAGATGAATTCAAATTTGATGTCAAGAAATTCAAAGATATTGTTCGGTTGACCGATGGTTATGATATTCAAGATGCCATCAATTCTGCCTACAGTAATTATAGTATAGAAGACACCGCGTTTATTGTTCGTTCGAATAAAAGGGCGAATCAATATAATGAGCAAATCAGAACTAAAATCCTCGATAAAGAAAGCGAACTTTCCACAGGAGATTTCTTGATGGTGGTAAAAAACAATTATTTTTGGTTGAAAGATTCTGATGAAGCGGGTTTTATTGCCAATGGTGATATTATCGAAATATTAGAAATTTTCAATATCAAAGAATTGTACGGTTTTAAGTTTGCCAAAGTAAAAATTCGAATGATTGATTACCCCAATCAGATTCCGTTTGAAACGGTATTATTAATGGACACCATAAAAAGCGAATCGCCATCTTTAACCTATGAAGAATCCAATAGATTGTATCAGGAAGTGTTGAAAGATTACGAAGGAGAAACGAAGTACAAACAATTCCAGAAAGTGAAAGCCAACGAATATTTCAACGGTTTGCAAGTGAAATTCTCGTATGCCATAACCTGTCATAAATCACAAGGTGGACAATGGAATACCGTTTTTATAGAACAACCGTATTTGCCGGATGGCATCAATAGAGATTACATTCGCTGGTTGTACACTGCAATGACCCGAGCAAAAAATAAATTATATTTGATAGGTTTTAAAGATGAGAATTTTGTAGAATAATTTGTATCGTTTGGATTCCGGTTGTTGTGTTGATTCCCCTAGAGACGCGATTTATCGCGTCTAACATATAGTTGAGAATATCATGTGAGACGCGATGAATCGCATATATTATGTGAGACGCGATGAATCGCGTCTGTACATAGAAGATCCATATAATGATTAAGTTATGCCAGAAAAATTTCAAAACAAATATAGAATCCCATCGGCTCGATTACAAAATTGGGATTATGGTGCTAATGGAGCCTATTTCATAACGATTTGTACTAAAGAAATGAAACATTTTTTTGGAGAAATTGGGAATGAAAAAATGAATTTGAATGCTGTTGGAGCATTAGCAGAAGAATATTGGGTAGAAATAATAAAACATTTTCCATATGTAGAATTGGGGAATTTTCAGATTATGCCAAATCACATGCATGGGATATTGATTATTAATAAATCCGGTGAATTTGTAGAGACACAATTAATCGAGTCTTTACAGCCGCACCAGGAAATAGGAGGATTTGCAGGGGAAAATAATCCAATGTTATCTGAAAATATATCTAGAATAATTAGATGGTATAAAGGTAGGTGTACCTTTGAAATGCGAAAAATTAATGAAAGTTTTGAATGGCACTCTCGTTTTCATGATCATATTATTAGAAATTCGGATTCATTTGAAAGAATACAAAATTACATAGAAGAAAATCCATCGAAATGGGAAGATGATAAATTTTTTAAAAAATGAAATAGCATTTAATAATGCATTCCGTACAGACGCGATTTATCGCGTCTCTTTTAAATAGAGATTTGGAGAATCTTTTTTAAATAGTGATTTATTGCGTCTCTTTTAAATAGCGATTTGGAATTTTTTTTAAAAATAGCGATTTCTAAAATCTCTTTCAACTAGATAAAATTATATTTTTATGAATACACTAAACGACTTACATAAAATTTCAGGTTCTTTTTCGAATACCGAAAAAATGCCGGTGCTGTTTTTGGGACACGGCAGCCCGATGAACGCAATTGAAGAAAATCAGTTTGTGACTGGTTTTCGAAACTTGGCTAAAACGTTACCGCAACCAAATGCCATTTTGTGTATTTCGGCGCATTGGTTTACCAAAGGGACAAAGGTTACTGCAATGGAAATGCCACGAACGATTCACGACTTTGGAGGTTTTCCGCAAGCGTTGTTTGACGTGCAATATCCAGCAAAAGGAAGTCCGGAATTAGCGATAGAAACCAAACAATTATTGTCGCCGGTAGAAGTAGAGCTGGACGAACATTGGGGTTTAGATCACGGAGCGTGGAGTGTAATTAAACATTTATATCCAGAAGCGAATGTTCCCGTGATTCAGTTGAGTATTGATTATACAAAATCGGGGCAATACCATTTTGAACTAGCTCAAAAATTAAGTGCATTGCGTACCAAAGGAATTTTGATTGTAGGCAGCGGCAATATTGTTCATAATTTGGGATTGGTCGATTATCACAATTTCGATAAAGACAATTACGGTTACGATTGGGCAATTGAAGCAAGGGAATCGGTAAACAATTATTTACTGGATGGAAATTTCCAACCATTGATTGATTTTGAGAAACAGAGTAAAGCGTTTCAATTAGCGATTCCTACACCGGAACATTATTTGCCTTTGATTTATACTTTGGGATTAAAAGGAAAATCCGAAGAACTGAGTTTGTTTAATGATAAGTTATTGGCGGGTTCGTTGAGTATGACTTCGGTGAAGATTATGTAGGATGGTTTTGTGAAATAAATCTTATATTTGAGAAAGAAGATTGACATACCAGGGTACATAGTAAAAATAATATGAAAGAAAATATAGAAAATAGTTCAAAAGAAATTCGATTTCAAAATAATTTGATACCTGAAGAATATAGAGGTAACAAAGTAAGGTTTTCCAAGTGCTTTGTAAAAGATGGAGATTGGATTGAAGAAGACAAAGTATTGTTTATAATTCAAACCTATTCAAAAACACCATCCTTTGCTGATAGAGAGCTATGGAGTAGTTCCGAAGTAAGGTCTACAAAAAGCGGAATTGTTGAGTTTAAAAAAAATGAAGATGAGCCAATTCTAGAGGGAGATTTATTATGTGTTATTCATCCATTAGGTATATATCCTTTTGAAAACTCACCATTAAAATCTACATATAAATACAATTTTGATTCTTTTAAAATTTATGGCAAACACGATGGATGGCAGAAAATATTAATAAAAGAATGGCATAAACAGGCTGGTGAATTTGTTAAACAAGGAGAAAAGATACTTTCTTTCATAATGGAAAATCAAACAATCGAGCATTATACAGAAAAAGAAGGATATTTAGAAATTGTAAAAGAAGTTAATAAGGGTACGGGATATTTAGATAGAATTTTGTCTAATGATCTTATTTATATAATTCGTGATAAAGAAGAGAATGAGATAATTTTGAATGAAAAATTTAGAAATAATCCAAATATTAGCATAGATGATTTTACTGGAAACAAAATTATTAAATGGAGAAAAGTTGAAACTAGTTCTTTTGATGATAAAATATTGTTTGAGTTTTCTTTTAATAATATTGATAAGAAAGATTATATTGTTTTTAGTTACATACCTGGTGATTTAAAATTAACAGAAGATGATGTGGTTTCATTTTTGTTTGAGGATAATAGAATAATCAAATTTAAAATCAATAATCCATCCTATAAAAAATCTCAATATAGATTTGAAAACAAAGTACAAATTACCGATGATGAAATTCTTCATTTCGAAAAAGAAAAACTTTCAAGATGGAAAATAACTTCAACAAAAACAAATTATGAAATTATAGGGGGTAATGGATCTGAATATAGTGGTTATAAATCCCCGATATATCTCAATTTTGTTATACAAAAGCTTGCAAAAGAATATCGTGAATTGGTTAGAAAAGAGATACCTGATTATAAACCATTGTTAGAGCATAATATTGTTATTTCACAGAGCTCAATAATTGAAATTCAGGAATGTTATGTTTATTTAATGATTGATACTATAAACCAATATCATAAAATTGGTATTTCAAATAAACCAAGTTGGAGAGAAAAGACATTACAAAGTGAAAAACCCTCTATTGAACTTATCGCCAGCAAAAAATTTGTGAGTAGAAGAATTGCATTAAGTATAGAAAAAGCATTTCATAATACTTTTAGTGATAAAAGAATTAGAGGGGAATGGTTTCAACTTGATGAAATAGATGTTGAAGAAATTAGAATTACACTAACGAATTAGATTTTTATGGAAAAGATTTTGAATAGTGAATATGTGGATAAAGAATTTGAGGAAGCTTGTAATAAAATTGATAAAATTAGAGAAGATGGTTTAAGAAATGTTTTGAAGCATTTTGATAGGATACATGATAAGCTCTTTGTTTTTAACAATATTTTGATTGCTGGCTTCTTTGGTTTATCTAAAATTGATAATCAAATCTCCGTTAAATTGATTATAATACCAATATTAAATTTGTGTTTTTTAATTTTTATTGAATATGAAATGATGGAAATAAGTAGGTTTGATGCTACAATAAAAGAACAACTTTTTGAAAATTATAAGTTTAATAAGGAAAGAATAAGTAGAATAACTATATTTTCTTTTTTAAGCATTTTGTCAACACTCATAGTTACTCTAACATTTTTATATTTTTTATTCCAATAAAAATAATAGCCGTCATTCCCGCCCGTTACGCTCCCAGCTAGACGAGAGCGTCTCGCTCGTGACCAAAAACTATTTTTTTTTTAAGAATCATCTAGACAAACCCTTCAAAAACTAATTATTGTGAAAACACAAGACGATAAAAAATTAAATAATCCAGTTTGGTTTTCGTTATTAGAAACGCATCAAAATTTTGCGGTAGATTACGACAGTGTAAAATTCTATCATCCTGATTATTGTCCGTTTGGTGGTTTTGAAAAAGGAAATGCGATTGCAAAGTCTATCGATGAATATTCTGAGATGGTTGATAGTTTTTTTATTGTTGGAGAAAAACCGGAACTTTCAAATCTATTGCAGTTAAACAAAGAATTGGTTTGTCTTCAAATGATTGTTTACAATCCAATCGATATTGCCATTAATGATGCAATCGTAAAATTGACTGACAAACATATTGATGATTTATATGAGTTGGTGAACTTGGTGCAACCGGGATATTTTAAAAAGAAAACCGCTTTATTAGGCAATTATTACGGTATTTTCAAAAATGAAGAACTTGTTGCCGTAACTGGTGAGCGCATGCAAATGAATGACTTTATCGAAGTAAGCGCAGTTGTCACGCATCCCAATCATACCGGAAAAAGATATGCGAAACAATTAGTAGTTCATACCGTTAATGAAATTTTCAAGCAAAATAAAACTCCTTATTTACATGTGATTGAAGATAATAGTGGAGCAATACAATTATACGAGAAATTAGGTTTTGAAATCAGGCGAAAAATTAGTTTTTGGAATATCACGAAGCAAATTTAAGTTTAGAATTAAGAACAGTTTTGTAAATCCTAAAAACATGCTAACTTAGCGCCCAGCTAACTTGATTGTTCCGTTTGCCTCAAATAAAAAATAAAAATAAAACTTTGCGACTTAGTGTCTTCGTGGCAAAATGAAAAATATAAAAATGAAAATAATTGCAGTCATTCCCGCCCGTTACGCTTCCACACGATTTTCCGCTAAACTGATGCAGGATTTGGGAGGTAAAACGGTTATTTTAAGAACCTATGAAGCAGCCATAAACACGCATTTATTTGATGATGTTTTTGTGGTAACGGATTCGGATTTAATTTTTGATGAAATTATTTCTCACGGAGGAAAAGCCATTCGAAGCATCAAAGAACACGAATCAGGAAGTGATCGAATTGCGGAAGCAGTCGAAAATCTGGATGTTGATATTGTGATTAATGTGCAAGGAGATGAACCTTTTATTGATGCCGAACCTTTGGCAAAAGTTATTGAAGTTTTCAGAAATGATTTGCATAAAAAAGTGGATTTGGCCTCTTTGATGCGCGAAATCACTAATGAAGATGATATTAATAATCCGAATAATGTAAAAGTGGTGGTGGATCAAAACGGATTTGCTTTGTACTTTTCCCGTTCGGTAATTCCATATCCAAGAGAGAAAAATGTGGGCGTTCGTTACATGCAGCACATCGGGATTTATGCCTTTAGAAAAGAGGCTTTATTAGACTTTTACAGTTTGCCGATGCAATCTTTGGAAGCATCCGAAAAGCTGGAGCAACTTCGTTATTTAGAATTTGGAAAAAAAATAAAAATGGTCGAAACTACTCATGTTGGAATCGGAATTGATACTCCGGAAGATCTAGAAAAAGCGAGGAGAATGTTAAAATAAAATGCTTTTGATTAGGAGAGTTTTTCAATTAATATCAACTCATTATGAACTTCAACTCTAGGAATGGTTTTTATTTGAAATTCATTTTTGAAAAATTCAGAGACGTATTTTTTATTTCTTACATTTTGACTGTCATTTAATAGCATAGTATTGAAAAGAATAAAACCACGACTTTTTAAAAGAGAGCAAACCCTATTGATGAAAAAAGTTTCAAATAAAAAATTGGGCATTGTTGTATCTTGAAAAATATCAATAATAATTAGATCGTATTTGGCTTTGGTTTTTAAAACAAATTCGAAAGCATCATCAATTACAATTTCAAGATTTTTTACTTCATCCAATTTAAAATAGATGTTGGCTATTTTAATTATTTCGGGATCGATTTCAACTCCCGTAATTTTTCCTTTGTATTTTATTTCATCCACCAACGTTTTGATAACACTTCCGCCGGCAACTCCCAAAACTAAAACATGATTCATTGAAACTATGTTTTCATAGCCAATGTTTTTTAATCCTAATCTTAAAATGCGCTGTAAACTGCCGTACGAATAATTTGCGTTTTCAGAATCTAAAACTAATTCGCCATTAGTCCAAGTCACTTCAATCGATTTACTCAATGAAGATTTTGTTTCATAAATTTTTATTGGAATGAGATAACTGAATATTTTTTTAATCATTGGTGACGGTTTTACCCAAAAATAAGATTTAAATTATTTATTTTGTACGAAATAAGAAAGAATGAAGAAACAATTTTACAAATGGATATTTTTCAGGCTCATGGGTTGGAAAATAGTTGGAGGAATTGATGCAAATATCAAAAAATGTGTGATGATGGTGATGCCACATACGAGTGCACATGATTTTTATTTGGGAATTTTTACCAGAGGAATAACCGGTTTAGAAATGAACTGGGTTGGTAAAAAGGAATTGTTTCGTTTTCCTTTCGGATTTTATTTTAGATATATGGGCGGAGAACCATTAGATCGTTCTGGAGGTTTGAACAAAGTCGATTCTATTGCGGCAATTTTTCAAAGAAAAGAAGTTTTTCGTCTGGCGGTTGCTCCAGAAGGAACCCGTAAAAAAATAACAGAATTGAAAACCGGATTTTATTATATCGCTTTGAAAGCTAGTGTCCCTATAATTCCAGTAGCTTTTGATTTTGGTAAAAAAGAAGTGAATTTAGGAAGTCCAGTTTTACCTTCTGGTAATATCGAAAGCGATATGGCTATTTTGAAGAAACATTTTACAGGAGTAAAAGGGAAAATTCCAGAAAAAGGATACTCATTTTAACAAAAGTTAAAATAATATTAAAAAGTTAAAAACCAAAAAGTTAAATTTTTCGTAAGTATAATTAAATCTCTAAAAATTATACACATGAAAAATTTATTTATTAGCTCAGCTTTTTTGATGTTACTTTTCGCTTCGTGCGATAACAATGATTCTGATAGTAGTACTCCTGCAGAAGCTTCATTGGTTACTTCAAGTAATACTTCTGGGAAAATTACCTATTTAGACCTACTAGCTACAACTCCAATGGTAAAATCATTTACCGTAGGATCAATCGATACAGAGGGAATTTCATATAATAACGAAACTGATGCTGTTATTGTGGCTTCCAGAACTAATAATCGATTGGAAACGTATACCGGATTAAAAACAGCACTTACAGCCGGAACAGATAATTTGATGTTGTCATTAAGTAGTCTTACTGGCGAATTTACTAATGCCAGAGAAACTGCCGTTTCAGGTGATATAGTGGTTGTAACTCAAGATCAACTGGCTTCTAATGGTTTGATTAACAAACTTTTAATTTACAAAAAAACGACAACAGGTTTCTCTTTATTGAAAACATTCACAACAGATTTTAAACTTTGGGGAATACACATGGTAGGAGCTGATTTGTATGCAGTAGCTGATTTGACAGGAGATATTGTTTTATTTAAGGACTTTATGACGAATGCTTCAGGGAATATTGCAGCTACAAAACGTGTAACTATTGCAGGTTTAGTTCGTACACACGGTATTACCTATTCAGCTTCTGATGATGTTATGATTTTAACGGATGTAGCCAGTGCTACTTCAGCAACTGATGGTGGATTAATTGTAATAAAAAATTTCGCTAGTATTTTTGCTTCAACTGCAGCTGCAGGAACAATTGCTTTAACGAATCAAATAAGAGTGTACGGTCCAAATTCACTTTTGGGAAATCCTGTTGATGTTGCGTATGATAGTGCAACAAAATATATTTACGTTGCTGAAAGATTGAATGCAGGAGGACAAGTTCTGACGTATAGTTATCCAACGGCTTCCGGCGATTTTGCTCCAATAAATGTAAGAGCCGAAGCGGGTGTAACTTCAGTTTTTGTTCTTAGAAAATAAAATTACAATTTAGTTTTTTTTTTGAATAACCCCAATTTGGAAATCTGAATTGGGGTTGTTTTTTTTTAATCGGGAACATAACTTTTAAAAGTTCCATTTTTATAAAAAATTACGATTTTATCAATAGCACCAGAATATGATTCTTTAGCGCTATTTTGATTTTCTATTTTTTTTGTTTCCAATGCTGGAATCGGATTTGGGATTTTTATTTCCGAAAATAAATTCTCAGGATTTATTTCAGTATTTAATGGAGTAGGAATATTTTGTTTTGCAACTTGCTCAACGCTGTTTTCTTTTTTATCAAACTGTTCCGAATTTTTTGGAAAAGTTCCTTTTCCGTTTAAAATCCAATACAAATCTACATCAGGAAAAACCTCTAATATTTTAAGAATAAAATCCAAGCTAGGTTTGTTTCTTCCTGAAAGTAGGTGAGACAAACTAGAGCGCTGTACACCAATTTTATCCGCAAAAGAAGAAGCATTCAAACTGTAGTAATCCAGTATAATTTCTAATCTTTTTATAAAATCTTCTATGTTTACCATTGTGAATTAATATTAAAAATTAACTATTTACAAATGTAATTAAAATAGACTGAAATACCAAAATTACAACTGTAAATTGAATTTATTAAATTAAATACTTTAAAGTTTATAATGATATAATCAATCGTAATTAATTGATAAATAATAATATAAATTATATTATATAAATAGATAACAATTGTCAATTATAAAAGTCGGTTCACCGCAATTAAACACCAAATAGTGTTTACATCATTGAAATATTTTAACTTAAAACAGTTTACAAATGTAAATACAAAGATGTTTACTTTTGTAAATCAAATAAAACAGCATGAATTTAGAACAATTATTCAATCAATATAAAGAAGAAACTATTCACGGTCGTTACATTACTTTAGATTCGATTGAGCCGTTATTACAAAAATTAAATACCAATAATCAACTTAAAATTATTGGGAAATCTGTTCTTGGAAAATCTATTTATTCGTATGAAATCGGAGAAGGTAAAACTCGAATTTTCCTTTGGTCGCAAATGCATGGAAATGAAAGTACAACTACAAAAGCATTGTTTGACTTTTTAAATGTATTGCAGAGTGGTTCGGAATTGGCACAAAAATTACTGAATGCATTTACTTTTTGCAGTATTCCAATGTTGAATCCGGATGGTGCAACATTATATACAAGAGAGAATGCTAATAAAGTTGATTTAAATCGCGATTCGCAAGAGCTGAAACAGCCAGAAAGTAAGTTGCTAAGAATGACTTTTGAGTCTTTTAAGCCGGATTATTGTTTTAATCTGCATGATCAGCGAACTATTTTTGGTGTTAGTGATACCGGAAAACCGGCGACATTGTCATTTTTAGCGCCTTCTTATAATGAAGAACGAGAAATAAACGAATCCAGATTGAAAGCTATCAATTTGATTGCGAGTATAAATGAGGTGCTTCAGGAGTATTTACCAAATCAAATTGGGCGTTTTGATGATTCGTTTAATATAAACTGTATTGGTGATATGTTTCAATACTTTGGAGTGCCAACTTTATTGTTTGAAGCGGGGCATTTTGCAAATGATTATGAAAGAGAAGAAACGCGTAAATATGTTTTTATGGCGCTAATTTCTAGTTTTACAACACTTTGCGAAAACGTTATAGTTGATAACGGAATTGATAAATATTTGAATATTCCTCAGAATAAAGTCGTTTTTTATGATTTTATGTATAAAAACATCAAAATAAATTATGATGGTATCGAAATAATCACCAATTTTGCAGCACAATACAAAGAAGAGTTAATTGAAAATCAGATTTGTTTTAATGCCTATGTTTCACAAATAGGAGATTTAGAAAATTATTTTGGTCATTTTGAATACGATGCTAAAGAAGCTTTATATAAAGATGATTTTGATAATATTCCTAAATTAAACCAAAAAGCTGATTTTTATTTAGATAATAACATAAAAGTTGTTAACGGAATGATAAAAATATAATATTTATGTCTTTTTGTTGTTTTTATGTATATTTTTATACTTTGTTATAGCAATTAATAATATTAATTTAAGAATTATGAGTAAATTTCGTTTAGATGAAGTAGATCACCAGATTTTAGATATGTTGATAGACAATACAAGAGTTCCATTTACGGATATTGCAAAAAAATTATTGATTTCTGCAGGAACTGTTCACGTCAGAGTAAAGAAAATGGAGGATGCCGGTATTATCATGGGATCTTCATTAGTTCTTGATTATGATAAATTAGGATATTCTTTTATCGCTTATGTTGGTGTTTTTCTAAACAATACCTCTCAAACAAAATTTGTTTTAGAGCGGATTAATGAAATTCCATTTGTGACGGTAGCTTCTGTTACTACAGGAAAATTTAATATTTTTTGTAAAATTAGAGCTAAAGATACCAAGCATGCTAAAGACGTTATCTTTATGATTGATGATATTGATGGCGTTTACAGAACTGAAACTATGATCTCACTTGAGGAAAGCATAAATGATAAGAAGCGCTTGATGCATACTATTTTCAAAAATATGTAATTAATCTTGAATGCGCTATATTATAAATATAACCTCAAGTTAATTCTTGGGGTTTTTTTATGACAAATTAACTAACTAAACCAACTACAACTGATTATGTACACGCTACCAAAAATTGAACGTTTCAATCAGGACGTTCTTTCTAAATACCACATTTATAATAGTGTTTTTATTACATTACCCTTCGATTCTATTGATAATACTGGGGTTTTGCTTCCTTTATTTACTGATGTTTGCGAAATTGGTTTCAAAAAACAGGAAACGCCTAAGGAAATAGTCGATTTTTTCGCTAAAAGATATTTGCAAAGTGCTTCAGAGACAGAGAAAATTGATTTAATGTTTCGTTTTATTCAATATATCGAGCGTCAGATAGTTTTGTTTGATGCGATTGAAGATGCTGCTTTTCCGGTTGTCAATAATATGGAAGGAAGAGGTTCGTTGAGAGATATTAAGGAAAAGTCAGATGCAAAAGACAAGAAAGAAGAATTGATTGATTTTCTGGAAGATTTCAATGTGAGAACCGTTTTGACTGCGCATCCAACGCAATTTTATCCTGGTGCTGTTCTTGGGATTATCAATGATTTGACAGAAGCTATTCGAAAAAACAACTTACTGGATATTAAGCAATTATTGGCTCAATTAGGTAAGACACCTTTTATTCAAAACGAAAAACCAAATCCTTTTGATGAAGCGGTAAGCTTAATCTGGTATCTTGAAAATGTGTTTTATCAAACTTCTGGAGAGATGGTGCATTACCTTCAAAAGAATATTTTTAATGGAAACTCTATAAAAAACCCATTGATAAAACTTGGATTTTGGCCAGGCGGTGACCGTGATGGGAATCCATTTGTAACAACAGAAATTACTTTGAAAGTGGCTGAACGTTTGCGAACTTCTATTTTGAAATGTTATTATATAGAAATGAGAAATTTAAAAAGAAAATTAACTTTCTCAGGTGTAGATACTTTGGTAACTGAATTAGAACAAAAGCTTTATAGGTCAGTTTTTTATTCTAAAGGTGAAATTTTCATCACTTTGAATGAATTTAAATCACAACTGAATAAAATAAAACAAATTGTTATTGATCAACACCAGTCTTTGTATCTGGATGAATTAGATGCGCTTCTGATAAAAGTGAATCTATTTGGTTTTCATTTTGCTTCTTTAGATATTCGTCAAAATAGTAAAATACATGATACGGTGTTTAAAGATGTAGTAGGGTTGTATTCGAATTCGAATACTTTAGTTTTTCCTAAGAATTATTACGAGCTTTCTGAAGAAGAGAAATTTTCGGTATTGTCTAAGGTTAGAGGTAATCTTGACCCGGTTGTATTTGAAAATGAAATGACGAGATCTACTATCGAGTCGATTCAAGCTATAAAAACAATTCAGGAAAATAATGGGGAATTTGGTGCAAACCGTTATATCATAAGTAATAATGAAAGTGCACTTAACGTGATGGAGACTTTTGCATTATTCCGTTTGAGTAATTGGGAAAATCCATCCGTTGATATTATTCCGCTTTTTGAATCTGTTGATGATTTGCAAAATGCACATGAAATCATGGAGAAATTATATACAAATCCTGCTTATGCGAAACATTTGACCAATAGAAACAACAAGCAAACAATTATGCTTGGTTTTTCTGACGGGACTAAAGATGGTGGGTATTTAATGGCGAATTGGAGTATCTACAAGGCAAAAGAAGAACTTACTGCAATTTCCAGAAAGTATGGTATAAAAGCGATTTTCTTTGATGGTCGTGGAGGCCCGCCAGCCCGTGGAGGTGGAAAAACTCATAAATTTTATGCGTCATTAGGTCCAAATATCGAAAATAATGAGATTCAGGTTACAGTGCAAGGGCAGACTATTAGCTCGAATTTTGGAACGTTAGATTCATGCCGTTATAATTTAGAAAATTTATTAAGTGCCGGTGTAACGAATCAAGTTTTTAGTAAAGGACAAAATGAATTGACTACTAATGAAAAAGATATTTTAGATCAATTAGCTGGTTTGGGATATGAAAAGTATTTGAGCTTTAAAAATCACCCTAAATTCATTCCGTATTTGGAGCAGATGAGTACGTTGAAATATTATGCTAAAACAAATATAGGAAGCCGTCCATCTAAAAGAAGTAAATCAGAGCATTTAGATTTTGCTGATTTACGCGCGATTCCTTTTGTGGGTTCTTGGAGTCAATTGAAGCAAAATGTGCCCGGATTTTTTGGTGTAGGTACAGCTTTGAAATATTTTGAAGATACAAATCAGTGGAATAAAGTTCAGGATTTATATGATAATTCGTTGTTCTTTAAAACCTTGTTAGAAAACAGTATGATGTCCTTGGCAAAATCATTTTTTCCATTAACAGCTTACATGAAAAAAGATCCACAATTTGGTGATTTTTGGCAAATTATTTATGATGAATTTTTAGAAACAAAAAGATTGCTTTTGAAAATCGCGGGTCATAAAGAGCTTATGGAAAATTATCCTGACGGTAAAGCATCCATACAAATAAGAGAGCGTATTGTGTTGCCATTGTTGACAATACAACAATATGCATTGCTTCGTATAAACGAATTAAACAAAGAAGATAAGCCGGATGAGGCTTTAATAAAAGTGTACGAGAAAATTGTTACCCGTTCTCTTTTTGGAAACACAAACGCCAGTAGAAATTCAGCTTAATTATTAAAAATGAAAACAGATCAATTGCCTACAAACGAATATTCAAGTTTCAATGCAACTTATATTCAAGCTGCCGGAAATGTTGAAATGATTGAAGAGTTAGAAATTTCTCTTCATGATTTTATCCGTTTTGTACAAAATATTCCTATGGATAAATTTGATTACAGATATGCCGAAGGAAAATGGACAATTAAAGATATTATTCAGCATATTATTGACACAGAACGCATATTTGCTTATCGTGCGTTACGTATTTCCAGAAATGACAAAACCCCTTTACCGGGTTTTGAAGAGAATGATTATGTGGATAATGCGAGTGCTAACGACAGAAGCATTCAAGATTTATTGACTGAATTTTCCGCTGTAAGACAATCTACTTTGTTGCTTTTTAAAAGTTCTTCAGAAGAACAATTGAAAAGAATGGGAATTGCTTCAAACGCTGCTGTTTCAGTTCGCGCCATTGGTTTTATTATCATTGGACATCAAAAACACCATCAAAAGGTTTTTCAAGAAAGGTATTTATAGCTTATTTGAAACCGCTGGACCAGATTTTTAGCTTATTTTCAAATGACATTGTATTAGCAGGACTAGTGGAAGGCATCACATAATACGTGATGCCTTCTATTTGTCCAAATTTTTTCAGAAAGTATTTATGACTTTCTTTTCCGTTAAAAATAATTTTAGTGATTCCGGGAAATTCTTTGAATAACGTTTCAAAATCATTTTCTTTTTGATGTTTGATATGAATATCCAAACTTCCTTTTCTTTCGCAATTTTCTAAAACATCCCAAAGTCCAATGTTATTCGCTTGGAGTAATTGTATTTTTTCTTCGAAAATTTCAGATATTGGTAAAGTATCCAACAACGTGTACATTATTTTCCAAAAATGATTTCTTTGGTGCGCATAATATTCCTGTTTTTTCAAAGAAGCGATACCAGGCATTGTTCCCAAAATCAAAATTTCGGTTTGAGAATTTACGAAAGGAGGAAAGGATTGTATCATATTAAAATTTAAAGTGCTGCTTTTTCTTTTTCCAGAATGGCTAATGCTAACCGAATTTTTCCATAATCTATTTTTTCTTCAAAATAATCAAAATAAGGTTTTAAGGTATTTGGAAATTCCAGTTTTATTTGCGCTTCAGTAATTTGTAAAACTTCTTCTTTAGAAATAAACGGATTCAAATCAATATCAGCTCCGTCAACATATAGTTTAGCTAAATGAGACATGATGGTGCTTAATCCTAATTTTCTTTTTTGAGCAATTTCCTCGACCGATAATCCATTTTTATATAATTCTAATGTTTCTTTATAAGTTGTGGCTTCTTTTTTCTTTTTAGCGCCTTTTGCTTTCTGGAAATCTTGAATAACTTTTATGAAAGCATCTCCATATTTTTCCAGCTTTGCTCTACCAACTCCATCAATTGCTAATAATTCGGTATCACTCATAGGTCTTTCAGTTTCCATTTGGCGCAAAGCCGCATCACTAAAGATTACATAAGCAGGAACCGATTCTTCTTTAGAAATTTCGTAGCGTAATTTTCTAAGTGTTTCAAAAAGTGAATTGGCAATCACTTTGCTTTTTACTTCCTTGATTTCAGATTTATCGATATTGATTTTTTGAACGGTGGTCAATTGTACTTTTTCGCCTTCAAACAAGACTTTTTTCGCAAAGGCTGTTAATCTTATTTTGTTTTGTTGATGAAAAGCGATTTCACAATAGCCTAAATTTATCAATTGTATTAAATATTGATTCCAATCAAACCAAGAAAGATCAGCACCAATACCGTATGTTTTTAGGTTTTGGTATTCTTTCTCATAAATATAAGCATTTTTAGAACCGCGCAAAAAGTCAATGATTACGGGTAATGGTTCCGTTTCCTGTAACCGAATAATTGCGGATAGTGCTTTTTGTGCAATTACAGTTCCATCGAAAAACAGAGGTGGATTTTTGCAAATATCACAATTTCCACAATTCTCTGTAACCAGTTCACCAAAATAGGAAAGCAATATCTTTCTGCGACAACTTAAAGCATCTGCATATTGCTTCATTCTTTCGAGTTTGGCCAGTTGCACTTCGGTATTCAAACCTTGAGAAGCAAATTTTTGCAATTGAATCATATCGCCGTAACTTTCGAACAATACCGTTTCTGATGGTAAACCATCTCTTCCGGCACGACCAATTTCCTGATAATAGCCTTCAATGTTTTTCGGTAAATTATAATGAATTACCCAGCGCACATTTGATTTGTCAATTCCCATTCCAAAAGCAATGGTTGCACAAACCACTTTACAATCATCGTTGATAAATTCGTCTTGTGTTTTAGAGCGAATTTTAGCGTCTAAACCAGCGTGATAGGCTTTTGCACTAATACCATTTTTTTGTAGTTTTTCAGCGAGTTCCTCTGTTGTTTTTCTGCTTAAGCAGTAAATAATTCCAGATTCATTTGGCTTTTCTTGGATGAAATCTATAATTTGTTTGACTCTGTCTAAAGCGGGACGCACTTCTAAACTCAAGTTTTTTCGATCAAAAGAAGCGACTAAAATTTTAGGATTTATTAGATTTAATTGCTGGCTGATGTCTTTACGTGTAGCTTTATCGGCTGTGGCAGTTAAAGCTAAGATTGGAGTAGAAGGGAAGCGGTTTTTCAGATATCCTAAATTAGTATACGCTGGTCTGAAATCATGTCCCCAAGCCGAAATGCAATGCGCCTCGTCAATAGCAATTAGACTTATGGTCAAACTATTGAAAAGGTTGTCCAGAAAAGATAAACTTTCCGGAGCGATGTACACTAACTTAATTGCGTTAGATTTTAAACGTTCTATATAGAATTGTCGTTCGTTTTCGGTTTGACTACTATTTATAAAACAAGCTTCGATTCCATTGGCTTTTAAACTGTCTACCTGATCTTTCATCAAAGCGATAAGTGGGGAAATTACAATCGTAATTCCTGGAAAAATCAATGCAGGCAATTGAAAGCAAATTGATTTTCCACCACCAGTCGGCATTATTGCTAATGTATCCTGACCGGAAAGAATACAATTTATAATGTCTTCTTGATTGGGTCTGAATTTTTCAAAACCAAAGTTCTCTTTCAGTTTGGCGTGTAAAATTTCATGGGTCATTGTGGTGTATTTAGAGGTCTAAAGTAATAAAAAAAGGAACTCGTGTTGAGTTCCTTTTTATAAATATATTTAAAAATTGGATTATTTAATCCTCATCTTCGTCGTCATCATCTTCATCTGAAAAGTCTTTTTCGTCTGAATCCTCATCGTCGTCATCGTCTCCTGAATCAGAATCCGGTTTATCGATAGTGTCATCATCGTCGTCATCATCGTCGTCATCATCAATGTCATCGTCTAAATCAAGACCTTTGATTGGTTCAACAACATCATCAATGATTATTTCATCATCTTCATCATAATTTTCAATTCTATCAGCAAGTTTAGTGCTCACTTTTACTAAATAAATAGTGTCTTCAGTTCGTACTTCAACTGCTTCAACCAATTCATTTTTAGCGTTTCTAAAACTAATAATGTTTGAATCATCATAACCATCTGGAAATTTATCCACCAATAGGTTTAAAATTTCATTGGTAAGTTTTGCGTAATCAACAATTACTCTTTTCATAAAAAATATTCTATAAATCTAATAAATAAGCGAAAATTAAAGGTGCTACAATGGTAGCATCGGACTCAATAATAAACTTAGGTGTTTTAATGTCTAATTTACCCCAAGTAATTTTTTCATTTGGCACCGCTCCAGAATATGAACCATAACTGGTTGTTGAATCTGAAATCTGACAGAAATAACTCCAAAATGGAATGTCATGCATTTCCATATCTTGGTACAACATTGGTACCACACATATTGGAAAATCTCCAGCAATACCACCACCAATTTGAAAGAAACCTACACCGTTTGTACTATTTTTTGGATACCAATCTGATAAGAAAACCATATATTCAATACCAGATTTCATTGTAGAAGCTTTCAAATCTCCTTTAATTACATACGATGCAAATATATTTCCCATGGTACTATCTTCCCATCCTGGTACAATAATAGGTAAATTTTTCTCAGCAGCTGCATACATCCAACTGTCTTTTAAGTCAATTTCATAATATTCTTCAAGAACACCTGAAAGTAACATTTTGTACATAAATTCATGCGGAAAATATCTTTCGCCTTTGTCATCAGCATCTTTCCAAATTTTGTAAATATGCTTTTGCAAACGACGGAATGCTTCGTGCTCCGGAATACAAGTATCTGTAACACGATTTAAACCTCTTTCTAGTAAATCCCATTCGTCTTGAGGAGTCAAATCACGGTAATTTGGCACTCTTTCATAATGAGAATGAGCTACTAAATTCATGATGTCTTCTTCAAGATTTGCACCAGTGCAAGAAATAATATGAACTTTGTCCTGACGAATTATTTCGGAAAAAATCTTTCCAATCTCTGCTGTACTCATAGCTCCAGCCATGCTCACCATCATTTTTGCACCATTGGCTAATTGTTGTTCGTAAGCCTTAGCTGCGTCAACTAAAGATGCAGAATTAAAATGCAAATAATGCTTTTCAATAAACTGACTGATTGGTCCTTTGCTCATTTTTTAAAATTTAAATACTTAAAAATCATTACATTAGAAATGGTATCTCAAATTTAACGAATTTTTAAATTGACTAATTGAATTATTGTGAATTTATTTTTTCTTGTCGTAACCTAGTATTTTCAAGACATCTTCTGAGGTTTGTTGCTCCGAGAATACCTCAGTTGCCAAAAATCCGTTTTCGTCTCTGTCAATCAATATGTGTTTCGGCTGTGGAATCAAACAGTGATGCAAGCCACCGTAACCACCTATAGTTTCCTGATAGGCTCCGGTATTAAAGAATCCTATATATAATGGTTTTTCTTTATTATACTTTGGTAAATAGATGGCATTCATGTTTTGTTCGGAGTTGTAATAATCATCGCTGTCACAAGTCATTCCGCCCAATAAAACCCTTTCGTAAGTGTCATTCCAGCGATTGACTGCCAGCATGATAAAACGTTTGTTAATTGCCCAAGTATCTGGTAAAGTAGTGATGAATGAAGAGTCAATCATGTTCCACTTTTCTCTGTCATTTTGTTGTTTTTGATACAATATCTGGTAGATAGCTCCACCACTTTCACCTACAGTATAGGAACCAAATTCGGTAAAAATATTTGGAACATCAACTTCAGCTTCATCACAAGCTATTTTAATCTGATTGATGATTTCATCAATCATATATTGATAATCATATTCAAATGCCAATGAGTTTTTTATTGGAAAACCGCCACCAATATTTAATCCGTCAAGAGTAGGACATTCTTTTTTTAATGCCACGTAAACTTTGATACATTTTACTAATTCATTCCAGTAATAGGCATTGTCATTGATACCTGTATTGATAAAAAAGTGCAACATTTTCAGTTCCAATTTCTTATTTTCTTTGATTTCTTTTTTGTAAAATGGAACAATATTTTTGTATCCAATTCCCAATCTTGAAGTATAAAACTCAAATTTAGGCTCTTCTTCCGCAGCGATTCTAATTCCTATTTTGAATTTATTCTTTATCTGACCCTGGAGTAAATCAAGTTCTTCATAATTGTCAATAATTGGAATGGTATTTTTATGACCCGTATTAATAAGTCGCGCTATGTTATCAATATATTGGTCTCTTTTGAAACCATTACAAATTACATACGTGCTTTTATTGATTTTACCGTTTGCCAATAAGTTCTCGACAATATTGATGTCAAAAGCAGATGATGTTTCAATATGGATATTATTCTTAAAAGCCTCATTCATAATGTATTCAAAATGAGAGCTTTTGGTACAATAGCAATAATAATATTTTGCCTCATACTTATTTTTTTCCATTGATTTACGAAACCAGCTTTTGGCTTTGTTGATGTTGTTGGAAATTTGAGGTAAATAAGTAAATTTTAAAGGCGTACCATATTTTTCTACTAGTTTCATCAAATCAATATTGTGAAACTGAAGATTATCTTTGTTTAAAGTAAATTCTTCTTGAGGAAAGTAATAGGTTTGATTGATTAAATCAGAATATTTTGTATTCATTATATTTTAGAATTATAGATTAGAATTGAGAACAATAACTTAATCTAAAATTCAAACTCTGATATTTGCATAAACGATCTGAAGCTTCTCGTTTTCTGCTTTCATGTACTGGAAAATGTCAAAACTAAAGTTTCCTTTTATAGAATAAAACCGTTTCAATATTCTTAGAAAAGACATATTGTTTCGGGTTTTATTAGAACTATAATTTCGCTTGTTTTGGCTTTTTTTCATCGATGCAAATGTAAAAAATATTATATACGCAATGCAATGCTTTTTATAAAAAATAATTAAGATTTATAATCTTGAAACGCTTCAAGAATTAATTCATTTTCAACAGATTGATTGATTTTTATTTTTCCGATACCTTCTATTAAAGCAAACTGTATGTTACCATACTCATTTTTTTTGTCGTGTATCAGTAAATCTAAGATAGGTTCGATATCATTTTCCTCAAAAACAATGGCGTCATATATAGACTTTATGCTTGATTTTATTTGAGAATATTCTTCTGGACTGATTAGGTTTTTATGTAATGAAATGTAACTTTCTAATATCATTCCAACGGCAATGGCTTCTCCATGTAATAAAGTAGTTTTATTTTCATTTTCCAGAAAATAACTTTCAATGGCATGACCCAATGTGTGGCCAAAATTCAATGATTTTCGGATATTTTTCTCAGTAGGATCTTGTATTACAATTTCATTTTTTATTTCGACAGAACGATAGATTAGCGTGTCAAAATCAGCAAAATCTATGGATTTCAAGTCTAAAAATTGCTCCCAATATTCCTTATCATATATTAAACCGTGTTTCAGCATTTCAGCAAGACCGGAGCGCATTTCATTTTGTGGTACCGTTTCAAGATATTGTGTATCGATAAGTACCATTATTGGAACATTAATAACACCAATTTGGTTTTTTAAATTGCCTAAATCAACTCCGTTTTTCCCACCTACAGAAGCATCAACCATTGATAGTAATGTAGTAGGAATGTGAATAAAATCAACTCCGCGCTTGAATGTTGAAGCAACAAAACCACCTAAATCAGTAACAACACCACCGCCCAAATTAATTATAAGGCTTTTTCTGTCAGCACCAAGTTCAGTCAATACATTCCAAATTTGGACGCAAGTCTCGATGTTTTTATTTTCTTCACCGGCATCAAATTCAATGATTTCAATAGTAAGATCGGTTTCTAAAAAAGGGAGAAATTTTGGTATACAAAATTCATTAGTGTTGCTGTCTACAATAATAAAAATTTTTGAATACTTATTTTCTGTCAAATGAAGGTTTAATGCTTCATATCCTTTTTCGTTGAAATGAATCGGATAACTGTTGGCTTGAATTGATTGCATCTGTATTGATTAATTGGAACCGCAAAATAAGGCAATTTTTGCTAAATAATATTCAAAACTCTGTCTATATTTGTACAAAAATTTAACAAATAATGGAAAAAATATTCAATAATACGCAAGTTGCCTTTTCATTAAAAAGTGATACCGAACTTGATAGAGCTTATTTTCTTTTCAAAATGATTGATAATCAACCTCTAGTTCGAATAGGAACTGCGGTTACTAATTTTGCCCTTAAAGCCAATCTTCCTGTTGAAGGTTTGATTCGTGCTACGGTTTTTGACCATTTTTGTGGTGGAGTAAATGAAGTGGACTGTCTTTCTGTGGTTGATAAAATGTATACCAAAGGAGTTTCATCTGTTTTGGATTATTCTGTAGAAGGAAAAGAAGAAGAAGAACAGTTTGATGCTGCGCTTGAAATGACCTTAAAAACAATTGAATTTGCCAAAGAACGTCTAGCGATTCCTTTTGCCGTTTTTAAACCAACCGGTTTTGGTCGTTTTGAATTGTATGAGAAATTAGGAGAAAAACAAACGTTAACTTCTGAAGAACAAGCGGAATGGAATAGAGTAGTGGAGCGTTTTGATTTGGTTTGTAAAGATGCTCATTCTAAAAATGTTGCCCTTTTGATTGATGGTGAAGAAAGTTGGATGCAAGATGCAGCGGATGATTTAGTTACCGAAATGATGCGTAAATACAATAAAGAAAAAGCAATTGTTTTCAATACGTTGCAAATGTACCGTTGGGATCGTTTGGATTATCTGAAAAAATTACACGAAGAAGCCAAAAAAGACGGATTCTTCATTGGAATGAAATTGGTTCGTGGTGCATATATGGAAAAAGAAATTGCACGTGCGGAAGAAAAAGGATATCCATCGCCAATATGCGCTTCAAAAGAAGCAACGGACGAAAATTATGATGCTGCAGTTCGCTATATGATTGAGCACTTAGATATAATGTCAATTTTTGCAGGAACCCACAATGAGTTGAGTACATATACGTTGATGGAATTGATGCAGGAAAAAGGAATTAAAACTAACGATGATAGAATTTGGTTTGGTCAATTGTACGGAATGAGTGATAATATCAGTTACAATCTGGCTGCTCATGGATACAATGTCGCTAAATACTTGCCTTTTGGCCCTGTAAAAGATGTGATGCCGTACTTGATTCGTCGTGCTGAAGAAAATACTTCGGTAGCGGGACAAACGAGTCGTGAATTGACATTAATCAAAACAGAACGCAACAGAAGAAAAGGGAAATAGAAATCAAGTTTTTAATATTCAGATGTATTAAAATCCATAAAAAAAACTCCATTCAGCTTTATTGAATGGAGTTTTTTTTATGTCAAAATGAACAATGAAATTTAAGAATTGCTAAACTGCAGATTACTTAAATTTTTATAGATACCATTTTCTAAAGCTATTAATTCTTGATGTGTTCCTTGTTCGGTGATTTTTCCTTTATCCAAAACCAAAATTTGATCAGCGCTTCGAATGGTTGAAAGACGGTGCGCAATAATGATACTGGTTCTTCCTTCCATCAGAATTTCTAAAGCTTCTTGAACTAGTTTTTCACTCTCGCTGTCTAATGATGATGTGGCTTCATCCAGAATCAAAATACTTGGGTTTTTCAATAAAGCTCTTGCAATTGCAATACGTTGTTTTTGTCCTCCGGAAAGTTTAATGCCTCTTTCTCCCACAATAGTTTCAAATTTTTCAGGAAAACTTTCGATAAAATTATAAGCATTGGCTTGTTTTGAAGCGGTAACAATTTCTTCTTCGGTGGCATTTGGTTTTCCATAAGCAATATTCTCTCTAATGGTTCCTCCAAATAATATCACATCTTGCGGTACAATACTCATGTTTCCGCGAAGACTTTCTAAATCAAAATCATAAATATTTTTTCCGTCAACCAATATTTCTCCTTCATCAATAGTATAAAAACGTAATAAAAGCGAAGCAATAGTCGATTTTCCGGTTCCACTTGGGCCCACAATAGCTATTTTTTGACCAAAATTAGCCGTAAAACTGACGTCTTTCAATACTTTAATTTCTTTTCTCGAATGATAACTGAATGCTACATTTTTGAATGTAACATTACCTTTTATTTTCTGGGTTTCAGCAGCATTTTGAATTGAATTAATTTTTTCAGGAGTTTCATCTAATAATTCAAAAACACGTTCTGTTGCGCCAATCGCTTTTTGGATTTGAGCATAAAGTTCAGCGATTCCTCCAAAAGAAGCACCTACAAATGTGGAATACAATACAAAAGAAATCAATTGTCCCACGCTCATCTCTCCGCTGATGCTCAATCGAACACCATACCAAACTACGGCAACAATGGCTCCAAAAAGACAGAAAATAATGAATGAAGCAAAGTATCCTCTGTATTTCCCACCTTTGATAGCAATCTTAACGACTTCTTTTATTTTTCCGTTGTAACGGGCAATTTCGTACCATTCATTGGCAAAAGCCTTGACAATACTGATTCCTTGCATGGTTTCTTCAACAATTACCTGACTTTCGGCAACTTTATCTTGAACATTTTTTGAATATTTCCTGATGAATCTTCCAAAAATAACAGCAGCAACTGCCACAAGCGGAACTACGGATAACATCAATAAAGTTAACTTGATACTTTCATTGGCCAATAAAAGAACGCCACCAATAATTAAAATAAATTGTCTTAAAAATTCGGCAATTGTTGATGTTAAGGTGTCTTGTATTTGGGTTATGTCAGAACTGATTCGGCTGTTTAATTCCCCAACACGCTTTTGCGAAAAGAAAGACATTGGTAATTTTACCAAATTACTATAAAGCGATACTCTAAGATTGGCTAAGGTATTTTCAGTGAAATTGACAAATAAATACAATCTAAAAAACGAAAAAATCGATTGAAGAAATAAGATTACAATTAAACTTCCAGCAATCATGTTAGCCTGTGCGTTATCTTTGTTTTTTACACAATCAATAAGCATTCCCATTAATTTTGGAAAAGCTAAGGCTGTTGCTCCTGTAAATAATAAAAAAATTAAACCTACATAAAATTTCCAACGGTGACTTCCTGCATATTGAAATATTACAGTTGCTTTTTGGAGAGAACTTGCGGTAATTTTTGATTTTGGTAAATCGTTTTCTTTGAACCTGGCCATTATCTATTGTTTATGTCGCAAATGTAAGACTATAACGAATCAATACAAAAAAATAGTAGCGTTTCATTATTAACATAAAGCGCTATTATAGAGCGTAAAAGCAAATAGAGTCAATATTTTATTGATTTTTTTTACTGTTTTGCTTGCAGATACGATTTCTAGCTGTATATTTGCACTCGCAATACGGAAATGAAAAGATCTAAATTGTACTAGGGCGATTAGCTCAGCTGGTTCAGAGCACCTCGTTTACACCGAGGGGGTCGGGGGTTCGAACCCCTCATCGCCCACAAAAAACTCCATTAGAAATAATGGAGTTTTTTTATGTCTTGATTTTTTTAAAACCTCTGAGCGATAAAATGGTAAATTCACAGGATTATGCTATGCGTCTTTTTTCTTTAGAATTCGTCCTCTCGGCTCATCCCCCTCATAAAGCACAATTTCAGAATGAAGAAACTGTGCGGCAGCTGCAGAGTCATTAACTTTTGTAGCACTGCGTTTTAACATTTCTGATTCAAACTCAGTTAATACACTTTCTCTTATTCCGGTTTTTCGCCATTCTGATAAAGGTCTGCATTCTTTTGAGATTCCCCTAGCCAGCGAAAGTGCATCTAGCAAGGCTTGATTGGCTCCTTGTCCTTTAAATGGACTCATGGGGTGAGCTGCATCGCCAATTAGAGTTACTTTTCCTAATTTCGCTAATAATTCTGAATTGAGTAATTCTCGGTCATAAACAGGATAGCCAGAAATTTGGGGTTCTTGAGTTGCTGCTAAAATTTGAGGAATGGGACTGTGCCACTGTGTTCTACGACACGCTTCTTCTTTTAGCGCTTGAGGTCCTTGAGAGCTTAATTCTTTTGCTTCTTTTTCGGTCATTGGAAAACTAAGTTGCCACATTATCGAATCTGAAGTGTAAGGCATAATGTAAATTCGTTCGTTTCCATTGGCGGTTTGAAATACAGTTGCAGAGTCTAGTAAAGGGCTTGTAAGATCTTCAAGAGCACTTAAAGGACAAATTCCTAATATAACAATGCAATCCAGATAGCGTAAAGGAGTAATATCTTCGCCAATCAGTAACCTCCGCACCGAACTACGAATTCCATCAGCTCCAACTACAAGATCTGCTTTGTAGCTCTTTATTGCGTCATTTACTTGAAAGTTTAGATCAATATTATCCTTAGATTCTTTAAAGTCTACTAATTGGTGTCCCCATTGTACCGTATCATTTCCACCAAGTTGTTGAAGTAATGCTAAGCGTAAGGATTGTCGTGCGATATGGATATTGGTACGTTTCTGAAAAATTTTCGCATCAGACTGTACCCACTTTCTAATTCCCCATTCGCCAATAACGTTTCCATCGGTAGTATGAACCACATGTTTTGTGGAAATCACACCTTCCTCTAACGAAAAAATACCCAACCCCTCAATTGCTTTACTTGCTTGCTGCAAAGTAAGCCCGTACCCTTGAGATCGAGCTTCGAAGTTATTGTCGCGTTCAAAAAGTGTAAAGGGAATTCCGCGGTGTAAACATGCCACAGCAAGAGCTACGCCTCCAATACCGCCTCCAATAATTGCAACATGTGGGTAGTTTGTTGCATCAGCTACAGGAGGACTGGAAGAGCGAAGCAGCCCAGATCCGGAACATTTCAAGCAGGAGTGAAGGTGGCCTTTAGGAGGAACTGGAGCTGTCCCTTTACTTTTCGTTTTCTTAAATTGCTCTAATGCTATCTGGTAGTGGAGTCGTGCTTTTTTGGTTAGTCCTCGACTTTTCTTGCCTCTACCTTGGCATTCTAAGCACATGGTCCAGCTTGCTTCTTTATTTTCCACTTTTTTCACTTCCTTTTTATTTAACTTGATCTTGACTCCTCTCTATAAGAAAAACTTAGCCGATATTACTGATGATGGTTTTATTAGTAAAGTAGTGATTATGACTTTCATTACTTCTATATAATTTAACGTGAGAAATTTATATTTTCAGCATTTTTCAGCTTGTGGCAGTTGAGTAACTTTAATACAAAAGATTAGCAGTACAAAACTACTTTTTTCAAATTGAAATAGAAAGGATTTCTCAGCGCTATTTTATTTAAATCCTGCAAAAAAATGGTTTCTAAACAGGTTCGTAAGGACCACAAAAATTATCCTAATGATTAAAGGTTTCTTAAATTGATTTGAATGTATTTTTACTTATCGTAATTTAGCAATACGATAACCTAAATATGTAAACCATGAAAAGGAAAATCATTTTTGTCTCATTATTACTGGGCTTTGTTCTATCTACTAATGCTCAAAAGAAAATAGAAACCACTGAATTACCAAAAGCAGCACAGGATTTTCTGCAAAAATATTTTAATCATACATCAGTTAATATCGCTAAGAAAGATGCAGAACACGGTGAAAAAGGATATGAAGTCAAGCTTAAAGATGGTACCGAAGTAGAATTTTGGAAAGACGGTGCCTACCGTGAGGTAGATGGTGGCAAAAAACCTATTCCAACTGCATTCATCCCCAAATCAGTCAAAGATTACGTGGCAAAAAATTATCCGGATGAAAAAATCACGCACATTGATTATGGACACAAAAACCTCGATGTGGATTTAACGAACAATATTGATCTAGAATTTACGAAGGAAGGTAAAATTTTAAAAGGAAAAAAAACTAAATTTTAAGAAAATAGTTTGTAAAAGTTATAGTATCAATAACAAAAAACTCCATTAGAAATAATGGAGTTTTTTATGGTTCAAATATTGTATTCAAAAATTCATAAACTTTTTTGTTAGGACCAAAAATAGATTTTAACATCTTTCCATTTTAGACTCTTATCCATAGTTTAATCTTCTATTAATTTTTCGGTTTTAGTTAAGAATTTTTCTGTGGCTTCATCAATATCAATATTCATTCTTTCAGCCAATACGGTTAGCCACCAGATAGATTCCCCTAATTTGTGTTTGAGTTGTTCTTGGGTATTTTCTTTTGGCCATCTTCCTTGCTGCGACATTGTAAGTCTGCCTACTAAACCAGCATCGGTAAGGAAAGCCAAGGCATCTTCTTCTACAGTCCATTCACTCCCGTGGTGCATAAGTTCTAATTCGTGGTAGCGTTTTCTTATTTTAAGGAACGTTGTTTCAATTGTTCAAAGTCTATTGATGCCATTTATGTAATTTTTTAGTTTGAAAGATATCTATTTTTAGTTTGTTATAAATGCTAAAATCAGATCAAGAGATACACTTTTTAATTACTGTTTCTTCAAATCCGGTAAAAAATGGTTCATAAATAGTTCCGTTTGAACCATGAAAATTGGAAACAGATTAGATCTTGGATCATATTACAATGCAATTGGAGCGGCAAGACAACTTTCAGGAATGTCAAATGCGTTTACTAAAGAAACTGCATCCGGCCTAATTTCCCAGCAAAGTTGATTCACCATCTTGCGTATGGCTTTTGTTTTTACGCCTTCCATATAACCATCTTCAAGATACCAGCCTTTATTTTTTTCAATCTGTGAAAGGGCATATAATTGGCTCAATTTCAACATAATTCCCTTGCTTTTTTTGTCCTCGATACTCTGAATTGCTTTTTGAAATTGTTCCAAAACAATTCGTTCGAGATACGCCTGAGCAGCATCAATCATCTGGTGCTGTACCACATTAAAGGCATCATAGGGTTCAAGTCCGCCGTCAATTAGTTTTTTTAATCGCTTTGCTGCAGAAGCTAATGTCGTTTTTTCCCTGTGTTGAAAAGCAGTCAAATGAAACTCTTCATCGAGTATATGGATATCATCCGTTTTTCGGGTTACAATTGGATTTTTTTCAGAAATTGCAGTTTTGGCATTCTCATAAACGTAATTAATTATGCCCATAGCATCCATTTTTCCAAATGATTTTCGGAATTCTGACAAACGATTCTTAGCTACCAATTGCATCAATACAGTATTGTCCCCTTCAAAAGTAGTATAGATTTCGGTGTCATTTTTTAAGGCATCAATACGATTTTCAGACAGATATCCTTTGCCACCACAAGCTTCGCGACATTCCTGCAAAACAGCTGTTGTACTCCAAGTTGAGTAGGCTTTCATTCCGGCAGCGAGCGCTTCAATTTCCTGCATTTCAGATTCCTTTTTATTCATAAAACGGGAAGTCAAATAGTGTAATGCAAAATGTATCGCATAGGTTTTTGCCAGCAATGGAATTAGTCTGCGTTGATGCATACGATAATTCAAGATTGGGACTTCTGAGCCTCCTTCTGGTCCAAATTGCCTGCGTTTGTCACTATATTTAATTGCTATTGTTAATCCTGATTTGGCTGCAGCCAATGCAGATCTAGGAATTCCAATTCGTCCACCTACCAAAGTTCCAAGCATTGTAAAAAAACGTCGATTGTCACTTGGGATTGGGCTTTCAAATTTTCCATCATCATTTACCGAGGCAAAGCGATCCAGCATATTTTCTTTTGGGATGGAAACATTTTCAAAACGAATTGTTCCGTTGTCTACGCCATTAAGTCCCATTTTAAGGCCGCAATCACCAATAGTAATACCTTTCAGGATTTTACTATTCGTATCACGTATTGGAACAATAAAGGCATTCACTCCGTAATCAATTTTATCAATGATTAATTTGGCAAAAACCGTAGCCATCTGACCGTGCACTGCCGCGTTACCTATGTATTCTTTCTGTGCATTTTCATGAGGTGTATGAATAATAAATGTTTGGCTGTCGTGATTATATGTTGCCGTTGTTTCTATTCCTTTTACATTCGAACCGTGATTGGTTTCGGTCATTGCAAAACAGCCGGGTAACTGGAGTGAACCAATATTTTTTAAGTATTTGCTATAATGTTTTTCTGTTCCGAGCGATTGTATGCTCATTCCCCAAAGCCCGAATTGTACCCCAAACTTGATTACCAGACTTAAATCGTGATAACTCAATGTTTCCATGATGGCAAAGTAATCGCCAATGTTTTCACCGCCGCCGTATTGCTTCGGATAAGCCATGTTTCCTAAGTTTTCCTCCGCAAGGATTTTACACCAATCGTATACTTTTTCACGGTAGACAGCAGTATCAGTAGAAGCTTCGTAGGCAAACTCTGGTCGGCTGATGATTGACTTTACCTTTTTAATAATTGTGGACTGTTCTCCATCCAGAATCTGGGTTAGTTTTTCTATATCGAATGTGTGGGTAGATTGGTAATTTGAAGTAAAGGTTTTTGACTTTGTTTTAAAATTTCCAATTGCTTCTTCGCCTAAAATTCCCAGATCATTTTCCAGTTTTATAAAAGCAGCTGCGAGATCTTTAATAATTGTATCATTTTCCGAAAGCACAATAGAAATATCAAAAATGGATTTGATTGAAGGTTTTCCTTGGATCGTTTTCTCTATTTCAGCTTTCCAATCAGCAAGCAGTTCTCTTGACGGCGGAGATGAAATGGCTACTTTTGAAAGAAGAAATTCCTGTTCCTTTTCGGAAATCCAACTCTGGGAACGAATAAAATCTTGTAACGTAATGAATTCTTTTTGTGTTAAGAGGTCGTCTGACCACACCAGATAAAAAAGAGGGATAAAGGCTTTGAGCTTTGAATTTTCCATAGTAAACTTTTAATAAAATAAAAATTTTAAGTTTGGTTAAGATAGGAAAATTTAATGATTAAAGGGAAGGAATAATGGTATACTTATAAATTCGGAAGGGGGAAATATTTGATTATTTGAACAAAAAATGAAATTGAATTAATCTAATGTCAGGGCACCTAAAATTTCTTCGGACATAAAAGGTCCGCCGGGATATTTGGCTGTATAATCTAAATTCATCCAGATTTGACCGCGCTCATCAACGTGATAATGAAGTTTATTTTCGTTACTTTCATTGACAAATAGGACATTTTTAATTAGAAAATTGACTTTTTCTAAATCAGTAAGTGAACCTATCAGTATTTCTGGATAAATATGTCCTGTAGTATGAATTAATCGGGGAGTTCCACCGATAGACTTGATACTGGCAGCCATTAATATGGAATGATCATCACAATCTCCTGAAAAGTAAAGCAGTGATTCCGTAGCCGTAGCGATATAATCTCTTGCTTTTGGGTCGCTTACGTAGTTCCATCGGCTATTTATTTCTTTGAAAACGGCAAAGCATTGTATGATGGTTCTGTAATCAGAATACCCTTTTATGTCTTTAAAATGTTTTGAGGTTGCCATAACCGCAAAATTCCGGACTTTCGGATTTTGATACTCGATGGCATTAATAATTTTTGATTTATTGGGAAACGGAAGCAATTTTGCAATGATGATATCTTGTGGATATGGATTGTCGGACATGGTGTACATAATTGAATTATAATCTTCAAAAACGCTGTTAAATCCATAGTTTCCAATTGTCGAACCGTAAACCAAAACCAATAAATATAGAATGATACAAAAGAGAATTATTGTTCTCAAGAATCGAAGGATAATTTGAATAACAACAATCATCAATAGAAACAAAACGACTCTGTCGATGTTCAGAAACCAATTGGGATTGATTAAGTTTTGATGAACAATAATAAAGAGTGGAATAGCAATTAATATGTTTAGGATAAAAATAATAACGTCATCCCAAGGTTTTTTGACCTGAAATCGCTGTTTAATACCCTGAAAATTAATTTCTTTTATTTTTATCATAGCAAAAATAAAAACAGCAATCTAGACTGTTTTTACAATATCCTCAAAAGTACCTTTTTTATCGATAATTTTAAGTTGAAAAAGTTGATTTTGAACTTTGTTTAACATTTCTGCTGCTAATGGTTTTTGTGACCATTGCGTTAATGACAACCATTCTTGAATATCTTCTATTTTTTGGTGGTAATTTGAAGCCAACGTTTTGTCAATACTTGGAATATCTTTGAATTCAAGCGTAGTTTGATTAATGATTGCAAGAATTTTTGAAATAACGGCTGGATTTTTTTCCAAAACTTCCTCACGAACCGCAATTACAAAACAAGGCCAAGGCGTAGGGCAATCAGCAATTCTGCGGAAAATACCTTTGTCTACAAGTGGTTTGGTCATGAAACGCTCCCACATAAAATAATCGGCGGTTCCATTTGTCAAAGCTTCGACAGCTCCATCAATGGTATTTATAATTTCAAACTGAAGATTATCTGTTTTCCAACCTTGATTATCAGCATTTACATACGCCATTAATTGCGAACCGGAACCTAATCTGGAAATAGCCACTTTGGTGTTTTCTAAGTCAGCCAATGTCTTGTAATTTGATTTTGCTGCTACGTGAATTCCCCAAATCAAAGGGCTTTCTACATAAACCTGAACTATTTTACTCGGGTTTCCGGCAACAATATCTTTTACGATTCCTTCCGTTAGGATTACGGCAATATCAGTTTCGCCATCACGAAGCATTTGACACATTTTTCCGGTTCCTTCTGGAACGTCAGTCCATTGCAAATCGATGTTTTCTTTTTCGAAATCTCCGTTTTCTATTGACAAATGCCAGGGAAGATTGAAATGTTCCGGAACTCCAGCTATTTTTATTGTTTTCATTATAGGTTAGGATTTTTTAATTCGTACCAATTCCAAGAAACACCGTCTTCCAGATATTGTTCAGTCATTTTCAGTCCAATTTTTTGTAATATTCTGTTTGAGGCGATATTATCTGTATGCGCTGCGGCTTCCATGATTTTGATTTTCATTACATTAAAACCATAATCAAGCCATGCAAAACTGGCTTCACTGGCGTATCCTTTGCCCCAGAATTTTTCATTTAACCGATAGCCAATATCATAGAAATGAACTTTGTTATTCACCATTTCAGTGTTGTATTTTAATCCAGCCCAACCAATTAATTCATTAGTTTCTTTCAAAACAACCACAAATCGCCCAATATTATTTTGAATGTATTGTGCTCTAACAAGTTCTATATAGGAATGTACTTCGCTAATATCTGTCAATGGTTTGTTCCAAAGATATTGATGTACCTTAGGATTGCTGTCCATTTCAAATAAAGTGTCGGCATCTGAAACTAGCATTTCTCTTAAAATTAATCGGTCGGTTTCTAAAATAAGATTCATGTTTTACTAAAAATTTGATGGTTCCCGATTTAGCCCTGATGGCAACGTAAATCCTATTTTGCCGTGGTTCGGCGCAATAGATTGCAGTGTACAGCAGGAATTAGCTCCTGAAATTACACATTAATATCTTTGAAATTATTCAATCTCGCATAACGAATCATATTGGTGAACGCCTCTTGATCCAGTTTTGGTATTTCCATAATGGAGTTCAGCAAAGTGGTATCATATTCGTTGGCAGCTGTCGTGAAATATGGGTTTAAATGTTTTCCAATACTTTCGTAATACAATTTTTCGATCGTATTTTTATATTTAAAGTCTAACGAATTTTGTATCAAAGTAAAATTGGTATAGCCAACTTCTTTCATAATCAACCGCAATCCATTTACCATATTGAAACTCTTATTATGTACAATGTTAAGCTGTTCAATATCTTCTCTTTGAAACGTATTGACAATCACTTTTGCCACATAATCAACAGGGATAATATTCAAAACGGTGTCTTCGTTAACGATAAAACGCACATTTTCTTGTTCCCCTTTTCGCTGAGAAGTAAAGTGAAAGAATTTTGCCAAAAGATAAAAAACCATATATTTTGAAATAAAATATGGATTTTCGGTTCCTAACATTTTACCTCCAATAACACTTGGACGCAGAATTTGAAAAGGCAAATCTATTTTTTTACATTCTTCCGCTATAAAATTTTCTGAGTGAAATTTGGCATTTTCATACGCATTGCGATGCTCCGGTTTGAATCCTAAACTATGAAAATCATTGTCAATCAATCCTTTTCGGTTTCCAGATGAAAAAGCAGTTCCGATGTAAATAAACTTTTTTATGAAAGGATGAAATAGATTGAAAAGCGATTTAGTGATTTTAGTATTTTCATCAAAAATCTTTTCCCGTTGCTCTTCATCAGTAGATAAATTCACGAATCCAGCAGAATGGATGAAATAAGCATCTTTTATTTGGCTTGAAAAAGTATCTTGAATCTCAGCCAAATCAGTATCGATGATTTCAATGTATTCGTGCAATTTTTCTATGCCTTTGTCTTTTATAATTTTTGGCGTATAACTGCTCGATAAAAGTTCGTTTATGCGATCTAAAGCAGATTTTTTTCCTTTATTTCGGGCAATTATAAAAAGTTTACCATCAATTTTAGTGTTGATGAAAAGCTCCAGAATTTCATACATAATATGAGATCCCAGAACTCCTGTTGCACCTGTAAGTATTATTTTCATTATCGTTTTGTTCTAAGAACAAATGTAGTTTTAAAAAAATTAAAGAGCACTTTTTTAAAACTACAAATGGGTAAGATTTTGAAAATTAATTTCGCTATCCTAAAGCTATTTTTTCTAAAGTATACGCAATCAATTCATCAACGGCTTTGTACGGATCTTCGCTAAATGTTCCCGAAGCACGATTGGCAATAATAGCGTTTAATGACAAAGCATTATGTCCTAAAAGAGCTGAAAGTCCATAAATTGCTGCCGTTTCCATTTCTAAGTTGGTAATTTGGTTGTCACCAAATTTAAAATTATCCATTTTAGAATTTAGCGCTTCATCTTGAATATTCAAACGCAAAACGCGACCTTGAGGACCATAAAAACCACCGGCAGTTGCGGTAATTCCTTTATGCATTTTATTGCTTTCTATAATTTTCTCCAGTTTTTCGGAACAAGCAATTACATACGGTTTCCCTTTTCGTAAATCCCAATTGGTGTGTTTTACAAAAGCATCTTCCATTTCAAGATTCGAAACTTCGTCAATTAAATAGGAGCGAAGCATGTTATCCAGTCCTAATCCAAATTTTGACATCACAAAACTATCCACAGGAATATCGGCTTGTAAAGAACCCGAAGTTCCAATACGGATGATGTTCAATGAAGTCAAATTTTCTTTTGGCTGACGGGTTTTCAAATCAATATTGACCAAAGCATCCAGTTCGTTGATGACAATATCAATGTTGTCAGGACCAATTCCTGTAGACATTACTGTAATTCGCTTGCCTTTAAAAATCCCGGTTTGGGTTTTGAATTCTCTTTTTTGAGTCGAAAATTCAATACTGTCAAAAAATTGAGTGATTTTCTCCACGCGATTTTGATCTCCTACAAAGATGATATCGTGTGCAATATGTTCTGGTTTTAAATTCAAATGGTAAACGCTACCGTCTGGATTTAATATTAATTCTGATGATTGTATCATTATTTTTTTGTTTAATGTTTAAGGTTTCAAGTTGCTCAACTGAATACTAATAACTGAACACTAAATACTTTTTAACCTCCAACACGTTTTACTTTAAATCCTTTTTCTTTTAAAACAGTCATTATTTTATCACGATAATCACCCTGAATGATAATGGAATCATCTTTGAAAGTTCCTCCAACACTCAATTTGGTTTTGATTTCTTTGGCCAGGATTTTAAAATCCTCGTCAGTACCTTCATACCCTTCAATTATGGTAGTCGCTTTTCCTTTACGTTTTTCGAATTTGCAAATCATAGGTTCTTTTTGAACGTATAATTCGTGAGCCACTTCTTCAATTGGATCTTCAGGAGATGGTTCGTGATCTGGAAAAAGATTTTTTAATTGGTCTTGTAAGTCCATAACTTTATATATTTTGAACGCAGATAATGCTGATTTAAATTGGTAAAAAACAAAAGACATTAAGCATAAACTTAATGTCTTTTAGTATTTGACGTAAATTAAGTTTATTTTTTAATAAGCCCTAAATCTACTAAACGCTCATATAAATAGGCTCCTGCGGTAATATCTTCGAATTTTTTTGGATGTTCTGCATCAATACAGTTTTCCAAACAATCCAATTTCATATCACTCACCGGATGCATAAAAAACGGAATAGAATAACGTGAAGTTCCCCATAATTCTCTTGGTGGGTTTACCACTTGATGAATGGTTGATTTCAATTTGTTATTAGTATGACGCGATAACATATCACCCACATTGATAACTAATTCATCCGATTCAGCAATAGCATCAATCCATTCTCCGTTGTGATTTTGTACTTGTAACCCTTTTCCTTGCGCACCCATCAACAAAGTAATTAAGTTGATATCACCATGAGCAGCAGCACGAATTGCATTTGCTGGTTCAGACGTGATTGGTGGGTAATGAATAGGTCTTAAGATTGAATTCCCGTCTTTGGCATATTGGTCAAAATAAAATTCATCCAAACCAAGGTGTAAAGCCAAAGCTCTCAAAACATAAACTCCTGTTTTTTCCAGCATTTGGTAGGCTTCTTTACCTACAATATTAAAACGGGGAAGTTCTTTAACTTCAACATTTTCTGGGTATTCCGAAGCGTATTTTGAATCTTCAGACACATATTGTCCAAAGTGCCAAAACTCCTTCAAATCACCTTCTTTTCTGCCTTTGGCATGCTCTGTTCCAAAAGAAACATACCCTCTTTGTCCGCCAATTCCAGGGATTTCATAACTGTGTTTTGTTTCTAAAGGTAAAGCGAAAAAATTTCTGATTTCACCATACAATTCATCAACCAACTGGTCGTTTAAAAAATGCCCTTTGAGTGCTACGAAGCCAATATCTTCAAATGCACTTCCGATTTCATTTACAAATTTTTGTTTACGTTTCGGGTCGTCCGAAAGGAAATCACGCAAGTCAACACTAGGAATGTTTTGCATACTTTTAAATATTTTTTAATAACTTGTAAGGCTAAAAACCTTGCAGATACAAATGTAAAGAATAATTTTATATCTGAATTTTAAAACTTATAAACAATATAAAAAAATATAACAAAATAACACTAAACTGTTATATTTTTTTATCTTTGAACCATACAATAAAACCGAAAAAATGATCTTCGACAGAAAAAATCTTACAGACAACCAATTATTAGATTTATATAAAAGAATACTGAAACCAAGACTAATTGAGGAGAAAATGTTGATTCTTATTCGTCAGGGAAAGGTATCTAAATGGTTTTCTGGAATTGGTCAAGAGGCTATTTCTGTTGGAGTCACAGCAGTTTTAGATTCAGATGAATACATTTTGCCAATGCATAGAAATCTTGGCGTTTTCACCGGAAGAGATATTCCTTTGTACCGTCTTTTTTCACAATGGCAGGGCAAAGCCAATGGTTTTACTAAAGGTCGTGATCGCAGTTTTCACTTTGGAACACAACAATACAAGATTATTGGAATGATTTCGCATTTAGGTCCGCAATTAGGTGTGGCTGACGGAATTGCTTTGGCCAATAAACTCAAGAAAAACGGAAAAGTTACGGCAGTTTTTACCGGCGAAGGAGCAACAAGTGAAGGAGATTTTCATGAAGCGTTGAATATTGCTTCGGTTTGGGAATTACCGGTTCTATTTGTGATAGAGAATAACGGTTATGGCCTTTCGACCCCTACGAATGAACAATACCGTTGCGAAAATCTGGCCGATAAAGGGAAAGGCTACGGAATGGAAAGTCATATTGTTGATGGAAATAATATCCTTGAAGTTTTTAATTTGTTATCCGAATTAAAGGCTTCGATGAAAGTAAATCCACGTCCAGTATTATTGGAATTCAAAACCTTCAGAATGCGCGGGCATGAAGAGGCGAGTGGCACCAAATACGTTCCGCAAGAGTTAATGGATATGTGGGCGATTAAAGATCCCGTTAAAAATTACTTCAACTATTTGACCGAAAACGGAATTCTTACAGTAGATTTTGATGCGGCTTTGCATACCGAAATAAAGAAGGAAATTGATGAAAGTCTGGCAATTGCCAATGCGGAACCGGAGATTGAAGCTTCATTAAGTGAAGAACTAAATGATGTTTATAAGCCATATGTATTTGAGCAAGTTAATCCTTCAGAGGAAAAAGAAAATATTCGTTTTATAGATGCCATTTCTAGCAGTTTGAGACAATCAATGGAACGTCATGAAAACTCAGTAATCATGGGTCAGGATATTGCTGAATATGGTGGTGCTTTTAAAATTACCGATGGTTTTGTAGCGCAGTTTGGCAAAGAGCGTGTTATCAATACGCCAATTTGTGAAAGTGCAGTGGTTTCAGCAGGAATGGGATTGTCGATTAATGGATATAAAGCGATTGTGGAAATGCAGTTTGCCGATTTTGTTTCGACAGGTTTCAACCCAATTGTAAATTTATTAGCCAAATCACATTATCGTTGGTTAGAAAAAGCCGATGTTGTGGTCCGAATGCCTTGCGGTGGAGGAACACAAGCAGGACCTTTTCATTCGCAAACCAATGAAGCTTGGTTTACCAAAACGCCAGGTTTAAAAGTAGTTTATCCGGCATTTCCGTATGATGTCAAAGGATTGTTGAATACTTCCATAAACGACCCGAATCCGGTATTGTTTTTTGAGCACAAGCAATTGTACAGAAGCGTTTACCAAGAGGTCCCAAAAGATTATTATACCATTCCATTAGGAAAAGCGGCTTTGTTGAAAGAAGGGAATGATGTTACTATCATTTCGTTTGGAGCAGCGGTGCATTGGGCTTTGGATACTTTAGCAAAAAATCCTGAAATTTCGGCGGATTTATTGGATTTAAGAACCTTACAGCCTTTGGATACCGAAGCTATTTTTGCTTCTGTAAAGAAAACGGGAAGAGTGATTATTTATCAAGAAGACAGTATGTTTGGTGGAATTGCCAGCGATATTTCGGCAATGATAATGGAAAATTGTTTCAAATACCTTGATGCGCCGGTAAAACGCGTAGCAAGTTTAGACTCGCCAATTCCGTTTACAAAAGCTTTGGAAGATCAATATTTGCCGAAAGGCAGATTCGAAAATGATCTGAAAGAAATCTTGGCATACTAATATTGAAATTATAATTAGGTTATTTTTAGTGTTTTAATTCTAAAAATAACCTAATATCCAATAGATTATTATAAATAGTATAATTGTTCCAAAACAGCCGCCACCTAATTTTTTGGCGCCGTAACCTGCTAGTATTGTTTTAAAAAATCCATTCATAATTTTAATTTTTTAAGTATTCTTTAAAAGTAATGAATATTTTTTAAACGGAGTATTTTAGTTTAATTCCAGAAATATTGTCTTAATCAACGCAATTTCTTCCTGATACATTGTTTTTTTTCTGGTGGCGAAATAGAGCGTCTTTTTTAGTGGAGTTTTTCCTTCCCAAATCATTTTAATCGAGCCATTATCAATTTCTTTTCGACAAAGAAAATCAGGAACTACAGCCAATCCCTTGCCACTGCTCAAACAACGAATTATTGAATTTAGATTTGGAACAATATAATTAGGTCTGAAATCAGGGTGTTTATTGAAATTTAATTGCCAAAAACGACGTAAATGTTCCATGTCTCCGGTAGTTCCATACCATTTTTGTTGTTTTAACCAAAGTTCGATTTCTTGAACACTTTCCTTTTTTTCTATCAAATTGAATTCCAAATCGTCAATTTCGTTTCCGCCAACAAGCACAATTGTTTCTGAAGAAAATGCCTGATATTCAATGGCATTTTTAATTACCATTTGTGGTGTGATGATTAAATCAAGAATTCCTTTTTCTAAACTCTCGACCATTTCGGGATATTCACCAAATTGAATGATAACATTAAATGGCAAGGTCGAAATATATTGTTGCAGTGTAATTTGGAAAGTTTCAAAACACATCCCCACACTTATGGTTGGTGTGTTTTTCTCGGTGCTTTGCTGAAAGTTTTTCTCGGCTTCTTCCAGTTTAGTCAATGCTTCAATGATGAAATTGTAGAGCACTTTTCCTTTTTCGGTGGGAACCATTTTCCGACCTGTTCGGTCAAATAATTTATAGCCCACATAATTTTCCAAGGAACTCAAATGCAGACTCACACCAGGTTGGGAAATAAATAATACTTCAGCCGCACTAGTTAATGTTCCAGTTTTGTAAACCGCTTTAAACGTGCGATACCATTCTAAGTTTATCATAACTATTATAATTATGATACAAAGGTATGAATTAAGTTATTTTAATAATAGGTTTTCTCGTTCTAACTTTGCATCATCAAATTAAAAACACAAATCATGACAAAAATATTTATAATCAATGGCGGACAAAAGTTTGGCCATTCTGGAGGACGGTTTAATGAAACTATTTCGAATGAAACCTTGAATTTTTTCAAAAATAATACAGCTTTTGAAATAAAAACAACAAATATCAATGACGATTACAGTCCTGTTTCTGAAGTTGAAAAGTTTGTTTGGGCTGATGTAATCATCTATCACACACCAATATGGTGGTTTCAGTTGCCACACGGTTTTAAAAAATACATTGATGTGGTTTTCACCGAAGGTCACGCCAAAGGAATTTACAAAAGTGACGGGCGTTCATCTGAAAATCCAACGGTTAATTATGGAACAGGAGGAATGCTTCACGGCAAAAAATATATGGTAACCACCTCTTGGAATGCACCAAAAGAAGCTTTTACCTTACCGGGAGAATTTTTCAATCAGCACAGTGTGGATGAAGGACCGTTATTTGGTTTTCACCGAATGAACGCTTTTACAGGCATGAAACCGTTACAAAGTATTCATTTTCATGATATTGAAAAAAATGCTGATGTTGTAAATGATATTAAATTGTATCAAAACCATTTAACACAACTATTCTTAAATTAATTATGCCAATATATCTAACAGTTATTCTAAAAAGTAAACCGGAAAGTGTGGAGACATTGAAATCTCTTTTACTGGATTTGGTTCAAAATTCAACTAAAGAAGCGGCTTGTTTGCAGTACGATTTGCATCAAAGTCTTGAAGAATCAACGATTTTTATTTTTCATGAAGTTTGGGAAAATGAAGCGGGATTAAAGCTTCATAATGAGCAGTCGTATCTTATTTCTTTTTTCGAAAATGCTAAACTATTGTTTCAAGAAGCGCCAATTGTTTACAAAACGGATAAATTAGCGTAATTATTGGTGGCGATTCTTCGATATTATAAGTTAACAAAAAGGAGGCTAAAAACCTCCTTTTGTCATATAAACTTTTATCGATTAATCAATTTGGCTTTTTCTTTAATAATATCACTTATTTTTCGGTTTTCAATTTTGCTTTCGAGCCAAGAAATAATATCAAGATAAAGGAAAGCTCTTTTTTCGTAGGTGTTTTTCTCCAATTCAATAAATCGCGCTCTCATTTTTACAAATTCTTTTTTGATATCTGTTGGATAAATGGAGTTTAAATTTTTCAAAAACTTAATGATTTCTTTTTGCACTTCATGTAAATCATTCATTTTGATTAGGAATTTATAGGTGTTTTTTAACTGATTTTCTAAATAATAATCTTTTCCTAATTCATAATGAGCAATCAAACAGAGTATTCTGGCAAAACACATTAAATCTTCTCGCATCGAAAGATTTTTGTTGTTTATGATTTTCTCTAAATAAAAGATACATTCCGCATATTTTTCGTTCCCAAAATAAATTGACGCAAATTTATAATAGAACAACATTTCGTGATGTTCATCAAGATGGTCCGTGTGAATTTTTAATTTATTTAATACTTCGGGAATTAAATATTCGCTTTCGGCAAACGTTCCTTCCAGAATATGGTAATTCAATTTATTATTATAGACATATAAGAATGATAATGACGCGATATTATCATTCACTGGGAAATGAGAATCTTTTATGGTATCTTCCAGCAACTCTAAATATTTTTTGAATTTTGATTTATACTTCAACATGTATAAAGATTCCAATAAATAATGGTTTCCTTTTAAGAAAAATACAGGATTCAAATGAATCATACTTGGGTTATCATAAAAAAGTGTCACCCATTTTAAAGCGTATTTATAACAAGAAAGAAAATCCTGTACTAAGAAACTTCTCCAGAGATACGCATTATAAAACCAATATTTTTCTCTAAAACCGAATTTTTTATCATCAAATTTAGAAATGTGTTTGTTGAAATAGTCGTCTATATATTTATATTCTTCGTCACTTTTTACATAACCGGTTTTAAGCATAATACCGTACAATTGCAACGATAAATTAGACAATTTACTGGAAATAGTATTGCGGTAATTTAATTCTTTGGCCTGAATAACCAATTCATCAGCGCGTCCTTGAATACTTCGTGTTATGTATTGTGATTCAATAAGTTTTTCGAATTCTACAATTTCATAAGCCATCAGTTTTTCATCATTCTCTAAAGCTAAAATTTTTGTTTTATCCAAAATTTTTAAACTCTGCTTGTATAGCCCTTTATTGTACAATATGGCAGCAAAATCAATTTGTTCTCTTAGCTGATACCGAATGTTTTGGCTGGGAATATTCAATCGGATGCTCACTAAAATTTGCTTATACAAATATGATTTAAGATTCGATAATTGCACTTTTTTAATGATACCGCTTTTTAGAATGAGTTTCTCATCATAGACTTCTGATTTGTCTAAAATATTGAATAATTCGATGAATTTTGTATTGGAACTGGTTTCCAATCGGCTTGCGAAAATCTTGAATTGTCTTTTTTCAGATTTTGAAAGTGATTTTATTAATACAAATAAGAAATCTTTTTGATGGTTAGCCATTGTAAAATATAGTAGCTTAATATGTTGTTTTTCAATTGATTACAAAGTTATTGATTGCTTTATAAGCAGTATATTTCATTAAATTGAGTTTTATATTAAAGTAATGAAAGATATTTTTGTTATCAAGTTGTGAAATTACATTAAATAAATGAAAATGAATAGAGAGAAAGTTCAAATTTTTGATACCACTTTAAGAGATGGCGAACAGGTCCCAGGATGTAAATTAGATACCAATCAAAAACTCGTTATAGCAAATCGACTGGACGAAATGGGTGTTGACATTATAGAAGCTGGTTTTCCTGTTTCTAGTCCAGGTGATTTTTTATCTGTTTCAGAAATAAGTAAGGTGGTAAAAAATGCAGTTGTCTGCGGATTAACAAGAGCGGTTAAAAATGATATTGATGTTGCTGCAGAAGCTTTAAAACATGCAAAAAGACCTCGTATACATACTGGAATTGGAACTTCTGATTCGCACATAATACACAAGCTAAACACAACCAGAGAAGATATTATTGCCCGAGCAAAATTTGCCGTTTCACATGCTAAATCGTATGTTGAAGATGTAGAATTTTATGCTGAAGACGCAGGTAGAACTGATAATGAATTTTTGGCTCGAGTCTGTGAAGAAGTAATAAAATCAGGTGCTACCGTACTTAATATTCCAGATACAACAGGTTATTGCTTACCAGAAGAATATGGTGCAAAAATCAAGTATTTAAAAGAAAACGTCAAAGGGATTGAAAACGTAATCTTGTCTTGTCATTGTCACAATGATTTAGGAATGGCTACAGCTAATTCAATTGCAGGAGCTGTAAATGGAGCGAGACAAATAGAATGTACCATAAACGGAATAGGCGAAAGAGCTGGAAATACTGCTCTTGAAGAAGTGGTGATGATTTTCAAACAACATCCTTATTTGAATTTAGATACCAATATCAATACACGTCAGCTGAATGAAATGAGCCGATTGGTTTCTGAAAGTATGGGAATGATGGTGCAACCCAATAAAGCGATTGTTGGTGCTAATGCTTTTGCACACAGCTCCGGAATTCATCAAGATGGTGTGATAAAAAATAGAGCGACTTATGAAATCATGGATCCTTTAGAAGTAGGTGTAAATGAATCATCTATAGTTCTTACGGCCAGAAGCGGTAGAGCAGCATTGGCCTACAGAGCCAAAAAAGTTGGGTATGAACTTACAAAAGTGCAATTAGATGTTGTCTATGTTGAATTTTTAAAGTTTGCTGACATTAAAAAAGAAGTGTTGGATGATGATATTCATCAAATAATTGAAGCCTGTAAAATGAATAAGGAATTAATCCTTAACTAAAATATTTTGATTTCTAATAAAATCTAAATTCTACTATTATGAACTTAAAAATAGCAGTACTTTCAGGAGACGGAATAGGTCCGGAGGTAATCTTACAAGCAAAAAAAGCATTGTATGCAATTGGTGTTGTTTTTGATCATGAGTTTGTTTTTGAAGACGCGCTTATTGGTGCTATTGCTATTGAGAAAACAGGAAATCCTTTACCGGAGCAAACATTGAACCTTTGTTTGAATACTGATGCTATATTATTTGGAGCTGTTGATGATTCAAAATATGATACCCATTCAGATTCAAAATCACGCCCTATACAAGGATTATTAAAATTGAGACAAGCACTAGGATTGTATGCGAATATAAGACCTATAAAACCATACAATGACTTATTGGACTTATCTCCTTTAAAAAGAAAAATAATTGAAGGAGCTGATTTTATAATTTTCAGAGAAATTTCGGGAGGATCTTATTTCAGTGAAAAAAAGATCAACGAACAAGGTACTTTAGCATCTGATTTATGTGAATATTCAGAAGAAGAGATTATTCGAATCAGTCATTTGGCTTTTAGAACAGCTCAAAAAAGAAAGAAAAAAGTGACTCTGGTTGATAAAGCCAGTATCCTTGAAACATCAAGATTGTGGAGAAAAGTAGTAACTGAAATTGCAGAAGGATATCCTGATGTAACCTTAGATTTTCTTTTTGTTGATAATGCTGCGATGCAAATAATCATTAATCCAAAACAATTTGATGTCATTTTAACCGAAAACTTATTTGGTGATATTTTATCGGATGAAGCTAGTGTAATTACGGGTTCAATCGGATTATTGCCATCAGCATCTTTAGGAAATTCAAATGCACTTTTTGAGCCTATTCATGGTTCTTATCCAGAAGCTAAAAGAAAAAATATTGCTAATCCTATTGCTTCAATAGTATCTGCGGCGATGCTTTTGGAACATTTTGGTCTTCATATCGAATCGCAAAAAGTATACGAAGCAGTTCATAAAGCAATTGAATTAAATGTCGTCACTGCAGATTTAAATCCGTATTCAAAATTTGGAACAAATGAAGTGGGAGACTTTATCTCAAATTACATTTTAAGTAAAGACGACTTATATTTTAAAAGTGACAATGTCTACATAGGACAATCGACTATTGTTTAAAAAGCAATAATCAAAATGCATTTAATAATTGAAAATGCATATAATATTGAGGTTATATTTTTTTAGTACTATTTGTTTTTATACTTTTGAAGCAAATAAAAATAAAAAAATGCAAATCGTATCTATTATTTCTTCAATTATTAATGTCAATGTGATTATCACATGTGCAGAGGGAATGGTATAGATATAATTAAAAAAATATTTAAAACCTCCCAATTATTTTGGGAGGTTTTTTTTTGGAATAAATTTAAAAAATAGAGAAACAATCATATAATGGAATTAAATAAATACAGCAAAATAATTACGCAAGATGAAACACAACCAGCTTCTCAGGCCATGTTGTACGGAATTGGATTAACTGAAGAAGATCTTAAAAAAGCGCAAATAGGAATTGTGAGTATGGGTTACGATGGAAACCCTTGTAATATGCACTTAAACGATTTGGCTAAAGATATTAAGACTGGCGTCTGGGCAGTAGATTTAGTTGGTTTAATTTTTAATACTATTGGTGTCAGTGATGGAATTTCAAATGGTAATGATGGAATGCGTTTTTCTTTAGTTTCCCGTGATGTAATTGCAGATTCTATTGAAACGGTTATGGGAGCACAATGGTATGATGGAATGATTGCTGTTCCAGGTTGTGATAAAAATATGCCAGGAGCGCTAATGGCTATGGGTAGAGTAAATCGCCCTTCTATTATGGTTTATGGAGGATCTATTCACCCAGGAAAATGGAAAGGGGAAGATTTGAATATTGTTTCTGCTTTTGAAGCATTAGGAAAAAAATTCAACAACACTATTACACCTGAAGATTTTAAAGGTGTGATACAAAATGCTTGTCCGGGTGCAGGTGCTTGCGGTGGTATGTATACGGCTAACACGATGTCATCTGCGATTGAAGCTTTAGGGATGAGTTTACCGTACAGTTCTTCTAATCCTGCTTTGAGTCCAGAAAAAAAACAAGAATGTGCTGATGCTGGTAAAGCCATCAGAATATTATTGGAAAAAGATATTAAGCCTAGAGACATTATGACTCGTAAAGCATTCGAAAATGCGATTACAATCGTGGCTGTTTTAGGCGGTTCAACGAATGCGGTTATGCACTTAATTGCAATGGCACATTCAGTAGGTGTTGATCTTACATTAAAAGATTTCCAAGATATTAGTGATAAAACACCATTGCTTGCTGACTTGAAACCAAGCGGTAAATACTTAATGGAAGACCTGCATAATGTAGGTGGAGTTCCAGGAGTAATGAAATATTTATTGAAAGAAGGTTTTTTACATGGAGATTGTTTAACGGTAACGGGAAAAACAATTGCTGAAAACTTAGCTTCAGTTCCTGATTTGAATGATGGACAAGAAGTGATTCATGAAATCCAAAAGGCATTAAAAGCTACTGGAAATATTCAAATTTTATACGGAAACATAGCTTCAGAAGGTTGTGTGGCTAAAATTAGTGGTAAAGAAGGTGAGTTTTTTGAAGGTACAGCAGTAGTTTTTGAAAATGAACATGATGTAATTAAAGGAATTAGAGGAGGCGAAGTAAAACCAGGAAATGTGGTTATTATTCGGTATTGTGGTCCAAAAGGAGGTCCGGGAATGCCTGAAATGCTTAAACCAACATCTGCAATTATGGGAGCTGGCTTAGGAAGTACTGTCGCTTTAATTACAGACGGACGTTTTTCTGGAGGTTCTCACGGTTTCGTAGTCGGGCACGTTACTCCAGAAGCCTATGAAGGAGGAGGAATTGCTTTAATAGAAAACGGTGATGTGATTTCAATTGATGCTGTGAAAAACACTATCAATATGAAAATATCTGACGAAGAATTCGCAAAACGTAAAGCCAATTGGAAAAAACCAGAATCACCAATTAAACAAGGAGTGTTACTTAAATATATGCGTTCGGTCTCAAGTGCCTCTGAAGGATGTGTAACTGATAAATAATTTTCAAAAAAGAAGAGATAGAAACAAAACAAGATATTTTAAATAGATGTTTCTAATTCTAAAAAATAATAAACGTACCCATGGGAACAAATAAAATTTCCGGCGCCGAAGCCGTTATTAGATGCTTATTAGAAGAAGGAGTAGACTTGGTTTATGGTTATCCAGGAGGTGCCATAATGCCTGTTTATGACGAATTATATAAATTTCAAGATCAATTACAGCATGTTTTAGTGCGTCACGAACAAGGTGCTACTCATGCTGCACAAGGTTTTGCAAGAGCAACAGGAAAAGTGGGAGTTGCCATTGCAACTTCAGGTCCGGGAGCAACAAATTTAGTTACAGGAATTGCAGATGCGCAAATCGATTCGACTCCTATGGTTTGTATCACAGGTCAAGTAGGGAAACATTTACTGGGATCCGATGCTTTTCAAGAAACTGATATTATTGGAATTTCGACTCCGGTAACAAAATGGAATTACCAAATTACCGAAGCTTCAGAAATTCCTGAAATCATTGCAAAAGCATTTTATATTGCTAAATCTGGTCGTCCGGGTCCAGTATTAATTGATATTACAAAAAATGCTCAGTTTGACGAAATTGAATTCAGTTATAAAAAATGTACCAGTATTAGAAGTTACAATCCGAAACCAGTTTTAAATCCTGAAAAAGTTAAGGAAGCAGCTGAGTTAATTAATACTGCTAAAAAACCATTTATCATATTTGGTCAGGGAATAATTCTTAGTGAAGCGGAAGCCGAGTTAAAAGCTTTGGTTGAAAAATCAGGAATTCCGGCAGCTTGGACCATTTTAGGACTTTCGGCAATGCCTACAGATCATCCATTGAATGTAGGAATGGTGGGAATGCACGGAAATTACGGCCCTAATGTTTTGACGAATGAATGTGATGTTTTAATTGCGCTTGGAATGCGTTTTGACGATCGTGTTACAGGAAATTTAGCTACTTATGCGAAACAAGCCAAAGTAATTCATTTTGAAATTGATCCAGCTGAAGTAGATAAGAATGTAAAAACTACTGTAGCAGTTTTGGCCGACTTAAAAGAGTCTTTAACAGCTTTACTTCCTTTAATCGAAAACAACTCTCATGAAGCTTGGCACAATGAATTCAAAGAGAAATATGAAATAGAATTAGAAGCGGTAATCAATGACGAGTTAAAACCAAAGAGAGAAGGAATTTCTATGGGAGAAACGATTGAAATGATCAACAAGCATTCCAAAGGAGACGCCATTATGGTTTCGGATGTGGGACAACACCAAATGTTTGCTTGTCGTTATGCCAAATTCAATTCGACCAAAAGTAATGTGACTTCAGGTGGTTTAGGAACTATGGGATTTGCATTGCCTGCAGCAATTGGAGCCAAAATGGGAATGCCAGATCGTGAAGTAGTAGCCATTATTGGTGATGGAGGTTTTCAAATGACCATTCAGGAATTAGGAACTATTTTCCAAACCAAAGTTCCTGTGAAAATTGTGGTCTTGAACAATGAATTTTTAGGAATGGTTCGTCAATGGCAACAATTATTTTTTGACAAAAGATACGCTTCTACGGAAATGATCAATCCTAATTTTATAGCCATTGCTGAAGGCTATTATATCAAAGCAAAGAAAGTAACCAAAAGAGAAGATTTAGATGCTGCCGTTGCCGAAATGATGGCTTCAAAAGAATCCTATTTCCTTGAAGTTATGGTAGAAAAAGAAAATAACGTATTCCCAATGATTCCTACAGGAGCATCGGTTTCTGATATCCGATTAAGTTAATATTATGGAAAATAAAACATTCACCATTTCTGTTTATTCAGAAAACAACGTTGGCTTATTAAACAGAATATCTGGAATATTCTTGAAACGCCATATCAATATTTTGAGTTTAAATGTATCCGAATCTGAAATTGAAAATGTTTCCAGATTTATAATTGTGGTTAATACAACCGAAAAATGGGTACAAAATATAGTAGGACAAATCGAAAAACAAATTGAAGTCATCAAAGCATTTTATCATATTGATGAAGAAACTATTTTCTTGGAAAATGCATTATTCAAAATTGAGTCGAGCTTACTTTTTGATGAAAAACAAATTCAGAATATAATTAAAGAAAGCCACTCCGAAATAGTTACAGTTGCGAGAGACTTTTTTGTGATTTCAAAATCAGGACAACGTGCTGAAATAGAATCGTTGTACGAAAAATTAAAACCTTTTGGAATCATGCAATTTGTACGTTCCGGAAGAATATCAGTTTCCAAAGCAAAAATGGAGATTTCAACATTATTAGAAGAACTTAAACAGGAATCTGTTTAAGTTTTAAACCTATCAACTATTAAATTTTACAATCATTAAATAATAAAAAATGGCAAATTATTTCAATTCATTACCACTTAGATTACAATTAGAACAATTAGGCGTATGCGAATTCATGGATCAATCTGAATTTGTAGACGGAATAAAAGCTTTAGCAGGAAAAAAAGTAGTCATTGTAGGTTGTGGAGCACAAGGTTTAAACCAAGGTTTGAACATGAGAGATTCTGGTTTAGATATTTCTTATGCATTGCGCGCAGATGCAATTTCAGAAAAAAGAGCTTCGTTTAAAAATGCTTCTGATAATGGATTCAAAGTGGGAACGTATGAAGAATTAATCCCAACGGCTGATTTGGTTTGTAACCTTACACCAGACAAGCAACATACTGCTGTAGTTACAGCGATTATGCCTTTGATGAAAAACGGATCAACTTTAGCGTATTCTCACGGTTTTAATATTGTAGAGGAAGGAATGCAAATTCGTAAAGACATTACTGTAATAATGTGTGCGCCAAAATGTCCTGGATCTGAAGTACGTGAAGAATATAAAAGAGGTTTTGGTGTACCAACTTTAATTGCGGTTCACCCAGAAAATAATCCAAACGGAGAAGGTTTTGAACAAGCAAAAGCGTATGCAGTTGCTACTGGTGGTCACAAAGCTGGAGTATTGAACTCTTCATTTGTAGCCGAAGTAAAATCGGATTTAATGGGAGAACAAACCATTCTTTGTGGAATGTTACAAACAGGTTCTATTTTATGTTTTGATAAAATGGTTGAAAAAGGAATTGAACCTGCTTATGCTTCAAAATTAATTCAATACGGTTGGGAAACTGTAACTGAAGCTTTGAAACATGGCGGAATTACAAACATGATGGATCGTTTGTCAAATCCTGCAAAAATTGAAGCGTATGAATTGGCAGATGAATTAAAAGATATCATGCGTCCGTTATTTCAAAAACACATGGATGATATTATCTCTGGTGAATTTTCAAGAAATATGATGATTGACTGGGCTAATGATGATATTAATTTATTGACTTGGAGAGCTGCAACTGCAGAAACTAACTTCGAAAAAACAGCGCCAACAGCAGCACATATTTCAGAACAAGAGTATTTTGATAATGGTGTTTTGATGATTGCAATGGTAAAAGCTGGTGTAGAGTTGGCTTTTGAAACCATGACTCAAACAGGAATTATAGAAGAATCAGCATATTATGAGTCTTTACACGAATTGCCTTTGATTGCAAATACAGTAGCCAGAAAAAAATTATATGAAATGAACAGAATCATTTCGGATACAGCAGAATATGGTTGTTATTTATTTGACCATGCTTGTAAACCGTTATTGACTGATTTCATGAAAACTGTAGATACTAATGTAATAGGAAAATCTTTTTCAACTTCAAATGGAGTAGATAATGCGGTTCTTATTGCTGTAAACAAAAGTATTCGTCAGCATCCAATTGAAGAAGTGGGTGAGTGGTTGAGAGAATCGATGACTGCAATGAAAAAAATAGGATAATATAATAGATAATAAAATAGGAATTACCACATAAGAGGGTGTGTTGGGATTAGCACTATATCATTTGATTTCATAATATTTTGAATTAGTTAAAACTTATTAATAAAAGATAAATGGATATGGATGCTTGTACATTCACTTGACTTTAAACGAGCTTAAAGTTGAGTGAAGTAGTCCCTATTAAAAAGATTGGGAAGTAGTAAAAAAATATCTATGTTTATTTTTTAATTAATCATGTTGAAAAATTAGTAATAGAATTTCTTGATTTGAACGAAATAGTTTTGGTTGATTATTGTTCAAAAAATCATCGTTCATAGTACTAAAATAATTGTTGTTAAATTTTGTTGATACATAAGGTGAGGTGGATTTAAATCTATCTCGCCTTTTTGTGTTTTCCTTATTTTTCCAAAAACAGCAAAAATTAAACAAATTAGTATTAAAAGTGCTTTTTTATTTGCGAATCTATTTTTTTTAGCAAGTATTTATGATTTAAATAATTTTAAGAATAGCGAGAGATTTAATACTTTTATAAAAAATTATAACATGAGCTACTACAAAATTGAAAATTTAGAACAATATTTTAAACATTACAATAAATCAGTTCGTGAACCTAGAAAATTTTGGGGTAAAATAGCAGAGGAAAATTTCACTTGGTACCAACAATGGGATAAAGTTGTTGATTTTAATATGGCTGAAGCCGATATAAAATGGTTTACTGAAGCAAAAGTCAATATTGTTAAAAATTGTATAGATAGGCACCTTGCTAAAAGAGGAGAAAAAACAGCAATTATTTTTGAACCAAATGATCCTTCTGAATCGGCATTACACATCACATATAATCAATTGCACCAACGTGTTTGTAAAATGGCAAACGTATTGCGTGAGCAAGGCATAAAAAAAGGAGATAGAGTTTGTATTTATTTGCCAATGATTCCTGAATTAGCAGTTTCAGTATTAGCTTGTGCAAGGATTGGAGCGATACATTCTGTTGTTTTTGCTGGATTTTCGTCTACAGCTGTGGCCACTCGTATCAATGACAGTGAGTGTAAAATGGTTATCACATCTGATGGAGGTTATCGTGGTAATAAAACCATTGATTTAAAAGAAATCGTTGATGAAGCATTGGAAAAATGTAATTCTGTCGAAAAAGTTTTAGTTACCAAAAGAATTCATTCTGATATTAATATGAAAGAAGATCGTGACCAATGGTTGCAACCTCTTTTGGATCAAGCATCAGACAATAATGTTGCCGAAATAATGGATGCTGAGGATCCATTATTTATACTGTACACTTCAGGTTCAACAGGAAAACCAAAAGGAATGGTACATACTACAGCAGGGTATATGGTATATACTGCTTATACTTTTAAGAATGTTTTCAATTATGAAGAGAATGATGTTTTTTGGTGTACAGCCGATATTGGTTGGATTACCGGACATTCCTATATTCTTTATGGCCCATTATTGAACGGAGCAACAACAGTAATTTTTGAAGGAGTTCCTTCGTATCCTGATTTTAGTCGCTTTTGGGAAGTTATCGAAAAACACAAAGTAACACAGTTTTATACTGCACCAACTGCTATTCGTGCTTTGGCAAAAGAAAATATAGAATTTGTACAAAAATATCCATTGAAGTCGCTTAAAGTAATTGGATCTGTTGGGGAACCAATCAATGAAGAAGCTTGGCACTGGTACAATGATCACGTTGGGGATAAAAGATGTCCTGTTGTAGATACGTGGTGGCAAACAGAAACCGGCGGTATTATGATTTCGCCTTTGGCATTTGTTACACCAACAAAACCTACGTATGCTACTTTACCATTACCAGGAATCCAACCGGTTTTAATGGATGAAAAACGCAATGAAATAGAAGGAAATCAAGTAGATGGTAGTTTATGTATTAAATTCCCATGGCCAGGAATTGCCAGAACTATTTGGGGCGACCATCAACGCTATAAAGACACTTATTTCTCCGCTTTTCCAGGTAAATTTTTTACAGGTGATGGAGCTTTACGGGACGAAGTAGGGTATTATCGAATAACTGGTAGAGTAGATGATGTGGTGATTGTTTCAGGCCATAACCTGGGAACAGCCCCTATTGAAGATGCCATAAATGAACATCCAGCCGTTGCTGAATCAGCAATTGTAGGTTTCCCACATGACATAAAAGGAAATGCATTATATGGTTTTGTAATCCTTAAGGAGACAGGAGAAACCAGAAATAAAGAAAATTTAGCCAAAGAGATTAATCAACACATTTCAGATCATATTGGACCAATTGCTAAGTTAGATAAAATTCAGTTTGTTAGTGGTTTACCAAAAACCGGCTCCGGAAAAATCATGAGAAGAATTCTTCGCAAAATAGCAGAAGGAGATTATTCTAATTTTGGAGATATTTCAACCTTATTAAATCCAGAAATTGTTGAAGAAATAAAAGAAGGAAAATTATAACATCCTTTTTATAAAATGCACATTTTAATTCAAACCCCTTTCAAAATTTAAATTTCGAAAGGGGTTTTTAGTTTTAAAATCCTATACGTCAAGATGATAAAAGTAATTTAAAGCATATAAAAACAGATACCGATAAATAAACAAGATGTTAATGTAAACACAATTCGGGCGTAGTTTTTGACTCCCTAGAATAGGAAAGCTATATTTACAAATAAAGCTAAATTTCCTATGATTCAAATTGAAAAAAGATACAACATCGCGCTCTGGTTAGATAAATGGTTTATTGAAGATTTTGGTTTAGACCCAACGCTGGCTTTATATTTAAAACTTTTGACGCTTATTTTTGTATTATTTATTATAAGCTTTTTATCTTGGTATTTAACTAAAATTGTTATTGTTCGTTTTGTGCATAAAATTTTTTTAAAGACAAAAGTAGTTTGGGATGATGTCTTAATAGAAAAAAAAATTTTTGAAAAAATCGCCTATTTGGTGCCTGCTTTCATTATTGTTTTGGTTGCTCCATACATCTTTGGAGATTTCCCAACAGCAATTGAATATGTAATTATTCTATCAAATATCTTTATAATTATAGTAATAATCCGCTCTGCTATTATTTTATTATCAGTATTTGATGAAATTGTATCCAATACCTTAATTTTAAAAGATAAACCAATTTCCAGTTACATTCAGGTACTTAAAATTGTAGTCTATTTTATTGGAGGAATCCTGGTTTTATCTTTACTATTAGGTAAAAGTCCTTTCTATTTTCTAGGTGCCATGGGAGCCATGACGGCTATTTTGCTTTTAATTTTCAAAGATACTATTCTAGGGTTTGTTGCCAGTATCCAAATGTCCGTTTATGACATGGCTCGGGTAGGGGACTGGATTTCGATGCCAAAATATGATGCCGACGGAGATGTAATGTCGATCAATTTAAATACCGTAAAAGTTCAAAATTGGGATAAAACAATTACTACCATCCCTACTTACGCTTTTATTACAGACTCTTTCAAGAACTGGCGCGGGATGAGTGATTCTGGCGGGAGACGAATAAAAAGAGCTATTTATTTAAAAGTCAGTAGTTTTCAGTTTTGTGATGAAAAAATGCTCTCCCAATTCAAAAAATACAAACTCATTCAAGATTACATCACTACAAAAGAAAATGATGTTCAAAAATTTAATTCCGAAATAATTGATAATGAAATCGTATCCGTCAACATCCGAAGATTGACTAACATAGGCGTTTTTAGAATTTATGCCGAAAAATATATTACAGCGCATCCTGATATTAATAAAGACATGATAATAATGGTGCGCCAGTTAGAGGCAACCTCGAAAGGATTGCCATTAGAAATTTACTGCTTTAGCTCACAAAAAGAGTGGTTAAAATATGAGACAATTATATCCGATATATTTGATCATCTATTAACTATTACTTCTGAATTTGAACTGGAGGTTTTTGAAGAACCAACAGGAAACGACTTTCGAAATTTCAACAGGTAATTTCGATCTATACCGATTAAAGTAATTGATTAATTAATCGTGTCATTTTAGCCGCAAATTTCACTAATTAATTTGTGCTGATTTGTGGCTAATTTTTTTTAAAAGCACTTGCATTCTATAATTTTAGTATGATTTGTGGGCCATTATATAAAATTAAATAATTAGGCTTGTTTTTTTATCATTTGTTATAACAGTAATGTCAAACAAATCCATAAATTTACTTTCGTATGAAAGATAAAGAAGTAATAATTATTGGAGGAGGTTTGGCTGGATTGACTTCCGCTATACATTTATCTAAATTAGGACTTGAAGTAACAGTCATTGAAAAGAATAATTATCCAAAACATAAAGTTTGTGGCGAATATATATCTAATGAGGTTTTACCATATCTCAATTGGTTGGATTTAAACATAGCCAATTTAAAACCTACAAATATCACAAATCTTGAGTTTTCAACAGCAAACGGAAAAACCATTAAAAGTGTTCTGCCTCTTGGCGGTTTTGGAATTAGTCGTTTTACTTTAGACGAATATTTATATAAAAAAGCACTTGAAAACGGATGTAAAATTCTTCAAGACAATGTAGAAAATATACAATTTGAAGACAATCAATTTATAGTTACGACTGCTGATAAAAACATTTTAAAATCGGAAATAGTTATTGGTGCATTTGGAAAACGTTCTAACATTGACCAAAAATTAAATAGAGATTTTATTCAAAAAAAATCTTATTGGTTAGCTGTTAAGGCTCACTATTCGGGAAACTTTCCAAATGATAAAGTTGGTCTACATAATTTCAAAGGAGGATATTGTGGTGTTTCTAAAGTCGAAAAGGATATAATTAATATCTGTTATTTAGCAGATTACGAGACGTTTAAGCAGTTTAAAAATATAGAGGAATATCAAAAAAGTGTAGTTTCAGAAAACCCATATTTGAAAGTAATTTTCGAAAAAAGTAAATTGCTTTTTGAAAAACCTTTAACCATAAGTCAAATATCTTTTGATAAAAAACAAGCTGTAGAAAATCATATTCTAATGATTGGCGATACCGCAGGACTCATTCATCCATTGTGTGGAAACGGAATGGCAATGGCTATTCATAGTGCCAAAATTGTTTCAGAATTAGTAGAGAAATATTATACCAATGAAATTAAATCCAGAAAAGAACTAGAAGAAAAGTACATTCAGGAGTGGAATTTTAATTTCAAGAAAAGACTTAAAATAGGCCGATTGTTAGCGAATCTTTTGCAAAAGCAAAAACTTTCAGCAGTATTGATGCGTATATTAATTATATTTCCATTTTTATTATCAAAAATTATAAAGCATACGCACGGAACTCCCATAACTTTAAATTCATAGATGTTTCTAAACACCAAATTCAGAACCGATAAGATTGAAACTATGGATGATTTTGCCATGGAGGGAGAAATCTTGCGTGATGCACTAGATAAAATTGCTAAAATCAATCAGCTTTTAGGAGGGAACCAGCTAACTTTACAAGGCGTTCAGGATTTGATGGGAAATATTTCAAAATCAAATGAAATTGTAATTGTAGACGTAGGTTGTGGCAATGGTGATATGTTGCGCACTTTAGCCGATTTTGGATTAAAAAACAAACTGAAATTAAAGTTAATAGGCATTGATGCTAATAGTTTTACAATTAGTCATGCGCAAAAATTGTCTGAAAAATATTTCAATATTAGTTATCGTTGTGAAGATATATTTGATTCATCATTTAAGGAATTAAAATACGATATTATACTGTGCACTTTGACGTTACATCATTTCAAAGATGATGAAATTATTTATTTATTAAACCTATTTTATACGAATTCAACTATTGGAATTGTTATTAATGATTTACACCGAAGTGCTATTGCTTATCGATTATTTCAGGCATTATGTTTTGTATTTCGATTGAATGAGATGTCTCGAGAAGATGGATTAACTTCAATTTTAAGAGGTTTTAAAAAAGAAGAGCTGATTCGTTTTTCTGAAAAATTAAGTTTTAAAAACTATAAAATTCATTGGAAATGGGCTTTTCGTTACCAATGGATAATTTCAAAAATATGAGTGTAAAAATAAAAACCGTAACCAAACAGTTACCAAAATATTCTAGAAATACAGATGAAATTATCCCTTTTTTGGATGCTTGGCTTATTGGACAAGACGAGCGTTTCATTAGAAAAGTAAAGAAAATTTTTGAAGGAGCGGCAGTCGATAAACGGTATTCCATTATGGATCCAATTGAAGTGTTTACCAAAACTTCATTTGAGGAAAGAAACGATATTTATGTTCGTGAAGTGATTGATTTAGGCGAAAAAGTATTGGAAAGTGCATTAAAAAAAGCCAATTGGAACCCCGGAGATTTAGATTATATCATAACGGTAAGTTGCACTGGAATCATGATTCCGTCACTAGATGCCTATTTGATTAATACACTAAAATTACGTCAGGATATTGTACGACTTCCCGTTACTGAAATGGGTTGCGCCGCCGGAATTTCAGGGATTATTTATGCTAAAAACTTTTTGCAGGCCAATCCTGGAAAACGTGCTGCTGTAATTGCAGTTGAAAGCCCAACGGCGACATTTCAATTGGATGATTTTTCGATGGCAAATATAGTAAGTGCTGCAATTTTTGGCGATGGAGCGGCTTGTGTTTTACTTTCTTCGCATGAAGATGATGACGGACCTGAGATTGTAGCGGAGGAGATGTATCATTTCTATGATAATATTCACATGATGGGTTTTAAACTTACCAATTCTGGTTTGCAAATGGTATTGGATATTGAAGTTCCAGAAACGATTGCGTCTCATTTTCCGGATATTATTCATCCATTTTTAGAAAAAAACAATTTAAAAATGGAGGATATTGATCATTTGATTTTTCATCCCGGTGGAAAGAAAATTGTTCAAACTGTTGAAAGTTTGTTTTCTAATTTGGGCAAAAATATAGATGATACTAAAGAAGTTTTGCGTTTGTATGGAAATATGTCAAGCGCAACAGTTTTATATGTTTTAGAACGAATAATGGACAACCAGCCTAAAAAAGGAGAGAAAGGATTAATGTTGAGTTTTGGTCCGGGTTTTTCAGCACAACGCGTTCTATTACAGTTTTAAATAAGAAAATGAACAACCAAGAAATTATATCAAAATTACCGTATTCTAAGCCATTTTTGTTTGTGGATGAAATTATCCGTATCGATGAAAGTGGGGTGGAAGGCACCTATTTTTTTGATAAAAATCTTGATTTTTACAAAGGACATTTTAAAGATAATCCAGTGACTCCAGGAGTGATTTTAACGGAAGTTATGGCGCAAATTGGATTGGTTTGTTTAGGAATTTTTTTATTGGATGATTCATTTAATAGAAATACTTCAATCGCCTTAACATCAACAGAAATAGAGTTTTTAAAACCTGTCTTTCCTAAAGAAAAAGTGATCGTAATTTCAGAAAAAGTATATTTTAGATTCGGGAAATTGAAATGTAAGGTAAGAATGAAAAATGAAAAAGGAGAAGAGGTTTGTACAGGAATAATTGCAGGAATAGTAATTTCTAAATAAATGAAAAAACGTGTCGTAATTACTGGTCTTGGTGTTGTTGCTCCAAATGGAGTAGGACTTGATACGTTTACTCATGCCATCAAAAACGGAATTTCAGGAATCAAGCACGACGCTGAGTTGGAGCGATTACAGTTTTCTTGTCAAATAGCAGGAAAACCGGAGATTTCTACTGAATTAGCTTTAAAATATTTTTCTGAATTAGAGTTAAAAAACTTCAATTCTACTGGGATTTTATACGGTGTAATTGCAGGGATTGATGCATGGAAAGATGCTGGTTTGTCTTTGGAAATTAATGAAGAACCAGATTGGGACAGCGGAACTATTTTTGGTACAGGAACTTCTGGAATTGATAAATTTCGCGAAAGCATTTATAAAATTGATGATTTTCAAACGAGAAGACTTGGCAGTACAGCCGTAGCTCAAACTATGAATAGTGGCGTGAGTGCCTATCTGGGAGGGAAATTAGGACTCGGAAACCAAGTCTCCACTAATTCCTCAGCATGTACAACCGGAACGGAGAGTATTTTGATGGCTTATGAGCGTATAAAATCAGGACAGGCAAAACGCATTTTAGCTGGAAGTACAAGCGATTCTGGACCTTATATTTGGGGTGGCTTTGATGCTATGAAAGTTTGTACTTTTAAACATAATGAATATCCAGAGCAAGGATCAAGACCAATGTCTGCAAGTGCTTCTGGATTTGTTCCCGGAAGTGGAGCTGGAGCTTTGGTTTTGGAAGATTTAGAAAGCGCATTAAATAGAGGCGCTACAATTTATGCTGAAGTTTTGGGTGGAAATGTAAATTCTGGAGGACAACGCGGTTTAGGAACGATGACTGCGCCAAATCCTATTGCTGTAAAGAAATGCATAACTGATGCCATTGCAAATGCAGGAATTACTGCTAATGATATCGATGCAATCAACGGTCATTTGACAGCAACATCAAAAGATAGTCTTGAAATTCAGAATTGGAGTGAAGCTTTAGGACGAAAAGGAAAAGAATTCCCATACATAAACTCCTTGAAATCAATGGTAGGTCATTGTTTGTCAGGTGCGGGAAGTATAGAAAGTGTGGCTTCGGTATTGCAATTGCGTCACGGATTTGTTTTTCCGAATATCAATTGTGACGATTTACATCCTGAAATTACAGCAATAATTGATGAATCGAGAATAGCACAACAACTGATTGAAAAGGATTTAAATATAATTGCAAAGGCCAGTTTTGGTTTTGGAGATGTGAATGGATGCGTAATTTTCACGAAATATATTTAATCACAAATTCACTAATCTTGAATTCAATACATTAACAAAAAGCAAAAAAACATGAATAAAGAACAAACAATTGAAGAGTTAAAAAATATAGTAAAGCCGTATATTCAAAATCAAGAAGCATTTGATGTCCTCACTGAAAACACTGATTTTATAAATGACTTAAAGATTAATTCTGCTAATTTAGTAGATGTTATTTTAGATATTGAGGAGAAATATGACATTGTAATTGATAATGAAGCTATGGAACGGATGGCTAACGTAAAAGCAGCGATGGAAATTATTGAAACTAAATTGTCAGAGAAAAATTAGTGAATTCCTAGTAAAAAATGATTGGAAACGACATCGTAGATTTGGCTTTAGCCAGAAAAGAAAGCAATTGGAAACGAAGCCGGTTTTTAGATAAAATCTTTACTGTAAAAGAGCAATTACTAATTACTGATGCCGAAAATCCAGAAGTTATGGTTTGGAATTTATGGAGCAGAAAGGAAGCGGCTTACAAAATCTATAATCGGGAAACTGGAATTCGTGGTTTTTTTCCTTTACAATTAGAATGTTTTTACGAAAACGCAACTTTTGGAACTGTATCCATCAAAGGAAAAATTTATTTTACCCAAAGCAAAATCGAAAACGATTCAATTTACACGATTGCTGTTCTCGAAAAAGAATATTTTAAAAAGATTAAAAGTATTAGTCCTGCTGTTGCAATTTTAAAAAAAAATGGAATTCCTTTTATAATTGATTCCTATTCAAAAATAGAAAAACCCGTTTCTATCAGTCATCACGGAAGGTTTTGGGAAGGAATAACTGTACTGGATTAAAAAATTATTACATTTTTGGGAATAATATTATTTTATTCCCAGTCTTGATTTTAATTTCAAAAACAACAAAGCAGTTTTGTAAGCATCTTCCGCAGATGAATTTCGGTCACTTTTAGGAATGTTATACACTGTACAAAGTTCGTCAAGAGAAAATTGTTTATCATTGATATCATGCAATTTTCTATGCATAATATCAACGTCTAAAGCTTCATTTTTTAATCTTCCACAGTCAAGTCTTTCTAATGCTGCATTAATCATTTCAACATCAAAATCAATGTGATGACCAACTAAAACTGAATTACCTATAAATTCTATCAATAATTTTATGGCCTCGGATTCGCCAAGTTTTTTCATTTTACTTTCCACCAAAAATTCATTTGAAAGACCGTTATCATGAAGAAACTTGTATTGTAGTAATACGGCTTCAAAACTATCCCCAATAACAATACTGTCATCGATTACTGCAAAAGAACCGATGGATAAAATAACATCTTTCACGGGATTTAAGCCAGAAGTTTCTGTAGAAAGAACAACAAATCGGTTTGATTTCTTATCAAATTTAGAAAGATAGGTTTTCCAAAATTCTGGATATTCTTTATTAATATTTTTTAACCAGTCTAACATAATTATGAAAATTGAGTAAGTTGAAATTTATTTTTTATTAATTCTTCCAATTCTCTCATAGGAGCTAAAGCATTCTTTAATTTTTCTTTGTCAATTTTTGATAATTCATTCAAATTTATAAATTGACCTGAATTATCATTTTTTAAGCCTTCTAAGGTTCTGAATTTTGATAAAATCAAAAAGGCTTCAGCACAATTAAGGTAAATTTCAGCATGTTTAGGATCAGCAATTGCTAACTGCTTGAATCGCTGAAAGGTGTTGTTGATTCCTCGAATATCAAAACTTAAAGTAAACAAACGTGCACCATCAATCAATGGCATCAAAGCACGTGTTTTTATATCAAATTTATCTTTGTTTAGACCTTCTTCTTCTACAATGAAATTTTTGAAAAAAGTCAATGGTGAATTTTTTCTTAACGCATCATTTCCTAAGAAGTCAAAGAATAGAGTATTGTTTTTTGCATTTTTAAAAACAACATTTCCAATGGCATCTTCGATTCTTTGTTCTCCAAAAGTGATTTCGTAATCAAAGAAAATACTACTTAAATCATTACTGTTTTCACCTGGAGTATTCATCCAGCTATCATATTGTTTTGTCCAATCAGTCAGTGATTTACACCAAAGCATATTGCTTCCCATGTGTCCGTTTGGACATAATTCATAACCAATTTTTTCGAGTGTAGCAGTTGTTCTTTTTCCAAGTTTAAGGAAATAATCTTTTACCTCACGATATTTATCAGCCGAAACGTCTTCAAAAATTAAAATACTGTCTTGATCTGTTAATAATAACTGCTCTTTTCTTCCTTGGCTTCCAATACTTAACCACGCAAAACGGGCAGGAGGTGAGCCTAAATCTAAAATTGATAACTCTACAGAACGTTTAATAATCGCTAAATTAATTTCGCTGGCAATATTAAAAACGTGAGAAAGTGGTATATTTTTAGAAATAGAGGTTTGAATCAAATCTGTTAAACGCTCTCTAATTTGTTTTAATTCCTTAGGATTTTGGGAACGCTTAATCTCTTTAATCAAAACGCCAGGATTATTAGCTTGGGCAGCTATTAAATCATGTTCAGAAATGACTCCTTTTACATCAGATTTATCAGTTCCGTCTAGTGTCACACACAAATGGGTTACGTTATGTTTCAACATCAGTAATTGAGCTTCGGCCAAGGAAACATTCTCAACAACAGTAATTACTGGAGATGACATTATTTTATCTACCGAAACTGTTACAGGAAATCGACCGGTTGCAATTTTGGAACGCATGTCACTGTCAGTCACAATTCCGATAGGAAAATTGTTATCACAAATGATTATATTGTTTTTTAATGTTTCAGTCATTAATTGAGCAACTTCTTGTACAATTGCGGTAATTGTTGCTTTTAATGGTGAAATATTATAAGATAAAGATTGAAAATATTGCATTTCTGATTGCTGATCAGAATAGAAAACATTGTCAGAGATAAGTTTGCCTCTTAAATTTTCTTTGTCATTTGGATTTCGCGTGTTTGTTGCAAAACTCTCTAATAAAAAGTTTAGAACTTCTGAATTATTGACTACAAAAGGACGGAAAGTAGCGATTGGTATGGCATAAACAATGCTTTCTTCTCTTGCTTTAGCCGTCATCATGTAATTATTCTTGGCAAAAAAGGGACGTAATCCAAAAATATCACCTTCATGACACTTATTTAATAAAGTTTCTTCAGCATCTGAAATCACAGATAAATTGATAGTACCTGAAGCAACAACATAAAAACTGTCGTGCAATACATCATTAATTTGGAATAATGTTTTATGTTTTTCTAAATTTACAACTCTAATGCTAGTAGCTATTTCAGATAACTCTTCAAATGTCAAGTGATTAAATGGTGGATATTCCTTTAAAAAATCGGCAATGTGCTCAGCAATTGTATTCATAGTTGGTCAAATAAGTGGTGTATTGTTTGTAAAAATAACAAAATAATAAATTATAATACTGTCAATACAGTAGTAAAACAACTAATTTATAAAGTTCATAATTTTTTCTTAAAATTAAAGGGAATTATGCTAAATTAAATGAAGTTATTTTATTTTTATGAGCTAAACTAAATCATTTTAAATCATGAGATTACTTAAAAAAATACATCTTTTACTTATTGCATTTTTGGTTATAAATTCTTTAAATGCTCAAGAGAAACCTACGAGTACAAAGGAAGTGGTTTCCGGGAAAATAAATGGTGCTACAATTACAATTAATTATGGAAGTCCATCAGTAAGAGATAGAGAAATTTGGGGTAAATTAGTTCCGTTTAATCAAGTTTGGCGCGCTGGTGCAAATGACGCAACAACTTTTGAAATAGACAAAGAGCTTACCGTAGAAGGATCAAAATTACCTGCAGGAAAATATTCTTTCTTCATAATACCAAATGATAAGGAGTGTATTGTTATCTTTAATAAAGAAGCTAAACAATGGGGAGCTTATAAATATAAAGAAAAAGAAGATCAGCTAAGAGTTACAGTAAAGCAAAAAGTTGCTAAATCAAAAGCTGAAAAATTAGTTTATACAATGGATAAAAATACTATTTCTTTAAGTTGGGATAATTGGATTATACCAGTTTCAGTAAAGTAAAATTCTTTTAAATTATAAAACAGCATTGCCAATAGGTAATGCTGTTTTTTATTTTGTTGAATGTATAGTTACAATATAATTATACATTTTATTTTACATAATATAAATTATAGTGCAAATAATAACAATAGAATATTTGAGTTTTTGCACTAATTTCATCATATTTGAAACTATTTTAGACGAGTTATCTATCAATACAAAAATATCTAAAACTTAAATTTCCTTAGATACTTTAAGCGTACTATATCCATAGTACGCAACTACAACCAAACAAATTAAAGGTAAAATAAAAGAAAAATTAACTTCAGGAATAAAGCCAAATAATTTAATATCAGCAAAACCAGAACCGCCTAAATCCAAAATACTTCCTTGCATAACCGGCATCAATGCGCCACCAACGATAGCCATGACTAAACCTGCAGACCCAATTTTTGCTTCGTCTCCCATATCTTTTAGAGCAATTCCATAGATAGTTGGAAACATAATCGACATGAAAATAGAAATACAAATCAGCGAAATTAATCCAGGCATTCCTTGTAATACAATAGCTCCAGCAGCACATAATACACCTCCAATACCAAAAACCATTAATATTTTTGAAGGATTTATGGTCTTCATTAAACCAGTTCCAATCCATCGGCCCAATAAAAATAAAATCATAGCAACTATGTTGTAATATGTGGCCGTCAATTCTAATCCGAATGTTTTGTTAATGTTGTCAACATATTGAAAAATAAAAGTCCAACACATAATTTGTGCACCAACATAGAAAGCCTGCGCAATAACTCCATGTTTGTAATTTTTATTGGCAAATAACTTTTTAAATGATTCTGATACAGACATTTTATCTTCTTGTGCCGTTTTAGGCATTTTTGTTAAAATAATAATGATTAAAATTACTAATACAAAAATTCCTAATCCAATGTACGGGATGCTAATTACATCTAAATCATTTCCTCTAATACTTGCTAATTCACTTGAAGTTAAAGCTTTGTAGGCTTCCTGCGAATAATCATCTGATTTTATTTCTTTAATAACTAAAAACTGAGCCATGACCAATCCGGTTATTGCTCCAATTGGGTTAAAAGCCTGCGCTAAATTCAAACGTTGTGTTGCGGTTTCTTTATTGCCTAGGAATAAAATCAAAGGATTTGAAGTGGTTTCAAGAAACGCTAAACCACAAGTAATTACCCATAATGAAACAAGGAAAAAAGTATAACTTTGGTAATGTGCTGCTGGATAGAATAAAAAAGCACCTGTCGCATACAATAAAAGTCCTACTATTATTCCTGATTTATAGCTGTATTTTCTAATGAATAATGCAGCTGGTAATGCCATAAAAAAATAGCCGAAATAAAAAGCAAATTGTACTAATGAGGCTTGTGTATTTGAAAGCTCCGGCATCACTTTTTTGAAAGTTGAAACCATCGGAGTTGTTAAATCATTGGCAATTCCCCACAGCGCAAATAATATGGTTATTATTATAAATTGAAAAGCGAATTCCTTACTGACTACAGGGGTTTTTTTGAATTGGTTCATTGTTTGGTTTGTTTAATTTGTTAATTAAGAATAGCTGCGGATTCTTTGGTTTTACAATCTGTTTGTTCAAAACCACATAAAAAATCATCTATTTCCGATTGAGAAATGACAGGGTTTGCTCCTTCGTTTTGAGCGACAATTGCGCCAACAGCACTGGCAAAATTAATGGCGTATTGAGGATCTTCTCCATTGAGTAACATTATGATTAATGAAGCTAAAAAAGAATCTCCGGAACCCACAGTATCAACAACATTAACTTTGAATCCACAATTATGATAAAAAGTATCATTACAATATAAAACTGCTCCATGAGATCCTAAAGTAACACAGACCATATCAGTGTTGGTTTCCTTTGCAATGAATTTAATATTTTGCTCCAATGACTTTTTATTCGAATTTAAATCTTCGCAAATTTCATTTAACTCATCATCATTAAACTTAATGAAATCAGCTGCTTGCAATAAATCCAAAACATTTTTCTTGGTATAATGCGGAACTCTTAAATTCACATCAAATATTTTATATTTTGCAACAGCTAAAAGTTGTTCCAATGTATTTCTTGAAACTGAATCTCTTGAAGATAAACTTCCATAGACAAAAAAATCTGCTTTTTCAACAATTGAAATATTTTCGTTTGAAGTTTCAATTTTGTCCCATGCTGAAGGATAATTAATATCATACGAAGCATTTCCTTTTTCGTTCAAAATAACGTTCACCAAACCTGTGGGATACTTATCCTTTACTTGAACGGCCTCGGTATTAATCCCTGAAACATTCAAATATTTTATTAATTCTTTTCCATTGGCATCGTTCCCTACTCCACTGATAACAGAAACCTTTCCTCCTAGCGAATTTAATCTTGAAGCTACATTTAGCGGAGCACCACCAATTTTTTTGTGTTCCAGAAAAACATCAAAAAGGATTTCTCCAAAACAAACACCGTTTAATTTCTTTTTCATTTTTTTGCAATTTTTAAAAAAAAGCATTAAGTAATTACTTTTTTTAGGTTTAATTATATTTGATTCGTATACCATTTATCGACCATTTCCCTCATAAATTCAAGGCTGCCTTTGGCAAGATCTTCCGAGTTATATTTTGAAGGTCTCCATAAGGAAGTTGGGCCAACTAATGCTGTGATTTCTGAAGAAAAATTCTCTAGAACAAGTGGACCTTGGTAGTTAATTGCTGCCAAAGCTTTGAAAAAATCATCCCAATGAACGTTACCTTCTCCAGTCATACCGCGATCACTCTCCGTTATATGCACATGTTTTAATCTGTTTCCTGCACGAATAATGGGGTCATAGAAATTTCGTTCTTCAATATTCATGTGAAAAGTATCCAGATGTAATCCTATATTAGGTTTGTCAATTGACTCAATCATATCTAAAACTTCATCTGCTGCTGTAAATACATAACTTTCATACCGATTAATAGGTTCTGGAGCAATAATGATATTACGTTTGTTTGCGTAATCAGCAATTTCGATAAATACTTGTTGAATGATTATTTTCTCCTCTTTTGTACAAGGATTTCCAGTAAATGTTCCAATAGCAGAATGCAACACACCTCCCAGAAAATCACCGTCCATTTCGGCTACTTTGTCAAGAGCTGATTTTATAAGCGAGGTTGCTTGTTCCGGATATAAAGGAATGTGACAGTTTGCGGGTAAATTCAACGTACAATGACCTGAAATGCGGTTTTCGTCAAGTAATTTTTTTGTTTTTTTAGCATCGAAATCCAATGAAGCCGGTAAAATAATTTCAAGCATATCAAAACCATATTCTGCGGTTTTTTCTATTGCAAAACGACCTCCTTCGGCACTCCATCCGGGGATAAATGATAAAATTGTTGTTCCAAAAATTGGCATATCTATATAATTTTAAATTTATTTATTAAAATAACCACCATTCAGTTTTTACTCCAATAAAAGAGCCCCAACGTTTTTGGTTTACTTGTAAAAAAGGTGAATAGTTATTATTGCGAGCGTAATCGTTGTAGTGCGCCAATGTGCAAACAAGACGAATGTGAGGACGACTCCAAGGATCTTTTTTTCCTAATGGCACAATGGTAGGAACAAAAGAAAATTTCCACATATTGGCTTCTGGATTATCACCGTCTTTTCGTACCGCATAATGCACTTCTTCGATTAAGTGCAACCACTTCGTTACATAATAGAAACTTCTGAAACCAACTACGAAATCTATTTTTTGATTGTACAATTGATTCCCATTGAAATACTCGTCCGTATTTGTACTTGCAGAACCGCCTTTGCTTTTTGTGAAAATGCCATATCCGTTTATGCTGAATTTTTGCGAGAGGTTTAGCAGAAAATGTTCTACCATAGTAAAGGAATATGCATTGCTATATTTTCCTTCAGAATCTGGGGCTCCGTAAGTTGCCCAAGTAAAAGTATTTCCGTTATCGCCTCCATTTGCAATTCCGGAGCCATATCGTACCGAAAACTGATTGAATGAACCTGGTAAAGCAGTTTTGAACGGTTTGTTGTATTTAATTCCTGCTACCCAGCCGTTATCCGAAGGATAATTTTTAGATGCATTTTTTGAATTGGCAGAAACATAATGAAATTCACCCAAAAGTTTAACCACATTATCATTTTTCAAATGAATGCTGTGTTCACCAATCCAAACCATGCGTTGGCGAATGGCAGGATTTGTCGCACCGTCAATAGTAACTTCATAATTGTAAGGATAGACATTTGTTGAATCAGCAGAAGCGGGCATCAGCATGGTTAGTTCGGTGTTTTTATGGCTTACGCCAAAACCTTGCGCAGAATGATCATCAAAATAAAAATAATCGCTGATGTGAATGTCATCATAGCGACAAAAACGAGATCCTGCCCACGCAGACCACTTACTACCCATGATATTTCTGGCTTCAATGTATGCTTCAGGAAGGATAAAAGTCAACCCATTATTGGATCGGGAACTCACATTCCCCACAAATTGTCCATTAGCAGAATACATTCCTAAACGCATTTGGAAAGTTACGTTTGTGTTGTCTTTACCGTCAATTTTTGGAGTAAAGTGTATAGCAGGTAATATATCGATATAGTCGGTTTGTTCTAAACGACCTCCTAATGAACCTTGACCGGAAAGATTTAACGGTTTCCACATATTTCCTTCCCCATTTGGAGAAAGCCCAACGCCGATACGTCCTGTAGTTCCCAATGAAAAATTTGAATTAGTTATAACTACCTGTGAATATATTGGCATGAATAGTATTAAAAATAAGAATATAAAAAGTGCTTTTTGCATGTAGGTTAGTCTTAAAAATTTTGGCTATAAAATAGTTGGTTAATATTCTAAAAGGAGGTTTAACTGCTAGTAGATTTATTAAATAATTTGCGTAAAGTTTGAGTTTGTGATTATCATTATCGTTTTTAATTATTAAGCGTCATTTTGAATATTATTTTTCAAATGTATTATATTTTTTTAATTTACAATAAAAAAAAGTAAATATATCTTTAATAATGGTAAATTTAAAGCTCATAACGTGTGTTTTTAATAAATAACAATTAATTTGTTATAAATTACATATAACGTAATACTGACGTTTAATTTAAAATAAAGAGAATTTTACAAGAAATATATAATTACAAATAAATCATTAGTTTTGTACTATTAGAAGATTAGGCAGAATATTGCAATCTTCCAAAAACTAATTATATTCTTTGTTATCTTATGATGTCTCAAATAATACCAAATATATCTGTAGACTGCGTCGTTTTTGGGTTTGACGTCAATGCAAAATCACTTAACGTATTATTGATAAAACGCTATTTAGAATCTAAAGAAAATTTAGAACCTCTGGTTGATGATTATGTTCTTACAGGATACCACACATTAGAGAATGAAACGATAGATGAAACCGCTACTAGAGTATTGAAGGAGTTAACTGGACTTGATAATGTCTATAAAAAACAATTTAAGGTTTTTGGAGACCCAAATCGTTTGATGAATGAAAAAGATGTTATTTGGGCCAAAAATGAAAATTTTAATGAGCGAACGATAACTATAGCCTATTATTTTTTATTAAAAACTCAAGAAGTTAATTTAGAAAATAACAAACATAATCCAGAGTGGTTTCCAGTTCATGATTTACCGGAATTAGGATTTGATCACAAAGATATTATCAATGAGGCCTATGCCGATTTAAAAGAAAAAGCATTGTATAAACCTATTATTTTTGAGCTTTTGCCAGACAAATTCACCTTCAATGAATTGCAGGACACTTATCAATCTATATTAGGAAATGAAATTGACAATCGCAATTTCAGGAGAAAACTGCTAACGAAAAAGTACATTATTGCCCTGGATGAAAAGCAAGTTGGCGTTTCAAAAAGACCTTCTCAACTCTTCATGTTCAGTAAAGATGTATATCAAAAAATTTATAAGGAATCGTACTTGATAAATATTTAGATTACTGTTTTAACAATCAAAAAAATAAAAATCAGTTAGAAGAAACTATAAATCCTTTAAATCTGATAAGATTAAATGTGTTGTTGGTTCTCCATAAACTAAAAGTCTGTCGATAAATTGTTGCAGATGCAATTGATCGATTAAAACAACTTTCATGAAAATATTATGTGTTCCAGTAATTCTGTAGACTTCATATATTTCAGGAAACCGATTCAAATCATCACAAAATATTTGAAGCTTTCCACTAAATAATTTGAACATAATAAAAACTTCTAAACCAAAGCCAAGTTTTTTATTATTGAGTTTAACATTATATCCTTTTATAACTTCAGCATCTTCTAATTTTTGAACACGTTCTCTAACTGATGATGGTGAAAGTCCTATTTGTTTGCCAATTTCTACAAATGAAGTTCTGGAATTAACTTTAAGACTTTCTATTATTTTAAAATCAAGCGCATCTACCATAAATAAAGTTTTAATTTGGGCTAAATTACATTTATATTATGGAATAATGAGGCTAAATCCGTTGATTAAATTTTAATTTAAGTAGGTGTTATTCTAATTTTGCACTATGGATATGATGTTATTGCTGCTTACTATTGGGATTTTTACTGGCTTTTTTGTTCAAACCATTACCGGATTTGCGGGTGCTTTAATTGCGTTACCATTTTTACTATTTGTAATGCCGCTACCAGACGCAATTGGGTATTTATCAATATTTTATTTTATCTCAACTCCTATTCACGTCTACAAAGAATGGAATTACATTGACAAACCACTTCTTAAAAAATTAGCGTTATCGTCATTTTTTGGACTATTAATTGGAATTATAGTCCTAGCATATGGCCAGCCTATGATTCTAAAAAAAGCGTTGGGTGTATTTATTATTCTGTTTGTTTTAAATAGTTTAAAAGCAAAAAAAGAAATCCAGTTGATCTCAAAAATGAAATATTTTTTTGGTTTTTTAGGTGGTTTCTTTTCGGGTGTTTTTTCAACAGGCGGACCTTTATATTTAGTAATTGTAAAAAACGAAACCTCAGATGTGAAGATTTTACGCGCCACTATGTTCGGTGTTTTGGGTTTGATAACATTGATGCGAATTCCTATCCTTGCTTTTGAAGGGATTTTAACCGTAAATCAATTGTACAATTCATTGTATGTTTTACCTTTTTTTATACTGGCTTTGATATTAGGTAAAAAGGTGTATTTAAAATTAAATGAGCTTTTTTTAAAGAGAATTATGTTAGGATTGCTGTTTCTGTCCGGAATCATGTTATTAGTTAAAAATTAATTGCGTCATTTCATGTAATCTATTTTTGCAACAGTTTAAATTTATTGAATCTAACATTTGATTCGCCTTTTAAATATTTACCTTTGCAAAAATTAAAAAAGATTTCATGACTGATACCGTAATGACAAAAGCAAAATATTTAAAATTAATTCTAATTTTAGGTTCACTGACAGCACTTGGTCCCTTTTCAATTGACATGTATTTGCCTGGTTTTGCAGGAATTGCTAAAGATTTGAATACTTCAGTTGCTAATGTTTCAATGACTCTTTCCAGTTATTTCATTGGAATTTCTGCTGGACAATTGCTTTACGGACCATTATTAGACCGTTTTGGACGAAAAAAACCACTGTTTATAGGACTGTTAGTTTACATTTTAGCTTCTTTAGGTTGTGTTTTTGTAACCGATATTGATACTTTCATAGGTTTACGTTTTATTCAGGCTATTGGCAGCTGTGCAGCGACCGTAGCATCGGTTTCTATGGTTCGTGATTTATTTCCTGTGAAAGATATTCCTAAAGTATTTTCTTTATTAATGTTAGTGGTTGGGCTTTCGCCAATGTTAGCGCCTACAGTTGGAGGTTATATAACAGAAGATTATGGCTGGCATACGGTCTTTTTTATATTGATGTGCATGGGGATTTTAATTCTTCTAGCAGCTCAAATTGGGTTGCCAAATACCTTTAAGCCAGACACTTCAATTTCATTAAAACCAAAACCAATTATTTCAAATTTCATCAGTATTGTAAAGGAACCACAGTTTTACACCTACGCGTTTACGGGTGCTATCGCTTTCTCAGGATTGTTTACATATGTAGCGGCTTCCCCTATTTTATTTATGGACATTTTTAAAGTTGACGGAAAAACGTATGGTTGGATATTTGCTTTTATGTCATTAAGTTTCATTGGTGCCAGCCAGCTGAATTCATTCTTGTTACGAAAATTCACGAGTGAACAAATGATTTATGGCGCATTAATCACGCAATCTTTCATTAGTATTTCATTTCTTATTTTGGCAATGAATGATCTTTTGGGTTTATATGAAACTATTGCGATGTTATTTTTGTTCTTAGCGTGTTTAGGGATTTCAAATCCGAATACAGCGGGACTTACCCTTGCGCCTTTTTCAAGAAATGCAGGAAGTGCTTCGGCATTAATGGGTGCCATTCAGTTAGGATTAGGAGCATTAGCTTCTTTTGCAGTGGGAGTTTTTGTTAAAAATTCAATGTTGCCAATGGTTATGATTATGGCTGTTTCAACAATTCTGGCTTTGATTATTTTAATTTTCGGAAAACGAAACATAAAAAAAACTATTACAACTTCTCACGATGAGGGAATTGCAATAGTTCATTAATTATAGATTTGATTTATTGTTGTTTTGGCTCCGTTTTTATTTTTTTATCGGGTCTGATAATCATACGTAACGATTGATCTTTAGCAAAATAAGCAATCATCCAATTGAAGAATGTTTTCACTCTGTTGCGATACGTTATCAATGAAATCAGGTGAATAAATAACCAAATTATCCATGCAAAAAATCCTTTGAAATGCATTTTTGGTTTTGGTAAATCAACCACAGCCTTATTTTTTCCAATAATAGCCATAGATCCTTTATCATTATATTTAAAGGGTTTTAATGGCTTTTTTTGGCTCATTAATTTAAAGTTATTCGCCAAATTTATTCCTTGCTGAATAGCAACTTGCGCTACTTGTGGATGACCATTTGGAAAATCGGCATCTGTAAGTTGGATACAAGTATCACCGATTGCATAAATGTTTTCAGTACCATTAACTTTATTAAAAGCATCTGTAGCCATTCTTTTTCCGCGACCATAACTTTCTGCTGGAATTCCTTCGAAAACTTTTGCAGAAACTCCTGCTGCCCAAATTAAATTCTTGGTTTGAATTGTTTCTCCATTTCCAAAATAGACCGTGTCATCAATATAGTCTACCACTGTAGTATTTAATTTTACCACAACGCCTAATTTTGTCAGTGCTTCTAGTGTATCTTCCTGCGAAGCTTTACTCATTGGAGATAATACAGCATTGGCACCGTCAACTAAATAAATATTACTTGCTGTAGTGCTTAATTCAGGATATTCTTTCAGCAAAATATTTTTACGCATCTCAGCAAACATTCCTGAAACTTCAACACCTGTTGGACCGCCACCGGCAACAACAATGGTTAACAATTTTCTGCGTTCGCGAATGTCTTTGCAAATGGCCGCTTTTTCCAAATTTTTAAGCAGTGTATTACGCATCACAATGGCATCATTTAGCGTTTTCATTGGAATGGCATTTTTCTTTACGTTTTCCATTCCAAAATAACTCGTTTCGGCACCTGTAGCAAAAACCAAGTAATCGTATTCTAATTCTCCATTGTTGAGAATGATTTTATTTTCTGAAGAATTTACTTTTAGTAAATTCCCTAAACGGAATTGTAGATTTTTTTTACCTGAAAAAAATTTCCGAAAAGGATAACTGATACTTGAAGGCTCTAAAAAAGCCGTAGCAACCTGATATATTAATGGCGGAAAGAAATTATAATTGTTTTTGTCAACGAGCGTTACATTGATTCCTTTTTCATTTACGAGTTCTTTAGCAAGATTTAATCCTGCAAATCCACCTCCTATTATTATAATTTCCATATCGTATTTTTATAGTCTAAAATTAAAAAAGCATCCATAAATATACTCTATTTATGGATGCTGCTAAAATATTAAATATTAAAAAAACTTTAAATGTTTAGTTCTTTTTGAGTTTTTTAACCGGTTTTTCAGTCGGCTCATTTTTGTTTTGAAGTATATAATTAGCTAATAATTTTTCAATTAATTCATCTTTAGTCAAATGATGAAAAACTGTTTTTATTTTTTCTTTTAATTCTGGAGCAACATCATGATTGGGTTTTGTTTTGAAAATTTGTTTTGCCCATAACAACGTGTTGTTTTCTTCAATGCTGGCCACAGTTGGTTTTTTGAACTGGGTGAATTTTATTCCTAATTCTTTTTCGAAATCAGCAATTTCAACTACTTCTTCCGGTTGTAACACCGTCAAAGAAAGTCCCTTTGCTCCTGCTCTTGCGGTTCTTCCGCTACGGTGAACGTAAGCTTCGTAAACATCAGGCAAATGATAATTAACAACATAAGAGATTTCCTTAACGTCAATTCCTCTTGCTGCTAAATCGGTGGCTACTAATATATTGATATGTCCTTCACGGAATTGCTCCATGATTCTGTCTCTAATTCCTTGTGATAAACTACCATGCAATGCTCCCGATGAAAAACGGTTGATAGCTAAGTTTTTAGCTAATTTATTGACCGCAGCTTTCGTTTTGCAAAAGATAATTCCGCGTTCTCCTTCTTTAGAATTCAGGAAATGCATCAAAACATCTAGTTTTTCAATGGGATCGACTACAATATATTCATGGTCAATTCCTTGATTTCCTATCGTTTCCATGTTGGCGCTAACTTGCACCACATTTTTATTCAAATAGTTCTGAATTAATTGTTTTATTGTTCCAGGCATGGTTGCCGAAAACAAAAAAGTATTATGAGTTGCAGGTAATTCCGCTACAATTTCATCTAAACTTTCTTTTAAAATAGTCACCATTTCATCGGCTTCATCGAGCACAAGGAATTTGGTTTCTTTTAGATTTATGGCTTTACGCTGAATCAAATCAATTAATCTTCCCGGAGTTGCCACAACAATATGTGTAGGTGTTGCAAGTCGTTCGATTTGTGGTTTGATTGGAATTCCTCCACAAGTTGCTGCAATAGAAACTTGAGGTAAATATTTAGCAAAATCTTCTAAGTTTCTAAAAATCTGGTGGCCTAATTCCCGTGTTGGAACCAAAACAACAGCTTGTACAACAGGTAAATTAGTATCTATTAATTGTAAAATAGGCAATCCAAAAGCCGCCGTTTTACCTGTACCTGTTTTAGCAAGTCCAACCAAATCCGTAGTATTTGATAAAAGTAACGGAATTGTTTTTTGCTGAATTTCTGTTGGTACAACAATTTTCAATTCGGTAATCGCTTTTAATATGGGTGCTGAAATTCCTAAATCAGAGAATTGTTTTGGCATTTTTTTGGATTTTATATTTTATAAAAAATAGTTGTTTTGTAAACGTAATTTTTAGCCCCGATGGAAACGGCATCCTGTTGTGGTCTCGTTTTTTTACGAGACCACAACAGATATAGTGTACAGCGGGATTAGCTTCTTGAAAAAGAAATATTAATCTTCATCCGGTTCGTTCATGATTTTCTCACGATATTTTTTCCCGGTTAACAATACCAGTTTTAATTTGTAATCGTCAACAAGCCACTCGCGGTAATTTTTACTGCATTGGCTCAAACATTTAGAATAGCGCTTGATGCGACAATCTATATCATCATCTAACAGTTTTCCTAATATTTTAGCTTCTTGTAACGTCTCCGAATTATTAACACACATGGCGGCATGCTGTTCTAATGATTTTTCCAGTACTTCTTTGGAACGCAAATTTTGTTTGATGATAAGTTTATGTTCTTCATCAACATCAAAAGTTACGACTTCCGTTTTGCTGAATTTTGCTCGTAATTCCGGTGGCATGCTGTATTTGAAATACAATTCAATTTCCGTATCATCTCGTAAATTTTCCAAGTAAAACTCCGGTGATTTAAAGATGTGCTGCCAGTTTACCGGTTCACTCCATAGGCCAAATCGTGCTGCATTATTTCCTAAATCGATAACATTGAATGTATCTTTATTAGGCAATTTTCTGGAGCCACGACCAATCATTTGGTAATATAATGTCAATGATTTTGTTGCTCTGTTCAGGATAATAGTTTCTACGGTAGGCTCATCAAAACCAGTGGTAAGAATCCCAACTGAAGTTAGAATTGCATCCGGCGTATGCTTGAACCAATGTAAAATATCTTTTCTTTCCTCGTTATTACTGGTGTTATCCAAATGGCGAATCGCATAACCAGCTTCTCTAAAAGTTTCATATACATATAAAGACGTATTGATACCATTGTTGAAAATCAAGGTTTTCTTACCCAAAGATTTCTCGGTATACGCATGCAATAATTTTTCCTGCATGGCCATATTCGTGTATAAATCATCCGATGATTTCACGGTATAATCTCCATTGATACCTACTTTTAAGGAAGTCAGACCTACATCATAACTATAAGTAATAGCTTTAGCCAAAAATCCATTTTCAATTAACGAACTAATGGTATCTCCTACGATTAATTCATCGTAGCTTTCATGCATTGGTAATTTAATATTCGAACTTAAAGGTGTTGCTGTTACGCCTAAAATAAAAGCATTTTTGAAAGAGCTTAATAATTTTCGAAAGGAGTTGTAATGCGCCTCATCAATGATTACCAATCCTACGTTATCTAAATGCAGTTTTTCATCATTAATACGGTTTTTTAAAGTTTCGACCATGGCAACAAAACAAGAATAATCGTTTTGGTCAGGAAGTTCTTTTACTTTACTGTTGATGATTTTGTTTTTTACATCAAAACCCTTCAACATTTTTGAAGTTTGTTTACACAACTCAATTCGGTGTGTTAAAACAACTACTTTTTTATCGTGTTGTGATAAATAACGTCGCACTATTTCTGAGAATACTACAGTTTTTCCACCACCAGTTGGCAATTGGTATAACAAATGGTGTTGTGGTGGTGCATTGTCTATGCGCTCAAATATGGCGTCAATGTCGCCTTGTTGGTACGCATAAAGTTCTTTTTTGTCTTCGATTTCTATTTCTAAAGTGTTTTGGGACATTGCTTATTGTTGGATTTTTGCAAAAATACGCCTAAAAAACAGTTTAATTGTCAATTTTAATTAAAAAAAAAACGATTGATTAAATAAAATTGAATTATGTAGCATTCTTTAATATTCAAATCGTTCTATAACTGCATTGAACTCGGGTTCGTTGTACCATTTTTGCTTAATAGTTTCGTTATGAATGGCTATTATTCTTGTTTTGAAATCATTAAGAATCCCGTTGGAAATCAAGAAAATGACTGCTTGTTCAAAGGAATTGAACATACTTTTAAAAAATAGGTCTTGTTTTATAACATGCTCGGAGGAGAATGTTTGTGCAATTTCAATATTATAAAGCATTACATCAGCAATTATGAATGGATCTACACCCAAAAGTGTAAAATGCTTAATGTATTTTTGAGCAACAGAACGCCTCATTTTTGGTTTACTGCGTCTTCCTGCTTTTTTCAAAGGATAATATTCATTTGAAATTTTGAGTTTGCATTCCTGCAAAAGCGTTTCTTCCTTTGGATTAAAAACAAAATTATAATAGACTTTTACGGGGCTGAATTTCTCGTATAATTCAATAATTTGCTCTTCGAGTTGCTCCTTATTAAGTTCGGCTAAATATTTTTTTAAATCGCGTTTGCTCATTATCAAAGTTTAAGAATACAAAAGTAATTTACTTTAGGAATCCATGCATCGAAAATCAATGATAATACTTAATTTTGTCAATTATAATTTTAAAAAAAAATAAATGCTTAAGATTTTTAAGGTTACAGCAATAGTAGAAGGTATATCTGCCTTACTGTTATTTTTCTTTGCTATGCCAATGAAATACATTTTTAATGATCCTATTTATGTCAAACATATTGGAATGGCTCACGGCGTATTATTTACTGCCTACATTATTTTGGCAACAATTTTAAAATTTAGTGAAAAGTGGGATTTCAAAAAGTATTTTATCATTTGTATTGCGTCAATTCCTCCTTTTGGTACTTTTTACATAGAAAAGAAATACTTGAAAAATGTATAAATTAATAGAAAAAATATTCAATTTTCTATATCCTATATTCAGAAAATGGGGATTAGGCAGCAGTTTTGCTTCTTACCTGAGTCTGCTTATAAATATTGTTATGCTTTGTGTATTGGCATATGCAATTTATGTTGTTTTTCGTCTTATTTTGGTAACTATTATGGCGATAATCGCCCAGAAAACTAAAACCAAATTTGATGATTTATTAGTATCTAATAAAACGGCTAAATACATCGCACATTTAATTCCGCTATTATTTATTTATAAATCGGTTCCAATAATTTTGGAACGCTATGAATATTGGGAAGGTGTTTTTGGAAAACTTGTAGGCATTTATATTGTATTACTTGTTTTATGGATTATCCGAACTATTTTTAATGCTTTACGTGATTATTTAAAACTAAAACCAAGATACAGCGATAAACCTATTGACAGTTTTATTCAGGTAATCATGATAGTGCTTTGGGCTGTTGGGATTACGGTTATTATTTCTAAATTATTTGATATTGACCAAAAAGAGCTTTTAACCATTTTGGGAGCTGTTTCTGCTGTGATAATCTTGATTTTTAGAGATACAATTTTAGGTTTTGTCTCCAGCGTTCAAGTATCCATAAACGATATGGTTCGAATTGGCGACTGGATTACAATGGATAAATTTGGTGCCGATGGTGATGTAATTGAAATCAATTTGGCAACAGTAAAAGTTCGAAATTTTGACAATACCACGACCACTATTCCAACGTACAGTTTAAGTTCTGACTCGTTTCAAAACTGGCGCGGAATGCTAAATTCTGATGGAAGGCGTATCAAAAGACACATTCTTATTAAAACCAGCAGTATTCGATTTTTGGAAGAAGCACAATTAAGTGACTTGAAGAAAATACACCTAATATCGGATTATATTGACACCCGAAAATTAGAAATAGACGAATATAATTCTAGCAATAAAATTGATAAATCAATTGCTATTAACGGACGAAATTTGACTAATTTAGGTTTGTTTCGAAAATATATTACGGAATATCTATTTAATTATCCCGGTTTAAACAAAGATATGTTGATGCTTTGTCGTCAATTGCAGTCTACTTCACATGGGGTTCCTCTTGAAGTTTACGCATTTTCGCATGACAAACGATTTGAGAATTACGAGTACATCATGTCAGATATATACGATCATATTATTGCTTCTGTAAAATATTTTGATTTGGAGATTTTTGAAACTGCCTCCGAAAATGATTTTCAAGTTTAACAACAACTTTTTAGTTTTAATTTCTTAAAATATAAAGAAAACTACAAACGATCTTTAACAAATTCTATCGTTTTTTTTCCATGTGCTTTTGGTTTACCATCAGCATCTAAATTTACCATTGTAGTGTGATCTATCGTGATAATTGTTTCGCGTGTCATCATATTTCTGGCTTCACATTTTAGTGTTAGCGAAGTATTTCCAAATTTTAAAACATCAATACCAATTTCTATAATATCTCCCTGTTTTGCTGAGCTTCTGAAGTTGATTTCAGACATGTGCTTGGTAACTATTCTGGTATTTTCTAATTGGATAATGGTGTATAAAGCCAATTCTTCATCGATCCAAGCCAATAATTTACCGCCAAATAAAGTTCCGTTTGGGTTCAGATCTTCTGGTTTTACCCATTTCCTAGTATGAAATCGCATAATTTTTCTTTATATCTGCAAAAATAAACTTTTCTTATGGCTATTTTCTTTATTTTTAAAGAAAAAAACATGAGCGAACGCGATACTTTTTTAAAAGAATTCCGAGGACAAACAATAGGTTCTGTAACCAGTCAATCTTCAACTGAAGAATCATTTCAAAATGAAGTACTTAGACCTGTTTTAAAATTACAAAACGATTTGTTTATAGCTTCATTCATTAATTATGTAGCAAAAAACAAAGCTGACTTTTATAGCTATACCGTTGAAAAAAAATTATCGGTGATAGAAAATGCAATCCAAAAAGACATCAAGTTTAGAAATGCTTTAAAAGGAATGATAATCGCATTATTTACTTTAGAGGAGTATGCCGTTTATATAAAAAACTCATCTAATATTAATAAAAGAATGATGAGTATGCTAATTGAAAGACTAAAAAGCCAAGTCCAATTGTTTGAATTAAATCCTTAATAAAAAAAAATCTAATTTTTTGATAATTTAATTGTAGGAATATAAAGCCCTAATTTTAATACAATTCCATCGATTTTTTTGGAGTTATTAGATTTTTTTGGTTTTAGAAATATGTTAAAAGGAATTGATATGTTGTTTATAATTTAAAAAACAGCATGGAATTGATTCAAATTTTACAATTTAATTGCGATTTGATAATCGTAATGTTTTATATAATAAATCTTAATTAAGCATAAAAATTTATGTCATTTGCACGAATTTTTTCATTATAATTGTTAAAAATAAAGTTATGAAGGAAGAATATTTCAAATGGCATTCACCCAATCTTAACAGGGATATTGAAATGTTAGTTTTTGGACACGCTGGATATCCTATTATTTTATTTCCCACTTCGATGGGCAGTTACCATGAAAATAAAGATATGGGATTGATTGATTCCGCAAGATGGTATATTGATCAGGGTTTAATCCAAATATTTTGTCCAGACAGTATCGACAAAGACAGTTTTTACAATAAAAATATTCATCCAGTACATCGCATAGAAAATCATGTCAGATACGATAAAATGATTTGTCATGAAATTGTTGAAAAGGTAAAGAATAATACTTCCTCAGGAAAAGTTGCTGTAGCAGGTTGCAGTTTTGGTGGTTATCATGCGGCAAATTTTGCTTTCCGTCATCCAGGTTACGTGAGTCATATGTTCTCGATGAGCGGTGCATTCAACATTAAAAGTTTTATGGATGGTTTTCACAATGACGATGTATTTTACAATAGTCCGGAAGATTATTTATACGGTCTAAATGATCATGAATTGTGGAATATGGATATCGTTTTAGGAACTTCTAATTGGGATATTTGTTTTGATGCTAATCTAAAATTAAGCAAAGTTTTAAGTGACCGAAACATACATCACTGGCTGGATATTCGTCAAGAGCGCAAGCACGACTGGCCTGTATGGAAAGAAATGTTTCCACATTATTTATCAAGAATTAAATTTTTTTAAAATTATAAACACATCAAGATGAAAAAAATTGGAATTTTATTTGGAATGGAAGACACCTTTCCGCAAGCATTTATTGATCGTGTCAATTCAAAAAACGAAAAAGGAATCATTGCAGAAGCTGTTGCTATTGATAGAGTAGTTCAAAATCAAGATGGAGAATATGCGGTAATCATTGACCGAATTTCGCAAGATGTTCCTTTTTATCGTGCTTATTTAAAAAATGCTGCTTTAACAGGAACGAATGTAATTAACAATCCTTTTTGGTGGAGTGCCGATGATAAATTTTTCAATAATGCTTTGGCTGATACCCTTGGAGTTCCGTTGCCTAATACGGTAATTCTTCCTTCAGCGGAACATCCTACAGATACCACGGGAAAATCATTCCGAAATTTAAAATACCCAATGGATTGGGAAGGAATCTTTGACTACATCGGATTTCCGGCTTATATGAAACCATACGCAGGTGGCGGTTGGAAAAACGTATATCGATTAGAAAATAAAGAAGAGTTTTGGGAAAAACATCAGGAAACGGGACAGTTAGTAATGATGTTACAAGAAGAAATTGTTTTTACGGAGTATTTTAGGGTGTATTGCTTGGGTTGTAAAGCCGTCAGGATTATGCAATACGAACCAAGAAATCCGCATCATTTGCGCTATGTAATTGATGGTCCGCCGGTAGATAAAAAATTATTAGCAACTATAAAAGACTACACTTTACGCCTTTGTAAAGGGTTAGGATATGACTTTAATACGGTAGAATTCGCAGTGCGTGACGGAATTCCTTATGCTATTGATTTTGGAAATCCCGCGCCTGATGCTGAATTGACTTCCGTGGGTGCTGAGAATTTTGAATGGGTAGTGGAAGAATCAGCAAAAATGGCTATCGCTGCCGCAAAAAAACAAAAACCAGGAAAAATAAATTTGACTTGGGGAACTTTTATAAAAGATGCCGCTGGAGGGAAATAAGATTCTATTCATTGTCGAATGCCCTAGCCCCGATTGCAGTGAAAATCCTTTTTTTGTCCTGAACTTTTTCAGGACAAAAAAGATTGAAACGGAAAGCGGGAATTAGCTCCTAAAAAAAATAAATTAATGAAAAAATTACCCGTTTTTACACTTGGTGTAGAAGAAGAATATCAGATTATTGATCCTGAAACAAGAGATTTGCGGTCGCATTTATCAAAAATTGTTGATGGTGCCAAAATAATTTTAAATGAGCAGGTTAAGGCAGAAATGCACCAATCTGTGGTGGAAGTAGGAACTAATATTTGTCATAGTGTTAATGATGCCAAAAATGAGATTCGGTTTTTACGTTCCAAAATTGTTGAATTAGCGGACAAACAAGATCTTATTGTTGGTGGTGCCGGAACGCATCCTTTTTCAAAATGGCAGGATCAGCCCATAACTGACGACCCAAGATACCACGATATTGTTAATGAATTGCAAGATGCGGCACGCTCTAATTTGATTTTTGGAATGCACTGTCATGTCGGAATTGAAAACAGAGAAATTGGTTTGCAATTAATGAATCAAGCTACTTATTTTCTACCTCACATATTTGCACTTTCGACAAATTCACCTTTTTGGGAAGGCAGAAAAACAGGTTATAAGTCGTTTAGAACAAAAGTTTTTGACAAGTTTCCAAGAACTGGATTGCCGGAATATTTTGACTCGGTGAGTTCCTATGAGAATTATTTAGAGACTCTGGTAAAAACAAATTGTATTGATAATCCAAAGAAAATTTGGTGGGATTTACGCTTGCATCCGTTTTATAATACGATAGAATTCAGGATTTGTGATATGTGCTTAACGGTTGATGAAACTATTTGTATTGTTGCTATTATTCAGGCAATTGTGGCTAAACTTTACAAATTGAACATGAATAATACGAGTTTCAATATTTATCGATTGGCTTTGATTAAGGAAAATAAATTTCGTGCAGCTCGTTATGGAATTGATAATAATATGATTGATTTTGGATTACAAAAAGAAGTGGAAACCAAAATGCTTATCTTGGAATTGTTAGATTTTATTGATGATGTTGTTGATGAATTAGGAAGTCGTGAAGATATTAATTATGTCCATGAAATTTTAAAAAATGGAACCGGAGCAGACAAACAATTAACCGTTTTTGAAGAAACTGGTGATCTTTCCAAAGTGGTAGACTTTATAACTGGTGAATTTACAAGGGGATTATAAAATATAAATTATCTTTGCGCATTGTTTTTTAAAAATAGTTATGTCGAATAAAATTATAAAAATAGCGCTTTTAGATATGTACAAGGGTGAACCTAATCAAGGGATGCGTTGTATAATTGATGTTGTGAACAGGTTTAGTCCTGTGGTTAGTTTTGAAATATTTGACGTTCGGGTAAAATGTGAATTGCCTGATATTAAAGAATTTGATATTTATATTTCAACTGGAGGCCCAGGAAATCCAATGATTGGTGATGGAAATTGGGATGTGAAATATTATGCTTTTATTGATTCATTGAACAAATGGAATAGTGAAAATGAGGTTAAAAAGCATGTACTATTCATTTGTCATTCTTTTCAAATGGCTTGCTTGCATTTTGGGTTGGCCACAGTGACTAGAAGAAATGATACTTCTTTTGGTGTAATGACTATTCATAAAACCAAGGAAGGGCTCACAGATTCTTTATTTGAAGGACTGGCAGATCCTTTTTACGCAATTGATTCCAGAGATTATCAAGTAGTACAGCCAAAACTTAGTGTTTTTGCCAAAAAAGGAGCTAAGATTATTTCATTGGAAAAAATTAGGGACCATGTTCAATACGAGCGTGCGATTATGGCGGTTCGTTTTACGGACTATTTTGTAGGTACACAATTTCATCCCGAAGCAGATCCGATAAGCTTTGTCTCTCATTTAAGAAACAAACAGGCAAAAGAAAAAATTAGGGCTATGAAAGGGAAAAGGAAGTTTAGAAACATGCTGGAAGATTTATTAGATGATGATAAAATATACCGAACTAATGAAACCTTGATTCCAAATTTTTTGCGAACTGCTATTAATGACTTGATGAAAACCAAGAAAATGCTTTCTAATTAATAAATTCATTTCGAGATGATTTCAAAATATCGGGAGTTATTTAATGCTCAATTTACAGAAACAAAATATCAAGAATTTAAAGATGATATTGCTTCCGATTTTAATTACATGCCTACTTTCCGTTTAGGTGAAACCCCTTTTTTTATTTCGAAAGAGCTTAAAAAACAATTGATTGAAGGTTGTAATGAAGTTATAGCTTTTATTCAAAAAGAAGACTTTAAGTCACTTTCAAATAAATCATTAGAACTAAACCATAAAGTTCCAAATGAAGACAATCATACTACTTTTCTAGCAATTGATTTTGGGATTTGTGAAGAAGACGGACTACTTATTCCTAAACTTATTGAAGTGCAAGGATTTCCTTCTTTGTATAATTATCAGATTAATTTGTATGAAAAATTTAAGAATCATTATCCATTCCTCAGCGAGTTAACCCCATTTATCAATAACATTGAACCGCAGGAATATCTGGATATTTTGGAAGAAGCGATTTGTAACAATCATCCAAAAGAAAATGTAATTCTCCTTGAAATTGAACCCGAAAAACAAAACACCAAGATTGATTTTTATTATTGCCGAAGAGATATTGGTATACCGATAGTTTGCGTTACTGAACTTATAAAGAAAGGCAAACAACTATTTTATAAAAACGAAAAAGGTGATGAAATCCGGGTAAAAAGAATCTATAATAGGGTTATTTTTGATGAATTGGATTTGCGTACTGATTTAAAATTAAATTTTCATTTCTCTGATGAACTTGATGTAGAATGGGCTGGACATCCTAATTGGTTTTTTCGAATCAGTAAATTTATTTTACCATTTCTTAAAGGAAAATATTTTATTGAAACTACATTATTAAGTGAACTAAAAGAAATTCCTAAAGATTTAGAAAATTACGTTCTAAAACCTCTATTTTCTTTCTCAGGAACAGGAGTAATTTTCCATGTAACAAAAGAAGATATTGAAGCAGTTGTTGAGAAAGAACTTTATATTCTTCAAAAAAAAGTAAACTACCTTCCTATTGTACAATCTCCTGATGGAAAAGTAAAAGCCGAAGTACGTGTACTCTGTGTTTGGAAAAAAGACGACGCTTCACCTACTCTACTGTGCAACTTGGTCCGATTGAGCCGTGGTGAAATGATAGGTGTCAAATTCAATAAAGACAAAGATTGGGTTGGCGGAACGCTTGGCTTATTTGAAAGATAAATTTTTTCATTAAATCAAATTTAAAACTTTTTGAGGTCTACTTTTTTATTTAATTCCTAATTTAGACTTATTTTTTAGTTTTATATTTTTTATCTTTTGAACTTTTATTCTCTTAAAAATATAGACAATTTTTTATCATTTCTATATCGAATTTTACTACACTAATTAAAATTCATTTTTAAGTTTAATTTTTGGCGATAATGTCATTTTAACGCATTGAAATTCCTTAAAATGGAAATTGAATTAAATTTTATGAGTTAATACTGATTAAATTTAACTAAAATCAACAAATTAAAGGATTTTTACTCCTTCTCTATTTTTAAAAATATATTTTTTTTCTTGTTTTAATAGATTACAGATAGTGTTTAATGAATTTTTTAAAGTGATTCCCTTAATAATTTGAAAAAAATGGAATTATTCAATAAATTAACATAAAAAAAACTAAGCTATTTTTTTTTTCTTTATTATTGTAAGGTTATAATAATTTAAGAATAATAAACAATTTTAATAATTAACAAATGAATAGAAGAGAAGCACTTAAAAGCGTTGCGTTTTTGATGGGAAGCGCAATCTCAGCAACTACAATGGGCGTTTTATTTGAAAGTTTTACTTTGCCTGAAAAAGAGAAAAATCGAGTATTTTTTTCCGCTTCGGACGAGGAAGTTTTAGCTGAATTTGCCGATATCATTATACCGACGACAGCATCTTCACCAGGAGCTAAAGCTGCAGGACTTGGCGCTTTTATTCCTATGATGATTAGAGATTGTTATCCAGCACAAATGCAAGAGATTTTTGCATCAGGAATGAAAGAAATGCAAGCAAAATGTTTGAAAGATTTCAATAAAGATTTCTTGGCTATGTCAATTGAAGAACGCCAGAAATTAATGGGAGCTTTAAAAGATGAAACAATTGCTAATGGAAAAGCACCTTCTTTCTTTTTGATTGCAAGAGATTTGACCCTTCTGGGGTATTACTCTTCAGAAATAGGCTGTACACAAGCACGTGAATATCTTCCAGTTCCTGGTAGATACGATGGAAATGCTGATTACAAACCTGGACAAAAAGCTTGGGCTACCAACTAATTTGTATTGGAACTTTTGTTTTAAACTATTTTATTAAATAAAAATACTACACGTGAATATAAATACGAATTTAAAAGAGGAAAATACATATGATGCTATTGTAATAGGATCAGGAATTAGTGGTGGTTGGGCAGCAAAAGAACTTACCGAAAAGGGTTTGAAAGTTTTGATGCTAGAACGAGGAATGAACATTGAGCATGTTAAAGATTATGAATCTGCAATGAAAGCTCCATGGGAATTTGAGCATGCCGGTAAACTTACTGAAGAACAAAAAAGAACACATCCAGTACAAACTCGTGATTATCCATACAATGAAGCTACCGAAAAATGGTGGGTTAATGACTTAGAATGTCCGTACACGGAAGACAAGCGTTTTGACTGGTACCGAGGATTTCATGTTGGAGGAAAATCTTTAATGTGGGGGCGTCAAAGTTACCGTTTTAGTGACCATAATTTTGAAGATAACGCCAAGGATGGTCATGGAAATGATTGGCCTATTCGTTATAAAGACCTTACCAAGTGGTATGATTATGTTGAAAAATTCGTAGGAATCAGTGGGCAAGCTGAAAACTGGCCTCTTTTACCAGATGGTAAATTTTTACCTCCAATGGATTTAAACTGTGTAGAAAAATCAGTAAAAGAAAGATTAGAAAAACATTATAATAGAACACGTATTCTTACTATAGGACGTACGGCTAACTTAACTGTGCCTCACAAAGGTCGTGGTAGTTGTCAATATAGAAATTTATGTAGTCGTGGTTGTCCGTTTGGAGCCTATTTCAGCACACAATCATCTACATTACCGGCTGCAATGGCTACTAATAGATTAACAGTAAGACCTTACTCTATTGTAAATCACATCATTTACGATAAAGATACCAAAAAAGCAAAAGGGGTAATGGTAATTGATGCAGAAACAAATGAAACTATGGAGTTTTATGCTAAAATTGTTTTTGTAAATGGTTCCACTTTAGGATCAACATTTATCTTATTAAATTCAACTTCAGAAGCACATCCGAATGGAATGGGTAACGCAAGTGGACAATTAGGACATAATTTAATGGATCATCATTTCCGTTGCGGTGCTGAAGGAAGTGCTGAAGGTTTTGAAGATAAATACACTTACGGAAGAAGAGCTAACGGAATTTATATTCCAAGATACCAGAATGTAGGTGGTGATAAACGTGATTATTTAAGAGGTTTTGGTTACCAAGGAGGTGCCAGCAGAGGATCATGGCATAAAGAAGTTGCCGAATTAGCTTTTGGTGAAAACTTTAAATCGACCATGTCTTTACCTGCTGATTCCTGGAGTATGGGATTAGGTGGTTTTGGAGAAATGTTACCTTATTATGAAAACAAAGTTTACATTGATCACAACAAAAAAGACAAATGGGGACAACCTGTTTTGGCTATTGATTGTGAATACAAAGAGAATGAAGCAAAAATGCGTGAGGACATGATGAATGATGCTGCCGAAATGCTTGAAGCGTCTGGAATCAAAAATGTAAAAACATACGATAACGATTGTTACCCTGGAATGGCTATACACGAAATGGGTACTGCTAGAATGGGTAATGACCCTAAAGATTCAGTTCTAAATAAATGGAATCAAATGCATGAAGTTAATAATGTATTTGTTACCGATGGTTCTTGTATGCCTTCTATCGCTTGTCAAAATCCATCATTAACATTTATGGCTTTAACGGCTCGTGCATGTGATTATGCAGTAAAAGAATTAAAAAAAGGAAATATTTAGGTTCATCATTATGAGAAAATTAAGAATGGGTATGGTCGGTGGTGGCCAAGATGCCTTTATAGGTGCTATTCACCGCTTAGCCGCCAATATGGATGGACTAATTGAATTAAGTTGTGGTGCATTAAGTATAAAACCCGAAACCGCAATAGCATCTGGTAAAGCCTTGTTTCTTCCGGAATCAAGAACGTATTTAACGTATGACGAAATGATTAAAGCGGAAGCAGCTTTACCTGCTGACGAAAGAATCGATTTTGTAACGATTGTTACACCAAATTTTGCACATTTTGCACCTGCTATGATGGCTTTAGATCATGGTTTTAACGTTGTAATTGAAAAACCGATGACTTTTTCCTTGGAGGAAGCAAAACTATTGAAACAAAAAGTAGAAGAAACTGGACTAATACTTTGTTTAACACATACCTATTCTGGCTATCCAATGGTCAAACAAGCGAAAGCAATGATCAGAGAAGGAAAACTAGGTAAGATTAGAAAAGTTTTAGTAGAATATCCTCAAGGATGGTTAAGTAAACTATCTGAAAGAGAAGGAAATGCACAAGCTGCTTGGAGAACAGATCCTACAAAATCAGGAAAAAGTTCTGTAATGGGTGACATTGGAACACATGCATCACATTTAGCTGAATATATTACCGGTGCTAAAATTACAGATGTCTGTGCTGAATTGAACACATTAGTTGAAGGCCGCGTAATGGATGATGATGGCGCTGTACTATTAAAGTTTGATAATGGTGCAAAAGGGGTTTTAATCGCATCGCAAGTTGCAGCTGGAGAAGAAAACGCTTTAAAAATAAGGATCTATGGTGAAAAAGGTGGGATCGAATGGTTCCAACACGACCCAAATACTTTAATGGTTAGGTGGTTAGATGAACCTGCCCAAATTTTAAGAGCGGGATCTAATTATGGAGCTCATTTATCTTCATTTGCAACTCATAATTGCCGTACTCCTGGCGGACATCCAGAAGGTTATTTAGAAGCATTTGCTAATATTTACCGCAACTTTGCATTAACACTGGGTTGTAAATTAGATGGCACAGAACCTACTCCTGAAATGTTAGACTTCCCTTCTGTTGAAGATGGATTAAGAGGAATGGCATTTATTGATAACGTAGTAACATCATCACAATCTGATAAAAAATGGACTCCTTACGTTTTGTAACAAAAAGGAATTCATAAAAGTTTTAGACAAAATATAATATGACAACAATACAAGGCCCTGCAGTATTTTTAGCTCAATTTATCAGTGACGAAGCTCCTTTTAATTCCTTAGACGGAATTTGTAAATGGGCTGCTGATTTAGGTTTTAAAGGTATTCAAATGCCAACATTAGATACTCGATTCATTGATTTGCAAAAGGCTGCAGAAAGTAAAACGTATGCCGATGAACTTAAAGGTACAATTGCTTCTTACGGTTTAGAAATCACGGAATTATCAACGCATTTACAAGGTCAGTTAGTTGCAGTTCATCCAGCTTATGATGACTTTTTTGACGCTTTTGCTCCGGTAAATGTACATGGTAATTCTAAAGCCAGACAAGAATGGGCTGTTCAACAATTGAAATATGCTGCAAAAGCATCCCGAAATTTAGGCTTAAATGCACATGCAACTTTTAGTGGTTCTTTGCTTTGGCAATATTTTCACCCTTGGCCACAAAGGCCTCCGGGATTAGTGGAAGATGGTTTTGCTGAATTGGCAAAACGGTGGTTGCCAATTTTAAATGAGTTTGATCAAAATGGGATCGATCTTTGCTATGAAATTCATCCGGGAGAAGATTTGTTTGATGGGGAAACCTATGAAATGTTTCTGAAGGCTGTAAATAACCATTCCAGAGCTTGTTTGCTTTATGATCCATCACATTTTGTATTACAGCAATTAGACTACATACAATATATTGATTTTTATCATGAAAGGATTAAAGCTTTTCACGTGAAGGATGCCGAGTTTAACCCTACAGGAAAGCAAGGAACTTTTGGAGGATATCAAAGTTGGGTAAATCGTGCGGGCCGTTATCGTTCCCCTGGAGATGGTCAAATTGATTTTAAAACTATTTTTAGCAAACTGGCACAATATGATTTCAAAGGTTGGGCAGTTATGGAATGGGAATGTTGCATAAAAAATCAAGAAGATGGAGCACGTGAAGGTGCTGAATTTATAAAAAATCATATTATAAAAGTTACCGACAAAGCATTTGATGATTTTGCAGCGGTGGAAACTAATAAGGCTTTTAATAGAAAAAACTTAGGATTATAAAACTTAAATAGAAATGAAAATGAAATTAAAATATTTGCTTTTTGGGGTTGCTTTAATTAGCTTAACCTCATTTTCTAATGATAATTTAGATACAAAATATATTAAAGCTACTAAAAAAACGAATGCCATTTTTCAAACATCTGATGGAGAAAAATTAATTGCTAAATCTGATTGTGTCGGATGTCATAAATTAGACAAGAAATTGATAGGTCCCTCCTATTTAGATATTGCAAAAAAATATCCTTCTAATGAAAAAAATGTAGCTTATCTATCTGGTAAAATAATAAAAGGAGGTTCTGGAGTTTGGGGAACAATACCAATGGCAGCCCATGCATCTCTAAAAAAGGACGATGCAAAATCAATGGCTAAATATATTTTATCCTTAAAAAAATAATTCCATAGTGCTTTTCAATATTCTAAAATTATTTAGAATATTGAAAAGCACTTCATTTATAAGACTATTTTATTACTATTAACATAACCGTACTAAAAATAAATGAAACAAAAAGAAGAAGAGAATAAAATCACAAATAACCGTCGTGATTTCATAAAAACTACTGCTATAGCTGCAGCAGCATTTATGATTGTTCCCCGTCATGTTTTAGGAAGAGGATTTGTCGCACCAAGCGATCGTTTATCAATTGCCAGTATTGGTGTTGGTGGAAAAGGAAAATCTGATATTGCTATGTTTGCCAGCAGTGGAAAAGCTGATATTTCATTTTTATGTGATGTAGATACCAGAAGAGCCGCTGCAAGTGTAAATGCATTTCCTAAAGCTAAATTTTATAAGGATTGGCGCGAAATGTTAGACAAAGAACATAAAAATTTCGATGCAGTTTCAGTTTCTACTCCAGATCATAATCATGCTATTCAAGCTCTAGCAGCTATGCAATTAGGTAAACATGTATATGTTCAAAAACCTATGGCACATGATATTTATGAAGCTCGTATTTTGACTCAAGCTGCCAAAAAATATAAAGTGGTTACCCAAATGGGAAATCAAGGTTCCTCAAATGATGGAACCAGAATAATGAAAGAATGGTATGAAGCTGGTTTAATTGGTGATGTTCACACTATTCATGCTTGGACAGACCGTCCGGTTTGGCCTCAAGGTATTCCTTGGTCTGCCAATAAAGCGGATATTCCAAAAGAATTAGATTGGGATTTATGGTTGGGTACAGCTCCTCATAAAGAGTATGTAAATAAATTAGTGCCGTTCAACTGGCGCGGTTGGTGGGATTACGGAACAGGAGCATTAGGAGATATGGGATGCCATTTATTGGAAGCTCCTTTTAGTGTATTGAACTTAAAATATGCTAAAGATGTTCAATGTAGTGTTGGTTCTGTTTATGTAGATGAATTTCAAAGAGGGTATTTCCCAGAGAGTTGTCCTCCTTCAAGTCACGTTACATTAACCTTTCCAAAAACTGAAAAAACAAATGGTGACATAGCGGTACACTGGATGGATGGAGGAATTCAACCTGAAAGACCTACTGAACTAGGTCCGAATGAAATTTTTGGAGACGGTGGAAATGGAACATTATTTACTGGTACAAAAGGAAAAATGATGTGTGATACGTACGGTTTAAATCCTCGTTTACTTCCTCTTAGTAAAAATGAAAATTTAAAAGTAGCTCAAAAATATGCCAGAGTAAAAGATGGCGCTGATGGACACTACAAGCAATGGGTTGAGGCTGCAATTGCAGGTTATGGAAAAAAAGAATTAAGTTCTCCTTTTGAAATTGCCGGTCCTTTAACTGAAGCTTTATTGATGGCAAACCTTGCTATCAGAGGATATGATGTGATGAGAGAAGAGCTTGGAGAAGAAGTGTATCCTGGGCGTTCAGCAAAACTATTATGGGATAATGATGCTATGAAAATCACCAATTTTGACGAAGTTAATCAATTTGTAAAACGTGATTATCGTCAAGGTTGGAAAGCTTTAACTTTATAAACAAGATTAATTATTAATTCAAAAATTTAAAAATGATTAAAAATATTTGTACTTCATTAATTGTTATGATACTAATTCAAACAGCAAATGCACAACAAGCTTCAATAGCAAAAGGATTTAAATCAATATTTGATGGACAATCAACAACCGGATGGCACACTTACGGAAAAAAAACTGCTGGTTCAGGTTGGAAAGTTGAAGATGGTGTGTTGCATTTTGATCCGACTGCTGCCAAAAATGGTCAAGGAGGCGATCTTGTAACAGATGTAGAATACGAGAATTTTCATTTAAAATTAGAATGGAAAGTTGCTACTAATGCAAACAGTGGTATTATTTTTTATGTGAACGAGGATTTGACAAAATTCAAAAATACTTATGAAACAGGTTTAGAAATGCAAGTATTGGACAATGACGGTCACCCTGACGGAAAAATTGAAAAACACCGTTCAGGAGATTTATATGATTTGATAAAAAGTACTTCAGAGCCTGTTAAACCCGTTGGAGAATGGAATTCTGTTGATATTGTATGTAAATTCGGAAAACTGACAATGTTATTGAATGGAGTAAAAGTAGTTGAAACTACACTTTGGGATGCTAATTTTAAAACTTTGGTAGCAGGAAGTAAATTTGCCACTTGGCCAGGTTTTGCTGCATTCAAAAAAGGAAAAATTGCGCTACAAGATCACGGAGATAATGTGTGGTTCAGAAACATTCAAATAAAAGAATGGAATTCTATGAAAATTACAACTGGATGTGAAGCGGGTATGTAACATACTGTTTAACATTAAAAATTAACCAAAACCAAAAAAATAAAAACCAAAAAACCAATGAATAGCACCATCCGAATTAAATTATCCATAATGATGTTCCTAGAATTTTTTATCTGGGGAGCATGGTTTGTAACCCTTGGTACGTTTCTGGGGAATAATCTAAAAGCATCTGGATCAGAAACTGCCGCAATTTTTTCTACACAATCATGGGGCGCAATTATTGCACCTTTTATTATAGGTTTAATAGCTGATCGTTATTTTAATGCTGAGAAAATTTTAGGAATACTTCATCTTATCGGAGCATTTTTAATGTATCAAATGTATCAGTCAGAAGAGGTTGGAATGTTCTATACTTACGTTCTAAGTTACATGATTTTATACATGCCAACATTAGCATTAGTAAATTCAGTTTCTTTTAATCAAATGAAAGATCCAGAGAAAGAATTTGCAAACATTAGAGTTTGGGGAACAATTGGTTGGATTTTAGCAGGATTATCTATTAGTTTTGTTTTCCATTGGGATGCGGCAGAAGCAATTTCTGAAGGAATGCTTAAAAACACGTTCCTTTTAGCTGGAATCGCAGCTTTAGTTTTAGGTATATTTAGTTTTTCTTTACCAAAAACACCACCAAAAGTAAGTGATGAAAAAATAAAAATAGGAGATATTATTGGTCTTGATGCTTTAAAGTTATTGAAGGATAAAAACTTCGCTATCTTTTTTATCTCATCGATCCTTATTTGTATTCCTCTTGCGTTTTATTACCAAAATGCACATCCATTTTTAACAGAAGCAGGTGTTGAAAACCCTACTGGAAAAATGGCAATCGGTCAAATATCTGAAGCCTTATTTTTATTATTGATTCCTGTATTTTTCACTCGTTTTGGTTTTAAGAAAACGATTTTAGTTGGGATGTTAGCATGGGCAATTCGTTATGTTTTATTTGCTTATGGAAATGGAGATGATTTAAGCTTCATGCTTATTATAGGTATTGCATTACACGGTATTTGTTATGATTTCTTTTTTGTTTCTGGTCAAATCTATACCAATTCAAAAGCAGGAGAAAAATATAAAAGTGCTGCTCAAGGTTTAATCACACTGGCTACTTACGGAGTTGGTATGTTGATTGGTTTTGCAGTTGCTGGTTGGATAACAGACAATTATAAAATGTTAGACGGTGCTATAAATTGGGAAATGGTTTGGATAATTCCTGCCGGAATTGCTTTAGCAGTATTCCTTCTTTTTGCACTTTTATTCAATGAAAAAAACAAAGTAGAAGAAACTTCTTCTGCTGTATAAAAAATAAAAAATGAGCACTAATTTAAATAGAAGATCCGCCATAAAAGGAATATTAGCCGGAACAGCGGCTATGGGAATTCCTTCTGGATTTTCTGCTTTGGCTATGCCAATGAATAATACAGAAACACAATTGGGTAAGTTGAAAGGAAATATAAATCACTCTGTTTCTCGTTGGTGTTTTGACAGTCTTGATTTGGATACACTTTGTATTGAGGCTAAGAAAATTGGAATTACCGGTATTGATTTAGTAGGTCCTTCCTCTTGGCCAACATTGAAAAAATATGATTTAGTTTCTACAATGTGCAACGGTGCTGAGATTAATTTAGTGGATGGTTTCAATGATATTAAATTTCATGAAACACTTATAAAGAATTATACCGAAATGATTCCGCTAGTGGCTAAAGCCGGTTATAAAAATCTAATTTGCTTTAGCGGAAGCCGAAGAGGAAAAACAGATGAAGAAGGTTGGAATAATTGTGTTCTTGGTTTACAAAAACTAATTCCATTGGCTGAAAAGCATAATGTGATTTTAGTGATGGAATTGTTAAACAGCAAAATTGACCATAAAGATTACCAATGTGACAGAACATCATGGGGAGTTGAACTAGCAAAACGTTTAAATTCAGAAAACTTTAAACTTCTTTATGATATTTATCACATGCAAATTGATGAAGGTGATGTGATTAGAAACATAAGAGACAACCATCAATATATTGCACATTTTCATACCGCTGGCGTTCCCGGACGAAATGAAATTGATAATACACAGGAATTAAATTACGAAGCAATAATGAAAGCAATTGCAAAAACGGGTTTCAAAGGTTTTGTAGGACAAGAATTTATTCCTAAAAACCCGGACAAACTAGCTTCATTGAAGCAGGCTATTGCAATTTGTGATATTTAACTAATCTAAAAAATAACCCATGATAAAAAGAAGAGAATTTTTAATTAATGCTGGTTTAGCACTAGGCGCATTAGCCATTGCTCCTACATTTGCTTTTGACTCTAAAAAAAGAGCCATCGGAATTCAATTATGGACACTGCGTGATACTTTACCAAAAGATGTCAAAGGAGTTTTATCCCAAGTTGGAAAAGCTGGATTTACAGAAGTGGAAACTTTTGGTTATTCAGTAGACAAAGGCTTTTTTGGAACTTCTGTACATGATTTTAAATCGATACTTGATGATAACGGTTTAAAAGCCACGAGTAATCATTTCGATTTTAACTCTATGATTAAAGATGGCACTACTGATCTTGTAAAATCATATATCGAAACAGCAAATCATTTGGGAAGTGAATATGTAACTGTACCTTATATAATTTCCGAATTAAGAGGAACTAGCGGTGATGATTACAAAAAACTAGCTTCACAAATAAATAAAGTGGGTGAACTTTGTAAAGCAGGAGGTTTAAAATTAGCCTATCATAATCATGATTTTGAATTTACAAAATTCGGAGCAACGAACGGATATGAGATTTTATTAAATGAAACGGATAAAAACTTAGTTGATTTTGAAATGGATTTATACTGGGTTGTTCGTTCTGGAAATGATCCGTTACAATTATTCAAAAAATATCCTGGACGTTTCACTATGTGGCACGTAAAAGATATGGATAAGGTAAATCCGGATTGGAATACAGAAATTGGTACAGGAGCAATTGATTTCAAATCGATTTTTGCTCAAGCTGAACTTTCCGGAATGAAACGTTTCTTCTTAGAACACGAATCAAACTACAAACCAAATCCGATAGAATCCGCAGTAACAAGTTTTAATTACATTAAGAAGAATTTAATCTAAATGTTTTAAAAAATAATAAATATAAAAAAGGGATACTTATTGTATCCCTTTTTTTATTACCACTTCTCTACTCCCAATAATTTTTTTCCCAAATTACTCAATTCTGCAGTTTTATATTTGGTTTGTTCCCATTTTCGAGGATCTCCAGGAAACGCATACCCTTCAGGTGCAATGCGATTTTTCCAAGAATTAACTCTCCATTGACGCAATTCTTCATTATCCTCTTCAGCTGGCATCATAGAAATATATTGTGCCATTCTTACTTTATCTTTTGTAATATTTGGGCGAATCCCATGCGGTTGCGTGCTATTAAAAATTAATAAATCACCAGCTTCCATTTTTACTTTTACAAATTTATCTTCAAGTCCGGTAACATCTGGTTTAAAACGGTTCCTATCTTCCGGTTGCGTCAGTTTCCAAGTATCATAATTTCGATATAAATCAGGTATACATTGAAACCCTCCCATATTTTCATCCATTTGGTCAGCCAAAGCTAGAACCCCTTGCACGTTTTGAGGTTTTGTCTCCGGATCATAATCCCAATGAATAAATCCTTTGAAATCAAAACCTGGACGAACCGGTAAATTCAAATTCGCTCGGTCAATGGTTACCCATAATTTCTCGGTTCCCCAAATATCTACAAATGCATCATATACTTTTTCCATTTGTCGGTTATCCCATTGATATTGATGATTGTAAACTTCAACCATACCGCTATTGGTAAGCTCTTTCATTTGCATTTCGGCTCTTGGTGGAGCATACCAAGTTTCTGGATCATTCTGATTTTTCTCTTCAAATTCCCATAGAAAATCAGCCATTTTTTTAGCGTTTTCTTTCGGGATAGCATTTTTTATGACAATGTAGCCGTTTTCAATCCAAAACTTCCAGTCGTCTTCAGTAAGTAAACGTAACGGTTTGCCATTAGAACGATCATTTAATTTTGTTGTGCTTGATTTTGCTGTCGATGGATTTCCAGGAATATCTTTGTGCGCATTATTTTGTGCCATTGTTGGTGTCATTGATTCATTATTCTTTTCCATAGTCTTATATTTTAGTGTCATAACTATTTCAAAATTAGAAAAAGTGAATACTAATTACTTCCACAAAATTTACTGCTATTTGTACAATATTGATTTTTTTAGTAACTTTAAAGAAGTATATGTATTATATTGAACAATTATTGAGCTAACTAGATATGAAAATAGTTTTTGAGGATATAAAAAGATTAGCCGGGAGTTCATTCAGAATATTGGTAAATCCAAAATTGAATGATTTTTATTATTGGCATTTTCATCCTGAATTTGAATTGACTTTTATTGTAGCACTAAATGGAACACGACGCGTAGGCGACCATATTGGCAATTTTGAAGGTAGTGATTTGGTTTTTATAGGTTCTAATATTCCGCATTTAAATTTTGATTATGGAATTAAAACCGAATATGAAAAAGTAGTTTTACAAATTAAAGAAGATTTTTTCAAAAATGACTTTATCACTACTCCTGAATTGGCTTCCATTTATCAATTATTTGAGAACTCAAAAAAAGTAATTTGCTTTCATGGAGCTGTAAAAGATGAAATTGGTAAAAGGCTACAAAAAATTCATCTTTTATCACAATTTGAACAATTTATAGAAGTGCTCTCGTTATTTCAGATTTTAGCAATATCTAATGAAATGACTTTTTTGCACGATAAACCATTTGAAAATCTGTACAATAATAAAGAACAATTACGATTAAAAGTAGTTTATAAATTTATAGAAGAAAACTACCAAAGGGCTGTTTCTATTGAAGAAATCTCTCATTTGACGCATTTATCTAAAGCCGCTTTTTGTCGTTATTTTAAAAAAATGACTCGATTGACCTTTACTGAATTTTTAAATCAATATCGAATTGAACAAGCTAAAAGACTTTTAAAAAGTGATAAAAACGTAACCGAAACGTGCTTTGAATGTGGATTTGAAAGTCTTTCGTACTTTAATAGAATCTTCAAAAAAGTGGTGGGAGAAAATCCGATACAGTTTAAGAAAAGATAAAAAAAGGTGTGTTTCCTATATTTTAGAAACACACCTTTTGGATTTACTCAGTAATATTAAAACTGGCTACATAAAAATTCTTATCTATTTCCAGTTTTGAATTTTCAGAATTTACTGGAACACTCTTCCATTCTGTTTCTGGTTGCAGTAATTCTTCTTTTCCATTTAGCGTTACTTTCACGGGCATATTAAAACCCGAAACGCAATTTGTCCAGCGATAACCCACTTGATTATCCTTGAAAAAATATTCTAATGTTGGAATTCTGGTATCTCTTAAATACTGATTGAAAACTGTTGATAAATCGATTCCAACTTGCTGACTTAAATAATCTTCAATTTGTTTTGTAGTAACTGTTTGGTGATAAAAAGTACTATTTAAGCCTCTTAATATGGCTCTCCATTTTTCATCATTATTTACGATTTGGCGTAAAGTATGCAACATATTCCCTCCTTTTGGATACATATCACCAGAACCTTCGTTATTTACATCATAATTTCCTATAATTGGTTTGTCATTTTTTATTCCTTTTCTGGTTCCCAAAACATATTCAAATCCGGCTTCTTTTCCATAGTAATATTCTACAAAAAGACTTTCTGAATAGTTTGTAAAACTCTCGTGAATCCACATATCAGCAATATCTTTATAAGTGATATTATTGGCAAACCACTCATGTCCAGATTCATGAATAATAATAAAATCAAATTTTAATCCCCAACCCGTTCCGCTTAAATCCCTACCACGATATCCGTTTTGAAAACCATTCCCATACGTTACGCTACTTTGATGTTCCATTCCTAAATACGGAGCTTCAACCAATTTGTAACTGTCTTCATAAAATGGATACGGTCCAAACCAATGTTCAAAAGCTTTTAGCATTTTTGGAACATCTTGAAATTGTTTTTTGGCTTTCGCCAAATTGTCTCTCAAAACATAATAGCTGCAATCTAAATCGCCTTTTTCTCCTTTATATTTTTCTGAAAACGAAACATAATCACCAATATTTATATTTACGCCATAATTATTGATTGGATTTGATACATACCAATTATAGGTTTTTGTTCCATCTTTTAATTGCTTTACACTTAGTAAACGTCCATTGGAAACGTCCGTCAAATTTTTCGGAACATTTACACTAATCAGCATAGTATCCACTTCATCATACATGTGATCTTTGTTTGGCCACCAAACACTCGCACCTAATCCTTGACAAGAAGAAGCAATAAAAGGATTGCCATTACTATCTTTTTTCCAAGTGATTCCTCCATCCCAAGGCGGATTTACGGCAACTTTTGGTTTTCCGCCATAAAATATGGTAATTTCTTTTAGTGCACCTTTTGTTTGAGGAGTAATTAATTCAATAAAAAATGAATTTCCTTCTCTTTTATATTTTAAAACTTTTCCATCCTGAATGACTTTATTAATTTCCATAGGATTTTGTAAGTCAATTTGCATGCTATTATATTCCTGTACAACTTGATATTTTATTGTATTTGAACCTGTAATAGTACTGTCTGCTGGATTTACTTTAATATTGAGATGATAATATTTTACATCCCACCACGCTCTTTCTTTTGTGATACTTCCGCGCAAAGTATCTTGTCTCGTGAATTTTTGCTCTGATTTATTTAGTAAACCTTGTGCATTTATACCGTTAAAAAATAGCAACGAAATAAAAATAATACTAAACTGTTTTTTCATAATTAATCATTTTGAACAAAAATAAACTTTATAATTTTATAAATATAGTACCTAAAAAAATTATTTTTCAGGATAGGATTGAACATATTGTTGAATAAATTTATTTTCCTTTCCACGAATTTCCATTATGACTTTATTGTTTTTAAAATCAAATTTTAATAGTCCAAAGTTCAACTCTTTAACCACTTCCCCTTTCACATAAGGATTTTCCTCACCGGAAAAAGAAGCGTAAGTATGCGTCAATCCACTCGAGGTAAAATCTACTAACGGATAGGATAAACCCGCAATATTTTTTGAAGAAAAAGTGGCTATATGGCGATCTCCAGAGATTATAAAAGTGCCTTTTGCTTTCGTCGAAACAATCAATTTCTCCAGTTTTTCTATTTCATGAGGGAAATTCCCCCAAGCTTCAAAGCCATGTTTATCAGATAAAAATTGAATGCTGCTGACAATCACATTAAATTGCGCATCAGATGATTTAAGTTCTTCTTCCAGCCATTTCCATTGTACATTTCCTAATATAGTTCCTTCACCATATTTATTGGGTTGAAAGCGTTTTTTTGAATCGGTGGCTTTAGTCAATGCCGTTCTAAAAAAACGAGAATCCAATACAATAACTTTTATTTTATTTCCATTTACACCAATAGTTTTAGCCGAATAAACTCCTTCTCTTTTTCGTTCCGGAGCATTCTTTGAAGTTCCTAAAAAGTCTAATAATAACTCTTGGCTTTGTCTTTTAAAAGGATATTCTTCGCCACCGTCATTTGCTCCATAATCGTGATCGTCCCATGTTCCTAATACGATTTTGTCATTAATAAACTTAAGGTAATCAGAATCTTGTTTCTGAATTTCATAATTATTTTTAAGAAACTGCATGTCTTCCGTATCCGAATACACATTATCACCTCCCCAAATCCAAACGGACGGATGATTTTTATCTATAGCTGGCCACAGTTCGTTTTTAATCTTCTGGTTATCGCAGGAACCAAAAGCAACAGTAAAATATTCATTTTGAAACGGTTTTTGAGATTCAATTAAACTCGTTGTAGTATACGTTTTACAACTAATTAACCCTAAAAAGCTAAAAATCAGAACTATTTTTTTCATGTGTGGAGGAGATGGAAACCGTTATTTATTATAGAAATTTTTAAGTAAGATATAAAAATCTGTCCATTATTAGTTTAAGTAAACTTTAAATAAAAAAGCGACTGTCTCTATTGAAACAGTCGCTTTTTTTAGTTTAATAATAGCATTTAATGCAAGTTGGTTACCTTACTTTGTTCTACTACAGCAGTAAAATCATTGGCTAAGCGATTCCCATAATCATCTAACAATTCTAAAACTCTTTCTTGCTTATCTGATTTGACAATAAGACCCGCGTGATATTCTAACGGAACTCTAAAACAAACTTCAGAATCTGAAAACGAAGATAAATTAGGGTGCTGGAATTTTGACAACGTCAAAACGATACCTGCATATTCTTTTTTTACTTTCGGTAAAATGTATTTTGTTCCTTTTGCCAATGCATCTTCAATAGCAGCCCATTCCTTCCATAAATTAATATTAGAAGCTTCGGCTACCATTTCAGCCAAATGCGCTCCTCCTACTCTTGAAGAAGTTTCCAGAAAATAAATTTGACCATCTTCATTGCTTTTTATAAATTCTGTATGGGCAGCACCATGTTTCAATCCAAAGCCTTTCATGACTTGCTCATTCAATTTTTTTATGAATTTATCATCTTCTGAATTATATTTAATAGTAGCCGAACGGAAAACGCCTCCGTCTTGTGAAATTTCCATCGGTGTAGCTAAATATTTTGAAGTCAAGCTAAAGATAACTTTGCTATCCGAAATCAAACTGTCACAATGATACACATCGCCTGGTTTGAATTGTTCTAATAAATATTTGAATCTGTTATTCCCCATTTCATTGATATGAATCCACAAACTCTCTTTGTCATCTATTTTTATAATTCCTGCAGCCGAAGCTTCTGATCGTGGTTTCAAAACCCACGGAGCTTGAATTGTATCAGCAAAAGTATTAATATCATGATCATTAAATAATGAACAAAAAGCCGGAATAGAAATTCCACAACTTTTGGCTCTCATGCGCATCGCCAGTTTATCTCTAAAATAACGTCCCGTAGTTTGTCCCATGCCGTCAATACGGAGGTTTTCCCTGAGGTACGTAGCTTTTTCGACATCATAATCGTCTAACGCAACAATGGCATCAACTTTTGTGGACTTCATAAAATTACCCACACCTAACAACAGATGTTCTAAATTCCAATCGACATCTTGACCTTCCATATAAAAAATCTCATCAATATGTTGATGTGGCCATGGTTTGTCTCTTAGTTTTTCGCTTGTCACTAAATAGACTTTGTTGCCTAACTTTTTTAAATTAATTAAAAAATCGGAACCCTTGAAATAATTTGAAATACAAAGGAAGGTTTTAGAGTTTTCCATACGTTATAAATTTTCAATGAATTTAGTTAATAAATGAACTCCATATCCTGTAGCATGCTTACTTTTAGCAAACTCATCATCGCCAAATGCGACACCTGCAACATCAAGATGTGCCCAAGCTTTGTGTTCTTGGGTAAAATATTCTAAAAATTTAGCTGCACTTATTGCTCCGGCAACTGGTTTTCCACTATAATTTTTGACATCGGCAATATCGCTTTCAATGTCTGATTTATAAACATCCCAAAGTGGTAAAGGCCACAAACGCTCTCCAATTTCATCTCCACTTTCTTGCAATTTCTTAGCCATTTCGGTATTATTGGTAAACAAAGCACCACATTCATAACCAAAAGTACCAACGCTGCTTCCGGTAAGTGTGGCGATATCCACAATATATTCTGGTTTGAAATTTTTAATCAAATACGATAATCCATCCGCTAAAATAAGTCTTCCTTCAGCATCTGTATCAATGATTTCTATCGAATGTCCGCTATAACTGTGGATTACATCACTTGGTAAAAATGATTTGGCATCAACTGAATTTTCGGCACAAGGAACAATTGCAGTCACTTTTACGGGTAATTGCAAATCTGCAATCAATTGCATAGCCCCGAAAACAGCACCACCGCCAGCCATATCACACTTCATATGAAGCATTCCCGCTGTTTTTATATTTAATCCTCCTGTATCAAAAGTGATTCCTTTCCCCACTAACCCAACATGTTTTAGGTGTTCCACATCTCCTGCAGGAGTGTAATTCATAATGATAAACTGTGGTTCATTTTCACTTCCTTTTCCAACTGCCAAAAAAGCGCCCAATCCTACTATTTTTGCTGCATCATGACCTAAAACTTCTACGTCAAAACCATATTTTTCACCCGTTTCTTTAGCCCAATTGGCCAAATATTTAGGATTAATCGTGTTGGGTGGTAAATCAACCAAATTATAGGTTGCTAATTGTGCTTTGGCAATTTTAATTCCTTTTTTGGCTGTAGCCAAATAATCTTTTTCGGATACTAAATTTAAAGTAAAATCAGCACTCAAAAAAGGATGTGCGTTTTTTTCTGTTTTGAAATGACCTAAATCATATGTTCCTAAAAGCAAACCAGAAACCACGGCTTCTACCTGATCCTGAGTAAATTGTTCGGGTATAACTAAAGCTACATTCGAACTGAAATTTTCTTTTTGTTTCGATGAAATACGACGAAAAATAGTTTTCAATGATTTATAGTCTATCTCTTTTCCTAAGCCAATAAAAACATACGCATTGTTATTTTTTTCAGCTAAATAGTGCGTGTCTTTTTTTCCAAAAAAAACTTTAGATGTAACTTCTATTCCATTGAAAGTTATAGGAACAATACTTTTTGAGTACGTTTCAAAAGCCGGAATTAAAATTGTTCCTGAAAAATTATCTAAGCTTACTACTGTATTTGTTTTCATTTGTTCATTTAATTTTTTATCGCTTATTGATTGAATTCAATATTAATGTATTGTACCTTATTTAGAAGTAATAAATTACTCTTTTGTATTAAAAAACAACCATTCTATTGCTTTAGGAAATTCATCACTCCAATAGGTTTCGCTATGTTTCCCTTGTCTATTGATGCTTAAATTAATCTTCGATTTGTCTTTTATAAATTCACTGGAAATCAAATCATTTTGAAACTTTTTTACGTGCTCAATCATTGTTTCACTTTCATCTCCACCAGCATACAAATAGATTTTTGTATCTGCTGAATAGGCCTTTTTTGCATTAATTTTAAGTTCTGGAACTACCCAAAGTGATGGCGAAAAAATCATCAATTTACCGAATGTTTCAGGATTCCTTAATCCACTAAAAACACTGATTAATCCGCCCATCGAGCTTCCTCCTATTCCAGTAAATTCTCGTTCTTTTTTAGTTCTGAAATTGTTGTCAACAAATGGTTTTAGGGTATCAGTTACAAATCGGATGTATTTTTTTCCTTGTCCCTTTCCCAATACTGTTTTCCCTACATTGTATTCTTTTATGCGATCCTCATCGGCGTGTTCAATAGCAATTATTATAATTTTTCCAATTTTATATTCGGACATAACTGCCAGTTTTTTATCAATTTCCCAATTACCAAATTCAGCTGATTCATTGAATAAATTTTGTGCATCTTGCAAATACATCACGGGATAACTTTCACTTGAATTGTCATAATCATGTGGTAACAAGGCCCAAATTTTTCTGGTTTTATTAAGTTGCGGAATTTCAAATTCATCTGAAATTAACTGAACCTGTGGTAAAAAAGACTGCTTAAAAGGCAACCAGTTTTTTCTCCATCTTGCTACGTGTTCATTTTGAATGCCCGTATGTGCTAATATTGAACGGTTTTCGGTACGATTGCCGTGGCTGTCAATCTCAACTTCACTCCAATCGCCTTTAGTAAATTTATACAAAAGCTCGACAGGATAATCAAAATCATGCGAAAATTTATAATGGTATACATTATTTCCAATTTTCTCCATCATAAACTCCTTGTCCTGAGTACGCCAATTATTGAAATTCCCTGAAATATAAACCGGTCTTGCATCGTCTTCGTCAGTAGTAAGTATTATGTAAAGCCCCGTATTTAGTATTGGATCGTTTAATTCTTGTGTCAATGTGGTATTATCTAAATTCATCACTTGCATGTGGTACTCTTATTTTAAAATAATAGTAAATATAGTGGATTGCTATTTGAAATAAAAGAAAACCCAATAGTATATTCATTTACTATTGGGTTTTCTTAATGAAAAATCTTTAAAAAGAATCTCTATTTCTGACGACTTTTTAGGATTTCAACAACATCATTTAGCTTAAATCCTTTGGCTTGCAATAAAATAAGGTAATGAAAAAGCAAATCAGCACTTTCACTTAAAAATAAATCATCATTATCATCTTTGGCTTCAATAACCACTTCTATCGCTTCCTCGCCTACTTTTTGGGCGATTTTGTTCATCCCTAATTTAAACAAGGAAGCAACATAACTTTTCTCAGAATCAGCATTTTCTCTTCGAAGTTGGATTGTATCTTCTAAATTCGAAATAAAGCCATAATCAGCTTTGTTTTCGTCTGCCCAACACGTATCAGTTCCTTTGTGACATGTTGGTCCTTCTGGTTTTACCTGAATCAATAAAGTATCATTATCACAGTCGTTTTTAATGTCAATCAGATTTAAAAAGTTGCCACTTTCCTCGCCTTTTGTCCAAAGTCTTTGCTTGGTACGACTATAAAATGTCACTTTTTTAGTATCAATCGTTTTTTGATACGCTTCGGCATTCATAAAACCCAACATCAAAACTGTTTTGGTTTCACTGTCTTGAATTATGGCAGGAATTAATCCGTCTGTATTTTTTGAGAAATCTATGTTCATATTTTTTAAGTATTAAGTTGTAAGGCTTAAGTATTAAGTTATATGGATAAATAAGCAACTCAATACTTAATGACTCATACTTAATACTTATGCCTTAATTTAAATCCGTACTTCGATATTGTTGTTTTTAAGGGCTGTTTTTAATGTTTTGATTTCAATTTCTTTAAAATGAAACACACTTGCGGCCAATGCTGCATCGGCTTTCCCTTTTTGAAAAGCATCTACAAAATGCTGTATGTTTCCCGCACCACCAGAAGCAATAATCGGAATATTAACTAATTCCGAAAGTGTAGCCAAAGCTTCATTAGCAAATCCATTTTTAGTTCCATCATTATCCATGGAGGTAAACAGGATTTCTCCCGCTCCACGTTCTTCCACTTCCTTGGCCCAATCAAATAAATTCAATTTGGTAGGCACTTTTCCTCCAACTAAATGAACAATCCATTGACCGTTAATTTGTTTGGCGTCAATAGCAACCACTACACATTGACTTCCAAATTTCTGTGCCAAATCATTAATCAGCTGCGGATTTTTCACTGCCGATGAATTAATAGAAACCTTATCCGCACCATTTTGCAATAATATTTCAACATCTTCAACGGATGAAATTCCACCACCAACAGTAAACGGAATATTAATAGTTGAAGCTACTTTGCGTACCAAATCAACTAAGGTTTTTCTTCTTTCTTCCGTTGCCGAAATATCCAAGAAAACCAATTCATCAGCACCTTCATCCGAATATATTTTGGCTAATTCCACCGGATCTCCTGCATCCCGTAAGTCTACAAAATTAACACCTTTTACGGTTCTTCCGTTTTTAATGTCAAGACAGGGAATAATTCTTTTTGTTAACATCTAAATTAAGTATTAAATTGTAAGGTTGAATTATTAAGTTTTTTTGATATTGTTTTTAGAAGTAATAATTATACTTTTTATTAATTTTAAAACTTCTATACCATCATTATTTAGACTTAAAAACTCTTCATTTGAAATATAATTTGTTGCTTGTAAAAGTTCAAGCCAATATAATGTTTCGTCAGCTTCTTTTTGAGAAATACCCATTTTATGAATGAAATCAGCTTTACTTTCTGCATTTTTAGCTTCTCTAATATTTGCTCCAACAGAAGTTCCTGAACGTAAAATTTGTTTACTCATTACATATTCATTTCTACTATTTAAAGTTTTATATAAATTAACAATTCTAATGGCAAAAGAAAAGCTTTTTATTTTTATTACGTCTTCACTCATATTTAATACTTAATAATTCATACTTAAAATATAGTTTTCCAATTGTTTTAATGAAATTCTCCCTTCGTAAATCGCTTTCCCGATTATCGTTCCTTCACAACCCAATTCGGCCAATTTTGGTAACTCGTCAAAAGTAGAAATTCCTCCTGAAGCAATTAGTTTTATCCCTTTGGCTTCCGCCAAAATTTTAGCGTATAAATCAAAACTTGGCCCTTCTAGCATACCGTCTTTGGCAATATCCGTACAAATTACGTACTGAATTCCCTTGCTTTGATAATCTAGTATAAAAGGAATCAAATCTTCATTCGAATCTTCTAACCAACCCGAAACCGCTACTTTTTCATTGTTAGCATCTGCTCCCAAAATGATTTTATCAGATCCATATTCAGCAATCCATTTTTCGAATAGTTTTCTATTCTTAACGGCAATACTTCCACCGGTAATTTGATTTGCACCACTTTCAAAAGCTATTTTCAAATCAGAATCCGATTTTAATCCACCGCCAAAATCAATTTTCAATTTGGTTTGTGTAGCTATATGCTCCAATATTTTATAATTCACAATTTGGCTCGACTTAGCTCCGTCTAAATCAACCAAATGCAAATATTCGATTCCATGTGCTTCAAATGATTTTGCCACTTCAAGCGGATTTTCATTGTATATAATTTTGGTATTGTAATCACCTTTTGACAAGCGAACACATTTTCCTTCTATGATATCTATTGCTGGTATTATTCTCATTGTAATTAGTCTTAAATTTTAAAAGTCGAAAGTCTTAAAGACTCAACTTAAAGTTTTAAAAAATTTGCCAAAATTTGTTCTCCAACATCACCACTTTTTTCTGGGTGAAATTGTGTTCCGTAGAAATTATCTTTCTGCAAAGCTGAGGCGTATTCTACTTCATAATCTGTTGTAGCAATGGCTTCAGGACAATTTGGCGCATAAAAACTATGTACCAAATACATGTATTCGTTTTCATTAATTCCTTCGAATAAAGGCGATTTCAAATTATAAATTTGATTCCAACCCATTTGTGGCACTTTTACTTTTGGCGTAAATTTAATCACATCAACATCAAAAATTCCCAAACCTTTTGTATTCCCTTCTTCCGATTTGTTGCACATCAATTGCATGCCTAAGCAGATTCCTAAAACAGGTTGTTTCAAGGTTGGAATCAAAGTCTCCAACCCACTTTCAAAAAGCATTTTCATTGCTGAACTAGCTTCACCAACACCTGGAAAAATAACTTTATCTGCGGCTTTAATTTCATCCCAATTATTACTCAAAACCGCTTTAAATCCCAATCTTTCGATAGCAAACATAATGCTTTGAATATTTCCTGCTCCGTAATTTATGATTACTATTTTCATTTCTTTTTTAACCATTAAGAAATTAAGTTTTATTAAGGATGTAACACTTAATAATTCATAATTTATAATTCATAATTTTTTAAAGCATTCCTTTTGTTGATGGCAAAATCATTTTTTCTGTATCACGTTTTACGGCTACTTTTATTGCTTTTGCAAAAGCTTTAAAAATTGCTTCAATCTTGTGATGCTCGTTCGTTCCTTCTGCTTTGATATTGATGTTTGCTTTAGCACCATCCGAGAATGATTTAAAGAAATGATAAAACATCTCCGTCGGCATTTTCCCTACCATTTCGCGTTTGAATTCGGTTTCCCAAACCAGCCAGTTTCTACCTCCAAAATCAATCGCAACTTGCGCTAAACAATCGTCCATTGGCAAACAAAAACCGTAACGTTCTATTCCTAATTTATTTCCTAATGCTTTTGCAAAAACTTCACCAAGCGCAATTGCAGTATCTTCGATAGTATGATGTTCATCTACTTCTAAATCTCCTTTTACTAGAACCTCCAAATCCATTTGTCCGTGACGCGCAATTTGGTCCAGCATGTGGTCAAAAAAGGCAATTCCTGTTTCGATCTTGCTTTTTCCGGTTCCGTCAAGGTTCAAGTTGATAAAAATATCCGTTTCATTTGTTTTTCTTTCTATTGAAGCGGAACGTTCTTCTAATTTCAAAAACTCATAAATTACTTTCCAATCTGTAGTTTGTAAAGCAATAACGGAGTCTAGCTCTTCTCTTTTTGAAGCAATTTCATCGCCTCCTAAAGCTTCGTCTGTATTGATAAAAATAGCTTTTGAGCCCAAATTTTTTGCCAATTCCACGTCAGTTATTCTGTCTCCTATTACGAATGAATTTGCTAAATCATACTCGGGATTATCAATATATTTTGTCAGCATTCCCGTTGCAGGTTTGCGGGTTGGTGCATTTTCGTGCGGAAATGTTTTGTCAATAAATACTTCTTTGAAAACCACTCCTTCATTTTCAAAAGCTTTCATAATTAAATTATGAACTGGCCAAAAGTTAATTTCTGGATGAGAATCAGTTCCTAAACCATCTTGATTGGTCACCATTACTAATTCGAAATCCAATTCTTTAGCTATTTTTGCAAGATATTGAAACGCTTTTGGATAAAATTCTAATTTTTCAAAACTGTCTAATTGATAATCATTTGGTTCCAAAACCATTGTTCCGTCACGATCTATAAAAAGTATTTTTTTCATTAAAAAAAGTTTAAAGTTTAAGGTTTAAAGTTGTTTTAATACCTCAATTAATTTCATATTTTCTTGTTCTGTTCCAACGGTCAGACGCAAACAATTATCGCATAACGGTTGGGTTGTTCTGTTCCGAATTACAATTCCTTTTGCAATCAATTCATCGTATCTTTTATTAGCGTCATCTACTTTTATCAAAATAAAATTAGCTTCCGTAGGATAGATTTTTTTGACAAAATTTACATTAAGTAATACTTTAAGTAACTCCTCTCTTTGTCTTATTATAGATTCAATTTCAGATTTTATTTTATTTTTATCATCTAATCGTTCCAAAGCTCTTTTTTGAGTCAATTCGTTTACATTATACGGAGGTTTAATTTTGTTTAAAACCGAAATTACTTCCGCAGATGCGTAACAAATTCCTAATCTAATTCCAGCCAAACCATACGCTTTTGATAATGTTTGAGTAATCACTAAATTTGGATATTCGTCTAATTCATTAATCCAGCTTTCTTTTTTTGAAAAGTCAATATACGCTTCATCAATCACAACTAAACCTTTAAAATTTTGCAAAAGATACGCTACACTTTCATCCGAAAATGAATTTCCGGTTGGATTATTTGGTGAACACAAAAAGATGATTTTAGTAGTTGCATCAACGGCTTCCATGATTTTTTCAATTTGTGGTTGAAAGTCTTCTGAAAGCAATACTTCTTTATTTTCTACTGCATTAATATTAGCCAAAACGCCATACATTCCGTATGTTGGTGGCAATGTGATTACGTTATCTGTTCTTGGTTCACAAAAAGCTCTGAATAACAAATCCAACACTTCATCACTTCCATTCCCCAATAAAATTTGATTCGTTTTGACATTTCTCTGTTTTGCCAAAATCCCCTTTACACTCATTTGTTGTGGGTCCGGATACCTGTTCACCCCATTTTCAAACGGATTTTCATTGGCATCCAAAAAAATCATATCTGCAGTATCAAAATCCTCAAATTCATCACGTGCCGAAGAATACGGTTTCAATTGCTTGACATTTTCTCTAACTATAGTATTTATATCGAAATTATTTTCCATCTTCAATCGCTTTTAATCGTAATGTAACTGCATTTTTATGTGCTTGTAAACCTTCTGCTTCTGCCATTATTTCAATGGCTTTACCGATATTTTGTATTCCTTTTTGGGATATTTTTTGGAAAGTCATTGCTTTAGTAAAACTATCAAGATTCACGCCACTATAATTCTTGGCATAACCGTTGGTTGGCAACGTATGATTGGTTCCTGACGCATAATCACCAGCGCTTTCTGGAGTATAATTTCCTATGAATACAGAACCCGCATTTTGAACGCCATTGCTGTAAAAATCATCAAATTCAGAACAAATAATAAAGTGTTCCGGTCCGTATTCATTGATTAATTCTAGGGCAATTTTATCATTTTCAACAAAAATTAATTTTGAATTCGCAATTGCTTTTTCAGCGATGGCTTTTCTTGGTAAAGCTTCCATTTGTATTTGGATCTCAGTCTCTACAGCATCAATTAATTTTTTGGAAGTAGAAACTAAAATAACTTGACTATCCGCTCCGTGTTCTGCTTGAGACAATAAATCTGAAGCTACAAAAGCCGGAACTGCACTATCATCAGCAACAATTAATAATTCCGATGGACCGGCCGGCATATCGATTGCTACTCCAAACTGAGTTGCCAATTGTTTAGCCACAGTCACAAATTGATTTCCGGGACCAAAGATTTTATACACTTTAGGAATTGTTTCCGTTCCAAAAGTCATTCCTGCAATAGCTTGAATTCCGCCTACTTTTAATATTTTAGTCACACCACATAAATTTGCAGCATACAAAATAGCGGGATTTATAGCTCCATTTTTATCAGGAGGAGAACATAAAACAATTTCGTTGCAACCTGCAATTTCTGCAGGAACAGCCAGCATCAAAACTGTTGAAAATAAAGGTGCAGTTCCTCCAGGGATGTACAAACCAATTTTTTGGATTGGCCTTTTTTCTTGCCAGCACTTTACTCCTTCTATTGTTTCTACAGCTACTCTTTTAGTTTTTTGAGCAGTATGAAATTTTTTAATATTTGATTTTGCAAGTGAAATTGCTTCTTTTAACTCGATAGAAATGGATGCAATTGCTTGGTCAACTTCAGCTTTAGAAACTTCAATTGTATCGATTTTAGCTCCGTCAAAAAGCGACGTATATTTGGCTACAGCAGCATCGCCTTTTTTCTGTACTTCTTTAAAAATTTCTTTTACTGTCGCTTCAATATCATCAACAGTTTTTGTAGGTCTTTCTAAAATTGAAGTCCAGGTTTCTGGTTTTGGATTGTATATTTTATTCATTTTTAATTTTATTCAAAGATTAAATGATTCAAAAATTTAAAGATTGAGGCTTTTTAAACCTTTTATTTCTAACTTATCAAATCTGATTTTATAAAACCATTTTCTCAATTGGACAAACCAAAATCCCTTCGGCTCCAACTTCTTTCAATTGATCAATTACATCCCAGAAAGTATCTTTGTCGATTACGGAGTGTACGCTACTCCATCCTTCTTGAGCCAGAGGCAAAACGGTTAAACTTCTTAATACAGGAAGAATTTTTCCAACAGCATCAATTTTATCATTTGGAATATTCATCAATATGTACTTCGATTTTCTTGCTCTTAAAACGGATTCGATTCTGAATTTTAAGGTGTCGATTATTTTTTGAGATTCAGGACTTACTTTTGGAGAAACAGCTAAAACTGCTTCACTTTTAAAAATAACTTCAACCTCTTTCAGATTATTCTTGAATAAAGTGCTTCCGCTGGAAACAATATCAACAATAGCATCGGCTAGACCAATGTTTGGAGCTATTTCAACCGAACCTGAAATCTGGTGAATATCGACTGTTACGCCTTTAGAATTAAAAAAGTCAAGAACTGTTTTAGGGTAAGAAGTGGCAATGCGCATACCATCTAAATCTTGAACGGATTTGTAATCAAATGCTTTTGGTACAGCAACGGATACTTTACATTTTGAAAAACCTAATTTTTGAATTACCTCAATATTGTTTCCTTTTTCAACTAATAAATTATCGCCAACTATAGCAATATCAACAACTCCATCAATTAAATATTGAGGAATATCTGAATTTCTTAAATATAAAACCTCTAAAGGGAAATTCGATGCTTCGGCTTTTAATTGGTCGATACCATTGTCGATTGAAATACCTGCATCTTTTAGAATTTGAATGCTATCTTCGTTTAAACGTCCTGATTTTTGAATTGCAATTTTTAATGTACTCATTTTTGTCTTTTTTGTTTTTGTTTAAATTTTTTTGATTGAGTACAAATTTTGGGTAATAAAAAACCCGTTTGATGTACTCAAACGGGTTTTAGAATATGATGATTTACACACATACCATTAACACATCGCTTGAGGGCAATAATGAAAATGATGATGATGCAATTGATTTGTAAACATTTTTGTGTTTGTTTTTATTTTAAATTCTTTTGCAAATATAAGAGATAAATTACTTAAAAAACAATTTTTATTTTAACTTAAAGATATGAAATTGTTAAAAACTACTTTTCATCTCTCGTTTTATTCGATTCATTTCCAGTAGAATTTGTATCATTTACAACTTTGGTAGCGCTGTCTTCCCTAATTTCAGTATGACGAATTTCTCCTCCGGAAGTCCCAACGTTTATTGATATAATTCCACTTATTAAAGCTAAGATAAGCGTGATAAATGAAAATATTTTAGCTAGTCGAAACTTTTTTACAGCAGCTACTAATGAAATTAATGCAAAAACTCCGGTTACATAAAGTACTAAAGCAAATTTTTCCGCGAGTTCTTCGTGTTCATGGATAATTGCTTTGCCAATATTTGGAAAATCTTCAACCATCTCCTCTGCTCCTTCGCCAGTTCCCATACTAAGTGCCCCAAAAATTGCTGCAATTATAAATAGAATATAAGCAGTATTTTTTATTGAACTGTTATTTAAAAATATTCCTGCAATCAAAATTCCAATTCCGAAAATAGTTCCGATAATTGGAAAATGGTTTACGACCATGTGTAAATGAGCATCATTCATAATTTTTTATTTAAAGTTTATATTGTATTATATGCAATCCTTCCATTTAGCAGAAGTTAATTTTTATCCTGCCAGTGAAACACCTATCAAGGAACCAATTCCATAAGTTACCGCTGCAGCTACCAATCCAAAAAAAACTTGTCTAAATCCAGAAAACAAAATGCTTTTTCCGGTCAATAAAGTAATTGCGGCACCTATTCCAAAAAGCCCAATTACACTACTTCCGACACTCAATAAAATGGCATTTTTTCCATCTAAAAACATAAAAGGATATAATGGAATAATAGCTCCAATGGCAAAAAGCACAAACGAAGCTGTTGCTGCTTCCCAGGCTGACCCTCCTAATTCTTCTTTGTCAATTCCCAATTCCTCCGTGATAATTGCATCAATCGCCGTTTGAGGATTTTCAAAAGCTTTGTCAGCCAGTTTTTGTGCTTCGACAACATTCATTCCTTTGGCCTGATACAATAAAACTAATTCTTTTTTTTCTTCCTCGGGTGAAGCTTCTAATTCTTCAGTTTCTAAATCAATTTGGCGCTGGTTTAATTCTCTGGAACTTTGTACCGAAAGCCATTCGCCTAAAGCCATTGAAATTGCTCCTGCCAAAAGTCCCGCAGTACCGGTTAATAATATCGTATTATTAGAAACAGCCGCACCGGCAACTCCCATTACTAAACTCATATTAGAAACCAATCCGTCATTTGAACCTAAAACGGCCGCACGTAATGCATTTCCGCCTACTGATTTATGCCTGCTTTCAAATTTAGATAAAAAGCCACCCGAAACATTCAAGGCGGCATTATTATTTACGGCTTCAATAATATTAAGATGATTGTGCTCAAAACCTGTTGGTTTCTCTCCGCTTTTTATTTTATTCTTGATTGAATTTACCGCAAATTGCTTTTCTATACTCGAAAGGTTACTGATGATAGAACTGTAACCAAAGATTTTACCCAATTTTAATTGGAATTTTGCTCTTCTTGATGGCAAAGGCATTTTGTAATTTGGTTCCAAAGTCGACACTTTATCAAACATGTGTTTCGCGTGTCCTTTCTCAATTTTACCCAAACTCAATAATACTCTTGAAAGATTATCGTCAGATTGAATGGCCGCAATACTATCATACAAAAAGGCAGTGTCAACCTCTGTTTGCAACTGATCTTTAAGTTTGTTCAAGTCCATATTTATTTGCTTATTATTAATTAGCTAAATCGAACACCCCTTTTGTCAAAATTCTTGAAGAAGCATTGATCATAGTATTTGGAAGTATTTCAACAAACTTTTCAGATTTCTTGCCTACGGTAACGCTTACTTTCTTAAATGAATATCCATTTTTTTCATTGTCCAATAAAAGTACGAAATTTTTGTTGTTTTCTGTTACTAGTGCTTCAGAAGGAATCGCCAAACCTTTTTTAGAATCGATGATAATTTCAGCTTCAACAAACATTCCTGTTAAAAGTTTTTGTTTTATTGCATCGTCTAAATGCCCATGAATATTAATCGTTCTGTCATTTCCTTCTATTGATTTTCCAACCAAATGTACTTCGGCATTAAAAACATCTTTGGAAGCTTCAGGAACTTTAAAATGAATCTTTTGTCCAATTTTCACATTCAAAATATCTTTTTCAAATACGGCCAATTCTAAATGCAAGTGATCCGTATCGACAATTTCTAAAATCACATCCGAAGGTGCCACATACATTCCCACATTGGCATTCATTATTACAATATCGCCCGTTATTGGAGAAAAAATAGTGATTGTTGAAGTCAAAATTCCTTTCTCTACATTTCTCGGATTAATGTTCAAGAGCACTAATTTGGCACGTAAACTTTGATGCATTGCTTTAGCTCTTCTATAATCACTTTCTGCTTTTAGGTAGTTTTTTTGTGAAGTGATTTTTTCATCATACAAGGTTTTTTGTCGGTCATATTCGGATTTCAAAAAATTTAGTTGCTCAGCCACTTCCATATAATCTTTTTGAATATCAAGAAATTCAGTGTTCTGTAGCGTTAATAAAGCTTGTCCTTTTTTGACTTTATTTCCAACTAAAAGTGTCGTTGATTTCACATAACCGCCCATAAAAGTGTTCACTTTAGCTCGGTTTTGTGGCGGTACGTCAATCTTTCCGGATGCTTTTACCGTTACATCAAAATCCTGCTCTGTTGGACTCGCAATCTCCATTCCCGAAGATTTGAATTGGGCGGAAGTTACAGTTGTCAAACCGTTGTCTTTTTGTTCCACTTCCTCTGTTTTCGATTCTTTGCAAGAAAATAAAACAAGGGATAAAGCGATTATATATATAGATTTTTTCATTAGTTGTATTTTAAAAATTTAGGTATTGTAAATCTAATTGGGTTTGATTGAATTGTAAAATAGCATCTAAATAATCCACTTGAATTGTAGTGGCATTTTCTAAACTTTGGATGTATTGAAAAAAATCAATCTCACCATGTTTATAACTGTTGTTCCCTACTTTTATAATCTCATCCGATAATTTTTTTCCGTATAAATTGTAGTAGTTAATCGCTTCCTGATGCTTCGCTAATTCATTCTTTTTTTGATTAATGTACTTCTCTATTTTTACTTCTTCATTTTGCTTTTGTTGTTCCCAACTTTGTAATTCGAGCTGCGCTACTTTAGTTTTAGAAACGTTACCAGAGAATAATATTGGTACTGCTAAACCAACTTGAAAACCATACAACGACTGTGATAATCCTTTATTTCTTCCTTGAAAATAATCCAAATTAATATCCGGTAGCCAATGTTGTTTTTGTAGCTTTATTTGATTTTTATAATTTTCAGTAACACTTTCTAAATAAGTAGTATAAAATAATTTACTTGTTGCATCAGTAAAAGTATTTAAAGGTGCAATTGAATTGCTACTTATTGTTATTATTTCATCGTTTTGAAGTAAGGATTGCAACAGCTCGTATTGTGCTTTTTTATCATTCTCAATTTGCGAAAGCTTGGTTCTTATTTGTCTAAATTTAGCTTGAGCGGTAATTTTTTCCAGATAATTAGTTTCTCCTAATTCAAATCGTCTATCGCTTGCTTTAGAGAAATTTTGGTACAAACTATCTAAATAGTGGTACAGTTTTTCTTGATGTTGCAAATAAACGATATGCTGATATGATTTAGAAACAGCTAAAGAAAGTTTGTTTTTTTGAATATCAAAATTGGCTTTTTCCCTTTCATATTCAGAAGAAAATACTTTTTTCTGCGCTCCGTAAACCGTTGGAAAAGAAAAGCGTTGCTGTACGCCAAATACTCGTAAAGGTTCGTTATTGAGTGCCAAATTATTTTGATCGTAACTGTAATAAATATTGGTTTTATCAAAAGTATTTGCCGTTTTGATGTTGGCTTTTGTTTTTTCCACTTGCAATTGAGCCGCTTTAATTCCTTTATTATTTTGAATTGCTTTAGCCAATAAACTATCCAGTTCCGGATTAGAATTTTGTGAAAAAGCCAATGAAGAACTCAACAATAACAAAATCATATAAGTAGCACTTTGATGCTTCTTAAACTTCGCTTTTTTGTAGGCTTGACTATCAAAAACTTTGTATAAAATAGGCAGCACAATCATCGTCAAAATAGTTGCCGTAAATAATCCGCCAATTACTACCGTTGCTAATGGTCGTTGCACTTCGGCACCAGCCGAAGATGAAATTGCCATTGGTAAAAATCCTAATGCAGCAGCCGAAGCAGTTAATAAAACAGGACGTAATCTATCCGTAGTTCCTTTTAAAATTAATGCATCGATATCTTTCATGCCTTGGTGTTTGAGTTCTTTAAAATGTTCGATTAGTACAATTCCGTTTAATACAGCAATTCCGAAAAGTGCGATGAATCCAACGCCTGCCGAAATACTGAACGGCAAATCTCTCATCCATAAAAATAGAACTCCACCTACTGCTGATAAAGGAATTGCTGAATACACCATTAACGCTTCTTTTACGGAGCCAAATGCAAAATATAAAAGGATAAAAATCAAAAATAAAGCGATAGGAACTGCAATCATCAATCGGGCTTTGGCGCTTTGTAAATTTTCAAATTGTCCGCCGTATTTCACATAATAACCGGCTGGTAATTTAATTTGAGTGTCTACAATTTTCTGAATATCGGTAACTACACTTTGTAAATCGCGGTTTCGAACGTTGATTCCCACTACAATTCTTCTATTGGTATTGTCTCTTGAAATTTTTGCGGGACCTTCGCTATATTCGATTGAAGCCAATTCGCTCAACGGAATTTGTTCTCCGTTTGGTGTTGGCACATATAAATTACGCAAATCTTCAATATCGTGACGGTTTGCTTGATCCAAACGAATTACCATATCAAAACGTTTCTCGCCTTCAAAAACATTTCCAACGGTTTTTCCGGCAAAGCCAAGAGCAATCATTTCGTTCAAATCAGCAATATTCAAACCGTAACGGGCAATTTTCGAACGATCATAAACGACTGACATTTGTGGCAAACCTTCTGTTTTTTCGATAATAATATCCGAAGCGCCTTCTACTTTTGCAATAGCATTTTTGATTTCATGCGCTTTCTGTGCCAAAATATTTAAGTCTTCGCCAAAAACTTTAACTGCCACATCTGAGCGGGTTCCAGAAATTAATTCATTGAAACGCATTTCGATAGGCTGCGTAAACTCAACTTCCATATTCGGGATTTCTTTTTCCAATGCTGCTTTTATTTTATCTGCCAATTCATCTTTAGTGGAAGCCGAAGTCCATTCTGATTTGGGTTTCAATTTTACAATAACATCGCTTTCTTCCATGGACATTGGATCTGTAGGCACTTCGGCAGCTCCAATTCTGCTGACAACCTGTGTAACTTCCGGGAAATTTTTAAGGATTATTTTCTCTATTTTGGTCGTTATCGCTATTGTTTTTGTCAAAGAAGTTCCAGTTTTTAAAACGGGCTGAATCACAAAATCCCCTTCGTCAAGCGTAGGAATAAATTCTCCTCCCATGGTTGCAAATAATCCAATGGCCAGCAATAACAATCCTAATGCTCCGTATAATACTTTTTTGGTATTGCTTATCGCCCAAGTAATTATGGGCAAATACCCGGAATTGAGTTTACGAATTAGTTTACTGGATAATGAATTTGGATTTTCTTCTTTTGGTTTTAAAAATAAAGAAGAAACCACCGGAACATAGGTAAAACAAAAGATCATCGCACCTAATAATGCAAAACTAAAAGTCATCGCCATCGGTTTGAACATTTTACCTTCAATTCCGGATAAGGATAGAATTGGAATAAAAACAATCAGAATAATCAATTGGCCGAAAATAGCCGAATTCATCATTTTGGAAGCACTTTTATAGGTGATTTGGTCAATTTCCAGCTGGCGTTCTTCTTTGTTAAGATTCACTAAATGAGCTGATTTACTGGCAATTTGAAAAGCAATAAACTCGACAATAATTACGGCGCCATCAATGATAATTCCAAAATCAATGGCTCCAAGACTCATTAAATTGGCATCGATGCCAAAAATATTCATGAACGAAATGGCGAATAATAAACACAACGGAATTACAGAAGCTACCACCAATCCCGAACGCCAGTTTCCTAATAATAAAACCACGACAAAAATCACAATTAAACATCCTAAAATCAAGTTTTCGGCAACGGTAAAAGTAGTTTTTCCTACTAATTCACTACGTTCCAGAAAACCATTGATATACACGCCATCAGGCAAGGATTTTTCTATTTCAATTACCCTGTCTTTGACATCGCTAATAACTTGTTTTGAATTTCCTCCTTTGAGCATCATGACTTGCCCCAAAACTTTTTCGCCTTCTCCATTACCCGTAATTGCACCAAAACGATTGGCATGACCAAACCGAACTTGAGCTACATTTTTGATATAAACAGGCAATCCATTCGTGGTTTTAACGACTATATTTTCAATATCTTGCAGTGAATTTACCTTTCCTTCGCCTCGAATAAAATAACTTTGATTTACTTTTTCGATATAGGCACCACCAGCAATACTGTTATTTTTTTCTAGCGCCGTAAAAACATCAGCAGTAGTGATGTTCATTGCTTTCAAACTCGACGGGTTAATGGCAATTTCATATTGCTTTAGAAAACCACCCCAAGTATTGATTTCTACAACACCTTTTATTCCAGATAGTTGCCTTTTTACCACCCAATCTTGAATGGTACGCAAATCAGTTACCGAATAATTATTTTTGAATTCAGGTTTTACTTCTAAAGTGTATTGGTAGATTTCGCCAAGTCCTGTAGTAATTGGACCCATTTCTGGTGTTCCAAAACCTTGCGGGATTTTCTCAGAAGCTGTTTTGATTTTTTCCGCGATAAGTTGTCTTGGAAGATAGGTTCCTAAATTTTCATCAAAAACGATCGTAACAACAGATAAACCAAATTTTGAAATAGAACGAATTTCTTTGACACCAGGCAAATTAGCCATTTCAATTTCTACAGGATACGTGATAAACTGTTCAATATCTTGTGTAGAAAGGTTACGAGAAGTTGTGATTACCTGAACTTGGTTATTTGTTACGTCTGGAACTGCTCCAATGGATATTTGGAATACAGAAAACAAACCAAATCCAAAAACTCCTAAAGTAAAGAGTAAGATAATCAGTTTGTTTTTTAAACTAAAAGCAATAATTTTTTCGAGCATTTTTACCTTAATTTGTTTTTTACAAATCTAAGATTTAAAGATAAGGATTTACTTAAGAATTACTTAAGGTCTGCTTCAAATAAACTTAATACAACCCGTGTTCCTACATTTTCTTCACTGGTAATTGTAATGTCAATATTGAGCAATGAACACAGTCTTTTTACAATAGACAAGCCCAATCCAGTCCCTTTTATTTCAGGATGTTCATTTGATTTTGAACGATAAAATTGATTGAAAATATTTTCTAAATCCTCCGTAGGTATTCCTATTCCGGTATCAATGATGTGGCATTCAATTTTAGAGGCTACGCTTTTTATATTAACTGTTAAATTCCCTTCTTGATTCGAATATTTCAAAGCATTAGAAATCAAATTATTAACAACAATTAAAAATAAATAACTATCCGTTTCTATGTAATAATCTCTAGGGAAATTTGTTGAAACATTAATTTTTTTAGACTGAATCGCAGTAGAATTTCTGGCAGTAGTATCTAAAAATATAGCATTCAAATAGACTTTTTCTATATTTAAACTTTGTTTTTGATTTTCAAATCGAGCCAATAAAAGCAACTGATCCACTAGATGATTCAAACGATCGACTTCTGTAACACAAAAATTAATTTTTTCTTCATATTCTGCGTGATTTCTGGGCTTGCGAATCAAAACTTCCAATGTGCCTTTGATAACCGTCAAAGGCGTTCTTAATTCATGCGATGCATCCGAAGTGAATTGTTTTTCTCTTTCGATAGCAGTTTCTATTCGGTCTAATAAATTATTGATGGTTTGAGATAAAACAAATAATTCATCACGGTTTTGTGGTAACGGAATTCTAGAAGTCAGATTGTCTTTAGTGATAATATTTGAGGTAGTAATAATGGAACTAATGGGTTTTATGCTCCTTCCAGCAATAAATCGTGCAATAAAGAACAGCACTATCAAAATTAAAGGATAAGCAATAAGCAATACTTCAAATAAATTATTAAGTACCATTGTAGCATCTTCTAAGGACATTGCAATTATGATGTACCCAATAATTTTTGCTTTTTGATAAATGGGAACTTGTATTTGTCGAATAGAATTATCCGCTAATTTGGTATCAAAAAGCTTGTTCTCCCCATTTTCTTTATTAAATAATAAAGAGGATTTTTTAAGATTAGGCGATTTTTCAATCACATTTCTATTTTGATCAACAAACTGAATAAATACGGGATTTACATCAAGCGTATTGTGTTCCCGTTCTTTCCATTCTTCTTCATGAATCAAATGAAAACTATTGCCTACAATTTCAATTTCGGTGAGATGTTTCTCTACTTCACTGGTAATATCATTATTTACATGGCTGTAAACACTGAATTTAACAATAGAATAGATAATAAAGAAAACTACAAAAATCAACAAAGCTGTAGTAACGATATAATTAGAGGCAATTCTATTTTTGAAGGAAAGTTGTTGCATTTTTATTTAGTCATTAGCAATATAGCCTACACCGCGAACAGTTTTTATGTAGTCTTGTTCAATTTTTAAATTCAATTTTTTACGAATTGCATTCATAAAAACATCAATAACACCGGTATCGTATTCAAAATGAATGTCCCAGACATCTTCAATAATTTGAGTTCTGGTGCATACTTTGCCTTTGTTTTTGACCAAATATTTCAACAAATCAAACTCACGTTGGGTCAAATTTACTTCAATATCACTTACGAAAACACTATGTTTGGCAATATCAATTTGAATTGTTCCAAGAGTAAGAATTTCATCTTCATTTTGGTTTCTGAAATGAATTTTGATGCGTTCCAGCAATTCGTCAAAACTAAATGGTTTCTTGATATAATCATTAGCGCCCGCTTTTAAACCCTCAATAGTTTCTTGCACCGTATCTTTGGCTGTCAAAAATAAGATTGGCGTATGACTGTTTTTTAATCGAATGGATTTACATAGTTCCAGTCCTGTCATTTTTGGCAACATCCAATCTAATAAAATCAAATCGAAATTGTTTTTTTGAGTCAGCTCAAATCCTTTTAAACCATCCGAAGCACTGGTGATTGTATATCCTTCTTCTTCTAATCCTTGCTGAAGAAATTGAACAATACCAGCTTCATCTTCCACGATTAATATGTGCATGATTTTATAAATTTAGGTTTTTATTGCATTACAAATTTAAATGCAATTGTACCAATGTTAGCATTTAGATTGTCACTTCTTTCATAATGATTGAATCTAAAATCAATATTTTTCAAACCAAATTTCCAAATTTTTGCACCAGTAAAAATATCAGTGTAATTGATTCCAAAACCGTATTGATTTGCATCAAATGTAGCCAAATCAGCATCAGAAGTATAAAATTTTTCTGTTGATAAATGGGTTTCATAAGGCGCATAATACTTTGAAGCCGTCTGGGTATAATACCGATACATTGGAAAAACAGTAAATCTATCTGATAATTTTATAGGAAGTTCAATCGTTGCGGTATGCGATTGAATATCCCAATTATCGGAATAAAAGCGGTAATAGGTTCTCAATATAAATCGTTCATTAATGTAATAATTCAAACGTGCTCCAACAGGAATTTTAAATCTTGAATCTGGTAATCTTTCTATATCATCAGCCAGTTTATAAACACCGGTATTAGTTGAACTTTCATAATTATTAATGTATTGTGCCTGACCGATGTAATAATTAGCTTTATCAGCAAAATAAATTCGGTGATAAGGGGACGATAATAAACCTTGTTGTTGCAAAACATCAAAGAAGATTGAAAATTGCAGTTTTTTAGTTAAAACCTGAGAGAAACCCACTGAAGCTGAGTAAGAGTTTCTATTTACGCCATTAACCGTTTGAAATGCTGAAGGCAAATAATTTGTTGTAGTTTGTCCATTTTGATCCAAAACCGATACGCCATTAAAATAGCCTTGATTTAAAAAATTAGCACCATATTTTGAATATTCATGAAGCTCTGTTGGATAAATAGGTCGCCATTGATCAAGATACACATTGGCTTTCAAGCTTAATTCTGTATTTTTTTCATTAAAAAGAGTTGCAATTCCTCCTCCAAAACCAACTGAAGTATAGTCATATTCATTTGAAAAAGAAACATCAGTATTCCAAATAAAATTTCTGGAATCACTACTATGGCTGTAATTAGCAACAATTGACACTAATTGATCACTTTTGGAAGCACCAGAAGAAGCTTGCCAAGGAGTTCCACTAGGCGTTGGAGCAGCTAATCTATCATCATCACCGCCAGAAGCTCCTGTAGCATTGAACGGATTTATATTACTCGATGAGGCTGACGAATAGGCTGATATTCCTAAATCAATTGTTAAAACATCATCATCATTTAATGGCATTGAAACTACAATATTTGAGGCAACATCCGTTAATTTTTCAGAACCTATACCTCCTGAAACAGCTGATTTTGAACCGTCCTGATTGTAATAACTGGCTAAAAAATCGACCTCAGTACTTTCTAATACTCGTTTTTTAAATGCTGGTGCGGTAGTTTTGTCCTGCGAAAAGGCAATGCTACTTATTAATCCTAAAAGAAATAAAAATTTTATTTTCATTGTATAGAAATTACTATTTACTATATAAATTGTTGTTTTTGTAAATTAGTTGCAACCGCAACCACCGCCTGATTTACCACCATTGGCTCCAGCGGCTGCTTCACGATATACTTGAAAGGAAGTTTCATATCGCTCTGCAGTTCTTGCGGAAAGTTTCATGTCAGGATCATTTATTTTTTCTTTTTCATATTCTTTTACTGAACTACACGATTGTAAAATCAGCAGTACAAAAAACAAAACCGTTATAGTCTTTATCATTTTGAATATCTTTTGTATTAATTATATTTTTTGATGTCAATTCCTTTTGACGAATGGATTTTGCCTTTATCATCAACAATGATGCATTCAATACCTTTAAGTTGATTTACTAAATCCAATCCCACTTCTACTCCAAGAACAAAAATTCCTGTAGCTAAAGCGTCAGCAATTTCAGTTTGTTTTGCAAATACAGATACACTGACTACGCCAGTTGCCGGATAACCGGTTCTGGGATCAATTATATGGGAATATCGTATACCATTAAAAATAACATACTTTTCATAACTTCCTGAAGTTTCTACAGCACTGTCTTCTAATGGAAATGTGGCAAAAACTTTATTTTTATTCAAAGGATTTACAATACCCACATTCCAAAGTTTTCCATCCGGTTGTTTTCCCCAAGTATTAATATCTCCGGAAACATTTACAATTCCTGATGTACAACCTTTTGAAACCAATAAATTTTTCACTTTATCAGCAATATAGCCTTGACCAATTCCGCCCAAACCTAATTTCATCCCTTCTAATTTTAGAAAAATGGTTTGTTCCTTCTTGTTTAGAATAATATTTCTGTAACCAATTCTTGCCACCGATTTTTTAATAGCTTCTTCTGTTGGCATCACTTTCATTGAACCGTCAAATTTCCATATTTTGTCCATGGAAGCATACGAAATATCAAAGGCGCCATTGGTAATTTGGGAAATTTTAATAGCTCTTTCGACCAATTCAAAAACTTCAGCATCTACTTTTACAGGTTTAATTCCTGCATTGCGGTTGATTTCAGAAATTTGTGTAGTCGGAATCCAATCTGATATTAAATTTTCAATTCGTTTTACTTCGGCTACAGCCAAATCAATATATTCATTGGCTTTTATAGTGTCATTTGCAACAGCAGTGACCTCAAACGGACTTCCTAACATCGACAACTTTCTCTTGTGGGCGATTTGACCAACAGAAATGAAAGTTGTAAATAATAAACATAGGGAAATTATGCTCTTTATCATTTTTCAAATGAATGGATTAATTTAATATAATCAGCCGGAGAAACGTTTTTAAAACCTGTGATTCCTAATACATTCCCCGTTTTGTCCAAAAGTAACACTAATGGAAAATTTCCTGATTTATTGTATTTTTCAGCCAATTTTTTATTGCTTTCCATTAACTCTGGCACTAGTTGATTTGCTTTTTTCTTTGGAAAATCAGCTTTATAAATAACCCATTTTTGGTCAGCTTCCTTTTTAAATTCTTCTGATTTCCAAATCGTATTCTCTAATTTAATGCATGGAGCACACCAGTCTGATCCTGAAAAAACAAGAAGGATATTTTTGTTATCAGAAATTGACTGTGTTTTTGCTTCTTCAAAATTAGTTTTCCAGTTTTGAGAATATCCTAACGTTCCTATAAAAAGAAACAAGAACAAGACCTGTTTTTTCATCTTTTAAATCTGTTTTAATACTGTAAAAGTATTTATTTCTAGTGAAGTATAGTTTTCTGACAGTGAAAATTAAGACAGAATTAATTTAACGACTTATTTACAGATATACATGATTCTTTAAATGTATTGAACTAGACAATAACGGTTAAAGTTGTCCCTGACAAAGTAGTCTGATATTGTTTTAAATTGGATGGGGCAGGTCCCGAAATTACTTTGCCAGTACTTGTAAACTGAGAATTATGCCTTGGACAAACAAATACATTCCCTGACTTATCATAACCAAGCGTTACACCTTCGTGAGTGCATGAAGAAGATACCGCCAAAAAAGTCCCGGTATTAGTCCGTGCAATGATGATTCCTTTCATAACAATGAAACCTCCATTTGTGGCCAATACTCCTGTGCTGGTATCAACAGTAAAATTACTTGTAGCAGTTGGTGTTGGTATTGAAGAACCACTATCATTTGATTCATCTGAGCTGCAGCTCGTAGCCAAACCGGCTAAACAGGCTGGCAATAAAACAGTTGCTGCTCCAAATCCTACTCTCGCAAAAAATTCTTTTCTAGTCATGATTATTTTATATTAGGTTGGTTAATATGATTACATACGCAAAAAAAATAGTTCTAGTTTTTTTTTATAAAAAATAAAAAAAACCTGTATACAGATGAAAAATATTTTTATGATAGTTTTAAAAATTTAATAGTATTCATTTAAAATTGACAAATCTATTTGTACTAAGGCAGTATTTTGACAAAATATTAAGCAATTCTTAAAAAATAGCGTTAAAAATTATGTATACTTTTGTATGTAAAAACAGCACTATGAATTTTCTCAAAAAGTCATCTCCTTTTTATTATTTATTACTCTTCTACATTGTCGTAAGCTTTTTTTTAAGGTTTATCCTATTTTTTCATCCCATAACACAAACATCATTTATCTGGACTGATACGCTGTCTTTATTTGTTTTTGGGTTTATATCTGACTTTTTTATTTTTGTTTTACTTAGTGGCTTCTTATGGCTCTATCTTATTTTCATATCCAATTCTAAATATTTAAAACCCTACGGATATATTATTTTTGGATTGCTCGTAACTTCATTACTTTATGTTTCATCAGGCAAAACCATACTTAATGAATATGGTGGTGCTTTACCAACAGTTGGTATCGCTTTCATTGCTATAAAAACAATCTTATTTGGAACATTACTTTTCCTACCTAAATACCGAAGCCAAATCAGGTTTTGGTTGTTCTCCTTTGTAATTTTTATCTACGTGGTTTTAATTTTACAAAATGGAATCAGCGAATACTTTTTCTGGAATGAATTTGGCGTAAAATATAATTTTATTGCAGTAAATTATTTGGTTTACACCAATGAAGTTATTGGAAATATTATGGAATCTTATCCTGTGATTCCATTGTTTTCAGCACTGTTTATAATTGCAGGATTTGTGACATTTCTGATTGTAAAAAAATCAAAAAACTACATTGAAAGTATTCCTGCTTTTGTAGAAAAAATAAAATTATCCGGGATTTATTTAGTTTTATTTGCCCTTTCATTACTGGCAATACCATTTTTGTCCACTAAAGAAAACTCACATAATGTTTTTACAAATGAACTTCAGGCAAATGGTATTTACAAATTTTACCTGGCATTTATGCATAGTGAGTTGGATTATTTCAAATTTTACAAAACAGTTCCTAATAGTGAAGCCTTTGCTCAATTAAAGCAACAAATTCCTTCCATTTCAGGAGAAACCACTTGGAGACAGATAAAAAATGAAGCTGCCGAAAATCATAAAAACGTGGTTCTGATAACTATTGAAAGTTACAGTGCTGAGTTTATGAAAATGTATGGTAACGAAAAGAATATTACTCCGTTTTTAGATAGTTTGGCAACCAAAAGTTTAGTTTTTACAAACTTATATGCTGTGGGAAACAGAACGGTTCGCGGACTTGAAGCCGTTACTTTATGTTTTCCTCCTACCGCTGGCGAAAGTGTGGTAAAACGAGAAGACAATAAAAATAAATTTTCTACGGGAAACATATTTAAACAAAGAGGATATGCTGTAAAATTTATGTACGGAGGCGATGCTTTTTTTGATAATATGGAAGATTTCTTCACAGGAAATGGATATGAAATTGTTGACAAAAAAACATTTAAACCAAATGAAATCACTTTTGCAAACATTTGGGGGGTATGTGATGAAGATATCTATACCAAAGCAATCAAGGTAATGAACAAAGAAGCAGCAGCTAATAAGCCGTTTTTTAATCATATTATGACCGTGAGCAATCACAGACCTTTCACCTATCCAAATGGAAAAATTGATATTCCGGGTGATGCAAAATCTCGTGACGGTGGTGTAAAATATACAGATTATGCGATGAAAAAATTCTTTGAAATGGCCAAAAAACAACCTTGGTTTGCCAATACCGTTTTTGTCATTTTAGCCGATCATTGTGCTTCCAGTGCAGGAAAAACAGAGCTTCCGGTAGATAAATATAGAATTCCAGCCCTCATTTATAGTCCTGAGTTTATTGAACCGAAAAAATATACGAAACTGATGTCGCAAATAGATGTTATGCCAACTCTATTTGGATTATTGAATTTTGATTACCAAAGTAAATTTTATGGTCAGGATGTTTTAAAACCAGATTACAAACCCAGAGCTTTGATTGCTACCTACCAGGATTTAGGATTAATAAAAAACAATGTTTTGACGATTATTTCTGCAAAACAAAAAGTAAAACAATTTCAATTGACTTTGAGACCAAACCAGAAGGTGGCTCCTGATTTTCAAATATTTTACAATCAAATACCGCTCACAAAAGAAAGAACGGATTTAGTAAAGGAAACGATTTCCTACTATCAAACAGCCTCTGATATGTTGAAGAAAAAGAAATATCAAAAAATTAATTAGCATAAAAAAACGGGTAAAATTAAAATCTCACCCGTTTTCTAATTGAAAATAGAACGTTACTCTTTTTCGTTTGTCAAACCAAAAAGATTCCCTTTTTCAAAAGTTTTCAAATCCTTTTTTAAAGTTTTACTGTTACGTTTTGTAAGTTCGGCAGCATCAAGAGTACTTAAATCCGGTTTTCCTGCATTTACCCAAGCCGTGTACCAAAAACTTGCTGTGGCTGTAATGGCTTTTTTCATTTGTTGTTCAACCATTCCGTTTAAATCTGTGTGTAATTTAGCGGCATATTCATCAGTATATAACGTTCCTCCATATTTGTTTTTGACAACATTTCTAGCTGCATCCGTTACGTACATTTTGTTTTCAGCAGTTGCAGTTCTTAGTTTTTTATCTGTAGCCAATAAAGGTTCCACTAAACTGTGCGTGTCAAAAATGATATCCCAAGTTGCCTTGTCTACATTTTCTAAATATTTTCCTTGCGCTACATTCAATTTATAGTCTTTGGCAAACAATTCCGGCAAACGGCTCTCCCATAAGGAATGAATTCCTTTTTGATTGGTGTTTTGTCCATCGTGATTGTCAGAAGTATGCAACGGCATATGTGCATCTGCAATGTAATGACCTAAATCAGCTGCAATAAATAATATTTCGTTCTTTCTTTTGTCCTTGAAAGCTTTAGTCAATTTGACCATCATATCTTGAATATACCAAGGCAATATTCCGTTTTTAGTCAAAAACTTCTCATCGTATTTTAGCTTTGCTTCTTCCATGTTTTTAGGAAAAGTCTCCACAGCACCAAAATTCTCCATGTCAAAATAATGGCGAGGTGGCTCTGCTTTATCATTCAAAACATTTCTTCTCAAATCAGGAACCGTAGATTCTTGTGTAATAAAATCAATGTGATTGTAAAAAAAGGTTTGTAATGGTTTTGGAAGGGCCATTACCGCGGCTCTATTGATTCGTTCATGACCGATAACTCCCCATGACAAAAGAAAAAAAGCAACTCCAAGAGTAGATAACGCGATAAGTGTAGGTCTAATTTTAAAATTTTTCATTAAATTTATTTTTTTGAAATGCAAATGTATTTCTTTAAATCGTTATTAGAAAAAATTGGGTTTAAGATTCTGTTAATTAAAAAAAGAAAACTACAAATATGTTTCGACATCAAGGAAAAAACAGAACTTTTATTCATAATCTTCGTTTAGCCACTTTATTATCTTTTGTAGCCGGAATTGTAAATGTTACGGGAGTTTTATCGATACAAACATTAACTACCAATGTTACAGGCCATTTCGCCTACTTTGCCGAAGAAATCATGAAGCGAGATTATGCAGCCGCAATTACCTTTTTTGTGTTTACTATTTTCTTTTTGTTTGGTGCTTTTACCTCTAATTTTTTAGCGGAATTGATTTCGAAAAAACATCCAAATTTATCTCATGTCATTCCTATTTCACTGGAAATGATTGTTTTGATTGGTGTTGGAATTTTCGGAGCACAATCAGCATTATCCAGTTCTGAAGGAAAATGGATTGCTTTTTCGATGCTTTTTGCCATGGGAATACAAAACTCTTTGGTAACCAAAATTTCTCAATCTACTGTCCGAACAACCCATTTAACAGGACTTTTTACCGATTTAGGAATTGAATTGTCTCAATTATTTTTCTATAAAAAACCTGAAGAAAAGAAAAAATTAAAAACCAGTATCTATCTGAGATTATCCATTATTGCGTTCTTTTTTATCGGCTGTTTTTCAGGAGGTTTTCTTTATAATTTATTGGAAATGAAAACCCTTTTTGTTGCGGCAACATTTTTATTAATTGCGCTTTTGTATGATTATATCCGATTGCAATTTCATGTCATCAAACGAAAAACCTTTCATCATAAAACTATTTTAGATAAATAATCGAGACCAAAGTAGCGATTGCTATGAATGTCCAAAGCAAAATTCCTTGCGCAAGCGGTTTCAATCCCACCGATTTTAAAACAGTTCTATTTAATCCGGCTCCAATAAGAAACAAAGTCACCGTCAAACCTATTTTGGAAACTGAAACCAAATGTGGTGCTATACTCTCCATTTGTGGCAGATAGGTATTGGTAATCATCGCCAAAATAAACAATCCGATGAAATAAGGAATTTTTATTTTTCCAGATTTATTTTTGAAAACAAAAGCAGTAATCAATGCTACAGGAATAATCCATAACGCGCGGGCTAATTTTACTGTTGTGGCAATTTGTAATGCTTCGGGACCATATTTACTGGCTGCTCCCACCACAGAACTGGTATCATGAATGGCAATGGCGCACCATAATCCAAACTCTTTTTGTGATAAATCCAACCAATCACCCACGGCGGGAAACAAAAATAAAGCCACCGAATTCAGAATGAATATCACTCCCAAAGCAACGGAGGTTTGTTTTTCATTTGATTTGATTACGGGAGCAATAGCAGCAATTGCACTTCCACCACAAATTGCAGTTCCACAAGAAATTAAATGAGATGTTTTCTTCTCCGTTTTAAACCATTTTCCCAGAAAAGTTCCTAAAACTAAAGTACTGAAGATAGAAATGACAGTAAACAAAAAGCCTTCTTTTCCTGCGGAAACAGCACTGTGGACATTCATTCCGAATCCTAGTCCCACTACTGAAAATTGCAACAGATAATTGATGGCTTTATGATTCAATTCTAAAAAAGGATGTCCAAAAAGGTTGGCTACAATCAATCCTAATACTAAAGCAATCAGCGGAGAAACAAAAATTGTTGTGCAGAACAATATCAATACAACAAAAATGAGTTGCTGCAATTTGGGATTTACTTTAAAAAAAATAAAAGATTCTTTTTGAATTACTTTTTGATGCGTTTCCAATGTAAAGTTGTTAAATTATTACGATACAAAGGTGGAGAGATAAATCTATTTATGCCAATCGCAAATTATAATCTGCTATAACTTTAAATTATAATGATTCGAAATGTTCTGGATGAACAAATCCGAAAGCGAATCGGTTTTTCCTTGCAACGTAATGATATAAAAGAAACGTTCTATAATCAGGTCTTTAATGTCCAGTATAGCCAATTCATTGTTTTTAAGTTCTTTTTTTACTGCATGAATGGATATAAAAGCCACGCAATCAGAGTTCATCAAATAGGATTTTATACTTTCGGTGCTTCCTAATTGCATTTCAATTTTTAATTCTGATAGTTTAATTTCAAATGGTTTCAACGCATGTTCAATAACTTCAAGTGTTCCTGAACCTTGTTCCCGCATTAAAAAATGCATCCTTTTAAGATCTTCTTGATTCACTTCGTCAAGACTGACTAATGGATTGGAACTCTTACAGACTAAAACCAATTCGTCTTTTAAAAACTCCGTATATTTAATGGATTTATTTTTTGATTGTCCTTCAACTATTCCTATTTCAATCTCCTGTTTTAATAAAGAGTTTTCTATTTGTTCCGTGTTTCCATTCAGTAAATTCACTTTTACATCCTGCATTTTTTGATGAAAACGAGCTAAAAGCGGCGGGATTATATACTGAGAAATAGTTGTACTGGCTCCTAATCGCAACAATCCAGAACGTTGATTAATCAGCGTGCTCATATCAAAATCTATTTCGCGGTATACTTCAAAAATGTTTTTAGTGTGTTTTAATAATACTTCACCGGCAGTTGTCAGTGAGATTTTAGAACCATTTCTATCAAACAATTTGATTTTATATTGCTCTTCTAATTCCTGAATATGTTTGGAAATCGCAGGTTGTGTAATAAACAATTCCGTTGCAGCTTTTGTAAAACTCAACCGATTGGCAACAGTATAAAATACTTTTAGTCTAAAATCCATGTTGTTTAATTGTATTACAGTAATCCGTTGTATTTTCGAACAAACCATTCGGTTGCCAGTAAAATTGAAATCAAAACCAGTAACCAAATCCAATCAATCAAAGGCCTTTTTGTGACAATGTTCTTTTCTATCGCTTTATATTCTTCATTTTCTAAAAGCGTTTTAATCAATGCATCTACTTGATCCGGGAAAAATACTTTTCCTTGTGTTTGCGTGGCCAATTGTGTCAATTTCTCTACATCGGGATTAACAAATTGCTTTTCGATATCAAAATCAAGAATTTCAAAACTACTGGAATACGTCGTTTTAGAATTCAATTCTTTTACCGTAAACGCATAAGGGCCGGCTTTCAATCCGTCAAGATTGACTTTATACGAATTATTTCCTTTCAATAAATCGTAGTTTTTCGTTTGCTTGGTTTTGGTATTTGTTACCGCAATAGTCAAACGGGCTTTTTCATCAAACTCATAATTTTTATTGAAATATTGCGCAGTTATTTCAATGGGGTCACCTGAATTATAAAAACTTTCATGTTCAACCACTAATGATTTTTTAGAATTATTGGAAGCTAAAAATTGAATAATCTTATCCATGAAAATATCATATTTTTCAAAAGATTGATTGTTGACGTGTGTTTGCAAGCGCCATTTCCAACTATTTTCTCCCAAAAGATATGCGGCTCGCCTGCCTTGATTTTCTGCAAAAGCCAGTAAAGGCGCATTGGTATCTATTGTTCTAATTTTGGATGAAAGCAAAACAGACACCGCACCTTTTGTAGTTACGGTTCCAAAAGCATTTTGTAAAGGCGGTAAATTTTCAAACCCGATATTGTCAGCTGCAAACAAATTAAACTGCGCATTAAAAACCGACAAATAATCTTCTTTCTGTCCGCTCATTTTAAAGTTCAAATTATCCTGCTGTTGATTCAGAAAATTGAAATCGGTGTTGTTTCCAGTAATAATAAACGTATTGATTCCGGCACCTTTATTACTCTCAAAAATGGTTTTGAATTCGGTTGTCGGTTGGTATAAAACCAAAACACTAAAATATTGTAATGTTTTGATTTCATTTGGTTTAGCAATCGTTACTTTACGTTGTACATTGGATTCAATGGCTCTTTTTAGCGCCCCTAAATCAGGATGATTTATAGCTGATACAATAGCAATATTTGTTTTTTGGTCAATAACTTCAACCGCAAAATTCTTGGTATTATTATACGTATTTTTTTCCTTTTCTTTCGATGAAATAGAGGCTTTAAAAACCTGTAATCCTATTTTATCAGCCGGTAAAAGTACACTTACAGTTGCCGTTTTTTTGGAAGGCGAAAAGGTAATAGATTGTTTACTGAATACTGAATTTCCTTGTGAAATGATAAAATCTGCTGTTACACTTTTAGTTCCTGAATAGTGTAAAAAAGCTTCTACAGGAAATTTATTTTTGTGAAAAGCGTATTTATTAACGTTGAGCTGATTGATCTTAAAATCTAAAAAAGTTGTTGTATCACCTACAATTACTGGATATACTTTATTTACAGCATTAAAACTATAGACGTAATCATTCCCTGAAGTTTGATTTCCATCCGTAATTAAAACCGTTGGATAGATTGCGTTTTTATAAATGCTTTTTAGATTTTTGGCAACAACATCAATATTAGTTTGAGTTCCTTTAAAATCAAATGTTTCAGTCGGTTCAAAATCATCTGAAAACTGATACGATTGTACGTCGAATTTCTCTTGCAAAGCTGAATTTGATTGTATTTTTTTATACAATTCAACTGCTTTTTCATTCGCATTCAAAAAAGAAATGGAACTCGAATTATCAACAACAATTGGCAAAGGAGTTTTTATGGTTTCAAGCGTATTTTTGGTTAGTATTGGATTAATCAACAACAATAAAAGTCCAAAAATGGATAAAAAACGCAAAAAAGCCAAAAACCAACCGATTTTCGATTTGTTTTTGGCTTTGTAGATATATTGAAAAAACGACAAACCGCAAGCTATTAGTATAGAAAGAAGTAATAATAATAGCGTGTTTGTTGTCATTCTTTTTTTATTTTAAATGATGAATTTTAAATTTTGAATTCTTTCACCATTTAAAATTCATCATTTATAATTTATAATTTATAATTATTTTAGGTAAGCATTCCTCCACAAACATTCATAACCTGTCCAGTTACATACGCACTCATGTCTGAAGCAAAGAAAAGACACGCATTAGCAACATCTTCAGTCGTTCCTCCACGTTTCAACGGAATTCCGTCTCTCCATCCTTTTACAACATCTTCGTTTAATTTAGCGGTCATTTCTGTTTCTATAAAACCTGGAGCAATTACATTGCAACGAATATTACGAGATCCTAATTCTAAAGCTACGGATTTTGAAAAACCGATAACTCCCGCTTTAGAAGCAGCATAATTAGTTTGTCCTGCATTTCCTTTCACTCCTACAACTGAACTCATATTGATTATAGAACCAGAACGTTGTTTCAGGAAAGTACGTTGAATGGCTTTGGTCATATTAAAAACTGATTTCAAGTTAACATCAATTACTTGATCGAAATCTCCTTCAGACATACGCATCAAAAGGTTGTCTTTAGTAATTCCGGCGTTGTTAATTAAAATATCAACTGTCCCAAATTCAGCCAAAACAGCGTCTACAAAAGTTTGTGCTTCATTAAAATCGGCAGCATTTGATTGATATCCTTTAGCTTTAATTCCAAGAGCGTTCAATTCATTTTCTAATGCCAAAGCTGATTCTACAGAGGAACTATATGTAAATGCAACATTTGCACCATGTTTTGCAAAAACTTCAGCAATTCCTTTTCCAATTCCGCGACTCGCACCTGTAATTATGGCTACTTTTCCTTCTAGTAATTTCATATTCTATCGTTCGTTTGTATTTTTTTTATAAGACAAATATAACAATTCAATTCAAAAATTTTATGTCAAAAGCTTAAACTTTCAAAAATCTATGCATCCATTTATCCCAAAAATTACTGTAAATAGCAATTAAAGTAACTAAAAACAAAAATAAGAGATACCAAGCGTTACTGAGTAAATCTAAGAAATTCAGTTTTCCATTGGCAAAACTTAAAATTAACAAGACTTGAGCACCATAAGGCAAAATTCCTTGTACAATACAAGCAAAAATATCTAGTAAAGTTGCCGTTTTTTTGGAACTTAAATTATATTCATCATTAATTTCTTTGGCAATGGCACCTGTGATAACAATAGAAACGGTATTATTGGCAATAGCCATATTGGTAAAACTCACTAAAGTTCCAATTCCCATTTGAGCGGATTTCTTGTTTTTTATCCTGGATTTAATTTTATGAATGACAAAATCAATTCCTCCTGCTTTTTCTACCAATGCCGCTAAACCACCGGTTAGCATGGATAACAAGAATATATCAGTCATGCTTGTAAAGCCTTCATATATTTTTTGTGCGAATACTAAAACGGTAAAATCAGCACCAATAATTCCAATAATCCCTGCTACCACAATTCCGATGATTAAAGTCGTGAAAACATTAATCCCAAGTATAGCAAGGACTATCACTAATAAATACGGTAAAATTGTGAGTAGTTCATAGCTGGATTTTGGAATAGCAACTGCCGTGACTTCTGAATTCAACCCTAAATAGAAAAGTAAAAAAATAGTAATTACCGAAGCTGGAAAAGCAATGAATAGGTTAATTTTAAACTTATCTTTCATTTCACATCCCAAAGATTGAGTGGCTGCAATGGTTGTATCAGAAATCATCGATAGATTATCCCCTAGCATGGCACCTCCCAATAAAGAACCCGCTATTAATGCGAGTGGAGAGCCACTTTTTTCAGCAAGACTTACCGCAATTGGTCCTAATGCCACAATTGCACCAACCGAAGTTCCTGTTGCGGTAGAAAGAAAAGAAGCAATCAGGAAAATCCCCAATGGAAAATAAGCTACATCAATATTGTTGATTCCTAAATTCACCACTGAATCGACACCTCCCATTGCTTTTGTGACTGTAGCAAAAGCGCCTGCAAGCAAGTAAATCAAGCACATGGTAATTATTTTACTTTCGCCACAACCGGAAATCAGAGTATTAACTTTGTCTTCTGTTGATTGTTTGAATAATAAAAAAGCAGCAATAATACCAACTAAAACTGCTATTGGAGATGGGAATGCATAAAAATCATTAAGCCAAATTCCAGCTCCTAAAAAGGTTAAAATAAAAATGAATAAAGGTAGTAATGCTAATGCATTTCCTTTTTGTTGTGTTTTCTTTGTCATAAATAATGGTATAAGATGAATCCATTACCACGACAAACAAAAAACCAAAATATAAAAATGATTAAAACAACATTTTTTCCAAAGGATTTGGCTTATCGTTTTAGCACCTTGCTTGTTGTTGCAGGTTGCTATCCTATTGAAGGATTCGTGATAACGGGTGCAAAAGTAATTAATTATTTATGAAATTAGCCCAATTTTATTTCAAAAAAAGATAATTCAAAAAAAAGCGCCACATAAAAATGTAGCGCAATTATAATTAAGATGTTGAAAAGCAGTCTTTAAATAATTAAAAAGCTACATTCCATTTTGGCAATCTTCCATTTTCGTCAAGAAAGTTTTGTAAAACTTGTCCTTCTACAAATGTTGGAATCACTTTTGTCTTATCATTAAATGTCTCATACCAAACCACTTCAAGCGTAGTGATATCTTCGATTTTCATTTGTGCTGGCCAAGAATACTTTCTTCCTGTTTTTGCAAATTGGTGTCCTTCTACAATTTTATCTTTCAAGCCACCATTTTTAATTTTCAAAGTTCCGTCATTTTGAATAGTTCCAGTAGAACCAACCATAATTAATTCTTTTTCATCCCCTACAGAATACACTAAAAATACTCCAGATCCTTCTGAAGCATTGCAAACTTCTGCTAAACTATCCTCTGTAGTAAATGAAAACTGATTGGTAACTTTGAATTTTTTTAACTCTTTGTACATATTTTTTATTTTAATTTGAATTGGCTTCGACAAAAAAATACCCCACAAAATCGTGAGGCCCATTAGAAACCATTCGTTTATGTTTGTTCTTATTACAATTGAATCTGCAAAAACAGAAATATTTAATAAAGTGCAAAGATATTTCTTTAATTCAATTTATAATAAAAAAGCCCCACAAATTGTGAGGCTTTTAGAATATTTAATTAGAGTTTAGATTAACCTAAAACTTCTTTTACTTTTTTACCAATTTCAGCTGGAGAATCTACCACGTGAATACCACATTCTCTCATGATTTGTTTTTTAGCTTCAGCAGTATCGTCAGATCCACCAACAATAGCGCCTGCATGTCCCATTGTACGTCCTGCTGGAGCAGTAACTCCTGCGATGAAACCTACAACTGGTTTACGGTTTCCATCCGCTTTGATCCAATGAGCAGCATCCGCTTCTAATTGTCCACCAATTTCACCTATCATTACGATACATTCTGTTTCTGGGTCATTCATCAATAATTCAACCGCTTCTTTTGTAGTAGTTCCAATGATTGGGTCTCCACCGATACCAATGGCAGTAGTGATTCCTAATCCTTGTTTCACCACTTGGTCAGCTGCTTCGTATGTTAATGTTCCCGATTTAGAAACAATACCAACAGTTCCTTTTTTGAAAACGAAACCTGGCATAATACCAACTTTAGCTTCACCCGGAGTAATTATTCCTGGGCAGTTAGGTCCTATTAGACGAGCATTTCTTTCTTTTACGTAACTATTTGCTTTTATCATGTCAGCAACAGGTATTCCTTCAGTAATTGCAATAATTACTTTTATACCTGCATCTGCAGCTTCCATTATTGCATCAGCAGCAAAAGCCGGTGGAACAAAAATGATAGTTGTATCAGCTCCTGCTTGTTCTACAGCATCTTTTACAGTATTGAAAACGGGTCTGTCTAAGTGAGTTGTTCCCCCTTTTCCTGGAGTTACACCACCAACAACGTTAGTACCGTACTCAATCATTTGAGAAGCATGGAAAGTTCCTTCACTTCCTGTAAAACCTTGAACAATTATTTTGGAATCTTTATTAACTAAAACACTCATGATATATTTTTTATGTAGTTTTTAAAATTGTTATGCAAAAGTATAAAATAGTAATCAGTAATCGGTATTCAGTATTCAGTTTTTTGATACTAAATTATGATAATTGACTCATTTGATAGCCTCGAAATAATTTATTGTCTTTTATTTGCCAAATAACCATAAAATGCGCCAATAACATTTCTTCTCTTGGATTCTCAATCGTTTTCACAAAATGAGAGTACCGTACCGAAATCACATCATTCTCGGCAATAATATGACTAATTCGAACTTTAGAACGAACATAGGCTTTACTTAAATCATTAGATAAATTTAATAAAGAATTATAATCCAATTGAATGAATCCTTTGCTACTATTCCATTCAACGACCACTTCTGGATGCAAAAAATCTTTCATGACTTCGCTATCGATTAAAGCATCTGATTTGTAAAATTTCTGAACGACTTCTTTAGCAGACATATTATTTTAGTTTAGTAAGAATTTCCGGTATCTTTTTTATATTGGCCAGTTGCTTCAATTTTTCTCTTGATTCTTCAATTGGCGTTCCAAAATAAGATTTACCTCCTTCTACTGATTTTGTAACTCCGGTTTGACCAAGAATAACGGCCTTTGCTCCTATTGTGATTCCGCTGGTGGTCCCTACTTGTCCCCAAATAGTAACTTCATCTTCAATAATAACGCAACCCGCAATTCCGGTTTGTGAAGCAATTAAACATTTTTTTCCAATCACCGTGTCATGGCCTACATGCACTTGATTGTCAATTTTTGTGCCTTCACCAATAGTGGTATCGCCAGTTACTCCTTTATCAATCGTACAAAGAGCGCCAATTCCAACATTGTCTTTAATGACCACTCTTCCACCGGAAAGTAATTGATCGTATCCTTCAGGACGTTTTTTATAATAAAACGCATCAGCACCAAGAATAGTTCCCGCGTGAATTATTACATTATCACCAATAACTGTATGATCATAAATGGAAACATTAGAATGAATCAAACAATTCCTCCCGATAACAACATGGTTTCCTATAAATGTATTGGGCTGTATTACAGTTCCTTCACCTATTGAAGCTGAAGCGGCTATTGAAACATTCGAAAATTGAAATGGCTTGAAATAGTTCGTCAATTTATTAAAATCCCTAAAAGGATCGTCTGAAATCAATAATGCTTTTCCATCTGGACAAGCTACATTTTTATTGATTAAAACAATAGTTGCTGCTGAGTTTAATGCTTTGTCATAATACTTAGGATGATCCACAAAAACAATATCTCCAGATTCGACAACATGAATTTCATTCATTCCCGAAACAGGAAAATTAGCATCACCAACATATTCACAGTCGATGATATTTGCAATTTCTTCTAAAGAGTAAACTTTTTGGAATTTCATAAATTTAATATTCGGTTTCAATATTCCGTATTCAGCTCATTTACAAGCTGAATACGGAACATTGTAATCTACTCTTTTACACGTTCCATGTAAGAACCTGACGCAGTATCAATTTTAATTTTATCTCCTTCATTAATAAATAAAGGGACATTTACAGTTGCACCAGTTTCAACAGTTGCTGATTTTGTTGCATTTGTAGCCGTATTTCCTTTAATTCCTGGCTCTGCATAAGTCACTTCAAGAATAACAGATGCTGGCATATCTACAGAAAGCGGTAAATCAGTCTCTGTATTGATACTTACCATTACATTTTCTCCTTCTTTCAATAAATCTGGTGAATCTAAAATGTTTTTATTCAAAGTAATTTGTTCGAAAGTCTCTGTATTCATAAAATGAAATTCATCACCTTCTGGATATAAAAACTGGAATTTATGGTTTTCTACTCTAACTTCTTCGATTTTATGACCTGCAGAAAAAGTGTTGTCCAATACTTTTCCGTTAGTCAAACTTCTAAGTTTTGTTCTAACAAAAGCAGGACCTTTTCCTGGTTTTACGTGAAGAAATTCAATGATTTTGTAAATATCGTTGTTGTATTTAATACACAATCCGTTTTTAATATCTGATGTAGATGCCATTATATTGTTTGTTTTTTATTACTATTTTTATTTTTTGGTAACTGAAACTACTTTATTTTTAGTAGTTCCCAGAATATCCTTTCATTACTCCTCTTGATGAATTTCGAATAAAATCAATAATTTCATCTCTTTCCGGTGTCGCTTCCATCTCTGCCTCAATAATACCCAAAGCTTGTGTGGTATTATAATTTTTTTGATACAGAATTCTGTAAATATCCTGAATTTCTCTAATTTTTTCAGTTGTAAAACCGCGTCTTCTTAATCCTACAGAATTAATTCCAACATACGACAAAGGTTCTTTTGCTGCTTTTGTAAAAGGCGGAACATCCTTTCTTACCAAAGATCCACCTGATATCATCGCGTGGTCTCCAATATGAATAAATTGATGAATTGCTGCCAAGCCACCAATAACCGCAAATTTACCTACGGTAACGTGACCTGCCAAAGCTACTCCGTTTACAATAATAGCATTATCACCAATGTGACAATCATGAGCAATATGCGCAGTTGCCATTACCAAACAATTATTTCCTAAAGTAGTTTGACCAGATGCAATTGTTCCTCTATTGATAGTTACACATTCTCTAATCGTACAATTGTCTCCAATTATTGCTAAAGAATCTTCTCCACCAAATTTTAAATCCTGTGGAACCGCCGAAATAACTGCGCCAGGGAATATATTACAATTTTTTCCAATTCTTGCGCCTTCCATTATGGTAACATTCGAACCAATCCAAGTTCCGTCTCCAATAACTACATTATTGTGAATGGTTGTAAATGGTTCAATGACAACATTTTTGGCAATTTTGGCGCCTGGATGAACATAGGCTAGTGGTTGATTCATCAGCTATTTTTTATTTTTATATTTATTAGAGTAATAAAAGGATAAACTGCATTTTCTCAAATGTAGTATTCCAATTCTAATCTAAATCTATTGTTTCTTAGCAATTTGTGCCATCAATTCTGCTTCAGCAACCAGTTTCCCATTTGCGTAAGCGTTTGCTTGCATGTGACAAATTCCTCTTCTGATAGGCGTAATTAAATCACACTTAAAAATCAAAGTATCACCAGGTAATACTTTATGTTTGAATTTAACATTATCAATTTTCATAAAATAAGTCAAATAATTTTCAGGATCCGGAACAGTGCTTAATACCAGAATTCCTCCCGTTTGTGCCATTGCTTCAACAATTAAAACACCCGGCATAACTGGAGCTTCAGGAAAATGTCCTACAAAGAAATTCTCATTCATTGTAACATTTTTCATACCTACAACATGAGTTTCAGACATTTCAATGATTCTGTCAATCAATAAAAATGGTGGTCTATGAGGTAGAACAGCCATAATTTTATGAATGTCCATTAAAGGTTCTTGATTTAAATCATAAACAGGAACATAATTTCTTTGTTCGATTTTTATGATTTTCGCCATTTTTTTAGCAAACTGTGTATTTACAAAATGCCCAGGTTTATTTGCAATTACTTTCCCTTGAATTCTTGTTCCAATTAAAGCTAAATCACCTACTACATCAAGTAATTTGTGTCTTGCCGCTTCATTTGGATAATGTAAAGTAAGGTTGTCTAAAATTCCATTTGGTTTAACCGTAATTTCGTCTTTTCCAAAAGCAACTTTTAAATTCTCCATCGTTGCAGCAGAAATTTCTTTATCTACATAAACAATAGCATTATTTAAATCACCCCCTTTTATCAAACCATTTTCTAACAATGATTCTAATTCGTGTAAAAAGCTGAAAGTTCTTGACTCAGATATCTCCGTTTTAAAATCTGAAATGCTTTTCATAGTAGCGTTTTGAGTACCAAGTATTTTAGTACCAAAATCTACCATTGCAGTAACCGAATAATGATCGTTTGGCATTACCAATATTTCACTGCCAGAAGCTTCATCTGTAAAAGAAATTACTTCTTTTACTACGTATACATTTCTTTTAGCGTTCTGTTCCTCAATTTCTGCTTTTTCAAGCGCTTCAACAAAATATTTTGAAGACCCATCCATTATAGGAAGTTCAGAAGCATTTAGTTCTATGATTACATTATCTAAATCGCAACCAATTAGTGCTGCTAAAACATGCTCAGGTGTCTGAATTTTTACACCTAATTTTTCTAGATTGGTTCCTCTTTGCGTGTTCACAACATAATTTGCATCAGCTTCAATAATAGGTTGCCCTTCCAGATCTACTCGAACAAAAGTAAAACCATTATTGACTGGAGCAGGTTTAAAAGTCATTTTTACTTCTTTTCCTGTGTGTAATCCAACTCCAGTTAGCGAAATTTCTGTTTTGATGGTCTTCTGTTTAACCATTGTTTCCATTTTTTTGGTTTAATATTTGTTTTTTTAATTCTTCTATTTCTGCAACAATTTTAGGCAAATTCTTGAAATGAACATACGATTTACTGAAATCATTGTATCCAAATGTAGGGCTTCCTTGCAAGATTTCATTATCTTTTATATTTCGTCCCACACCTGATTGTGCTTGGATTCGAACATTATTACCAATAGTTAAATGTCCAGAGATTCCAACTTGTCCGCCAATCATGCCACTTTTCCCAATTTTTGTAGAACCTGCAACACCTGTTTGAGCGGCAATTACGGTGTTCTCACCAATCTCAACATTATGCCCAATCTGAATTTGATTGTCAAGCTTTACTCCTTTTCTAATAATTGTAGATCCCATTGTAGCTCTGTCTATTGTAGTACAAGAACCTATATCAACATTATCTTCAATAATTACATTTCCTATTTGCGGAATCTTAGTATACGTTCCATCTGGATTTGGGGCGAAACCAAAACCATCAGCACCTATTATAGCTCCGGAATGTATCGTGCAATTATTCCCGATTACGGTCTCCGAATAGATTTTTGCACCAGCGAACAATACTACATTATCCCCTATTACCACATTATCTCCAACGAAGCAATTTGGATATATTTTTACATTTTCACCCAAAACTACATTCTGTCCCACATAACTAAAACTACCAAGATATAAATTATCTCCGTATTTTACACTTTGTGAGAGAAAAGAAGGCTGCTCTATTCCACTTTTATTCAATTTCACCTGATTATAAAACTCTAATAATTTAGAAAATGCCGCATACGCATCTTGCACTTTTATTAATGTGGTTGTCAAAGGTGATTCTGGCACAAAGGTCTCATTAACAATTGTTACTGAAGCTTTTGTGGAATATATATAATTAAGATATTTAGGATTTGATAAAAAAGTAAGCGATCCCTCAGTGCCTTCTTCGATTTTTGACAATCTAAAAACTTCCGCCATGGGATTCCCTACAACTTCTCCTTCTAAAATCCCTGCTATTTGTTCTGCTGTAAATTTCATCGCGACAAAAATATAAAAAAATAGATTTTAAATGACCTTTTTATAGCAGTTGTTTTGGGAAACAGATATAATACTTGGTCACTAATTTAGATAACGATTTTAAATTCAGCTGGTCAGAAGATTCTATAACGTCCTCAATTGTGCTGTCTTTTTTCAAAATTCGTATCGGTTCGGCTTCTTTGCTATACGCTTGGTTTTTTATTTTCCCTTTAAAAATAAAATAATTGGTTTCTAATAATGAAATATTATTTTCCAATGCAAAACGTTCTTTTAGCGGCTGTAATTCTTCAATCGCTACTTTTTCACTTGTTAATTTTATTTTTAATAAATCTCGGTTTACTATCATTTTACTCAAAGACGACAGTATAAAATCATCCTGTTTTTGCCAAGATTTTAAAGCTCCAATAATATCAAAATCATCTAATTGAGCAAATAAATCTAAGGTTTCAGCATCAAAAGTATCAATCGTAACTTTGTTTTGCATGAAAAACAATAACGGCTCACTGCAAGGCAATTGCACACCTTTTAACGTTAATTCTTTGGCGCGTTTTAAGATTTTCATCAAAATTAACTCTGCCACTAAACTCGTTTTGTGCAAATACGCCTGCCAATACATCAAACGCCTAGACATCAAAAACTTTTCGACAGAATAAATTCCTTTTTCTTCAATTACCAAATAATCATCCACCACATTCATCATTTGAATCAATCGTTCCGAGTTGACATTTCCTTCTGCCACGCCCGAGTAAAAACTATCACGTTTCAAATAATCCATTCGATCCATATCCAACTGACTGGAAATCAATTGTAACATAAACTTCCTGTTGTATTCCCCTTTAAAAACCTGAATTGCCAAACTTAACTGACCGTTAAATTCCACGTTTAATTGGTTCATGAATAATAGCGATATTTCTTCGTGATGTACATCTTCAACAATGCTTTTTTCCATAGCATGCGAAAAAGGACCATGACCTATATCGTGCAATAAAATAGCAATATACAACGCATTTTCTTCATCGGGAGATATTGAAACTCCTTTGAAACGCAATACATCGACTGCTTTTTGCATCAAATGCATACAACCTAAAGCATGATGAAAACGGGTATGATTTGCTCCCGGATATACTAAATACGACAATCCCATTTGGGAAATTCGACGCAAACGTTGAAAATAGGGATGCTGAACTAAATCGTAGATTAAGGCATTTGGAATGGTAATAAATCCATAAATGGGATCATTAAATATTTTTAGCTTATTGATTTGACTCACTATAAAGTTTGTTTTTAAGGTCAACAAATATAAGTAAATTAGATTTCAAAACAGAAACGTTCCTGATGCTGATTTGGAGCCAAAAAAAACGGAGCGTTTGTAGCGCTCCGTTGGTATACTTTTTAAAGTTTTCTAATCCAAATATTTCTGAATTGATTTTTAGAATCATGATCTTGAAGCGAAATAACATCATCGCCATGAGACGACGGATAATTGTGTAAACCTATGTAAAGTGTCAACCCGTTTATGGTCGTGTTATTTTGTACCAAAACACCATTCAAAAACACAGTGATTCTTGCCGGAGCATCAATTCTACCATCAGCTTTGAATCTTGGTGCCGTATAAATTACATCGTAAGCATTCCATTCTAATGGTGTTTTTACAACGTTTACTAATGGTGGATGATCTTTATAAATGCTTCCCGCCTGACCATTGTTATACGTTCTGTTATTGTAGGAATCCAATATTTGTAATTCGTATCTGTTTTGGAAAAACACCCCACTGTTTCCTCTTGCCTGTCCTCCATCTAAAACGACATCTGGTGCGCTCCATTCCAAGTGCAACTGACAATCACCAAAAGTCATTTTGGTTTGAATGGCTCCAGAACCCGGAACAACTTCCATATAATCTTTGTCAACAATTTTCCATCCTGCAGGTTTGCTTGCGTCTTTTTGACTTACCCATTGATCTAAGTTTTTACCGTCAAATAAAATAATGGCATCCGAAGGTGCATTTCCAAGAGTTTTTGCAGGTGTAATAACTTTTACTTCCGGTTCCCAAACTTCTGTCATTTCGGGTTTCATCGGCATTGGGGAAACCTCCGGCGGAGTATTCACATATTTGTGTTGCGCCATAGCTGCCGTTGCAGAAAATAAGGCAATCATTAAAAAAGAGTTCTTGAAGTTTTTAGATTTCATAGTTAAATTCATTTGGTTTAATAAAATATAAATATAGGGTAATTGTTCTCTTTTCAATATTAAGCATTTTTTTTTCACGAACTAACTTTTAATTTAAATATAACTAATTGATGGTTAAACTTTAGATTTTTATTCTAAAGGCAGTAAATTCTAGAGAAATCGTTTTCTTAAAAATTAACATAATTTTAAGTTCGTTTAGTTCGGTAAACTACGAACTAACTCTACTTTTGCAAAAAAATCATGATTGCAATACAAAAAGAGAGAGAAGAACTTATCGAGATGTTCGGAATTCATTTTGAGCTATTATACAACTTACCGCCACTGGGTTCCCGAATTCTTGGATTACTAATAATAGATGGCTGCAAGACCGGATTAACATTTGAAGAGATAGTCGAAAAAATGGGTGCCAGTAAAAGCTCCATTTCAACCAACTTGAATCTGCTTCTAAAAATGGATAAAATAAATTATTATACTTTATGCGGTGATCGCAAAAAATATTTTAAGCCATGTCCATTCAGTGAAAGACTTTCTAATTATATCAAAATCCTTGCTTTTGAAAAAAAAATAATAGATAAATTAATCACCTACAGAGAGCAAACAGTTTCTTGTACAGAAGAACAATGCAACATGGATAATGTAAAAGCCTATAAAGCCCATGTTTGTGAAGTAGAGGAACTTTTGATTAAAACTATTGACAAGTTCAAAGAAATAGAAATCAATAACAGTAAAAATAATAATTAATCAATTTTAGTAAATATTCCCGTATGAAAAAGAAATATTTTATAAGCGCAATTTTGTTATCAATAAGCTTGCTCTCCTGTAAAAAAGAAACAACTCAAGCAGCACCTCCGGTTATGCCTTATAAGGTAGTCGAAATAGGAACATCAAATACTACTTTATTAGCAGAATATCCTGCCACTTTGGAAGGTATTACTGATATTGACATTCGTGCAAAAGTAGATGGATATATAGAAAAAATATATGTACAAGAAGGTCAAGAAGTTAAAAAAGGTCAATTGCTTTTTAAATTAGAGACACAAACAGCAACACAAGAAGCTGGAGCTGCAAAAGCAAAAGTTGCTGCTGCTCAAGTGGAAGTAAATCGTTTAATCCCTTTGGTAGAACGGAAAATAATCAGTGATGTTCAATTAGAAACTGCAAAAGCAAATTTGGCAAGTGCTAAAAGTACCTATCAAAGTATCGTTGCCAGAATTAATTATGCTACTATAAAAAGCCCGGTTAATGGAATTGTAGGGACTTTACCTTTAAGACTGGGAAGTTATGTCAGCAGTCAAACAGTTGAACCTTTAACCCGTATTTCAGATGTTAGTACCATTTATGCTTATTTTTCAGTAAATGAAAAAGAACAATTGGATATCATGATGAATGCTCAAGGAAAGTCATTTCAAGAAAAAATAAACAAAATGGAAGCTGTAAATTTGGTTTTGAGTAATGGTATGCAATATGAACAAAAGGGTAAAATTGAAACCTTTAGTGGACAAGCCAATGCACAAACAGGTTCCTTTAATGTAAGAGCAAGTTTTCCAAACGGGAATAAATTATTGCGTTCTGGAGGAAGTGGAACTATTCAAATCCCTACAGATTTAGAAAATGTTATTATTATCCCACAAAATGCTTCATTAGAATTACAAGACAAACGTGTTGCACTTGTTGTGGATAAAGATAACAAAGTGAAAGCTGTACCAATTGAAGTACGTGCAATTCCTGGAGGTAAATTTTTTGTAGTTGATAGCGGATTAAATATAAACGATAAAATACTTATTGAAGGAGTTGGTATTGTAACTGAAGGAACCCTTATTAAACCTGAAGTAGTTGATTTTAAAACGATAATCAATCCAGCAAAAAAATAATTGACAAACTAACTATTGAATAAATAACAAAATATGTTTTCAAAATTCATTGACAGACCGGTATTGTCAACAGTGATATCTATTATCATCGTAATTTTGGGAGTTTTAGGGTTAACCTCACTTCCAGTATCTCAATATCCAGAAATAGCGCCACCTACGGTAACTGTATCAGCAAATTATCAAGGAGCAAGTGCCGAAGTTGTAATGAACTCGGTAGTAATTCCATTGGAAGAACAAATCAACGGTGTTGAAGACATGACTTACATGACTTCTACATCAAATAATGATGGTTCGGCAGCCATTAATATATACTTTAAATTAGGTACAAATCCTGATTTAGCAGCTGTGAATGTACAAAATCGTGTATCACGTGCTACGCCATTATTACCCCAAGAAGTTACAAGAGCTGGTGTTACAACTTCAAAAAGACAAAGTGATAATATTTTGATTTTATCATTGTATAGTGAAAATCCTGATTATGATGATACTTTTCTTCAAAATTATGCCAATATCAATATTTTACCAAAAATAAAACGTGTAGCTGGAGTTGGAGAAGCAATGATTTTTGGTCAAAAAGACTACTCTATGCGTATTTGGCTTAAGCCAGATGTAATGGGCGCTTACGGACTAGTTCCTTCGGATATTACAACGCTATTAGCAGAGCAAAATATTGAAGCAGCTCCAGGTCAATTAGGTGAAAGTAGCGACCAATCTTTTCAATATACACTAAAATACAAAGGGCGTTTACAAAATGCAAAAGAGTTTGAAGAAATTATTGTTCGTTCAACCGAAAATGGAGAAATCCTTAAGTTAGGTGATGTAGCAAAAATCGAATTAGGAGCTGTAAATTATGCTAGTAATGCATATACAAACGGAAACAAATCTATTGCAATTGCAATTGCACAAACTGCAGGATCTAATGCACAAGAAGTAATTGAAGGATCTCTAAAAGTATTAGATCAAGCCGAAGTAAATTTTCCTAAAGGGGTAAAATATGCTACATTAATTAATGCAAATGACTTCTTAGATGAATCTATCACAAAAGTTATTCATACATTAATCGAAGCCTTTTTATTAGTATTTATTGTCGTTTTTATCTTTTTACAAGATTGGAGATCAACCCTTATACCTGCAATTTCAGTACCTGTGGCTATTTTGGGAACTTTCTTTTTCCTAAGTCTATTTGGCTTTACCATTAACTTATTAACACTTTTTGCCTTAGTGCTTGCCGTCGGAATTGTGGTTGATGATGCCATTGTAGTGGTTGAAGCCGTCCATGCCAAAATGGAAGCTGGGGAACACAATCCAAAAAAAGCGGCTCACAGTGCCATGCAAGATATCAGTAGTGCGATTATTTCTATCACACTTGTTATGTCGGCTGTATTTATTCCTGTTTCGTTTATCAGTGGTTCAGCAGGAGTTTTCTACAAACAGTTTGGATTAACTTTAGCCGTTTCAATTGTATTATCAGCAATTAACGCGCTAACGCTTTCTCCTGCATTATGTGCTATTTTCTTGAAGGAACACGATAAAAGTTCAAAGAAAAAGGGTTTTATGGAGCGTTTTTATACAGCATTTAATGCTGGATTTGAAACAACAACCGCTAAGTACAAAAGATCAGTTGAATTTTTTATAAAACGCAAATGGTTAGCATTTTTAGGAATTGCAGTTTTTGCAGGAATTTTTATCTTGTTATTAAATATTACACCAAAGGCTTTTGTTCCTGGTGAAGATACAGGTGCCATTCTTTCGGATGTTTCACTTCCACCAGGTACTTCATTAGAAAGAACAGAGGAAGTATTATTGCAAATTGAAAATAAAGTAAAAGACATTCCTGAAATACAAGAAGTTCTTCGAATTTCAGGTCGTAGTTTAATAAGTGGTACTGGTAGTAACTACGGAATGGTCATTGTAAAATTAAAAACCTGGGCAGAACGTAAAGATGCCAATCAGGAAATAACAGTTGTTGTAGCTGAATTATTTAAGCGTACAGCTACAATTAAAGATGCAAAAGTACTCTATTTTGCTCGTCCTACACTTGTTGGTTTTGGTTTTACCAATGGTTTTGAATTTCAATTACAAGATCAAAAAGGAGGTAGTATTCAAGAATTAAGTGAAGTAAATAATAAATTTTTGGCTGCTTTAAACAGCCGTCCCGAAATCAAATATGCGGCTACTTCTTTTTCTCCAAATTACCCACAATACCGAATTGATTTGAATGTTGCTGCTATAAAAAAATCAGGTTTAACAGTTACTGATGTTTTAGGAACTATGCAAGGATATTATGGTGGAGTTTATGCATCTAATTTTAACAAATTTGGAAAACAATATCGAGTAGTTTATCAATCTGATCCAGAGTTTAGAAGTAATCCTGAATCATTAAATAAAGTATTGGTTAGAAATAATAACGGTCAGATGGCTCCTATTTCAGAATTTGTGACTTTAGTAAAAGTATTTGGTCCACAGGCAATTGAGCGTTTCAATTTATTTACCTCTGTAAAAATCACAGGTGCTCCAAATGAAGGTTTCAGTTCTGGTGATGCCATTAAAGCCGTTGAAGAAGTGGCAAGTCAAAGCTTACCTGTTGGTTATGGTTATGAGTTTTCAGGAATGACTCGTGAAGAAATTAGTGCAGGCGGTCAAACATTGTATATTTTCTTATTGTGCTTGGTTTTTGTATATTTCTTGTTAGCAGCTCAATATGAAAGTTATATGTTGCCTTTTGCCGTATTAATTTCATTACCAATTGGTTTAGCAGGAGCGTACCTATTTGCTTATTTATTCGATGTAAGTAATAACATTTACTTACAAATAACACTTATTATGCTTATTGGATTGCTCGCTAAAAACGCCATTTTGATAGTCGAGTTTTCTGTAGATTCTAGAAAAAAAGGAATGAGTATTACGCAAGCTGCTATCCATGGTGCTGTTGCTCGTTTACGTCCTATTTTGATGACATCATTTGCATTTATCTTCGGATTATTGCCTTTAATGTTAGCCAAAGGAGCTGGAGCTATTGGAAATAATGCTATTGGAACTGGAGCAATTGGCGGAATGTTAATAGGAACCATTTTGGGGGTATTTGTTATACCGGTATTGTTTATTGTTTTCCAAACCCTACAGGAAAAAATTTCTACAAAACCACTTCCTATAGAAAATCAGGAATCAGATGTTGCACTTTTAGATGAAAAAGATGAAAAATAATATATATAAAATAGTACTCTTAGGAGTGACAGCAACAGTAATGCAATCGTGCTTTGTAGCCAAAGAATACGACAGACCCGAATTAAAAACGGAAAATTTATACCGAAACGAAATCGTTTCAACCGATACCATTTCACTGGCTAATGTTGCTTGGGACAAAGTTTTCACGGATCCGCTTTTACAGGGATATATCAAGAAAGGGTTAGAAAATAATTTGGATATCAAAATTGCCATGCAAAATATTGCAGCGGCAGAGGCAACTATGAAACAAGGAAAAGCGGGGTACTTTCCTACTCTTTCTGCAAGTACAGATTGGACGCACCAAGAACTTTCTAAGAACAGTCAGTTTGGTGCTTTGTTGCAAAACAGAAGTACGGATCAGTATCAGTTGACAGGAAGTCTTTCGTGGGAAGCTGATATTTGGGGAAAAATAAGAAGCAACAAGCGTGCTGTAAATGCTACGTATCTGCAAACAACTGCGGCAAACCAAGCCGTAAAAACCCAATTGATTGCTAACATTGCGGCGACCTATTATCAATTGCTTTCGGTTGATGCCCAAATAAAATTAGCGGAGAAAACATTGGTAAACAGAAACCAAAGTATCGAAACTATTATAGCTTTAAAAGATGCCGGTAATGTAACCGAAGTTGGCGTGAAGCAAACCGAAGCGCAGAAATATGCTACCGAAATTATCCTTGCCGATTTAAAGAATAGTATCATCATTCTTGAAAACACCATGAGTATTCTTATGGGTCAAGGTTCCGCTAAAATTGAAAGGAATACTTTTGAAACGCAATCGATGCAACCAACAATTACGCTTGGGGTTCCTGCAACATTGTTGAGAAACAGACCTGATGTAATCGCTGCAGAATACAACTTGATTTCAAATTTTGAACAGACTAATGTAGCCAAAAGTAATTTTTATCCAACATTAAAACTTACTGCAAACGGCGGACTTCAAAGTATTGATTTGAAAGAATGGTTTAGTGCCAATTCGATTTTTGCAAATGTAATTACGGGATTGACACAACCTATTTTCAACCAAAGACAAATTAAAACAAGGTTTGAAATTGCAAAAGCCAATCAGGAAAAAGCCTATCTTCAGTTTGAGCAGTCGTTATTGACCGCCGGAAAAGAAGTATCGGATGCTTTGGCACAATACAATAATGAAACGTACAAACTCACCGTTAGAGAAAAACAAGTCGATGCGTTGAATAAAGCCACCGATTATTCAGATGAATTGTTGACTTACGGTTTAGCTAATTATTTAGAAGTTTTGACTGTAAAAGACAATGCTTTGAATGCTGAACTAAGCTTGATAGACAATAAATTTCAACAATATAAAGCGATAATTCAATTGTACAGAGCCCTTGGTGGTGGCTGGCAATAGTTAATTTAAATACTTTACCCATTTATTATTGATTCCTGTTTGTTCAAAACCACTGCTTATTATATCGGCAGTGGTTTTGTCATTTAATCTAAAAATCTTATAAATGTTATTTTTAAATTTCTTAGTTAAGAATCAGGTTGTAAATAAATACAAATCCAAACGTAAGAAGCGTAATTAATACGAATCCAAAGAACATACTACTTTGGGACTCAATTACTGGTTTGTTGTCTTTATATAAACTCATTACCACTCCGTTTAAACCATATCCCAAAATAAATTTGCACGCTACTTTTTGATCATTTTCAATCATTTTAAAATGATGTGTTGCTCCTGTTATGGAACGTTTCTCCGAAACTATTTTTTCGTTTAATACTATAGTTTCTTTTGCCATAAAAGAATTAAAAACTTCTATCTTATTGTCTCCAAGATTGATTGTTGTAAATTTCATATTGTAGTTTTTATTTTTGTTAATCAGTCGCTAAAATAGCATAACCGTAATTATCGGACCAGCCGGATGGTAAGGGTAATAATTTACGGGTGTGGGCTTCCCTTGTCATTCCTGTTTTTTCCAAAACGCTGATAGAACCTATATTTCCAACCGCACAACCTGCTTCAATCCGATGAAGATGAAGTTCATTAAAACCAAAACGGAGAATTTTTTTCAAAGATTCTGTAGCGTAGCCTTTGTTCCAATGATCTTTATGAAATTTGAACCAAACTTCTGCATTTTTATATTTTACCTTTCCTAAATTGATTCCAATTAATCCTATAATTTGGTTTCCAGTATTTAATTCGACCGCAAAAGTAAAATTGGTCATAAGCTCTTTATTGTTTTCAAAAATCCACTTTTCTAATAGTAGTTTTGTTTCTTCAATAGCTGCAGGAATTCCTAACGTATTGAATTCATCTGTTTCTTTCAAAGAATGCAATTCGTGAATATAATCCAAATCCAATAGTGAAATTGGCCTTAGAATTAATCGTTCCGTTTTGAGAATTATAGTGTTCATTTTTTGTTTTTAATAATCGTATCGTTTTCAAAAGTCTCTTGATATTCTACTTGATCGTTTCTGTCATACCGAATAAAAGAGCCATTTTTCTTGCTGTTTTTGAAGTTCCCAATTTGCCAAAGCTGTCCGGTCTCCCTATAAAACAGCCACTCTCCTTCCATCAATCCATTAATAAAAGTGCCTTTTGCTTTTACTTTTCCGTTTTTGAAAAAATAAGTCAATTGGTCCCCAACTAACTCATGGGCTATTTGTCCGTTTACATAGTATTTTTTATCTAACATTAGAATTTAATTGTGTTTTTTTTTGTTTAGAATCCGTCATATTTAGAAACACAAGCCGCATTTCTAGAATCGAAAGATATACTCTAACTATACAATTGTAAAAATAAATTAGCGGTGTTGGTCAATTAAAATAACATTTCCATCTGGATCGGTTACCATAAAACCAGCGGGGCCAGAAGTTTTCTCATCCACTTCAGGATCTATTTTGAGACCTTTGCTTTTTAGTTCCTGTTGAATTACTCTAACGTCGTCAAACTTTGCTATGTTATTAGCATTTTCATCCCAGCCTGGATTGAAAGTCAAAATGTTATTTTTAAACATTCCTTGAAAAAGTCCGATTAGTGAATTCTCATTTTTCATTATGATATAATTTTTTTCTAAACTACCTGCAAATACTGAAAACCCCAGATTCTCATAAAACTGTTGTGATACTTGAATGTCCTTGACACTAAGACTCATTGAAAAGGCTCCTAATTTCATATTTCCCTCTTTTTTAATGTTATTTTTATCTTTCTCCTGCTTAATCACAATGTTGTTGCCGTTTTTATTTGAAACCAAAATATTCATGTAAAAACCAAGTCCAAATGAAATTAGAAACCCTATAATTAACACTGTTTTCTTTTTCATTTCCTACTGTTTTTAATGTTAATAGTTTTACTGTTTTTGTTTGTAAATAATAGTGTCTGATCGTGCTCATTTGCAATCCGTGACCATTAACACAAGTACATCTATAATTATTTAGCATTCAAATTGCCAACCAATCTTTGTGGGCACGGAAAGAATTTCTACGCTATCAAAGTGTTGACTTATCCCAGCGATTATGCAATAATAATTATTAATATTCACTATAAATGATAATTAAACAACATTTAACTAAAATCATGTAACTTATTTGATAATAAGTCAGTTAACTTCGTTTCTTGACAATAAAGTCACATCATAAAACAAAAAAAATGAAAAAAAACAAATTATTCCCAATCATAGCAGTGCTATTGGTTGTTTTAATGTCTAGTTGTGATCAAAATAATGATATTGTTACTCCTTCTGGAACTTCTGCTGCTTTAACTCCTAAAATGTCATCTAACCTTTCTGCAGTTGTTAAATCAGTTAATACTCCATCAAAAGTTAGTTCATTGAATGCTGTCAATCTTGGAATTGCAGGGGATTTTGCAATTCTTTCAAAAACAGGAATTACAAATGTTTACAAATCAACTATTACTGGTGACATTGGATCCAGTCCAATTACTGGTAGTGCTGTTTTAGTTGAATGTAACGAAGTTGTAGGGACAATATATACGGTTGATGCTGCGGGACCACTTCCATGTAGTATCACTAATGCTACAAGATTAACAGTTGCTATTGGAGATATGGAAACCGCATATACAGATGCTGCTGGAAGATCTAATCCTGATTTTTTAAATTTGGGTGCAGGGGATATTGGAGGAAAAACACTTACTCCTGGATTATATAAATGGTCAACTGCATTAATCATACCTACAGATATTACTATTTCTGGTAGTTCAACAGATGTTTTTATTTTCCAAGTTGCAGGAACTCTTAAATTGAGCTCCGGGGTTAGAATTACTTTAACTGGGGGTGCACAAGCCAAAAATATTTTTTGGGTAGTTGCAGATGCGGTTACATGCGGAACTACTAGCCATTTTGAAGGAACTATATTGGGAATGACGGGGATTAATTTACAAACTGGCGCAACAATAAACGGAAGAATGTTGGCACAAACTGCCGTAACTTTACAAATGAATACTGTTACACAACCCCAATAAGTAAACGAATAAATATATTTTATTACAAGCTGTCCAAAAGTAATTTTGGGCAGCTTTTTTATTCAATATAAATGGTATTAAAAAAAGGAATAGAAGAATAATCATTACTGTCTAATGAATATAAACTTGAGATACATACCCTAAATCCTTTATTATTGTTGGGTTAATTTAATTTTTATAAGTAATCAAATCTTTCCGGAAAGTGCGTGAGGGATGGAAGCGGCATCCTTTTTCGTGTTCTCGATACTTGCTTGAAAATGCAAACTCGAACTGACGAAAAAGATAAAGCGTACAGCCCGACCCAGACGGAGTTTACGGAGAATGGGACACGCCCAGAACCAAACCCAAAATAAAACTAAAGCGAATTGTAATTTTATAAAATGTAGCGTAAGTGTGTTAAAAAATTATCATAATATTAGCAGGTAGCCGTTACAAAAAAATGTAATTTGGCACTTTAATTTAGTACTTTAGAACACTTGTTTATACAATTATGGATAAAATAAAAATACTTTGGGTGGATGATGAAATCGACCTTTTGAAACCACATATCTTATTTCTGGAAAAGAAAAATTACGAGGTAACTACCTGTAACAACGGACTTGATGCGATTACAATTTTTGAGGAAAACAATTTTGATATTGTTTTCTTGGATGAAAATATGCCAGGAATGAGCGGTTTAGAAACCCTGTCAGAAATGAAGGAGAAAAAGTCTTCGGTTCCCATGATTATGATTACCAAAAGTGAGGAAGAATACATTATGGAGGAAGCCATTGGCTCTAAAATTGCCGATTATTTAATCAAACCTGTGAATCCGAATCAGATTTTGTTGAGTTTAAAGAAAAACTTGGATCATTCCCGATTGATTTCGCAAAAAACAACGTTGGATTATCAGAAGGAATTTAGAAAAATCACTATGGAAATGGCGATGGTGAATTCCTATGAAGACTGGATTGAGTTGTATAAGAAATTGATTTTTTGGGAACTGGAATTGGAAAATATTGACGATCAGGGGATGGTTGAAATTTTGGAATCCCAGAAAACAGAAGCCAATTCACAATTTGGAAAATTCATTGAGCGCAATTATGAGGATTGGTTTGCACCAAAAGCGGATAAACCGGTTCAATCGCACACGTTATTCAAAGAATTAGTACTTCCTGAACTTAAGAAAAAAGACAAGCCTATTTTGTTTGTAGTGATTGACAACCTGCGTTACGACCAATGGAAAGCCTTTGAAAGTGTTGTGGGGAATTACTACAAACTGGAAAAAGAAGTACCCTACTACTCTATTCTTCCTACGGCGACGCAATATGCGAGAAATGCTATTTTCTCCGGTTTGACCCCGCTGGAAATGGAAAAACAGTTCCCGAAATATTGGAAAAATGACCCGGAAGAAGGTGGGAAAAACCTTTTTGAAGCAGAATTTTTGACGGCGCAATTGAAACGTTTGGGCTTGAATATCAAGGAAGATTATTTTAAAATAACCAGTCTTGCCGGTGGAAAAAAATTAGCCGAAAGCTTTAAAGCCTTAAAAGATAATGATTTGGTTACGATAGTTTACAACTTTGTAGATATGCTTTCTCATGCCAAAACAGAAATGGATGTGGTAAAAGAACTAGCCTCTGATGATAAAGCGTATCGCTCGCTGACATTGAGTTGGTTTAAGAATTCTCCGCTTTTGGAAATCATTCAACAGGCTCAAAAAATGGGTTTCAAATTGATTTTGACTACCGATCACGGAACGATAAACGTAAAAAACCCGTCGAAAGTGGTGGGTGATAAAAACACCAGTTTGAATTTACGTTACAAAACCGGACGTAGTTTGACGTACGAACATAAAGATGTTTATGCGGTAAAAGAACCAAAAAATGTTGGCTTACCTACCATAAATATGAGCAGTTCTTATATTTTTGCAAAAAATGATTTGTTTTTGGCGTATGTCAACAACTACAATCATTATGTGAGTTATTACAAAAATACGTATCAACACGGTGGAATTTCATTGGAAGAAATGATTATTCCGTTTTTAGTTTTTAATCCGAAATAAAAAAGTAGTCAGTCTCAGTTTTCAGTTTTTTGGTAGAACCTTAAACTTTAAACTTTAAACAATTTTAAAAGAATGAATATCATTTTTTCTATCGACCAACTCGAAGAAGTGGCGCAAAAAATCATAGCCGAAAACCCCAAAAAAGTAATTCTGTTTCATGGAGAAATGGGCGTTGGGAAAACCACTTTGATCAAGCAATTGTGTAAAATGCTTGGCGTAACCGGCGCAACAAGCAGCCCAACCTTTTCTTTAGTTAATGAATACGAAGCCAATGACAATCAGCTAGTTTATCATTTTGATTTCTATAGATTAAACAAAGAAGAAGAGGCTTTAGATATGGGTGTTGATGATTATTTGTATTCCGGAAATTGGTGTTTTATTGAATGGGCGGAGAAGATTCCAAATTTGATTCCTGAAACACATTCCGTTATAACTATTTCACTGCTTCCTGATGGAAAAAGATCTTTAACCTTAAGTTAAATGTAATTATGAGTTTAGATAATACTGTAGAAATTATCCCTTTTTCAGCAACATTAGCTGCGCCTATAAAAACCTTGAACTTGGAATGGCTGAAAAAATATTTCAAGGTGGAACCCAAAGACGAAATCGTACTTTCGGATCCGCAAGGGCAGATTATAGATAAAGGCGGAATGATTTTTTATGCAAAATACAATGATGCCATCGTAGGTACCGTTTCACTAATAAAAATCGACAACACGACCTTTGAATTGAGTAAAATGGCAGTAACGGATGGCGTTCAAGGCTTGGGAGTTGGTAAAAAACTGATGCTGCATTGCCTTGCTGTTGCCGAGGCGAAAGGAATTGAAAAGCTGATTTTATATTCGAACAGGAAATTACTGCCTGCGATTCATTTGTATGAAAAATTTGGTTTCGTAGAAGTTCCTTTGGAAGGTGGTGTTTATGAAAGAGCCGATATAAAAATGGAAAGAATCATGCACTAATTTTTGTAACGAATCCGCTTGTATTTATCCGCGCTAATATTATACTTTTTCTAAAAGTTTTTACGTAAATTGTACCCTTAATTTAACAACATCAATGTCAATTACTATAACGCCATTCACAAAACAACAGCTATTACCTCAAGAGGAAAAACTTGAAGTTGCAAGAAAGAAAAGCGAGCTTTTTATAGGTATCCCAAAGGAAACCAGTTATCAGGAACGCCGTATTTGTCTTACTCCAGACGCTGTAAACTCGCTGACCTATCATGGTCATCGGGTAATGATTGAGGCTGGCGCAGGATTAAATTCCAGTTATACGGATAAAGAATATTGTGATGCCGGTGCTGAAGTTACCAGTGACACAAAGAAAGTTTTTAGTTGTCCCATGATATTGAAAGTAGAGCCGGCAACACTTGCCGAAATTGAAATGATGAATCCGCAAACGATTCTGCTCTCAGCGATTCAGTTAAAAACCCGAAAGAAAGTCTATTTTGAGGCTTTGACCAAAAAGAAAATTACCGCACTGGCTTTTGAATACATAAAAGATGAAGATGGTACGTATCCTGCAGTGAAAGCGTTAAGCGAAATTGCCGGAATAGCCTCGATTCTAATTGCTGCCGAGTTGATGATTACCAATGAATTCGGAAAAGGATTGTTATTCGGGAACATTACCGGCGTTCCTCCTACCGATGTTGTAATTCTTGGCGCGGGAACAGTTGGGGAATTTGCCGCCAAAACCGCTATTGGCTTAGGTGCCAATGTCAAAGTTTTTGATAATTCCATTACCAAATTACGCCGTTTACAGAATAATTTGAATCAGCGTATTTTTACTTCTACCATACAACCAAAATCCTTACTGAAAGCATTAAGACGATGTGATGTCGCTATTGGCGCCATGCGAGGAAAAGAACGTTGTCCCGTTATTGTTACGGAAACCATGGTGGAGCACATGAAAAACGGCGCTGTAATTGTGGATGTCAGTATTGATACCGGTGGTTGTTTTGAAACTTCAGAAGTGACTTCACACGAGAAACCAACGTTCATCAAAAACAATGTATTGCATTATTGCGTACCCAATATTCCTTCTAGATATTCTAAAACGGCTTCGTTATCCATTAGCAATATCATAACACCTTATTTGATGCAAATTGCTGCAGATGGCGGTATAGAAAGCGCTATTCGTTGTGATAAAGGATTAAAAAATGGTGTTTATATGTACCACGGAATCCTCACAAATAGTGCCATTGGCGATTGGTTTGATTTACCAAACAACGACATTAATTTAATTGTTTTTTAAGAAAACTTTCTTCTACCTTTGCCAAAAATTTAATTCATGAAATTTATACATCGTTTTGCTTATTATTTAGTAGGTTTAGTTATCGGATTGTTTTTTGTAGCGTTAGTTTTTAGTGGGAAAGATACCCGTTGTAATTATTTTCCAAATGCAAGAGTCTTAAATGATTTGAGAAATAAACCATTCCATTATTCGGATAAAGCATCACAGATTTTGGCTGAAAAATGGATTGATACTGCCGATATAAAAAACACATTACAATATGGTGATGTAGATTTTGACAATAGCAATATCGAACTCAAAAAAGGAAAATTGTATGTAATCGAAGGAAAAACAATCAAAAACCAAGAGGTTACTTTGAAAGTTATTAATTACTCTGATAAAGCCGTTTTAGAGGATATCATTAAAAAATAGGCGTAATTAGTGCTATTTATTGTTAAATCCTTCCAATAACATTATTTTAATTTGGGCGTGACCCTGCAGATTGCTTCGTCGTTCCTCCTCGCAACTTCGGGTCGTGCTGTACGTTCCCGCTTTTTTTTAGAGGCTAAAACGCCTCTCAAAAAAGAGCTCCACTTCCATCACTCACGCAAAACAGTGTAAAATAAGTACTTATATCTTTAAACCACATGATTAATCCACTGAAATCCAGTTAATTAATTTCAATCCGTTTTGTTTTAAATGCGTATTCGTTTTACTGAAATGTTTATTCCCAAACCATTTTCCTTGATTTGCGCTCATAGGCGAAGGATGCCCGGATTCTAAAACCAAATGTTTGTTTCGGTCGATTTTGAGTCCTTTTTTATGGGCAAAATTTCCCCAAAGCAAGAAAACAACATGCTCTTTTTCTTTCGAAATTTTTTGGATTACAGCATCAGTAAAAACATTCCATTTCAAGTGTTTATGACTGTTGGCATTGTCTTCTCTAACTGTCAGCGAGGCATTCAACAATAAAACACCCTGCTTTGCCCAAGCTTCTAAATTTCCGGAAGTGGGCATGAAAATAGTCCCCAAATCATCACTCATTTCACGAAAAATATTACGTAACGAGGGCGGAATTCGAACACCATCATTCACAGAGAAACACAAACCATTCGCTTCGCCTTTGCCGTGATACGGATCTTGACCAATGATAACCACTTTAACATCTTTGAAACTGCAATAATTAAAAGCAGTAAAAATCAATTCTTTTGGAGGATAACAGGTATGATTTTTGTATTCCTCCGCAACAGTTTCCATTAAATCCTGAAAATAGGGTTTCTTGATTTCATCAGATAAAATGGTTTGCCAAGAGGGATTGAGATTGATTTGCATGTAATTTATTTTGCCGTAAAGTTCGCAAAGTTTTTCGCAAAGTCCGCTAAAAAAATTAATGCATTTCACTTTGAATCTTTGTAACTTTGAACCTTTACAACTTAGATCATAAAATGATATCCATCACCGAAAAAACATTACAAGATTTACAATTTCCAACTGTTCTCGAAACCATTTCGACAATTTGTAATACCGACATTGGAAAACAAAAAGCATTAGAAATAACCCCTTTTAAAGACAAGGAAACCTTGATGCAAGCCTTAATGCAAACATCTGAATATGTTTCGTCTTTCCAAAATAACAATGCCATTCCCAATCATGGTTTTGACGCCATCACGCATGAGATAAAATTTCTAGCCATTGAAGACAGTTTCTTAGAAGTAGGCAGTTTTAGAAAAATCGCCACGATTTCTTCAACGGTAAATTTCCTATTGAGTTTTTTGAGAAAATTCGAGGATTATTATCCAAATTTAAATGCAAGAGCAAACCAAGTCGAACTGACCAAAGAAATCATTGTGATGGTCGATGAAGTTGTCGACAAATATGGCGAAATAAAAGACAATGCCTCCCCGGATTTATTGAACATCCGCAGAAGCATGAATGCGGTTCGCGGGAAAGTAAACCAAAGTTTCGGCTCAGCATTAACGCAATACAATGCTTTAGGATATTTAGACGACATCAAAGAAAGTTTTGTGCAAAACAGACGTGTTTTGGCTGTTTTAGCGATGTATCGCCGTAAAGTAAAAGGATCGATTCTGGGCAGTTCAAAAACAGGAAGTATCGCCTATATTGAACCCGAAGCTACTTTACAATATTCTCGAGAACTGAGTAATCTTGAATACGAAGAAAAAGAAGAAATCACCCGAATATTAAAACAGTTATCGAATCAGATTCGTCCTTTTTTACCGCTGTTAATCAAATACCAGGATTTCCTTAGTGATATTGATGTAATTGCCGCCAAAGCAAAATATGCAAATAAAATCAATGGGATTTTACCAACAATTACAGAAGAACGCCGACTTTATTTTAGAGATGCCTACCATCCTATTCTGTATTTGAATAACAAACAGAAAAACGAAATTACACATCCGCAAACCATTGAATTGGGTCAGGAAAACAGAATCATAGTGATTTCAGGTCCTAATGCCGGAGGAAAAACCATTTCGTTAAAAACTGTTGGATTACTGCAATTAATGCTGCAATCCGGGATGTTGATTCCAGTACATGAACGTAGTGAAACGTTTTTATTTGATAGAATTTTAACAGATATTGGAGATAATCAATCTATTGAAAATCATCTAAGTACATACAGTTACCGATTAAAGAACATGAACTACTTCCTAAAGAAGTGCAATAGAAAAACAATGTTCCTTATTGATGAATTTGGTACGGGTTCTGACCCTGAATTAGGAGGTGCTTTAGCCGAAATTTTCTTGGAGGAATTCTACCATCGGGAAGCTTTCGGGATTATTACAACCCATTATTCAAACCTAAAAATTCTGGCTAACGAATTGCCTTTTGCCACCAATGCCAACATGCTTTTTGATGAAAAATCATTGGAACCCATGTATAAATTAGCTTTGGGACAAGCAGGAAGTTCATTCACTTTTGAAGTGGCTTTAAAAAACGGAATTCCTTTCAGCTTAATCAATCGAGCCAAAAAGAAAATTGAAGTTGGAAAAGTACGTTTCGACAAAACCATTGCAACCCTTCAGAAAGAACGTTCCAAGATGGAAAAAACTTCTCAAACGCTGAAAGAAGAAGAAACCAAAGCGCGTGAAGAAGGCAAAAAAATGGAGAATATCAATGTAAAAATCAAGCAAAAACTGGAAAGCTATCAGGAATTGTATGACAGCAACCAGAAAACAATTTACATTGGTCAAAAAATTGAAGACATTTCGGAGAAATATTTCAATAATAAGAACAAGAAAGAACTCCTTGGAGAATTTTTGAAAATCATTGAAATCGAAAATTCAAAACGCAAAAAAGCCACAACCAAAGAGTCAAAAGCACTGATTGAAAAGAAAAAAGAAGTCATTCAAGAAGTGACCGTTCAGGTTGAAGAAATCAGAAAAGAAAAGAAAGAGAAGAAATTAAAAGTGGTGGTTGAGAAACCAAAACCTATCCTAAAAGTAGGTGATCGCGTGCGAATGTTTGACGGAAAAGCGGTGGGAACAATTGATTCTATTGAAAAAAACAAAGCAACGGTTAATTACGGTGTCTTTACTTCAAAAGTGAGTCTGGAAGCACTTGAATTTGTTGAAGCGGGGAAAAAGTAAGGAGTGTTCAGACGAAAATAAATTTCAACTCCGTTAATAATTTTAAATGTTGAATTTTAAATTTTAAATTATGCTCAATATTCCTAAAGACAAAAAAATTATCCTCTTTGATGGCGTTTGTAATCTGTGTGATTCGGCAGTACAAATGATTATTAAGCATGATTCAAAAGATGTTTTCAGGTTCGTTGCCTTACAATCTGATTTAGGTCAAAAAATCATTAAACATTTAGGAATTGAAACACAAAAAACGGATAGTATTATTCTGTATCAACCGGGTTTCGCTTATTATTACAAATCAGAAGCTGCTTTAGAGATTGCAAAAAATTTAAGTGGACTATTCTATTTTGCCGCTATATTTTCGATATTCCCCATAGCGTTCAATAATTACATTTACGATTATATCGCTAAGAACCGATACAAATGGTATGGAAAAAAGGAAACTTGCCTGATTCCCACAAAAGAGCTCCAAGGTAAGTTTTTAGAATAAATGCCCAATTATGATAATTATCATGGCTTTTATTTTGTAAGAATAATATATTTGGACAATCTTAAATTTAATTAATCATGAAAGACACTACACTTTTTTCTTGGGATAACGGTTCATTTATAATGATTATCGTATTTGGTTTAGTAATCATAGGACTGGTTGCCGCAGTTTTAATTATGATGAATTCCGATAAAAAAATAAAAAAATAGCGCAAAAAAAGAGGATGACCAATGGTCATCCTCTTGCTATTATTAAATTAATTAGAATTTAACTTCTAATTAACTTTCTGTATTTCAATCGTTTTGGAGTTAAATCACCACCCAAACGTTTCTTTTTATTTTCTTCATATTCAGAGAAACCACCTTCAAAATAATACACTTCAGAGTTTCCTTCGAAAGCCAGAATGTGCGTACAAATTCTGTCCAAGAACCATCTGTCGTGCGAAATTACTACGGCACAACCTGCAAAATTATCTAAACCTTCTTCCAAAGCACGAAGCGTATTGATGTCCAAATCATTCGTTGGCTCATCCAATAACAGTACGTTCCCTTCTTCTTTCAAAGTCATGGCAAGGTGTAAACGGTTGCGTTCCCCTCCAGAAAGTGTAGCTACTTTTTTGTTTTGATCACTTCCGCCAAAATTGAAACGGCTTAAATAAGCACGTGAATTCACTTGGCGTCCGCCCATCATAATCAATTCCTGACCATCACAGAAGTTTTCCCAAATGGACTTATTAGGATCAATATTAGAGTGCGCTTGATCGACATAAGCGATTTTTACGGTATCTCCAATTAAAAATTCTCCAGCATCTGGTTTTTCTTCCCCCATAATCATTCGGAAAATAGTGGATTTACCGGCACCGTTTGGTCCAATAATCCCTACAATTCCTGCTTGTGGCAAAGTAAAATTTAAATTATCGTATAACAATTTGTCGCCAAATGCTTTAGAAACGCCTTTAGCTTCAATTACATTGGTTCCTAAACGCGGACCATTCGGAATATAAATTTCCAGTTTTTCATCCAATTGTTTTTGATCTTCATTCAAAAGCTTATCGTAGTTCTGCAAACGCGCTTTTTGTTTCGTTTGACGCCCTTTGGCACCTTGACGAACCCAGTCCAACTCTCGTTCTAAGTTTTTTCTACGTTTCGAAGCTACTTTTTCTTCGAGAGCCATACGTCCTGATTTTTGTTCCAACCAAGATGAATAATTCCCTTTCCAAGGAATACCTTCTCCTCTGTCCAGTTCAAGAATCCAACCCGCAACATTATCCAAAAAGTATCTATCGTGCGTTACTGCAATTACAGTCCCGGCATATTGTGCTAAGTGTTGTTCCAACCAAAGTACACTTTCGGCATCCAAGTGATTCGTAGGCTCATCCAAAAGCAATACATCAGGTTGTTGCAATAACAAACGACATAAAGCTACACGACGGCGCTCTCCTCCAGATAAATTCTTGATTGGCGTATCTCCTTCCGGCGTACGCAAAGCATCCATGGCAATTTCTAGTTTGGTATCAATTTCCCAAGCGCCCAATGCATCAATTTTATCTTGTAAAAGTGCTTGACGATCCATCAATTGCTCCATCTTATCCGCATTTTCATAGACTTCCGGCAAACCAAAACTATCATTGATTTTATTGAATTCGTCGAGAACTGCCATCGTTTCAGCAACTCCTTCTCTTACAATTTCAATAACCGTTTTACTATCATCTAAAATAGGATCCTGTTCTAAATATCCCACTGTATAACCCGGTGCAAAGACAACATCGCCTTGATAATTTTTATCAACACCAGCTATAATCTTCAATAAAGAAGATTTACCGGAACCATTTAATCCCAAAATACCAATTTTTGCTCCGTAGAAGAAACTCAAATAGATGTTTTTAAGTACTGGTTTATCTGCTCCTTGATAGGTTTTACTCAATTTTGACATTGAGAATATCACTTTTTTATCGTCTGCCATTATTTTTTTAATTTAAAATTTAAAATTCAACATTTAAAACAATTATACTCTCCCTTTTAAAGAACTAAACACCCAGGCATTAGCCAAAAATCCAACACCAACAGCTGCAAATCCCCAGCCCGCTACGTCATCATATCTAAAAGCGCCTAATGCGATAAGCAATAAACCCATTACGATCATTATCAAAGTAGCCCAACCTAAAATAGTGTTTTTATTCATTCCCATAATTGTGGTATTTATTTTAAACCCGATTCCGAAGTCTCGGAATAGGAGTGCAAATATCGGAATTTTTTGTCCTTTAATTAAATATTTTATAAAGCATTTCTCGTAACAAATCGGATTGAGACATTGCATTAGCGCCAACACCTTTACTTTTTACATCAATATCTCTTAAAGCCCCAACAATTTGACTCACTTTTTTCATCGGATAGTTTTTCAAAGCCACATCATATTCTTTCAAAAAAAATGGATTTACACCTAATACAGCCGCCACATTTTTTGGATTTCTGTCTTTTAACCCGTGGTATTTTAGCAATTGGATAAAAAATCCAAAGACTAAACTTGTCGTTACCACCATTGGATTGTCTTTTGGATTTTGTGCAAAGTTTTCAGCAATAGTATACGCTTTTAACTGGTTGCGTTCGCCAAGTGCTTTTCGCAATTCAAACACATTAAAATCTTTACTGAACCCTATATTTTCCTCAATATGCTTGGGAGTGATGGTACTTCCAACCGGCAAGATAATTTGTAATTTTTCGAGTTCGTTGTTTATTTTACTCAAATCTGTCCCAAGAAATTCCACCAGCATGGCGTTTGCTTTAGGCTCGATTAAATATTTTTTACCAGATAAAACGCGCTTAATCCACTCTCCTACTTGGTTCTCATATAATTTCTTGCTTTCATAAACGATACCGTTTTTGGCTAATAACTTTGTAACTTTTTTACGTTTATCAAGCGTTTTGTATTTATAACAAAAAACTAAAACCGTAGTTGCCATTGGGTTTTCAGCGTAGCTTTCCAGTTTATCTATGGTTCTGATTAAATCTTGGGCTTCTTTTACGATGACCACTTGACGCTCTGCCATCATTGGATAACGTTTGGCTGTCGAAATAATATCTTCTATTGAAACATCTCTTCCGTATAAAACGGTTTGATTGAAGCCTTTTTCTTCTTCGGATAAGACTTTTTCTTCAATATAATCCGAAAGTTTGTCAATATAATACGGCTCTTCGCCCATCAAAAAATAGATTGGTTTGATGTTCCCGCTTTTTATATCATTTACAATTTTTATGACCTCGTCCATTCCTTTTTGTTTAAAGTTTGAAGTTTAAAGTTTGTTGCTTCGAATGAAACTTTTAAACCCTAAACTTTAAACTTATTTAATACTTTTGCTTTATGCAAAAACTAAATTTTCAGCTTTATAATTTCCGTTTCAAAAATAGCGAAAATAAAGTCTCCATTTTTGATGAAATCAGGAAAAAATTTATCATTCTTACTCCCGAAGAATGGGTTCGTCAGCATGTAGTCCAGTTTTTATTGGAAGAAAAAAAATACCCAAAATCATTGATCAATGTAGAGAAAGTTTTAAAAGTCAACGGCTTGCGCAAAAGATACGATGTAGTAGTTTTCAATTCTGATGGTTCCATTTTCATTTTAATCGAATGCAAAGCACCTGAAGTAAAAATTGCTCAAACGACTTTCGACCAGATTGCAAGATACAATATGACAATGAAGTCCGAATTTTTGATGGTAACCAATGGATTGAATCATTACTTTTGCCAAATGGATTTTGAAAATGAAAAATATCAATTCCTCCCTGAATTGCCAATGTATAAAATTGTATAATCAAATAATCTAAATGAAAATAGCTGTTGTCATCCTGAATTGGAATGGAATTTTATTGTTAGAAAAATTTTTGCCTTCAGTGCTGAAATATTCTCCGGAAGCCACAGTGTATGTTGCCGATAATGCTTCTACGGATGATTCTGTTTCCTATGTGAAAGCTTTTTTTCCTTCGGTTAAAATTGTAAAAAACGACACTAATTTAGGATTTGCAGACGGATACAACCAAGCTTTAAAGCATATTGAGGCTGATTTGTATGCGTTAATAAACTCTGATATTGAAGTGACCGAGAATTGGTTGCAACCCATTCTTAAAACTTTCGAAAATGAACCAAAAACCGCTATAATCCAGCCTAAAATCCTTGATTTCAAAAATAAGGAATATTTTGAATATGCTGGTGCTGCCGGTGGTTTTATAGATAAATATGGATATCCATATTGTCGCGGGCGTATTTTTGATACTTTAGAAAAAGATAACGGGCAGTACGATGATAATTGCGAAATATTTTGGGCAACTGGAGCTTGTTTTTTTATTAGAAGTACCGTTTATAGAGAATTAAATGGTTTTGATGCTGTCTTTTTTGCACATCAGGAAGAAATTGATTTGTGTTGGCGTGCCTTCAATAAAGGATATAAAATAAAATACATTTCAGAATCGATTGTATATCATGTTGGTGGAGCTACATTACAACAAGGAAACCCGAAAAAAACGTTTTTGAATTTTAGAAATTCATTGTTAATGCTGACAAAAAACCTTCCTAAAAATAAATTATATCCAATTCTTTTAGGCAGAATGGTTCTGGATGGGATTGCTGGAATTCAATTCCTTACGAAAGGAAAATTCAATCATTTTGTTGCAATATTAAAAGCACATTTTTCTTTTTACAGATTATTTTTAAAACATTATAAAAAAAGAACCAAATTTCAAGAACCAAAATACTATAACACAAAAAGTATCGTTTGCATCTATTTTATTAAGAAAATCGTTGTTTTTAACGATTTATTTAGAACAAAACAAATATAAAAAAGTAAATTTGTCTTTAACATTTAATTAAATCAATACCATCTATGAAAAAAATAGTAATTGCCTTATCTGTATTAGCGGTACTGTCATCATGTGTATCTAAGAAGAAATACACTGATTTAGAAGCTAGAAACAAAGAAACTCAAGACTTATTAAATACTGCAACAGTAAAATTAAATTCTTGTTTAGAAGAAAAAGCAGCACTTTCGGCTACTGCATCTCTTTTAAAAGAGCAAAACCAAGGATTAATTAGTACTTCTAAAGACATGACTATCTTGTCTACAAAAGGAGCTGAAAATATTGAAAAAGCATTAGAATCTATCAAAGAGAAAGATTTAAAAATCAGCAGAATGCAAGATGCTTTAACTAAGAAAGACAGTGTAACACTTGCTGTAGTTACTAGTTTGAAAAGCGCTGTAGGAATCTCTGATCCAGATATCGAAATAAATGTTGAAAAAGGAGTTGTATTTATATCTATTGCTGACAAATTGTTGTTTAAAACAGGAAGTTACGATGTAACTGATAAAGCAAAAGGTGTTTTAGCTAAAGTGGCTAAAGTAGTAAATGACAAACCGGATTTTGAATGTATGGTTGAAGGTCATACTGATAATGTTCCTTATAACGGTTCAGGGATTTTATTAGACAACTGGGATTTAAGTGTGAAACGTTCTACTTCTATCATTCGTGTATTAACAACTCAATTAGGTGTTAAACCAGAACAATTGATTGCAGCAGGAAGAAGTTCATACATTCCTTTAGTAGCTAATGATTCAGCTGAAAACAGAGCACGTAACAGAAGAACACGTATTGTTGTTTTACCTAAAATCGATCAGTTTTATGACATGATTGAAAAAGAGATGAAAAAACAAAGACCATAATTCAAATATAATTTGAACTAAAAAACGTCTTGAGAAATCAAGACGTTTTTTTTATGGTTTTTACCGAACACTAATCACGACTCTTCGGGGCTGAATACTAATTAAAGAATATCCAAACTTCCTTTACCTTCTCTAACTACAATAGGTTCATCACCCGATAAATCAATAATTGTTGATCCAATATTATCACCATAACCGCCATCAATAACCATATCGACAAGATTTTGCCATTTCTCGAAAATGAGTTCCGGATCAGTCGTATATTCAATTACATCATCATCATCGTGAATAGAAGTGGAAACAATTGGATTTCCTAGCAACTTCACAATTTCTAATGCTATGGAATTATCAGGAACCCTGATTCCGACAGTAGTTTTCTTTTTGAATTCCTTTGGTAAATTATTATTACCGGGTAAAATAAACGTATAAGGTCCCGGCAAAGCTCTTTTTAATAGTTTAAAAGTTGCTGTGTCAATCTGTCTTACATAATCAGATATATTACTTAAATCGTGACAAATAAAAGAAAAATTAGCTTTTTCCAACTTTATGCCTTTTATCTTCGCAATCCGTTCCAAAGCTTTGGTATTGGTAATATCACAACCTAATCCGTAAACAGTATCCGTCGGATAAATTACTAACCCGCCGTCTTTTAAAACCTTCACCACTTTGGCAATTGCCGCTTCGTTAGGTTTTTCTTTGTATATTTTTATAAATTGAGCCATTTTTTTTAGTTTATTATTTTACCTTCACTTCGAGGGTAATAACATTATGTTAAGTCGCTTTGGACGTCTCTTTGAGTGATTTTTAATAGTAATGCGACAGCTTTACTATTAAAAATTGTATCGAGAAGCATAATAAAGCGTTTAATTCTCGATACTTCAAAAGCCCTTTTAAAACTTTTTCTTTGCTAAATTAGGAAGTTTGTCATACTCTTCATTAATCAATGCTTCTTTTTTTGCTCTAGACCATTTTTTAATTTTTTCTCTATATCAATTGCAAAATTAATATCCGTGAATTCACAATAATAAACTAGTTCAAAGGGTCTTTTGCTTGCGGTATAACAATCGGGATAAAAACCTGTTTCGTGCTGAAAAAGTCTTTGGGTTAAATTACTGGTAACTCTAGTATAATACGAATTATCAAAACATTTTAAGATATATACGTAAGACTGTTTCATATTATTTTTCTCTATACAAATTTTTGTTGCAAATGGTTCTCGATACATTTTTTGTTCCGTTTCTCTCCACAAAAAACACTCGAACAGACGACCAAAAAGAAACTACAAATTAAAAAAAAAATATCCAATAATATCGAGTTTCGCAAAGCGTAACAATAATTTCTTTATTCCACCAACTTCAAATTTGATTTCGGCTTTTTTATCCGCTCCCACTCCTTCAAGGTTTAAAACTTCTCCTTTACCAAAACGTTCATGCATTACAATATTTCCGGCAACCAATTTATTATCAAACAAATTCGCACTCCCGCTAGCTGTAGCGTTACTGCTAACAGGTTTCAATTTACGAATATTTATATCCGTTTTAGGCTCATTATCTGAACTATATTTGGTCGGCGGCGTTCCGTTGGCCGGTTTTGCCAGACGCAATCTAGATTTATCCACATCTCCAAAAATATCACTATCAATCATTGGTTTATACCTGTAATTTGATTCAGCCGGAGTTAGATATTCTAAATACTGTGCGTCAATTTCCTCAATAAATCGAGAAGGTTCGCTATCAGTTAATTTCCCCCAACGATAACGCGATTGTGCATACGTTAGATATGCTTGATGCTCCGCACGAGTCAAAGCCACATAGAACAAACGACGCTCTTCTTCGAGTTCACTTCTTGTACTCATACTCATCGCACTCGGAAACAAATCTTCTTCCATTCCTACTACGAAAACATGAGGGAATTCCAATCCTTTTGCCAAGTGAATCGTCATCAATGCCACACGATCTTCATCGCTGGTATCTTTGTCTAAATCTGTTGCCAAAGCCACATCTTCCATAAACTCAGACAAGGCGCCACGAGCACCATCAATTTCTTTTTGCCCTTCGGTGAAATCTTTGATACCGTTCAATAATTCCTCTATATTCTGGATTTTTGCCATTCCTTCCGGAGTAGCATCTTTCTTTAATTCTTGAACCAATCCTGTTTTTTTGGCAACGTGATCGGTGATGTAAAACGCATCTTGATTTTCGTTAATTACTTGAAAACTCTGAATCATGGTCACAAAATCTTGCAATTTTTGCTTCGTACCCGAATTCAGTTTCAGATCAATTTTATCAATGTTCTGCATCACTTCCCAGATGGAACGTTTGTAGTGATTGGCTGCAATTGTAAGCTTTTCAACTGTTGTATCTCCAATTCCGCGAGCCGGATAATTGATTACACGAACCAAAGCTTCTTCATCTTTTGGATTGATAACCAATCGCAAGTAACACAATACATCCTTGATTTCTTTCCTTTGATAAAAAGATAAACCACCATAAATTCGATACGGAATATCTCTTTTTCTAAGCGCATCTTCCATGGCACGGGATTGTGCATTGGTACGATACAAAATTGCAAAAGAGCCGTTACTAAGTTGGTTTTGCATTTTTTGTTCGAAAATCGTGCTGGCTACAAAACGCCCTTCTTCGGCATCGGTCATGCTACGGTGGACTTTTATTTTTGGACCAAAATCATTCGCAGTCCAAACTATTTTATCCAGCTTTATTTTATTCTTATCAATAATAGTATTCGCTGCTTCCACTATATTTTTTGTCGAACGGTAATTTTGTTCCAGTCTAAAGGTTTTCACTCCTTCATAATCTTTCTGGAAATTCAAAATGTTATTAATATTCGCACCACGAAACGCATAAATACTTTGCGCATCATCACCCACCACACAAATATTCTGAAATTTATCCGATAAAGCACGAACAATCAAATATTGTGAATGATTCGTATCTTGGTACTCATCCACCAATATATAACGGAAACGGTTTTGATATTTGGCTAAAACTTCCGGAAAACGAGTCAATAATTCATTGGTTTTCAATAATAAATCATCAAAATCCATTGCTCCGGATTTGAAACATTTATCAACATAATTTTGATAAATTTCTCCTAATCTTGGCTTTTTAGCCATTGCATCTGCTTCTTGTAATTCGGGATTGTTTAAATAGGCTTTTACCGTAATCAAGCTATTTTTATAACTGGAGATTCTGCTTAAAACCTGTTTTGGTTTATACACATCTCTGTCCAATTGCATTTCTTTGATAATCCCGGAAATGCAACGCAATGAATCTTGGGAATCATAAATCGTAAAATTCGAAGGATATCCCAAATGATCTGCTTCGGAACGTAAAATTCTGGCGAAAACCGAGTGAAATGTTCCCATCCAAAGATTTTTGGCCTCACTTGCACCTACAATTTGAGAGATTCGGGTTTTCATTTCCCGTGCCGCTTTATTGGTAAACGTAAGTGATAAAATATTGAAAGCATCAACACCCTGATTCATCAAATAAGCAATTCTAATAGTCAACACACGCGTTTTTCCAGAGCCCGCACCAGCAATGATAATCATTGGCCCGTCTTTTTGAAGAACAGGTTCGCGTTGGGCTTCGTTGAGTTGATCGATATATTTATGCATGGAGAAATTTAAATTTATTATGCAAAAATAAGAATTTAAGATTTAGAAAACAGGTTTAAATTACAATCATAATGAGTTCTGATTTAACCAAAAAATCACTTACCATAAAGTCATTAGCAAAATTGTTAATCTTTAAAAAACACATCGTACGCAAAACGGATTAGAGTACCGACAACCACAACCAAAAAGAAAATTCGGATAAAACTATTTCCTTTATTGATGGCTAATTTAGCACCAATCCAACCGCCAAGAGCATTACTGGCAGCCATAGGCAATGCAACTGCCCAAATTATTTTTCCTTTTAAAATAAAAAGACAAATGGACCCAAAGTTAGTCGCCAGATTCACCATTTTAGCATTTGCGGAAGCATGCAAAAAATCGAATCCCATAATGGCAATAAAAGCGACTACCAAAAAACTTCCGGTTCCCGGGCCAATAAATCCATCGTACAACCCAACGACAAAACTGATTCCAATCGCATTCCAAATTTGGGTTCTCGAAGAATGATTTTTCTCGATATGTTGCCCAAAATTTTTCTTGGCATACGTGTAAATCACTAAAAAAGAAAGAACAACCAGCAATAACGGTTTCATGAAATCATTGCTCACATACGTCAACAAAGTAGAACCTAAAAATGCCGAAGGAAATGCCAAAAGCATCATAATAGCCAGCAATTTCCAGTTCATATCCACTTTTTTAAGATACTGATAGGCCGCAAAGGATGTCCCACTAAAAGCAGGAACTTTCAAGGTTCCAATTACGGTTGAAACAGGAAGATTAGGCAATAAAATCAAACCCATGGGAGTTTGTATCAGTCCTCCACCGCCAACAATAGCATCAATAAATCCTGCGGCAAAAGCAGCCAAACAAAGTAAAACTAATATGTAGGTTTCCATTTAACTATTATTTTTATAATTCCCGTAGTAGTTGGCAAAAATACTATTCGTATTGATGTATTGCTATTAAAATGGAATTGATTTATAGTCAAAAAAGTATATTTTTGCTTTTATAAATTTTATTAAAATATGGATACTACAAAAATTATAGAATTACTAAGTTATACGTTACCGGCAATTGTTACGGGTCTTGTTGCCTATTATTTTTTTGATCTCCATACCAAAAACGAAGAAGGAAGACGTCGTTATTTACTAAACAAAGAAGCTCAAAAAAATGCTTTACCCCTGCGTTTGCAAGCATATGAGCGCATGTCATTATACATGGAACGCATCAATCCTACTAAATTATTGATTCGGATTGCTCCAATTTCTAACGATAAAAACGATTACGAAAATCTGATAATTACACAAATCGAACAAGAATTTGAACACAATTTAACCCAGCAAATCTATATGTCAGACGAATGTTGGACGATTATTGTCACCGCAAAAAATGCTACAATCCAAATGATTCGAAAAGCGAATATGAGTGATCGTGTGGACAATGCCGATAAATTACGTGAAGTAGTTTTAAGTGATTTGATGGAAAAGCAATCCCCTAGTAATGCTGCTTTGGCTTATATCAAAAACGAAGTGGGTCAGTTATGGTAAAACATTATAAATCAATGAAAAAAGACTCAAATTTACTAATTTCTACAAGAATAATCTTTTGAAATTAGTGAATTAGCGATTATTAATCCTTGTTGGTTTTAAACTTATTCTTTCAATAATCGGTTCAATTGAAACTGTTCGGCTTGATTTAAATCTGGAACTATTCTTTCCAAAGAAACTCTCATTTCTGGATTTTTTAATAATTTTCTAATGTTATCTCTTCCAAATTTCGAGAACTGCCACATGTGATGGGTAGTTGCATTTACCAAATTTCCCAAAACAACATCATTTATTATTTTGAAAGCAAGCAGTTTCTCCAAAGCATTTTGTCTTGTATTCGCTTCGTAATTAATCGATGAATACTGTATTAATTCGTTTGCCAATGCTACTTTATCTACCGTATAATTGGGCGTTGATAAGGCCAAGGTAAGCCACAAAGTTCTTAAATTATAATCATTGAAACCCATCCAAGTTTTTGATTTATCTAAATATTGAATGCGTTGCTCCGGAAAATTATTCCATAAATTATACAACGTAATTTCTTGTGTTTGATAGGATTTGTCCTCCAATAAAGTTTCATATTGCGTTCTGAAACTTTCTGAAATTTCATTTAATGATGCGGCAACAGCTTGACGAACTGGAATATTTTTAGTTTCTAAAGCCAACGTTAAGAGCGATTCTTTCTCTCGAAAACGGTCCTCTTTCAATTGGTTTACAACTGCTTCTTTTACCGAAAAATGCACCTCAGACTGGAGTGTTTTTTTAAGAAATTCCTTTTTCTCTGACAGCGGTTTCTTTTTTAATTTCTCGACTTCAAACAGTGTTTGAATTGATTTATTTTTAAGCAATAAACTATTGGATTGTTGTGTATTAAAAACAGTTGATTCAAGCCATACTTTACTAAAATTATCCAAATCATAGTCCGATACTTTTTTGATTTCAGCAAAGAAATCTTGTGTATTTACACTCTGAAACGCATGTTTTTTCAAATAGTTTTTTACCACTTTTTTAAACGCCTTATCGCCTATTTCTTCGTGTAAAACAAAAAGTGCCCAAGCGCCTTTCTGATAGAAAGTCAATGAACTGGCTTTGGTATTCAAAACGGGAATGGTATCCGTTCGGGAAGCAAATTTCAGTTGTTGCGCCGACTCATATAATTTCGAATAAAAATAATCTTCTCCATAAATTTCTTTTTCGGCTAGTAACGCATAATAGGTCGCGAAACCTTCCTGCAACCAATGGTGTTTTCCACTTTCGGCAGTGACTAAATTCCCAAACCACTGATGCGCTAATTCATGCGCATTGACATTTGTGTAACTCCTGTCCTCAAAACCTGTAGAATCGACCACAAAACGCGTATTGAAAAGCGTTGCCGATGTATTCTCCATTCCGGCATACAAGAAATCCCGAACAGGAACTTGTTTGTAAATCCCCCAAGGAAACTTCACTCCTATTTCCTTTTCTAAAAAATCAAACATTCTTTTAGAATCACGATAGGTTGGTTCAAATTTAGTTGCGTCTTTTGGTTCCAAATACATTTCTAAAGGAATTCCAGAATTTGATTTTTGGCTGTTTTTTTTAAATTTACCGATGGCGAGCATCAATAAATACGAACTCATTGGTTTTTGCATTTGGTATTGCCAAACCGAAAGTCCATCAAGTTCTGACTTAAATTTCAACGCTCCATTTGAAACTACTTGATACTCTTTATTACATACAATATTCAAATTGAAAACCACTTTTTCATTCACATCATCAAAACTCGGAAACCAATGACTGGTATATCTTCCTTGTCCCTGTGTCCAAATTTGTATATTATCATTTGCTTCTGAACCAATGAAATACATCGTTTGCTTTGGCTTTGCCAAATACTGAAAAGTCAGGTTGTTTTTTCCTTTTTTAAATGAAAAAATGATTTGCAATTGTTTCTGTGTATTGTGAAATTTAATGGATTTTCCGTTGAGTTTTAAATCCGAAAATTCCATATTTTGAGCATCAATTTTAATGGTATCAATGGATTTCAATACGTCAAAATCATAATCGACATCTCCTGAAACTGTTTTTTCAATCGGATTTACGGAAATTTTTCCCAAAACCGATTTAAAATCAACAAATTGGGTTTGTTGGGCAAATGTGAACGTGGAAATAAAAAAGAATAGGTATTTCATTATTAGGGCATTTAATGCTGCGATTTTCAAAGTTACAAAGGTTTACCAAACTAATCCGACTAATTTTGTAAGTTTACCTTCAGAAAATCAGAAGAAAATTACTTTGAAAAAGAAAGCGTTATTTAATTGGAGCAGCGGAAAAGATTCTGCGCTTGCCTTATATAAAACACTACAAAATCCCGAAATTGAAATTGCCTGTTTGCTCACCAGTGTAAACCAACAATATCAGCGTATTTCGATGCATGGCGTACGAGTGGAATTATTGCAACAACAAGCCGAAAGCATCAGATTGCCACTTGAAATCATGCAAATTCCAGAAATGCCGACGATGGAAGTCTATGAAAACGTGATGCGCGAAACATTGGCTAAACTAAAAAAACAAGGCGTAACCCATTCTGTTTTTGGGGATATTTTTCTAGAAGACTTGCGTAAATACCGCGAAGATAAATTAGCCGAGATAGGTTTCGATGGCATTTTCCCGCTTTGGAAAATCCCAACTCACGAACTCATTCAGGAATTTATCAGTTTAGGTTTTAAAACAATTGTGGTTTGTGTCAACGAACGTCACTTAGACAAAAGCTTCGTTGGTCGCATCATTGACCAGGATTTCATCAACGATTTACCGGAAGATGTTGATGTTTGTGGCGAAAACGGGGAATTCCATACGTTCACTTTTGACGGTCCCATTTTCTCGAAACCAATTGATTTTGAAATTGGTGAAATTGTGTACCGAAAATATGAAAAACCAGAAAAAGAAGATTCGTCCGATACCGCTTGTGATACGAGTGCTTCTGATGCGTTTGATTTTGGATTTTGGTATTGTGATCTGGTTCAAAAATAATTTAAATAAAAAACTCCGAAGTCATAAGACAACGGAGTTTCATTTTTATAGAATCTGAAAGAAATTACTAATCCAAACTTGGTACAGAAAAAGTATCCAAAACGCTTTTTTCATTCATAAGAGCTTCAATTTCATTTGATTTCCTTGGTGCTTCCGCAGATAAATTTACGGGTCCATTTGTGGTAATCAAAATATCATCTTCAATTCGTACCGCAATTCCCCACCATTTTTTATCACAATCACTACCGTTAGGAATGTAAATACCTGGTTCAACTGTAACTACCATATCCGCCTCAAAAGCATTGTACAAACCTGGATCGTGAACATCTAACCCAATGTGATGCGAAGTTCCGTGCGGAAAATATTTTCTGGATTCTTGTTCGGTTTTTACAATTCCCAGTTTCACTAAACCTACGCTGATTATTTTGCGTGCCGCAGCATCCGGCATATTAAAATTATTACCCACTTTTGCGGCAGCAATTCCCGCTTCTTGAGCATCATATACTAAATCATAAATCAGTTTTTGTTCGGTAGAGAATTTTCCGTTAGCAGGAATGGTTCGAGTTACATCAGCAGTATAGCCATGATATTCAGCGCCTAAATCCATTAAAACCAAATCATTTTCGACTTTCATTTTACTGTTTTCAATATAATGCAACACACAACCGTTGTTCCCTGCGCCCACGATTGACGGATAACCTTCAAACTCGCTGCCGTACTTTTTATAGACAAATTCATGAATTCCCTGTATTTCTGTTTCAGACATTCCGGGATGCATCGCTTTCATGATTTCACGTTGCCCCATTGCCGAAATCCGAACGGCTTTTGTCAACAAAACCAACTCTTCTTTGGATTTTTTCTCACGCAAACTTGCCATATACGTCAAAATCGATTTGGTATTTATAGTGGCCTTTTTTGAAGTGATGCTTTTTTTAGCATTAATTTCGTTTTGCACATTCGAATCCATTTGAGATTTCACTTTTTCATTGTAGCCAATTTGGGATTTAAACGCTCCAATTAATTTGTATAAATCGGCTTTCTCATTTTTTGAATTTCGAGTGTCTTCTTCAAATTCCTTAAAGAAAACAGTATCAAAACTGGCATAATCAATCCCTGAATTTAAAAATGCTGCTCCATTGAAAGCATTTTCAAAACCCAACTCTTTTTTAGCGCCTTCCGTTCCTAAACGGACTCCTGTCCATTGCTCCGCTCTTGGATTTTTTTCCTGAACATAGAGCAATTCATTAAATGACTTTCCATCTTTATTGGTTTGATTGTTTGAGAAAATTACCAGAACTGAATTAGGTTCTTTATACCCTGTCAAATAATAAAAATCGGGATCTTGATGGTAAATGAAATCCACATCATTGGCTCTGTTCCGAATGGGATTTCCAAAAAATACCGCCACACTATTCTGAGGCATTTTGGCACGTAAAGCTTCTCTACGCTCTTTATGGAATTGAGCCGACAAATAATCGTTTGGATTTCCGTTTTGTGCTATTGCTGCACAAACAAAAAGAACTGTAAAAACAAAAGAAAGTTTTAAATTCATAGCGTTAAAATATTAGATTCTTGCAAAATAAAGCGAGGTTTTGGATGAATGAATTAATAGGTAAATATAATTTTTTTGTGCGTACCAATTACTATTTTTATTGAAAGTCACTTTCTTTTATTCGTTTAAAAATAGAAAAAGAGCACCAAAAGTTTTTCAACTTCTGAGTACTCTTTAGCAAAAGTGCTTCATCATTCTAAAATTAACCAAAACTAAATTTCATGAAAAATGTTTTTTAATAAGCACTTATAATTTACTTTTTATATTCTAATCCGGGACCATCGCAATAACTCCATGTACTGGACAAAGAATTATTGGCAGTTAAATACAATACTTCTTTTTGATTTCCGTAACAGCTTCCTATAATTTCGCTGTCATTGGGATATGTTAATTCAAAATAAATTCCGTCTGATTGAGTTGTGGTCGTGTAGGTACCAGAAAGTGTTGTTTTAACCCCATTTCTTTCTCTGGATTTTGTAAATGTTCCGTTGGTGTTGAACAAATAAAATTCTTGCCATTCCATCGCTGCGCCTGTAGTTTCCGAATTTTGAAAACTACCTGTCATTGCAACCAAAGTCCATTTTCCGTAAAAATCCGTAGTAACAATTGCTTCAGCTTCATCCTTTGAACAGGAGCTGAAAATAGCAAGAAAAGCAACAAGAATGATTAGTTTTTTCATGTATCAGATTTTACAGATACTTTTTAGATGAAACTTATTGCAAAAGGTTGCGTCAAATTATATTTTTTTTTTCTAAAGTAAAAAAGGTAAAATAACCCGTTGGGTGTAATTAGTTTTTAATTATAATTTTCGTCAGTTCGAGTGATTTTCTCCCGAAGCCTCGGGAAGAAAATCGTATCGAGAACAAGAAAATTTTGAATTAAAAACTGTTCTCGATACATTTTTTGTTCCGTTTTACTCTACAAAAAACACTCGAACAGACGTTTTGAATAATTACAAAAAATAGACTCTGAAAAAACTTTGTTTTGACTCTAAAAAAATACCGCTAATTCGCTAATTTTCAAATGGTTTATAGCATTTGAAAATTAGCGAATTAGCGGTTGAGCCAGACTTAAAGTTTTATTATCTTTCCTCGTACATTTTTAGCAATTGTGTCACTGTATTCCAATTGCGGATTGTTGCGGTAACATTCAGTTTTTTCTCGATGTATTTTTGATCAAATCGAGTTTTTCCGGCTCCAACAGCGTACTTAATAAAAATTCTACTGCCGTCAATACTGGCTTCATCAGGCTTGAATTGGCTAATTTTCAAATCATTCATACTGGTACTTTGCAAAGTGGTAGAAATAAACGCCACGTATAATTTTTTGATATCAATGTCCTTTTCTTTCAAAAAAGGATTGTTCTTGAAACACGCTTCCAAGTCTTCTTTGGCAATTACCACGATAGGCACTTCATGACCAAAAACCTTGAAAATTTCCTGCTTGATTAAAAAACCAACTTTCGCAGGACTTTCTTCCTCCGTATCCACAAAAACATTTCCCGATTGAATATACGTTAGTACATTTTGAAAACCAATGGCTTCCAAAGTAGTTTTTAGCGCCTCCATTTTTATCATGTTGTGACCGGAAACATTAATGCCACGAAGCAATGCGAGATGAGTTGTCATTATTTAAGCTTTTTATTTTTGCGAAGGTAGTTTATATAACTTTTCAATTAAAAATTGATGAAACTATTTTAAAATAAGGCTGAATTTTTGATAAACAAAGATTCAGCTTTTATTTAAATAATTAGTTTTTTTATATCATCTTCTATTTGAACAATAGTTTTCATATGATTATTAATGTTTTTTATAGCAATTTCTATAAATCCAAGTTCTGCTTCACAAAATTTATCATGATTAGAATCATCTTTTGTTTCTTCAAAATGTAATTCGGATTTTATTAAATAATCACTATAAACCAAATAAGGCGAATTTTGTTTAATAAATTCTATAGACTTATAGATATCTACTAATAAAAATAATTTTGTTTTAAAAATTGCATATAACTCGTTTTTTGGAACACTTTGATATATATCTAGTTGAAGAGTTTGAAAAATACTTACTGTAAAATTATCAACATTTCTTGTTTGAAACATATTTTTTAATTCAAAATATTTCTCAGAAACAAGATTTAAAACTTTTAATTGACTTTTTAAGTCACTAATAATCATATTTTTTTTTCTTTTCAAATCAATCTTTCTTTTAATCAAACTAATACAAATAATAATTAATTGTCCAATAAAAGAACCAATTAGTGCTATTATCAAAGTATTTTGAAATGGAAAAAGTTCTGTTATTAAAACTATCATATTTTAAATCTTTTAATTATTTGAAAATGAAAAGGTATTTTTCACTCCTATAAAACCAATCAAATATACAAATTTTCCTACTCCATTTCCAAGCATTCCCATTTCCAAATTTCCAAACAAAAAACTATCTTCGCTCCATCGAATTAAAAATCCGTTTTAATCTGCGTTTTTGCTTTTGCAAATCCGTTTTATCCGTGTCCAAAAAAATCTAAATGAGCAACCTCCTACTCACTCCCATTGAATACCTCAAAGGCGTTGGTCCCAATCGGGGCGAATTGCTGCGTAAGGAATTGGGAATTTATAAGTACGTAGATTTGGTTAATTTTTTTCCTAACAGATACATTGACAGAACGCGGTATTATAAGATTAACGAACTGCAAAACAACATTGTCGAAGTTCAGATTATCGGTAAAATAATCAACATAAAAACCGTTGAATTTGGACGAAACCAAAAACGATTAGTCGCTACTTTTGTGGATGATACGGGCCAAATGGAACTCGTTTGGTTTCAAGGCCACAAATGGATTCGAGAGAGTTTAAAGCTTAATGAAATCTGTGTAATTTTCGGGAAATGTACGTCTTTCGGGAATGCGTTCAATATGGCTCATCCGGAAATCGAACTGATGAGCGAACATGAAAAAAGTCTGCGTTCTGCAATGCAACCCGTGTATCCTTCGACAGAAACATTGACGAACCGTGGGATTTCAAACCGAGTGATTAATAAACTGATGCAACAATTGTTTCTGGAAACGCAAGCGTTGTTCACGGAAACTTTGCCAGATTATTTAATCAACGAACTGAAACTGATTCCTAAAAAAGCAGCTTTATTCAACATTCATTTTCCAAAAAGCGCAGACGTTTTGGCGAAAGCCAAATTCCGATTAATCTTCGAAGAATTGTTCTTTATTCAGTTACAATTAATCACTAAAAATCTGATTAGGAAACATAAAATAAAAGGGCATCCGTTCAGTACAGTGGGCGAATATTTCAATGATTTTTATCAGAATCATTTGCCTTTTCAACTGACCAATGCTCAAAAAAGGGTTATCAAAGAAATACGAACCGACATGGGAAGCAACGCCCAAATGAACCGTTTGCTGCAAGGCGATGTAGGTTCCGGAAAAACCATTGTGGCTTTTATGAGCATGCTTTTGGCACTTGATAATGGTTTTCAAGCGTGCTTAATGGCACCAACGGAAATCTTGGCGAACCAGCATTTTATCGGTTTATCTGAATTGGCAGAAACTCTAAATATAAATATCAGAATCCTAACGGGTTCCACCAAAATAGCACAACGCAGAATTATCCATGAAGAACTGGAAAACGGTACGTTACATATTCTCATCGGAACGCATGCTTTACTGGAAGATAAAGTAAAATTTAAGAATTTAGGGCTAGCTGTAATTGATGAACAACACCGTTTTGGCGTAGAACAACGCTCTAAATTGTGGAAGAAAAATGTGATTCCGCCACACGTTTTGGTGATGACTGCCACGCCTATTCCCAGAACCTTGGCGATGAGTTTGTATGGCGATTTAGACATTTCGGTGATTGATGAATTGCCTCCGGGACGAAAACCGATTCAAACCGTACACCGTTTTGACAGCAACAGATTAAAGGTTTGGAAATTCCTTCGGGACGAAATCGCTTTGGGTCGCCAAATCTATATTGTGTATCCGTTGATTCAGGAATCGGAGAAAATGGATTTCAAGGATTTGATGGATGGTTACGAAAGTATTTCCCGAGATTTTCCGTTGCCTCAATATTCAATTTCCATTCTGCACGGAAAGATGAAACCGGCGGATAAAGATGCTGAAATGAAACGCTTTTCGGAAGGAAAAACCAATATTATGGTCGCCACAACCGTAATTGAAGTTGGCGTGAATGTTCCTAACGCCAGTGTGATGATTATCGAAAGTGCGGAACGTTTTGGATTATCACAATTGCATCAGCTTCGAGGTCGCGTGGGTCGTGGTGCTGAACAAAGTTATTGCATCCTGATGACGAGCCATAAATTGAGTTCTGACAGTAAAACCCGTATGGAAACGATGGTGCAGACGAACGATGGTTTCGAAATTGCTGAAGTCGACTTGAAACTTCGCGGTCCGGGAGATTTAATGGGAACCCAACAAAGCGGCGTACTTAACCTTCAAATTGCCGATTTGGTTCGAGACAGAGATACTTTGGCATTAGCCAGAAATTATGCTTTGAAACTACTTAAGGAAGATGCGGGAATGCAAAAACTGGAGCATGCTGCTTTGAGAGCTGTTTTTATCGAAATGACCAAAAAGAAAAACATCTGGAATTATATTAGTTAAGTCTTTTTGCGTGTAATAATTTTTCTATTTTCGATATGATTTTTTCAAAAATCGAACGGACAAACTCAAGATACCTTGGTTAACGTCTCTTCGAGTGTTTTTGGCTTGAAAGAATTAGGTTTGAAAACGGAATTTGATAAGCCTAAAATGTATCGAGAAGTTTTCTCGACATAATGGTTCTCGATACATTTTTATAAAAATGCTGTCGCTATTTTATAAAACCACTCGAACTGACGAAAAAAAATATGGAATTATATTAATTAATTTTTTTTCAATTAAACCATTTCAATTTTTGATAGTCTTAATCTTTTCTATTAAGGGCTTTCATTCATTAGTTTAGCTCAATATTAATATTTGTATGTACAAACGTTAAATAAAAATTAACAATATCAAAATTGCCATTTCTAAAACCTAAATTTGTTTTAACTAAAAATACTGAAACCTAATCCTACTTTATTCTATAACTATGAAAATTAAATACCTAGTTTATGCCTTGTTAACCATTGGAATCATTGGATTTATTGGCTACCGAATCACAGAAAACAAAAATAAAAATGCCGATTCGAAAGACCAAAAAGGAAAAGGCAAGTCCATGAACGTTAACGGAATTGTGGCAACACCACAAACTTTTGACAACAATTTATCACTTTCCGGTTCTATTGAAGCCAATGAACAAGTGGAAATTCGCAGTGAAGTTTCTGGAATTGTGGAGGCTATTTATTTTCAGGAAGGAAGCAATGTGAGCAAAGGACAGGTACTTTTTAAAGTAAATGATTTAGAATTAAGAGCGCAATTGAGACAAACTTCTACCCGAGAAGGATTAGCTTCGGAAAACGAAAGAAGAGCTAAATTGTTATTACAAAAAGAAGCCATCAGTCAGGAAGAATATGATTTGGCCAGAGCCGATTTAAAATCTGCACAAGCACAAAGTCAGTTGATACAAGCACAAATTGCAAAAACATCCGTTAGAGCGCCATTCTCAGGAAGAATCGGATTGCGTTCTATTTCGCCGGGAACCTATATTACACCTACAATTTTGGTGGCAAAATTAGTAAATACAGGAAAACTAAAAATCACTTTTTCAATCCCTGAAAAATACGCCAGTCAAGTAAAAACGAATACCACCATAAGTTTCACTGTTTCGGGTTCAACTGAAAAGTATACCGCCAAAGTATATGCCATTGAACCAGAAGTTGCCGTAGCGACCAGAACATTACAAGTTCGTGCGATTGCCGAAAATAAAAACGGAAAATTATTACCGGGAACATTTGCTGATGTCGAATTGCCTTTGGACATCATAAAAGATGCCATCGTTGTACCTACAGAAGCTATTATTCCGGTGCAAAACGGTAAAAAAGTTTTCATCTCCAGTAATGGTCAAGCCAAAGAAGTAATGATAGAAACTGCCACAAGAACGGATGCCTCTATTTTAGTGCTTTCAGGGTTAAAAGCGGGTGATACCATTATTACCAGTGGTGTTATGTCTCTAAAAAATGAAACTCCAGTGACTGTTAAAATTAAATAATTTTAAAGTTATGAATTATGAGTTTGCATCCAGTAATTCATAATTTATAACTCATAATTCAAAAAAAATGAGTTTATCCACAACAAGTATTAGAAGACCCGTATTTACTATAGTAATCAATTTAGCCATCGTATTGTTTGGAATAATTGGTTATACTTTTCTGGGAGTTCGAGAATTCCCATCGATTGATCCAGCACAAGTTTCCATCCGTACGAATTATGCTGGTGCAAATGCTGATATTATCGAATCACAAATTACGGAACCTTTAGAGAAAGCAATCAATTCCATTGATGGGATTAGAAACGTAACTTCTTCGAGTGCGCAAGGAAGCAGTAATATTACTATAGAGTTTAATCTGGATAAAGATTTGGAAGAAGCTGCTAATGATGTGAGAGATAAAGTTTCTCAAGCTGTTAGAAATCTTCCGCAAGATATCGATTCTCCGCCAGTTGTTTCTAAGGCTGATGCCAATGGTGAGGCGATTATATCAATGACTGTTCAAAGTGATACCAGAAACGCATTAGAATTAAGTGATTACGCCGAAAATGTAATTTCACAACGATTAGAAACGATTCCAGGTGTGAGTGGGGTCCAAATTTGGGGACAAAAAAGATATGCGATGCGTTTGTGGATTGATCCCGTGAAACTGGCTTCTTACGGTTGTACCGTTTCTGAAGTGAGAGATGCGTTGAACAAACAAAATGTAGAATTACCTTCCGGAAAACTTACCGGCGACAACACCGAATTAACGGTAAAAACAGTTGGAAACCTTTCTACCGCTGAAGAATTTAACAATATCATTATTCGTTCCGAAGGGGAAAAAGTAGTTCGCTTCAGCGATGTAGGGACAGCGAGTCTTGGACCAGAAAATACAGAAACCAAAATGACGCAATCTGGAACACCTTTAGTTGGTGTTGCCATTGTACCGCTTCCCGGAGCTAATTATTTAGATATTTCTACTGCTTTTTACAAAGAATTCGAACGTTTAAAAAAGGATTTACCAAAGGATATTAAACTTAATATTGCGATTGACAACACCATTTTTGTAAAAAAATCAGTTATTGAAGTTGCGGAAACATTAGGGATTTCTATTGTTTTGGTTATTTTGATCATCTATTTATTCTTCAGGGATTGGGCAATTGCCTTTAGACCGTTGATTGACATTCCTGTTTCGTTGATTGCTACTTTCTTTATCATGTGGCTTTTCGGGTTTTCTATAAATGTATTGACATTATTAGCTATTGTTTTGGCAACAGGATTGGTGGTCGATGATGGAATTGTAGTGACAGAGAATATTTTCAAAAAAGTGGAAGAAGGCATGACGCCTATCGAGGCAGCCATCAAAGGATCTAACGAAATCTTCTTTGCGGTAATTTCGATTTCGATAACTTTAGCAGCGGTATTTCTTCCAGTGATTTTCCTCGAAGGATTTGTCGGGCGATTGTTTAGGGAATTTGGCGTCGTCATAGGTGCTGCGGTATTGATTTCGGCTTTTGTATCGTTAACATTAACACCAATGTTAAACGCCTATTTGATGAAAGGCGGCGAACAAAAAAAATCAAAATTCTACATCCGTACTGAACCTTATTTTCAAAAATTAAACAGTGGTTATGCCAGTGCATTAGATCGTTTTATGAAGAAAAAATGGTTGAGTTTCCCTATTTTAATTGCTTGTTTTGGATTAATTTATTTGTTTTTCAACCTTTTGCAAAAAGAAACTGCACCGTATGACGACCGTAGTGGTTTTGTCTTACGAATGTCAACACCCGAAGGATCTTCTTACGAATATACGGATCGTTTCATGCAAGAAGTATCTCAATTAGTAGATGACTCGATTCCCGGAAAAAAAGTAGCCTTGGTTATTACATCACCCGGTTTTGGATCTTCTTCTGTAAATAGTGGTTTTATTAGAGTATCATTGGTTCAACCAAATGAAAGAACCGATTCACAAAAAGAAATTGCAGAGAAATTAACCAAATGGACCAAACAATATCCAGATGCAAAAACTTCCGTAATTGAGCAACCAACAATTGCCGTTAACAGACGTGGTGGATTGCCGATTCAATACATTATTCAAGCGCCAAACTTTAAAAAACTAGAAGAAAAGATTCCTGTTTTTATGGATGAAGTAGCTAAAAACCCAACTTTTGCTGTTAGTGATGTGAATTTAAAATTTAACAAACCAGAAGTCAATGTTACCATTGACAGAGAAAAAGCCGAAAGTTTAGGGATTTCAGTTATTGATATTGCACAAACTTTACAACTTTCTTTAAGCGGGCAACGTTTTGGTTATTTTATGAGAAACGGAAAACAGTATCAGGTTATTGGACAGTTTGACCAAAAAGACCGTTCGAAACCATTGGATTTAACCTCGATGTATGTCAAAAATAATTTGGGACAATTAATTCAAATGGACAATGTGGTAACTATTGAAGAAAAAAGTAATCCGCCACAATTATACCACAACAATCGCTACATGGCTGCAACTGTTTCTGCAGGTCTTGCTCCAGGCAAAAGTATCAGCGATGGAATTGATGCGATGAATGAAATTAAAGCTAAAGTCCTTGACGATACGTTTACTACCGATTTAGGTGGAGAATCCAGAGATTTTGTCGAAAGTAGTTCGAATACTGCTTTTGCATTCGGATTGGCTTTGGTATTGATATTTTTAATTTTAGCGGCACAATTTGAAAGTTTTATTGATCCGCTTATCATCATTTTGACTGTTCCAATGGCCGTTGCTGGAGCGCTATTCTCATTATGGTTATTCGATCAGACTTGGAATATTTTCAGCCAAATTGGAACCGTAATGCTTATTGGTTTGGTGACCAAAAACGGAATCTTAATTGTCGAATTTGCGAATCAGCTACGAGAACAAGGCAAGCCTAAAATGGAAGCTATTTTAGAAGCTTCGGAAGCGAGATTACGTCCTATTTTAATGACAAGTTTAGCCATTTCATTAGGAGCTTTGCCAATTGCGATGTCTCTTGGAGCGGCTTCAACCAGTAGAATTGGAATGGGAGTTGTAATTGTAGGAGGAACTATTTTCTCTTTGGTTTTAACATTATTTGTTATTCCAGCCATGTATTTAATGTGGTCTAAAGCCCGAAAACATTATCCTGAATTTGATCATATTGAAGAATATGAAAAAGAAGTTAAATAATTTGAAAGGAACGCTGATGACACGGATTAAATAGATTTACCCTAATTTTTCATCTGAAATTCGTTGATTCGTGGCTAAAAAAAATAATTATGACACATACTAAAATACTATTTCAAAGCTTTGTACTACTCTTATTTTGTGTGGTAAAAACCAATGCCCAAGAAGTTTTGACATTGGAAAGCGCAGTGAAAATTGCATTGGAAAACAATTATGAAATAAAAATTGCCACCAATAATTTAACCATTGAAAAAACAAACGTTGCCATTGGAAATGCAGGAATGTTACCCACAGTTACTGCAACTGTTTTGGATAACAACAGTATTCAAAACAGTTCCCAAACGCGTCAGGACGGAACAGAAACTGAATTAGACAATGCCAAAAACAATAGTTTGACGTATGGCGTTGGATTGGATTGGACTGTTTTTGACGGAATGCGAATGTTTGCCAGACTGGATCAATTGAAAGAATTACAAAAACTGGGTGAAGCGCAATTAAAATTAACCGTAATCACACGAATCAGTGACGTGAATGCGGCATATTACAATTTGGTGCAACTGCAACAACAATTAGCTGCTTTGGATACAACAATTGTTATTTCAAACCAGCGATTGACTTTGGCGCAAAACAGATTTACCATTGGAAAAGCATCTAAATTAGAAGTTTTGAATGCCCAAGTAGATTTGAATACGGATCAAGTTGCGTTATTAAGACAAAAAGAATTGTACGCTAACAGTAAGATCTTATTAAATCAACTATTGGCTAGAGATGTTGCGACTGATTTCAAAGTTATTGATGAACTTGAAGTGGATGCATTATTACTACTTCCAGAACTAAGAGCTTTAGCCGAGAAACAAAATCCGCAATTAGAAGCACAGATTATCAATAAAAGAGTAGCTGAATTAGAATTAAAGCAAATTAAAGCAGCCCGTTATCCAACTGTTCGAGTGAATACTGCTTACAATTTTTCAGAAAGTCAATCCAGTCTTGGATTTGTGACACAATCACAATCCAGAGGTTTGAACTATGGTTTTAGCGCTTCTTTGAATATATTCGATGGTTTTTCACAAAACCGAAATGAGAAAATAGCCAAGATTCAAATTGAAAATTCGAAGTTAAATATAGATCAGCAAAATTTAGCTTTAAACTCACAATTAGCAACTTCCTATCAAACGTATTTGACCAATTTAGAATTGATTGCTTTAGAAGAAAAAAATGAATCGATTGCCAAACAAAATCTAAATATTACTTTAGACAAATTCAGAATTGGAACTATAACTACTTTAGAATTCAGAACCGCACAATTGAATTATGTTAATGCTAAAGTGCGTTACAGCAATGCTCAATTCCAAGGAAAATTATCTGAAATTGCACTCCGAGAATTGGCCGGAAATCTTAATTTTTAATTTACTTTTGCTAAAAATAGTATCTTAAATGGTTTCATATAATACAAAAGACTGGTTTACTTTTATTTTTCGTTTTCACAAAGCGGACACTTTCAGAACGTTAATGCCAATAATGCTTGCTATTGGGATTTATTCTGGGATTATCGGTTATTTAGAAGTTGAATATTGGAAATTAGCGGACAATAGTTATGTAAAGAATATTACAATCATGCACGGAATGCTTGGTTTCGTGATTTCATTATTATTAGTTTTCAGAACCAATACTGCCTATGACCGTTGGTGGGAAGGGCGCAAAATGTGGGGAGCTTTAGTCAACAACAGCCGTAATTTTGCCATAAAATTATCTGCTATTTTGCATGATGAAAAAGATCGTAAATACTTTCGAAAAATGATTCCCGGCTATGCTTCTATTTTGCATAAACATTTGAATGATGATGATACCAGCAAACAATTGTTTGAAGATGTGGATTTAGAAATTGATCATCACAAACACAAGCCCAATCAAGTCGCTAAAATGTTGTTTCAAAAAATTAATGATTTGTATGATTCCAAAAAAATAACTGGTGATCAACTGATTATTTTAAACGAAGAAGTAAAATCATTTACTGATATTTGCGGTGCTTGCGAACGAATCAAAAACACGCCTATTCCCTACTCTTACAGTGCTTTCCTTAAAAAATTCATCTTCTTTTATGTGATGACACTGCCTTTTGGATATTCTTTTAGTTTGGGTTATTATGTAGTTCCGGTTGTGGTATTTATTTTTTATGTTTTGGCGAGTTTAGAATTAATTGCTGAGGAAATTGAAGATCCTTTTGGAAGCGATGAAAATGATTTACCAACTCATAAAATTGCTGAGAACATCAAAAAACATGTGGAAGAATTAATTTAAATTTTGTTAAACAGTGTTCTGGTTCTAATTATTTTCATTAAATTTAAACTTTGCCTTTTTTAAAGTTTAAAACTATGAATAGTACCCGCGCTTTTATAAATCCACCTCATTTATCAAACGAGAAATCTTTAAAAACATTAGTAGAAAATAGAACCGTTTACTCTTTAAATCACTGTGAACTGAATCTTTTTGAAACGTATGAATCTTCGGCATTAGTTCCTTTGAAATTTAATGATTTTGTGGTGACCAGCATGTTGCGAGGCAAAAAAATAATGCATCTTTTTGACGACCCCAGTTTTGTCTATTTACCCGGTGAAACCGTTGTGATTCCTTCTAATGTGGAAATGAAAATCGATTTTCCGGAGGCCTCAAAAAACAATCCGACGCAGTGTTTGGCTTTGGCGATAGACCAAACTAAAATTACCGATACTTTGCAATTTTTAAACGAACGCTACCCAAAAGAAGGAAAAGACCAATTCTGGCAATTGAATTACCAAAATTATTTTTTTTACAATAATGTGGAACTGGCAACGACTATTAATAAATTGATCAAAGAATGCATGAGCACTTCAATTACTAAAGATGCTTTGGCAGATTTGACTTTGCAGGAATTATTAATTCGAATTATTCAGACACAAACCGCAAAAGCAATAGATGACGGTTTATTTGCCGACCCAAAAAATCCCATTACACAAGTCGTAGAATTCATCCGATTGAACTTGAAAGAAAACATCAGCATGAAACACTTGAGTGAAAAAGCATGCATGAGTACGACATCTTTCTATCGTTTTTTCAAAAGAGAATTAGGTATGAGCCCAATAGAATTTGTGATTAGCGAGAAAATGAGATGTGCCAAACAATTACTAAAAAATCCATCGATACAAATCAATGAAGTTTGTTATTTATCAGGATTTGAAGATTGTAATTACTTTATTCGTTTGTTTAAAAAACACGAAGGAATTACTCCAAAACAATATCAATTATTGTACGTAAACTAGCTTATTCAATAAATGTTACCGGTTCTAGCGATAATTCTTCTTCCGGAGTAAAGATTCTATATTCAATTCGGAATGTTTTTTTCAATGGTGTTTCTAATGAAAATCCTCCCACTCCAAAAGCATCAATTACATCCAAAGTAAAATGAGCATGTTTCCAATATTCGAATAAATCCTTGTCTACCCAAAATTCAGTATCTTGAATTGTGCCAATGCATACATCACCCATTCGCTGGTAAAATCCGCCTTTTTCAAAACATTGTGGCTGCGTTCCCTCGCAACATCCTCCTGCTTGATAAAACATCAAATCACCGTGTTTTTCTTTTAGAACCTTAATTAATTCTATTGCTTTTTCTGTGGCATCAATTCTTTTTATCATCTTTCTTAATTTTATTTTTTGCAAAATATTTCAAAATGTGTTTGTTTTGAGTCTATAAAATCACCATTAATTAGCCAATTCAAGACTAATCAACAATCTAAATTTAGTACAAAACTTATAATCCGTGTACCCTTTTAATTGATTACATTCAACTATTTCCTTTAAAATAAAACCTGACAAATTATACAATCTGTCAGGTTCAAGATCAACCAATAATCAGTAATTAACTAAAAGAAACCTAATTTCTTTTTATCGTAAGAAATCAGCATATTTTTTGTCTGACGATAGTGTCCAAGCATCATTTTATGATTTTCACGACCAATTCCAGACTGTTTGTATCCACCAAAAGGAGCTCCTGCAGGATAAGAATGGTATTGATTAATCCAAACACGACCCGCTTGAATCGCTCTTGGAACTTGATAAATTTCGTGTGCATCACGTGTCCAAAGTCCGGCTCCCAAACCATACATCGTATCATTTGCTATAGCAATAGCTTCTTCGGTAGTTTTGAAAGTAGTAACGGCTAAAACCGGTCCAAAGATTTCTTCTTGAAAAATGCGCATTTTATTGTGTCCTTTGAAAAGCGTTGGTTTGATATAATAACCTCCTGCTAAATTCCCTTCCAAATGATTTTCTTCACCTCCAATTAAAACTTCGGCACCTTCTTCTTTTCCTAATTTTATGTAAGTCAGGATTTTTTCTTTTTGAACCAAAGATGCCTGTGCTCCCATCATGGTAGTTCTGTCTAAAGGATTTCCCAATTTGATTGCAGCTGTTCTTTCGATTACTCTTGCAATGAATTTTTCATAAATATCTTCGTGAACCAATAATCTTGATGGACAGGTACAAATTTCACCTTGATTTAAAGCAAACATTACCGCTCCTTCGATAGCTTTATCAAAGAAATCATCATCAGCATCACCAACGGATTTCATGAAAATATTTGGAGATTTTCCTCCAAGTTCTAAAGTAACCGGAATAATATTTTCGGTAGCATATTGCATCACTAAACGACCTGTAGTTGTAGAACCTGTAAAAGCAGCTTTTGACACTTTTTTATTGGTTACCAAAGCTCTTCCAAGTTCAGCACCAAAACCATTAACAATATTTATAACTCCTGGAGGCAAAATATCACCAATCAATTCCATCAAAACCATAATTGAAATTGGTGTACTTTCTGCTGGTTTTAAAACCACGGTATTTCCTGCAGCTAATGCTGGAGCTAATTTCCAAACAGCCATTAAAATTGGGAAATTCCAAGGGATAATTTGAGCAATTACACCCAAAGGTTCGCTCAAAGCGATAGAAACCGTTTGCGAATCTAATTCGGCGATTGAACTTTCCTCAGCACGAATTACACCTGCGAAATATCTGAAGTGATCAATTGCCAATGGCATATCGGCTGCCAATGTTTCACGAATGGCTTTTCCATTATCAATTGTCTCAACAGTAGCAAGATATTCAAGGTTATCTTCCATAACCTGAGCAATTTTATTCAATAAATTACTGCGTTCTGTTACGGATGTTTTTCCCCATGTCTGGAAAGCTTCATACGCTGTATCAACAGCCAAATCTAAATCTACTTTAGTGGAATGTGCGGCTCTTGTAAATACTTTTCCGTCTACCGGAGAAACTACATCAAAATACTGCCCACCTATTGGCGCTACAAATTTGCCTCCTATATAATTATCATATGTTGCCTTAAAATCAGGTCTTTTTACCACGTTATCCATGTCGTTATCTATTTATGTTTTACCAAATATACCTTCATCTATATCGTTAGAATAGCACAATTCATTCAACTAATAGCATTAAATTTTCATATCTTCTTTTTTAACCTAAATTTATTATTTAATTCATATTTATTTACAACTAATAATATTGAATTCTTATTTTAAATACTTACTTAATACACTAAATCAGTTATAAAAAACCAAAAAAATTGTTTCTTTCTCCAAACTGCAATCCTTATATTTGCACCCGAGACCGAAGGTCGAACTGACGAAGTAATCTCATTAAAATTGACAGATGAAAATATCTTACAACTGGTTAAAACAATTCATTAAAATAGACTGGAAATCTGAAGAAACAGCAGCACTACTAACCGATTTAGGTTTGGAAGTAGAAATTGTTGACAAATATCAATCGGTAAAAGGCGGATTAGAAGGCATTGTGGTAGGACATGTTCTTACTTGTATCCAACATCCGGATGCCGACAGATTAAAAATAACTACCGTAGATTTAGGAAATGGTGTTCCTGTGCAGATTGTTTGCGGTGCCAATAATGTCGCTGCAGGACAAAAAGTACCGGTTGCTACAATTGGAACTACATTATACGACAAGGAAGGGGTTGCTTTTTCAATCAAAAAAGGAAAAATACGCGGACAGGAAAGTCACGGAATGATTTGTGCCGAAGATGAATTAGGTCTTGGTGAAAGCCATGACGGAATTATGATATTGGACGATGCATTAGCAACAGGAACTCCTGCAGCGACGGTTTTCAAAATTGAAAATGACGAGGTTTTTGAAATTGGATTAACACCAAATCGTGCCGATGCGATGAGCCATTTAGGAACAGCACGTGATTTAAGAGCCGGAATGTTACAAAGTGGTGTAAACGTAGAATTGATTACACCTTCAGTGAGTAATTTCAGAGTAGATAAAAGAACTTTGAAAATTGATATTGATGTAAAAGAACCTAAACTTGCTCCTAGATATTGTGGCGTAACTATTTCTGGTATTGAAGTAAAACCATCTCCAGCTTGGTTACAAAATAGATTGAAAGCCATTGGATTAAATCCAAAAAACAATATTGTAGATGTCACTAATTATGTTTTACACGAATTAGGCCAGCCGCTTCACGCCTTTGATGCTTCAAAGATTAACGGTAAAATAGTAGTTCAAACACTTCCTGCGGGAACAAAATTTACTACACTTGACGATATAGAAAGAACTTTACACGAAGAAGATTTAATGATTTGTGACGAAAAAGGACCTTTATGTATTGCAGGGGTTTTTGGCGGAAAAAAATCAGGAGTTTCTGAAAATACTAATTCTATATTTTTAGAAAGTGCTTATTTTAATCCGGTGAGCATTCGTAAAACAGCCAAAAGACATCAATTAAACACTGATGCTTCTTTCCGTTTTGAAAGAGGAATTGACCCAACTATTACAGAATACGCATTGAAACGTGCGGCTTTATTGATTCAAGAAGTAGCTGGTGGAGAAATAACATCTGATGTTGTTAATGTGTATCCAAAGAAAATTGAAGACTTCTCTGTGTTTTTAAACTTCAGCAAAGTGGCTAAAATTATTGGACAGGAATTACCGAAAGACACTATTAAGAAAATATTAGTTTCATTAGACATTAAAGTAAACAGCGTTTCAGATGCAGGATTAGGATTAACTATTCCTTCTTACCGCGTTGACGTGCAAAGGGAAATAGATGTTATTGAAGAAATATTGAGAGTATACGGATACAACAACATTGATTTTTCTAAAAAACTAAATGCCACGGTTTCTAATTCTCCAAGAAATGAAGATTACAAAATACAAAATGTGATTGCCACACAATTAAATTCTCAAGGATTTAATGAAATGATGGCAAATTCATTGACAACTGCGTCTTATGTTGAACTTTCAGAAGTATTGAATCCAGCAAACAATGTAACAATGTTAAATCCGTTAAGCGCTGATTTAGCTACAATGCGTCAATCTTTACTGTTTTCCGGACTGGAAGCAATCTCTTATAATATCAATCGTAAAAATTCCGATTTGAAATTATTTGAATTTGGAAAAACGTACCATAACTATCTTGCCGGTTACGAGGAAAAAAAGCATTTGACTTTATTCCTTTCCGGAAATAGAAATCAAGAAAACTGGACTAGCGCTCAAAAACCATCTGATTTCTTTTTATTCAAAGGATATGTAAATGGAATTCTTTCCAGATTAGGGATTCAAAAAACACAAAACGTACCAGTAACCACGGATGTATTTTCTGAAGGGATCGCTATTAGCGCTGGAACCGAAATACTGGTAGAATTAGGAGTAGTTAAAAAATCAATATTAAAACATTTTGGAATCAAACAAGAAGTATTTTTCGCTGATTTTAACTGGGCTTTGATTTTGAAATTGATTTCAACCAAGATAAAATATACTGAGATTCCTAAATACCCAGAAGTTCGTAGAGATTTAGCGTTGCTAATTGATCAAAACGTAACCTATGACAGCATTTACAATATTGCACGTCAAACAGAGAAAGCGCTTTTAAAAGACATTAATTTATTTGATGTATATGAAGGACAAAATCTTCCAGAAGGTAAAAAATCATACGCATTAAGTTTTACAATTCAAGACAGTTCTAAAACACTGACTGATACGCAAATTGATAAAATTATGAGCAAACTGCAAAATAATTTTGAAACTGAACTTGGAGCCAGCTTACGATAATAGCTCTTTTTACATAATATAAAGTCCCAATTCTAAGTTTAGAATTGGGACTTTTTTATACAAAAAAGCCCTGCAAGTTGCAGGGCTCTTAAGACTAACAAAATATCAACCTCTAATCTAAAATTATTGTTTAGGCAATACAACAGCATCAATCACGTGAATCACACCATTTGATTGATTAACATCTGCAATTGTTACTTTAGCTTTATTCATGTTCTCATCTGTAATATATAAATCTTTTCCTTGCATCCAAGCTGTCAAAGTTCCACCACTAACCGTTTTCATTGTAGCTTTTCCATTCCCCTTTTTAATAGCTTTTGCTATATCCGAAGCGTTCATTTTCCCTGCAACAACATGATACGTAAGGATTGTTTGTAATGTTTTTAAGTTTTCTGGTTTTAATAATGTGGTAACAGTTCCTGCTGGCAATTTGTCAAACGCGGCATTTGTTGGGGCAAAAACGGTGAATGGTCCTTTACTTTGTAATGTTTCAACTAAACCGGCTGCTGTTACTGCTGCTACTAAAGTTGTGTGATCTTTTGAGTTTACAGCATTCTCAACAATATTTTTAGATGGATACATTGCTGCTCCACCAACCATAACTGTTTTTTGAGCGAAAGAAGTTGCTCCTAATACTACTGTAAATAATGCAATGGATAAAAATTTTCTAGTTTTCATAAAATCTATTTTTTAAGTTATATAATTTCATTTACGGTGTTTAATTACGTTTGGTTTTAAAAAATGAAATTATTTTTAAAATTTATTTTTTTTGAATGAGATGATATACATATTAGTTCTAATTAGCCCCGATGGTAGCAAGTATCCTTTTTATTGTGTTATACAAAAGTTGATTTTAAAAATACGTTTTCTGCACAATAAAAAGATACTGCATACAGCGGGAGGATTGCGGATAGTAAATTAAAATGTTCTGCTCCTAAAAATTAAAGCACAAAAAAAAGCCCCGCAAATTGCGGGGCTTTCTATATTCAAAAAATTTCAAGAAATTATTTTTTCTCTGATTTTTCCATTTTAGCTTTCAATGCAGCTAACATATCATTATTATCACCTAAAGTTGCAGCTGGTGCATTTGTAGATGAATTAGATGAAGTGTTTTCAGAAACTGATTTCACATTTTTCTCTTCTTCTTCACGGAAGATAGCAGTGTGAGATGCAACTACTCTTTTGAATTCTTTGTTGAATTCGATTACTTTGAAATCAGCTGAATCACCTTTTTTCAATTTCTTTCCGTCTTCTTTTTCAAGGTGACGAGTAGGAATGAAAGCAACGATATCATCTCCGAATTCTACAGTAGCTCCTTTGTCAACGATTTCAGAAATTTCACCTGTGTGGATAGTTCCAACTGCGAAAGAATCTTCATACTGATCCCAAGGATTAGCAGTAGTTTGTTTGTGACCTAAAGATAATTTACGTCCTTCAACATCTAATTCTAATACTACTACGTCAAGTTTTTCACCAACGTTTACAAATTCAGATGGGTGTTTGATTTTCTTAGTCCAAGATAAGTCAGAGATGTAAATTAATCCATCAATTCCTTCTTCTAATTCTACGAAAATTCCAAAGTTTGTAAAGTTTCTAACGATACCTGTATGTTTAGAACCTACTGGGTATTTAGCAGTGATATCAGTCCAAGGATCTTGAGACAATTGTTTGATACCTAATGACATTTTACGGTCATCTCTATCTAAAGTTAAGATAACAGCTTCAACAACATCACCTACTTTTACGAAATCTTGAGCAGAACGTAAATGAGTAGACCAAGACATTTCAGAAACGTGGATTAAACCTTCAACACCTTCAGCAACTTCGATGAAAGCACCGTAATCAGCGATTACAACTACTTTACCTTTTACTTTATCTCCAATTGCTAATTTAGCATCTAGAGCATCCCAAGGGTGAGCGTTTAATTGTTTCAATCCTAATTGTATTCTTGTTTTTTCGTCATCGAAATCAAGGATTACAACATTTAATTTTTGATCCAATTCAAGAACTTCACTTGGGTGGTTGATTCTACTCCAAGAAAGGTCAGTAATGTGAATTAATCCATCAACTCCACCTAAGTCAATAAAGACACCATAAGAAGTAATGTTTTTAACAACACCTTCTAATACTTGTCCTTTTTGTAATTGACCGATGATTTCTTTTTTCTGGATTTCGATATCCGCTTCAATAAGCGCTTTATGAGAAACAACAACATTTTTGAATTCGTGGTTGATTTTTACCACTTTGAATTCCATCATTTTGTTTACATATACATCGTAGTCTCTAATTGGTTTAACATCAATTTGAGATCCTGGTAAGAAAGCTTCAATTCCGAAAACGTCAACGATCATACCACCTTTAGTTCTGCATTTTACAAAACCATTAACGATTTCTCCTGTTTCGTTAGCCGAAATAACTCTATCCCATGATTTGATAGTACGTGCTTTTCTGTGAGATAACACTAATTGACCAGTTTTGTCCTCACGGATGTCAATTAATACTTCAACAGTATCACCTACTTTTAATGCTGGGTTGTAACGGAATTCGTTCAATGAAATAACACCTTCCGATTTTGCGTTGATATCAACGATAACGTCTCTATCTGTAATTCTAACAACTGTACCATCAACCACTTCTTCTTGATCCGTAGCGATAAATGTTTTTGAAACTAGTTCTTCGAATTCTAATAAGTTTTTCTCATCAACAGCATCAATACCTTCTTCGAAATTGTGCCAGTTAAAATTTGCTAAAAACTCTTCTTGTGATTTTACTTGTTCAGACATGCTGATTAAAAATTTGTATTCTGTATTTTCTCGAGTTTCTTAATGTGCTAGAAAACAACAGAAGTTGTTTGTATAATTAGTTGAACCCTAAAGGAAACTCTTATTCACCAAAAGGACTGCAAAAGTAACACATTTATCTTAAACTGCAAAATTTTACAGATAAGATAATCAATTGATAATCAGGAGCGAATTAATTGGCTTTTTTGCTGACAGAGTTCCCGCTCTCGCCTTTATCTCTCCTCTCGTCCCAAAAGACGAGATGCGAGGATATCAGCTCCATCGGGGCTAATTAGCTTAAATCGTTATTTTTCAGCATAAAAAAACCCGATATCTCATAAAAGTTATCGGGCTGTATTTATTTAAATCCTGTTTTAATGACTTACATTTTCAACATCCATAGGATTGTGTTTGTGTTTGAATAAAATAGCAAATGCTACTGCAATTATCAACGCGTAAATAGCAAAAGCCAGCCAAATCGTATGCCAGTCTTTCATGAAAATGGCTTTACTAAACAATCCATCGGCTGTTATTGAATTCCCTTGATCAGTAACAAATTCCAACATTTTTGAATTCGTCGTTTCTGTTTCCAGAAAACCAGCCAAATCTGTAGTGTTACTAAATGATTTTGTAAAATATTTATCAATAGCCCATCCGGAAGTAAAACTTCCCAAAACCGCTCCAAAACCATTGGTCATCATCATGAACAAACCTTGTGCGGACGAACGATTTTTAGGGTCTGTATTCGTTTCAACAAACAATGATCCTGAGATATTAAAGAAATCAAATGCCATCCCGTAAACCACGCAAGACATAATAATCATCCATAAACCACTTGTTGGATTTCCGTAAGCAAATAATCCAAAACGCAATACCCAAGCCAACATACTAATTAACATCACTTGTTTGATACCAAAACGTCTTAAAAAAAAAGGAATCGCAAGAATAAATAAGGTTTCCGAAATTTGAGAAATTGACATTATAATAGTTGAATATTCCACAACGAAAGAATCCGCATATTTTGGAAAATGTTTGAATTCATCCAAGAATACATCTCCATAAGCATTTGTCAATTGTAAAGCGCCTCCTAAAAACATAGAGAAAACAAAAAACAAAGCCATTTTATAATCTGCAAATAATTTAAACGACTCTAACCCTAATGTTTCCATAATGGAAGCATTCTCTTTAGACAAACGTTGCGGCTTACACTTTGGTAAAGTGAAGGAATAAATCCCTAGAAATACTGCCGCTAAACCTGCAATATAAAACTGATATTCCGTCGATTTGTTTCCTGTTAAATTAGTAATCCACATCGCAACAATAAAACCTATTGTTCCCCAAACCCGAATAGGCGGGAAATTTTTAATAACATCTTTATTGTTTAATTTAAGTGCATTATACGATATAGAGTTACTCAAAGCAATCGTTGGCATGTAAAAACACATCGCCAAAAGCATAATATAGATAAAGGAATTGGGAGTGGTGACTTGAGGAATATAGAATAAAACCGCAGCATACAAAATATGTAGCGTTCCATATAATTTTTCAGCATTTATCCATCTGTCAGCGATAATCCCCGTTAGTGTTGGCATAAATAAAGAAGCAATTCCCATAGTTCCGAAAACTAACCCAAATTGAGTTCCTTCCCAGTTTTTTGTGCCAAACCAGTAATTTGCAATGGTAATCAGCCAAGCTCCCCAAACAAAAAACTGAAGAAAGCTCATTATTACTAATCTATTTTTAATTCCCATGAGATGAATTGTTTTTTTTATTTTTTAAAAATTAACAGGGCGTAAATCTACTATTAAAAATGAGATCTGCAAATAATTATACCTTTTTAGTAATTTCATTTACTAATTCCAATACAAGCTCGAATTGTTCCTCACGATTCAAATGCGAATTATCTATTTCTATAGCATCTTCAGCCATGACCAAAGGGGAATCCTTACGGTGCGTATCAATGTAATCGCGCTCTTCTACATTTGCCAAAACTTCATCAAATGTCACGGTATCGCCTTTTTTAATCAACTCATCGTAACGTCTTTGTGCTCTTGTAGTTGCGCTTGCAGTCATGAAAATTTTAAGTTCGGCATCCGGAAAAACTACGGTACCAATATCTCTTCCGTCCATTACTATTGCTTTGTCTTTTCCCATTTCTTTTTGCTGTTCGACTAATTTGGCACGAACCTCAGAAACTTCAGCTACTTTACTCACAAAACTGGAAACTTCAATCGTTCTGATTTCTGTTTCAACGTTTACTTCATTCAAGTACATTTCAGCAAAACCCAAATCAGCATTGAATTTGAATTGCAATTTTATATTTGGAAGATTGTTAATTAATGTTTGTTTATCAAAAAAATCCGCATTTATGTAACCGTTTTGCATAGCAAATAAAGCTACGGCACGGTACATTGCTCCGGTATCAACGTAAATATATCCTAAATGATTCGCAAGTTGCTTGGCCAATGTACTTTTTCCTGTAGATGAAAATCCGTCAATTGCTATGGTAATTTTTTTCAAAATATAGTATTTTAATAATTAATCAAATTGTTCTCTGCTATTAATTTCGAAGGAGAAATCATTCTTGGAAATTAATGGTTAACCCAAAAAGGCTTGTATTTCCTGCCAATGTGTATCTGGAATACGAATAATTAAATTTCAACTTATTCAATTTAAGTCCGAAACCTAATGAAACTCCCGAAAAATTACGTTGTTCCTGAAGGCGTAATTCCTCAGCTCTTCTAAAATTATATCCCACACGCAAATTAAATGCTTTTTTTGGAAAAAGCTCTACTCCTACTATTACATGTCGCAACGCATTATTTACAAATGAAACTTTTTCTTGGGTTTCCGTGCCGTCAAATGATGATTCTGCTCTGACCGGATTCGAAAAAGCAATATTCCATTGTTGTAAATTTTCCAAAGTAAGATGCCAACGAATAGGCACATTTTCTAATTCTTGTGAAACACCTGCAATGATTTCGAGTGGCAACTTTTCATTAGTTCCATTATACGTAGAAAATTGAGTTCCAATATTCCGAATTGCCAAACCCCAATTCACATCATTTTTTTCATCTATAAAAAGTGCTCCAATATCAATTGCACCACCAAAAGAATTATAACTTTCTAAGGTAGAAGATATCAATTTGGCACTGGCGCCTAAATGAATCGTAGTATTGGGAATGTTATAGGCATACCCAAAAGAAAGGGCAATTTCGCTTCCGGTAAATTCTGAAGTTGGCTGACCATTTTCGTCATAGCCTTCAAAATTGCCATAGTTCACATAATTTACTCCAGCCTGAAAAGTTTGCAAATGTCGATCGTATGTGTACGCATAAGAAGCCGTTCCATATGTTACTTCCTTGAAATAACTCCCATAATTCAAAGCCAAATGGTTATCCATTTCTGCATTAATAGTTGCTGGATTAAAATGGGCTTGATTGACATCATCATCATAAATCGTGATTACTTTTCCGCCTAACGCGGCTTGTCTTGGCGAAGTGACCAAATTCAAAAACTGATAGGTATACTTACCTCCTATTTGACTGTAAGACACAGAACAAATGAAAAATAGGGAGTATAATAAAAGTTTTTTTAACATGCTTTAAATTGCAACTTATGTAAGGTAAAACGCAACTGCGAAGATAAAATTATAAATACAATAAATGATACCTTTAAAACTCGTTTTTGCAAATAAAAATTCCAAATTCTAAACACTGAAAATCAGGTTTTAGAATTTGGAATTTTAAAATTTGGAATTAATTTTTATTTTAAATCCTTGGCATTTTTCACTTTCTGATCAGTCAAAGCATATTTCAATACTTCGCTCATTTCCTTTACATAGTGAAAAGAAAGTCCTTCCAAGTATTCTGGTTTTATTTCATCAATATCACTTTTGTTTTCGTGACACAGAATAATTTCTTTGATATTCGCTCTTTTAGCTGCCAGAATTTTTTCTTTGATTCCGCCTACTGGCAACACTTTTCCACGCAAGGTTATTTCTCCTGTCATGGCCAAGTTTTTCTTCACTCGTTTTTGTGTAAACAGCGAAACTAATGACGTCAACATTGCAATTCCGGCACTTGGACCATCTTTTGGAGTGGCTCCTTCAGGAACGTGTAAATGAATATTATATTTAGAAAGTATCTCTGAATCCAATCCTAAAAGTTTTGCATTCGCTTTAATATATTCCAAAGCAATAGTTGCAGATTCTTTCATGACCGTACCTAAGTTTCCGGTAATAGTCATAGTTCCTTTTCCTGGGGAAAGTAACGATTCTATAAACAGAATGTCACCGCCAACAGAAGTCCAAGCCAAACCAGTTACCACTCCGGCAACATCATTATTCTCGTATTTGTCTCTTTCTAATCTTGGAACACCAAGTGTTTTTATGATATCTTCGTCAGTTACTTTTTTGTTATACTCTTCTTCCATCGCAACAGATTTTGCTGCGTTACGGATTACTTGAGCAATTTTAGCTTCTAAACCACGAACTCCAGATTCACGCGTATATCCTTCAACAATTTTTTCTAATTGTTTTTTTCCAATAGTCAAATCTTTAGTTGTCAAACCGTGTTCTTTCAATTGTCTTGGAAACAAATGCTGACGCGCAATTTCTACCTTTTCTTCAATTGTATAACCTGACATTTTGATAATTTCCATTCTGTCTTTCAACGCAGGTTGAATGGCCGCCATATTATTAGACGTAGCAATAAACATCACTTTAGACAAATCGTATCCCATTTCAAGGAAATTATCATAAAAAGAATTGTTTTGCTCCGGATCTAAAACTTCCAGTAATGCCGAAGATGGATCTCCTTGATTGCTGTTTGATAATTTATCGATTTCATCCAAAACAAAAACTGGATTTGAAGTTCCTGCCTTTTTCAAACTTTGGATAATTCTTCCTGGCATAGCGCCAATATAAGTTTTTCTGTGCCCACGAATTTCCGCTTCATCACGTAAACCACCAAGAGAAATTCTAACATATTTTCTACCCAATGCTTCAGCTATCGATCTACCAATGGACGTTTTTCCGACTCCCGGAGGTCCTGTCAAACAAATAATTGGAGATTTCATATCATTTCGCAATTTTAAAACTGCCAAATGCTCAATCATTCTTTTCTTAACATCTTCAAGACCAAAATGGTCTCTATCCAATATTTTTTGTGCTCTTTTTAAATCAAAATTATCTTTAGAATATTCGTTCCAAGGCAATTCTAAAAACAACTCTAAATAGTTTCTTTGAATACCAAAATCAGGCGCTTGTGGGTTCATGCGTCGCATTTTAGACAATTCTTTATCGAAATGTTTTTTGGTTTTTTCATCCCATTTCTTGGTCAAAGACTTCTGTAACATTTCGTCCATTTCCTCTTCCTGAGAAACACCACCTAATTCTTCCTGAATAGTTTTCATTTGTTGGTGAAGGAAATATTCGCGTTGTTGTTGGTCTAAATCGAAACGAACTTTAGATTGAATATCATTTTTCAATTCGAGTTTTTGTAACTCCACATTCATATACCGAAGCGTCTCTAAAGCTCTTTCTTTCAACCCATTAATAGCCAGTAAATCTTGTTTTTCTTTAACAGATAAATTCATGTTTGAAGTAACAAAATTGACAAGAAACGATTGGCTCTCAATATTTTTAATCGCAAAGGTTGCTTCACTAGGAATGTTTGGACTTTCTTTAATGATTTGAATTGCTAATTCTTTGATTGAATCCAGAATTGCTACAAATTCAGTATCGTTTTTCTTAGGTCTTTTTTCAGGAACTTCCTTAATTTTTGCAGTTATGTATGGCGTTTCAGAAACAACTGAATCAATTTCGAAGCGTTTTTTCCCTTGAAGAATTACCGTTATATTGCCATCGGGCATTTTTAGCACACGCAAAATACGGGCTACAGTACCTATTTTATGAATATCATCTTTGGTTGGATCTTCATCTTCTTCATTTACTTGAGCAACAACTCCTATCGTTTTACCAGCAGCATTCGCGTCATTGATTAATTTTATTGATTTATCACGACCCGCAGTAATTGGTATCACAACTCCAGGAAATAAAACCATATTTCGCAAAGGTAAAATAGCCAATGATTCCGGTAAGGCTTCATTATTCATTTCCTCCTCGTCTTCGGGAGTTAAAAGTGGAATTAAATCTGCTTCCGAATCAAATTCCTGAAGTGACAGATTGTCAATAGTAAGTATTTTATGATTTGACATATATTATTTAAGTCTTTTTGTCATTAAAAATTTCATTATTTAAGCAAATATAAGGTTTCAAAGTAGTCTTTTTATATAAAATCTATCTTTAATCCTCAATATTTGAATAACGGTAAAAGAGTCAATCTCTGTGCCAAAATATAATATTTTTATCCTATTTTCCTTTAGAAAGAGATATTTTATACACAACAAACAATAGCCAAATAAAACAATTCACAACACATCAAAAGAAAAAATATAGTTTAATTTTATAAAAGTGTAACAAACGTAAAAAGACAGAGTCCTTATAATAAACTAAAATCAGCTGTTTGAGTTTAACCAACTATAATATCGAAGAATTAATCTTGCTTTGTAGGCAAAAAAATCAAAAAGCACAGTGTGAGGTTTACAATCGCTATGCAAAAGCGATGTATAATGTGTCCTTTAGGATTGTCAAAGATGTTCATTTTGCTGAAGATGTAATGCAGGAAGGTTTTTTAAAAGCATTCACTAAAATAAACGACTATAAACAAGAAGTTGCTTTTGGCGCTTGGTTAAAAAGAATTGTGGTGAACTGTAGTATTGATTTTTACAAAAAGAATAATCAATTCAAACCGGAAGATTTTGATGCCACGCTTTATAAAATTGAAGAAAAAGAATCAGCTTTAACTGAAATTACAAACTTCAATGAACTAAAAGTAAAACAAATTTTAGAGGTCATTAACTCCCTGAAATACAATTACAGAATGGTTTTGACTCTTTTTTTTATTGAAGGTTATGACCAAGAAGAAATTAGCGAAATACTTAATATAAGTTATGCCAATTGCAGAACTACACTCAGCAGAGCCAAAGATTGTTTAAGAAAAAAACTAGAGGAAATATGAAAAAGGAAAATAAAAAACTGGACAAATTATTTGACAAATTTGAAAATCAATGGGACATCGAGGCTCTTGAAAACAATCATGAGCAGCGATTTGTGCAAAAATTAAAATCTAAGAAATCGAATTGGAAACGTTTCGTTTCTATTGGAATCGCTGCTTCTATCGTAGTTATGTTGGGACTTTCAATCTTCAATACTACTCCTAAAAAAACAGAAGAATTGCGATTTGCATCAAAAGAAACGAAACAAACAGATTCTATTTTTACCGTTTTAATTGAAAATGAATTAGAAAAAATAAGAGAGAAAAAATCACCTGAAAATGAAAAAATAATTTCCGATGCACTCAAACAAATGAGAACATTAGATAGTGATTATGAAAAAATAATTAAGGAATTAGAAACAAATGGAGAAAGTAAGCAAATTATTTATGCGATGATCCGCAATCTTCAAACCCGAATTTCTTTTTTACAAAATGTACTGTTACACATTGAAAACAATGAAAAATTAAAAAATATTTCTAATGAAAAAACAATTTAAACTACTCCTATTATTCGTTTTAATTCCATTTTTAGGATTTTCCAATGATCCTGATTATATCCATACCAAACAAAAAAATATTAAAAAAGCTTATTTCGTCAATTCGGATGCTGGTCTTTATATTGATAACTCATACGGCAATATTTCAGTAACAACTTGGGACGAAGATAAAACCGAATTGGATATTGTCATAAAAGTGAGTGGTGATAACGAAAATTGGGTCAACCAACGCATCAACGATATTGATGTTGATATAATTGCACTGAAAGGAATGATTACTGCAAAAACTATTTTAGGAAACTCCAGTTATAAGAGTAATGGCAAAAACAATAGTTTTCAAATTAATTATACGCTCAAAATACCAAAAAATGGAAGTGTAAAACTTCATAATAAATATGGAAATATCACTACATCTGACTTGTTTTCTGAAGCTGAAATTAAATGTAAATACGGCAAAATAGCATTAGGTAGATTATCCGGAAATTCCAGTAACATACAAGCAGAATATTGCTCTAACTCGAGTATTTCATTTTTAAAAAATGCAACTATTACGGCAAAATATTCAAATTTGAAAATTGGAGAAGTCACAAAACTAGATTTAGCTTCAGATTATACGGATGTAGATATTCAAGAAAGTGATGTCGTTAAATACATTAGTAAATACGGAAATATTAAAATTCAGAATGTAAAATCGTTAGATGCAACCGGGAATTATTTAACTCTCAAAGTTGGTGAATTATCTAATAATTTAAAACTGTCCACAAAATACAGCAAAGTAACTATTGGAACTATTAGTGCAAAAGCCAATACTGTAACTATTGTAGCTGGTTACACGGGATTAAACATTGGGTTTGATGCTAATTATGCTTTTGATTTTAATGTGACTCTAAAATATGCTAATTTTAAATATGACAATGAATTAGAGATAAACTCTAAAGAAGACTCACACAATTTGAAAAAATACAGTGGTTTCTACAAGAAAAAAGGAGTCAACAATATCACTATAATTTCAGATTACGGAAATGTAATGCTAGTAAAAAATCAATAATCTTAAAGCTTTATTTATGAAAAATTCAATCAAATTATTTATTAGTTGTTTACTATTACTAACGACAATGGCTAATGCACAATGGTCATCCAATCAAAAAATAAAAGGAAATGGAAAAGTAATTTCTGAAAAAAGAACAACAGCTTCTTATGACGGAATTGCAATAACTGGTTTTTTTGATGTCGAATTAGTTTCGGGAAAGGAAGGAAACATTACTATAAAAGGAGAAGAAAATTTATTGCCTTACATTAAAGTTGAAGTTGTTGATCAAGTATTAAAAATTTCTACTGAAAAGAATAAATATATCAGTACCAGCAAAGGAAGTCAAATTGTCATAGTTGTCCCTTTCGAAAGCATTGATCAAGTTTCTTTGACTGGTTCAGGCGATGTACTAACTAAAAATAGCATTAAATCTAAATCATTTTCAGCTAAATTAACCGGTTCAGGTGATATGAAATTAGATGTTGAAGCTAATGACTTTGATGTTAATTTAAGTGGTTCGGGAGATATGGTTTTAAGTGGGGAAACTGAAAATTTCAACAGTAATTTAAATGGTTCTGGTGATATTGATGCCGGAGATTTGAAAGCTAAAAACGCTAAGATTACCGTTTCTGGTTCAGGAGACAGTAAAGTTTTTTGCAGTGAAAGTCTTCATGCCAGAGTTTCTGGTTCAGGAGATATTGAATACATTGGAGAGCCAAAGAAAAAAGATACGAAAGTAAATGGCTCAGGAGCTATATCGAGAGCCTAATTTTAAAAACAAAATTATTATGAAAGGTGTTTTATTAATTTAAAACGCCTTTTTTTGGCACTCTTTTTAATAACAGAACACCCACAACAAAGAATACACCAAGAAATACAATCGCTAACCTTGGACTTCCCGTGATTTGATCGATAATTCCATAGATACACATTCCTATAACAATTCCGATTTTTTCAGCAACATCAAAGAAACTAAAAAAGGAAGCCGTATCATCTGTTTCAGGTAATAATTTAGAATATGTTGAACGTGATAAAGCTTGAATTCCGCCCATTACAAGTCCTGCAATTCCTGCCATAACATAAAAATGTATTGGCAAAGTAATAAAAAATGCAAGTGCACAAAATACTGCCCAAATACAGTTAATTACAATTAAAGTTGGAATATTTCCGAATTTTTCTGAGGCTCTTGAAGTTATAACTGCCCCCAGAACAGCAACTAATTGTATTATCAAAATACAAATAATTAAACCCGTTGTACTTTCTGCTTTAGAGGACCAAGCAATTTCTTGTGCTCCAAAATAAGTGGCAACTAGCATTACCGTTTGTACGGCCATACTGTACACAAAAAAACTTCCTAAATACCGTCTTAATGCAATGTTTTCTTTCAATAAAAACCAAACTTTTTTTAACTCTCTAAAACCGTTAAATACTACATGATGTGTAACTTTACGGTCGGCATTTTTATTACCTTTTGGTAAATAATAGTACGTATATTGACTGAATAATATCCACCAAACTCCAACCATAACAAATGAATATCGCATGGCTTTCATGGCTGCTTCTCCATCAGTTCCAGTAATTCCAAAAAGTTTTGGTTTCATGATCATCGCTAAATTGATAATCAATAAAATTACACTTCCAATGTATCCAAATGAATATCCTTTAGCGCTAATTTTATCTTGTTGATCTACATAAGCAATGTCTGGTAGATAGGAATTATAAAAAACTAAACTTCCCCAATATCCAATCAATCCAAAAAAATAAAATGCCAATCCGATGTATATATGTTCAAGATTAAACCAATACAATCCCATACAAGAAAGCGCTCCCAAGTAGCAAAAGAATTTCATAAATGATTTTTTATCCCCCACATAATCTGCAATACCAGACAATAAAGGCGAAATAAAAGCCACTAATAAAAATGCAAAAGCGGTAACAAAGCTTATTAAAGCTGAATTTTTGAGATGCAAACCAAAAACATCAATGTAATGATCTCGATCAGAAAATAAAGCTTCATAAAAAATTGGAAATACTGCAGATGCAATGGTAAGCGTATAAACTGAATTTGCCCAATCATAAAAAGCCCAAGCGTTTAGTAATTTTTTACTCCCTTTTTGTAAATCTGCCATGTTTATTTTTTTATGATACGAATTTATTTATTTTTTGCTAAGAACAATATAAAAAGTAAATAATTTATACATTAACAAATCATTAATGAGTTATGTGAATCAAAATATTTATTCATCAATTGAAAAAAAACAGGCTATCCTTCTTAAGGACAGCCTGTTTAAATATTTTATAATAATAATAATAATAATAAGTAACTATCTGTAAATAATTCCAACTTTAGCCGCTAGAGCTTTAGCTTCTGGAATTAATGCTTTTAGATTTGCAATTCTGGTAGCATCAGATGGGTGTGTACTTAAAAATTCCGGTGGCGCCTGTCCTGAAGATTGCGCAGCCATTCTTTGCCAAAAAACAATAGATTCATCCGGATTATACCCTGCAATTGCCATTAAAGTCAAACCAATTTTATCTGCTTCAGTTTCGTGATTTCTACTAAAAGGAAGCATTACACCAAACTGAGATCCTAATCCATATGCTTGACCCCATATTTGTTGTGTTTGTTCACTTTTACCTCCAGTCGCTACTGCAACACCTACCGCTCCTAATTGTTGCAATTGAGAAGCACTCATACGTTGAGCACCATGATTAGCTAATGCGTGAGATACTTCGTGTCCCATTACGGTAGCCAAACCAGAATCATTCAATGTTACTGGCAAAATCCCTGAATAAACAACAATTTTCCCTCCCGGCATACACCAAGCATTCACTTCTTTATTGTCAATTAATTTATATTCCCAACGGTAATCAGCCAAATATTGTGATTGGCCTAAATAGGTTAAATATTTTTCTGCTGCCGCTTTAATTCGCATCCCAACTGCTTCCACTTTTCTAGCCTCTGCAGTTCCAGTAATCACTTTATTCTCCTTTAAAAAAGTACCATATTGTTGAAAAGATGTTGGGAACAACTGATCATTAGGGACTAAATTAAGTGCTTTTTTCCCTGTAATTGGATTCGTAGCACAAGAATAAACCAATCCTATTGCAAAAATCCCTATTAATAAATGCTTTTTCATAATTTTAGATTTTAAATATTAAACAAAAATACAATTATTATAAACATTTAAATTTACATAATTAAATATAAAAGTATCAACTTTTTTTGTTATTCTCCAGTAATATGAAATGCCGTAAACCCTTTATCAACAATTAAGTACCCCTCTTTTTCTAAAGTGATTTTATCAAATGATACTTCTACATTATCAATTTCGATCATTTTAACTTTAAATGGTAATCCGATAAGATTTATTTTATATTTCGAATAATTCGTATCGTATTTTCCTTCTTTATGCAGCTGGATAATCAATTCTTTCTCTTTACCGGTTGTTTGAAACGATAAAAAACTATATCTTCCTTTTTTATAATCATACCCGTCTTGGGCATCTTCATAAACTACTGATTTTTCTTTCCCTTCTTTGTAATAAATATCTAATGTTAACTCATCAAATTCTAATTCTCCAACATATTGCTGAACAGGATATTTAGGAATAATTGCTCCAGCTTTTACAAAAATTGGAATTTGATCAAATTTAGTGTCAACCCAAATTTCTTTTCCTCCTTTAACTTCTTCGTTGGTCCAATAATTATACCATTGTCCACGAGGAATATACATTCTTCTGCCTAAAGCATTTGGTTCTAAAATTGGGCAAACCAATATTTGATTTCCAAAAACAAATTCGTCATTTCTGTAATGTGTCTGAATATCATCTTGGTCATAATAAACCAATGGTTTCAGCATAGGAATTCCTTCCTCAATATATTGCCAAAACATAGTATATAAATACGGTAATAATTGATATCTCAAATTGACAAATTTTCTGGTGATATCAATAACTTCTTCATCAAAAGCCCATGGCTCCTGGTCTCCGTGATCTCCTGAAGAGTGCGTTCTGCAAAAAGGATGAAAAACACCCAATTGAATCCAACGTGCATATAATTCTCCCGAAGGTTGTTCTGCAAATCCACCAATATCTGAGCCTGTGAAACCCATACCAGAAATTGACATACGTTGCACCTGAATATTTGCAATCCATAAATGTTCCCAAGTGGCAACATTATCTCCTGTCCAAGAAGATGTGTAACGTTGTGCTCCTGCGTATGCTGATCTTGTTATTACAAAAGGTCTTTTTGGATACGCAAATCGTTTCACACCGTGATACGTTGCTCTTGCCATTTGCGTACCATAAATATTGTGTGCTTTTCTATGACTGCAAGGGTTTCCATCATAATCGTGTCGTACATCCATAGGAAACGTTTTATTAGGAACCTCCATTACTGCGGGTTCATTCATATCGTTCCATACGCCTTTTACTCCAATATCTGAAATTAATTCTTTGAATAATCCTGCCCACCATTCTCTTACTGCGGGATTTGTATAATCCGGAAAATTACATTCTCCTGGCCAAACTTTCCCTTTCATGTATGGACCGTCAGCTCTTTTGCAGAAATAATCTTTTTCTAGGGCTTCTTTATATATGGCGTATTCTTTGTCAATTTTTATTCCTGGATCAATAATTACAACAGTTTTAAAACCATCTTCGGCTAATTCAGCCACCATTCTTTTGGGATCTGGAAAATATTCTTTGTTCCAAGTAAAACATCGAAAACCTTCCATATAATCAATATCCAAATACAGTGCATCGCACGGAATTTTCAACTCTCTAAATTTGGCAGCAACTTCTTTTAAATTACTTTCTGGATAATAACTCCATTTACATTGGTGGTATCCAAGTGCCCAAAGTGGCGGCAATTCAGGTTTTCCTGTCAAATCAGTATAAGTGGTAACAACATCTTGCATTTGCGGTCCATAAATGAAATAGTAATTCATTTCTCCTCCTTCTGCCCAATAACTGGTTACGTTTCTTCTTTCGTGACAAAAGTCAAAATAGGTTCTAAATGTATTATCAAAGAAAATACCGTAGGATTGCTTGTTTTGTAATCCAATATAAAACGGAACTACTTTATACAACGGTTCCTGATCTTTTTGAAAAGCATATTGGTCTGTTGCAAAATTTTCCAGTCTCTTTCCTTTCAAATTTAGTTGGGTTGCCTTATCACCAAGTCCGTAAAAGCATTCCCCATCTTTTGAAGCCTTACTCATTTTTACGATATTCCCACCGTATTCATAGCTTTCTTCCCAATGAAAACCCAATTCATCCTCTAAAATAATATTGTCTTCTAAATCAAAAATAGACAATCTCATATCTATTTTTTGAATTCTACATTTTACTTTACTTGTTTTTATCTGATAATAATCTTCCACTTCAGAAACTTCAAGAAAATTATATCCATGAGAATGACTTTTATCAACTGCATAAGAAAAATCGTTGCTGAAATACCCTTTTGTCGTAAATCGAAACCGGATTAAACTATCTCTTAATACGGTTACTTTTAATATGACACTATTATCAGTATGAAAAAATATTGAATCTACTTCATGCTCAAAAGAAGTTATTTTTGTGGGATATAAATCACCTTTATATTCTAATTCTGTATTTGTAATCATTTTATATGGTATTAATTTTAATCTTTTTCTAGAACTCAAACTTACAAAATTACTTTGTAAACAGTTATATATGTGGGCTTTATTCGCGAAAACGTTATAGTGTATTTCAATGTAACAATCAGTAATATATAATAATGGTTTCCATTATAAATGAAAACCATTAGCTATTATTACTTCAAAATTCAACAATTTGTAAACTATGAAATTTTAAAAACAGTAACGCTTAAAGGAGGTAAAAGCAACGCTGTAGAATAATCTCTTCCATCATAAGGCATCGCTTCAATTGTTATTTTTTTAGGATTAGAAAGACCACTTCCTCCATAATTTGCGGCGTCACTATTAAAAATCTCGGTTAATTTACCTTTTTTAGGTAAACCAATTCGATAATTAGAGCGCACCACTTGAGTAAAATTACAAACTACAATTACATCGTCTTTTGGATCATTTCCTTTTCGAATGAAAGACATCACAGCATTTTGATGATCAGAGTAATTAATCCATTCAAAACCTTCCGGGCTAAATTGTTTTTCATGTAAAGCAGGTTGTGTTTTGTACAATTTATTCAAATCTGTAATTAATAGTTTTACACCTTCATGATACGGATATTGCAGTAAATGCCAATCTAAACTTCCTTCAAAATTCCATTCACTACTTTGTCCAAATTCACTCCCCATAAACAACAATTTAGTTCCGGGATGCATAAACATATAGCCATAGAGTAATCTTAAATTCGCAAATTTTTGCCATTCATCTCCTGGCATTCTTCCCGCTATAGATTTCTTTCCATATACCACTTCGTCATGCGAAAGCGGCAACATGAAATTTTCCGAAAAAGTATAGGTCATGGAAAAAGTTAAATCATTTTGATGGTACTTTCTATACACCGTATCTTTTTGAAAATATTCTAAAGTATCGTGCATCCAACCCATCATCCATTTCATTCCAAAACCTAAACCACCAACTGATGTAGGTCTGGAAACCATAGGAAAAGAAGTACTTTCCTCAGCGATGGTTTGTACTCCTTCATAATTTAGATATACGGCTTCATTAAATTCCTTTAAAAAACTTATAGTATCAAGATTTTCTCTTCCTCCATAGATATTGGGTTCCCATTCACCATCATTTCTAGAATAATCCAAATACAACATCGATGCAACAGCATCAACACGCAAAGCATCTGCATGATAATGATGCAACCAAAATAACGCATTACTGATTAAGAAGGAACGAACTTCATTTCGTCCATAATTAAAAACTAAACTTTTCCAATCTGGATGATAGCCTTTTCTGCGATCAGGATGTTCAAAAAGATTCGATCCGTCAAAAAACCCTAAACCATGTGCATCATCTGGAAAATGAGATGGAACCCAATCCAGAATTACTCCAATTCCTGCTTCGTGTAATTTATCTACCAAATGCATGAATTCCTGCGGATTCCCAAAACGGGAAGTTGGCGCAAAATATCCTACTAATTGGTATCCCCATGACGGATCGTAAGGATATTCCATAATAGGCATAAACTCCACATGGGTAAAACCTGTTTCTTTTACATAGTTTACTAAATCTTCGGCAAATTCTAGATAGGTCAAAAAACGATTTTCATCCGTATGCCGTTTCCATGAACCTAAATGTACTTCATATACTGAATAAGGTTTGTCTAAACCATTATGATTTTGACGGGTTTCCATCCAATTTTTGTCTTTCCATTTATAATCTAAATCCCAAACTACAGATGCTGTATGTGGTGGTTTCTCACAATAAAAAGCAAACGGATCAGCTTTTTCAGTTACAATCCCACCATTATTGGATTGTATTTTATATTTATAGGTTGTCCCTTTTTTGACGTTTGGAATAAATCCTTCCCAAATACCGGAAGAATCCCAACGTACTTCCAACAGATGCTCTCCTTGTGTCCAAAAATTGAAATCCCCTACTACAGATACCGAATGTGCCGTAGGAGCCCAAACGGCAAAATAAACACCATCTACTCCGTCAACAGTTATTAGATGTGCGCCTAGTTTTTCGTACAGACGGAAATGTTTCCCAGCTTTGAATAAATCAATATCAAAATCGGTAAAAAGGGAATGCGAGATAACTTTGCTCATATAACAATTGTATAATTCTATTTAAAAAAAGAATAGAATATTATTTTAAGAAAAAACAGTTTATAAATTTACTTTATGATGTAATTATCCGGTATAACTGCTCCTTTTTTAATGACAACAATTCCGTCTTTTATGGCGTATAATTCATTAGAAAAATCTTCTAAATGATTTCCTCCATTGATGTAAACATCATTACCAATTCTGCAATTTTTATCTACAAGCGCATTGTTTATGAAACATCTTTCCCCAATTCCTACCAATTGTCTATCACTTTTAACATCTTCATTCATATCATCAATATTCTGATAGAAATCATTCCCCATCACATAACAATTCTGAATTATGGTTCCCTCGCCTATTCTGGATCGGATCCCAATTACGGAATGGTTTATTTCTTTGGCATTCAAAATACAGCCTTCAGAAATCAACGATTTATCAACTGTTGTTTTCTGGAATTTAGATGGCGGCAATAATCTTGGTCTTGTATAAATTTTATTATCGTTATCAAATAAATTAAATTTAGGCAAGTCTTCTGTCAGTCCAATATTCGCTTCAAAAAAGGAATCAATATTACCAATATCAGTCCAATATCCTTCATATTGGTAACTTAATATCTTTTTGTGGCCTACCGCTTGTGGAATAATTTCTTTACCAAAATCTTTGGTTTCTTTGTTTGACATGATGTCTACCAACAGTTTTTTGTTGAAGATATAAATTCCCATTGAAGCCAAATAATGCTTGCCTTCGCTCTTCATTTGCTCACTCACATCCGATTCCCAATCTGGCAACAATTCCTTTGCTGGTTTTTCAATGAAAGATTCAATACAGCTTTCGGAGTTTGTTTTTAATATTCCAAATTCAGGAGCATCTTTTGCATTTACTGGCAAGGTAGCAATTGTGATATCGGCTTCTCTTTTAATGTGTTCTTCTAACATATCATTAAAATCCATTTGATACAACTGATCTCCGGAAAGAATCAAAGCATAATCAAAATCATGGTTCAAGAAATGAGGCATGCATTGTCTTACAGCATCTGCTGTACCTTGAAACCAAGTTGGGTTATCGGGAGTTTGTTCAGCTGCAAGAATATCAACAAAAGCATGGCTAAAAATACTAAAATTATACGTGTTTTTTATATGGGCATTTAAAGAAGCAGAGTTGAATTGCGTCAGTACAAACATTCTGTAAATATCTGAATTCATACAATTTGAAATCGGAATATCAACCAATCTATATTTACCTCCTATTGGTACTGCAGGTTTAGATCTTGTTTCTGTCAATGGATATAATCTGGATCCTTGTCCTCCCCCTAAAATAATTGCAATAACGTTTTTCTTTTTAGCTTTCATTTTTTGTTAATTATTAAATTGTACATTTCTATATATTCCAGACAAACGCTGCCCCAAGAATGATCAGTGCTCATTCCTTTTTTTATAATTTTATTTAAGTGTTTTTTATCGTCGTATAAATTTACTGCCCTTTGAATCGAATAACAAACATCACCAACAGTTGCTTGATCATGGCAAATTCCATTTCCATCATCTCCAAAATCAATGACAGTATCCTTCAATCCTCCAGTCCTGCGTACTATAGGAATTGTTCCGTATCGCAACGAATACATTTGGTTTAAACCACAAGGTTCCACTCTTGAAGGCATTAATAAAAAATCAGAGCCTGCATAAATCAAGTGCGCTAATTCCTCATTATAACCAATAAATGTATTGTAATTCCCTTTGTAATCAGATAATAAGCCATTCAATTGATTCTCAATAGCTGTATTTCCTGAACCTAAAATTAAAATATTAATTTGTTGATAATTTTCAGATAAAGCTAACGCTGCAGCATGCGGTAATAAATCACCTCCTTTTTCTTCTAATAACCTACCAATGAAACTAAAAAGTGGTTTTGTTGGGTCTAGATTAAAAAGGTTGCATAATTTTTCTTTATTTTCTTGTTTTCCTTTTTCGAAATTTTTAATCGAATAGTTTTTTTCTAACATCGCGTCTTTAGCAGGATCCCAGACTTCGATATCAATTCCGTTTAAAATTCCTCTGGATTTATAGCGAACCAGATTAAACAACATTTCTAAACCATTAGCCGAATAATTAATCTCATTCAGGTAATTAGGAGAAACTGTGGTAACTGCCCAAGCGCATTTTATGGCTACTGCCAATGAATTGATGCAATTATCCCATTCTAAAACTTTGACATGGGCCAAATCAAATTCTGGCAAATAATACAATTTATCAAAACCAAACTGCCCTTGATACAAACCATTATGAATGGTAATCATGGAAGGAATATTTCGGATTTTTTCGTATTTATAAGAATACAACATCATAAATGGAATCAAACCAGTATGATGATCATGACAATTAATTACATCCGGAACTTCATTTCTACCTGTAATCCAATCTAAAGTAGCGATTTGAAAAGATAAAAAGCGTTCGATATCGTCTTTATATCCATAAACATCTTTCCTGTCAAATAATTCCTGGATTTCAACCAAATACAATTCAAATCCTAAATTATCTGTTTTTTCTTTGAGAATACTAAAAGGAAAATTAAAATTCCCCAACTTTACATGCCCCCAATGCACACATTCAAAATCATTTTCTTTTTTAAATTTTGTGTCGTAACAGGGCATCACAACCCTTACTTGATGTCCTGCATTATTTTGATATTTTGGCAATGCTCCCACAACATCAGCTAAACCGCCTACTTTAGCTACCGGGTAACATTCTGCACTGATATGAAATATTTCCATTTATGAAATTTTGATGTTTTCAGTTAATTCTAATACTATTGAATTATTTAATATTTCCGTCTTTTATGTTAATACCAATAAAAACTTTATAAAAAATACTACTTTTATGTTTTTCTAAATTTACTAAAAAAATTATAATATAATAACTCGCTTGAAAATTTATTGAAATGACAAAAAAAACTTCTAATCATACCCAATCATTGAAAATTCCTAAGATTATTTTATTAACCAGTAAATTAATCTCTTTTATTTCTCCAAAACTAATTACATTATTTACTGCTAAACTCTTTACAACACCCATAAAACATAAAATTCCAAAAAGAGAATTAGAAATGGATCGCAATAGCATTCAAAAATTAATCCCAATACCCGCCATTGATAAAGAGGTTGTTTTGTATGAATATGGAAAAAGTGAGAAGAAAATTTTATTAGTTCACGGTTGGTCAGGGCGTGGAACACAATTATTCAAAATTGCCGATGAATTGCTTAAAGCAGGATATTCCACTATTAGTTTTGATGCGCCAGCTCATGGGAAATCACCCGGAAAAACTACTATTATGGTCGATTTTATCGCTACAATTTTAGAAATAGACAAACAATTTGGACCATTTGAAGCAGCCATTGGTCATTCATTAGGTGGAATGTCCGTTTTGAATGCTATAAAAAAAGGTTTAAAAGTAAATCATGCCGTAGTTATTGGCAGTGGAGACATTGTAGAAGATATTATGGATGATTTTGTGGCAAAGTTAGCATTGAAACCAGCTATAAGCACTCTTTTACGTTTGCATTTCGAAAAAAAATATGGAGAAAAAATGAATAGTTATTCTGCTTTTCTAGCCGCAAAGGAAACCACTATTCCAGTTTTAGTAATTCATGACAACAATGACCCTGAAGTTCCTGTAAAAGCAGGAATTCACATTCATGAATACTTAAAAAATGGGGAGTTATTATTAACTGATGGATTAGGCCATAGAAAAATTCTAGGAAACCATAAAGTAATTGAAAGAACAGTTCAATTCATTCAAAATAAATAACTGTTTCACAGCATTATAAAAAAATCAAACTCTTATCCGCAAGAGATAAAAAATAAAGAATACTAATTTTTTAATAAAATTAATAAATCATGAAATATCCTGTAGAAAAAACCGAACAAGAATGGAAAGAACAATTAGGAGCGGAGCGCTATAGAATTCTTCGACAAAAAGGGACTGAATATCCGCATACGGGAACATACAACCTACATTATGAAAAAGGAACATACTGTTGTGGCGCCTGTGGAGAACCTTTATTCGAAAGCAATTCTAAGTTTGATGCACATTGTGGTTGGCCGTCATTTGATGAATCCATTCCTGGAAAAGTACAATACATTTCAGATGTTACACATGGCATGAAACGAACCGAAATCCTTTGTGCAAATTGTGGCAGCCATTTAGGACATGTATTTGATGACGGTCCTACAAAAACAGGACAACGCTATTGTGTAAACTCTTTATCAGTTGACTTTAAAGAATAATAGTATGGATTTATTTGGAAACGCAACTGATTGGGCTAAAAATTTTGAGCCAATTCTAACAAAATATAAAGGAACAAAACATCCGCTGGAGTATCATAATTTATACCAACTTATGGTGATGGTCGTTTTATCAGCACAGGATTCCGATGCCAATATTAATAAAATTGCCCCTGTCCTATTTCAAGCATATCCTAATATGGAAAGTCTAGCTGTTTCTAATGCTGAAGCATTATTTCCATACATCTCTAAAGTCAGAAATTTTGGAACCAAAGCAAACTGGCTTTTAGAAATAGCGCAAACCATCCAAAAAGACGAAAATATTCCACTTACTATGGAAGGTTTGGTTGCTTTAAAAGGCATTGGAAGAAAATCAGCTAATGTAATTCTTCGCGAAGCAAAAATTCCCGCAGAAGGAATTATAGCTGATTTACATGTTATTAGGGTTGCACCAAGAATTGGATTAATCCCGGAAACCAAAGACGGAATCAAAGCCGAAAAACAGCTAATGCAAGTGTTACCAAAAGAAATTTGGGGAGAAATCGGGATGGCAATTTCATTTTTAGGAAGAGAAATTTGCCGCCCACAACCCAAATGTCTAGAATGTCCTATTAACTCTATTTGTGAGTATTATAAAAAAATAAAAGGGTAAAAAGTGATTCACTCTTTACCCTTTTTAATATTTCTGAAACGTAATTATTATAAAAAAGAAGCTTTAAGTTTCGGTTTTATACGCTTTTTAGAGGCTTGTTCGTAAGCATAACCCAATCCTATTAATTCCCCTTCCGTATACGGAGTTCCAAAAAAAGATAATCCAACAGGTAGATCATAAACCATCCCATTAGGAACAGTAATATGTGGATATCCACTTGCAGCAGCAGGAGAAGTCAAAGAATATCCTCCCCAGCGATCTCCGTAAATCACATCAATACTACATGCTGGTCCCATGGTAATTCCGCAAATGGCATCTAACTTATTTTCTTTAAAAACAGCATCTAAAATACTTTTACTTCCTTCAAAACTTACGGTTAGTGCTTCTAGATATTTTTTATCCTCTAATCCTTTTTTAACGTTAGAACTCTCCAGTGTTTCTTGTTTAAAATAAGGCATTGCTTTATCTTCATTACTGCTATTAAAATCAATTACCTCTTTTAAAGTTTTTACTCTTGCATTGGCTGAAGCCAAATAGTTGTTTAGTCCGTCTTTAAATTCATATTGCAAAACTTCAAATTCAGCTTGACCCAAAGCATTGATTTTCTCCAAATAGTCAATTTCGATAATAATAGCACCTTGTTTTTTTAGAAGGTTGATAGCATCTGCTAAAAGTGCATTAATGTATTTATTATTTCCCTGTGGCTTTTTTTCAATACCAATACGTTTGCCTTTCAAAGCATTTATATCTAGAAACATAGTATAATCCTTCTGCGCTTTTCCTTTGCTTTGAAGCGTTACAGCATCATCTTGGTCAACACCTGCCATTGCGCCTAATAAAATAGCGGCATCGGTTACAGTTCTAGCCATAGGACCTGCTGTATCTTGTGTTTTTGAAATTGGAATAATTCCAGATCGACTGACCAAACCTACAGTTGGTTTAATGCCTACAATTCCATTTACCGAAGCCGGACAAACAATTGAACCATCCGTCTCGGTTCCAACAGCAACTACACAAAGATTAGCTGACACAGCAGTTCCGGAACCCGCACTGGAACCACATGGATTATGATCTAAAATATATGGATTTTTAGTCTGACCGCCTCTGCTGCTCCATCCGGAACACGATTGGGTGGAACGAAAATTTGCCCATTCACTCAAATTGGTTTTCCCAATGATTATTGCACCGGCCTCTCTCAATTTTTGTACTACAAAAGCATCTTTTGAAGCAATATTTCCTGCCATTGCCAAAGATCCCGCAGTTGTTTGCATTTTATCCGCTGTATCGATGTTGTCTTTTATTAAAACTGGAATTCCATGTAAAGGTCCTCTGCTTTTACCAGCTTTCAACTCTTTATCCATAGCAACTGCAATAGCAACTGCGTCAGGATTGACTTCGATAACAGAATTCAATTGAGGTCCATCTTTATCAATAGCTTCAATACGTTTTAAATATAATTGTACTAATTGTTCCGAAGTATATTTTCCAGAAGCTAATTTTTCTCTTAAACTACCGATGGTTTCTTCATCCAATTCAAAGATCGCATTGGAATTTTCAATTGATACTGAATCTTCTTCCTTTTTAGTACCAGAAGTACAGCCTGTAATCAAAAGTGTGGTAAGACCTGCAGACGCTAAAGTTGCAGTAGTTAAAAAAGATCTTCTTTTCATAGATTTATTGTTTTTTGGATAACGATTTATTAAACAATTAACTAAAGTACTTTTTTTTCATCAAATGCAATAAACTATTAAGTGGAACAAACGTTAAAGTTTAATAATTCATCAACAACTTCTTAAATATCTAAAATGAACCGTTAATTAAAAACTAGACTTTTTTACTTCTAAAAACAGCATTAATATGAGCAGCGTTTATGTTATACTCTAAATAACTTCAGTGTTGAAGAATTTATTTCAAATAAAGAAATTCATACGAAAACAATATATATAAAGGAATAAGGCCTCAAAATTTTAATATAAAAAAGGTATAACATTTAAGTTTAACTAAAACTATCTTCATCAAAGATTAAAAATATTAAATACTTATCCATTCAATAAACATTGCTTTTCAAAAATGTTAACCCCACTAATGCAGTACACATTGAGTAAACATTTGTAAAATATAACTGTCATTGAATGAGTTATAATACAAAAATCAAATAAATGATGAGAATTCTTTATTCTTAAAACAAAGAAAACTTCAGCTAGCGTTAGCCAACTGAAGTTTTTGTACTCAGAGCGGGACTTGAACCCGCACGAACATTGCTGTTCACTGGATTTTAAGTCCAGCGTGTCTACCAATTTCACCATCCGAGCATTTTGTGGTACCTCCAGGGATCGAACCAGGGACACATGGATTTTCAGTCCATTGCTCTACCATCTGAGCTAAGGTACCAGTATACTTCACTTAAAATGAAAGAAGTATGAATAAAAAACCCCATTCGTTAGAACGGGGTCTTCAAAGAAAGGCGACGACATACTCTCCCACATAACTGCAGTACCATCTGCGCAGGCGGGCTTAACTACTCTGTTCGGGATGGGAAGAGGTGAGCCCCGCCGCAATAACCACCTTAA
>NZ_JASCRY010000004.1 GCF_030010375.1 Flavobacterium yafengii | reverse complement strand
TGAGGATTTTTTTGTTTATACGTACTACCTGTGCGGCTAACGCCTCGGCTGGTTGCCTTTCTTTAATCTGTACTTTTTCAGATGCTATTAAAATCTCTATCATGAATTTGATCAGGGTTTTTTTGTATGCGCTAATAACTAGTTGATTATAGAATAATACGCAAACTGCTTGTTTGTTAATTTGTTTGTAATATTGTTAATTATATATTAAAATTTTATTTGCTTTACCAAAATAAAACAATACTTTTATTTAATTAAATATATATCGTCCATTATATTAACAACAAAATTTATTCTATGAAAAATAAATTACTTTTATTTTTATTGTTTTTTTCGTTTTTAGCAAATAAAATTAATGCCAAAAATTTCGAACAAACTTTAAATAATTCTAAAATAAATTTGCAGTTGCCCTTAACGGTTAAATTAACCGATACTATTAAAAAATCTAATAGAACTTCTAAAACTGCGAAATCTACAGCTATTATACCGTCACCGCTGACTACTGCGGGAAGCGCGTGTAAAGAAGAGAGTGATTTGACTGTAAGAGTATTTATGGCTGCCTCCGGAGGTAGTGGAGATGTTATCGAATGGTTTGCGAGCCAGACTTCTACTATAATTTTACATACAGGATCTATATATAGTCCTAGTATAAGTCAAACTACAACCTTTTATGTTCGCACGCACGCTGGAGCTGATTTTAGTGTTAGGGTACCTGTAGTTGCATCCGTTTATTCTGCTCCACCGGCAGTTAATTTGTCCGTTTCACCTACAGACCAAATTATATGTGAAGGAGTTCCACTTGTATTTACTGCAAACGGTGGTGCTGATTTATTTGAATTTTCAATTGACGGAACGGTAGCACAGGCTATGTCAACAAATAGAGAATTCTCAACAACTGCACTAAAAAAAGGTCAAGTAGTTAGTGTTAGAACACGTTATGCAGTTACTTTGGACGGAGCGATGAGTGAAGCTGCTTGGGGAAAAGGTCCGATGGAAGATAATAATCTTTCAGCGGCATTATCGTCAAATGCATCAACCGGCTATATTAATGCTATAAAAATTAGTCCTACAGAAGATAAGATAGTTTTTGGTATTCCAGGAAAATTAGAAAACAATAGAAGTATGCTGTTGTTTCTGGATACAAAGCCTGGAGGTTTTAATTTGGCAAATTATGGAGATGAAGCAAATGTTATTCCCTCTGTAAAGGGATTTAATTATTTTAATAATAACCCAAGTACTTTTGATTCTTATTTTCAAGCAGATTATTGTCTTGCAATTTCGACTGATAACGGTGGAACAAATTATTTCGCGGATATAATCGAATTAAAAACTGGTACTTCTACGAAGCTAAGTATAGGGAATGCGATAATGGGATTCCCTTCTTCTGTGATGGGGGTTAATACTGGCAATTCAGGAATTGCAGATTATAATCTTGGTTTTGAAGTTGAAGTATTGAAATCACTGATAGGCTATGCAATTGGAGATATTAAGTTTTTTGCGTTCACGATGCAAGATGATAGTGAACTTAATTATAATGTTACAAATTCCTTTTTAAGCCCAGAATTAACTAGTTCACTAGATTATGGGATCGGTCCTATTGATTTTAACATAAAAGACCCGAATCCAGTTGTTGTCTCAGCGGATGCTTTAATTCCTTGTTACAAAGAAGATAGTATTTTAGTTAATTTAGATGAAAAGCCAACAGTTGCAACCGTAGGTTCAAATCAATTCAATTGTACATTAACAAGTACTTCACTTGGAGGTAACACTCCTATTGTGGGTTCTGGTGTTTGGTCATTAAAATCAGGGCCAGGTTTAGTAAATTTCAGTGCTGCAAATAATGGGACATCTACAGCTACAGTAAATGTAGAAGGTATATATGTTTTTACATGGACTATCTCAAATGGAATCTGTCCTAGTTCAACTGCAGATATAACAGTAGAATTTCATGTCCCGCCTTTAACTCCAACGGGAGCAAGCCAAACGGTATGTGCTACTTCACCAATTCAAACTTTGACAGCTACAGCTACAGTTGCATCGGGTGAGTCAGTAGTCTGGTATGATGCATTAACCGGAGGAAATGTAGTGCTGGATCCTTCATTAAGTGCATTAGGAAGCATTACGTATTATGCAGAATCGGTAAAAAATGCAACACTATGCATCAGCAACTCCCGAACTGCCGTAACCTTAACTATTAATTCAATACCACTTGTTCCATTAAGTGGCGGAGATCAAACGGTATGTGCTTCATCGCCAATCACACCATTGACAGCCGCTGCTACAGTTCAGCCCGGCGAATCAGTAGTTTGGTATGATGCAGCCACCGGAGGAAATGTGGTGCCGGATCCTTCTTTAGGTGCATTAGGAACTATTACTTATTATGCCGAAGCGGTAAATAGCTTAACGTCTTGTGTAAGCACATCACGTGTGGCAGTTACTTTAACTTTAAATCCAAGGCCAATCGCTCCAATAAGCGGAGGGAATCAAACGGTATGTGCTACTTCACCAATTCAAACTTTGACAGCTACAGCTACAGTTACATCGGGTGAGTCAGTAGTCTGGTATGATGCATTAACCGGAGGAAATGTAGTGCCAGATCCTTCATTAAGTGCGTTAGGAAGCATTACATATTATGCAGAATCGGTAAAAAATGTAACGCTATGTGTCAGCAACTCCCGTACTGCCGTAACCTTAACTATTAATCCAATACCACTTGTTCCGTTAAGCGGAGGAGATCAAACGGTATGTGCTTCATCACCAATCATACCATTGACAGCCGCTGCTACAGTTCAGCCCGGCGAATCAATAGTTTGGTATGATGCACCGACTGGAGGAACTATAGTACCAGATCCTTCTTTAAGTTTAGTAGGAACTATTACTTATTATGCTGAAGCTGTAAGCACAACGTCTTGTGTAAGCACATCACGTGTGGCAGTTACTTTAACTTTAAATCCAAGGCCAGTCGTTCCTGTAAGTGGTGGAGATCAAACAGAATGTACTGATGGAACATTGACACAAATATTAACAGCGACGGCAACAGGTGATTCTGTAACATGGTATACAGCCGCAGTTGGAGGTAGCATAGTGACTACTCCAAGGCAAGTTGGAGTAGGTACAATCACTTATTATGCTGAGTCATCAAACGGAATTTGTCCGAGTCTTACGCGTACTTCTGTTACTTTAACAATTGTTGGAGTGGTGCCAAATCCAGTAGCAACTGACCAGACCGTTTGTTCAAACGGAATAGCTAGTCAAACTATAACTGCAACAGCACTTGGTAATACAATAACTTGGTATACAGATTTAGTGGGTGGAGTTGCAGTGGCTAATCCTACTCAAGTTGGTGTGGGAACAACTACTTATTATGCTGAATCATCAATCGGAAGCTGTTTAAGTGTTTCTAGGACTAGAGTAATATTAACAATAACAGCGATTCCGGCAATACCGACAGCAATAGTTACAAGGCAGCCTACTTGTGCTAATACAACTGGAGAAATAACAATTACATCTCAGTCTGGTGTTGAGTATAGTGTTGGGAATGGATTTCAAGATAGTCCGATTTTTACTTTGCCATCAGGTAACTATACCGTAATTGTGCGTTTTAAAAATAATACTACATGTGAGATTAGTGGAGCTGCGAGAACAATTAATCCAGTTCCTCCAACAATTCAATTTGAAACCATAGGGGATTGTAGCAATAAAGTGTATACTTTAACTGCAAATCCACTGTCAGGATCTTACGACCCAAACAATGTATCGTATGAATGGGAAGATAAAGATGGAAATCCAGTGGGAACAAATTCAAATATCCTAAATGTAACCGATGTGATAGCGTCAACTCCGGGTGCACAAGTAGTATTTCCTGTAGCATATACGCTAACTGTGACTTCTTCAAGTACAGGTTGCACAACAACGGCTAGTTCGACTGTTGAATCCATTTATTGTGATATACAAAAAGGGATTTCACCAGACGGTAACGGATCAAATGACACTTTTGATTTAAGATTAATGGATGTTAAAAACCTGGAGATATTCAATAGATATGGTATTAAAGTCTACAATCAATCCGATTATACAGATCAATGGAATGGTCAATCAAATAAAGGAGATGAACTTCCGAGCGCAACCTATTATTATGTTATAGAATTCAATAATGGACAAACAAAAACAGGTTGGATCTATCTAATCAGAGAAAAATAATAGATTAATGTATTTATGCAGGCCTTCAATCGGTCAGCAGAATAATAAAACAAATAGATATGAATAAAATATTTTTGACTTCTCTTTTAGTTCTTATTGCCTATATAGATGTGAAGGCGCAACAAGATCCTCATTATACACAATACATGTATAATATGAATGTTATAAATCCAGCCTACGCGGGATCCAAAGAAAGTATTTCTTTTGGTCTTTTATTTAGAAAGCAGTGGGTAAATATTGAAGATGCTCCAACCTCTCTTTCTTTTTCCGGACATACTCCGGTGGGAAAGAATGTAGGTGTCGGATTGTCATTAATTTCGGATAAAATTGGTCCGGTTACCGAGCAAAATGTATTTGGAGATTTCTCGTATACATTGAAATTAGGAGGCACACAAAGACTGGCATTTGGTTTGAAAGCAGGAGCGTCTTTTCACAAAGTTGGACTAAGGGATATTCAATCGAGTTTGCCAGATCCTTCAGAAGGTGTTTTTGGGACCGACATTAATGATACTTCTTTGAATTTAGGAACAGGAGTGTTTTATTACACCGATAAATATTACGTGTCTTTTTCAGTTCCCAACATGATAAAATCAGCCCATTTGGATTATAATGGAAGAGAATATGGATCGGATGTATCACACTATTTTTTAACTGCCGGATATGTATTTGATATTAACTATGAATTAAAATTCAAACCGTCCTTTATGTTGAAATCTGCATTTAATGTTTCGCCTTCCGTAGATATTTCCGCTAATTTTTTATATCAGGAAAAATTGGAATTAGGAGCAACTTATCGATTGGAAGACAGTTTTGGAGCAATGGTAAATTTTGCAATTACGCCTGAGTTGCGCATTGGCTATGCTTACGAAGATATAATTTCTGATTTGAAAATAACGTCACCCTCCTCTCATGAACTCATCATTTTATATGATTTATTTGAGTCGAAAAAAGTTTCACGTTCTCCAAGATTTTTCTAATATTAAATTTAATAGTTAATGAAAAAAAATACTCTATTATTGTTTTTTGTGCTGGTTAGTATTTCACTTTCCGCACAAAATAAAGATACTAAGGATGCAGATAAATTATTTGAAAGCTACGATTATGTTGAAGCTGCTAAAGAATATCTGTCATTAGTTGAAAAGGGAAATTCGAATACTTACGTAAGTAAGCAACTTGGTGATAGTTATTATTACATGCGCAATACTATAGAGGCCGAAAAATGGTATGCCAAAGCGGTACAAACCAAGCAAGATCCGGAGACGTATTATAGATATGCCCAGATGTTAAAATCTAATGGAAAATACACCGAAGCCGATTCGCAAATGAAAACATTTGCAGCTTTAGCACCAGACGATCAGAGAGCTAAGCAATTCAATAAAAATCCAGATTATCTTAGTAAATTATTGAAAAGAGATAAGCTTTTTGTTGTTGATAAAATCTCCGTTAATTCAGAAAGGTCTGATTTTGGTGCTATTCTGTATGGAGATATCCTTTATTTTTCAAGTGCAAGAAATGAAAACAACAAAATATACAGTTGGAATAACGAGCCTTTTCTAGATATTTATCAATCTACTTATAGCGGTGGAGGAAACTATTCAGAAGCAGTTCCTGTAACCGAATTAAATAGCAGGTTTCATGAAGGTCCGGTTACAATGACCAAAGATGGCAGTGTTGTTTATTTTTCAAGTGAAAGTTTCAAAGATAAATTATTCGTGAAAGACAAAACGCATAAACTGAAGTTTGGTCAAGTGAATCTTTACAAATCAGTGAAAGAAAATGGTAAATGGGGGGCCAGTACTCCACTGCCTTTCAACAGTAAAAGTTATTCTATGGGGAATCCATCCATAGATGCAGATGGGAAGGTTCTTTATTTTGCTTCCAATATGCCAGGTTCTGTTGGAGGAACTGATATTTGGAAAGTAACAGTGAATAATGATGGAACATATGGTGCGCCAGAAAATTTAGGAAATAAAATTAACACAGCTGGTGACGAGAATTTTCCTTTTGTAACGGATGATGCTGTTTTATATTTTTCTTCAAACGGCTTGACGGGTTTTGGAAGTTTAGACGTTTTTTCTGTAGATTTAAATAAAGATGAGGAACCGTATAATCTTGGAAAACCTGTAAATACGGAAAAAGATGATTTTGCTTTTACATTTAATAAAGAAAAAAATATTGGCTATTTATCTAGTAACCGTAGTGGAGTAGATCATATCTATAGTTCTATTCCGGTATGTAAAGGGCAAATTCTTAGTGTGGTAAAAAATGCCAAAACGGGAGAGCTATTGGCTAATTCCAGAGTTGTTGTTTTAGATGCCACTAACACTGTTTTAGACACTCAAATGTCTAATATGAATGGAGAAGTTCTTTATGACGTAGAATGTCAAAAGCCATATACTATAGAAGTTTTTAAAGATGGTTATATTTCAAAATCTTTTCCAGTAGCTAAAATTAGTCAAGGAAAAGTTACCGTTGATGCAGTAATTGATCCAATTGAAGTGATTGTTACTGAAACAGAAATTATTTTGAATCCTATTTATTTCGAATACAACAAAAGCAATATAACTAAGAAAGGTGCTGCAGAGCTTGATAAATTAGTTTATGTAATGTCTCAAAACGATAAATTGAAAATTTACGTTAAGGCACATACTGATTCCAGAGGCACTGATGAGTTTAACTTAAATCTTTCTGAGAGAAGAGCAAATGCTACTGTAGCTTACATTGTTTCAAAAGGTATTAGTGTAGATAAAATAACCGGAAAAGGGTTTGGAGAATCAGAATTTAAAGTGGATTGTCAGGAAAACTGCACCGAAGAGGAGCATGCCTTAAACAGACGTTCTGAGTTTATGATTGTGAAATAATCTACTTAGATTGCAAATAAAAAAAACAGGATGCTTAACGGTATCCTGTTTTTTTGTTTACTATAAGATTCTTTAATTAACCGTGAATTGTTTCTTGTTTACCATAGTTAGTGATAATCGAAGTTTCAAATTCTATCCATTCCTTCCAGCGTTTGTCTACATCTATATTATCAGCATATTTTCGTGCAAAACCCAAAAAAGTAGTATAATGTCCCGCTTCAGAAATCATGAGGTCTCTGTAAAAAGTAGCCAGTTCAACATCTTTTATATTTTCTGATACAACTTTAAACCGTTCACAACTTCTTGCTTCAATCATTGCTGAAAATAACAATCGATCACAAAGAGCATCTTTTCGGCTGCCATCTTTTTTCATAAATTTAAAAAGTTTATTTACATAATGATCTTTCCTTTCTCGACCTAAAGTCAATCCTTTGCTTTTTATTAAATTATGAACCAATTGCAAATGGTCTAATTCTTCTTTGGCAATAATCAACATCTCAGTTACTAATTCTTCTAATTCAGAGTTGTAAGTAACCAGACTTATTGCATTTGATGCTGCTTTTTGTTCACACCAAGCATGATCTGTCAAGATTTCTTCTATATTCGATTCGACTATATTTACCCAACGCGGGTCTGTAGCTAATTTTAATCCTAACATGGTAATGAAATTTATTTGGTACAAAATTAGTGTTTTATAATCTATTTTTGGTTCAAATGACCGTATTGAAGTCAAAATAGCATTATTTTGCAATTGAAATTTTATAATAATATGAATCAAGTTCAAAAGCTTTTAATTATTGGTTTTGTTTGGCCAGAACCTAATTCGTCTGCAGCGGGAGGAAGGATGATACAGCTGATTTTACTTTTTAAAGCGCAAGGTTTTAGCATTACGTTTGCTAGTCCTGCACAAAACAGTGATTTCATGGTTGATTTACAAGAGTACGAAGTCGAGAAAAAATCAATAGAACTTAATAATTCCAGTTTTGATGTTTTTATAAAAGAACTGAATCCAGACGTGGTTTTGTTTGACCGTTTTATGATGGAAGAACAATTTGGTTGGCGCGTTGCCGAAAATTGTCCTGATGCGTTAAGATTGTTAGATACTGAAGATTTACATTGTCTGCGTTTGTCTCGTCAGAAAGCATTCAAGGAAAATCGTTCTTTTAGTATAGCTGATTTGTTTGTTGAAGAGGTTGCAAAACGAGAAATTGCGAGTATTTTGCGTTGTGATTTGTCTTTGATGATTTCAGAATTTGAAATGGAATTATTAGAATCTGCATTTAAGATAGATAAAGCCTTGTTGCATTATTTGCCTTTTTTATTGGAACCAATTGACGATACTGAAATAAAGAGAATACCTTCTTTCGAAGAACGGAAAGACTTTATTTTCATTGGGAATTTTCTTCATGAGCCCAATTGGAATGCGGTTCAATATTTAAAAGATACAATTTGGCCTTTAATTAAAAAACGTCTGCCAGAAACTGTATTGAATGTGTATGGCGCTTATCCCTCGCAAAAAGTATTGCAATTGCATAATAGTAAAGATGGTTTTTTAATCATGGGACGTGCTAATGATGCGCAAGAAGTAGTGAAGAAAGCGTGTGTTGTTTTGGTACCTTTACGTTTTGGTGCAGGTATTAAAGGTAAATTATTAGAAGCGATGCAATGTGGAACACCAAGCGTAACGACTACTATTGGTTCTGAATCCATGCATGGTGATATGCCTTGGAACGGTTTTATTACGGATGATATAGTTAATTTTGTGGATACGGCAGTACAATTATATCAAGACAAAGAAATTTGGGGTAGAGCCCAACAAAATGGAATTACCATTATTAATCAACGATATTCTAAAGGTTTATTCGAGACTGACTTTAGAACTAAAATAGAATTTTTACGCTCAAATTTGCAGCAACATCGATTGCATAATTTTATGGGAGCTATGTTGCAATATCATACTTTAAAAAGTACCAAATATATGTCGCGCTGGATTGAGGAGAAGAATAAATAAAAAAATCCCGTCAAGTTTTAGAAACAAGACGGGATGACTATTTTAAAATTCGAGTTATTACGCAAGCATCGTAACTGGATTTTCTATAAATTGTTTCAATGTTTGTAAAAATTGAGCTCCAGTTGCGCCATCAATTGTTCTGTGGTCGCAAGCTAAAGATAACATCATTGTGTTTCCTACTACAATCTGACCATTTTTCACTACCGGTTTTTCTACAATTGCTCCTACAGATAGGATAGCAGAGTTTGGTTGGTTAATGATAGAATTGAATTCAGTAATACCAAACATTCCAAGATTAGAAACTGTAAAAGTACTTCCTTCCATTTCTGTAGGTAATAATTTTTTGTTTTTAGCTCTTCCTGCAAGATCTCTAACGTTTCCGCCAATTTGAGATAAACTCATAGCATCTGTAAATCGTAATACAGGAACCACTAATCCGTCTTCAACAGCTACAGCAACTCCAATATTTACATGATGGTTGATAAGAATTGAATCTTCTCTCCATTGAGAATTTATTTTTGGATGTTTTTTCAAAGCCATTGCGCAAGCTTTTATCACCATATCGTTAAAAGATACTTTTGTATCTGGAACGTTGTTGATGATAGCTCTTGATTTCATTGCTTCATCCATAGTTACTTCAATTACTAAGTTGTAATGTGGTGCCGTGAATAAAGATTCTGCTAAACGTTTCGCAATGATTTTTCGCATTTGCGAATTCTTGATTTCTTCTGTGAAAACTTCTCCTGCCGGAACAAATGGTTTTGCAGCAGCTACAGTTTCTGTTTTTGCTGGTGCAGCTGCAGTTGTTTGTGCTGGAGCAGCAGATTTTTGTGGTGTGAAATTTTCGATATCGCTTTTTACAATACGTCCGTTTTCACCAGAACCTTTTACTTGTGTTAATTGAATTCCTTTATCACTTGCAATTTTCTTTGCCAATGGTGATGCTAAAATTCGTTGACCGTCATTTGATGGTTCTTGAACGATTGGTTCTAAAGCTTTTTCTGTTGAAGCAACTTCTTTTTCTTCTGCAACAGCAGGAGCAGCTTGTGGCGCTCCGCCAGTTTTATAGTTTTCAGCAATTCCGCTAATATCCGTTCCTGCAGGTCCAATGATTGCCAAAAGACTATCAACAGGTGCAGTATTGCCTTCTTCGATTCCTACATATAATAAAGTTCCTTCGTTGAAAGATTCGAATTCCATTGTAGCTTTATCGGTTTCGATTTCAGCAAGAATGTCACCCTCAGCAACAGCATCACCTACTTTTTTCAACCAAGTTGCTACAGTTCCTTCAGTCATGGTATCACTTAAACGAGGCATGGTGATCACTACAACTCCTTTTGGTAATGAAGCTGTTGCGGGTGCTGCAGCTTTTGTAACTTCAGGGGTAGTTGCTGTTTCTTCAGTACCTTTTGTTTCTTCTTTAGCTGGAGCTGCATCAGCTGGTTTTCCTGCTAATAATGCCGAAATATCCTCGCCTTCAGTTCCTATAATTGCTAATAAAGAGTCTACCGGTGCAGTTTCACCTGCAGGTATTCCTATATGTAAAAGGGTTCCTTCGTTGAAAGACTCAAATTCCATTGTTGCTTTATCGGTTTCAATTTCTGCAAGGATATCACCTTCGCTTATTTTATCACCTACTTTTTTTAGCCAAGTCGCTACCGTTCCTTCCGTCATCGTATCGCTCAAACGAGGCATTGTAATTATTGTTGCCATAATTGATTTATAGTTTATGAGGTAAAAATGGATAGTTTTCTTGTTCGTATACTACATCGTATAGCTGTTGAATAGGAGGGTATTCAGATTCTTCGGCAAATGTTACACATTCTTCCACTAAATCTTTTACTCTTTGATCAATTGCTTCAATTTCTTCTAGTGTAGCATATTTTTGATCTTTAATTACATCTAAAACTTGAGTAATTGGATCAATTTTTTTGTACTCTTCTACTTCTTCTTTCGAACGGTATAATTGTGCATCCGACATAGAGTGACCTCTATAGCGGTATGTTTTCATTTCCAGGAAAGTTGGTCCGTCTCCACGACGCGCTCTGTCAATTGCTTCAGTCATTGCTTCAGCAACTTTTACAGGGTTCATTCCGTCAACTGGTCCGCAAGGCATTTCGTAGCCTAAACCTAATTTCCAGATATCAGTATGATTGGCTGTTCTTTCTACAGAAGTTCCCATGGCGTAACCATTGTTTTCAACAATAAATACAACTGGAAGTTTCCACAACATAGCCATGTTAAAAGCTTCGTGTAAAGATCCTTGACGTGCCGCACCATCACCAAAATAAGTCATAGTAACACCGCCAGTTTCAAAATATTTGTCTGCAAAAGCTAATCCTGCACCTACAGGAATTTGTCCTCCTACAATTCCGTGACCACCATAAAAACGGTGCTCTTTTGAAAAGATGTGCATAGAACCGCCCATACCTTTTGAAGTTCCGGTAACTTTTCCTAAAAGTTCTGCCATTACGCGTCTAGGATCAACTCCCATACCTATTGGCTGAACGTGATTTCTGTAAGCAGTAATCATTTTGTCTTTTGTCAAGTCCATTGCGTGCAATGCACCAGCTAATACTGCCTCTTGACCATTGTATAAATGTAGAAAACCTCTAACTTTTTGTTGGATGTATAATGCTGCAAGTTTGTCCTCAAACTTTCTCCAAAGCAGCATGTCTTCATACCACTTTAAATATACTTCTTTTGTAACTTCTTTCATCTGAATTTTTCTTTTGCTAAAGTGTTATTGTATTATCAATTTGTACCTATAACGCAAAATAGTTTCCTCCCACAAATTTGCGAAATGCAAAAATAAGACATTCCAAGTAAGAACTAAAATTTAATAGGCAATTTTTGGAATTTTTACAAGAATTTTTTATCGAACATAAATGGAAGCAAGTTTTTCAGGGATTCTGATTTGTAAATTGCACCAATTTCTCCCATAAAATAGATTTCGATAGGGGTCTCTTGTTTGATTTCGTATTCTGCTATAGATTGTCTGCAAGATCCACAAGGAGGAATTGGAGCTGTAGTTTGATTCGAATCCGAAGCAGCTGTAATTGCCATTTTTAAAATTTTGGCTTCTGGATAGACTGCTCCGGCATAAAAAATTGCGACACGTTCCGCACAGAGTCCCGAAGGATAGGCCGCGTTTTCTTGGTTTGAACCTAGTACAGTTTTACCGTTGTCTAAAACAATTGCTACTCCAACTCTAAATTTTGAATAGGGAGCATAAGCATTTTTTCGTACTTCAACGGCTTGCGTCATTAAGTCCTGAATGTCATTTGGTAACTCTTGAAGGGAATCGAATACTTTGAATTGAGTGGTAATTGTTATTTCTTTCATACTTTTTTAAGGAAAAAAAATCCAAACTTCATGGTGTTGAAATTTGGATTATTATTTGTGGATTTTATTTATGTTTAATATTCGTCATATTTATCTCCAAAATTGAAGGTAAGTGAAAAACGAAGGGTGTTTTCTAAAGGGTTTTTTACTTTTGATGCCGAGAATAAATACGAAACATCTACTTTGACAACATTGTATTTGAAACCTGCTCCAAGCGAGAAAAATTGTCGAGCCCCTTTTAAAGGACTTTCGTGAAAATATCCCAAACGCATCGCAAAGGAATCTTGGTACAAATATTCGGCGCCTACAGCATAAGTAACTTCTTTTAATTCCTCGCTAAATCCATCGGGAGCATCACCAAATGATTCGAAAACACCGGAAGTCCAACCAATAGCGCGGTAATTCTGGTTGTTTTGATTGCGTTCTTCAACTGTAACTGTTCCGTCGCCGTTTAAATCTGGGTCTTGTGGTGTTGGAACTAATAATTTATTAAATTCAACATTTACGGCAACCTTATTATAGTCGTCTAAAATAAAATCAAAACCAGTTCCTATTTTTAAATTAGCAGGTATGAAGTTGTTGTTAAAATCATCGTTGTCATAACTGATTTTTGGGCCTAAATTTTGAATATTAAATCCTGCTCTCCATCTTCCGTTGAATTCGTTGTATGCTATTTCTTCAGATTGGTAAAAACCGGCTACATCAACAGCAAACGTACTTGCAGATGAGGCATCGTTATTGTCAGATGCCACTTTTAAATTCGAATTTATAAATCGTCCCGCGATAGCCATAGAGAATTTCTCACTTAACTTCAAAGAATAAGAACCATCAATAGCAAACTCATTTGGAGAAACTATTCTAGGCGATTCGTTAGGATCGCCAGTTTCACGTAATTCAATTTCGCCTAAACCAAAGTAGCGAAGGCTTCCTGCAAATGCACTTCTCTCGTTCAGTTTTTGGTAATAGGTCAATTGTCCTAATGATATATCATTAACCAGGTCAGTAAGGTATGGTGTGTAGCTTATAGAAAATCCTTTTTGGTCAGTTGCAAAAGCATATTTAGCCGGATTCCATTGCTGTGAAAAAGCATCAGCTGATGTTGCAACTCCTACGTCTGCCATACCTGCAGCTCTTGCATCGGCTGCGACTAATAAAAAGGGAACCCCCGGATTTATAACTCTATCTTGTGCTTTTGTAAAAGAAATTACAAATAAAAAGATAAAAAGTAATGTTATTTTTTTCATTATTGTAGGAAGTTATATTAAACAAATATAGTATTTTATTAAAGTATAACAAGTTTTTCAAATTTTTCAGTTTTCTTATTTGTTAAACTTGATTTGACGGTTAGTTTGTAAACATAAACGCCTTTTCCTATTTTATCTCCAAAATCATCTTTGCCATCCCAAGTAATTTCTTTAGATAAAAAACCTTCAGTTGTGATAATTTGATTTTTCGTCCAGACCACTTTTCCGGTTATTGTCATTACTTGAACCTGAACGTCCAATGGTTCAAATGGTCTGTTGTGTGTAAACCAAAATTCAGTATAATTAACGAACGGATTAGGATAATTCAACACATGTGTCAATGTTATCGTTTCGTCACCTACAACAATAAACTGAATCTCGGCGGTTATCGGGTTGTTGTATACATCCCACGCTTTGAGTGTTATAGTGTGTAATCCCGGAGTTAAATTGCGCAACGGAAATCGGAGAGTTCCACTTGTAAAATCGTCTAATGTTGTTTGATAATAATCATTCAGTACAAAGGGATTGCTTACATCTCCATCAAGAATAGCAACAATATCATGACCTATTCCGCTTGCCGTATTTATTCCGTTTTCATCTTCAAGCAGTGCAACAAGAAATGGGGATTCATTAGTTGTTCCGCCAGAAACAAAAGTCTCGTCATTCATATATAACTTAACTCTTGGACTAATATTGTCTACTGTTGCATTTTCATTTATTCCTCCTATTTTTATAGTAGAATCGTACCCGGTTTCGTTCTGTAATAACTGATTTTTTTTGGAATAAAAACTAATTCTTCCGTTTGCCAATGGGACTCTAATGTCTCTGGGCACAACAAAACTAAACTCAAATTGACCATTAGTAACGGATGCATTCCCTCTAAATATTGTTTCGCCTAAAACATTGAAATTAATAGGTGGACTATTGCCATCATTATTATAGGTTGTTCTTGAAACTGTTTTGTCAAAAATAGTTGTGGAAACTTCTCCGTTATAATTCGTCAGCAGGTTGTTGTTCTCATCAGTAACTTCTCCTGTTAGTTTCATTTTTGCCAATGATTTGAAGTCGTCAATGGTTTGGGTGACCGGAATGTCATTTACTTTAGTTAATCTAATTTTGGGTTTTGGTATCGCAAGCATTAATGCGGGATCACCAATGTAAAAAACAACATTGGTAGCTGAGTTTGGGTTACTGTTTTTTGAAATTCTTAGTGCTTCTGCAATTGAAGTATATTGATTTGAATTGTACGATAATAAATTTTTTGTCAGCAGGTCATTGAAATTTTCTGCACTGAATTGCCCAATGGAACGAATGGTAGTTATCATTGCTATTGCTCCGCCTTTTGGGTTCCAATAGGTATATTCTCCAGCAGTTGGTCTTAAAGGATTGTCAAAACGGGAAAATTCACAAGTGATGGTTATAAATAAAGGATACTTATATTGATTACTTAAGTTTTGTCCGTCTGATTTTTCCCAAATTCGTTCGCTTGATAAGCCATCTTCACCGCCATGTCCTAAATAATTAAAGACTAAAGCTCCTTTTTCGAAAGCATTGAAGAAGTCAGTTCTAGCTTTTGGATATCTGGAACCTCCTGCTGATGCTTCTTGAACATAAGAATCTAAAAATATTTTAGTGACATTTAGAAATGGTTTTTCGGAAGCAATAGTATTTGCAAGAATATTTTGCCTGTTTTGTAAACTGGCATCCGATAATATATCTGAATCATCAGAAATTAATGCGAAGTTATTTCTCCAACTTCCATAGGATTTTAGGTCGTGATATTCGATTACTTTATTGACCATTTCGTCGGCCTGTTTGGCATCATTGACTAACATTCTTCCCACTGCAATATCAATTCCTCCAAAATACGATATAATATTTCCTTCTGCAGTATCCATTAATCCGAAAAAATCATCTGAGGCAAAGGATGATTCACCAGTGGTGCTACTGTTTAAGGCGTGATAAATGGGCACGACATTAGTGTTGTTGGTGATTCTATTTTTAAAATCATAAGAGGCATCTCCAAAAAGATTGATAAACTTTACTCTTTTCTCTGGTGCTGAAGCATTTTCGTAGATGTATTTAATGCAATTTCGGATTGCTGCAACATCTTGTTTTCCAGAAGAAAATTCTTGATAGATCAATTCTAAAGGAATCACTTTTACATTTAAATTGGATTGTGTACGATGAAAAGTGGCTAGTTTTTCGGCTTGTGCTACTAAAAAGGCGGGTGTGATAATCATGTAATCAATGTCTTGAAATTGACCTTGTCCGTTTTTAAATAGTGTGCCTTTTAGGTTTTGATTCGTAATTTTTGATTTGGTGCCTTTTAAAGGAGTGTAATAATCCGAAGCATCTAACGCGATATATTTTCTGAGCTCTCCTAAGTTTGCTTTGAAATTTAATGTAGTTTGATTGGAATTTTCGATTTTGGTTACATTATAAAGATCAGTAACATCCCAGACTTGAGGAATAGCAACTGTGTTTGATATGCTGTAATTTACAATCCCAAGATTTGAACTGGATTGGTCGTATTGAAAATGAAACTGTTTTCCGTAGCCTTGCAGTTTTCGCTTGGCGATAAGCCTGATGTTATCAAGAAAACCTTTGGAACCCGGAACACCGTTGTTGTTGTATTTTAGTTTTATTTTTATGTTTTCAGCACCACTGAAATTGGTATTGCTTGGTAAAGAGCCTAAATAAAACTCCGTTTCGGTATTGTTGTTTAAAGCAGGGAAAGAAATAGTTCCGGCTGCGGTTCCGTTTGCAGTCACATTCAAAGAAGTAGGAGTAAATGCAGCTGATGCAGCGGTTAGCAGCAGTTTTACAGGAGTTGCAGAGTCAATATTAGGGAAAGTAAAATCGAATTCCTGTTCGTCTTTGACTTCGAATGATTCACCAAACCATTGACGACCCAATCGTGCTATATTAATAAGGTCTGCTTCGTGGTATTGATGATCATCAAAAGAAGTTACGGTTAATGTAGTGTTTCCGGGAGGTTGAGCCATAGGAGTGATTCTTTTTCCATCGGTACCTTGAACAGTAATGTAATAATAGGATTTTGTATCGTACAAATTAGTAAAGGTCAGACTTTCGAGATTCCAAGTGTCGACTCCTTCGCCATAAAAAAGAATGTAGTCGTCGTTGTTGAAAACTCCGTCAGCTTCGCCATCAATTTGAATGGCGTTTTCAGACAAGTCATTTGGATAAAAAACACTGTTTGATAAAGGAAGCATTCGTCCGCCATTACCATATATTTTTATTTTTCGAGGATCTAATGTGTTTGCGTCTAATCCTAGTTGTTGTAAAAAAGTTTTAGTGATTTTATATACGCCTGATTTTTCAACATAAAATTGATACCAGTTACCTGTTGCTAAAACAGAATTGATGATGCTATTTGTGTTGGCACTTTTGCTGGATTGTGAAATTCTACTAGTGTTATTTTCCACTTCATAAGAAAAAGACGTGATTCGTTTGAATCCGAAGTCGTCCTTAATTATAGGTGACAGCGAAATGAAAGCTTCTTTGGTGTCTCTTGAGATGTTGACTTTCAAGGATGCATTTGCTGTTTTTGGAATGTTTTCAGGAGCTAAATCGCCCAGTTGAGCAGTTGTGATTGTTTCGTAAATCACATTTGTGAGTTTGACTTTTCCTTCGTCAAACGAGACTAGTTCTTTTATTTTTAACGTATAAAGCAATGTTTTTTGGGAAGCGTCATAATGGAAACTTTCCCCTGTAAATTGAGGAATAATAATTTTGAAATCACCATATGCCATTTCTTTTTTGTCTGTCCATTCAATGGTTGTGTCACCTTTAATTTGAGCAAAAGAAACAAAAGGAAGTAGGCTTAAATAAACCAAAAGTATTTTTCTCATCGTTTTTTAACGTGATTAATAGTGAGTTATTATTTATCAGTAAAAATAAATCATTTCATGTGATAGTAAATAATAAATATTATAAATTTGCGTTTTGATATATAATTTATTGTTAAAATTACATTGGCTAAAATTATTGAAAAGTTTGATGTTGATTAATGGTTAATTATTATATTGCGGCACTTAAATTATTACCTACTAAAGAGTATGAAAGCAAACAAAATTATGGGCTTACGATTGTTGATAACAATCATGTTAGTTATTGGTTTTTCCAGTTGCAGTAAAAAGTCGAGCTCCAAAAATACATCAAGAGCAACCGGTTGGAATATGGACAGCAAAAAAGCAGGTTCAAGTAAAAAACAACAAGCAGGGCCAGGTTTGGTTTTTGTTGAAGGGGGTACATTTACTATGGGGAAAGTAGAAGATGACGTTATGCATGATTGGAATAATACTCCAACACAACAACACGTTCAGTCTTTTTACATGGATGAGACTGAAGTTACTAACTCGATGTATTTAGATTACTTAGATTGGTTGAAAAGTGTTTATCCACCCACTGAAGAAAATTATAAAAACATATACGAGGGAGCCTCACCTGATACATTAGTTTGGAGAAATAGATTAGGTTACAATGAAACGATGACTAACAACTATTTAAGACATCCTTCTTACGCAGAATATCCTGTTGTTGGAGTGAATTGGATTCAAGCAGTTGAATTCAGTAACTGGAGAACACAACGTGTAAATGAAGCGCTTTTAGAAAAAAACGGATATCTTAAAAAGAATGCAAAAACTTTAGATGTTACTGCCGATAGTAATTTTGATACAGAAACATATTTGAATTCACCTACTTTGGCTTACGGAGGAAATGAAGAAATTGTATTAAAAGGAAAAAATGGAGGTAAAAAAGCTCCTAAAGCAGGAAAAGACGGTAAAGTTATTGAACCTAAAAATGTTTATGCACAACGCTCTTCAGGTATTCTTCTTCCTGAATACAGACTTCCAACAGAAGCAGAATGGGAATATGCAGCTGCTGCCGATGTAGGACAAAGAGAATACAATATATATAAAGGTCAGAAAAAATACCCTTGGTCTGGTGGTTACACCCGTTCAGGTAAAAGACAAAGTAAAGGAGATCAGTTAGCCAATTTCAAACAAGGTAATGGAGATTACGGTGGAATTGCAGGTTGGTCAGATGATGGTGCAGATATTACAAATGAGGTTAAAAAATATCCTGCAAATGATTTTGGTTTGTATGATATGGCTGGAAATGTTGCCGAATGGGTGCAAGATGTTTACAGACCTATAATCGACAATGAAGCAAATGATTTTAACTATTTTAGAGGAAATCAATACACTAAAAATAAAATTGGTGCAGACGGTAAAGTAGAAATTGTTACTAATGAGAATATGAAATTTGACACTCTAAGTAATGGTAGAATAGTTGCCAGAAGATTCCCGGGTCAAATCGCTCAAGTTCCAGTTGATGAAAAAGAAACATATTTGAGACAGAATTTTGACAAAAGTGATAATACTAATTACAGAGATGGTGATAAACAATCTACAAGATATTATAACTTTGGATCTTCAGAAGCTGACACTGAAAAACAAAAAGATGAGAAAATCATGTACAACTCTCCTAAACACAATGTTACAACAGATAGTTTAGGTAAAATGGTTAGAAAATATGATAAATCAAGCAAGAGAACAACTTTAATAAATGATGAAGTTAGAGTTTATAAAGGTGGTTCTTGGAGAGATAGAGCTTATTGGTTAGATCCTGCACAAAGAAGGTATTTTCCACAGGATATGGCTACTGATTACATCGGTTTTAGATGTGCAATGTCTAGAGTAGGTCCTAAAGCAGACAAGAAAAAATCAGCTAGAAATTAAATTTTTTATAAAATAAAAATAAAAGCCCTTTGATTAGGGCTTTTATTTTTTTAAATCGTTTCAAATGGATATTAATTACATTCATAGTTTATTTTTAAAATGTAAATCGGTTTCGATAGATACCCGCAAGATTGAGTTAAATTCCTTATTTGTTGCCATAAAAGGGGAGCGTTTTGATGCGAATACATTTGCGAAAGAGGCATTAGATAAAGGCGCTTCTTATGTGATAATTGATGACGAATCTTATTTTATTGACCAAAGAACTATCTTAGTCGATGACAGTTTAACGGCACTGCAGAATCTGGCTAAATTTCATCGGGAATATTTGAAACTGCCTATAATAGCGCTTACGGGAAGTAATGGTAAAACAACGACCAAAGAACTGATTCATGTGGTTCTTTCTAAAAAATTCAAAACCAAAGCAACCGTAGGAAACCTAAACAATCACATTGGAGTTCCATTGACATTGCTTTCATTTACTTCGAAAACAGAGATTGGAATAGTTGAGATGGGAGCTAATCACAAAAAAGAAATTGAATTTCTATGTGATTTAGCAAAGCCGGATTATGGCTACATCACTAATTTTGGAAAAGCACACTTAGAAGGTTTTGGTGGTGTTGAGGGAGTGATTGAAGGAAAAAGCGAAATGTATCAGTACCTTTCGGCAAATGATAAACTTGCTTTCATAAACTTAGAAGATCCCATTCAAGTTGAAAAGTCAAGATCGTTAAAGGCCTATTCTTTTGGTGTAAATAAAGCAAATGCGGATGTTAATATAACTTCAGTTAAAGCAAATCCATTTGTAGCGATAGACTATTCTAATTTAACTATTTTAACCCATTTAATAGGCTTGTATAATGCCAATAACATCAATGCGGCTCTGACTATTGGAAAGTATTTTAGAATTGATGATGTTGCAATAAAAGAAGCTTTAGAAAGTTATGTGCCTGAGAATAACAGATCGCAGTTGTTGACAAAAGGAACTAACCAAATTATTCTGGATGCCTATAATGCAAATCCAAGCAGTATGGCTGTAGCTATTGAAAATTTCCTCCAGTTAGAAAGTCAAAATAAGGTAATGATTTTGGGAGATATGTTTGAGTTGGGACAGGAAAGTCAGCAAGAACATAAAGCAATAGTTGACCTGCTTTCGGACGAAGATAAAGTGAAATGTTATTTTATCGGTTCAGCATTTTATGCCAATAAAATGGAAAAAAGCAACTTTTGGTTCTACAATACATTTGAAGAGTTTTCGAATGATTTACCAACGACTGAATTCGATGCTAGTGCTATTTTGATAAAAGGTTCGAGAGGAATGGCATTGGAACGAACTTTAGATTTTCTTTAAACAAGACAAGTTATTTTTATAATAGGAATGCCATCATAATAATCTATGATGGCATTTTTAGTTTTATTAAATGCTCATTAGAAATCCAATCAGATTTTCTTTTTTGTTGAGTCCTAGTTTTTTTCTCAATCGGTAACGTGCAAGTTCTACTCCTCCGTTTGAGATATTCATGATTTCGGCAATCTCTTTCGTTGACATATTCATTAATAAATAGGTCGACAAATCTAATTCTCGGGGAGATATTGTTGGATATTTTTCTTTCAATCTCTTGAGAAAATCAAAATGTACATTCTTAATGTGTTTTTCTAAGTCTTTCCAGCTTTTGTCCGCATTAACTTCTTTGGTGATGCTTTTATTTAATTTTGTAAATTGGAATTTGGTAGAATCATCAAAGGATTCAACATTGATGTCTTTTAATTTATAAATGATGCCATTTAGGATTTTGTTTTTCTTAACTACTTGCAGCGAGTTGTTTACTAGTTCTTTATCCTTTGCTAAAATCTTAATTTGTAGCTTGTCACTTTTTAATTTTTCAATTTCTTTTTCCAGTTCGTATTGTTCCTGTCTTATTTTAGATTCTTTCTCTAAATAAAGCCTTCTTTGTTCAATAGTTTCGTAATATTTGTTTTTTCTGATTTTCATTTTCACTCTGTTTCGAATGAAAAATACTGAGGCAATAACTAGTAGAATATAAAATAAATACGCTAAAAAATGTCTGTACCAAGGTGGCGAAACTGTAAAAGTGGCAACAGCTTCTTCCGATTGAATACCATGACTGTTTCTTACTTTTATCTTCATTTTATAATCACCTTCTCTTAAATTGGTGTATTCTTTAATTGAAATCGAAGACCAAGTACTCCATCTATCATCAAAACCTTCCAGTTGATAAGAGAATTCTACATTTTCCAGATTTTCATAGGTAGGAGACGAGAATGTAAATTTTACTCGATTTGCTGAGTAAGGAATTTTTAGCATCTCAATTTTATTTGGTCCATTTCCTAGGATTATTGTATCTCCTGGATATGAAAAACTTCTTATAAATGCCATTGGTTTTGATGCGGAGTAATTCTGTAGTTTAGAATTATAATGGGCTAAACCATCGGTTAAACCAATTAATATGTTTTCAGGATCAATAGTGTTTACGGATATGTAGTTGTTTACGAGATTACCGGTTAAACTGGAAAAAGGGGCAATTGTATTTTTATAAGCGCCATTTTTCTGCTTCATTAAAACGCCTAATGATTCGCTGAAAATATACCAGATATTGCTATAATTATCTTCGGTTAAAGAATATATTTTTGGAACATCTTTAAATACCGCGCTAATTTTTTTATCTTCAAAAAACAAATCTTGTTCCTGTGAATATTTATAAAAACGATTATCTGTTTGGAAGTATACGTTGTTTTTTATTCGTTGTAAACTCCCTATTCCTTTAACTGAGTTGGATAAATTTTTGTGCGTTTTAATTGATTTAAATCTGTTCAAATCATCTGAGAGCGTCAGTTGGTAAATTAAATTGTCTTTTTTTAGCCATAAATTGTGTTCGTCTATTTCAAATGTATTAGCAGATAGATCAAATCCTCCAACTTGATTTTTATAGGATAATCCGCCGGCTGTTTTTTCAAATATGGTAAATCCATAGTATGTCGATCCTACTAAGTAATTCGGGCGATTAGGAATTGGCTTAAAGCCAAAATGCCCTTTATTATCTAATGTTTTAATAACTTTTCCTCCAGAAATAAGCAATGCGCCTCTATTGTGAGCGCAAATTAGCTGATCGTCTATCACTTGAATATTCCAAGCCTGACCTGTGGTTCCTTCAACAAGTTTAAAAGTGTTTTCTTTAATGCTGTTGCTCCAAGAATGATAAAACAGACCTTGATTAGTAGCTACGTAAAGGTTTCCTTTATAAGCTACAGAAGCATAAACGGTACTTAAATCATAACTGAAACCAAAATAGGTAAATGGAGAATTTTCATTAATAAAGGCAATTCCATTATCTAGTCCCAGCCAAAGATTGTTTTTGTTGTCAATAAATGAAGTCAGTACGGTATTGTTTTGCAATCCCTTTTTATGATTGATGTGCTGAATTATATTTCCGTTTAAGTCGCAGATAATCATCCCGTCTAATACCGAATTCAGAATGATAAATGTATCTTTTATAGTTACGCCTCCAAGGGAGCTATTTTTTTTGATAAAATTATTTGCTTCGGTTTCCCATGGGATAATTTTGTCATTATCATATATAAAAAGTCCTTTGTCTAAAGTTGTAATAAGAATTTTATTTCCCGGCATTGGAAACATTCCCCAGATTTCTGTAGTGTTCAAAACGGCAGTTCCTTTTAACGGGAATAATTTTCCGTTTTTATATTCCAATATTCCTGCAGAAATATCCTGAAAATAGAGTTGGTTTTTTACCTGAAATGAAAACTGAAATCTGTTGGGAGACTCAAGTAGTTTAAGTTTCTGGTTTTTGAAAATATAGGCTCTTGTAAAAGATTGAAATACTACCTCTCCTTTATGAATGTGAATTTTCCAGATAAAGTCAATCGCTTTGATATTCTCATTGTTTATTAGTTTCGAAACTGAAAAATAAACCAGTTTTCCTTTAGAATTGGCTTTGAAATATCCAAATTCATCATATCCTCCCACAAAAATTTTCCCATCGTCATCAATTTTTAAACACCTAATAGCAGATGAATTTGGTAAAGAATACTTTTTCCAAGATGATCCGTCAAATTGAAAAAGACCATTATTGTTAGCAAAATATAAATTACCATTTTTATCTTGATCTATATTCCAGTTCTGGGTGCCTCCTTTATAATCGGTTCTTTTATAATTTCTGATTTCCGGTAAACCAATATTTTTTACCTGACCGATTGTTGTGAAGGATAAGAAAATCAGAAAAATTAGAATATAGGGTTTTGTAAATCTCATAATTGAAGTCTAAGTGTAATGAGTTGATAGTTATTGAAAAAAAGACAATGATTGTATTTATTTAATGATGGATTTTATGTTTTTTTTATAAAAAGCAATAAATAAAAAGCAATATCTCTTTATTTTATAAATGTAGTGGTTTTTATTTAAATTAACATTTAAATAACAATGCAAAAATATATTTAATGTATTTATATATAGTTGTTTGTAATTTTTTTGATGTGTTTTTGTTAAGTATTAAAAAAGTGTTTGATGTGTTTTTGTAGTAAATAATTAAAATGAATATAGAAAAAATAGTGATAATATTGCTTCAAATTACTAATTAATTAACCAAAATTTTTAGAAATATGAAATTTACAAAACTGTTCATTTTTTGTCTTTTATCTATTCTATTTTCAGTTTATGCACAAGCACAAGATGTTACTGTAAGCGGAAAAGTATATGACGAAAACGGGCTGCCTATCCCAGGAGTAAGCGTTTTAATTAAAGGAACTTCCAAAGCTACGGCTACGAATTTTGATGGGAACTATCAAATTAAGGCCGATTCAAAAGGTACTTTAGAGTTTAGCTATTTAGGCTATATCACCTCAAAAGAAGCTATTAATGGAAGAAGCCGAGTTGATGTTAGACTTAAACCTTCAACAGAAAGTTTACAAGAAGTTGTCGTTGTAGGTTACGGAACTCAAAAGAAAAGTGTTGTTACTGGAGCAATATCCAGTGTGAAAGCAAAAGATCTTGAGAAAGTACCGAATGGTCGTATCGAACAAGCTTTACAAGGTAGAGTTTCCGGTGTTACAATTGCTGCCAGTTCTGGTCAGCCGGGTTCTGCATCAACAATTCGTGTCAGAGGGGTAACTACTTTTGGCGATGGCGGTAATAATCCACTTTGGGTTGTTGACGGTGTTGTTGTAGATGGTGGTGGAATAGGATTCCTTAATCAATCAGACATAGAGTCGATTGAGGTACTTAAGGATGCTGCTTCTGCTGCAATTTATGGTACTCGTGCTGCAACAGGAGTAATTTTGGTGACAACCAAAAAAGGAAAATCAGGAAAAATTTCGGTGAACTACAATGGTTTTTCAGGAATTTCATCACCAGAAAAGACTTTAAATTTATTGAACGCCACACAATATGGGGCTTTGTTAAATGAAAAATCAGTTGCTGCCGGCGGACCTGCAATATTCCCTAATTTATCTGCTTTAGGTGTTGGTACAGATTGGCAAAAAGCAATTTTTAACACAAGTGCTTTCCGTTATTCTCATGAATTGAGTATCAGTGGAGGAACTGATGTTTCTAATTTTTATGCGTCTTTTGGACTTCAAGAACAAGAAGGAATAGTTTCAACAGAAATTTCAAATTATAGCAAAAAGAATTTTCGTTTAAACTCGACACATAAAATATCTAAAATATTTACTTTCGGACAGACTTTAGGTTTTTCGAGACAAAAAACAATTGGTATTGGAAATACAAATAGTGAGTTTGGTGGACCGTTAAGTTCAGCAATCAACTTAGATCCAACTACTCCTTTGATAGAAACGGATCCTGTGAAAGCGAATAATGCGCCTTACAGTACTAATCCTGTAATTCGCGATGCAAATGGAAATCCTTATGGAATTTCAAGTTTAGTTGGTCAAGAAATGACGAATCCTTTGGCTTATGCCAAAACAAGATTAGGAAGTTATGGAACTTCAGATGACATTGTTGGTAACGCATACATTGAAGCAGCTGTAACAAGTCATATTAAAGTGAGATCAACTTTTGGTGCAAAATTAGCAACTTGGGGAGGTCAAGGATTTACACCTGTTTTCTATTTAAGCGCCACTTCAAATGTGCTTAAAAATAACTACAATAAATATGAGAATAAAAGTTTTGCGTGGAATATTGAAAACATTTTGACGTACACAAATCAATTTGGAGATCATAACTTAACGGTTTTATTAGGTCAGGGATCTTATGTTGATAATATTGGTGGAGGTCTGGGTGCTACATTATTTGGATTACCAGTTACCAGTTATAAAGATGCTTCTTTTAACTTTGATATCCCACAATCTGACAGAAGCAGCTATACTTACGATTCTACTCATCATAAATTGAATTCTTTATTTTCACGTGTGAATTACGATTATAAAGAGAAATATTTATTTACAGGTATTATTCGTCGTGATGGTTCCTCTCGTTTCGGAGGGAATAATAAATTTGGAATATTTCCATCGTTTAATTTAGGATGGGTTTTAACCAAAGAAGATTTTTGGAAAGAAAGCAAAGTACTTAATACTTTTAAAATAAGAGGTGGATATGGAGTTGTAGGAAATGATGCCATACCAGATTTTAGATATCTTTCTCTAGTTGAAGGAGGTTATAATTATTCTTTTGGAAATTCGGGAGCAATCACTACTGGTTATGCTAACCTTACACTTGATAATCCAGATTTGAGATGGGAGGAAACTTCTCAGGCAAATGTTGGTTTTGAATCGAAACTTTTTAATGATATAAGCCTTACTGTAGATTTATACAAAAAATCAACCAAAGGGATTTTGCGTCCAATAAATATTCCAGGTTATGTAGGTGTTACTGCAAGTCCAATAGGGAATGTAGCCGATATGGATAATAAAGGTATTGAGGTTGAATTAGGGTATAAAAAGACTTTTGGGGACTTTAATTTTTCTGCTAATGGTAACGTTGCTTACTTAGAAAATAAAGTTACTTACGTAGCAACTGATTCCGATTATATTCCTGGAGATGCATCTTTCCAATCTATGGGACAAGTTACAAGAACGCAAGTAGGACAATCCTATAATTCATTTTACGGATTTAGAACAGCAGGTATTTTTCAAAATCAAGCGGAAATTAATGCTTATACGAATTCATCAGGAGGTTTAATTCAGCCAACTGCACGTCCTGGAGATTTCCGTTGGGTTGATACTGACGGTAATGGCTCAATTGGGGATGATGACAAACAATTTTTGGGAAGTAATATTCCAAAATACACTTTTGGTTTGACATTAAATTTAGATTATAAAAACTTCGATTTGATGGCATTTGCTCAGGGAGCAGCAGGAAATAAAATTTTCCAAGGTTTGCGTAGACTGGATGTTGGAAATGCAAACTATCAAACAATTGCTTTGAGCAGATGGACAGGTGAAGGAACTTCAAATAATTATCCTAGACTAACTAATGATGATACTAATGGAAATTTTGGAAAAATGTCAGATTTCTATTTAGAAGACGGAGATTATCTTAGACTGAAATTAGTTCAACTTGGATATTCATTGCCTAGTAGTGTAGTGAGTAAAATTGGAGCCAATAAAGTACGCTTTTATTTAACTGCCGAGAACTTATTGACTATAACTAAATACACAGGTTACGATCCTGAAATCGGGGGAGGTGTATTTGGGATAGACAAAGGGATTTATCCACAAGCAAGAACATTTATGCTTGGAGCTAATTTACAATTTTAATACAATCAAGAATTATGAAAACGATAAAATTTAAATATTTATTTATTGCAGCAGCTGTGGTTTCATTCGGTTCCTGTACTGAAGAATTTGTAGATGTAACACCAAAGGGGTCATTTCTTTCGGATAATTATTATGCGAATCAAGACCAAGCAACTGCAGCTCTGGTAGGAGTTTATGATGCCATTAGAAAGAATACAGGTGGTTTTGAAAATATGGTAGGTATGATGAATGCTGGTTCAGATGACTTCTACGCAGGTGGAGGTGGTTCTACAGATGGAGCAGGAATTCAAGGTTTTTCTACGCATACACTTACAGGTACCATTGTTCCGGGAAGTTTTTGGAATGATCATTACCAAGGAATTTTTAGAGCAAACACTTTGTTGTTGAAATTACCTGGAGTGGCTATGCCAGATAATGTGAAAGCTCGATTTTCCGGAGAATCAAAAGCTTTGAGAGCGATGTATTACTTCAACTTGGTTAGGTTGTTTAAGAATGTTCCATTATTATTGGATCCTTTAACGGCTACTAATATGTATGAAGTTGAGCAAGCAACATCAGAAGTAGTGTATGCTCAAATAGAAAAAGATTTAATTGAAGCAATAGGTACTTTACCAACAACTGTTCCTGCTGATACAGAATCTGGACGTCTTACAAAAGGTGCCGCACAAGCCTTGCTTGGAAAAGTGTATTTACAAGAAGGTAAAAAAACCGAAGCAGCAGCTATTCTAGCTTTGGTAAATGGGACGCCAGGTGGAACAAATCAGTATGGGAATAAATTGTTGACCAATTTTAGTGATTTATGGGTAGTTTCTAATAAGTTTAATACGGAGTCACTTATTGAAGTTTCTCATACCAGTGCCGGTAATTCTGATTGGGGATTCTGGGGTTCAGGTAGAGACGAAGGCAATTCATTGAATGTTATGGTAGGTCCTAGAAGTTATTCAAGACCATCAGGTTCAATAGCACCTGATTTACCATCAGGATGGAGTTTTAATGTTATCACTCAAGATTTATATGACGCCATTAAGTTAGACCCAAGATTTGGTGCTACAATATTGGATTTGAAAGCTTTAAAAGCAGCTGGTAAAGCTGATTATATTGGTGGATATCAAGATACAGGATATTTCTTAAATAAATTCCTTCCTAGAAAAGAAGATGTAAGAACTGGTGGTGGAGCCGCAGAATTGAATTACAGACAAAATTCGTATATCATTAGATTAGCAGATACTTATTTAATGGAAGCCGAAGCATTAGGTTCAGGAGCAAGAGCTCAAGCGTTACTTGATGCAGTTAGATCAAGAGTTGGTTTGCCTTCTGTTCCGGTTACACTTGCAGCCATTAAAAATGAAAGAAGAATGGAACTTGCAGGTGAAGGACACCGATTTTTTGATCTTGTTCGATGGGGTGATGCAGCGTCTAAATTATCAAACAGAGGTTTTGTTGCCGGTAAAGATGAAATTTTTCCTATACCAGTAAGAGAACTTCAAGGTACTAAATTGAAACAAAACCCTGGCTATAATTAATAAAAGATAAAATTATGAAAAAGATAAAATTAATTTTCAGCTTTATACTAGTACTGCTTGTAGCTATAAGTTGTACCGTGGAGGGAATCAACGAAGATACTGCTCTTTTAGGAACAGAATCATCTGCTAATCTCAATAAGATATTTGATATCAGTACTGATAATTCAGGAAAAGTAACAATAACTCCAACAGCTGATGGTGCTGTTTCTTTCAAAGTAGAATATGGTCATGGAACTACATCGTCAGTTACAGTGCAACCCGGAGCCAGTACAACCCATGTTTATCCAGAAGGAAAATATACGGTAAAAATCACTGCGACATCAATTTCTGGAGCGACAACTGAACAAACATTCCCGTTAGATGTTGTGTTTAGAGCACCAGAAAACTTAGCTGTTACTTTAAATAAAAGCATTCACAATTTAAAAGTAAAAGCCAAAGCAGATTATGCAAAATCGTATTTAGTTTATTTTGGTGATGTTCCTAATGAAGTTGGAACGCCATTAGCTACTGATGGGGAAGTTTCTCATGATTATGCAGTTGCCGGAACTTATAATGTAAAAGTTGTTGCTTTAAGCGGTGGTGTAGCCAAAACAGAAAAAACGACAGCAACAATTATTTACAATGCTTACGGGTTGCCAATCACCTATGAATTAGCGACTCAAAATTATGGAATTGGCGGAACTTTTGGCGGAATTTCAACAGCAGTAGTAGCAAATCCTTTTCCAACAGGATTAAACACTAGCGCAACTGTTTGGAAATACACAAAAACGACAGGAGCAGAAACTTGGAGTGGATCCTATTCTCCTTTAGATTCTCCTTTAGATTTTGCTACAGGAAATAAAATCAAATTACTGCTGTATGCAACAGAAGTTGGTAAAAGTCTAAATGTAGAATTAGAATGGGCTGTAGGCGGAACACCTGCTAATGGTGTTGCTGTTTTAAAAGTAGCTAATACAGTAGCCAATTCTTGGCAAGAATTAGTATTTGATTTCAGTACAATTGCAGCAATTCCGGCTAATGCCAAGTTTACTCAACTTGTATTTAGATACGATGATTCAGCAAAAGGATCAGGAGAAGTAATTTATATAGACAATATTAGATTAACTAATTAAAAAAAATATGAAAACAAATATCAAATATATTTTAGGGCTTTTCATAGTAGCACTAACATTTATTAGCTGCAACGAAGAAGAATATAGTTTGGGCGAATTATCGGCACCTGCAAATGTGGTAATAAATACTGTGGTTGTCGGAGTAGATGCAACGCATCCAAACGGTGATGGTTCTGGAAGCGTAAAAATTTCTGTAACAGGTGACAATGCTCTTTCGTATAAGATTGATTACGATGCCAATACTCCATTAGATTTAGTGTATTTACCAACGGGTATGACCACTAAAAAATATACTTCTGTTGGCGTAAACACGTATAGAATAACTGTTGTAGCTTATGGCAAAGGTGGGTCATCTACTAATGTTACTAAAGATGTAACCGTAAGAAGTGATTTTACTGTTGCTCCGGAAATTGTTACTGCATTAACGAATAATGCTTCAAAAAGGTGGGTAGTAGATAAAAGTGTTGCTGGTCATATAGGTGTTGGTCCTTGGAATATAGCCTCTATCAGACCAGAATGGTGGGCTGGTGGTGTTAATGAAAAAGCAGCTTCTGCAAATTGTTTTTACACAGCCACTTTTACTTTTGCTAAAGTTGCAGCTTCGGGAACGTACTCGTTACAAGTAGCTACTCCGGACGGCGCATTTACAAAAACGGGTTCACTAACAACTCTTCCGGGTATTCCGGGTTCAGGAGATGAAGGATGTTATAATTATGGAGGCGGAACTTCTGCTTTTAGTTTTATACCGGCATCATCAGGAGCACCGATAGTAACTACTAATGCTGATAATTCAACTTCTACTCAAACCAGTATTTTATTATCTGGAGTGGATACTTTCATAGGATATGGAGCTGTACAAAAGGAATATGAAATCTTGGTTATTACTTCAACTTACATGTATCTTAGAGTACAAGGAACCGAAACTGGAAATGCTTGGTATCTAAAATTGAAACCGGCACTTTAATAAATCATAAGATATAAGCTCAGAACAATTAAAAGTTCTGAGCTTTATTTTAAGCATTAAACGTAAAAAGCTTTTAAAGGATGAGGAATAATCGGGTACTTCAATTTTCGAAAAATAAGAATTGTATGTTTTTATTGGCTTTGGTTAATTTTTTCCTGTTGTTTTCATGCAGTGTTAGCAATAATAGTGAAGACGGAACAGTAACAGCACCTTCAAATCTTTCGGTTTCAGCGACAGTAGTTGGAACAACGACACAAAATCCAAACGGCGATGGAAGCGGAACAGTAAATTTTAACCTCAGTGCAACTAATGCCACTTCCTATAAAATTTTACTTGGTAATGGAGAAACTAAAGAGTTAACAAATGGAAGTTTTACTTATACCTATACAACAGCGGGTACAAATACCTATGTTATATATGTGTCAGCATATAATTCAGGACAATTTGTTTCTTCCACTATTTCAGTAACGGTTTTCGTAGGTTCTGCTTTAGTTTGGTCAGATGAGTTTAATGTAAATGGTGCTCCCGATAGTTCAAAATGGGGTTATGATTTAGGTGCTGGTGGCTGGGGAAACAATGAATCCCAATATTACACGAACAGACCGGAAAATGTAATTGTTCAGGATGGTTTGTTAAAAATTAAAACGCTGAAAGAAAGTTTCAGCGGAAGCAATTATACTTCGGCTCGAATTCTTTCAAAAGATAAATTTTCGTTCAAATACGGAAGAGTGGAAATTAAGGCAAAACTGGCTTTGGGTGCTGGAACTTGGTCTGCTTTATGGATGTTAGGAAGTAATATAAGCACAACTGCTTGGCCCGCATGTGGAGAAGTTGATATTATGGAACATGTTGGCAACAGCCAAAACAGGGTTCATGGGTCTTTGCATTCTCCCGGACGTTCAGGAAATACTCCTGATACAAGCACGGTTATGGTTCCTAATGCTTCAACAGAGTTTCACATTTATTCTATAGATTGGTCAGCAACATCAATTAAGTTTTACGTTGATAATCAATTGTTTTATACGTTTGCAAACTCGGCTAGTCTTCCTTTTAATCAGAATTTTTTCTTAATCATAAATTGTGCAATGGGAGGGAATTTTGGCGGAGCAATAGATCCTAATTTTACGGCTTCTACTTTTGAGGTCGATTATATTAGGGTTTACAATTAATTATATTTTTGTTTAGTTAGGTCTTCATTGGGAGCTTCTGTTTGTAAGTTGGATAGAAGCTCTAATGAAGTGTTATATTTGATATCAAATATTAATTCATCAAAAAATAGTATACATGAATCAGGTAAAAAAAATAATTGTTTTGGGAGTTTTTCTGCTAATGGGAGCTTTTTCCAATGGGCAAACATTGAAAGTGATGACGTATAATATTCGCTTAGATGTTGCCAGTGACGGAGCCAATGCTTGGAGTCATCGTAAAGATTATTTCATTTCTCAAATTCAATTTTACAATCCTGATATTTTTGGAGTCCAAGAAGCAAGACCCAATCAGGTTGTTGATATTGCTACATCACTTCCGGAATATAATAATGTAGGTATTGGAAGAGACGGAATTGGGCAAGGGGAATCGTCCAATATTTTTTATAAAAAAGACAGATTTACGGTTAAAAAAAGCAATACGTTCTGGCTTTCTGAAACGCCGGATAAAATTTCAAAAGGTTGGGACGCTGCCTACAATAGAGTTTGTACGTATGCGCTGTTCAAGGATTTGAAAACAAAACAACTCTTTTGGGTTTTTAATACACATTTGGATCACATTGGTGAAGAAGCCAGAACCAAAGGAATCCAATTAATTCTTTCGAAAATAAAGGAACTAAATACTAAAAATTATCCTGTAATTCTTATGGGTGATTTAAATTCAGAGCCTAAAGAAGACAGAATGATACTGCTTAAAAAAGCAATGGATGATTGCCGAGAGGTTACACAAGAAAAACCTTTTGGACCTTATGGGACATTCAACAATTTTAAACACAACGAACCTGTAACTAAATTGATAGATTATATTTTTATTTCGAAAAATAGTATTTTGAAAGTAAAAAAATATGCTGTTTTGAGCGATTCAAAAGACTTGAAATATCCATCCGATCATTTGCCGGTTTATGTTGAAATAAACTTTAAATAAAATATGAACACTATAAAAAATACTATGAAATTTTTAGTTGTATTAACCCTCACGCTGCTTATGTCAAAATGTTCTCCGTCTGGAGATCCTGTTGGTCCAGCTCCAACGCCAACTCCGCAGGTAGTCGTAACAAATGAAATGGATTTTTGGTTGACAAAAGGCAATCAAAGTGTGGTGCTTCAAAAGCAAACATCAATTTTAGCATTTGGCGCAACCTATAATACCTATGCTAATATTGAGGTTGACGATTCTAAAACGTTTCAAACCATCGATGGTTTCGGATATACCTTAACGGGAGGAAGCGCTCAGGTTATCAATCAATTAAATACCCAAAAGAGACAAGAATTATTAAAAGAACTGTTTGGTTCCGATGCTAATTCAATTGCCATCAGTTATTTAAGAATCAGTATTGGTGCATCAGATTTGAATGCCGCGCCATTTACGTATGATGATTTAGCAAGCGGGCAAACGGATATGAATCTGGATAATTTTAGTTTGGCACCAGATAAAACGGATTTGATTCCAATGCTGAAAGAAATTGTGGCAATCAATCCAAATATTAAAATAATGGCAACTCCGTGGTCGCCACCAGTTTGGATGAAAGACAATAATGGTTTTATTGGCGGAAGCTTAAAGCCGGAATATTACGCAGTTTATGCAAAATATTTTGTGAAATATATCCAAACAATGAAAGCTGAAGGAATAACCATTGATGCTGTTACGCCTCAAAACGAACCGTTGCATCCGGGCAATAATCCAAGTATGTTGATGATAGCATTGCATCAGGCTGATTTTATAAAAAATCATTTAGGTCCCGCTTTCAAAGCTGCAAATTTGGCAACCAAAATTGTGGCGTATGACCACAATTGCAACAAACCGGAATATCCTATTGCAGTGTTGAATGATCCGGCAGCAAATCCTTATGTTGATGGTTCTGCCTTTCATCTGTACGAAGGAGATATCAGCGCGTTGTCTACAGTTCACAATGCTTTTCCCAATAAAAACATCTATTTCACGGAGCAATACACGTCTTCTACAGGAAGTTTCGATGGTGATTTGAAATGGCATGTAAAAAATGTAATCATCGGTTCTATGCGCAATTGGAGCAAAACAGCATTAGAATGGAACTTAGCGAATAATGCTTCTTTTGGACCAAATACTCCGGGCGGTTGCACTACTTGCAAAGGCGCATTGACGATTAACAGCAGTGATAGTTTTACAAGAAATGTAGGATATTATATCATTGCTCACGCCTCTAAATTTGTTCCTGCAGGTTCGGTGAGAATTTCGAGTAACTTTAGTGGTAATTTGAATAATGTGGCTTTTAAAACGCCTAGTGGAAAAAAAGTTTTAATTGTTGAAAATGATGGAAACACCTCCGAAATTTTTAATATCAAATACAATGGAAATTGGATAACAACTTCACTGGAAGCAGGTTCAGTAGGAACGTATATCTGGTAAAATAACAATAGCATAATAATTTCTATCATGAAAAGAATAACGACAGTAGCCCTTTTAGCAGTGACTTTTTTGGCTTTTTCGCAGCAAAAAAATAAAACAAAACAAGTGTCTTTTTCTACTAAAGAAAAAACGATTACCGTTTATACTACAGCAGAAAACACAAAGTTACGATTGACACAAACCGATAAATTGAGTTTTAGTAGTTCAAAACAACCTTTGGAAACAGAGATTTCTGTTTTTGTGGAGCCTAAAAAAACATTCCAAAATTTCATGGGAATCGGTGGAGCAATCACGGATGCAAGTGCTGAGGTTTTTGCAAAATTGAGCAAAGAGAAACAACAAGAACTTATGAGCGCCTACTATGATAAAGAAAAAGGTATTGGGTATTCGTTATTGAGAACCACCATTCATAGTTCTGATTTTTCGAGCGGAAGCTATACGTACATCAAAGATGGAGACAAGGATTTAAAAACGTTCAATATTGATCACGACAGACAATATCGCATTCCAATGCTTAAAGAAGCCATAAAAACAGCCGGTGGGAAATTATTGCTTTATGTTTCGCCATGGAGTCCTCCCGCTTTTATGAAAAGCAATGGTAACATGCTAAAAGGAGGAACCTTACTTCCGGAATACTATCAATCTTGGGCAAATTATTACACGAAATTCATCAAAGCGTATGAGAAAGAGGGAATGCCAATTTGGGGATTGACCGTTCAAAACGAACCTATGGCAACCCAAACTTGGGAATCATGTGTGTATTCTGCAGAAGCCGAAAGAGATTTCTTGAAGAATTTCCTGGGACCAACAATGAAAAAAGAAGGTTTAGGAAGTAAAAAAATTGTGGTTTGGGATCACAACCGTGATTTGATGAACCAGAGAGCCAATGTTATTTTTTCTGATCCGGAAGCTTCAAAATATGCTTGGGGAATGGGATTTCATTGGTATGAAACTTGGGCAGGAGGTGAACCAATGTTTGATAATGTTCGAAAAATACACGAAGCCTATCCATCTAAAAATTTAATGTTTACCGAAGGTTGCGTCGAAAAATTTGATGCTAAGAAATACCAATTTTGGGCAAACGGAGAACGATATGGAACTTCTATGATTAATGATTTTAATAATGGAACTGTGGGTTGGACGGATTGGAATATTCTTTTGGACCAAAATGGTGGGCCAAATCACGTAGGGAATTTTTGTTTTGCACCCATTCATGCAGATACTAATTCAGGAGAATTAATTTACACACCTTCGTATTATTACATTGGACATTTTTCAAAATTCATTCGACCAGATGCTAAAAGAGTCAGTACAGCAGTAAGCCGAAGCAGTTTGATAAGTACTTCATTCCTGAATAAAGATGGAAAAATGGTTACTGTAGTAATGAATCATAGCGATAAAAGTGTTACGTATAATTTAATTATTGCTACTGAGAAAACGGTTGTTGTAATTCCTGCTCATGGGATTCAAACATTAGTGTATTAAATTTTAAACGGTCTTATTCTAAAACCTACTTTATGAAGAAAATAGTTTTAATGGTCTTTATTTCTTTTTCAATTGCCTCGTTTGGACAGGGATTTTTACATAGAAAAGGACAAGAAATTGTCGATGGAAACGGGAAAAATATTGTGTTGCGCGGTTTGGGATTGGGCGGATGGATGGTTCAAGAAGGATATATGCTTCAAACCGGTTCATTTGCTGGTCCTCAACATGTAATTAAGCAAAAAATAACGGATTTAATTGGTGCCAAAAACACCAAAGAATTTTATGATGCCTATAAAGCAAATGGAATAACAAAGAGAGATATTGATTCATTGGCGGCTTGGGGTTTCAACTCTGTTCGTTTGCCAATGCATTACAATTTATACACATTGCCTCTTGAACAAGAAGCGGTTTCTGGTCAGAATACTTGGCTGGAGGAAGGTTTCAAAATGACCGATGATTTATTAAACTGGTGTGCTGCCAATAAAATATATCTGATTCTGGATTTGCATGCAGCTCCGGGTGGACAAGGAAAAGACGCTAATATCTCTGATTATGATTCTGCAAAACCATCACTTTGGGAAAGTACGGCCAATCAAGATAAAATGGTGGCGCTTTGGGAAAAATTAGCAGAGCGTTACAAAGACAATCCTTGGATAGGAGCTTACGATATTATCAATGAACCCAATTGGAATTTTACCGGGACGAATCAAAATGGTTGTGATGAAACATCGAATGCGCCTTTAAGAGCCTTGCAAGTTAGAGTTACAAATGCCATTCGAGCCATCGATAAAAATCATTTGATTTTCATTGAAGGGAATTGCTGGGGAAATAATTACAACGGATTGTTTCCGCTTTGGGATGAAAATATGGCGTTGAGTTTTCATAAATATTGGAACCAAAATGACACGGCTTCGATACAAAAAATGTTGGATTACAGAACCCAATACAATGTGCCAATTTGGTTGGGAGAAAGTGGTGAAAATTCTAATGTTTGGTTCAAGGAAGCTATCTCTTTAGTAGAGACAAATAATATTGGTTGGGCTTTTTGGCCAATGAAAAAAATTGAAAATTTAGCTGGAGTTACTTCGGTTACAAAAACTCAAGAATACGATCAATTATTGAAATATTGGAATAACGAAAGAGCTAAGCCTACTGTAGATTTTGCCAAAAAAGGATTAATGGATATCGCTGAAAACTTCAAAATGAAAAATCTGACCATCAGATATGATGTGATTGATGCCATGTTCAGACAAGTTCAAACAACCGATACTAAGAAATACAAAAACCATTCTTTGCCAGGGAAAGTATTCGCAACTGAATATGATTTAGGACAAAACGGATACGCTTATTTGGATAAAGATGTCGCTAATTATGACGGTACTAAATTTACTAAATGGAACAAAGGCGGAATGATGCGAAATGATGGAGTTGATATTGAGTCTTGCAATGATACAATGACAAACGGATTTCAGGTTGCTTTTATTGAAGATGGTGAATGGTTGCAATACACCGTTGAGGTGAAAGCGAAAACTACTTTTGATGTTGCTATTCGTTATGCGAGTGAGGCTTCAGGTGGAAAACTTTATTTAGAAGATGAAAACGGGAAAATCTCTGAAACAATAACAATTGCATCTTCAGGCGGAAAAGACAATTGGAAAACGGTGATTTTAAAAAATGTGATTTTAAAACAAGGGACGAATAAAGTTAAAGTACATTTCGAAAAAGGAAATTTCAATTTGAACTTTTTGGAATTTAAAAAAGCAAAAAAATAAAAGCATACAAGACTATAAACTTGTTTCATACTATTCTAAATAGCTAGTGAAACAACAAAGAAATTTGAAATGAAAAAAATAGGAACTACAATTCTTTTATTGGTTTGTTTTCTTGGGTTTTCCCAACAAAAAACAATTGACCAAAAAGTGAATGCTTTGCTAAAGCAAATGACACTCGAAGAAAAAATTGGACAACTCAATCAATATACGGGAAATAATCAGGCCACAGGACCCATAACGATAAATCCAAATAAGGAAGCCGAAATTAAAAAAGGTTTAATTGGTTCGATGTTGAATGTTTTAGGAACTAAATATACCCGTCAGTATCAAGAATTAGCAATGCAATCTCGATTGAAAATCCCATTGTTATTTGGCCAGGATGTGGTGCATGGATACAAGACTACTTTTCCACTTCCTTTGGCGGAAGCTGCAAGTTGGGATTTAGAAGCGATGGAACTTTCAGCAAGAATTGCTGCTGTAGAAGCATCTGCAAGTGGAATTCACTGGACATTTGCGCCCATGGTTGATATTTCTCGTGATCCGCGTTGGGGACGAGTAATGGAAGGTGCTGGAGAAGATACTTATTTAGGTTCAAGAATCGCCTACGCCAGAGTCAAAGGTTTTCAGGGGAATTTAGGTGATGTCAATTCGGTAATGGCTTGCGTGAAACATTTTGCAGCCTATGGAGCAGCTGTTGGCGGGAGAGATTATAACTCAGTAGATATGAGCGAAAGAATGCTTTGGGAAACGTATTTGCCTCCTTTTAAAGCAGCGCTAGATGCAGGAGCCGCCACTTTTATGAATTCTTTTAATGATATTAACGGAATTCCGGCTACAGCAAATAAATACCTGCAAAGAGACATTCTGAAAGGAAAATGGAACTTTCAAGGTTTTATAGTTTCTGATTGGGGTTCGATAGGAGAAATGGTCAATCACGGATATTCAAAAGACAATAAAGAAGCCGCGTTACAAGCCATAACTGCAGGAAGTGATATGGATATGGAAAGCAATGCGTATAGATACCATTTAGCGGAGTTGGTTAAAGAAAATAAAGTACCAATTGCCTTGATTGATGATGCGGTAAAAAGAATTTTACGCAAGAAATTTGAATTAGGACTTTTTGATAATCCTTATAAATACTCGAATCCGGAAAGAGAACAAGCTGCATTGAATAATCCGGAGCACAGAAAAGCAGCAAGGGATATTGCGGCAAAAAGTATCGTGTTATTGAAGAATGAGAAAAATATTTTACCACTTTCCAAAGACACAAAAACAATCGCTTTTATTGGGCCTTTAGTTAAAGAACACAAACAAAATATGGGTTTTTGGGCTGTAGAATTGCCAGAACTGGATTATGACAAACAAGTGGTTTCGCAATGGGAAGGTGTTCAAAATAAAGCAAGTAGTTCAACTAAATTGCTTTACGCCAAAGGGTGTGAAATTGAAGAGGATAACAAAGATGGTTTTGCGGAAGCAATTGCTGTTGCCAATCAAGCCGATGTTGTGATTTTGAGTATTGGTGAAAGAGCAGATATGAGTGGCGAAGCTAAAAGTCGCAGTAATATTCATTTGCCTGGAGTTCAGGAAGAACTGGTAAAAGCGATTCAAGCAACCGGGAAACCTGTCGTGGTTTTGATTAACGCGGGAAGACCTCTTGTTTTTAATTGGACTGCAGATAATGTCCCAGCAATTGCTTACACCTGGTGGTTAGGAAGCGAAGCAGGTAATGCTATTGCTGATGTTTTGTTTGGCGATTACAATCCTTCGGGGAAATTGCCAATGTCTTTTCCAAGGGAAGAAGGACAAATTCCTATTTATTACAATCATTTTAATACAGGAAGACCAGCTCCTAATGAAACGGCTTTCAATTATGTTTCTGCGTATACTGATTTAAAAAATAGTCCTAGATTTCCTTTTGGCTTTGGATTGAGTTATACCACTTTCGAATATTCAGATTTGAAGTTATCCAAAAATAAAATTAAAAATACTGAAAAAATAGAGGTTTCATTAAACGTGAAAAATTCTGGAAAAGTAGCTGGTGAAGAAGTAGTTCAGTTGTATTTGAGAGACAAAGTAGGATCAGTTGTCAGACCAATAATTGAACTGAAAGATTTTCAAAAGATAAAACTGAATGCGGGTGAAACAAAAACCATCAAATTTATCATTGACAAAGAAAAAGTATCTTTTTACAATGCCGCATTACAATGGATTGCTGAGCCAGGAGATTTTGATTTGATGATTGGTTCTTCTTCTTCAGATATTCGTTTGAAAACGACTTTTGAATTAGTAAAATAAAAAAACTCAATCGACAGTATTTCTAAGAATACTGTCGATTGAGTTCTAAAATAAAAAAAAGTATTGACTCTAATCTATTGCCTAACGAACTTGTAGTTATGGTATTTAATTAGGGAAATAGACTTGATGAGAGGGAATTTAATTTAGATGTGCTCTATAGACGATATCCAATTAAATTCTTTTTCAATACTTTTTTAGCAACAATTAATAACAATTTTTAATTTTGGTTGACAGCTTTCAAAATACCATCCAGATTTTCCTCTGTGAATTTTCCTCCTGATAATAAAAGAAATTTATTGATTGGCATATCGGCTAACATTGCTTCTAAAAATGAAGCTGCTTTTTTCTCATCTTCCGTTTCTGGTTTTTTATTGGCACCAGTGAAACTTTGAACCAGTTGTTCGTATATCGCTTGACTGTTTGGAGATTTTTTGAATTCCTTAAATAATGATTCACGTGTGAGCACTATTTTTGCAGCTTTTGTAGATTCAATAGTGATGGTTTGTTTTAAAGGCAAATTACGAGAGGAACTTCCAATAAGAATGTCAAATTTTCCTGATTTTATTGCCCAATCATGAGATTTTGAATTAAAATAAGCAAAGTCACGTGAAGTCAATTGAAATGTAACTGTTTTTTCTTCACCAGCTAGTAATGCTACTTTTTCAAAATGTTTCAATTCATTTTCTGGTCTTGATACTTCGCTTTCTTGTTCATGAACATAAAGTTGAACAACTTCTTTACCTGCAATTTTACCTGTATTTTTTACTTTTACAGAAATGGTGATTGCATCAGAATCTTTGGCTGCTGTAGTATTGGCTTTAATATCAGAATACGAAAAAGAGGTGTAACTCAAGCCGTATCCAAAAGGAAAGTTAGGTTCGATTTTCTTTTTGTCGTAATAACGGTATCCAATAAAAATTCCTTCACCATAATTTGCATTTCCATCTTTTGATGGGAAATCCATTGCAGTTGGAGTGTCTTCCAAACGTGCAGGAAAGGTTTCAGATAATTTTCCGGAAGGGTTTACTCTTCCAGTTAATACGTCAGCAATTGCACCACCACCGGCTTGACCTCCAAGGTAGGCTTCAACGATAGCAGCAACATCATTTTTCCAAGGCATAGATACGGCAGCACCATTCATCAATACCACTACTATGTTTTTGTTAACTTTTGCTACTTCTGAAATCAATTTGTTGTGACCTGCAGGCAAGTCCATGTTGTTTCTGTCAAAACCTTCTGATTCATAACTGTCCGGTAAACCTGCAAAAACAATTACTAATTCTGAATTTTTTGCATTTTGAATTGCTTCAGCAATTTTAGCATCATCTGTTTCTCCAGCAGTATTGTAACCTGTAGAAAAAGAAAATTGAGTTCCTTTTGCCATTTTTTGTAATTCATTCAGCGCGTTTACAATTTGTGTAGGTCGCACTTGTGAACTTCCGGCTCCTTGATAACGTGGGTTTTTTGCAAAATCACCAACAATAGCTATCTTTTTTAAAGCTGATTGCAACGGTAAAATCGCATTGTCGTTTTTCAATAAAACAATACATTCGCCACTTACTTGTCTGGCTAATTCATTGTGTTTTATTTTGTCTACAACGATTCCTTTTTTGTGGCTGTCTTTTGCTTTTAAAGTAATGGCAAGTAAATCTGTTACGATTTCATCCAATCTGGCTTCCGCCAAAGTTCCTTTTTTTACCGCTTCAACAATTTTTTTATCATTGAAACCTCCGCTTGCAGGCATTTCTAAATGCAATCCGGCACCAACACCTAGAGCTCTTTCGTTTACTGCGCCCCAATCAGAAACTACAAAACCTTGTAAGCCCCATTTTCCTTTTAGCATTTGATTCAATAAATAGGAGTTTTCAGAAGCGTATGTTCCATTAAGTTTATTGTATGAACACATTACCGTCCAAGGTTGTGCTTCTTTTACGGCCATTTCAAAGGCTGGAAAATAGATTTCGTTCAAGGTACGTTCGTCAACATTAGAACTATTAGACATACGTTCAGCTTCCTGACTGTTTGCTGCAAAGTGCTTCATGGAAGTTCCCACACCTTGACTTTGAACTCCATTTATAAAACCGATAGCAATTTTTCCGGCTAGAACTGGATCTTCAGAAAAATATTCGAAGTTTCTTCCACCAAGAGGGGAACGCTTCATATTTACTCCTGGGCCTAATAATATTTGAACATCGTTTGCTTGAGATTCGATTCCTAAAGCTTCTCCCATTTTTTGTGCCAAAGCAGGATTCCATGAGGAAGCAAGTGCAGATGCTGTTGGGAAACACGTAGAAGGAACGCTGTTGGTAAAGTCAAAACCTTCCGCTTTACGTAAACCATGTGGCCCGTCAGTCATAAAAATAGAAGGAATTCCTAGTCTGGTTATGGCTTTAGTGGACCAAGCAGTTTCACCGGAACACAAAGAAGCTTTTTCTTCTAAGGTCATTTGTGAAACTAATTTTTTTGCTTTAGCGCGGTAATCTACTGCTTGGGCATACGATTGTGACGACAATGTAAGTCCAATAAGTAGTAAAATGATTTTTTTCATAGTCTTTAATTTGGTTGTTTTTTGGTAACTATTTTAAATAATAATCTTATGTGTTATTTTGACGCAATGTACATCTTTTTTTGATTCACAATGCATTCACTATAAAATTTCACAATTTTTTTTGTAAATGATTTTTTTTTACTATTTTTTTGTGTAAATATGTTTTCTTGTCAAATGGATTTGTTTCTTTGCCGAAATATTTTTTGGGATTAAACTAAAAGCAAGATATGGCGAGTTTTCAAAATTGGGCCTTCTTTTATTTTCTTAAAAAAATGAACTAAATTGCGTCTTTCAAAGGGTGTATTAATTACTAGAATAAATCACATGTTAAAAACCATTTTAGATAACAAGGAAGAATATCAGCCGGGTTTATCAATAGATTGTGTGATTTTCGGATTTCATGACAATCAGCTCAAAGTGTTATTGATAAAAACAAAGTACAGTGATAAATGGGCTTTGCCAGGTGGTTTTGTACCTGTAAATGAAGATATTGATGAGGCCGCTGTCACTGTTTTACATGGTAGAACAGGATTGAAAGGAATTTTTCTGAGGCAGTTTTCTACCTTTGGAGCAGCCAGAAGGTGTAGTGTTGATGTTAGTAATTCTGTTCTGGATTTTTACGGAATACCTTTAGACGAAGGAAAATGGTATGCTAGCCGTTTTGTGACGGTTGGGTATTATGCCTTAGTCGATTTTTTACAAACGGTTCCGCAGCCCGAAGGTAACAATGAAATTGTGGAGTGGATTGACCATAATGCAGTGCCGGAATTGATTTTAGATCACAGACAAATTCTGGACAAAGCATTGGAAACCCTTCGTATGGAATTGAATTTAATGCCGGTAGGATATAATTTACTTCCTGAAAAATTTACTATTCCGGAATTGCAAAAACTATATGAAACTATATTAGGTAGAAAACTCGACCGTAGAAATTTTCTACGTAAAATAACAGCAATCGGTATTTTGACAAAGTTAGACGAGAAGAAAAGTAATGTAGCCCATAAAGCGCCTAATTTATATAGTTTCGATAAAGAAAAATATGAAGAAGTAGTTAAGAACGGATTGACCCAAGGCTGGTAATTTAAAGAAAAGACATAAAAAACTCCATTAGAAATAATGGAGTTTTTTGTGTATCGCTATTTTTTTTCTTGTTCAGTTTATTTAATCTTTTTGTATAACCCCAACTTTTGTACTTAATTCTATTTCAGGACGGGGCAATATTTAGACATAAAAAAACTCCATTATTTCTAATGGAGTTTTTTGTGGGCGATGAGGGGTTCGAACCCCCGACCCCCTCGGTGTAAACGAGGTGCTCTGAACCAGCTGAGCTAATCGCCCTAAACAATTTGGTTACTTTCGTTTCCGTTATTGCGTGTGCAAATATACGCCACTTTTCTAGATTTGCAAGTAAAAAACAAAAAAATTATAAAATTTCTGCAACTACAAAGGTGCTTCCGCCAATGTATATAAAATCGGATTTTACAGCGCTTTCAATTGCTTTTTGATAAGCTTCTGAAACAGAATTATATACTTCGCCTTTTAGGTCGAAGTTAGCCGCTTTTTGTTTTAGAATTAGAACATCCAGCCCGCGAGGAATATTGGGTTTGCAGAAATAATAGATGGCTTTTTTAGGGAATAAAGGCAGGATTTCATCTAAATCTTTGTCATTTACAACTCCTAAAACGATGTGTAAAGTATCAAAATCTTCTTTTTGGATTTGATCCAAAACAATTTCCAGTCCGTTTTTGTTGTGTGCGGTGTCGCAAATCACTTTTGGGAATTCATTTAATTGTTGCCATCTTCCCTGAAGTCCTGTGTTTTTTACCACATTTAGTAAACCGGATTTTGTATTTTCAAGAGTTATTTTAAATTCATTCGGATCATTTAATACTGCAATTGTTTGCAAAACGGTTTTCTTATTATGCAACTGATAATCGCCAATTAAATCAGAAGGATAGGTTTCTGAAATCAAATCAGCAGCAAAATAGATTGCTGAATTACACTCTTTGGCTTTGGCCAAAAAAACAGGTTTTGTTTCGGGAGTGTATTCGCCTATTATTACGGGAATGTAGGGTTTTATGATTCCTGCTTTTTCAAAAGCGACAGCTTCAAGTGTGTTTCCCAAAAATTGCGTGTGATCTAATCCTATATTGGTAATGACCGAAACTAATGGAGTGATAATATTGGTAGCGTCTAATCTTCCGCCCATTCCCACTTCAATAACGGCGATGTCTACTTTTTCTTTTGCAAAATAATCGAAGGCTAATCCAACGGTCATTTCGAAAAAACTCATGTCATTGGATTCGAAAAAATTTTTGTGCTCATTGATGAAATCAGTAACAAATTCTTCTGAGATATCCTTTCCGCTAATTTTTATACGTTCCCGGAAATCCTTTAAATGTGGTGAAGTGTACAATCCAACTTTATAACCAGCCTCTTGAAGTATGGATGCCAACATGTGTGATGTAGAGCCTTTTCCGTTGGTTCCTGCAACATGAATACACTTTATTTTTTCTTGTGGATTATCAAGATGCGCTATAAGTAAATGCGTGTTGGTTAAATCTTTTTTATAGGCGGAAGCACCCTGAAGTTGGTACATCGGGAGTTGGTTAAACATCCAATTTATGGTTTCCTGATAGTTCATTTTTGTAATAAAATAGTAGTTGTTTAAAATATTTTTCGTTTTTTTTAGTTTAATAGTACATCGAAAAGTATCTTTAGTGCAAAATTGAAATAATTTTTAGAATTAATGATTAAAATACAATAATATTATATGTTTAGTTTTATACAATTACAGGCCGACACCATTACCAACGCTGCTTCAAACGTAGTTATTGAAAAAATTGCTCCAAATGCCGAAATATCCACTTTAGGATTTCTTTTAAAAGGTGGTGTGTGGCTTATCCCAATCGGGATTTTATTATTTTACACTTTTTATCGGATTATTGAACGCTATTTGTATATCGGTAAAGCATCAAAAATTGATGCCCTTTTGATGCGTGATGTGCGTGAGAATCTAAATTCAGGAAATCTTGACTTGGCTCGATCTATTGCAGAACGTAACAATACAGCTTCGGGTAATATTGTAAAAGAAGGTATTCTGGTTATTGGAAGACCCATTATTGAGATTGAATCCAATATGGATCGTGCTGCAGATATTGAAATAGGGGAAATGGAAAAGCATTTAGGTCACTTAGGTCTTATTGCCGGAATTGCACCTACATTAGGTTTTGTTGGAACTATTTCTGGAGTAATTAAAATATTTTACAGCATTTCGGTTACTGAAAATATCAGTATTGGTAATATTTCTGGTGGATTGTATGAGAAAATGATCAGTAGCGGTGCTGGATTAATAGTTGGTATTATTGCGTACAGCGGGTATCATATTTTAAATGGCAAGATTGATAATTTTGCGTTAAAAATTCAAAAACAAATATTAGAATTTGTAAATATTATTCAAAGATCCTAACATGTCTATAAAACGAAAAAGAAGATTTCATGCTGAGGTAGCCACTTCGTCATTAAGTGATATTATGTTTTTCCTGTTGTTGTTTTTCTTGATTATATCAACACTGGCGAATCCTAATGTTATCAAAATGACATTGCCAAAAGCTCAGGCGAACGAGAAAACAAACAAGCAATACATCAGTTTATCCGTCACTGAGGATAAGAAATTCTATATCGACAAGCAGCCAGTTTCATTTGAAGAGCTCGAAACGACTTTAATGTCTAAGATGAATTCAGCAAAAGATCAAACTGTTATTGTTCGCATTCCATTCAATTTACAAGTACAAGATTTAGTTGACGTACTACAAATAGGAGTAAAGAACAATCTGAAGTTTGTGATTGCTACGAGTCCAAAGTAAGGCTTTGCTTGTTTTTAAGCAATTGATTAGTTGAGCTGATTTTAAAATAAAAAAATGCCTCGAAATTATCGGGGCATTTTTTTATTTAGCGTTATGTAATTTTTAATTCAAATTGAAATTGTAAACAATCTTACCGACTTGCTTTTCCGGGGCATCGCTGCTGGCGTCCCATTTTGTGTTCATCGCAGCAATTCTTGCTTGATCTAATAAGCATTTTGCGGTATTGGTTGTTCCTTTTACACCGGCAACTGCATTTACAGTCCTTCCGGATCTATCTACTGATACTTCAACAACAACTTTGCCTTGCTCATTACACGTGTATTTTGGTGCTGGTTTAGAAACTGCTTTTCTGTTTCCTAGCGAATATCCAACTCCTCCGCCAGAACCACTTCCGGTTCCGCCACCGCTTCCGGAGCCATAACCGCTACCAGTTCCTATTCCGGTTCCAGTTCCGTTTCCTCCGCCTGTTCCTCCACCGGAACCGCCCGTTCCATAATAACCGTTAGAACTTAAACTTCCGTTGGCTTTTCCTTTGTTTCCGGCTGCTTTGTCATCGCCATCGCCGCCTTTATTAGAACCTTTTAATATGCTGGATAAAGCATCATTTGTATTATTAGAAACTTTAGGTTTTACAACCACTGGTTTTGTTTCTTTTTTTATGACAACTATTGGTTTTTTAGTTTTTTCTTTCGTCGGAATCACAACACTTTCCTCAGTGCTGTTTTCTTGAGATAAAATAGCTTCCTCCGGAGTTGATTTTGCAGGCGTTTGTCTAGTTTGGTTTTTTACTTCCAAAACTTCGTTTTTGTAATTTGCGCCAGAACCGAAATCGCTGTCGCCAAAATTTACAGTAACGCCACCGCCACCGCCACCGCCAGCAAGTTCATCCATGTTTGCAGGTGGCCAAAATCGGATAAAAAATAAAATTAACAACATTGTCGCATACAAAAGAATGGATAGTGCTAAGGATTTCTTTTGATCTGATGAAATGGTGGAACTCATTTGTATTTTAAATTTTAAAAAGTGTATTACTAAAAAACGTTGAAAAGTACTAAAAATTGTCAAGAGTAAAAAGCGACTGCCAGAATATAAATAATATTGCTTTCGCTTAAAACTAGAAATGAGAAAAGGGATTAAATAGATTTTAAAATCTGCTTAATCCCAGTTCCGATAAATAGTAAAAAAACTATTTTATTTTAAGTAAGCTGCTTCAATGCGATTTCAAAAGCAGTGGCACTAATATTTGTTTTACTTGGATTTAAAGCGTGTGCTTTTTCAATTGCTTTTTTGATGATTTCCGAAGTGTCTTGGAAGATCGCTTCATCCGTCATTTGTACTTTCTTTTCCATGAAGTAAGCAAAAACACGCGCCATACCACAATTAGAAATAAAGTCAGGAATTAAACTCACTTTATGATCTACATGTTCCATAATTGGACCAAAAAAGATTGCTGTGTCGGCAAAAGGAACATTCGCACCACACGAAATTACTTCAAGGCCATTGGCAATCAAGCTGTCAATCTGAGATTGAGTTACTAATCTGGAAGCGGCACATGGAGTGAATATTTCAGCGCCAATAGTCCATATTTTTTGATTGATTTCTTCAAAAGGAATCATGTTTTCAGCAACCAGTTTGTTTCCGTCTTTGGCAAGAAATAAAGCTCTTATTTCTTCGAAAGAGAATCCTTCTTCGTTGATTAATCCTCCGTCTCTGTCGATAATACCAATTACTTTAGCGCCCATTTCGGCTAAGTAAAAAGCGGCAGCTGAACCTACATTTCCAAAACCTTGTACGATTGCTTTCTTCCCTTTTACATCTCCACCATAAATAGTGTAGTAATTACGAACGGCTTCGGCAACGCCATAACCGGTAATCATATCGGCAATCGTATATTTTCTGGAAACATCTGGTGAGAATTTTGGATTTTCAATCACTTTCACCACACCTTGACGCAATTGTCCAATTCTGTTGATTTTGTCTGCTTCGGTAGGTTTGAAGTGACCGTTAAAAACGCCTTCTTGCGGATGCCAAACACCACATTCTTCCGTCATAGGGATTACTTCGTGAATTTCATCTACATTTAAATCTCCACCCGTTCCGTAGTAACTTTTCAATAATGGAGAAACTGCTTTATACCAACGTTGTAAAACGCCTTTTTTTCTTGGATCATTCGGATCAAAATTAATTCCAGATTTAGCTCCGCCAATAGCAGGCCCAGAAACCGAAAATTTTACTTCCATGGTTTTTGCCAAAGACAAAACTTCATTCATATCCAACCCTTTTCTCATACGAGTTCCACCACCGGCAGCACCACCACGTAGCGAATTGATGACTGTCCATCCTTCGGCTTCCGTTTCGGCATCTTTCCAATGGAAAACTATTTCAGGTTCTTTATTTTCGAATTTCTTTAATAAATCTTTCATTTGTTGCGATATGTTTAATTTTGGCAAATATAAAAAATAGAATAATGTGAATTATCTATTTTTAATTTTATTTTGGAGAATAAATAACTCCAGAACTGTGATCTGTTTTTGCGCCTGTAACGCTACTCAAAACATTGATTTCTCCGCGTAATTTTAAAACACCGAGTAATGCAAAAATCAGCGCTTCTTTGAATTCCAATATTTTAGCTGACGGAATTATGATTTTTATTTGCGGTAAATGGTACTGAATTCTTTCGATGAGAAAGTCATTGTAAGCGCCACCGCCAGTTATAAAAAGGTTTCCATTTTTATTGGGCAAGGCCAAAGCAATTTGCAACGCCACGTGTTCCGTGAAAGTGTGTAATTTGTCTTCAACGGGAATAGAATGCTTTTCGATAATAGGTAAAACGGTTTCTTTTACAAATTCGAAACCCAACGATTTAGGATGTTTTTTTTGGTAGAAATCCAACGCATTTAATTCATTTAATAAATCTTTGTTGCAGATTCCGGTTCTTGAAATACGGCCTTTGTCATCATAATCCAACCCCAATTGATTAGCATAAAAATTCAAAACAGTGTTTACAGGAGAAATATCAAAAGCGATTCTTTTGTTGTTTTGTTCGAAAGAAACATTAGAAAAACCACCTAAATTCATGCAATACTCATATTCAGAAAATAAAATTTGGTCACCGATAGGAACCAAAGGTGCGCCCTGACCACCAAGTTGTACGTCCTGAACTCTGAAATCACAAACTACAGTTTGGTTGGTTAAAGCCGCGATTTCCGGTAAATTACCAATTTGAAGTGTGAATCCGTTTTGTGGTTGGTGTAAAATAGTATGTCCGTGAGAACAAACGGCGTCAAGATTTTTAATTTCGTATTTTTCGATAAAATCAGAAACAAAAACAGCCAGAAGTTGCGTGTAATCTTGGTTTAATTTTTCGAGAGCAACTTCAGAAAAATCGACTGCTATTTTCAATTTGTTTAACCAATCAATACTATAAGAAACGGTTTCAGATTCAAGAATTTGAAAGCTCCATTTATTGTTTTTGACAGTAAAGACAATATGCGCCAAATCGACTCCGTCGAGAGAAGTGCCTGACATAACACCGATAATTGTATACTTTTCTTTAAACATTGGCTAAATTTACGAAATCGTTTGAAATCTGATTTTTAATAATTACTTTTGTCGACAAATTTAAGAACATTTAATTTACTATAAAAATATGGATTTTAATCTTACTGAAGAGCATTTAATGATTCAACAAGCAGCACGAGATTTTGCAAATGCTGAATTGTTAGCTGGAGTTATAGAAAGAGACGAACATTCAAAGTTTCCTACTGAACAGGTGAAAATGATGGCTGATTTGGGTTTCATGGGAATGATGGTCGATCCTAAATATGGTGGATCCGGTTTAGATAGTATTTCGTATGTTTTGGCTATGACCGAAATTTCAAAAGTTGATGCTTCTGCTGCAGTAATTATGTCTGTGAATAACTCATTAGTTTGTGCGGGTCTTGAAAAATATTGCAATGAAGAGCAAAAAATGAAATATTTGGTTCCGCTTGCAAAAGGAGAAGTGATTGGAGCATTTTGTTTGTCAGAACCAGAAGCGGGTTCAGATGCCACATCTCAAAAAACAACCGCAATAGATAAAGGAGATCATTACTTATTAAATGGTACAAAAAACTGGATAACCAATGGTTCTTCGGCATCTACTTATATTATAATTGCTCAAACGGATATTGAAAAAGGACACAAAGGAATCAATGCTTTTATTGTTGAAAAAGGTTGGGCCGGATTTGATATTGGACCAAAAGAAAAGAAAATGGGAATCCGTGGATCAGATACGCATTCTTTGATGTTCACTGATGTGAAAGTTCCGAAAGAAAACCGAATTGGAGAAGATGGTTTTGGGTTTAATTTTGCTATGGCAGTTTTAAACGGAGGAAGAATAGGGATTGCTTCCCAAGCATTGGGGATAGCAACCGGAGCGTACGAATTGGCATTAAAATATTCACAAGAAAGAAAAGCTTTTGGGAAAGAAATTTTCAAACACCAAGCTATCGCTTTCAAATTAGCTGATATGGCCACTCAAATTATGGCTGCAAAAATGTTAGTTCTTAAAGCAGCTTCTGAAAAAGATGAAGGGAAAGATATTTCACAATCAGGTGCTATGGCTAAGTTATTTGCTTCTCAAACAGCAATGGATACCACAATTGAAGCCGTTCAAATTCACGGTGGAAATGGATACGTAGCCGAATATCATGTGGAACGTATGATGCGTGATGCTAAGATTACTCAAATTTATGAAGGTACTTCTGAAATACAACGAATTGTAATTTCAAGAACTTTGATTTCCTAGTTAATCATTTAGTAAGAATATATTTTCAAACCATTAGGGAATTAAGATAATTAAGGCGTAATCTGTCTTAATGAATCTTAATTTCTTAATGGTTTTTAATTTAAAAAAAATACTACATTTACTAAAAGATTTACTTTTATGTACGAAGATTTAAAATATTGGTATTTGCGCGATCACAAATTGTTTAGAACATTGAGTTTTGGACAAATAAGACAATTGTGCATTATTACCGGTTTTAAAAAAGCAAAGAAAGGCGAAATCATCTATTTTTCTTCTTCGGATTTACCAAGAATTTTTCTGCTTAAAAAAGGAAATATAAAGATTGTTGCGGTTGATGAAGACGGTAATGAAACAATTAAAGATATTATTCAAAAAGGAGATTTATTTGGAGAACTGACTTTGGAAGCTGACAGCCAGTCCAATGAATATGCAAAAGTACTTTCGGATGATGTGGCCATTTGTAGTTTTCTAATGTCGGATTTTGAAGATTTATTGTTGCGAAATCCAAGTCTGGCTTTGTCCTACACAAAGTTCGTAGGTCTAAAAATGAAACGGATTAAGAACAGTTATTCTAATTTGATTTCTAAAGACGCAAAAACCAGATTGTTTCAGTTTCTAAAAGATTGGGCTGAAAAAGAAGGTAAAAAAATAGAAGATAAAGTGGTAATTGAAAATTATTTGACCCAAAACGATATTGCGCAAATTATTTGTACTTCAAGACAAACTGCGACTCAATTACTCAATGAAATGGAAACGAATGGCACCATCATTTACAGTAGGAAAGAAATCATTATAACGGACATCAGTAAATTATAATTATTTTAGTGGAACTGTAACATAGCCGACAAATCTATTCGAAATTGCAAAGTAGTTTTACAACATCAAAATGTAACACTATGAAAAAAATAATTTGTTTGGTTTTATTTGCAATTGGATTATCCGTTCATGCCCAAAATAATTTGCCGAAATTAGCCACAGAAATCGCTCCCTTACTTATTGGAGAAAAAATTCCTAATGTCACTTTAACATCTGTAGAAAATACAGATGTTAATGTAACGGAATTAATCAGTAAGAAAAGAACGGTTTTAGTTTTTTACCGTGGTGGTTGGTGCCCGTATTGTAATGCTCATTTAGCAGCATTAGGGGAAGCCGAAAAAGAATTATTGGATTTGGGATATCAAATTATTGCAATAAGTCCGGATGCTCCTAAAAGCTTGAAAGTTACAGATGATAAAGAAAAATTAAATTATTTGTTATTGTCTGACAGTACAGGCGAATTGTCGAGAGCTGTTGGAATTGCTTTTCAAGCTCCGGAAAATTATAAAGCTATTATCACTAAAGGTTCTGAAGGGGTAAATAGTTCTTTTTTGCCTGTTCCGGCGGTGTTTATTTTAAATACAAATGCTGAAATTGAGTTTGAACACATCACACCTAATTTCAAAAATAGAATTTCAAATGATTTGTTGATTGCCGTTGCAAAATCTTTAAATAAATAATCATGAAAAAGCTACTGTTTCTTCTAATTGTATTGTTTGCTCTTTCTGGCTTTTCGCAAAAGGACAATAAACGACTGACTCATTTTAATCTTGAAAAAAACGTGGCTATTCAAGGATATGATCCTGTGGCTTATTTCAAACAAGGAAAAGCAGTGAAAGGGAAAAAAGAAATAACAGTATCGCATGAAGGTGTGGTTTATTATTTTTCTATGCCAGTAAATAAAGAATATTTTTTGAAAAATCCCTCAAAATTTGAACCACAATATGGAGGTTGGTGTGCTTTTGCGATGGGCGACTCTAATGAAAAAGTGTCTGTAAATCCGGAGACTTTCAAAATAAAGAATGGGAAGTTGTATTTGTTTTACAATGCTTTTTTTAATAATACATTGAAAAGCTGGAACAAGAATGAATCTGGATTGATGATGAAGGCCGATGCAAATTGGAATAAAATAGTTAAATAAAAAAAATAGAAATCATGAAACTATCTCTGTTTTTCTGGTTGCTGAGACTTACTGTAGCAGTAATTTTAGTCCAAACGCTGTACTTTAAATTTACGGCTAGTGAAGAATCGGTTTATATTTTTTCTGCTTTGGGAATAGAACCTTATGGAAGGATTGGTACTGGAATTGCCGAGTTGATTACGGTAATTTTGATTTTAATATCAAGAACTTCGTTGTTTGGTGCTATAATGGGTTGCGGCATCATGGTTGGTGCGATTTTTGCTCATCTGTTTGTGCTCGGGATTGAAGTGAAAAATGATGGTGGTACACTTTTTATTTTGGCACTAATTACCTTTCTTTGTTGTATTACTTTAGTTTTTAAGGATAGAACTAAAGTGATGAATTTGTTGAATTAAAACTTAAATATGCTAATACCTTCTATTAATAATAGTTTAAACGAACTGATTGATTTGCTGAAGCAATTGTCACAAAATGAATATTCAAATTCTTGTGCAGAATTAAGTAATGCAACTATTGGGGAGCATACAAGGCATATTATTGAAATGTTTCAGTGCTTAGAAAATCAATATGATTTAGGCATTGTGAATTATGACAAAAGAGAACGAAATATTCGCATTCAAACGGATACCATTTTTGCTATTGAAAATATTGTGTCGATTCAACAAAATTTAGACAAAAAAAATAAAAACATCAAGTTGTTGCAAATTATTGATGGTGAGGAAATTCGAATTGAAAGCAACTATTTCAGAGAATTACTGTATAATTTAGAGCATTGTATTCACCATCAGGCGCTTATTAAAGTAGCTATTCTACAATGTGAAACAGTTATAATTGACGCTAACTTTGGAGTTGCCCGATCTACAATAGAATATAGGAATCAATGTGCACAGTAAGTTTTGTAGCAACGAATGATAAAATTATCATTACCTCTAATCGGGATGAAAAAACAGTAAGACCGAGTGCAATACCTCCAAGAAATTATACCGTAAACGGAAAAAACCTTATTTTTCCAAAGGATCCAAAAGCAGGAGGAACTTGGTTTGTTGCTAATGCAGATGGAACAATTTTGGTGTTGTTAAACGGTGCCGACGAAAAGCATGAAGTGCAACTTCCGTATCGAAAAAGCCGTGGTTTGATTGTTTTAGATATGATCAGCAGCTTATCGCCAAAGGATTTCTGGAGCGAAATTGATTTGGAAAACATAGAACCTTTTACGTTAGTTTTATTCCAAGACAACGCTCTTTTTCAATTGCGCTGGAACGGAAAAGAAAAAGAAACAACTCCTTTAGATGTTCATCAAAATCATATTTGGTCTTCATCGACTTTGTATTCCTCATCGATTCGTGAAAAACGTGCCGACTGGTTTTATACTTTTATGGATGGAAATCCTGAAATTTCCGAATCAAAAATGCACGATTTTCATCGCTATACCGAAGAAGAAAATGATGAAAATGGGTTGGTTATCAATAGAAATGACGAGATGAAAACGTTGAGCATCACACAATCGGTTATTGAAAAAAATAAAGTAGCTATATTGCATTACGATTTGATTGCGCAACAGGATTTTTCGACCTCATTTATCACCGTTTAAAGAACTTAATTTGAAACTATTTTTTCATAAAATTACGCATTGGGAATATTGGCCTTTCCAGATTGTTTATATTCCAATTTATTTTCTTTGGTCCTATTATTCCATCAAGGCAAAATCTATTTTTTTCTTTAATGCTTCTAATCCAACCATAAAAAATGGCGGTTTTATGATGGAGTCCAAAAAAGAAATCTACAATTTGATTCCACAACACTATTACCCAAAAACGGAATTAATAAAAGAAGGAACTGCTCTTGAAGAAATTTTAAATACTATTCAAGTATCAAAAATAAAATATCCTTTGATTGCAAAACCAGATATTGGACTGCGAGGGTCTGGGGTCAAAAAAATTAACACGGTTCAAGATTTAAAAGAATATGCTGAAAAAGCAAATTTCGATTATGTAGTGCAGGATTTAATTCCGTTTGACAATGAAGTTGGAATTTTTTATGTGCGTTATCCTCATGAAAAAGTGGGCAGAATTACAGGAATAGTTTCCAAAGAATTTCTGATTATTACCGGAAACGGATTCTCTACCGTAGAAGAATTAATCAAAGAAAATCCTCGATACGAACTGCAATTAAAGGTTTTGAAACAGGAATACGGAAGAAAACTACTCGATATTCTTCCAAAAGGAGAAAAATTGAATTTGGTGCCTTATGGGAATCATGCACGAGGTGCAAAATTCATTGATGGAAGTCATTGGATAACACCAAAATTGACGGAAACAATAAACGAAATGTGTCTGCAAATTCCAGGTTTCTATTTTGGCAGATTGGATGTGATGTACCGTACAATTGAAGAATTGGAACAAGGAATACACTTTTCAGTTGTGGAATTGAATGGTGCTGCAAGCGAGCCCACACACATTTATGACCCAAAACATTCTTTGCTTTTTGCATGGAAAGAACTCGCGCGTCACATTACCTATATGTATGAAATAAGTGTGGCAAACCATAAAAATGGTGCTCCGTATTTACTGCATAAAGACGGTATGAAAGAATACAGAATGCATCTGGAACAAAGCAATAGAATTGTAAATTTCTAAAATTATGAAGGCATTAAAGAACATTTTTGTTGGTTTTTTAGTGAGCTTTATCGGTTCGATACCGTTGGGATATTTGAATGTTGTAGGTTTTGAAATCTATTCAAAGCTAGGAATGAACAGCTTGGTATTCTTTTTATTAGGAGTGATTTTCGTGGAGATGTTTGTGATTTATTTCACTTTGATTTTCGCAAAGCAATTAGTCAATAATAAAAAATTAATGAAAATTATTGATTTTTTTGCCGTTTTATTTCTGTTGATTTTAGGGTATTCTTTTTATGCTAATTCCAATCAAACAATGGAAGAACAAGGAATTTTAGAGAAATATGCAATGTATTCTCCTTTCCTTATCGGAGTGTTTTTGAATTGTATCAATTTTCTTCAATTGCCGTTTTGGACCGGTTGGAATCTTTATTTGATGAATGGGAATTATATTTCGATTGTAAAAAAGCTAAAACTGTATTATGTTTCAGGGACTTTGATAGGTACATTTTTTGGGATGTTAACTTTGGTTTTGGTGTTAAACACCTTATCTCAAAACACAACCAGTTTTTCTAAATATGTAATGCCCGTAATAATTCCGTCATTTTTTGTGGTTTTAGCTTTTGTTCAAATGGTTAAAGTCTACAAGAAATATTATCGGAATAAAGCCATATTATAAAAGTTTAGATACCCATTGCTATAAAATATAAACCTCATTTATTATAAAAAAAGCATTTGTATCTTCTTTCTCTGATTTTCTTTAGTTGTCTGCCAACTTCGTCAGTAATTGCTCAAACGACTAGTGATCCACATTTAAAAATTGTTGACGTTGAATATAAAGTGAAAGAAAATGACGTTGCCGACACAAGAAATCATAATGCTTAAATAGTTTAAGAAACTGCCTGATTCATATCGTACGCCAAAATAAAGTACTCGTTATTGTTGAATTGAAAATCTCCAATAATGGTCCATTTTAGTTTTTCGGTATGGGCTTTCGCGGATGGAATATTGATTTTGTTGATGAAAGTCAAACTTAATGGATATTTATGAAGCATGTGTGTTCTCATGAATTCAAACAGTGGCGTTATCAATCCCTTGCCACGATATTCTTTGTGAATGCAAATGGGGCCGTATTGAAAACTATTGTTTGTGGTGATTTCAAAATCTAAAAATGTCAGTTCCGGAAACAATGAACTCATGTAATTGAAAATAGGCCATTGTTTGAAAAAATCCCAACTTCCTGCGAAAATGTAAGCAATGATTTTGTTATTGTCTTTGGCAATAAACAAGTTGTTTTCATGGATAACTTCGGTTAGTTGTGCGACAGTAAATGGTGTAGTAACAAAGCCCGAAGCTTTTTCTTCTTCGGATAAATTAGCTACAAGATACAATTCCTGTAATGCCAATACGCCATCAATGTCATTTATTTTTGCAGTTTCGAATTGTATGCTATCTGTCATTTTTTTTAAATCTGATGTTAATTTGGTTTGCCAAAAATAAGTAAAATTGCTGGAATCTTTAATTTTTATTGTGGCAACAATCCTTTGCGTAAAGCATTATTTTTTTACTGTTTTTGTTTATTTTTGCTATATGAAAAATATCATCATCACAGGAACGAGTAGAGGTATAGGATTTGAATTGGCATTGCAATTTGCCAATGCGGGACACCAAGTGTTAGCCATTTCCAGAAAAATTCCTCAAGCTTTGTTGGGTAACGAAAATATCACGTGTCTTTCAGTTGATTTATCCGCTGAATCTGAATTAGTGAAAGTAAGCGATTTCCTTTCCAAGTCTTGGAAACAAATAGATGCAGTCATTCATAACGCAGGAAGTTTATTGCTAAAACCTTTTTCAGAAACGACTCAGGAAGATTTTGAAAATATCTATAAAGTCAATGTTTTTGGGGTTGCTAATTTGACCCGAATTTGCCTGCCATATTTACAAAAAGGAAGCCACGTAGTAACAATAAGTTCTATGGGCGGAATTCAGGGAAGTTTAAAGTTTGCGGGATTGGCAGCGTATAGTTCGAGTAAAGGAGCTGTTATTACACTATCAGAATTATTAGCAGAAGAATACAAAGAGCGTGGAATTTCTTTCAATGTTTTAGCTTTGGGTTCTGTTCAAACAGAGATGTTGGCAGAGGCTTTTCCTGGCTACCAAGCGCCTATATCAGCAGGGGAAATGGCAAATTATATTTATGATTTCACTTTGACTGGAAATAAATATTTCAACGGCAAAGTGTTGCAAGTTTCTTCTACCAATCCATAACTTAGAGTTATAAATTTTAAATTATGAGTGAAAGTATTGTAAAAACAAAGAGTTTTGAGTTGGCAATTAGAGGTGTGAATTTCTACAAATACTTAGTCGTTGAAAAGAAAGAATATATTATGAGTAAACAATTTTTGCGTTCAGTTACTTCTGTTGGAGCAAATGTCCGTGAAGCAGTAAATGCGCAAAGTAAGCCTGACTTTATTCATAAATTGTCCATAGCTCAGAAAGAATGTGATGAATCTCTTTATTGGTTAGAACTTTTAAAAGAAACCAATTATATTTCTGAGATAGAATTTGAATCGATTTACCAACAGAATAATGAAGTTTTGAAAATTATACGAAGTATTATAATAACCTCTAAGAAAAACTCATAACTCATAATTTATAACTCATAATTCCCAAATTGTTTTGAGCGAAACCTTAGCCAGATACATTCCAGAGCATGCGGTAAAACCCGTTTTCGAACTTATTGTTGCCAATCAAGTGCACCTTAAGATTGTAAACGAGCGTCAGACACGTCATGGTGATTATCGCAAAGGGTTGAATGGAAAGCATGAAATCACGGTAAATTCAAATCTGAATAAATACAAGTTTTTGATTACGTTGATTCATGAGATTTCACATTTGGTTGCTTTCGAAAAATTTGGGAGACATATTAAACCTCATGGAAACGAGTGGAAATATTCTTTTCAACGGTTGATGATTCCTTATATTCGCCCAGAGATTTTCCCGAATCAATTGTTGCCTTTGTTGGCGAGGCATTTCAAAAACCCAACTGCCAGCAGCGATACTGATGCTACTTTGGCTTTGGCACTGAAACAATTTGACCAGCAAAATGATAAAAATTATGTGTTTGAAATTCCTTATGGAAGTGTTTTCCGAATCCAAAATGGAAAGATTTTCAAGAAAATAGCAATAAGAACCAAGCGTTTTGAATGCCTCGAAATGAGTTCCGGAAAGACTTATTTATTCAATCCTAATGCTGAGGTAGAATTGTTGAAATCAAGTTAGCCTTCTATTCTTTCAAATACGCTTCTCGTACTTTTTTGAATAAATTTGAAGAATAAACAAAGGCTACAACAGCCTCATTATCGGTTCTGAAAATTTCTTCTTTGGTTCCTTCCCAAGCTTTTAAACCATCTTTTAAGAATAGAATTTTCTCTCCAATTTCCATCACAGAGTTCATATCATGGGTGTTTATAACCGTTGTGATATTGTATTCTTCGGTAATTTCTTTGATAAGATTATCAATTAAAATAGCTGTATTGGGATCTAAACCAGAGTTTGGTTCATCACAAAATAAGTATTTTGGGTTGTTTACAATAGCTCGTGCAATCGCAACTCTTTTTTGCATTCCTCCTGAAATTTCCGAAGGTAGTTTTTTATGGGCGTCAGTAAGGTTGACTCTTTTTAATACAAAGTCTACACGTTCCTGAATTTTTGAATTATTGTCTTTGGTAAACATTTTTAAAGGGAATCCCACGTTTTCAGCAACTGTCATGGAATCAAACAAGGCACTTCCTTGAAAAACCATTCCTATTTCAGTTCGCAAATCACGTTTTTCATCTGGAGCGAGCTCAGAATATATCCTCCCGTCAAATGAAATAGTTCCAGATTCAGGGGTATGAATTCCTAAAAGACTTTTAAGCATAACTGTTTTCCCGGATCCACTTTGTCCAATAATTAAATTCGTTTTTCCTGTTTCAAAAACAGTGGAAACACCTTTAAGAATTTTGATACCGCCAAATGATTTTTCTATGTTTTTTACTTCTATCATGAGCCAAGTAACAATTGAGTTAATATGTAATTAAAAGTAATTATGGTAACTGATGTCCAAACAAAGGATACCGTACTTGCGCGTCCTACCTCGAGTGCGCCACCTTTCATATAATATCCGTGAAAAGAAGGAATAGTTGCTAATAACATGGCAAAAATCAATGTTTTAAGAAAAGCATAAACGATATGAAATGGAATGAAATCCAATTGCGCACCATTTATAAACTCGTCACTGGAAGTAAAACCGCCATAAACACCAGCCATCCAGCCGCCTAATACTCCTAGAAACATACTGATTCCAATAACAAATGGATAAAGCAGTAAAGCAATTATTTTGGGGAAAACCAAATAGTTTAGCGAGTTAACTCCCATAACTTCCAGAGCGTCAATTTGTTCCGTAACTCGCATGGTTCCAATGCTTGATGTGATAAAAGAGCCCATTTTTCCAGCCATAATCACTGAGATGAACGTAGGCGCAAATTCTAATATTACAGATTGTCTTGTAGCAAACCCAATAAGGTATTTTGGTATTAATGGATTGGTCAAATTTAATGCGGTTTGTATGGCAACAACACCTCCAACAAAGAAAGAAATGAATGCTACAATACCAAGGGAACCAATAATTAAATCGTCTATTTCCTTAAAAATTAGATTTCTCATCACAGACCATTTTGTCTGTTTATTGAAAATTTCTTTTAGCATTAAGAAGTATCTTCCTATCTGCGTTATATATCGAATGAGCATCATAGTTTTGTGATTATGGGCTAAATTACAAAAATAGTTATGAGTTATAAGTTTTGCGTTCGTAGTTTTCGTTAGAAAATTTTTTCTTTCATTTTCTTCAAACGATACTTGCGAATAAATTTAGCTTGTTCCGCGGTTACCAATAATGGTGTTTTAGCTGCTTTAGCTTTCCAAAACCCTTTAATGTAATCTACAAAGAGTAACGGTTTCTTTTTCATCATCGCCAGTTTTGCCGAAGCTATGGAAGTGATTAAAAATCCGTAGCCTAAAGTATAAAACGCTTCTCCTTGTTTATAACGGGCAGTTTTGTTGTAATTAGCTCCAGTTGGTTTCAAATGTTTTACGATCAATGAAGCATCGGTAACGACTTTCCATCCGTAAAATTTTGATAATAATTCATCAACGGTGTCCCAACCCATAGCTGGTTTTAAATTCCCTATTTGTTGGAAACATGCTTTTCTGTAGGCTTTGAATGCACCACGAATATGGTCTTTATCCGTTAGATTTTCCAGGATCCATTCGCCATTTTTTTCAATGTAGGCAAATCCACCAGCCATTCCTATTGTTGCATCTTTTTCGAAAATGTTTAAAATAGTCTCGAAATAATTGTTGGGAAGAATTAAGTCGGCATCCAGTTTTACGATGACATCATATTCTTCGTCCAATATTTCGAATCCTTTATGAAAAGCCTGAATAACTTTACTTCCCGGTAAATGTATCGCGCTGGAAGTTTTGTTTACTAAAGAGATAAACGGATTTTCTTTGGCGTAAGCCGTTACGATTTCAGCAGTTTTATCAGTAGAATTGTCATTGACAATCACTACTTTTTTGGGTAAAACAGTTTGAGAAATCAAAGAATCTAAAGTTAAAGCAATAAAAGCTTCTTCGTTATGAGCCGGAATAACAATATAATAATTCATTTTTCTTGAGGGACTAAGTTTCTAAGATGCTGAGATTCTAAAATTTTAAGTTTAAAAAATTTAGAGTCTAGGCTTCCTTCCCTTCGGGGAGGGTTGGGGTGGGGATTTTTTCAGCGTAAATAATATAATATCTATTGGTAAATTTTCTCAATAAGGGGCGAAGACCAAATTTCTTTACTGGATTTGTCCATTTTTCGCGGTCGATTATTTTCCAACCCGTTTTTTCCAAAAGCCAGTCCAACTGCCAATCTTCAAATTCGTGGTAGTGTCTGTCCCACATATCTGTTTTGCTTCTATAAGCGGGCGAAAACCACAAGCGCATAGGGATAGATATGAAAAGTTTATCCGATTTTATTTCGCTTAAAATCGTGTAAGGATTCAGTAAATGTTCAAAGATTTCGAAAGCGGTTACCACATCTTTTTTTTCTGTTGAAAAGATGGATTGGTCTTTGTCTAGGTCTTCTCCTGTTGTATTTGTAACTGCAAATCCTTCGGATTTCATGATTTTAGAGAAAGGGTTTTCAACGCCTAAATCTAATATGGTCTCTGAAGTTGAGACGTGTTTTTTTAGAAATTCTAAAGTATGTTTGAATCTTTTATTGGGAAACGTTTTTTCGTACATGTTTTTTTGATTTTGCCGCTAGGACACGAAGGCACAAATATAGTAATAAATGTGTTTTTGGGCATTGTTTTTTAGCCCGGATGGGAATGAAAATCCCGGAGCTTCAAAATGTAGTTTTTCAAGGTGCAAAAAGCGACTGAAAGAAGCTTTCTTGCACCTTAGAAAAACAAGTTTTGTAGTGAGGAATTGTAGTGTACAGCCGGATTAGCTCCTTATTGTTATGTCCCTCACAATTTTAATATCTGTAAACAAATGCGTTGATGTTCATTCCTGCTCCAACGGATGCAAAGATTAGAACGTCGCCTTTTTGTATGGATTGGTTTTCTATTTCTCCGCGAATTAACAGGTCAAAAAGAGTAGGGACGGTGGCTACGCTGCTATTTCCCAGTTCATGAATACTCATCGGCATGATGTCTTTTGGAACGGTTCTGTCGTATAGTTTGTAAAAACGTTGAATTATGGCTTCGTCCATTTTTTCATTGGCTTGATGAATAAGAATTTTTTTTACGTCATCAATTCCCAATCCGCTTTTGTCCAAACAACTTTTCATCGCCGCAGGAACTTGGCTTAATGCAAATTCATAAATCTTGCGACCGTACATTTTTATATAACGAATGTCTGGATCTAAATCAGGATTATAGGATTTTCCAAAGAACAAGTAATTAGCTTCATCATTAGCATAAGTGGCACTTTCGTAAGCCAGCATTCCTGTTTCGTCATCAGAAGCTTCAATGATAGAAGCACCGGCGCCATCTGAATAAATCATGGAATCTCTGTCATGCGCATCAACCACTCTGGAAAGTGTTTCAGAACCTATTACCAAACAGCGTTTTGCCATGCCAGATTTGATGAAAGCATTGGCTTGCATAACACCTTCTATCCAGCCCGGGCATCCAAAAAGGATATCGTAGGCCACGCATTTAGGGTTTTTTATTTGTAGTTTGTGTTTGACACGGGTGGCCAAACTAGGAATCATGTCAGATTGATTTGTTCCACATTTTACATCACCAAAATTATGTGCAAAAATGATATAGTCAATTGTTTCCGGATCAATTCGAGCATTTTCTATTGCTTTTTGAGATGCAAAGAAAGCTAAATCAGAAGAGGTGTATTGGTCTTCGGCATAACGTCTGTGTTCTATGCCAGTAATTCCTTTAAATTTATTAATGACTACTTCATTAGGGTAACCAAAAGCTGTTCCGTCTTCATTCAAAAAAACATGTTCACTAAAGTCAGTATTGCTTACTTTTTTCTCAGGAATATAACTTCCTATTCCAGTTATTTTTATTTTCATCGGGTTGTTTTTCCAAAAATTCAGGCTAATTTAATGATAAATAAATTAGTACACTCACAAAGTTTACTATGCATGCATATAATTGTGAAATAATAATTTATTGGCAAAAATATTGATTATTTTATTACGAATAGCAATAAATGATGCGATATTTATTTTCTAATTGTTGCAATTGATAAAATGGATATTTTGAGGATTTGTAATTGAGGATTTGTTTGTGTTTAAATACTATTATGTGATTGTTTCTAAGCTATGACTTTTTTGATAAAAACATTAATTAGAAATTGTAATTAGATTATATGTGTGCAAAAATAAAAAAGAGCCACTAACAAGTGGCTCTTAAGGGACTATTTAATATTTATTTTTTCTAAATGTATATTTATTTCTTTTAATTTTTTATCATATTCCAATAATAAAACATTTCCAACTTTTGCCGGTAAAACTCGAAAATCAGTATTGTTATTATCACTTTTTAAATAGATTTTATCTTCGGATAATTGTCCATTATCACAAATTATAGTTTTAAAAGCACTTTTATTTTTTTCTCCTTTTAATCTTTCATAATCTATGAAACAAGCGTAGAAACGATCATTTGTTTTGTCTAGTTGGGTATATTCATAATCAAATGCTCCATACGCTTTTAATGCGTGTGCGTTTAATTGAGGGCTCCCAAAATCAGATAAACTTGGAGCTCTTGATTTTCCTTTTTCAAATTCTTGAATTCCTGTAAGTTTGAAATCAGAGTTGAACTTAAAGACTACAGAATTTGTAATTGTAAGTTGTGTGACACTTGCGCCACCGCCACCACCGCCTAACAGCGATAATGTTGTTAATGCTATACCTCCAGCACTTGCGGTTCTTTTATAGAATTCTCCAATGGCATAATACTCATTGTTTTTTGTTCTTGCAATATTATGGAAATAGATGTATCCTTTGTCTTCAATGTAATTTCCGCTTACTTTTGCAATTTTAGCAACATCTTCTTTCCAACTAGTAAAGTTTTCTTTTAAAGTTTTCCCAGATAAATCGACAACTTCTGTAAACAGACCTAAACTTTTATCATCTATAATATTATCACCTTCTTTAAAATATTCCCCCATTAAAACAACATTATTGTCTTTATCAAGGAACGCATTATTAATTAATCTGGGTTTACTGTTTTTACTATATTCTTTCTCATACAATAAAACACCTGTATTTACATCAATAATTTTTGTCTTTAAAGTAAGTTTTCTTGATAAAAGACCTGGTTTTGATGTTTCTAGAGCAACAATTACTTTATCATTTACTTCAATAGGATTTATTGCCAACATTTCTTTTGAATCATCGGGAGAGTTATATTCCCATGATTTTCCACCATCAGTTGGATAATATTTTAAAGAGTATCCTATTTTTTTATTGTCTTCAAACTTGTTGAAAATGAATCCTTTATTTTCAACAGGAAATATAATATTAAAATCACCTGTTTGTTGCATGTATTGGATATAACGGATTTCTTTGCTTTCTAAAGGAATGTCAATAGTTGGTAATTGGTTGACTTTTTTATCATAGCTTAATAGGCTGATTTTTTTTTCTTTAAAATTAGCCATTGCAAACATTATTCCTTGATTGTTAAAGCTACTTTTCATCAAAAAAGTATTTTTATTGTCAATGTATGTTTTCTTAGCAACTTCCACTAGATTTTTATCTAAAACTTGAATTGCAAACTCACGGTCACCTTTTTTTAGTTTGTCTAATTCATAGAAAAAATAATAACCATCAACATCTTTCTCTTTGTTTAGGATTGCCCCTGAATTCTTTACTTTAAAAGTATTGACTTCGTTAATTTTTTTTTCTTGTGCAAATGTCAAATTTGCCACAAAGGAGATTAAAAGTAAAGTACTGATTCTTTTCATAATTGGTTTGTATTTGATTTGTATTAATTTTTATTTAAACTCTTGAAAAAAGTATAAGCATCTTGAAATTCAGTATCGTCTTTGGATATCAATTCATTTTTTTGACAAAAATAATAACCAATTTTCCTTAGGTCTTTTAGCTCAAGATTGTTTAAAAATAACCGTATTTCATTGATGTATTTTTCTTCGGAAAAAGAGTTTACCGGACCTACATATTTTCCGAAGACATGTTTTTCTTTTAAAACGTATACTTTTTTTAATAAGTAAGCAACATAACTATTAAAGGCTTTTTTATCCAATTCATTTTTTTTATGAAGAGATAATAATTGGTATAAGGCAAAGTCTAATTTAGAGTCGTCAAAAAAGATTTTAATGCTATTTTCAGATGTTTTTTTTTGGACTAATTCTATTTCGTTTTTAGTTGTATTTGTGGTGGTGATAGTATAATTGTGAATTAGGTTTTCTATACGAAGTGGAATGTTAGGATGTGTTTTTAAGGAATCTTTGTCAAGTTCTAAATCATTTACACTTTCAGTAGTGTCAAACATTTTGTCTTCTTTTTCAATCCATACTTCTTTAAATGGATATTCTTCAAATGTGAAATTTTGTTTTAAATCGGTTAGATTATTAAAAAGTATACCGTCAGTCATATCCAGTTTTTTTAGAATATTTATTGAAGCCTGTTTGTTGTATTTTGTATTATTAAACATAGTGAAACCAAGTGAGTCAGCTCGGGTCTCTGCACTTCTGCTTCGTTTCATGAAATTAAATTTCAAATCCTTTAATAATAAAGTTACAGCTGACCTTCGACCATATTTTTTATTGGAGGCGGTATTTAGTTGTTGTTTGACGTCCTTAGAGTTGAATGTTTCTAGATACTCTTCGAGAGCTTTGTCATTATGTTTTAAGATATAATGTGCTAATTCATGACAGATAATAAAAGCCATTTCATCATTATTTTCAATAAGTGAGAATAGGCCTAAATTAATTGAGAATATTCCGTTCCCATAACATGCAGCATTAGGAATCAGTGATTTGTTAATCAGAAAATAAAAATCTTTCGTGTCAATTTGGGGATTTGAATGGTATACTTCGGTAAGTATTTTTTGAAGAAACCCATTAATGGTTTTGTCAAAAATAAATGTGCTGTCCTCTACATCTTTTAAAAAGGATACTTTTCTCTCTAAAAGTATTTCTTTCGCTTTCTTTCGTTGATTAGTGCCGAACTCGTTTATTTTATTATTCGTTATTTTAGTAAGGTAATTTTCTAGCGAATCAATGCTGTTAGGAGAATAACTAAATTTATAATTTTGGGATTGGCAAGTTCCAAAATACGATAGTAATAGAAATAATAAGAGTTTTGTTTTCAAAATACACTTGTAAGAATTGTTTTGCTAATACAAGTATAATAAAAATGCCCCGATATATCGAGGCATTTTTATTTTTTTTTAAAATATTTAAAAACTAGCTTTCCATATACGCTTCAATTGGCGCGCAAGAACAAACTAAATTTCTGTCGCCATACGCTTCATCTGCTCTACGAACGGTAGGCCAGAATTTATTTTCGGCGATGTATTCTAATGGAAATGCTGCTGCTTCACGAGTGTATGGGAAATTCCAATTATCAGTAGTTACCATCATCAAAGTATGTGGAGCATTTTTCAACACATTATTTGGATTGTCTAAAGTAGCGGCTTCAATTTCTTTTCTAATCGCAATCATGGCATCACAAAAACGATCTAACTCTTCTAAGTTTTCACTTTCAGTAGGTTCAATCATTAAAGTTCCGGCAACTGGGAAAGAAACGGTTGGAGCATGGAAACCATAATCCATCAAACGTTTTGCAATATCAGTTACTTCAATTCCTTTTTCTTTAAATGGACGGCATTCCAAAATCATTTCGTGTGCCGCACGACCCATTTCTCCAGAATACAACGTATCATAGTGACCGTTTAATTTCTCTTTAATATAGTTCGCGTTTAAAATTGCATATTGAGTAGATTGTTTTAAACCTTCAGCGCCAAGCATGCAGATGTAACCATACGATATCAAACAAACTAAAGCAGAACCCCAAGGCGCGGCAGAAATAGCAGTAATAGCGTTTTCTCCACCTGTTGGAATTACTGGATTTGTAGGTAAAAATGGCACTAGTTGTGGTGCAACACAGATTGGTCCTACACCAGGTCCGCCACCTCCGTGAGGAATAGCGAATGTTTTGTGTAAGTTCAAGTGACAAACATCAGCACCAATAGTTGCAGGATTTGTTAATCCAACTTGTGCATTCATATTTGCACCATCCATATATACTTGTCCACCATTATCGTGGATTAATTGTGTGATTTCTTTAATAGCACTTTCAAAAACACCGTGAGTCGATGGGTATGTAACCATCAAACAAGAAAGATTGTCTTTGTGAAGAATTGCTTTTTCACGTAAATCTTCAACGTCAATATTTCCGTTTTCCAATGTTTTAGTAACCACAACTTTCATTCCTGCCATAGCTGCCGAAGCTGGATTTGTTCCGTGCGCTGATGATGGAATTAAAGCAATGTTTCTATGGTGATCTCCTCTTGATTGATGATAGGCACGAATTACCATTAATCCGGCATATTCCCCTTGAGCACCTGAATTAGGTTGTAATGTTGTTCCTGCAAAACCAGTAATAACATTTAACTGTTGTTCTAATTTAGCCAACATTTCCTGGTATCCTTGCGCTTGATCCAATGGTGCAAACGGGTGAATGTTATTCCATTGTGCCATACTTAAAGGCAACATTTCTGAAGCTGCATTTAGTTTCATAGTACAAGAACCCAATGAAATCATGGAGTGATTCAACGCTAAATCTTTTCTTTCCAGCATTTTGATGTAACGCATCAAAGCGGTTTCTGAATGGTGTTTATTGAAAACATCATGTTGTAAGAACGTTGATGTTCTGTTTATCGTTTCTGGGAAATGATTGGTTTCTGATAAACTTTCAATTGTGGTTGCTTGTTTATCATTTGCGGAAGCGAAAATGGTAACAATTTTATTTAAATCAGCAATACTGGTTGTTTCGTTTAAAGAAATTGAAACTGTATTTTCGTCGATGTAATAAAAGTTAACTTCATTTTGTTCGGCAATGGCACGTACTTTTTTGGTGTCAGCTTTAACAACAATTGTATCAAAGAAAGCAGTATTGGTTTGTTGTAACCCTAATTTTTCTAATGCATTTGCCAATGTAGCTGCCGAAGCATGCACTTTATCAGCAATATATTGCAATCCTTTTGGACCATGATAAACGGCATACATTCCTGCCATAACCGACAATAAAACTTGTGCTGTACAAATATTTGAAGTGGCTTTATCACGTTTAATGTGTTGCTCACGTGTTTGTAATGCCATACGCAAGGCACGATTTCCATCAGTATCAACAGTTACACCGATGATTCTTCCCGGCATACTTCTTTTGTATTCATCTTTCGTAGCAAAGTAAGCTGCGTGTGGACCACCGTAACCTAACGGAATTCCGAAACGTTGTGTTGTTCCAAGAACTACAGCAGCACCCATTTCTCCCGGAGGAGTCAATTTTGCCAAACTCAAAATATCAGCAGCAACAGCCACTTTTATTTCGTTTGCGGCTGCTTTAGCGATAAAAGCGGCATAATCATGAACTTGTCCAAATTTTCCTGGATATTGAAGGATTGCTCCAAAATATTCCGATGAAAAATCGAATGTTTCATGGTTCCCTATTACTAATTCAACGCCAATTGGTGTAGAACGTGTTTGTAAAACCGATAAAGTTTGTGGTAATATTTCCTCTGAAACGAAGAATTTATTGATGTTATTTTTCTTTTTGTCGCGAGAACGTACATCAAAAAGTAACGCCATTGCCTCTGCAGCTGCAGTTCCTTCGTCTAATAAAGAGGCATTTGCGATTTCCATTCCGGTCAATTCGATAACCATCGTTTGGAAATTCAAAATTGCTTCTAAACGTCCTTGCGCAATTTCGGCTTGATAGGGTGTGTAAGCTGTGTACCATCCTGGGTTTTCAAATACATTTCGTTGGATTACCGCAGGAATAATGGCTGCATTGTACCCTAAACCAATGTACGATTGAAAAACTTTATTTTTATTCCCTAATTTCTGTATGTGATTTGCAAATTCATATTCAGTCATTGCAGGTTCCAAGTCCAAATCAGATTTTAAACGAATATCACTTGGGATAGTTTCATGGATCAATTGGTCAAGTGTTGCTGCCCCAATTGTCTTCAACATGTGTTCTAAATCATTTTCTCTTGGGCCAATGTGTCTTAATGCAAAAGCGTCTGTTTTCATTATATATAAAATGGGTTGTGTGTTTCTTGTTTTAAAAGGCTGTAAAAATAAATATTAATCTGCTATTAAAAGACTTTTTTAACTTGATTTTCTGTGAATTTTTCAACTAAAAGCCATTCTTGTTAACACTTTGATTAATTTTGTCTAATGGGGTTTTTAAAACTAATATTCAATTTTTACATTAATAGTAGTATTCACGTGGGTTTATCATGTTATGCCTTAGTGAGAATGACGCAACATATGTTCCAAATTTCTGTAGATGAGCCAGTTGCTATCTTTGCTTTTTTTGGAACAATTGTAGGATATAATTTTGTAAAATACGATGCGCTCGCCAGAGTTCAAAGGTTACAAATGCGCAAGGAGTTAAAAACGATTGCTTTATTTAGCTTTTTTGCTCTTTTTTTTGTCGGATATTATTTTTTTCAGCTCCAGAGGATAACTCAAATAGTTGCAGTAGTTTTCTTGAGTATTACATTATTGTACACACTTTCCTTTTTTCCAAATAAGAAGAATGCCAGGAATTGGGCTGGAGTTAAAATTTATATCGTAGCATTGTGTTGGGTAGGAGTGACATTGGCTTTGCCGGTTTTGAATGCCAATATTTCAATTACTTCCGATTTCTATTTAAAATGCATACAGCGCTTTATCTTAATTTTTGTGTTGATTCTTATTTTTGAAATTATTGATTTGGCAAAAGACGATCCGCATTTAAAAACCGTGCCGCAGCAAATAGGAGTGAAGCACACTAAAATATTAGGGTTGTTACTTTTACTTCCGTTTTATTTTTTAGAATTTTTTAAAAGTAATTTTGATAAAAACCAATTGATTATCAACTTGATTTTAGTGATTATCATTTCATTATTTATGCTTTTTGCCAATGAAAAACGGTCTAAATATTACACTTCTTTTTGGGTAGAAAGTGTCCCGATTGTTTGGTGGTTATTGCTTCTCATTTTCTGATAAAGCTTTCAGTGTTTTATTTCTTTCGATAATAAAATTAATCAAATGATTTTTTAAAAATAGTAAATCGAATAATTCTCCAAAAAAACCATAAGGAACTTCGTAATGTAATTTATCCTTCATTATGGTAACTCCGTCTTTTTCATTAAATATATGTTCATGTCGGAATGATTTGAATTTTCCTTCCTCCATTTCATCAACAAAATAATCGTATAAGCTCATTGCTGTGATTCGGCTTTTATGAGTCAAATAAACACCGAAATGTTTGCCTCGCCAAGTGACTGTTTCTTTGTAATTGATTAACCCGGAAGTGATTCCGTCGATTGCAGTTTCTTTTGTGAAATCAGCAGATTGTTGATGTGCATCAACATTTCTGGATAAATCAAAAACAGTTTGTATTGGGGCGTTTATTTTTGTTAAGACCTTAATAGTTGTCATCATATTTAGATTTTTAGTTTGTCTTTAAATGATAATTTTGGAACTGACAGAAAAAGAAGTTGTATTTAAATCCTTATAAAAGCTAATTATTTTTATAGTCTGATTTTAATGTATTTATCATAAAATCAAATAGTTAATTATTCAAAAGTAAATAAAAAAGTATTTTAATTTCAAATTTGCAGACATTTTTTAAAAAAAAACCGAAGCTTTCACTCCGGTTTCTAATTATCTAAAAATCTAATTGTTCAACAATCTAAACCAATCCAGCTCTTCTTAACAAAGCTTCCGGTTTTGGTTCTTGTCCTCTAAAGCGTTTGTACAAAATCATAGGATGTTCTGTTCCGCCTTTAGAAAGTACATTTTCCTTGAATTTGGTTGCCACTTCTTTATTGAAAATCCCTTTTTCCTGGAAATATTCAAAAGCATCTGCATCCAGAACTTCTGCCCATTTATAACTGTAATAACCTGAAGAATAGCCGCCTTGAAAAATATGGGAGAAAGAGGTGCTCATCGCATTTGCTTCCACTTCAGGATACAATTGTGTGGCTGCAAACTGTTCGGTTTCAAAAGCTTTGATGTCTTTGATATAGGAAGGATCTTGCGCATGCCATCCCATATCCAATAATCCAAAACTCAATTGACGCATCGTTGCAATTCCTTCTTGGAAACTGGCGCTTTCTTTAATTTTATGCACTAATTTCATCGGAATCATTTCGCCAGTTTGATAATGATACGCAAACAAAGCCAAAGCTTCCGGCTCGTAACACCAGTTTTCTAAAATCTGGCTTGGTAATTCCACAAAATCCCAATATACACTTGTTCCGGATAAACTTGGGTATGTCGTGTTCGCCAACATTCCGTGTAACGCATGACCAAATTCATGAAACAAAGTCGTTACTTCGTTAAAAGTTAATAATGATGGTTTTGTTTCGGTAGGTTTCGTGAAATTGCAAACAATTGAAATATGCGGTCTTTCGTTGATTTCCTTTTTGATGTATTGCGATTTAAAAGACGTCATCCAGGCTCCGTTTCTTTTGCCTTTTCTTGGAAAGAAATCAGCATAAAAAACAGCAACTAATTGGTCTTCTTCGTCTTTTACTGCGTATGTTTTTACTTCCTCATGGTATTTATCTATTTCGAAAATTTCTTCGAAAGTGATTCCATATAATTTTTGTGCTACAGCAAAAGCACCGTCCAGAACTTTTTCTAATTGAAAATAGGGTTTTAATATTTCATCATCCAAATTGAATAATTGTTGCTTCAGTTTCTCCGAATAATAAGCGCCATCCCATTTTTCCAGTTGTTCAATACCGTCTAGCTCTTTTGCGAAAACAGTCAATTGAGCAAATTCTTTTAAAGCTGCCGGTTTGGCTTTTTCCAACAAATCATTCGAGAATGTTTTCACTTTCTCCGGACTTTCTGCCATTCGTTCTTCAAGTACAAAATGAGCATGAGTTGCATAACCTAAAACTTGTGCTCTGTCAAAACGCAATTTTGCAATTTTAAGCACAATTTCTTGGTTGTCAAATTCATTGTTTTGAAAACCTTTGGCACCAAAAGCAATTGCCATTTTCTTACGTAATTCACGATTGTCAGCATAGGTTACAAACGGAACATAACTGGGGTAATCCAACGTGAAAATCCAACCTTCTTTTTCTTGGCTTTTAGCCAAAGAATGAGCGGCTTCGATAGTTCCTTCCGGTAAGCCGGCTAAATCAGATTCATTTGTAATATGCAATTGATAGGCCTGTGTTTCGGCCAAAACATTTTCGCCAAATTGCAAACTCAATTTCGATAATTCTTTGTCTATTTCTCGCAATTGATTCTTTTTGTCTTCTGGCAAATTAGCTCCGTTTCTGGAGAAGCTTTTGTATTTTTTATCCAAAAGCGTGGTTTGTTCCGGATTTAGATTCAGTTTTTCTCGTTGCTCGTAAACCGTTTTTACTCGGGCGAATAAATCAGGGTTAAGGCGAACATCATTTCCGAATTCAGATAATAAAGGAGAAACTTCCTGAGCTATTTTTTGAATTTCGTCGTTCGTCTCCGCTGAATTCAAATTAAAAAAGATGCTTGAGATTCTATCCAAAACATCGCCGCTGAACGCTAATGCTTCAATCGTATTTTCGAATGTTGGTTGTATAGGATTTCGAACAATAGCATCGATTTCGGCTTTTGCCAATTCGATCCCTTTTTGAAAAGCAGGAAGGAAATCTTCGTTTTTGATTTTCGAAAAAGGTGCAGTGTTATATTTTGTATTGAAATGGTGTGTTAGGATGCTCATTTGTGTTTTTTGATAAAAAAAATTCGATGTTTAAAGATACCAAAGGTACGGATTTAATGAAAAAGATGAAGTTGATAAAGCAATTGATTTACTCCAAAATGGCGCTGTTGATTGTGTTATTTAAATGTTATTTATTTCGTTTCGCAGTAATAAAGCCCTAAATTGTAAAAAAAGATTGGTTTCTGAAGAAACAAATCAAAGTAAGAAATAAATATTCAAAGAAAATATGAACTATCAAATTACAATAAATAGAGCGAATACTGTAGATGAAATTGAAAGCTATTGGACAAATGATGATTACATTAAACTGCTTGAAAAATTTGATTATCCGGATGCTTCAGATGCGGATGCTTCCAGTTTAAGAGAGTTGCTTTTTATGGCAATTTCTGATTTTGAGCCCAAAGAGGCTGCAGTGATCGTATTAGAATATAAATTATCAGAACATTTGAATGAAGGACAAATTCAACAAATTTCTAATGATATGTTCTTGGATAAAGTGTGTGAGGAATATCCTGAGATCGGTTTGCATTCGACTTTATTTCATATCAATCAATTGCTTTTTAAAGCCTATAACGGTAAGTTTCCTAATGCAAAAGCAACAATTGTAACTGCTACAATTGCACCATTAGAAAGTGAAAATGAGATGCAGTTGACAAAAGAGTACGTACTTAAATTATTGAGTAAAGGATTGTCTGACAGTAATCTTATCAAAAGATTGTTTGATCACGCGATGAATGAAAATGCACCTTTTCCAGAAGCAGAGGATGTTTTATGGGATTTAACAACTGCGGATAATCTGAATTATACAATCACTACTTCCGAGTATTGGTTGAATAAAGAAGATATCATTGCTTCGGAATTTGAAGGAGTCTTAGAAATAGTAGTAGATGTTGAATAATTGATTCAAGATTTTAAATAAAAAAAGCTCCATAATGGAGCTTTTTTTTATTTTTTTAAACTTTCTGAAGCGATGTTAACCGCTTCTTTCAATCCTGTTTTATACTTAATTATTTTTTCCATCACACTTTTGTCGTGACTTCCTATGATTTGAGCGGCAAGAATCCCTGCGTTTTTGGAGCCATTTAATGCGACAGTTGCTACGGGAACTCCACCCGGCATTTGAAGAATGGATAAAACGCTGTCCCAGCCATCAATTGAATTGCTTGATTTTACAGGAACCCCAATAACAGGTAATGGTGACATCGAAGCAACCATTCCGGGTAAATGTGCAGCACCGCCAGCGCCGGCAATAATTACCGAAATGCCACGGGTGTGCGCATTTTTGCTGAAATCAAACAATTTTTCGGGTGTTCTGTGTGCCGATACAATATCGACTTCTATTTCTATATCGAATGCTTTTAGGATGTCTATGGCTTCTTGCATTACGGGCATGTCAGAAATGCTTCCCATGATTACGGCTACTTTGCTCATTATGTTTATAGTTTGTAGTTTATTGTTTATAGTTGTAAGCTGCGACTTGATACTGAACACTATTTACTGACCACTGATCACTCTAATGGTGTTTTTTACATCCTCGGCTATTCTTCGAGCTTCGTTGATGTCTTGATTTATTATCGTTACATGTCCCATTTTTCTAAAAGGGCGTGTCTGTTTTTTTCCATAAATGTGAGGTGTAACACCATTCCAACCTAGTATTTTTTCAATATTTTGATACACTACATCTCCGGAATAACCTTCTTCACCCGAGAGATTTACCATAATTCCAGCTACTTTACTATCCGTATTTCCCAAAGGTAAATTAAGAATCGCTCGCAAATGATTTTCAAATTGTGAAGTATAACTGGCTTCAATGGAATAATGACCTGAATTGTGTGGGCGAGGAGCAACTTCGTTTACAAGGATTTCATCATCTTCAGTTTGAAACATTTCAACGGCTAATAAACCAACATGATTGAACTTTTCGGAAACATTCAATGCTATTGCTCTTGCTTTTTCGGCTACTTTATCATCAATACGAGCAGGACAAATCACATATTCCACTTGGTTGGCTTCTGGATGAAATTCCATTTCTACCACAGGATAGGTTTTTATTTCGCCTGATGGATTGCGACAAACGATAACGGCTAATTCATTTTTGAACGGAACCATTTCTTCGGCAATACATTCTACATTGGCTAAGTTGTCTAAATCCGAGATTTGTCGAATGACTTTAACGCCATTTCCGTCATAACCAAATTCCGTACATTTCCATACAAACGGAAGTTTTGTTTTAGAATCCAAGATGTCAACAATTAGACTTTTTAGATTCTCAAATCGCTTGTAATTTGCTGTTGGAATAGCATGTTGAATATAAAAATCTTTCTGAATTCCTTTGTTTTGAATCAATTTCAACGTCTTTGGCGAAGGAAATACTTTTACTCCCTCTTCCTCGAGTTTTAGTAAAGCTTCAAGATTTACCAACTCAATTTCGAAAGTCAAAACATCAACTTTTTTTCCAAAATTGTAAACCGTTTCAAAATCCATTAAATCACCTTTGAAGAATTGATTACAGGCTATTTTACATGGTGCTTCATCACTTGGATCAAGAACATAAGTTTGTATGTCGAATTTTCGGGTGTCAAACAAAAGCATTTTGCCCAGTTGTCCGCCGCCGAGAATTCCCAATTTAAAATCAGAAGAAAAATAATTCATTGTGTAGTAATTTGTGCAAAGATAATTGATAAAAAACAAATGTCAATTTATTGTTTGTTGATTTGAGTTGGTTATGGGTATTTTTCAAATTTGAAGGTAATAATGATATATTCGGATACATTTATGTAATAATGGATAAACAGGTATTTTTACCTGCTTTAGGGTGTTAATTTTTGTTTAGTTTAGCAGTCTGATTTGAGCCAGTTATTGGGTAAAATAAGTCGATTGTTACTTATTGTATTTGTTAAAGCTTGGTTTTAAAACAAATTTAAAATTAGTACCAATTAAAAAAAGAACAGGAAAAGTATTTGTTGCTGCTTTGATCTTGAAAACAGGAAATAAAGACATGTCTAAGGTGGTTTATTTGCTGAATTTTTTGATTTTAGTGTGATTAACCTTTAATGTGTAGGTTTTATATTGATTTCTAATTTTACATTTGATTTGATTTTTAAAATAACTAAAGCGTTATATGCATGACCTTAAATAATTGGCCTAAACACATTCAAAAATATCTATTCCTTCTCAAAGATGGCTTTCTTGAATTACCCTATTTGTCCAATTCTCCTCAAACCATGTTGGATAGTTTAGTGAAATTACCGGTGACCCATCATAAAACTCTACAACAATACATTTATTTGAACAATGCTTTTTGTAAAGGGGTAATGCGTTATCGCGAAATGGAAGACGGTTTTTGGCTTTTGGCAACAGATATAAGTATCAAAGAAAATATCATCGCTAAAGCAGTTTATGATGAAAATCAATTAAGGGATTATTATTTCCTGTCCTTTTCTGTATTTGAATATAAATATCCTTTTAAAAATTCAAATGACATTACACTTCTAAGTACATGTTGGACTTTTTACAAACCTGGAACCGAAGTGGCTACCTATTTTTATAAGGGTACGACAGGTACGTTTTTTAATCTTGCCATTAGTAAAGAATGGGCTGATAAAAATATTTCGTCTAAAAATTTTCCTCAAAAAAAGGCTGTTGAAGATTTTTTCAACACTAAAAAAGGTTTTTATACTTGGTTAGACATCGCTCCAAAAGCGCACGGTTTGGCAAAAAAAATATCAAAAATTTTAGAAACCGAAAGTGAGGATTCGTTTAATACAGTTGATTTAAAAAAACAGTGTATGAAATTGATTGCTGCATTTTTTGATAATTCTTTTGAAGACAACCGTATACTAGATAATGTTTCGCTAAACAATTTAGATTACTATAATGTTGCCAAGGCCGAGAAAATGATTTTGCACCATTTGCATCTTCCGTTCTTAGGTATTGAAAGTATTGCAAAGGATGTGAATACTTCGCCTACAAAATTAAAGTCTGATTTCAAAACGGTCTTTGGGTTTTCTATGTTGCAATATCACAAAGAAAAAAACATGTTGCTGGCGATGCAATTGATCCAAAATTCGGATATTCCAATTCAGGATATAGCAACTGCAACAGGTTATGAAAGTGCCAGTAAATTTACGGCAACATTCAAAGAACGTTTCGGAAAATTGCCATCAGCTTTTAGAAATAATTAAATTGTAAATGCTTTTATCGAATAAAAGATGTTGTAACAGCCTATTTTGTATTTTCATTTAATCTATATTTACATAATAAATTCCTATAATAATTCCTGTTAATTAAAATTTTATACCTATCAAATATGCGTTTAGCAAAGTGGATTAAATTCATAAAAGAGAATATAAATTTTTACAGGGATGGTTTCTTTGAGTTACCTTATTTATCTAATTCTCCTGAAATTTTAATAAAAAGCATTGTCAATTCCCCTTCTTCCCGTCACGTTCGGGATGAACAAGCGGTTTACAGAAACAATCCTTTTTCTAAAGGTGTTATGCGTTATAGAGAGATTGAAGAGGGTTTTTGGATTATTGCAACAAATATTACATTTAAGAAAAATGTGATGCTAAAAGCAATTTATGACGAGGACTTTGTTAGTGATTATTACACACTTACATTTACAGTTTTTGAGAGCGAAGTGAAATTGCAAAACACATTTGCAGATAAGACTCCTTTTTCAAGCAAATATTGGGGTTTCAAAAGACCAGGGACCGAAGTTGGCGCTTATTTTTATAAAGGTTCTGTTTGTGAATTTTACCTCTACGGATTCAGTAAAAAATGGGCAGAAAAAAATTTTTCGTTTGAAACTTTGCCCGAAGACAACCAAATTAAAAGTTTTTTAAATTCAGACCAAGGCTTTATATCTTATCAGGATATTGTGCCTAATGCAGGTGAATTGTCTAAAGAAATTTGGCTGAATTTAAAAACGGTTAAAACCGATCAATTGAATAAATCAATTTTAAAATCTCAAACATTTCATTTAGTTTCCACTTTTTTTAAGAATGCATTTGTCGACCTACGCATCGGTAATTACATACCTGTTAATACAACGGATTATAGGAAAATTGCCAAGGCCGAAAAATTAATTACCGATAATCTAACCGCACCTTTTCAGGGTGTAGATAATATTGCGCAACAGGTGAACTTGTCCCCTACAAAACTAAAATTGACTTTTAAGTCTGTTCATGGGATTTCTATGTTGCAATACCATAAAGAAAAAAACTTGCTTCTCGCTATGCAAATGGTTACAAATACCGATATGCAAATAAAAAATATTGCTTTTGCAACGGGTTATGAAAGCGCGAGTAAATTTACAGCCAATTTTAAAAAACGCTTTGACAAACTCCCGTCAGAAGTACGTTTTTTATAGCCTTGTAAATGGCTTTTGATTGTTTTAACAAATTATTTTATTTTTTTTAGGACTATTTTTCTGATTTTTTTAATTTTATTTCATTTTATATTTTTAATTTAAAAATATAAAATGCTGTTTTTGATTGCTTTAATAAATATATAAGTCGATTTTTTCGATTTAATATTTCAAAAGCAACAACTGGTCTTAATAGGCTATTGATATGTCCTAATGGGCTATTCAATCATTTTTTTTCCTTTTATTTTTGCTTCCAAATAAATCTAAAACAAACTAAAACTATATGAAATTAAAATTACTCTTTTTTATGAGTGTATTGTGTGTGTGTTTTAATACAATATATGCTCAGTCAGAATCCCAAGGGGAGATCATAAAGCAATGTGTTGCTTTACAAGAACTTCAGAAAAAAATCCCAAATGAAATTAAGCAAAGCATGAAAGATATTTTGATCTTAAATAAAAAGGTGAATATTATTTTGGCCTAAATTTTATCTTTTTAACTAACATATACAATTAGTTTCAAAACAATATTTAAAAGTTAGAATTATTAAAATTCTAAAATAAACTTTAATTAATTTTTTATGAAAAAAAAATTACACATTTATTTGACGTTGATTTTCTTGTTAACTTTATCATCTACTGCATTTGCAAGCCATTATAGATCTGGTTCGATAACATGGAGGGAAGTTTCTCCACGAGTTGTTGAATTTACTGTAACTACTTCTTGGAGAAGTGGTGCTGCTGATGTCGTTTATTTAGACTACGGCGCAGCGGTAACAAATGAGCAAGAGACATCAAATCAGATAGTAAGCGACGTAAATGGAGTTGCGACTCGAGTGCAAAAAATTGTTGTAACCTATCCTGATTTAGGACCGTACACCGTTTCATGGAGTAGCTGTTGTAGGATTAATGGTTTGAGTGGTGGAGGTAGTTCTGGAAGTATGGTTTTGTCTACAATTGTTGATCTTACAGGTGGTAATAAGAATAGTCCAGTTTGCTCTTTACCTGCAACTGTTAACCTTCCGATAGGTTTAACCGCAGCAACATTTCAGGTTCCTGCTAACGATTTAGATGGTGATGTATTATCATACCGTCTTGCAACAGTAGCTGAATTAAATGGAAATCAACCTGCAGGTTTTTCTATTGATGCTACAACTGGTTTAGCTACTGTAAATACATCTCTTTCTAATTATATTGCAGGCCAGTTGTATATGGCAGGTATTATTGTATCTGATGGTAAAACATCTGTTTTTGTCGATTTCCTTATCGCTATTACTCAGCCTTCAACTCCTCCAGAATTTCTTTATGGGCCAACACCTGTAAATGCGAGTGTGATAATAGTTTCGCCTGGACAAAATGTAAACTTTCAAGTAAGTGCTCAAGATCTAGATGTTGGAGGGAGCGTATCTAGCTTGTATGCGACTGGAATTCCTGGTGGAGCTAGCTTTACTACTGCTTCAGGTAATCCGGCCATCTCTACTTTTAACTGGACACCGACTTCAAGTGATTTTGGAAGCTATGTTTTGAATTTTGTGGCGCAAGATAATGTAGGTGTTCAAGTGTTTTCTTCTGTTACTATCCAAGTTAGTCTTAAGCCACGTTTTGACGTACCGCCAACGCCGGCTGCTGGAGTTCATAATGTTTACTCACCTGGACAAATAATTTCTTTTCCTGTACAAGTGTCTGATCCAGATCCAGCTGATGTTGTTCGGATTGTAGATGTGAAAGGAAAGGATATGATGGGGCAAGAGATTCCGTTATATTCTACTGCGACTTTTAGTACATTACCTTCGCCAGCAGCTAATCCAACTAATGGTGTTTTTAATTGGGCTACTCAAGGTTCTGATTGGGGACATAAACATATTTATTTTTGGGCTGAGGACAGTTTCGGGGATAGAACGCGTCATGAAGTTAATGTTTTAATAAATACAAACCCATTCTTTATTTCTACTCCACCTACTGCAATAGTTAAAGTAGCTGAGGCCTATAGTTATGATGTAATGGCGAATGATGCTGATATTACATATGGCGACATTTTGGATTTACATGCTATTGGCATGCCTACATGGCTTACCTTTACAGATAACGGTGATGGTTCAGCAAAACTTACTGGTACTCCGACGCTTGCAGATGTTGGTACTTTTACTTTTAAGATAGAGGCTCATGATATTAATCATCATGACAACATTGGTGGTATTCCATTTCAGGTTATTCCAATTACTGTTAGTGCAAATACTCCTCCAACAATATCAATAATTTCTAATCAATCTACTTGTCCTAATACTGCTGTTTCTAACCTTGCTTTTACAATCTCTGATGCGGAAACCGTTGCTGGTAGTTTGACTTTATCGGCTACTTCTTCAAATCAGACTTTATTGCCAGGTGCTAATATTGTTTTTGGAGGTTCAGGAGCAAATAGAACAGTTTCTCTTACCCCAGCTCTAGGCGAAAATGGAACTTCAAGTGTTGTAGTGACGGTTGATGATGGTCAAGGAGGAACGGCAATTTCAACTTTTATATTTACAGTTGAAGACAATATTGCTCCGATATTTACAAGTGTTCCACAAATAAATGTAAATACGGATTTGAACACATGTGGAGCAGTGGTTGAATATCAAACTCCGGCTAACATAACTTTTTCGGAATCATTTGTTCAAAATCAGAGTTCGGCAAGTTGTGGCGCCTGGAATACATTTCAGTCACAATTACTCTCAACCCTTTCCTATAAAAAACTTACTATAAAAGGATCTTTAGGTCTTACGGGTGTTTCAGTAACTGATCCGGCAAAAGTTTTGCAAATTGCAAATGCACTTCGTACAGAAACTTCTGTGTCAATAACTGATGGAGGAAGAACTTGGCTAGTGAGCGAAGGATGTGGTTCAGGAGTTGAGTTAAGTGCTTCTGGAAACTTTTGTGCTTGTGAAACTAATGAATATGTTGTACGCCCATGTATAGGAAATAGTAACTGGGGAGGTGCAGGAACAGCCACTTGTAATGCGGACTCACAAACTATAACCGTTGTATTTGAACTTAACGGAAACGGCGGAGTGTCTGCCACAGATAATTGTGATAACAACCCTACTATTGTTCAAACTGCAGGATTACCAAGTGGAAGCGTTTTTCCTGTGGGGACAACAACAAACACATTTAAAGCGACAGATGCAAGTGGTAACTCTTCAAGTTCTTCATTTGATGTAGTTGTAACGGATAATCAAATCCCGGTAATTACTTCTAACGGCGATAAAAATGTAACTACTGATTTAAATGTTTGCGGAGCAAGCGTAGTTGTTTTGGCAACAGCAGGAGATAATTGTACTGTTGGATTGCCAACTGGCGTTCGTAGTGATGGTTTAGCATTAGATGCGGTTTATCCAGTAGGAACGACAACGATTACTTGGAATGTATCAGATGCTAATAGCAATGACGCTGTAGAAGTAACTCAAACAATAGTTGTAACGGATAATCAACTTCCTGTGATTACTTCCAATGGCAATAAAAATGTAACTACAGATTTGAATGTTTGTGGCGCAACTGTAGTTGTTTCGGCAACAGCAGCAGACAATTGCACTGTTGACGCACCAACTGGAGTAAGAAGCGATGCATTGGCATTGGATGCGGTTTATCCAGTGGGAACGACAACGATTACTTGGAATGTATCAGATGCTAACAGTAATACAGCAGTTGAAGTTGTCCAGACCATTATCGTAACGGATAATCAAATCCCGGTAATTACTTCTAACGGCGATAAAAATGTAAATACAGATTTGAATGTTTGCAGTGCGACAGTAGTTGTTACGGCAACAGCAGTAGATAATTGTACTGTTGGATTGCCAACTGGGGTTCGTAGTGATGGTTTAGTACTAGATGCACTTTACCCGGTGGGGACAACAACAATAGCCTGGAATGCAACAGATGCTAATAACAACAATGCGGTAGCGGTAACTCAAACCATAGTTGTAACTGACATTCAAAAACCAGTAGCTATTACTAAAAACATCACGGTTCAGCTCAATGCTGCAGGAAATGCAACAATATTGGCTGCTGACGTAAATAATGGTTCAACAGATGCTTGTGGAATTGCGACTTTGGTATTAGACAAAACTTCATTTAGTTGTGCGAATTTTGGAGTAAATACAGTGATATTAACCGTTACAGATAATAACGGAAACGTTGCTACTCAAACGGCGATTGTTACAGTTGAAGATAAAGTAGCTCCAGTTGTAATTACTAAAAATAAGACTATTCAATTGAATGCAGTAGGAACAGCTTCGATAGTTGTTGCAGATGTAAACAATGGTTCAACAGATAATTGCGGAATCAGTTTAGTAGAGTTGGATAAAATGGCATTCACATGTGCTAATGTTGGAGCAAACACAGTAACATTGAAAGTTACAGATAATAACGGAAATGTTGCTACTCAAACAGCTGTTATAACTGTTGAAGATAAAATTGCACCGGTAGTATTTACAAAAAACATCACCGTTCAACTTGATGCTTCGTCAAATATATTGATAGCTGCTGCCGATGTTAATAATGGTTCGACTGATAATTGTGGAATCAGTTTATTAGAACTCGATAAAGCATTATTCAGTTGTGCCAATGTAGGTGATAATATCGTTACTCTAAAAGTAACAGATAATAGTGGAAATGTTGCTACTAAAACAGCTATTGTAACAGTTGTAAATACTAGGCCTAATATAATTAGAAAACATTTTGACGATGTTATTTTCTTTGATAACAGTTCTAAAGCCTTCATTGCATACAGCTGGTACAAAAATGGAGTTTTAGTATCTGGTCAAACAGCACAGTATTTCAAAGATAATGGGATTCTCAATGGAAGTTATTACGCTATCGCTAAAAAAACAGACGGTACGTTTGTTACAACATGTCCTTTGACGTTTTCTGTGTCAATAGTAGATGAATATTTAAAGATTGCACCTAATCCGGTTAAGAGTAATGCAAGCTACCAAATCCTTACTAATGTAGATTCAGCTAAGTTGCAAAATGCTCGTATTACAGTTTTTACTATACTTGGAGTACTAGTGAACGATAAAATAGTTGATGGCATAACAACGGATATGATTGCGCCAAATACGGAAGGGATTTATGTGGTAAGGATGACCTTAACAAATGGTAAATACTTTACAAAAAATCTTTTAGTAAAAATTAGAAATCAAATTATTAAGAGTAGGAAATCCTCGTTTAATAGCGACGAGGATGGATTATTCAAATGCAATAAAACAAATAAATATGAAATTTGATGTTAAATATATAGTAGGGTTTGCACTAATTTTATTCTCTCAAGGAATTAAAGCGCAGTTTTATGTAGGCGTACAAACAGGAATAGGGAATATTCAAAGTGATGTAAAAGGGGTGAGGTCAGCCACTGATATTGGCGGAGCATTAAAGGCAGGTTACATATACTCATTGACGGATCACATAGGTATCGGGTCTGGAGTTGAGTTTGCACAATACAAGCAAAAGGTGTTTTTAGAACAACCCTCAGCAACGCTGACTAATTTTGAGGTTGATCAAACTGGCTCGGCATTTTCTTATAGTGTGACTACAGGAAATTACAAAGAATCTCAAATATTACAAGCCATTCAGATTCCGCTTTTTTTACAGTATAAAAAGAATATTAATAAAGGAATTGATTTCAATTTTAGAGCAGGTGTTAAATACTTCTTACCTGTAAATTACAAAATCAAATCATCGGCAACAACAGTTAAAGGAGTTGCTTACTACCCAGATGTTAATTTATTCATTGATAATTTGCCAGAATATGGTTTTGGGAATCAAACAAATTACGCTGCATCAGGAGAGTACAATACAAAAGGCATTTTGATGAGTACGTTTGAGTTAGGTTTTACTTTTGAAATGGGAGAAAAGAGTGCTTTGTACGCCGCTATGTTTCTTGACAGCGGTTATGGAACAATCCTTGATCAAAAACAAAACGAGTCTTATTTAAGCTATAACCCAACATCAAGTACTGACAGAAAAGCAAACGGATTGTACAGTACTGACAAAGATGCGACTATCAAACCCGTTGCATTCGGTTTAACATTGGGTTGGAATTTTGAATAAATTCTGTTGTGGCTAATGTATAATCAAGATGCTATAGGAGACTAAATAGTAAAAAAAAATACACAAATGAACTGAGGGGGTTTTTGCTTTCGTTTTAAAAGTGTTTTAATTTAAAAATAATCAAAGGCTTTCTTTTTTATAAAGGCAGCCTTTTTTTGTTTTTCTGATGATTCAAGTCGACAATAAAGAGAAAGTAAAACAGTAGGCTGAATATTTTTGAATTTCCTCTAAGAACTTTACTGTTGAAAATACTATTTTATTTTTTCGGAATTTATAGTACAAGATTTGTTGTTGTAATTCATTTTTGAGTCGTTTTTTTATGGAATTTACTTAAAATTAGAAATTAATGTCCAAGTGTCAATTGTCAAATCCGAATTCTGTATCTTTGCGCATTATTTTAAACATCAAAAAATGATACAACTTCACGATAAACAATTTGTTCCGTTTATTTCTGCTAAAGAAATTGAATTTGCCATCGCTAAAATGGTGGCGCAAGTTGAAGACGATTTTGCTGATGAAATACCAGTATTTGTTGGGGTATTGAATGGTGCTTTTATGGTGGTTTCTGATTTTATGAAACAATATAAAAAGCCGTGTGAAGTATCTTTCATCAAAATGGCATCATACGAAGGAACTGCTACCACAAACGAAGTAAAACAATTAATAGGTATAAACCAGGATTTAACGGGACGCAGTGTAGTCATAATCGAAGATATAGTTGACACCGGTAATACATTGGTTGAACTGAAAGAATTATTCAAAAAACAAAATGTAAAACATTTTAAAATAGCAACACTTTTTTTTAAACCAGAAGCATACACAAAAGACATCAAAATAGATTACATTGGAATTAGAATTCCAAATAAATTTATTGTGGGGTTTGGCTTAGACTACGATGGATTAGGAAGAAATTTACCTGAAGTATATAAACTAAAAGAATAACGACACAACAACATGACTAACATTGTTTTATTTGGAAAACCAGGAGCTGGTAAAGGAACTCAAGCAGAGTTTTTGAAAGAAAAATACAAATTAACACATATATCAACTGGTGATGTATTTCGTTTTAATTTAAAAAACGATACAGAACTAGGCAAACAAGCAAGAGTATTTATGGATGCTGGAGATTTAGTTCCAGATGAATTGACTACAAAAATGCTTATTGATGAGGTAAATAAACATCCGGATACTAATGGGATATTGTTTGACGGATATCCAAGAACAATTTCACAAGCCGAAGCTTTAGACGCATTTCTTACTTCAATAGGTTCTCAAGTTGCAGCGACAATTGCACTCGAAGCCGATGATGAGATTTTAGTGCAACGCCTATTGGAAAGAGGAAAAACAAGTGGAAGAATTGACGATCAAGATGAAGAAAAAATCAGAAATCGCTACCAGGAATACAATGAAAAAACAGCTCCTTTAATGAATTATTATCAGGAGCAAGGGAAATTTCACGCAGTAAATGGAATAGGTTCTATTGCAGAAATTACAGAAAGAGTAAGTAACGTGATTGATAATTTATAGGAGCAATTCCAGTTGTACATTACAAGTCCTCGTTAAAAAAATCTATCTTTCTAAGTCATAAAAGGAGGTTCCTTTGGTCGCTCTTTTTTGACAAGAAAAATTAGCTTTTTTAACTCCGGGCTTTTCATTACCATCTGGGCTAAAATCCAGATTGCAGATTTCAGAAAGTAAAAATTCAGAAATCAGATTTTTAATAAAAAAACGAATCAACTAAACAATTGGAAATACTAATTATATTCTTTCTAATACTATTAAATGGGGTTTTCTCTATGTCGGAAATTGCATTGATTTCAGCTCGAAAAAACAGATTAGAGACCGCAGCAAAAAAAGGGAATAAAAGTGCTAAAATCGCATTAGATTTGGCCAATTCGCCAAATAAATTTTTATCAACGGTACAAATAGGAATCACACTGATAGGAATTCTTACCGGTATTTATAGTGGTGATAAAATAACTTTAGATGTAGAAACTTTTGTAAGCGGATTTGAATTTATAAAACCCTACGCGCATCCAGTTGCAGTAGGTCTAGTTGTAGTTATTTTGACCTTTTTCTCTTTAGTTCTAGGAGAGTTATTGCCTAAAAGAATTGGATTAAATCATCCGGAAGCAATAGCAAAAGCAGTTGCACTACCCATGAAAATAGTTTCGATAGTTACGGCACCATTTATTTGGTTGTTAACGCATTCAACAGATTTTTTATTGGATATTTTGCAAATAAAACCTACTGCTGATGGTAAAGTAACCGAAGAGGAAATAAAGGCGATTATCAAAGAAGGAACCGAAGGAGGAGAAGTGCAGGAAATAGAACAAGATATTGTAGAACGCGTTTTTCATATTGGAGATAGAAAAATAAACTCATTGATGACGCATAGGAAGTCGGTGGTTTTTTTGCCTTTTCATTCTGATAAAGAACAGGTTAAGGAATTTATGCTTAAGGAATTACATTCTATTTATCCGGTTTACGGTGAAAATTATGATGATATTGTTGGAGTGGTTAACCTAAAAAATATCTTTGCACATTTTGAAAATGAAAACTTCAATTTGGCAGATATAATGACCGAAGCTCCTTTTATGATGGAGCAAACCACGGCATACGTAGCTCTGGAAAATTTTAAAAAATCAGGAATACATTATGCATTTGTCTCTGACGAGTACGGTGTTTTTCAGGGAGTTATTACATTAAATGATATTCTGGAAGCTCTAGTTGGTGATGCTTCTGATTTTTATAAAGATGATTTTCAATTGATTGAAAGAGAAGATGGAACATGGCTTGTTGACGGACATTATTCGTTACATGATTTCTTGACTTACTTTGAATTAGATGAATTGATCAATGATTACGAAGTAACCACGGTGAGTGGTTTAATAATGACGGAACTCTCTCATATTCCTAAACAAGGAGAGAAATTGATTTGGCAAAAATTTGAGTTGGAAGTCATTGATATGGATGGCGTGAAGATTGATAAAGTGATGGTGAAAGCACTTAAATAATTAATAATAAAAATAGAGGACAGGAGACTGATGGCTTTTTGAATTTTTTCAATCTGAAATCCGAAATCTGAAATCTGAAATTTAAAAAAATGACTGAAGGGAATTTTGTAGATTACGTTAAAATATATGTTTCTTCCGGAAAAGGAGGAAAAGGATCTACGCATTTGCATAGAGAAAAATTTATTGAAAAAGGTGGTCCTGATGGTGGTGATGGTGGTCGTGGTGGTCATGTTTTTTTGGTTGGTAACAAAGGTCTTTGGACATTGTTTCATCTCAAATTTGCGCGTCATATTAAAGCGGGTAATGGTGGAGATGGTAGTGGTGACAGAAGCACAGGTGCTGACGGAGACGATAAATTTATTGAAGTTCCATTAGGAACGGTAGTAAAAGATAAAGAAACTGGAGAAATATTATTTGAAATTACTGAAGACGGTGAAAAGCAAATACTTTCTCGTGGTGGAAAAGGTGGTTTAGGAAACTGGCACTTTAGAAGTTCAACCAATCAAACACCTAGATATTCTCAACCAGGTTTGCCAGGTTCAGAAATGGATGTGATTTTAGAACTAAAAGTACTTGCTGATGTAGGTTTGGTAGGTTTTCCTAATGCAGGAAAATCAACTTTATTATCAGTGCTGACTTCAGCTAAGCCAAAAATTGCAGATTATCCTTTTACAACTTTAAAACCAAATCTTGGAATTGTAGCCTACAGAGATTTTCAATCTTTTGTAATTGCAGATATTCCCGGAATTATAGAAGGAGCTGCTGAAGGAAAAGGATTAGGACATTATTTCTTGCGTCATATTGAACGTAATTCAACGTTACTTTTTCTAGTTCCGGTTGATACGCCAGACATTAAAGCCGAATACGATATTTTGGTAAACGAATTGACGAAATACAATCCTGAAATGCTTGATAAAGAGCGTTTATTAGTAATTTCAAAATGCGATATGCTTGATGATGAGCTAAAAGCAGAATTGAAAATAGAATTAGACGTTGCTTTTAAGGATATTCCTTATATGTTTATTTCTTCTGTTGCCCAACAAGGTTTGACTGAGTTGAAAGATAAATTATGGAAAATGTTGAATGACTAATTCTTAATTTTTTAAATAAATTATAAAAACCGCCTCGTATGATATATGAGGCGGTTTTTTTTATAAAAATAGTTAAACCTTTCATATACTTGGAGAATTACAATTATAAATTTCCTTATTTTTGAAGAATGAAACATATTATTTATTTATTTGTATTTCTACCGGTGATAATGTGGGCTCAATCTGATTTTGACAGAGCAGAAAAACTATATAAGGCCAATAAAATGGATCAGGCCGAGTTGGCCTTTGAATCTGTTTTAAAGTCCAGTCCATCGGATTTAAAAACAATTGAATATTTAGGAGATATTGCAGGTCATTATAAATCATGGGATAAAGCGATTGGGTATTATAAAAAACTCAAACAGTTGAAACCTTCTGAAGCCGATTATCATTATAAATATGGTGGAGCTTTAGGCATGAAAGCAAAAGAATCTAATAAATTTAAGGCCCTAGGAATGATTGATGAAGTTAAAGCTTCATTTGAAAAAGCCATAAGCCTCAATCCAAAGCATATTGAATCGCGTTGGGCTTTGATAGAAATATACATTCAGTTGCCAGGAATTGTGGGTGGAAGCGAGTCTAAAGCCATCAAATATTCCAATGAATTATTGCGATTATCACCCATTGACGGTTATTTGTCAAGAGGTCATATTGAGGAATATTTTAAAAGATATAAAGTTGCGGAACAACAGTATAAAAAAGCGATAATTGCAGGAGGTTCTAAAACAAGTTATCAAAAGTTAGCTAGCTTGTACAAGAACAAAATGAGAGAGCCTGAAAAAGCAAAAACGATATTAGAAACCTATAATAGTAAAAAAGTTCAAGATAGATTTTAATCTCTCTGGAATTCAACAACCATAAACCGAAAATTAGAATGCGTACACATTTTATAGCTATCGGAGGAAGTGCTATGCACAATCTGGCTTTAGCACTACACAACAAAGGGTATCAAGTTACTGGAAGTGACGATGCTATTTTTGAACCTTCAAAATCAAGATTAGACAAAAAAGGTATTTTGCCTCCTGAATTGGGATGGTTTCCTGAAAAAATAACGTCAGCAATTGAAGCAGTTATTCTTGGTATGCATGCCAAAGCAGATAATCCGGAATTATTAAAAGCACAAGAATTAGGACTGAAAATATATTCTTATCCTGAATTCCTTTACGAACAATCCAAAAATAAAACACGTGTTGTTATTGGTGGTTCCCATGGAAAAACAACTATAACTTCAATGATTTTGCACGTGATGCATTACCATGATATAGCGGTAGATTATATGGTTGGCGCGCAACTGGAAGGCTTCGATACGATGGTGCATCTTACGGAAGAGAATGATTTTATCGTTTTGGAAGGAGATGAATATTTGTCCTCGCCAATTGACCGAAGACCTAAATTTCATTTGTACCAACCAAATATTGCTCTGATTTCAGGGATTGCGTGGGATCATATTAATGTTTTTCCAACGTATGATAATTACGTAGAACAGTTTGAAATTTTTATTGGTAAAATTACCAATGGAGGGATTTTAGTCTACAATGAAGATGATGCTGAAGTAAAACGAGTTTCCGAAGCCGCTACGAACCCAATTAGAAAACTAGCGTATCATACCCCAAAATATGCCGTAAGTGATGGTGTGACACTGCTGGAAACTCCAGAAGGCGACATGCCAATTGAAGTTTTTGGAGCGCATAATCTTAATAATTTGGCTGGAGCCAAATGGATTTGTCAAAATATGGGAGTCGATGAAGCTGATTTTTATGAAGCTATCGCGAGTTTCAAAGGCGCATCAAAACGATTGGAAAAAATTGCTGAGAGCAAAACAAAAGTTGCCTATAAAGATTTTGCCCATTCACCTAGTAAAGTTGCCGCAACTACAAAAGCGGTCAAAGAACAATATCCAAACAGAACTTTGGTAGCTTGTTTAGAATTGCATACCTATAGTAGTTTGAATGCAGAATTCCTGAAAGAATATGAAGGCGCATTAGAATATGCCGATAAAGCGGTAGTTTTCTATTCGCCCGATGCAGTAAAAATCAAACAGCTTGAAGAAGTGACTTACGACCAAATTGCCAAATCTTTTAATCGTGAAGATTTAATTATTTATACCAATCCAAAAGATTTCAAAGACTATTTATTTAACTTAAATCTTGAAAATTCTGCTTTATTGTTGATGAGTTCCGGTAATTATGGCGGATTAAACTTTGATGAAGTAAAGGAATTAGTAAAATAAATAGTGATATGAAAGATGCTTTAAAAATTTCTAAAACTACAAGTGAAAATCCCGACTTCATTACTCTCATCACAGCATTAGATAAAAGTTTATGGGAGCGTTATCCGGAATTGAAAACAAATTATTGGGGTAATAATATTTTAGAATTAAATCCAAATGTTGTTGTTATTTATTTGGATGACAAACCTGTCGCTTGTGGTTGTTTTAAAAAATACGATAAAAATACAATTGAAATAAAACGTATGTTTGTTTCGCCTGAAGCCAGAGGAATGGGTTTAGCTCAAAATATTTTACGTGAATTAGAACTTTGGGCACATGACTTAGGATATTCATTTTCTGTTTTAGAAACTTTATACAAACAAAAGGAAGCTATTGCTTTGTATCAAAAAACGGGATATAATATTGTTGATAATTACGAGCCTTATGTGGGTTTAGAAAATAGTATTTGCATGCAGAAACAAATTTAAACAACAAGATTAATGGCTGAAAATTCCTTTTTTCCTATAACGAATTGGTCCGAAAATGATAAGCCACGTGAAAAACTTATGCTGAAAGGTAAAAGTGTTTTGAGTGACGCCGAATTAATTGCCATTTTGATTGGATCAGGAAGTAGAAACGAATCTGCAGTTGATTTGAGTAAAAGGATCTTGGCAAGCGTGGAAAATAACTTAAATGCCTTAGGGAAATTATCGTTATCTCAGCTAATGCAATTTAAAGGAATAGGAGAGGCGAAAGCAATTTCGATTATTGCCGCTTTAGAATTAGGAAGACGAAGAAGAGCGGAAGATGCAGTGGAATTAAAGAAAGTTACTTCCAGTAAGATAATTTTCGAAATCATGCAGCCTATTATTGGGGAATTGCCACACGAGGAATTTTGGATCATTTATTTAAATAATTCAAATAAAGTGATTTCGAAATCACAGTTAAGCAAAGGTGGAATAACCGGAACCTTGGTAGATGTTCGAATCGTTTTTAAAACGGCACTCGAAATGGGTGCGACAGGGTTAATCTTGTGTCACAATCATCCTTCGGGAACTTTGATTCCAAGTGATGCGGATAAACAGATTACAAGAAAATTAAAATTAGCAGGCGATAGTTTAGAAATAAAAGTACTAGATCATTTGATTGTTACTGAAAAGAATTATTTTAGTTTTGTTGATGAAGGAATATTTTAAGACAGAAAATGAAACATACTATAATAACTGATGTTTTCTTTGATTTAGATCATACACTTTGGGATTTCGATAAAAATTCAGAGTTGACATTTGAGACTATTTTTAATAAAAATCATCCAGCAATTGAAACCAAGGTCTTTATTGAAAAATATGTTCCGATAAATCAAGAATGTTGGAAGCTTTATCAATATGATAAAATTACGCATGCAGAATTGCGTTACAATAGACTGAAGTATTCTTTTGATGCACTTGATTATTCGATTTCTGATGAAGAAATTGACACTATTGCGAATGATTATATTCGTTTTTTACCCGAAAACAATCATCTTTTTGATGGAACTTTTGAAGTTTTAGAATACTTGAATCAAAAATATAATCTTCATATAATTACAAATGGATTTGCTGACGTTCAATATAAAAAAATAAATAATTCTAATATTGGGAGTTATTTTCAAACTGTCACAAATTCTGAGATGGCAGGAGTGAAAAAACCAAATCCCATTATTTTTGATTATGCTTTAGATTTGGCCAAAGCCAAAAAAGAAAACAGCATCATGATAGGGGATAGCTTAGATGCAGATGTTCAAGGTGCTCTTGACGCTGGATTAGATGCTATTTTTTTTAATGAAAGTAAAATACAAGTAGAGCAGCATATTAAACAAATTAATCATTTATTAGAACTTAAAAAATATTTATAAAGATGAAAAAACAATTTCTATTATTGTTATTATTGGTCGTTAGTTATTCCTACTCCCAATCCCAATCCCAATCTGTGAACGATTACAAAGCTATAATTATTCCTTTAAAATACGATTTCCTTAATGGCGAGAATCAATATCGTTTGAATACATTGACTAAGTTTAATCTTAATAAGTCAGGCTTTGTTTCATTTTATGCAAGTGAAACGATACCTGCTGAATATAATGAAAGATGTAGTTTATTGTATGTTGATGTGGTAAAAGAAAATGGCTTTTTGACGACTAAACTTTTTATAACACTGAAAGATTGTTATGGGAAAATAATTTTCCAATCGATAACTGGAAAAAGTAAAGAAAAGGAGTATCAGGTTGCTTATACCGAAGCGTTGAACGAAGCATTTAAATCTGTTTATGATTTGCAATATAAATACAATGGAAGTTTGGCAGCGAAAGTTGCGTCTGCTATACAACCAGAAGTTGTCAAGGCTACGCAAGCTCCTGTTGCTGTGGTTAAGAATACAGTTAGTGAGCCAGTTGTGGTTAATACTGTACTCGCGAATTCTAATTTGCTGTATGCACAGCCTACAGCTACTGGTTTTCAATTGATAGATAGCACACCAAAGGTTATTATGAAGTTATTTAAAACCTCTCAGCCGAATTCTTTTATCGCAATTAAAGACACGGTTCAAGGGTCATTAATTCTAAAAGACAATCAGTGGTATTTTGAATATTATCAAAACGATAAATTAATGTCTGAAAAAGTAGCCGTTAAGTTTTAGGCTTCAGAAATCTGTTGCCGAAAATAGTTTCATAAAAAAATGTCTTGAGAAATCAAGACATTTTTTTTATGAAATTTAATATCCGTATTTATCTTTCCAACGGTTTTTAAGAAATTCTCGGATACTGTTTTCTCTGGAATTGTTTCCAGGAACATATATTGGAGTTTTGCTTAATGCCTCAGGTAAAAATTCTTGTTCAGCAAAATTATTGGTGTAATCGTGCGAATATTTGTATTCTTCACCATAACCTAATTCTTTCATTAATTTCGTGGGAGCATTACGTAAGTGAATAGGAACCGGTAAATCTCCAGTTTGTTTTACAAGTTGTTGAGCCGTTCCGATGGCTAAATAGGAAGCGTTACTTTTAGGAGAAGTCGCTAGGTAAACGGCGCATTGGCTCAAAATAATTCTGCTTTCAGGATATCCAATTGTAGCAACAGCCTGAAAAGTATTATTAGCCATAATAAAAGCAGTTGGATTAGCATTTCCTATATCTTCACTACTTAAAATGAGCATTCTTCGGGCAATAAATTTTACATCTTCACCGCCTTCAATCATTCGGGCAAGCCAATATACAGCACCATTAGGATCACTTCCTCTAATTGATTTTATAAAAGCAGATACAATGTCATAATGTTGTTCGCCGGTTTTGTCATACAAAACGGTATTTTGTTGCACTAAGGAGAAAACGAGGTCATTTGTGATTAAAATTTCATCTTCATTAGATGCATTTACGACAAGTTCAAATATATTTAATAGTTTGCGTCCGTCTCCACCGGAAAGTCTTAGTAGCGCTTCTGTTTCGCTTAAAATAATATTTTTTGTAGACAAATAGCTGTCTGTTCTCATGGCGCGTTCTAGCAGAGATTCTAAATCTTTTTTGGTAAAAGCATTCAAAATATATACCTGACAACGAGATAGTAATGCAGGAATTACTTCAAAACTCGGGTTTTCTGTAGTGGCGCCAATAAGAGTAATCCAACCTTTTTCTACCGCTGCCAGCAGGGAATCTTGTTGTGATTTGCTAAAACGATGAATCTCATCGATGAATAAAATAGGGTTTTTAGCGGTAAATAAACCACCACTTTGCTTCGCTTTTTCTATCACATCACGTATATCTTTAACACCAGAATTGATAGCGCTTAAAATATAAAAGGGTCGTTTTGATTCTTGTGCAATAATTTGTGCCAAAGTTGTTTTTCCTGTTCCGGGTGGTCCCCAAAAAATTAATGACGGAATAATTCCTTTTGCAATTTGTTGCGTTAATGAGCCATTTGGTCCTACAAGATGGGATTGACTGATGTAGTCTTCTAATTTTTGTGGTCGTATGCGTTCTGCAAGTGGTGCTTCCATTTATTTTTTAAATCTGAAATGCTTCGCCAGTTCGCTGGCGCTCGGGTCTGAATTAGTTAATCTTAAAGCATAAATATAACTCTGGTAAAATTACTATTTTTATTTGGAGCTATTTCCAGCTGTACACTATATCTTTTATATCTCGTTGAAAAAACGAGATATAAAAGGATGCCGTTTCCATCTGGGCTAGGGAGTAGCATTAAAAAATGGTTTTCAGTTTAAATATGACAAAATAGCATTAAATTGCTTTTGGAGAAGTTTTTGAATTATAACAAGAGCATAAAACTTTATAAGATTAATGGAAAAGCATTTTAAATTTACCAATTCAGTTATTGGGTTGCCACTTTTTTTTGTGGTATTCCTGTGGTTTGTTTTTTGGCTCGAAATCCGATTTGATTTTGATTTTGTGCAAAACGGTATTTACCCTAGAACTTTTTCAGGTTTACAAGGTGTTTTGTTTAGTCCATTCATTCATGCTGATATGGAACATCTTTATAATAATTCGATTCCCTTGCTAATTTTATTGGCAGCTTTGCAATTTTTTTATGCGGATCAATCCATAAAAGTTATTGGATACGGAATTTTAATATCGGGATTTATTACTTGGGTTATTGGCAGAGAAAATTATCACATAGGGGCAAGCGGGTTAATTTATGTCCTCTTTAGTTTTGTTTTTTTTAAAGGTATACAAACGAAATATAATCGATTGGTAGCTTTGTCTCTTGCCGTAATAGTTGTGTATGGTGGATTGGTTTGGTATGTTTTTCCTAGCCCTGAGATAACGGGAAATAAATCCATTTCATGGGAAGGTCATTTGGGGGGATTACTTACTGGATTCTTTCTTTCGTTAGTTTATAAAACTCCTGAGTATAAAAAGGTCATTAAGTATGATTGGGAGCACCCAGATTTTGATGCTTCAGAAGATAAATTTATGCAACGTTTCGATGCCAATGGAAATTTTGTAAATATTCCAAAAATTGAAGAAAACGAAGAGCAGCAGGAATTCTCAACGTATTATACTTCCAATTATCCTGTCGGTTATGAGATTGTCTCAAATGAAAAAAATGAATCAAAACCGGAGTCTTGATTCATTTTTCAGTAAAGAGTTTAGAGGTGTAAGATTCTAAAAATCTAAGAAGTCTAACAATCTAAGATCGTTGTCTTACCGCTTCGTATAAAAAAGCACCACAAGCCACTGATACATTCAATGAGCCAATGGTTCCAAACATTGGAAGTTTAGCCTTCTCATCAACAATTTTAAGTACTGATGGGTTTACCCCTCGATCTTCAGATCCCATTATGATTGCTACGGGCTCGTTTAAAGAAATGTCATAAATATTTTGATCTGTTTTCTCGGTAGCTGCTACAGTTTTGATGCCACTGGCTTGCAAAAGAAATATAGCATCCTTAATGTGCTCTACTTTACAAATTGGAATGTTGAAAACTGCTCCAGCTGATGTTTTTACTGTGTCGCCATTAACAGGAGCTGATCCTGCTTTTTGAACAATGATACCATTTACTCCGGTACATTCAGCAGTTCTGATGATAGCACCAAAATTACGCGCATCAGATATTTGATCTAATATTAAAAATAATGGTTTTTTACCATTTTCGATTACTGATTCTATCAAAGATTCTAAGTCAAAAAAGGAAATAGGAGAGATTGTAGCTACGGCGCCTTGATGATTATTAGGTGTCAATCTATTTAACTTCTCAACAGGAACATAAGAGAAGTTAATATTACCGCGCTTCATTACTTTCATTAAGTCTTTCATCAGTTCGCTGCTCGCTTCCTTTTGAATATAGACTTTATCTACAGTTGCACCCGCTTGTATAGCTTCAATTATCGCTCTAATCCCAAATATTTGATGTTCTTTTTCCATGGTGCAAAGATATAAAAAAAAACCACCCCAAAAAATGGGATGGTTTTTAATAATAGAATTAAGTGATAATTAGAATTTATCCCAGAATACTTTTGTTGTTAATAAATCTCCACCACTAATAAGTGCAGATGCAGCAGTAACATTTGTGGCGTTAACTGTTTGCTCTCCAGCAGGGTAAGTGTATCTTGTAGGGACTTTAGTGATGTCGTTGTATGTTGAAGCTGGTGCAACTAAAACTGGGAAGTCTAATCTTCTCCAAGAAATCCATGCTTCAAAACCTCTATTGTACAAACCTATCCAAGCTTGTTCGCCTATACTTTTTTTCCAGTTTGTAGCATTATAGACTACGCTTGGTTGTGCTAAATATGTTGCGATATCTGTAGCATCTACTACACCCCAGCGTTGCATTGATGCAGTAATAGCAGTATTGTAATGTAGAATAGCAGTACCTCCAACAGCTACTCCTCTTGCAGCTGCCTCAGCTAACAAGAATTCTGTCTCTACGAAATCAAATATTGTGCCTGGAAAAGTTGGTTCAACTATAGTTTCATTAATATGAGAAAAATTTGTATAACTGTTAGATGATCCGTAGATACCTCCAATATAGTTAGTAGTTCCTGGAGCAAATGTAAAGTATTTAGCTCTTCTTGGATCTGTAAGTGTGTTTAGTTTGTTTACAAACGTATCAGCAATAACAAAATCGTTTCTACCACTAGCTACAATATCAACATACAATGGATTTGCATTTGGTTCAGCTCCTAAATATACTAGGTTAGCATCGTCAGAGTTGCTAGACATTACACCTGCGCTAACAGCGGCACTAATTTGTGTAGTAGCATAAGCAGCATCTACATCATGCATATTTACTGCAAGTCTTAATCTAAGAGAGTTTGCAAATTTTTTCCATTTTGCAGTATTTCCAGCATAAATTAGGTCAGCAGATCCAAAACTTCCAGCAGAAGCATTCAAAGATGTTGAAGCTACAGTTAATTTGCTGATAAGATCTTTATAGATTGTTTGGGCATCATCATATTTTGGTAAAGGGTTACCTTCAATATCCAAAGCCTCAGAGTAAGGAACATCTCCAAAAGTATCAACTAATACACTGAAAGTATATGCAGACATTATATCAACAATAGCTTTTTTATTGTTTAAGATTGCTGTTTCATCAGTACCTGCTACAACTTGTTTATCTAATGCTGTTTTAGATTCTTTCAAATCTCTTAATACATCTCTGTAAAGAGTTGTAAAATGAGTGTCAGGAATAGGTCTAGTTGTTAAGTTATATTGACTTTCATCTGGATACGTTGTTTCTGCCCAGTATTGAGTAAACAATCTGAAAACATTCCTGTTTACAGACGCATTAACCATCTGATCAACTAAAGTTTTTTGAGCATTTGTAAACAAATACTCTGGCTTTGTGGTAGTTGGGTTTTTTGTATCTGCATTTAATCCTGTAATATCATCAGAACATGATACTGATAGGGTTATAAATGAGATTAATAAAAGTATCTTTTTCATAATTTAAAATTTAAATGTTACGTTACAACCAATATTTCTAGTTGATGGCAATGAACCTATTGAGTATCCTGCTGAATTAGAATTAGCACTTAGTCCACTTTCTGGATCAGCATAAGGAAGGTTTTTGTCGATTATCCATAAATTTGAGCCTACGATACTGAATTTCATATCAGTAAGTTTTAATTTTGAAACGATTGTAGTTGGTAAAGAATAAGTAATGCTTACTTCTCTTAATTTTATAAAAGAAGCGTCATATACAAAAGCTTTGTTTGGTGCTCTTCTGTATCCAGATACGTTTCCGTATTGGTCTGGTGAAGGAGTTCTTACAGTGTTTGCAGAACCATCTGCTTGTACACCAGGAAGGATAACACCACCACCATTTGCGATAGTATTTCTTATAGGATTTCCTAGTTCGTTATTACCTGCAGTTATATCATATAGACCAGTAGCTAAACCGTATGCTTGGTCAAGAGAAAAGATATCTCCTCCTTTTTTCATGTCAATTAAAAAGCCAAATGATAAGTTTTTGTATGTAAATTTATTACGTACTCCACCTAACCAGTCAGGATTAACGTCTCCAATAACATTGTTTGCTGAAGCATTGACAACATATCTTCCGTTTGCTCCAACTACTTTTTCACCATTCAAATAAGTGAAATCAGTACCCCTAAGTACACCATAAGCTTCACCTACAGCAGCGTTAAGAGTTACCCCTTGTCCAAAAGAACTTAATCTAAGGTTATCGATACCATCAATTAATTTGGTAACTTTATTTTTATTGGTTGACCAGTTTACGAAAATATCCCATGCAAAATCTTTTGTTTTTATAGGAGTAGCGTTAAATTGTACTTCAATACCTCTGTTTTCTACAGTTGCTGCATTAATGAATCTTGCGCTGTTACCTGTCGCTGTAGAATAAGGAACTGAAATTGCTTCTCCTTGATTTACATTTTTGTAAGCACTTACTTCAAAACCAACTCTTCTGTTTAAAAATTGCATTTCTAAACCAATTTCTTGGGTGTTAGTTTTTACAGCTTTCAAATCTGGATTATTTTTGGTTGACGCAACAGAATATTGTTGGTTAGTTCCAAATGGATCATTCTTGATATAGGTATCAATTAAAGATTGATTTGGTGTTCCAAGTGGACTTTCAGAATATCCGGCTCTTATTTTACCAAAACTTAACCACGGTTTGTTGATGTGATTTGTGAAAACATAAGATCCAGAAGCTGAATAAGTGTTGATTGCATTTTCATCTTGTGGTAAGCTAGAAAAAGCGTCTCTTCTTATAGTTCCATCTAAGAATAAAAAGTCTTTATATCCAAAAGATGCGGAAGCATAATAACTGTTAACTCCTTGGTTTACTTCTGATTCAATTGGGAAAGGTACTCCTGCAACTGAATTTGATAAACTAAAAAGGTCTGGTACAATAAGTCCTCCTTGAGTTGAGTTTAAAGTAGAAATAATTCTAGTTCTTACAGCTGTTCCTCCGGCTACTCCATTAAAACTAATGTTTTCTGAGATGTCTTTTTTGAAGGTTAAGATGAAATCATAATTTTGTTCAGAGAAAGTTCTGTTATATTTTTGGTATCCTGAAGTTTCTGCTAACCTGTTAATTCCAAAGTCTCCAGCAATAGAACCAAATGCTCTTCTTTCTTCACGTAATTCGCTGTAAGAATCTGTAGATATTTTACCTGAGACTGTTAACCAGTCTGTCAGTTTGTAATCTAATCTACCATAACCTAAGAATCTATTTCTTTCATCAGATTGAAAGTTTTTATTCCTGATAAAGTATGGATTGTCCCAGTAAATTTGAGTTAAGTCTGAAGGATCTGAGTAATTCCAGTTGATGTTTTGCCCGCCTGATCTTTCATAAACTTGTTTCAATTCTTGAACATCAACGTTAGTTTGCCACCATTGACGGAACATAGACATAATGTTTTCATTATATCCAGTTGAGTTTCTACCTACTGTAGATTGCGTGCTAAAATTCGCAAATACACTAGTAGATAATTTATCTGAAAATTGATGATTTATTTTTGCGCTCATGTTATTCTTCTTCATGTCACTATTTGGTAAAATACCAGTTTGTTTAGAATTTGTGAAATTCAAAACAAAATTTGTAGTGTCATTACCGTCTTCTAATGATATAGAGTTGTTAAAAGAAGTAGCTGTGTCGAAAAATGTAGTAGGGTCGTTTTTAGCGGCTACCCAAGGAGTCGCTTTTTGATAGCTATCAGACCACGGTGTGAAAGCATTCCAGTTGTAAACCAGTAAGTTAGGATCAAATGCAGCTCCATAAGAAGCATCTTCAGAAGTTGGTACAACTAAATCTTCAACACCATCTCCATCAATATCTCTTGATAAAAAGTATCCTGATGCGTCTTCGTAATATGGGCCATAACCTGCTCCATATTTATTTTGATACTTAACAAATGTAGATTTGTCTATAGTTCCAGCAACAAATTCACTAGAGATAGTAATTCCTAATCCTTTTTTAGATTTTCCTTTTTTAGTGGTAATCATTACAACGCCATTTCCACCTAAATAACCATATAAAGCTGATGCCGCTGCTCCTTTAAGGATGTTTACACTTTCAATGTCATCAGGGTTGATGTCCATAGCTGCATTACCATAATCGTATGTATTACCTGCTCCTGTATTTTGACTTGCAGTGTTAGAGTTGATGTTGGAGTTGTTGATAGGCATTCCGTCAATAACAATAAGCATTTCATTGTTTCCACTTAAACTTTTGACACCTCTAGATACAATACTTGATGAACCACCAAAGTTATTGTTTCTTTTAATGTTAACACCAGCTACTTTACCAGAAAGTTCGTTGATGAAGTTTCCACTACCAGCACCAGAATTTAAGTCTTCTGCTTTTACTTCTTGAGTAGCGTAACCAAGAGATTTTTTTTCTCTTTTAATTCCCAAAGCTGTTACTACAACACCTTCAAGTTCTAATGCACTACTTGCTAATTTTACATTCACAGTAGATGAACTAGCTGTAACTTCTTGAGTTTTCATCCCAATGTAGCTAAATATCAAGACTTGGCTTGGAGATGCTTTGATAGAGTATTTTCCATCAAAATCAGTTTGTGTTCCAGAATTTGTTCCCTTTACTAATACACTCACGCCTGGTATAGGCAATCCTGCATTATCAGAAACAACACCTGAAACAGATCTTTCTTGCGCAAAAGTTAGTTGCGTCATAAGTACTACTAGTAGTACTAAGATTCCATTGAACTTTAGTTTCATTTTTTAATATTTTGAATTAGTCTCGCAAAAATCTTAATAATTTGTTAACTTTCCTAATTAATGAAACTCTATTTTTTAGTGTAATTAAAATTTAACATTATAACAGATGTGGATGATAGTGTTATAAATTTCAATTTGTTGGTTTTGGCTGCTACCATTTGCTAGGGCAAATTTTAATAAGCCATTTTTTGTTTGTAGTCCAAATCCAAGCCCGATTCCTAGAAGTTTTTCGGTCTTGTCCGTTTGTTGTGTGTCTGATTTGTTCTTGTAAATGCAATAATCTAGTATTGAATGGACGTAGAGATTTGAAGATAGTATGTGTCTGTATTCTGTAAGAATTGAGGTTGTGAAATAAGCTTGTAAGCTATTTTCTGTAAATCCTCTTATGCTGTTTAATCCTCCAAAACGGAAAAGTTCATTTACGATATACCTGTTACTTTGTAAATAATAATTCTGACTATTTATATTTATTGTATTCTTTTTATTTAAGTTAAAGTTGTGTGAGGCTTGAATATTTAAAAAAAACTGATTGCTTTTCGTTGTGTTTTCTAATTGATTGTTGATTTCTCGTTTTCCGGTTCCGGCAGTTATTGAGAAAAATGATTTTATTGGAAAAGTGTAATTAGCTAAGTCTAGTTTTGTGTAATTAAAACTGGATGTTAAAAAAGAATTGCTAAAATCGCTTATTGAAGTGTTGCTTGAATTTTGAATATCACTTGACTCTGTAGTTTGAAATCCTAAATAAAAGCGTTTGTTGTAATTTGAAAAGTAGCTTAAGTCTATTGCTGTTTTTGTGTTTTGAAAAGTGCTGTCTTGTCTGAATAATTGAATTTGTGCTTTTAATCCTATTGGTGTCTTGAGTAAATATGGAAGTTCAATGCTGGCATTAAATGTTTTTTGATCGTTTCCGTCACTTTTCCAGTAAACTGATAATTGTTCTCCAGAGCCTAAAATATTTTCTAGCTTTATGTCTAAGTAGCCATTTAGGGTTATTTTTTTATTTTCATTGTTTGAAAATCCAATAAATCCGTCAAAAGTATTGGATTTTTTTTTCTCAAGATACACATAAACTTTTGTTGTGTCTTTAGTGAATAAAATTTCTGGATATTTTACTTGGCTAATAAATCCAAATTTTTCAAAATCATTGTAAATTTCAGCAACTATTTTTTGATTAAAAATGCTGTTTTTGTATTTTCTGTTGATTTGTGCTAAATGCCCACTAGGAAATTTATTTGATCGGTTGTTTTCTGTGTAATTTATTGTGATGGAGTTTAGTGTTCTTTTCTCGTCTGATTCTAGTTTTAAATCAGCGTAAATTTCAGTATCGACTCTTTTGATATTTATCAGTTTTAGTTTTGCTAATGCAAATCCATTTTGTTCTAATTTTTGAACGGCTTGTTTTAGAAAAGAATCAATTTCTTTGTAAGGTAATACTAAAATGTCCTTTTTTGTATCTTGGTCTGCTGGGTTGTTAAATAGATTATTTGTACCTATATATATATGGATTGATTTTATTTTTTTCCCTAATGCAAAATTCGCTACATAACTTGAGTCCTTTTCAGTGAATTCGAGGTTGGAGTTGTCTATATAGCCTATTTCTGATAATTTTCCTGAAATTCGGTTTATCTCTTCACTTATTGATTTTATGTTTTTGTGTATTGTATTGTATTGTAGGGAGTCTATAGTTTTTGTTTCTAATGAATTACTTCCTGTTATCAATAATCGAAAATTCTGCGCAGAACAGTTAAGGCAAAAATTCAGAAAGAATAGTAAAATAAAAGTGGATTTCAAATGAGTATGTGTTTTTAATAAAAGTAACGCAAATATCTAATGTTTGTGATGAAAATCAAATGATAAAATAATCTTATTGAAAATTAATAGATTAACGTTTGTAGAGTAAAAAATATTTTCTACATTTGCAACCCCGTAAAAAGCGGGAATTTAATATAATAAGAAATTTTTAGTATTAATTATGCCAACAATTCAACAATTAGTAAGAACAGGAAGAACTCAGATAACTAAGAAGAGTAAATCGGTTGCTTTAGATTCTTGTCCTCAAAGAAGAGGGGTTTGTACGCGTGTTTACACTACAACACCAAAAAAACCAAACTCTGCAATGCGTAAAGTAGCGCGTGTACGTTTGACAAATGGTAATGAAGTGAATGCTTACATCCCTGGTGAAGGACACAATTTACAAGAGCACTCGATAGTATTAGTTAGGGGTGGAAGGGTAAAAGATTTACCAGGAGTTAGATATCACATCGTTCGTGGTGCGCTTGATACGTCAGGAGTAGCAGGAAGAACGCAAAGAAGATCTAAGTACGGAGCAAAACGCCCAAAAGAAGCAAAAAAGTAATTTAAAACGTTGCTCTTGTAGGTTGTGATTATTCGCAACGAAGCAAGTGTGGCATTTTATTAAAAAAAAGACATGAGAAAAAGAGCGGCAAAGAAGAGACCACTTTTACCAGATCCAAGGTTTAATGATCAACTGGTAACACGTTTTGTGAACAACTTAATGTGGGATGGAAAAAAATCGACAGCGTTTAAAGTATTTTATGATGCAATTGACATCATTGAGTCTAAAAAACAAGATGCAGAGAAACCATCATTAGAAATTTGGAAAGATGCGTTAACCAATGTTATGCCTCACGTAGAAGTACGTAGTCGTAGAGTAGGTGGAGCTACATTTCAAATTCCAATGCAAATTCGTCCAGATAGAAAAATTTCTATGGCAATGAAGTGGTTGATACTTTATTCTAGAAGAAGAAATGAAAAATCTATGGCTCAAAGGTTGGCTTCAGAATGTTTAGCTGCGGCTAAAGAAGAAGGAGCTGCTGTTAAAAAGAGAATGGATACTCACAAGATGGCAGAAGCTAATAAAGCATTCTCTCACTTTAGATTTTAATTCTTAAGAAATGGCTAGAGAACTTAAATATACAAGAAACATAGGAATTGCTGCTCACATTGATGCTGGTAAAACAACAACAACGGAGCGTATATTATTCTATACTGGAAAATCACATAAAATCGGTGAAGTACACGATGGTGCTGCAACAATGGACTGGATGGCGCAAGAGCAAGAAAGAGGTATTACAATTACTTCTGCTGCTACAACTTGTGAATGGAATTTTCCAACTACTCAGGGTAAAGTTTTACCTGAAACATTACCTTATCACTTTAATATTATCGATACACCGGGACACGTTGACTTTACAGTTGAAGTAAACCGTTCTTTACGTGTGCTTGATGGTTTGGTTTTCTTGTTTAGTGCTGTTGATGGTGTTGAGCCACAATCAGAAACTAACTGGAGATTAGCAGATCAATACAGAGTACCACGTATTGGTTTCGTTAATAAAATGGATAGACAAGGTTCTAACTTTTTGATGGTTTGTCAACAAGTAAGAGATATGTTAAAATCAAATGCAGTTGCGATCACTTTGCCGATTGGTGAAGAAAATGATTTCAAAGGTGTTGTGGATTTAGTAAGAAACCAGGCTATTGTTTGGGATGAAGAAGGTTTGGGAGCAACTTACGAGATTGTGCCTATTCCAGAAGATATGCTTGACGAGGTTAAAGAATACAGATCGATTCTTATTGAGGCAGTTGCTGATTATGATGAGACTTTGCTTGAAAAATTCATGGAAGACGAAAACTCTATTACAGAGGAAGAAATCAACATTGCATTAAGAGCAGCTGTAATGGATATGGCCATCATTCCTATGATTGCGGGTTCTTCTTTTAAAAACAAAGGAGTTCAATTCATGTTAGATGCGGTATGTAAATATTTGCCGTCTCCAATGGATAAAGAAGGTATCGAAGGGATTCATCCTGATGATGCTGAATTATTAGAAGAAGATCAAACTAAAATATTGCGTAAGCCAGATGTTAAAGAGCCTTTTGCTGCTTTAGCGTTTAAAATTGCTACTGACCCATTCGTAGGTCGTTTAGCTTTCTTCCGTGCTTATTCAGGACGCTTGGATGCAGGTTCTTATGTTTTGAACACTCGTTCAGGAAACAAAGAAAGAATTTCTCGTATCTACCAAATGCATGCCAACAAGCAAAACCCAATCGATTATATCGAAGCAGGTGATATTGGAGCGGCGGTTGGATTTAAGGATATTAAAACTGGAGATACATTGTGTGATGAAAAACACCCAATCATTCTTGAGTCAATGAAATTCCCTGCGCCGGTAATTGGTATTGCTATTGAGCCTAAAACTAAGGCTGACGTAGATAAAATGGGTATGGCTTTGGCTAAATTAGCGGAAGAAGATCCTACATTTACTGTTAGAACTGATGAGGCTTCAGGTCAGACTATTATTTCCGGTATGGGTGAGCTTCACTTAGATATCTTGGTTGATAGAATGAAACGTGAGTTTAAAGTTGAAGTAAATCAAGGTGAGCCTCAAGTAGAATATAAAGAAGCTTTTACAAAATCTGCTCAACACAGAGAAACTTACAAGAAACAATCTGGTGGTCGTGGTAAATTCGGTGATATCGTATTTAGACTAGAGCCTGCTGATGAAGTTGATGGTAAAGCTCCTGTAGGATTGCAGTTTGTTAATGCTGTAAAAGGTGGTAACGTTCCTAAAGAATATATCCCATCTGTAGAAAAAGGTTTCAGAGAAGCTATGAAAACTGGTCCTTTAGCAGGATACCAAGTTGATAGTTTGAAAGTAACTTTGTTAGATGGATCTTTTCACCCTGTCGATTCTGATGCGCTTTCTTTTGAGTTAGCAGCTAGAATGGGATACAGAGAAGTGGCTAAAGCTGCTGGAGCTGTAATTCTTGAGCCAATCATGAAAATGGAGGTTATTACACCAGAAGAAAACATGGGGGATATCGTAGGTGATATCAACCGTCGTAGAGGTCAGGTGAATGATATGGGTGACAGAGCTGGTGCAAAAACTATCAAAGCCGATGTGCCATTATCAGAAATGTTTGGTTATGTAACAACGTTGAGAACTTTGTCTTCAGGTCGTGCAACATCAACAATGGAATTTTCACATTACGCTGAAACTCCTTCGAATATTTCGGAAGCAGTTATCAAAAAAGCAAAAGGAAACGCTTAATCTTTAAGAAAATGAGTCAAAAAATCAGAATAAAACTAAAATCTTACGATCACATGTTGGTAGACAAGTCTGCTGAAAAGATTGTAAAAACGGTTAAAAGTACAGGAGCAGTTGTTACAGGACCAATTCCATTACCAACTCACAAAAAACTTTTCACAGTATTACGTTCTCCACACGTTAACAAAAAAGCGAGAGAGCAATTTGAAGTAATGTCATACAAGAGATTAATTGACATTTACTCATCTTCATCAAAAACTATTGATGCCTTGATGAAACTTGAATTGCCTAGCGGTGTTGAAGTAGAGATCAAAGTTTAAATAGCTTACTAGTAAGAAAAGGACGCTGTTTTTAAGCGAAAATTATTTTTTTGGTTTGTGTGTAAATAAGTTATACATTTGCACCCACTAAAAAAATAGGATTCGGTTAAAAGCTGCGTTCTATATTTATATTTAATAATTAATAATTAATAATTATGTCTGGGTTAATTGGTAGAAAAATCGGCATGACTAGCATTTTCGACGAGAACGGGAAGAATATTCCTTGTACAGTAATCGAAGCTGGGCCATGTGTTGTTACCCAAGTCAGAACCAAAGGTGTTGACGGGTATGAAGCGTTGCAACTTGGTTTCGATGACAAAAACGAGAAACATTCCACAAAAGCGGCTTTGGGTCACTTTAAAAAAGCGGGAACTGTAGCTAAGAAAAAAGTCGTTGAATTCCAAGATTTCGCAACTGAACAAAAATTAGGAGATCTTATTGATGTTTCTATTTTTGCTGAAGGAGAATTTGTAGATGTGCAAGGTGTGTCTAAAGGTAAAGGTTTTCAAGGGGTTGTAAAACGTCACGGTTTTGGTGGTGTTGGTCAGGCAACTCACGGTCAACACAACCGTTTAAGAGCGCCGGGTTCTGTAGGAGCTTCTTCTTATCCATCTAGAGTATTCAAAGGAATGCGTATGGCTGGAAGAATGGGAGGAGACAATGTAAAAGTTCAAAACCTTAGAGTTTTAAAAGTAGTGGCTGATAAGAACCTACTTGTTATTAAAGGATGTGTTCCTGGTCATAACAACTCTTATGTAATCATTCAGAAGTAATGGAAGCAAAAGTATTAGATTTCAACGGAAAAGATACTGGAAGAAAAGTTCAACTTTCTGATTCAGTATTTGGTATAGAACCAAACAATCACGCAGTATACCTTGATGTTAAGCAATATCTTGCTAATCAAAGACAAGGAACGCACAAAGCTAAAGAAAGAGCTGAAGTTGCGGGAAGTACACGTAAGATTAAAAAACAAAAAGGAACTGGTACTGCTCGTGCGGGTAGTGCAAAGAATCCATTGTTTAAAGGTGGTGGAACAGTTTTCGGACCAAGACCAAGAAGTTATTCATTCAAATTGAATAAAAGCTTGAAGCGTTTGGCTAGAAAATCTGCTTTCTCAATTAAAGCAAAAGAGTCGAACATTATCGTTCTTGAAGACTTTAATTTTGAAACTCCAAACACTAAAAATTTCATCAACGTTTTGAAAGCTTTAGAGTTAGAGAATAAAAAATCCCTGTTTGTGTTGGGTGATGTAAATAAAAATGTATATTTGTCGTCACGCAATTTAAAAGGCTCTAGTGTAGTAAGTAGCTTAGAATTAAGTACTTACGCTATATTAAACGCTAATAATTTAGTGCTTTTAGAGAGTTCTTTGGAGATAATTGAAGAAAATTTAAGTAAATAATAGGATATGAGCATCATAATTAAGCCTATAGTAACGGAAAAAGTAACCAAAGAAAGTGAAGTTTTAAACCGCTTCGGATTCGTTGTTGATAAAAAAGCAAACAAAGTGCAAATTAAGAAAGCTGTTGAAGCTGCTTACGGAGTAACTATTTTGAGTGTTAACACGATGAACGTAAGGCCGGATAGAACTACTAAATACACTAAAAGTGGTTTAATCAGTGGAAAGACGAATGCAATTAAAAAAGCAATTGTTCAAGTACAAGAAGGAGAAACAATTGATTTTTACAACAATATCTAAGATAAAATGTCAGTAAGAAAATTAAAACCTATTACCCCAGGTCAGCGATTTAGAGTTGTGAATGGTTATGACGCCATTACAACTGATAAGCCGGAACGCTCTTTGATAGCGCCGATAAAAAACTCTGGTGGTAGAAATAGTCAAGGAAAGATGACCATGCGTTATACGGGTGGTGGTCACAAGCAGAGATATCGTATCATTGATTTTAAACGTACAAAAGAAGGAATTCCTGCGACGGTTAAATCAATTGAATATGATCCAAATCGTACTGCATTTATCGCTTTGTTAGCTTACGCTGATGGAGAGAAAACGTATGTTATTGCTCAAAACGGATTGAAAGTTGGTCAGAAATTAGTTTCTGGTCCGGAATCTCAACCTGAAATTGGTAATACTTTACCTTTAAGTAGAGTTCCACTTGGAACTGTAATTTCTTGTATCGAATTGAGACCAGGACAAGGAGCTGTAATTGCTCGTTCTGCTGGAACATTTGCTCAATTAATGGCAAGAGATGGAAAATATGCTACAATTAAAATGCCTTCTGGGGAAACAAGATTAATCTTGTTGACTTGTTCGGCTACAATTGGAGCGGTTTCTAATTCAGACCACCAATTAGTTGTATCTGGTAAAGCAGGTAGAACAAGATGGTTAGGAAGAAGACCTAGAACAAGACCTGTTGCAATGAACCCTGTCGATCACCCAATGGGTGGTGGTGAAGGACGTTCTTCTGGTGGACATCCACGTTCAAGAAATGGAATACCAGCTAAAGGTTATAGAACTCGTTCTAAGAAAAACCCGAGTAACAAGTATATCGTAGAACGTAGAAAGAAATAATAAGATATGGCACGTTCATTAAAAAAAGGACCTTTCGTTCATTATAAGTTAGACAAGAAAGTTCAAGAAAACATCGCAGGTGGAAATAAAGGAGTGGTTAAGACATGGTCTAGAGCTTCTATGATTACTCCAGACTTTGTTGGACAAACTATCGCAGTTCATAACGGTCGTCAATTTGTACCAGTTTACGTAACAGAAAACATGGTAGGTCACAAATTAGGAGAATTTTCACCAACTAGATCTTTTAGAGGTCATGCTGGAGCAAAAAATAAAGGTAAAAAATAAGAAGCAATGGGAGTTCGTAAAAGAGAAACAGCAGATGCGAGAAAAGAGGCTAATAAGTCTATTGCTTTCGCAAAATTGAATAACTGCCCTACTTCACCTAGAAAAATGCGCTTAGTAGCGGACTTGGTAAGAGGTCAGAAGGTAGAAAGAGCACTAAACATCTTAAGATTCAGTTCTAAAGAAGCTTCAAGAAAATTAGAAAAATTGGTTTTATCTGTAATTGCCAACTGGCAAGCAAAAAACCCTGATGCTAATATGGAAGAAGCAGGTTTATTTGTTAAAACGATTACAGTAGATGGTGGAATGATGTTGAAAAGACTTCGTCCAGCTCCACAAGGTCGTGCGCACAGAATAAGAAAACGTTCTAATCACGTAACAATCGTGCTTGGATCTATTAATAACACACAAGCAATTTAATACAAGATGGGACAAAAGACAAATCCAATTGGAAATAGACTTGGTATCATCAGAGGATGGGACTCAAACTGGTATGGTGGAAATGATTACGGTGATAAACTTGCCGAAGATCACAAAATCAGAAAGTATATCCATGCTCGTTTATCAAAAGCTAGTGTATCAAAAGTAATCATCGAGAGAACTTTGAAACTTGTAACCGTTACTATCACTACTGCCAGACCTGGTATTATTATCGGAAAAGGTGGACAAGAGGTAGACAAGTTAAAAGAAGAACTTAAGAAAATTACTGACAAAGAGGTTCAAATCAACATCTTTGAAATAAAAAGACCTGAACTTGACGCGTATCTAGTTGCTACAAGCATCTGTCGTCAAATCGAAAGCAGAATTTCTTACAGACGTGCAATCAAAATGGCTATTGCTGCTTCTATGCGTATGAACGCTGAAGGTATCAAAGTTTTGATTTCTGGTCGTTTGAATGGTGCAGAGATGGCACGTTCAGAAGGTTTCAAAGAAGGTAGAGTTCCTCTATCAACTTTCAGAGCTGATATTGATTATGCTTTGGCTGAAGCGCATACTACTTATGGTAGAATGGGTATCAAAGTGTGGATCATGAAAGGTGAAGTTTATGGAAAGAGAGATCTTTCTCCGCTTGCTGGAATGGACAAAAAACAATCTGGTGCTGGTGGTAAAGGTGGTGATTCTCCTAGAGGAGACAGAAAGCCTTTTAACAAAGGTGGAAAACCAGACGCTCGTAAACGAAAGTAAATTTTTAAACTAAAGAAAAATGTTACAGCCTAAAAGAACAAAATACCGTAAGGTACAAAAAGGTAAAATGAAAGGGAACTCTCAAAGAGGACATGAACTTTCTAATGGAATGTTTGGTATTAAATCTGTACATGAAGATGGAATGTTCTTAACCTCTCGTCAAATTGAAGCTGCACGTATTGCTGCAACTCGTTTTATGAAAAGAGAAGGACAATTATGGATCAAAATATTTCCAGACAAACCTATCACTAAGAAACCTCTTGAGGTACGTATGGGTAAAGGTAAAGGTGCAGTTGAGTATTGGGCTGCCGTTGTTAAACCCGGAAGAATTATGTTTGAAGTTGGAGGAGTACCTTTGTCAGTTGCAAAAGAGGCGTTACGTCTTGCAGCTCAAAAGCTTCCAGTAAAAACTAAATTCGTCGTTGCTAGAGATTTCGAAGCATAATTTATAATATATTATGAAACAATCAGAAATAAAAGATCTTTCTGCAGCGGAGTTGCAAGAAAAACTTAGCCAGACTAAGAAGGCATATGCCGACCTAAAAATGGCTCACGCTATTTCTCCAATTGAGAATCCACTTCAAATTAGAAGTGTAAGAAGAACAGTTGCAAGATTAGCCACGGAACTTACTAAAAGAGAGTTGCAATAATTGTAATCTGCTGAAAGATGGAAGAAAAAAGAAATTTAAGAAAAGAAAGAGTTGGTGTTGTTACTTCAGACAAGATGGATAAATCTATTGTTGTTGCTGAAGTGCGTAAAGTAAAACACCCATTATACGGTAAGTTCGTGTTGAAGACTAAAAAGTATCATGCACACGACGAAAATAACGACTGTAACATTGGAGATACTGTAAAGATTAGCGAAACTCGCCCTTTAAGTAAAACAAAATGTTGGAGATTAGTTGAAATCTTAGAAAGAGCTAAATAATTATGGTACAACAAGAATCAAGACTAAAAGTAGCAGATAACACGGGAGCAAAAGAAGTTTTAACTATCCGTGTTTTAGGAGGTACCAAAAGAAGGTATGCCTCTGTTGGAGACAAGATTGTAGTTTCTATTAAAGATACAGCACCTAACGGAAGCGTTAAAAAAGGAGCTGTTTCAACTGCAGTTGTTGTACGTACCAAAAAAGAAGTAAGAAGAGCCGATGGTTCATACATTAGATTTGATGACAACGCATGTGTGTTATTGAATGCTGCTGGTGAAATGAGAGGAACTCGTGTTTTTGGTCCGGTAGCAAGAGAACTTCGTGAAAAACAATTCATGAAAATTGTATCATTAGCACCAGAAGTGCTTTAATTCGTTTTAAGATGATAAAGCTAAAAATAAAATCAGGTGACATTGTAAGAGTAATTGCTGGAGACCATAAAGGTGCTGAAGGTAAAGTTTTACGTGTGTACCGTGAGAAAAACAAAGCGATTGTTGAAGGTGTAAACATGGTTTCAAAACATACGAAACCTAGTGCAAAAAGCCCTCAAGGTGGTATCGTAAAGAAAGAAGCTTCTATACAAATATCTAATATTTCTTTAATTGATCCTAAAACTAAGGAAACAACTAGAGTTGGTATTAGAGTAGAAGGAGATAAGAAAGTAAGATTTTCAAAAAAATCTAATCAAGTACTATAGTAATGGCGTATATACCTAGACTAAAAGAAGAATATAAGAGCAGAGTAATCGCTGCTCTTAAAGAGGAATTCGGATACGTAAACGTAATGCAAGTTCCAAAATTGGAAAAAATCGTTTTAAGTAAAGGAGTTGGTGCAGCTGTATCTGATAAAAAACTAATTGACTATGCAGTTGATGAGTTAACAAAGATCACTGGACAGAAAGCAGTATCTACTATTTCAAAGAAAGACGTTGCGTCATTCAAATTGAGAAAAGGGATGCCTATTGGAGCAAAAGTTACTTTGCGTGGAGAAAGAATGTATGAGTTTTTAGATAGACTTATTACTTCAGCTTTGCCACGTGTAAGAGATTTCAGTGGTATTAAAGCTACTGGATTTGATGGAAGAGGAAATTACAACCTTGGAGTTTTGGAACAAATCATTTTCCCAGAAATTGATATTGATAAAGTAAACAAAATTTCAGGAATGGATATCTCTTTTGTAACTACTGCAAAAACAGATAAAGAAGCAAAGTCTCTATTGACAGAATTAGGATTACCTTTTAAAAAGAATTAAGACATGGCTAAAGAATCAATGAAAGCCCGCGAGGTTAAGAGAGAAAAAACAGTAGCTAAGTATGCTGAGAAAAGAAAAGCTTTGTTAGAAGCTGGAGATTTCGTAGGTTTGCAAAAGTTACCAAAAAATGCTTCACCAGTTCGTTTGCACAATCGTTGTAAATTAACAGGTAGACCAAGAGGGTATATGCGTCAATTCGGTCTTTCACGTGTTACATTTCGTGAAATGGCTAATAATGGATTGATCCCTGGTGTTAAAAAAGCATCTTGGTAAGACGTAATTTATTACGTCTCTGATACAGACGCAACGTAAGAAGTTTCGTCTGTATCATAAACATTTATAAATTGGTTTCAGGTTCGGCAAATAGTTTGTCGAAAACCAAAACCGCAAATTAATACATATGTATACAGATCCTATTGCCGATTATTTGACAAGAGTTCGTAACGCTGTGGCTGCAAACCACAAAGTTGTTGAAATTCCTGCATCTAATCTAAAAAAAGAAATAACAAAGATCTTATTTGATCAAGGTTATATCTTGAGTTACAAATTTGAAGACAACGCTGTTCAGGGTTCAATCAAAATTGCTTTGAAGTATGATAAAGATACGAAAGAGTCCGTAATTAAAGATATCCAAAGAATTAGTAAACCAGGTTTACGTAAATATTCAAGTTCTTCTACCATTCCTAGAATCCTTAACGGATTAGGAATTGCTATTGTTTCTACTTCTAAAGGTTTAATGACTGGAAAGAAAGCTAAACAATTGAATGTTGGTGGCGAAGTAATTTGTTACGTATACTAATTTTAAAGACTATATAAGATGTCAAGAATAGGTAAAAGCCCAGTAACAATACCAGCTGGAGTGACTGTTTCAGTTGCTGATGGTATTATTACGGTAAAAGGAAAAAATGGTCAACTAACTCAGGAGTTTTCGGACGTAACTGTAACAGTTGAAGGGGATCTAGTTCAAGTAGAAAGATCTTCTGATCACAAAGACCAAAGAGCAAAACACGGTTTGTACCGATCTTTAATCAATAACATGATTATCGGTGTAACAGATGGTTTTACTAAGTCATTAGAATTGGTAGGAGTTGGTTATAGAGCTTCAAATCAAGGGCAAAAATTAGATTTAGCACTTGGTTACTCTCACAATATAGTTTTAGAAATTGCTTCAGAAGTAACTTTAGAAACTATATCTGAAAAAGGTAAAAACCCTATCGTTAAATTAACGTCATTTGACAAACAACTTTTAGGTCAGGTAGCTGCGAAAATCAGAGGTTTCCGTAAGCCTGAGCCGTACAAAGGAAAAGGTGTTAAATTTGTAGGTGAAGTATTAAGAAGAAAAGCAGGTAAATCAGCTTAAAAAATAAGATTATGTCATTAACAAAACCTGAAAGAAGACAACGAATTAGATTCAGAATTAGAAAATCAATTAGTGGTACTGCTACTAATCCAAGACTATCTGTATTTAGAAGTAACAAAGAAATTTACGCTCAACTTATTGATGACGTAAACGGAGTTACTTTATTGGCGGCTTCTTCAAGAGAAAAAGAAATAGGTAACGGTACGAACATTGAAGTTGCTACAGCAGTTGGAAAACTAGTTGCTGAAAAAGCTTTAAAAGCTGGGATAGACGTAGTAACTTTCGATAGAGGAGGTTATTTATATCACGGACGTATTAAATCATTAGCGGAAGGCGCAAGAGCGGCTGGACTTAAATTCTAATATAGTATGTCTAATAGTAAATACAAGAATGTAGAGTTAGTAAAACCAAGTGGTCTTGAATTAAAAGATCGTTTGGTAAGTGTAAATCGTGTTACTAAGGTTACAAAGGGTGGTAGAGCTTTTGGTTTTTCTGCTATTGTAGTTGTAGGTGATGAAAACGGAGTGGTTGGACACGGATTAGGAAAATCTAAAGACGTTTCTGAAGCAATTGCGAAAGCAGTAGAAGATGCTAAGAAAAATCTAGTAAAAATTCCTTTGAATGGTCAATCAGTTCCTCACGAACAAAAAGGTAAATTTGGTGGTGCACGTGTATTCTTAATTCCTGCCTCTCACGGTACAGGAGTTATTGCTGGTGGAGCTGTTCGTTCAGTTCTTGAATCAGTAGGAATTCATGATGTATTATCTAAATCTCAAGGATCTTCAAATCCTCACAACGTGGTAAAAGCAACTTTTGATGCTTTATTACAAATGAGAAGCGCTTATACTGTTGCAAAACAAAGAGGTGTTTCTTTAGAAAAAGTTTTTAAAGGTTAATTCAAGGAAATTATGGCTAAATTATTAGTAAAACAAGTTAGAAGCAAAATCAACTGTCCTCTTACTCAAAAGAGAGGATTAGAAGCTTTAGGTCTACGTAAAATGGGACAAGTTGTAGAGCATGATTCAAACCCTACAATCCTTGGGATGATAAATAAAGTTAAACACTTAGTTTCTGTTGAAGAAGCTAAATAACAAATACTGTTATGAATTTAAGTAACTTACAACCTGCTGAAGGTTCTACACACAATCAAAATAAAAGATTAGGTAGAGGAGAAGGTTCTGGAAAAGGTGGTACTTCTGCAAGAGGTCACAAAGGAGCAAAATCTCGTTCTGGTTATTCTAAAAAGATTGGTTTTGAAGGAGGGCAAATGCCACTTCAAAGACGTGTGCCTAAGTTTGGTTTTACAAACATCAATCGTAAAGATTACGAAGGTGTAAATCTTGATACACTTCAACTTTTAGTTGATAATGGTGTTATTAAAGATACTGTTGATATGACAGTTTATGTTGCTAATCGTTTGGCTACTAAAAATGAAATCGTTAAGATTTTAGGTAGAGGTGAATTGACAGCAAAATTAAAAGTAACCGCTCACAAATTTACTGCTACTGCAAAAGCTGCTATTGAAGCTGCTGGTGGAGAAGCTGTAACAATGTAATTTTTCAATTAATATGAAGAAATTTATTGAATCAATAAGTAATGTTTGGAAAATCGAGGAACTGAAAAATAGAATCCTAATAACATTGGGTTTGCTTTTAGTTTATCGTTTTGGGGCTCAAGTAACCCTGCCAGGTATTGATGCTACGCAGTTAGGTAATTTAGCTGGGCAAACTAAAGAAGGAATTGGTTCAATTCTTGACATGTTTACTGGAGGTGCATTTTCTCAAGCTTCTGTTTTTGCTTTGGGGATTATGCCTTATATTTCTGCTTCTATTGTTGTTCAGTTAATGGGAATTGCGATTCCATATTTGCAAAAACTTCAAAGTGATGGAGAAAGCGGTAGAAAAAAGATTAATCAAATTACTCGTTGGTTGACAATAGGAATTACTTTAGTTCAAGGTCCGACTTACATCTATAATTTATATAGAACATTACCTAGTAATGCATTTTTATTGGGATTCAATTCATTTGAATTCTTATTTTCTTCAGTTATTATTTTAGTTACAGGGACAATTTTTGCCATGTGGTTAGGAGAAAAAATTACTGATAAAGGAATTGGAAATGGTATTTCTTTGTTAATCATGGTTGGAATTTTGGCTAGATTACCTCAGGCTTTTATTCAAGAATTTACAACAAGAGTTACCAATAATAATGGTGGGCCGATGTTGTTGGTTATTGAAATTATCATTTGGTTATTAGTTATCATTTGTTGTGTGCTATTGGTTATGGCGATCAGGAAGATTCCTGTTCAATACGCCCGTCGTACGACATCAGGTGATTTTGAACAAGACATGTTGGGTGGAAACAGACAATGGATTCCTTTGAAGCTTAATGCTTCAGGGGTTATGCCAATAATCTTTGCGCAAGCAATTATGTTTATTCCAGCAGCCTTAGCAGGTTTGTCTAAATCAGATGCATCACAATCAATCGTTGGCGCTTTTAGTAATATGTTCGGATTTTGGTATAATTTTGTATTTGCAACTTTAATAATTGTATTTACTTTCTTTTATACTGCAATCACAGTTCCTACTAATAAAATGTCTGATGATTTAAAGAGAAGTGGTGGTTTTATTCCTGGTATCAGACCAGGGGTTGAAACTTCTGATTATCTTGACAAAGTGATGTCCTTGATAACTTTTCCAGGATCTTTATTTCTTGCTTTGATAGCTGTGTTCCCAGCAATTGTTGTGAGTCTTATGGATGTTCAACAATCTTGGGCAATGTTTTTTGGAGGTACTTCATTAATAATTATGGTTGGAGTTGCCATAGACACGATGCAGCAAATCAATTCATACTTGTTGAATAAGCATTATGATGGTTTGATGAAAAGTGGTAAAAATAGAAAAGCAGTAGCTTAATTTATGGCAAAACAATCAGCAATAGAACAAGACGGATCTATCATTGAAGCATTATCAAATGCTATGTTCCGTGTAGAGTTAGAAAATGGACATATTGTAATCGCCCATATATCTGGAAAAATGCGTATGCATTACATCAAATTATTACCTGGTGATAAAGTGAAACTAGAAATGAGCCCTTACGATTTGTCAAAAGCAAGAATTACTTATAGATATTAAAGGATATTCAAAATGAAAGTTAGAGCTTCAGTAAAAAAGAGAAGTCCCGAGTGCAAAATTGTGCGAAGAAAAGGGAGATTGTACGTAATAAACAAAAAGAATCCTAGATTTAAACAAAGACAAGGATAATTATGGCAAGAATAGCAGGGGTAGATATCCCAAAAAATAAGAGAGGTGTTATAGCACTTACCTATATCTTCGGATTAGGAAAAAGTAGAGCTGTTGAGATTTTAGAGAAAGCTCAAGTTAGCCAAGATAAAAAAGTTCAAGATTGGAATGATGACGAGATCGGAGCAATTCGTGAGGCGGTATCAGCTTTTAAAATTGAAGGAGAATTACGTTCTGAAGTTTCTTTAAACATCAAACGTTTAATGGATATTGGATGTTATAGGGGTATCCGTCATAGAACTGGTCTTCCTTTAAGAGGACAAAGAACTAAAAACAACTCTAGAACAAGAAAAGGTAAGAGAAAAACTGTTGCCAACAAGAAAAAAGCAACTAAATAATAAGTAATATGGCTAAAGCAACTGCAAAAAAACGTAAAGTTATCGTTGAATCAACGGGAGAAGCTCATATTTCTGCTACTTTTAACAATATCATCATTTCTTTGACTAACAAAAAAGGTGAAGTTATTTCTTGGTCTTCAGCTGGAAAAATGGGTTTTAGAGGTTCTAAAAAGAACACTCCATACGCAGCCCAAATGGCAGCAGAAGATTGTAGTAAAGTAGCTCTTGAAGCTGGACTTAAAAAAGTAAAGGTTTATGTAAAAGGACCAGGAAACGGACGTGAGTCTGCTATCCGTTCTTTGCATAACGGTGGAATTGAAGTGACTGAGATTATCGATGTTACTCCAATGCCTCACAATGGATGTCGTCCTCCTAAAAGACGTAGAGTTTAATTATATATTTAAGTATAACTAGGTAGAATATACGATTATCGAAGGATATGACCTGAATTCATAATCTCTACCTTAATTTAATTTTTAGAAATGGCAAGATATACTGGTCCAAAAACTAGAATTGCTCGTAAATTTGGCGAAGCAATCTTCGGAGATGACAAATCTTTCGAAAAAAGAAATTACCCACCTGGACAACACGGGATGGCTAAAAAAAGAGGTAAAAAATCTGAATATGCAATCCAGTTAATGGAAAAGCAAAAAGCTAAATATTCTTACGGAATTTTAGAAAAACAATTCAGAGGTTTATTCAAAAAAGCATCAGCTACTAAAGGTGTTACTGGTGAAGTTCTTTTACAATTGTGTGAAGCAAGATTAGATAACGTAGTTTTTAGAATGGGTATTGCTCCTTCTAGAAGAGGTGCTAGACAATTAGTTTCTCACAGACACGTTACCGTTAACGGTGATGTAGTAAATATTGCTTCTTACCACCTTAAACCTGGTGATAAAGTTGCTGTTCGTGAAAAATCTAAATCATTAGAAGCTATCGAACGTTCTTTATCTAATTCAAGTCATGTTTATGAATGGATTACTTGGAATAATGATATCAAAGAAGGTACTTTCGTTTCTGTACCTGCGAGACTTCAAATCCCAGAAAACATTAAAGAACAATTAATCGTAGAGTTGTACAACAAATAATAATTGACTTAGTCGAAATTTATGGCAATATTTAATTTTCAGAAGCCCGATAAAGTTATCATGATCGATTCAACCGATTTTGAAGGTAAATTTGAGTTTAGACCTTTAGAACCTGGATACGGATTGACCGTTGGTAATGCACTTAGAAGAGTTTTGCTTTCAGCATTAGAAGGTTATGCAATTACATCTGTTCGCATTGAAGGTGTAGATCATGAATTTTCTACTATCTCAGGAGTTGTTGAAGATGTTACCGAAATTATTCTTAATCTAAAACAAGTGCGTTTCAAACGTCAAATTGAAGATATAGATAATGAATCAGTTACTATTTCTGTTTCAGGTAAAGATCAATTAACTGCTGGTGATTTTCAAAAATTTATTTCAGGTTTCCAAGTTTTGAATCCAGAACTTGTTATCTGTAATTTAGACAGTAAAATCAAACTGAATTTCGATTTAACTATCGAAAAAGGTAGAGGATATGTTCCTGCTGAAGAGAACAAAAAACAGAATGCTGCAATTGGAACTATTTTTACTGACTCAATTTTTACTCCGGTAAAAAATGTGAAGTATGCAATTGAAAACTTCCGTGTAGAGCAAAAAACAGATTATGAAAAATTAGTTTTTGAAATAAAAACGGATGGTTCTATTAATCCAAAAGACGCTCTTACTGAAGCTGCCAAAGTTCTTATTCACCATTTCATGTTGTTTTCTGACGAAAGAATTACACTTGAGGCTGACGAAATTGCACAAACAGAATCGTATGATGAAGAGTCATTACATATGAGACAATTGCTTAAAACTAAGCTTGTTGATATGGATTTATCTGTAAGAGCATTAAATTGTTTGAAAGCGGCTGAAGTTGATACACTTGGTGATTTAGTATCGTTCAATAAAAATGACCTAATGAAATTCCGTAATTTTGGTAAAAAATCTTTAACTGAGCTTGATGAACTTGTTGCAGTTAAAAATTTAAACTTCGGAATGGATTTGGCAAAATACAAACTAGATAAAGAATAATCTAAGCCGCAAGGTTTAAATTTACATAGCAATGAGACACGGAAAAAAATTCAATCACTTAAGCAGACAGACTGCACATAGAAAATCTATGTTAGCTAATATGGCTTGTTCTCTTATCGAGCACAAACGTATTAACACTACTGTCGCTAAAGCAAAAGCGCTTAAACAATTCGTTGAGCCGCTTATAACAAAATCTAAAGCTGATACGACTCACAATCGTCGTATCGTTTTTGCTTACTTACGTAGCAAATATGCCGTAACTGACTTGTTCAGAGACGTAGCTGCTAAAGTAGGAGACCGTCCAGGTGGATACACTCGTATCATTAAAGTTGGAAATCGTTTAGGAGATAATGCTGATATGGCAATGATCGAATTAGTAGATTTCAATGAACTTTACAATGGTGGTAAAAAAGAAGTTAAAAAAGCAAAAAGCCGTCGTGGTGGTAAAGCTAAGAAAGATGAAGCTACTGAAGCTCCAGCTGCCGAAACTGAAACAACTACAGAGACTGCTGAGTAATTATGAAAATAATCATTCAATAAAAATCAAGGATAAGCTATTTATAGTTTATCCTTTTTTTTTGATTTTTTCGGAGCAAAAACCTTGGGATTTAATGGCGTATTGTCCTGCTGTTCACCGTATTTTTTGCTTTAAAAGAAAAAGCAAAAGGATGCCGTTTCCATCAAGGCTAGATTAGAATGTTTTTATTTTACAATAAATTTCAAAAACTTGCATCCATTGCTTTAATGAATTAAATTTGCACAATATTTAACTACAAATGAAACGAGCTTTGCGAGTTCCATGAGACTATTAAAAAAATAATAGAAATCAACGAATGAAATATACAACACGACAAAAAGCAATTCTTCTATTAAGTGACGGAACCATATTCCATGGTAAATCTATTGGAATCAGTGGAACTACTTTTGGAGAAGTTTGTTTTAACACAGGAATGACAGGTTACCAAGAAATATTTACTGACCCTTCTTATTTTGGTCAATTAATGGTAGCTACAAATGCCCATATTGGAAATTATGGGGTGAATGAGAAAGAAATTGAATCAGATAGCATTAAAATTGCTGGATTGGTTTGTAAAAATTTTAGCTTCAATTATTCTCGTGAAGACGCTTCAGGGAGTTTAGAAGACTATTTTATTAAACAAAACCTGATCTGCATATCTGACGTAGATACGCGTGCTCTGGTAAGTTACATTCGTGATAACGGAGCGATGAATGCTGTAATTTGTACGGATGAAACTTCAATTGAAGATCTAAAAATTGCATTGGCAAAAGTTCCAGACATGAATGGGTTAGAATTAGCTTCTAAAGTATCAACTAAGGAACCTTATTTCTTTGGTGACGAGAATGCAACCTATAAGATTTCCGCTCTAGATTTGGGAATAAAAATGAATATCCTTCGTAATCTTGCCAAAAGAGATTGCTATATCAAAGTATTTCCTTTTGATTCTTCTTACCAAGATTTAGCTGGTTTTAACCCGGATGGATATTTTTTATCCAATGGACCTGGTGATCCAGAGCCGCTTTCTGGAGCTATTCAAGTTGCAAAAGAAATTCTTGAAAATGACAAGCCTTTATTCGGAATCTGCCTTGGACATCAAGTAATTGGTTTGGCAAACGGAATTTCGACTTATAAAATGTTTAATGGGCACAGAGGAATCAATCATCCTGTAAAAAACATCATTACCGGAAAAGGAGAAATTACTTCTCAAAATCATGGTTTTGCCGTTAACAAAGAAGAATTGGATAATCATCCTGATTTAGAAATTACACATCTTCATCTAAATGATGGAACGGTTGCAGGGATGCGTATGAAAAACAAAAATTGTTTCTCAGTTCAATACCATCCGGAAGCAAGCCCAGGACCACATGATTCTTCTTATTTATTTGATCAATTTATAGAGAACATAAAGGGTTAAAATTGGAGTAACCTCCAAGATTAGATATTTAAAAAAGGGTTTGGCTTAATTTAAAGTCAAACCCTTTTTTTTATAAAGTATACTTACATCCCAAAGGGATAGGTTTCGGGAATTTGGTTTCCATCCGGTTTGATGTGTATGGGGTGTAATGCACTTGTTTCATCTAGAAAAATAAAGGCATCATATCTTTTGGGTAATATTGTTGGGACGTAATTTCCGAATCTTTCATGTTCTGGATTATAAACAACCCCTATTGCACGATGCCCTATGTAGGAAGAAAGGCATTTTTCGTCCTTTACTTTAGTCATTAATAACAATTTATTTTTTCCATTGCTTGCAAGATGAAAAGCATGTTCCCAGCTTCCTTCCACGGCTTCAGGAACTTTTATTTTTCGCATGGAATCTCCCCATTCTCTACCGGCAACTACACTTCCTTTGTAAGAGCCAAATCCTACCGCAACAACTCCTTCGCTTGAATATTGCTCTCTTATTAGTTGTCCTACATTTACCATTCCTTCCGAGGCCATTTCTGTTGCACGTGCGTCACCAATGTGAGTGTTGTGTTCCCAAACTATGATTTTTGCATCCTTTCCATGAAATTTCATAAGACGTTGTATGGTGGAAACCATGTGTTCATCTCTAATATTCCAAGAGGCCGAACCTCTTTTTATCATGGCGCGATAATACTTTTCGGCATTTCTGGTAATGAATGCGTTTTGTTCTGTGCTCAAAACATTTTCAGCATCATGATTGTAATTGGGAACATTTTTTATGATTTCCGTAAGCATGTGCAAGATTTCTTTTTCGCATAATTCCGGAATGTATGAAGAGGCTCTGGCATAAGATTGCCCTTCGTCTTTATTGTAGGGCTCAAAACATTTCATGGCTGTTTTTGCAATAGCGAGTGCTTTTGGATCGTTTTTTTCTAAATATTGAATGATTGAATTCATAGATTCTCTGAAACTGTACACATCTAATCCGTAAAATCCTATTCTTTTATCTGCCGTAAAATTTTCGTTGAAAACCTTCAGCCAATCTATGAATGCTGCTGTTTCCCAATTTGCCCACATCCAAGTAGGCCATCTTTTAAACTCATTCATCACGCTAAAGATGTCTTTCCCGGAATCTAAATATCCTTTTGCATACCGATTTAAACGATAAGAATCAGGCCAATCTCCCTCGACTCCTACAAACGAAAATCCTTTTTCCTGAATGAGCCGTTGTGTTATTTTAGCTCTCCAGGTATAATATTCATGCGTGCCGTGAGAGGCTTCACCTAAAAGAACATATTTTGCATCTCCTATATAGTCAATTAGTGGGTTTAAATCTTCTGTATTTTCCAATGCAGAAGCCGTTTTATTCAATAAAGCTACAATTTCACTAGAATTGATTAAATTGTTAAGGTTTTTTAAAGCATCCATCACATTTTTATTTTTTAATTTAGAAATTGAATTATCAAAATTACTAATAGAGAAAAATATAATATAAAGTGGTTTTTTTGGTTTTTAAAAAGCCATATAAATTTAATTTATATAATTGATAATGAGGTGTTTTTAGATTATTTATTGATCTAATTTAAGATAAAATTAGGATGATTCAGATTTTGTTAATGTAGTATGTATTTCTTGAATTAGATTTTAATGGAATTGAAAAAAATAACCGATAATGTAAAAATAAATTCTTAAAATAGCTTTAATGTTTTGTTTGTCAAAAAATTATAACGTTTTCGTTAATAACATTCATTATTTTCATAAAATCATTCCAAAAGATAGAATATATTTGTATTTTAAAATTTAAATTTTAGTATTATGAGTATAATTATCAAAATTCACGCAAGACAAATTTTCGATTCAAGAGGAAATCCTACAATAGAAGTAGATGTAATTACAGACAATGGTGTTTTAGGTAGAGCGGCAGTACCATCTGGAGCTTCAACTGGAGAACATGAAGCAGTTGAATTACGTGATGGAGGGAAAGCATTTCTTGGAAAAGGGGTTTTGAATGCAGTGAAAAATGTGAATACTATTATTTCTGAAGAACTTTTAGGTGTTTCTGTTTTCGAACAAAATCTAATTGATCAAATGATGATTGATTTAGATGGTACTCCAAATAAATCAAACTTAGGAGCAAATGCAATTTTAGGTGTTTCATTGGCTGTTGCAAAAGCAGCTGCTAATGAATTAGGATTGCCTTTATACAGATACGTAGGCGGTGTTTCTGCAAACACGTTGCCAGTGCCAATGATGAATATCATCAACGGAGGTTCGCATTCTGATGCGCCTATCGCATTTCAAGAATTTATGATTTTCCCTGTGAAAGCAACTTCTTTTTCACATGCAATGCAAATGGGAACTGAAATTTTTCACAGTTTGAAAAAAGTGTTACATGATAGAGGGCTTTCTACAGCAGTAGGTGATGAAGGTGGTTTTGCGCCAAATCTGGCTGGAGGAACTGAAGATGCTTTAGATACTATCAAAAAAGCTGTTGAAACTGCTGGATATACTTTTGGAGATGAAATCATGATAGCTTTAGATTGTGCTTCTGCAGAGTTTTATGTAGATGGAAAATACGATTATTCTAAATTTGAAGGCGAAACAGGTAAGATTAGATCTTCTGCTGAACAAGTAGATTATTTAGCTGAATTAGTAGCGAAATACCCTATTATTTCTATTGAAGATGGAATGGATGAAAATGACTGGGACGGATGGAAATTGCTTACTGAGAAAATTGGAGATAAAGTACAATTAGTAGGTGATGATTTATTTGTTACTAATGTAACACGTTTGTCTACTGGTATCGAAAAAGGAATTGCTAATTCAATCCTTATTAAAGTAAACCAAATAGGTACTTTGACAGAAACTATTGCAGCTGTTAATATGGCTAAAAATGCAGGGTATACTTCAGTAATGTCACACCGTTCAGGAGAGACTGAAGATAATACAATTGCAGATTTAGCAGTAGCTTTAAACTGTGGTCAAATTAAAACAGGTTCAGCTTCTCGTTCGGATCGTATGGCTAAATACAATCAATTATTGAGAATTGAGGAAGAATTAGGGAATTCAGCATATTTCCCTGGTAAGGCCGCTTTTAAAATAAAATAAATTCTTACGATATTTTATCAGAAGCCATTCACCTTGTGTGAGTGGCTTTTTTGTATAATATTTAACAATTTCATTGTGTTATTCTCTTTTTAATTAGTGTTTAATTCCTTAGATTTGAGAAATTATTATTTTAAAAGTTTATTTTCAAATATATTATGTCAAAAACAGCAACATTAGAAATTGATGGGAAGAAAATTGAACTGCCTATAATTGTAGGAAGTGAAAATGAAGTTGCCATCGATATTAACAAATTACGTGATTTATCCGGTATAATTACACTAGATCCAGGCTATAAAAATTCAGGTTCTTGTAAAAGTGATATCACTTTTTTAGATGGGGAATTAGGAATTCTTCGTTACAGAGGATATTCGATTGAGGATTTAGCAGAAAAAGCTGATTTTCTTGAAGTATCTTACCTTTTGATTTTTGGAGAATTGCCAACTACTAAGCAGTTAGCGCAATTTGAAACGGATATCAGAAAATACACTTTGGTCAATGAAGAAATGAAAAACATCATTGATGGTTTTCCTAAAACAGCCCATCCAATGGGGGTTTTAGCCGCTTTGACAAGTGCATTAACAGCATTTAACCCTAAATCGGTGAATGTTGAGAATGAGAAAGAAATGTATGAGGCTGTGTGTAAAACTATGGGTAAATTCCTAGTTATAGCAACTTGGACGTATAGAAAAAGCATGGGCTATCCTTTGAATTATTATGATAATACTAAAGGATATGTAGAAAACTTCATGCGTTTAATGTTTGAATTGCCTACAGAGCCTTACACTGCAAATCCTGTAGTTATAGATGCATTGGATAAATTGTTTATTCTTCATGGAGATCATGAGCAAAACTGTTCTACATCTACAGTGAGAATGGTAGGTTCTTCTCATGCAGGATTATTTGCATCGATTTCTGCTGGAGTTTCTGCACTTTGGGGCCCATTACACGGAGGAGCTAATCAGGCAGTTCTTGAAATGTTAGAGGAAATCCATAGAAATGGTGGAGACGCTGATAAATATATGGCTAAAGCCAAAGATAAAAATGATCCTTTCCGATTAATGGGTTTTGGCCATAGAGTCTACAAGAATTTTGATCCAAGAGCGAAAATTATCAAAAAAGCAGCTAACGAAGTTTTAGCAACTTTAGGAGTTGAAGATCCAATTCTTGCAATTGCTAAGAAACTAGAAGAAGCAGCTTTAGAAGATGAGTATTTCAAATCAAGAAATTTATATCCTAATGTAGATTTCTATTCTGGAATTATTTACAGAGCTTTAGGAATTCCTACAGATATGTTTACGGTAATGTTTGCAATAGGTCGTTTACCGGGTTGGATCGCACAATGGAAAGAAATGCGTGAAAATAAGGAGCCTATCGGAAGGCCAAGACAAGTTTATACGGGGCACCCTTTGAGGGATTTTGTACCAACAGATAAAAGATAAAATCAGTTTAAAAAGCTTCACTAATTAGTGAAGCTTTTTTTATATTTGCCAAAAGCTAAAATACATGTTAGAGTTAAATATAAAGAATGAAACTTCAAGGCTTAGAGCAGTTGTTCTAGGGTCAGCGGTCAATAATGGATCTACGCCAAAGGTTGAAGATGCCTACGATCCAAAATCATTAGAGCATATTTTAGCAGGCACATATCCGCAGGAGAAAGACATGGTAAATGAAATGGAAGCATTTAATACTGTACTGAAAAAATATGATGTGACCGTTTATCGTCCGGAAATGATTGAAAATTACAATCAGATATTTACAAGAGATATTGGTTTTGTTATTAATGACGTTTTTGTTAAATCAAATATTTTGCCGGATAGAGAGCGAGAATTAGATGCCATTCAATATATAATTGACCAAATTGATCCTAAAAAAGTAGTTCGCCCTCCAGAGGAAGTTCACATAGAAGGTGGTGATGTTATGTTGTGGAACGATTATATTTTCATTGGAACTTATAAAGGGAGTGACTACAAAGATTATATTACCGCAAGAACGAATGTGCAAGGAGTGCAATACATTAAAGACTTATTCCCAAATAAAATTGTTAAAGAATTTGATTTGGTAAAATCTAAAATTGAAGCTCGTGACAACGCATTGCATTTAGATTGTTGTTTTCAACCGGTAGGGAACGATAAAGGGATTATCTATAAAAATGGATTCCGTGAAGAAGCAGATTATTTATTTCTGGTGAATCTTTTTGGAAAAGAAAATCTATTTCATATTACCAGAGAAGAAATGTATAATATGAATTCCAATGTTTTTTCTATCGATACTAATGTTGTCGTTTCTGAAAGAAATTTTACGAGACTTAACAATTGGTTGCGTGGAAACGGTTTTGTGGTTGAAGAAATTCCATACGCAGAAATTGCAAAACAAGAAGGATTATTGCGATGTTCTACCTTACCTTTAATAAGAGATTAATCTTGATATAGAGAGGCACTGCAGCCTCTCTTCGGTGCGTCTCTACAATAATAAAAAAATAAAATCATGAAACAAACAACAAATTCCATATTGATGATTCGCCCAGTTGCGTTTAGAATGAACGAACAAACGGCAGTAAATAATTATTATCAAAAAGTAGTAGACGGACTTTTGCCTGCAACCGTAAATGCCAAAGCGCAACAAGAATTTGATGCTTTTGTCGAAAAACTAACAGCAGTTGGTGTTGATGTTACAGTTGTTGATGATACATTGAATCCAGATACACCGGACAGTATTTTTCCGAACAACTGGATTTCTTTTCACGAGAATGGTGATGTAGCTTTATATCCAATGTTTGCTGAAAATCGCCGTCACGAACGTCGTGAAGATATTTTGGATATTTTGGAAGATAAAGGTTTTGTGATTAACAATATCGTTGATTATACATCGGCTGAAGAAGATGGTTTTTTCTTGGAAGGAACAGGAAGTTTGCTTTTGGACAGAGCCAACGCAAAAGCGTATTGCGCATTATCTCCTAGAGCTGATGAAGAATTATTTATAGAATTTTGCGAGGATTTTGATTATGCGCCAGTTATTTTTGAAGCTTTTCAAACTGTTGATTCCGAACGAAAACTGATTTACCACACGAATGTGATGATGTGCTTGGGAGAAACTTTTGCAGTTATTTGCGCAGATTGTATCGATGATAAAAAAGAACGCAAAATGGTTCTGGAGAATCTAAAAGAAAACGGAAAAGAAATCATTTTAATTACCGAGGCCCAAATGAACAATTTTGCGGGGAATATGCTTGAAGTTCGTGGAGCAAATGATAAAAGATATTTAGTTATGAGTGCAGCGGCACATCAAAGCTTGACTCCAAAACAAATAGAACAATTAGAAAAACATGCTGAAATTTTGAGCTCAAGTTTAGATACTATCGAAGCTTGTGGCGGAGGAAGCGCCAGATGTATGATGGCAGAAATTTTCTTGCCTAAAAATTAAAAAAACCGGATAAGATTCTGAATCTTATCCGGCTTTTTTCTTGCTTTAATTTAGGAGAGATTTCCTTTTATAATATTGATAATTGCACTTACGATATATTGTATTCCTATCGCAATTACAATGAAACCTACAATTCTTGATATTGCAACAATTCCAGAAGCTCCAAGTATTTTTGCCAAATAATGAGCGCTTTTAAGAATGATGAAAATGGCTACTGCAATGGCAAGAATAGCAATTGAAGATATAATGATCTCCATAGTTGTATTGTGTTCCTGATAAAATGCAATAAGTAAAGAAATAGATCCAGGACCCGCAAGCATTGGGATTGCAAGCGGAGTCAAAGCGATGTCATTTCTTTGTTGCGCGTCAGTTTCTGCTTTTTTATTAATACCTCTCTTCTTAGTGAATTTTCCGGAAAGTAAAGAAAAACCTGAACTCACAATAATAATCCCTCCCGCTATTCGGAGAGCATCAATACTAATTCCAAAAAAAAGTAATACATATTGTCCAATAAAAAACGAGACGATAAGAATAATAAATACATTTATCGCCGTCCATAAAGAAATTCTGGAACGTTCTTTTTTAGTGTCATTTTGTGTAAGTCCCACAAAAATAGGAACGGTACCAATAGGATTCAATACCGAAAAAAGTGCGACAAACAGATAAATAAATAAATCCATATTTTGTTTTTAAGACTGTAAAAATACTCTTTTTTTACTTTTTAATGTTAGGGTAATGTTTTTTCTTACTTTTATAACTAAACCTAATAATTACTAAACTGATGGACCTTTTTCATTACTTTTGCAAAATATAATTACAGAAAATGATAAAAAATAAAAAAACGCTTGTTCTTGGAGCTTCAACAAAACCAGCCAGATATTCTTTTATGGCGATTGAAAAACTGGTTGAAAAAGGGCATTCTGTTCTTGCGATTGGTCAAAACGCAGGAGAAGTAGCCGGAATAAAAATCCAGACTAAAGCTATTCCATTAAAAAATATCGACACGGTCACTCTTTACCTAAATCCTTTGCGTCAGCGTGATTACTATAATTATATCGTTGAGGCACAGCCAAAACGTGTTATTTTCAATCCAGGAACTGAGAATCCGGAGTTCTATCAATTGTTGAAATTAAATGACATCAAAGTCGAGATAGCGTGTACGCTAGTTATGTTGGCAACAAATCAATATTAGTTTTTTTGTAGCTTCTTCCAGCTGTATGCTATATCTTTTCTTGTTCCGTTAAAAAACGGAACAAGAAAAGGATGCCGCTGCCATCTGGGCTAAAACTAAAATCGTGTTCCAGATGTGGCATTTTTGCTAATCAATAATAATCCAAGAAAAGTGATTAGCCCGTTTACGATAATCAATTCGTTATCGAAAACATATCCAAAAAATAATGCTTTAGAATTTTCGCTGATAAAGTAAGTTACAGCCGGAGATAATAAGCATATAATCGGAACAAATTTGTCTTTGACTGTTTTTGATTTTACAAACAATCCAAAACAATACAATCCCAAAAGCGGACCATACGTATAGGATGCAACCCTAAAAATCATTCCTACCACAGAACTGTCATTGATGGCATTAAAGAAAATAATCACTAGAAACATTAGAAACGAAAAGGTAATATGAACAAAATGTCTGGTTCGTACTACATTTGGTTTGTTTAGATTTTCTGCTTTATCCATTCCTAAAAAATCTATACAAAATGAAGTGGTAAGTGCGGTTAAAGCTGAATCGGTTGTAGCAAATGTAGCTGCCGTTAATCCCAACAAGAAAATAATTGATGGAATTAGTGTCAAATGGTTAAAGGCAATTTCAGGGAATAGTAAATCGGTTCTGGGTTTCCCAGTAACTAAATCAGTTGGAACTTCAATTCCGTTTTTAGTGGCATAGATATAAAGTAAAGCACCCACGCTGAGGAAAAAAATATTGATACCTACAAATATTCCGGTGAACGTGAACATGTTTTTTTGGGCTTCGCCAATGTTTTTGCAACTCAGGTTTTTCTGCATTAAATCCTGATCCAAACCTACCATTGCAATGGTTACAAAAATTCCACCCAGAATTTGTTTTACAAAATGAAACTTACTCGATATGAAATCTTCAAAGAAAAATACTTTAGAATAATTGCTGTTTTTCACTTCTTCAAAAGCTTCAAAAGCATTTAAGTTTAAACTTCTGCAAATAAAGAAAATTGTCAAGAAAACCGAAGTGACCAAGAAAAAGGTTTGTAAAGTATCCGTAATAATAATGGTTTTTAATCCGCCTCGATACGTATACGCAAATATCAAAGCCAGCGAAATTAAAACCGTAACGGCAAATGGGATTCCATAATAGTCAAAAACAAAACGTTGTAAAACAATCACAACAAGATACAATCTGAATGCAGATCCAATTGTTCTGCTAATTAAGAAAATAGTTGCGGCAGTTTTATAAGAGTAAATCCCTAATCGATGTTCGATATAACTATAAATCGAAGTCAGATTCATTCGATAATACAGCGGCAGCAGTACTTTTGCAATAATGACGAAACCAATGGCATTGCCTAAGACAAACTGAAAATATTTGAATTGTTCTCCATTTGGTGAGCCTACTTCTCCCGGGACTGAAATAAAAGTCACCCCAGAAAGCGCCGTTCCAATCATTCCAAAAGCAACCAAGTACCATTTGGAATTTTTATTGGCTTTAAAAAAAGCATCATTTCCGCTGTCTTTTTTGCTTACAGCATGAGATATGTAAAATAAAATTCCAAAATAAACGATTATAAGTATTAGAATGGTGCTGGGAGTCATTTTGTATGAATATTGTTTGGACCAAATTACATAAATAATCTTCAAATTTTCAAATTATCTATCCCGAACGTTCGGGACAAATTAACTACTTTTGCTGTTATGGAATTTTCTTCAAAACTTATAGAAAAAGCAGTTAATGAAATGTCTCAGTTGCCAGGAATTGGTAAACGAACGGCACTGCGATTGGTGTTACATTTGTTAAAACAGCCCAAAGAACAAACGGGTTTTTTATCACAAGCCTTGGTTGCTATGCGTGAGGATATTAAGTATTGCAATAACTGTCATAATATTTCGGATAGTGTGCTGTGTGAAATTTGTGCTAATCAGAGCAGAAACCACCAAATCATTTGTATTGTCGAGGATATTCGCGATGTCATGGCAATTGAAAATACGGGTCAGTTCAGAGGGATTTATCATGTCCTTGGAGGTAAAATTTCTCCTATCGACGGGGTTGGTCCCAGTCAGTTGAATATTACGACTTTAGTCGAAAAAGTAAAATCAGGTAGTGTCAACGAAATAATTTTTGCTTTAAGCTCCACAATGGAAGGCGATACCACTAATTTTTATATCTATAAACAAATCGCTGATTGTGAAATAATCATATCAACAATTGCAAGAGGGATTTCCGTAGGTGATGAGCTGGAATATGCTGATGAAGTCACCTTGGGAAGGAGTATTTTACAAAGAGTTCCTTTTGAAAAGTCGTTTAAAAATAATTAATCCATTTAATGAATAGTGATGTTTTTTAAATAGTAAATGAAAAGCTATATTTGTCGTTAAAAATATTGAAAATGAGCAAGTCCGTACTCTATTTGTTGTTGTTTATTAGTGTGTTATTTTCTTCTTGCATTCCAACTCAAGATTTAATTTACCTTCAGAAAAAGAACAATTCAGATGCTGAAACTATTATTGCTGCTGTAGAATCAAAACCATACCGATTGCAAACTAACGACGTTTTGAGTATCACGATAAAAGCTATCGACCCAAAATTGGTCGCTATTTTTAGTCCTTCCAGTGAAGGTGCTGCAGCAGGTAAATCTGAGTCAGGATTGTATTTTGACGGTTTTACAGTGGATGATCATGGAAATATAAGAATTCCGGTTTTGGGGGAATTGAATGTTATTGGATACACGCTGGACGAAATCAGAGTTAGAGTTGAAAAGCAATTGTTAGCAGAGTATTTTAATAAGGAAGCTAATATTTTTGTGACGGTGAAACTAGCAGGTTTTAGATATGTTATTAATGGAGAAATTGGGAATACAGGAACTAAAACTTTATTTCAAGAGCAGGTAACGATTATGGAAGCTATTGCTAATGCTGGAGATATTACTATTACTGGAGATAGAAAAGCGGTTACTATTATGCGGAAAACTCCAACTGGAGTTCAAATGCACGATTTAGATCTCACGGATATAAATGTGATGCAATCACCTTATTTTTATTTACAGCCAAATGATTATATTTATATAAAACCACTTAAGCAAAAAACTTGGGGAACCGGAAAAACTGGAATAGAATCTTTGGGGACAATCATTACATTGTTGTCTTTAGCTACAACCACTTTTTTACTATTAAAAAATTAAAACAGCGCTCAAAAAATGTTAGATATAAAAGATTTTTCGATTTTTGAAGACCAAGTAAGCTTTGACTTCAAGGGTTTCTTAATAAAAATCGGAAGTTATTGGAAGTGGTTTTTGATAAGTTTATTAATCACTTTCACGATTGCTTATCAGGTGAATATTCGTAAAGAAAAAATTTACGGTATGGAAACACTTATTTCGGTAAAAGAAGAAAGTAATCCTCTTTTTACGTCAAATACTAGTTTAGTCTTTAATTGGGGAGGCACTTCAGATCAAGTTCAGACTATATCAACGACTTTGCAGTCCAGATCTCATAATGAACTGGTTGTGGATAAATTACAATATTATATTAATTACCTAGTACAAGGGGAGTATAATTTGGTAGACGCTTATGGGTCAGTTCCTTTTTATGTTAATATTGATAAGTCAAAAGGACAACTAGCAGGAACTTTAATAGGGATTAAGTTTGTAAGTGAAGATACGTATGAAATTAGAATTCCTTTTGAGAGCCAAAATGTTTCTATAATTACCTATTCTGATAATTCATACAGTAATACAGCAGTAGCAACAGGAGATTTTGTAAAAAGATATAAAGTTGGCGAAAAAGTTTCTTTGCCTTTTTTAAATTGGAAGTTGCAAATAAATGAAAACCCAGGCTTCTATAAAGGAAACGAATATTTTGTACAGTTTAGCGATTTTAATGGAACGGTATCAGGATACAAAGGGATAAACGTAAGGTCAGATGATAAAGGAGGTTCTATAATTACCTTAGGTATGCAAGGAACTAATAAAGCAAGAATGGTTGAATATTTGAATGCAACTGTTAAAATGCTTATCAAGAGGCAATTGGATAGTAAAAACCAGTTTGCGACCAATACAATTGCTTTTATAGACAGCACATTGGTTACGATGGAAGCTCAATTGAAAGAGACAGGAAATGAGTTGAAGTCATTTAGAAAAGATAAAAATATCTATGATATAGAAGAAGGCGGAGCCAAGTTTTCAGATAAGATTTTAGAATTTGATGTCAAAAAAGACGAGGTTAATCGTAAAATGGCGTATTATAATTCATTAAAATCATACTTGAAAAACAGTGTAAACTACGCTAAACTTCCCGCACCTTCAGTTGCAGGAATAGAAGATCCAAATATTGTAGTAAATGTTTCGAAGTTAATAGCATTGTCTACTCAAAGATCTGAAATGGCTTATGCTGTAAAAAGTGATAAAATATTTAAAGATTTTGACAATCAAATGGAGGCTGTTAAAAATGTTTTGTTAGAAAATATAGCAACAGCCAAAGCTTCTCTTCAGTATGATTTGGCTATGGTGAGCAGCAAAATAAGTGAGACTGAAAGTACTATAAAGCAACTGCCAGAGGATCAACAGGAGCTCATTAAAATTAAAAGAAAATACGATTTAAGTGATAATATTTATAGCACCTTTCTTCAAAAAAGAAGCGAAGCTGATATTGTTAAAGCAGCAAACTTATCAGATGTTCATTTTATAGATCCTGCTAAGGATGTTGGCGGAGGGCTTATAGGGCCAAAAACATCAGTTAATTATATTTTAGCTTTGTTTTTGGGAATACTTTTCCCGTTGGTTTTTGTATTTGCGGTTTTCTTTATCAATAACTCGATTCAGAACACAGAGGATATTAGTAAAATGACAAAAATCCCTTTAATAGGTGTTGTAGGGGTTAATAAAGAGAATACGAATTTAGCGGTTTATGACAAACCTAAATCGGCTTTATCTGAATCCTTTAGAGCCATTCGTTCTTCGCTTCAGTTCCTTTATAAACAACAAAATTTAGACGGAGCAAAGACACTTATGATTACATCTTCTGTCAGTGGTGAGGGAAAAACATTTTGTTCTATAAACATCGCTACGGTATTTGCACTTAGCGAGAAAAAAACAGTAGTTATTGGTCTGGATTTAAGAAAGCCAAAGTTATCTACGGAATTTAATTTGTCGAACGAAGTTGGGGTAGTAAATTATCTGATAAAACAAAAAACGATTGACGAAATCATCAATCATACCCATATTCCTTTTCTAGACGTTATTTTGTCAGGACCAATTCCGCCAAATCCTGCTGAAATGATAATGAGTGAAGGAATGGGAGAACTAATAGGAGAGCTAAAGAAAAAATACGATTATATTATTCTGGATACGCCGCCGGTAGGGTTAGTATCAGATGCTTTGGAGTTAGTACAATATTGCGATGTTACCTTATATATAGTAAGACAGAATTTTACTAAAAAAGACATGATTACGCTGTTAAATAACAGAGTGAAACGCGGAGAGTTGAAGAATGCCAGTATTGTTTTAAATGGTTTAGAGAATAAGGCAAAATATGGTACTGGTTACGGGTATGGTTATGGATACGGGTATGGTTATGGCACGTATGCAAATGGATACTATGAAGAGAATAAACCTAAGAGTATTTACCAAAGAATAGCGCAGAAGATTTTGAAAAAACAAACTAAATAATTGATTGTTTTAAAATAAATACAGATGAAAATAGAAACAAAAAGTTCCGTTTTAATAACGGGTGGCGCAGGATTTATAGGTTCTAATCTTTGTGAATATTTTTTATCTAAAGATTATAAGGTTGTTTGTTTTGATAATTTTGCAACTGGATATAGACATAATTTAAAAGACTTTATAAATCATCCGGATTTTCATTTGATAGAAGGCGATATCCGTAATGCCGCGGAATGTCAAAATGCTGTGCAAGGAGTAGATTATGTTTTACATCAAGCAGCTTTAGGTTCTGTGCCAAGATCTATAAATGATCCTGTCACTACTAATGATGTCAATGTTTCTGGTTTTTTGAACATGTTAGTCGCTTCAAGGGATGCAAAAGTTAAACGGTTTATCTATGCGGCAAGTTCTTCGACGTATGGAGATTCAGAAGCTTTGCCTAAAGTTGAAGCTGTCATTGGAAAGCCACTGTCACCCTATGCAATAACAAAATATGTAAATGAACTATATGCTGAAATATTTAGCAGAACCTATGGTTTAGAGACCATTGGGTTGCGTTATTTTAATGTTTTTGGTCGAAAGCAAGATCCTAACGGAGCATATGCAGCGGTCATTCCCAAATTTGTAATGCAATTGATGCAATTGGAAAGTCCAAAAATAAATGGTGATGGTAATTATTCCCGGGATTTTACCTACATCGATAATGTAATTCAAATGAATGAGTTGGCCATGTTAGCAAAAAATCCTGCAGCGATAAATACAGTTTATAATACCGCTTATGGTGATCGGAATACGTTGAATGATTTAGTTGATTATTTAAAAGAATTCTTAAGTGTTTACGATGAAAGAATTGCTGCTGTCGAGGTAGAATATGGGCCTAACAGATCCGGTGATATCCCACATTCTTTGGCAAGTATTGAGAAGGCTAAATTGTTGTTGGGATATGCTCCAAAATATTCGATGCAAGAAGGATTGAAAGAAGCAGTGGAATGGTATTGGGAAAACTTGCGTGAGAAGTGAATGGTGAATAGTTAGAAGTGAGTAGTTAGAAGTGAATAGTGAGGAGATAATGGAAAATAATAAAAGAATGAAGATCACAAAAATTTGTTGCATTGGCGCAGGATATGTAGGAGGGCCGACGATGGCTGTTATTGCTCAAAAATGCCCCCAAATACAAATTACAGTTGTAGACTTGAATGAAGAGCGAATTACTGCATGGAATGATGAGAATGTAGATAATATCCCAATTTATGAACCAGGTTTAAGCGAAATTGTTGCCGAAGCCAGAGGGAGAAATTTGTTTTTCTCTACCAATGTAGAAAAAGCAATAGACGAAGCTCAAATTATATTTATCTCTGTTAATACGCCTACAAAAACTTATGGAAAAGGAAAAGGTATGGCGGCTGATTTGAAATACATTGAGTTGTGTGCCAGACAAATTGCCAGAGTAGCCAAAGACAATAAAATTGTAGTTGAAAAATCGACGCTTCCTGTTAGAACAGCTGAAGCGATTAAAAGCATTTTGGATAATACCGGTAATGGGGTGCAGTTTCAAATTCTTTCTAATCCAGAGTTTCTCGCTGAAGGAACTGCGGTTCAAGATCTATTGCATCCTGACCGAATATTAATAGGTGGGGATTCTTCTGAAGAAGGACAGAAAGCGATTCAGGCTCTTGTTGCTGTGTACTCCAATTGGGTAGCTGCTGACAGAATATTAACGACTAATGTGTGGTCGTCAGAGTTGTCTAAACTGACAGCCAATGCATTTTTGGCACAACGGATTTCATCCATAAATGCGATGTCAGAGCTATGTGAAAAAACAGGTGCAGATGTAAATGAAGTTGCTAAAGCCATAGGAATGGACAGTAGGATAGGATCAAAATTCTTGAAAGCTTCGGTTGGATTTGGAGGTTCTTGTTTTCAAAAAGATATTTTAAATTTGGTTTACATCGCAAAATCGTATGGTTTAAACGAAGTAGCCGATTATTGGGAACAAGTAATTATCATGAATGACCACCAAAAAAGACGTTTTTCTAACAATATAGTTCAAACGCTTTATAATACTGTTGCCGATAAAAAAATTGCATTCTTGGGTTGGGCTTTTAAGAAAGATACTAATGATACCAGAGAGTCGGCTGCTATTTATGTTGCAGATGATTTAATAAATGAACATGCAAAAATTGCTGTTTACGATCCTAAAGTATCTCATAAAAAAATCCTAGCTGATTTAAATTATTTAGAGACCAGAGCTGCTTCAAATAATGCTACTAGTGTTAGTTTATTTGATTCTCCTTATGAAGCCTGTCAGAATGCACATGCTATAGCTGTGCTTACGGAATGGGATGAATTTATAAATTACGATTGGCAAAAAATATATGACTCCATGCAAAAACCTGCTTTTGTTTTTGATGGGAGAAACTTGCTAAATGCATCGGAATTAAAAGCTATTGGGTTTGTATATCAAGCGATAGGATCTTGATGATGATTAGTGAGTGGTTATGAGTTTTTTAGAGTCATGAGTCAATAGGCGAGGTTTGAGAAATTATGAGTTGTGAGTTTTGGTGTCGTATATCGGATAGACAGTGTGTCGTTTTTTTGAAGGGTGCCTTTACTTTTTTAGCTCACTTAACTTTTATTATAAGTGGTGTTCGCTGAATCTTTGATTTGTCTTGATCAAAAAAGTAACAAAAAGATCAAGCCTGAAAATTCAAAACTTAAAAACTACCTCAAAACTCTGTTTCGCAGCCCGAGCCGTTCGCCTTTCAGGCTCAACTCGCGGACTGCTGCCACTCCGTTTTCTCGTTGTTTTTTGGCGTTTTTAATTTAAGGGCGGGGTTAGGAGTGGTGCAGATGAATGTTCAGTATTCAGTGTTGAGGAATGGGTTGTGAGTTTTGGTGTCTTGTATCGAACATTGTAATTACAACTGGTTATACGTAAAATTATTATTTAGTAAAATCTATTTTTACTTCAATACAAAAGAAGGAGATGAATTGGTATGTAGTTTATACAAAGCCCAAGTGGGAGAAGAAAGTTGCGGAACAATTAAAAAATAGAGGAATAGCGTGCTATTGTCCTTTGATTACACAAGTACGACAATGGTCTGACAGGAAGAAAAAAGTAGAAGTGCCGCTTTTTAATTCCTATGTTTTTGTTCAATTAGCAGATTCTGAAAGGAATGCAGTGTTTCAATCAGTAGGCGTGGTACGGTATTTATTTTGGTTGGGAAAACCGGCTATTGTTCGTGATGAAGAGATCAGTGTTATAAAAAAATGGTTGGATCTTTCTGATGGTACTGATATTTCAGTGGCGTCAGTTCAAGTTGGGGATGCCATACAATTAGATTCCGGCCCATTTTCAAATCAAAAAGCAATTGTTCAAGAGGTTACTAATACCCATTATGTATTGGTTTTGGAGTCGTTGGGTTGTGTCTTGAAAATGAAGCTTAAATAGGCTGTCGTTGTGCACAATTATATTGTCCTCTGACAATAGTAGATGCGGTTCATTAAAGAGATTTACTTGAAAAATTCAGCTCTTTCCAAACTTTTAATTTTAGAATTCATAAATGGCCCCTTTTTATTTATTTCAAGAAAATAAAATGTAATTTTCTGTAGCTAATGTCGGATGGTTTTGTGAAAATTCGTTGGGAACAGCAGTTAAAAATTCCTCTTTTTTAGTAGTTTTGGCATCACTAAATTAGGTGATTTTTAAAAAAAAGGACATTGTTGTTTTTCTTTATTATAATTGTTTGTCAGTTAGTTGTCTGTTTTTTGTGCTTTTTACCCATATTTTGTGCTTTTGAATGAATTAAAATTTAAAAAAGTGTGGTTTATAGTGCTTATATTTGCACACTTAAATTATCCCGATTTAGACTCATTATTTGTGAGTTTGAATCGCGAAGCGGTGGATTGAAATTAACATTAGTTAATTAAAATGAGTTTAAAAATGGGTTCATCTATAAAAATAGCAGTTATTGGTTTGGGTTATGTGGGTTTGCCATTGGCGCGGTTATTTGCAACCAAATATGCTGTTGTAGGATTTGATATCAATCATTCTAGGGTTAGCTCCTTAAAATCGGGTACTGATACTACATTTGAAATAGATGATGTTACGCTGCAAAAAGTGCTGTTGGAGCAGCCAAGTAATGCTGTTGGTTTATACTGTACTACCGATGTTGCGGCTATTGCGGATTGTAACTACTATATTGTAACGGTTCCAACTCCGGTTGATAAGAATAATCGCCCAGATTTGACTCCATTATACAAATCCAGCGAAACGGTAGGTGCTGTCTTGAAAAAAGGAGATGTCGTTATTTATGAATCTACGGTATATCCTGGGGTAACCGAGGAAGAATGTGTTCCTGTTTTAGAGCGCGTTTCCGGATTAAAATTTAACGTTGATTTTTTCGCGGGCTACTCTCCTGAACGGATTAATCCAGGAGACAAAGAACATACCGTAGAAAAAATTTTAAAAATCACTTCGGGTTCCACTCCTGAAATTGGGCATAAAGTAAATGAATTATATAAGTCTGTTATTACTGCTGGGACACACTTAGCACCCTCTATAAAGGTCGCAGAAGCTGCTAAAGTAATTGAAAACTCTCAGCGGGACATTAATATTGCTTTTGTAAATGAGTTGGCTAAAATATTCAATTTAATGAATATCGATACGCAAGCCGTTTTAGAAGCTGCGAGAACCAAATGGAATTTTCTGCCTTTTAAACCCGGTTTAGTTGGAGGTCATTGTATAGGGGTTGATCCTTATTATTTAGCTCAACGCGCCCAAGAGTTTGGTTATCATCCTGAAATTATTTTGGCAGGAAGACGATTGAATGACAGTATGGGTGACTATGTGGCTTCCCAAGTGGTTAAGGGGATGATCAAAAAAGGAATTTCTGTTAATGGTGCTATGCTATTGATGCTAGGAATCACTTTCAAAGAAAACTGTCCAGATGTTCGGAATACAAAAATTGTTGATGTCATTGCCGCTTTGACGGATTATGGAATTACAGTAACGATATATGATCCCTTGGCTAATCCAGCTGAGGTTGAAAAAGAATACGGTTTAATAACCACCAATATGTTACCCAGTCAAAAATTTGACGCGGTAGTCTTAGGTGTGGCACACAGCCAATTTCTCACTATCGACATCACAAAATTGCAGAATGAAATCAGTTTATTGTACGATGTAAAAGGAATTTTGGGAGATGTAGTTGATGGCAGATTGTAAAGATCGGATTTAGTCTATCGTCCATCGTTTTTCGAAGAATGAACATTGAACAACGACCATCAAATCTCGAAAATGACCATCGAATAACGAGTAAAATATGGAATCAAATTTAGAAGTTTGGAAATTAGCCCATCAATTAACGATAGATGTCTATAGAATTACTCAAGGCTTTCCAAAGGCTGAACAATTTGGTCTCACTAGTCAAGTTAGAAGAAGTATAAGTAGCGTTCCTACAAATATAATTGAAGGTCAGGCTAGACAATATAAAAAAGAATTTATACAGTTTTATACATAGCAAAAGGATCATTAGAAGAAACAAATTATCATTTGTATTTGTCTAAAGATTTAGGATATATTACAGAGACTGACTATGTTTTTTTATTCGAATTGTGTACAAGAATAAAAATGATGTTATATAAATTAATTAAATCATTAACTGCATAACGTTTGTCGTTTTTCCAACAAAGAACAACGAACAAAGAACAACGAATAAAGCATGGAAAATATGCCTTTAATTACACATGTGATTCTTACCGGTGGAGTAGGCAGCCGATTGTGGCCCTTATCACGAAAAAGTCAACCCAAACAGTATCTTAATTTATTTGAAGGTAAGTCGTTGTTTGAGATGACCGTGGAACGCAATCGTACTATTGCAGACAAAATCATGGTAGTTGGTAATATTGATAATTGTCACCTTAGTAGACAAGTGATGGAGAAATCAAGTACTCCTTATTTAGATATAATTGAATCAACCCCTCGAAATACAGCTGCCGCCATTGCTTTTGCTGCTTTTGCTTCTCAACCGGATGACATTTTAATTGTCACGCCATCGGATCATATTATAGATGGAATAGAACCATACGAGACAGCCATTCATGAAGCTGTTGAAAAAGCATCAAAAGGGTTTATTGTTACGTTTGGAATTATTCCAACCAAACCAGAAACCGGATATGGGTATATTGAACGTAAAGGAGATGATGTCATTTCTTTTCGGGAGAAGCCTAACAAAGTAACGGCTACTGATTTTATAGCCAAAGGAAATTTTTTATGGAATAGTGGTATGTTTTGTTTCAAAGCTTCCGTTTTATTGGAAGAATTAAAGAAATTCTATCCAGAAGTCTATGAAAAATCCAAAATTGCCTGGGACAGTAACATTAATGGAAATTTGGATTTAGATTTGTCTTTGGAAATACCTTCTATCAGTATTGATTATGCTGTTATGGAACGCAGTAAAAAAATTAAAGTGGTTTCTTCAACCTTCACTTGGTCCGATTTAGGATCGTTTGAGTCTGTTTATGATTATCTGGTTTCTAAAGGTCATCCTGTTGACCTAAATGGGAATATGGTCATTGGAACCGAGAATTATACTGCTTTTGTTGGATTGAAAAATACTATTTTTGTTTATACGGATACCGCTAATTTGATTTTGCAAAAAGAAAGGTCTCAAGATGTTAAGAATATATACAGTGAATTGGAGCGGCAACATTCAGATTTGTTGAATTGAGTAGATGAATAAAGACACTAAAATTTATATAGCCGGACATAATGGTATGGTTGGGAGTGCGATTTGGCGCGCCTTGTCTGCTCAGGGATATACTGATTTATTAGGTGTTTCCAGAACGGTATTGGATTTGAGAAATCAACAAGATGTTAAGGACTTCATAGCTGCCGAAAACCCGGAAGTTATTATTGACGCTGCTGCAAAAGTGGGAGGTATCTTGGCCAATATAAATTCTCCATATCAATTTATTATGGAAAATATGCAAATCCAGAATAATCTAATGGATTCGGCATTACAGTTTGGGGTTGAGAAGTTTATTTTTCTTGGAAGTTCTTGTATTTATCCAAAATTGGCACCTCAACCTTTAAAAGAAGAGTATTTGCTTACCGGTACTTTGGAACCAACAAACGAATGGTATGCTATTGCAAAAATTGCTGGTGTAAAGGCTTGTGAAGCTATTCGAAAACAATTTGGAAAAGATTATGTAAGTTTAATGCCAACTAATTTATACGGTACACATGATAATTTCGATTTAAATACATCTCATGTTCTCTCTGCGATGATACGAAAATTTCATGAAGCAAAAGAACAGCATCATGCTCCTGTAACGCTTTGGGGAAGTGGAAGTCCAATGAGAGAATTTTTATTTGTAGATGACATGGCCCAAGCAGTAGTTTTCGCTTTAGAAAATAAATTACCGGATTGTTTATATAATGTAGGAACTGGATCTGATTTGAGCCTAAAAGATTTGGCCCTAACGATTCAAACAATTATAGGACATAAAGGCACTATTATTTGGGATCCAACAAAACCAGACGGTACTCCAAGAAAATTAATGGATGCTTCAAAAATGAATGCTTTAGGGTGGAAACATCAAATAGGTCTTCACGAGGGGATTCAAATAACCTATAAATGGTTTTTGGAAAATATAAGTAGCTAAATTGTTTTTGTAGAACGAAAATATAAAAGCGAAGAACGAAGTGAAGAATGATAAACTAAGCAAGAATACTATGAAAACAGCTTTAATAACAGGTATAACTGGGCAAGACGGATCTTATTTAGCTGAATTTTTATTAGACAAAGGATACATGGTTCATGGTATTAAAAGAAGATCCTCATCGTTTAATACCAGTCGTATTGATCATTTATATCAGGATCCGCATGAAAAAAATCAAAAGTTGCAGCTCCATTATGGGGATTTAATAGATTCGATGAATCTAACGCGAATTATACAGGAAACGCAACCAGATGAGATTTATAATCTGGCGGCTATGAGTCATGTAAAAGTGAGTTTTGATATTCCCGAATATACGGCTAATGTTGATGGGATAGGCGCTTTGCGTATTTTAGAAGCAGTTCGTCTTTTAGGTTTGGAAAAGAAAACTAAGGTTTATCAGGCGAGTACTTCAGAGTTATACGGACAGGTTCAAGCTGTACCACAGTCTGAAAAGACACCTTTTTATCCCCGTTCTCCTTATGCAGTAGCTAAACTGTATGCTTATTGGATTACAATAAACTACCGAGAAGCTTATAATATGTTTGCTTGTAACGGTATCTTGTTCAATCATGAATCACCATTGCGTGGAGAGACTTTTGTAACGAGAAAAATTACTCGCGGTGTCGCAAAAATTGCTCTGGGAATGCAAGATGTTATTTATATGGGTAATCTGGATGCCAAAAGAGATTGGGGACATGCGAAAGATTATGTAGAGGCTATGTGGCGGATTTTGCAACAGGACAAACCGGAGGATTATGTCATTGCTACCGGAGTAACTACAAAAGTACGTAATTTTATTCAAATGGCTTTTGCAGAAGTCGGTTTCAATTTGAGGTTTGAAGGAGAAGGCGTAACTGAGGTAGGGATTTTAGATAGTTTTAATAGTGTCATTGTCGATGTTGTTTTGAATGGTTATAAAAGCAAGATTCAAATTGGGGATGTTTTGGTTCGAATTGATCCAAGGTATTTTAGACCAACCGAAGTTGATTTACTCATAGGGGATGCTACTAAGGCAAAAACTAAATTGGGATGGAAACCGAAATACAATTTAGCTGGTATTGTTAAAGAAATGATAGCTTCAGATGTGGCTTTATTCAAAAAAGATTTAGAGCTGTTGACTGCCGGTCATAAAATTTACCAACAGAAAGAATAGCTAATTTACTATTACGGCGATGTCTTAGATACTATCCGTTTAAAATTCACAAAATATAATTAGTTTCCGTTGGGTATATTTAGTTCTTGATGCTATTTTTTCGTTAGTTCGAGTACTTTTTGATAGAAAATCGTATCGAGAAATGTTATTTAAAAAATCGATAGAAAAGATATTTTGAATTTAAACAGATTTAAAATTTCAAAAACTATTAGATTATGAGTACTTTACTCCGTAATTAAGTTTTACTTTTGCGCGAATTTAGAAAAAAAGTAATTTTAGATATGTTAACATCATTAGCGAAGTCATATAAAATTTAGCAAACTTCTTTAATTTAAGTGTAATACACAAAAACAGAATAAAAATAACCAATTGTAAATCAGGAAAATAAAAATTCAGATTAAATATGAAAAAAATAATTGCTACCCTTTTATTGTTGTTTGCTCTTTTTCAGACTTCCAATACATTTGCACAGGACTTGTTAAAAAGCACTGATTTAAGTACGTTAAAAGTGGATTATTTATCAGACAGTGATATTGTAAAAATTAAAACGCAGTTGCAGACTAATAATGTAACCATTGAACAAGCGGAACCGATGGCTTTGGCAAAAGGAATGTCTGCAGCCGAGTTTGCTAAATTGAAAGAACGTTTAGCAATGCCAGTGACAAAAACGGAATTGGTTAAAAAGGATAACAAAGAAGACGATGATGATGAGAAAGCAGATGCGTTTGGAAAAAAACAGGAAAAGATTGTCAATACTAAAGTTAAGGATTCGATTAATGCTTTAATTTTTGGTTCGGAGCTTTTCGATAATCCTACGTTGAATTTTGAACCCAATTTAAAATTGGCTACGCCTGTAAATTATGTCTTGGGACCTGGCGATGAATTGCAAGTTAGTGTGTATGGAGTACAAGAATTTAATGCGAGCATTCCTGTATCTACAGAGGGTAAAGTAACCATTCCATATGTAGGCCAGATTCCGGTTACGGGAATGACAATTGAAGCCGCTACCCAAAAAATAAAAGGAGCCATTGCCAGGGTGTATAGTACGGTAGGATCCGGACAATCTCAAGTTGCAGTGAGTTTGAGCCGTATCAGAACCATTAGAGTGACAATAATAGGCAGTAAGCAACCGGGTAATTATTCGATTTCTTCTTTGGCAACCGTTTATAATGCCTTGTTTTTAGGTGGAGGCCCAGGTAAGAATGGCAGTTATAGAAATATAGAATTGTTGCGAGATAATAAAGTATACAGAAATATTGATATTTATCGTTTCCTTGTGAATGGAAACCAGTCGGATAATGTGGGTTTAAAGGATAATGATGTCATTCGAATTCCTGCTTACAATCAAAGAGTCACTGTCGAAGGACAGGTAAAACGTCCCGGGATTTTTGAAATGAAAAAAGGAGAAACATTTTCGGACTTATTATCTTTTGCTTCAGGATTTAATGAATTTGCATATACCGCTTCGGTAAATGTTTTGCAAAAAACGGATAAAGAATTTAAAGTAATAGACATTAATGCGTCCGAATTTAGTAGCTATAAACCGCTTTCTGGGGATGTGTTTCGAGTGACTAAAATTTTAAATCGATTTGAAAACCGGATTAAAATCGATGGAGCCGTTTTTAGACCAGATACCTATTCTTTTTATGAAGGGATGCGCATTTCAGATCTAATTGCAAAAGCGGATGGGTTAAAAGAAGATGCCTATAGCAATAGAGCCAGAATTATACGATTGAAACCGGATTTGACCACGGAAATCGTTAATGTGAATTTAGCTAAAGCCTTAGAGGGGGATTTAGAATCTGATATTGCTTTGAAGAAAGAAGATGTGGTAACGGTTTATTCTATTTTAGACTTTGTGGAAGAATTTAAAATAACCATTGACGGAGAAATCAAAAAACCCGGAATTTATGATTATTATGAAAATTTGACCTTAAATGATTTGTTGGTGGAAGCAGGCGGCCTGACCGGTTCGGCCTCTAAAAGAGTGGAGATCGCGAGAATGATTCAATCTGAAGCCATTGATGATGTGAATCCAAATAAAGCGGAATTGTTTAACATCGAAATTTCGGCCACCAATAATGAGCAGGCCAAAAACTTTGCGTTGCGTCCTTTTGATGTGGTGAATATCCGTAAGATGGCGGTGTATGAAAAGCCCGAGATGGTTACCGTAAGCGGAGCCGTGCATTATGCCGGTAAATATGTATTGGCAGGTAAAAAAGACCGTGTGTATGATGTGATTCAAAGAACTGGCGGATTGACTTCGGTTGCCAATGTAGAAGGGGTGCGCATCAAAAGACCTATCCAAGCCAAACAAATTGAAGATTTGGAAAATGTGAATCTAAACCTAGGTAAAAAAGACAGTATTCAAAATAAATTAGAGAAAAAATTAAAAGAAGATTTAAAATTTGCCACAATACCAGTGGATTGGAAAGCCATTGTTAAAAATCCGGAGAGTAACACCAATGTAACTTTGTTTCCCGGTGATGAAATTGAAGTGGCAGCTTACAATGAAGGCGTAAAGGTGACTGGTAATGTATTGTTAACTTCTGAGATTCCTTATACTAAAGGTAAAGGATTTAATTATTACTTAAATGCTGTTGGTGGTATTGATGCCAAGGGCTGGAAGAAAAAGGCGTATGTTATTTATCCAAATGGTAAAGCGGATGTAGCCGGTTCATTCTTATTCATAAGAACGTATCCTAAAGTAATTCCAGGTTCTCAAATTATAGTGCCAGAAAAACCTGAAGTTAAAAAAATGAGTGCTGGGGAATGGGTAGGGATAGGAAGTGTGATATCAAGTATGGCGTTACTGATTTTGACTGCGTTTAAGTAGTAATGAGGGGTGAATGGTGAAAAGTGAATGGGTGTTCTACGGCAAGCTCAAGATGGTGGTGAGTAGTTAGGAGTGAATAGTGATCAATTTTAGGTTCAGATGGCAGATAGTGGATTTCATTTGTTTTACCCCAACCCTAAAGGGAGACAAATGAAAACAGATAACAGGCTTTTATCGACACCGTTTAAAATGCACATTTTAATAATAAATAATATGCAAGCGTAAAATCTTGATACAATGAACGAACAAAATACTAACGACGAAATATCGTTAAAAGAACTTATTGAAAAAGGAAGGGAATGGTTTTCTTATTTGCTTTCGCAATGGAAGATTATTGTTTTGGCGGGGATTATAGGCGCTGGATTGGGTCTTGCCTATTCTTTTAGTAAAAAACCAGTGTACACGGCCAGCTTGTCTTTTGCTTTGGAAGACGAAAAAGGTGGTGGTGGATTGGGAGGTGCTCTTGGATTGGCCAGTTCGCTTGGTTTAGATCTTGGCGGCGGCGGCGGGAGTATTTTTACTGGCTCTAATTTGACCGAATTGTTCAAGTCCCGTGCGATGGTGGAACAAACGTTGTTGAGTCCCGTTGTGGTTGATGGAAAGACTATTTCTTTGGCAGAGATGTATATTAAGAATAATGGATGGAGAGATAAATGGGATGACAAACCTAAATTTGCAGCCATTCAGTTTTTGCCCGATACTAAGAGAAAGTACTTTACCAGAGTGCATGACAGTATTTTAGGGGTTGTGTATCAAGATTTGTCTAAAACCGGATTGGTTGTAGGGCAAAAAGATAAAAAAATAGCGATTATTACTATAGATGTCAGTTCTACGAATGAATTGTTCTCTAAGTATTTTACGGAAGCTTTAGTTAAAGAAGTGTCTGATTTTTATGTTACAACCAAAAGCAAGAAGGCACGGATGAACATGGATATACTAGAACGACAAACTGATTCTATTCGTAGGGAGTTGAATGGTGCGATTACCGGTGTGGCTGTTGCTAATGATAATACTTTTGGATTGAATCCCGCCATGAATGTACGACGTGCCCCTTCTGCCCGCAGACAGGTCGATGTACAAGCGAATACTGCGATACTAACTGAATTGGTCAAACAAACGGAACTAGCTAAAGTAACTTTACGTAAGGAAACGCCATTAATCCAAGTAATTGACCGACCTATTTTGCCTTTGAAGAAAGAAAAATTTGGGAAAGAAAAAGGCTTGGTGTTGGGTGGGTTTTTAGCTGGATTCTTGACTGTGTTGGGATTGATTGTAAGGAGGCTGTTGAGAGAACTGCAGGTTTGAATTGTTTAAAATTTAAAGTTTGAAATGGTTCAACCGCAAAGTTCGCAAAAATGGCGCAATGAACGTAGAGAATATTTAAGTCCAAAAGAGTATAATTGCAAGTAATAGTACTAATAGTGAAGAATCTGAAGATTTAGATGGTTTTATTCGCAATGTTGGCACAAAGAATGCTAAGTATTAATAAATTATTGGATAATGGGCAAGTGATTGCTTCGTTCCTCGCAATGACATGAAAATAGGAATAACTTTTAGAGCTTTTGATTTATTTCACGCAGGACATGTTAAAATGCTCGAAGAAGCCAAGCGTCATTGTGATTATTTAATAGTAGGTTTGCAAACCGATCCTACGTTGGATCGCCCAGAGAAAAATCATCCCGCACAAACGGTAGTTGAACGATACATACAATTGAAGGGCTGTAAATTTGTAGATGAAATTGTGCCATATGCTACCGAACAAGATTTAGAAGATATTTTGCGTTCTTTTAAAATCGATGTTCGTATAGTAGGTGATGAATATCGTGAACAAGATTTTACAGGGAGAATATATTGTGAAGCCAAAGGTATCGAATTGTATTTTAATACTAGAGATCATCGGTTTTCGAGTTCAGGATTGAGGAGAGAGGTACATCAAAAGGAAATGTTGAAGAAGTGATTATTTCTAACAATAGAAAAAAAATAATTGTGAAAAGAAATCGTATAGTTGTTTTTTAACATAAGATTTAATTAGTAAATAAATGAAACCAAAAATTATAAATTTTCCTAAGATACAAGATCCAAGAGGGAATTTAACTTTTGTGCAGTATCCAAATCAGATCCCTTTTGAGATTCAAAGAACATTTTGGACTTATGATGTTCCTGGCGGTGGAATTAGAGGAGGTCATGCTTATTTTAAACAGGAAGAAATTATTGTCGCCTTGAGTGGAAGCTTTGATGTTATAATTACTAATGCTGATGGAAGTACTGAAAAATTTTCTTTAAATAGAAGTTATTATGGTCTCTACCTACCAGCCAAAACATGGAGGCATGTAGAGAATTTTTCCACAAATGCGTTATCATTACATATTTCTAGTGAGACTTTCTCAAAGGAAGATTATATCAGAGATTTTGAAGATTTTAAAAACTTATTAGATGAACGTTAAAAACAGTGTTTTTGAATGTAATCTTTTGCATTTGAACCAAATTGGAGATAGAAACGGTCATATAACGGCTATTAATAACAATCTAGAAATTCCTTTTGCTGTGAAAAGAATTTTTTACTTGTATGATATTCCTGGTGGTGAATCTAGGGGTGCACATGCTCATAAAGAATGTCATCAGTTTTTGGTCGCTGCAAGCGGTAGTTTTGAAGTTTTACTGGATGATGGTTTAACTAAAAGACAAGTGTTAGTAAATAGACCCGATTTAGGCTTGCATATCCCACCAGGGATTTGGGCTTCTGAAATTAATTTTTCTAGTGGTTCTATTTGTTTAGTACTAGCTTCACACGAATATAATGAGAATGATTATTTGAGAGAGTATGAAGATTATTTAAAGTATATAAAGATTGAATCTAATAAATAGGTATAATATAAAGTTGCGTTAGGTCGAAAAAATGAATTTTGTAATTATTGAATTAAAAATAAATTAGTTTAAAATGATAGATAAAAATGTAATTGTAGAAATTATCTTCCAATGTATAGAAGATATTAATAATGAAAATGGTATTGATATAGCTAAAGATCTTAATACTAAGTTGTTTGGGTCCGATAGTGAATTAGACTCTATATTATTAGTTAATCTAATAGTTGCAGTCGAAGAAAATATTGAAGAGCTTTCAGGTAAATATATTCCTATAGCAGACGAAAGAGCTTTTTCTTTAGAGGATAGCCCTTTCAAAAGCATTGAAACATTAGCAGATTATATAAAAGTATTGCTTAATGAATAATACTAATCAACTTACACCTATTATGCTTATAACTGGTTCTAGTAGAGGTATTGGTAATTATTTAGTGAATTATTATTTGGACAAGGGTTTTTTTGTAGTTGGTTGTAGTAGAAATGAATGTGATATTAAGCACGAAAATTACAATCATATTATAGCTGACTTGTCAAATGAAGAAGAGATTCTCAATGTTTTTAAGATTATTAGAAAAGAATATAAGCGTTTAGATATATTGATTAATAATGCGGCAATAAATCCTGCGATTTTAAATGTTACATTTTTACCTTATAAGACGATTCAAAATATATACGCTGTTAATGTTTTTGCACCAATTATGTTTTGTAGAGAAGCTGTTAAACTGATGATGCGTAATAAATTCGGTAGAATTATTAATCTTGGTTCGATGGCAACAAGGCATGAGGTTCCTGGAGAGGCTTTATATACTTCAACAAAGGCATCGATGAATGCTTTTACAAGGGTTTTATCTAAAGAAGTTGCAAGTTATGGAATTACAGTAAATATTGTGGCACCTTCAGTAATAGATACGGAATTAGCTAAAGCTATTAATCAGATTGCTTTACAAGAGGTTTTAGATAGGAATGCAATTAAAAAGTATGGTGACTTAGTAGATGTTTCTAATACAATTGATTATCTAATCAAAGAAGAAAGTAAAGCAGTTACGGGGCAAATTATTTATTTAGGAGGTGTTTAATGGAGATTATAAGCAAAAAGGTAACAGTTGGGAAGTGGAAAGTGAATTGTTATTTGATTTCCTGTGAGGACGAAGCTTGGATTGTTGATCCAGGCGATGATGTAGAAACGATAATTAGTAGTCTTGATTTAGATAATTACAAGTTAAAGGGGATTATAAATACACATGGTCATTTTGATCATATTGGTGCAGTAGCTGAAATCAAAGAAAGATATAACATTCCTTTTCTCTTACATTCTAAAGATAAGAGATTAGCAACACAAGGAAATCTTTATAGAAGAATGGTTGGAGATTTAAAACTTTGTAAAACACCAATTATTGATGAGTATTTAGATGATTTGCCATCTCTAGAATTAAAAAGACATAAAATAGTAATTCATCACACACCTGGTCATACAAATGGGGGGGTTTGTTTAGAGATAAACAATAATTTATTTGTGGGAGATATGCTTTTAAAAGGTAATAGTTCCATTTCTAATTTGCCTGGGTCAAACAAGGAACTGATGGTTTTGTCACTCAACTATCTTTTTGATAATTTCAAAGGATTTATAATAAACCCAGGACATGGGAAATCATTTATTTTAGATAATGATTCAATTAATAAATTTAAAATAATGATTTAATGGGAGTTGTTATCAAACATATAGAGTATTATTTACCTGAAAAGGTAATAACGAATATTGACTTAGCAAAAAATAATCCGGAGTGGAATATCGAAAAAATAGAAGAAAAGTCAGGAGTCAAAAAAAGACATATTGCTGAACCAAATGAAACGGCTTTAGATTTGGCAATAAAAGCAGTGGAGAAAATTTTTAGTTCCAGTGTTATCTCAAAAGATGACATTGATGCGGTAATATTTTGTACACAAAGTCATGATTATGTCATGCCAGCTAATTCTTTTTTAATTCATAAGCATTTTAATTTTAAGCAAAGTGTATGGACATTTGATTATAATCTTGCTTGTTCAGGGTATATTTTTGGTTTAGCTATTACAAGAGGGATTCTTGAAACAGGTTTAGCTAAAAATGTTTTGTTGATTAATTCAGAAACGTACTCAAAGTATATAAATCTAAAGGACCGTTCTACTAGTATCTTATTTGGAGATGGGGCTGCGGTTAGTGTTATTTCTATGGAAGATTTTGGTGGAATAGTTGATGTTATTTTGTCTTCAAGTGGAGAGAAATTTGACTCTTTTTATATACCAGCAGGAGGTATGAGAACCCCAAAAAGTGATGATACAAAAAAAACGATTATTGACGATAGTGGAAATGTAAAGTGTTTGGAGAATATCCATATGAACGGTTTTGCTGTTTGGCAGTTTATTTCTAAAAATGTTTCAGAACAAATTAGTACTTTGTTAGAAAGGAATCATTTAAATGTAGATGATATTGATTTGTATGTGTTTCATCAAGCTAGTAAATTAACCCTAGATTCACTGGTTAAAAGTTTGAAACTGGATAGGGACAAAGTATTTTTGAATTTAGAAAATGTTGGAAATACAGTTTCTGCATCTGTTCCTATTGCGCTTAAAGATGCGGAGTTAAATGGTAAATTAAAAAGAGGTGACTTAGTTTTGTTGTCGGGCTTTGGAGTTGGGTTGTCATGGGGAAGTATTATAATGAGATATTAAAAAAACAGTTTTTATGAACGCATTAATTGAAAAATTAAAAGAATACGCTGAACTTCCTGCTATTATATGGAATGATAGATTTTATAGTTACAATGAATTATTTGTAAAGTGTAATGAGGCTTTAGAATTTATTCAACAGAATGGAGTTAATGAAGGTGAAGTAGTTTCGCTTATTGGAGATTTTACGCCAAATACCATTGCATTAATGTTTGCTTTGATTCAAAACAATAATATAATTGTTCCTTTTAATTCTACAATAAAACATAGTGAACAAGTTAAATTAGACATTGCTTGTGTTCAGAAAACTTTATTGGTTGATGTTACTAATGATAATTATAGTATAGAGGGAAGAGATAATCTAGGAGAACATTTACTTTACGACACCATAAGAGAACGAAAAAAAGCGGGTCTTGTTTTGTTTACTTCAGGGACATCAGGAAATCCTAAGGGAGCCGTTCATGATTTTTCTAGGTTATTAGCAAAATTTAATATTGCTCGTAAATCGATGAGTACAGTTAATTTTTTACTATTTGATCATTGGGGTGGATTAAACACAATGTTTCATACATTATCTAATGGAGGTACCGTTCTAACATTAAGAGATAGAAAGCCAGATTCTATATGTGCTTTTATTGAAAAGCATAAAATTGAATTGTTGCCAGCATCACCGACTTTTTTGAATTTGATGCTAATGAGTGAAGCTAATAAAAGTTATGATTTGTCTAGTTTGAAATTAATTACTTATGGAACAGAGCCAATGCCTTTGTCAACACTTGAAAGGTTGAAAAAAGCATTTCCAGAAGTAAAACTCCAACAGACTTATGGTTTAATTGAGTTAGGGGTAATGAGGTCTAAGTCTGAAAGCGATAATTCTCTTTGGGTAAAAGTTGGAGGAGAAGGCTTTGATACAAGAGTTGTAGATAGCTTATTAGAAATTAAGGCAGATTCGGCTATGCTTGGTTATTTAAATGCTCCGTCTCCGTTTACTGAGGACGGTTGGTTTATGACGGGTGATGAAGTCGAAGTAAAGGGCGAGTATATTAGAATTCTTGGACGCAAATCCGAGATTATTAATGTTGGTGGAGAAAAAGTATATCCTCAAGAGGTTGAAAATATAATTCAAGAATTGGATAATATTGCAGAAGTGACAGTTTTTGGACAAAAAAATCCTATTATGGGAAATATTGTATGTGCTAAAATCAGACTTGCATCGGATGAAGAGAAGAAAGTGTTTGTTACACGTTTGAAAATACATTGTAAGGAAAAATTACAATCTTTTAAAATACCAGTAAAAATAATTATTGAGGACGAACCTCAATTTAGTGAGCGATATAAAAAGAAGAGACAATAGTAGTTTATTAATCTATTTATTATGATTTTAAAAGGGCAGTTTGCAAAATTGCGTCCAATAAACGCAGCAGATGCAGCAATAACTCTAAAATGGAGGCTTAGTGATAGAGCTAAATTTATGCAGTCAGGTGCTAAAACGGTATTAGAGCAAGGAAATTGGATTAGCAATTCACTTAAAAAAGAGAATGAAATAACTTTTATTATTGAATTCAATGATGTTCCTGTTGGTATGTTTGCTGTTTGCAATATCAATAAGACTTATAGACATTGTAGTATAGAAAGACTTCTAATCGGAGAAAAAAAACTAGTAGGGAATTTTCCTATAGCTTTTGAAAGTGAATTACTCCTATGTGATTACATTTTTAATGAGTTGAATATGCACAAGATTAATGGTGATATAATGGAAGATAATAAGGATATGATTAAATTTCGAAAGTATCTAGGTTATAGTTTTGACGGTGTGCTTAGAGATCAATATATCATTAATGGAGAATTTAAAAGTACATTATTAGTCTCTGTGTTCGAAAGTGAATATTTAAATAAATGTAGAAATAGATTATCGGGGTTGATTAGGCTCAGTCAACTATAATTTAAAAATAAAAAATGATTAAATTTTTAGACTTACAAAAAATAAACGCTCAATATGCAACCGAGTTAAAAAAAGTAGCTGCGGAGGTGATAGATAGTGGTTGGTTTCTATTAGGCGAGCAGGTAAAACAGTTCGAGGCCAATTTGGTCGCTTTTCAAGAAGGCGGAAATGCCGTAGCTGTTGCTAATGGATTGGATGCCTTGCGTCTTATTTTTAAGGCATATATTGAATTAGGAGTGATGGAGGAAGGGGATGAAGTTATTGTTCCTGCCAATACTTACATTGCTTCTGTATTAGCCATTACGGATAATAAATTAGTACCTGTTTTGGTTGAGCCCGATTTTGACACTTACAATTTAGATTTAAATTTGATTGAAAGCAAGATTACTTCAAAGACTAAAGCTATTATGGTGGTTCACTTGTATGGTAGCGTTTGTTGGAGTGAAGAATTAGAAATATTGGCGAAAAAGTATAATTTGCAACTAATTGAAGATAATGCACAAGCCATAGGGGCTCGTTGGAAAGGTATTCGAACTGGTGATTTAGGTGATGCAGCAGGTTTTAGTTTTTACCCGGGAAAGAATTTAGGTGCGTTGGGGGATTCAGGAGCGGTAACTACAAAAGATCCTGAATTAGCAAAAGCGATCCGTACTTTGGCTAATTATGGTTCATCCCAAAAATATGTGAACCAATACCAAGGTTTAAATAGCCGTATGGATGAAATGCAAGCCGCTTTTTTGAATGTTAAATTGCGTTATGTTGATGTTGAAACTATGCGTCGTCAGGAAATTGCAAAGTATTATATTGCCCATATTAAGAATGATAAAATACTATTACCAAGTGAAGGGAAGGTTGGAGAACATGTTTGGCATCTTTTTGTTATTCGGAGTACCAACCGTGATGAGCTACAGGCTTACCTGCAGGAAAATCAGATACAAACGTTGATTCATTATCCTATTCCTTTGCATAAACAAGAATGTTATATAAGTATGTCTGATATTTCTTTACCGATTACAGAATTAATTCATGAGGAAGTATTGAGTTTGCCAATAAGTCCTGTGATGACTCAAGAAGACGTAGAGAAAGTGGTTGAAGTTTTGAATAGCTATACTGCGGTATAAGGATTATGAGTGAAAACCAGTCGTCTTACAGAAACATAATGAAAGCCACTTCCATATTTGGGGGGGTGCAGGTTTTTATTATTTTAATTTCTATTATAAGATCAAAATTTATTGCATTATTTCTAGGCTCTGCAGGTATGGGAGTTATAGGTTTGCTGAGTTCTACTATAGGTTTAATAGGTGGAATTAGTAATTTTGGACTTGGTATTAGTGCTGTAAGAGACGTGTCGGCTGCTAATAGTAGTGGAGACGATTCTCGTGTCGGATTGGTTGTAGGAGTTTTAAAGAGATGGGTTTGGGTTACTGGGATTTTAGGAGTATTGATAGTTTTTTTGTTATCACCTTGGTTGAGTGAACTAACTTTTGGGAATAGCGACTATATACTGTCATTCGCTTTAATTTCGATAACATTATTGTTCAATCAGCTCAATATTGGGCAATTGGTTATTCTGCAAGGAATGCAAAAAATACAATATCTGGCAAAAGCAAGTCTTATAGGTAGCGTTATAGGTTTAATAGTAACGGTTCCTTTGTATTACTTTTGTGGTGTCGCAGGGATTGTTCCCGCTCTGATTGTTGCATCAGTTGTTTCGTTTGTTATTTCGTGGTATTTTGCTAAAAAAGTTAAAATCCAAGATTTTAAATTATCAAGGACATTAATTTTTTCTGAAGGGAAAAACATGTTGAGAATGGGTTTTATGATTAGTCTTAGCGGTTTATTTGTAATTGCAACTACTTATATCGTTCAATTGTATATTAGTGACAGAGACGGCGTTGAGCAGGTTGGGTTATTTACCGCAGGATTTGCGCTTATCAATACTTATGTAGGGCTAGTTTTTACAGCTATGGCTACGGATTATTTTCCTAGACTTTCGGCGGTAGCAGAATCAAATAATTTATGTAAAAAAACAATTAACCAGCAGGCTGAAATTTCTATTTTGATTTTAGGACCTATCATTGTAATGTTTATGGTTTTTATCAAATTGGTGATTATTATTTTATACTCTAATAAATTTGTAGGTATAGAGAATATGGTTTTATGGTTAGCTTTGTCAACTTTTTTTAAAGCAGGGTCTTGGTCGATTGCTTTTGTGTTTTTGGCAAAAGGGAAATCAAAGTTGTTCTTTTGGAATGAACTTCTTGCAAATTCTTACGTACTTGTATTTGATTTAGTAGGTTATTATTTTTGGGGATTAACAGGCTTAGGGATTTCTTGTTGTGCTGCTTATCTAATTTATTTTTCTCAAGTTTTCTTCTTAACTAAAATAAAGTATGAATTTTCATTCGGAATTTCTTTTATAAGAATTTTCGTTATTCAGTTTTTTCTTGCTGTAAGTTGTTTTCTAGTTGTGAAGTTTATAGTGAATCCATATTCCTATTTCTTTGGAACATTTTTCATAATGATTTCAGTTTGGCACTCTTATGTTGAATTGGATAGACGTTTAGGCTTAAGAAATATTTTGAACAGTTTTATTATTCAGAGATTAAAAAAATAAAATTTATTATTAATGCTTTATCTATTATAGATGTCCAAAAAAATTAAAGTTGCCTTTGTAACGCCAAAAATGATTATTGGAGGAGCAGAATCTTATATAATAAATAAAAGTAATTGGCTTATAAATAATGGTTTTGATGTTATTATTGTTTCTCAAGGGGGCGAGAATGTTTCTAACTTACCCAATGGTGTTAATCATATATTTTTTGATAAAATCAGTTCATCACCTCTTGAATTTAGTTATAAAGATTATTCGGATTTTATAGAAAAATTATCTGATATTTTACTTAGAAATGATGTTGATGTAATAGAAGCTCATAATTCATATCCAGCCGTTCATGTTGCTTCATCTTATAAATATACAAAAATTCCTTTTTTTATAAATATACTCAATGAAGTCGCTTATTATCGTAATCCACTGTTGACAATTTTAACTAAGAAACTTAGTTGTTTTGGTTTGTTCTATGTGTTAAGTTATGAGATGAATCGGTATATTGAGAAAAGAATAAATTTTAAACTGAATCCTAAAATTATTCCTATTCCAGTGAAAGCGATTTCTCGAGATAATCTTAGTCTTGAGAATAAGTATATTTTATCTGTTAGTAGATTATCAGAAGACAAGGATTATGTGAGATATTTGATTAAGGATTTTTATGAATTGTATAAAATAAATGATAAATTATCAGAATATAAATTAGTTATCGTGGGTGATGGCTCTCTTTTTGAAAGTATAAATGTTTTAGCAAATAGTTTAAATAAGGAAGCTAATCGTAATATTATTCAACTGAGAGGAACACTGGTTGGAGATGATTTTGAAACGGTCTATAAAAATTGTTCTATTTTTGTTGGAATGGCCACTACCCTTTTGTTAGCGGCATCTTGCGGAAAACCATCGGTAATTGCTGGTTCTACCCCCGAAACGAATAAATTTTCTTGGGGACTTTGGGGAGAAAATGATTTGGATGCAAACTTAATTGGGATTTGTTCTGGAAAAGATAGAACATCTACTAGTTTTCAAACAATATTGGAAAGCCTAGTAGAATGTGAGGGCCGCCTTATTAGCTCTGGTAATGCAGCATATAAGATGTTTAAAGAAAATTATGACTTTGGTTCAATAATGACAGTTTGGGGGAATGAATATCATTTAGTAATAGATACTTTTCTAACAAACGGAGTCGAAATTGAAAAAGAACTTAATTTTCTTCATTTATGGAGGCTGTTTTATAGAGAAATTCGTCGTGTTATAAAGTTTTTAAGACTTTAATTTTTGTATTTTTTATAATGATTTAGATAAATATGTCTCTCTTATTGTTATAAAAAAATACTTGTATTATAAAAAACAGATTAAAAATAATTTTAAAAATGCTATAATGAAAAAAAATTTAATTGTTTTTGGAACGAGACCTGAGGCCATTAAAATGGCACCTTTGGTGCAAGAGTTCAAAAAACATTCTGATATTTTTGATACCAGAGTTTGTGTAACGGCACAACACCGAGAAATGTTAGATCAAGTTTTAGATTTCTTTAATATTCAACCCGAATATGATTTGAATTTAATGAAGGCTAATCAGAATCTATATTCGTTAACAGCAGATATTATAGTTGGATTAAAAAATGTTTTAGAAGATTTTAATCCAGATTACGTATATGTTCATGGTGATACAACAACAACAATGGCAGCAAGTTTAGCCACGTTTTATTCTGGAGCTCAAATATGTCATGTAGAAGCAGGTCTGCGTACAGATATTAAACGAACCCCTTTTCCCGAAGAAATGAACAGACAAGTAACAGGGAGAATTGCAGATTATCATTTTGCGCCTACAGTTGCCTCTAAAGAAAATTTATTAAAAGAGAACATACATTCTAAATCAATACTTGTAACAGGTAATACAGTTATAGATGCATTGATGGTTAGCTCAAAAAGAGTTGAAAATATTCATAATGATGAAATCGAAAATTTAAAGAAAATAATTAATCCAAGTGCTAAAATTATTCTTGTTACTGGGCATCGTAGAGAAAATCATGGAGATGGATTTATCCGAATTTGTGAGGCATTAAGAGAAATCGCTCTTACAAATAATGATGTCGAAGTAATATACCCGGTACATTTAAATCCAAATGTAAAGGTGCCTGTTTATGAAATTTTATCAGGAATAGATAATATTAAATTAATTGATCCATTAGCTTATCCCGCTTTTGTTTGGTTAATGGATAAAGCGTATATTATTATAACAGACAGCGGAGGAGTTCAAGAAGAGGCACCAAGTTTAGGGAAACCAGTTTTAGTGATGCGTGAAACAACCGAAAGGCCGGAAGCTGTCGAAGCAGGAACCGTAATATTGGTAGGGACTGATAAAGATTTAATTGTTAAGGAAACGAATAGTTTACTCCAAGATAAAGAAAGATATAAAAAAATGAGTGTTTTGCATAATCCGTATGGAGATGGAAAAGCATGTGAAAGAATTGTAAGTTTTATATCAAATTTAGATTAAATGAGCCATATTTTAATTTATAATCACGATATACAAAAATATCCACCAATACTCACAGCAATTAAAGTACTATTGGCATTAAAGGAAAAAGTTGTAATTGTGGGGTATTGTAGTGACATAAATACAATTGTTGATTTTGAATTACAAGGTGTAATTTATTACGAGACAATAATTAATCATACTAAAGAAAATAAAATAATCAAATTATTTAAGTTATATTCCTATAAGAAAAAAGTTAAAAAAATTGTAAGAGAAGAATTTAAAACTGATTCGATATTATGGATATATGGAAACGAAAACATCTGGCTCCTTTATAAATTAATTACTCAGTTTAAAACGATATTGTATTTATTTGAAACCCCACAATTAAAAGTGGGTTCTAGATATAAAATGATTAGTCCTTTTCTCAATTACGCTAAAACAATGCAGAGTGCTTGGAAAGTTGTGTGTTGTGAGTATAATAGAGCACATATTACAAAATCTTTTTTTAATTTAAAAGAATTACCATTAATTATTCCAAATAAACCTCTTTTTGATCTTTCTAAATTGAGTCAGACATTAGATGATGAATTAGAAGAATTGTTTAAAACGAAAAAAGTAATTTTATATCAAGGAATTTTTAATTATCCTGAAAGAAGATTGGATGAATTATGTGAGTCAGTTAAATATTTGCCAGAAGAGTATATAATTTGTTTAATGGGTAGTGAAGATCGTAATAAATTTAGACTAAAAGAAAAATATGAGTCAGATAGGGTTGTTTTTTTACCATATGTGTCTTCTCCAAAACATTTGGAATTTACAAGAAAGGCATATGTAGGATTTCTGACATATTTTTCGGAAGAATCGTTAATAGAAAATACAATTAATACACTTTTTTGTGCACCAAATAAGATTTTTGAATATTCTTGTTTCGGGATTCCAATGCTCGCAAATGATGTCCCTGGTATTTCAGTTTTATTTGAAAAATATGAGGCAGGTATGGTTTCAGAATTTGAACCAATTAAATTGGCAACAAAAATTTTAGATATAGATAAAAATTATAATGAATATAGTAAAGGTTCTTTTAATTTATATAATTCTGTAGATATCAAATCTTTGTTTGAACAATTAATTAATTAGAATTTATGGATTTCTATAGTCTGCCATATATAATTCTACTATTAGTTTATTTATTGCTTTATTTTGTTGAGAAAACTTCACATACTATTTTTAACAGGAAAATTATACGTTTTTTTTGTGCTTTTCTATTTGTTTTTTTCTTTGGATTTAGAGGATTTATAGGAAGTGACTGGTATAATTATCAAGAGTATTATTCTGAAGCTACATTAAGTACCTGGACTATATATGATTTTGAAATTGGATTTTCTTTTTTTGTTAAATTGTTCAATGATTTAGGGTTTAGTTATGAGTTTTTTGTTTTTTTTATAACATCACTACAGGTTTTTTTATTTGATAGGTTTGTAAAAAATGAAGGTCGTAATGTGGCATTGGCATACATTTGTCTGATAAGCTTGTTTCCCTTATTGATTATTGATCTTCTACGAAATTTTACTTCAATTTTAATTGCGATTCAGTCAATTTATTATATAAATAAAAGCAAAAAGATTAGAGCTTTACTGTTAATTCTGATATCAATTACTTTTCATACTACAGGGGTGTTTTTTCTTTTCTTTTTTTTATGGAGTAAAAATTATTTCAAAAAAAAGACACTATATATTTTACTTTTTATTGGTCTTGGCATTTATCTATCTCAATTTCGTTTTGTAGATTCAATTGTCTCGGTAATTGGAAGTTTGTTTGGTGGTAGATTAGAATATTTAGCGGGGAGCATTACGGAGTCTGAACAAGCTTACGGTATTAAGATAGGAATTTTAGAGAAGCTTTTTGTTCTAATGGCTGTTTTAGTTAATTATGATTATATTGTAAAAAATAAATTAATTTCACCCATATCATTTAACTTGTTCTTTTGCTACTGCTTTATTCAGCTTTATTTTAGTACTTCAGATTCAATAATTAATCGGTTTGGTCTTTTGTTTTTCTGGGCATATTTACTTTTTTTAACAGATTTGAAAATTATGATAAAAAATTCGGTAGCTAAAAAATATATTTCAGTAATCATAATACTGCTTTTTTTTATCAAAGGATATGTTACATTTGATAAAATTATATATAGATATTCGAATAATATTTTCGAGAAAGACGACCACTATATTAGATCAGTTAACAGGGATGAATTTTATATTAAGGCAGAGTAATTTTTTTATAAACGATAGTAAATTTTATGAAAATTCTACATGTCATAAATAATCTCGCAACAGGCGGAGCAGAGAAATTGATTTTAGAAACGATTCCTTTATTAAAGCAAAGAGAAATTGAAGTTGATTTGTTGGTTTTGAATGGGATTGATTACCCTTACATGAAACAACTTAAAGAACTAAATTGTTGTGCAATTTATTCTTTAGGAAATGGTTCGCTCTCTAATCCATTACTTATTTTTAAAATTATACCTTATCTGAAAAAATATGATTTGATACACGTTCATTTATTCCCAACCCAATATTGGGTTGTCTTTGCTAAGTTGCTAAGTTTTTCAAAAACAAAACTTGTTTTCACAGAGCATAGCACATCAAACCGACGCATTCAAAATAAGTGGTTTAAATATATAGATCGATTTGTATACTCGTTTTATAGCAAAATCATTTGTATTACTGATGAAGTAGAAGAGGTACTCAAACGACATACTTCATTAGATAAATACAGATTCAAAGTAATAGAGAACGGCGTGAATTTGAAAGCAATTGAAGGGGCTTTTGCTTTGGATAAAAAAAATTTACAGTATTCTATACAAGAAAGTGATAAATTAGTCATTCAAGTTGCGGGATTTAGAATAGAGAAAGACCAAAAAACTGTTATCAGAGCAATGCAATATTTAGATAAAAATGTGAAATTACTTTTGGTTGGGGATGGGGCATTATTAAGTGAATCTGAAAAATTGGTAAATGAACTTGGTTTGCAGGAACGTATTTTTTTTCTTGGTGTGCGCAATGATGTTCCGAGTTTGTTGAAAACTGCTGATATTTTAGTGGTTAGCTCGCATTGGGAAGGTTTTGGCTTAGCCGCAGTAGAAGGAATGGCAGTTTCAAAGCCTATAATAGCAACTAATGTTGCAGGGCTGTCAAACGTAGTAAAAGGGGCAGGTATTTTGTTTGAAAGGGGAAATGAAAAGGAACTTGCCAATATAGTTAAGGAATTATTTTCGGATGTAGAATATTATAGTAAGGTAGGGAATGCAGGTTTTGAAAGAGCAAAGAAATATGATATTAATTTTATGGTTGAGAAACTGATTTATTTATATAAAGAGGTTTTAAAATAAATGCAGAATAAGGAAAAAAAGTTTTCAGATATTTAAAAGAAAATTTATAAGTCAATGAAGTCTATACTTTTTAGAACGGCAACAGTTTCTATCTCTTTAAATGTACTATTAAAAGGGCAATTAAATTTTTTAAATCGTTATTATGATCTTACAGCAATATCAGGCAATGATGACTTTCTTCTAGAATTAAAACATAGAGAAGCAGTTAAAGTATTTGATATAGAAATGCAACGGCAGATAGCTCCATTTGAGGATTTGAAATCTTTGTGGAAGTTATATAAATACTTTACAAAAGAAAAACCCTTAATTGTGCATTCAATAACTCCTAAAGCAGGACTTTTAACGATGATAGCGGGTAAGATGGCAGGAGTTCCTATTCGGATGCACACTTTTACGGGATTGATTTTTCCCTCAAAGTCAGGTTTGCTCAAGAAAACACTCATTCTGATGGATAAATTATTATGTTATTGTGCGACGAATATTTATCCTGAAGGTAAAGGGGTTAGAGATGATTTAATAAATTATAAAATTACCAAGAAACCTTTAAAAGTAATTGGGAATGGGAATGTCAATGGAATAGATAAAGAATATTTTAATCCTGAATTGTATAGCTCAGAAGACAAAATGGAGCTAAGGAAGAATCTAGGAATTTTAGAAAATGATTTTGTTTTTATTTTTGTAGGTCGTTTGGTTAGAGATAAAGGTATTAACGAACTTATTATAGCTTTTTTAAAATTACAATCTAATAGTAAAAAGATAAAGTTACTATTAGTTGGACCTTTCGAAAGTGATTTAGACCCTCTAAATAGTGAAACTATAAAAGCAATTCAAGAATGCAATACTATTATTACTGTCGGTTTTCAACCAGATGTGCATCCTTATTTTGCAATTAGTGATGCTTTAGTTTTTCCGAGCTATCGCGAAGGTTTTCCTAATGTAGTATTGCAGGCAGGAGCAATGGGGCTTCCGTGCATTGTGACTAATATTAATGGTTGTAATGAGATAATAATTGAGGGGCAGAACGGAACTATTATCCCTGTAAAAGACGAGTTAGCTGTTTTTAATGCAATGATTAAATTGTCATCAGATAAGGAGTATTATTCAGTTTTAAAAACAAACGCTCGCAAGATGATTACTTCACGTTATGAACAGCAAATTATATGGGATGCACTTTTAGCAGAATATAAAAGCCTTGAGAGAAATGTATAAATTTTTTTTAAAAAGAATAATCGATTTTATTATAGCCTTATTGGGTTTGTGCTTATTAAGCCTTTTGTTAGTAATGTTTACCATTGGATTATATTTTGCTAATCAAGGCAAACCTTTTTTCTTTCAACTGCGCCCTGGTTTAAATGGTACTGTTTTTAAGATTATTAAGTTTAAAACGATGAATGATAAAAAAGATGCTACTGGTAACTTATTATCTGATGCTGAACGTCTTACCGAAATAGGCGCTTTTGTACGCAAAACCTCATTAGACGAAATTCCGCAATTGCTAAATGTACTAAAGGGCGATATGAGTTTGATAGGGCCAAGGCCGTTATTGCCGGAATACTTGCCTTTGTATAATGAATTTCAAAGTAAAAGACATGATGTAAAGCCTGGAATTACGGGTTGGGCACAAGTTAATGGACGTAATGCCATATCTTGGGATAAAAAATTTGAATATGATGTGTGGTATGTAGAACATATAAGTTTTATTTTAGATGTGAAAATATTTTTTTTAACAATAAAAAAAGTTTTCGTTAGTGAAGGTATAAATATGCAAGGTCAGGTAACAACTGAAGCATTTAAAGGGAATTAAAATGGGAGCTATTATAAAAGCTATTGAGTACATATATCCGAATAATAAAATTACTAATACAGATTTATCTAATCAATTTCCTGATTATGATTTTACTAAATTTGAAGAAAAAGTTGGTATAAAAAATAGGTATTGGGTAGATGAAAACGAAACCGCATTGGACTTAGCAATTAAAGCTTGCGAAAAACTTTTTTTAAGATTTAGTAAGGATGCTATAGATTATGTGCTTTATTGTACGCAAAGTCCAGAGTATGTATTACCTACTACGGCATGTATTCTTCAAGATAAATTAGGATTGTCAAAAAATATAGGAGCTTTAGATTTTAATTTGGGCTGTTCAGGTTATACTTATGGGATAAGTCTGGCTAAAGCTTTGATTAATTCAAACCAAGCAAAAAATATTTTATTAGTTACTTCAGAAACGTATTCAAAATATCTACATCCTCTTGATCGATCTAATCGTGCTATTTTTGGTGATGCTGCTACTGCCACTTTGATTTCATTTGATAAAAAAGAGGGTGTTGGAGAATTTCTGTTTGGTACAGATGGCTCTGGTTATGATAAATTGATTGTTAAAAATGGAGGAAGTAAATTTTCATATAACCCCAATGCCGAAGAAATTAGTTATGGAACTAATAATATCTATACTGACAACCATTTGTATATGGATGGTCCTGAAGTATTCAATTTTACCAACGAAGTAATTCCAAATTTCACTAAAGAAGTTTTGCATAAAAATAATTTGAATGTTGAAGACATAAGTCAGTTCGTTTTTCATCAAGCCAATGCCTTTATGCTTAATTTTATGAGAAAGAGATTAAAAGCATCGAAAGAAAACTTTTTTGTAGATTTAGAAGACGGTGGAAATACGGTTTCCTGTACAATACCAATAGCTTTAAAAAAATATAGTCAATCAATCCTTGATGAGTCTTCAGTAATTATCGTAGGATTTGGAGTTGGTTTATCATGGTCAGGAGGATTAATAAAAATAAATAATAAATTATAAATATTGCATTATGAAAAAAGATGATTTTATCAGCGGTTTACAAGAAGAACTAGAAATAGAAACGACTTTAGAAACGACTACAAATCTTAAAGATTTAGAGGAGTGGGATTCTATGGCAGCTATGTTATTGATTGGTTACGTTTCAAATGAATTTGCTGTTACACTAAATGCAGACAGTATTAAAAACATTACAACAGTTGAATCTTTAATTGAAATGATTGGACTAGATAAATTTAACTAAATATGTATCAAAAATTTTCAGGTGTTAAAATATCGGCTATTGCTAGTTGCGTTCCAAAAAATGTAATTGAAAATGATTTTTTTGGAGAAATCCTTTCTGGAAAAGAATTAAGACTTTTTGAAAAAACAGTTGGTATAAAAGAAAGAAGATGGGTGAGCAAAGATGTAACGGCTTCCGATTTGGGTTACAAAGCTGCTGTTGATTTGCTAGAAAATTATGACTTAGATAAGTCAGAAATAAGATGTCTTATTTTTTTAAGCCAAACACCTGATTATAAAATACCTTTTACATCAAATATTTTACAAGATCGATTGAAATTAAACAAAGAGATTTTATGTTTAGATATTAATGCGGGTTGTGCTGGTTTTATTCAGGGACTTAGTACTTCTTTTGCATTAGCGAAATCCTTAAAAAAAGGAGGTAAAGTATTGTTTATAATTGCAGAAACTTTATCTAAAATACTTTCCAAAAAAGATCGAAGTACTACAATGCTATTTGGTGATGGTGCGGCGGCTGTGCTTATAGAAAATAATGAAGATAGCAAAGTTGAATCTTTTTTTAATTTTTTCTCAGATGGTCAAAACGCAGATGCTATTGAAATTCCAGATGGAGGATATAGAAATATACTAACTCAAAATAGTTTTGAAGTTACAGTAGATGATAAAGGCAATGAGAAGAATAAGTTAAATTTAAAAATGGATGGCCCAAGGGTTTTTGATTTTACACTTAGAGAAATTGCACCTAGTATTGAATTATTGCTTGAACAGTCTAGAATCAAAAAGAGCGATATAGATTTTTTTTTATTACACCAATCCAATCGATTTATAATTAGGCAGATAGCAAATAAACTAGAAGTTGGTTCTGAAAAAATGCTAATAAATATTAATGAATTTGGAAATACTAGTGGTGTTTCAATTCCGTTACTAATAACATCCAATTCAGATAAGCTAAAAGATCATTCTAATGTGCTTATGAGCGGATATGGTTCTGGCCTTAATTGGGGGAATTGTGTATTAAATCTTTCGGAAACAAAAATATTTTCATTAAAAATATATTAAATGAAGGCACTTATCAAACCTTTTGAATACAACTCAGAAGAAGTATATTTAAAAGAAAACGAATTGTTATTTTCAAAAGAATGGAACTTTGTTGGTTTTTTGACTGACTTTGAAAATGTAAATGATTTTGTGACCATTACCATTGCTAGTATCCCAGTTGTCATTCAAAATTTAAAAGGACATTTAAGGGCTTTCAAAAATGTTTGCTCTCACAGACATTCGATTATACAAAACGAAGATAAAGGCAATAGACCGTTAATGTGTCCTTATCACGGATGGGCTTACAATGAAAAAGGTATTCCTGCGGGAATTCCTAAAAAACCTCTTTTTAGTTTTACAAAAGAAGAGGTCGTTTGTCTTAAACTAGAGGAGTATAAAATAGAAATTTGTGGAAATTTAGTTTTTGCAAATTTAAATAAAGACTCGCATTCCTTACAAGATTTTTTAGGAGATTTTTACCATGAGGTTGCTACAATTTCAAATAATTTTGGAAAACAAATTGATTTAAATGAAATTGATATTGTTGCAAACTGGAAGATTGTTGTAGAGAATACTCTTGAAAGTTATCATGTGGCATTAATTCATGCCGACACTTTATATAAGATGGGGCCTGAAGGGTTAGATTTTGAGTTTAAAGGCAAACATTCTAGTTGGGATGCAACCTTAAACAAATTAGAAAACGAAGGAAGACAAGCTAAAATCCATAGGCCATATCAAGATAGAGCGTATAAAATTAATGGATATAAGCACATTTTAATTTATCCTAACCTGTTGATTTCATCTACGTATGGTGTATCTTTTAATTTGTCTCTGATAACTCCAACAGATCATAACAATACAAATTTCAAGAGTTTTGTATTTATTTCTAAAAATAAAAATGATGGAAATAGTAAAGATTTAGAATCTATTTTTGAAAAATCATTAATTGATTTTAATAGACAGGTTTTTGATGAAGATAAAGTGATTTGCCAACAAGTTCATATAGGTGCTAAATTTGCTCATCATGATGGAGAATTGAGTGATGAAGAAAAAAGAGTAGAACATTTTCAGGCTGTATATAAATCATACATGATTAATGATAAGTAAAAAAAAAATTTTAGTTACCGGGGCTACATCAGGAATAGGCTTAGCTTTATGTGAGTATTTGTTAGCGAATGCTTGCGAAGTAATAGCTATCGGCAGAGATAGTAATAAAGTGGAACATCTAATAAAAAATAAGCTGTTTGTTTTTGTAGCACTAGATTTGAATAAATTTGAAGACTATGGAAATTTATTTGATACAAATTTAAATCAAGAAAAATTTGACGGATTTGTTCATTGTGCAGGGATGGAAGAAACAGTGCCAATAAGCTTATATGTACCTGAAAAAATAGAGAATATATTTAAGATTAATGTCTTCTCTGGAATTGAATTATTGCGTTATTTTTCTAAAAAGAAATATAGTAATGAATCAGCAAGTGTAGTTTTTATTTCATCCGTAATGGGTGAATTAGGTCAACCAGGAAAAATAGGCTACTGTGGAACTAAGGCAGCTATTTTGGGTGTTGTTAAATCTGCTGCATTAGAATTGGCAAAACGTAAAATTAGGGTTAATTCAATTGCTCCAGGTGTTGTTAATACTCCAATGACAAAAAAACTGTTTGAACTGATAGATGAAGACAATATAGACAGAATAAAGAATATGCATCCTCTGGGAATAGGAGAGGTTAGTGATGTAATACCAATATTAGTTTTTCTTTTGTCAGATAATAGTAAGTGGATAACAGGTCAAAATATAAAAATAGATGGAGGATACTCAATTCAATAATTTAGAAGTTATTATTATTGGTGCTGGAGGGCTTGCTCGTGAAATTGTGAGTTGGCATAATACTTCAAAACAGAAGTTAAACACAAAAATCATAGGTTTTTTAGATGACAATTTGAACGCTTTAGACAGTTATGAAACTGATTTTAGAATTTTAGGTAAAGTAGATTTGGATTTGGTTAAGAATAGTCAATCTGTAATTTTTGCTATTTCAAACGTCGAAACAAAGAAAAATCTTTTGGAAAAAGCTATTAATTCAAATGTCCAAATTTCAAATTATATACACGAGTCTACTTTTATTGGTGAAAGAACAAGTTTTGGTAAAGGATTAGTAATGCTTCCTTATTCCATTTTGTCTTGTGACTCAATAATTGGAGATTTGGTTTTTATTAATAATGGATCACAAATTGGACATGATGTTCATATTGGTGATTTCACAAGTATTATGGCTAATGTCGATATTGGTGGTGGAGCAATAATTGGTAAAAATGTTTTTATTGGGTCTAATGCTGTAATACTTCCTGGCGTTAAAATTCCAGATAACACAAGAATTGGAGCTGGCTCTGTGGTTTTAAAATCAATAAAACAAGAGGGTACTTATTTTGGTAACCCTGCTAAAAAAATATTTTAAAAATGAATAATCCAAAAATATGGCTATCCTCACCGCACATGGGAGGAACTGAACAAAAATTTGTACAAGAAGCATTTGACGCCAACTGGGTGGCACCATTGGGACCTAATGTAAATGGTTTGGAACAGGATTTAGAGCATTATTTAGGAAATGAAGCTCATGTAGGCGCTTTAAGTTCTGGGACAGCGGCCATTCATTTAGGACTGATTCTATTAGGAGTTCAGGCTGGAGATGAAGTGCTTTGCCAGAGTATGACTTTTTCGGCTTCGGCCAATCCGATATTATATCTTGGAGCAATTCCTGTATTTATTGACAGTGAAATGGACACCTGGAATTTATGTCCACTTGCTTTAGAAGAAGCTATATTAGACCGCATTGCTACAGGAAAAATGCCTAAAGCGATTATTGCGGTGCATTTGTATGGAGTACCGTATAGAATTGATGAAATTAGGACTATAGCCGATAAATATGGCATTCCAATACTGGAAGACAGTGCGGAGGCTTTGGGGAGTTCTTATAAAGGGCAACAATGTGGTACTTTCGGCGATATTGGGGTTTTATCCTTTAATGGGAATAAAATTATCACCACTTCCGGAGGAGGTGCTATTGTTACTCGAACGAAGGCGTTGAAAGACAGAGCGGTATTTTTTGCGACCCAATCGAGAGATGATGCTCCGCATTACCAGCACAGTGAAATAGGATACAACTACAGAATGAGTAATATTTGTGCAGGGATTGGTCGCGGACAAATGGAAGTATTAGATGACCATGTTGTCTTACGCAGAAAGATGCATTCTTTTTATGTAGATTTATTTTCAGCTATTGATTTGGTAACTGTTTTTACAGCTCCAAATGATGATTATTTTGCTAATTATTGGCTGAGTGCTATTGTGGTGGAACCTAATGCACTGAAAGGAATTAGTAGAGAAACTTTGCGATTGGCTTTTGAAGTCGCTAATATTGAATGTCGTCCTTTGTGGAAACCGATGCATTTGCAGCCTGTTTTTGAGAAGTACCCCTACTACGGAGGTATTGTATCTGAAACCTTATTTGAAAGAGGGTTATGTCTTCCCTCCGGCTCTAATCTTACGGATGAAGAAAGAGACAGGATTTCGGCAGTGATACGTGAGTTTTTTACTACAGCATAAAATAATTTTAATTGTATTTATTATGGTTATTGTATCTCATTTATTAATACTATGAATATAGAACAAACTTTTATAAAAGATTTAGTACTGATTTCCCCTAGCGTTTTTGAAGATGCGAGGGGTTATTTTTTTGAGGCTTATAACAAAAGCAAATTTAGCGATTTAGGGATTAGTATTGATTTTGTTCAAGACAATCAGTCTTTTTCGAAAAAAGGTACTTTGCGAGGCTTGCATTACCAAAATCCGCCTTTTGCACAAACGAAACTCGTACGTGTACTGCAAGGAGAAATTATAGATATAACGGTTGATTTGCGAAAGGATTCGCCAACTTATGGGAAACACTTTTCCGTTCTTCTATCCGCCGAGAATAAAAAACAATTGTTGGTTCCTCACGGGTTTGCCCATGGCTTCTCCGTTATTAGTGAAACTGCTGTGGTGTTGTATAAATGCGACCAGTATTATAATAAGCAAAGTGAAGGCGGTATTCGATTTGATGATGCCCAATTGAATATAGACTGGGGAATGGATTTGAAAGATGCGATTGTATCTGATAAAGATCTTATTTTGCCTGATTTTGCCAGTTGTAATAGTACGTTTTAAGGTAGAGTTATCTGTTATGGTTTTTGGTTGCTTTTTGTATTGTAGACATGCAAAAAATAAATAATTTTATACTGTGTAGTGAACAAAAACAAGTACTTTTTGAGTTTTGGACAGAACAGATACAATTAGTAGCACGCAGTAGGTTGTATGGTTTTGTTTAGAGTACTATGCGAAATATCTTGATTTTTGCGCAGTGTGTTATGCAAAATATGATTATTTTTGTATAGTTAACTATACATTATGGAAGATTTATTTAGAAAATATAGCAAGAAACTACAGCGAGTTGAAACTAATTTTGTTAGGAGCTTTATTGATGATGTCAATTGGAATGCTCGTTTAATAGGGATTAAAGGTGCTAGAGGGGTTGGGAAAACAACGCTACTTCTGCAGTATATGAAGCTTAATTTTAGTGATAAATTAGAGGAGTCGTTGTATGTTAGTTTAGATACTTTTGGTTTTAAAGATAGGACTTTGGTTGGTTTGGCAGATGATTTTGTGAGAAATGGGGGTAAGTACCTGTTTTTAGATGAAGTTCATAAGTACGGGAATTGGGCTCAGGAACTAAAAAATATTTATGACGACCACGCTGAGTTGAAAGTGGTGTTTACGGGTTCTTCATTGTTGGAAATATTGAATGCTCGGGCTGATTTGAGTCGCAGGGCAATTGTTTATTATATGCAAGGTCTGTCTTTTAGGGAGTATCTTGAAATGGAAACTGGGCAAAAGTTCGATAAAGTATCGTTGGAAGCTATTTTGAAAAATCACTCAAAGATTGCGACATCGATAAATGGTAGGGTAAAGCCATTTCAGTATTTTGAAAGTTATTTGAAGTATGGATATTATCCATTTTATAAAGAAGAGCCTGATTTGTATGAGCAACGATTAGAAGAGGTAATTAATATGATGCTTGAAATTGAGTTGCCTTTATTGCGAGGTGTTGATTTGGGCTTTGTTCCAAAAATCAAACAATTGTTGGCTATAATCTCTGAATCGGTTCCTTTTATACCTAATGTGAGTAATTTAAGTGATAAAATTGGTATAAATAGAACTACTTTAATGACTTACCTACATTATTTAGAAGAAGTAGGTTTGACCATTAACTTGCGAAAAGAAGCTAAAGGAAGTGTGAAATTGCAAAAACCAGCTAAGATTTATTTAGAAAACACCAATTTAATGTTTACACTTTCCCCGTCAAAAGCTAATGTTGGGAACGCTAGAGAGAACTTTTTTGCAAATCAATTGGGGTATAAAAATAAGTTGAGTCATCACGAAAAAATTGATTTTTTTGTAAATGATTTATACTCTTTTGAAATTGGAGGAAAGGATAAGTCGGTGAAACAAATTGAAGGTATTGAAAACGCCTTCATCGCAGCCGACGATATTGAGTATGGTTTTCAGAACAAAATCCCATTATGGCTGTTTGGATTTTTATATTAATTCGTGAATGGTGAGAAGTTAGAGGTGAGGAGTGTCCTTCGATAAGCTCAGGATGACAGTGAGGAGTGGTCAGTACTAAGGAAATAGTGAGTAGGCGTAAAATTTTCGTTTAGCCCCGTCCCTAAAGGGAGCCGAAAACTTAGTGCGTAATTTTAAATAAAGTCTGTTGATATTGTAAATTGGATTTTGTGTTTCTTTTGTGCTTCGATTAAGGTAGAAGAGGTAAACAAAAAAAAACTTCTGTATTTTCATTTTGCCTCAGTTTTAAAGTGAATTGTGAGTGATAATGCATACGGAGTGGCAGGATTTGAGAGAAAGTTAGGCCTTAAAAATTGAAAAGATTAAAAATTAAATGAAGAAAATATTAGTTACAGGTGCCAAAGGGCAATTGGGTTCTGAACTGATGGTATTGTCTAAAAACTACCCTCATTTTGAATGGATTTTTGCGGATAGAACGCAAGTATCTTTGGATAATTTAGCTGTATTGAAAGTACAATTAGAAAGCATTCAGCCTACTATTATATTGAATTGTGGTGCTTATACTGCAGTGGATAGAGCAGAAATGGAGCAGGAATTGGCTGATGTTGTTAATCATCAATCGGTTAAGATAATTGCTCAATATGCATTTGACAATCAAATTAAACTAATTCATATTTCTACCGATTATGTTTTTGCCGGTACTTCGGCTGTTGCATTGACAGAGGAGGCTATAACACAACCTATAAATGTGTATGGAGCAACAAAAAGAGCAGGGGAATTGGCTTGTTTGCAAGCGAATCCGGATGCGATTATCATCCGAACTTCTTGGGTGTACAGCACTTTTGGAAATAATTTTGTAAAAACCATGCAACGATTGTTGAAGGAACGCGATACTATTAGTGTTGTCAACGATCAAATCGGATCTCCAACGTATGCAGCCGATTTAGCTCAGGTAATGATGGACATCGTAACCGCACAAGAGTGGATTTCTGGAATATACAATTATTCGAATGAAGGTGAAATCAGTTGGTTTGAATTTGTTTTGGCTATCCAAGAAATTGGAGGTTATACTTGTGAAGTGAATGGTATTCCTTCATCGGCTTATCCTACACCTGCAAAGCGTCCCGCTTTTTCTTTATTGGATAAAAGTAAAATTAAAAAAATCTATGGGGTTACTATTCCTGATTATAAAGAAAGTTTGAGAAGGTGTATGAAGTTGTTGAGAAGTGAGAGGTGAGAAGTGAGGATGAATGAATAGTGAGAAGTGGCTTGCAATTTTCGTCTGCCCCAGCCCTAATGGGAGCCGAAATTTCAGAGCATGATGTTGTTTCGAGACTATATAGAGACTTTAAGTAGTACTACCAATATCTTTTTATTGAAAGTAAAAAATTAGGCTTTACTAATTTTCTTTTTTGCTTGATCAAAAAAGAAACAAAAAAATCAAGCCTGAAAATAAAAAGCTTAAAAACTACCTCAAAGTGCCGTTCCGCAGCCCGAGCCGTTCGTCCTTCGTCCTCAACTCGCGGACTGCTGCCACTTTACTTTTTCATTGTTTTTTATGCTTTTTATTTAAGGGCGAGGTAAAGAGTATTGAGAAGTGAGAGGTGAGAGGTGGCTTGCAATTTTCGTCTGCCCCAGCCCTAAAGGGAGCCGAAAATCCAGAACGTGATTTTGTCTGTACTCTAAATGGAGACGGAAATTCAGAACGTAATTTTAAATAAAGTCTGTTAATTTTAAATCGGATTTTGTGTTTCTTTTTTGCTCCCTTTAGGGCGGGGGCAACAAAAAAGAAACTGACTAAGTTTTATTTTTTTATTAGTTTTGTTATGAGAATAATAAAAAAAGCATGTAAGATTTTCGTTTTGCCCCGTCCCTAAAGGAAGCTGAAAATCCAGAACTTATATTTTAATTGAGATTATCTAATGTGAATTGTATTAAGTGTTCATTTTTTTTCCCCGCCGCAGGGGGCAGGGGCAAACAAAAAGAAACTCTCAATATTTTTTTTTAAACATTCAAATGAAAAGAAACCCATTCCGCCCTGATAATATGTGGAAAGATGCCGCACCAGAGATTTTTTCGAATGCTAAAAAACTAAGGGAGAATGTTACCAAAGCGGAAGAAATATTGTGGTTAGAGTTGAGAAATAATCAATTGGAGGGGTGTAAATTTAGAAGGCAGCATCCGCTACTTAATTATATAGCAGATTTTTATTGTCATCAATTAAAATTAGTTATTGAGATAGATGGCGGCTACCATCAAATGCCTGAGCAAATTAAATTAGATGCTGAAAGAACTGAAAATATTGAATTTCAAGGTTTGAAAGTTATCCGATTTACCAATGAAGAGGTTATTTCAAATATCTCGGATGTTTTAAATAAAATTAAAGAATTTGTAAAATTAAAAGGATAATGATTTCATAAAATTTTCGTTTACCCCGTCCCTAAAGGGAGCCGAAAATCCAGAACTTAATTTTATATAAGATAAGCGTATGCTGTAATTTATTTTTTGCCCCCTTAAGGGTTTTGGGGCAAAAAAAAATGAATTTCGGGAAGTTTGTTAAACCTAATTAAACCTAAAATCTAAAAATGAAAAAAATATTAATTACCGGAGGTGCCGGTTTTATTGGATCTCATGTAGTACGTCTTTTTGTAAAGAAGTATCCACAGTATCAAATTTTTAATTTGGATGCGCTGACGTATGCCGGGAATCTTGAAAATATTGTTGATATTGAAAAAGCGCCTAATTATACTTTTATAAAGGGAGATATCGTTGATGCGGTATTTATTGATCAATTGTTTGCGGAACATCAATTTGATGGAGTTTTGCATTTAGCTGCCGAATCACATGTGGATCGTTCCATAACGGATCCGTTATCCTTTGTGAAAACAAATGTTATTGGAACGATGAATCTGTTAAATGCGGCTAAGGCTACTTGGCAAGGAAATTATGAAGGGAAACGTTTTTACCACATCAGTACCGATGAGGTTTACGGTAGTTTGGGTGCTGAAGGATTATTCACCGAGACTACTGCTTATGACCCAAATTCTCCTTATTCCGCTTCAAAAGCCAGTTCGGATCATTTTGTTCGGGCTTATGGAGAAACGTATGGTTTGCCTTATGTGTTGACCAATTGTTCCAATAATTATGGGCCTTTTCATTTTCCTGAAAAATTGATTCCGTTATTCATCAATAATATCATTCAAAACAAACCCTTACCCGTTTATGGCGATGGAAAATACACGCGCGATTGGCTTTTTGTAGAAGATCATGCGGTAGCTATTGATTTAGTTTTTCATGAAGGTGAAAACCACGACACCTATAATATTGGTGGATTTAATGAATGGCAAAATATTGATTTGGTTAAATTGCTTTGCAAAATAATGGACGAAAAATTAGGTCGTGCAGCAGGTACATCGGAACAATTGATATCGTACGTGAAAGATCGTCCAGGACATGATTTGCGCTATGCTATTGATGCCACTAAAATAAGTAAGGAGTTAGGATGGAAGCCGTCTGTTACTTTTGAACAAGGATTGGAAAGAACCGTGAATTGGTATTTAGAAAATCAAACATGGCTCAATAATATTACCTCAGGGGAATATGCTTCGTATTACGAGAAACAGTACTCGAATTAAAACGAATTAAAACGAATTAAAACGAATTAAAACGAATTAAAACGAATTAAAACGAATTTCACGAATGGATGCTACCCATAAAATACTTTATAAAGAAGAAAGCTTTGCTATAATTGGTGCTTGTATGAAAGTGCATCGGACATTAGGAGCAGGATTCTTGGAGGCGGTTTATGAGGAAGCATTGGAAAAAGAATTTCACATTCAGAAAATTCCCTTTAAGAGGCAAGTAAAGTTGTCATTGTATTACGATAATCAGCTTATGAAAAAACAATATCGAGCAGATTTTGTTTGCTATGATGCTGTTATTATCGAAATAAAAGCAGTGTCGCTAATACCGGTCGCATTTTATTCGCAGTTGACCAATTTTTAAAATGTACAAATCTGGAATTGGGTATGTTGATTAATTTTGGCACGCCTTCCTTAACTTATAAAAGAATAATTAATTTGAAAAATTCAAATTAATTCGTAAACTTAGTACAATTATGAAAGGAATTATATTAGCAGGGGGGTCTGGAACCCGTTTGCATCCGTTAACGCTTGCTATGAGCAAACAAATGATGCCGGTTTATGACAAACCCATGATTTATTATCCGTTGTCTACTTTGATGATGGCTGGAATTAATGAAATATTGATTATTTCCACTCCACATGATTTACCTAATTTCAAGAAATTATTAGGAGATGGAGCGTCGATAGGCTGTCAATTCAGTTATGCGGAGCAAGCGATTCCTAACGGTCTAGCGCAAGCTTTTGTTATTGGAGAAGAATTTATAGGAAAAGACAGTGTCGCTTTGGTTTTAGGGGATAATATTTTCTTTGGAGCCAATATGCATGAATTGTTGCAATCCAATACCAATCCTGAAGGAGGTGTTGTGTTTGCGTACCACGTTTCGGATCCGGAACGCTATGGTGTGGTGGAGTTTGATAAAAATTTTAAAGCTCTTTCGATTGAAGAAAAACCGTTGGAGCCCAAATCAAATTATGCGGTACCTGGTTTGTATTTTTATGATAATTCAGTGGTGGAAATTGCCAAAAATATCAAGCCAAGTGCTAGAGGGGAATATGAAATCACTGATGTGAACAAAGTATATCTCGAAAAAGGAGCTTTGAAAGTAGGTATTCTAAGCAGAGGAACCGCTTGGTTGGACACCGGAACTTTTAATAGCTTAATGCAGGCGGGACAATTTGTTCAGGTTATTGAAGAGCGTCAAGGATTAAAAGTAGGTTGTATCGAAGAAATTGCCTGGAGACAAGGATTTATTACGGAACAACAACTGAAAGAACTGGCAGAACCTTTGAAAAAATCGGGTTATGGAGAGTATCTTTTGGGATTGCTGAAGCATAAGTTGTAAGTGAGTAGTGAGTAGTGAGTAGTGAGTAGTGAGTAGTGAGTAGTGAGAAGTGGTCAGTGTTTAGCGTACAGTGATCAGGGATTAGTTCTTATTTATTATTTAGATAACAGCATAGACATCGTTTAAAACATGACATATATCGCATTAATTATTTTATTAGTTGGTATTGAACTTATTTATTTTAAAATAGCGGATACCTACAATATCATTGATAAACCCAATAGTAGATCATCACATACTTATATTGCTTTAAGAGGGGCGGCATTATTTTTTCTATAATAATTAGTTTTAAATCTTTTATAATGGAACTATTTAGAAAATAGAAAGTAACTAATTAGTAAATAAAACTGTTACGTTGTAGTTTTCCTTTTTTTGACAAATCAATTTTAAAATTGAATTGATTTGTTTTCTTTTTTCCATTTATTAATCGTTATTTTTGCTTTAGTAAAACAAGTAATGTTAAAAATTTATTTATTTTGAGTACTACTAAAAACACGGGCTCAACATCAGCAAACCCAAAATTTTTTTCAAGAGAAAACTTGAAATTCAGCATTCATAATTTGAGCTATCTGCCCAGATGGATTATTATTCTGATGGATTTTTCAGTTTTGGTATTGTCCTTTTTTTTTACCATTCTTATCTTTAAGGGAACTGGGTTAGACTATGTCATTACACCACATAGCTTTAGGTTTATAACCGCCTTGTTTGGTGTAAATATTTTCTTTTTTTGGTTGTTTAGAACCTATTCCGGTATCATCAGACACTCTTCCTATATTGATGCCGTTAAGCTTTTGTTTTCACAAATGGCAGTTTTAGTGCTGTTTCTTTTTTTTAATTTTGCTTACGAGTTGTTGCATGGAGAGAAAGCATTTTTAAATACCGCTTTTTTCATAAACATAGTACTTTCCTTTTGTGGATTATTTTTATATCGGGTGATCATCAAACAAACTTTTGAGATCTATTTTTCTGAACAAGGAACAAATAAATTAATCAGAACCATTATTTATGGCACAGATGCCAATGCCATATCGGTCGCCAATGCTTTAAAATTTGAAACACCTTCCCGATTTAAAATTGTAGGGTTTGTGGATAAAAATAATCAAAATGCAACAAAACGTATGTTGGATTTACCAATTTTGGTTAAAAAGAAAAAATTACCGCCATTAATGCGTTCTGTTAATGCTCAGGCAGTTATTATAGCGGATAAAAGTTTATCAAAAGAAGAACAATTAATCATCGTAGATCAATGTTTAGAATTTAATTATAGTGTGTTTACGGTGCCATTAATTTCCGACTGGGAAAATCAAAAAGAGATTTCCCAAAAAGTAAAAAATATTCAAATTGAAGATTTACTGGAAAGAAAGCCTATTGTATTAGATAACAAATCGATATCAAAACAGCTAAAAGAGAAAACCGTTTTAATTACCGGTGCAGCTGGATCTATTGGAAGCGAAATTGTGCGTCAGGTTTTGAGTTTTAATCCTAAAACAATAATTATTTTAGACCAAGCGGAAACACCATTGCATCACATGTGCTTAGAAATGAAAGGTTTAGTTTCCAGTTCAATGATGTATACCGTAATTGCTGATGTAAGGAATAAAGAGGCTATGAACAGGGTCTTTAAAAAGTATCAGCCCCAAGTGGTTTTTCATGCAGCTGCTTATAAGCATGTCCCTTTGATGGAAGAAAATCCTTCTCAAGCCATTCTTACCAATATAGAAGGAACTAAAATTCTTGCCGATTTGTCCTGCTTTTACAAAGTCAAAAAATTTGTGATGGTATCAACAGACAAAGCAGTGAATCCAAGCAATGTAATGGGAGCCAGTAAAAGAATAGCTGAAAAGTATGTGCAATCCTTACAATTAAAAAATAATAATGAGGGGGAAAAGAATGCTACAAAATTCATTACTACTCGTTTTGGAAATGTTTTAGGATCTAATGGTTCTGTAGTTCCATTGTTTACCAAACAAATTGCAAATGGTGGACCTATTACGATTACACATCCAGATATCATTAGGTATTTTATGACCATACCAGAAGCCTGTCAACTCGTTTTAGAAGCAGGTGCTATGGGTAATGGAGGAGAGATTTATATTTTTGATATGGGTAAACCCGTTAAAATTATCGATTTGGCCAATAAGATGATCAAGTTAGCCGGTTTCATTCCTGATAAGGATATAAAAATACAAATTGTGGGATTAAGGCCTGGAGAGAAATTGTATGAAGAATTATTGAATGATACCTCAAAAACACTTCCTACTTATCATGAAAAAATTATGATTTCTGAAGAGATTCTAGACGATTTTGAAGTTTTGAATACCGATATTGAAGAACTTATAAGCATAGCGAATCATTTTGACAATGACCAAATTGTACTGAAAATGAAAAAAATTGTACCTGAATTCAAAAGTATGAATTCAACTTTTGAATTATTGGACAAGTAGGAAAAGCATTTAACGTATAAAAAAAGGCCCCAAAGATACTCTCTTTGGGGCCTTTTTTATTTATAAAAGAATTTTGTCAGCTCAATTTAAAAAACTGATTATTAGCTATTGCTTCTTTAAGAGGTGTTACATCTTTAAGATTTACTTTATGTTCAAATGCGGCTATATGATTGTCATGGTGTACATCAGAACCTACATAGGTGTACATTCCTTTTTGTAGTAATTGGTCTGCTATTTTAGTGATTGCAGCACCATAATATCCAACTACTGACAATAAATTCAGTTGAAACAGACAACCTGCTCTTTTTAGTTTAAGGTATTCACTAAAATTATTATGATAAAATAAGTACCGTTCCGGATGTGCCAATACTGGGATGTATCCCGCTACCTGTAAATCAAATAGTATAGAATACAACTGAATTGGGGGATTGATATATGACATTTCTACCAAAACGTAGTTATCTTTTAATGTCAATAAATCATGTGATTCAAAAAGTCTTACAAACTGATCGTCCATGAGGTATTCAGCAGCGGCACTAAAGGGAACAGTAATGTTGTTCTTTTCCAGCTCTAAAACAGTCGTCGCTTTTTTATCCTGAATTTGTTCCCGTGTGTTGTCCCAAACATATTGAATGATGTGCGGAGTCGTTATAAACTCTGAAATTCCAATGTTTTGAAGTGCTTGTGTTAATCGTAGCGTATCTTCAAAAGTTCTTGCACCATCATCAATACCCGGTAACAAATGAGAGTGGATGTCAATATGGTGCTCTGGAATTAAATCTTTAAGCTTGGGCTTTGGTTTGAAGAATGTAAACATACTGCAAAGTTAATGAAAAGTGTTAGGTTTTGAGCATTTAGAGCTCAGTGCTTGGTCGTTAGTTTTAAGTAATCTTTGTTGAGAAAATTGATATTGTAATTTCGGAATATGTGCTGTATTATATCTAATTGTACAATTCTATTCTCTTAAAATAAAAACCCCGAAGGAAGATGCAATATGAAAATTAGGGGTTTCGGTATTTGGGTTTACCCAAGTAATCCAGTTTGGTTCAAAACATTCATTTTGGGTCTTTATGTACTTAGCTCGAAAAACACCGGTTTCTATCCTGTTGTTTTTTATTAGATTAAAACTTTTCAAAGATTCGATACTAATTGATCCCTCAACGATAAAAGAATTAGTTTTTACAGATGATTTAACTACTAAATCATTCTTGGGCCAGTTCCAATTGAAATCAAAATTCTTATTGGGATACGCTATAAAATCCATTACTCGTCCAGAAGTGTCTATCTCTAAGCAATAATAGGGATTCAGTGCATCATCAGTTCTAAAAAAAAGTTCAACTCTATCGGAGTTTCCAATACTCTCAAAACTGTCATCCTTTTTTTCTATGTGGATTTCAGTATCTAAAACGGTAAAATTAAAGAATAATTTTTCTCGATCCCAAAGTGCCTTAAATGTAATTTCCGTTCCTTTTTTGTTACTCCATGGGGAACAAAAATCAGTCAAAATTCGGGCATTATCCCATACTATATCATCTCCATTTCCGGAGATAGTCAGTTGTTTGTTTTCGATTAAATGGACTTCATATTCTTTCATTTCTGGAATCATTTTATGCGGTATTTAGTATTTCTATAAAACTGTGTTTGAACAATTTTTTTCGAAATATAGTTAAAAGAAACTTCAATGAATCTCTCTGTCAATTTTTTTCTTTTCTCCTAACCTAATTAGAAGACTTAAATGCATCTTTTTTGTGTTGGATTCAAAACTAAATAGCAGAAAATTAAGATAAAATGCACATTCCATAACACAGAACTACTGTTGAATTTTTAACTTTTAGATTTAAAAATTCCGAATTTCTTATTATTTAATTGCTATGTCCTGTTTTACTTAAAAAAAAAGAGGTGAAATCCGGGCCACTTCCATTATTAAAAAACTAGAATTTTATTACTAAAAAAACGTTTCGTACAATATTTATGTGCTCGAGAACATAAATATTGTGTGTTCGAGCACATTTTTTGTGTTTTTCCTTGTTTAATAAAAATATAATCTATAGTTTCGTCACGTATTAAAAAATAATATCTCTTTTATTAGATCAAAATTTGATGTTTTTGAAGATTATATAAGAGGTTGAATTTAGAAAAGTGCATAAAAAAAAGATGACGGATTTAGACAAAAATTAGCTCCGTTAAGAAATTATAAACCAAATTTTTCAGCGTTCATTTTTTTTCATTAAAAAACATACATACAACACATAATACAGAATAAACCAACAAACAATTATTAACTAAAACCATTTCAAGAGTATGAAATTATTAACCCAAAAAAAACCAAGGGATTTAGTGATTAACAATCTGTCCCACAAAGAAATCAAACTAACGCTTCTTTCTTTGTTAGCTTTAACTTTTCAAGTTTCCACAGCTTCGACAATAAAAACGGTTGCATCATACGATATTAATTTATCACTAGTTCAGAAAGTTGTAAAAGGACAAGTAACCGATGAAAGTGGCGCGCCTCTTCCTGGGGCTAATGTACTTATCAAAGGAACTACGATAGGAGTTCAGACAGATGCTGATGGTAATTTTTCTATCGAAGTATTAGGAAATAACAACACTTTGGTCGTTTCGTTTATTGGAATGGAAGAGCAAGAAGTTACCATTGGTGTTGGCCCATTAAAAATTGTTTTAAAAGAAACAGGTCAAAAATTAAATGAAGTAGTTATTGTAGGGTACAGTACGATTAAAAAAGAGAGTCTTACCGGTTCATTACAAACAATTAATAACAAGAAGCTTACAGATGCGACAACTCCTTCTGTTGAAAATTTATTAGCAGGAAAAGCTACAGGAGTTTATGTAAACTCTGGATCTGGACAACCAGGTGAAGCCGGAAAAATAATTATTAGAGGAAAAACAACTGTAAACGGAAGCACTGATCCTTTATGGGTAGTTGATGGAGTTATAGTAGGAAGTAGTGCCGGTAGCATTAATCCTTCGGATATTGAAACTATGACGATACTTAAAGACGCAGCTTCAACTGCTGTATATGGTTCGCAAGGTGCAAACGGGGTTATTGTTGTTACCACAAAAAGTGGAAAATCAGGTAAAGCAACCATCAATTTCTCCACTAAAATGGCTGCAACAACTTTAAATACCGGTAATTTCAACTTGATGAATGGAGCCGAATTATATGACTTGTATGATTCTTTTTCGAATAAACAGGACTTTTCAAATGCATGGTGGTGGACTCCTGAATTAAGAAATAAAAATTTTGATTGGTGGGATAATGCTACTAGAACAGGTTTAGCTACTGATCATAATCTTTCTATAAGTGGTGGTAATGAAAGTTTAAAAAGCTACATTTCTCTTGGTGTTTATGATGAAACAGCTGCTATAAGAGGATATGATTACACGCGTTATAATGCCCTTTTGAAATTTAGTTACAAAGTAAATAATTGGTTGACAGTCCGTCCACAAATTAATGCTACACGCAGAGACGTGTTAGACAGACAACATTCCGTTGGCGCAATGTATGGTAATATGCCTTGGGATAACCCTTATTTAGCAGAAGGTACTTTGGTGGGGAATCAACCAAATCCTACTTGGGTAAATACAACCGGATCTAACTATTTGTATGATTTACAATGGGACTACAGCGAATCTGAAGCATATGATGTTAGAAGTAATTTTGATTTTGATATAAAACTTACGGATTGGTTAACATTTACGTCAGTAAACAACTATATTTTTTCAAATTCAAATTCTATGGCTTATTCAGATCCACGATCTTCCAGCGGATTAGCAGTAAAAGGTAGAATTGAGGATTACATGAGTTCTTATAATAGAGTGTATACTAATCAATTATTTAAATTCAATAAATCATACGGAAAGCATGACTTTAATGCCATTGCCGGATATGAATGGAATGAGTTTAACTCAAAAAGTACGGTAGGAATTGCTACTGGATTTGCTCCGGGATTTATAGTGGGTGATGTAGCTTCGATTCCTGAAAAAGTAAAAGGAAGCAGAGCACAATGGGCTGTACAATCTTTACTGTCGAATGTGAATTATACCTATGATAATAAATACTTAGCGCAAGTTTCGCTTAGACGTGATGGAGCTTCAAATTTTGGGGTTAATTCACAATATGGAAATTTTTTCTCCGTAAGTGGTGGATGGAACATTCATAAAGAAGACTTTTTTAAAGCAGATTATATTACAAACTTAAAACTTAGAGCCAGTTACGGATCAGTAGGAAACAGACCAAACAGTCTTTATCCACATTATGCCTTGTATTCTTTAACGACAGGTTATAATGAAAATCCAGGAGCCCTAATTTCTCAAATTGCAAATCCTGATTTAAGTTGGGAAAAAACATATACAGCCGGAGTTGGTTTAGACATTAGTTTTTTAAAACGATTCAACCTTACTTTAGATTATTATGATAAAGACACTTCTGGTTTATTGTATCAAGTTCCTTTGCCAGGAGTTATTGGAGTTACCAGCATTTGGAAAAACGTTGGGGCAGTAAGCAACAAAGGTTTTGAAGCTGCACTTAATGTTGAAATCGTTAAAAACGAAGATTGGAGATGGGCTGTTGATGCTAATATTGGCGTGAATAAAAACAAAGTAACCAGTCTTTATGGTGAAAGAAAGCAAATCATCGTGGGCGATGGTTCTGGAATTGCCGGTTCAGCTTCTAAATTATTGACTCCAGGAAAAGATGTTGATACGTGGTACCTTACCGAATGGGCTGGTGTAGATTCAGAGACCGGAAGACCTCAATGGTTTGAAACCAATGCAAACGGGGAACGCGTAAAAACGTTTAGTTATAGTAATGCTTCAAAAACACCAATTGCTATGGGAGCCTATACTCCTTCTTTTTTTGGTGGATTTTCAACAAATTTAGATTATAAGAGTTTTGATTTATCAGCCATATTTACCTATTCTGTAGGAGGTGAAATTTATAATTATGCCAGAGCAGAATTTGATTCAGATGGAGCATATACGGATCGTAACCAAATGAATCTTCACAGCGGATGGAGCCGATGGGAAAAACCGGGAGATATTGCGACTCATCCTCAAGCGAGTTATAACAATCAAAGTAACTCAAATAAAGCTTCGTCCCGTTTCTTAGAAACTGGAACCTATCTAAAAATGAGAAGCCTTTCTTTAGGATATAACTTAAATGTGGAGCGTTTGAATATTTCTAATCTTAGATTATTTGTAGCTGCAGAAAACTTATTTACCATTTCTCACTTCTCTGGAGTTGATCCTGAGATACCACCTAGTAATGGTCAAATAACAGGAGTTGCAACATCAGTATATCCTCAGACACGCAAATTTGTATTAGGTCTTAATCTTACTCTTTAAAAAAATAAATCATGAAAAAGATATTTATATTATTCATTACAATTAGTTTCTTATACTCTTGTGAGCTAGAGAGAGAACCCTTTAATTCGTACACCGAGGATAAAATTCTTGCTGATAAAGAAGCGGCAGTCGAAGTGCTTTTGAATGGTTGCTACGCACAACTTAAAGGATGGTCTGACGTTATGCACAGAGTAGGAGAATATCCGGGTGATAATATTATGATACGTGGAACATCTACGGATTCATTCTATTCCTTTATTTCGTACCAACACATACCGGATAACGGGAGATTATCTGTTTTTTGGAACAACAGTTATAAAATTATTTCACAATCAAGTGACTTAATAAAAATTATTTCAGAAGGTGAAAATGCGCAAATTGACCAACAATTGGGTGAGGCTTATTATTTAAGAGGAATGATTTACTTTTATTTATCTCGTACTTACGGCAGACCTTATTCGCAATCCCCTGAATCTAATTTGGGAGTACCTATTGTCAACGGAATGCCTGCTGATATCGATAATTTACATCTTCCAGACAGATCCACAATTAAAGACAGTTACCAACAAGCTATAAATGATTTGAAAAAAGCAGAAACGCTGATGACCGTAAAACGCAGTGCAACTTATGCAACCAAAGAAGCTGCACAAGCAATGCTATCCAGAGTATATTTGTATATGAGTGGAACGTACCAAAATCCAAATCAAGAATATGCTTCTCTAGCTATAGAATATGCTACTAAAGTAATTGCAAGCGGGAATTACAATTTGCTTAGCAGAGCTGATTTTATGAAATACAACACGTTTGCTCCTGATGCTGCCGGACAAACGGAAACTATTTTTGCCGTAAAACGTGTGGCTTCAGAGTTCTCTGGTTTTGATCATTATTATGGTATTGGCGGGATGTATGCTAATATACAAGGTCAAGGTTGGGGCGAAATGTATGCTAGTGCTAAATATTTAGATTTACTACGTAAGTCAGGTAAGAAAAATGATGCTCGTTGGGCATTTATTGAACCTCAATATTCAGTTGATGCGTCAAATAATAAAACAGAAGCATTCCGTTTTGTACATGATTCTTACAATGCCAGCGGAGTACAAACGGGTTATAACTATCTGCAACAACCATTGAAACGTAATGCTGATGGTACATTCTATATCAATATTGGAACAGATAAATACGATCTGACAGAAGTTGATGCTGCTGAGAATAGTTATTCTATTGTTTATAAAGGAAAAACGTATGTTGGTGAAAAAGATTTTATGATGTTATTGAACCGCGTATATCCAATGTACTATATCACTAAATGTTCTTTACAGGATAATGATTCGCATCTTCATTCTCCAATCATTTCAAGATTATCTGAAATGTATTTGAATATGGCAGAAGCATATGCGAAAAAAGGAGATTATCAAAATGCTCGCATCAATCTGAATATAGTAAGAGAAAGATCAATTCCTGGTGCTGGATATACTTCATTAACTAGTGCTAATGCTATTCAACTTATTGATGAAGAGCGTCAATTAGAATTAGCTTTCGAAGCACATAGAGGCTACGATGTATATAGAAACGGACAAACAATGACGCGTCATTATCCAGGACCTCACCGTGCGATGGAAGATATTCCTGCATCAAGTTTACGCGTGATACAATACATTCCTCAATCAGAAATAAATGCTTATCCCGGAACGCTAACCCAAAATCAATAATAGAAGGTTAGAATGATGTTGTTAAAACGTCCATTTGGTTAAGAATAAAAGGTGTCAGAAAAGGTAAATTCCTGAATAGAAATAAGTATAAAAAATTAGAGATGAAAAAAAGATTCTTTACAAAACTATTAGCAATCGTATTATTGATTCCATTTACTTCTTGTAGCGGTAGTGAAAGAACTGGTGCTATTGGTGAGGACGATTCTAAAATGATAACTGAATTTTCGTTGCCTCTTGGTGGAAATGCTTTTAGTTCAACTCCCTTTGCGGAAGTTGAAACCATTACAAAAAATGGAATCGAGTATTGGACCAATTCTGAAGAATATTTTACTGCTTATTTTCGAATTTCTGAACCAGGAGTTTTCCAATTCTCCATAAATAAGGAGTCATTGGTAGTTCTTGGGAAATCAACTTTAGAATTCACCATTAACAATGAATCTAAGAGAGTAGAATTCAACGAAACCAAAAAAGATTCTTACCAAATAGGACGTTGGGAAATTACTGAACCGGGTTATGTTGCTTTAAAAATAAAAGGAATCAGCAAGAATAAAAGTAATTTTCCTTCTATTTCAAGAGTAACAATTAACAGCTCGATTGCTAAAGACAAAATTGCATTTGTTCAAAATGACGAAGGTAGTTTTTATCATTGGGGAAGAAGAGGGCCTTCCGTACACTTAAATTATCAAGTACCAACAGATGCAACTATCGAATGGTATTACAACGAAGTTACGGTGCCAAAAGGCCAGGATATTATAGGTTCTTATTATATGGCAAATGGTTTCGCAGAAGGCTATTTTGGTATTCAAGTTAATTCGGATACAGAGCGCAGAGTATTATTCTCTGTTTGGAGCCCATTTGTAACGGATGATCCGGCAACTATTCCAGATTCTAAAAAAATTAAACTTCTTAAAAAAGGAGCAGGAGTAACAACAGGAGAATTTGGCAATGAAGGTTCCGGCGGACAAAGTTATTTGAAGTACAATTGGATTGCTGGAAACACGTATCAGTTTTTACTCCGTGGAATTCCTCAAAACGATAATTCAACAACCTATACCGCTTACTTTTTTGCACCCGAATTAAACCAATGGCAATTAATAGCCAGTTTCAACCGTCCTGAAACCAATACTTATTTAAAACGATTTCATTCGTTCTTAGAAAATTTTTCTCCAGAACAAGGGAATAAATCTCGCGAAGTATTATTCAATAATCAATGGTATTGTGACGCTAACGGAAATTGGACAGAGATTAACTCCGCAAAATTCACAACAGATAACACCGGTACTATTGGATATCGTATGGATTATTCCGGTGGCCTGCTAAATAACGAATCATTCTATTTGAAAAACGGAGGCTTTTTTAATAATTTTACCAAAGCACAAAGCGTTTTTACAAGACCGTTACATCAGAAAAGACCTGATATTGATTTTAATGCATTACCGTAAAGAGTACTCACGGTTTAAGCTAAAAAAAATAATAAAGTATTGCAGAATGGGTAATCTACAGCTTGATTATCTACCTTTTTTTAAATAAATAAATAAAATTATGAAAACTAGTATTTTTAAATTGCTACTTATTTCCTTTCTTTTTTTAGGATGGGCAAATGTATCGGCTCAAATGATTAAAACCCCGGCTCCAAAACGTGCTAAAGGACAAACGGATGTTTTGCGTCTTGCTACAGCTCCCATTCCTACGGTTCGTATTGCGTTCATCGGTTTAGGAATGCGTGGTCCAGGTGCGGTAGAACGTATGACACATATTCCGGGAGTGGAGATTGTTGCATTGTGCGATATGCTAGAAACCAACACCAAATCGGCAAACGAAATTCTTACTAAAGCGGGACTTCCTAAAGCAAAAGAATTTTTTGGGGATGAAAATGCTTGGAGAAAAGTGACGGCACTTCCTAATGTAGATCTTGTATATGTAGCAACAGATTGGAAAAACCATGCAAAAATTGGTGTTCAAGCCATGAAAGATGGTAAAAATGTAGCCATTGAAGTTCCTGGTGCCATGACAATGGAAGAAATTTGGGACTTAATTAATACCTCCGAAAAAACGCGTAAGCACTGTATGCAATTGGAAAATTGTGTGTATGACTTCTTCGAATTGACGACATTAAATATGGCTCAACAAGGATTGTTTGGAGAAATTATGCATGCTGAAGGGGCTTATATCCACGGACTTCAACCGTTCTGGGGCGAGTATTGGAATAACTGGCGTATGGATTATAACAAAAAACACCGTGGCGATATTTATGCAACGCATGGAATGGGACCTGCTTGTCAAGCATTGAACATTCACCGTGGAGACAAAATGAACTATTTGGTTTCTATGGATACTAAAGCCGTTGGTAACCCTGCTTACATTAAAGAAAAATCAGGAATAGAAGTAAAAGATTTTAGAAACGGGGATCACACAATGACCATGATTCGTACCGAAAAAGGAAAAACAATCCAAATTCAACATGATGTGACTTCACCACGTCCTTACAGTCGTATGTATCAACTTAGCGGAACAAAAGGGTTTGCCAATAAATATCCTTTAGAGGGTTATGCCTTGGATTCTAAATCTGTAGGTTCAGATATTACACCCAATCATGAAAAATTGAATGCCCACAGTTTTGTCCCTGCTGATGTGAAAAAAGCTTTGATGGAAAAGTACAAACACCCGATTGTGGTGGGAATAGAAGAAAAAGCCAAAAAAGTTGGCGGTCATGGTGGTATGGATTTTATAATGGATTACCGTTTGATTTATTGTTTACAAAACGGACTTCCATTGGATATGGATGTGTATGATTTGGCAGAATGGTCTTGTCTAGCTCCTCTTACAGAAATTTCTTTGGATAACAATTCTGCACCAGTTGAAATTCCTGATTTCACTCGTGGAGGTTGGCAAAAATTAAAAGGATTAGAGTTTTCTAAATAAAAATGAATACCAATTAGCTAAAAAAAAGAGGGTGATACACTATGTATTACCCTTTTTTGTACGTTGAATAAATACTTTTCTATCCGTTTGAATATTTCAAATTTAGCGATAGATACCTTTAAAAAAGTTAGAGGGAGTTTAAGATAAATATATTACCGTTTTAAAACTGAAATTGGACAAACCTATAGCATTGTATAATTGTATAATGAACAGAGAGGGTTGAAATAAAAAATACTCATCTAGTTTTTTGCTATTTAGGCAGTAAAAAGCTAATTTAGAAATTAGTTCTTAAACAGATGGGGACTGTGTGAAATTTAAAATAATACTATTAATAAAAAACGTAAATATGGTACGATCATTTTTCTTTTCGCTTCTTTTATGTAGCACATTCTCATTTGCTCAAGAAGTAAAAATCATTCCTCAGCCAGCCGAAGTTATTACGAATACGGGTAGTTTTGTTATTAGCCCTAAAACTAGCTTGGTGGTTGCTAACAAAGGAGATAAAGCTACGGCAACTTTCTTCAATACTTATTTATTAGAGTATTATGGATTTGAATTAGCAGTGGTTCAAAAAGCCTCTAAAAACAGTATTGTCTTGAAAAGCCTTCAAAATATTGATGGGCTTAAGGGAGAAGGTTATAGTTTAAAATCGGATAAGGACGGCGTATTGATTGAAGGAAATTCAAATCAAGGAACTTTTTATGGCATGCAAACACTAATTCAACTGCTTCCTACAGAGAAAAGCAATAGTCTAAAGATTGCTTTGGTACAGGTAAAAGATGCACCACGTTTTGCTTATAGAGGTTCGATGTTGGATGTAAGCCGTCATTTTTTCCCGGTTTCATTCGTTAAAAAATATATTGATTACTTGGCCTTGCATAAAATGAATTATTTCCATTGGCACCTAACCGAAGATCAGGGTTGGAGAATTGAAATAAAAAAATATCCTAGATTGACTGAAATAGGTTCTAAAAGAAATGGATCTATCATAGGAAGGTATCCGGGTAAAGGAAGTGATAATACTCCTGAAGAAGGTTTTTATACCCAAGAGGAGGTAAAAGATATTGTGAAGTATGCTTCTGACCGATTTGTTACGGTAGTACCAGAAATTGAAATGCCGGGTCATAGCAGTGCCGCTATTGCCGCTTATCCGATGTTGAGTTGTTTCCCGAATGAAAAAACAGTTATACCGGCTACCATGATTTCTGAGAAAAGCAAACAGGAATTGGCTGAAGGAAGAGTAAAACTGGTTCAGGAAACTTGGGGTGTTTTTACAGATGTGTATGCACCAACCGAATATACTTTCAACTTTCTTGAAGATGTTCTTGATGAGGTAATGGCTTTGTTTCCTTCAAAATATATCCATGTTGGTGGTGATGAATCTCCTAAAGACGCTTGGAAAAGAAGCGAATTTTGTCAGCAGCTGATAAAAGAAAAAGGCTTGAAGGATGAACATGAACTTCAAAGTTATTTTATTCAACGCATGGAAAAATACATTAATAAAAACGGAAGAACCTTAATAGGTTGGGACGAAATATTAGAAGGTGGACTGGCTCCAAATGCAATTGTTATGAGTTGGAGAGGTGAAGCTGGCGGAATAGCGGCAGCCAAAGAAAACCATCAGGTGATTATGACTCCTGGAAGCCACGTTTATCTGGATCATTCCCAAACAAAAAATGAAAAAGAAGTTACTATTGGAGGTTTTACCTCATTGGAAAAAATATACAGTTATGAGCCTATTCCTAAAGAATTGAATGAGCAACAGGCTAAATATGTACTGGGTGCCCAAGGAAATGTGTGGACAGAATATATGGAAAATCCTGCCAAAGTAGAATACATGATATTTCCACGTTTGAGTGCCCTTAGTGAAGTATTATGGTCGCCAAAGGAAAATAAAAACTGGCCTGCTTTTCAAACTAAAATTGAGACGATGAAAAAAAGATATGGTATGTGGGGCACTAATTATTTTAAAGAAAAAGAATAATAATTAGACCGTTGGGTGTAATTAGTTTTTAATGATACTTTTTCGTCAGTTCGAGTGGTTTTCGATAGAAAATCGTATCGAGAACAAGGAAAATTTCATTAAAAACGGTTCTCGATATATTTTTTGTTTCGTTTTACTACACAAAAAACACTCGAACTGACGTTTTTAATAATTAGTCTAAATATGTTACATAAAAAGAGGCTGTCCGAAAAGGCAGCCTCTTTTTATACATCTAAATTTTATTCATCGCCAGTTTCTGTACTATTGAAAAAGGACTAAAAAAGCAACTCCGAAGCAGGAAAATTTCATTAAAAACGGTTCTCGATACATTTTTTGTTTCGTTTTACTACACAAAAAACACTCGAACTGACGGTTTTAATAATTAGTCTAAATATGTTACATAAAAAGAGGCTGTCCGAAAAGGCAGCCTCTTTTTATACATCTAAATTTTATTCATCGCCAGTTTCTGTACTATTGAAAAAGGATTAAAAAAGCGACTCCGAAGCAGGATGATTTCATTTGGTTGTGTTTAAAGTATTCATTTTTCCCTTTTAAATTTGTTGTTCTTTGGAGGGTTTCAAAATTTTGCGAGAATAGCAGTGATTGGTCTGTTTTTAATAATGCCATCTGACAAAAGCCTCCATTGCAGCATAATTAGACAATCCTAATTGTACATATAATTCTGTAGTTTCTCTATTTCTGTCTTCTGCTCTTTGCCAAAATTCTCTAGCATCAGACCCTTGAAATACGACACCGTCTTTTTGAGATTGGTGCTTGAAAATCCCGTGTCTTTTATCTAATACCTGATCCGGACTCATGGGCACCGCCATTTCAACTTCGTCGATTCCCCATTCCTGCCAAGCACCTCTGTACAACCAAACCCAGCAATCCTTCATGAAATCTTTTGATTTCAATCGTTTTACGGCTTCAAAAATGGCATCCAAACATACTTTATGCGTTCCATGCGGATCAGCCAAATCACCCGCAGCATATATTTGATGTGGTTGTATCTTTTCGATAAGATCCATTGTCAACTGGATGTCTATAGCTGCTAAAGGCTTTTTCTCAATCGTTCCTGTTTCGTAGAAAGGCAATTCCATAAAGTGAATTTGTTCATCCGGCAAACCAACGAAATTACTGGTGGATCGCGCTTCTCCTTTTCGAATTAATCCTTTCAAATAGCGCACTTCAGAAATGTCTATTTCGCTTGCTTTTTTGTTTTTAAGAAAAGCTATCGATTTTTTATAAATATCCTCTGCTTCACTACTTTTTATTCCAAATTTTTCATTGTAGTCACATACAAATCTGGCAAATCGTAGGGCCTCATCATCAGCAACAGCAATATTTCCAGAGGTTTGGTACGCCACGTGCACTTCATGCCCTTGTTGTTGCAATCGCATAAAAGTGCCTCCCATACTGATAATATCATCATCCGGATGCGGACTAAAAATCAACACTCTTTTTCTAGCCGGTTCCGCTCTTTCAGGTCTATTGGAATCCTCCGCATTTGGTTTTCCTCCGGGCCATCCGGTGATTGTATTTTGTAATTTATTGAATATTTTGATGTTGATGTCGTATGCTGGTCCTGAATCAGCCAGTAAATCGCTCATTCCGTTCTCAATATAATCCGCATCGGTAAGCATCAAAATAGGTTTTTTTAAATCAAGCGCTAATCCTAATACCGCTTTTCTAGTCAATCGATCCGTCCAAACAATTTTCTCCACTAACCAAGGTGTATTAATACGCGTTAGTTTTGAAGAAGCTTCTTTATCTAAAACAAAAACAGCATTATTGTGCTCTTGCAAAAAGGACGCAGGAATTTGATTGGTTACCGTTCCTTCAACAGAAGCTTTAATGATGTTCGATTTTCCTTCGCCCCAAGCCATTAAAATCACTTGTTTGGCTTCCATTATTTTTTTTACTCCCAGTGTAATTGCGGTTCTGGGCGTATTGCTCAATCCAGAAAAATCGCCACTTGCCGCGACTCTGGTGATGTGATCTAATGCTACTAATCTTGTTTTGGAATTCTGTAAAGAACCGGATTCATTGAACCCAATATGACCGTTTCCGCCAATTCCTAATATCTGCAAATCAATACCTCCCAAAGCTTCTATCTTAGCTTCATAATCAGTACAATAATTCGCAATTTCTTCTTTGGATAACGTTCCATCCGGAATATGATAATTCTCTGGAAGGATATCGACTTGATCCAACAGTAATTCTTTCATAAACCGCACGTAGCTGTTTATAGAATCTGGTTCCATTGGGTAATATTCGTCTAAGTTGAATGTGATTACATTTTTGAAACTCAGTCCTTCTTCTTTATGCAGGCGCACTAATTCGGCATATAATCCTTTGGGCGAAGACCCTGTTGCCAAGCCTAATATGCAGAATTCTTGACTTTCTTGTTTTGACTTGATAAGTGTTGCTATTTGTTGTGCAACGGCTTTGGATGCTTCGGTTGAATTTTCAAAAACTACGGTACCTATATTCTCGAATCTTTTTTCAAAACCTGTCGCCTTATCTATTTTACTTTTTAACATTGTCAGTTATTTTTAAAAAATTTATTGTCTCACTTAATTCGTATTATTTTCTGGACCAGCTTCGGTATTTGTGTCCTTTAAAAGCATAAAACAGAATCATCAAATAAGAAGGCACTACAATTAAATACGCAATTTGATTCCCACTTTTTGCTGTTTCTGTAACACCATTGGCTTCATTAGCCAAGTTGATGGTTTCCACCAAATAACCATAAAGCAATGGGAAAATTGCACCTCCAATAATCCCCATAATCAATATGGCACTGGCTATTTTAGTATATCCGCCCAAATCCTGAAGCGCCATCGGCCATATTGCAGGCCAACAAAGTGCATTGGCAAGTCCCAATAATGCGACTAAAATAATGACTACCGGTACAATTGGAATACCGGGCAATTGAACCGTTATAGTTGGGGATATTAACACAATCAAAATCACTAACAGTAATCCAAGAATCCCGGAAGCTTTTAGTGCCGTCACCTGCGAAATGTATTTTGGGATTAATGTAATTCCTAAAATGTATCCGACAACCATTGCAGTCATGGTAAATGAAGTTAGTTTTAAATAAAAATTACCATCTTCACCATAAACGCCCAATTGTTTTCCAAAACCACCAATTGAATCTCCGGCTAAAACCTCGGCAGCCATGTACAGCAGCAAGGTCAATACCCCTAAAACCAATTGAGGGTATTTAAAAGCAGTTACAATTTGTTTAAAAACACTTAGATTTAAAACATTTCCATCTTCATCCAGATCAATTTCCGGCAACGGAAATAGTTTTACTAATGCCGCTAAAACAAGAATAATACCTCCCATGTATAAATACGGAGTCTGTAATTGCAGTGCAAGCGAATCTAATACGGCCGATTTAGCGGCGAAATCCAGTACGGCAATTTTATCGGCAGTGTATTCCTGCATGTTTGACAGCACTAAAGCGGTCAATACTAGTGGTGCAATAAATCCCGCTAATTTATTGGCAATCCCTAACACACTAATTCGTGCTGCCGCACTTTCTCTGGGTCCAATGACAACTACATAGGGATTTGCCGCCGTTTGTAAAATAGCCAAACCAGTCCCCATGATAAATAAAGCCACCAGAAATAGGAAGAAAGTACGCGCTTCGGCTGCAGGATAAAACATAAATGCTCCAAAAGCAATTACAACCAGTCCTACCGAAACGCCATTTTTATAACCTACTTTTTCTATGACCCAAGAGGAGGGAATCGCCATTACGAAATACGCAATGTAAAAGGCAAAAGCCACAAAATAGGCCTGAGATTGAGTTAACTCACACGCTAATTCAAAAAATGGAATCAGCGGGCCATTCAACCAAGTTACGAATCCTAAAATGAAAAATAAAGAGGTCAAAATAACCATAGGAATTATGGTATTCCCCGGAGTATTATTTATGGTGCTTTTACTTTGTGACATGTTGTTTGTTTATAGGTTTTACAATTCCCAGTTGAGTACTGGATAGTGTTTTTTTAAATAGGCTTTTACCTCTGCGATGTCTTCTTTTGCTGTTAAATCTGGAACATGTTCTGAGAACGGAATTCCTAATGTGGTATCAGGATGCTCTTTTAGTGCGTTCAAAAGTACCGTTGGTAATTCTTTTTCATCTCTTTCGGGGTGAACTGGACAGTTTTTTAGATACGGATATAAAAGCGCTCCGTTAAATTTAAAAGCGTTCATGCTCACTCTTAATTTTCCTTCGGCATCTTTATAGCTTTCTAAAACTTCGGCAGTTGGTTTTTCAAGAATGTCTAATAATTGGTTGTTTTTACTGAGTTTCGCTATGGCAAAACGAGAAATTCGCTCTGACGGAAACTCCAATGCATCCCGGTTATAACTGATAAATGCATTTGGACTAGTGGTTTCCCTAAGTGCATATAGGGCTTCGGTAGAATATAAATTATCGCTATTGCAAACCGTATACTCTTGAGTATTCAATTCCGGATATTGCTCCACTGCTTGAAATAAAGCATCAGCGGTACCAAAAGGTTTTGTTCTACCTTCGGGAATGTATTGCGTTGCAAAAGAAATCGTCAAGCCGTTAAAGTTATTATTGCTGTTATCGCTTCCATAAAACTCTTTAAATAAATCGCCTTGTTCCCCAATAATGATGTAGCAGTTTTTATACCCTGCTTTTTTAGCATTTAATAAAAGGTAATCCAATAATGGTCTTCCGTTTGGTCCAACACCAATTAATCCTTTACTTCTTTCATTCGCTTGTGCAATTTCTTCTTCGCTCAGGTTAGCCACTGCAACTTGTTTTTTCATTCTGGAAGAAGCGCCACCGGCCAAAATAATTAGATTGTCATGCATACTTAATTCTTTAAAATTTTATTATTTTCTATTATTCTCACGCCAGGATCAACAGTTACGGTATAGGCTTCTATTGCGCCTGCTGCCAGTATTGCTGCCACAACCGGAGCTTCATTTCCCGGTTCAGCCAGTACAACAATACTACCACCACCACCTGAACCCACTATTTTGGCGCCATAAGCCCCAGCTTTCAAGGCGGCATTGATCATCGCGTCAATTTTAGGGACTGTTATTTTTAATAAATCTCTTAAAACAGCGTGATGTTGATTCATTAAAGCACCAATCTTCTTTAAGTCAGGAGTTGGTTTTTCAAATTCTTTTAAAGCCTCTTTTGTATAATGGTAGTTCTTGATGGCTGCTTCAAAGTAAGGAATCAATCGGTCCGGTAAATAATTATGGTATTTATCTAAATCTTCTATTTCGGATGTATTTAAATCAAAATCTTTAAAATTTTGTTTAATAATGTCAATTGCCAATAAAGCATTTCCTTTTAATTCTCCAATCAAGCCAATGGTTTCTTTGGGGACTCCGGAAACCCCTGTTATCAGCCCTTTTAGCTCTGTTCCAACAACGGTATACGTAAAGGGTTCTTTAGTATTAATGTGTACAATATTACCCACTCCAATGCTGTAATGATCCATCATTCCGCCGGGTTCTCCGTGCTCTAAAACTTCAGAAGCATACCCCATTTTAGCAATAAATTCGGGTGTAACTTCGGCATCAACTCCAAAAGCAGTAATCAAAAAGTTAATCCAAGCCAATAGTAAAGCCGATGAACTTGAGGTTCCTGAATTGATTGGAATATCTCCTTTTATGGTGATGTCGTATCCTATACTTGGGATGCAACCCTGTCTTCTCAATACTCGTAGTGAAGATGCAAAATAATCACGAGGCGCTAATTCCGAAAAAGTAGCATGAATATCAATGATCCTGACTTCATTAATATCATCCATATTTAATCTGAAAACTGCAGTGTCATTTTGCACTGCCGTTAATTTTATATTTCGATTAATCGCACAGGCAATCACCGGTAAACCTAAATAATCTTGATGATCTCCAAAGAGGCACGTTCGTCCGGGAGCTAATGATATAATTTCTTTCACTTTTTATAGGTGTTAAAAGGCTGTTATTCTGAATTTTACAACTCATTTTATTTGTAATGCTAACTCTTTAATTCGTTTTGACTTTACGAAACTATAGATTAAATTCTAATAAAACAAGTAAAAAACAATAAATGTGCTCGAACACACTTTGTTTGTGTTGTCGAGCACATTTTTAAATTATATAAAAATGCGATACTTGAAAATAGATTGGGATTCAAAACAAAAGGATGTTACTTCTCAACTAAATTCTCTTTTGTTAATTAAGTCTTACAAAAAAAATAAACCAAAGTTTTTATATATTTGCTCATTATGGATAAAAAATATACAATAAAGGATATTGCTAAATTAGCCGGCGTTTCGAAAGGGACTGTTGACAGAGTCTTGCATAAAAGAGGAAAAGTGTCACCAGCAGCTTTGGATAAAGTTAATGAAGTTTTAAAAGTAATTGACTACGAACCAAATCTTATTGCCAGGAATTTAAAGAACAATAAAATTTATCGTATTTGTATTCTGCTTCCAGATCCCGAAATTGATCCGTATTGGCGTCCTTGCCTGAATGGTATTGATGATGCGGTGAAAGAATTCAAAGCCTATAATTTGGTTATTGAAACCTTTTATTTTAATCCGGAAAAAAAGAAATCCTTTTTAAAAACGAATGAAGCCGTATTAAAATTATCTCCCGATGCCGTTTTGCTAGCGCCTTTATTCCATAAAGAAACTGTAGATGTTATTGAAAAATACCATTCCTTGAACATTATTGTGAATACTTTTAATAACCAAGTCGAATCCAGTTTTGTGAAAAGTTTCGTTGGTCAGGATTTATTCCGAAGTGGGCGAGTGGCAGCAAAATTAATAGATTCGATTACCGGTAATGGTCAAATTGCTATTGTTCATATTGATGAAACCTACAAAAATGCAATTCACATGCAGGAAAAAGAACGGGGTTTTAGAACTTATTTTGATGAGAAAGAAAATTCAGCATATACTATTACCACTTTAAAATTAAAAAATCCAAATGTTGAAATTAGTTTCAATACTTTCCTGAATGAAAACCCGGAGGTCACAGGAATTTTTGTTACTACCTCTAAAGCGTATCAAATCGCTAAAATAATTAGTGATTTTAAAAGTAAAAAAATTAGAGTTGTCGGGTATGATTTAATAGATGAAAATGTTACTTATTTGAATCAAGGCGTAATTGATTTTATGATTCATCAAAATCAGAAAAGACAAGCGTATCTGGGAATAACTTCTTTGGTGGAACATTTTCTCTTTCAGAAAGAAATTCCAGAAATGATTCTTTTACCGATTGATATTGTGAACGCAGAAAATGCGGAGTATTATATGGTATAGTTTTACTTCTTTACATTCAATCCTCAAAACAATGCTATAAAATTAGGGGTTTCTATGCTAGCGCTAGCAGTAATAAAGTAAACCCCAAAAATAATTTACGATTGTATCATTTATAGGTTGAATAGTATTTAACATTAAATCAAAAGGCATGCTTAAATTAATTACATTATTTTTCTTTATTGGATTTTACACAACTTCAAATGCGCAAAATTCTAAACTATTAGAAGGAAAATGGATTTTCAAAGAAGCGTTGAATAAAGGTATAGACGACCTTGGCAGAAAAACCTTGAAATCAGATATAATTAATAAAATGACCTTTGAGTTTAGACCCAATGGTGACTTCGTTGCTTTTGCTTTTGGAGAAAATATGAATGGAAATTGGTTGCTTTCCACTAATTCAAAATCGATAGTTTTAAACACAGGAAAAGAAAAATACGAGTTTATCATTCTTGAATTAACAGGGAACCGTTTATTATTAAAAATGGGTTTAGGTGAGTTTTTAATGAAAAAGCTATAAAAAGTAGTGTTGATAGTTGTTACAAATGATTTGGAGCACGGTGATGTTATAGGCAACCAAGTCGTACGATTGACAAGAAATGAACTATAGAGTACATCAAACTTAATAACTAAAAAAAATGAGTATGAATCCAATCATTAAAAACATTTTAGCGATCCTTGTCGGAATTATCATTGGCAGTTTAGTGAATATGGGAATTATCCTGATTAGTGGTTCCATCATAGCTCCGCCAGATGGTGCTGATGTTACCACTACAGAAGGTTTGAAAGCATCCATGCATTTATTCCAATCCAAGCATTTTATTTTTCCGTTTTTAGCTCATGCACTAGGGACTTTTGTGGGAGCATTTCTGGCAGCTTTACTAGCTGGAACCCATAAAATGAAACTTGCGCTCAGCATTGGTGTCTTTTTCCTGTTGGGAGGTATAGCCAGTGTTTTCATGCTTCCTTCACCCAATTGGTTTACTGTTGTTGACCTAGTGGGAGCTTATATTCCGATGGCTTATTTTGCCGGTAGCTTAGTTGTGAAGAGAAATTAAATTCAAAAACAATATGATACTGATATTTCGGAATTATCGCTTCGACAATCTTTGCTGTAGCCTTTAGTCTGATACTGGTTTTTTGGATTCTAGATCCAATTTTTTTCTATCTTTCCGCTCCGAAAGAATTTTACTCCTGTTGTCAAGCTGCCGTTCTAGCGGAGATATTGACAACGAGATTAAAAAATAGGGCAGCGCGAAATGGAAAATCAATTACACGATTATTGTACGTCAATTAAAATAACACATTATCACAATGGGAAATAAAAAAGAGTTGTCGACAGAACAACGTTCCGCATTACTCAACGTATTAGAAAGCCGTTTTGAGAAAAACAGGAACCGCCACGAAGGTATTGAATGGGCTAAAGTACAAGCAAAGCTAGATGCCTCCCAAAACTTCGGGACTGAAAGATTGTGGTCGCTCCATGAAATGGAAAGAACCGGAGGTGAACCTGATGTTGTGGGTTATGATAAAGAGACGGATCAGTATGTTTTTTATGATTGTTCAGCAGAAAGTCCTAAAAGTCGCAGAAGTATTTGTTACGATCCCGAAGCGCTGGAGTCAAGAAAAGAACATAAACCTTCAACGAGCGCTACTGGTATGGCTGATGCCATGGGCATCGAACTTTTAACTGCAGCGCAGTATCGAGAGTTACAGCAACTTGGAAATTTTGATACTAAAACATCGAGCTGGGTCAAAACACCTTCTGAGATTAGAAAACTAGGCGGCGCACTCTTTTGCGATTACCGCTATGGCACTGTATTCGTGTATCATAACGGTGCAGAATCCTACTATGCAGCCAGAGCATTTCGTGGCTCGCTAAGGGTTTAACTATTGTACATGCACTACATTTAAATTTGAGAACGAAATCACGGTTGTAAAGAATGAATAATCAAATGCCCAGCTGGTATCAACTGTTGCAAATGATTTGTGCCATTGATCTTATTTGAAATGGGATTGTTCTTGAACTGCGCTGTTACTCGCTTTTTACTCACTCACGGGCATAATTTTCTATAAGGAGTTATTTCAGAACAAAACACAACTTGTGATTTATTTTTTGAAGCATTTTTGAAAACAAAAAATATGTAACTTTAGAAAACAAAAATTGTTCGCAAGATTGCTGTATATTACTATCCCCTTGAGTTTTTCCAATGACGGAATCAGTACAAGCATTCTCTAATCTAAAAATGATAAAAAATGCTACAAAACGTATTAATGGAACGAAAGATTTATGCCACTGAAGAGCATAAGATGATGCAAGAGATGATTCAAGAATTCATTTCAAATGATATTATGGAGCATTTAGATGAATGGGAGAAAAACGGTATGGTATCCCGTGAAATATGGAAACGAGCGGGGGAATTAGGATTATTGTGTTTGGATATGCCAGAAATTTATGGAGGCGGAGGATTGGATTTTACTTTTAATGCCTTGCTAATTGAAGCGTTTGCCAAAAAAGGAATAACCGGTCCCGGGTTTTCGTTGCATTCTGATATTGTAGCGCCTTATTTATTGTATTATGGAACTGAAGCACAAAAGCAAAAGTATTTACCGCTAATGGCCAAAGGAGAAATCATTACTGCTATAGGAATGACAGAGCCTAATTGCGGGAGTGATTTGAAAGCACTTCGGACAACGGCCGAAGATAAAGGGGATCATTATCTGGTAAATGGTCAAAAGACTTTTATAACTAATGGTTTTATGTGTGATATGGCTATAGTGGCGGTAAAAACCAATCACAATACGGATGAAGAAGGCGTAACCCTACTTATTTTAGAATCAACAATGGAAGGGTTTCATAAAGGGGTTCCCTTCAAAAAAATAGGAATGAAATCTCAAGATACTGCAGAATTGTTTTTCGATAATGTAAAAGTTCCAAAGGAGAACAGACTTGGAGACGAAAAAGCAGGCTTTAAAATTATGATGCAGGAATTGGCTCGGGAACGATTGACAGTTGGGATTATGGCGGTTGCTACTGCTGAAGGCGCCATCGAAAACACCATCGCTTATACAAAGCAACGAACCGCTTTTGAGACTCCTATTTCAGGATTTCAAAATACCCAATTTAAACTTGTGGAATGTACTACTCAAATGCAAATACATCAGGCTTTTTTAGATCGATGTATCGAATTATTAGTTGATCATACATTAACCACTGAAAGTGCTTCGATGATTAAATATTCGGCAACCGACATGTGCGGACACGTCGTTGATGAATGTTTGCAATTATTTGGTGGTTATGGTTATATGTGGGACTATCCAATTGCACGTATGTACGCCGATAACCGTGTGGCACGTATTTATGCCGGAACGAATGAAATTATGAAAATAGTCATTGCACGTGGATTGTTTAAAGATTTTTGACCTTTGTTGAGAATTTTAAACAGATCAGTATTATTGTTCTTGCAGCGTATGAAGAAACCAAAAAAGAAATAACTATTGTGTTAGAATAGTATTGTTTAACCCGTTGGGTGTCATTATGTTTTAATTATAATTTTCTTCCCGAGGCTTCAAGAGAAAATTACTCGAACTGACGTTATGTATAATTATATTTAAAGGGTTTTTGTAATTTAAATAGCACTAAAGCTGTGCTACGATACACTATTTATGCGTAAATTAGCAATAGTTATTATTTGAATCATTAAACTAAATATTTACTATTATGAAAAATCTATGTTTTTTTTGTTTGCTGTTTGCTTGTGTAGGATTTCTAAGCTGTAAAAAAAATGAAGACCCAAAAGTCGGTAAAGCTAACCAAGTCCAGACTGAAAAACCAATAAGTGTCCAATGCTATAAAGCGCTGTATGAACAAGATACTATTGATTTAAAAATGAATACTTTAAAAAACGGAAAAATAAGCGGCGATATGGTGATGAAATTTTTTAATATGCCAAAAAAGGTGGGGAAAATAGCCGGAGAATTCCATGGAGATACATTATTTGCCAGCTACACCTTTATTCAGGGCGCTAATGAAAAAATAACATATAAAAATCCAATGGCATTTCTAAAGCGAGGGAACGAACTTATTTTAGGGAATGGAAAAATACAAACCACTATGGGTGCTTCTTATTTTGTTAAAGGCTCACCTATAGATTTTGAACGTGTAAAATTTAAATTTATAACTGTTGACTGCGAGGCTAAATGATGAATAAATAAAGGAAAAAGGCATTACTCTTTTTAACTGTTTTGTAGATGAAGAGCCTTTTTTTCTTTTGTCTTGACTACTCACCAGTTCATAATTTATTGGAGTTCGTGAATCTTCGATTTCAAAAGAAACAAAAAAATAGTTATGGGTTATTATTGTTTTTTGGTATCCATGAATCTTCGATTTCAAGCCTGAATGTTTTTTTATAAATTATTAAGATGAATTTTCATGTTACTCCCAAGCCGTGCGTGTTATACAATCGGCTGTGGCAGTACTTTTTTATTGACAGTTACTGAATGCTTTTCTGCGCCATCGGGTTGCTTTACGAACATAATGATTAAAAAGGATAGCTAAGCCTGTTAGGAGCAGTCAATTACTTTTTCTTTTCTTCGTCAACAATTAGTTTTAAAGAATTAATATAATCAGTATCAAATTCTATAACTCTTATTTTGTTTTGCTTAAAACTCATTTCGCCCTCAAATTTACCTTCGGTTCCTAAAAAATCTATTACCACTTCTTTCTCGTTTAGGTCTATTAGTTTACCGAGATAAACCGCTTTATCTGACTTTTTTGCAATCTGAAAAATCTCATATTTAGTTGCTATAAAATTCATAATTGAGTACAAATCTTTTAGAGGAATTATTTCCTCTGCGCTTGTTTTTAAACCTTTAAGTTTGATTACTCTTTCTGTGAATTCATGATCCTTGTCTTGAATAATTGACTTTACATTTTTATTTTTTAATATCGTGTAGCCATCAATTATAAAATCTACAGGATTGTTTTTCAATAAAATCCAATCTTCAGTCCAATCAATAAGAAAACCACTAAAGACATCCTTTTTGTCGTCAAATTCTATTGAAATTAATTGTCGTAAGTATTTTTCCATTATATATTTTAAGTTTCGATAGCAGTTTGCGGCTAACGTTAGTTCTCCCGAAGTGTCGGAATGATAGCTTCAAACAAACTTTATTTTAGTTTAATTGTTAAGTAAATATATTGGATTTAAACTACAATTAAAATTCTTTCTGTGAAAAGTTGCTTTAATGGCTCTCTGCTTTAGCAATTGGATGGTGAAATTTATACAACCCAACTGTGAGGCTAAGAACTCCATTTTTTACAATTAATATTGAGTATGACAGCGAGTTTATCTAATTGATTATGGTACATACGTTAGGCTGTTTGTGTTTATAGTTTTATAGCGAACACTAATAGGTTACTTATCCATAAAAATGATAAAAAAATTAATCTGACCCGCAATTTTTAATGTAATACCTAGTGCAAATTTTTTATATTTGCTTCGTAATGATACTCTTTAGTTAATAAAATAAAATATCTCTCGTTTCTCGACTGCGCTCGAGATGACACGCTCGAGATGATCAAATTAACATCAGTGTTTTAACATCAATCCATGAACCAAACCGAACATACAAATACCACATGGCTGTTTGAAATAACGCCCAAAAATAAATTCTTCTCACTTAATCTAAAGGAAGTTTGGCAATACCGTGATTTGCTGCTGCTTTTTGTAAAGAGAGATGTGGTTACTGTATATAAACAAACGGTTTTAGGGCCGCTTTGGTACTTGATTCAGCCGTTGTTTACCTCGATTACTTTTACTATTATTTTTAATACTGTGGCTGGGATTGATACCGGGACGGTACCTCCTTTTTTGTTTAATTTAGCTGGGATTACTATTTGGAATTACTTTACAGCCTGTCTTAATGGCACTTCTGATACGTTTAGAAGTAATGCAGGGATTTTTGGTAAAGTATATTTTCCACGGATTATTGTACCGCTATCTATCGTGGTTTCTAATTTGTTAAAATTTGGGATTCAGTTTTTTATATTCATTTGTTTTTATATTTATTATTATATTCAAGGTGCGTCAATTGAAATGAATGTTACTGCTTTGTTTTTCCCATTATTGATTGTTATGATGGGTATTTTAGGATTGGGATTGGGCATGCTAATCTCATCCTTGGTTACAAAGTACCGAGATTTCAGTAACCTGATTGGCTTTGGCGTGCAACTGTTGATGTATTTGTCAGCCGTAATGTATCCTATGGCTTTAATCAAAGATAAACTGCCTACTTATGGATGGTTAGTAGAGTACAATCCCTTGGCCTATGTTATAGAAACGACTCGTTATATGTTGTTGAATGTAGGACACATTTCCTTTTGGGGATTGTGTTATACATTTTTGGTAACCATAGTAGTATTTTTTGTAGGAGTGCTCATATTTAATAAGACAGAGAAGAGTTTTATAGACACGGTTTAGTAGTCAGTGTGACCGTTTGTTTTAAAGTTATATTAGGTTTTTAAATAGATTTTAAATTATAAAGTAAAGATTTAATAAATAGATTAATGAAAGAATATACTCATAAATTATTAAAAAAACTGGGTTACAAAATTTCAAACATATCCCAAAAAGAACAATATTTAAAAAACTTAGTAGCAGGTTTTGGTGTTCAAAATGACAGGAATGATTTAGTTTTAATATCGGCTTCTTATTTGTTTGAAATTAAAAAATATTTCCCAGAGATTCATCTGGAGCGTCATAAAGAAGGAGTTTTAGCCCATTTTAATAGTTTACAATTATATGTCGAATCTTCTGAAGAATTTTTTATAATTAAGGAAGTTTTTATTGAAAAAGATTATAATTTATTATCTAATGAAAGCTTTGTGGTCTTTGATATAGGAATGAATATTGGTATTAGTTCCTTGTTTTTTGCTTTAAACAAAAATGTGGATAAAATATATTCCTTTGAACCTGTATTAACCACTTACAATCAAGCATCCTATAATTTGGAATTAAATCAAACTTATTCTAATAAAATCGAAGCCTTTAATTATGGTTTAGGCGGTTCTACCCGAGTGGAGAAAGTGCTGTACAATTCACAAGCAAAAGGCAATTGTGGTATACGATTGGAGTCAAGTCTTGTCATAGACAAGAAAGATGCAATAGAAATTGAAATTGCCATCAAGAATATAAGTGAGGTACTTCCTGATTTGTTAGCAAAGCATCCATTGCAGAAAAAGGTATTGAAAATAGATTGTGAAGGGGCAGAATATGAAATAATTCAAGAATTGAGTGATACAAATTTACTGGCAGACATTGATATATTGTTAATTGAATGGCATGATAAAGGGTCTAAAATGCTGGAGGATATATTAATAGCTAATAATTTTAGGATTATCTCCAGACATTTGACTTCTATTACCGGGATGATTTATGCCTTCAAAAAATAAAAACAAGAAGTTGTAACTGTATATGCCAATGCCTAAAGTATCCATCATAGTTCCCTGCTACAACCAAGCTCAATACCTGGACGAAGCGTTGCAATCGTTGTTTGACCAAACCCATACTAATTGGGAATGTACTATAATTAATGATGGCAGTCCTGATAACACGGAGGAAGTGGCCCGAAAATGGGAAGCCAAGGACTCTCGTTTTGCTTATGTTTACAAAGAAAATAGCGGCGTGAGCAGTGCCAGGAATTTAGGAATTAAAGCTGCAAAAGGAGAATTTATTCTTACTCTGGATGCTGATGACAAGTACGAAGCCACTTTTCTTGAAAAAGCGTTGGTAGTGTTAGGCAATAATCCGGAAATGGGAATAGTGAGCAGTTGGGGCAGGTATTTTACAGCCGAAAAACAATTGCGTGTGTTCCAATCAACGGCGAAGTCAGTAACTGATTTTTTGTTTCATAATGGGGTAAATAATGGTTCATCACTCTTCAGGAAAGCTTGTTGGGAGCAAGTGGGCGGATACGATGAAAACCCGGAAAACGGCTATGAAGATTGGGAATTTTATCTAAGAGTTTGCGGCTTAGGATGGAAAGTACATATCATTGAAGAAGTCCTGTTTTTTTACAGGCAGAGCAATGTTTCCAGAAGTGCCGGAATGAACCGAAAACACAACGAAACCAAGAAATACATTTACATCAAGAACAAGGAAATTTATTGCACGTATTATGAAGCCTTGATAGACCAGTTTTTAAAGACTTCTGATTTGGAAAAAGAGGAAATCAATAAATTCAGAAACACGATAGATTACAAATTAGGGGCTGCAATTTTGAAACCTTTGCGAAGCGTAAAATGGTTTTTTTTGAATCTTTTTAAAAAATAAAACAAATGGATTTAATAAAAAAATATAAAACTTTTAGTTAATTTAATAGCTTTGTTAAATTTGGCTGTGAATGAAGAGAATTGGATACCCAAAGTTGTAGTTGGTTTTGAACTTGAATATTTGTAATTAAACTAATAATGAAAAAAATAATATACGACCTAATAAATAAGTTGGGTTATAGAATTGAAAATAAGAGAAAAATTGAACAAGCTGAAATGATTTTCTTAAATAAATTCAATATAAAGGGGAATCTTGATTTATTTTTTAACTGTAGAAAATATATTTTAAAATTAAACGAAAAATTTAAAAACTTAACTTTGGTAGCCCACAAAGATGGTTTTTTTGTGAGTTTTTTAGACTTGGTGATTTATGTTGAAAGCGCAGATGAGTTTTTTATATTAACTGAAGTTTTTGTTGAAAACGAGTATAATTTTATTACGAATTCAAAATCTATTGTAATAGATATTGGGGCCAATATTGGTGTAAGTTCTCTTTTTTTTTCAAAGTTAAATTACGTTGAAAAAATTTATGCTTTTGAACCCGTTAAGGGTACTTTTGAACAAGCACAATATAATCTTTCACTAAATAATAAAATTCATAAAGTTGAATGGATAAAAAATATAGGGTTGGGAAAAGAAGATTATAGAGACACATTTAAATACAATAAAGATTCAAAAGGAAAAGTTGGGGTTCGAAGTAAATTAAGTTCAAATAGTGAAAAGGCTGTTGAAACAGAAGTTCAAATATGTGATGCTTCAATAGAGATAAGTAAAATTTTGAATGATATAAAAGACAAGAAAATAATTCTTAAAATAGATTGTGAAGGGGCAGAATATGAAATATTTGATAATATTTATAAATCGGGAGTGATTAACCAGGTTGATGTAATACTACTTGAATGGCATGATAGAGGATCTCAATTAATTGAAAAAATATTGTTGGATTCTGGATTTGAAATTATCTCTAAAAATATTTGTCCCATTTCTGGAATTGTATATGCCTTTAAAAAGCCATAATAAGTAAACTTAATTATTTGATGGTGGATTTTGATAATATTTCCTTCTACAATAATGTTAATAGATATAGGAAATCAAGGTGTATTAATGAGCTAAAGTTGATTGAAAAATGAATATATTAATAAAATCATATAACAGGCCCTATTTATTACATTTTACTTTAAAAAGCATTTATAAAAATATTGTTGGAGATTATAATGTAACTATAGTTGATGATGGAACACCAGATGTGTATCTGAAAAAACTATATGATGAGTTTCCCACTGTTAAAATAATAAAAACAATTTATTATGAAGAAAAATCAGCTATTATAAGAAATTATGAAAATAGTAAACCTGATAGTAGTTATGTTAAACTACCTCATTCTGATTGGAATAAAGTTGTAAATAGTTTTGCATTTGATTATTTCTTGATTTTGGAAGATGACCAATTTGTTGTTAAAAAAATTGATTTAGATAATCTTCAAAAAATCATTGATAATTACAATTTGCAATTTTTGCAATTCAATATATTAAATAAAAAAAAATTTAGTTTTCCTTTTAAAGAGCATATGGAGGGTGTTTATATTTATGATTCAAAATCTTTTCTACGCAAAATCAAAAAATTCAATTTCCTTTTTCAGCCTTCTGATTTTTATAAACTAATTATTAAAATTTTCAAGAAACTTAAATTTAAATACTTCAAATTAAATTTCAATAATGACATTTTGGATCTATATAATGTTTATATAATATCTGGGGTTATTTATAAATTAAAGTACTGGAATATTTGTGTTGGTAGTGCTAAGGACGAGTTAAATGAAAATCAGCAACTTTCCTGTGCGGTAAACTATAATTTAAAAAATAATGGAGAACTTTATTTTGGTATTACTAAAGAGCCACATGTTAAGACTACTTTTAATAATACTTCACTTGGTGATAATAGAGGCGTAAATTTTGACACCACGTTATTTAATATTCTTATGAATAAATTATGGTTTAAAAATGATTTAAGTTATTTTGACGAAACGGATTATGAATTAAATGTAAATTGTGTCGTTAATTATTTAAAAAATGAAAACAACCCTAATTGTAATTATGATGAATGGTTGAAATATACCCAATTGTTTGAAAATTGTTATAAAGATCAGGGGTATGATTTATAATATTTGGATTATATCCAATTAGGCCTTTAACTATTTATCCAAAATAAAAGGATTCCATTTCAGCTAAATATGTTTCTATATGAAAAAATAAAATAACTTTGTGCCTTAGCCTTCGTAGTAAAATGGTTTAACTCAATAACCCTCCTTTGAAAGACATTATCCTTAAAGCCGAAAACATCTCCAAGCAATACCGCCTAGGTAAGGTAGGTACGGGCACGCTGAGTCATGACCTGAACCGCTGGTGGCACGAAATACGAGGCAAGGAAAATCCTTATCTCAAAATTGGTGATACCAACGACCGAAGGATCAAAGGAACCAGTGATTATGTTTGGGCATTGCAAGACATTAACTTTGAAGTGGAACGTGGAGAAGTTTTAGGGATTATTGGTAAAAACGGTGCAGGAAAATCTACTTTATTAAAAATATTATCCCGCGTTACTGCACCCACTACAGGAAACATTAAGTTTGGAGGTCGTGTGGCTTCTTTATTAGAAGTAGGTACTGGTTTTAACGGCGAAATGACAGGACGCGAAAACATCTTTTTGAACGGAGCCATTCTGGGAATGACCAAAAAAGAAATCGCCTCCAAGATTGCCGAAATTATCGATTTTTCGGGCTGTGAGCGGTATATAGACACCCCCGTAAAGCGCTACAGCAGCGGAATGACGGTACGTTTGGCTTTTGCTGTGGCAGCTTTCCTCGAACCAGAGATTTTGGTGATTGATGAGGTATTAGCAGTTGGTGATGCCGAATTCCAGAAAAAAGCCATTGGCAAGATGCAGGATATTTCGCGTAGCGGGGGCAAAACGGTTTTGTTTGTGAGTCATAATATGGCGGCGGTGAAGAGTTTGTGTACTAGATTACTTGTTTTGCAAAATGGTACTGTTTTCTATGAAGGATCTGTTGATGAGGGGATTGCATTTTATTTAAATTCGGAGAATGACAATTATGATGACAATGCAATAAATGAATTTATACAAAATCAAACTGATGATTTTTTTGTTTTAAAAAGTGTTTCTGTACATCAAGATTTTTCATCAGAAAATAATTTTTATACAAATAAAGAGATTTTCATTAGTATGGAATATAACGTTATCAAGGACGTTCTAGGTTTAAGAATTGGTTTTGATTTGATTGATTTAACCTCAGGCGTAGTGATTTTTAGATCATTTCATGATGATGTAGAAAATATAATTGAAAATGTAAAAAAAGGTAACTACGCCATTAGAACTGCCATACCAGAAAATTTTTTAAAAAACGGTTCATTCGGAATAAAATTAGCAATTGGTATCCACAATATTAGGTGGATTGTTTTTGATGATAATTTGATGATCAAATTTAATATTACTAATGTTAATGGACTAAACAGTGCTTTTACTGATTCAAGACCTGGATTTATAATGCCTCAATTGGATTGGCACTATTTTGATAATTAATATAATAAAAATGAATAAGAATTTTTTTAAAAGGCCTTTTTACAATATTGCAGGTAAAATCTCTAAAATAATGAGAGATTTTCAAAGAATACAAGATGATAAAGTTACTAAAATAGTAAATGAATCTTGGGATAAATTATTCAAAGGGAATGATTTTTTTGAATTTAAATTAAATAATGACGTCAAAATAAATTTATACAGAGATAGTGTTCTATCTAGATTAATATATGATGGTTTTGAGAAAGTAGAAACGGATTATTTATCTTCTGTTTTAGCAAAAGGAGATGTATTCATTGATATAGGAGCTAATGTTGGATTATTTGGATTGTTAGCATCTCCAATAGTTGGTGCTGATGGGCTAGTAGTTTGTTTTGAACCTTCTCCTTTAACTTTTAAACGTTTAGAGGAAAATGTTGAATTAAATAAATTTGAAAATATTGACATTAGAAATATTGGACTGTCTAATTCTTCTGGAAACCTATCGTTTTTTGTCTCACAAAATGGATATGATGCATGGAATTCCTTTGCGCCAAGCCAAGATAATAAATTAGAAAGTTCGATTCGAGTTCCTGTTTCAACCTTGGATATTGAGTTGAAAGATATTGATAAATCCAAAATAAAATTAGTGAAGATAGATGTTGAGGGTTGGGAAAAATTTGTTTTATATGGAGGAAAAGATTTTCTTGTAAAATACAATCCAATTGTAATGGTTGAATTTACTGAAGAAAATGCCTTCAATGCAGGTTATGCAGTACACGAGATTTATGATTTAATGCAAGTTTTTGGATATGTGTGGTATACTATTAAAAACGGAGAATTAATAGCAGAAACAAAAAAATTATATTACCCTTATAATAATTTGATAGCGATAAAAAATTAAAAGCAGTTTAATAGATTTATCAAAATAGTAAAACCTAAGATGCCTAAAAAAATCACCATCATCACCATCAACTATAACAATCTCGAAGGGCTGAAAAGAACCGTAGAGAGCATAGTGAATCAAACTTGGCAAGAGTTTGAATATGTTATTATTGATGGCGGCTCTACCGATGGCAGTGCGGCTTATATTGAAAGTAAAAGCGAAAATATTGATTATTGGGTTAGTGAGTCTGATAAAGGCATTTACAATGCCATGAACAAAGGCATTGTTAAAGCTACCGGAGAGTATTTGTTATTTTTAAATAGTGGGGATCATTTATTTGAGGATAAGGTGCTGGAACAAAACCATTCTTTTTTGGGATTGGAAGATATTATCTATTTTAATCTTAATGTGGTCAACAACAAAAAAAAATTCGTAAAAATGTACCCAGAAGAATTGTTGTTTTCTTATTTTGTAAATGATACTTTGCCTCATCCTGCAACTTTTATCAAAGCTTCGTTATTTGATAAAGTTGGTTTATATGATGAAAATTTGAGAATTGTTTCTGATTGGAAATTTTTTATCGAAAGTATTTGTAAATTTAATTCTTCTTACAAAAAGATTAATGAGATCGTATCAACTTTTTATTTGGACGGATTGAGTTCGGAATTCCAAAATAAAAACTTGATTGTAGAGGAAAAACATAAGGTTTTAAATTCAGAGTTTCGGGCTTATGTTAATGATGTCATTAGTTTATTTGAATTAAAAAAGACGGTTTCAAACTTAAAAAAATCAAGAAAAATAAAGGTGATGGTTAAATTAGGCTTGTTAAATAAGTTTTAAAATGAATAACCCCTTAGTCTCCATCATAGTTCCCTGTTACAACCAAGCCCAATATTTGGGCGAGGCTTTACAGTCTGTATTAGATCAAACTTATACGAATTGGGAATGTATTGTTGTGAATGATGGAAGTCCAGATGAAACGGAAATTATTGCCAAGCAATGGGCAGAAAAAGACTTTCGTTTTAAATATGTGTTTAAAGAAAATGGTGGATTAAGTAGTGCCAGGAATGCGGGGATAGCGATTGCAAAAGGAGAATTTATTCTTCCATTGGATGCTGATGATAAGATTGGAAATGTATACACTTCATTGGCCATGAAAGCTTTTCAAGAAGATCCCAACTTACAATTGGTGTACTGCAAAGCTGAAAAATTTGGTAGAGAAATAGGAAGTTGGATTTTACCGGATTTTTCTCTTTATGAACTGGCTAGACAAAATATGATTTTTTGTTCTACTTTTTTTAGAAAACATGAATGGGAAAGAGTTGGAGGCTATGATATCAATATGATTTATGGGTGGGAAGATTGGGAATTTTGGATTTCTATGTTGAAAAACAGGGGATTAGTTAAATGTCTAGATGAAGTTGGTTTTTACTACAGAGTCAAAAAAGTCTCTATGATAAAAATGATTGAAGAAAAAAATCAACAAAAGATTTTGGAATATGTAGGCATTAAACACGCTGATTTTTTTATTAAACAGTTTGGTTCATTTTGGTTCATGGATGATCAATTAAACATGTTAAAAAGAGAGAATGAAGCAAATTTAAAAAGTGAAAAATTTGTAATTGATTTGTTTTGTGAAACTTTTTTTAGTTTTTCTTTTTTTGGTATTTATAAAAAGAAATAATCATAATACAAGTAATGTTGTTTTCAAAAAATAAAAGATCAAATGCTAGCCATCATCATTCCTTATTACAAGCTTGTTTATTTCGAAGAGACCTTGCAGTCGTTAGCGAGTCAAATCGATAAACGATTTAAAGTCTATATTGGCGATGATGCCAGTCCAGAACCTCCACTAGCTTTGTTGGAAAAGTATAAAGGTCAATTTGATTTTGTGTACCATCGATTTGAAGCTAATTTGGGAGGTACTTCATTGACACAACAATGGGAGCGTTGTATCACACTTTCAGCCAACCAAGAATGGCTCATGATTTTGGGCGATGATGATTACTTAGATATTGAAGTTGTAGCATCGTGGCATAAAAATTATGATACGTTTAATACAAAATCAAGTGTAGTCCGTTTTGCAACCAAAATTGTAAATCAAAAATCCGGAAAAATATCGGAAGCTTATTTGCAACCCAAAAGGGAAAAAGCAACTGATTCCTATTTTAGAAAATTAAAAGGATTAACAAGAAGTTCATTATCGGAATATGTATTTTCAAAAGAATCTTTTTTGTCAAAAGGATTTAGCAATTATCCCTTGGCTTGGCACAGCGACGATAAAGCTTGGATAGATTTTTCAGAGAACAAGCCGATTTATTCCATAAATGAAGCTATTGTGTTTGTCAGGATTTCGAGTAGCAGTATAACAGGGAAACTAGATAATGAAGATGTAAAGAATGGAGTTTCCATCCAATTTTTAAAAGATTTAATTTTAAAAAAATCAAAAGCATTTGAAAAAGCACAACTTATCGAATTGTTGTTGGAATATGAAAGAGCAATAAAAAAAAGCAGAAAATTAAATTTAAAAGAATGGTTGTTTTTGATGCCATTCTATTTAAAGTATTTTAAACTAACTTCGTTTCTGAAATATTGTAGGCGATTTTTAATCAGTATTTTTAATTTATGAACCCATTAGTTTCCATCATAGTTCCCTGTTACAACCAAGCCCAATTTTTGGATGCCACATTGCAATCGGTATTAGACCAAACCTATGAAAATTGGGAATGTATGATTATCAATGATGGCAGTTCAGACGATACAGACTATATCGCCCAAAAATGGGTAGCAAAAGATAGTCGATTCGTTTATTTGCATAAAGAAAATGGAGGAGTCAGCAATTCTAGAAATTTAGCAATAGAAAAAGCAAAAGGCGATTATATACAGTTTCTTGATTCGGATGATGTTTTGGATGAAAAAAAATTGGAATTGTCGTTGAATCGGATTCATGCAGATGATGGCATAAAAATTGTAATTTCAAATTTCAGAATGTTTGTTGATAATCCTTTTGAGGCTTCAATTCCATACTGTAATTTGAATCCACAATTGTTCAATTTTGAAGGCTTGCTTTATCAATGGGGAGCATCATTTACAATTCCAATCCATTGTGGTTTTTTTGAAGCTTCACTATTTGAAAGTATTCGATTTCCAGAAGACATGACTGCCCAAGAAGATTGGATTGTTTGGGTTTCTGTTTTCAAAAAGGCTCGTAAGGCTATTTTTTTAGACAAACCATTGGCTTTTTACAGACAAAATCCAAAGAGTAGAACTAGGACCAAAAGTTTGTATGAAGACCAGCTTAAAGCCTATGCCTATTTTAAAATTTTTTTGTCAGAAGAAGAATTTCATCAACTTTCTTTGGTTCTAATTTCGAGATATTATAAATCAAATGAAGATTTAAAAAGCAGATTGCGAGCGATTAAAGAATCGAATACCCATCAATCGGGTTTGATGATTAAAAAAGTTTTGAAATCAGCGGGAGTTTTAAAGTTGTTTAAGCGGTTTCTTCCCGCTATTTTAAAATTAAAATCTAAATAACTCTTTTTTGTATATGGTCGCCATCGTAATTCCTTATTATAAAATTACTTTTTTCGAAGAAACCTTACAGTCGTTGGCGAATCAAACGGATAAGCGATTTAAAGTTTATATTGGAAATGATGCTAGTCCAGAAACCCCAACGGATTTATTAGAAAAATATAAAGGTCAATTTGATTTTGTATACCATCGATTCGAAACTAATTTGGGAAGTACTTCTTTGGTGCAACAATGGCATCGTTGTATTTCGCTTATGCAAAATGAAGAATGGTTGTTGGTTTTAGGTGATGATGATGTTTTGCAGGATAATTTTGTATCTGCATTTTATGAAAACAGGAACAAAATAGAGGCGCTGAAAATTAATGTAATCCGATATGCAACAGCGGTTATCAACGACAAAGGAGAAGTAATTTCAAAGCTGTATATTCATCCAAAGCTAGAAAAATCCACTGACTTTTTAATGCGAAAATTGAAAGGAGGAACAAGAAGTTCTTTGAGCGAATTTATTTTTAGAAGGGCAGATTTTGATAAAGTGAAATTTAAAGATTTACCATTGGCTTGGTATAGTGATTATCTTGCCGTTTTAGAGGTTTCCAATTTTTCGTTTTTGTATACTATAAACAATTCTCAGGTTTATTTTAGACATAGTAGTTTGAATATTACTTCAAAGAGGGATAATTTAAAGGCAAAAAATATTGCCACTTTTGGATTTTATCATTATCTATTATATGATAAAAAACATTTTTTTGATTCCGAACAACTTGCTGTTTTGAGGACTAGGCTAGAAAAAACATTCCTAGATAATAAAAAGAATGTCTATTTTTGGATGCAGTTTATTAAATTGTATGTTACTAGTTTTTACTTTAAACAGTATTTGATATTTATGTTTAATGTGATTCAAGCCATTTTAAAAAAAAATAAATAACAATGAAGTTTTTAATAATCGCGCAAGATTTAAGAGCTTGGGGAACCAGTGAAGGTATTGTATCTAGGTCTTTCTTGGCAAAACTAAGAATTGCTTATCCTCAATCTATTATTGATGTGGTTTATTTAAAACAGGAGGACAGTGATGACCAGTTGGAATTATTGCCGGTTGATTCTATAAACGAATGTGTACTTGATTTAAAAATTCCTTTTTTTACTAAATGGGTCAATAAAATTTATTGGAGATTGTTCTATATTTCATTGATAAGAACTCACATTCATAGATTATATGGCTCGTATATTGCAAAAATTGACCATCTCGAATACGATCATATTTTTATTCGAAGTGCAGGAACAGGTCATGAAACGATTTTAGGGTCCAAAGATTTACCCATTCTTAAAAAGGCCATTGTTAATTTTCACGATCCTTATCCCTTATTTTGGTATCCTGGTTCAGAAACGCCATTGACTAATTTGGAGCTTTTTAAACTAAAAGAGATGTTTGAAGTAATAAGTCAGTCGAAAACCTGTATGAGTTCTGCAAGTTTAATGTCAGAAGATTTACAGTCTTTATATGGGTGCAGAAAGAAATTTTACAACTTGCCACATCAATACGATGCAAGTGTTTTTGATTTGTCCGATGTAAGTACTGTATTGAAAAAAAATAAAAAAATATTGATTTCCTATCACGGTGCGATCCAGTTTGGTAGAGATGTCAATGTCATTTTAGATGCTTACAAAGAATTGGTCGATAATAATCATCTGTATAAAGAAAATACCGAGTTTGTTTTGCGATTGAAAGGAATAGATATAAAGGAATTAGAGACTAAATATGCAAAAATTCCCAATATTATAATTTTGAATATGTCAAGCTTTTCTAATTCCTGTAACGAGCAAATGCATGAAGCCGATATTAATATCATCTTGGAAAACGGTCCAATTTGTTGCAATATTCTGGTAGGAAAAGCCCCTTTCTTGGCAGCAGTAGAAAAACCTATTCTGTCCATTTCTCCTGAAAGAAGTGAAATGAGAAGGATAATTACAGACAATCAATATATTGCCAGTTGTACAGATAAGGAAGAAATCAAGCAAAAACTGGAAAACTTCATTGTAAACAGGATGAATTCTGATGAGGCGGTTTATCCATTCGGGGATTATTTTTCGGATGAAAATTTCAAAAAAATGTTGGATAAAATATTGTTTGAATCAAATAAGCAATAATGTAATCCCCACATAAAATGGCAGAAACGCAATACTCTTTTTCCATCCTCATCACCACCAAAAATCGCCTAACCGATTTGGCTTTTACCTTGAATAAAATCAAATATTTCTTAACGGAGGATAGTGTGGAATGTGTTGTTTTTGATGACGGTTCCACCGATGGCACTTATGAGTATGTAAAAGAGAACTTTCCGAAGGTTAAACTCCACAGGAATGCGATTTCCAAAGGTTATATCTTTTGCAGGAACAAGATGCTGAACGAAACCAAGACAGATTATGCCATTTCATTGGATGATGACGCCCATTTTGTTACTGAAAAGCCATTGGAAACCATTCAAAAGTATTTTGAGGAAAATGCCAATTGTGGCTTAGTTGCCTTGCGCATTTTTTGGGGACTCGAAGAACCGGTTACTGTTTTAACCCGCGAAAACCCAAATCAAGTACAAGGATTTGTAGGCTGTGCCCATGTCTGGCGCATGAAAGCCTGGCGGGACATTCCCCATTATCCGGAGTGGTTTGTTTTTTATGGCGAAGAGAGTTTTGCATCTTATCAATTATTCAAAAAAAACTGGGAAGTTCACTATTTGCCTGAAGTCTTGGTGAATCATAGAGTGAATGTGAAATCTCGAAGAAACAATTCAGATTATGGAATCAGGTTACGCAGATCTTTGCGTTCAGGCTGGTATTTGTATTTTTTGTTTTATCCGATTATTTTAATTCCCAAAAAAATGGGTTATTCGATTTGGATTCAATTAAAGTTAAAAGTTTTTAAGGGTGATTTCATAGCTTTGAAAGCCATTATTTTAGCAATTTTTGATTTAGTCTGGGCTATTCCCAAAATTATAAGAGACAGTAACAGACTAAGTTCGCAAGAGTACGAAGCTTATCATAAAATTCCGAATACAAAAATATACTGGCAGCCAGAAAATTAAGTATTTTTACTATCAATGCATTTTAATTTAGAAAATAGATTTATAAAAATTACATGTTACAAAAATCATCCCCTTATATCATTGCCGAAATTGGTCAGGCTCATGAAGGCAGTTTAGGAATATTATATTCTTATATCGATGCTATTGCACAAACTGGAGTTGATGCGGTTAAGTTTCAAATGCACATCGCCGAAGCTGAAAGTAGTGAATACGAACCTTTTCGGATTCAATTCTCTCTGGAAGATAAAACTAGATTTGATTATTGGAAGCGCATGAGTTTTTCCTTAGAGCAATGGAGAGCAATCAAACAGTATTGTGAGCGTTTGAGTCTTGATTTTATTTGTTCCCCTTTCAGTAATTTAGCGGTTGATTGGTTGGAGGAAATAGGTATAAAACAATATAAAATTGGTTCGGGTGAAGTCAACAACTTTTTGATTTTAGAAAAAATTGCCCAAACTGGGAAGCCTGTAATTTTGTCTTCGGGAATGAGTTCTTATGAAGAATTGGACAATGCTGTATCTTTTCTAAAAGAAAGAAATGTCAGTTTTTCTGTTTTACAATGCACGACCTCTTATCCTACACAGCCCGAACAATATGGGTTGAACGTGATTCAAGAATTGAAAAGTAGGTATGGTGTGGCAGTTGGTTTTTCAGATCATTCGGCCAGAACAGCAACGTGTATTGCAGCAACAGTTTTGGGAGCCAGTATATTGGAATTTCATGTGGTTTTTGATCGGCAGCTTTTTGGGCCTGATGCAAAAGCTTCATTAACGATACCAGAAGTAAAAGATTTAGTGCAAGCTGTTCGTTCTATAGCCACATCATTGGCTCATCCAATTGATAAAAACGATATTAGTTATTTAGCCCCATTAAAGCAAATTTTTGAAAAATCATTGGCAGTAAACAAGGATTTGCCTAAAAATCATATTCTTACTTTCGAGGATTTGGAAGCTAAAAAACCAAAAGGATTTGGTATTTTAGCCAGTAAATACAATGAAGTTATTGGTAGAACACTTACGTCCGATATGAAGCAATGGAATTTTTTAAATGAAGATGATTTAGTATGAATCAAAAACGAAAAATAGCTGTAGTTGTAACAGCACGTCCTTCTTACAGCCGTGTTAAAACGGTTTTGTCTGCCATTCAACAACATCCAGATTTGGATTTGCAATTGGTAGTTGCCGCCTCTGCCTTACTAGATCGATATGGTTCGGCTATTAATTATATTGAAAAAGATGGTTTTGCCATCGCTGCCAAAGTATTTAATGTGTTAGAAGGAGAGAATTTGACTGCCGCAGCAAAAACTACTGGAATAGGTATTTTGGAATTGTCCACTGTTTTTGATAATTTAAAACCTGACATAGTAGTCACTGTTGCCGATCGATTTGAAACAATGGCCACTGCTATTGCAGCGTCTTATATGAACATTCCATTAGCACATATCCAAGGAGGTGAAGTGACCGGAAATATTGATGAAAAAGTGCGTCACGCTATTACCAAATTAGCTGATTATCATTTTGTAGCCTCTGAAAATGCAAAAGAACGCGTCATTAAATTAGGAGAAGAGCCTAATGTAGTTTTCAATACTGGATGCCCCTCCATTGATTTAGCAACAACCGTATTGCAAAGTACCTCGCTTCCTTTTGATCCTTATGAGAAGTATGGTGGCGTGGGTGCAAAACCAGATTTGTCTGAAGGGTATTTAGTTGTCATGCAGCATCCGGTTACCACAGAATATCAAGACTCCCGTAAGCATATTGAAGCCACACTTGAAGCGATTCATTCCTTAAAAAAACCTACGTTGTGGTTTTGGCCTAATGTTGACGCTGGAGCAGATGGTACTTCAACTGGAATTCGTGCTTTTAGAGAACAACATCAGTTACCCAATGTTCATTTTTTTAAAAATATGGAAGGAAAAGATTTCTTGCAGTTGCTCCAGCACAGCTCTTGTTTGATTGGGAATTCCAGCGTTGGGATTCGTGAATGTGCTTTCTTGGGCATCCCTGTTGTCAATATCGGTTCCCGACAAAATAGAAGAGACAGAGGTGGTAACAGTATTGATGTTGATTATTCTCAGGAGAAAATTGAAGCGGCAATTTTATTTGCTATAACAAAAGGGAAGTCCCTTTCGTCTCCTATTTATGGAAACGGGAATGCAGGGGTGTATATTGCTGATTTATTATTGCAATTACCGTTGCAGTTTCATAAAACGATTACCTACTAATGCGAATTTTAGGCTTAATACCAGCTCGTGGCGGCTCGAAAGGAGTACCAGGAAAAAATATTAAAAACCTAGCAGGTAAGCCATTATTGACCTATACTTCAGAAGTAGCCTTGCAATCGCATTATCTTTCAGAAGTCATATTGTCCAGTGATAATCCACAAATTATAACAGTAGCCAAGGAATTGGGAGTTGCAGTTCCATTCATTAGACCCAGCGTATTGGCATTAGATACAACTCCTACTATTGATGTTATTATTCATGCTTTGGAATGGTATCAAGCTCAAAATATTTTCTTTGATGCGGTGTGCCTGCTTCAGGTGACAAGTCCATTTAGGACTGTTAGTTTCCTTGATGCCGCCATTGAAAAATTCATGGCAAGTGGTTGTGATTCTTTGGTTTCGGTACAACAGGTACCCCCTGAATACAACCCTCATTGGACGTTTGAAGTGGATTCTAGAGGAAATTTAAAAATAGCTACAGGTGAAGAACAGATTATCAGTAGGCGGCAGGAACTTCCAATTGTTTATCATAGGGATGGCAGTATTTATATTACTAAAACGGAAGTGCTTTTAAGAGACCGTTCTTTGTATGGTAAATCGACTGCTTTTATTGAATCGGACCCCGAATTGTATGTCAATATTGATACATTGGCGGATTGGGATAAAGCGGAGGAAATGATTAAAAAACAACAAAAATAATGTGCGGTATTGCAGGGATAATAGGCGATTACAAAAGTGTTCAGTTGGATGCGATGTTGACTAGTCAGTATCATCGTGGTCCAGATAGTACGGGACGTTTTTTTGATGAAGGTTTTGCAGCTTTAGGGCACAACCGATTGGCCATTATTGATTTGTCTCCTCAGTCCAACCAGCCTTTTTTAGATTCTTCAGGACGGTATAGTTTGGTTTTTAATGGAGAAATTTATAATTACATAGAGCTGAAAGCCCAGTTGCAGGAACAGTATACTTTTAAAACGGAATCGGATACCGAGGTTTTATTAGCTGCTTATCTTGTTTATGGTGCAGCCTGTTTGCAAAAATGCAATGGTATGTTTGCTTTTGCGATTTGGGATGCTCAAGAAAAAAAACTATTTGCGGCCAGAGACCGATTTGGTGTAAAACCCTTTTTTTACGCTTTAAAAGACAATTCTCTTTATTTTTCCTCTGAAATAAAAGCCATTCATGCGGCTGGAATTTCAAAAATCCCCAATGAGAACGTATGGGCTTCTTATTTTGCCTATGGTTCCTATGGCAATCCCGAGGAAACTTTTTGGGAAGGTATTTCACAATTGTCTGGCGGGCATTTTTTAGAATACGAAAATCAAGAGTTACATATAAAAAAATGGTATTCCTTTGAAGAAGAGGTTGCGAAACAACCCCAAAACTTAACTTTCGAGCAAGCCAAAGCACACTATGTTGCTCTTTTAAAAGACAGCATTAATTTGCGTTTTCGGGCAGATGTCCCAGTCGGATTTACTATTAGTGGTGGATTAGATAGTTCTGTATTGTTAGCCTTAGTCAATTTACAAAAGGAAGGTAGTGGCAATATCAATGCTACTATAAAAAGCCGAAAATCGGCAACTGTTACTCAGCAATCAAGAATCAATGCCTATACTTTCTATTCTGATAATCCAGATTATGACGAATTACCTTGGGTGGAACAAATGATAGCCAAAACTAATAACCCGTTGACTACAGTGCTTCTTCAAGCCGATGAGGTTCCTGATTTATCCGAAAAAATGGCGTGGCAACAAGATGAGCCTTATGGAGGAATTCCTACTTTGGCATACGCTAAAATTTTCGAACAAGCCCGAAAAGACAAGGTATTAGTTCTGCTCGATGGTCAAGGTATGGACGAGCAATGGGCGGGTTATGATTATTATACCCAAGAAAATGATATAATCATTCAAGGGATTACGGATTCACCATTCAAAACGAATATACTTGCCAATTCTTTTTTGAATAAAGCACAAAAACCAGTTTATCCAAAACCTTTTGAGGATGTGATTTTAAATAAACAATACCGAGATTTGTTCTACACAAAAATCCCACGAGCCTTGCGGTTTAATGATCGAATTTCAATGCTATATTCTACAGAATTGCGAGAGCCTTTTTTGGATTATAGATTGGTGGAGTTTGCCTTTTCGTTACCATTAGACTTTAAAATAAAAAGTGGTATCACTAAATTTATGTTGCGAGAAATAGCTTCCGAATATTTGGATGATAACTTGGTTTTTGCACCCAAACGCCCTTTGCAAACTCCACAAAGAGAATGGTTAGCGGAAGATTTGAAAGAGTGGGTTACGCATTGTTTTGCTACAATCAAAACCTCTTCGTTTTCTGCTTGGTTTGATTTAAAGGAATTGCGAACGGAGTTGGATCTTTATTTTGAGGGGAACCAAAATTCGAGTTTTCATCTTTGGCAGTGTATTAGTTTATATTGGATGATTCAAAAATAGATTGAATTAAAGGCAAATAAAAATAGATAATTGAAGAATAATAGCTGATTTAGCAGGATATATAATGAAAAAAATAGGAATAGTTATTACTGACGGTGTAGGCTATCGCAATTTTGTATTAAGCGATTTTATGACTGAAGCAAAGCTACAATTTGATTCTGTTGTTCTTTTTTCCTGTTTGCCAAAAAACGTTTATGACTCTTTAGATTTGAATTGTACTATTGTAGAACTAGAGGTTTTTAACGAACATTTTTTTACTTGGTTTTTTCGAAAAGCCAAAGAGGTTTCCCATTTGCAATTGCATACTAAAGGAAATTTTGGGATAAACGATAATTTAAAAACCTCAAAAACCAAAGCAAGAAATCCAAGAGGATTTGCGATACGTTTTATCCATGTTTGGTCAAGAATCATTCATTCCGAAAAATGGATACAAAGGTATAATCACTATCAGCAAAAGACATTTAGTTCTCATGAGATAACAAAAAAATATACTGCCCTTCTACAAGAACACGGTGTTTCTAATTTGTTTTTCACTCATCAACGTCCTCCTTTCATAGCCCCTCTTATTTATGCAGCTGCTCAATTGCAAATCAAGACCGGTTCTTTTATTTTTAGTTGGGATAATTTGGCCTCCAAAGGAAGAATGGCTGGTGATTTTGACTATTATTTAGTTTGGAGTGAATTAATGAAAAAAGAGCTGTTGCAATTTTATTCGGCAATACAGGCTGAAAATGTAGTAGTGGTAGGTACTCCGCAATTTGAACCTTATGTTTTAGATCGATATGCTTCTGACAAAGAGCGATTTTATGCTACATTTAATTTAGATATTCGTAAGAAAATAATTTGCTTTAGTTGTGGTGATATTGCTACCAGTAAAAATGATGAATTGTATATTGAAACGATATGCAAGGCTATACTAGAAAAAAAGATTCCAGATGTTAACCTGATAGTTCGTACTTCTCCTGCAGAAGACCCTATTCGTTTTAAAAGCATAGTCGAGAAATATCCCTTCATAAAATGGAATTATCCTAAGTGGATCCAAAGCAGGGAGAATCATCAGGAAGCTTGGTCTCAGCGAATTCCAACAATAGCTGATATTAAGGATTTGAGGAGTTTATTGGAATTTGCAGATATTAATATCAATATGTTGTCTACGATGAGTTTGGATTTCATGCAGTTTGACAAACCCGTTATTAATCCTGTTTTTGGGAATCGTCAGAACGGTTTGTATGATGATCAACGTTTTTTGTATTATGCACATATTGTGAATGTAGTAAAGAGTGGTGCGACGAGAATTGCAAAAAATGAACAAGCACTTATTGATGCTATTAATTTGTACTATTTGTATCCGGAAACGGATCAATTAAACAGAGAAAAATTAATGCAACTTCAGGTAAGTAAACCTCTTGAGGGTACCAGTAAAAGAATTGTAACTGCCTTATTCGAATGGACATGAATCCAATAAAAATAGCCCTTATCTGTAATTATGAACTGCTACCCGAAAGAGTAGGCGGGATGGATTATTTTTTCTGGATGTTTGATGCAAAATGTAAAAAAAATGGGATTCAGGTTGATTGGTTTTTTCCTAATCAATCCCAACATGGAGACTATTCTAAGCTCACTATTTTTAATAGTAACTATCAAAACGTAGAGAATTATTTTCTTGATTTTTGTATTCAAAACCAAACCCCTTATTCTTTTATTATTACGCATTTTATAGAATTGTGTACTCCTTTTTTTAAAAAAATAAAACAAGTCAGTAAAGCTAAAGTGATTGCAATAGATCATAATCCTCGCCCTTTAGGTGGATATCCCATAAAGAAAAGGATAGAAAAGCGAGTCAAAGGAGCTCTTTTTTCACGCTTTATAGATATTTTTGTAGGGGTTTCTGATTCAACAAAAAATGAATTGATATTAGATTTTGGAATTCAAATAAAAAATAAAACAAGCGTTATTTTAAATGGAATAGATGTTTTGAAATTCAAAAGGAAAAACGATTATAGTTCCCATAATAAATTTATAGTAGCTTCACACCTAAGAAAAGAAAAGGGAATCCAAGATTTAATTTTAGCTGTTAAGGATTTAAAATCCTATAACTTTACAATCGATATATATGGTAAAGGATATTATGAAATAGAATTAAGAAAAATGATTCAGAATTTTGAACTTGAAAAAATAATTACTTTAAAAGGAAGTGTTTCTAATCTAAATGAAATATATTCGGATTACGATTATTTAATTCATCCATCACATGGTGAAACATTTTGCTATTCAGTAGTAGAAAGTCTATTGAGTGGCGTCCCAGTTGTAACAACCAAGAACCAAGGAAATGTATTGGGTTTGGTTGTTGAAAATAAAAATGGGTTTTTATTTGAAGAGTCTAATATATTAGCATTAAAAGAGATTTTAGAAAATATTTTAAGTGGTAAATATTTATTAGAAGATTATTCAGAAATAAGTAGAGGCTTGCATGATTTATCCTTAAATAATATGATTGAAAATCATTTTAAGCTTATTGAGTAGTAGAGAATAAAGATAAAACTCATTCCCTAAAATTAAAACTGTTGTTTTTTATATTTCTAACTTTCCATTTGAATTTTACAATTTTCTTTGCATATACTAGTTTTTAACTACTTTTGAGTCGTATAATCTTATTGTATTTATGTTTTTTAATTCGTTCTCCTTTGCTCTTTTTCTGCCTATCGTATTCTTACTGTATTGGTTTGTTTTTAACAAAAATAAAAGTACCCAAAACGCAGTCTTAATTATAGCGAGTTATTATTTCTATTCCTGTTGGGATTGGCGTTTTTTGTTCTTATTGGTTTTCTCTACTTTTTTGGACTATTATACCGGTATTCGAATCGAAAAAGCTAAGACTGAAACTGGTCGTAAAATATGGTTTTGGTTGAGCATCAGTATCAATCTGGGCTTTTTAGGCGTCTTTAAATATTATAATTTTTTTGCCAGTTCTTTCTCTGAAATGTTGAATGGTGTTGGCTTACAAACCAGTCCGCTTTTGCTGGATGTAGTACTTCCTGTAGGGATCTCTTTTTATACTTTTCATGGTTTGTCGTATGTAATTGATATTTATTTAAAAAGAATTAAGGCAGAATATAACTTTGTAGACTATTCTTTGTTTGTCAGTTATTTTCCTTTATTGGTAGCAGGTCCTATTGAAAGAGCGACACATTTATTGCCACAAGTTAAAGTAAAACGCAGCTTTGATTTTGAGAAAGCCAAAGAAGGGATTTACCAATTTATCTGGGGTTTGGTTAAAAAAGTTGTCATTGCGGATACTTGCGCTACCTATGCGAATGCGATTTTTGATAATTATGAATCGATGAATTCTCTGTCATTATTATTGGGTGCGGTTTATTTTGCATTTCAGATTTATGGTGATTTTTCAGGTTATTCGGATATGGCTCTTGGTATGTCTAAATTGTTTGGTATTGATTTGTTGCGCAATTTTAATTATCCGTATTTTTCCCGCGATATAGCCGAGTTCTGGCGTCGTTGGCATATTTCCCTTTCCTCTTGGTTTCGAGACTATTTATACATTCCTTTGGGGGGTAGCAGTGGTGGAATGACCATGAAAGTTCGGAATACTTTTATTATTTTTCTAGTGAGTGGGTTTTGGCATGGAGCCAATTGGACTTTTATAGCTTGGGGATTTATTAATGCGCTTTATTTTTTACCTTTATTGCTTTTAAATAAGAACCGATCCAATATGGAAACGGTATCCTTGTATTGGGATTTTGCTTCCTTTAAAGTTTTTTTTAGTATCATCAGTACGTTTGCATTAACCTGCTTGGCGTGGATTTTCTTTAGGGCAAAATCAATTGAAGTTGCTGTTGATTATATTGGACGTATTGTTACCAATCGAAATTTTGCATCACAATACTTAGAAAACGAACGCTATAATTATGAAATTCTGCTTTTGGTTTTCGCTTTTGTTATAACAGAATGGAACAGTCGCACGCAAATAGAGCCTATTTCGGGCAAGTATAGTATGGTAAAATTAGCGCTATGTCTATTTGCTATTATCGCTTTGGGCACGTATTCAGATTATAAAGAATTTATCTACTTCCAATTTTAGAGAATATGGTTTCGACAGTATGTTAGACCTAAAAAATGATTAGCATAAGAACATAAATAAAGCATGAAAAAATTTTTAATTTTTACAATCAGAATACTTCTATTAACAGTCTTATTGTTGATAATTTTAGATTTTATATATACCAGTATTTATTCCCATTCTTCGAAAAGAAGTAAAGTAGAGCAGGTCTATACTTCTAAAAATAAGGATTATGATGTCATTATTTTGGGTTCCTCTCGTGCTAATAATCATTTTGTAACCCCTTTGTTTGAACAAAAAGGTTTGAAAGCTTTCAATTACGGGATGAGCGGAGGACATTTGTTTGAAGCTTCTTTGTTACTCAAGTTGATGGTGGAGCGGAATTATAAAATAAAGACTGTTCTGCTGGAGGCTGACTTGAATTTATCTAATGAAGAAAGAGCGGAAGGTGTTTCAGCGCGATTTTTACCTTATATCCATCAATCCAAAACCATTCGCGATCATTTTTCGAAAGAGAACGATTTTAGAGCCTTGTATTATATTCCTTTTTACCGCTATATTGTATTTGATACCCGTATTGGGTTTCGAGAGGCGTATAAAACCGCTATAGCAGCAACCACAAATAGTTTGGACCATTTAGGTTATTATCCATTAGGAAATAAAAAAGGCAATATGAAAAATAATATCGCTAATTTAAAGCCTTTACATAACAAGTATTACGAAGAAATTAAGCAAATTTGTAAAACTAACCGGATTAATCTGATTGTGGTTACAACCCCAATGTGCAGTACTGTATTAGGTATGGATTATTTTGAAAAAGTCATTAAAATGTATCCTGAAATTCATAATTATGAAGGTGTAGTGCAGGGTGATACATACTTTTCTTCTTGCGGCCATCTGAATGATGCCGGTGCCAAGAAATTTACCAGTATCATTATCAGTGATTTTTTTACTAAATAAATCAGTTGTATTACTTTAGACGAAAATTTTAGTAGCGCCTTATTTCTGGAAAAATAACAATCATTAAAAATAATTTATGAAAATAGCTTTCCTGACTCCTGAATATCCACATTTAAAGACCGGGAGCTCCGGAGGGATTGGTACCAGTATCAGGAATTTAGCTATCGGTCTTCTGGCGGAAGGTTGTTCCATTCGGGTTTTGGTTTACGGCCAAAAAGAAGAGGCTGTTTTTGAGGATAATGGTATCGTAGTTCAGCAAATACGAAATGTTAAGTTGAAAGGATTGTCGTGGTATCTCACTCGAAAAAAACTTCAGAAAATAATTGATGGTTTGTATGAGAGCAAAGAAATTGATGTCGTAGAAGCACCAGATTGGACCGGAATTACCTCTTTTATAAGTCCTAAAAAATGCCCTATAGCCATTCGATTGAACGGTTCGGATACTTATTTCTGTCATTTGGACCAACGACCCGTAAAATGGAAGAATAAATTTCATGAAAGACGCGCTTTACTGCAAGCGGATGGTTTGCTCTCTGTGAGTCAGTTTACAGCCGATTTGACTAATCAAGTATTTGGTTTCAATAAGAAATTTACCATTATTCCAAATAGTGTTAATTGTACTACTTTTGAAGTTGAACATCAAAAAACGACTCTTTTGCCTATTGTTCTTTATTTTGGGACCTTAATTCGAAAAAAAGGATTGTTAGAATTGCCTTTGATTTTTAACGAAGTGATTAAAAAAAATCCAAATGCAAAATTAGTATTGGTCGGGAGGGATGCCTCAGATGTTATTTCTGGAGCTCCATCAACTTGGCAGATGATGCAAAAATTATTTTCATTAGAAGCCATTCCTAATGTAACCTATTTAGGAAGTGTTCCCTATAGTCAAATAAAAAAGGAAATAGAACAAGCAAGTGTTTGTGTGTTTCCTACATTTGCAGAAGCTTTACCTGTTTCATGGCTTGAAGCGATGGCCCTTCAAAAACCTATTGTAGCCTCTACTATTGGTTGGGCAAGAGAGGTTCTTGATGATGGGATTAATGGTTTTTTGGAACATCCGACCCATCATAAGGCGTATGCGAATAAAATTATTGCCTTGCTTGAAAATCTAAATTTGCAAAGTGAATTTGGGATACAAGCCCGTAAAAAAGTAGAAGAGACATTTAGTATATCAATCGTTGCCAAACAGAGTTTGTTGTTTTATAAAAATGTTATCGCATCAAAATGAAGAAAAAGATAAAAAAAATTATTAGTGCCATTTTTCCTAATGGGGGTATAAAAGAGAAAATCAAATTGGGTTATTACAGCATCAATAAACCGAAAGATACTTTTTATGAATTAGTACCAGGAGCCGGCACTTCGGTTGCTTATAAGACTACTTTTCAGGATTTAGCGATGGTAACCCATGAAGCTTTATATTATATAGCACCAGATTTTAATTATTACCAGCATTTTTATAAAGTTAAAGAAAATGATGTTGTTCTTGATGCCGGAGCCAATTGTGGGCATTTGTCGATTTTATTTTCTAAGTTGATCGGTAAAGGAGGGGTTGTTTATGCTTTTGAACCAGATATTTATAATGTTGAGAGGATTGACCGTAATATAGGTTTAAACAATGATCTTCCGGGGAATATTAAAATCGAAAATTTGTTGCTTTGGGATGAAAATAAGTGGATTGATTTTTATGAAGCAGGTACCGTAGGGTCTTCTGCCATTTGGATTCCAGATAGTGATAAATGTGTTAAAAAAGAAGCCGTACGAATTGATGATTGGGTTGCAAATAATAACATTAAGAAATTAGATTTCATAAAAATGGATATTGAAGGGGCCGAAATAGAAGCTCTGGCCGGTTGTGAAGAAACGATACGAAATCTAAAGCCTAATTTTGCCATAGCATCTTATCATATCGTTGATGGAGCAGCTACTTATATTAAAGTGGAGGCCTTTTTCGAAAAAATGAATTATCCTTATCAAACGGTCCGATTCAGAAAAAATGAAATCATAACGTTTGCAGGGCCTTCCTTGAAAAATTAGTGCTATGATAATTATTTATCATAATGAAACTAAAGTTGTCGCGCTAAGGAATGCTGATTCTTTTGAAATTGAGAAGAATGGCCATTTACCGATAGCCGCGTTTATGGCTTTATTGGCAAATGACTTTCCAGATGAGATTTTAGTTTGGTGTCATTTGAGTCTAAAAGAGCAATTGAATATTTCTGAAATTGAAAAATTATTCCACCATAAAAAACTTTTGTTTTCCTATAATCCTTTTTGCAGTTCTTATTTAGATACCAATATTGGTTACATAGATGAATCTCCTTTTGCGAGGGTAAATAGTACTGTAACTTTTCCAACATGGCAAATGAGCAGTTGGGTTGGAGGCATTCATTCGGCTGTTTTTTTAGCTTTAAAAAATGAAATTCCCTGCGAGAAAAATTTTGACTATTTTTTGTGCTCTTTAGCAAAACTATCTATGCCAAAAGGGTTGTTGTGTTATTCAGAACCTAACCTTTTAAAACAACATCCCGCGACTGTCAACCCCGCTAAAAAGAATACGTTTATTCTTTTTCGTTTTGTAAAACAGCACTATAAAACACGATGGGTGTTTTTATTGCTGTTAAACTTTCTGTTGTACGAAAGAAAATTCCCTGTATTTCCAATGATTATTTCTCTTTTATATAAGAATAGAAATACCAATACAATAAACTTAGATGGGATTATTGTTCAGTCCTCAAGCGCGGTTATTGCTTCAGGAACTATTGATGTCATTATTCCAACCATTGGAAGAAGCAACTATTTATATGATGTATTAAAAGATTTTGCTGAACAAGTCAAATTGCCTCGTAAAATCATTATCGTAGAACAAAACCCATCAGAAGCGAGCGAGACTGAATTGGATTATGTTACCAAAGAAAAATGGCCTTTCGATATTCAGCATATTTTTACTCATCAATCCGGTGCTTGCAATGCAAGAAATTTAGCTTTGAATCAAACCCAAAGTGAATGGGTATTTTTAGCGGATGATGATAATCGTTTTACCCCTAATTTATTGGTTGACATTTTTAAACTAATACAACAATTTGGAAGCCCAGTTGTGACGGTTTCTTATCCTCAAAAGAATGAAATAAAGAGGTATACTAAAGTAATTCAATGGCCTACTTTTGGTGCTGGTAATAGTATCGTGAGAAGAGACCTTTTGGAAAAAGTCAAATTTAATATGGCATTAGAATTTGGTTACGGAGAGGATGGTGATTTTGGGATGCAATTGCGAAATACCGGCACTGATGTTTTGTATCTACCGGAGCCTGAAATATTACATTTAAAAGCTCCTGTTGGCGGTTTTAGAACAAATCCTGTTTTACAATGGCAAAATGATGTTATTCAACCCAAACCTTCCCCTACAATCATGTTGTATAAAATTTTGCATACTACAGTTGAACAGCGATTGGGTTATAAAACTATTTTATTCTTCAAGTATTATCAACATCAGAAAATTAAAAATCCATTCCGCTATTATGACCAGTTTCAAAAACAATGGAAGCAAAGCATTTTTTGGGCTAATAAATTAAAAAAAGAAGCATGAAGTGTTCTCTAATTATTTGTACTTATATGCGCCCTCAATCTCTATTACAGCTTTTGCAGTCGGTAGAAGGTCAGACGGTGTATCCGGATGAAATCCTAATTATTGATGGATCAACTAACCGGGAAACCGAACAGTTGTTGCAGGAAAATCAGTTTAAAAATAGTTGCTATTTTTTAGTTCCAGAAAACTTTCGCGGTTTAACTAAACAAAGAAATTACGGATTGGACAGAGTAGCTTCTACAAGTGATGTGATTGCTTTTCTCGATGATGATACGGAATTATTGCCTGACTATTTTCAGGAATTGATTGAGACATTTGCTTCTGACGAAGCTATTGCCGGAGTAGGTGGTGTAGCTGTAAATGAGAATAATTGGAGTTTAATAAAACCTAGCATAACGTATCATAGACATAAGTATGTTCAATTTGAAGGGTATGTGTACAAAGAAGGGCAACGCAATGTAGTTCGTAATTATTTGGGTTTACAATCTAATCTCGGTGCTGGAAAAATGCCGGACTATTCCCATGGCAAAAATTGTGGTTTTCCTTTAAATGGCAAAAGCTACGAAGTCGATTTACTGATAGGCATGTCCTTTGCTTTTCGAAAAAAAGTATTTGACTCTTTACGATTCTCAACCTATTTTGAAGGATATGGTTTGTATGAAGATGCTGATTTTTGCATTAGAGCTCTGCAGTTTGGTAAAAATGTGGTTAATACAAAAGTGCAGTTAAATCACTTTCATCACCCATCTGGCAGACCCAATCCCTATAAATATGGAAAAATGGTTGTTCGAAACGGATGGTATGTTTGGCGCACTAAAAATCCTAATCCGTCTTTAGAAGCAAAAATAAAATGGCATTCCATAACGATACTTTTGACATTGATTCGATTTAGCAATACATTTACAACTAGTAAACGAAAGGAAGCGTTGACCGAGGCTATTGGCAGAACAGTAGGTTGGTGGAGTCTGTTTCTCCATAAGCCTCAATAAATATTTTTACAAACTAATTGAATCAACTTTTCTTGATTTTTTTGAAACTTGATATTAAAAAATAATAGGTATGCATAAAATGGATTTTTCAACTAAAAGGATTAATGCGATTATTGTGTTGCTTTCATCGTTCATGATGGTTCTAGTTTTGAATCTTCCTTTTAAAGCGAAGCCTTTTGGGGATATTACTTTTCATGAAGAATCTAAAAATTTAGCTCTATTTATTAAAGGAGCGGTTGCATATGATAAGGTTGTAATTACGAGAGCTCCGGGACCCATACTCTTTTATACACCCGTTTATACATTAGCACCTGTTGATGCGACAGATGATCAGCTTTGGGTATATGCGGTTGTATTTACTTCAATCATTATTACTATTAGTTTACTACTGATATTTAGAATAGGAAGTTCTCTTTTTTCTAAAGAAGTAGGTTTTTTAAGTGTGCTGCTTTTTTTTCTTTTTCCTATACACTGTTATTATTCTTTAGGGATATTAGCTGAAGCGCCTGCTTTTTTCTCGTTGACGTTAGCTATTTATGGCTGGTCAATTGCCTTTCATCAACCGAACAAGAAATTAGGCTGGATTTTTTTAATACTCGGTATGTGGTTTTTGATTTTGAACAGACCTAATACATTATTGCTTTTAGGGCTTGGTTTTTTAGTTGTTTTGTATGCTTTTTTTAAGAATAAATCATTCTTTTTAAGCTATGGAAAAAAAATGATGGTTTCTTTTTTTTGTGTTGGATTATTAGGTTTTGGTGTTTTGCAACTTGCAAAAATAATAACAGGAAATAAATCAGGAGGAAGCCAAGAAGGCTTGCTTTATTATGTTGCACACCAAGGAAGATTTCAATTTAGGGAAGAGCCAACTGATTTTCGTTTTTGGGAAAGTGATATTCGACCAGATAGCAAAGATTATCAGAACTGGAATAAAAGTGGTGCTGCACTTTCAGTTATTATAGATCAAACGCATCAATCGTATGCTGATGTTTATAAAAAATTCCTAATTGATGATGCATTGGAGCATCCGGGTTTCTTTATCAGACAGTTTTTTGTGAAATGTTTTTACGGTCACGTTTATTTTATTAATAGTGTTCAACCTGATAAATTTGATTTAGGGCCATTAAAAGGACCTATTGGTTATTGGATTTTTATTTTGCTTATCAATTCTATTAATTTAATTATTGTTGCGGGTGCTTTATTATTTTTATTCCTTGAGAAAAATTTAATTCAATACTGGCTTTTTTGGGGTATAATTGTTTCTTTACTTATCTTTCATGGATTAACCTATATGGAACCAAGATATATTTTTCCTTCCAGAGTTGCTTTGTATCTTATGAGTGCTGCCGGATTGTATAGGATATCTTGGATTCAAAAAATAATTCAAAAAATAACTATTTATATTTTTCCAATTTCTAACATCAAATCATGAAGAATGTTATTATTAAACCTATCATAGGAATAGTTTCTCCCTGTTATAATGAAGAACAGGTCTTAGAGGAGACTGAAAAACAACTCCGCACTTTGATCCTTGATTTAGTTGAGAGAGAGCTGATTTCAGAAAAAAGTTTTATTGCTTTTATCGATGATGGAAGCAGAGACGGAACTTGGGAGATTATTCAAAAAAAAGCAAATCAAAGCGTTGTAGTAAAAGGATTGAAATTGGCTGGAAATGTTGGTCATCAGAATGCGTTGTTAGCGGGTTTGCTTACTTATAATACAGGTGCGGACGCATTAATTTCAATTGACGCTGATTTACAAGATGATGTTCAAATTATTGAAGCAATGATTCAAAAATATAAGTCGGGAATTGATGTGGTTTATGGTGTTAGAAAAGAACGCATGACAGATACTTTTTTTAAAAAGAATTCTGCTTTGCTGTTTTATTTTTTGATGAAGAAAATGAAATCTAATATGATTCCCAATCACGCGGATTATAGATTATGCAGCAACCGAGTTATTAATGCTCTTTCTGATTTTAATGAGGTTAATCTATTTCTTAGAGGTATCATTCCGTTAATAGGGTTTAATAAAGAAATCATTTATTATGATCGATTAGAACGCTTAGCCGGAAATTCTAAATTTCCGTTTCGCAAAATGCTCTCCTTTGCCTGGAATGGTATCACTTCTTTCAGTAATTTTCCTTTGAAATTAGTTTCGGCATTAGGGTTTATTATTTTTATCATTTGTTTGCTTATGAGTGGCTACGCTTTTACTGCTCTTTTTACCGGAGATACTGTTCCGGGTTGGTTATCAACTGTTTTACCGATGTACTTTTTAGGAGGGATTCAATTGTTTTCCATTGGTATTATAGGAGAATATATTGGTAAAATATATGCTGAGGTCAAACAAAGACCGCGTTACATTATAGATGAAAGAATAGATTAGAAGCCTAAACAAATTATATTATTTGAAATGGAAATAGATTTCGAAAAAAAGTATCATGAAGTTGAAATAGAAAATTGGTGGTTTAAATCCAGAAGAAGATACTTGCTAGACTTATTGCGAAACGTACCGAAAGACAGTAAGATATTAGACATTGGGTGTTCTTCCGGTATTTTTTTAAAAGATCTGGAACTTTTGGGATTTAAAACAGAACATCTTTTTGGAATTGACATCAGTGAAAATGCCATAGCGAATTGTAAAGCTAATGGGATTCAAAACGCATTTGTAATGGATGCCCAAAATATTCTACTGGAAGATGAGTTTGATATTATTGTTGCTTCAGATTGTCTTGAACATTTGGAAGATGACAGGAAGGCAATTCGAAATTGGTACAGCTTGTTAAAAACAGGAGGAGAAATGTATGTTTTTGTTCCCGCTTTTCAATCTTTGTGGAGTCATCATGATGTAGTTAATATGCATTTCAGAAGGTATACCAATCAAGAATTAAAAGCCAAACTGATCCATGAAAACCTGACTATTTCTAAATCAAGTTATTGGAATTTTTCTTTATTTGTACCTGTTTATATTTTTAGAAAATTAAGTGTTTTTTTGTCTGAAAATAAAAAGGAAAAGGGGCAGATTGTAGGTAATACAACCGTAAATTATATATTATTGAAGTTGTTGTTATTAGAGAACAGCCTGCTGAAGCATATTAGTTTTCCTTTTGGAATCAGTACATTTTGTATTGCAAAAAAAATATGATTTAAAAATTAAGTATGAGATGTATCTTATCTAAAATTTGATTTTAATAAGTATTAGTACTATCTTAAATATTTCTTTTATGAAGTTTAATTTAATTATTTATGACATTAATAATACGGTATTGGAATCCACATTGTAATATGCTTATTTTTTCATATTTATATTATTGTGAAATAAATAAGATTGAGTTCAAAATTAATTTTGATCCTGCTATTTCACCAAATGGTGCCCTTATATATGACGATAATCAAACTATTTTCTTTGATTATTCAGATAATTATCTTTTTATTGATTTACCAACTAAATATACTTATTACTTTAAAAGATCTTTGAAACAAGAAGATAAAAAAGATAATATTTATCCTTTAAATTTTCAAGTAAATTATTCCTATAAAGCGTTTGTTTTTTTAACTAAATTAAGTTTTAAGGAATTGATTAAAATGGATAATCGAATTGAGATAATAAGGGCTTTAGATTATTTTAATTCAGTAACTAATTCATCACATAATGCAATGGATATTAGGGGATTCCCTAAAGGTATTCAGGATAATGGAGGTAGAGTGCTTTTTCATGCTAGATTGTGGAACCCAGATAATCATCAAGATTCAGATGAAAAGGAGCGAAGAATTTTGCAGAATGAGTTTCGTATAGAAGCCTGCAGGGTTATAAAAAGGAATTTTAAAAATGCTTCAGTTGGACTGTTTCCAGATACGTTGTCCGCTAAAATGGCTTCGGATCTTTTGCTTGATTTAAAAATGACCTCAAAAAAAGAATATTTTAAGTCCTTGAGATACTGTGATATTGGAATTGCTGATGATGGTTTAAAGGATACTCCAGGATGGAAAATTGGAGAGTATTTGTTATTTGGTAAAGCTGTCATTACGACTCCTTTAAATATTTCTTTAGATAATTTTAAAGAAGGGAAAAATTACCAAGTACTATCTACTCGATCTGCCTATTTTGAACTTCCTGAAAAAATTCATTATTTATTGAAAGAGAAGAAGTATTTAGAGTTTGGTAATGCAAATAGAGAGTGGAGTAATCACTACATTCATCCCCAAAACTATATAGAAAGAATACTGTCCGTTGTAAAATAGAATTTTATTAAAGTATGACCCTTTTAAAAGGATTGTAAAGAAAGGGGATAAAACTTTAAGTATGTTGATTGAAATTTATATAATTTCTGCAAAATTTAGATTATAATTTATGATTAATAAAGTAATAAATCAATTCAAATTAGGATATAGGTATTTTTTTATAAACCTACTAATGGCATTGGGGATTAATAAAATTCATTTACTAAAATTAGGTTTTCCAATATATCTAAGGCCTAGATCAAGTGATTTGTTAACTTTTCATCAGATATTTACTTTCAAAGAGTATGATGTTAATTTTGGGTTTATTCCAAGATTTATTATAGATGCAGGGGCCAATATAGGACTGGCTTCGGTTTTCTTTACAAATAAATTTCCTGAAGTAAAAATTGTTGCAATAGAACCTGAAAATTCTAACTTTCAAATGTTACAAAAAAATACTAAAGATTATAAAAATATTTTATTGAATAAAAGGGCCTTGTCAAATCAATCTAACCTTATTTTTGATGTAGTAGATAAAGGATTTGGGAATTGGGGATTTGTTACTGAAATACATGATTTAAATGTTATCCATAAAATTGTTGATACTGTTAGAAGTATTACAATTGATGAAATTTTGATTGAACATAATTTAGAATACCTTGATTTGTTAAAAATTGATATCGAAGGTGGTGAAAAAGAACTCTTTGAAAGTAATTATGAAAACTGGTTGCCAAGAACAAAATGTATCATTATTGAATTGCACGATGGTATTACTAAAGGAAGTTCAAAGAGTTTTTTTAATGCTATAAGTAAATATGATTTTTCGTACTTTAATAGGGGTGAAAATCTATTATTAATTAACAATAGTATTTCTAGGGATTTGTAGTCTGGACATATAAAAGTGTAATCTAAAAAAGTAAGATGAAATTTGCTATCATCACCCATGTTCCTCATATAGTAACAGAAGACCGTTACTACGCTTATGCTCCTTATGTTCGTGAAATGAATGTCTGGTCCAAGTATGTATCTGAATTAATTATTGTAGCTCCTCAAGTTTCGGAATTAATTTCGTCGATAGATGATTCGTATGAACATGATCGCATTCAATTTATACCGATTGATTCTTTTGATGTATTGGATTTAAAAAATATATTTCTTTCTGTTTTAAAAATACCAAGTATATCTTGGCGTATTTTTTTAGCGATGCGAAACGCTGATCACATTCATTTACGATGCCCAGGTAATGTGGGGTTATTGGGATGTTTTATTCAGATTTTGTTTCCTAATACTCCTAAAACAGCCAAATATGCCGGAAATTGGGATTCAAAATCCAAACAACCTTGGACCTACCAATTGCAGCGATGGATTTTGAGTACTGCTTTTTTAACCCGAAAGATGCAGGTTTTGGTCTATGGAGAATGGGAAGATAGTTCTGAAAATATAAAACCTTTTTTTACAGCTACGTATACTGAATCAGATAAAGTTCCCTTGTTGCGTTTGGATAGTTTTAATACCATTCATTTTGTGTTTGCCGGAGCTTTGGTTTTGGGTAAAAATCCCTTGTATGCCATTCAGCTAGTAGAGCGTTTGTGTCAACGAGGAGTTGCCGTTAGTTTGCATTTGTACGGCGAAGGGAGTGAGAAATTAGTCTTGGAGACTTATATTAAAAACAATCAATTGGAATCGTATGTTCATTTGAAAGGAAATCAGCCTCTCGAAACGGTTAAAACAGCGTATCAAAATAGTCATTTTGTAGTTCTGCCTTCTGCAAGTGAAGGTTGGCCCAAAGTGGTGGCTGAAGGGATGTTTTGGGGATGTATTCCAGTAGCTACTGCTGTTTCTTGTGTTCCATTTATGTTGGATTATGGACAACGCGGGGTTTTGTTGACATTGAATTTGGAGGAGGATGTTGCCCAAATATTGACTGTTATCAGGAGTGAAGCTGGTTTTGAGAGTATGCGAACAAAAGCTTCTGATTGGTCCAGACTGTATACTTTGGATGTTTTTGAGGAAGGAATAGAGAAGTTGTTGTTTTTAGATGTAAGATGAGAGGTGCAGGAAGCAAAATGTAAGATTACTGGTTTAAAGAATAACAAATTAAGAAGAAAATAAAAGTAAAAAATGCGGATCATTCAAATTATAGATTCTCTTGAGGCGGGTGGAGCAGAACGTATGGCTGTAAGCTATGCTAATGCTTTGACTGCTAAGATTTCTTTTTCAGGACTGGTAGCTACTCGAAAAGAGGGTAGTTTGAAAGGGCAATTGAAGGATGAAGTTTCTTATTTGTTTTTAAACAAGAAGCACTCATTGGATTTTAAAGCTGTCTTTCGATTGCGAAGTTATGTAGTACAGCATAAAGTTACTGTTGTTCATGCGCACAGCACTTCTTTTTTTCTGGTTTTCCTTTTGAAATTAATATGCCCTTCCCTTCGCTTAATCTGGCATGATCATTATGGTGACAGTGAATTTTTATCAAACAGACCTATTCGTGCTTTGCAAATGACCCTTCCTTTTTTTAGTGGTATTATTGTCGTCAATCAAAAACTAAAACTATGGGCAGAACAACAATTGGGATTTAAAAAAGTGCTTTATCTTCCTAATTTTCCATCTGAAGGCACTATGGTTTTAGAGCAAACTGTTTTGCATGGAATCGATGGGAAACGTATTGTGTGTTTAGCTAATTTGAGAGTACAAAAAGATCATTTTTTATTATTAGAAATAGCTAGAAAACTACAAAAATCACATCCTGATTGGACTTTTCATTTGGTTGGAAAAGATTTTCAGGATGGATATTCCCAACAAATTAAGGATTTGATTGTAACATATCATTTAGAAAAAAATGTGTTTCTTTACGGCAGCAAAGAAGATGTGAAAAATATATTGCATCAATCGACAATTGCCGTTTTAACTTCCCAATCGGAAGGTTTACCTGTGGCACTGTTAGAATATGGCTGGAATAAAAAACCTGTTGTAGTGACCCATGTGGGTGAAATAGCTTCTTTGGTTCAAAACGGTAAAAATGGTTTTCTTGTTCCCTCTAAACAAAAAAAAATGTTTTATGAAGCATTAGTTTTGTTAATAGAAAACGATATGCTACAGACGGAGTTTGGCATTGCTCTTTATAGGAAAATACAGGGTGCTAATTCAGAAGAAGTCGTTATTAAACAGTATTTAAATTGGTTGCAAAATAGTCACAAATGAAAAAAGAGGATCAATTTTATCTCTATTTAATTCTTCTCCATGTTGTCATTGGTGCATTGGGATTCTTTTTGCCATTCACTACTAAAATTTTTGGGTATTCTATTTTTATTTTTGGTGTTTATTACATTATTAAAACTCAAAATAGAAATAACGAAGCTCTTGTAGTTGCTGCTTATGTGGTAGGGAGTGAAGTTTTTTTGCGGATGACCGGAGGAAATCCTTTGTATGAGATTTCGAAGTATGGTGTCATGGTCTTTATTCTGTTAGGAATGTATTACAGCGGTTTTTCTAAAGGAGCCGTCCCCTATTGGATTTTTTTACTTTTATTGGTGCCCAGTGTCGTTATTTCGACTTTTGCATTGAATTTTGATACTGATATTCGAAAAGCGATCGCTTTCAATATTTCGGGGCCGGTTTGTTTGGGGTTGGCCTCTTTGTATACTTTCAGGCGTAAGATTTCATTAACAGAAATGAATCAAATCTTGTTCAGTATGGGGTTGCCTATTCTAAGTTGTATGGTATATTTAACCTTGTATACGCCAAATGTACGTGATGTTGTTACGAGTACACAATCTAATTTTGCAACATCGGGAGGTTATGGCCCTAATCAAGTGGCTACAGTTTTAGGATTGGGCATGTTTATTTTTTTCTCCAGAGTCATATTGGATTCTAGAACAAAATTTCAAATTGCTATTAATCTTATTATTGCTTTGAATATTACGTATCGCGGGATGCTTACTTTTTCTAGAGGCGGAATGATTACCGGGTTTTTGATGATTGTCTTATTGTTGGTTTTTTTATATTTTAAATCCAATTTTGGCGGGAGGGTGAAATTGAATTATATTATAGTATTGTTGGTATTGGCTATTTTTGCCACATGGACTTATACTTCGTTTCAGACGAGAGGTCTTATTGATAAAAGATATGCCAATCAAGATGCTGCAGGGAGAGTCAAAGAAAGTCAATTTACAGGGAGAGAGGACGTGGCTAAAGATGAGATTAATACCTTCCTGAAGAATCCGATTTTTGGAGTAGGTGTTGGTAAAGGAGCTGAAATTAGAGAAGATGAAACTGGAATCAAAGTTTTATCCCACGATGAGATTACCAGAATGCTTGCGGAACATGGATTTTTAGGAATATTGGCTTTGCTAATTCTGTTTTTTACACCCTTGGTTTTGTATTTGGAAAACAAGTTCAATATGTTTTTATTGTGTTTTGTAGCTTTTTGGTTTTTAACCATTAATCATGCTGCCATGCGTACTGCGGCACCAGCCTTTGTGTACTCTTTGTCTTTGTTGAATATTCAATTGGGGGCACCCAAAAAAAAGAAGGAGGTTTGATTTGTTAGTTGTTAATGAAGTAAATTTCTTGTTTTTTTTAATCTGTTTTAGTATTTCAAAAAATACACAATGCACTTTGTTTAGGAGTCTTATTTGAAATAGTGTTGTATTAAATTGTTATTTATTAAATTTTTGTTAAAAAAAACTAACATTTCTTAAATTTACTTCGAAGTAAAAGTATTAAATTGCACTCCTAAACATAAATACCACACATGTTTTCAGTTGACAAAATGCATTTTGAAATATCAGAACGAAAGATGATTCTTCGTGTTTTTGATGTGTTTTTTGTTTTTGGTTCTTTATTTTTTGTAGGAAATATATTTGATTTTGACTATTTTATTATGTCAACTAATAATGTATATTGGATGATTATTCTAGGCGTTTATATCAATTTTTTCGGAACTATTTTCGAAATGTATAATCTTCAGGTTGCCAGCAATCAATTTCAGGTGCTAAAAAGTTCCATTCTTACCGTTTCAATGACTGTTTTAGTGTACCTGTTAACTCCGTTTTATTCTCCTGTACTTCCTTCGAAAAGGATTCAGATTTTATTGTTTTATCTAATTGTCTTCCTGGCTTTGTTTTTATGGAGAATGTTTTATGTCGCGTTTTTAGCCTCTAATCGATTTTTGCAAAATGCCCTTTTAATCTGTGATAATGAGCAAGTAGAGGAGTTGATCTCCGGATTAGAGCATATCGATCCCCATTATAAAATAATTGCATTTGTAAATGCAGATGCTGCCGAAGATGAAATAGTCGAATATCCCTATGTTAAAAATATAAAGCAGGATGCCTTGTTTACTTTTGTTAAGCAAAACTCTATATCCGAAATTGTAATTGCTTCCCAAAAAACAGATGGAATTACAGCTGAGTTGTATCAGCAATTACTTCATTTGCTGGAGTCCGGAGCAATAATTCGAGAGTACACACAGGTGTATGAAAGTAAAACGCAACGTATTCCGGTGCATTATATGTCCAGAGATTTTTATCGATTTTTTCCTTTTAGCAGAAGCAATCACAATAAGTTGTATTTGATTGGAGCCCGGATTTTTGAAATTAGCGCTTCGGTGCTTGGATTGTCCATTGGTCTGGTGCTATTTCCATTGATACTGATAGGAAATGCAATAGGAAACAGAGGAAAGTTGTTTTATAGCCAAGAGCGTGTTGGTAAAGATGGTGTAGTATTTGAAATTTTAAAATTCAGGACTATGGTCAGTAATGCCGAATCTAACGGAGCTGTTTTTACCACTACAAATGATTCTCGAGTGACTGTATTCGGTAAATTTTTAAGAAAAACCAGGATTGATGAATTTCCGCAATTTATTAATATTTTAAAAGGTGATATGGCTGTTATTGGTCCTCGTCCTGAACGTCCTTTTTTTGTAAAGGAAATTGCCGAAGTTATGCCTTTCTATGAAACAAGACATATTATAAAACCCGGTCTTACGGGATGGGCGCAAGTGAACTACGCTTATGGAGCCACTATTGATGACAGTTTGATAAAACTTCAATATGACTTGTATTATATCAAACACAGAAGTATTTTTCTGGATTTAAATATTGCTTTTAAAACAATTACCACCGTTTTGTTTTATAGAGGGCAATAGTATTATTATTATTATTATTATTATTATTTAAAAAAAATTAAATGATAATTGGGATGCGTTTTTTATTCTGTATTGCCAGTCTTACTAAAACAATTCCGTTAGTAATTATTAATGGCAGTACCAGTAAAAAATGGACTTTGTTGATTACTACAAAGAAATAGATTACTAACGTCAGGATATTGAATAGCGCCAGATTGTAGATTCCTTTTTTGTTTTTTGTCCAATAAAAATAAATCAACCCTGCTAAAGTTGGATTAAACAGTAAAATATTATAGTTGTATCCTAATTCCAGATGTGACGAATAAAACCCGACAAACGTAAAGAATATGCCTATAACGGCTATCAGGATGAGGTAAAATAAATCGATACTTTTCTTATTTATAAGCACAATAAACCCAAGGAAAAGGATATAGGTGTACCTATTATTCCACCAAGAGCCAGGAACTTTATTCTCGAATTCTAGTATTGTTTTGTTTTCCTGCGCTAGCGGGTGGTTCTGAAAAGAAACATTCTTCAGACTTTTTTGCAGTTCAAATGGTAAAAATAGTTGTGTCCCTAAACCATCTACTTTTTTACCAAAGATGATGCTCGTCCCTAATTTTTCGTAAAAGTGATTGTCAAAATAAGGATAAAGGATTGTTCTGTAGGTAATGTCGGTATCCGTGTTTTTTACAATTGCAGTAGTGTCTAATGTTTTATTGATGATGTCAACAACCATCGATGTACAGTTTTTATCAATAAACTTGTATGTGTAATGACTATCGCCTGAGGCTAATGAAGTGTTCAGATTGTCGAACAGTTTTTGTTTCAAAGAGGATGGAATGTTTAATTCCTGCTCATAAACGGATCTTTTTTCATATTGATATTGATTAATGAAATCAGGATAGGAGTGTGCTACGGCAAAATATTGCAAGTCTCCTTTTATGAATTTCATGACAAAATTAGGGGTGTTAAAATCAAAAGCACCATAATTGTATACCACATCAATTGCGTTAACTGTATCTCGTACTCGAATTGCAGTGTGTCCAAAAAGAGAATAGGATTCGTTACCCGTTCCGCAAGTTAGTACGCTGACTTGTGTATCTTTTGATAATTCGATGCTTTGGCTAAAGCTATGCAGGAATGAAAATAGTAATGCAAAAAGAACTATTTTTTTTAAAGAAGCTATATTCATTTGTTGTGGTATTGTTATTTTTAAATTAATTTCTAAACATTCCCAAATCTACTTTAACCGAAAAAATATTGGAATATAAAGCTGTACTTTGGTCGCCCAAATCAGTCAGTGCATAATCAATCTGGATGCCTTTGTATTTGAAACCCAAACCGATATTAGGCTGGAAGCCCACTTTTTCGGAGTTGTCCAGTTGTTGTACATTTTGAAAATTACCCACGCCAGCCCGTACAAAGACTAAATCGGTATAACCAAATTCAAGACCCATCGCCGGATCGATGCTGACAAAATCGGTCGAGATAAGATCATTCGTTTTGGCAAATCGCATATTCATATTGGCAGCAGCCAAAATACTGTAATCGTATCGAATGATGAACTTTTTAGCGATTCCTAATTGTGCTTTTGGAGCCGTTATTTCAGTACTTTCCGGTAATTCCTGATTTTCTCCGGGTATGGAATTGGCAATTTTCTGATATTCGTCTTCATCAATATTCCATACGTTATACGTGGTAGTTATGTCCCGAAGCATTAATCCAAATTTCCAGTTGTTCTTTTCGAATTGTAAACCAACATCAAAACCAAAACCCCAGGAATTGGCAAATTTACCAATGATTCGTCGGATAACTTTTGCGTTTACGCCATATTGAAACCCGGGTACAGGAAGTTTTCGAGCATAAGAAAAAGTAAAACCATAATCTGCCGTCGAGAAAAGACTGATTCTGTTGTAGTCAATATTACCTTGGCTGTCGATTAGCTCTGTAGTATTTAGAATGTCATCGACACCAAAACGAATTAATGAAATTCCCCAAGCGCTCCGGTCATCTATAGGACTTGCATAGGCCAAGTAATCGTATTGGGCAATATTAGCAAAATAATTAGCATGCATTATTGACACCTGATGGTCTTCCAGATGCATGAGTCCTGCAGGATTCCAATAGCCAGAATTAACATCACTCGTTGCAGCCACAACAGTATTTGCCATACCTAATGCAGCAGCATCCACGCCGATATTCATAAACTCATTCGAGTATTTTCTGACGGCTTGACTGTAATTTAGCGTACTAACCAAAACCGCTGCTAATAGGAAGCTTTTTTTCAATGGGGTCATTTTTACAAACGAAAAGTCTGTTTAATTTTTATCAAAAATATAATTTTTTACTGAGCTTATTTCTTCCTTTGGGTAAATATATCCAAACAAGAAATCACTGTTGAAAAAACTCTATTAAAAAACGTACTTCTCCTTGACTTATTATGCTAAATTTGCCAACTGTGGTTCACTAAATTTTATAACTATGACTATTAAAAAGCATATCCCGAATATCATTACTTTACTAAATCTTTTTTGCGGTTGTATCGCTTTGGTTTTTGCTTTTAACCAAGATTTCGAAATGGCATTTTATTTTGTTTGTTTAGGTATATTCTTGGACTTTTTTGATGGTTTTTTTGCCCGATTGTTCAACGTATCGAGTCCGCTTGGATTGCAGTTGGATTCTTTGGCAGATATGGTTACCAGCGGAGTTGTGCCGGGTTTAGTGATGTCTCAAATGATGATCGACCATTCATCAACTGCGGCGGTTGGTCATTTACAACTTTTTCCTTATTTAGGATTTTTGATTGCCTTAGGATCTTGTTACCGATTGGCAAATTTTAATATTGATACCCGTCAAACAGATTCTTTTATTGGTTTGCCAACGCCTGCCAACGCCCTGTTTATTTTAAGTTTGCCTTTGGTTTTAAAATACACGGATTCTTTATTTGTTATTGAAATATTGACTAATCAATGGGTTTTATTGGCAATAACAGCAGTAAGCGCGTACATCTTAAACGCTGAAATTCCATTGTTCTCCTTAAAAATAAAAAAGTTCAATTTTAAAGATAACACGCTTCAAATTGTGTTTTTGATTTGTTCTCTTTTGTTATTGATTTTTCTTCAATATTTAGGAATTCCTTTAGTGATTCTTTTTTATGTTTTGCTTTCAGTGATCAATAATAAAGTGCTAAAAAAGTAATTTTTTTTGGATGAGAAGAAAAACGGTCAGAAGAAAAACTACGGTAGTTCGTAAGCCCAAAAAGAAAGCTACTGTTTTCTCCGGAAAGGTTTTACGCTATTCGATTGTTACTCTTTTAGTGATACTGATGGCTGCAGTTGGGTATCATTATAGAGATGGCTTAGCGTATTATTTTAGTTTTAAATCGGATAAAATCCTAAGAGAAGAAACCGAAGCCAAGCGCATTTCTGATGTTCGAAATTATCAGGTTTTAGAAAAACACGAGGGTAAAAGCATTGGTCTGGATGTTTCGGAATATCAAGGCAAAATCCGATGGACTTATGTAGATACTTTAGAAAATAAATATCCGCTGTATTTTGTGTTTATTCGCGCTACAGTTGGAAAAGACAGGAAAGACCGTCAGTTTAATAGGAATTGGCTTGGCGCCAAAGAAAATAAAATGATTCGTGGGGCCTATCATTACTATCGTCCTAATGAAAATTCATTGGAGCAAGCCGAACTTTTTATAAAAACAGTAAGGCTTCAAAAAGGAGATTTACCACCCGTTTTAGACATTGAAAAACTGCCTAAAAACCAATCGATTGAAAATCTTAAATTAGGATTGAAAAGGTGGTTGAATGCTGTAGAATCCCATTATGGTGTGAAACCTATTATCTACACCGGCGAGCGGTATTATGATGATTTTTTGAAAGAAGAATTCAGCGATTATCTTTTTTGGATTGCCAATTATAATTTCTACAGGGAAGAAATAGCCGAAGATTGGTTGTTTTGGCAATTCACCGAAAAGGCATCAGTTCCTGGCATTAAAGGTAATGTAGACATAAATATATACAATGGAGATTTACAGCAGTTGCGGTATATTACAGTGGAGTAGTGATCAGTTATCTTGATTTATATAAAAAATCCATTCGTTTTGCGAATGGATTTCACTTTTCTAAAACTCCAATTTTTTCTTTCTCAATTCGAAATTTTGTCCAAGATAGACGCGACGAACCATCTCATCTTCTACTAATTCTTCCGGCATTCCCGCTTTTAGAATTCCACCTTCAAACATAAGATAGGTTTTATCCGTAATAGCCAAGGTTTCCTGTACGTTGTGATCGGTAATAAGAATACCGATGTTTTTATTTTTTAACTGTGCGACAATTCTCTGAATGTCTTCAACGGCAACAGGATCTACACCGGCAAATGGCTCATCCAATAAAATGAATTTTGGATCGGTGGCCAAACAACGTGCAATTTCGGTACGACGACGTTCTCCACCGGAAAGTAAATCGCCACGGTTGGTACGAATGTGTTCTAAGCTGAATTCTTCGATTAAACTTTCCATTTTGGCCTCTTGTTCGGCTTTGGTAAGTTTTGTTAATTGCAGTACACTTAATATGTTATCTTCAATGCTTAATTTTCTAAAAACGGATGCTTCCTGTGCTAAATAACCAATTCCCTGCTGTGCTCTTTTGTACATAGGATAATCGGTAATGTTCAAATCGTCCAGAAATATATTGCCTGAATTTGGTTTAACCAATCCCACAATCATATAAAAAGAAGTTGTTTTTCCGGCACCGTTAGGCCCCAAAAGCCCTACGATTTCGCCTTGATTTACTTCTACCGAAATGCCTTTTACAACACTTCGCCCTTTGTAGGTTTTGATTAGATTTTCGGCTCTTAATTTCATTTTTTTTAGTTTAATCGTTGGATTGTTTAACTGTTTAATCGTTCAAATAAACGAATAAACAATTAAACGATTTTGCTTCTTAACAATTATTTCACAACGGTTTCTTCCAGTGCTTCCCAGAATTCGTATGCTCTTCTTAAATGTGGTACTACAATAGTTCCGCCAACAAGCGTTGCAATTCCCATTGCTTCCATCATTTCCTCTTTGGTTACACCTTCTTTAAAGCTGGTTTCCAAATGATATTTTACACAATCATCACAACGTAAAACGGCCGAAGCTACCAATCCGAGAAGTTCTTTGGTTTTCACATCTAATGCTCCTGCAGCATAGGCATTGGTGTCTAAATTAAAAATTCGTTTTACAATTTTATTATTGTCTGCCAATAATTTTTCGTTCATTTTAGAACGGTACTCGTTGAATTCTTCTATTATATCAGCCATTTAATTTTTTTTTATTTTTAACTACTATTTTTGAAATTAAGATGCTTGCTTCATAAATTAACAACATCGGAATGGTTACAATTATTTGACTTACCACATCCGGAGGTGTTACAATTGCTGCAACTATAAGAATAATGATTACGGCATATTTCCAGTATTTCCTTAAGAAAACAGGCGTTACCAGTCCTAACTTCGTCAGAAAATAAATGATTATAGGCAATTCAAAAAACAATCCACAAGCAATAACACTTGTTTTTACTAACCCAATGTACGAATCAATACTAAACTGGTTCTTCACTACTTCACTAATAGTAAAAGTGGCAAAAAAGTTTACGGACATGGGTACAATTACAAAGTAGCCAAACAATACGCCCAGAAAGAAAAGCAATGAGGATGAAACGATAAAAAGTCTCGCGTGTTTTTTCTCCGTATCGTATAAAGCTGGACTGATGAATTTCCAAACTTCCCATAGAATGAATGGAAAACCAAGAATAAATCCGGCTGTTATACACGTCCAAATCAAAACGTTGATTTGTCCTTCCATGTTTGTGTTTTGGATGATGAAAGGCATTTCGGTTACGCAAATACTTTCAGCAAAGCCCAATTGATTTGACAGATCGCAAAAAAAGCGGTAGGTTACAAAATTAGCATTTGTGGGACCAAAAATGATGACATCAAAAATATAATCACTGATAAAAAAAGTGACTGTAGCCAAAATTAATATTGCAACTGTGCTTCGAACCAATAACCATCTTAATTCTTCAAGATGATCTAAAAACGACATTTCGTTTAAGTTTTTTTTTGCCATTATACTATTCCTTCTTTTAAAATATCGTGTAAATGTAATACTCCTTTGTACTCTCCATTATCAACAACAACTAATTGTGTGATGGAGAAGTCTTCCAGGATGTTCAAGGCATCTACAACCATAGCAGTAGATGAAATTAATTTTGGGTTTTTTGTCATAATATCTTTGGCAGTCAAATTAGCAAAAGAATCTCGGTCGTTTAACATTCTTCGAATATCACCGTCGGTAATAATACCGATAACTTTATCTTGATCGACAACTGCAGTTACGCCAAGACGTTTTTCAGAAATTTCGAAAATGACCTTTTTTATCGATGCATCAGGAGATACCATAGGTTTCAAGGTGTGTTCCAACATGTCTTTTACTCGCAACAATAATTTCTTGCCCAATGCGCCTCCAGGATGGTAAACGGCAAAGTCTTCCGGTTTGAAACCGCGCATTTCCATAAGACAAATGGCAATCGCATCACCCATAACTAATTGTGCGGTTGTACTGTTTGTTGGAGCAAGGTTATTAGGACAAGCTTCAGCATCTACGGTGGTGTTCAAAACAAAATCAGAACCTTTAGCAAGAAAAGAAGTTGTATTTCCGGTTATCGCAATCAAAGGATTACCAAAACGTTTCAAGAGCGGTACTAAAACTTTTATCTCAGGACTGTTGCCACTTTTTGAAATGCAAATGATACTATCTTCATTTTGTATCATTCCTAAATCTCCATGAATAGCCTCTGAGGCATGAAGAAACAGCGATGGTGTTCCGGTAGAATTAAAAGTTGCTACCATTTTTTGGGCAATAATAGCACTTTTTCCTATTCCGGTAACCACTAGTCTTCCTTTGGAATTATAGATATTTTGTGTCGCTTCAATGAAGTTTTCATCAAGAAAATCAGTTAGTTTGGCAATAGATTGGCTTTCCGATAAAATAGTTTTTTTGGCGCTAGCCAATATATTTTCTTTAGATATCAAAACAGAATAATTAAAATTTGTATGTGTAAAAGAAATTTGTACCTTTAGGTGTTGCAAATTTATACAAAATACCACATAATAAAGAATGAATTCAAACGAAATTGACATCCACAAAGAATTAAAGAAATATTTTGGCTTCAGCCAATTTAAGGGGTTGCAGGAACAAGTCATAAAAAGTATTCTAAACCAAGAGAATACATTTGTGATAATGCCCACAGGAGGAGGAAAATCACTTTGTTATCAATTACCCGCTTTGGTTCAAGAGGGAACTGCTATCGTAGTTTCGCCCCTTATTGCTTTAATGAAAAATCAAGTGGATGCCATCAGAAGTTTGTCTTCTGAAAATGGTGTTGCCCATGTTTTAAACTCCTCTCTTACTAAAACTGAAATTACCCAGGTAAAAAAAGATATTACTTCAGGATTGACCAAGTTGCTGTATGTAGCACCTGAATCTTTGACTAAGGAAGAGTATGTGAGCTTTCTGAAAAATGTCACCATATCTTTTGTGGCTATCGATGAAGCACATTGTATTTCGGAGTGGGGACATGATTTTAGACCGGAATATAGGAATTTGAAACACATTATCAAGCAACTGGGCGATGTTCCTATTATTGGGCTTACCGCAACCGCTACACCAAAAGTTCAGGAAGATATCCTGAAAAACTTAGATATGTCTGATGCAACTACTTTTAAAGCATCATTTAACAGACCTAATCTATATTACGAAGTACGTACTAAAACTAAAAACATAGAATCGGATATTATCCGTTTCATCAAACAGCATAAAGGAAAATCAGGAATTATTTATTGCTTAAGCCGCAAAAAAGTGGAAGCTATTGCCGAAGTTTTGCAGGTAAACGGAATAAGTGCCGTTCCGTATCATGCGGGATTAGATGCTAAAACCCGTGCCAAACACCAAGATATGTTCCTGATGGAAGATGTAGACGTGGTGGTGGCAACCATCGCTTTTGGAATGGGAATTGACAAGCCGGATGTGCGTTTTGTGATTCATCATGATATTCCAAAATCATTAGAAAGTTACTATCAGGAAACGGGTCGTGCCGGTCGTGATGGTGGTGAAGGACACTGTTTGGCGTACTACTCCTATAAAGATGTCGAGAAATTAGAAAAATTTATGTCGGGGAAACCCGTTGCGGAACAGGAAATTGGATTTGCTTTGTTGCAGGAAGTTGTGGCTTACGCCGAAACGTCTATGTCAAGAAGGAGATTTCTGCTTCATTACTTCGGAGAAGAATTTGATGATGTTAATGGTGATGGCGCTGATATGGATGACAATATTCGAAATCCAAAAACAAAAGTTGAAGCCATAGATCAAGTGGTGCAACTATTGGAAGTAGTTCGCGATACGAAGCATTTATACAAATCAAAAGAAGTTGTTTTTACCTTGATAGGCCGTGTCAATGCGGTTATCAAAGCACATAGAACAGATACGCAGTCTTTTTTCGGATGTGGTTCAGATCATGATGAAAAATACTGGATGGCCTTATTGCGACAAGTTCTTGTTGCAGGGTTTTTATCGAAAGATATTGAAACCTATGGTATTGTAAAAATCACCGAAAAGGGATTGGATTTTATTAAAAACCGAGAATCCTTTATGATGTCCGAAGATCATGAATACAACGAATCTGAAGATGAAGCTATTGTAACCGCTTCCAAATCTACCGGAACTGCCGATGAATTATTGATGGGTATGCTGCGTGATTTGCGTAAAAAAGTCGCTAAGAAATTAGGTGTTCCTCCATTTGTGGTTTTTCAAGATCCATCATTAGAAGATATGGCTTTGAAATATCCTGTTTCTCAGGAAGAATTGATTAATATTCATGGTGTTGGGGAAGGAAAAGCTAAAAAATACGGAAAGGAATTCTTAGAATTAATCAGCCGATATGTACAAGATAACGATATCATCCGTCCTGAGGATTTAGTGGTGAAATCAACAGGAGTAAACTCTGTAAATAAACTTTATATTATCCAAAATATCGACAGGAAATTATCCCTCGCTGATATTGCTTCTGCCAAAGGCATCAATATGGATGCTTTGATTAAAGAAATGGAGCAAATTGTGTATTCCGGAACTAAACTGAATATAAAATATTGGATTGATGATATGCTTGACGATGATCAGCAGGAAGAAATTCACGATTATTTTATGGAATCCGAATCCGATAATATAGAAAATGCACTCAAAGAATTTGATGGCGATTATGATATTGATGAATTGCGCTTGATGCGAATTAAATTCATCAGCGAGGTTGCTAATTAGTCATGAAGTTGGAAAGTCGAAAGTCTTAAAGTTCTAATGTTTGTGTTCAAGCTTTCGACTTTAAGACTTTTAACTTTCGACATACAGCTCTCCACGATGCGGTTTCAAAGCATCTCGAACCTGAATCATGTTTTCATCCGTTACTACCATAAAAGCAATGGCTTGCATTTCGCCTTGAATCTCGAATCCAGTGATATTCAACGGTAGTTTTTCAATAGTGATGTATTCTTTTAGATGAATTTCATGGTGTTCCGCTGTTTTTGCGGAAGCTGGTCCACGGAAATCCCATATTAGTTTTATTTTTCTTGACATTTTTTATGAGGAACAAAGGTTCTTAGATTTAAAGTGCCAAAGTTACAAAGTCTAATTTGAAAATGAGCCAATTTGAAAATTTGAAAATGGATTCTTCTTTCAATAACAAGAAGTCAGTACAAAATACTACTTTTGTACCTTGATTATTTTAGACATTTTTTAAAAGTCAAATAATCTAAAAATCGAATAATCTAAAAAAATGCCTCAAGAACTCTTATTACAAGTCTCTCCAGAAATTGCAGCAAATGATTTGTTGCTGAAAAATCATTTATCGAAACAAATTACCGTTTCCGTAAATGAAATTCAGCATGTTTCTATTTTAAAAAGATCCATTGATGCCCGTCAAAAAGCTATAAAAATAAATCTTAAGGTTGTAATCTATTTAAAAGGAGAACCTTTTCAAGAGCAAAAAATACAACTTCCAGAGTATGGGAATGTAGCTACAGCTCAAGAAGTAATTGTTGTTGGCGCTGGACCTGCCGGACTTTTTGCAGCCTTGCAGTTGATAGAATTGGGTTTGAAGCCCGTAGTTATCGAGCGTGGAAAAGACGTTAGAGGCAGAAGAAGAGATTTGAAAGCCATCAATGTAGATCATCTTGTAAATGAAGATTCTAATTATTGTTTTGGCGAAGGCGGAGCAGGAACCTATTCAGACGGGAAGTTGTACACACGTTCTAAAAAAAGAGGTGATGTAACACGCGTTTTGGAATTATTTGTTGCTTTTGGAGCTTCAGCTGATATTCTGATTGAAGCGCATCCGCATATTGGAACCAATAAATTGCCTCAAATCATTCAGGACATTCGGGAGAAAATTATCGAATGTGGCGGACAAGTTTTGTTTGAAACTCGACTGACTGATATTTTAATAAAAAATAATGAAGTCCAAGGTATTGTTACTCAAAAAGGAGATACGATTCTTGCCAATAAACTCATTTTGGCCACAGGACATTCTGCCCGTGATATTTTCGAATTATTGGATAGAAAAAAGATTTTTATCGAGGCTAAACCTTTTGCCTTGGGCGTACGGGCAGAGCATCCTCAATCTTTGATAGACAGTATTCAGTACAGTTGTGATTATCGTGGGGAATTCTTACCTCCCGCTCCGTATTCTGTCGTGAAGCAAGTAGGAGGAAGGGGAATGTATTCCTTTTGTATGTGTCCTGGCGGTGTGATTGCACCTTGTGCGACAAGTCCCGGCGAAGTGGTTACAAATGGTTGGTCGCCATCCAAAAGGGATCAGGCTACCGCCAATTCAGGAATTGTAATTGAATTGCAACTGGAAGATTTTAAGCCTTTTGCTAAATATGGTGCTTTGGCCGGAATGGAATTCCAAAAAAGTATCGAGCAACGCGCCTGGCATTTGGCTGGTGAAAGCCAAAAAGTTCCCGCACAGCGTATGATTGATTTTACTCAAAACAGAGTTTCCTCAGATATTCCTAAAACGTCTTATGTTCCCGGAACGACTTCAGTAGAAATGGGACAGGTTTTTCCTGGATTTTTAACGCAAATATTACGAGAAGGATTCACTGAATTTGGAAAATCCATGCGTGGTTATTTGACAAACGAAGCGATACTTCATGCACCAGAATCCAGAACGTCTTCGCCGGTGCGTATTCCAAGAGATCCACTGACCTATGAACATCTTCAAATAAAAGGGTTGTACCCTTGTGGAGAAGGAGCCGGTTATGCCGGCGGAATTATATCTGCCGCTATTGATGGTGAGAAATGTGCGTTAATGATAAAAGAGAGTATTAGGAAATAATTTTTTAAGCGATAGAAGTATTATTTTTAAAGAAAGCAGCCTCATAAGGGCTGCTTTTTAGTGTTTTAATAGGATTGGATTATTTTTTCTTGGCAGGTTTTATTTCTGTCACAACAATCTTGAATGTTGTAGTTCCTGTGTTTTTTGCCATGTGGGTTACGGGAGGAAAATACAATACGTCTCCTGCTTTGATATCTGCATTAGTTGCTGGCTTACCTTTTTCTGTGATTTGAATTTTACCACCGGTCAAAGCATACACGGTGTGATGCGGATGGCTATGCCATGGCATTGTTGCACCTGGCGCGAATTCTGCCGACATGACTCTCACTTTATCATTTTCAAGGAGGATTTTTTTATACACTTTCTGACCCGCTTTCATAGGATCTTGTGCGTACACATTTGAGCTCATTATTAGGAATAATCCAATGAGCAACGACATGGAAATCATTTTAATTGCTTTCATTTTATTTCATTTTTATTGATTAAACACAATGGGACACTATATTCGTGTCCATTAAAAAAAAACATTTCAGTTTCATTCTTGATGGATATTGACTTCTGCCAAAGCACCATTCTTGATTTATTTTCAGGTTATTGTATAGTACAGCTCTATTAAAAAGGAAATGTCAATTCTTCTGGACGGTGCAAACTTTTGCTTAGCAATTCATTTGGACTGTCGAAACGCGATAAATGGTTTTGGGGAACACTAATTTACAAAAAATACAGATAAAATATGAAATAAATAGTCTTTATTTATGTTTAAACAATTGATGGTTAGTATTTTATGTTTATTTGAGGAGGTTAACAATATAAAAAAATCCGTTTCTAAATTTTAGAAACGGATTTTGTATATTAATTAAAGCAGGTGTGATTTTTTTACTTTGTTCCAGATGCAGTAGGAATTGCTTTGGTTTGATCGCATTGCATATTGTAAAATTCAACTACTTCCTCAATATCATTTTTTGTATAGGTTTTGTTTTGTATTTTTTCAACGAGTACAGGGCAATCTTTAAAGAAATCAGAAGCTGCATTTTTGAAATTTTTGCTAATATTGCCAAATGAAGTTATTTTGAAAACTTCACTTTCTCCTTCATGATTGATGTAATAACTGGTTACATTTCCACCGCCACCATAGGACATACCACCAAAACCTCCCGCAGTATTCATTGCGCCTGGAGCAAAATAAATTCCTGACACATCACTTTTATATAAATTTACTCTTCCTTCAATGATTACTTTTAACCATTGCTCAAAGTTGTTTTTTAATTTTTTGTATTTGTATGTTTCATTGCTTCCTTTTTCATTCATCTCGATTCTGTCAATCAATCCAGCTTCATAAATTGTACTTTCACTGTCGCTATTTAATTTAAACTTGATATTTCCGTCGGTTTTAATTTTACCTAGTCCAGTTATTGAGGTATTGCCTTTCAGGTAAATAGTGCATCTTTGGTTTTGTGAAAATCCTATTGAAAAAACCAATAAAAAGGATACTATAATTGCCTTTTTTAAATTGAAAACCAGACTGCAGTTATTGTTCATGTATTTTTAATTTAATGCGATTTAGGGTTGTTGTTTTTTAATGAAAAGATATACTTTCTACTTTTTTTTGGATTGCAAAGAAAGAAAATAAAAGAATGAAATCACCTTTTTGTTACAGTAAAAAGTAAGACAAAATTTGTGATTTAGATTTAATGATCATAACTGATTACTCTTGATATTTTCCATTGATTGTCTTTTTTCTGCCAAATCATAAGAAATTTAAAGGTTCCAATTTCTTCTTTTCCGTTTTCCATATGTCGAAATTCATGTACCCCAATTTCAATTGCTCCATAGTCTTTGATAGGATGGACTTCCAGAGTTCCTTTGACCAGTTTTCGGGTTAGTTTATTTTCATTGTTAAACATATTCGAAAAATTGGTGAAAACGGTTTCATACGAAAGCAATCCACCATTGTCTTGAAACCATTCTAAATCTTCAGTAAATAAAGATTTGAATTTTTCAAATTCTTTCTTGTTGAACGCTTCGAACATAATCTCGTCCATTTGTTCTATTTCCTTATATAATTCTGTTGGTGTTGGCGCTACTTTTTTTTCTTGTGCCGTCGCAGTATTGAAAAAAGCTAAAGCAAGAATTAGATTGAAAATGAAATGAAATTTGAATCTGTTTTGTCTCATAAAAATTATATTAAATTGGAGATTTTCTACTTGGTTTTGGTCGAATAGCAAATGCTTATTTTATCTTTATTTTTTAACTGCTACAGCAATTTTTGAATCGGCAGTTCCATAATATAAAAACCATTGTTTTTTAAAATAAACCAATCCTTCTACAAAGCAAACTTCGTTTACCTCGCCTGTTTTTTCATAAGGTTTGTCCGGATGAATGAAATAATCTTCCATTCGGTCTATTAATTTATAGGGCTTTTCTTTGTCAAATAATGCTTGACTTGCTGCGTATGTGAATTTAGGTAAACTCGAATCATTATAATTGGCTGCATTGCTTCCGTTGTAAATTAGTACAATACCTTCTTTTTGGAGTAAAGCAAAAGGACCGGGTTCAACTAAACGACTATCAAAATAACCCATTCGAGGATGTAAAACGGTAATCATTTTTTTGCTTTCTTCGTTTTCGGCTACTTTCCAATGGATAAGATCTTCAGAGGTTGCTAGATACAAATCAGTATCCCCAAAATACATCCAATATTTGCCTTTGATTTTTGTAGCTTTGATTTTATCTCCGTCTAATTTACAAACGATAGCTCCGGATTTTGACCACAAATCTTTGTGTTTTTCCTCATTTAAAACCAAACCGTGTTTTGTCCACGTTTTTAAATCTTTTGAGCTGGCTAAACAAAGGCGGGCTGTTTTACCATCATAGGAAGTATAGGTCATGATGTAAGTTCCATTCTCACTTTCTATGATTCTTGGGTCCTCAACACCACCTTTCCATTCGTATTGTTTCATCGTGTCGTTGTCTGGGTAGAATATTGGAGCCGGTTGTTTTTTAAAGTGCAGTCCGTCTTCGCTGATGGCCAGTCCCAATCTTGACGTCATGTCTTTGTCCTGTGCTCTATAGATGAGATATACTTTTCCGTCTTTGACAATAGCAGATGGATTAAGGACATTTCGTTCTTCCCAATGTACTTGCTTGTTGCTTATTGGAGATTGAAAAACTTGATTTAATTGAGGTTCTAAAATAGGGTTAAGGCTGTCTACTTTTACAAAGTTCAGCATCGCCCAATCTTTGCTTTTAGTTTCGGATTTATAAGTGGAATTACTGCCACAACCGATTAGAGTAAATAAGAATAATAGTGTAATGGTTTGTTTCATAATGTTCATAATGTTTTAGAAGGAACACCATATTCCTACAGTTATTTAGTATGATTTTTGGTTTTTATTTGTCTCAAATATTTACAAAAGAGTCTGATAGGGTAAAGTTGCATTTATTTTATTGAATAACAATTCTCTTTTTGAAGTTAATATTGCTTTCGTTACTTGAAGTTGTTTCGTTTCGCTTGGAATTGTCTTATTGGACTTAATGCCTTTTTTTAAATGATCGATGACAACTTCATAATCATGCCATTCTCCAAGCAAATCAGATAAAATATTTTTGTTCTGCAAGGTTTGGTTTTGGGATTCACAAATCAGGATTTTTTCGTTGTATAGATATGTTTTTAAGCGTTTGCGAAAAGTGTGCATTTGCATTTTTTTAAACTTGGTTTTGCACATTAATTTTGTAATTGCTCGTCTCTTTTTATCTATATACTGATCAACCCTTTTTCCACTAGCTTTAGTAACCAAAGGAATAATTTTGTTATACCTTTTTTTTAATTTTCGAATGAAGCTTTTATTCACAATTGCGAAGAAACGTTTCAGTTTTTTGGTTTCGAGTTTTTTTAAATGACTGTAGTATGCTTGCAGCAAATGAGAATTAGGCTGTTCAGCAAGTAAGGATTGTTCTATTTGAAGTTCTCTGATTCTTCCAGCCTGTTTAAAAATAAGTTTAAAAGGGGAGTAGTTTTTTTTACGTTTAAATTTTTTAGAGCAATAGTTTAATAAATCAAATAAAGCATTCATTTTCTTGATTTCTACTCGAAGGCTATGGAAGGTTTCTGGAGTAAAGGACTTTGGAGATTTTTCTAAAATAAGGTTTATGGCACTTTTTCGTTTTTCTAAATATGTTCTAAGTGCTTTCATCTTTTATAAAATGTTATTTTAGAATAAAAAAAGAATGATACTTGCAACAACGGATGCGCTTAACAAGGCATAAAGAAGTTTGTTTTTTTTCTTTAATTTTCTTCCAGAAATTTCTTTTTTTCTTCAAATTCTTCTTTTGTAATTTCTCCTTTAGCAAATCTTTTTTTCAGAATATCCAATGAAGTCTCCTTTTTTGTTCGCTGACCAAGAAAGTTATAAGGAGTTGCAAATACCCAAATCAGGAGGACAATCCAAAAAATCCACCAGAAAAAATGCATTCCACCAAAATGATGTCCGTTATACATGGCGCAGTATTTAAGTTGTTGAAAATCAATATAAATATATGAATTACAGCGCAGTAAATCAATTTATTACATTAGATTTTTCATGTAGATAGCTAAAAAAAACGCCTCATTGTAGTGAGACGTTTTTTGTACTTTTGTTATTGTGGAATTGATTATCAATTGGCAATACCTCGTTAGTGGATTAGTTTTTATATAGTTACTTATTTTTTTTAGTATTCATTTCCATATAATCTATAGTTAGGTCTGACATTGCTTTCATTCCTAACACAAAACCGCTTTCATCAATATAAAAATCAGGAGTATGATGTGGAGCAGTTTCTGATATTGGTTTGCCTTTAGGAGCGCCTCCCAAAAAGAAATAAAGACCCGGTATTTTTTCCTGATAAAACGAAAAATCTTCGGCACCTGTAACAGCAGGAGTCAGTAGCACATTCTCTTTTCCTGCAACAGCTTCTAATGTTGGGATCATTTTTTCGGTCAATGATGGGTCGTTATAGGTAATAGCAGTTTTGTTGGTTATAGTCACATCGGCAGTGGCTCCGGCACTTTCGGCTATTGCCGTTGCAATCTGTTTTATTCTGGAATGAACCATCTGCTGGACTTTGCTGTCCAGAGAACGAATGGTTCCATTCATTGTAAGTTCCTCCGGAATGACATTGCTTCGTACCCCTGCATTTATTTGTCCAACACTTACAACTGCAGCGGATTCTGTTATATTTACATTTCGGCTAACAATGGTTTGCAATCCCATTACAATCTGAGAAGCGGTAACAATTGGGTCAATACCAAGCCATGGATAAGCACCATGTGTTTGTTTGCCCATTATTTTTATTTTAAACCAATCTGATGCTGCCATTGTACCTTTTGGACGGTACTTTATTGTGCCAACTTCTGTCTGGGCATTAATATGTAATCCAAAAATAACATCTACTTTGGGATTATTAAGGACACCTTCTTTTATCATCAATTCTGCTCCTCCTTCTTCACCTTCAGGCGGTCCTTCTTCGGCAGGTTGAAAAATGAATTTAACGGTTCCTTTTAAGTCGTCTTTTACAGATGCTAGAATTTCGGCAGTTCCCATTAAAATTGCAATATGCGTATCGTGCCCACAAGCGTGCATGATAGGAACTATGTTGCCATTGTATTCGCCTTCTGCTTTGGAAGCAAAAGGAATGTCTACTCGTTCTTTTACAGGTAATGCATCAATATCTGCTCTTAGGGCGACAACCGGGCCTGGTTTTCCTCCTCTTAGAATGCCAACAACTCCAGTTTTTCCTACTCCGGTTTGTACCTCAATTCCAAGAGAACGCAGGTGTGCTGCTATTTTTTCGGCAGTTTTGAATTCTCTGTTTCCTAATTCCGGGTTTTGGTGAAAGTCTCTACGCCACGTAATAACTTTGGATTCTAAAGAAGCTGCCTTTTGAGCAATCTTAGATTTTAGTGCTGCATTTTGCGCAGAAGTAAAAAGGGAAAAAATGAATAATCCTGCAAAAAGAATAATTTTTTTCATTGGTTGTGGTGTAAAATTTGGTTCCATAACAGCAATTATTTCAAATGAAATTCAGGCTATTTTGAGGGTAAATAGGGTCAGTTAAAAACAAATATAGCAAAAATATTTTGCCTTGCAGCAATTTTTAAGAGTAGTGCAAAGTATCTTGTTTTTTAGTGTGATATAAAAAAAAACGCCTTGTTTGTAGTAACAAGGCGTCAGTTTAATAATTTATTTTTTCTTCTTTAATCGGCTTTTAAAAAGCTTTTCGAATTTTTCCATTTTGGGTTGGATTACCATTTGGCAATACGGTTGGCTTTTATTGTTTGCATAGTAATTCTGGTGGTAGTCTTCAGCTTTATAAAATTTAGTCAACGGCTCCAATGTCGTGATTATTGGACTGTCATAAATTCCAGCTTTTTTCATTGCAGCGATAATTGTTTGTGCTGCCTTTTTTTGTGCTTCATTTTTATAAAAAATAGCAGAACGATATTGTGTTCCTACATCGGCACCTTGTCGGTTTAGCGTAGTTGGATCATGGACTGTAAAGAAAACTTTGAAAATCTCATCCAGATTTGTTACGTTTTTGTCGTAGGTAATCTGAACCACTTCGGCATAACCGGATCTTCCGGTAGAAACATCCTCATAAGTAGGATTGGCAACTTTTCCGCCTGCGTATCCTGATACCGCCGATTTTACTCCAATCAGATTTTCATAAACGGCTTCAACACACCAGTAACAACCACCGGCCAATGTAATGGTTTCGAAATTGGATTGTTTTTTGGCTTTATCAATTGAGCTGTTTTGTCCAAACATGCCAAATGAAGCCAATAGAACTATTAAAAATATATTTTTCATGCGTAGGTAGTATTTGTTTTTATTTTGAATCAGGAATAAAGTCAAGTGCGATAGAATTCATACAGTATCTTTTTCCGGTTGGCGCAGGTCCATCATCAAAAAGATGTCCTAAATGACCGTTACATCTTCCGCAAAGGGCTTCAATTCGCTCCATTCCAAGTGAATTGTCAGTTTTATAAATAACACTGTTTTTGTTGTCTTGTTCAAAAAAGCTTGGCCAACCACAGTTGCTTGAAAATTTGGCACCGGAACGAAATAGTTTATTACCACAGGCGGCACAATAATAGGTTCCTTTTTCATCTGTGTCCCAATATTTTCCTGTAAAAGGTCTCTCCGTATCTGCATTACGGGTTACTTCGTAAACGTCTTCGGGTAAAACCTTTTTCCATTCGGCATCACTAACCTTAAGTTTTGTAGTGTCTGTATTAGAATAATACGGATTTCCAGGTTTGTTGATAGAATTTTCCATTGTTATAGATTTTTTTGTAGTGTCTTTTTTGTTTGTCGTTTGTCCACAGGCAGTGAACATAAATAAAGGAAGCAAAAATAAGATGCTTAAAAAACGGGTTGTTGTTCTCATAATTTTCTTTTTTATAGTACAAATGTAAAGCGCTTTTGAATCAAAAAATGTCGCCTACTTTGCAAATTAATAGTTATTTAAGTAAGTTTTAACTATCGTTATTTACGGGTAAAAGACAGTTCTGGATTTAGAATTAACAAAACCTTATTATTATAAAACCATTCGCATGTTGATAAGGTGTTTTTTGAACCCTGATTTCTTATACGCTTTAATTGCCGAAGTATTGTCATTGTATACATCCAGTCGAAGTTCAAATACATCCTGCAGGTTACACCATTCTTTGAGCGCTTCAATGATTTTGGCATTTATTCCTTTTCCTCTGTGATTGGCATCCGTGTACATAAATCCTAAATAAGCATAGTTCGGATGATTCAAATAATGCTTTGCAGTCTCTATTCGCGCATATCCTGAGCCAACAAGTTCTGAGCCAATTTCGGCTACCAATACTTCAATATCTGGAGCTGAAATCATTTTTTCGATATCATAATAATTTATTTTTTCTGCTTTTAAAGTAGGGTCAAAAGGACGTTCGGCAGCAATAATTCCCTGTTCAAATTCAAGGAGTTTTTCTAAATCGTTATGATGTGCTTTTCGGATAGTAATCGTGTTCATGATACTGTTTATAATTTGTTATAAAAATACAAAAGAATCGGTGAAAGTATAGTGTCAATTTTATTTGGACGGCCTTAAAATAATTCGGCTTCAACAAATCGAAACAGAACGTTAAAGCCCCCGTCCCTAATTATCTTTTTTGTATTTTTGACCAGTAATAGATTTATATGTTAGAAGAAAACGTAATATTAGTTAATGAAAATGATGAGCAGATAGGATTGATGCCTAAGCTTGAAGCACATGAAAAAGCGGTTTTGCATCGTGCTTTTTCAGTTTTTGTTTTAAACGGCAAAAATGAAATCATGTTGCAGCAACGGGCCCATCAAAAATACCATTCCCCTTTGCTTTGGACCAATACCTGTTGCAGTCATCAGCGCGAGGGCGAAACAAATATTCAAGCGGGAAGCAGAAGGTTATTTGAAGAAATGGGTTTTAAAACAGAACTCAAAGAGCTTTTCCATTTTATATACAAAGCTCCTTTTGACAATGGCTTGACGGAACACGAACTAGATCATGTCATGATAGGTTATTATGATGATGCACCGGAAATAAACGTAGAGGAAGTAGAAGACTGGAAGTGGATGAAAATTGAGGATGTAAAAAAGGACATGGAAGTTCATCCGGAGTTGTATACGGTTTGGTTTAAGATTATCTTCGATGAGTTTTATCATTTTCTTGAGGATCATAAAATATAGAATTGCAAATAGCGGTTCAAAAATATATTAACATAAAGGCTTTAGATTTCGCAACATGAGAAATCTGAAATCTGAAATCTGAAATTATGAAAGTTACCATTTCACGGAAAGCCCATTTTAATGCGGCACACAGATTATACAGGAAAGATTGGACTTTCGAACAAAACGATGCTATTTTCGGGAAGTGTAATAATCCTAATTTTCACGGGCATAACTATGAATTGATAGTGAGCGTAACCGGTGAAATTGATCCGGAAACGGGTTATGTTATGGATGTGAAATTCTTGAGTGATATCATTAAAGAGGATGTTGAGGATCAGTTTGACCACAAAAATCTGAATATTGACGTACCTGAATTTCAGGATTTGAATCCAACTGCCGAAAATATTGTTGTCGTAATTTGGAATAAAATCAGAAAAAGAATCAAGCCTGAGTTTGAATTAGAAGTTGTCCTTTATGAAACACCACGAAATTTTGTAACCTATAAAGGTCAATAATGGGACTAAAAGTAGGCGATACCATACCCAATTTTAAAGCGAAAGATGCAAACGGCAATGATTTTGACAGTCAAAACATTGTGGGGAAAAAGCCTCTCGTTATTTATTTTTATCCAAAAGATAATACTCCAGGCTGCACTGCTGAGGCATGCAGTTTTAGAGATCAATATGAAGATTTCAAAGATTTAGGCGCTGAGGTGATAGGAATCAGTAGTGATAGCGTCAGTTCGCATCAACAGTTCAGTGAACAGTATAAACTGCCTTTTATTCTTTTGTCAGACAACGATAAAAAAATCAAAACCCTTTTTGGAGTTCCTTCTGGATTGTTTGGATTACTTCCTGGACGAGTTACGTATGTAACGGATAAAAATGGAGTCATTCAAATGATATTCGATAGTATGTTAGCTACCAAACACATTCCGAAAGCGCTTCAAGCCATCCAGAAATTAGTATCATAGATTTTGTATTATACATTTGTTTTATCTTAATTTGCATTCAGTTGCTGTTTTATGGTCATAAATCTTCTCAAAAGATTAAACAGTAACGTAGTTTGGCAAAAAAATATTGATTTTATACATTTGCAATTCAAAAACACACACTTAAATGAAATTTTATCCATTACAATTTGAACCCATTTTAAAAGAGAGAATTTGGGGAGGTGAAAAACTTAAAACAGTACTTAATAAGCCAATTACGTCAACAATTACAGGAGAAAGTTGGGAGTTATCTACAGTTGAAGGTGATATAAGTGTTGTTATAAATGGAGAATGGAAAGGGAGATCATTGGCTGATATTATAAATGATTCTCCGGATGAAATATTAGGAACAGAAGTTCATGCCAGATTTGGAAAACAATTTCCGTTGCTTTTCAAATATTTAGATGCTCGTGAAGATTTGTCCATACAAGTGCATCCTAATGATGAGTTGGCTAAAAAACGTCATAATTCTTTTGGTAAAACCGAAATGTGGTACATTATGCAAGCTGATGATGATGCCAGAATTATTGTAGGTTTCAAAGAAAAATCGAATGCCAGTGAGTATTTAGAAAATCTAGCAAACAAAACCTTACTTTCTATTCTGGATGATGTAAAAGTAAAATCAGGTGATGTTTTCTTTTTAGAAACAGGAACGGTTCACGCTATTGGTGCGGGATTAGTGGTTGCTGAGATTCAACAAACTTCGGATATTACCTATCGTCTCTATGATTTTGACAGGGTAGATGGCAATGGTAATACTAGAGAATTGCATATTGATTTGGCTTTGGATGCTATTAATTACAATAAAGTAGAAACTAAGAAAGAATATACTAAGAACATAAACGATTCAAACGAAATTGTTGACTGTCCTTATTTTACGACGAATTTTATTCCGTTAGACGGAGAAATTTTGGTTTCTAAATCTGGAAAAACCTTTACGGTTTATATGTGTATAGAAGGAACATTTGAACTGGAATACAACAATTCAAAATTGCAATATAAAAAAGGAGATACTGTTTTAATTCCTGCGGCAATGAATGCATTCATTCTCAATGGAAAAGCTTCAATTTTAGAAATTTACATTTCATAGTCGGTAATAGAAAGATTATGTGTACTTTTGCAGACGCAAATTAAAATTCAAATTTTAAAAAAATAAAAATGGCAAACGTTAAGAATTTAAAAAAAGACATCAACTACGTTTTAGGAGATATTATTGAAGCAGTTTACTTGTTCGAAATTTCTACAACAGGAAAACCAACAACTGAAACTAATGATTTAATTGATGAGGCTATCGCTGCTTTTGACGCTTTAATCACTAAAGTGAATGCTAAAAAGGTAGAAAATAAAAAAGCACATTTCAAACAAATCAATGTTGAATTGGAACAAACTGCTAATCAATTGATTGCTAAAATCAACGAATTGTAGTCAAAAAAAAAGCGAAAAAAGTTTGAATTTGTTTTGGAAAATAGAAATTCAGACTTATATTTGCACCCGTAATGAGTCGCCAGCGTAGCTCAGTTGGCTAGAGCAGCTGATTTGTAATCAGCAGGTCGTGGGTTCGAGTCCCTCCGCCGGCTCTTTAATAAAACCATCCCGTCATAATCGGGATGGTTTTTTGTTTTTGGCAAAATCAGAATTGAATTCCGTTTTTATTGAATGTCATAATTTTTTTGTTAAATTTGGTATCTAACCTAAATATTAAATTATGGAAGAGTATTCAGTTATTGAAAATTTTGAAATGAAACTAAATGAGTCTGCGAAAGACTTTTTGAAAGAAACGGCAAAATGGGCTTATTTTTTATCAATTCTTGGTTACATAGGAATTGGTTTTATAGTTTTTGCAGCTTTATTTGCCGGTACATTATTCTCTGCTATGGGGAAAATGAATCCTGCAATGGGAATGATGGGTTCTTCTTTTGGAATGGTGATGGCTGTCGTTTATTTACTTATTGCGGCACTTTATTTCTTTCCGGTGTATTACTTGAATAAATTTGCATCTAATGCCAAAGCAGCGTTTAATAACAACGATTCTGAAACACTGACTACTTCTTTAAGATATCTAAAATCACACTACAAATTCATTGGAATTATGACACTGGTAATTTTCTCTCTGTATCTTTTAATGTTTGTAGGGATGATTGTTGGCGGAATGGCTTTTAATAACGCTTAAACAGCTTTTAGATCTTGTAATGATGAGGTTTTGTTTAGTCAAGCTTCCGGAACTATATTTCTTTACAAAACAAAAAAAATCATCTTGTTATACAGCAAGATGATTTTTTTATTCTCATTATGGAATAGCATGTTGTCTTTAGAACTCTTTATTTTTGGTTCTTGATGCTGGCAACATATTCCGTTAGTTTTTTACCATAAAGCGATTGTGCTACTTTTGGTGACATTGATTTTTGAATGGTATCTAAATATTTGATATTGATATCATAGATTTCTGATAAGGCGATATAAGGTGCCACTTCGAATTTTCTGTTGTTTAATGCAAAATTAGTGGCAAACAAATACTTTCTTTTTATGTTTGAATCTTGTTTTACGATTATACTATCTACTTTTTGTGTGTTTTGACTTTTGATAGCATTAAATTTTTGTTCAATCAAAGTAAGATTTTCATCTGTGAAACGGGAGTTGATCTTTTTGTACTCTTCAAATATTTCCTGATTTTTTGACCCTTTAATTTTGGCGTCAGACAAATAATGATCTAAACTGGTTTCAATAGTTATGGCTCCCGGTTCAGCAAAGAATGGTAAATTATTGTCTAAGGAATTGCTCACGCCTCTGTCTAAGAACAAATAAAGCATTTCAGGTGATTTTAGGTCCAGATCACTTTCGAATGTAGAACTTCCATCGATATTGATTGTGTCAATAGCTACCAATGTGGTATCAACAATTCGCTGGATATACAAAGTCCCTTTTTTTAATCCTTTAATATTTCCGGTAATATGTAAATTAGTTTTTGATTCATTCTTGTCACAAGATGCCAACAGGATAAGTGTAACGAATGCAATAATAGATTTTTTCATGTGAAGTTAAAATTTGTTTTTTGGAAAATGGTTTCGCTATTTTTTATGATTTGTTCCGAAACTTCGGGATTGAATCATGGCGATTTCATTGTTGTTTATATTTTGGCGCAAAATAAAGAAAATTGTTGGAATGATTTTGCTAACGCATTCAAATTTCACAAAAAAAATCCCAATCTATTTCTAAATTGGGATTTTCTGAATTATTTTTGAGATTATGATTTCAACCAAGCTTCTTTTAAAGCAACTTTGGTTGCATCAGTAGACTTAAGACCTTCTTTCTCTTCATAAGGAAATTGTACCTTTCCTTTGATTATTTGTTCCTTAGCGTCACGTTTTATTTTTACGGTAATAGAGTCGTTTTCTTTCCAGTTTTGACTCTCCGTAATCATATCATAAATGTTATCCAATGAATATGGTTTTTCATTGATAGATACCAAAACATCTCCTCCTTTAAGTCCTAAATTTGTATAAAAAACGTTCAATTCCATGTTTGGAATCACAATTATTTCTTTAGTTTGCTGATTTACAGTGATGTATGGCGATTGTCCTTTTAAGAACACATTTCCGGGTACTTTTTCTATGGATTTAGTAACACCAACTTTAGCCAAATAAGTTTCATAAGGAATTGGAGTTGCACCAGATACATAAGTAGTCAAAAAAGCTCCTACTTCAGGATAAGTAAATGAAGTTATTTTGGCAAAAAGCTCCGTATCATTAAATGGTTTTGAAGCTCCATATTCGTTAGATAATTTTTGCATTAAATCAAGAATTCCTCTTTCTCCATTGCTTTTTTCTCTTATTATAATATCCAAGCACATTCCAATAAGTGCTCCTTTTTCATATACGTTTAAGTATTGGGCTTTGTATGGTTCTGTCAACACATTAGCGCTCATTGTTGTGAAAGGCATCGTGTCATTCATGGCATTTGCATGCTCAATTTTTTCTGCCATACGTGTATAAAAATCCTCTTCAGTAATTAACCCTTGGTTGATCTGAAAAAGATTTGCAAAGTATTCCGTCACCCCTTCATACATCCATAAATGTTCTGACATTTTAGGCGTGTTGTAATCAAAATAGTGAATCTCTTTAGAATGAATAGTCAGCGGAGTTACAATATGGAAAAATTCATGTGAAACCACATCTTTCATTGATTTAACCAATTCTTCTTTTGGCATCATTTCAGGTAAAACAACAGTGGTCGCAGTAGGGTGTTCTAGTGCTCCAAATCCTTTAGCGTCAGTAGGCGTCATACTTGATAAGTACAACAATACGCTGTATTTTTTTGTAGCATTGATTTTTCCTAAAAATGTTTTTTGGGCGGTCATCATGGTTTTCATCTCAGGAGTAATGCTTTCGGCAGTCACTTTTCCAGTAGGAGAATAAACACCAATCAGTATTTCCATACCGTCTACTGTAAAAGTGGTATAGTCCGGTTTAGCATACATGATAGGGTTTTCAACCAATTCAGCATAACGAGGTGTTGTAAATACATCATTCGTTGTGCTTGCATCTTGATCCGTCATTGAAGTGGCTCCCCAAAGTGTTTCTGGGTGTGCAATGCTAACAGTATAGGGAAGGTCTTTTTTGTCTTGAAAATAGCCTACAAAACCATGCATGTTCAACATAAAGTTTTTTCCTGCATCTATGTTTGTTCCCGCTGGCGAAAAAATGTCGTTTTTACCAAAACCGCCACCTTTTTCGGTGTCAAATGTGTCGTTTACTAAATAGGTTATTTTTACTAATGTTTTTGCATTTTTAATATTCCAGGTGTTGTCATCTGTTTTAGTAACTGGCAGTATGTTTCCTTTACTGTCAAATGCTTTAAAATCCTCGATATATTTACCGTAATCATCTACAGAATAGGTTCCAGGAACAATTTTAGGAATGCTGTATGTTACTTCATCCATTCTGATTTTTGGAGAAGTAATCGTGACAAGTACTTTGTCCTCTTTTACATCATTCAAATTAATAGCAACTTTTACTATATCAGTAACAGATTTCGAGTCATTAGTTGAAGTACTGGCAGTTTTACAGCTCAAAAGAACCGATGCAAATGCGAGTGTAAAAAATATTCTTTTCATTTTGTGTTATTTTATTTTAGTTGTTAGTCTTTCAAATTGTTGAATTGTTACAATTTATAAGGACTAGAAACTATTTTTAAATTTTTTATTTTTTAAAACGGATTTGAGAATAAAAGAAATTTTATTTAGTGTTTAATTGATTCATTACTACTTCTGGATTTTCAACTTCAATGATGAGTTTTTTGTAATAATGATTTTCTAATGCTACAATTATGGCTTTCTTTTTATTCATTACATCCCAGAAATTCCTCCCTTTTTTATAAAATGTTCCAGCAGCTATAAAACCAGGAATTTCAGTGCCTGGCATTCTAAAGCCTTTCCAAAAAGTAAACTCTTCTTTGTCCTGATAGGCTTCAATAATTTTTTCTTTCGGAATCGTAATTTTACTTTCTAGAGCCCAGATTTTGTGCCAACCTTTTATTTCAAAAATAAAAGTATTGTCTTTTGATGTTACTGAAACCATTATTGCGTTTGTGAAAAGTTAGTTGGCATAAAAACAAAAACTCCCGAATATCAGGAGTTTTATTTTTAGTCTAATTTGTTTTTTATATAATATTTTCCATCCAAATCTTCATCAAAATTATCAATCTTAACGGGTTTTGGTTTTGGTTTGTTTGCAGTCGCTTTCTTTTTCCACATTTCAAATTTCTCTGCCGGCATCTTCTTTTTCATGATTTCAAGAATCTCTTTTTCTGCCAGACCAAATTCTTTTTTGATTATTTCAAAAGGATTTTTTTCTTCTAAAGCCATTGTAACAAGTTTTTCTGTTTGCTCCCAGTTCAATTCTTTACGGTTACTCTTTTTCATCACGTGAAAATTAATTCAAATAAGTTGTTAATGATTAATAAATTGCATTTTTAATTACATCCAATATTAAGAAAAAAAATAATTACTTTTTCTCAAAAGGTCATTTTTTTTATACTTTTTAACTATTTTCCTTTAAAGGTTGTTTTTGGAAGGGTATTTTTAATAAATTTTTTAATTCATTGTGCTCTTCAGGCTTCGGATGCGTGTCGATTCCATAAATGATTTCTTCTTTTGGAAGCGTCATGAAGGTTCCGAAAATCCGGTCCCAAATTGAAAATATATTGCCATAATTACTATCCGTATAAGGCAAAACATAGTGATGGTGAACTTTATGCATATCAGGAGAAACGATAAAATAACTCAAAATAGTATCTACTTTTTTTGGAAGCGAAATATTAGCATGATTAAATTGTGTTGCCACAACGGATAATGTTTGGTAAAGGAAAACCATCCACATGGGACTTCCGATAATTAAAACACCCATAGCCGTAAATGTAAAACGGATTACACTTTCTCCCGGATGATGTCTGTTTGCTGTTGTAGTATCAATCCAAGTATCGGTATGATGAATCAAATGGAAACGCCATAAAAATTTAGTTTTATGTTCTACTAAATGTACCAGATAAGCGCCAATTAAATCCAATAAAAGCAATCCGACTAATGCGTAAAGCCATAAAGGCATTTCGGGCAGCCATTGTAAAATTCCAAAATTATTGGCAATAGTCCAATCGGCTGATTTTAATAAAATAAACGCCAAACAAAAGTTGACTACAATAGTGGTAAACGTCATGAAGATATTAATACCCGCATGATGCCATTTTTTATACGTGAAGTTAAAAAGCGGAAAAGCATTTTCTATTAACCAAAAAAAAGTGATTCCGCCCACAAGAATTAAGCTTCGGTGAGACGATGGGATGGTAGAAAAATAAGCAATAATATCATTCATAATTGGAGTATTTATTTCAAATTTAATAATTTTTATTGAAAATAATTATTTGATTATCCGAAAGGTACCATTTATTCTGGGACCAATGGGTTTTGCTGTTTTTGGAATTTGATGTTTCCAGAAATGCTGCGTTGTTCCTTTCATTATTAATAAACTTCCGTGTTGCAGAACGATACTTTTTTTCAGGTCTTTATCTAGGTTATGTTTTAGCTGAAACGTACGTTCCACACCAAAACTCAACGAAGCAATCACAGGATTTATTCCTAATTCTTTTTCGTTATCGGCATGCCAGCCGTTACTGTCTTTTCCGTCGCGATAGTAATTGAGTAAAACGGTTGTGAAATTTGTATCAGTAACTTTTTCGATTTCTGTTTTTAGCTTTTGCAAAAGCAAATTCCAAGCATGCGGCTGCATGGTTATATTTGAATACGAATAAGGTTTTCCTTCGTTTCCAAACAAAGCCGTCAAACGTGGTTGCGGATGAATTTTTCCGTACACCCGAATTTCATCTTGTTGCCAAGGAATTTCTTTTACTAATTCGGCAAAAATAATATCGGCTTGCTCTTTGTCAAAAAACTGAGGATAATAGATAATTTCAGCATCTGGCAAGTCAAGGAATATAGGTTCGGATGTGGATTCGAAAAGTGATTTCAATGACTTAGATGTATTGGTAAGCCCAGAAAATGAGAACTAATTGTAATGGCATTCGCAAAAGCAAAACCCATTTTGGCAAACCCATTCTTGCTTTTTCATCGAAATACATATACAAATGTGTTGGGAAAATAGCCATCAATAAGGCAATAACTCCCCAAGCAGCATAGTTTGAAAGTAGCGGAATACAGAGTGCGATTCCCAAAAATATTTCTCCTAAACCGCTGATGTGGTTTAATAATTTTGGATTCGGAAAATAAGGAGGAATGATTTTTAGGTACAGTCTCGGGTTTCTGAAATGGTTTAATCCTGCGATAAAGTAAAGAAAAGCCATCACATATAAATGCCAAGGTAAATTCATAATAAAGTTATTTATCACGAATTTATAAAAATTTTAATGAAATGAGTACAAATGTCTTTAAATAGAAATTAAGTCGTTTTCTTGAAGTTGACATTCATAATCACAATTGCCAGAATGATTAAAATAATTCCAATCCATTGGATTAGAGTCACGTTTTCACTCAAAAGAAAATACGCCATTAATACTGATATAGGGAGTTCTAACGCAGAGACAATGCTTCCTAGTCCTATTCCTGTGAGTGGGAAACCGGCATTGAACAATAAAGGCGGAATTATAGTTCCAAAAAGAGCCAGAATTATTCCCCATTTCATGAAAATTTCGAAATTGAAAGGAGCTGTTTGGGTTGCAATCGCAAATCCGGTTACAATAAGAGCACCGCCAAGCAACATGAACAAACTGCGTTGCGCTGAGGAAATATGAGTCGCTATATGATTAGCGGTAAACATGGTTGTGGTAAAGGAAGTTGCCGCCAAAAGCCCTAAAACGATACCGCGCCAGTCTAATGCTACTTTGCTTTGAATAAGATTTGTGGCAAGTGCCGTACCGATTAATACAATAACTACAGAAACTATTTTTTGAGTAGAAGGTCTTTTCTTTTCTAATATCATTTCGAATAAAACGCCCATCCAAACGGTTTGCATCAGTAAAACGATAGCAATAGAAACTGGAATGTATTTTACCGCCAAATAATAAAAAATACTCGTCATCCCCAGAGAAGTTCCGGCTAGCATTAATTGGGTAATGTTTTTCTTGGATGCTTTTACGACGTCATTTCCTTTTTTAGCTTTTTGGAAAATATTAATAAGCAGCATTCCCGTGATTCCATATACAAATTGTGCAATGGTAACTTCGGGTGTGGTGAAACCTTCGCCGTAGGCTATTTTTACAAAAGTAGCCAGCATTCCATAACTTGTTGCACCAAGACCTACTAAGAAAACTCCTTTTAATACACTATTCTTTATCATTTTTTCAATTTTAAAAAGCGGGCAAAGATAGGGTTTAGTTCCTAGTTATGAGATATAAATTAGGACTTAATATTTTAGACTTTTATTCTGGTTTGATTTCGCTTCGCAATGAGGTGATTAAAGATAAATCTACAGGATTGGTTAGTCTAACACTAATTTCATTTCACTTCTTTGTCGACTAAATCGCTCAAATGCAATCGCAACGCATTTACGGAAATACTGATTTCCCAAAATGACAATCCCAATGAAATCAATAGGCCTAATAAACTCAGTCCAAAAAGATAAATCCCGGCCGTTTGTTGCTCTAAAAATAACAGCAACATGGCAAAAACGGATAAAAACAGACTCATTACGCCAGCCATTTGCATATTGCGAATTAGCGTTAAGCGCAAATTAAGATTTTTGATTTCCAATAAAATCATATCGTTTTGCTTTTCCTTGTAGGTTTTTTTTAATCCTCTTACGATTGTGGCAATAGTCAAAAAGCGATTGGTATACGCCAATAAAATCAACGAAGTTGCGCCAAAAAGTAATGCCGGAGTTTCTATTTGTAAAATCATAATTGTGTTTGTGTTTTTATAATGAAAAATCTAAAGTACGCAATTCGATTCTTTTTTAAATAAAAAAATGGCAAGTGTGAACTTGTAGTTTCTTAGTACGTTTTTAAAATAATACTATTCTTAGGTAGGGTAAAGTGTTTTACAGTTGTCTTACTATTGAAGTTAGTCAAACGATAGTAACTGTAATTAAAATTTATAATTATGAAAACGATGAAATTCCTACTAGTCCTATTTTTTTTGGGAGCAATAACAACAGTAAATGCACAAGAAGCCAGTGTAGAAAGTGAAACAAGCATAAATACCAATGTAGATAAAATCACTTATTATCAACAAAGAGGTAGTGAAGATGCCAATTATGAGTTAACATTTAAGGCTAAAACGAAAACCGAAGAGAAAGCCTTTTGGAAAGAGCAAAAAGAGTACGAAAAGGATTTGAAAAAAAAGAATAGAAAAGCGTATCGGACTTATATTGCCAGCAAGCAAGATGTTTATACAATGCATCATTCTCATTGCGATACCCGTTGTCACCACAGCGATTCCTTTTATGGACACGCGGGATTTTATTATTATGAATATGATCAAAGAAATTATCAAAGAGCACCAAGGAATACTCCGGTAAATACACAAATAGGCGTGCGCGCTCCCAGCGTACGATTAGGTCTTTTTTAATATATTGAAGTTTGCAAAAAGCCGTTTTTTCTTGTTTAGAAAAAACGGCTTTACTTATTTTACAGCAGGTATTTTACATTATTTTCTGTTACAATAAATCCTATTGGGACAAAAAGTAAACTCATTCCTCTCGATTATTTAGTTTAGTTGCTTCCTGTTGTGGGCACAGTTTGCAAAACTGCGCTATCAGTGTACGAGTTGATTTTTGTATATCCGCGAATTGGGTTAGAATCAAATATTATTCTAAATCCATTATTCAAAGATTGTAGCGCATAGCGGGACGAAAGTGATTCTGGAAAACAATCGTTCTGCTTCAAAAAAAAAGCTGCCCAATTTGGACAGCCTTAATATTGTTGCGTTTTGCCGAAATTATTTAATCATCTCAAAACTTCTTTTCACGAAAGCCGTTAATGCTTCTCCTTTCAAAAGGTTTTGTGACAATTTAGCTAAGTCTAAGGCTTGTTTTACCAAACTTTCTTGAGCGGTTTTGTCTTTGTTGTTTAGAATGCTTGTCGCTAATTCAGAATTAGTGTTTACCACTAAATTGTACATTTCCGGCATATTTCCCATACCGAACATTCCACCGCCGCCTGATTGACTCATTTCTTTCATTCTACGCATAAATTCTGGTTGCGTTATGATAAATGGTGAAGCATTACTGTCTAAAGCTTCCAGTTGTACTGAATACGTTTGTTTAGGAACAATAGCTTCTAAAACGGTTTTCAAGTTAGTTTGTTCTTCTTCCGATAATTTAGAAATAGTAGTTTCCTCTTTCTTGATTAAATTATCAATATGATCCGAATCGACACGTACAAAAGTCATGTTGCTGTTATCGCCTTCAATTTTTTGAATTAAATGCGAGATAATCGGAGAATCCAGTAACAATACTTCATATCCTTTGTCTTTTGCAATTTCGATATAAGAGTGTTGCGCTTCTTTATTCCCAGCGTATAAAACCACTAATTTTCCGTCTTTGTCTGTTTGGTTCGCAGCAAGATTTTCTTTTAATTCTTCTAATGTGTAATATTTACCGTCAACTGTTGGATACAAAACAAACGCACCTGCTTTTTCGTAGAATTTATCTTCAGAAAGCATTCCGTATTCTAAAACGATTTTGATGTCGTTCCATTTTTGTTCAAAATCTTCACGGTTTTCAGTGAATAACGATTTTAATTTATCGGCAACTTTACGCGTGATATAATTGGATATTTTTTTCACCGCAGCATCAGCTTGCAATCCAGAACGAGAAACGTTCAATGGAATGTCCGGTGAATCAACAACACCTTTTAGCATCATTAAAAATTCAGGAACAATTCCTTCTACATTATCCGTTACGTACACTTGATTTTGGTACAATTGGATTTTATCTTTCTGAATTTGTAAATCAGAACCTAATTTTGGGAAATACAAAATACCGGTTAAGTTAAACGGATAATCTACATTTAAATGAATGTGGAATAATGGTTCTTCAAATTGCATTGGATACAATTCATGGTAGAAATTCTTGTAATCCTCTGCAGATAATTCCGTTGGTTGTTTGGTCCAAGCTGGATTTGGGTTGTTGATGATATTGTCTACTTCAACTTCTGTAAAAGTTTTGTCTTTATCTTCTTCAGCAACTTCTTCACCCTTTTTTTGCTCTATTTTCTCTGTTTTTGTTCCAAATTTAATTGGAATAGGCATGAACTTATTGTACTTGTTCAACAGCTCTTTGATTTTGTATTCTTCCAAGAATTCCAAAGAATCTTCGGCGATATGCAAAATGATTTCTGTTCCACGAGAAGTTTTGTCAGCTGGTTCTAATGTGAATTCTGGGCTTCCGTCGCATGTCCAGTGTGCCGCTGGTTCATCTTTGAACGATTTAGTGATAATTTCCACTTTTTCGGCAACCATAAAAGCAGAATAAAATCCAAGACCAAAATGTCCAATAATTCCAGAATCTTTAGCAGAATCTTTGTATTTGTCAAGAAATTCCTCAGCTCCAGAAAACGCCACTTGGTTGATGTATTTCTCCACTTCATCAGCCGTCATTCCTAAACCTTGATCGATGATGTGTAGTTTTTTACCTTCTTTGTCGATTTTCACTTCGATAATTGGGTTGCCGTATTCTACTTTGGCTTCGCCAATGCTTGTTAAATGTTTTAATTTAAGTGTTGCATCCGTTCCGTTAGAAATTAATTCTCGCAAGAAAATTTCGTGATCGCTGTATAAGAATTTCTTGATTAAGGGAAAGATGTTCTCTACCGAAACATTAATTTTACCTGTTGTCATATTTTGAATTTTTAAGTTTATTTTGATGGATATGTTTCTTTCAAATAGAATACCAATTATAATAGAAGTGACAAATTGTCGTAAGCGTTAATTATGATATAAAATACTTTAATTTTGAAACAATTTTCTTTTCATTGCATTGTATCTTTGTGTAAGTATTAATTCATTAAATTTAGAAAAATGAGAAAAGTAATTTTAGTATGCACGTTAGCTGTTTTGATGTTCGCATGTAAGTCAACATCAGTGACAAGTACGAATACAGATAGAAAAGCTCAAGTTGCAATGAAAGGAAATTGGGAAATCAGTTCTGTAACGTATCCAGGTTCGCAATATATCAAAGTGAATAGTTTTCAACTTGCGGATTCGGAATGTTTTGTAGGAAGTACATGGAAATTTGTTTCCAATAACAATAAAGGAAATATGGCTTTGACAAAAGCAAATTGTGTATCATTTAGCTCGCCAATTACTTGGTTTGTGAATAATGATGGTCAGTTTGTCCTAAAAATTCTTGATGCAGGTGAAAAAGCACGAAAAGTTAGAGATGGATATATTTTATACGTAGCCAATCAAACAGAGTCTTCTTTTCAATTGATTGATAAAATCGATGTTGGAGGAAAAATGACTAACGTAGTGTACCAATTTCAAAAAGTTAACTAATAAAAAATTCAGATATGAAAAAGATTTCAATAGTTGCAATGGCAACAATAATGATTATAGGTTCAATGTTTACGAGCTGTGAAGCAGTAAAAAATACGAATAAAACACAAAGAGGAGCAGGAATAGGTGCTGTTGCCGGAGCTGTATTAGGAGGTGTTCTTGGGAACAATCTTGGTAAAGGTGGTAAAGGAGCAATGGGAGCTGTGTTAGGTGGTGTTATTGGTGGAGTTGCCGGTGGAGTTATTGGTAACAAAATGGACAAACAAGCAAGAGAAATCGATGCTGCACTTCCAGGAGCTGAAGTAGTTCGTGTAGGAGAAGGGATTAAATTAGTTTTGAATGAAAATGCTGTGCGTTTTGATACTAATAAATCTTCTTTGACCGCTGCTGCAAAAGCTAACTTAGATAAATTGGTTCCTGTTTTTGGAGAATATCCAGATACTAACATTACGATTTACGGATATACAGACAGTACTGGTCCAGCTGATTATAACTTAAAGCTTTCAGGAGAAAGAGCAGCCTCAGTTAGAAATTATTTGAATAGCAAAGGTGTTTCTTCAAGTAGGTTTCAAGTTACTGGTTTAGGAATTGCTGATCCAATTGCTTCAAATGAAACAGTTGAAGGTAGAAGCCAAAACCGTCGTGTTGAATTTGCTATTACTGCAAACGAGAAAATGATTAAAGATGCCGAAGCTGAAGTGAAAAACTAAGCAAAAAATACTATATAAACAAAGGCTGTTTCGTCAAGAAGCAGCCTTTTTTTGTGCCTAAATTTGAATTAAACATTGTAAATTTGCACTCTTAAATACAGATGATGCTCGAGATAAAAGATATTTCCTTCACTTACATTGACAAACCCGTTATTGAAAATGTTAGTTTCACAATTGCCAAAGGTCAAAATACTGCTATTATTGGCGAAAGCGGTTGCGGTAAAAGTACATTGCTAAAACTTATTTACGGATTATATGACTTGGATAGCGGAGCAATTACCTATAATGACAAACCCATTTTGGGTCCTAAATACAATCTTGTTCCGGGAGAAGATTATATTAAATATTTAGCACAGGATTTCGATTTAATGCCCTACATAACTGTCGAAGAAAATGTAGGCAAGTTCTTGTCGAATATGTATCCTGAGCAAAAGAAAGCCCGTGTTCAAGAATTATTAGATATGGTCGAAATGACCACTTTCGCAAAAGTAAAAGCAAAATTCCTAAGTGGCGGACAGCAACAAAGAGTGGCTTTGGCTAGAGTTTTAGCTTTGGAACCGGAAATTATTTTGCTCGACGAACCTTTTAGCCAAATTGATTCTTTTAGAAAGAATTCTTTGCGCCGCAATTTATTCCGTTACTTAAAAGACAAAGGAGTTACCTGTATTATTGCCACGCATGACAGTACTGATGCGTTGTCTTTCTCTGATGAAACAATTGTGGTTCAAAACGGAAAAGTAGTTGCAAAAGGGAATTCTAAATCCTTGTATGAAAACCCAGCTAATAAATACATTGCGTCTCTTTTTGGAGAAGTAAATGAGTTGAAATTGTCTCAATTAATAGCTCTTGAGGATGACGAAGATACAGCACTTTTATTGTACCCGCATCAATTGAAAGTGGTCGATAACGGCGTGATGAAAGCGGTTGTGAAGCAATGTTATTTTAAAGGAAGTCATTATTTGATTAAAGCGGCTTTTGAAAGAAGAGCGATTTTCTTTGAACATGATTCGGAATTAGAATTTAATCAGGAAGTATACTTGATGTTATCCTGAGAACAAGTGTTCGGTAATCAGTTCTCAGTATTCAGTGATTTCCACTTCTGATAACTATCGGAAGTCGAAGCCGTTTTCAACTTTTATAACAGTATAGTAAAAAACAAAACCCCAAAATTTATAAAATTTTGGGGTTTTGTTTTATGTTCATTTTTCATTTTCTACTTTCTGATCACTGACCACTAGTTACTGATCACTGCCTTCTGTAGTTTGAATTAATTCTTCAAATACTTTTCTAAAAACTGATCTTGTTCCCAAAGCAAATGTAAAATATTCTCTTTGGCGACATAACCGTGTGCTTCTTTTGGGAGAATTACCATTCTTGCCGGAGCGCCTAAACCTTTCAACGCTTGGAAATAACGTTCGGTTTGCAAAGTGAACGTTCCCGGATTATTATCGGCTTCACCGTGTACTAAAAGCATTGGTGTTTTCATTTTATCAGCATTCATGAATGGCGACATTGTATTGTACACTTCAGGAGTTTCCCAGTAGTTGCGTTGTTCCGTTTGGAAACCAAAAGGAGTCAACGTTCTGTTATACGCACCACTTCGAGCTATTCCACAAGCAAAAAGATTTGAATGCGTCAATAAATTAGCCGTCATAAAAGCACCATACGAGTGACCGCCAACGGCTACTTTTTTTCTGTTGATGTATCCCAAAGCATCCACAGCATTGATGGCCGCTTCAGCATTGTCAACTAATTGCGTCATGAAATTATCATTTGGTTCTGTTGTTCCTTCACCTATAATTGGAAAAGCAGCGTCATCAAGAACTACATAGCCTTTGGTTACCCAGTATACGAAAGAACCATAACTAGGAAACGTGAATTCATTCGGGTTTTGTGTACTTTGTCCCGCTGAATTTTTGTCTTTGTATTCTGCTGGATAGGCCCAAATCAACAATGGCATTTTCTCTTTTTTTACTTTGTCATAACCTACCGGCAAATATAACGTTCCAGATAATTCAACACCATCTTTACGCTTGTATTTAATGACTTCTTTACTCACGTTTTTAATACTCTCAAAAGGATTTTTGAATGCTGTGATTGGTGTCAGTTTGTTTTTTTGTTTAATGTTTCTAAGGTAATAATTCGGATATTCATTTTTAGACTGGATTTGTACTAAAACAGTTCCTTTCTTGAAGTCTTCAATCTCCAATATATCCTCTTTTTTATCTTTATAAGCTGAAGTGTACAGCCGTTTTGCTTGTAATGTTTTCAAATTAAATTCACTGATAAATGGGAATTGCCCGTTTTTAGTAAATCCATTCCCTATAAGAAATGCATTGTCATTTTCGATAGCCAAAACATACCTGTTGTATTGGTTTTTTCTGGTTTCAAAATTCCCTGGATCGGAATATACATCCTGTGAGTTTCTGTCGAAAATTACTTTCGGAGCTTGACCTGGATTCGATGGATTGATTACATACGTTTTGGTATTACGCGTGTCATACCATTCATCTGAAATTATGGCAACGTTGTCATTCCCCCAAATCATTCGGTCGTAACGCTGTGGTGTTTTTACCAATGAAGTGGCTGTTGCATCAAATGGTGCATTCCAAAGAAAAACTTCGTCTCTGAATTCCACTTTATTTGCAGGGTCTCCTGCGTCTAAAGCTTCTGCGTAAACTAATGTTGCCGGTTTATCTGCTCTCCAGCTCATGTTTCTTTTTCCTTTGCGAACGGCCATGAAACCTTTAGGGATAATTTCAGTCAGTGGCACTTCATTCACAACTTTTACTTCGTTTCCAGCTTTGTCGTAGATTGCTGATTTTGAAGGAAAACGGTTCAAGGGAACGATATACGAAAATGGTTTTTGAATGGTAGTCAGCATGATATAATTTCCATCAGGAGAGAAAATTTCTCCGGCATACATATCGGATTTTTTGAATAAAGTTGCTGTTCCGTTCAAGTTTACTTTGTATAATTCAGAAGTAATGATGTTCTCAAAATTGATTTCATCATTCTTGTTTTTCAACATGTCCGGATAGGTTCTGTTTTGAGATTTAGCACCATCAGCATTCGAAATTATCGGACCGGTTGGCAAATCTTTTTTGGCATCCAAAAGGGCTGCTCTGTTTTTTGGTAACATTTTCACCAAAATAGTTTCGTTGTCATTCATCCAGCTGAATGGATTACCAAGATTAGCATTTACAGTAGCCTCTGTTAATTTGGTGGCTTTCGCCGAAATTACATCGATGAACCAAAGCTCAACTCCAGTAGCCGTAGTGTGGGAAAATGAGATTTTTTTATCATTTGGAGACCAAGCGATATTACTGATACGAGGATTTTTTGGCAAACCTAAAACCTGTATTTCTTCTTTTTCTTTTATTTTACGTAATTTAAGATTGTTGATATACGTAACTGTACTCGAAATATTAGTTACTGGATTTATTCTCAATCCTCCTAAACGCAATTCGTCCTGATTTAAATCGTCTAAAGTTTTATAAGTATTTCTATAGCTTAAGAGCATGTATTCTTTTTTGGTATCCATTGATACCGAAGGTGCTCTTTCGTAATCAGCTAAATCTGCGATTGATTTGGAAGGTTTTTGATAGGTTAAATTTTCTTGCGCAAAAGTGGTTAAGCTTAGTCCAAGAAATAAAAAAAATGGAATTTTTAATTTCATAATTTGAATGATTTTAAATTAGTGTTGGCAGTGTCAATAATTGGTCTAAAATAATTCAATGTTGTTACATTTGGAAATAAATATCTCTTTTTAACTTTTAAGTCAGATTAGGATTAGGTCTAAATGGTATTGTTTGGATCCTTTCAGTGGATTGTAGTAGTAAGGATAACAGGAAATTACTCCAAATATCATAAAACTTGTAAATTGACAAAAAAGTAGTAATTTGTGGGCTCATATTTTTAAGTATGTTTAAATTTGCAACTTTATTTTAATAAAATAACAATAGTATGTATCATTCAAAAATAGCAGGATTAGGTTATTATGTTCCCGAAAACGTGGTGACTAATGATGATTTATCGAAAATCATTGACACCAATGACGAATGGATTCAGGAACGAACAGGAATTCAAGAACGTAGACACATTATAAAAGGAGAAGATACAACAACTTCTATGGGCGTGAAAGCGGCTAAAATTGCGATTGAGCGTTCTGGTGTTGCTAAGGAAGATATCGATTTTATAGTTTTTGCCACATTAAGTCCTGATTATTACTTTCCTGGACCAGGAGTTTTAGTACAGCGTGATTTAGGTTTGGGGACTGTTGGCGCATTAGATGTAAGAAATCAATGTTCTGGATTTATTTACGGTTTATCTGTTGCGGACCAATATATAAAGTCTGGAATGTATAAAAATGTATTAGTTATAGGTTCTGAGGTGCATTCTACAGGATTAGATATGACGTCTCGTGGACGTGGCGTTTCGGTAATTTTTGGAGATGGGGCAGGGGCAGCTGTTTTGAGCAGAGAAGAAGACTTAACCAAAGGAATTCTTTCCACACACTTACACTCTGAAGGGCAATATGCCGAAGAATTAATTGTAAAAGCTCCAGGGATGGGAGGTCGTTGGGTAACTGATATCTTGGCTGACAATAATCCAGATGACGAAAGTTATTTCCCATACATGAATGGACAATTTGTATTTAAAAATGCAGTAGTTCGTTTTAGTGAGGTAATTAATGAAGGTTTACAAGCCAATAATTTGCAGGTTTCGGATATTGATATGTTGATTCCGCATCAGGCAAATTTGAGAATTTCACAGTTTATTCAAAAGAAATTCAACTTAACAGACGATCAGGTGTATAATAATATTCAAAAATACGGAAATACCACTGCAGCTTCTATTCCAATTGCTTTAACTGAAGCTTGGGAAAAAGGAAAAATAAAATCAGGTGATACTGTTGTTTTGGCAGCTTTTGGAAGTGGTTTTACTTGGGGAAGCGCTATTATTAAATGGTAATTATTCTTATTTAGATACCGGATTTATCTATTGTTTTATATACTAAACCCCGAAGTAATTCAACTTCGGGGTTTAGTTTTTGTGGTCTAACTTCTCAGAATTATTTGTTTAAAATTAAAGTGTTTTTCAGACCTTTTTAGGTGTTATTGATGCTGTTTTAGTCAAATTCCGGATATTTTTATTATAAGAATATCTTCGTGTATATCCTATAATGCTATGTTTTTAGCTGTTTGTTAGCATAAAAAAAGCGATTCTTTTAAAAAAATATTTACTAAAACGATTTTGTAACTATTTTTATATATATTTGTCGCGTAAATATTAAATTTTTCTTAAAGTTAGTTTCCTAATGAAAAAAATTACCATTAAAGACATAGCTATAGAGTCTGGAGTCTCAATCTCTACGGTGTCTTTTGTCCTTAATGGAAAAGGAGAGAAAATGGGAATCAGCAAAGCGGTTATTGTAAAAGTGCAAGATGTAGCTGAGAAGTTGCATTACAAACCGAATATGATTGCCAGCAGTCTTCGTACAGGAAAAACCAGATCCATCGGGCTTATTGTTGAAGATATTTCGAATCAGTTCTTTTCGGATTTAGCCAGAGTAATAGAAGATGAAGCTAAGAAGTTAGGATATAGAGTTTTTTATTGTAGCACAGGCGATGATAATGAAAGATCGGCGGAATTAATTCAAAGTTTGCTTCAGGCAAATGTGGATGGTTTTATTATAACTCCAACAGAAAAATTAGAGAAAAGCATTGATCATCTTTTAAAATTAAAAATGCCTGTAGTGCTAATTGACAGGTACTTTCCAAATCAAAATGTGAGTCATGTTGTGATGGATAATTATAATGGTGCTTATGTGGCAACAGAATTTTTCATAAAAAAGGGATGTAAAAATATCGCTGTGGTTAATAATACTTCAGAAATGATTCAGATGAAATTGCGTGAGAAAGGATATTCTGATGCAATGAAAGAGGCAGGTATATATGACGAGACACTTACTCTACATTTAGATTATCGCAGTAACGAAGAAAGTAAAATTGACGCTATAATTGATTTTTTCAAAAAGAAACCGGGTATAGATGCAGTGCTTTTTTTAGCGAATTATATGGGATTAGCCGGTTTGCAAGCTTTCAAAAGAATGGGTTTGAGGATTCCTGAGGATATTTCGATCATTAGTTATGACGACCATTATAGTTTTAAATTGCACTCTCCGTCTATTTCAGTTATTGAACAGCCTATTGATGGTATTGCTGTAAAAGCAGTTCAATTACTGATGGATCAAATGACAAATGGAAACGATTTTATGATAGAAAAAGTACTTGAAAAAGGGAAACTGATTATTAGAGAATCGGTATAATATAAAATAAGATTAATCATTTTAAAGTTTTTTAAAATGGATAATCTGTTTTTTTTATTAATTTACTAAATCGATTTAGTAAAATATTTTAATTAAAAAATTGTGTGATACTTTAGATCATGCATTGAAATTGAGTTCTTATTTTTTTATTAATATTTTAAAACAAAACCAAAAAACAAACTAAAACAATTGCTTATGAAACGAATTTTAGCAGTGTTAGGATTGGTAATGCTCAGCAGCTTTGGCGCAATAGCACAAAACCGATCCATAACAGGCGTAGTCGCAGATGCAGGAAACAAGGGTATTGTTTCTGCAACCATAAAGGTAAAAGGGAAAACCATTAGTACAATAACAGATTCCGACGGAAACTTTGCAGTCATGGTTCCTTCAGGTAAAGTAACGCTGACTGTATCATCTATCGGGTTTACTTCAAAATCAGTAGATGTTGCTGAAAGTGAAAATAATATTACTGTTGTGTTAGCCGAAAACACACAAGAGTTAGGAGAAGTAGTGGTAACTGCTCTCGGGATTAAGAAACAAAAAAAATCATTGGGTTACGCTGTTCAGGAAATAAAAGGACAAAGTCTTGTGGAAGCCAGAGAGCCAAATTTAGCGAATGCATTAGTAGGTAAAGTAGCGGGTTTACAGGTTGTACGTTCTAGTGCCGGTCCTGGAGGATCTTCAAAATTAGTTTTGAGAGGTTTTAATTCCTTGACTGGTGATAACCAACCTTTGATTGTTGTTGATGGAGTTCCTATGGACAACTTTACAGGGGCTACGAATAATGATTATTGGGTTCCAAGTCTTGATATGGGAAATGGTATTTCGGATTTAAATTCGGAAGATATTGAAAGCCTTTCCGTATTAAAAGGACCATCAGCTGCCGCTCTTTATGGATCAAGAGCTGGTAATGGAGTAATTTTGATTACAACCAAAACAGGTAGAAAACAAAAAGGATTAGGGATTACGTTTACTTCTTCTGTAGGGTTTGAAACTATTTTTACAAGACCTAAACAACAAAACGACTTTGGGCAAGGTGCAGCAGGTTCATTCGATAGACTTTCTGGTTCGAGTTGGGGACCTAAAATTGAAGGACAAACTGTTATAAATTGGGATGATAAAAGTGAGACTTTAGCTTCTCATGACAATGTAGGTAACTATTTTAGCGGCACCGGAATAACTAAAAATAATAGTGTTTCGTTCCAACAATCGATTCAAAAAACATCTATTTATACCTCTTTCAATCGTATGGAGGATCAGAGCATGATTCCTGGTGCTAAACTTGGCAGAACAAACTTACTGGCAAGAGCAGTTTCTAAATTTGGTGAAGGAGAGCGTTGGACTGTAGATACTAAAGTTCAATATACCAATGCAAAAGCAAACAACAGACCCATTGGAGGACCTAATGGTTCTAATCCATTTTTCTTGTTGAATAATTTTCCAAGATCACTCGATATTACACAATTCAAAGAAGCTACTAATGCGGATGGGAATATGATTTGGTTAGGAAGCGGAAGCGGAATTAATCCTTATTGGGGCAGAAAATATAATCTTAATGAAGATGTAAGAGATCGTTTTATGATGAACGCTTCGTTAAAATATGATATTGCAAGTTGGTTGAATGCCGAAATCAAAGCAGGAGCCGATACGTATTCCAATAGCTCAAATACAAAAACGTACGCTGGTAGTCCTCTAGCTCCTACAGGTAGTTATAGTGTTGGGAAAAGCACCTTTACCGAAACGAATTACCAAGCTTTATTGATTGCTAAAAAAGATGATCTTTTTGGGAAATTTGGTGGTATGGCTACACTTGGAGGTAACTTGATGTCACGTAAATCATCGTCTATAGGAGCTAACGCAAGCCAATTGGAAGTGCCTAATTTATTTTCGATAAATAACGCGATTGGTAATCCATCTGTAAGTGAGGGGTTTAGCGAGAAGTCAATCAATTCAGTTTTTGGATCGGCACAACTTAATTATGATGGCTATTTATATTTAGACGCAACTTTTAGAAACGACTGGTCTTCTGCATTAAGCAAAGCAAACCGTTCATTCTTTTACCCGTCAGTAAGTCTTTCGTATGTGTTTACGGATATGTTTGCAGCGATGAATAAAAGCCTTCCAGACTGGTTTAGTTATGGTAAGTTAAGAGCGAGTTATGCGTCAGTGGGTAATGACCTTGATCCATACAGGTTAGTGAATGTTTATAAAATAGGAAAAGATCCTAATAGTAATACAACTGCTTCAAGAAATGACATTTTGTTAGATCCGAATGTGAAAAGTGAGTTGATTAAATCAACTGAATTTGGAGCCGAATTACGTTTTTTCAAAGGTAGATTTGGTCTTGATGTGTCGGTTTACAAATCCAATGCAACCAATCAGCTGATAGATCTTCCTATGGATCCGTTAAGTGGTTATAAATATAAGAAAATCAATGCGGGTAATATTCAAAACAAAGGTGTTGAGTTAGTCGTTGATGGAAAAATATTGACTAATCCAAGTTCATTATTATGGAATGTTACGGCTAATTTTTCTACAAATAAAAGTAAGATTGTGTCACTGTTTGACGATGTATCAGTTTATACGTTAAGAGGATTTGATAATGTTTCTGTGGTTGCAGAAGTAGGAAAAGCTTATGGAGAAATCTATGGAAGTAAATTTTTAAGAGTTACGGATGAAACGAGTCCGGAATTTGGACAGTTATTACTTGATGCTACAGGATTGCCTCAAGAGACTCCAGGTGGGCCAGTAAGTTTAGGGAATCAGCAAGCAAAAGCAATGATTGGTTTTACTAACACCTTTGCTTATAAAGGAGTGTCTTTGTCATTTTTAATTGATGCCAGAATCGGGGGTGAAATATTCTCAGGAACATTAGCGGATATGCAGGCAAGCGGAACTTCATCTGTAACAGTTGTAAATGGATTAAGAGAAGATATCGTAGTAAACGGAGTTATTGCAAGTGGTACAACTTATGTGAAAAATACAATGGGAGTTACTCCTGAAACGTATTGGGGTAGAGTAGCAGGCTCAGGAAACTTAGGTATAACGGAGGCTAATATATATGATGCAAGTAATGTTCGTCTAAGAAATGTACAGTTGAATTATGATTTCCCTGCTAAGTTCCTAACAAAAACTGCGCTACAAAAAGTTAGTCTAGGACTTTCTTGCAATAATGTTTGGATGATTAAAAGTCATATGAATGGACTTGATCCAGAATCTGTTTTTGCGACTGGTTCTAATGCGACTGGTTTTGAAAATGGTGCAGCACCAACGACTCGTACCTTTTTGGTAAATCTTGCATTGAGCTTTTAATCAATTATAAAATTTATATCATGAAAAATATAGTGAAAAAATCAAGTTTAGCTTTAGCAATTGTGGCGATGCTAACTTCTTGTGATAATTTCGATGAGATTAATACAGATCCTACAGCTGCTAACGCAGATCAGGTTCAAGTGGAATATTTTATAAATAGCTCTATAATTGGAGCGCAAATGAATCCAGATGTTGCTGAGAGGTCTTTTGTGCTTTATTGGAAAACAGCTGGGCATCAAATGTTAAGTACTGGAATATCTGGCGGTAGTTATGATGATGGCTGGTCTACAGCTTATTACAATAGTTCTGCTGGCTGGTTAAACTCCATAAACACAGCTATTCAGGTTGCTGAAGAAAAAGAAGCTAAAGGCATTGTAAAACCGTATTCCGGTAATCTAAAACAAGTGGCTCGTATATGGAGAGCATATTTGATGAGTGAACTTGCTGATAATTTTGGTCCTATTGCGATTGACGCATTTCAGGGTAAAAACCCGGAATTTACGGACTTAAAAACGGTTTACTATTTCTTATTGGCGGAACTTAAAGATGCCTCTGAGAAATTAGACGTTTCGGTTTCGAATATCAGTAATCCAAAATTAAAGAATGAAGATCCAGCTTACGGTTATGATTATGTAAAGTGGAAAAAGTATGCTAATTCTATGCGTCTTCGTTTAGCAATGCGTTTGTCTGAAGTAGATCCTGCTAAGGCAAAATCTGAATTTGAAGCTGCGGCAAGCAGTAGTTTGTTAACAGACGCTTCTGATAATTTTCAAGTGCAAGAAAAACCAGGATGGGATGATTTGACTGGTGTAATGAGTCGTGAATGGAATGCACAGATTATATCAGTGACATTGAACAATCTTTATATTGGTTTAGGTGGTGTAAAATCAACAGATTTATTAGCACCTTCTTTTCATGCCAGTGTTAAACCAGCGGATTATATTGGGTTAAAATTTGAAAATCATTTTACAATGAAAACAAATGAGCCTGCAGCCGGTTATTGGTTAGATGGTTTGCCAAATGCAATAGATCCACGTGCCTATAAAGCATTTAATATTCCAGGAGATTTTACAAATTCTAATTTTTCAGGATATCCTTCTTGGGACAATAGTGCAGAGACTACATCGGCAAATTTGTTTGATGCCAGTGGTGCAGTAGTTAAAACAATTGAGGCAAAAAATACATGGAATGCCTTTGCTGTAGGTAATTGGGGAGCATTAGGAAGTAGAAATGGAGTAAGAGCATTTAATGGTACTATGCCACGTTTGTCTCAAGTATTTAGAGGAAGTACAAGCAAGCGTATCTTTTTTGCTTCATGGGAAACTTACTTTTTGTTGGCTGAAGCTGCTGTTAAAGGTTGGGCTGTCCCAATGAGTGGTAAGGATGCTTATGAAGCTGGTATCAAAGCGAATTTTGACTATTGGGGAGTTTCGTCTCATCTGAGCGCTTACCTTACTTCTAATGATTATAACAGAGCGGGAACTTCTGTAAATTGGTCTCATACAACAGAACCGCCTACGAGCCACGCAATGAATTATGTTGATGGTTATACAAATGCAGCGGGTGTAGCTACCATTTTATATCCTAAAAATAATTTGTATAAAAATGGTGCCGTAAAAAATGATTTGTTGACAAAAATTATAACACAAAAATTCATAGCACAAACTCCTTGGTTGCCATTGGAAGGATGGAATGATCATAGAAGATTAGGCTTGCCTTTCTTTGAAAATCCGGCTGTAGAATTACCTTTAGTTAATTTACCAACTTTAAATTCTTCTAACTTCATGACCAATCAGGTTAGTTTCTTTCCACAACGATTGAAATATACTTCAGGTTTGAAAAATTCAAATGTAAAAGGGTATGAACAAGCGGTAGGATTCTTAGGTGGTGCTGATGATATATTTACCCCGCTTTGGTGGGCTAAGCACTAATAGTTTAGATTTAAAAAGTATAAAGCAGGTCGGGTAGGTTTTACCTCCCGACTTGTTTTATTATTTATCATCTTGATATTTCTAATAAAAAAAGGTAAAAAAACAGATGTTATTTAATAGGGTTTAGTTGTTTTTATCACCTCTTTTTTCGCAATGCACAACGTTTTATTCTTTGCTGTCTGCTGAAAAAAATGGAGTTACTTTCAATAATCTGCGGAATAGAATAGCATTGTTTACCCATGTTTTCACAATAGAAATAAAGCTGCTTTAGGCAGTTGTAACAATGATAAATTGATTAGATTTTTATACTTTTAAAATAGTAAACCAATAAATTATAATGCAATAAGGTGTTGCCAAAGGATAAAACACTTTTGTCCATTAGAATAGAAATTATACACAAATAATGATTTTAATACTCCCTTACAATGAAATCTAAAAAAGCCTTTTTTTGGTTTGGAATCCTTTGTTTTATAAACCTGTTTTTTGTGGCGAATGCTCAAAATAGTTCAGTAGTTCTCAAAAACGGCTGGCAATTTCGTCAGGAGAAAACGGTAAAATGGAATGCTGCAACAGTACCGGGAGAAGTGCATACTGATTTATTGAATAACAAACTTATTCCAGATCCGTTTTTTCGTGACAATGATAAAAAATTGCAATGGATTGAGAAGAAAAACTGGGAGTATAAAACTTCTTTTCAAGTGACTCCAGAAGCATTAAAGAAAAAAAATGCAGCACTGGTTTTTGATGGATTGGATACCTATGCAACGGTTTATTTGAATGGGAAATTAATATTAAAAGCGAATAACATGTTTCGTCAATGGCGTGTTGATGTGAAAAAGTATTTGCATCCCGGTACGAATAAATTAGTGGTTGTCTTTGTATCGGCGCAAAATGTAGTGGATTTACTTGCCAAGAGAGATTTACCTTTTGTAATTCCGGATAATCCTCGTTTGTATGTTCGGAAAGCACAGTATCATTTTGGTTGGGATTGGGGACCTAAATTTACGACCTGCGGCATTTGGAAAGAAGTAAGATTGGAGACTTTCGACGAAAAAACACCAGAGAAGCCATATGTTTTAAATCGGAAGATTGAATTGGTACAACAACTGGACAGTCTTGGAAAATCATTTTATTTTAAAATCGACGACAAGCCGGTATATATGAAAGGGGCAAATTATATTCCATCGGATGCTTTCCTTTCGAGAGTTACTAAAAAAGAATACGAAAAGATAGTTTTGTCTGCTAAAGATGCTAATATGAACATGCTTCGTGTTTGGGGTGGCGGTGTTTATGAAGACGATTATTTCTATGATTTATGTGATAAATACGGAATCAATGTTTGGCAGGATTTCATGTTTGCCGGAACGATGGTTCCCGGTGATAAAGCGTTTTTTGACAATGTAAAAGAAGAAGTGCAGTACCAAGTAAAGCGTTTGCGTCATCATCCGAGCATTGTTTTGTGGTGCGGGAATAACGAATCTGACGAAGCATTTAAAAACTGGGGCTGGCAAAAATCGATGAATATGTCAAAGCAGGATTCGACTCGTTTGTGGAAAGATTATGTTCGCTTGTTTCAGGACAGTATTCCAAAATGGGTAAAAGAAGTGGATGATAAAAGACCATATATTAGCAGCTCACCATTATTTGGTTGGGGTAGGAAACAAAGTATTACAGAAGGTGATAGTCATTATTGGGGAACTTGGTGGGGATTAGAAGATATTGAAGTGGTTAAAAATAAAACAGGACGTTTTGTTAGTGAATACGGAATGCAAGCGATGCCGAATTATTCTTCGATAGAAAAATTTACGTTGCCTGAAGACCGTCATTTATTTTCGGATGTATTAAAAGCACATCAAAAAGCAGGAAATGGTTTTACGAAGTTAAACTCCTATTTGAATCGTTATTTTATTGATTCCACCAAAGTAAAAAACATGAAAGTAGAGGATTATACCTATCTCACGCAGTGTTTACAGTATTATTCGCTAAAGAATATTATTGGGATTCATCGTTCCAAAGCGCCTTATAATATGGGAACTTTAGTTTGGCAATTGAATGATTGTTGGCCTGTGGCGAGCTGGAGTGTTACGGATTATTATAACCGACAACCCAAAGCGGCTTGGTACGCCATGCGGGAAGCGTATCGGGATGATAAAATTCCTGAGATTGATCTGACGCGTCCTATAGATTTAAAATTGGAAAATCCTAAAATCAGTTGGAGCATTAAAGGAAATGAAATAATCATTAAAGCCCTGAAACCAGCCAAATATGTCTATGTTGAAATTAAAGGATACCAAGGGAAATTAAGTACGAATTATATGGATTTATCTGCCGGAGAAGAAATGAAAATTTCGTTCGAAGGGAAAATAACAAAGCCAATTATCACGGTTATGTCATTGTATGATGTAATTAATCGATACAAGTAAAATTAAGGTTCTAAGCAGCTAAGAAACTAAGGTTTTTGTCTTAGAATGAATTTAGGATATTAAAGAATATCATATCCAAATAGGGCTAACTGTTGTTTTTTGACCCAATTAATTATAAATGTTAAATCCGCGTCATCTGTGTTCTATTTCTTCAGAGAGATTTATTTTTACAGTACGCAAGTCATATTTAAAACAAAACAAAATGATTTCAAAATATAAACACCTTGTTTTCTTAATAATTATTTTAGGTATTTTACCGGTTACTTCACAGGTGAAAACCAAAAAACAAAACAGTTTAGATTACACTCAATATGTGGATCCTCTGATTGGTTCTGCTGGTCACGGCCATGTTTTTGTGGGTGCCAATGTGCCTTTTGGAGCGGTTCAGCTAGGTCCGGTAAATGTTTTTGAGGGTTGGGATTGGTGCAGTGGCTATAATTACGCGAGTAATACGATATTAGGATTTACGCACACCCATTTGAGCGGAACTGGAATTGGAGATTTGAATGATATTCTTTTGTTGCCGGTATCAGGAAAAGTACCGCTTACCAAAGGAACAAAGGAAGATATGGTTACCGGTTATGGCTCTTATTTTTTGCATGAAAATGAAATTACTAAGCCCGGTTATTACAGCGTTTTATTGGATAAATACAAAATAAAGGCTGAATTAACGGCAACCGAAAGAGTTGGATTCCATAAATACACTTTTAATTCTGTTGATGATTCCCATATTTTACTTGATTTAGCAGATGGTGTGGGTTGGGATAAACCAATGAAAACATTCATAAAAAAAACTGGAGCTAAGACGATTGTTGGTTACCGTCATTCGAAAGGTTGGGCTGATGACCAAAGAGTCTATTTTGCAATGGAATTTTCGGAATCTATTTCGAATATTTCCTTGTATGACAATGTTTCAGTGGTGTTAGGAAATCAAGGAGAAGGTGTCCGAATGAAAGCTGTTATTGATTTTGCAACTTTAAAAAATAAACAGGTTTTAGTCAAAGTTGGTCTTTCGCCAGTGAGTTATGAGAATGCTTCCGCAAATATAAAAGCGGAGATTCCAACTTGGGATTTTGCAAAAACGGTGAAACAAGCCAATTCAAAATGGAATACCGAATTAAATAAAATTCAGATTAAGGCCGATGAAAAAACGATGAAAGTTTTTTACACTTCGTTGTATCATACGGTTTTTGCACCTTCTATTTTTAATGATGCCAATGGCGATTATAGAGGAACAGATAAAAAAGTATATGAAAAAGCAAATTTCACAAATTATACCACTTTTTCGCTTTGGGATACGTACCGCGCTTTGCATCCTTTGTACACGATTACGCAACCCGATAAAATTAATGATATTGTCAAATCATTCTTGGCAATCTATCAGCAACAAGGAAGATTACCGGTTTGGCATTTGATGGGTAATGAAACCAATACCATGAATGGGAATCATTCGATTGCTGTTATTGTAGATGCGTATCTAAAAGGCTACCGCGATTACGATACGGCACTTGCGTATGAAGCTATAAAGAAAACGGGAATGCAAACCCGCGACGGAATGGATTATGTTCAAAAATTGGAATATATTCCTGCCAATACGATGTTAGAAACTGTTGGAAATGCATTGGAATATGCTATAGACGATTGGTGTGTAGCCCAAATGGCAAAAGCCTTGAACAAGACCGAGGATTATACTTATTTTTCAAAAAGAGCTAATCTGTATAAACTTTATTTTGATAAAGAAACTACTTTTATGAGAGGGAAATTAGCCAATGGAAATTGGAGGACGCCTTTTAATCCGCTTTCATCTGCTCATCGCAAAGACGATTATGTAGAGGGAAATGCGTGGCAATACACTTGGTTGGTTCCTCAAGATCCTTATGGTTTAATTGATTTATTTGGAAGTGAAGATAAATTTATAGCCAAGTTAGATGCTCTGTTTTTAATAACTGACAAAGTGGAAGGCGAAGAAGCTTCTCCGGATATTAGTGGTTTGATTGGACAATATGCACAAGGAAACGAACCCAATCATCATATTCCTTATTTGTATGCATACGCTGGACAACCTTGGAAAACGGCAAAACTGATTCGGGAAATTGACGATAAATTCTATTCTACAAAACCGGATGGATTATGCGGTAACGAAGATTTGGGACAAATGTCGGCTTGGTATGTTTTCTCCGCGATGGGTTTTTATTCGGTTAATCCAGCGAACGGAATTTATATTTTAGGAAGCCCATTGGTAAATAATGCAACCGTAAAAAACAAAAATGGTATTTCATTTACATTGAAAGCAATAGATAACAGCAGCACTAATATTTACATTCAGAAAGCGGAATATAATGGGAAACCCTATACAAAATCCTATATCACTCACGATATGATTGTAAAAGGAGGCGAATTGAAATTATATATGGGACGCAAACCTTCGGGAACTTGGGGTGTAAAAAAAGAGGATAGACCTTTGTAACAGTATTCAGTGCTCAGTCGCAGTTTAGAGAATCTGGAGAGGATTTTAGGAATTATATTATATTAAAATTATGAAGATAAAAAGTTTGATTTTTGGTTTAACGTTACTTTGTGTAGTTGCAAATGCACAGACCAAAGTTTTAGATCCAGTGGAATATGTAAATCCTTTGATGGGTACACAATCGGTGCATAGTCTTTCTAATGGGAATACGTATCCGGCGATTGCAAGACCTTGGGGAATGAATTTTTGGACACCGCAAACCGGTAAAATGGGAGACGGATGGATTTATACGTATACCGCTGAAAAAATTAGAGGGTTCAAACAAACGCATCAGCCTTCACCATGGATGAATGATTACGGACAGTTCTCCATTATGCCAGTTACAGGAAAATTAGTTTTTAAAGAAGACGAAAGAGCCAGTTGGTTCAGTCATAAATCTGAAACAGTGAAACCGTATTATTACAGTGTTTATCTTGCCGATTATGATGTGACTACCGAATTAACCACTACTGAAAGAGCGGCACATTTTCAATTTACATTTCCTGAAAATGAGCAATCTTCAATTGTGATCGATGCTTTTGACAAAGGGTCTTATGTTAAGATAATTCCATCTGAAAATAAAATTATAGGATACACGACTCGAAATAGTGGCGGAGTTCCTGCTAATTTCAAGAATTATTTTGTGCTAGTATTCGACAAGTCTTTTTCATCAAGTTATACTTGGAAAGACACTATTTTGGAAAAAGATAAATTGGAAAGTTTAGCCAATCATGCAGGTGCTGTAGTGAGTTTTAAAACTAAAAAAGGAGAGAGAATCAATGTTAGAGTCGCTTCTTCATTTATAAGTATCGAGCAAGCCGAGTTGAATTTGAAAACGGAATTAGGGAATGCTTCTTTTGAAAAAACTGTTGCGGAATCAAAAGAAGAGTGGAATAAAGTTTTAGGGAAAGTAAAAGCGGAAGGTGGCAGTGACGAACAATTCAGAACTTTTTATTCTTGTTTGTACCGTACCGCTTGTTTTCCTCAAAAGCATTATGAAATAGATGCCGCAGGGAAAATTATGCATTACAGCCCTTATAATGGCAAGGTTTTACCAGGTTATATGTATGCCGGTACCGGTTTTTGGGACACTTTCCGCGCCTTGTATCCATTATTGAATTTAGTGTATCCTTCCATAAATAAAGAAATGCAGGAAGGTTTGATTAACGATTATAAAGAAGGCGGATTCTTGCCAGAATGGTCCAGCCCAGGATTTAGAAATGTGATGGTAGGGAATAATTCGGCATCCGTAGTTTCTGATGCTTATATGAAAGGATTGCGGGATTATGATATCAATACATTGTATGAAGCCTTGTTGCATGGAGCCAATAATGAAGGACCAATGGATGCGGTAGGTAGAAAAGGCGCTGCGTATTACAATACGTTAGGGTATGTTCCTTACGATGTAAAAATCAATGAGAATGCAGCACGAACATTGGAATATGCGTATGATGATTTTGCTATTTGGAAATTGGCGAAAGCCTTAAACCGTCCCAAAAAAGAAATCAATTTGTTTGAAAAGCGAATGATGAATTATAAAAATGTTTTTAATCCTTCGTTCAAATTGATGAGCGGAAGAAATAAAGACGGAAGTTTTCCTGCGGATTTTAATCCTTTCAAATGGGGAGATGCCTTTACCGAAGGCAACAGTTGGCATTACAGCTGGAGTGTTTTTCATGATGTGCAAGGCTTGGTTGATTTAATGGGAGGCGAAAAAGCATTCACTACTAAGTTGGACGCTGTTTTTAGCATGCCTCCAGTTTTTGACGAAAGTTATTATGGCTCCGTTATTCATGAAATTCGGGAAATGCAAATCATGAATATGGGGCAATATGCGCACGGCAACCAGCCTATTCAGCACATGATTTATTTGTATAATTACGCTGGTCAGCCTTGGAAAACACAATACTGGTCCAGAGAAGTAATGAACCGATTGTATAAACCTACAGCAGACGGATATTGTGGTGATGAAGATAACGGACAAACGTCGGCCTGGTATGTTTTTTCGGCGATGGGCTTTTATCCTGTTTGTCCAGCTACAGAAGAGTATGTTCTAGGAGCGCCTTTGTTTAAGAAAGTAACGTTGCAATTAGAAAATGGAAAAGAAGTAATCATAAATGCTCCGGGTAATTCGGAAGATAATAAATATGTTCAGGAATTAAAATGGAATAATAAAACATACTCTAAGAACTATATCAATCATTTTGATTTGCTCAAAGGAACGGTATTGGATTTTGACATGAACAATATTCCTAATAATCAAAGAGGAACTTCGTCGAGTAGTTATCCATATTCTTATTCAACTTCAAAATAATACGATGCAAACACGTAGAAAATTTATAAAAAATACAGGTATTTTATCCGCAGGATTGTTGGCAATTCAGTCGGAAGTTTTTGCTTCTGAGTCCAATATTTTTAATTTTTCAATAAAGGATTTTGTCAGTAAACGTCCACCATTAGCCGAAAGAAAATTTACCAGTGAAGCTATTGAAGCAGCTATTGTACGCATCAAAAAACAAATTGCAAATCCGGAACTGGCTTGGTTGTTCGAAAACTGTTTCCCGAATACATTGGACACGACAGTCGATTTTGAAATCATCGATGGCAAACCGGACACCTATGTAATTACCGGAGATATTGACGCGATGTGGTTGCGGGACAGTACAGCCCAAATTTGGCCGTACATTCCGTTTGTAAAGGAAGATCCAAAACTTGGTGAACTGGTAAAAGGAGTGATAAACCGCCAGACCAAATGCATTTTGCTTGATCCGTATGCCAATGCTTTTTATAAAGATTTCAATCAAGTAAGCGAATGGAAAAATGATATTACCAAAATGCAACCGGGAATTCATGAGCGCAAATGGGAGATTGACAGTTTGTGTTATCCCATCCGATTGGCGCATGGTTATTGGAAAGAAACGGGTGATATAAGCTTGTTTGACAAACAATGGAAAGAAGCCATGCTTTTGGTATTGCAAACGTTCAAAGAGCAACAACGTATGGATAATAAAGGACCGTACACTTTTCAGCGAACGACTGCTTGGGCTACTGATGGTGTTCCATTGAGTGGTTACGGTTATCCGGTAAAACCTTGCGGGCTGATTGTTTCTACCTTTAGACCAAGTGATGACAGTACCTTGTTTGGGTATTTGATTCCAAGTAATATGTTTGCCATTGAAGTACTTGGTTATTTAATGGAGATTTTCTCTCTGCCGGAAATTAAGGATGCTGATTTGGTTGCCAAAGCCAAAGAATTACAAGAACAAGTGCAAAAAGGATTAAAAGAAAACGGAATTATCAAACACCCAAAATTTGGAAAAATAATCGCTTTTGAAGTAAATGGATACGGAAGTTTTCACATGATGGATGATGCTAATGTACCATCTTTATTATCATTGCCTTATTTAGGAGCGATCCAACCGGATAGTAGTTTGTATCTTAATACCCGAAAAGTAGTCCTTTCAGAAAACAATCCATTTTTTTATAAAGGAAAAGCGGGTGAAGGTGTTGGAGGACCGCATACTGGCGCTGATACCATCTGGCCGATGAGTATTATTTTAAGAGCGATTACCAGTGTTGATGAAAACGAAATAAGAAAGTGTATCAGCAATTTGATAAAAACACATGCCGATACTGGTTTTATGCACGAGTCCTTTCATAAGGATGACGCAACAAAATTTACCCGAAAATGGTTTGCATGGGCAAATACACTTTTTGGGGAATTGATAGTTCATACGAGTAACAAGTACCCTCAAATTTTAAGCGATAAGAATATTTAGGCAATATCAATATCAATGTGAAAATCAACAATGTGTGTTCGAAATCAATAAATAATGTAAAAATGAAGAGTATAAAATTCCTTTTTTTATTACTTCTTGTCACTAATGGTATAGCAGCTCAGAGCAATAAAAATCTAGCTGTAATTGCATATTACACGGGTGATGATAAACTAATAAATGAGTTTGAGATAAATAAACTGACGCATATTATTTATAGTTTTTGTCATTTGAAAGAGGGTAAATTAAATGTTGACACGGCTAAAGATTCCCTTGCCATTAAACATTTAGTATCATTAAAAGCTAAAAATCCTCAGTTAAAAATCATGTTGTCATTAGGTGGTTGGGGTGGTTGTGCTCCTTGTTCCGATGTTTTTTCTACTGAAAAAGGAAGAGCGATTTTTGCAAAATCGGTACAAGAAGTCAATACTTATTTTAAGTGCGACGGAATAGATTTAGACTGGGAATATCCCACTATAGAAGGAGTTCCAGGGCATTTGTACCAAAAAGCTGACAAAAATAATTTTACGGAACTTATAAAAATTCTTCGCCAAACCTTAGGGAATAAGAATGAACTGAGTTTTGCGGCTGGAGGATTCCAGAAATATTTAGACGAATCTGTCGAATGGGAAAAAATAATGCCATTGGTGGATCGCGTTAATATTATGAGTTACGATTTGGTAAACGGTTATTCAAAAGTAACGGGACATCATACGCCACTGTTTAGCACCAAAAAAGACGAAGAATCTACTGATAAAGCGGTAAACTATTTATTAAAATTGGGAATACCTGCCAATAAACTAGTTATTGGAGCTGCCTTTTATACCCGAGTTTGGAAAGAAGTATCCAATATTAATAACGGTTTATATCAATCGGGTGAACCAACCGGTGGTGTGAATTTTAAAGAATACACCACTTCATTTACAGCAGTTAAGGGTTGGGAATATTTTTGGGATAAAAAAGCAAAGGCACCTTACTGGTATAATGAAGAATTAAAATTATTTGCTACTGGTGATGACATTGCTTCTGTTAAAGCAAAAACGAGCTATGCAATACAAAAGAAACTAGGCGGTATTATGTTTTGGGAACTGGTTTTAGACAGTCCGCGCAATGGGATGCTGGATGCGATAGATCAAATAAAAACAGCTAAATAATTCAATTTGGATATTTTATAATCAGTATTAATCCAATTAAAAGCAACAAATTAATTGATTTTGTAAGCATTTATCAAAAACAACGAAAAAGTATATTATTTATAACTTGATAAAAAATAAAATGAAGAAAATTGCAGTACTATTGTTGGTTTTTACAAGTGTTATTTCTAATGCACAACAAGCAGAAAATATCATTATCATCACTACAGACGGGTTGAGATGGCAGGAACTTTTCAAAGGGATGGATTCCTCCATCGCTAATAATCGAAAATTTAATCAGGGTGACAGCACTTATATTTTTAAAAAATATTGGAGTGATGATGTTAAAGAAAGAAGGGAAAAGCTGATGCCTTTTATGTGGTCACTTGTTGCCTCAAAAGGACAAATATATGGCAATAGAAATTATAACAATAAGGTAAATAATGCCAATCCTCATTGGTTTAGTTATCCAGGGTATAGCGAAATTATGACTGGTTATGCTGATCCTGCAATCAATTCAAATGAGTATAAGCCGAATCCTCATGTTACGGTATTGGAGTTTTTAAACCAGCAACCAAAGTTTAAGGGTAAAGTAGCTGCTTTTGGTGCTTGGGAAGCATTCGATAGAATCTTAAATGAAAAGCGAAGTGGTATCCCTGTAGCTTCTGCCTATGATAAAATTGGAGGAAATAAACCAACTGCCCAACAAAAGCTGATTAATGATATGTTGGCTGATTCCTATAAGCCTTGGCATACAGATGAGTGTTTAGATGTTTTTACGCATTATGAAGCTTTGGAGGAATTAAAAACGAACAAGCCAAAAGTATTGTATATCGCCTACGGAGAAACAGATGAATGGGCACATGGCGGACAATATCGTTCCTATTTAGATGCCGCTCATCAAGTAGATGCATGGATTAAGCAAATATGGGATTTTGTGCAAAATGATCCACAGTATAAAAACAAAACTGCTTTAGTCTTTACAACGGATCATGGCCGTGGGGATAAAATTAAAGCAGAATGGACGAGTCATGGAAGTGCTATACAAGATGCATCCGAAATATGGTTTGCAGCAATGGGAACGGGAATTACTGCCAAAGGAGAAATAAAAACGGAAGGACAATTCTATCAGGAACAATTTGCCCAGACTATTGCTAAATTACTGGGGTATACTTTCAAGGCCAATCATCCGATAGCTAAAGAAATAACAGAAGTATTGAAATAGAAACCTGTTTTGAGTAGTCGAAATCAGTTAAAATAGTAAGGATGTGAATTACATCTTTTTAGAGTATCAAAATAAATTATAATCTATGAATAGTATAATAAAACAAACAGTTACGGCACTTAGAAGTTCAGTCCTATTATTTCTTTTATTAGCTTCAATGGTAGTAAATGCGCAACAACAGCCTTCTATTATTCCAAAACCCGTTGATCTTAAAATGGGGAATGGTAACTTTACAATTGATGGAAATACGGCAATCCAATACAAAAAATCACAAAAAGAGTTAAAAGCAACTGCTGATTTTTTGGCATCCTATATTAAAAATATTTCAAGATTTTCTTTAAAATCAAATAAAGCTGCAGCGAAAAAAGTGGAGTTTGTAATTGAAAAAAGCATTCAAGATGAAGGATATCAGTTAACTGTATCTCCAACTGCTATTGTGATTAAAGCGAGCAGCCCAAAAGGTATTTTTTACGGCATACAATCGATATTGCAAACCTTACCGGCTATACGTACTAATGCAGCTTTGGAAGTGCCGGTTATGCAAGTGAATGATTATCCTCGTTTTAAATGGAGAGGAATGCACCTTGATGTAAGCCGTCATTTCTTTGGTCCCGATATGATAAAAGAATACATTGACTTGATGGCGTCCTACAAAATTAATGTGTTTCACTGGCACCTTGTGGACGATCAAGGATGGAGAATTGAAATAAAAAAATATCCAAAGCTTACAGAAATTGGAGCTTGGCGTGTAGATTATACAAATCTAAATTGGAGAGAAAGACCACAAGCTAAAGAGGGAGAAAAGCCAACTTACGGAGGTTTTTATACACAAGAACAAATTAAAGAAATTGTGAAATATGCTTCAGAGAGAAATATAACCATTGTGCCTGAGATTGAAATGCCGGGCCATGTAGCTTCTGCGATTGCTTCTTATCCACAATTAAGTTGTACGCAACAACCGCAATTGCCTTTAACAGGAGGGAATTATATTAATATGGCATCTAATTATTGCGCTGGAAATGAAGCAGTTTTCTCTTTTTTACAGGATGTACTTAGTGAAGTTTTGATGCTTTTTCCTTCTACTTATATTCATTTAGGAGGGGATGAGGTAGACAAAGCACCTTGGAAAAAATGTTCTCGTTGTCAGGAAAGAATGAAATCGGAAGGGCTGAAAGATGAAGAGGAGTTGCAGAGTTATTTCATGAAAAGAATGGAGAAATTTATCATCAGCAACAATAGAAAAATGATTGGTTGGGATGAAATTTTAGAAGGAGGACTTGCTCCGGAAGCTGCTGTTATGAGTTGGCGAGGTGAAGCCGGTGGAATCGAAGCGGCAAAAATGAAGCATAATGTGGTAATGACTCCAGGTTCTCCGTGTTACTTTGACCATTATCAGGCAGGGCCAGAGGGAGAGCCTTTTGCCATTGGAGGTTTCAATACCGTAAAAAGAGTATATGATTACGAACCTATTCCTAAAGAATTAAAGACGGAGGACGCAAAGTATGTTTTAGGTGCTCAGGGTAATGTTTGGACTGAATTTATAACAACAACGGAACATCTGGAATATATGGTGCTTCCTCGTATGGTAGCGTTAGCAGAAGTTTTATGGTCTCCAAAAGAGAATAAAAACTGGGATAACTTTAATGAAAGATTGCAGTATCACTTTAAAGGATATGCACAAAAAGGCTTGCATTATTCTCCGGGTAATTTCACGGTAAATATCAAGCCCTCTTCTCAAAACGGACAATTGATGGTAAGTCTTTATTCTGAAGCATTGAATGGACAGATTCGCTATACAAAGGATGGTACGGAACCTACTTTGCAAAGCGAAAAATACGAAAAACCTATAGCTATCAAATCATCTCTTGTATTAAAAGCATCCACGGTTGTAGACGGACAAATAAAAGGACTGCAGGCTGCAAAACAAAATTTTGTGATGCATAAAGCCGTTGGAAGCTCTGTGCAATACATTAATCCAGTAAGCCAATATTACTTGGCCGATGGTCCAAACTCTTTAACGGATGGTGTTCGAGGCACAAATGCAGTGGGTAAATACTGGCATGGATTCAGTGGGAAAGATATGATTGCAACAATAGATTTAGGGCAAGCTAAGACAATTGAAAATATTTCACTGGGTTGTTTACAAAATTATAGCGATTGGATTTTTTTACCGCAATCTGTGAAATTTGAGGTTTCAACAGATGGAAAAGTTTTTAAGGAAATTAAAACAGTAAACAATCCTGTTGATATCAATCAGAAATCGGCAGTACATAATTTTAGTGCAACATTTACACAGGAAAAAGTAAGATATATTAGAGTAACGGCCAAAAATAATCTTTGTCCTCTAGGTCATAGCGGAGCTGGAAAACCAGGATGGTTATTTGCGGATGAAATTATAGTAGAGTAATATACCGATCATATAAGGTGCAGTTTTTCAAAAATTATCGTGTCACTTTTTAAGCAAATAGTAAATACAAGAAAAAGAATAAATGAATAAAGAATATGCATTAGGGTTTGATGTTGGAGGAACTCACATTACTGTGGCAGTTATAGATATTAATAAGATGAAAGTTCTTAATTTTTCGCTGCATAAAGAGTCTTTTGATTCTAATTTACCGGTAGCTGAGGTGATGGATATTTGGGAAAAAGCGATTCGGATTTCATGGAAGAATTCCGGGATAGAAAAGTTGAAAGGATTAGCGATATGTATGCCGGGTCCATTTGATTATAAAAGTGGTATTTGTTGGATAAAAGATCAAGCTAAATATGAACATTTTTATAGTTTAAATATTCGAAAATTAATTCAAGAAAGACTTAATTTGTTTAATGATTTACCCATTTTTTTTGATAATGACGCCAATTGTTTTGGTAAAGGAGAATTTTTTAAAAATGCTGAAAATAGTTCCAAAAAAGTAATGGCAGTTACGCTTGGTACTGGTCTTGGAGCTTCTTTTATAGATAACGGTAAAGCGATAGATTCAGGAACTCAAGTGCCAACAGATGGCGAGTTATATAACATTCCATTTAAAGAGGGAATTGCTGAAGATTATGTGTCAGCTCGAGGGCTTTTATCTCGTTATGAAGCTGTAAGTGGTATAAAAATTAGCAATGGTCTTGAACTTTTTAATCGTGCAAACGATGGAGATGTTTTGGCTATAAAAGTATTCGAGGAAGTAGGAGCCGATTTAGCCGAAATTGTACTTCCTTGGTTAAGGAATTTTAAAGCGGATAGCTTTATAATTGGAGGTAAAATTGCAAATGCCAGTGACTATTTCTTGCCAGCTTTTCAACAAAAAATAAAGGATTCCGGGAGTAAAGTCACTATCTTAGTATCCACTGATAATGAAATTGCGGCTTTACTGGGCGCTACAAGTTTACTGTGTGAAATGTAGTATTTAATTATAATTATTTTTAAACCAAAGTTGGATTAATATAAAATCGAAAATATGAATAACCGTAGAAATTTTATAAAAACAGCGGCGATTGCTTCTGCAGCTGTGGCGTTAAATTCATTCAAAGGAAAACCAGAAGAAGAAATTGATTTTTCATCTAAAAAAGGAAAGAAACCCATTGTACTTTCTACATGGAATTTTGGGATACAAGCCAATGCAGCCGCTTGGGAAATATTAAAAAATAATGGAAGAGCTTTAGATGCTGTAGAAGCAGGAGTGAAAGTTCCCGAAGGTGATCCAAAAGAACGAAGCGTGGGGTATGGCGGAAGACCGGATAGAGACGGTCGGGTTACACTTGATGCTTGTATTATGGATGAAAATGCAAATATTGGATCAGTAGGATGTTTAGAATTTATAAAGCATCCTATTGCTGTGGCACGAGCAGTGATGGAAAAAACGCCACACGTAATGTTAGTAGGTGATGGAGCGCTACAGTTTGCAATTTCTCAAGGTTTTGTAAAAGAAAATTTATTGGTCGAAGATTCTGAAAAAGAATGGAAAGAATGGTTGAAAACCAGTCAATATAAACCGATTGCTAATATCGAAAATCACGATACCATCGGGATGATTGCTTTGGATGCTGACGGGAATCTTTCCGGGGCATGTACGACAAGTGGAATGGCTTTCAAGATGCATGGGCGTTTAGGAGATTCACCAATCATAGGAGCAGGTTTGTATGTTGATAATGAAATTGGTGCAGCCACAGCAACGGGTCACGGAGAAGAAGTAATTCGTATTTCGGGTTGTCACTTGGTTGTCGAATTGATGCGCCAAGGGAAATCACCACAAAAAGCCTGTGAAGAAGCTGTTGCCAGAATTGTAAAATTAACAAAGAATAGAAATAAAGACCTAAAAGACATTCAAGTTGGTTTTATCGCCTTAAATAAAAAAGGGGAATATGGTTCGTATTGCATTCAAGGAGGTTTTAACTACGCCGTTAATGATGCAACAGGAAACCGATTAATTGATGCCGATTATTTTTTAAAATAAATGAAAAAAGGGAAACTGGAGATAGCCTGTTTTAATCTTGAATCGGCAATTATTGCACAAGATAATGGTGCTGATAGAGTAGAATTGTGTGCCAATATGAAAGAGGGCGGAACAACACCCGATTTTGAAATAACTAAAGCTGTCCGCAACACTCTGTCTATCGATTTGAATGTGATGATTCGGCCTCGTGGTGGAAATTTTGTTTATTCTGATTTTGAATTCGAACAAATGAAATCAGAAATTTCAACATTCAAAAAACTGGAAGTAGATGGTTTTGTTTTTGGAATTTTAAACGAAGACGGCAGTCTTAATGAACTACAAAATGCGGAATTAGTAGCTTTGGCAAATCCGCTTCCGTGTACGTTTCACCGTGCTTTTGATGGAATGATAAACAAGTTTCAAGCGCTTGAATCTCTAATCGAATGTGGTTTTAAAACCATTTTGACTTCAGGGGAAGAAACAAATGTAGTAGACGGTATTGATGTATTGGCAACATTAGTAGAAAAGGCAAATAATAGGATTACCATTATGCCTGGTGGTGGATTGCGTTCCACGAATGTTAGATTATTAAAAGAAAAAACGAAAGCTGTTTTCTATCATTCCTCCGCTATAACTGATTCAGGCGAAATAGCAAATCAACAGGAAATCCAGTCTATAAAAGCAAATTTGTAAGAGATATAAAATTATTTAAATCGAAAAACCCGGAGTGGCATACTCCGGGTTTTTCTTTTGGCAACAAATTATTAAAACTAATTTTTTATAGAAGCATTTTGTTTTTCGTTTAAAACAATCCGCCTCCATCTTGTTTGGTGTTGTTATCTCTTTGTTTGCGTTGCAAGCTTTTGTTTTTTCCTGCGCCAAAGATGTAGTTGAAACCAAGATAAACAGATTGGCTTTCCCAAGTAAATTGACCTACTTGCGGATATGGATTTTGCCCATCAAAACCGGCTTTCATGGTGTCGAAAACATCATTAAAACGAACACTTAAGGTCGCTTTGTCTTTTAGGAATGAATAACGTCCGCCAGCATCAATTTTATACATTTCTTTACCGTTGAATTGTACACCATCAACCCCAGATCTATAGAATCCGAACAAAAGGAAACGAAGGCTTTTAGTTGCTTTGAAATTACTATTAAAACGAGCGTTGAAAGCTGATGCAGTAACTTCTTTGGAAACCAAATCAAATGAATTGCTGCTTGGGTTAAGTACTGAAACTAATCCTTTTTGGTTAATACTAGAAAAATCTATTGCTGGTTGTATATCCCACCAACTATTGATTTTGTAATTTAAAGAGACTTCAAAACCATAGGCTGTATTATTGTCGAAGTTATCAAAACTCATAATTTGTTGATCCTGATTTTGTGGATCTGGGTATAGAATTCTGTTAATTTCGTTATGGATACTTCGTACAAAAAGACCTGTGGTGAATGATCCTTTAGCAATTGTTTTCGTATAATTTAATTCAATAGAATTGGTAAATTGTGGATCTAATTCAGGATTTCCAATAGAGGTTACTCTAGGTGTGCTGAATTCTCTAATAGGTTTGGTTTGGTCTAAACCAGGTCTGTCTACACGGCGGCTGAAACTGATTTGAAACTGATTTTTGTCGGTAGGAGAATAAGTCATCGAAGCCGAAGGATATACCGTGAAGTAATCGTCCTTATAAGCAGTAGCGCCGTTTAACATTGCGTTTACCTTGTAGCTTTCAAAACGGGCACCCAATTGGTATCCTATTTTTTTGAATTTCTGTCCAAAAGTAGCATAAGCCGAATAAATATCTAAATCATAGGTATAATCAGAATTTGATAAAGAACTGTTGTTGGTGTTGTAATTGTTGTCGGTTCGTACAATTCTGCTTTCAGCACCCAATTCTAGCTTAGTCTTGTCATTTAGTGGATTTACATAATCTAAATTGACGGTGGAGTTTTTTCTTTTCTCACCAAGATTATCGGTATAAGAACTGCTGGGAATATTTGGGTTATTGAAAGTAGTTAGGAAACTAGCATCCTGATCTTCAGAATAGATGCTGTGATTTATTTCTAAATCCAGCGTTTCTCCCTCTTTTTGAGTTAAATGTTTGAAAGCTAAATTGTAAGTACCGTCCGTATTATCTGAAAAGTATTTAGAATTCAGTAGCAAATTTTCTGATGCATCAGGATTTACAATGTTCACATCCACGATACCATCTCCAACAAATATGTTTTGATTAGTATAGGCAGAAATAGTGTTTTTGTCATTGATGTAATAATCCATTCCAATTTTGAACAAATGAGATTTGTTGTCATTCACAATATCAAACATTTGATTGGAGTTGTCGTCAAGCCTTGAAATTTGCCCTTCATTGAATCTTTTACCAAAATTATTTCCATAAGTGGAGAAAAAATTCACTTTACCGGTTCTATAATTCATGTTGATCGAGTTGCTAATCTTTGGTGTTTGTGCAAAAGTTAGACCCGTATTAACGCTGGCATTAAATCCGTCATTAGCATTTTTATGTAAAACGATATTGATAATTCCTGACATTCCTTCAGGATTGTATTTGGCACTTGGATTAGTGATTAATTCAATTTTTTTAATAGAAGTGGATGGAATTTGTTTCAACAGTTGCGAAGCTTCAATATTGCTCGGACGTCCATCTACCAAAACACGTACGTTTTCGTTCCCGCGCAAGGATAATTTTCCATCTTGATCTACATTTACTGAAGGAATATTATTCATGATTTCGGATGCGGTTGCGCCTGCGGTAGTCAAATCTTTTCCTACATTGATTACTTTTCTGTCAATTTTTTGTTCAATAGTAGAGCGTTCAGCAATTATATCTACGCCTTTTAATTGAATGGCATCTTCTTCGATAGAAATCGTGTTCAGATTTGCGTTTTTTTCTTCGTTTGTCAGTGAAATTGATTTCGTAATGGTTTTATAACCTATAAATTGGATTTCAACAACGTAATCTTTTAAGGCTAAATTTTTTATTTGAAAAGTTCCTTTGTCAGATGTGATGTCACCAGTAATGACTTTGTTGTTTTCCTTTACCACAATATTTACATACGCCAAGGGTTCGTTAGTCTTTTTGTCAGTAATTTTTCCGGAGATAATTCCGGAGTTTTCCAGAATTGATGGTTTGACCGAAGTTTGAGCCTGCATCGAAAACAATGTTCCAATAAAGCAGATTAAAAGTAATTTAAGTTTCATGATTAAGTTTGATTTAATTGATTGATAATGCAAATATATTATTTTATATAATACTATGTTAAGCACAATACCTTTTTTAATAATATTTAACATTTTTTAACAAATACGAAATAGTAAAATTTACTTAATAGACTTCTGAACATGGATTTTGTTACATCGATTTTTGAAAAAAATATGGATTTCTACCTTAAACAAGGTTAAACGCTTCATTTTTAGGTGTAAATTATCTTGTTTTCCAATTTTCAAATTACTGCAATATGACTATCTTTGCAGCCTTAAAACCAATACACGAAATGACATTACCACAAATTCTTACGCCCTCTATTGAAAAAGCTGTAAAAGTCTTGTTCGACGTTACGATTGATAAAGTTGAATTTCAAACTACACGCAAGGAATTTGAAGGGGATATTACAATGGTTATTTTTCCCTTGTTGAAAGTTGTTAAAAGTAATCCAGTAGAATTGGGAAATAAAATAGGAAACTATTTAGTTGAAAATGTAGCTGAGGTAAGTCGGTTTAATGTAGTTTCCGGATTTTTGAATATTGTTATTTCAGATGACTATTATTTGGATTTCTTCGGAGAAATAAAAGACGATGTTAAATTTGGTTTCGTTACTCCAAACCCAGAAGACAAAGCGGTAATGGTTGAATATTCTTCGCCAAATACCAATAAACCCTTGCATTTAGGTCACGTACGTAATAATCTTTTGGGATATTCAGTGGCGGAAATCATCAAAGCTTCTGGTAAGAAAGTGTATAAAACTCAAATCATTAATGATAGAGGAATCCATATTTGCAAATCGATGTTGGCTTGGCAAAAATTCGGAAACGGACAAACGCCGGAATCAACAGGTTTAAAAGGAGATAAATTAGTTGGAAATTATTATGTTGCTTTTGATAAAGCATACAAAGAAGAAATAGCGCAATTAATGAGCGCTGGTAAAACAGAAGAAGAAGCCAAAAAACAAGCACCAATCATCTTGGAAGCGCAGGAAATGTTGCTAAAATGGGAAGCTGGAGATGATGTGGTAATCACGCTTTGGAAAACCATGAATCAATGGGTTTATGATGGTTTTGCCATTACCTATAAAAATTTAGGTGTTGATTTCGATTGTTATTACTACGAAAGTAACACGTATTTATTAGGTAAAGATGTGGTTCAGATTGGTTTGGACAGAGGAGTTTTTGAAAAAGATCCTGACGGTTCTGTTTGGATTGATTTAACGGACGAAGGTTTAGACCGTAAAATTGTTTTGCGTTCAGATGGAACTGCGGTTTACATGACACAAGATATTGGAACTGCAATTCAGCGTGTGAAGGATTATCCGGATGTAGGCGGAATGGTTTATACCGTAGGAAATGAGCAAGATTATCACTTTAAAGTCTTGTTTCTTATCTTGAAAAAATTAGGTTTTGACTGGTCTAAAAATCTATTTCATTTGTCTTATGGAATGGTGGATTTGCCTTCCGGGAAAATGAAAAGCCGTGAAGGAACTGTTGTTGATGCCGATGATTTGATGCAGGAAATGACAGATACCGCGCAAAAAATTGCAGAAGATTTAGGAAAATTAGACTCTTATTCTCCAGAAGAAAAAGCGAAATTATACAACACGATTGGTTTAGGCGCTTTGAAATATTATATTTTAAAAGTAGATCCTAAAAAACGAATCCTTTTTAATCCGGAAGAATCAGTAGATTTTGCTGGAAATACTGGGCCGTTTATTCAATATACATACGCAAGAATTCAATCGATTATTCGTAAAGCAAATTTTGACTTTTCGAATAAATCAAAAATGATACAACTTCATGAAAAAGAGAAAGAACTCGTGAAACAATTAGAGTTATTTCCTGAAGTTATCCAAAATGCAGCACAGCATCACAGTCCTGCTTTGCTTGCAAATTTTACTTATGATTTGGTTCGTGAATACAATTCGTTCTATCAAGCTGTTCCTATTCTTGGCGAAGAAGATTTAGAGAAGAAAATTTTCAGAGTTCAATTATCTAAAAAAGTGGCAGATACTATTGCAGCATCTTTTAACCTGCTTGGGATAAGTGTCCCAGAAAGAATGTAAAATAAGATAAAAAAACGACTTCGAAATGAGGTCGTTTTTTTTGTTAAAATAAACCTCAAAATGAGATGTCAATATTCTAATTATCTAATTGTCTAATTATCTAATTAGTTTATCTTTGCATTTCAAAATAAATCAATACTATGTTCGATAATTTAAGCGATAAACTAGATAAAGCCTTTCATATACTTAAAGGTCACGGAAAAATCACCGAAGTAAATGTAGCAGAAACGCTGAAAGAAGTTCGTAGAGCCTTGCTTGACGCCGATGTCAATTTTAAAATTGCCAAAGATTTTACCACTAAAGTAAAAGAAAAAGCAATTGGTCAGGATGTATTGACAACACTTCAACCAGGACAATTATTGGTGAAGTTAGTGAAAGATGAATTGACAGAATTAATGGGTGGTGATGTTGCCGGAATCAATCTTTCCGGGAATCCATCGATTATTTTAATGTCAGGTTTGCAAGGTTCAGGGAAAACTACTTTCTCAGGAAAATTGGCAAATTATCTTTTAACAAAAAAGAATAAAAAACCATTATTAGTAGCGTGTGATATTTACCGTCCTGCGGCGATTCAACAATTATATGTTGTTGGAGATTCAATAGGAGTAGAGGTTTATTCAGAGCCAGAAAATAAAAATCCAGTAGAAATTGCTCAAAATGCAATTAAGCATGCTAAAGCAAATGGATTCAATGTAGTGATTGTCGATACGGCTGGTCGTTTAGCAGTCGATGAGGAAATGATGAACGAAATTGAACGCGTTCATAAAGCGATTCAACCTAATGAAACCTTGTTTGTTGTTGATGCAATGACAGGTCAAGATGCTGTAAATACGGCAAAAGCCTTCAATGAAAGATTAAATTTTGATGGTGTTATCTTAACCAAATTAGATGGTGATACGCGTGGTGGAGCAGCAATTTCGATTAAATCGGTTGTTAATAAACCAATTAAGTTTGTAGGTACTGGGGAAAAGATGGATGCAATTGATGTGTTCTATCCAATTCGTATGGCCGAAAGAATATTGGGGATGGGAGACGTTGTGTCTTTGGTAGAAAGAGCCCAAGAGCAATTTGACGAAGAAGAAGCAAGAAAAATCCAAAAGAAAATTGCCAAAAACGAATTCGGTTTTGATGATTTCCTTTCTCAAATTCAGCAAGTAAAGAAAATGGGTAATATGAAAGATTTGGTTGGAATGATACCAGGTGCTTCAAAAGCCATGAAAGATGTTGAAATTGAAGACGATGCTTTCAAACATATTGAAGCTATTATTCATTCGATGACTCCAATTGAAAGAAGTAAGCCGGCTTTGATTGATGTAAAAAGAAAAGCCCGAATTGCTAAAGGTTCCGGAACCAAAATCGAACAGGTTAATCAATTGATGAAACAGTTCGAACAAATGAGCAAGATGATGAAAATGATGCAAGGCCCAGGAGGAAAAAACCTCATGAAGATGATGGGCGGCATGAAAGGTGGAATGCCAGGTGGTATGCCCGGAATGAGATAATTTATTTTTGTAAGGTTTAAAAATTCAATTCGTTGCGTTTTTAAACCTTACTCTTTTATACAAATTACATAACTACTAAGCCTTTAATTCTCAAGCTTTCAAAGCTTCATAATTAAAATTTAAACAATTTTTAAAAATGCAATTACTAGACGGAAAAAAAACAGCGGAAGATATTAAGAGTGAAATCGCTGCAGAAGTACAAAAAATGAAAGACAATGGGGAGAAAGTACCTCATTTAGCAGCCTTGATTGTTGGTAACGATGGAGCTAGTTTAACTTATGTAGGAAGTAAAGTAAAAGCCTGTGAAAGAGTAGGTTTTGAGTCTACTTTAGTGAAAATGCCAAGTACAACTACTGAAGTTGAATTGTTGAAAAAGATTAAGGAATTGAATGAGAATGATGCTATTGATGGATTTATCGTTCAATTGCCGCTTCCGGAACAAATCGATGAGCAAAAAGTGTTGATGGCGGTTGATCCAAGTAAAGATGTTGATGGATTTCATCCAGAGAATTTTGGAAAAATGGCTTTAGACATGACTACTTTTATTCCGGCAACACCTTTTGGAATTTTAGAATTGTTAGAAAGATACGGAGTAGAAACCCAAGGAAAACATACTGTAGTTATTGGGCGTAGTCATATTGTGGGAAGACCCATGAGTATTTTGATGGGAAGAAAAGGTTTTCCTGGGAATTCAACGGTAACTCTAACGCACAGTTACACTAAAAATATTGAAGAAATTACCATTCAGGCGGATATCATTATTACTGCTCTTGGTGTACCAAATTACTTAAAAGCAAATATGGTGAAAGAGGGAGTTGTGGTTATTGATGTGGGTATTACTCGTGTTCCTGATGAAACAAACGAAAAAGGATATGTAATCACTGGTGATGTTGATTTTGAGCAAGTAAGTAAAAAATCATCGTTTATTACTCCAGTTCCGGGAGGAGTAGGGCCTATGACCATTGCAATGTTGTTGAAAAACACGCTTTTGGCAAGAGAAATGAAAAGAAATAAATAAAGAGAATATAGTTTTGATTGAAAGCCTTAAACATACGTTTAAGGCTTTTTTTTATTTAAAAATGTATAAAATTCTGATAATTGATGCTAAAACGGAATTTAAAGAATACTTTTGCACCACTTAAAAAAAAGACCTTTAAAATGGACGATTATTATTCGGAAATGTTGAACTAATATAGCACTTGAACTGTTTTCAAGAGGCTATAAATAAACCTATAGAATTTTTTGAAATGAGAGCTTTTTACAAAAACAATAACGGATTAATTGCCATTACTGAATGGATTCCAAACTGCTGGATAAATATTGAATGCCCTACCGAAGCAGAAAAAAAATATTTACTCGAAGACTTACAAATTCCTGAAGCATTTTATAACGATATTGAAGATATTGACGAAAGACCAAGGATAGAAATTGAAAATGGTTGGACTTTGATCATCATGCGAATTCCTGTGAAGAGTAACGATGTGAAGTTGCCTTTTCATACCATTCCTGTTGGGGTTGTTTTTAAAGGAGAAGTTTGCATCACCATTAGTTTCCATAAAACGGAAATGCTTACTGATTTTGTAACTTATACTAAACGTAAGAATATCAACATTAAAGATAACTTCGATTTAGTACTGAAACTATTGCTGTCCTCCAGTGTTTGGTTTTTGAAATACTTAAAGCAAGTCAATCAAAAAATAAAATTAGCCGAGGACAATTTAGAAAAGTCAATTAAGAATGAAGAATTGCAGGCGTTACTTCAAATAGAAAAATGTTTGGTATTCTTTATGACATCCTTGAAGGGGAACGATATTTTGTTGCACCGAATCAAGAATATAAAATCCCAAAAAGAGCATTTTGACTTGGATTTGTTGGAAGATGTTGAAATTGAATTGCGTCAGGCACAAGAAACTACTAATATTTACAGTGACATCTTAACGGGAACTATGGATGCCTACGCTTCTGTGATTTCTAATAATATGAATACGATTATGAAGCAGATGACTTCGATTTCGATAATTCTGATGATTCCAACATTGATTGCCAGTTTGTATGGAATGAACGTACCTAATGATTTAGAAGATAATCGCTATGGAATATGGATTGTTATTTCCGTATCTGTTTTGTTATCTGCTTTTGGTGTGTTTTTGTTCAAAAGAAAAAGATGGTTTTAAGTCGTAAATAGTATATATAATCTTACTTTTTTTGCTTTTTGATTCAATTAATTTTATATATTTAAACAAATAATTAAATACTATAAAAATGAAAATTTCAAACAGAGACATAAAAATATTTTTCTTAGGATTTGCTACCCTTTTTATCATACAAACAATTTACGACTGGGATTCTACTATTGGCGAGATTCAAAGAGGTTGGGAAGCAGGCTCTAAATAGAATCTGAGAAAACGAATCTTTTTCTTTTAATAGAAGATATTTAATTTTGATAAATAATTTTTTATCAAAATTAAATCCGTTTCTGTTTTGAAATCTAAAAATAATAAATAACTTTGTAATTCAAAGTACTTTATTTATGAGTCAAAAACATCAAGAAGATTTATCGCACATTCGTTCCATGATGGAGCGCTCTTCAAGATTTATTTCGTTAAGTGGCCTTTCAGGAGTATTTGCTGGGTTATTTGCGTTAGCGGGGTCAATTTATGCGTATCTATTGTTTGAAAATAATGGTATTGAATATTTTGATGGTAGGCAAAAGATGTATAGCTATGATTTAATAATCGAATTAGTTTTTATTGCTTTGGCAATTTTGGTCTTAGCATTGGGATCGGGTATATTCTTTACTTTGAGAAAAAGTAAAAAGTTTGATTTACCGGTTTGGACTAATACTACTAAAAAAATGTTACTGAATCTAGCGATTCCTTTATTGGTTGGAGGCGTGTTTTGCATGGCACTTTTGTACCACCAGTTATTTGCTCTTATTGCTCCTGTCACTTTATTGTTTTATGGTTTAGCACTTATTAATGCGGGTAAATATACTTTTTCGGACATTAGATATTTAGGTGCATGTGAGATTATTTTAGGTTGTATTTCCCTTTTTTATCTTGGGTTCGGACTAGTTTTTTGGGCAATTGGATTTGGAATTTTGCACATCCTGTACGGAATAATTGTGTTCAAAAAATACAAATAGAAATGAGTATCATTGATAAGTTAAATAAAGATTTCGAAAGTCGAGTCAGATTAGGCATTATGTCTGTTCTGATGGTAAACGACTGGATTGATTTTACCGAAATGAAATCTTTATTGAATATTACTGATGGTAACTTAGCAAGTCATTCTTCCGCATTAGAAAAATCTGGATACATAGAAGTTAAAAAAGAGTTTGTTGGTAAAAAACCGAGAACTTCGTATCGAGTTACCAATATTGGTAGAGCTGCTTTTGTTTCCCACTTGAATAGTCTTGAAAAATTGATCAAATCTAAATAACACCTTTTTTTAATTTTTAACTTTGAAATGCAAAGTACTTTTAAATTTTTTATTATGAAAAAACTACATTTTATTTTAGCTAGCAGTTTGGTTTTTACACTGCTTTTTTACAACGAGGATTTAGGTCTCAATTGGGCTATTTTCGGGATGGTGCAAACCGCCTTAATATGTTATTTCTTTCAAGAGAAATTTACCAGTAGGTTGCATTTGATTTTAGTGGTTGCATCGGTTCTGTCTTGTTTTGCGTTTGCCTGGTACGGAGATTTTTCATCATTTTTTGCCATGGCTTTGTCGATTATATTTTTACAATTCAAAACCCAGGAACCAAAACTTAAATTGGTGCAGGCTCTTCCTTTGGTGTTTATCAATGGAATCGCTTCGTTAGGGCGCATATTTATGTTCAGTCAATATCTTCCTAAACGAAAAGTCAATAACGGTTTTGCTAAAAAACTGATTGCTTATTTTGTTATTCCATTCCTATTTCTTGGATTGTTTTTAATTGTATATTCTTTTGGAAGTGATCATTTTTCTTCTTTGTTTACCGGTTATTATTTAGATATTGATGCTTGGCAAGCATTTGTACTTACCGCTTTAGGATTTTTTATTTCGTTCACTTTCTGGAATTATTGGATTCCTGAGGTTTGTTCTGAAAAGAATGATTTATTGGACAATGATTTTAAGGAAGAAGCCAAAACGCAAAATCAAAATTCATTTTCATTTCTGGATATTGATTTTGAAAGAAGAAGTGGCGAGATTACTTTGTTTCTTTTAAATGTGCTTCTTTTGGTTTTCATTGCGACTTATAATTACGAACAATTTTTTGAAGTGGTCAAAAAATCTAACTTAAGTTCTGATACACACGAAAGAGTAAATGCCGTTATTTTTTCAATCATAATGGCAGTTGGTGTTATTTTATTCTATTTTAAAGGAGGGTTTAATTTTGATGGAAATGCTAAAAATCTTAAAAAATTAGCTAAGATTTGGATTCTTTTAAACGGAATTTTAATACTATGTGCGATCATCAAAAACTCAGAATATGTTTCGTTTTTCGGATTGACTTATAAAAGGTTAGGTGTTTATGCTTTCTTGATTCTTGCTCTAATTGGATTGGTTATTTCTTTTATAAAAATCACCAAGCAAAAAACAAATGCTTTTCTTTTCAATCAAATGATTTGGTATTTCTACGGAACAATCTTGCTATGCAGTTTTGTCAACTGGGGAAATCTGATTACCAATTATAATATTTCGGTAAACAAAGGTGTTGAGCAACGTTTTCTGAGAAGTTTGAATTTTAATCATAAAGGGTATTATGATTATTTTAAACTCCATCCTGAAGATGTGGAAGATAAATACGATTATAAAGAGGGTAATGTAGCGCGTGTTCAAAATGAAACGATTTTGTCGAGATCGCTCTATTTTGAATTTTTAGATACTAATAAATAAAAAAAAATCCCATCGGCTGTTGCTGATGGGATTTTTGTATGTTTAATAATCTCCTCGTCCTTTAAACCTGGGATCATCTCTTTTGATGAATTCGGTTCTTCTTTTTGGTACTTCCGTTTTGGGTAAACTGGCTTCTTCGGTTTTGCTTGAAGGCTCGATGAGCTCGTTTAATTCTTTGATTTCGGCATCTGTCAAATCACGGTAACGGCCAACAGGGATATCCAGCGAAATATTGATAATTCGGATGCGTTTAAGCGCCGTAACATCATATCCTAAATATTCGGTCATTCTACGAATTTGACGGTTTAAACCTTGCGTCAAGATAATTTTGAAAGTGAATTTACTAATTTGTTCCACCTTACATTTTCGGGTAACGGTGTCCAAAATTGGAATTCCATTTCCCATTCTTTCGATAAAACGATCGGTGATGGGTTTGTTTACGGTTACTGTATATTCTTTTTCGTGATTGTTTCGGGCACGTAATATTTTATTGACGATATCGCCGTCATTAGTCATAAAAATCAAGCCTTCACTGGCTTTGTCCAATCGTCCTATAGGAAAAATACGTTTCGGATAATTGATGTAATCTACAATATTATTGCGAACATCAAGGTTTGTGGTACATTCGATTCCTACAGGTTTATAGAAAGCAAGATAAACGGGTTTCTCATTTTTCTCACGGATTAGTTTACCGTCAATACGCACTTCGTCATTCGGTGAAACTTTTGTGCCTAATTCCGGAACGACACCATTGATGGTTACTCGACCTTCTTCAATGATTTTATCGGCTTCGCGGCGGGAGCAATACCCCGTTTCTCCTATGAATTTATTGAGGCGTTTTAGATTTTCTTCCATACTGCAAAAGTAGTCATTTTGGGAATGTGAAAATAATACTGGAACTAAAAAATACTAGCTCTTAGCCCAGATTGAAGTGGCATCCCACGCTTTTGTGCGTGGATATAACGGAAAGCTGGAAACAATAATGGCAAATAAGTTAGTTTATTCCGCTTCAAATAAGAAACGGGAGACTTTTTCATATAATTCGGCGTCATGCATACTATGTCCTAAGCCTTTGGTTTCAATGAAAATAGCATTTTCCCACGCTCCGGCAATTTTCTTCCCTTCTTCGAATAAAACTACACTGTCGTCTATATCATGGGCGATTAGTCCTTTGATGTTCAGTTTTGAGGCGAATAATTTTCCGGAAAATTGTTCTAAATTGAGTTTGAAATGATTCAAATAATGATCTTCTAAGGATTTTGAAATCTTCGAATTTAAACTCAATAACGTAATGTAATTGTTTAATATAATATTGAAATCACTTGGAGAACCCAGAATCACCATTTTTTTTAGCGCATCATTTTGATAAACAGATTGGTAATACAAACAGGTTTTTCCGCCTATAGAATGACCGATAAGATATTGAGGTTTGAATTTTTCGACTGCGATATGAATAAATTCGGCATATTTAGGAATGCTAAATTCTTTGCCGCTAGATAATCCATGAGCCGGCCCGTCAATTGCAATGATGGTGCTTCCTGATTTTTTTAAATACGGCAGTACCTTTTCCCATCGAGAAGCATTACTTTCCCAGCCGTGAACTAATAATATTACGGTGTCATTTCCTTTCCAAGTATAAGTATGAAAGGAATGTTCTTCGTTTTGGAACGTTTCAGATTTTGCTTCTTGTAGAATTTCTGGAAGACTGGTTTTGGATAATTTTCCTTCTCGAGGTTCACTAAAAAAGGCATACGCAAGTTGCGAAGCTTTTTTTGGAAATACAAAACTCAAAAGGTTAATGTATAATCCAATGGATTTAGTGAATATAAAAAATGCTATTTTTTTCATAAAAAAAAGTCCCGATGTGTATCGGGACTTAAATGTAATTAGAATTTAGAAAACAACTGTTCCATTTTCTCTTTTTCTTCGTCAGCTAATACACTGTCGACTAATATTCTTCCTGAATGTTCATCAGTAATGATTTTTTTTCTTGAAGCAATTTCTACTTGTGTCTGTGGTGGAATAGTAAAGAATGAACCTGCTGATGCTCCTCTTTCAATAGAAACAACAGCTAAACCATTACGAACGCTAGTTCTGATTCTAGTGTAAGCTTTTAATAATCTTTCTTCGATTAAAGCTTGGTATTCAGCTGATTTTTCAGATAGGAAAGCTTCTTCTTTAGCAGTTTCAGCCATGATAGCGTCTAACTCTGATTTTTTATGCTTTAAATGATTTGATTTTGCTTCTAATCTTTCTTTAGAACTTGAAATTACTTCTTTCTTGTGTTCGATAGAAGCTTTCATTTCTTTAATTTGTTTTTCAGACAATTGAATTTCTAATTCTTGAAATTCAACCTCTTTAGTCAACGAATTAAATTCTCTGTTGTTACGAACCGTTTCTTGTTGTTTCGTATATTTTTTGATAGCCTCTTTGTGGTCATCAATTGCATTCTTTTTTGATTTGATTAGATCCTCGATAACTTCAAGTTCACTTTTCAATTTTTCTGAACGGGTGCTTAAACCTGCAACTTCATCTTCTAAATCTTCTACTTCTAAAGGAAGTTCTCCTCTTACGTTTCTGATTTCGTCAATTCTAGAGTCAATAAGTTGTAAATCGTAAATTGCTCTTAACTTGTCCTCAACACTTAATTCTTTCGTATTCGCCATATTCTATAAGTACTTAACTGGATTTGAATTTTCTTCTGATAAAATAACTGCAAAATTAAGGATTTTTTTCCGAAGATACTCTACAATATAATTTTTTGTATAGCGTTCGCTTTCAAAATGTCCAATATCGGCCAATAAAAGTTTATTTTCGGCTTCATAAAACTGATGGTATTTTAAATCAGCAGTTAAATAAGCATCAGCTCCGGCTTGAATGGCGTTTTTTATAGCAAAACTTCCTGCTCCGCCAAGAACCGCAACTTTTTTAATTGTTGTACCAATAAAGTTTGAATGTCGAATTCCGCCGCAGTCCATTTTTTCTTTTGCAAAAAGCAGAAACTCTTTTTCATTCATGGAATTTTTTAATTCGCCAATCATTCCCAAACCAATATTTTGATGGTTATTTTGCAACTCATAAATTTCGTACGCCACTTCTTCATAAGTGTGGCTTTTGAATAATGCTTTCAGGATTTTATTTTCCAAATGTTTTTCGAAAGTGACTTCGATTTTAATTTCGTCGCCTTGTACGAATTCAAATCGTTCACCAACTTGTGGATTGCTATGCTCATTTCCCATATAGGTTCCAATTCCTTTCGAATTAAAACTGCAATTTTCATAATTCCCGATCGTTCCCGCTCCGGCTTCAAATAGTGCGTTTCGTACTTCTTCCGCATTTTCAGGAATAGTATAGGTTACTAATTTACGAATAAAATTTTCCTTCGGAATCAGGATTTTAGTATTTACCAATCCTAATGCGTCACTGAATATTTTATTCACGCCTTCTTGATGATTGTCCAAAGCGGTGTGAACGGCATAAATGGCAATGTCATTTTTTATGGCTTTAATAACGGCACGTTCGACGTAGTTTTTTCCCGTTATTTTTTTTAAACCTGAAAATAATATGGGATGAAAACAAACCACCACATTGCAATTTTTTGTAATCGCTTCGTCAATTATATTTTCTAGTGCATCATGACAAACCAAAATTCCTGTAGCTTCCACATCTTGGTCTCCAACCAATAATCCCACATTGTCAAAATCTTCAGCATAGGCGAGTGGCGCCATTTCTTCAAGTACGGAAATGATTTCTTTGATTTTCATAACATCAGATTTTTGATTGTTTAATTCTGGATTTTCGAATAAACAAATTAACGAATAAACAAATCAACTTTAAAATAAAATATTCTACTTTCGTAAAATGAATCTACTACGAAAATTGCTGTTTCCGTTTGCCATCTTATATGGTCTGATAACGAGTATTCGGAATTTTCTTTTCGACAAAGGGATTTTAAAATCGTACTCCTTTGATTTGCCTGTTATTGCTGTCGGAAATCTTAGCGTTGGCGGAACCGGGAAAACACCACAAATCGAATATTTGATTCGGTTGCTTTCGGATAAATATAAAATTGCCACATTAAGTAGAGGATATAAAAGACAATCTAAAGGTTTTATTTTGGCGCAAGCCAATTCAAATGCTGCCATTCTTGGAGACGAGCCTTTTCAGTTTTATAAAAAATTTGCAGCCATCCAAGTTGCTGTTGATGCCGACAGGAAAAATGGAATAGAACAATTGCTTTCTCTTCCAGAAAAACCAGAGGTGATTCTGCTTGATGACGCTTTTCAACATCGAAAAGTAAAAGCGGGATTTTATATTTTACTGACTTCTTATGGTGATTTGTATTCGGATGATTTTATGTTGCCAACCGGGAATTTACGCGAAAGCCGAAGCGGAGCAGAAAGAGCAAATGTGATTATTGTAACCAAATGTCCTTTTAATCTTTCGCTTGACAAACAGAATGCTATCAAAAATAGATTAAAAGTTGCTGAAAATCAGGAATTGTATTTTACTTTTATAGCATACGAAGAATTTATTTATGGAGAAAACCGAAAGATAAATGTAAATGAAATTCAATCTGCTGCTAAATTACTGGTGGCAGGAATTGCAAAACCGGAACCGTTTTTTGCCTATTTACAAGATACGAATGATGTCTGTTTGTCTTTTCCGGACCATCATAATTTTACCGATAAAGATATTTTGGAAATTAAAAATTTAGCTCAAAATAACATTATTATCACTACCGAAAAAGATTATGTGCGATTGAAAGGAAGTTTGCCAAGCGAACAACTTTTCTATTTACCTATACAAAGTTCTTTCGTTTCGGGAAGTGAAAATTTTGATAGCGTAATCTTAAACTATATTTTAAATAATTAAATCTTAAATAAAATTCTCGGCAGTTTTAAATTTGTAAAATAATCTAGCTTGTGAATTTAATTTCTCAATTTATTGAAATAAAGGTGTTTTAGCAGTTGTATTAGGTTGTTTATAGATATTAAGTATCAATTGCCAATTTATAGGTTAGGTTTGGCATAGTAATCAGCTTTAACAATTGTTTACTTCTTAATCAATTATAATGGAAAATTGATTTTAGAAATTACTTCACAAAAATGCACTATAAAGGATTCTCCTTAAAGCATTAATAAAAACAACAAACCAATACCATTTTATTTAATTCTGATGAAAAAAAAAGAATTATATAGTATAATAGCTATCGCTCTATTTTTATTTCCAAATGTAAATTTCGCTCAAGTTTTAAATTTAGGAACCCTTTCAAATTTTGAAGCTTATTCTGGAACTGGAGCAGTTTCTAATATTGGTACATCACAATTTACTGGTGATGTTGGTACAAGTGTTGGAGCAATAAGTGGATTTAATTCGCCAACAACTTTTAATGGCTTTCCACAAAATGCAAATGCCATTACTACTCAAGCCAAAATTGATTTGCTTAGAGTTTACATTCACCTGAGTGATCTTTTTGTTACAAATACAAGTCATGCTGCTGCTTTTGGAAATGGTGAAACTATTACCTCTGGGGTTTATTCCATTGCTGGTGCAGGATCTTTGGCAGGAAGTATTACTCTTGATGGTCAAGGAAATCCAAATGCGGCATTTATAATTAAGTTTGAAGGCGGATTTTCCGCTGGAGCTAGTTCAACTATAGTATTGAGTAATGGAACTCGAGCTTGTAATGTTTTTTGGATTGCTGAAGGAGCAATTTCTATTGGAGCTTCAAGCATTACAAAAGGAACGCTAATTGCCCATCCCGGTGCAATAACCGTAGGCGCTAATGGAAATCTAGAAGGAAGAATGCTTTCTTCTGAAGGCGCAATAACTTTTGGACCTGGTTTGGCATATCCTCCGGCAGGTCCTATTACAATTCCTATAAGTTGTGTAAATACTTGTAATAATACTATTTTAGGAACTGTTGCTAATTTTGCTCTTTTTGCAAGTAATGGTGCTGTGGCAAATGCTGCTACATCTGGAATAGTTGGTGATATTGGTTCAAATGCCGGCGATGTAAGTGGTTTTACAAGCTCAACCGTAGCAGGATCTTTTTATAATGCTGACGCAACAACAGCTCAAGCTAAAATTGATTTGGAATCTGCGTATGTTCAACTTTATAATACACCAAATACAAACATGTCTCATACGCCAGCTTTTGGTAGTGGAGAAACTTTAAATGCTGGAGTTTACTCGGTTTTAGGAGCAGGTTCTTTAGCAGGAACAATAACTCTGGATGGTCAAGGAAATCCTGATGCACTTTTCATCTTTAAGTTTGATGGAGCATTTACAACTGCTGCACAGTCGAAAGTGATTTTGGCAAATGGAACTCGAAGATGTAATGTTTTTTGGATAGCTGAAGGTGCCGTTTCTATGGGAACTTTTACTTTTATGAAAGGAACTCTTATTGCTCATAACGGAGCAAATACTATGGGTGCAAATGGTAATCTTGAAGGAAGAATGCTTTCAACTACTGGTGCAATAGGTTTTAGTACTGGAGTTATTTATACCAATACGTTGTGTTTTGAGGATGTTGTACAGATTATTTCTGCTGTAGATGATTCTGCCACAATTATCAACTCATCTTCTAACTCAATAGGATTTGCAAATGTTTTAGCTAATGATACGCTTAATGGAAATAGTGTTTTACCATCAGATGTTAGTACTACATTTATAAACTCTAGCAATGCGGGTATTTCTTTATCTGGAGTAGATGTTATAGTCTCGGAAGAAACTCTTGCAGGAAATTATACGCTTACATATCAAATTTGTCAAATGTCTAATTTAAATAATTGTAGCCAAGCTGTAGTTTCATTAACCGTATTATGTCAGCCAGTTGCGGTTCCAACAATAACAATCCAACAGCCATCAGTAGCTGAAAACATAGCAAAGATAACAGTAAATTCACCTATTGGACTTGGGTATACTTATAGTATCAATGATGTAGATTTTCAAATCAACGCTGTTTTTACAAATGTTGCTTCAAGACAAAACTACAATGTAACGGTAAAAAAAGATAATTGTTTTTCGACAACAGTCGTTACTGTTCATCCTCAGCCATCAAATTAAAAGTGGTAACTATCTTATGGTTAAAATAATAAAATAATTATTTTTTTGATTTTTAAAAGATTCTTTTTCACCTAAATCATACTTGATATTTTTAACTATATTTGATTATAAATTACTTCTAATGATAGTGTTTTAGACTATTTGTTATGAAGTTTTTTCAAAATAAATTAGATTAAATTATGTGGGAACAAGTACAAGAAACAGTAAGTCAGATTAAAGGAAAAATCAATTTTACACCAGAATATGGCGTGATTTTAGGTTCAGGATTAGGGAGTTTTACGGACGAAATGAAAGTAGAATATACGTTGCCGTACAGCGAAATTCTGAATTTTCCTGTTTCGACAGTTCAAGGTCATAAAGGGGCATTAGTTTTTGGAACAATAGGAGATAAGAAAGTCGTTGCCATGCAGGGAAGATTTCATTTCTACGAAGGCTATTCGATGACAGAAGTGACTTTTCCAGTTCGAGTGATGAAGTTTTTGGGCGTTGAAAAATTAATAGTTTCAAATGCTTCCGGAGGTGTAAACCCAAGTTACAAAGTGGGTTCTATTGTCATGATTACAGATCATATCAATATGACACCAGAACATCCTTTGCGTGGAAAAAACGACGAACGTTTTGGGCCTCGTTTTGTAAATATGAGTGAACCGTATTCGAGAAAAATGATAGCTAAAGCTACTAAACTGGCTCAAGAATTAAACATCGAGGTTCATGAAGGAATTTATCTGGGTTTACAAGGTCCAACTTTTGAAACCTTGGCCGAATACAAAATGGTGAAAATTCTGGGTGCTGATTGTGTAGGAATGTCAACCGTTCCCGAAGTGATTGTGGCACGTCATATGGATTTGGAAACATTTGGTATTTCAGTAATTACCGATATGGGAGACGAGGAAAGTATTGGAACGATTTCCCACGATGAAGTATTAGAAGCGGCAAAAAATGCAGAACCAAAAGTAAGAAGTCTTATTAAAGAATTGATTTTAAACTATTAGGAGCGAGTTGGGTGTAATTAGTTTTTAATAATTGTACCCAACAGGTTATTGAGTCTATATATATTCAGCGATTACACTGTAAAATTCCTCTGGCACAAATGGTTTAGTGATTACTTCATTCATTCCAAACGATAAAAGCATTTCACGGTTTTCATGTAATGAGATTGCAGTTAGAGCAATGATAGGAGTAGTACTGTCAAATGTTCGTATTGTTTCTGTTGCAATTGTTCCGTTTATGCCAGGTAAGTGGACGTCCATAAGGACTAAATCGAATGTGTTAGTTTTTAATAAATCGATAGCATCCTCACCGTTATCAATTATTTCGCAGATAATTCCTTTATTATCCAACATTTTCTTGGTAATCATTTGATTGATTTTATTATCCTCAACCAATAGTATTTTCTTGTTTATTAATTTAGTAGCATCGTATTTTATCATAGGTTTTTTCTCCATTTGAGATTCCTGCAGTGGACTTATTTGGAATTCTAAGTTAAATGAAAATGAAGAGCCTTCGCCTACCACACTTTTAAGCTTGATATGTCCGCCAAGGATTTTAATTAATTTTTTTACGATAGTCAATCCTAAACCGGTGCCACCATATTTGCGATTCACTTCTATGGAACCTTGGGAAAAACTATCAAAAACGCTTGCTAATTTATCTTCGGGTATTCCTATTCCAGTATCTGTTATTTCAAAATACAAAGTAGCTTTTTTATCTTCTAATGTACTAAGATTGGTTATAACGGTAACGTTTCCATTTTTTGTGAATTTTAGTGCGTTGTTGATCAAATTCAGTATTATCTGTGATAATTTTGTAGGATCGCCAATCAAATAGTCGGGAATTGCAGCATCAACTTCAAGATTAAAATTATTGTTATTCACCACAGCCAATTCTTTCAAAGAATGTTTGATGTCCTCTAATAATTTTTTCAGATTAAAACTGGTGTATTCGATTTCTGATTTGTTAGAATCAATTTTATTAATTTCTAAAATTTCATTGATGAATTTTGTTAAATAGTCCCCCGAAAATTTTAAGGAAGACAAATAGTCCATTTGATTTTTCTTTGGGTTTTCTTCCAATAATAAATGAGTGATACCATTGATGGCATTTAAGGGAGTTCGGAGCTCATGGCTCACAGTTGATAAAAATTCGGATCTCGCTTTTGATGCTTTTTCTGCTTTATCTTTTGCAATCTCTAATTCTTTATTTTTTTCTTGCAATAATAAATTAGACTGATTTCTAATGATATTATTTTTGTACAAGGATAGACTTAATAACGATAAGATCGAAATTAATGCAATTGCAAAAATACTGATTAGTTTAGAAAATTTATTAGCCTTTTCTTGCTCCTTATTTTCATAATTAGCTTGTGCGATTTCTTTTAATCTTTCAGATTCTTTAAACTTTTGGTAATCATCTATGCCAAGTCTTTCATTGTTTAAAATTGTGATGCTCTCTTTTAAATTGAGATGCTGTTTTAGATAGAAATACGCATTATTTTTATCTAACATTTTTTCATAAACATCACTTAAAGCAAGTAAAATATTTGATTTCTGTTCTAGATTTTCAGATTTACCGTTTAATTCTAATGCTTTGTTTAGATAGTTTAAAGCTAAGTTATTCCTATTTCGGCCGGCTTCAATTTGTCCTATTTGATAAAAAGCTTCTGCTTTAGTGTTTATCAAAACGGCATTGTCAGGTTTTGCAATTATAATTTTAAAAGATGATAATGCTAACTCTAATTTATTCTTTGATTTGTAAATTAGCCCTTTTTGAAGGTTTAATAACTCAGCAACGTCAGGAATTCTTAATTTATCATTAATAGATCTGGCTCTCTCAAAGTATATGGAAGCTCTGTCATAATCTTGCTTTTGCATATAGCATAAGCCAATATGATAGTACGTTGCAGAACGCTCTGAACTTGGTTCGAAATTCGAAAATAATGCAGCACTTTTCAGTAATGTTTCTATTGCATCATCGTATTTTTTTAAATCAAAATAAATTTTCCCAAGATTGAAGGTTTGCTGCGCTTGGTCTTTAATGTTCTTGCTTTTTTCAGCATAACGTATTGCTTTTTGAGTATACAGTAATGCCTCTTTATAATTATTAGTCTGAATATTGGAATTGCTCAAACTGCTGTAATATGCTGTGCTGTCTACTTCCTCATAGGTCTGAGAGTACATTGAGGAGTAAAAAAAAACAATAAAAGCAAAAAAACACTTCATTTACAGCTGAATTTTTTCTTGGGGTTATTTTATTTTTTTGTTAGAAGAATTAAATCAATAATTCTAGACGAATAGCCTATTTCATTATCATACCATCCTACTACTTTTACCATTTTATCAATAACAGAAGTTAGTTGAGCATCAAATATACATGAATTTTTATTGCCAATCACATCAACAGAAACAATAGGGTCTTCGGTATAATCCAAAATTCCTTTTAAATTTGTTTGTGCGGCAATTTTGAAAGCTGCGTTAATCTCATCTATAGTCACCGCGCGTTTTACATTGAAAGTAATATCAGTCAAAGAACCATCAGGAACGGGTACTCGTATACCACAACCGCCAATTTTACCTTCAAACTCAGGGAATATTTTTGTCAATGCTTTTGCCGCTCCAGTTGTTGTGGGTACTATAGACTGACTTGCCCCGCGAGCGCGACGTAAATCTTTATGGGGTTGATCGTGTAAACTTTGGTCTGTCGTGTAGGAGTGAATGGTAGTGATGTACGCCTGTTCTATACCGCAAAGTTCATTGATTACTTTAATCATCGGTGCAGCATTATTCGTCGTGCAACTAGCATTCGAAATTATGGTTTCAGTTCCGTCAAGAATAAAATCATTTACACCGAGCACTACCGTTTTTATAGTATCAACTTCCGAAGGTGCAGAAAGAATCACTTTTTTGGCACCAGCTATAATATGGGAATTCAATTCTTCAAAAGTCTTGTACTTACCTGTCGATTCTACAACGTAATCAATGTCTAAACTTTTCCAATCTAGATTTGAAATACTTTTTTCATGAAAAAATAAGAAATGATTTCCATCTACCAGAATTCCTTTTTCATCATCGCTGACCGGAAATGGTAACACACCGTGAATACTGTCGTATTTCACTAAATGTGCCATTGTTTTTTTGTCAGCAATATCGTTTATGGCAACAACTTCTATTGTGGGATGGTTTAAAAGTAATCGGAATAAATTCCTGCCGATTCTTCCAAAACCATTTATGGCAATTCTTGTTTTCAAATGGATTCGTTTATTCGTTTATTCGTTTATTTGGTTAACCGATTAAACAAATAAACGAATAAACTATTTATAAAATATGCTTTTGTGCTTTGTAAGAGGAACGAACCAATGGTCCGCTTTCTACGTGACGGAAACCTAATTCCAAACCAAATTGCTCGTATTTTGCAAATTGCTCCGGCGTTATAAATTCCTTTACTGGCAAGTGTTTTTTACTCGGTTGCAAGTATTGACCTATCGTAACAATATCAACATTGGCTTCACGCAAATCTCGCATCGTTTGATATACTTCATCTTCTTGTTCGCCAAGACCCAACATAATTCCCGACTTTGTTCTATTGATTCCTTTGTCTTTTAAGTAGCGCAATACTTCAAGACTTCGGTCGTATTTTGCCTGAATTCTTACTTCACGAGTCAATCGACGTACCGTTTCTACATTGTGCGAAACCACTTCAGGATTTGCGTCTACGATTCTATCAATGTTTCTTTCGATGCCTTGAAAATCTGGAATCAGAGTTTCCAGCGTTGTGTTTGGGTTCATTCTGCGAATGGCTTTCACGGTTTCTATCCAAATAATTGATCCGCCATCTTTCAAATCATCTCTGTCAACACTTGTAATTACGGCATGTTTTATGTTCATAATTTTGATAGAACGCGCCACTTTTTCCGGCTCATCCCAATCTACAGTTTCTGGTCTTCCGGTTTTTACCCCACAAAAACCACAAGAACGCGTACACACATTCCCTAAAATCATAAATGTTGCAGTTCCTTCGCCCCAGCATTCACCCATGTTTGGGCAACTTCCCGAAGTACAAATCGTGTTCAAACTATATTTATCAACTAAGCCGCGAAGCTCCGTATATTTTTGGCCTATTGGGAGTTTTACCTTCAACCATTTTGGTTTTCCTACAGGTAAAGTATTTTCTAAAACAGTTTCCATATATCAATTTTCAGAGCACAAAGATAAGGAATGTAGTTTATTTGTGGATTCCTTTATTTGTTTATTTGAAGAAAGAGAAGCCGATGCTTTTGGAGCACAATATTTTCTTGTTTTTAGTGAATAGTCGTCCTGCTTTTCGTTATATCCATGCAAAAAAATGCATGGGATATCACTGCAATCAGGGTTAGATTAGGACTTTTTGTTGTTTTAGGATAAAATGTAAAAAAAATAAAAAGATATTAAAAAGAAAAGCTTCAAAATTAATTGAAGCTTTTCTTTTATATTTAATTCATCTGTACCGTAATGGGAAGGTTATAAGCGGTTCGCACTGCTTTTCCGTTAATCATTCCCGGAGACCATTTTGTTTTCAAGGATTTCAATACTCGAACGGCTTCTCTGCCCAAGCCATAGCCAGGGTCTCTTTTTACCTGAATGTCAGTCATGCTTCCGTCTCTTTCAATTACAAAAGAAACATATACGCGAATCGAACCGTTACCGTCTATTTCTTGTTTTTCAAAATTATTACCCACATAATTATAAAACTTATTAATTCCACCGGGGAATTCAGGAAGTTTATCCAGCGAAACGCTATTGACAATAGTATTTCCCAGATCAACAGGTGTTACGGTTTCAGTTCCAGTTCCTGAAGAAGAAGTTGTATTTATACCTACAGTTCCAGTTCCCTCTGAAGTTGTATTTGTTATGGTAGTATTGTCGGTGTTTTTTGCAATGTCTTGATTTGCTTGTGAAGCCTGAACAATTACAGGATTAACAAGTTGGGCACTTTTAACGGGGACTTCTACACTTTTAGTTTTTATCTGAGGAAGTGTCTTTTTTTCTTCAAGCTGATTCGGAATTATGTCAGTAAGTTGGACCACGGTATTTGTAAGTTCAGGAATACCTATCGTGATTCCTTTATTGGGATTCAAATAGGTAATGATTACGGGAATACTTAAAGCCCCCGATAAAAATAATACACCCATAAAAAGTGCCGTTAATGATGTTTTAGTACTTTCCTGACGCAATTGATACGCTCCATATTCTTTGTTTCGGTCTTGGAAAACAAGGTTAATCCAACCGGTCTCGTAAATGCTTAGTTTTGACATAATTTATGGATTTAGTGGTTAAGTAGTAATTAAATCATAAGCAGAGATGTTTTTATTTTATAACGTGTAAAATAAGAATTTTAGTATATAAATTTAATAATTATTTTTGATTTATTTGGCTTTATGTTTATTTATTTAACGATAACGTTGGTTAATTTTGGCAGTTAGTTCTTAAATTTAAATGAATTCATAAAAAAAGCGCATTCAAATCAATGAATGCGCCTTGCTCTGGTATTAAATTATTTTCTAGTAGGATTTAAAAAGCATATTTAAATCCAATTTGTATTTGAAATGGATTTCCTGAAAGCGAAGGAAGTCCAGCATTGTTGACTCTGTAATTAAATTGTTGTCTAGTACTGTCAAATCCGGGAACTGCGGCTGTTGTTCCTGATGCTGGTGTCCCTAAAGCATACAATGATTGACTACTAAGGGATTTGTTTACACCCCATTCTTTATTTAATAAATTGGCAACATTAAATATATCAGCTGTAAATTCTAGGAATTGTTTTTTGCCTAACGTAATTTTTTTGCTAATTCTTACATCAACAAGACCATAGAACTCATTTATTCCTCCGTTTCTTTCGGCTAATTTACCGGAGTATTTATTAATGTAATCTTTCAAACTTTGACTTGCTGCTGGGTTGTTAAGTATGGTTTGTAATCCTGTTTTTATATTTTGGGGAACCGCTGGATTATTGATGTCAAAAATATAGGCCAAATCATTAGAAGCAGAGACAAAATCGGCGTTTGTATTTCCTCCTGAAAGTAAGCTGTAGCGTGTACCACCGATTCCAGAATAACGAACACCAACACTGATACCATAAAAAGTAGGCAATGTTCCATAAAACACCACTTTATGACGGAAATGATTGTCAGAATAACTCATTTTGCTCAAGTCTCTTGGGTCATCTTCTACCGGTAAAACTAAAGTTGCTGTGTTAGCAACGTTTCCATTAAATGAAGTATTGTCTTTTGTGTCATTCAAGGTATAGCTGGCCGATATTTCACCATCTTTAAAATAACGATACGTAGCATCTACGACCATTGCAAATTGATTTACTTTACCCTCGCTGTTTAATTCTAATACACGTCCTAATTTATTGCTGATGCGTCCTTGCATCCAGTCTCCGGCTCCATTTGCAGGCATTGAACTTGCTGGAACATATACGCCACGATCTCCTTCATTGGCCAAAGTAAAAAATGGATTTGCAACCATATTTCGGTCTACATAAACATAGTTGTTGCGTCCTAGAGTTGCATAACCTGCAATTCCTGCTTTCAATTTATCAGTGAAGAAATGGGAATAGGATATATTGGCTTTATACACTACTGGTACTTTTGCATCTGTTCCTGTGAAATTAATAGTTGGTAATTGAAACGCATCCAAAGTGGGTATGCTGGCATAATTATTTCGGTAATCAATGAAATTTGGCATAGGAACATTTGGTGATCGTACATCTACTGTAGCGGTATGATTTCCATCAAAATATAAATTATTGATAACCGCATAGTTATTCAAATCGGATGCAAAAATTCCAGCTCCTAAACGAATATAATCTTTGTGGTTTTCATTTACATCCCAAGATAATTGTACTCTCGGTTGAAGGATAGCCGACTGAAGTTTATTGTCTGTACGAATGCCTAATTCATCAAAAACTAATTGATTGAATGTTGCTGTCGGATATTTAGCATAATCAAATCGCAACCCCAAAGTCAGGTCTAATCCCAATGCAATTTTGGTTTGTAACTGGCCATAAATTCCAGCATTTAGTATATTTGAAGTTACGGTAGGATCCGCTACTAAAGGTACTTCTCTGTAATAACGATAAGGTGTTAAGTTGTCAAAATTAGCAACACTATTGAAATGGAAACGACCATTTACTTCGCTTCCATATAAAGATTCTGAATTGGTTTGCATTAAATCAAAACCAAAAGTATATTTAACTTTATCCGTGTTGAAGTATAAATTATCTACAATTTGAAAAACATTATTGGTAAATTTTTCCTGCGCAAATCGATGTCCTCCAATTTGGATATTCGTAGTTCTTACTGCTCCATTAATAGTTGAAGCTACATTTTCTACAATAGCCCTTGGGATATTGTATGAAGGCAACTGGTCTCCTGGATTACTGTCCTGAAAAGTATACAAATGCTGTACTTTCAATTCATTTGTAACTCTTGCATTTACTTTTGTTCGTAAAGAAGCTAAAATACTGTTGTCAATATTTAAATCATCACCAAACGATTCATATAAATTGATGGTCGTATTATCTTGTAGCCCTAGTTTATTATTGTCATAAGTGAAATTGTTGCGTACAGTCAATAAGTTATTACTGTTAATTTGCCAGTCTATACGAGCGAAAGCGGCATCCGAATTACGTTTTTTGTCAAAAGTTCCATATTGTGGCGCATTAGAAACGCCATATTTATTTCGGGCAATAGTAACAAAATTGTCTAATGTAGCTCTTGTAACATTAAAACGTAATTCGTCTTCTGCAGATTGAACGTCAGCTATGATTAATGGACGCGAATCTTGTTGGTGATCCCAAGCTACAAAAAAATGCAATTTATCTTTAATGATTGGTCCACCAAGAGTGAAACCATATTGTGACGTAGAAAAATCATTTTGACGTCTGTTTCCTCTAATGTCATACGGGCTAGACAGCCAATCTGCACGATTATAGGCAAACATGCTTCCTGTAAAATCATTTGTCCCTGATTTTGTCACAGCGCTCACCGTTCCGCCACCACTTCGACCATAGCCTACGTCATATTGATTCGTCACCACTTTGAATTCTCTTACGGCTTCAATCGATATGGAGTACGGAGCACCGCTTCGACTTGTTGTTGATCCTGCCGAAGTTGGGTTTTTGGCATTCATTCCGTCCAGCGTGTAATTAGTAGACGAGGCTAATTGTCCTGAAATATTTCCGCCTCTGCTCAAAGGCGATAAATCCATTAAGCTGGTAAAATTTCTTCCGTTTACCGGTAGCGCATTAATCAGCTTTGCGGTTACTGCCGTAGCTGCTCCTAAGTTTCCTGTTTTGTTTTTTAAACCTCGTCCTACAACTTCGACCACTTCTAAATTTTGAATGTCGTCCTGCATTAATATTTCAATATTTATTAAATCACCTTGATTTAAAGTGTAGCCGGAGCGCTGTTGTTCTCCATAACCTAAAGTTGTAATGCTAATCGTGTAAGGTCCGCCTAATGGGAGTTCCTTGAAAGTAAAAACACCTTTGAAGTTAGACAAAGAGTTGGTTTTAAATCCAGTTGATTCATTTTTAATTTGAACCATCGCATCTTTAATAGGTTCTGAATTACTGCCTAAAACAATACCTGATATGGATGCTTGAGTAGTTTGAGCAAAGTTTTTATTGCCGACAAATACTGTCAGCACAATTGTAAATAAAAATAATTTGAGTTGTTTCATGAATACTTTTTTTTGTTTTTTAGTGCCGACAAAGGAATTGACTAATTGAAAAATGGCTGTTATTTTAACAATAACACTAGAATACTTTTGTGTTAATGAAAACCTAAAAAGTAAGGCTGAAACATGGATTTTTTTAAGATACTGTTAACGAATTCATCACTAAAATCACCTTATTTAGATAGGTAAAATGTTCTTAATTTAATCCTTTCTTAATATTTGAGCCTGCCGTAAAAGCTATTTTTACCTCAAAAACTTAAATGAAAATTATGAAATTCACTACACTATTACTGGCTTCATCAATAGCCTTGTTATTTTCAAATTGTACTTCAAATAAATTTGTGGTTTGTGGGCACAGAGGTGCAATGGGTCATGCTACAGAAAACACTTTGGCATCTATAGAAAAAGGAATCGAATTAAAAGCTGATATGTTAGAAATAGATGTCTTCAAAATTAAAACGGGTGAAATGGTTGTTTTTCACGATGATGATTTGGATCGAATCACAAACGCAAAAGGAAAGATTGAAGAATATACTTTCGAAGAATTGAGAAAAGTTTTGGTTGCCGGGAAACATCAAATCCCAACTTTGCAAGAAGTTATTGAGACTATTGATAAAAAAGTAGTGCTTAATATTGAATTGAAAGGGACAAACACTGCAACGGATACGCACAGAATAATAGAAGAATACAAGAAAAAAGGTTGGAGAAATAAAGATTTCTTTATTTCCAGTTTTCGAGTAGGGGAATTGCAAAAAATGAGGTCTTTGAGTAATGAAATAACTATTGGGTTGCTTACCTATAAAGATCCTATTGAGACTATTATTAAAACAGGAAAAGAGCTTAAAGCTCAGGCAATAAATCCGTATTATAAAACCTTAACAGCTGAAAATGTTGCGGTAATGAAAGCTAATGATTTTAAAATCTATCCTTGGACTGTGAATGAACCCGTAGATATTAAGAATTTACAAGGACTTAAAGTGAGCGGAATTATTACTGATTATCCGGAAAGAATTATAAGATAATTTTTTTAGAAATCTATAATTGTTTTGATTAAACGAAGTGGTCTAAAATTAATTTAGATCACTTTTTGTTTTTTAGACAATTAAGAATGTATGCTGATTTGCTAAAATAAAGCTACCTTTTATTCTGAATGATTTCTGCCAGAAGTTTTTTGGCGCGAAGCAATTTAATCTTAACATTGCTCAAAGGTTCATCAATTTTATTGGCAATTTCCTGGTAACTCATTTCCTGAAAATAGCGTAACTGAATAACTTCTTGATAATGTGGTTTCAATTCTTTGATGAATTGCAGTAATCTAGAAAGATTTTGTTCGGTAATCAATTCATCTTCTGCAGATGGAGTAGTGTCAGCAATATTGTAGGCTTGCTGGTCTTGTTCATCGGTAATTTCGACAAAAAGACTCGATTTCTTTTTTCGTAATAAATCGATGTGTACGTTTTTTGCAATAGCAATAAGCCAAGTGTTGAACTGGAATTCCGAGTTGTAAGTGGCTATTTTATCAAAAGCTTTCGAGAACGTTTCGATGGTAATATCCTCGGCATTGGTTTCGTTTTCGGTGCGTTTTAGCATAAAACCATACACTTCATTCCAATAATAATCCAATAGAAAAGTAAAGGCAACTTGGTCACCTTGTTTTGCTTTTTCTATTTGTTTGTTTATTTCCAATGTACCGGTTTTGAGAATATATTAGTTATAAAGATATTGATTTGTGTGAAGATAAGTACTATCTCAACGATAGGGAACCAGAATTTAATATCATGTTCTTTAAGTTTACCTGCCGAAAATCCTACCACAATCCATGCCACAAGATAGCGCAATGTTATTAAACTTAAAACTAATATCCATTGAAATTGGAAGGCTAATAATATAATAGGCAATAAAATGAACAATAATTGCGAACAATAGAACGCTCCTAATTGTAATTTATCTAGAGGTTTGTAATAATTTGCCGTGGCAATATGTCTTCTTTTTTGGATCAGCCAGTCTTTGTATGTAGTTTTTGGTTTAGAAAGCGTAAAACTTTCCGGTGTGTAGGCGATAGTTGTATTTTTAGCTTTTGCAGCTTGGTTTATAAATAAATCATCATCGCCAGAACGAATTTGCATGTGTTCTATAAAACCATTTACATTGAAAAATTCTTCTTTTTTATACGCTAAATTTCTTCCAACGCCCATATATGGATGTCCAATTTTGGCCCATGAAAAATATTGAATTGCCGTCAATAAAGTTTCAAAACGAATTATTTTATTCAGGAACGAATTAGGAATTTTTTCATATTTACCATAGCCTAAAACAATAGTTTTTTGCATGGTAAATTGAGAACTCATAGCCGTAATCCATTCTTTTGAAGTTGGGTAGCAATCAGCATCAGTGAATAATAAATGCTCTTTTTTGGCGGCTTTTATTCCTAAAGTTAATGCGTATTTTTTGTTTCCCCAAAAGGCTTCGTTGTTTTCTACTTTTACCAAACGAACATTAGGATATTGCTTTTCAAAACCTTCAAAAATATCCAAAGTAGCGTCACTTGATGCATCATCAATCAGAACTATTTCAAAATCTGGATAGTTTTGTTCCGCAAGCAGAGGAATAAAATTAGTGACATTTTCCTCTTCGTTTTTGGCACAAACAATCACCGAAATCGGGATTTTTTTTGGTGTTATTTTCTGCGCTTTAGCAAAAGCAAATTTTCCAAAAACACCTAGATAATACGAAATTTGAACAACAATGATAAAAATAAAAAAGTAAAGAATTAGTATAAGCATCTGAGTTTAATGAGTTTTTAAATCGAGTGCAAAGGTATGAATAGAATTGTGAATTGTTAAATACAATCTGTGAATTTCGAAAGAATTTATATTGGGCATTTCTTCATCTCATTCGCAATAGCGATGGACTGATTTGTATTGGCTTTTTCTAACTCTGAAATGATGTTTTGGTGATTTTTTTCGTCTCTGTTTTGAGACAATTTTCTCGTGGCTTGGATTTCAGTTATTTCAATTTCAAACGCTACAATACCACGAGTTTGCATCATGGTTTTTTTCGATAAATCTTCTACACGAACCGGATTTTCAGAATTTTGTTCGTACTTATCAACTAGCTTTTTTAAGGATTCGATGACGGCTTCTCCTTCGATAATTTTGATTTTTCCATACACATGAACGGCAATGTAGTTCCATGTTGGTACATTTTCATGATCGTACCAAGAAGAAGAAATATAACTGTGAGGTCCTGAAAATACTGCTAAAATTTCGTCATTGTCTATAAAACCATTCCATTGTGGGTTTTCTTTAGAAACGTGCCCGCATAAAATATCCTTGCCTTCTTTATTGGTATCCAGTTCCAAAGGAATATGTGTTGCACACAATTTTCCATTGGTTTGATTGATTAGAATACCAAAACTATTCTCTTGCAGAAACTTTTTGATTTCTTCTTGATTCTCGTTTTTATAGATTTCTGGAGTGTACATGGTTTGATAACTTAGGTTTTTTGATATTAAAATAAAATAAATCAATTTGTTATCTAATAATCGAAGGAGTATAACAATCTATTTTTTTGTTAAATCACATTTACTTCGGCTTCAATATAAATACCAAACGTTTTAAAAATTGTCTCTTGAATATTTTTTGAAACATTCAAAATTTCCTGACCTGTCGCATTGCCATAATTCACTAAAACCAAAGCTTGGTTTTTGTGGATTCCAGCATCACCAAAACGTTTTCCTTTAAAACCAGCCTGTTCAATTAGCCAACCAGCGGGAACTTTTACTTCGGTTTCAGAAATGTCAAAATATTTCATTTCAGGAAATTGCTGATGTATTTTTTCGAAATCTGATTTCAATAGAATTGGATTTTTAAAAAAACTACCACTGTTTCCCAGTTCTTTTGGATCGGGTAATTTGCTTTGTCGAATGGCAATTACGGCATTACTGACGTCCTTTAAAGTAGGATTTGTGATGTTGTTTTTTTCTAATTCAGATGAAATATCTCCGTAAGAAGTGTTGATTTTATGATTGATTTTTGTTAATTTAAAAACAACCGATGTAATGATGTATTGATTTTTCACTTCGTTTTTGAAAACGCTTTCTCGATATCCAAAATGACATTCTTCCTTTGTGAACGTTTTTATTTCCTGACTTTCTATCGTCATTGCTTCACAGGAAACAAAAGTGTCTTTTATTTCGGTTCCGTAAGCTCCGATATTTTGGACCGGTGTAGTTCCAACGTTTCCCGGAATAAGAGACATATTTTCTAAACCACCAAAATTTTGGTCAATAGTCCAAAGCACAAATTCATGCCAATTTTCACCAGCCTGACTTTCGACCCAAACAAAATCATCATTTTCTTCAATAATTTTCTTGCCTTTCAAATCGATGTGAATAACTAAGGCGTCAATGTCTTTTGTCAAAAGCATATTGCTTCCACCTCCCAAAATAAATTTTTTCTGTGCTTTATTTTCTTGTAAAATAGTTTTCAAATCTTGTACAGAATGAACGGCAACGAATTGTTTTGCTTTGGCTTCAATGCCAAAAGTATTGTGTTTTTTTAAAGAGAAATTAGGTACTATTTCCATAAAAGAAAGTGCTTTTTGAATTGTTTTATTCCGCACCAAAAGTAAGGATTAAAATTTAGTTGCATACGTTTTCATCCAGATATGCATCATAAACAATGGCATAATATAAGGAGTCATCGTAATATCTCCTTTTTGTAAATTCTGAACTAGTTTTTTAATGTTTATATGTTCAAAATAAGGTATTTGAAATAAATCACTTTTCGAAAAAGATTCTAATTCGTCTTTAAAAGCAGGACTTTTTGTGATGTAATCACCCCAGGGCGCACTCAAACCTACTTTTCTGAATTTTAGAATTTCATCTGGTAAACGTTCTTCCATTGCCTTTTTTAGAATGAATTTCCATTTTTTTCCTGTAAAAAGCCATTTGTCTTCCAATGATCCTAATCCAACAATTAATCTTGGGTCCAGAAATGGTTCCCTGCATTCAATTGATGCGCCCATTGTACAACGATCGTTTCTGTCCAGAAGTGAACATAAATAAGTATGTTGGTCAAAATAAAGTGCTTGTCGGCGTAAATTATCTGGATACAATGATTTGGCTTCTCTGTAGATTTTTTTTCTGTATTCGTTGTTTGGAGGTGTGTTAATTCCAAAAGTTCCCGCAATATCATTTGGATAAATATTCGAGCCATTGTAAATAACCAAATCAGATTTTTTATTGATTTGAGCGTAACGCGTTAACTTTTCATATCGCGGTTGTTTTGTAAAAACATCCAAATTTCCAATTGTGGCAATAGAATTCAATAATGATGGATATTGTAAGGCTTTATAGCGCACATAACCACCCATCAATTCATCGGCACCTTCACCCGAAAGTAATACTTTTACGGAAGGTTTTGCCATTTGTGAAACTGCCAGAAGGTGCGGTTCGCTTAAATGCATGATCGGTTCGTCCTGAAAATAAGTAGAACTTATTAACTGATCGTAAAGGTTTTTATCCTCTAATTGCATCGTTTGAAAACCATAATCGAACTTCTCTGCCATCATTTTTGCCAAATGTGCTTCGTTATGTTCTTTCTCTTTAAAACCAATATTAAAAGTTTTTATGTCTTTGTATTTTTGATGGTGTAATGAAGCTAATACTGAAGAAGAATCTAGTCCGCCACTTAACATAACGCCTACGGGAACGTCGCTCACCATTCGCATTTTTATAGAATCATCGAAAGTTTCCCGAAACCATTCTACCGGATTTTTTATTTCGGGTTGGTTTTGAATTTCCTTTTTTAAATTCCACCATTTTTCGACAGTGGTTTTTCCGCTTTCATAAATGGTCATGATATGCCCGGGCAATACCTTTTTTACGTTTTGATATAAGGTGTTTTCACCGGCAACAAATCGGTTAAAAATATATTCTTCCAGTCCGTCTTGTGCCATTTTGAGAGGAACTCCAGCCGTGAAAAGTGCTTTTTGTTCGGATGCAAAATAAAAAGTCTCATTGTACAAGGAATAATACAGCGGTTTAACACCCATTCTATCCCGAACAAGAGTTAGCTTTTTTTCCATTTTATCCCAAATAGCAAACGCAAACATTCCATTGAGACGATGGAGCATTTTTAAGCCATGCAATTGAAATAATTTCATCAAAACCTCGGTATCCGAAGCAGTTCTGATGTCAAATCCATTGCTTTTTAACTCTGAATAAAATTCTTTGAAGTTGTAGATTTCACCATTATAAACCAGCACATATCTTCCATCTTCTGATAGGAATGGCTGGTGTCCGGCTAAGGAAATATCCAAAATTGAAAGTCTTCGATGCCCAAAACCAATATTGTTTTCTATAAACAATCCTTTGTCATCAGGTCCGCGATGTTCCAGCGAATCTCGCATCTTAATAAGAATACGTTCGTCAACTTTTTTTTGAGATTGTAAATGCAAGATTCCATTAATTCCACACATAGTTAATTGGGGCTATTTGTGTTAATTAATTCGTGGTATTTATTGGCAATGATTTTCATATTTATGTTGTAATCTGCATTTTTTTCTAGAAATATTCTGTTTTTTAAAACGGCTTCGTTCCTGTGTTTATTGTTTTCAAATGCCCAGATTAATTCTTTTGCCAGCATTTCGGAATCATCAATAGTAACTAATTGTCCATTTTCTCTATGTTTAATCCAACTTTGATTTCCCGGAATATCGGTTACAATTGGATAACAATTAGTAGCCATCGCTTCAAATAATGAAGCCGAAACGCCTTCAGTTATTGGCATGCTAATGTAAATATTAGATTGCTGTAATAGTTTTGGTAATGCTGTATTTGGAATTCTTCCGGTAAAGTTGATTTTATTTTCGATGCCTAAATCTTTTGCTAAATTTTTTAATTTCGAAAGTTGAGATCCATCTCCTATAATGGTAAGTACGAAATCTATTCCTTTTTGGTTTAAAAGGGCAAATGATTTTAAGATAATATCATGACGGTATTCCGGCAACAAAGAACGAGTGACGATAGCACAAATTTTTTCTGGATTGGCGTTGTTTTGATTTCCAAATTTAGTCAAATCAATTCCCTTTGGTAAAACCAAAACTTTATTCATATCTACATTGGCTTCCAGCATAGAAATAGTCATCACTGGGCCCCAAGCATGAATTAAATCCGCTTTTTTGAAAGCGTAATTCTGAATGAGTTTTTTTAACGGTAGTGAAATTGATTTTTCAGGCCATAAATCCGTTCTGCCTTGTTGTGCAATTGCAACAGGTTTTACACCGGATAATGCGGCAAGAAAACCATAACTTGTAGTTCTCTCTGCAATTACCATATCCGGCTTTTGGTTTTTTATTATTTTCCTGATTTTAAAAATAGCCAATTCAAATTCGAAAATCCTCAAAATTCGGTTGTGAATACAGTTACTGGGCGTTTTTAATTCCCAAGTAATAATTTCAAAATTACCAAATTCTTTTAAGCCGTTCATCCAAGTGATGGCATCAGCTCTATAGGATTCTCCCAGAAATAGAATTTTCTTTTTTTGCATCAGTGTAAATTATAATTACTCAGAAGTTAAAGCGCGATTTATAAAGTCATTCAATGGTTTGAGGGTAATTAATTTTTTACTCATTGTAGCAACAAAATCTTTTTTTGTTACTTCTGAAAAATCAATTCTTTGAGAACATTCAAAACTTTTCAATTTTAAAAATTCAATAGCCGGATGTTCTTTTTCGTATCCTCGTGGCGGATTCTTTAGTGTATCCTTTTCATTTCTATCAAAATCTTTAAATTCCCTTTTGAAATCTTTTTCGTTAAGAATAGCTTCTAAATCATCATGGAAATAGGCAATTTCTTTGCGCATTTTTTTCAAATCTTGCGCTTCGGGGCAATACAATCCACCGGCAATAAAACTGGCTCCTTTTTCTAAATGAAGGTAATAACCAGAGCGATTCATACCTTTTGCTCCCGAAGAAAGCCAAACGCCTAAGTGCGATTTATAAGGAGTTTTGTCCTTAGAAAACCGAATGTCACGATTGATTCTAAAAGTGCAGTTTTTTACTTCCAGCATTTCCAGCGATGGATCGAGCGGTTTCATGACATCAAGAAAATCACCAACTAATTGCTGATACTCTTTTTTGACCGCTTCGTAGCGTTTTTTATTTTCCAAAAACCAGTCCCTATTGTTGTTGGCTTTTAAATCATCCAGAAATTGTAGTGTATCTTTTGAAAGCATCTTGAAGCTATTGTAGTTGTTTTTTTAAATCATTTTCACTTATAAAACCCGAATGTTTCCATTTTACCACTGCATTGTCATATAATAATACCGTAGGAAGTTCGCTGATTTTCATTTCAGAAATTAAGGTTTTATTTTTATCGGCATCCAATCGAATGATAACCACTTTGTCTCCTAAATCTTTTTGCATTTGCAAAATATAAGGAGCCATTTTTTTGCAGGGCGCACACCATTCAGCATAAAAATTGATCAGTACTTTTTTATCTGAATTTAATAGTTTGTTGTATTCCGGAACGGATAATCCTATGATTTTATCAGTTGGTTTATTGAATCCGGCAGCATCCCATTTAAGCATTCCTCCGTCTAATTGATAGATGGTTTTAAAGCCTAATTCATTTAGTTTTTCAGCCGCTTTCTGACTTCTTCCGCCACTTTTGCAATACACAAAAACGGGTTGTGATTTGTCTAGTTTTTCTACATCGGAAACAAAAGTAGTTCCAAGCCAGTTTATATTTTTGGCATTGTCAATATGATCAGAAGTAAATTCTTCAGGAGTTCTTACATCTAGAATTTGTGGATTTGGTGTTGCTGCCATCTTTTCGGCAAAAGCTTTTGAATCAATAGTTTTGATTTCTTTGGAATTTTGTCCGTTGCAGGATAAAACAACAAAGCATATGATTGCCAAGAATATTGAATGAAATTTCATTGTAATCGAGTTTAAAATTGAATACGCTAAAATAGGTAATTTTTCAATTTTCGAACCGTATAAATTACTAAATAAAAGTTATAAGTTGAAAATTTTATACGTCTGATGTGTCGATTTTACAATGGCTTCAGTGCGTTCCGGATGTGTATCTGAAATAAAAAGTTGACCAAAAGTATCACTGTTGACCATTTCTATGATTTTTGCTACGCGACTTTCGTCTAATTTATCAAAGATGTCATCAAAAAGTAAAATGGGTTTTACGCCGCTTTGCTTTTTTAGAAACTCAAATTGAGCCAGTTTTAAAGCGATTAGAAATGATTTTTGCTGTCCTTGAGAGCCAAATTTCTTAATTGGATGTTGGTCTATTTCAAATGCTAAATCGTCTTTGTGAATTCCTACACTTGTGTAATGTAAAGCTCTGTCTTTGTTGATGTTTTCCTGTAATAAAGCCAATAAGTCTTTTTCGAATAAATGACTTTCATATACCAGTTGAACCGTTTCTTGTGAACCGGTTATGGCTTGATGATGTGTGTTGAAAATAGGAATAAATTGGTCAATGAATTCTTTTCTTTTTTCGAAAATATAATCTCCAAAACCATTAAGTTGCTCATTATATATAGAGAGCGTATCGGTATCAAAAACATGATTCAATGCAAAATATTTCAACAAAGCATTTCGCTGACTCATTACTTTTTGATATTGAATGAGTTGTTGTAAATAATGAGAATCCAATTGCGAAATCACGCTGTCCATGAATTTTCTTCTGGTTTCGCTGCCTTCCACAATTAAATCCCTGTCGGCAGGAGAAATGATGACCAAAGGAATAAAACCAATGTGATCCGAGAATTTGTCGTAGGCTTTTCCGTTGCGTTTCAATATCTTTTTTTGTCCTTTTTTTAGGCTGCAAAGAATTTGTTCATTTCTTTCGTTTTTTTCAAATTCAGCATCAATCACAAAGAATTCTTCTCCGTGTTTAATATTCTGAACCGCTAATGGATTGAAATAGCTTTTTCCGTACGATAAATGGTAGATTGCATCAAGCACATTTGTCTTTCCAATACCATTCTTGCCTACAAAACAATTTATTTTGCTGTCAAAATCGAAATTTGCTTCCGAAAAATTCTTATAATTGAATAATGAAATCTTTTTTAAATACATCTGTAAGGCTTGCTGGTATTGAGAACTTTGATGTTTTTAAACGGGTTTTTCAAAGTGGGTGCAAATTATTGAAAAATATCGATAAAAATGGCTTTTAGATTTTTTCTATGGAAATTATTTTTCCTTTGGAAAGAAAGAACCGCCTATAATATTTTTTTGAATATAAAAGCATATTTTTTATGTCGGTTTGAATAAAAATTTTATTTTTGCGACTCACTAAATTAAAAATAAATGGCTACTTACAATAAAAGAGGATATAAAGCACCAAAAGAAAAAGAAGTAAAAGACGGAGTTGAAGCGGTAATCATTGACGAAAAAGACAGCACAACTGCTGAGGTTTTTTCTAAATTAGATGAGACTGCTACAATAACTGAGGATTGGGTAGCTAAAAATCAAAAAGTTATTATTGGTTTAGTTGCCGCTGCTGCTATTTTTACAATTGGTTATTTAGGATACCAAAGATTCGTTGCCGCACCACAACAAGATGAAGCAGCGAATGAAATGTTTGTAGCACAACAAAATTTCCAAAAAGCAACTGATGGAGTAGCAAGTGACTCATTATATAAATTATCTTTGAATGGTTCAGAAGGTAAATTTGGATTCTTAAAAATTGCGGATGAATATTCTGGAACTGATGCAGGAAATTTAGCTAATTATTATGCTGGAATTGCTTATTTGAATACAGGAAAATATACTGAAGCGATTGATTATTTAAGTAAATTTAAATCAGATGATATTGTTTTAGGAGCTTTGGCAAAAGGAGCAATTGGAGATGCTTATTCTCAAAAGAATCAACCGAAAGAAGCTTTAGAAAACTACATAAAAGCTGCTGAATCAAATAAAAATGATTTCACTACACCACGTTTCTTATTGAAAGCTGGGAAAACAGCTTTAGTATTAGGAAATAAAGCAGATGCTTTGAAATATTTTACAGATATTAAAGACAATTTTGAAGGAACTCCAGAGGCTGCTTCAGTTGACGTTTTGATAGGATTAGCACAATAGTAAAAAATGATATAAGATTGGTGATTTAAGATTGTAGAATTTTGATTTCAAAATGCTATCTTTAATATCTGAAATCGAAATTTTAAAATCAAAATTCTAAAATCAAATGGCTACCGTAAATAAAAACTTATCCGAGTACGATAAAAATTCAATCCCAAACGCGAAAGATTTTCGCTTTGGGATTGTTGTTTCAGAATGGAATGATGCTATAACTGAAGGACTTTATAGAGGTGCTATTGAAGCCCTTTTAGAAAACCAAGTTCCAGCTCAGCATATTATTCGCTGGAATGTTCCTGGAAGCTTTGAACTTATATATGGTTCAAAGAAAATGTTGCAAACACAAAATGTTGATGCTGTCATAGCTATTGGATGTGTAATTCAAGGGCAAACCAAGCATTTTGATTTTGTGTGTGAAGGAGTAACTCAAGGAATTAAAGACCTGAATGTTCAAACGGATATTCCGGTTATTTTTTGTGTTTTGACTGATAATACCATGCAACAATCTATTGATAGAAGTGGAGGAATTCACGGTAACAAAGGTACTGAAGCAGCTATTGCGGCTATCAAAATGGCCTATATTCGTCAACAGGCTTCGTTGTCACATCAAATCGATAATCAACATTTATTGTCTGCCGGAGCTATTCAATTAGAAGAAGGGACACCTTTAGAGTTGAAGGAATAAATAATAAAAACACTAATTATTAAACCTATACTGTCTCATAAATAGTATAGGTTTTTTGTTTTTTTTATGATTAAATAAGCTACCATTCCCAATAGAAATTCATTAAATTTGTACATCTTGGTTTTATAATAAACTATTGTCACCCTGAGCGCAGTCGAAGGGCTAAACTTTAAACTTAAATTTTTTAATGTCGAGTATAATTCAATTACTTCCTGATCATGTTGCCAATCAAATTGCTGCTGGAGAAGTCGTTCAAAGACCAGCTTCAGTTGTCAAAGAGTTGCTTGAAAATGCGGTAGATGCCAGAGCAACAGATATCAAATTAATTCTTAAAGATGCAGGGAAAGCATTAGTACAAGTGATTGATAATGGTTTAGGAATGAGCGTTACCGATGCGCGTTTGTGTTTTGAACGTCACGCCACTTCCAAAATTCGTCAAGCTGAAGATTTATTTTCTTTGCATACCAAAGGGTTTCGTGGAGAAGCATTAGCATCTATTGCGGCGATTGCCCATGTAGAAATGAAAACCAAGCAAGATCAAGAAGAACTTGGAACACACATTATCATTGAAGGCAGTAAGTTTGTATCGCAAGAGGTTGCTGTTTTGCCAAAAGGCACTTCATTTGCTGTCAAAAATTTATTTTTTAATATTCCGGCGCGACGCAATTTCCTGAAATCGGATACGGTGGAATACCGTCATATTATTGATGAGTTTCAACGTGTGGCTTTGGCTCACCCAAAAATACATTTTACGTTTTATCACAATGGCAGCGAAATGTTTAATTTGCCGCCCTCTACTTTACGCCAACGAATTGTGAATGTTTTCTCGGGTAAAACCAATGAAAAATTAGTTCCGGTTCAGGAAGAAACAGAAATAGTGACGATTCAAGGATTTGTGAGCAAACCAGAATTTGCCAAAAAAAATCGTGGAGAACAGTTTTTCTTTGTCAATGATCGTTTTATAAAAAGCGGTTATTTGCATCATGCGGTTATGGCCGCCTATGACGGAATCTTGAAAGATGGTGCGCAACCCAGTTATTTTCTATATTTATCGGTGCCGCCAAACACTATTGATATCAATATTCATCCCACTAAAACGGAGATTAAGTTTGATGACGAACATGCGTTATATGCTATTTTAAGGGCTTCCATAAAACATAGTTTGGGTCAGTTTAATGTAGCGCCAGTTTTAGATTTTGATAGGGATTCTAATTTAGATACACCGTATCATTACAAAGATTTAGAAGGTGCTACGCCGACGATTCAGGTTGATGGCAACTTTAATCCTTTCTCTGAAGAAAAACCCAGCAAGCAATTTTCCAGTTATAGAAAACTGGAGCCAACAGCTAATTGGGAAAGTTTATACGTAGGTTTAAAACAAGATACGGATGAAATAGGGCAGATGACTTTCGAAAATGAAGAAGTGACTTCCTCTTTATTTAATGATGAAGAAGTAGAGCATTCTGTTCATAAAACCTATCAAATTCATAAAAAATACATTGTTTCGTCAATCAAATCTGGAATGGTGATTGTCGATCAGCAACGCGCACATCAACGTGTTTTGTATGAGCAGTTTTTAGTAAATATGACAGTGAATCAGGCATCAAGCCAGCAGTTATTATTTCCTTTGAACTTGTTTTTTTCGTCAAGCGAAATGAATCTTATCGCTGAGTTACAACTTTCGTTGATGAATACCGGATTTGTTTTCGAAGAAAATAACACCGATCATATTGTTATTTCGGGAATACCAGTAAATGTAACGGAGAGCGAAGTTTCATTGGTTTTAGAACAATTATTAAGTGATTTGCAGGACGGAATTCCAGAAAGCAGTTTCAGTCAGAATGATACGATTGCCAAATCTATGGCCAAAAGTTTAGCGGTGAAAACTGGAACGCACCTTACAGAAAAAGAGCAGGAAAATTTGGTAAACGGACTTTTTGCCTGTAAAGACCCAAATGTTTCCCCATTTCATAAACCCACTTTCATCACGATGCGTGTGGAAGATTTAGATAAAAAATTTGCATTATGAGAAACGTAACTGAGACAGTAAAACAATTAATAATTATAAATGTATTGTTTTTTGTAGGTACTCTGGTAATAGGTGATGCTGCCTATAAAATATTGGCTTTGTATTTTCCAGAAAACCCAAGTTTTCAATTGTGGCAACCGGTGACGCACATGTTCATGCATGGAGGTTTTATGCATATTTTTTTCAATATGTTTGCGTTGTATTCTTTTGGATCTGCTTTAGAGCAAATGTGGGGAAGTAAGAAATTCTTATTTTTCTATATTTCCTGTGGACTAGGCGCTGCGTTGTTGCATACTGGAGTTAATTATTACTATTTTCAAGAGAGTTTGAATACGCTTATAGCTAACGGATTTCCTAAACAAGAAATTTTGCAACTTTTAAATGAGGGTAAAATCGATACAAGATGGCAACAATTTATATCCGTTTCTGATTTTCAAAATTTCACAAGCGCTTATGTGGGTACTGCAGTGGGCGCCTCAGGAGCTATTTATGGAACTATAGTAGCATTTGCCTTTATGTTTCCTAATGCTGAATTGGCTTTGATGTTTATTCCTGTTCCCATAAAAGCAAAATATTTTGTGCCAGGTTTAGTATTGGTCGATTTGTATTTAGGTATTTCTGGAAAATCAATTTTTGGTGGTGGTGGAATTGCTCATTTTGCACACGTTGGAGGTGCTTTATTTGGTTTTATTATTATGTGGTATTGGAAGAAAAATCAGTTCAATAAAAACCGTTGGAATTAAAAACGCAACACTTTTAAAGTAGTACGACCTAAATATCAGCTCTTAAATCCCAATTAAATTATGAATATTATTGACGACCTGAAATTACAATACAAAATGGGAGGAATAGTGACTCAGCTAATCTTTTGGAATGCAGCTTTGTTTGTTTTTCCGTGGTTGTTTTTTGCACTTTTATCCTTGTTCGGTGTCAATATTGATTACATTCATTATGTGAGTTTGTCCTCTAATCCGACACATTTGCTTTGGAAACCATGGTCGTTGCTTTCGTATGCTTTTTTTCACAGCGGAATCATGCATATTATTTTTAATATGATTGTTTTGAACTTTGCAGGCAGATTATTTATGACGTATTTTACGTCTAAGCAATTGCTGGGCTTGTACATATTGAGCGCCATTTTTGCTGGAATTTGTTATATTCTGGTGTTTTACGTTTTAAATATTAACGCTCCAATTGTAGGTGCCTCTGCTGCTATTATGGCTATTTTAGTCGCAACTACTACATATCATCCTTTAATGGATCTTCGTTTATTGATTATTGGTAATGTCAAGTTGTGGCATATAACTGCCGTAATTATTATTGTTGATTTAATGCAACTGCGTTCAGAAAATATGGGTGGACATATTTCTCATCTTTCTGGAGCTTTTTTTGGTTTTATTTTTATTAAATTGCTTCAAAATGGAACCGATTTAAGTACTGTTGTTATTCGTATTATAGATTTTTTTGCAAATTTGTTCAAAAAAAATACGACAACACCATTCAAAAAAGTTCATAAAAATTACAGTAAGCCTTTGGTAAAAAGCGTTTCGAAAATAGTTGCAAAAGATAAATCTCAGCAACAGATAGATGAAATTTTAGACAAAATCAGTCAGTCAGGTTATGATAGTTTGACAAAAGAAGAAAAAGAATTCTTGTTCAAAGTTGGGAAATAAGTATCAAATGAGATTTTAGATATTGTCTTACTAAAAAATATAGAAAATGAAAAATCTTTCGTGGTTTAATAAAGGAATGTTTTTTTTGAATATAGTCCTTACAATTGTAACTTTTATTGCCTATGTTCTGCCTTTTTTGGCGCCTAAATCTTTTCCCCTTTTGTCTGTTTTGACACTTTTCATGCCGCTTTTTTTTATCTTAAATGGTTTATTTTTTGTTTATTGGGCCTTGCAATTCAAAAAACAATTGATAGTTTCGGGTTTGGTTTTATTGATAGGAATTACTTTTATAAATAAATTTTATAAATTTTCTTCGCCAGAGTTTCCTAAAGAAGAAAAAGATTTTACCGTAATGAGTTACAATGTTCGTCTGTTTAATGTTTTTAAATGGATTGACAGAGACGATGTTCCTTCAGATATTCTCACGTTCATTAATGATAAAAATCCTGATATATTGTGTATTCAGGAATACTCTTCCTCTGCTGATATTGATTTGAAAGTGTATCCGCACAGATATATTTTTACCGATGGAAACCAAATTAAAACGGGACAAGCTATTTTTTCTAAATTCCCGATTATTGACCAAGGAAATATTATTTTTCCAAATTCAAGTAATAACGTTGTTTTTGCAGATGTAAAAAAAGGAAAAGATATTATAAGAGTGTATAATATGCACATTCAATCCATCAAAATTTCTCCTGATGTCAATGAAATTGATGAAAATATCGATGCGATTAATCAGCAGAAATCACAAATGTTATTTATTAGAATCAGTAAAGCGTTCAAGCAACAACAACAGCAAGCGGAGATTTTTAAGGAGCATAAAATGAAATGTACGTATCCAATTATCATTTGTGGAGACATGAACAACAGCGCTTTTTCTTACGTGTACCGAAGCATCAAAGGAAAGTTGAAAGATAGCTTTGAAGAAGCAGGGAAAGGTTTTGGAGAGACGTATAAATTCAGGTATTATCCAGCCAGAATTGATTATATTTTCGCTGACGAGAAAATGAAAGTAAAGAAATTTGAAAATTTTCCGAAATTTATAAACTCAGATCATTTTCCTATTATGGCAAGATTGTCTTTGGAATAAAATTTAATCAGGAATTTTATTTCAGAATCAGTTCTTGTTTTTTTAAATAATCCATTGCATATTTCCCTTCATTAAACAGCAAATCCAGAACGCTAAGATTGTTGATAAAACCATGTTTGTCATCAAAAACCTGTGTGTAACTTTCGAATAAAGAAAGGTCTTTTTTCCCGTTTACCAAAGCCCTAAAATCTGTGATTGTAGCTGTATTAACATCATGAAAGTATTCCGTTGTTGTCGTGTAATCTAATTTCAGGCGAAAACATTTTGATAGAATGGCTAAAACCTCAAAATTTAAATCCAATAAAAAAGTGTATTTCTTTTCGAAAATTGGTCTGATATCATCTTCGAAAAATTCAAAAAAAGGAGAACTTCGGTATCCAGCTTCTAATGATTTGAAGTGTTGTTTTTGCCAGTCAAAATCAGTTTCAATTTTGATGTCTTTTGTTTTTTGATGACTTTCTTTCGAATGTTTTACAGGGATGTTCAATAACTGAATCCCGTTTGGACTATAAATATAAGTGCGGTTGCGGTTGGTTTGTTTCTGAAAATTATCTTCTACTTCAAAGGTAATATTTTCCGATTGTACCATGGCTGCAAAATGGCTAATCGATGGGAAATAGGTTGGATGGATGAGAATGTTCATATTTGTCTAAAGTTTTTAAAGTTATAAAGTCAAAAGTCATAAAGCTAAATTAAATAGAAGCTTTATGACTTTTTACTTTGAAACTTTTGACTAATTTTTTCCCTCTTTTCTTTTTTTCCAAAAATAATCTCCAATGAAAAATGCCGCTAAAGCGATTAGGAAATATTTAAAATAAGATTGAGGTTGGCCTTCACCGCTAACAGTTGTAAAAACTCTGTCCCAACGTATTTTATTCAAACCTTTACCGTTTGTATCCCAACTTAACCAGATGAAAATAGGTTTCCCTACAATGTGATTTTCAGGAACAAATCCCCAAAAACGACTGTCTTCAGAGTTATGACGGTTGTCACCCATCATCCAGTAATAATTTTGTTGGAAAGTGTAATCTTTAACTACTTTTCCGTTTAGTCTTATTTCGTTTCCTGTTACTTTAAGGTCGTTTTTTTCTCCATTTTCATTTGTTTCATAATCAGTAATTATGGTTTTATAAAATGGCAATGATTCTGTTGTTAAAGCAACAGTTTTTCCTTTTTCTGGGACATAGATTGGACCGAAGTTATCAGCGTTCCATTTATTTATGTGTGGGAAAACACCTTTTCCATTATTAGATTGATCAACAACTTTAGATATTTGTCTTGTTACTCCAGTTACACCGGGTACATTTTTCAATCTTTCCGCTCCGGCAGCTGTTAATGCACTAAAGAATAATGTATCTCTTCTCGTTTCATCAGTAACAAGTACAGGGTCAGTTACGTCCATCTCTTTAAGTAAATGTTCAAAATCGATTGGCGTTTTACCGTCTAATGCTACTTTATAAGAGAATTGTGGTTTTGCTCTTTCGGGCATTTCCAATAGTTTGCCATCAATATAAATCATGCCGTCTTTTATAGACAAGTTGTCTCCAGGGATTCCAACACATCTTTTAACGTAATTCGATTTCTTGTCTACTGGTTTGAATGCGCGTCTTTTTGAAGTGTCAAAAAATCTATAAACGGTATCAACCGGCCAGTTAAATACAACGATATCCGTTCTGTTTATGTTTTGAATTCCCGGTAATCTTAAATAAGGTAACTGTGGCCAAGTTAAGTATGATTTTTTTTGAACTAAAGGTATCGAATCGTGAACCATTGGCAATGCCACAGTTGTCATTGGAATTCGGGCACCATAATTCATCTTGCTTACAAATAAAAAGTCACCTACCAATAAGGATTTTTCCAAGGAAGAGGTAGGAATTGTATACGGTTGAATTAAATAGGTGTGAACCAAAGTTGCTACGATAACTGCAAAAAGTAAAGAGCTAACGGTATCAGCTGCTTTGTTTTCTGGGCTTAAACTTCTGTCAGCTATATAATTTAATTTTTGAGTGTAATTGACATAATAGATGTAAAATCCAAGAGTTATAAGCCCTAAAAAAGTGTCTAATCCAGATCGTTTTCCAAAACTTCTCAATGTTTCTACCCAGATTACAGGAAACATAATCAAATTAATAATTGGGATAAAAAGTAAAATGGTCCACCAAGTAGGGCGGCCTATTATTTTCATCAAAACAATAGCGTTGTATACTGGAATAGCTGCTTCCCAACGTTTCCTTCCTGCGCTTTCATATAATTTCCATGTTCCTAAAAAGTGAACTATTTGTACAAGTAGAAAAAATATAAACCATTGATATACTGACATAATATGTTTATTTGGTTAACCGGTTATTTGTTTATTCGAAAATCAGAAAGTTTTATGATTTCTAAAAATCGAACTATCTAAAAGTCTATTTGTCTAATTCTAAAATTCTAATACATCCTTCATTGTGAAAATCCCTTGTTTTCCCACAATCCATTCGGCTGCTATTACAGCACCAAGAGCAAAACCTTCACGATTGTGTGCGGTATGTTTTATTTCGATAGCATCAACAACAGAATTATAAGTTACGGTGTGCGTTCCCGGAACAGTTCCTATTCTTTTTGCTTCGATATGAATTTGCTTCGCTTCAGGTTTTTCTAATGTCCAGTTGGTATACGAACTGTTTTCAATTACTCCTTTGGCTAATGAAATCGCTGTGCCACTTGGTGCGTCTAGTTTTTGGGTATGATGAATTTCTTCCATATCAACCGAGTAACTGTCAAATTTTGACATTATTTTTGCCAAATATTCATTGAGTTCAAAGAAAATATTCACGCCTAAACTAAAGTTAGAACTGGAGATAAAACCACCGTTCTTAGCTGTGCAAAGTGCCGCCATTTCATCATAATGTTCTAGCCAGCCTGTTGTTCCTGAAATTACAGGGACATTAGCATGGAAACAACTGGAAATGTTAGAGACTGCAGCAGTTGGAACACTGAAATCTATAGCCACATCAGCATTTGAAAGACCGTCAAAAGTATTATTTTCATCTTTTTTCAAAACGATTTCATGACCTCTTTCCAGTGCAATTCTTTCAATTACCTGACCCATTTTTCCGTATCCTAAAAGCGCAATTTTCATTTGTTTATTTTTTAAATTTTGAATAATTTACGATTCCCGCAAACAAGAGACTTATTAAAAATCCAGCGATAAATCCAGAAAAGAAATTATTCATTCGAATAGTCTCAAGCTCTTTAATTTCTGAATAATTTATTAAAGTGATTAATAACAAAACTGTAGTAATAATAAAAAAATATTTCTTCCCTATTTTATTAATTAATGACATAATGAGCTATTTTTTCTTTATTTAAGCTTTTGGCTTCTAAAAATTATAATTAAATGTTAGTCCTACATTAGTCTTAAATGTTACATCATTCTGATAAAGAACTGGTCTCATCGATAAGTTTTCATCCACATTAAATTGCAATAGGTGCGCATTAACATTAGCATCAATAATATTTAAGGCATAAAAAGCCACAACAAATAATGCTGATAAATCACGATTTCGCTGATAAAATTTTTGTCCGGCGATTAATCGATTATTATCTAAGAAAGCTAAATCGTCGGTAACATATCCTTCCAATCGACTTTTATAAGCGTCTCTATATTGATGGTATTTTTTATTGCTATCGATATAAAAATAGAGACTGGTTCCAATGGCTCCATAAACGAGCGGTATTTTCCAGTATTTTTTATTGTAAGCCTGACCTAAACCCGGCAAAATTGCTGAAAAGAAAGCTGCTTTTGCAGGAGTCAATGGATCAATGTCATTTGATTTCAAAGTATCTTTTGCGACAAGCACTGCTTCTGTTTCCGTTTGGGCAAAAACAGTAGTGTTTCCTGCAATAAAAAGGAATAGACCTATGAAAATAATTTTATGCACTACTCGTTTATTAATTTAATAATTCTGTTGAAGTCTTCTTCAGAATGAAATGGAATAGTGATTTTTCCTTTGCCGTTTCCTGCTACTTTCACATCGACTTTGGTTCCAAAATAATTTGTAAAAGTACTTTTATGGGCATCTGCAATTTCAAATGAAGCTGCTTTTGGTTTACCGGCAGGTTTAGGTTTTAAACTTTCCTGATAGTTTTTTACCAAAGCTTCAGTATCGCGAACGGATAGATTTTGACTGACGATTTTTTGATAAATATCAGTTTGGATATCTTGGTCTTCAATATTGATTATCGCACGACCATGACCCATGCTGATGAAACCATCACGAATTCCGGTTTGGATTATCGGATCTAATTTTAAAAGTCTCAAATAATTAGCGATTGTAGAACGTTTTTTTCCCACACGCTCACTCATTTGTTCCTGGGTTAATTGAATTTCGTCAATCAAACGTTGGTACGAAAGTGCAATCTCAATTGGATCTAAATCATGGCGCTGGATGTTTTCCACCAAAGCCATAACCAATGATTCGTTGTCATTTGCAATACGAATGTAAGCAGGAACTGTTTTCAATCCCACAAGAGTCGACGCACGAAGACGACGCTCACCCGAAATCAATTGGTATTTATTGAAGTCTAATTTACGTACGGTGATAGGCTGAATAACACCTAATTCTTTAATAGAAGTCGCTAATTCTCTCAATGATTCCTCATTGAAATTACTTCTTGGCTGAAACGGATTTATTTCAATTGCTTCAATTTCAAGCTCAATAATATTTCCTACAACTTTATCGGCATTTTTATCGGCAACGGATTTTATATCATTTTCCGGATCTTTCAATAACGCAGATAATCCTCTTCCTAAGGCTTGTTTTTTTATTGCTTTTGCCATAAAACTATTTACTGTTTTTCTTTATAACTTCTTGAGCCAGATGTAAGTAATTAGTTGCTCCTTTGCTTGTTGCATCGTAGTTTATTATACTTTCTCCAAAGCTTGGTGCTTCGCTCAGTTTTACATTTCTTTGAATAATGGTGTCAAAAACCATGTCATTGAAATGTTTTTGAACCTCTTCAACTACTTGGTTTGATAAACGCAATCTCGAGTCAAACATGGTCAATAATAACCCTTCGATGTCTAAATCCGGATTGTGAATTTTTTGGATGCTTTTTATCGTATTCAATAATTTTCCTAAACCTTCCAGTGCAAAATACTCACATTGAATAGGAATAATCACAGAGTCAGCAGCAGTCAAAGCATTCAACGTAAGCAATCCAAGAGATGGAGCGCAATCGATGATGATATAATCGTACTCGTCTTTGACACTTTCCAATGCTTTTTTAAGCATATATTCCCTGTTTTCTTTATCGACTAATTCGATTTCAATAGCAACAAGGTCAATATGCGATGGAATTACGTCCACATTTGGAGCAGAACATTGTATGATGGCCTCTTTTGGCGTATGACTATGTTCCAGAATTTGGTACGTACCTATCTCAACAGATTCAACATCAATACCTAATCCTGAAGACGCATTTGCCTGTGGATCAGCGTCAATAAGTAACACTTTTTTTTCTAAAACACCCAGTGAAGCAGCTAGATTTACAGACGTTGTAGTCTTTCCAACTCCACCTTTTTGATTAGCAATCGCGATGATTTTGCCCATTTATTTTTCTAAATTTTGAACCGTAAAAATACAATTATTTATGGTTTCTAAAAATCTATTTTGTTAACATTTGTTAAAGCTTGATTAGTTGCTATTTGATAATTCCCATTTTCAAAACAGATTTCATTTTGTAGGAGCTATTCCAGCTGTGCGTTACAAGTTCTTGAGCTGCTCCCAGTTTTTTCTTAAGCCATAAAAGGAGCTTCCTTTGGTCGCTCTTTTCTGTCAAGAAAAAATCGAGAGCAGCTCGTCGAAGCTTTTCACTGCCATCTGGGCTAAAGAAAATGAAGTTTTGATAGTGAGTTTTCTTTTCTGAAAAAGGAATAAAAGCAAGAAATGGAATAGGCATAATAAAAGGATATTCTGAAGTTGTTAACCAGATTGAAATGTCTATGTTTACATTACGTATAGTTTATATTTTTCAATAGTTATAATGTCTTGATTTATTCTCTTTTAATCGTAAGGTTGGCTTTTGAACCATTTATCATTTTTTATTTGAGATTAGATTTTTATAAAAAAGTAGTTATTCTATTTCAAGAAAAATAATTTTAAAACAAATGCCATTAAAAATAAAAGAAGATGTGCTGCTTATTTCAGAGGTGATTTAATTATTAAAAGATTTTTAGATTAATATGTTGCTTAATTTATTACAATAAAAATAACAAACAATAATATGAAAATTGGATTAATAGGATTTGGAAAAACTGGTAAAGCCGTAGCCTCGGTAATTCTTCAAAACGAAGGGTTTTGTTTGGAATGGGTGTTAAGGCAAAGTATCCTTTTAGAACACAGGTCTGTTCCTGAATTCTTAGGTGTACATTCTGATGAATCAGGATTGATATATTCAAGTGCTACTATTTCAATGCAAGAGCTTTTAGATAAACACCCAGTGGATATTATCATCGATTTTTCTTCAGACCAAGGAATTTATACTTATGGATCAATAGCTGCCGAGCGTGAAATTAAAATTATTTCAGCTATATCGCATTATAAAGAAAGTGAAATGAAATTACTGAAAGAGTTAGCCTTGCAAACCACTGTGTTTTGGTCTCCAAACATTACTTTAGGGGTTAATTATTTGTTGTTTGCAGCTAAATTTTTAAAAAAAATTGCACCTTGGGTAGATATTGAAATCAATGAAGAACATTTTAAATTAAAAGAAGGAACTTCAGGCACTGCAATTAAAATTGCGGAGGCATTGAATGTTGAAAAAGAAAATATAAATTCAGTTAGAGCCGGTGGTATTGTAGGAAAACATGAAGTAATTTTTGGATTTCCATTCCAAACGGTCCGACTAATTCACGAATCCATTTCAAGAGAAGCATTTGGCAGCGGTGTTATTTTTGTTGCTGAAAATTTAAAAAATAAAAGTAAAGGATTGTATAATTTTGAAGATATTTTGGAACCTTACTTTACAGCTTAGTTTATTGTATTATGGGTAATTAGAACTTTTGCCTTCACGGTTTTTCTGACGCGATAAGGGAGATTTTATTATACAAAAAAGTCGAACATTTCTGCTCGACTTTTGTCGGGGTGGCAGGATTCGAACCTGCGGCCTCCTGCTCCCAAAGCAGGCGCGATAACCGAGCTACGCTACACCCCGTAATTCTGGTGCAAAGATAGAAATATTTTTTATTTGAGCAAATCAAAAGCGTAAATAGGAGAATATTATTTTGGCATAGGTAAAAATGATGCTTTTATAACTGTATTTTTTTATTAAAAAACTACATTTGCAACTTCAAAAATGTAACAAAAAAGTACTATGTCAGATACAATCGAAAAAATTAAATGTCTTATTATAGGTTCTGGTCCAGCGGGTTATACCGCAGCAATATATGCCGCCAGAGCTAACATGAATCCAGTTTTATACCAAGGAATGCAACCTGGTGGGCAGCTAACAACTACTAATGAAGTAGAAAATTGGCCTGGTAATCCTGAAGGAATTACTGGTCCGGAAATGATGGTGGGATTGCAAGCACAAGCACAACGTTTTGGTACTGATGTGCGTGATGGTTGGGCAACTAAAGTAGATTTTTCAGGAGATGTCCATAAAGTTTGGATCAATGATACTATAGAATTGCATTGCGAAACAGTAATTATTTCTACTGGAGCATCAGCTAAATATTTAGGGATGCCATCAGAACAACACTATTTAAAAATGGGTGGTGGAGTTTCGGCTTGTGCTGTTTGTGACGGTTTTTTCTATAGAAATCAAGAAGTAGTGATTGTTGGAGCAGGAGATTCAGCTTGTGAAGAAGCACATTATTTGTCAAAACTTTGTAAAAAAGTAACCATGTTGGTGCGTAGCGAAAAATTTAGAGCTTCAAAAATCATGGAAGAACGTGTTCGCAAAACAGAGAACATTACGATATTAATGAATCACGATACTGTTGAAGTATTAGGAGATGAGCAAGTAGTTACTGGGGTAAAGGCTTTAAATAAAACTACAAATGAAGTTTTTGATATTCCTGCAACTGGTTTCTTCGTAGCTATTGGTCACAAACCAAATACAGATATTTTTAAAGATTATATCACATTAGACGAAACAGGATATATTATCAATACTCCAGGAACTTCAAAAACAAATGTTGATGGCGTTTTCGTAGCAGGTGATGCTGCGGATCATGTATATCGTCAAGCGATAACAGCAGCCGGAACAGGTTGTATGGCCGCACTTGATGCTGAAAGATATTTGGCTTCTAAAGAATAATCCTAGTAAGAAAATTTTAATATAAAAAAAGTCCCATTTGCCTTTGCAAGTGGGACTTTTTGTTAGTTAGAAGATATATTAATCAATCGAGTTTTTACTCCCTCTGTTTTGGAGCGGGTTGGGGAGAGGATTTTCTATTTCAACTTTTTTATCAATTTTGCTTCATCGGCAAATTTTCTGATTTCAATTTTTGGAGCGCCCACAAGTTGGATTTCTGATTTATTAGCGGCGTCTATAATAACGGTTGTTACAGCATTTACACTACAATTAGAATAACTTTCGGTGGTTACATCAACATTTTTTATAGTTAATTTATTTCCTGTCAAGCTCGAGTTATTATCCAACCGAATAATGGCATTAGTTGCATCTCCTTCAATAGTTGCATCTGATTTTTGGTACATATCCACTTTCAAATCAGTTGTGGTGACTAAGGCTTTTAGAGATGCATTTTTACTTAATTCGATGGTAGTATTTTCTGATTTTAAATTGAGTTCGGTTTTTGATTTATCATCAGATTGTAATACGAAGTTTTTGGCATTCACATTCAGAAATAGTTTGGATGCATCATGTGCTTTCAGTGTGAAATCATTCAATAAAATTTCCTGAATTGCATTTACAGTAGTTTCATTTTTTGAAGTAACCAGATTTAAATCATTCGTATAGGTTACTCTAACAATCATTTTTTTATAATTGGTGGCTTGTTTTGTAGTATAAATGCGCAATATATTATCACTTAAATCCAAAGAAATAATATCGTGTAAGTTTTCATCGGCTTCAATTTTTAGTTCAGTTTTTTCGCCTCTTTCCAAGTATACTTCGAGATTGTCTTCAACAGTAAGCGACTCGAAATTACCCACTTTCCTTTGTTCTACAGTTACTGTTTTTGAGCCTTTTATTTTTTCCTTTTTCTGTGCAAATGTCAATGTAGTTGATAAAAGGAGCAGGAGTATAGCAGCGTATTTTTTCATAGTCATTTGAATTAGAGTCTACACAAATATAAAAAAATCATCCACTTGTGATGGATGATTTTTTGATTTTAGTAAAATGATTTGTTATTCTTGATGAATACTTCCTCCGGAATTGGTTTCTTTTCGAATTGATTTTGGAACTTTATTGTAGTTTATGCTTCCTCCGCTAGAGGCTTCGGCATCCAGACTCACAATAGGGTGAACACTTATGGTAGCTCCACTGGAAGCTTCGGCATTAACTTCATTTGCTAATAAGTTTTTGGCGTCAATTTCGCTTCCACTTGATGCATTTGCTTTCATTTTTAATCCCATTCCATTAATGGTGATGCTGCTACCGCTACTGGAATCACAAGTGATATCATCTGCTTCTATATTCAGGTCAATAGTTCCTGCACTAGAAGTATTTAGTGTGATATTTTCTCCTTTTATAGTGTTTCTGCTAGTTATTGACGCACTGCTATTGGCTTCTAATTGCTCAATAACAGGCATTTTTACAGTTACTTTTTTAGATTTCGTATTGATAAAAGAATTTTTATCACAAGAAATAACGAGTGTACCATTTTCAACTTTGGTAATGATATGTTTCTGCAAATTATCATCAGCCTCAACTACTATTTCAGTTACGTCTGATTGTTCAATGACAAGATCGATAGCATTGCTGACTTCTATGCTTTTGAAATCACCCTCCACATTTCTTCTTTCGGTGGTGACATTCCCGCTTCCTTCAATTGATTTCAAATTAATGGAATGGTTACACGATGCGAATAGTAAGGCAGTTAACGCAACCAGAATAAATTTTGTAATTAATGTGATGATTTTTAACATAGCTTTAATTTTTAATGATTACACCGTTTTTGCTTACTGATAAGCCTTTTTTGGTTCCAGCTTCATTCACTGTTACCGTTTCGCCGTTTACTTTTACAGTAGTAGTTGTAATACTGTCATTTTCGGTTACTTTTCCAGTAATGTTTACTTCTACATTATCACCGTTTTCATTTACATCAACATCATTATATTCATTTTCATCAGCAGGACAATTTAAACATTTTATTTGAGAATTTTCTACTTTGTAAATGTAATTGTCTGAACTGTAGTGTAAGTTGAAAAATGAATCATCAGATCTGTCGTAATTTTGTACTGAAGTATCTGGTTTCAACAGAATCCCTTCTGGGAGGTATAAAAATATTTCTACTTCCTGGTCACGGAATTTATTAGCTACTTCTGTCAATAAATAATTGTCTAGAATCAACTGATTTCCTTCAATTTTGATAGCGTATTTTATTTTTTCAGCTCTTCGTTTTGCATCTTGAAATGATTTACCTCTAGCAATTTTTTCAATTTGAATGAAAGGTAATTTTTCGTCTGTGCGTAAAATTTCTAGACTCACATTATTGGAATAAATCAATTGGGTGTTAGCTGAATCCTGAACAAACTTGAAGCTTTCTCTGTCGTCAATGTCTTTTGTGTAATACTCATTGTATCTAAATTTTACAAACAAAGTATCATTTGGCAATACATTAATCGTTTCCTTCTGAACTGTTTTTCCTTCATAAGCCACTTCTGATGCTTGTTTTATTCCTATCGAAATTAATATCGCTATTGCAATTATCCAAAGTGCCAATAATGTGTATTTAGCTATGTTTCCAATTGATTTCATGGTTGGAGACAATAATTTGAAACCTAAAAGTGTCAAGAAAAAGAACGGAATTCCAACAGCAAAGAACATTAACAATCCAAAAGACCATATTGGGTAATCCGTGAAATTTCCTGCTTCAATGAAACTCTGCCATGGCACATCAATAAAATCTGAAGAACCTAAAGTGAAAACAGCAATTAGTAAAGAAACTAATGTTGCAATTCCTGTGATGATTAAAATTACACCCAAAAACTTTGCAAAAATCTTGAAAACTGTCATGATAAAATCACCAAAAGAGCTTCCTATTTTCCCGGCACCCGTTTTTATTTGATTGCCATATTTATCGTAATCCACATTTTTTATTTTACCAGAAACGCTTTCAAACTCTTCACGTACTTTTTTTTCGATATTCGAAATATTTACGGGTTCTCCAGTCATTTCAAGTTTTTCTGATGTGGTAACGGCTTCAGGAGTAACAATCCAAAGAATGATATACGCTAAAATTCCAGTTCCAAATCCAGCAAAAACTAATAGTATTAGAACGATTCTGATCCATACGGAATCAATTCCAAAATAATGTCCTAATCCAGATGCAACACCACCAATCATACCTTTTTCTTTATCGCGGTATAATTTTTTTGTTCTTCTGTTTGAACTGTCACTAAAGTTTTGAGAACCTTTCAACTCATCTTCAATAATGTAATCTTCTGGTTGTCCCATTACGGCAATAACCTCATCTACATCTTTTAAACCCACAACATGTTTGTCGCTTATTTGTTTCTCATTCAATAATTCTGAAACACGCATTTCGATATCTTTTATGATTTCATCATGCCCTGATGAATTTGATAAAGAACGTTTTATGGCATCAAAATATCGAGTTAATTTTTGGTATGCATCTTCATCTATATGAAAGAACATTCCGCCTAGATTTATATTTACAGTTTTGTTCATGACTATTGTTTTTGGTTGGTTATAAGGTTTACGGCATCTGATAATTCAGTCCAGGTGCTACTAAGTTCTTTTAAAAATGTTTGTCCTATTTCAGTTAGACCGTAATATTTTCTTGGTGGTCCTGATGTTGATTCTTCCCAACGATAGTTGAGTAATCCATCATTTTTTAATCGGGTTAGCAGCGGGTAAATGGTTCCCTCCACGACTAATAATTTTGCGTTTTTTAATGTGTCCAATATTTCCGATGTGTATGCATCTTTTTCTTTTAATACGGATAAGATGCAAAACTCGAGAACACCTTTACGCATCTGGGCTTTTGTGTTTTCAATGTTCATAATTTCTTTTTTTTGATTTTGTGTTGATTAAACGATTCATTTTTTGATTGATGATTGATTTGTGGTTGCGTGGAGTGAAGCAATCGCTCCTTACTATTTGGGTCACTTTATTTATTACGTCTATTCTCTTTTAATCGATTTTATTTTTCCTACTTAATAAAAGGAATCGTTATTGGATATTTATATTTTTCTCCATTTGATGTTTTGATTGAAGCATAAATGATTAAAAAGAATTCAGCCACTTTCAAAAGACCAAAAACTAAAACAGCAACTAATCCTACTGTTAACATTCCAATGTTTCCTTCAAAGTTAAAATTTCTAAAAACAAAATCGTGATCATTTACTACAGCTTCGAAAGGAACATTTTTAAACAGTGTAATTAAAAATGTTGGAACTGCAATTAGTATCAGCACTAAAGAATACAATAATAAACTTAACTGAAAATTAAGTACTTGTTTTCCGTGGTGATCCACAAATTCTGAACTTTCCTTTTTTGAAGTCCAAAGTATTATTGGAAAAATATAATTTCCAAAAGGAATAAAATATTGAGTCAATGCACTCAAATGAGTAAATGTTGCGGTGTTTTTTTCGGTAGTTGTTTCCATGATTAAAAGTATATAGTAATTTCTTATGCAAATATATATCTAAAAGACAGTATCTTGTTTCGCATAGTACCAAATATTAACATAAAATTAACAAATTAATTTAATATGTACGCATAGTATTTTTTTGTATTTTAGCAAAAAACCTAGCGATAATGAACTCGCCATGATTCAAAATCACAAAAAAATAAAGAAGAATGGCGATACCATATTTCTAAAAAACAAAACAAAAAGTAGCTACATATGAAACTTACAGCGTCAAAACTTAATAAATTTCTCTTATTTAAATTACCGTCGGCATTTATCTGTGGAGTACGTGTAAAAGAGATCGATGAAAACAAATGTGTGGTATCAGTAAAACACCGTTGGATTAATCAAAATCCCTTTAATTCCATGTATTTTGCAGTGCAAGCGATGGCTGCCGAGCTTTCTACAGGAGCTTTGGTGATGTTTCAAATCCAAAAAAGCGGCAGAAAAATATCAATGCTTGTTGCAAACAATAAAGGAAATTTTACCAAAAAAGCAACGGGTAGAATCACTTTTACCTGTACCGATGGTCATTTAATTGAAGAAGCAATTGAAAAAACAATTGCTACTGGAGAAGGAGAAACCTTCTGGATGAAGTCTATTGGAACGGATGAAAAAGGAGTTCAAGTTTCTGAAATGGATTTTGAATGGAGTGTAAGAGTTAAATAAAAATACGTAGTTGTTTATGAAAATAGAAAAACGCCTCTAAATCTAGAGGCGTTTTTTATAGGAAATTAAAATTTATATTGTTTAGATTAACATTTTTTTCCACTTGCTTTTGCTGATGATGCATCACACTTTTTTCCTTCGGCCTTGCATTTTGCTTGACATTTTTCTATTTCGTCAGCACTCATCGCTTTTGATTTTGAATCTTTTTTAGCGCAACAGGATTCTTTTTTAGCTTTTTCTTTTGTGGCAGTTTTACTTTCTTGCGCACTAAGATTTACAGTCAGAAATGCAATTGCTATACATGCTATTATCTTTTTCATTTTTATAAATTTAAATAGTTTTTCTTTTTTCTTTGGATATAAATCCAAAATTATAATTCAAATATAAATAATAATTTAAATCAATTATTAAAATTCAGATTAATATTTACTTAATCGAATCTGATTAACTACTGGAAACATACATTTTATTTGATAATAATTTTTTTGCTATACGCTCCTTTTGAAGTTTTTAGTTTTACGATGTATACTCCTGAACTTAAATTTTTGATTGGAATTTGAATTTTGGTTTGATTTTCATTTTTTACATCCCAATTTGCCACAGCTTGCCCTAATATATTGAAGAGACGCACCTCATTCACGGTTGAATCAAGAGCTTTATTTTGAATAATTAAGACTTTATAATTGTTAGAGTATAAAACTATAAGTCCGTCATTCAAATTATTCTCATCAACATCAAGTGTTTTGTTTGTGAATTGAATAGAGAAACGGTCTCGGTATTCGCCAACGGCCAATGAAATTGTAAAATCACTATTGCGAATGTCATGATAAATACCCGTTACGTTATCATGGAGGTAAATCTCAGTTGTATTAGATATGTTTTCGAGAGCATCAATTTTTATTTTGACTTTACCTTCGTTTCCTACAGTAAGTCCTAAAGGGATTATTTGATTGTCATTAAAATCAGTAACAGCTTGAATCACATATTCAATATTGTTTATTTCCCAAAACATATCATCGATACTCAAATCAAACATTGGGGCATCATAACCAATGTCAAACATTGATGTAGTGCTACTATCGGCTCCAAGTAATAGTTGTCGGTGAACACCAAGTGAAGAGTCAAAACCGAGTCTTATTTTTGATCTCGTTTCGGTTTCTGCATCTGAATCTTTTGCACTTGATTTAGTTGCTCCAGCTGTTTTCATAAAGAGCGAGTTCCCTCCACTTTCTTTTACAAATACTCGTTGGCTATTTTTAAAAGTTAGTGTACCACCATTAACTAAAGTTGGAATTTCAACTCCTGTTAATCCAGAGTCTAGATAAGCATCAACAAAAAATCCTTGTGCTACAGGGATGTATCGTTCTGGTACTTTTGTACCTGCTCCAGTAGCAGTTAAAGAACTGTCAGCAATACCAGCAACTCCTCCCATTAACGTATAGGTTGCATAACCACCTTCATATTCAGCTAAATAATGATTGTTGGATAAGCCAAAATGATCCCAAAAATACAGAGCTCCATTAAAGACATTGTCTGTGTTAGTACATCCTGAACAATCTTTTAAGTTATCTCTTATGAATTTATAGGCGTCAAGCGCAGATGGGTAAGGATTTCCTACTAAGTACGTTTGGTCATAAGGTAATGATAATGTAATAGTTCCTGAATTAGGTTTTCCTGTAAAGACATAGTTTTGCAATGCTGTGATTGCAGCAATACCACCAGTACCTTTCATAGTATGCCCTTCACCTGTTTTTATCAGACCGGTACTGCCAACATATTTCCATTGATAATAATCATTTAAGTCCGTATTTGAATTTAGTGTTTGTGAATTGTAAGACCATAACCAGCGGTTACTGATTTTTATAGGATTTGAAACTACATCTGCATAAAAGGCACCATCATTGAAATCGATAGTATTTGGACTCAATGAATTCGTTCCATCTTTTAAAATATTTGCAATTGCATATGGCGAATTATTTAAACCTCCTTGAATACTTACTGGTGATGACCAATAATTATAATTGTAACTGTTTCGTTGGCCTTGTTGGTCTCGTTCAATATATCCGGAACTGACTTCATCTAATATACTGTCATCGTATTGGGTTGCTGTATATCTCTTTTGTACCAGTTGTGATTGACCTACGAGATCAATATTTCCATTCAATAATAGATATAGAGTAATCCATAAGCCTTGACCATCATTATTTTCAATTGGATTAGTTACAACAGGATCAGCCATTGTTAATTTTCCAGCAGTTGAAAGTAAACCTAATACTGTAATGTCTTTATTTCCTGAATTAATATTGTGTGATATTTGTACAATATTCCAATCAATTGGAGTACTATTATCAACTCCTAAGCTGTTTGGCGCATCCCAAACATTAAAATGTGTCCAAGTAGTATCCGTACCCCAATCTTGACCATTAACTCTTGAAGTGTATGGTATTGGAGCAGTTTGTTCTTGTGCGCTGGTAATATTTCTTAATTTACCTACCGCAGTTCCTTTTGTTGGATTGAGATAACCACAACTGATGGAACTCATTTGGTAATAGCCCAATAAATCCGTTGTCCATGACAATCCGTTGACATCTACAGGAACAATTACTCCTGTAACGGCAGTTCCGTTGCTTGAAATTTCTTGATTCATAATTTGGTGCAATTGTTCTGGAGTTAATGCTTTATTCCAAATTTTGACTTCATCCATCCAACCATTAAAATAGCTCACAGGTTGACTTCCAAATCTATTCATTGCTCCTAGAATACAATCAAAATCATTACTAGTCGGTAATGTACCCGATACATTTTTTACTTCGATACCATCAATATACAAGCGATACGTTGTACCACTGAAAGTAACTGCAATATGATACCATCTATTTGTGCTAATGGCATTATTAGAGATAACTGTTCCTGCTCCATTCCAATTAAATGAGATTTTGTCTCCTGTTAATTTCAAATCATAACCAGTAGCCAGATTATTGGAATCGCGTTTAGAAAAGATGGTTTGTGTCCCAGTTACAGAATTTGGTTTTACCCAAACTTCAATACTAAATGGCGTTGTCAAATCATAATTGTCTTTAAAGGTTATATTGTCATTTGTACCGTCGAAATTGATTGTAGAACAATCAGTTAAAACAACAGTAACATCATCTGAACACCCAGCCGCAGTCCAGCTTAATACATAAGTTCCAGCATCACCGGTAAACGTAGCATTAGGATCGGTATCATTTGGAAAAAAGGTTGCTATATTACAAGGACTTATTGCGGTACTGGATTTAATGGTCCATTTTCCAGTCGCACCTGTACCTATAGCGGTATCTGTTATATAATTATTGTCCCAAGCACCTTTTGCTATATTTTGCGCTGCAGTAAGCCTATTGTCATAAGCATTAAGAGTTACCGTATTATTACCACAGTCAGCAGCTACAATTGCAAGATCTTTTCCTGCATAAGCAAAGTTTACATTAACGGTAACAAATTCAGTTCCGTCTATTCCTGAACTTCTGCATCCATTAATTAAAGTTGTGACACCATAAACTTGAACTCCTGGTGAAACAGGTGTTATATTCACCGTATTTATTGTTGAAATTATATTTCCGTCTTCATCAGTCCATTCTATTGTTTGATTTGGCGGTGCATCAGGGAATTTAAAATTATCTAAAGCCCAGGCACTGTTTGTATTCGCTCCTATAAAAGTAAATTTTACTCTTAATTGTGTTTGGCCTATATAATTTTGTAAATCGAATGAAGTATTGTCATTCGCAAAAGTATTAAAGAGGGCTGATTGAGCTGGTCCGGTAATATCTTGTAAAGTAACGGTATAACTTGCGCCTCCGTTCAACGAAAGTTCAATGAGTATGCGGTCTCCAGTCAATAATTTATAGGCCTGATCAAATCCAAATGAAAAGGTCGTTAAGCCTAATGAATTAAATATAGGCGTTTGTAAGGTTGTTGTTAACGGACCATTAGCAATTGCGAATTTTGGATCACCTGAATCATAAATTATTCCGCCTGGAAAAGGATGTGGGTTTGTACCTGCCCAATGGTTAGAACTTGTATTATTGGCAGATGCGGTATAACCTCCAGGAGAACCATCGACCAACCAGCCTCTAGGGTCTTGCGTATTCAATTGCCCTGTTTGAAAATCACCGCCTTGCAAAAATTGTCCAGTACCATAACTACTTTGGGACGTAAATAAAGAAGAGCTTCCCAAGCATAAAGTTGATGGTGATGCCGATACAGGATCTGGTTTAATATTTGGCGGAATAACATTTACAATTGCTATGGCTGAATAGGCAAGACCACAAGCCCCACTTTCAATTACTGCTCTGTATAATGTTGTTTGGCTGATATTCGTAAAATTATTTACAGTACTTGTATTTGCAATAGGAACCCAAGTTACGCCACCATTAGTAGTGTATTCCCATCGCAAAATATTTCCAACAGTACTATTTAAATTAAGTGTACCACTACCTAAATGACAGGCAGTAATTATATTACTTATTACTGTTGGAGTAGCACTAAAAAAACCAGTTATTGAACCGCCAATGGTTACAGGATGAATTGTTAATGATTGGGAATGGGTAACTGCTATACAACCACCTGATGCTGCTATAGTATTGACAACTGTATATGTTCCTGCTGTGCTCGTCGCCAAATTGATTGCTCCTGTTGAGGAATTAATAGACAATCCTGCAGGTGTCGAGCTAAATATTCCTGCAACTCCACCTCCAGTAAAAGTTAACAATGGATTCGCAGCACTCTTACAAAAAGTAGTGGAACCATAATTGAATGTAGCAACAGGAAGCGGATTTATAGTAACCGATGTTGTTACTGAAGTGATGCCACAACCTCCAGAGGCTGGAATCGTATAGGTTACGATATAAGTACCTGCAGTGCTTGAACTTGGTGAAATTGCTCCAGTAGTTGCGTTAATTGTTAATCCACTTGGAGCAGAATAGGTTCCTCCTGTATAGGCATTTGTCCCGCTTAAATTTACTGCTTGATCTGTAGGTGTTGAATTACAAAATGGTGTTCCCGTGTAACTAATAGTTGCTGTTGGAATTTGAGTTATCGTAACGGTTGTTGTTGCTGTTACAGGCATACAAATTCCAGTTACAGGAGTTGTATACGTTATGGTATAAGTTCCTGCGTTGCTTGTACTAGGAGTTATTGCTCCAGTGGAAGTATCTAAACTTAATGTTGGTCCGCCTGAAACAATTGAGTAGGAATAAAAACCTCCTGTAAATGCATTTGTTCCTGTTCTTGTTACAGGTTGAGCCGTTGTAATATTTTCACAAAATGGATTTCCAGCATAACTAATTATTACTGTCGGAATTTGTGTAACCATTAATGTTGCTATAGCAGACTGAACGGATGAACAGGTATAACCAGCAGGACCTGAAATTACAACATCATAATTTGCAGCATCTCCAGATACAATAGAATTTATTGTTAAAGTTGAAGCTGTTTGGCCAGTAATATTAGAACCATTTTTTCTCCATTGATAGGATAAAGGATCTCCGTTTGCGTCAGCAACTACAGTAAATGTAACATTAGAGCCATTGCATAGTGATTGTGAAACAGGTTGAGAAGATATTATAATTGCTTGGTCTACATTCAATGTTCTTTGTGCAGAAGTGACTGTAGCACAAGGTGATGCTCCGCTAATGACTACGTAATAAATACCATCATCGCTTAAGTTTGCTTGGTTAAAATTAAGATTAGCAGATTGTGCACCCAAAATATTAGTAGAATTAACTAATGCAGTACCAGAAGGAGCAGCTCCTTTATACCATTGATACGTTAAGCCGTCACCAACGGCAACAACGCTTAGACTAGTAGGGAAACTGGCACATATACTTGTGTTTGAAGGTTGATTAGTAATTGCGACAGCTTTTTTTATAGTTAGAATCATATTTGCATTTAAAGCTCCACATGGACCAATTGGATCATTAGTCGTATACGTTAAAGTAACACTACCTGAACTGATATCAGCTGCACTTGGACTGTAGATTGCGGTTGGTGTATTGTTATTAAATGTACCACTTCCATTTGTGCTCCAAGTAGCTGAGGAAGCACCGCCTCCAAATGAACCCGCCATTGTAGCTGTAGTATTTGAGCAGATAATTTGATTTATTCCAGCACTAACTGTTGAAGCTTCATTCACAGTAATAGTTCTAGTAGCACTTATGGCAGAACATGCCGTTAGTGCATTTGTTGTAAGAGTCAAGGTAACGGTTCCACTGAAATTTGCAGCAGGAGTGTAAGTAATGGTTGCAGGTGTTGCCGTTTGAGCTGTACTGCTCAATGATCCTCCGCCTAAAGTAATAGCCCATGCTGCGGTTGTAGCTCCACCACCTATACTTGCACCAGAAAGTGTAATCACAGACGGTATTGTTGATTGACAAACAGTTACAGTTCCTCCGGCATTTATAGTTGGAGCAGCATTTACAGTAATGGTTTTTATAGCACTTATGACTGAACAGCCACTTAGAGCATTTGTAGTAAGAGTAAGAGTGACAGTTCCACTGAAATTTGCCGCGGGAGTATAAGTAACAGTCGCAGGAGTAGTAGTTTGGGCTGTATCGCTCAATGACCCACCTCCCGAAGTAATAGACCATGCTCCAGTTGTAGCTCCGCCACCAATACTCGCACCCGATAATGTAATCGCAGACGGTGTTGGAGATTGACAAACAATATCAGGACTTCCAGCATTTACCGTTGGAGCGGTATTTATAGTGATGGTTCTGGTTGCACTTATTACAGAACACCCAGTTGGAGCATTTGTAGTAAGAGTCAACGTGACTGTACCGCTGAAATTTGCAGCAGGAGTGTAAGTAACAGTCGCAGGAGTCGCAGTTTGGGCTGTACTACTTAATAATCCACCTCCCGAAGTGATAGACCATGCTCCGGTTGTAGCTCCACCACCAACGGTTGCACCAATTAGTGTAATTGCCGATGGTGTTCCCGATTGGCAAACAGTATTAGGACCTCCAGCGTTCACAGTTGGCGTAGCATTGACAGTTATAGTTCTAGTTGTACTTATAGCAGAACATGCAGTAAGTGCATTTGTGGTAAGAGTCAAGGTAACGGTTCCGCTAAAATTTGCAGCAGGAGTATAGGTCACGGTTGCAGGATTTGCAGTTTGTGCTATGTCGCTTAAGGTTCCTCCGCCAGAAGTGATAGACCATGCTCCTGTTGTAGCTCCGCCACCAACACTTGCCCCAGATAATGTAATTGCATTCGGTGTTGGAGATTGACAGATAATTTCAGTTCCTCCAGCATTTACAGTAGGAGCCGCATTTATAGTGATGGTTCTAGTTGTACTTGCTGGAGAGCATGCCGTTGGTGTATTTGTGGTAAGAGTCAACGTGACGGTTCCGCTGAAATTTGCAGCAGGAGTATACGTAACGGTTGCAGGAGATGCAGTTTGTAATGTGTTGCTTAAGGTTCCGCCACCAGAAGTTATAGACCACGCTCCAGTTGTGGCCCCGCCACCAACTGTTGCTCCAGATAATGTGATAGCTGAAGGAGAAGCCGATTGACAAACAGTATTGGGACCTCCAGCATTTACCGTTGGAGTTACATTCACGGTAATAGTTCTTGTTGCGCTTACTGGAGAACATGCCGTTGGTGCATTTGTGGTAAGAGTTAATGTAACTGTTCCGCTGAAATTTGCAGCAGGAGTATAGGTAACGGTTGCGGGAGTTGCGGTTTGTGCTGTACTACTTAATAATCCTCCACCTGAGGTTATAGACCATGCGCCAGTTGTGGCTCCTCCGCCAAGAGTTGCTCCGGATAATGTAATGGGTGAAGGAGAAGGTGATTGACAAACCACATCAGTCCCACCAGCATTTACGGTTGGAGCTGTATTTACAGTGACAGTTGCAGTTCCTGAAACAGTTTGGATACATGTTGGAGTTGAAGAATATGAAACACTTGTTAATGTATAGATTGTGTTTGAAGTCAATGCCGCTGTTGTCAATGAAGCTGTTCCACTTGCTCCAATATTTATTGTTGATGAACCGGCAACACCCGAAACGGTATAAGTTAGAGTTGTATTAGGAGTTGCAGTGAATGTTATATTAGATGTAGATCCATTACAAATTGGATTTGCTCCAGTTACACTAATGTTGGCTGTAGGATTAGGAAGAACTGTGATAATCATTTCATCTGATACTTCCGGGCAATCAACAGTTGTTTGATTACTGACAATTTTTATTGTAATGCTTCCAGAAGTGAAGCCTGGAGGAAGAGTATAGCTACTTGACAATGAGTTAGGCGAATTAATAGTACCGGTAGTAACTACCCAATCCCATTCATTTTGGTTATTAATTACACCACTAATTGCACCTTCTAAAGTTATTGAAGGTGTTCCTGAACAAACTATTCGGTCAATTCCTGCAGATACTCCTCCATTACTATTGACATCTACTTGCAATGTACTTGGAGGGCTATTTCCACAAACATTGGTAGCAATTACTGAGACAAAACCGCTTGATGCATTATTTGGTACTTGTACTATTATTGAAGTCGTTCCTTGACCGCTTGTTATAGACCAATTTGTTGGTACAGTCCAAATATAATTGCTGGTATTTGAAACAGCCGCTATTGAGTATGTTAGTGTTTTAGTTGGACAAATTACGGTTACTCCATTAATAAGTCCTGGTGTAGCCGGGATTGCAGTATTTACAGAAACTGCAAAAGTTTGAGCACCACTTGTTCCGCATGAATTATTAGCGGTTACAGTAATATTTCCAGCAACTGCAGTTCCTGATGTTGAAACAGTAATTGTATTTGTATTTATACCAGCTGTTATACTCCATCCTAACGGTAAAGTCCATGTATACGATGAAGCATTTGCAACAGCGGATATACTATAAACAAGCCCTGTTCTGCTTATACATTGTTCTACAGAACCACTTATTGCTCCCGGCATTGCTGGTGCTGCTGGACTTACGGTTACAGCCAAAGTTCTTGCTAAACTCGTTCCGCAGCTATTTGTTGCAGTAACACTAATAGTTCCATTTTGGCCTGTACTACCTGATGTTACAGTTATTGAATTTGTTCCCACACCTGCAGTAATTGACCATCCAGTTGGTACTATCCAAGTATAAGTTGTAGCATTAGGGACTAAAGCGATGCTATATGTTAACCCTATAATTGCTGGACATACAGTCGATGTTCCTGAGATTACTCCTGGTAGTGTTGGTGTAGCTGGGCTTACTGTTACGGAGAGAGCACTGGCAGTACTCGTTCCACAACTATTTGTGGCAGTTACACTAATTGTTCCATTTTGACCCGCTGTACCAGATGTTACAGTAATAGAACTGGTTCCTGCACCTCCGGTTATTGTCCATCCAGTTGGTACTGTCCAAGTATACGATGAAGCATTTGCAACAGCAGCAATACTATATGTTTGTCCTGTTAATGCAGGACATTGTGTAACAGTTCCTGATATTGCTCCTGGCGTTGCGGGTGTCGCCGGACTTACCGTTACAGCCAAAGTTCTTGCAGAACTTGTTCCACAACTATTTGTTGCAGTAACGCTAATAGTCCCATTTTGACCTGCTGTTCCAGATGTAACTGTTATTGAATTTGTTCCTGCACCACCAGTTAATGACCATCCAATTGGAACTGTCCAATTATAAGTTGTAGCATTAGGGACTACAGCGATGCTATATGATAATCCAGTAATCGATGGACATACAGTCGGTGTTCCAGCAATTACTCCTGGTGTTACCGGTGTCGCCGGACTTACGGTTACGGCGAGAGTGCTAGCTGTACTCGTTCCGCAGCTATTTGTGGCTGTAACACTAATAGTTCCATTTTGACTGGCTGTACCAGATGTTACAGTAATAGAATTTGTTCCTGCACCACCAGTTATTGACCATCCTGTTGGAACTGTCCAGTTATAGTTTGATGCATTTGCTACTGCAGTTATGCTGTATGTTTGTCCTGTTAATGCTGGACATTGTGTAACAATTCCTGTTATTGTTCCCGGAGTTGCTGGTGTAGCTGGACTTACAGATACAGCCAAACTTCTTGCTGAACTTGTTCCACAGCTATTTGTGGCTGTAACACTAATAGTTCCATTTTGGCCTGGATTACCAGATGTTACAGTGATAGAATTTGTTCCTGTACCTCCTGTAATTGACCATCCTGTTGGGACTGTCCAGTTATAGGTTGAAGCATTTGTTACTGCAGTTATGCTGTATGTTTGTCCTGTTAATGCTGGACATTGTGTATTAGCTCCTGATATTGCTCCGGGTGTTGCGGGTGTTGCGGGGCTTACGTTAACTGCTAAAGAGTTAGATGCACTAGTGCCGCAACTATTTCCAGCGGTAACACTTATGTTTCCATTCTGTCCTGCGCTTCCAGATGTCACGGTAATAGAATTTGTTCCTGCGCCTGCAGTTATTAACCATCCAGTTGGAATTGACCAAGTATAACTTGTTGCGTTGGTTACTGCAACAACGCTATACGTTAATCCTGAAATGCCAGGACATACCGTTGATGTTCCTGAGATTACTCCAGGAGTTGCGGGTGTTGCCGGATTAACTGTAATTGGAATACTGTTGCTGATATCAGTTATTGGCGATACGCAAATAGCATTAGATGTTAGTCTAACAGTTACTATATCTCCATCAGCAAGTGATGAAGTAGAAAAACTTGGACTATTTGTGCCAGTATTAATACTATTTATCATCCATTGATAAGAAGGAGTTGTCCCTCCGTTTGTTGCTAAAGCAGAAAAAACTATCGAGTTACCAGGGCAAATTGTTGTAGAAGAAGCTGATATACTAACTGATGGCACGACAACATCATTCACAGTCATTGTAATTAAATTACTGGTAACAGGAGAAGTACAAGCAGTGCTTGAAGTTAAAACAACGGTCACTTTATCTGTATTCATAAATGATGTAGAAGTAAATGTTGAAATATTGGTTCCAACGTTTATACCATTTACTTTCCATTGATAGGAAGGAGTTGCTCCACCATTAACAGGAGTTGCTGTAAAAGTGACTGAGGTACCTGCGCAGATGTTATTTCCTGGATTGACCGCAATTGACACAGTTGGTAACGGATTAACAATTACCGTGTATGTTGCAGTTTGAGTTTGTGGCGTACAAGCATTATTGCTGGTTACAGTCATTGTTAGAGTAACAGAAGTTCCAGCATCGGCAGCAGTTGGTGTATACGTTGGAGTTAGCGTTGTAGCCCCTGCAGTTATATTTCCTGCTCCGTTTTCAGTCCATAGGAATGTTCCGTTTGTAGCGGAAGCTCCACTTACGGTTGCGGTTGCATTTGAACAAATGGTTTGTGTTCCACCGGCAGTTGCAGTTGGTAACGGATTAACAATTACCGTGTATGTTGCAGTTTGAGTTTGTGGCGCACAAGCATTATCACTGGTTACGGTCATTGTTAAAGTAACAGAAGTTCCAGCATCGGCAGCTGTTGGTGTATAAGTTGGCGTAAGTGTTGTAGCTCCTGCAGTTATATTTCCTGCTCCGTTTTCAGTCCATAGGATTGTTCCATTAGTAGCGGAAGCTCCACTTACGGTTGCGGTTGCATTTGAACAAATGGTTTGTGTTCCACCGGCAGTTGCAGTTGGTAACGGATTAACAATTACTGTATAGGTTGCAGTTTCAGTTTGCGGTGCACATGCATTATCACTGGTTACGGTCATTGTTAAAGTAACAGAAGTTCCAGCATCGGCAGCTGTTGGTGTATAAGTTGGCGTAAGTGTTGTAGCTCCTGCAGTTATATTTCCTGCTCCGTTT
>NZ_JASCRY010000003.1 GCF_030010375.1 Flavobacterium yafengii | reverse complement strand
ACCAGCATCAGGCACAATCTTAAATGCGGGTGTTGCACAAGACCTAACGGTTAATGTAGCAGGAACTGCTGATTATAACGCAGCAAGTAAAACAGTTCAGATCAATGTAAATAAAGCCAATTTAACAGTGGTTAACACAAATCGTTCGAAAGTATATGGAGCTGTATTAGCCAATGCAGATTATGCAGGAAGTATAACAGGTATCCAAGCGAGTGATAATCTTACTATTACACGTGCAAGTACGGGTGATGCAGCTAATGCAACAGTAGCAGGTTCTACTTATCCAATCGTAGGAACGTTAGTGGATCCAAATGGAAGATTAGCGAACTATACAGTAAGCAATCCTGATGGCGCCTTGACGGTGACTAAAGCGGACTTAACAGTGGTTAACACAAATCGTTCGAAAGTATATGGAGCTGTATTAGCTAATGCAGATTATGCAGGAAGTATAGCAGGCATCCAAGCGGGAGATAATATTACCATTACACGTGCAAGTGCAGGAGGTGTTGCTAATGCAACAGTAGCAGGTTCTACTTATCCAATTGTAGGAACGTTAGTAGATCCCGATAATAGATTAGCGAACTATACAGTAAGCAATCCTGATGGCGCCTTGACAGTAACTAAAGCAGACTTAACAGTGGTTAACACAAGTCGTTCGAAAGTATATGGTGTTGCATTAACGAATGCAGATTATGCAGGAAGCATAACAGTAATCCAAGCAAATGATAATATTACTATTACACGCGCCAGTACAGGTGGTGTTGCCAATGCAACAGTAGTAGCGCCGGGTCCAACATATCCAATTATTGGAACGTTGGCAGATCCTAATGGTAGATTAGCGAACTATAATATAACTAATCCAAATGGAGTATTAACTATAACTCCAGCTCCAGTAAATTCAACTGTATCTGTTAGTCCAACTGCTGTTCAATACAGTGATCAGGCTACGTTTACATCGAGAATTGTAGGTGGAGCTCCGTTAGTAAGTGGTGGTCCGCAAGCGGCAGTCTCTGCTACCTTTAAAGTAGGAACTCAAACAATGGGTACAGCTAATTTTAATGTAATTGGTTCAGATTTAGTTGCCACAAGTACCTATGCTTTAGTAGAAAGTGTAGTGGGTCAAATGTCTCCTGGAAGTAGAACAGTAACAGCTTTTATTAATGGTGCGGATAGTAATTTTGGCATCAGTAACTTAGCTCCAACAAATACTTTAACTATTAATAAAGAAGATGCATGGGTTGATTATACTGGTGATATAATGAAAGCAACAGCTAGTTCATCTACAAGATTTGCAACAGTTGAATTGAGAGCTAATATCTTTGACATTTCAGTGCCTGGAGATCCTGCTTATGATGTATTCCCTGGGGATATTCGAAATGCTAAAGTGAAGTTTGTAAATAGAGAGACTGGTGCAGATATATCTGGTTGGATTCCTGTAACTACTTTACTAAATCCAACAGATACGAAAGTGGGAACCGTATCCTATAACCATTTAGTAAATTTACCGAGTAATGCTGATTATATATTTCTTAACGTAGGTGTTATTGTAGATAATGGTTATTATATCCGTAATAATCCAGACGATAATACAGTTGTTACAGTTTACTTACCGGTAGGAGATTTTATAACTGGAGGTGGTTACATCGTACCTACACAATCAATTGGTACAATGGCTTCAACACCAGGTAAAAAAGTGAACTTTGGATTTAATGTGAAGTTTAATAAAACAGGAAAAAATCTGAATGGGAATATGAATATTATTTTCCGCAGATTAGAAAATGATGGTATTGTACATTCATATCAAATAAAAGCGAATGCAATGTTATCATTAGGAGTGAATGCAACTAATCAAGCGAGTCAGACAGCTGAGTATGTTTCAAAAACTAACTTAACTGATATAACTAATCCACTTTCAACTATTTCTATGGGAGGTAATAAATATCTATATGTTAAGATGACAGATAATGGAGAGCCTGGTTTAAATGATATGATATCTTTTGTATTAGTTGAAGGGACTGCAGATCCAACTGTTCCAGCAAATATTATTTTCTCTAGTAATTGGGTGTCATTTAAAACTCAACAAATGAAATTGGCAGGTGGAAATCTGAAAGTCCAAAGCGGATTTAATTTAGGAATTCCAACAGCTCGGACAAATTCAGGGCCGGATACTGTAAAACAAGAAATTGAATTACCAACAGATCCAATAAATTTCAATGTTATAGCATACCCCAACCCGTCAAACCAATACTTTAATGTAGAGATGAAAGGCGGCAGCACTGAAAAAGTTGACATAATGGTGTACGATGTTCTGGGAAGAACAATAAAACACATAGAAAGTATTGATGGTCAATTTATTAGGTTTGGGAACGACCTGCCATCTGGAACTTATATTGCAATAATCAGTCAGGGTATGAACCAAAAAACCGTTAGACTGATAAAACAATAATAGTTATTTTGCAAACAAATTTTAAACTAACTCCATTTCAATTTTAATTGGGATGGAGTTTTTATTGTTTTAGCATTTTAATTTTTCTGAAAAGGAATATATTCAGTTTTATTGATTAGGTATGGGTTTTCAATCGAATGATTTCAATTCAATTTCTATAAAAGTAATTCGAATATTTAAAAATAGAATAGTTATAAAGTAAACTGAGATTAGTTTGTAATATAATTTTATAGAAGCATATTGGGTTTATTTAATTTAAAATAAATAAGAAGTTCTGTTTTAATAGAGACATGTGTTTTTAACTGATGATGAAGTTTGATTTGTAGTTTAACACCACTTATTACTTAGATTTTAAGCAAAAAAAAACACTCTGAGACATTCAGAGTGTTTTTAATTTAATGTATGAAAATCGATTTATAGAAACTCACCATGTTGAGAAATATCTAAACCTAATTCTTCTTTTTCTTCACTTACTCTTAGTGGAGTTATTTTGTTTACAATAAAGAAAAGGAAATAAGACGCTGAAAATGCGAATACTGAAACTATAACTAAAGCAGTTAATTGGTTTAAAAACAATGTAGCATCACCAAAAATAAGTCCTTGATTATCTCCTACTACTGAGTTAACAGATTTAGAAGCAAACACACCTGTTAATAACATACCAACCATACCACCAACCCCGTGACAAGCAAATACATCTAAAGCATCATCAATTTTACCTTTAGGGAATTTACTAACAACTAGATTACTAACAATACTGGCAAAAATACCAATGAACATTGCATGAGGAATAGTTACAAAACCCGCAGCAGGCGTAATAGCTACTAAACCTACAACAGCACCAATACAAGCTCCCATTGCAGAAAGTTTGTGTCCAAGAATTTTATCAAGAAATACCCAAGCCATTCCAGCAGCAGCAGCAGCTACAGTTGTTGTACCTAATGCTTGTACAGCTAAACCATTAGATCCTAATGCTGAACCTGCATTGAAACCAAACCATCCAAACCATAATAAACCAGTACCTAACAATACGTAAGTAATACGAGCAGGATTAACTTTTTGTATTTTTCTTTTTCCTAAGAAAATTGCTCCTGCTAGTGCAGCCCATCCAGCGCTCATGTGAACTACCGTTCCTCCAGCAAAATCTAATACTCCCATTTTAAAGAAAACACCATCTGGATGCCAAGTCATGTGTGCTAATGGAGCATAAACAAGTAATATGAATAATACCATAAATAATAAGTAAGCCCAGAAACGAATTCTTTCTGCAAAAGCTCCTGTTATTAAGGCAGGTGTAATGATTGCAAATTTTGCTTGAAATAAAGCAAACAACATGAAAGGTATTGTTGGAGCAAGACTCCAAGCGGTATTTGTATTAACACCTTGAAAAAACAAATTAGGTAACGGATTACCAATTATCCCTCCTATAGTAGGGCCAAATGATAAACCAAAGGCGATAACTACCCATAAAACAGTAACAATTATCATAGCCATAAAACTTTGAAGCATAGTACTGATAACATTCTTTTTTCCTACCATTCCCCCGTAGAAAAAACCAAGTCCTGGCGTCATTATTAATACAAGTGCTGTTGCAACGATCATCCATGCTGTATCGCCGGTATCAAATTTTACAGCTTCTGTTGGAGCAGGAGTATCAATTATGAAATAATTTGAACAAAGGGTTAATACCAAAATCGTGATTAATATCACACTTAAAATAATTTTTCGCATTGTTTTTTAGTTTTAAATTTCGATAAAAATATAAAAATCATTAATAAGCCCCTTTAAAAATATGACTTAATGTTTTATTTTTGTCATTTTTTTAGTCTAGACCCTGTTTCATTATGGGTATATTATAATTTAAAGTTAAAATTTACAATTTGTTAAAGTAAGGTTAAGAGAAATTATCTTTTTAGGAGATTACAGCACAATAATTATAAGAATTTAGAGGTATTATATTCGAATGGGTTTTATTTTTTCTACTAAAAGTTGAATATCATTAAAAAAAAATGCACCAATCGAAATGAATACAATTGGTGCAATTATTTAAAGTTAATGAATAATGTTCTTTATTTTAAAAGATGTTGGCTTAAAATTTTATACACTTCATTGATGTTATTCCCTCCTTTACCAAATTGTTTGACAATTGGTGTATTATCGTTATTTAACCAAATTTTTAATTCAGCATCCATATCTAATATTCCAGCACTTTCTTTAGAGAATTTTTTGATACTGGAGTAGGGGATTGACATATAATCAACTTTGGTTCCAACCAATTGTTTTTCGACTAAGATTAGCCTTTTATTGGTAAAAATAAACATATCCCGAATAAGTTTGTATGCTTTTTCAATTATTTCTCCATCAATTAAGATTGGCTCAAATTCATTCGAAACATTTTCAATGTTAACTTCTGATGCATTGCCTAAGATGGCGTTAAATAGTCCCATTATATCACTTTATTTTTGATTGTATTTTGTTTTATATCTGTCGTTCAGCTTTGTTTGATGGGTGTCCAGACTAATCATTCTACCTTGAATAAAAGCATTGGTCAATTTATTGGTTCTCATATCCAAAGCATCCCCTTCGGAAATAAATAGTGTAGCATCTTTTCCTTGCTCTAAGGTACCACATTGCGCATCAATTCCTAATATTTTAGCAGTATTTGATGTAATTAATTGTAAAGCTTGTTCTTTGTCTAGTCCATAAGCTGCGCATGTTCCAGCTAAAAAGGGTAAATTTCTAGTGTTCATTCTTTCATGCGCACCACTATTTTCTAAACCTACAATAACTCCTTTGTCGGTCAATAATTTAGCTGATTTATATGGTAAATCAATATCATGATCATCATTTTCTGGCATGTCATGGACGCGTCTAAGCAATACGCCAATATTGTTTTTTTGTAATAATTCAGCCGTTTTATATGCTTCATATCCACCAACAATTACCATCTTCTTTACTCCATTTTCTTTGGCAAATTGCACGGCATCGATAATTTGTTTTTCTTCATTGGCATGAATATACAAAGTCTGGCTTCCATCAAATAATCCTTTTGTAGATTCTAAGACTAAATTTCGATCTTTTGAACTATCGCCTAAATAGGCTTTAGCATTTGATAAAAAAACGGATAATTCTAAAACTTGTTTTGAATAATCCTTATTGGCTTCGATATTTCCTGGTTCAAACCTAGAACCACCTCTTCTAAAGCTAGTAGGGAAGTTTACGTGAATTCCATCATTTTCTTTTATCAACGCATCATTCCAGTTCCATGCATCCAGTTGAACAATTGATGAAGACCCAGAAACTGTTCCGCCACGAGGTGTAATCTGTGCCATTAAAATCCCGTTTGGTCGTACTGTTTCTATTACTTTAGAATCAGCGGTGTAAGCAATAATACTTCTTACATTGGGATTCATAGTTCCAATTTCGTCTTCATCATCAGAAGATTTCACGGCATCAATTTCAACCAAACCCAATGTTGAATTAGGAGCAATAAATCCAGGATATACATGTTTCCCTGCGGCGTCAATTGTAACATCATAGGCACCTTCGGCTAATCGGATTACTCGGGCATCTGCAACCAAAGTAATTTTTCCGTCCACAAATCCTATGGCGCTGTTCTCAATTATTTCACCATTACCTAAATGTGCTGTAGCATTAAGAATTAAAACTGACTTTGATTGCTTGGGAGCAGGTGTTTGTTGTGCTTTTGTAAGTATTGATAAACTAAATACCAATAGCAATAGATATGTTTTTTTACTCATCATATTTGTATTTTTTTATTTGGAATTGCTTTGCCTCTTGGCAAAAGCGCTCGCAGTGAATTTTAGATTTTATTTTTTATTCTTCTAAAGTATCACAGTGGTATTCTCTCTTTTCCGTTTTTTTAGGCTCTTGAGTGATCATTCCTTTATTCTTTTCTTGTAATAATTGACCAATCAACTCATTTCGTTCTTTAGCGATAGCTACTCTTTGTTCTACATCTTTTTGAACATCATAATACACTACACCTTCGATTAACGTTTTTTCAGCTTTTGCATAAATAGACAACGGATTAGCGTTCCACAATACAATATCAGCATCTTTACCTACTTTTATACTTCCTACTTTATCATCAATATGCAGTAGTTTAGCAGGATTAAGAGTTACAAATTTCCAAGCATCTTCTTCTGAAATATTACCATATTTTACTGCTTTTGCTGCTTCTTGATTCAATCTTCTTGACATTTCTGCATCATCAGAGTTATAAGCTACTACAAGTCCTGCATTGTGCATAATTGGTCCATTGAAAGGAATGGCGTCATTTACTTCAAATTTATAAGCCCACCAATCTGAGAAAGTTGAAGCTCCTACGCCGTGTTCTTTCATTTTATCGGCAACTTTATATCCTTCAAGAATATGGGTATACGTATTTACTTTAAAATTAAATTTATCAGCTACATTCATCAGCATCAAAATTTCCGATTGTACATAAGAGTGACAAGTAATGAAGCGCTCTTTATTTAATATCTCAGCTAATGTTTGCAATTCTAAATCCACTCTAGGTGCTTTTCCTTTTGCTTTTTTGCCAGATGCATTGTAATTTTTCCAAGCGGTATCATATTCTTTAGCGCGTTGAAAGTAATCTGTAAAAACTTGTTCCACACCCATTCTGGTTTGAGGAAAACGGGTAGGATTAGTGATTCCCCAGTTTGCTTGTTTTACATTTTCTCCCAAAGCAAACTTGATAAATCCAGGTTGGTCTTTGTAAAGCATTTCTTCTGCTGAAGCACCCCATTTCCATTTTACAATCGCTGAACGTCCGCCAATAGGGTTTGCAGAACCGTGTAATAATTGCGAAGTGGTAACTCCACCGGCTAAGTCTCTGTATATATTGATGTCTTCAGAATCCACTACATCCTGAATGGTTACTTCGGCACTGGAATTGTGTCCGCCTTCATTTACACCATTAGAAATTGCAATATGAGAATGCTCATCAATAATTCCGCTGGTTAAATGTTTGCCTTTGGCATCAATAATAGTTGCTGAAGCGTCAGAAATATTTTTTCCAATAGATGCAATTTTTCCGTTTTTAACCAATACGTCAGTTTCTACTAAAATACCGTCTTTTTCGTTGGTCCAAACAGTGGCATTTTTAAATAAAAGTGTTTGTGTCGTTGGTTTTTTCAAATTACCATAAGCAACATTAGGGAATGTTGTTGGCATAATTGCGTTGTTCTTTTCAATTTTTGAGGAATCAATAGCTTTTATAAAAGGAGCTGTTTTTATTGCAGACCATTTCACTTCATTTCCATTGAATAAAACTGCTTTTCCTGAAAGAGTCTGATTGTCTTCAACGTATCCAATTAATCTTGTGAAGCTGGTTTTAGTAGAATCAATAGGTTTGATTACCGTTGAAATCCAGTTATTGGTAAACGTAAGTTTTGATTTTATTTTTTTATTATCAACTGTAGTTACCTCAGATTTTGGTGCTGCAACTTCGCCATCAATCTTCCATTTATATTTTTCGGTGTTAATGGTCAAATCATAGCTACCGCGAATATCTTTAATTGTAATATCGTTTATAACAAATTTGTTTCCTTGAACCCAGTTTTCATATAGTATTGTTTTTTCATTGAAAATCTCGCCGGATGCAATAATAAAATTAGCTAAACTTCCTATTTTCAAACTTCCTATTTCATTACTTTTCCCTAAAAGTGAAGCGGGAATAGTAGTCAAAGCTTCTAATGCTTTCGTTTTATCAAATCCGTATTTAATGGCTCTTAATAAGTTTGGTCTAAAATCTTCCAATTTCTTTAACTTGTCTGTCGTCAAAGCGAAAACAATTCCATTATGTGATAGAACTTTAAGATTCGTTGGTGCTTGATTCCAAAAACGCAAATCTTTCAATTCCATTTGGTTGGCTTGATTTGGGTCAGAAACATCATAAGCTTCCGGGAAATTGATCGGAATAATAAATTTCGAATTTGTTTTTTTGATTTCTTCAATTCGTTCAAATTCATTTCCGTTTCCTTTCAAGATATAATTTAACCCAAATTCCTTAGCTATTTTGGAAGCTCTCAAACTGTTTAATTTGTCTTCAGAAGCAAATATTTGAACTAGTTTTTCATTATTGGATAAGGCTTCCAAGGATAAATCTTTGGTTGTGGAATTTCCTTTTTTGTACCAATCCAAATCTAAATACATCTGACGAAGTAATGCCATCATTCCCATCAATGAACTTGGATAAGCTTGATTTGTTGTGGCACTTTTAGTAAAAGCAAAATGGTTGGTTACTTTATCGGATAATAATTGGTTGCTTTTATCAAAATTATTCAAAGCAATCAGTGTTCCTGATCCGCGAGCAATTCCGTCAGGAACGTGAGTTCCCACGATACCAAATCCTGCTTTTAATAATTCTTCGGCTTTAGGTTGGTCGTATTTAAAGCTTTCATATCCATTTACTTCTGAACGAATACTTTCATTCCAGTAATGCCCTGTTTTTTTGGTGTCATATAAAGGATTTCTTTCAGTACTGGTAATTCCTTTTGGTTTTTCGATTCCAAAACTGGTGTACATATCAATAAATGAAGGATAAATTGATTTTCCTTCTAAGTTAATAGTCATGCAGTTTTTAGGAATTGCGATGTTATTTCCTGCGCCAATAACTTTTCCATTTTGGATTAGTAACGTACCTTTTTCAATAATTTGTGTTGGTGTAACATAAATTTTTGCATTGGTAAAAGCGGTAAAATTGGTGTTTTTGTTTTGAACACTTTCATTATTAGGAAAGTATTCTTGTGCGTAGGTTTTTGGCAATAAAACACTGAAATAGAGTAGAAGTAAGATTTTTTTCATAGGATAGTTTCTAATTATTCTCTAAAAGTAAAAAAAGGAATATGTTAAGCATTATTTTTTTTTGATTTTAACATTTGTTTTTTGAAGAAAAAAAACAAATTGAGCGACTCCGTCATATTATTCTAATTATTTTGACATAATTTCTACTATTCTGTATCATTTTTAAATTTTGTAGGAATAATTATAATAATTAAAAATGTTTAGCTAATTTTAGAATCAAATAAGTAAACATGTTAGTTAAAGTTTTTGGTAGTGCTGTTTTTGGAGTGGAAGCCACAACAATTACCGTAGAGGTAAATATTGATAAAGGTATTGGATATCATTTAGTTGGTTTGCCAGACAATGCTATTAAGGAGAGCAGTTACAGGATTGCGGCGGCTCTCAAAAATAACGGATATGCGATGCCTGGAAAAAAAATCACCATCAATATGGCGCCTGCTGATTTGCGTAAAGAAGGTTCTGCTTATGACTTGACTTTAACCATAGGAATTCTAGTTGCTTCGGGTCAAATAAAAGCGGATGATGTTGATAAATACATCATTATGGGGGAACTTTCCCTTGACGGCAGCCTTCAACCGATACGAGGAGCTTTACCAATTGCGATTAAAGCCAAAGAAGAAGGTTTTAAAGGTTTTTTTCTTCCAAAGCAAAATGTAAAAGAAGCCGCAATTGTGGCCGGATTAGACGTGTATGGAATCGAAAATGTGCAGGAAGTAATTGATTTCCTGGAAGGAAAAGGTACTCTGGAACCAACAACAATTGACACGCGAGCCGAATTTTATAAAACATTAGACTTTCCAGAATTTGATTTCTCAGATGTCAAGGGACAAGAAAGTATCAAGCGGTGTATGGAAATTGCCGCTGCCGGAGGACATAATATTATCTTGATTGGACCACCGGGCGCAGGAAAAACAATGTTAGCTAAGAGATTACCCAGTATTCTCCCGCCCATGACGTTGCGTGAAGCACTAGAAACGACTAAAATTCATAGTGTTGCCGGAAAACTAAAGGAAGTAGGTTTGATGAATCAACGTCCGTTTCGAAGTCCGCACCATACTATTTCGAATGTTGCGCTTGTCGGAGGAGGAAGTTATCCGCAGCCCGGCGAAATTTCTATGGCGCACAACGGTGTTTTGTTTCTAGATGAGTTGCCGGAATTTAAGAGAGACGTTCTGGAAGTGATGCGTCAACCACTGGAAGATCGGGAAGTGACGATTTCCAGAGCTAAGTTTACCGTGACGTATCCATCGTCATTTATGTTGGTGGCAAGTATGAATCCGAGTCCGAGTGGTTTCTTCAACGATCCCGATTCGCCACAAACTTCATCACCACATGAAATGCAACGGTATTTGAGTAAAATTTCAGGTCCATTATTGGATAGAATTGACATTCATATTGAAGTGACGCCGGTTCCTTTCGACAAATTATCCGAAGATCAAAAAGCAGAAAGCAGTGTTGACATTCGGAAAAGAGTTACTGCGGCAAGAGAAATCCAAACGGAACGCTTTGAGCAAATGGAAAACATCCATTACAATGCGCAAATGAATACCAAACACATTCGGGAACATTGTGCGTTGGATGATGTATCCAAACAATTATTAAAAACTGCAATGGAACGATTGAATCTTTCCGCTAGGGCCTACGACAGGATTTTGAAAGTGGCACGCACAATCGCCGACTTGGATGCAGCTCCAACAGTAATTTCGAGCCATATTGCTGAGGCCATTCAGTATAGAAGTTTGGATAGAGATGGTTGGTTGGGCTAAAATAGATTTTAGATTTTTGATTAACGATATTTGATTTTAGATATTTAATAGCTGCAAAATTGAGAATACGCTCGCGCTAGTGGAGAAAAAAGAAAAGTATAGAAATAAATAAGTCAAAAAAGAGATTTCGATAGAAATCTCTTTTATTTTTGCCAAATGTTAGAAATTCTTTACCAAGACGAATATATTATTGCAATTAATAAACCAAGTGGATTGTTGGTCCACAAATCATTTTATGCGCGCGATGCAAAAGTTTTTGCGATTCAAGAATTGAGAAATCAAATAGGAGGGCAACACGTTTATCCTGTTCATCGGTTAGATCGCAAAACATCTGGTGTCTTGTTATTTGCGTTGGACAAGGATGTTTTAAAAATTATGAATGATCGTTTTGCCACACGCGAAGTCGAAAAAAAATATTTAGCAATTTTACGTGGCTGGTCACCTGAAGAACTAACGATTGATTATGATTTAACCAATGATGATGGCATTATACAAAATGCAGTAACCTACTTTCATCGATTGCAAAGTACCGAAATTGAGTTAGAATTTAACAATAAACCAACGTCACGATATTGTTTGGTAGAAGCGATTCCTGAAACTGGACGTATGCATCAATTACGAAAACATTTCAAACATATTTTTCATCCCATTTTAGGAAGTCGGCCACATGGTTGTAACAAACAAAATAAATTATGGTTGGAGAATTTTGAACTGAAAGGAATGATGCTTCATGCACATCAGTTAATTTTTAATCATCCAATAACAAATGAACCACTTATCTTGAATGCAAAGATTAATGAAGAGTTTAGTAGAGTAGGTACTATTCTTAATCTAGATTTGAATATGTACGAATAGCATACTAATTTGTAAATTATTGCTTTAAATATTTTTGTATTTTGAAACAACAGTTTTCAGTATAAAAAGGAACAGATTTCAGATATTTGATTAACGATTTTTGATTTCAAATGTTAATTACTACATTCCACAAAGTCTCAAATTTTGAGGAAGTGACTTTCGGTTTTTAACTGATTTTGTTTTTCATATATTTGAATTTTAAGGTCAGTCGGAGACTGAAAAACACATACTCAAAGTCGGAGACTTTGCGGAGCGGGTCTTAATTTATAGAAAGTATTGGTGTAATTTGTTAAGTAATGCTTTAAATTATTGTTGTATTTGGGAACAACAGTTTTCAGTATAAAAAGTAACAGATTTCAGATTTTTGATTAATTCTTGAGACATTTAGGGGAAAAGCCAGGAGACTTTTATATCGTTTTCGATTTTTAAGAATATTTAAATTAAAAACTCAAAGTCAGAGACTTTGCATAGCGGGGGGGCATATTTAAGGAATTTTTAAAGCTATTGAAAGAGACATTTTAGTTATTAAACAATGTATTCCTTTTTGTAATCTATTTATTAAAAATGCTGATTTAACAAGAATAGAACGAAAAATAGTCATAAGCAATACTTTTCAAAATAGTATAAAATTCTTTTAGTCAGTTAAAAATAAAAGAATGTGCTTAATGTTTTATCACAATTATTCATCTGATATTCATTTGCTTCATCCATAGTTACAAACGTTAAAACTTCAACTGTTTCTGGGTAGGTAAAATAGCCGTATTCTAAAGATGAGTTTGAGTGGTTATAATGTTGTACATCTACGGAAGAATAGAATTTTTGCTTAAACTTGGCAAGCTCTTCTTTTTTTATTTCAAAAACAGGTGAGCAAGTTTTACCTTCTTTTTTTAATGCAGGATAAGAACTATTTTCAAAATATTCAAGTTCGAAATACTTATAATCAACAGTTCCGTATACAAATATTTTTTCCTCTTCTTTTTGAGCCTCTTGATAATTTGTATTATTACTATTCGTATTGTAATTAGTAGAAGTATCAATTGCAGGAGGAGTAAATATATCTTCTGAATTACTTGTAGTTTTATTTGAGTATAGCATTATTCCCCAACTTACTAAAGCAAAAAATAAAATTGAACCTATATAAATAGGAATTAAACTTTCTTTTTTTTCTTCAACTACTTCAAAATAAGTTTTATTTGTTGAATCAATTTTTTTATTAATTTCTTTTGTGTTTACTTCTTTTTCTGAAATTTTTTGTAATAACTGAATCTTATTTTCAAATTCCTCTTTTGTCAAAATCCCACTATCAAATAAACTTTTTAGCTGTTTGTATTCTAAAGAGTTTTTTAAGTTCTGTTCTGTTTTTTCAACTTTAATTTTCTTAACTTTTGAGTTATATTCTTCATTGGATAAAATTCCTTTACTCTTTAACTCTGTTAAGTTTGAAATGGTAGACTCTAATTTCTTTTCAGTTTTTCTTTCGGGCGTGTTGTTTTCTATGTTAGAGTTGTAAACAGATATAATTAAAATACCTAGCCATTGCGCAGGTGGAAAAATAATACAAATTAATAATATTGTTTTTTGTGTACTACTGAATCTGTCATTATTCCAAACGTAAATTGAAGAAGCAAAAACCAAACCTACAATTGCACCAACACCAATACTATGTTCCATAAAGATTAATTTTAAACCGCAATTTATGAAATAATTTTCTTATGTTTGATTAAAATTTTTATTACTGTGAATGAAATACTTGCTTCGTTGATTAAAAATATTGGTAAAGGAACTTTCAAAACTATTTTTTACGTTGTTGTTATATCTATGTTTTGGCAGGTTGGAATTTATATGTTCAAGCCTGATTTTTTAAAAGAACTAATAGTAATTCAAATACCTTTATATTTTTCACTTTCTTTTATATGGTTTATGTTTTACTTCTTGGTATTTTTTAGAATGGAGCATTTTATTAGGCTCTATACAAAAGAATATATGGAGGAACTTCGTAACACTAGAGTGGATACATATATATCACTCTCTTTAGTTTTTAAGAGTTTATATTTAATAATAGGATACTATTATTCTTTATCTTTTACAGGTTATCTACAACTTTGTTCTTCAGCTACTTGTTTACTTTTATTATTATCTTACTCTGCTTACTATATAAAAAAACATGCTAATTAAAAAATCAAAATTAAAAAAGCACAAAATCCGCAAAGACTGTAATCTGTAACTTTTAAAAGAAAATCTCCTTTTTCTTCATTTTCAAAACTGTTAGCTACTTCATTTTCAAAATCTGGTAAAAACATTTTCTGTTTAGTTGTTTATAAACATCAATAGCTAATTTTTCTGATTTTCGTCTTTCTTAAAGAGTTTCTTTATAAGCTTACCACCAACTATTATATATGTATGACAAAGCCATACAAAAACACCCAATTTACAGTAGATAGGTATTGTGACAGTCATACTATTTATCCTAAATATGTTGTTTTTTTCTTACAATTTATTCGGCTATTGTTAATTTGGGGATGAATTTGCAAAATGGTATTATGAAGGTAAAAACGTTCTCAATAGCCCCGATAGAAATGAAAAACCTTCTTAGAGCTGGTGTTCAGCCCTAAGAAGGTTTGTAATGTATAGCGGGAAATACGTTCTAAAAAAACGAACTCGTTCTGCTCCTAAAAAAGAATAAAAATTAATTATCTATTAGAACGTCGGTCATTATTTTGACTTGGGCGTCTTGGACCAAAACTATTGTTGCTGCTACGGTTTGTAGTGTCTGTTTTTGGTTTCTTAGGAGTCGAATTGCGCTGTTGTCTTCCTTGCCCTTGTTTAATAGGTTCTTTGGAAGCGTTAGGATCGGGTTCGAAACCTTTGATGTTTTCTTTAGGCAAATTCAAACCCACTAATTTTTCTATATCGCGTAAAAAGACAGTTTCGTCCGGACTAAATAACGAAATAGCTTCTCCACTTGCTCCGGCTCTACCAGTTCTACCAATTCGGTGCACGTAATCTTCAGGAATATTAGGCAATTCAAAATTGACAACGTGCGGTAATAACGGGATGTCCAGACCTCGCGCTGCAATATCAGTGGCGACTAAAGCGGTCAGGCTTCCGTCTTTGAAACCGGCTAAGGCTTTGGTACGTGCGCCTTGACCTTTATTTCCGTGAATAGCAGCTGCTTTGATTCCGGCACTAATCATGCTTTCCGTCAGTTTATTGGCACCTTGTTTGGTACGGGTAAAAACCAAAATTTGTTTCCAGTTTCCTTCCGTAATCAATTTAATGATCAGTTCTGTTTTTTTCTCTTTGACAACAGGATATACTTTTTGAATAATAGCATCGACTGTTGTATTTTCTGGGGTTGCTTCCACATGAACTGGGTTGTGCAAAATACCCATTGCCAATTTCTTGATGTCTTTTGAAAAGGTTGCCGAAAACATCAAGTTTTGCCTTTTTGAAGGCAATACTTTTATAATGCGCTCAATGTCTCGTACGAAACCCATGTCCAGCATGCGATCTGCTTCATCTAAAACTAAGATTTCAACTTTTGCAAGCGAAATTAAACCTTGATTTTGCAAATCGATTAATCGACCTGGAGTGGCGACTAAAATATCGACACCTTGACGCAATTGCGTCACTTGTGGATTTTGGTTTACGCCTCCAAAAATAACGGTACTGCGTAAATCTAAAAAGGCACTGTATTCTTTTATATTGGCCAATATTTGTGCTGCTAATTCTCTTGTTGGAGTTAATATTAAGGCACGAATGGGTCTGCGGCTTAAGTGTTGCCCTTGTGATAATAATTGTAATATGGGTAGTGTAAAACCTGCTGTTTTTCCTGTTCCTGTTTGTGCAGATGCCAATACATCTTTACCTTCTAAAATGGGTGGAATTGCTTTTTGTTGAATTGGTGAAGGAGTTGAATATCCTTTTTTGCTGATGGCTTTTAATAAAGCATCAGATAAGCCTAATGAGTTGAATGACATAAATAGTGTTTATAAAGTAAACACTATTATTTAGGTTACTTTTTTAATTGGGGGCAAAGGTACTGCTAATTTTTCGATGTGCTTTTGATTGCTTGATTTTGTTTAAATAAAATCATAGTACTTCGTTTTAATCTGTTATAAACAAAAAAATAGGACAATTTGCCCTATTTTTTATCTGAATGTATTTTTAAATAAATTTTTATTCTAACTCTGCAAAAGTATTTCCTTGAGTGATATCACCCGTTTTGTATCCTTTCATGAACCAAGCTTTACGTTGAGCAGAAGTTCCGTGCGTAAAGGATTCCGGAACAATATGTCCTTGTATTTTAGACTGAATTGCATCATCACCTACAGCATGTGCCGCACTTAAAGCTTCATCAATATCGCCATCTTCCAAGAAATTGTTCATTTTTTGATTGTAATGGGTCCAAACGCCAGCATAAAAATCAGCTTGCAATTCTAAAGCTACAGATAATTTATTGGCTTCGGCTTCACTTTTTCCTTCTTGCATCTGTCTCATTTTAGCGGAAGTTCCTAACAAGGTTTGTACATGATGACCAATCTCGTGGGCAATTACATAGGCGGTAGCAAAATCACCTCCCTGAGCACCAAATCTAGTTTTTAGCTCTTCAAAAAAAGCTAAATCCATATACACTTTTTGGTCACCTGGACAATAAAAAGGTCCCGAAGCAGATGTAGCATTACCGCAAGCAGTTTCTACAGCATCTGTAAATAATATTAATTTGGGATTTGTAAACTGCATGTTATTTTCTTGAAAAATCTTTGACCACACATCTTCATTGTCTACTAATATGGATTCTATAAATTTGCCTTCTTCAATTTCCTGGGCGGTTAAGGCTCTTTGTTCAGTAGGAGCTCCATTTCCCTGATTCATTTGTTCTAATATTGGCGTAAGCATTTGGGCATTTTCTCCACCAAAAACATTCAATAACAAAATAATAATTCCAATAATACCACCTCCTACAATTGTTTTTCCTCCAGAGGACATTCCTCTTCGGTCTTCAAAATTTTCACTTGAACGTCTACCACTCCATTTCATATTGTGTTATTTTTAGCTGTTATTAAAAAATGAATATATATAAAAGTATAAAATTTTAAACGATAAATATTCTTTCTTAGAAGATGTTAACTAGTCCATTTAGTAATTGCTTCTTCAATGATTCCTTTTATAATTGGTTTTGGGATATAATCATTCATTCCTGCTGTAAGGCATTTTTCTTTTTCTTCTTTTTCGGTACCTGCAGTAATTGCAATGATGGGTACATTTTGACCGGATTTTAAATTTCTAATTAATTGGGTCGCTTCATATCCATTCATGATGGGCATTTGGATATCCATGAAAATAATATCAGGATTTATTTCCTCAAATTGATCTACAGCATCTTTGCCATTTGTAACTTCAAAAATCACCGGATTTATATCTAAGTTTTTAATTATTGTTTTAAGCAATAACATATTCACTTTGTTATCTTCAACAATCATTATTTTGATTTTTTTATTACTTATGTTTCTTTTAACGACTATATCTTTAATAGAATCAAAATCAGTTTCAAGTAAGTTAACCTTTTCTACTGGTTCGTTACTGGTTTTTAAATCCAAATCAAAATAAAAAGTACTGCCTAAATCAATTTCACTTTTCAGTTGTAAACGGCTGTTCATTAAACCCAATAATTGGTTCGAAATGGTTAATCCCAGTCCTGTACCCCCAAATTTTCTTGTCGTTGAGCTGTCTTCTTGAGAAAATGCCTGAAATATTTTCTTTTTGTTTTGTTCCAAAATTCCAATTCCTGTATCAATGACGGCAAAACGAATTTTTGAATTAGAATCGTCTATTTTTTCAAGAACAGTTACATCTAATTTTATAGAACCTTTTTCCGTAAATTTTACTGCATTGGCAAGGAGATTAATCAATATTTGTTTTAAACGTACACTATCCACCCAAAAATATTTAGGAATATCTGAGGCTATATTTAGTTTTAAATTTAATTTCTTTAAATTAGATTCATATAATATCAAATCAATAATTTGACTCAACATTTCTCCAACATCATATTTTTCTATGAATAACTCTAGTTTTCCGGCTTCTATTTTTGAGAAATCAAGAATGTCATTTATAATATCTAACAATGAATGCGCCGATTGATTTACCGTTGTGATATATTTCTCTTGGGTAACTCCTAGATTCGTATTCATCAATAAATCGGTGAAACCAATAATTCCGTTCAAAGGCGTTCTTATTTCGTGGCTCATATTAGCCAAAAATTCTGATTTTGCTTTGTTCGCAGCTTCAGCTAATTCCTTTTGCTGTACAACGGTTTCCGTTTGTTTTCTCTCCGTAATATCAATAAAAATACCTTCAATAAATGCAATTTTTCCGTCTTTGTAAATTGCATCTCCAAACTCTTCTACCCAAACAATATGGTTGTCTTTGTGTATAATTCGGTAGGTTAAGTGAATGGCTCTTTTGTTTTCAATGGCATCTTTTTGTGCTGCAATTGTACTCGTTTTATCCTCTGGATGAATTAAGTCAATGAAGGACAATTGATCATTCAGAAAACTTGATTTAGGATATCCTGTTAGTTTTTCAATTTCATCATTAATGTAAATTTTAGTGTTATTTTCATCATAATTAGATAAATAAACGGTCCCAGGAATATTATTAGCTAATAAACGGAACTTTTCTTCACTTTCATTAATAGCGGTCTCGTTAGCAATACGCTCAATAGAAGATGCGATGTTACTGGCTAATGTTTGCAAAATATTAACTTCATCTTCGGACCATATTCTTTCATTCTGAGTGTCATCAAATCCTAAAAATCCATGAAATTTGTTCCTCACAAAAATTGGAAAAAGAATTAATGACACTACATCTACATTAACTAATTTATTTCTCAAAGAAATATTTTCAATTTTAGGAATTATGGCTCTGTATATTTTATTCTTTAAAAGGGGCGTTATTAGCTCTTCAAAGTATTCATATGGTAAATTTTGAAGCTTTACATTGTTTTCAGTTAGTTTTATATTATGGATTATCCATCGGTATTTTTGACTTATTAATCCAGTGTTTACATCATTTTCATAGTAATACGCCCTGTGCGATTTAGTTGCTTGACCCATAATAATGAGTACATCTGAGAAAATGTCATTTATATCTTTACTATTTAAAAATTTCTCGGTACAAAGTGCCATTGCTGATAAAAGCTCGCTCTTGTATTCTAATTTTTTCTCAGTTTCATATCTACTGTGTGAAATTATGGTTAATGATATAATGTCCGAAATCGTTCTGGCAAAAATGATATCATCATTATCCCAATTTCTTTTGTTTTTTGAAGTTTCAAAACTGATAGTTCCCGTTAATTCTCCATTGATAAAAATGGGTATATCGAGTTGTGATTTGATATCGTATTTTAAAAAATAATTTTCTGTAAACTCGGATAATTCCCATTTGTCTAAAACATCTGGAGCACTAATTTGTTTTTTACTTTTTATAGATTCAAAGTAAATAGGATAATTTTCTTTTTCTAAAACATATCCTTTGCTATAGCTATTGGTTTCTAATTCATATAAATTTTCACAAGTAATCACATTTTCGGTATATTTCCAATAACTAACGCGACTGCATTTAGAGACTTTTGCAGCTGCTTCAATGATTTGCATTATACTACGATCCAGATTTTTATAATTACTGAAGTTTGTAGTCGATAGTTTTTTAATCGTTTTATTGTATTCTTCTACTTTTTCCTGACGAATTTTATTTTCAAATTCAATATCCTTGAATTTAGTGATATCCCTTGCAATACCGGAGTATCCTATTATCTTTCCTGTATCATTTCGATTAATGATTACCTTTTGGGAAACCCATAATTCTTCTCCGTTTTTCTTTAATAATGGGAATTCAATCGTTGGAAAGTTTTGCTCATTTTCTAATAGGTTTTGGTAAAAATCCATTATGCTATTGCTGTAATCTTCGCGTATGAATTCTAAATAATGCTTGGTTAGTATTTCTTTTTTTTTGAAGCCTAAAGTTTTAATAGTAAATGCATTGACAAATGTGAAATTACCGTTATCATCTACCTCAAAAATAAGATCGATTGCATTTTGAATTAAATTTTTATATTGATTCTGTAAATGGACTTCATTGGTTACATCCTGACCAATACCGATAATTAAATCTTCAGAAAATTTTTTATCATTCCATTGTATGTGCTTATATTCCCCATTTTTACATTTAATTTTTCGGATAAACAACCTGTCTATCTTAAATTTAGTATGATAATCTTCCCCGTAGAATTCAGTATCTTCAGTTTCTTTCCAGTAACCCAATCCCATAACTTGATCAACGGTATATCCCAAAATAGTTTCTACATTTTCGCTGCAAAAAACAATTTCACCCTTTTTATTTGTTGCCAGAATAAGTGAATTTCCTTTATTAATAATTTGATTGTTAAAACGAAATTCGACATCAATGTTTAATAATGATACGTGATGAATGTAGTTTACAATCAGAATTATAGAAGAATAAATAAATAGTGCAATGTTAGTTTTTAACGGTATTATTTCTAAAACGTAAGCAATACCTAAAAACATAAAAACAGATGTAACAAAACACCAATACACATTTATGGGTTTTAGCACATTATAAGCAAAGAAAAAAGAAACAACAAAAGCGGTTATAGGTATAAAATCAGTTGGAGAATAAATTAGATTTCGGGCTATAAAGCAAAAATAAATTATGAATAACGCAATGAAAATTTGTTTGATATGTCGAAATACTATAATAGATCTGGTACTTATAAAATACAATAAAATTAAAGAAAAGCCAATAGTACAATTGGGAATTAATAAACTTATAGGTCTAATTTTAAAAATTTCAAAAATAACTTCTATCGAAGGAAGTATAATCCCTAAAAAGAGTAAATAGAGCTGATATTCTTTGCTTTTAGTAGTAGTTTCGACTCCTTTGTCTAATAGTTTGCTTCTTAAAGTAGATTTTATGGTATAAATTTTATACGCTAGAAAAATAAATAAAGTAGCAATTATTACCCATAAAAGAGTATTCATAGTAAAAAAATTAGAAGCCCAAAATAAAACTAATTTTGAGTTGGAAATAGTCAATAGGCTACAGTATGACACCATAGAAGTATTTTAATTAGATTTGAAAGACTAGATTTGGGGTTCTACCTTGATATTGATTTCAATGTAAGGATTTATTTTAAATAAAAGCCAAAATTCATTAAAATTTAAATTTTGGCTTTTAGCATAAAAAATGTTTTTTAATTTCTATTTTCAATCTCAGTTTCAGGATCAAATCCTATTATTTCACTGTAAATAGCATAATACAATGAATTCAAGAAGGGTAGGGTAAAAACGATTCCGATGCAACATCCAATAAGGCCTACCAGTGTGCCAATAGATCCAACAACAATTAATCCTAGTAGAATTAAAGGTTGTTTAGAAACAATTAGAATACTAGCTTCTAAAGCTTCAATAGCTTTTAGTTTTCCAAAAATAATAAGTGGAATCATTAAAATGGTAAATAATTCTATAATTACTGTGACAACAAAACTAATAACTGGTATTTGTGTGTAATTAATTACAGTAGAGGATATGGAACTAATTATGGAAATTACAAATGTAGCTATGAAAATTTCCTTGAAATACGGTGCTTTATAATATTCAAACATCGTTGAAATATGGAATTCTTCATCTCTCTCAGCACAATATGCCATCTTTATTAGTGCTGCTGTCAATGGACTTATTAAGCAAGAGATTAATATAGAAATTCCAGAGAAAATCAGTAAGGTATTTAAACTAAATTCTTCCGGTTTTAAATTTTCCGGTTTTAAAAAATCTACAACTGCTGTGCCTCCAAAAATTGCAATCAGTACTCCAAATGCAAAAATGCTGAGAAGAACAAAAATGACAAAAATCATTAAACCGCCATACAATGCAATTTTTTTATAATTTTCGAATGCATGGTTGAAAACATTTCCAAAATCTAAGGTATAACCATTCTTTTTTATTTCCTCAATACGGTCTTGTGTAGTTTTAATCATTTGGTTTTGGTATTATTTGGTTTGTTAGTTTTTTATTTTTTAAAATATACTTCGTCAAAAGGAACTCTGAATCGTTCTCCGTAAACTCCTTGTTCTTCTCTTATTCCACAGCCTAAAATCATGTTTATTTCTGAACGAGCCGGTAAATGTAATATTTTTTTAATTCTCAGCGAATCAAAACCTTCCATTGGACAGGTGTCATAATTTAGAGCCGCCATGCTTATCATAAAATTCTGTGCAGCAAGTCCAGCGCTTTTCTGAGCTACGATTCGCATGTCGCTTTGTCTAGCCTGTCTGTAGATGGGTTTGAATATTCCAATAACTTGAAAAACAAGAAATTTTATCATTCCGATAATTCCTAAAAAATCAAAATAAAGGGCAGGAATAATTTTCTGATAATAATTTAACGCAAACTTTTCTCTCTTCGAATAATCCGCTTCCGGTTTAGTGCCATATTGAGTTTTTAAATGATCAATATTTGATTGTACTCTTTTGCGCCACAAATCTTTTCTCGCTACAACGACCACTATTTGTTGTGCTGTTTTGGCCGCATTCTGATCAAAACTGGCTTTGGCTATTTCTTGTATTATTTCTGGCGAAACAACATGGTAAAATTCCCAAAGTTGCATATTACTGCTCGTTGGTGCCAAAGTTGCTAATTGAATGCATTCTTTTACTTTTTGCTCATCAATAGCTTCGTTTTTAAAAACCCGAACTGAGCGTCGGTATTTTATGGCCTCGCTTACTGATTTTTCATTGGTTACAGCCACTTTAATACTTTTTGAATGGTTTTTAATTTGTCTTTATAAGGCGCATAACGCATTTGTAAATCCAGCCAAGTTCCTTTTTTTACAATCGCTTTTTTATGGGAAAAAATATCAAAACTTAATTTTCCATGATATGCTCCCATTCCGGAATTTCCAACACCACCAAAAGGCAGACGATTATTAGCCAAATGAATTACCGTATCATTGATGCATCCGCCACCAAAAGAATATTTTTGTAACACTTCATCGATAAATGATTTATTTTGGGAAAATAAGTATAAGGATAATGGTTTTTCGAAGCTTGAAATTATTTTTTCAATATCTGATTTCGATTCATAAGAAAGTATAGGAAGAACAGGGCCAAAAATTTCTTCTTTCATCACTAAACTATCCATTTTTGGTTCGTCAAGTAAAGTAGGAGCAAGGTACAATGTCTCTTTGTTGGATTGTCCGCCAAAAAGGATGGTCTGATTCTCCAATAAACGTAATTGGCGTTGCCAGTTTTTCAGGTTGATGATTCTCGCAAAATCAGGAGATTCTTCCGGGTTTGTTCCAAGTGCTTTTTCAATTTCTTGAATCAGTAATTTCACGAAAGTAGCCTTCATTTTATAGTGTACCAAAATATAATCAGGAGCTACACACGTTTGTCCGGCATTTATGATTTTCCCCCAAACAATGCGTCTGGCACTTAATTCTAAATTAGCGGTTTCATCAACGATACAAGGACTTTTTCCGCCTAATTCCAGCGTAACAGGCGTTAGGTTTTCGGCAGCAGCTTTCGCCACTATTTTACCAACAGCAACACTTCCGGTGAAAAATATATAGTCCCAACGCTGATTTAATAATTCCTGTGCAATTGTTGCATCTCCCGTTACAACCACAACATCTTTTACAGCAAAAGTTTCAGTGATAATTTTGGAAATTATATTCGAAGTATTTGGAGTGAGTTCAGATGGCTTTAAAGTTACTCTATTCCCTGCTGCGACAGCCGCAACAAGCGGACATAAAGCCAATTGAAACGGATAATTCCAAGGAGAAAGAATCAATACATTTCCGTAAGGTTCACTATAAATATAATCGGATGAGGGAAAATTTAAGAGAGAAGCAAAAACTTTTTTTGGTTTTACCCAGGAATCGATATTTTTTATGGTTTCTTTCAAGTCACTAATGACATAATTAGTTTCTGTTAAAACGGCTTCAAAAGCTGGTTTTTTAAAATCATCATACAAAGCCTTAATGATTGCCTCTTCATTTTCTATAATGTTGTGCAATAATTTTTTAAGGGATTCTTTTCGGAAAGCAATTTCTGTACGATACTTCATTGGATGATTTTAATTTAAAATTACATAATTATTATTTTAATCCAGCTGTATATCCTAAAATAAAAAAATAAAAAAAACAGGAATAATTATTCCTGTTTTATAATGTATAAGTCTGTAAAGTATTGTTTTTGTTACATTTTTAATTGAAACATAATAATCAAATTAAACTGCATTCCAAATCACATCATCCGGTGTCGGTGCTATGATTTCTATATTTTCTTTGGTAACAGGATGTACAAAAACTAATTTACGGGCATGCAAATGAATGCCTCCATCCGGATTGCTTCGATCAAAACCATATTTCAAATCGCCTTTTATGGGTGAGCCAATAACCGAAAGTTGTGCCCTGATTTGATGGTGTCTCCCTGTATGAAGATTAATTTCCAGAGCAAAATAATTGTTGAGTTCCTTGATGGTTTTATAATCTAAACTGGCTAATTTGCTCTCAGGAACTTCTTTTAAATGTGCTTTTGAAGTATTGTTTTTTTCGTTCCTTTTCAGAAAATGAACCAATTTATCCTCGGACTTTGAAGGTTTATTTTTGACAATACACCAATACGTTTTTTGAGTTTCGCGGTTGCTGAACAATTCATTCATTCTCGTCAATGCTTTACTGGTTCGAGCAAAAACGACTATTCCGGTTGTAGGTCGGTCCAAACGGTGTACCACTCCCAGAAATACTTCTCCCGGTTTGTTGTATTTGTCTTTGATGTATTCTTTCACCACATCAGATAATGGTTTATCGCCCGTTTTATCGCCTTGTACAATATCGCCTACACGCTTGTTTACCACAATAAGATGGTTGTCTTCGTGTAGCACTTGAAGGTTGTTTTTATTCGAAATTATTTTCATTTTTCAATTCCCCTTTAGGTAGGGTTTAGGGGCTTAATATTGTTCGCTTGAATTAGGAAAATCACTTGATTTCACATCAGCAACATATTGACCGATGGCAGTTGTCATTCCTTCGTATAAATTCATGTATCTTCTCAAGAAACGAGGACTAAATTCATTGTTCATTCCTAACATGTCGTGAATTACCAAAACTTGTCCGTCAACACCGCCACCGGCACCAATACCAATTACTGGAATCGAAATACTTTGGGCAACTTTTTCGGCTAAATGAGCAGGAATTTTTTCTAATACTAATCCGAAACAGCCTAATCTTTCCAGTAATTTAGCATCTTCAATAAGTTTATCTGCTTCTTCTTCTTCTTTGGCACGAACCGTATAGGTTCCAAATTTATAAATAGATTGTGGTGTTAAACCCAAATGTCCCATCACTGGAATTCCGGCGTTTAATATTTTTTTGATAGAATCTTTAATTTCTTTACCACCTTCCAGTTTTACCGCATGACCTCCACTTTCTTTCATAATTCTGATGGCAGAACGCAATGCTTCTTTAGGATCTGATTGGTAACTTCCAAAAGGTAAATCCACAACAACCAACGCTCTTTCGATTGCTCTCACAACAGATGATGCATGATAAATCATTTGGTCCAATGTAATCGGCAAAGTCGTTTCATGACCAGCCATAACATTCGAAGCAGAGTCACCTACTAAAATGACATCAATTCCGGCGGTATCAACGATTTTTGCCATAGTATAATCATAAGCGGTAAGCATGGAGATTTTCTCTCCATTGGCTTTCATCTCAATCAGTGATTTTGTAGTAATCCTTTTATAATCTTTTTTTGCGACAGACATATTTGTTGTTTTAAGATTGTAAAGGTAATAAAATGTATATTTTTAACTCAAAAATGTAACAGTAATGTTATTTGTAGAATCATTTAATTAAACTAAGATAAGATGAAGAAATTTTTATTGATTTTTGTGTTATTTATATACGCTAATTCTCAGGCTCAAAATCAAGAAATTCAAAAAGTCGTTGAAACTTTTTTCGAGGCTTTTCATGCCAAAGATACTTTGAAATTACAGGCTCTTTGTGACGATACGATGATTTTACAATCCATTGCTGAGAATGCAAAAGGCACCAAATTATCCAATGAAAAACCACAAGTATTTTTTAAATCCATATCTTCTATTCCTGCTGAATTAAAGTTTCAGGAAAAAATTCTGAGTTATTCTATTCAAGTAGATGGAAGCATGGCGCACGCTTGGACACCTTATGAGTTTTATCTAAATGGGAAATTAAGTCATAAAGGGGTGAATGCTTTTACACTTTTCAAAAAAGATAACACTTGGAAAATAGTGCATCTTATTGATACCCGAAGAAAGTAGTTTTGGTCTGGTAGTATTTTAAAGATTTATGAGATGTAGTTAATCGTTTTATCCAATGTATTTTTTATAAAGAAAAACGTAGAAAATTGCGATCATAACCGAAATAAAATTCCCCACTAAATAAAAATCGTTGTATAGAGATTGTTTTACTTTATCTTGTTCATCGTCCCTTTTTAATCGTGTAGCCAATTTTAAAGCACCAAATAAAGTAAGGGCATGTGGATAATCATTAATCATTGAAACTAATAAAAAGATTCGTTCAACGATTCCTTTAAGAAGGGATTTATAATCTATAAGTTTAGTTTTTCGAATTGATTTGGGCGTGATAATATAATAAAATATACCCAGAAGTACTTCTGTAGAAAGAATTAAAACCATAAATTGAAATACAGCCATATGCGTTTATTTTATTGAGGTAATTGTATGAAATATATTTTTTGTCGCATAATAGGATTCCATGTGTAATGTTTTTTCTCTTTTCCATATTAATGAGCGGGTTTTATTCATTTTTTCAGAAACGATTTTATAGTCTTTGAATTGTATGAAATTTGAGGCCAATTCATAGTCATTTTTTAAAGACCATTTGTCTGTAATATTTTCAAAAATTATGAAAGCATCATTCAAAATACTTCGTTGTAATAGATTGTCTATGGTAATGTTAAATCTAAATTTTTTATATTTCGAATCATTTAGTTTTAATCTTGCTTCCGTTAAACCGCTTCCTAACATTTCATAAGCAATCTTTTCATTTACGGGCGTTTCTATTTCGCCTTGATTCAAAACATAGCGTAATTTAAAATTTAATTTCTTGTGAATACAATTTTCCTCTAAAGTAAGAATAATTTGAATTGATGCGGCTAAGTTTTTTATTATGCCTTGAAATTCATCACCCAAAGTAATAGTCAAGGGGGATAATATATCCGTTTTATAGATTTCATTTACCTCTTCTATTAGATTTTTGAAATCTTCCATTAGTGGTTTTTGCTCCTTTTTTCCACTATTAATAATATCCGCCATTAAGATGTAGTGTTTCATAAAAAATGAAATTATATTAATTATTTCAAAAATAGTGAAATAATTAATATAATTTCATTTTTAGTGAAATTAAAAGAAAGATAAATTCAAATTCTAAAATTTAACAAGACAAATTAATACGTGTCGTCATTCAAGTCTGACTCTTCTTCTTTTGCTTTTTTGTAATCATTGTTCAAGAAATGAGTGTACTTCTTTTTATCTTTTTGATTTTTTCTAATAAGAAATACAATCAAAATAAGCACACAAATGATTACAATGCTAACTATTACCCAATTGATTTCCATTGCTTTTGGTTTAAGAATATAAATTAAATCTACTATAAATAGTTGAATTTTAGATTATCAGTATTTTAAATTTAGACTAGGTAAAATGAAAATTTACTCAGAACAAAAAAAGTAATTCTAAAAATAGAATAGTCCAATTAACAATTCACCATATTCATGGCAATTTCGGCAGGCATTCAACCTGTTGGGAGTTCCGCTCATAAATTCGCATAAAGCGGGTACAACCATCGAGGAAGAAATGCTAATTTCTCAGGCAGCTCTCAGTAATTATTTGATTTCCTTTTCTCAGGTATTATGGTTTTCAATCACTAAATAATACATTAAAACGGAATGAATAAAGCCCGTACTTCCATTTGTTGGAGCAGTAACTACGAAGCCTAAAGTAGCATTCACTTCATTTCCAGCAAGGGAAAAACAGGAAACACATTTCAGGCTTAGGTAAAATTTCACTTCCGTTTTTCTGATTTCTTCGAGTCAGGTTTGCGGCGAATCATAATTGAAATTAAAATAGTTTTCGACACATTTTGTTTTACTGCACCAAAAGTAAGAACAGACGCTTTCAATAATTTTGACTTACGAATTTATGACGCTTTATCACCGAAAATGTATGATTTAGAAAAGGGATAAAAACATTAATTTTTTTAATGTGAGGAGGGTTCATATATGAGTCGTAAAAAGGAGCTGAACCGCTGATTTTCTCTATTTATAGGGATTCCGGTTACTATTCCTATCAGTAAATTATCTGTGATTTCTACTCTCATTTGAGGTCGTATGGTCATATCAAAATCATTATTATTAATTTCTTTATTAAACTCAAGACCTACAAAATTCCGTGTTCCGGGAATCATGTAGTGGATATTTGAATTAATTTGCCAGTTGGTTTGTGTTGAATTATCTGAAAAATGGTGCTTAAATTGTGGCCCGGTATATAATAAGGTATGGAAATTTTGTCCCCAGCGTTTGGCAATCACTAAGAACGGATTATACCCATTTCCGGTTATCAAAGTGCTATTGCCGTAGCTGTTAAAATTCGGCAACATGAATTCATGAATATAGCCAATAGCCATCGAGATTTTCTTTTTTTCTGAAACAAAAAAAGTATACTGCGCTGCTAATTTTATACTGTTTAAGTTACTTTCAGGTGCATTCGAATTTCCAGTAGTGGGGTAATAAATTGAAAAAGGTAATTCTACTTCAAGCCCTAATCTATCAATTGGCGCCCATTCATATTCTATTAAAGCTGTGTATTCGTCATGAGTGATATTGTCTGTCAAACCAAGGCCTAGGTTCCATTCTTTTTCCCCTTTTCGGGCTCCCAAATCTCTAATTAGGTCAATATACAAGGGTTCAGCGTGTAAAACTTTTGTTCGTTTTTTTTTGCCTTCAACTTCTTGAATATAAAGACTGTCTTTAATACTGTTTTCTTGGTATTTTTCTGTTTGTGCTTGAGAATTGGCAACTGCAATTACAGTTAATAATAAGGTAAATACCTTTGTTTTTAAATATTGGGTAGTCATTTTAATCTGTTTTATTTCTGTTATACAAAATGAAGACCTTCGTTTTCATAAGAAAATAAAGGGGATTAATGATAAAAAAACAGATTAAGCTTCTGGAGGAGGGGTGTGAATTTTAAAATATGGGGTCAAAAGGATTGAATTTTGTACCGCTAAATTTTCCTTTTTTAAGCGCATATAATTTTTGTTTCCGCTAAGGGTAATGATTGGTAAAACAAAAAAATCTATGGAAAAATTGCTTTTTAAAGAGGAACTTTGGTTTATATCATTGTCATCGTATTCGGCTATAGCATTTTCAAATCCTAACACTTTTTCAACAAATATTTCAATAATACTTTCTTGGTCATTATAGGTTAGATCCTCAGTAAAGTAATCTGGTTGTACATCAGGGGAATCAACAAAGCAGTTAAGCAAGTATAACGACATGAAACACCAAAAATATCGGGTTAAAAAACTATGTCGGATTTGTTTAATCATTTTGCATAATTACAATATTTTCTTGCTTAATAGTTGTAAATTTTCGTTAAAATCCATTAGAATTTATGCGAGTCAAATTAAATTCCGTGGTTCAATGGTACTTTTCAGGCTGATTTTAAGTTTAAACAAATAGTGCTATTGCTATTTTCAAATCTCCTTTGTTTGCAGCGATTATACTAATCTGTTTACGGTTTTTTTATTTTTGGATTTCAGTAGTGCATTATGGCTTACTGGATTAATCAACTAAAAAATTAAAACCACTCAAAATACAAATTAATACGTGTCATCATTCAAATCTGACTCTTCTTCATTTGCTTTTTTATAGTCATTGTTTAAAAAATTGGTATATTTTTTTTTATCCTTTTGATTTTTTCTAATAAGAAATACAATCAAAATAAGCACACAAATGATTACAATGCTAACTATTACCCAATTGATTTCCATAGTTTTTGATTTAAGAATATAAATTAAATCTACTATAAATAGTTGAATTTTAGATTGTTTGTGTTTTAAATTTGTGTTATGAAATTTAACAATCCGCCATATTCACGGCAATAGCTAATCCGCCTTCAGAGGTTTCTTTGTATTTATTGTTCATGTCTTTAGCGGTTTGCCACATCGTGTCCACCACTTTGTCCAAAGGAACTTTTGCGTTTTTTGGGTCGGTTTCCAAGGCTAATTCAGCGGCATTAATCGCTTTTATGGCACCCATCGTATTTCGTTCAATACACGGAATCTGAACCAAACCGCCAATAGGATCACAAGTCAATCCCAAGTGATGTTCCATCGCGATTTCGGCAGCCATTAAAACCTGCTCTGGAGTTCCGCCCATCAATTCGCATAATGCGGCGGCAGCCATCGAGGAAGAAACACCTATTTCGGCCTGACAACCACCCATTGCTGCAGAAATTGTAGAACCTTTTTTGAAAATACTGCCTATTTCTCCGGCAACCATCAAGAATTGTTTGATTTCTTTTTCCCCGGCATTGTGGTTTTCAATCACTAAATAATACATCAAAACAGCAGGAATAACGCCCGCACTTCCATTCGTTGGAGCAGTAACCACTCGACCTAAAGCAGCGTTTACTTCATTTACCGCAAGGGCAAAACAGGAAACCCATTTCAAGATTTGGCGAAATTTTACTTCTGTTTTTCTGATTTCTTCGAGCCAGGTTTGTGGCGAATCATAATTGGCTAAACCGATGAGGTTTTGGTGCATATCAAAAGCACGGCGACGCACGTTTAATCCGCCGGGAAGAATCCCTTCGGAATGGCAACCAATGTACATGCATTCGAGCATCGTTTTCCAAATGCGCATCAATTCATGGTCGATAACAGTTTCGGTGCGCATCGATTTTTCGTTTTCATAAACGATTTCTGATATGGATTTGTTCTCTTTTTTGCAATAATCTAATAGTTCAGCTGCTTTCTCAATTGGATAAGGAAAAGCACATTTTATTTGTATTTTCTTCTTGGCGTTGATGCGTTCTTCTTTGACCACAAATCCGCCACCAATAGAATAAAAAGTAGAAACGTATTCGCTATCATCAGTCATGTAAGCCGTAAAAGTCATTCCATTGGCATGAAAAGGAAGGAAGTTTTTATTGAAAACGATGTCTTGGAGGAAATAAAAAGGAATTGTTTTTTCGTTTCCTAAAATGATTTCGTTTTTTGATTCAATGGATTTGATGATTGTATTAATATTTTCTATTGGAATGTATTCTGGATCTTGTCCGCTTAAACCCAACATTACGGCTAAATCTGTGGCGTGTCCTTTACCAGTCAAGGAAAGGGAACCGTATAAATCTATTTTTACCCTGTTTACAGAATGAATTAAATTTTCGTTTCTCAATTCACTAAGAAAGCGTTCGGCAGCTCTCCAAGGTCCAAGTGTGTGCGAACTCGAAGGTCCAACACCAATTTTTAGCATGTCAAAAACTGAGATACATTCTTCCATGTGTAGTGTGAATTTTGTTGTTTGCAAATATAATAGAATGTAGCAATGATACTAATCCAAAACAGAATAATATTGTTTATTTAATAATGAATATTGCTGTATTGTTATTATTCTTCAACAAAAAATAAATTAATAAAAACTAGAGGTTTGGTAAAATCAATATTTCACTAATCCGAAATTAAGCTTGTGCAATACTTCGTAAATGGCTATTTTTGAAGCATAACTAACCCAAAAAAATATGAAAAAGACCGTTTTTTCTTTTTATCTAATGCTAACTTTGGTGCTAAGCGTTCATTCACAAGTGCAAAGTCCTTCCCAGTTTTTACCCAATTACGGAAAACAAATAACCTATTATCATCAAGCTGAAAATTATTTCAAGCACCTTACGGAAAAGTCCACTTTGATCAAACACCAGAAATATGGAGTCACTCCGGAACAAAGAGACTTGAATGTGTATTTTATTTCCAGTCCGGAGAATTTAGCTAATTTGGAACAAATTAGAAACAACAATTTAGCAGCCATTGGTTTATCCGAAAATAAATCTCAAATGATTGGCGATAAATTAATTGTATGGTTGAGTTTTAATGTTCACGGAAATGAATTTGCCGGAACCGAAAGCGCTATGACTGTAGCTTACGAATTGGTAAATCCTTCGAATACAGAAACTAAAAAGTGGTTAGAAAATACCATTGTAATCCTTGATCCATGTATAAATCCAGATGGATATTCCAGATACGGAAATTGGTTAAGAGAAATTTCAGGTAAAAAAACGCACCCGGAATTGTCAGACAGAGAGCACATGGAAGTTTGGCCAGGTGGAAGATACAACCATTATATTTTTGATTTAAATAGAGACTGGGCTTGGCAAACGCAACCGGAAACGCAACAGCGTATTGCGTTATACAACCAGTGGATGCCTCAAGTTCATACGGATGTACACGAAATGGGATACGATTCTCCCTATTTCTTTCCACCATCAGCAGAACCGTTGCATGAATATATTGAGAAGTATCAAAAAGATTTTCATTACACTTTAGGTAAAAATATTTCTAAAAAATTCGATGCGCAAAACTGGATGTACAATACCGGTGAACGTTTTGATTTGTTTTATCCAAGTTATGGCGATACATATCCTACTTACAACGGAGCTGTAGGAATGACATTGGAACAAGGAGGAATAGGAGCGGGAAGAGAAGTTGTGATGAGTAATGGAATCAATTTGACTATAAAAGACCGATTGACGCATCACGCAACAGCAGTTTTGACGGTTGTAGAATCGGCGGCATCTCAAGCAGATGTTTTGCTGAAAGGATTCAGAGGTTTTATGAATAATTCCCGAAAAACAGTGAAGGGAAACTATAAAATGTACGTGATGAAAAACAATCCGAAGTTAGTTCAAATGGCGGATTTGTTGAAAAAGAATAATGTAGAATTCAGTTATGCTGATGCCAGTCAAAAAGCATCCGGATTCAATTACAATACAAAAACAGAGAAAGGTTTCACGATTGAGCCCAATGATTTAATTGTAAAAGTAGACCAACAAAAAGCTGTTTTTGCGCAGGTACTTTTTGAACCAAACCAAAAACTAAATGACAGTTTATCGTATGACATTACCTCTTGGGCATTGCCTTTGGCGTATGGAGTTGAAGGATATGCGGTGAAAAATAGTTTAGTCATTAAAACAAAAGCGTCAATTGAAGTACTGGAAAAAACGATTCCTCAAAATGTATATGCATTTCATATTCCGTGGAATAACAGAATCTCAGCCCAAGTTTTGTCTTTGTTGCACCAAAATAATATTAAGGTTAGGTCAGCGATGAAAAAAGCCGTTTTTGGTGATACAACTGTAGAGCCAGGAGGTTTGCTGGTTACCAAAACAGATAATCCTAAAGTAGTTGACTTTGAAAAAACGATTACAGAATTAGTAAAAATAAAAACAGATTTTAATTATATCTTAACTGGTTTTTCTTCGAATTCTAAAGATGTTGGCGGCGAAAATTTTAATTTATTGAAAGCACCTAAAATTGTTTTATTGTCAGGCAAAGGAGTTGGTTCTACTGAATTTGGTTCTGTTTGGTATTATCTGGAAGAAACGGTGGGTTATCCAGTAAGTGTTGTGGACGCGGATAATTTTAAAAGAATAAAATTATACAATTACAATACATTGATATTGCCTGATGGGTATTACAATTTCTCGGAAGATCAACAAAAACAAATTGGAGAATGGGTCAAAAATGGGGGGAAAGTAATTGCCATGAATAGTGCCCTTAGTTTATTTGAAGGAAAAGAAGGATATGCTTTGAGTCCTTTTGCTACGGATGAAGACAAACTTAGTTCTGAAAAAGAAGCCTCGGAAAACGAATTAAAAGAGCGATTCTTAGATTTCCAAGATACAGAACGCAGGTATATTTCTAAATCGATTCCTGGTGCTATTATTGAGAATCTTTTGAATAAAACACATCCAATGTCTTTTGGTTTAGGAGATAAATATTTCAGTTTAAAAACGGATGACAGACATTATTCATTATTGAAAAAAGCAACAAATGTTGTTTATGTGCCTAAAGATTATAAGAGTTATGGCTTTGTAGGTAATGAAATCAAAAAGAAATTGAATAACACCGTAAGCTTTGCTGTGGACAAAAAAGAAAATGGCGAAGTAATTTATATGGTAGATAATCCGCTGTTTAGAGGTTTCTGGGAAAACGGAAATTTATTGTTCAGCAATGCATTATTCTTGGTGGATTAAATAATAAAATACGAATACCTTTTATAAAAAAGAGCACGAAATCATCGTGCTCTTTTTTATTCAGACTGTATAGTTTTAAAAAGGGTAGCCAATAGCCAAGTTGAAAATCAAGTTTTCTTTTCGCCAAGCGCCACTTCCAAAATTGATTTGATCTAAAACCCAACGGTCACCATTGGGTAAATATGGTTTTCGAATAGGGAAGGCGAGATCTGTTCTCAGAATCAAAAACGAGAAATCGAAACGCAAACCGGCTCCGGCTCCAACGGCTATTTCGTTCAGGAATTTTTTTGAAAATTTGGCTCCGGGTTTATCCGGATTCTCATTCAATAGCCAGATGTTTCCAGCATCTATAAATAAAGCACCTTTCACCAATCCGTAAATTTTAGCTCGGTATTCAGTATTAAATTCCAATTTTATATCACCGGATTGATCAGGTAAAAAAGTATTGGTATTCGTTGATGCGCCATCAAAACTTCCCGGACCAATAGAACGTGCTCTAAAGGCTCGTAAACTATTGGTTCCACCAATGAAAAATTGCTTTATAAATGGCATTTCACGGGAGTTTCCGTAAGCATATCCAGCGCCTACAATAACTCGGCTGGCCAGTTGAGAATCTGGACTGAACTTATAATAATGTCTGAAATCATTTTCTATTTTAACAAATTGACTAAAAGGAACATCAAATAATTTAATGGCGTCCTTTTTTTCAATGTTTGCACCTGAAGCTAATCCGGCGATGTTACCGGCTAAGTCGATCGTTCCTTTGTAATAAAAGGTATTTTTCTTTCTTTTTTGAAGTGTATTAGTGTAGGTATAGGAATAGGTTGGTCCAAAAATTAATTGCTTTTCAATGACTTTTTCTAACGATGGGTTCGCATCGATTTGTTCCTGATACAACGCAGTTACATTTTGCGGACTGGCATACGTAATCTCAGTTACATTAAATAAATGCTCTTTTCGTTCGTTTTCTTTCCATAAATAACCAAACGAACCTTTGAAGGTTTGCAGGGAATATAATTTGGTTCTGTTTTGAAATTCATATCCTAATGTTGCCTTCGTTTTTGGAACAAAACCACTTGGAGAATTTAGCTTAAAAGGAGCGACCAATCGTGGCCAAACTAAATTCGCTTCGGTTCCAATGCGGTATACATTAAATCCATTATTCTGACCGGAAACTTGTACTTCAACACCTCCAAAAGCAGAGATGGTAAGCAATTCAGCACCTCTGAAAGTATTTCGATTGCTCCAGTTCAAATTGAGTTCCGTTCCTGTATAATTAGCAGAATTCGTTTTGGCTAATAATTCCAGTCGTATTGATTTTTTTGGTAATGGCGTCAGATAATAATACGCATCCAGATAATTTCCTGTTGTATCAGAAACTCTGAATTGATTTTTTACGAATTTGAAAGTCCCAAGATTTACTAATCGATTCAAGGATAAATTATGATCGGTGCGGTTGTATAAATCATTTTTTTTAAAATATAATGCTCTGTCAAAAATGCGGGGTTTAAATAAATTCTCCGGATCAATAATGGTTAAGTCATTGTATTTTTTGATGGAATCCATATTGTTTTTTACACTGTCGGAACCAATTGAATAGTTTGGATAAACAATAATTTTATTGATTTTGTATGGTGTCTCTGCCCGTTTTGGAGCTTCGTCTTTTACTTTTACAATAAGATCCACTTGATGGTTTGCAACAGTTGTATCCACTTGTACTTTAAGATAATCAGGATTAAAATAGAAGAATCCTTTTTCCTTCAGTCTGGCATCGATGCGAACTCTTTCTTCTTTGATGGCATCAAGACTGTATCCTTCTTCTTTTTTCAACAGACTTCTTCGTCTGGTATTGCGAACTGCAGTCGAAATTATGGAGGAATCCGTGGGGAATTTTACTTCTTTAATTTTATATTGTTTCCCTGGTTTTACACTATATTCTGCGGTTGCTTTTTTACCATGTCGGGTTGAATCTGCCGATGTTTTTGTGTTGAAATAGCCACTGTTTTCGGCAAAGTTTTGCAAAACACTTTTGTTGTATTCTAAATCTACTTGGCTGTATAAAACGGGAGCTTCGCCTACTTTAGTTCTCAACCAGTAGCGCCAACCTTTTTCTTTCTTTGGCGTCCCAGCCAAATTGTAGATGTATAGTTTCGGTTTTAATCCCAAAATCGAAGAATTAGGCTTTGGTCTAACTACTTCTTTTAATGCCGTTTTTAATGCTTTTTTTTCTTTTTTGGAGACTTCTTTTCCTTCCACGGTTACTTTTGCACCCGTATACAGTAGTTCTCCTTCAGGCAAAAATCTGGTATTGCTGCAGGAGGAAACGAACAATCCTAAAAAAAGAAAGTATATTAAAGGGCTCTTGTTCATCGGATTTATTTTTTAATTCTTTTTCTGTTTTTGCTTTGCTTTTTTCGCTTCACTTTTACGAAATAATTCACTGAATTTATTGTAATCCAGAGTGATGATAAAAGCAATTCCGGTCTCCACAACTTCACCTTGAAGTGCTACTTGATATTTATTTACGCGATACGCTCGTATTTTATACCTTCCATCTTTTGAAAGTTGGTAATCAATCGAAACATCACCCGCAATATTATTAGCGTTTTGATTCACTTGTTGTGGTCCTTCAATTCCAAAGCTGCTTCCTACAGTTACTTTCAATCGATCGTTCAATAATTTTTTTGAAATTCCTACACTTAAATCGGTTTTGTTTTCTCGTTGACCGGTTGTATAATCATCAGAAGTATTCAAATCGAAATTGAGTTCTACCCCTTCAATTAAATCACCCGCCAAATTATTAAGTTGTTGCGACAAAATTTTACTGGCACTTTCTCTTGCTAGTGACGAAACGCTTGTGCCTCCAGTTTCACTGGCAAATGGGTTTTCTCCAATAAAACGATTCAGCAGCAGTAAGGCAAAAACTTGTTTGTTCAATTCATCCGGTTGCTGACGCAGTTGGGTTAATTTTGCTTGTGTAGCATTGATAATTTCTGTTGAAACGCTATTGTTTCCATCGGGCAAAATGATATCAAAAGAAATGTTTGGCTTCATCAATTCACCATTCATTTTCAATTCGGTTTCAAAAGGAATTTTTTGTTTGTACGTGTTTCTTAGTTCGGCAGTAATATCTCCTAATTGATCGTTTACCAAATCAATCGGAGCAGCTTCTGTTTTGTAAACCGCAGTGATATTAATGTCTGCCGTTGTGGGCTCTCCAGTCCACAGGATATAACTTCCTTTTTTGATGTCAAATTTTCTTTTGATAGCATTAAAATTCATTTCATAATTACCTTCAGATAATTCATATCTTCCGGTCAAAGTCGTTTTTCCTGATGGATCAATACCGCCGTTCAATTGTGCCTCTCCTTTTAATTTTAGGTAATCTCCGTTGGCTTTATCAATCACCAATGATAATTCGGCGTCTTTATCTACTTCAATATTTACCGAAGCATTGATTCCTTTTATGTCCATTTCGCTATTCAAATCATCCATAACGATCGTCTCGACTAATTTCGGATTGTCTTGGTCAATGAATTCTACAATTCCTTCTCTGTCAGCAATTGACGGATCTGATTGAGGTAAAACAATAGTGAATTTAGTGTCTTTATTAATTTTGATATTTCCTTCTACAATAGGATTGTCTAAGTTTCCGGATAGTTTCAAATGATTGTCTAAGTACAATTCGCCATAATACAAATCATTGTCTTTTGCTTTAGAATTGACGGCTTTGAAATTATCAGCATCGATGGCTAAGTCAAAACCAAAATTGCTGAAATTGGCACTGTCAATCTTTCCATTGATGGCTAAATCATTGTCTTTTTCATCCTTTATAATAAAATTATCAAAAAGAATCGCATTGGGTGTAAATACAATTTTATCATTCAAAGATTTGAATTTTGCATTGAGTTGCTTCACTTTGAAACCAATTTCATTGAATTTCAATTCTCCAATTACATTGGGTTGAGTTGTATTTCCCGTTATCTTAAAATTCCCTGTCAAGAATCCCGTGCTTTCAGTAATGTTATCCAATGTAAAACCCTGAATGCTTTTTAAGTTCAATTTATCAATGTCGAGATTCATGTCAAAACTGCTGTCAGTCGTCTTGTAATTCCCTTCCAAATTGACTTGATTTCCTTGGCCAGTAATTGCGATTACGGCATCATATTGGTTGACAATAGCATTATTTACTTTGATGCTGATGTTTCCGATTGTATCTTTTTTGAAAGTGAAATTTTCAATGTTTAAGTCTGAAGTAAAAAGAGGTGTGGTGCCTATATTTTTGACCAATGCATTTCCATTGATTTTACCGCTCATTTGCAAATCATCTTTCTCAACGATACTGGTAATGGTTTTTATGTCAAAATCTTTGAAATCAATTGCGATTGGTGCATTTGCCTGCTGAGATTGTGATTGTATGAGGATTTTACTTCCGTCTTTACTCAATTCGAAATTATCGGCATAGATTCCTTTTTTGCCAAAGCGAATTAAATTGTCTTGTGCTATTTTCCAAGATTCATAGTTCAGTAACAAATTATTTGAATCAAGATTGATGTCGTTGTTTCCGTTGGTAGCTTTTAATGTTCCTGCAATTAAGTATCTTTCTTTGTCTTTTGAATCTTTTAATTGCACCGTATAATCTACAATATTGTTTTGCACTTTACCTGAAATACTGGTGTGGGGCAATTGAATTTGTTTGTTTTGAATATCATCAACTATGAAGCTGTAAACAAGATAGTTATCTTTAGTGTCTACTTTGAGGACAGCGTTTGTAATAGTGTTTTCTCCATAAATTAATTTTGGAATTGTACCATTCAAAACAATAGAATCGTTAACAGAGTTGTATCTTCCTTGTATATTAATAGGTTCCAGACTTTTCAATTCAGGAATAAGTTTCACTAAAATAGGACTGTCTTTTACGCCAATTTTAAAAACAAATTCTTGTTTCTCAACTGCTGTTTTTCTTGAATTTGGTTTGCTGTCATAATACTTGGAAATGGAATTTGACAATGCAGTCGCTATTTTTGACAACTTGTATTTTCCGTTGGCTTCCACATCCAAAAACGGTGATTTCAACACGAATGTATTCTTTTCAGAACTGGAAGTTGCCACTGCGCTAATAGAATCAATTACAAATTCTTCTTTTGCATTGACTATGGTAATGTTACGTGCATATACCGTTCCGTTGAGGTAATCGAGATTTACTGATTGAATATCAGCATCTACAACGCCTCTTATTTTTAAAGGACCAGCGTGCAGATTTAATTTTTCCAAATCAGCGATATCCACATTCAGTTTTAGTTTTCCGGTAGGATATTTGTCTTTAAAACTGCCGCTGCTCACGAAATCAAAAGTTAGATTAGGATCTTTTGCGAAAGCAGTTGCATTGAAATTTCCGTTGCGAATAGTTCCTTTTACGGCTACATTTTGGTACGTATATTTATTATAATACGCTTTTAGAATAGTTCCGTTTAAAGATGCAGTTGCTGTTTTTGGATCAAATCCAGTTCCTTTTATGTTGGCTTTTAAAGTTACTTTTCCAATGGAGTCGTTTTTGATAAATTTTCCTAAATCAAAATTAGTCAGTTCCGTTTGGGCATCGTATTTCTCGTAATTTTTTCTGCTTTGATCGAATGTAGCTTTGATTTTTGCATTTCCAAAACTACTTGCAATATTCATATTGGTAATGAAATTAGCAATGGTTCCTTTAAAAATTCCTTTAGCGCTGAATTTTGACGGCAATTGAATCGAATTAGGAATGGTACCTTTCGGTAAAAAGCCAACAAAATCTTTCGAACCGGATTGTAAATCTTTAATATTTAAATCAAAATAGGCTTTGTTGACATCTGGTAAACCAATGATTCTGCCGCTTGCCGCTACTTTTGTAGTTCCAATACCGCTAATTTCCATACTTGGAAACTCAATATTTTTTAATTTTCCTTTTACAGTTCCATTAATCAGTAATATCGCATTGGGATTACTCATAAACGGATTGGTATTATTCAAAGTCGGAGCAAAAAGTAAAATATCTTTAATCCCCAATTTACTTTTTTTCAAATTAGCAGTAAGTCCTAATTCACCCGGATTTTTGGCTAAAGATGCAATGGAAGGATATCCAATTCTAATATCATCTTTCAGTTCCGTTTGAGGAGTTTTTAAATATAATTTTTTAAAAAAGGCATTCTTTTTACCGTAGAAAAATTCAGTATTAAAGGATTGAATGTTTAACCCGCTTTTGTCTTTAACACTTAATGAATTGACAACACCGGAAATATTTACAGGATTGTAATTCAATACATCTACTTGTAAATTTAAACTGGTAATATTCAAATGGTTGTAATCAATTCCTTTTTGAACTTTTGCAATAGTATTATTATCGTAACGGAAATTTATTCGTTTGAATTCCGTTTTCTTTATTTTGACTTCCCAATTGTTCGATTCGGCATTTTCAGCTTCTTTTGCAGGTTTGATTATATCTAATTTATCAAAAGTCAAGGCACCTTCTACACCAGTTAAATCAAGACTTTCTATAATTGCGAATTGATTGTTAAGGTCAATTTTATCAATTTTAGCGAGCAGTTTTTTCAAATAAAAATTTGTGGATAACTTGGTTTCCTCACTTTTATAATCGAAATCAATTTTTGCCAAATCAATTTCGCCTAATTTTAATTTTAAGATGGATTCCGGTTCGTTTTTTATCGCTGCCACTTTGGTCGCATTGGATATTTGAACCAAACCTTGCTTTAATTTGAACTTTAATCCATTGATTTTAGCTTTTGGAATTTCAAAGTTCATTTCGTTTAAATCGAAAGTTTTAATTTTCGTTTCAAAATGCTTTAAATTGGCATAAATATCATTTTTTGTAACGGCATCGGTATACTTAAACTGGATGCGGTCGAGTATTATTTCTTCCACTGAAAACTGCATTGGTGGCGAATCACTCTTTTGTTTTTCTGGTGAAGCAAATGCTTTTATGATGTAATCAAAATTAAAAACAGCTTTGGAATCTCTATTTAAATTGGCTGAAATTCCTACTAATTCTAAGGAATTGATTTCGACTTTATTGTTTATCAATTGAAACAGACTGATATCGGCAGCCAACTTTTCTCCAGCAAAAAGAGTATCTTTTTTTTGGTCCTCAAAATAAACGCCTTTAAGAATTACTTTTTTGGGGAATTCAATTGTAAGGCTATCAACCCTCACTTTGGTTTTGATTTTTCCTTCCAGATACGTTACTGCTTTATCTTTGGCATAATTCTGAATAGAGGGAATTTGAATAGCAACAAACAGAATTAAGAATAACAGGATTATAATTCCTATTATCCAAAGGAAAATTTTCAAACTTTTCTTTAAGTATGTTTTCAAATGAGGTGTGTTTTTTGGTTAAAATTAACCAATTTAAATAAGAATTGCAATCTTGTCTGCAAATGGAATTACTTACAAAGATTAAAAATTGAAAACGAAATACATTATAAAATTCAAAAATAATGTTGCAAAATTACTAGATTATATAACAAGAAAATGCGTGATTTTTATGTTTTGTAGATGGGAATTTCATTAAAATTTTGAGCTTGTTTTTCATCTAATAAAATATCTTTGACAGCCATTAACATAGCTTTATTTGAAGTAAAAAGTTCTCTGTTGAAGTTTATTACCGTTGTGATGTCAATATCTTCAATAGGTGCAAGTTGTGCCTCAGTATAAAAGGTATTGAGTGCTGTTGTGTAATTTTTTTGAATCGTATCAAATTGAATTCTTAGTTCTTCAAAATCCGAGCTTTTTTCGGTGTTCAAAAACATATTTAATTTCAGGTACAGTTCTTCGGTTTCTTTTTTATGATGCAGGAAAAACTGATATTTAATTTCTTTTGATGAACTGCTGAGGTTTGTAATGTTACTTCCAATATCTTTTATACTTTTTACTGCATGCATGGAACTTCGCACTGCAGAAATCAGTTGGTTCAGTTCAGAATTTTGTTCACTGTTTAATTTCACTCTTAATTTCAAATAAAAAGCCTGTAATTCGCCTTGCAATTGTTTTAGAAATTCATATTTCTCTTCCGTAGTTTTTGAATTAAAATTTCTTTTATCATTGATTTCCTTGTAATCAATTCGTTGGTCAAGTTTATGGGTTTGGATTTTGAATAATTCCAAATTGAAAAGCATCGAGTTGTGAATAAAATATCTTGTCTCTCTTCTAAATAAATCCAACGCTGTTTCTGGCTCTGCGATTGATGCGTTGCTTATAAATGCTGCCGTCGAACCATCCGTGTTTTTGAAAAAGCGTTCCAAAAAGGTAGTAAATAAATCCAAAACAGGAAGAAATAATACAATAGCCAACAGATTTATTAAACTCGAAAAAGTAACCAACCCAATGAGCGGATCTTTGATTTTTATGATATCGGTTATCAGCAGGATAATAGGTCTTAGCAATATAAAAGCAATGGCAGTAATGAAAATATTAAACAATAAATTGCCCAGTGCGACTCGTTTTTTAGACGCATTTCCGCCAATAGCGCTCAATACTATTTTAATAATGGTACCCGTTTCACTACCCAGAACGATTGCAGCTGCCATGGGAAATCCTATCGCTCCAGCGTTGAGAGCACTCAATGTTAGTGCCATAGTTACAGAACTCGATTGAACAACCAGCGTAATCAAAAAACCAATTATCAGAAAAATTAGTAACGGTTTTGAAGCATATTGTGAAAAATTAAAATATTGAACCTGCGTTTCCATAGCAGTTTTCATGAAGGAAAGGCCAATAAACATTAAACCAAAACCCAAAAGAAAATAGGAAACATATTTTATGGTTTTCCGATTTCCAAGTAGGATTAAGAGAAAACCTCCCAAACAAACTGCCGGATAAGCAATAACTTCTATATTGGTTTTAAAACCAAGTGTTGCTACCAGCCAGCTGGCAAGTGTTGTACCCAGATTTGCTCCTAGAATAATAGCCATAGCATTTTTCATGGTAAAAACTCCTGCGCCAACAAATGCCAAAACCATCAACGAAACCATAGAACTACTTTGAAGAATACCGGTTACTATTGTTCCGCCGGCTACTGCACCAATGTTGTTTTTTGTAATTCGCTGCAGAAACAGTTTGAAATTTCTCCCCGAAAGATTCTTTAAGGATTCCTCCACAAGATACATGGCAAAAAGAAACAGTCCAACGCCAGCGGAAAGTTTTAATATTGTATTGAGGGTTTCCATAGCTAAAAATAGGACTAAAGATACTTAAAATTAATGATTTAATCTTTTCTTAACGACGTATTTACGCTTGTCTGGATTCGAAAAAAAGTAAAGGTTTTAAGCTTTTAAATAAAAAAACTACAGCTTTTTAGGGTTGTAGTTTAGGATTGAAATTAGGATTTGTAAAACTAATAATCTGAATAATCAGTTGGGTACAAAAAGGTAATGTCTATGTGAGAAATATTGTTTTTGTATTTTTCCTTAGCTATTAATCCTTTCCATTCCGGCGAATCTACAAAGGCTTTCCAATGCGAATCTCTACTTTCCTGATCTGCAAAAGTGGTCATGTACATCAAGTTTGGCATTTTGGCTCCTGAAATAACTTCGCCATAAAAAACAGCATTAAAAGCAAGTCGGTCAAAGAGTTTTATTTCTCCGCCGGCATTAAACATATCGACTTTGTTTTTATAAATCGCTTCGGTTGCTGATTCATAGCTTCTTAATTCATACACTCTATTTGCTCTTGGACTATTCAAAACGGGAGTTGACAAAATAGGATGATCTGAAAAAGCTTTCAATAAAATTGATTCGATACGCAAATAAGGCGCTTGTTTATAGGAAGCATTTAAATAATCTGTTCCAAAGGCTAAATAGTTTTTGTCTTTGGCTAGTTTATCTTCCAATTCCAGAAATTGAGTCATGGATGAAAACGGAATTACCAGCATCACTTTTTTTATTGTATCAGTAGCATTTGGTTTAGGTTTGAACACACCAATATTTTTAATTCCAAGTTTTTTCAACCCTGGAAGAAATGCCTCTTTTAGATATTTTTCGGTGGTTTGTACTTGCTGTTCCGTTTTGAAAATATAGGTTTTAATTTGGTAGAATTCCCTTGATTGCGCTACATTTTTTTCTGTGGTTGTATGATCAGTAGTTATTTTTTTAAAGCTACTCATACTTAAAATAATAACTACTATAAAAAGTAATTTGGTTAATTTCATTTTTAGTTTTTTTGATTGAAAATTGATTTCTATTAGGATTATAAAAGTATAAAAAAAAGTATCACTTTTTTTGAATTGTATAAATTGATTCCATCGAATTTAAGAATTTAATAAAAGGGGAAACTAGCCAATAATAAATCCAAAAATTGTATTTAGCGCTAATTGTAAAACTATATATTTACACTATGAAGTTTAAAGTATTTAGCGAATTATCATACGAAGTTTTTTCTCCAACCACCTTTATTTTTAATATACAGGCTGCAAAATCTGCTTGTCAAACTATCATTTCAGAATTACTTATTGTTACTCCTGCCATAAAATTTGAGGAATTTACTTTAAAAAATTCAGGCACACGATTTGTAAAAATGGAAGTGGGGAAAGGCGTATTTTTTACTTTAATTTACGAAGCAGAGGTAGAGGTCAGTTATACCGTTTATGATGAAAAAGTACTTTTACAATCTATACCAATCATAAATCTGGATCATGAAGTATTGCCTTATATTTCTCCAAGCAGGCATTGTGAATCGGATAAGTTATTGGAATTTGCCACTAAGGAATTTGGATATTTACCCAATGAATATGCTAAAGCAAAAGCCATAAAGGAATCGATTTTTAACACTGTCGAATATAAAACCAGCGTTACCAATTCGAGTACTTCAGCCTGCGATACATTACTTGATAGAGTAGGAGTTTGTAAAGATTTTGCCCATTTAGGAATCGCATTATGTCGAGCGTTAGACATACCGGCACGCTATTTTACAGGATATGCCTATAATCTTAATCCACCGGATTTCCATGCATGTTTTGAAGCCTATATCGGTGGACGATGGTTGTTTTTTGACCCTACTAAATTAGCGGTTGCTAATGGATTAGTGAAAATTGCTAATGGGAAAGATGCTTCAGAAGTAGCGGTTGCCAGTTACTTTGGGGATGTTAATTGCACGTTTATGAAGATTGAATGCCAACCCATTACAGCTGATTTTACCCCTTTTAATTCTGAAAACGATAGAATAGAAGCGATTTCTTATGAATGAAATTATATAGCTTAAATGTTTATTAAAGAGTTTTTAATCTAAATTTTTTTTGACGGTAATTCGGTTATCGTTTCCCATTTTCCAGATTTCTCCGAACAAAGTAACCTTTTCTCCTATTTTAAATTCACGGTATTTCTCTGCACTTCCAAGGTTAGGAATACTGATTACAGCAAAATAGATTGTTCCCTCAGTTGTTTTTATTTTGGCAGTATAGTCATCTTTTCCTTTTTCGACAGATTGAACTGTTCCAGTGATTTTAGCTTCGGTAATATTCTTGTGTTTCAGTTCCAATATTTCTCTGACAGTAATTTGTTTCTCTTTTCCCATTTTCCAAAGTTCTCCTTTTACCGTTATGGTATCTCCAGTTTCGGCTTGTTTGAATAATTGAAGATTTTTCAAATTAGGAATACTAATTGTTCCGTAATAAATGCGTCCTTTTGAATTTTCAATTGTTGCAGTGTAGCCATCTTTCCCTTTTTGAATAGCCAAAACTTTTCCGCTAACGGTAGCTGTTTTTACAGATGAACACGATAGAATACTTATAATAATCAGACTTGCAATACTTTTCTTTATTGGGAATATTTTCATGTTTTTTTGTTCAGTTTGTTACTATGTAATAATCACTAAATGTATCATTACTTTTGATAACATCATGATGCTACGGATAACAAATTATGATTTTTTATTTTAATCGAAATTCATGTATTTCTTTGACCAATTCGTCTCTTTGGTACCAATCATTATAAACTAAATGACATTCTTTAAAGTTGAATTTTCCAAAATCAAAATCCCGATACTTTTCTAATATTTCAAGCAGTTTTTCTTTATTCTTGATTTCTTTTCGAAACCTAGCAACAGTCGTATGAGCTGTTTGAATAGAATAACGTTCATCAATGCTTTGTTCCAGTCCAGAATTTATAAAATTAGTTCTCAGGTTGTTTCTTAAATCATTTAAGGAATTAGTATTGGTGAAGCCCTGTACCATTATAGCAGAAGGAGAGGCAGTGATTCCTTGAAAATTAATTGTTATATCTTGTATTCCAACAAGGCTTTTTTTGATAATTTTTACATAATCAGGAATCGAAATTGTTGCCAAATTAAAACCATCATAACAGGAAATAATAGAGAGCACGGTAATATGAACATCAGAATTTGGATAATAATATTGCTCAGGATCGATTGCTTTGAGTTCTTCTAAAAAACCTTGAATCTTATTTTTGATATGAATATCCGGCCGAATTAATAGGGTAATACCAAATCGATTGTCTGTCGCTGAATCAATTTGGGTGTCAATTTGATAAGTGTCTGCAGCAATTTTTTCTACAGATTCTTTATAGAGAGTAGTATAATGCTCGTTTAAATCCATTCGTATTAATTATGATTTTATTACTTTACGATTCAAGATATGATTTTAAAGACCTTCGAAATTATCACTTTTAGGAAAAATACTCAAGGTTTCAATGGCAATTTCAGGAGTAGGAGAAGCTAGTTTACGAAGTTTAGTATCCATCCAAGCGCCGTCAACTGTTATGGTCGCACAAAGTTTGTTGTCTTCATTTAAAAACTCATGCACAATGGACCAACGGGAAGCATCTGCATTTACTTTTGAGGTTTTGGTATGCATGAAAATTTTGTCCGAAAGTTTTATTTCTCTTCTAAAAACACATTCTTCCCTAAATAGAATAGGGCCAAAATTTTGTGCTTGCATGACTTTCATTGTTAAACCAAGACTCTCTAGAATTTCGATTCGGTGCTGTGCTCCAAAGTCATAATAAGCACTGTGTCGGACATGAAAATTTGGGTCAAGATCAGACCAACGGAAGGATAATTCTTTGCTAAATGAAGTCATTGTTGTTTTGTTTTTAAAATTATTTTTAGGATACTTTCAGGATTATATTTTAATGAAAGTAAGTAGGTTTTATAAAATCGAAAATACAAATAAAAACGGAATGTAATAATGGAACTCGATGCTTTTTAAGGCTTTTTTATGATAGCCACACAAAATTAAATAGCGTGTTTGTTAGTTATTCTACTCTAAAAAATATTGTGGCGTGTCTTTTGTATTAGAAAAAAGAATTATCCAATTCCGGATAATAGAAAATAACCATGTATGAAAAAAATAATTGTACTGTTGTTGCTAACGGGTGGTATGTATGCTCAAGAACAAGTGTTTAATGTGCAACGGTATTGCATAGATGAGCAACCTTTTAAACAAGGCGAATGTAATATCGCTGGAAATGAATATTCTTTTGTGTTCTTAGATACTCAAAAGCGTGATGTGGTTTTCTTTTTTACGACTACAAAAATGAAATATAAAATTGTAGACTCTGGTATTTTTTCTCGGGATAGGAATTTCACCTTCTATACTTTAGAAAATGAGAAAGGTCAAGTAGAAATGAGGATAAACCAGCAGCATACAAAAATTGAATTTCTGTATCCTAACAATCACATTTATTTGACGGTAGGAAAATCTACTAAGGCAGTGAATTAAAAATTAGATTTTAAATTGAATTAGTTTTTTCTTATTCATTATGATCCCAAAAAAGCATTACTAGGTTTTTTTAGGAGTTTAAATTTATTTTGCCAACTTGTTTTAGTTTTGCCTAAGATTAATCATATTGTTTTTCCTTAATCATAAATTCTATCAATTCTTTTGTTTGAAGATCAAGTTCTTGGGTAGTATTGTGTATGTGATTTAATAGTTCTTTTATTTCATCTTTTGAATCTATAGGGAGTTTAAGTAAGGTGTAGGTAAGTCCTAAGATTTGAGAAACGGAGTGTCTAATTTTATGATTTATTTTAAATAACATTTCAGTAATTGATTTATTATGTTCCAGTATTAGTTTTTCGGTTTTATTACGCTGAGTTTTGTGTGCAATTAAAATAAAGGTTACCACCCATAATGCAATCATAGATATTAATCGATCACTATAAATACTAATGTGTGTATTGCTATTTTGGAAATAAAAAAATTTAAATAAAATAAGTATAGTTGAAATGAATGAAAAAACATAAAGAGTTGATTTTTTCTGATCTATAACCATTGTCATTGGGATTAAATACAAAGCACCTATTGCTGTGCCTAGGGGAGTACAGAAATCTATAATAGAAAGAATTAGAATTGTTAAAATAGCAAGAGTTTTAAAGTTTATTTTTTTTATGCTAGTTGTTATTTTTGTATCTGGTATAGTCATTATTTTAACTTTTTAATTGAAATCAATGTTACGTTTTATAAATAAATTAAGTGCCAAACATTTATTGTTGTGCTAATGTAGTTTAATCTATGTTAATATTGATTGTGAAATTATTTAAGTATGTATGAGTGTTAAAAAAATATCGTAGAGCCCCTAGTAGTGTAAAAAAGCCTTGCAAGTTTTAAACGTATTTCTAACTAACAAAACAGATTGAAAACTTGAGAAATAAAATGAATAGTGGGAAATAACCATTGAAATGAATTCAGAATAAATACTGGGTTAGTTTACAATTTGCTTTTCGCCAGAATGACAATCAGATTGTTCGTATTTGCAGAGAAACGTTAGGGCGGATTTGCAAACAGAAGTGTTTGAAACCTCATTCGGGATTTAAAATTTCATTTACTTTATTGGGACTACCTCCACATTTTCTACAATATCTTTAATAATCATAACTTCTAATTCCTGTGAAAACTTCAGTTTTGGTATTTTATATTCTTTGAGATTATTGAGTTTTTTATAAATCACTGGAACTGCCCTTTTGAATATAGTTCAGATTCGAGTATTAAAGGGCGAACTGAAATAAATCATATGCCGATAAAAAATGAAATCAATATTACAAATGTGTGCTTTAGTGGCTGTAAAACATGATCCTCAACTCAAAGAATATTATGAAAGAAAAAAGAGGAAGGTAATAATACAATGCTGGTTTTAAACAATGTAAAAGACAAAATTATAGGTTGTGTTTTATCAGTAATCAACAGACAAACTTCCTATATGAATACATATGAATTTGCCTGTTAATTATGAAATTTTTACTTGTTTTTTATTATGGAATGCGCTGGTTATTTTGTTTAAGCAGCTGCAACAATAATTGTCAAATAATAATTTATACAGTGTAGAATAGTCAACAACATAAGTTCTTTATTTTCCATATTGTCTAATTCTGTTGAAGTTTCAATAGTATAGTCAAAATTTAATTTACTCCATTTGAAATCAGTATCAACAGTTAATATCTCATTTTCTTCTGCATCAATAAGTATAAATCTATTACTCAGCAGTCCTTTCAATTTTAATAAATATTTTTTTTTACTTTCATTAAAATTAGTTGTAATTAGAATTCCTTTCCAACCCATTTTAAATTCTAATAGTGTTTTTTCTGCTTTTTTTAATTCAATTTTAGAATCCCAAAATCCTTTTGGCTCAAGTTGATAATTCGAATTGTCTGCTAACTGTATTTCTGCTTTAAACGAATACCATTTCGTATAATTTAATTCTCCAATTTTAGTATTTTCTATTGTCAAACTGAAACTTTTAGAATTTGTTGAGTTTGCTTTATATTGTCCCATTTTTAGAATTTATTACGTAATTATTTTCTATAACATAACCTTATTGTTTGATAGCTAACGTTATCAAGCCTCTATTTGCTTGAAAATTATGAAATCGAGTGTTTTTAGCTAAACGAGAATAGGATTAAAAACGAGAATTCCATTAAAATCTAAATATGACAAAACAGGTGTTGTGCAACGTCACGTTAGAGATGTTTTAAATTAGCTTAACTCTATTTTGATCATAAACAAGTCTGCTTAAATCTTTAATTTTTCCTACTTCTAAAATTAATGAGAAATGGTATTTTATATATTTAAACCCAGATGCCGTATCCTTCGCAAAATGCTGCTGCAACATAATCGTTAGATGCATAGGCATAACCATTATCTCCCCAATCAGTTCCCCAACTGTTGCGAATGATAAAATGATTTTTAGTATAACCTACAATTGCAATTGCGTGTCCTGTATCTGGAACAACAGTTGTTAAATCATAAGAATCCAGTTTTCCGCCATTATTATAGTTTCTAAAGTTCCAGTCGGTATCAGTCATTGCTATTATTGGACCAATACTTGCTAACCACATTCTAAGATGATCTAAATTGACATCGTATTCCTTAATAATGCTGTAATAACTATTGATAGAAAATAGTGAAGCGATCGAATAAAAAGTTTCAGCATCCATTTGTGGGTCAATTATTCTTCCACCAAATGGAAGGTGTTTATCTAGAACAGCACCATACTTTTTTAAAACATTTAAAGCACCTTTAAGAGGTGTGCCTGAATTTTCAATAAAAGTTTCAGGGTAGGTTGTAAAATTATCAGTTTCTTTTGCAGCCATCCAAGTAAATTGGACTGAAAGCCTTTCTGTTTCGTTTATTTTCTTAGCTCTTACTAAATGCCATCTCAATAATGAATCTGTAGCAGCCCATGCAGTACAAGAACCTGTATAACCTTGATTACCTATTTCCCACCAATCATTACCTATTCGTAAATCTACTTCTTCGGGAAAATCATGCTTTACAATGCCATTAACTATTGCATGTATAATGGTCCAATCATTTTCTTTTTCTCTTGATCTAACACAGTGGGCAATTGGTTTTTTTATTGTTTCTTCTATAAATCCTCTTGCTTTTTCTTTTAAACTATCTTCAGTTTTTCCTCCCACTCTTCCTCCTGCCATCTCACTTTTTCCACCTCCTGTTCCGCCTCTTGTTCCACCTTTTCCGCCTTTTCCTCCGGATGTGCCTCCTTTTCCTCCTGAATTTCCTGCTATTCTTTCTGACATAATAATTTATTTAAGGGTTAAAATAGTTGCTCATTTTTAGGCTGAAATTGTGTGCCAGTTTTATAACTTGACGAATAACGAGCAATATGATTTTTTTGTAGTAAATATAGGTGTTTTTTGCTTTTTGAGAATAATTTAAGAGGATTAATACAAAAGTTCAATTCACTGAAATACTGTTTCTCCTTTACTCAAAGAGATTCTTACTGATTTGATGTATAAGCTTTTATTTTTCCTCTTTTAGATTGACTGTTTTAATATTAAAAGTCAATTTTTAAATTTTGAATTGGCTGATGCTGATTTTGACCCGTTATGTTTACTTGTTAAATCTTGGGAGCTTATTAAATTGGATTTTTTTGAAAGTATTAATAAAAATTCGTAATTCCAAAAATGTAATTTAATCCTAAATGCTCTAGCTCCGATAGCAATGGAACTCCTTTTTATTTTTATTGGAGTTCAATGAACTTCGTTTGCAATGAATAGCGGGACACGAGCGAAGCGAACTGACGAAGTAATCAGCTCCTGATTACGACTTCCGCCAAAATGGCAAACCCACTGAAATGTCATCTTGTCAGATTTTTTTACGCCAATTTTAACATAAACTGACAATTTAATAGGCCGTTTTGTATTGGCACAAAGATTGACTTATCGACTTCGAGTCATTAAAACAAGTATACAATAAAATTAAATATATTAAAAATGGGTAAAATAATCGGAATTGATTTAGGTACGACCAACTCTTGTGTTTCTGTAATGGAAGGTAATGAAGCAGTTGTTATTCCTAATGCAGAAGGAAAAAGAACAACACCATCTATCATCGCTTTTGTTGAAGGTGGAGAAATTAAAGTAGGAGATCCTGCTAAAAGACAAGCGGTAACTAATCCAACTAAGACTATTGCTTCTATCAAACGTTTTATGGGTCACTCTTTTTCAGAGGTTTCTGCTGAAGCAAAAAGAGTTTCTTACAAAGTAGTAAAAGGGGACAACAATACACCACGTGTGGATATTGATGGTCGTTTATACACTGCTCAAGAATTGTCAGCTATGACACTTCAAAAAATGAAAAAAACAGCTGAAGACTATTTAGGTCAAACTGTTACGGAAGCAGTTATTACTGTTCCAGCTTACTTTAATGATGCACAACGTCAAGCTACGAAAGAAGCGGGTGAAATTGCAGGTCTTAAAGTAATGCGTATTATCAACGAACCTACAGCTGCTGCACTTGCTTACGGTTTAGATAAAAAAGGTAAAGATCAAAAAATTGCTGTTTACGATTTAGGTGGAGGTACTTTTGATATTTCTGTTCTTGAATTAGGAGACGGAGTTTTTGAAGTATTGTCTACAAATGGTGATACTCACTTAGGTGGAGATGATTTTGACCATGAAATTATTGACTGGTTAGCTGCTGATTTCTTAACTGAAGAAGGTATTGACTTACGTCTTGATCCAATGTCATTGCAACGTTTGAAAGAAGCTGCTGAGAAAGCAAAAATTGAATTGTCTTCTTCTGCTGAAACTGAAATCAACTTGCCATACGTAACTGCTACGGCTTCAGGACCAAAACACTTAGTTAAAAAATTAACTAGAGCTCAATTTGAAAAATTAACTGATTCTTTAGTAAAACGTTCTATGGCACCAGTTGCTAAAGCGTTGAAAGATGCAGGTTTATCTGTTTCTGATATTGACGAAGTTATCTTGGTTGGAGGTTCTACTCGTATGCCAAGAATTGCTGAAGAGGTTGAAAAATTCTTTGGTAAAAAAGCGTCTAAAGGAGTTAACCCTGATGAGGTTGTTGCAATTGGAGCAGCTATTCAAGGTGGAGTTCTTTCTGGAGATGTAAAAGATGTATTGTTACTTGACGTTACACCTTTATCTTTAGGTATCGAAACTATGGGTGGTGTTTTGACTAAATTAATTGAGTCTAACACAACTATTCCAACTAAAAAATCTCAAGTTTTCTCTACGGCTGCAGATTCTCAACCAACAGTTGAAATTCACGTTTTACAAGGAGACAGAGCTATGGCAGTTGACAACAAAACTATCGGTCGTTTCCATTTAGATGGTATTCCACCAGCTCCAAGAGGTGTTCCACAAATTGAAGTAACGTTTGATATTGATGCTAATGGTATCATCAAAGTTTCTGCAACTGACAAAGGAACTGGAAAATCTCACGATATTCGTATCGAAGCTTCTTCTGGATTAACAGCTGAAGAAATCGAAAGAATGAAAAAAGATGCAGAAGCTAATGCTGATTCTGACAAACTTTTAAGAGAAAGAGCAGAAAAATTGAACGAAGCTGACGGAATGATTTTCCAAACTGAAACTCAATTGAAAGAATTAGGTTCTAAATTATCTGATGAAAACAAAGTTGCTGTAGAATATGCATTAACTGAATTGAGAATGGCACACCAATCTCAAGACATTCCTGCAATTCAAACTGCTCTTGACAACATCAACGCTGCTTGGAAAAAAGCAACTGAAGCGATGTATGCTCAAGGAGAACAAGGTCAAGGTGAAGCACAACCTCAAGGGGATGCTGCTCAAGGAGACAATGTTGAAGACGTTGAATTCGAAGAAGTAAAATAATAATTTCCCGTAGAGACGGACTGTTGTCCGTCTTTATAGTTGATTTAAAAACCGTTCGCCTTTGGTGAACGGTTTTTTTTTATGGGTTAAATAAAAACCCGACCTATTTTAGAAACGGGTCGGGTTTTGTTATTTATTATTATCATTATTATAACGTAGAGACGCACTGCAGTGCGTCTCTACAGTGTAATCACATCAAATACAGCATAAAAAAAAGGGAAAATGTTGTTGAACATTTTCCCTTTTTTAATTCATTATTTAGGATCTAAAGCTTGTCCTATTCTTGAAATTAAATCTTGTAAGTGATACCTACTCATTCGATCAGTCATTCTTGATGAGGCTAATTTCATCTCGTTTTTTAAACTATTCAATTGACCTCTTGCAATAGAAGGTAAATCAGTTTGAGCAAGATTTACTCTTCTTGTCGTGAAACCGTAAGTAACTCCTACAGGAACCGATCTAACCATGGCTGTACCTGGTTTAAGTAATTCGATCATTTTGTCAACATACAATTTTTGAATGTTTCTGCGATACACATCAATGGAACCGCTTCCTTTCAATTCAGAGAAGATTCCATTTTTTAAGTCGCTTACTAATTCATCAGCGGTATAGTTGTTTTTACTCATAGAAGAAGTTTCTATAAGGCGAACAATTCTATCTCCAGCCAATAAACTTGATAAGGTCGCATCTTGCATTCCTTTGATTGCTTCAACACCGCTTTCTGGGTTTATTTTCGAAAGGATATTTTGATCCAATAACCATTTTGGTGTGGTGAACAATTGAGTGTTCAAGAATAATACAGCATCTTTTTGGATAGCTCTTGGAACTACTTCAAATTGATTTCCTGTCATGTCATACGTTTTTGGAGAATCATAGATTCCACCTACGTTTTTAGTAACATGGCCCATATATCTTCTGAATTGTCCTGTAAGTGCACCGTAAAGTTCATCTAGTTCAGCGTAGCTTTCTCCGTTTTCTTTAGTCCACTCTAATAAATTAGGCAAAATTCTTTTTAGGTTTTTGATTCCGTACTCAGAAGCTCTCATCGCATTATCTCCAATATCCTCTGTTTGGTATCTTGGGTCATAAGGACTGCTTTCTGTACCAAACCATAAACGGTTATTTTTGTATGCTTCTTTTGTCATTTCATTCAACTTCGCTTTTTCCTCAGTTTCAGTTTTAGCTCCGTCAAAATAAGAATACCCCCATTTAATAGCCCATTTGTCATAATCCCCAATTCTTGGGAATAAGGCAGTAACACCATCTTCTGGTTGTGCCACATAATTAAAACGTGCATAATCCATGATAGAAGAAGTATGTCCGTTTTTATCTTGGTACGCTTTATCTCTTAGTTTTTCAACCGGAGTGGCAGAACTTGCTCCCATGTTATGACGTAATCCTAAAGTGTGTCCTACTTCGTGAGAAGATACAAAACGGATTAATTCTCCCATTAATTTATCATCAAACTTTTTTGTTCTTGCTGCAGGATCTACAGCTGCAGTTTGAATCAAGTACCAGTTTCTTAAAAGACTCATGATATTATGGTACCAACCAATGTGGCTTTCCAAAATTTCACCACTTCTAGGATCATGTACATTTGGTCCGTATGCATTTTGAATTTCAGCAGCAAAATATCTCAATACTGAAAAACGAGCATCTTCCAAGCTCATTGTTGGATCATTTTCTGGCCAATATTCGCCACGAATTGCATTTTTCCATCCTGCAGCTTCAAATGCTACTTGCCAATCATCAATACCTTGTTTAATGAATTTTTTCCATTTGTCAGGTGTAGCAGGATCAATGTAGTATACAATTGGTTTTAGTGGCTCAATTAATTCCCCTTTTTTTTGCTTTGCAGCATCTTCGGCAGATTTTGGCTCTAAGCGCCATCTTACAGCAAAAGTTTTAGTGTCTGATTTTTGAGATTCTTCTTCAAAAACTCCATATTCGTTTGCAAAATATCCTACACGTGCGTCAAATTCTCTTTTGCGCATAGGTGTTTTTGGCAATAAAATCATCGAAGTATTCATCTCAACCGTAATTACTCCAGCATCTAATGCAGAAGGTAAATTAACTCCAATTTGTGGTGTTGGAGTAATTGAAATACGAGGCGGAGTAGTTGTAAATGTTTTTACAGTTCTAATCTCAGTATTTATAGGATAACTACTTATTTTAGATATGAATGATTTATCCTTTTGAAAAGTTACAATGTTTAACAATTGTTTTTTAATTGGATCTAATGAAAAAGTCTGAATATCACCATCGAAAGTACTCGTTAAATCGATTACATATCCAGCATTATTTTTACCGGTTGAATCTTTTTTGAATGCCAAGATATCATAGTTTCCAATAATTGGATCTGAAGTTGAATTCTTAACCGCTTGAGCCATTGGTTTGTCGCCGTCCGGAGACATGATAACGTAGGTAACTGATCTAAGAAGAATGTTGTTGCTCAGCCCTTTTTCCCAACGAACCACTTGTCTGTTGATTTCTTCTCCTCCAAAAATCCCTCCTCCGGCTGGAGTTTTAGAATATCTGGTTATTGTCATTATTTCACTTCCTAAAAGGGAGTCTGGAATTTCAAAAAGATATTTGTCATTAATTTTATGAATGTCAATTAGTCCTTTTTGTGTTACTGCGGTTGAGTCAATAACTTTTTTGTACGGTTTAGGTTCTTTCTTACCGTCTTTAGATTCGGGTGCTTTAGCTTCTACTTTAGCAGGGGCATTTTTGTCTGCTCTTTTCTTTTTTTTGCTTTGTGCAAATGTGCCTTGCGCAAAACAAAATAACAGACAGGTAATAATTAGGGTTAGTTTTTTTTTTACCATTTAGTTAATGTATTAATAAAGTTTATAATTGGTTATGGTCTACAAGTCGTGTTTTATTGTGTTTTGTTACGACTTAAGTTCAAATTTATTGATATATTTTTTATAAAAGGCCCATTTTGAGGTGCGATTTTAAATAATTAACAATAATTAACAATCGTTTATTAATTGCTTTTTCCATTTCATAACATGATTTTTCTCATGTATGGAATTATTATTTCGAGGGATCTTTGTCTTTTTAAATACTAAATTAAACCCATTTTTTTTATTTTTAGGAATGTCAAAAGTACCGGAAAACGATTTTTTTGTAAAAGTTTTTTGTAATATTACTACATAAATCAGTTGGGATGAGAAAAATTAAGTACAAGAAAGGAAGGAAAATGCAACCTTATAATTTAGAATATACAGGAATTCATAAAAGTAAGGAATCGGAGATGCAATTGTTTGTGTATGATGATTTGAATCTTACCGAATATGATGATTTTAAGGTTTCAGATTTAGATAAATATATTGAGGAACAAAAAACAAATTGGATTAATATACACGGTTTAAATAATGTGGAGTGGCTAAAATCAATTGGCGATTATTTTGAAATCGATAATTTTATGTTGGCCGATATTCTAAATACCACCCGAAGAACTAAACTGGAAGAGTCTCATGATTTTTTATTTTTCAACATAAAATCACTGTTACCTGCGGAACATTCGGATAATATAAGTGTAGAACAAATTAGTTTTTTGTTGAAAGACGGGATTCTAATTTCTTTTCAGGAAAAACGAAGTGATTTTTTTACGCACATTCGAGAACGCATCCGAACGCATTCAGGAATTGTCAGAACCAAGAAAGCTGATTATTTGTTGTACATCCTTCTGGATGCTATCATGGAAAATTTCTACATCACTTTAGAGAACGAGGAAGATAAAATAGAGGAATTGATTAATCTTACCAAGGAAAGTGTTGATCCTATAATTTTAGAAAAAATAGAGAAGCACAGGGATAATTTAAATTTTTTAAAACGCTCCATTATTCCGCTTCGGGATTCTTTATATGATATAAAAAGTATAAAAGACGATAACATATTTAATGTTATGGAAGCAGATAGTTTTAGCTTTTTTGCCCGATTGCATCAAAAGAGTTTAGAACTTTTAGAACAAATAGAATCCGATATGGGGTCTTTGGAAAGTGCATCTAATTTCTTTTTCTCGGCACAGACGCATAAGATGAATGAGATTATGAAAACCCTAACCATTGTATCTGCGATATTTATTCCGCTTACTTTTATTGTGGGGGTTTACGGAATGAATTTTGAATATATGCCGGAACTCAAACGTCATTATGGCTATCATACCGTTATTGGCGCAATGTTTTTAATAGTAGTTGGAATGATTGTTTATTTTAAAAAACGCCGTTGGTTTTAGAAATTAAAAAGGAATGTATCCAATTAATTTGGAATTAAATTTAAAAATAAAGAAATGAATAAGGCCATATACATTGCAACAAGCGAGCAAAATAGTGGGAAGTCGATTATTACGTTGGGATTGATGAGTATGCTTATTGGCAAAATGGCCAAAGTTGGTTATTTTAGACCCATTGTTGAAGATTTTGAAGAAGGAGGATTTGATAATCACATTGAAACCGTGATTGGTCATTTTGGGATGGATATTGAATTTGAAGATGCGTATGCCATTACAAAAAGTAAATTAATTAAAAAGAAGAACAAGGGAAAAATAGGAGAGGTTCTCGATTTGATTATTGAAAAATACAAGAAATTAGAAGAACGTTTCGATTTTGTTTTGGTTGAAGGAACCAGTTTTACGGGAGAAGGAACAGTTATCGAATTAGATATGAATGTTTTGATTGCCAAAAATCTTGGGATTCCAACGATTATTGTCGGCTCTGGAGTAGGCAAAACATTGGAGGAATTAATTGACAGTCTTTATTTAGCTTACGATTCTTTTAAAGTCAAAGATGTCGAAGTTTTGGCTGTCATCGCCAATAAAGTGCAGCCGGAGAATATTGAGTTAGTAACTAACGGTTTAAAGAAAAGCTTGCCCGAAAGTATATTGGTAAATTCAATTCCTTTGATTCATAATTTGAATAATCCAACGGTACAGGAAATTGTAAATGAGTTAGATGCTAAAGTTTTATTTGGCTCGGCACACTTGAACAATCAAACCGGAAATTTTAGTGTAGGTGCCATGCAATTGTGCAATTATTTGTTGCATTTGAAAGAAAATAGTCTGGTGATTACCCCTGGAGACCGAGCTGATATTATTCTGGGGGCATTACAAGCAAATGAATCCCTTAATTATCCGACCATTTCCGGAATTGTTTTGACAGGGAATATCTTGCCCGAGATTAGTATTTTGAAATTGATAGAAGGACTTTCGACCATTGTTCCAATTATTGCGGTGGAAGAAGGCACGTATTATATTACCAATAAAATAGGTTCCATTAAATCTAAAATTTACGCGAACAACAAGCAGAAGATTGAAATTTCTATTACTACTTTCGAAAAATATGTTGACTTAGACAATTTGGCTGAAAAGCTAATTACTTTTGAAGCGGAGGGAATGACGCCAAAAATGTTCCAATATAATTTAGTGAAAAGAGCCAGACAGCATAGGAAACACATTGTTTTACCGGAAGGAAATGATGAGAGAATCATTATTGCGGCTTCACAATTGTTGACGATGGATGTGGTTGATATTTCGATTATTGGCAACAAAAAACAAATTGAAAGCAAAGTGGCAGAGTTGGGACTTCCTTTTGATTTTTCTAAAGTACAAATCATAAATCCGATAGAATCGGAACATTATGATGATTATGTAAATACGTATTATGAGTTGCGAAAAGCAAAAAATGTAACCATAGGAATGGCTAAGGATTTAATGGAAGATGTCTCGTATTTTGGAACCATGATGGTGTACAAAGGGCACGCGGACGGAATGGTTTCCGGAGCGGCACATACCACGCAACATACTATTTTGCCTGCTTTGCAATTCATTAAAACAAAACCAAATTCATCTGTAGTTTCATCTATATTTTTCATGTGTTTAGAAGATAGGGTTTCTGTTTTTGGAGATTGTGCCATTAATCCAAATCCTACAGCGGAACAACTGGCAGAAATAGCAATTTCTTCTGCCGATTCCAGTTTGGCTTTTGGTATTGAACCAAAAATAGCCATGCTTTCGTATTCATCTGGTTCATCAGGAAAAGGCGATGAAGTAGATAAAGTAAGAGCAGCAACTGAAATTGTGAGAAGAAAGCGTCCCGATTTAAAAATTGAAGGACCAATTCAATACGATGCCGCAGTTGATATGGCTGTCGGAAAAAGTAAAATGCCAAATTCAGAAGTAGCAGGACAAGCCAGCGTTTTGATTTTTCCGGATTTAAATACAGGAAATAACACCTATAAAGCGGTTCAAAGAGAAACTGGCGCATTGGCAATTGGACCGATGTTACAAGGTTTGAATAAACCTGTAAATGATTTAAGCCGTGGTTGTACGGTAGATGATATTATAAATACAGTCGTGATTACAGCGATTCAAGCACAAGGATTATAAATCAATTATGAATTGTGAATTATTAATTATGAGTTTTGCTTCTTTGAGCGTTTAGTGAAAAGATTCAGAAAATCAGAAAATTAGTGACTTAGCAACTTAAAAAAAAATGAAAATAGTAATTATAAACTCAGGAAGTTCCTCCATAAAATACCAATTGATTAACATGCCGGCAAATGAAGTTATTTGTTCCGGGATGATTGACAGAATAGGACTGGAAACTTCGAATCTAACGTATGTAACGTATACGACTAAATTAGAAGAAACGTTGCCTATTGCAACCCATAAAATTGGTCTGGAAAAAATTGCCAAATTACTGATGGATGAAAAAGCAGGGGTGATTAAAAGTACGGATGAAATAGAAGCTGTTGGGCATCGTGTGGTGCATGGCGGAAGCGCTTTTTCGAATACGGTGATCATTACCAGTGAAGTAAAAGATAAAATCAGACAGCTTTTTGATTTGGCACCTTTGCATAATCCTGCTAACTTGGAAGGAATAAATGTTGCCGAAGAAATTTTTAATTCAGCACAACAAGTGGCTGTTTTTGACACGGCATTCCATCAAACGATTCCTGTTGTGGCGCACAAATATGCGGTGCCAAATTACCTTTTGACGGAAAATAAAATACGCGTTTACGGTTTTCACGGAACGAGTCACAAGTATGTTTCGGAAAATGCGATTAATTATTTAAAACAAAATTCTCAGAATAAAGGGTCTAAAATTATCACGATACATTTAGGAAACGGTTGCAGTATGACCGCTATAAAAGACGGAAAAAGCATTGATCATACGTTGGGTTTTGGCCCAATGAACGGATTGATTATGGGAACCCGAAGCGGAGATGTGGATCAATCGGTGATTTTTTATCTGGTAAATACATTGGGTTATTCGCTTGAGGCGGTGAATACGATGTTGCAAAAACAAAGCGGAATGCTTGGTCTTACCGGTTACAGTGATTTAAGGGATATTGAGGCCAATGCGGAGAACGGAAATGCGGATTGTCAATTGGCCTTGGCTATGAATGCGTACCGAATTAAGAAATATATTGGTTCGTATACCGCTGTTTTAAATGGACTCGATGCCATTATTTTTACGGCCGGAATTGGAGAAAATTCCTCTTACATTCGAAAATTAGTGTGCACGGATATGGATTATTTCGGAATAACATTGGATGCATCCAAAAATGAAATTCGTTCGAAAGAAATTAGAGAAATAAACACACCTGATTCCAAGACTAAAATATTGGTCATTCCTACCAATGAAGAAATTGAAATTGCCAATCAGGTATTTGAATTGTTAACGAATTAAGAAAATAACCAACTCAAAAAAAGCTTCTGTAAACAGAGGCTTTTTTATACCTTTTATTTGAGAAATCTAATTATATTTGGATATAAAATACCACATTTTGAAAGCAAGAATTACAACAATAATCCTACTCTATTTAATCTCATTTCCACTTTATTCACAGGAATTACTCCCTTTTGTAGAGAATTACAGCAAATCTGATTATCAAGGCGATAATCAGATTTGGAGTGTTGCACAAGGAAATGATAACGCCATGTATTTTGCCAATAATTATTATTTATTGCGGTATGATGGCGTAAAGTGGGAGAAATATAGTTTGCCAAACAAAACGATTATTCGCTCTGTAATGGTTGACGGTGACCGCATTTACACCGGTTCTTATAAAGAATTTGGCTATTGGTTCCGAGAAAAAGGAAAGATGCTTTACGTTTCTATTTCCAATTTTAATAAAACCAAAGTTTTTGACGACAGTGATAATGAAGAGATTTGGAAGATATTTAAATTTAACAATAAAATCTACTTTCAGTCTTTTAATGGGCTTTTCCAGTTTGACGGAAAAGTAATTAAAGAAAGCAAGTTTGATTTTCTGGTTTCCTATTGCTTCGCGGTTGGTAATGAATTGCTAGTTGCTTCGGTGGAAAAAGGAATTTATAAAATGAAGAATTCCAAGTTTGAAAAGATAGAAGGTTGGTCCGTTTTAGAGAATAACGTCATCCATGCTATTGAAAAACACCAAAACAAAACGTATTTTTTTACTAAAAAAAATGGGGTTTATGTGGAAGAAAATGGTATTCTGAGTGCTTGGAAAAGTTCATTAAATGATGTTTTGAAAGCAGCAAATATCAACGTTGCCAAATTTATTAAAAACAACAAATTAATCATAGGAACGGCTAATAAAGGGGTTTATATTTTTGATTTGAATTCTGGTTCGTATAAAAACATCAATCGAAATAATGTATTGATGAACAATTCCATTTTGAGTATTGGCCTGGATAAAGAAAATGATTTGTGGTTGGGGTTAGACAACGGAATTGCTCATATCGAGGTTAATTCTCCTATTTCTATTTTTTATGATAATTCAGGGATTTTAGGCTCCGTTTATTCCGTGGCAAGTACTCCAAAAGGCTATTTGATGGCTTCCAATCATGGCGTTTTTAAATATGAAGACAAGCTGCTTTCGTTAATTCCCAATACACAAGGACAAGCTTGGAACATCAGTAAAATAAATAACAAATACCTGATAGGTCACAACGAAGGGACTTTTGTTTACGAGAATGGATTATTTTCTAAATTAAGTACGATAAATGGAGGTTGGAATTTAGCAAAAAGCAGTATCAATAATTCATATTTGCAAGCAACATACAGCGGTGTAATCATTTATAATGACAGTAATGATTTGAATCAAAAGATTGTTATCGAAGGAATACTGAAGCCTATAAAATACGTTGCCCAAAACCGGAAAAACGAAATATGGGCTGCGGATAATAATAGAGGTTTGTATCGAATTTTGTATAATGATGCATACGAAACAACCGATATCAAGAATGTTACCCAGCACAGTAAGATAAGTAATGATTTTGGAGTAAAAATATTTGAGTTCAGAAATGAAATCCTTTTTTTGATTAATAAATCTTGGTATACTTATAATTCAATCACGAATCAATTAGAAGAAAATGAATTGTTTAATACTAATTTCAAAAATGTATCAAACATTGTTTCTATTGATGAAAATCACTTTCTGATACTACAAGAAGGGCTTTTATATCACATTTATGCTCATGACAATAAATTTATTCGCACTATTATTCAAGAGAAATATTACAAAGGAAAAATCATTAATGACAATTTAAAAGTATTCAAAAACAAAGACAATTATCTGTTGAATCTGGATGATGGTTTTATCTCGTTGCAATTAAAATATACAAACAAGAAAGAATCGAATATAAGCGTTGAAGCTTTTGTTAATGATGGTTTGGTTGAAAATAAATCAAAGATTCCATACAATTCAGAACTTCGCATACATGTATTATCAGGTGTTTTTGGAGCAACAAGACCTAATTTATTTTATAAAATCAATGGTGCCAAAGAATTTATTCCTGTGAATGAAGGTTTGATTGTTTTGAATAATTTGAATAGTGGTTCCAATGAGATTGCCGTTTATTTTCATGATGGACTGAATTATGATAAAATTTCCAACTTTCAATTTGTAGTGGCTAAGCCATGGTATTTTTCTCTTTGGATGATTTTACTGTATCTAGTTGTGATTGGAGGTATTCTGTATCTGTATTACAAATGGAATAAAATGCGATACATACAGAAACTGGAGTTGCGTGACGAAGAGTTAAAACATCAAAAGAAAATTCTGGAGATGAAATTGAAGGCAGAAAACGAATTGAATATTCAAGAATATGAAAAACATATTTTAGAGCTAGAATTGCAATCTAAATCTTCAGAGGTTGCCGGTAAATCACTTTCGATTGCGAAACAAAGTGAAATGATTGAAAATATTCAAAGTATTCTGGATTCAGATATGGATTTTAATAAACTGAAAAGTGAAATTAAAAAAGCCATAAAAATCAATTCTGTTAACAAGCATGAATGGGAAACGTTTGAAACAAATTTGAATCAAATCCACAATGAATTTATAATTAACCTTTCAAAAAAATATCCGAACCTGACTTCAAAGGATATTAAGCTTTGTATTTACTTAAAAATGAATCTTTCGTCCAAGGAAATTGCACCCATGATGAATATTTCTTTTAGAGGTGTAGAACTGCATCGCTACCGTTTAAGAAAGAAATTAAACCTTGTTCAAGATGAAAATCTTTCTAAATTTTTATTAACTGTATAAATAAGCTTTATTTTTTATAGATACTATATTATTTCAGCATATTTATTACGGAATCGCAACACATCATTACTACATCATATAGATGTAGTGTAGTATCTCATAACCGCTCTTATCGGCAGTAATACATAGATTTATGATTGTGTTTTACTATTTTGATGTATTCGTGTAGTATCGCCGTTTTGCTTACTATAACGTTGTAATTATTTACTTTGGCTCCACTAACTTTAACAAATCATTAATATATGAGAAATATTATTTTTAGCTTTTTAGCACTCATTTTACTACCGGCATACATGTCTGGACAAGTAATTAAGGGAAAAGTATTAGATAAAGATGGAATTGGTATTCCAGGAGCCATGATAGTTGCGGCTGATTCTAAAACTTCAACTGATACCGATTTTGACGGTAATTTTAGTATCAATGCCAAAGTAGGTGAGGTATTAAAAATTAGCATGGTAGGTTTTGACGCTTTATCTGTTCCTGCAACAGCAGCACCGATGAGCATAAATTTACAAGAATCCAAAGACACTGAATTAAAAGAAGTGGTTATCATTGGTTATGGAACCAGAAAAAAGATTGACAACACTACGGCAATTACTTCATTAAAAGCAGAGGAAATATCTAAAACCAAAGTATTGAATGCTTCCCAAGCCATACAAGGTAAAGCGGCAGGTGTTCAGGTAATTTCTTCAGACTTACCAGGAAGTACTCCTTCGGTAATTATTAGAGGTTTGGGTACTGCTTTAGGTGGACGAACTCCTTTGTATGTTGTAGATGGAATGCCTACTGATAATATCAATAACATAAATACAAATGATATTACCTCTTATGAAATCTTGAAAGATGCATCTTCCTTAGCCATTTATGGTACAAGAGCAGCAAACGGTGTTATCATAATTACGACTAAAAAGGGTAAAGGAGACAAGGTTTTAGTTGAATTTGAAAGTTTTGCCGGTTTTAGAAAACCATTGAGAACGGTAAAAATGGCAGGAAGTGAGGCATATGCCCGATATTCAAATGCTGCTTTAAACAACACTACTTTTTCTGAAAATCAACCTGTTAATACAAATTGGTTAGATGCTATTACAAGAACAGGTTCTTACACTCAAAATAATGCATCCATTTCTGGGTCAACCGAGAGTGTAAAATACTTTTTCAGTATTGGGAATTATGAAGAAAAAGCAATTTTAAACGGTCTTGATTATAGTCGTTTTACTTTTAGAAATAACAACGAATATAAAATTTCTAAAAAATTGACTTTAAATCAAAACTTTAGTTTTACATCAGCTAATTCAAGTCCAAAACCATTAGGTGCTTTTACTAACGCTTACAAACAATCTCCCATCGTTCCGGTACGTTTTGCATCAGGTCAATACGGGGTTTCTTTTGTAGATGCTAATGGTGTAGCTAATACGAGTGGTTCTTCTTTTAATAATGTTGGAAATCCAGTTGCTCAATTAGACTTTTATGATGAAGAACAACGTAGTATAAGTTTACAAGGAGGTTTAAAATTAGATTACGATATTTTAAAATCATTAAAATTTACCTCACAGTTTAATGGTGAATATTATTCTTGGAAGCAATATAATTTTGATGATACAAGAACTATTGATATTGCTGGAGATCCAAGTCCAGGAAATACTTTGCCAACGAATATTAATGAGTTGACTAAAGGAAGAGAGCAATATTTTAATTGGAATTTATCAAATTATTTAACCTACAATAAAGTATTTAATGAAATTCATGATGTTGAACTAACTGCAGGTATCGAAACATCCGTTAAAGGAGCAAGAGAAAAATTGACGATAAGAAGAAAGAATGTCAATGCAAATTCTAATTATTGGTCATTAGCAGGTGTTGATAATGTAGCGAATGTAATCAGTTATAGAGATGAAGTATTCAATGAAACCAGATTGGCATCATACTTTGGTCGTTTTCAATATAAATTAATGGACAGATACTTAATTACAGGAACAATCAGACGTGATGGTTCCTCTAATTTTGCTAAAGATTATCGTTGGGGAACTTTCCCTGCCTTTGGTTTAGGATGGGTTATTACCAAAGAAGAATTTATGGCTAATGCAACAGGAATAGACTTGTTGAAATTAAGAGGAGGTTGGGGTAGATTAGGAAATCAAACCGTACCGCTTAACAACCAGGCTTATGCATCAGGACTTACCAGTTATTTAGGAGGTTCAATATTAAATGAAGGAACTACAGTCAATTCTCAAGTAGATCCAAGTCTTTCTTGGGAAATCACGGAAGAAACTTCAGTAGGTTTAGATTTTGAATTATTGAATAAGAGATTAAAAGGATCTTTTGATGTTTATGAAAAAAACACAACAAATGTAATTTTGAATGTGAGACCTTATCCAACTTCAGGAATTGTTGTAGCTACGCCAGGACATGTAGGGGAAGTATCTAACAAAGGGTATGAAATTGCATTGCGTTGGGATGATAAGTTAACGGACAACTTGAGTTACTGGGTTGGAGGAAATTATTCAAAAAATATAAATAAACTTTCAGGTTTGAAGGATTTTGATATTTCTCCAATTATCGGAGGTAATTTAGGTAACGGTCAGGATACTAAATTGCTTAATAGCACCTCTGTAGGTCAGCCACTGGGAAGTTTTTATATCTATGAATTTGCTGGTATAGATCCTGCAAATGGTAAAATGTTATATTATAATGCAAGTGGTGCAAAAGTGACTCAAGATGCTTTATCTGCAACTAATGATAAAAAATATGCAGGCTCAATATTACCAAAATCTAATTATGGGGTAACAGTGGGTTTAAACTATAAAAACATTGATTTTTCTGTTGACGGATATGGTACAGGTGGGGCAAAAGTTTACAATGGTAAAAAAGCACAACGGTTTACAGGCGAAAATATAGAGCAATCATTAGCTACAGACTTCTGGAGTGTGAGTAATACAAATGCTTCAAATCCGGCTCCATTCAATCAAGTGCCGGTTGCTTCTACATACTATTTAGAATCGGGTGATTTCTTCAGAGTCAATAACATTACTTTAGGTTATAAAGTTCCAATGAAGGAAAATCAATTTTTAAGCTATTGCAGGATATATATGAATGCTATAAATCCATTTATCACCCAAAAATTCTCAGGTTTCTCTCCTGAACTAAATGGAGATGGTAATCCTTACGGTAATCAAGGAATTGAGTTGGATGCTTATCCTACGTTAAGATCTTTCGTTATTGGTGCTAATTTAAAATTTTAATATTATGAAAAAGATATATATAACAATGTTCGCGTTATCCGCTTGCTTTTTTTCGGGATGTGCTGATGATTATTTAGATGTAGACCAAACAGAATCTATTTCTACAACAGATATTGAATTGTTCAATAATGACGCTGGTGCAACCACTTTTGTAACTTCAATTTATAGCAAATTTTTAGATTGGGATATGACTTCTTTTGGTTGGATCGGACTCTCAAGCATTACTTCTGACGATGCCGATAAGGGCTCATCTCCTGGAGACACAGGAACTGATAAAGATGTGTTAGATGCATTAACATACAACGCATCAAACCCTTCAGTAGAAAGTACTTTTAATGCCAATTATGATGGAATTAACAGATGCAATCAAGCTTTAAATATTATTCCTAAATTAGATAAAGCAGATGCAAATTTAAGAGCGAGGCTACTTGGGGAAGCTAAATTTTTAAGAGCATTTATGTATTTTACATTAGTAAAAGCGTATGGTGGTGTACCTATTGTAGATCATTTACCAAATCCTACATCTGAAGAGGATAAAATAATGTTGTTGACTCGTAAAACTGCTGCTGAGGTGTATGCTTTTATCGAAAGCGATTTGAATGATGCAATTGCAGTATTGCCTAATAAATCAGTGTATTCAGCTGATGAAAAAGCAAGAGCTTCAAAAGGTGCAGCCCATGCTTTATTGGCTAAAGTAAATTTATATCAAAAAAACTGGCAAAAAGTGGTAGACAATTGCAATTTGGTTACAGGTTATTCTATTGTTCCAGATTACGCTGCTATGTTTAGACTATCGGGAGAAAACGGCGATGAATCTATTTTTGAAATCAATGGTGTAGGTTCAGTTCCTGCAAAAGGGATTCAAGGGTATTCAGCTAGTCAAGGAGCTCGTGGTGCTGGTGGATGGGGTTGGGGATTCAATACTCCATCTCAAAGTTTGGTAAACGCTTATGAAGTAGGGGATGTGAGAAAAAATGCAACAATCATTTTTAGAGGAACGACCTTATACGATGGTAGAGTAGTACCAGTTACTGTTGAAAATGAAAGATACAACTTTAAAGCATATTCTTCTGCTTTTACAGATGGTTGGGAAACAGATGTAAATATTAAATATTTGAGATATGCTGAAGTACTTTTAATGAAAGCTGAAGCGTTAAACGAATTGAACCAAACTCCGGCGGCTATTCTTTTGTTGAACCAAATCAGAAACAGAGCAGGATTAGCAAATACAACTGCGGTATCTCAAGGCGATGTAAAAACTGCAATCTGGAAAGAAAGAAGAGTAGAAATGGCTTTTGAGCACGACAGATTCTTTGATTTAGTAAGAACAGGACAAGCGGCAGCTGCATTTGCTGTTGATGGTAAAACATTTACTGTAGGTAAAAACGAGTTATTTCCTATACCGGATTCTTTTATTAGACAAGCTGCTGGTTTGTCAAGTCAAAACTCGGGGTATAATTAAAAGATAATAATCTCCCTTCTGCAAAAAAAAAGAGCAGAAGGGAGATTTATTTCAAATAACATAAATTGTTTAAAATCCAAAGATGATTAAAATCTCCGTTTTATTTATAGCTTTTACTTTTCTCGGTTGCAGCTCCTATAGTGATAAATCAAATGAAAGTGAAAAAGCAAAAACTCCTATTGTGCAAGTAACAGATGAGGAACTTATAGATCTCGTACAGAAGCAAACTTTTGCTTATTTTTGGGAATATGTAGAGCCAAATTCTGGTTTGGCACGGGAACGCTACCATCCTGACGGTATTTATCCTGAAAATGATGCTCATGTGGTTACCACCGGAGGTTCCGGGTTCGGATTGATGGCAATAGTTTCAGGTATGTCTAGAGGCTATGTCACGAAAGAGGAAGGTATCAAAAGATTGAATAAAATCGCCAATTTCCTTGCTAATGCAGATCGTTTTCATGGAGCTTGGTCACATTGGATTGATGGAAATACTGGTAAAGTAAAACCTTTTGGGATAAAAGATAATGGAGGTGATTTAGTAGAAACTTCTTTTTTGGCAGCCGGTTTTATAGTTGTCAGGGAATACCTCAAAAACGGAACAGCCGATGAAAAGGCCGTCAGCCAAAAATTTGATGAACTTTGGAAAGGAATTGATTGGAAATGGTACACGAACAATCAGAATAAATTATACTGGCATTGGTCTCCTAATTACAACTGGGATATGAATTTTGCCTTAGAAGGTTATAATGAATGTTTGATTACGTATGTCATGGCAGCATCTTCGCCATCACACCCTATAACTCCTGCAGTTTATCATGAAGGATGGGCAAGAAATGGAGGCATAGTTTCAACCAAAACCAAATACAATTTGCCATTGATTTTAAAACACAATGGAGCTGAAGAATTTGGAGGACCTTTATTCTGGGCTCATTATTCTTATTTAGGATTAGACCCAAATCAGTTAACCGATAAATATGCTAATTATTGGGATTTAAATTCGAATCATACTAAAATCAATTATTTATACGCAATTGCTAATCCTAAGAATTATAAAGGATATGGTGCTGATTATTGGGGTTTAACAGCTTCCTATTCTAGAAATATGGATGGCTCAGTAGGCTATGATGCACATATGCCAAGCAATGATAAAGGGGTTGTTTCTCCTACAGCGGGAATAAGTTCAATCGTTTATACTCCTACAGAATCAAAAATATTTATAAGAAATTTATATGAAAATCATAAAGCGGAAACCTTTGGTGTTGCTGGATTTTATGACGCTCACAGTTTACAGTATCAATGGACAACAAAACGGTATTTAGCTATTGATCAAGGACCGGAAATGGTTATGTTAGAAAATTATCGTACTGGTTTAATATGGAATTTATTCATGAATGCACCAGAGGTAAAACAAGGTTTAATTAACCTTGGCTTTCATTCTGGGAAGTATAATTTCTAATTGCATATGAAGCATCTAATTATAGCAACAGCCTTTTTAGTATCGTGGAATTCCTTTTCACAAAGTGATGTAATTGGTACTATAAAAACCGAAATCGTACAAGAACGCGAATTAACTTTTGCTTTGCATATTCCAAAGAATACTAAAGAAAAAAAGCCGCTGATTGTTTTTCTTCATGGTTCTGGTGAAAAAGGAACCGATATCGAAAAAGTAAAAGCGCATGGACCATTCAAGTATTTGAAAAGTCAGGAATTAGATGCGTATGTTCTGGCACCGCAATGTCCGGAGAATGAATATTGGAATGAAGAAGTTGTATATCGTTTGATTTTAAAAATTCAAAAAGAGAACAATATCGATAGCAACAGAATTTATCTTACAGGTCTTAGTATGGGTGCTTGGGGCGCTTGGAATCTAGTTTTTGCACATCCTGAAACCTTTGCCGCATTAGTTCCTATTGCCGGATATGTGGATAGAATTCCGATGATAGAAAACTGTAAAATCGCAGCCATTCCAACTCGGATTTTCCATGGTTTACTGGATGATGTCGTGAATGTAGAGTATTCGATTGCGATGTATAAAAAATTGAAAACCTGTAATATGAATGTGGCACTAACGATTTTTGATGATGCAAATCACGATAGTTGGACAAGAGTATATGACAACCAAGAAATTTATGATTGGATGTTCAAACAAACAAAAAACAGATAAAATGAAAATTAAACTTATTATATTCCTTATTGGCTTTTCACTTTTTGGCTACAGCCAAAAAAAGACAACTAAAAAGGCAGTTACAATCAAACCCAAAACAGAATTCGTAGCTGAATTACTTTCGAAAATGACTTTGGAAGAGAAAATTGGCCAATTGAATTTACCAACTTCTGGTGATATTACAACTGGTGCTGCCAGTAGTTCTAATGTAGCTAAAAATATCGAAGAAGGTAAAGTTGGCGGATTATTCAACATCAAATCAGTTCAGAAAATAAAAGAAGTACAGAAAATTGCTGTCGAAAAAAGCCGATTGAAGATTCCGTTGCTTTTTGGAATGGATGTTATTCACGGGTATGAAACAACCTTTCCAATTCCGCTTGGATTGTCTTGTACTTGGGATATGAAATTAATTGAAAGAAGTGCTCAAATTGCAGCACAGGAAGCCAGTGCCGATGGAATCAACTGGACTTTTTCTCCTATGGTTGATATTTCTCGTGATCCACGCTGGGGAAGAGTTTCAGAAGGTTCGGGTGAAGATCCGTTTTTGGGAAGCCAAATTGCGAAAGCAATGGTCAACGGGTACCAACAAAATGATTTGTCAAAGAACAATACCATTTTATCATGTGTGAAACATTTTGCTTTGTATGGCGCGCCAGATGCAGGACGTGATTACAACACGGTTGATATGAGCCGAATAAAAATGTACAACGATTATTTTCCTCCATACAAAGCTGCTATTGATGCCGGAGTTGGTTCGGTTATGGCGTCTTTCAATGAAATTGATGGGATTCCCGCTACCGGAAACAAATGGTTAATGACTGATGTGTTGAGAAAACAATGGGGTTTTAATGGTTTTGTGGTGACTGATTTTACAGGAATTCCTGAAATGATAGAACACGGAATGGGGGATTTACAAACTGTATCAGCTTTGGCATTAAATGCCGGAATTGAAATGGATATGGTGGGTGAAGGTTTCCTTACTACTTTGAAGAAATCATTGGAAGAAGGAAAAGTGAGTATCGAACAAATTGATAATGCGGCTCGCCTTATTTTGAATGCCAAATATGATTTGGGATTATTTCATGATCCTTACAAGTATTGTGATGAAAATAGAGCAAAAACTGAAGTCTTTACAAAAAGCCACAGATCAGAAGCTAGAGCTATTTCAGCACAATCTTTAGTTTTATTAAAAAACAACAATCAATTGCTTCCTTTAAAAAAATCAGGAACAGTTGCAGTTATAGGCCCATTGGCTGATGCCAAAGAAAATATGGCGGGTACTTGGAGTGTGGCTACTAATATGGATAAATCCATTTCATTAATAGCCGGAATCAAAGAAGTTGCCGGTGATGCTACAAAAGTGCTTTACGCCAAAGGAAGCAATTTGGATTATGATGCAGCTTTCGAAGAAAAAGCAACTATGTTCGGAAAAACGTTGCACCGCGATAGCAGAACTACCGAAGAATTATTGGCGGAAGCCTTGAAAATAGCCAATCAATCTGATGTTATTGTGGCCGCTTTAGGGGAATCAGCAGAAATGTCCGGAGAAAGCAGCAGCCGAACTAATTTGGAAATACCACAAGCTCAAAAAGACTTATTACAAGCATTATTGAAAACAGGAAAACCAGTTGTTTTGGTTTTGTTTACAGGACGTCCATTGGTATTGGTTCAGGAACATGAAACTGTTCCGGCAATATTGAATACTTGGTTTGCAGGAAGCGAAGCTGGAGCTTCTATCGCTGACGTTTTGTTTGGAAATGAAAATCCTTCCGGAAAATTAACAGCTACATTTCCAAGAAGCGTAGGTCAGGTGCCTATTTATTACAATCAAAAAAATACCGGAAGACCACTTGCGAATAAAGAAGGGAAGTTTGAAAAATTCAGATCGAATTATATTGACGAAAGAAATGAGCCTTTATATCCTTTTGGTTTTGGATTGAGTTATACCACTTTTGGCTATTCAAACTTGAAAATTTCATCTGATAAAATAAATTTCATCGAAAAAGTAATGGTTAGCGTTGATGTTACAAATACTGGAAATTTTGATGGGAAAGAAGTAGTTCAATTGTACATAAGAGATTTAGTAGGATCGGTTACAAGACCTCTAAAAGAATTGAAAGGATTCCAAAAAGTAGTCCTTAAAAAAGGAGAAAAAAGAACAGTAACTTTCGAAATTTCTGTTGAAGAACTAAAATTCTATAATTCTGATTTACAATTTATTGCTGAACCGGGTGCTTTTCAAGTTTTTGTAGGTACGGATTCCAGCACTGATAATAAAGTTGATTTTGTGTTGATTAAGTAAATGTTTGGTTTGTTTATTTATGATCAGCCCTTCGGTATTTATATCGAAGGGTTTTTTTATGAAAAAAATGCTTTTAAAAGCGCCAAGAAGATCAATGGCTTTTGTTTGTTTTTTTATAAATCTAGAAAAATAATTTATTAGTTTTTTTTTAATCTGCTATCAAATATTCATTAAGAATCACGAAATTGCCGTTCCTATTGAAACCGAAAAATTAAAACCATCATTGTATTAAATTATGAGAAAATCAATTTTATGTGTTGCACTATTCCTTAACGGAATTGTTCTTTTTGCTCAAACTAAAGAAGAACAAACGATGAAGGAAATTTATAAATCTTCCTTAACGAATGCTAAATGTTATCCATGGCTAGACCATTTGTCTAATAAAATTGGCTCTCGATTATCGGGCTCAACTGGAGCAGAAAAAGCAGTTTTGTATACCAAAGCGCAATTGGAAACACTTGGATTAGATAAAGTATACCTTCAGGAAGTGATGGTTCCAAAATGGGTTAGGGGCGAAAAAGAAATCGCTTATTTACAATTTGGAAATCAAAAAATCACTTTTCCAATATGTGCGCTTGGCGGCTCTGTTGCCACTCCAAAAAAAGGATTACAAGCGACAATAATTGAAGTAAACAGTTTAGAAGAATTAATAGCATTAGGGGAATCAAAAGTAAAAGGGAAAATTATTTTCTTTAACAGGCCTATGAATCCTGAATTCATAGAAACTTTCAAAGCGTATGGTAGTTGTGTGGACCAAAGATCCTCAGGCGCAAAAGAAGCGGGGAAACTGGGTGCATTGGCCGTTATCGTAAGATCAATGAATTTGCGATTGGATGATTTTCCACATACCGGTGCAACCAATTATGGAGAAATTTCAAAAGAACAACGAATTCCTGCTGCTGCGATTAGTACAAATGGAGCCGAACTTTTAAGTAAAAGTTTAAAAGAAAAACCCAACGCACTATTCTATTTAAAACAATCGTGTCAGACATTTGATGATGTTTTGTCTTATAATGTTGTTGGTGAAATGACGGGTTCAGAACATCCAGAAAGAATAATGGTCGTTGGAGGACATCTTGATTCTTGGGATTTAGGGGACGGATCTCATGACGATGGCGCTGGATGTGTGCAAAGTATGGAAGTATTGAATATCTTTAAGAATATAGGATATAAACCTAAAAATACGCTTCGTGTGGTATTGTTCATGAATGAAGAAAACGGTGTTCGCGGCGGAAAAGAGTACGAAGATCAATCCAATAAAAATAAAGAGAACCATATTTTTGCTTTAGAAAGTGATTCAGGAGGATTTTCACCAAGAGGTTTTTCAATTGATGCTGATGAAGCAAATTTCAATAAAATCAGTAGTTGGGCAACTTTATTCGAACCGTATTTAGTTCATAAATTTGTAAAAGGACATTCTGGTGTTGACATTGGTCCATTGAAATCAAATCACATCGTAAAAGCTGGATTACAACCAGATTCACAACGTTATTTTGATTATCATCATGCTGCAAATGACACTTTTGATGCTATCAATAAAAGAGAATTAGAATTAGGAGCGGCTACTATGGCTTCATTGCTGTATCTGATAGATCAGAATGGAATTGTAAAATAAAAACACCAAATTTGTGAAGGTGCTACAATATGTTTTTTTTCAATATTTGAAGGAAATAATGAATGTAGCACCTTCATTTATTTTACTCTCCACGGCTATTCGGCCACCTAAACTCGTGATGTGATTGTAGACCAGATATAATCCTATACCATTACTGTCAACGTTATTATGGAATTTTTCATATAAACCAAAAATCTTATCTTTCACTTTATCCATATCAAAACCTAGTCCATTATCAGAAAAAATTAATTGGTTTACGCCATTAACTTTTCTAGATTGAATGGTAATAATAGGTGCTTGATGAGGTTTTGCATATTTAATTGAATTGGTTAGTAAATTCAAAAAAATACTTTTGATATATGCCTTGTTAAAAGTAACATTTTCAAAAGCTGAAAAGTCAACATTAATAATTGCTTTTGAATCACATACCAAAGAATTTATGGATGCAAGAACTTCAGCAAGTGATTCAGTTAAATTTATTTCTTCAATTTGAGTGTTGATACTCTCGTTTTCTACTAATTGATCAATAGAATCATTTAAAGTTTGTTTTAAATTTTCACTGGTTAATTTAAGAATTTCTACTAACTCCAACGTTTCTGGATCATTGATTTTAGAGACATCGATAAGACTAAAAACCGAAAGCATGTTATTAATAGGTGACTTTAAATCATGGGATGTTTTGTGTGATAAAACGGTAAGTTCCTTATTGATTTGTGTAAGATTTGCCAAAAGTAAATTGCGTTCCTCTTCTACTTTTTTTTTGTGAGTGATGTTCTTGGCTATTGCATATACTAATTTTTCGGACTCGACAGGCATAGATGTCCAAGATAGCCATACAATGGCTCCGCTTTTAGTTAAATATCTATTTTCGAAATTTAAAAGAGGCTTGTTTTTATATACTTGCTCTCTGGTTTCTATAGTGATTTTAAGGTCTGGAGTATAAACAAAACTGCTGATAGGTCTCTCATATAATTCTTCTTCTGAAAAGCCTAATAATTTTGAAACAGCGGGATTTATTCTCTTGAAAAAGCCATCAAATCCTGCGATACAAATAAAATCAGCTGAGATATTAAAAAAATTATCAAAGTGATAGATCCCTTCTGAATCAGGATTACTTTTTTTTACAGTCATTGATTTTAAAAGTTACTTATTATTCGGATTTTGGGCAAATACAAATTTTATGAGTTGTTTAATTTTGTTCTTTTGAAAAAAAACCTAATATCCAAATTTAGCTAATAATTATTTATAATAAAAGCGATGCTGCAAACAAATTTATAATTAAAATATGCGTATCCAATCCATTAAAATAAAAAAAATAGATTAAACAAAACAAGGCTGTCATTTTACAGACAGCCTCGTTTTGTTATAGTTTAGATAGTGTTTATATTCTGAAAATTCCTCCCACAGCAATGATTCTCTGAAAAAAGAAAAAATCTTGTGAGGCAGTATCCTCTGAGCTTTTTGTAGTTCGTATATCTTGCATGTTGATATAACCGCCTTTAAGTTCTCCTTGAATATAAAAGTGCTTGAAAAAAGTAACATTCAATCCTGCTTTCAAAGAAGTTCCATACCCTGAAACATGAAAATCGTCATGACGTTCTTTTCCTAATAATGTTGTATTAGTTTTTGGATACAAAAGACCAAAACCTACTCCTTCAGTTAGATTAACTTGAATTTTGTCTGTATTTTTAATTTTGAAAACAGAAGAAATATCATCGTGTCTTGAAAATTCTGTATTTACATAATTTAAACCATCGGTGTGTTCATACATTAGAAACTCTTCGGTCAAAAGCACCTGATTGTTTGGCAATAACTCATTATACGATCCTGGATTAGGATAGTAACCATCAATATTTACGGCTTTATCTTGTGTCATCACATATTTCATGTGATCCACTCCTATAGCAACACTATAATGATCATTTATAAAGTATCCCAATCTAAAATTAGTTTGAGGAATGGTCATTCTGGCTGGATTGAGGTAGTCAACATGCCATCCTTTTGGTTTGTCATGCGCTTGAATGTTCTCCAAAGTAAAGTTGTAGTCTTTACCGCGAAAAGTCACGTCAGATTTAGAATAGCTGTCTCTATTTCCACCCCATGAAACAAAAAATTTCCCTTTGTTATGACTGGTGTATCGATCTTGTATTATTGTTTTTTCCTGTGCAATTGTAGTATTAGTAAATAGTATAATTAGGAATGCTGAAAATAAAAAAAAATGCTTCAATGAATTTGGGCCTAAAGTTAAAATGTATTTATTGTTTTTCTAATGGCAACTAACTTGGTCATTAAGGATTCAAAGTAATCTAAATGCAACATATTTGCTCCATCGCTTTTTGCATTAGCAGGATCAAAATGAGTTTCAATAAAAATTCCATCCACACCTACAGCTATACCAGCTTTGGCAATGGTTTCAATCATATCTGGTCTTCCGCCAGTTACACCAGCCGTTTGGTTGGGTTGTTGCAGTGAGTGTGTAACATCAAGAACAGTAGTAGCATATTGTTGCATCGTAGGAATTCCTCTAAAATCAACAATCATATCTTGGTAGCCAAACATCGTTCCTCTATCCGTAACCATCACGTTTTCATTGTGACAATCCAATACTTTTTGAACTGCATGTTTCATACTTTCCGGACTCATAAATTGTCCTTTTTTCAAGTTGACCACTTTTCCGGTATTGGCAGCAGCCACTACTAAATCGGTTTGACGCACTAAAAAAGCAGGGATTTGCAATACATCAACATATTGAGCAGCCATATCCGCATCTTCATTCGTATGAATATCCGTAACAGTAGGAACTTTAAAGGTTTCCGAAATTTTTCTAAGGATTTTCAATGCTTTTTCATCTCCAATTCCTGAAAAACTGTCAATTCTAGAGCGGTTTGCTTTCTTGAAAGAACCCTTAAAAACGAAAGGGATTTGTAAATTATCAGTAATACCGACTAGTTTTTCGGCAATTCGCATCGCCATTTCTTCACCTTCAATGGCACAAGGACCAGCAAGTAGGAAGAAATTACCACTGTCAGTATATTTAATTTGTGGAATATGTTGTAGGTTCATAATATGAATTTTTTAGAAAGTGCAAAGGTAGTTATGATTTGCGATTTCCGATTTATGATTTGCAAATAATTTATTGATTAACTTTTTATTAGGAGCTTTTTCCTGCTGTACGTTGCAATCTCCCTGAAAAACGGGAGGATTTCCACTGCCATCAGGGCTAGGGAATTGGTTTATAAGGATATTTTGGGATTTGAAGTCTATTATTTTTTCAATGAAAGTCCCGTTGGAACCATCAAAATTCCTTTTTCATAGATGTTCAAATAGAGTAGTATTGGTTTTTTTTGGCCAACCCATTTTAATTCATAAACATCCAGAAATCCGGCACCCATTTCACTTCTTTTTGTTGGAAAGGGACAGCAGCTTTCTAATTTAGTAAACGTAATTTTTTCACCATTAGGCCCTGCTAATGCGTTCAAAAACCGACCTTGATTGATTGTTTCGTTTTTAGTGTTATTAAAGAAAATATTGATGGGATAATCTTTATCATAACCATATTTTTTGTCGTTACTGTATTCCGTAATTACAAAAGTATTGTCTTTAGAAAGAGTAAGGTTTGGTGCATTATCATCCGTATTTTTCAAAGTAGATTGTGTACTGGTGCAAGAAGCTATACTAATTAGTAACGCAATAAAAAAGATTGATTTGTTCATGTTCAGTGTAAATTTATTAGGTAAAATTAATTAGCAATTACAATACCATGTAATTTAAATAATACAAATATAAACAGAACTTTAGACCTTAGTGCGTGTTCCCGTAATAATTTGGATACACACTTTTTTACCGAATGTAGCATTTCTTCCAAAATCTCGTAAAATGCTTCTTATCTTTGCACAAAAAAACAACATGGATATTATTTTTCAAACATGGTCCTGGTATATTTCTGGATTTTTGATTGGTATGATTATGCTTTCTTTGATTTATTTCGGAAAGTCTTTCGGGATGTCTTCTAATTTGCGTTCGCTGTGCTCTATGGCTGGTTTAGGAAAACGAGTCGCTTTTTTTGATTTTGATTGGAGAGCACAACGCTGGAATTTAGTAGTCGTTCTTGGAGCTATGTTAGGTGGTTTTGTTGCCGTTCATTTTTTGAGCGATACTTCAAATGTGGACATTAATCCTAAAACAATTGCACAATTAGCACAACTTGGTATTGAAGCTCCAAACGGAAAATTAATGCCGGATGCACTTTTTGGAATCTCCATTTTAGAATCTCCAAAAAGTATTTTTATACTGCTTATAGGTGGCGTTTTGATTGGTTTTGGTTCTCGTTATGCCGGTGGTTGTACTTCAGGACATGCCATTTCAGGCTTGAGTAATTTACAAATCCCTTCTTTGAAAGCGGTTATTGGATTTTTCATCGGCGGATTGATAATGGCGCATTTTTTATTGCCATTGATTTTAAAATAAGAATTACTAAGCAATCATAATGACCTTAATATTAAAATAAAAATCATGAAAAATATAATAAAATATGTATTAGTTGGATTTGTTTTTGGAATCGTACTGACTAAATCTGAAGCCGTTTCTTGGTATCGCATTTATGAAATGTTTCAATTTCAGTCGTTTCACATGTACGGAATTATTTCTGTGGCTATCTTCACGGGAATTATTGGTATTCAAATCATAAAAAGAAACAACATAAAAGACATCAAAGGAGAATCGATTGAAATTCCAGATAAAGAAAAAGGTTCTGCTCGCTACTGGATTGGCGGATTGTTTTTTGGATTGGGTTGGGCTTTGGTAGGTTCTTGCCCGGGACCAATATTTATATTGCTTGGCGCTGGTTTTTGGACCGTTTCTATAGTACTTTTCGGAGCTCTTTTGGGAACTTATTTATATGGATTATTGAAAAATAAATTACCTCATTAATCGATAAATAGCTTGTATCAAAGTAGCATTCTCGTATGAAAATGCTACTTTTTTTTGTTTAATTTCAAAATGCCGGTAACAATCAAGTATTGTGCAAGTAAGTAGGTTGACATAATCAAGAAGGAACTGTATTGCAGCGGTGCATAAAATTTATCAAATGCCAAAATACTATCTGAAGCTACAAAAATGGTAGCACCAATTAAAATATATATACTGGCAGGCTTTTGCCAATTTAAAAAGCCTTTGAGCGCAAATAACAACATAATGGAAATTGTGAGTGCATATAGAAAAACAGGAATTTTTAAGTCTCCCAAACTTGGTAATAAAATCAGCATCATTACGATTAAATAAAAGGCAATTGCTGTAACTCCTACCCAGAAAATGATTTTACTTTTCTTTAAATAAATCTTTAATTGTTTGCTGAACAGTATAATATAAGAAATATGCGAAAGTAGAAAGGCAATCAGCCCTGCAATAAAATATAATTCTCCTTTGTCAGCAAACATCAAAATAATATCACCTATCCATGACAAAGTCAAGGCAGTTAAAAGAATTTTCTTAGTAGTAAATCTTTCGTGTAAATAAACTGCCAGAATTAGAAACGGCAATAAAAATGGTTTTAAAAACCAAACAATATCTTCTCTTCCAAAAAGAATTATCAAAAGATAAACAAGACTAAACCCTATAAAACTCTTTAATATTATGTTGTTTTTCATATATTCTTTTTAAGATTGAGCTACAATCATAGTTTCTTTTTCAAAATTACTGTTGACAAAATAAATGGTTACTATCAATGACAAAACAAGATAGCTTACAATAACGTAACTCGCAAAAGGAAAAAATTGATTCATTCCAAACCAATCTCCAAAATAGAAAATTAGTCCAATCCCAAATGCAAAACGGATACTTTCCCAGAATACAGAAATTTTGCGGGTATCCATTAATTCCGTGTAACTGTAAACGGTCAGAAAAATGAATGCGCCGTAAATAAATACATTTGGCAAACCTATTATCGCAATGGAATTATACATATAACTAATAAGTAACAACGTAATAATAGCTTGAAATAAGGACCAGTACATCAGTTTTTTAGAATGTTGAACGCCGTATTTTTCAAAATTATAGACATCGGTGATTTTAGTAACGGGATATTTTTCTTCAAAATTTTCTGGACGCCAGCCAGTTGGTTTAAACCAAATGGTAAACTTGTCTTTCCAGTTTTCGGCGCGCCAAGCATCTGTAATGAGTAACCATAAATGTTGAAAATTAATCCGAATAGGATTCCAGGTTCTCGCTGGTCTTGTTATTCCAAAAACGGGTGGAACAGTTTCTAATTCTGCTTGAAAAGTACCAAACAATTTATCCCAAATGATGAATATCTGTGAATGATTTTTATCCATATATTCTGGGTTAATAGCATGATGAACCCTATGATGTGATGGAGAAACCAGTATGTTTTCCAGAAAACCAATTTTTTTTATGTGCTTAGTGTGATACCAGAATTGCAGGAATAAATGAATCGGTAAGGTTATCGCAATCACTTTGGAGGGAACTCCTAAAAGAGCGGCTGGAATCAATAAAAAGGTAAACAGATTGACAAAACTGGAAACGGGTTGGCGAAGGGCACAGGCCAGATTGAATTCCTCACTACTGTGATGAATGGCATGTTTGTTCCATAAAAAATTAATTTGATGAGACAAACGATGACTCCAATAGCCATAAAAATCAATAGCGATAAATCCTATGAGATAAGTAAAAAAGGTCGCTTCAAGATCGAATAAAGCTATTTTAGAGACAATCCAATCATAGGAAACTAGCGTAATGCTGAGCCCCAAAACATCTTTTAGGGAGTTAACCATTCCAGAGCTTACGCTCGAAACAGAATCCATATTTGGTGCGGTGTCTTCCCCTTTATAATGCCCGTAAATTTTTTCGATAATAATTAATATTAAGAAAATGGGCATTACAAAAACTAAAATTTTACCATATTCTTCCATAAAAACACTTTTTTTTATTCAAATATAGAATAAAAGAGAATGTTTTTGAATTATTCACAGTAATTTATTTTTTAAAGGGAAGTTTTATTAGTCTTAAATTATCTCCGCATTTAATCCTGCTTCTAATAATTGGGTGCATTGTGGTTTTAATTTTTCGTAAGGACCCGTTTTCACGGTACACTTCCCATTATAATGCACAATTAATGAACATTGTTCGGCTTGTTCCGGAGTGTGATTACAAACGCGAATCAAAGTTTCAATAACATGGTCAAAAGTATTTACATCATCATTGTAAACTACTATTTCATTGTCCAGACTTATAGCTTCCTTGACGCTAACTCTTTCTCTTACTTTTTCTTTAGTACTCATTTTGTAGGTTTTTGTACTTTCGTAATTAATAAAAAAATAGTACCACTAATTTACATATTTTAAAGATACCCAATTGTTTCTTTCAAATTTTTTAACATAAGTTAATCCTTTTTCAGTACATGAAGCATCAATAAATGGAATGTCTTCTTGGTAGAAACCACTTAAAAGTAGTGTTCCATTAGGATTTAAACTATCAACATAACTTTGCATATCGTTCAACAAAATATTCCTGTTAATGTTAGCTATAATCAAATCGTATTTTTTGCCTTCTAGTAATGCAGCTTCACCTTCATAAACTGTAATGTGCTTGCAATTATTGCGTTGTGCATTTTCTATAGAATTCAAATAACACCAGTTGTCAATGTCAATAGCATCAATTGGTTGCGCACCTTTCATCTCGGCAAGTATTGCTAAAATGGCAGTTCCACAGCCCATATCAAGGGTTTTCATTCCAGTAACGTCTATTTCTAATAGATGCTGAATCATCATGTGAGTAGTCTCATGGTGACCTGTTCCGAAACTCATTTTTGGTTCAATTACAATGTCAAATTCGGCATCTGTTTTGGGATGAAAAGGTGCACGTACATGACAATTTCCATTGACATCTATCGCTTCAAAATTCTTTTCCCATTCCTCATTCCAGTTGACTTGTTCGATTTCTTCAAAAGTATAATCGATTGTAAATTCCTCCGATTGTAAAATATGAATATCCTCCAAAATAGTTTCGTCCCACAAATCCTTTTGAACAAAAGCAGAAATACCGGTTTCAGTTTCTGTAAAACTCTCGAATGCTTTTTCTCCTAATTCTGCAATTAATATTTCAGACCCTAATTGCTTCGCCTGTTCGCTACTGCTCGAGTCTTTAGGTTCAATAGTAAAATGATACCCAATATAAATGTTTGACATGCTTCTTTTTTTTACAAAGGTACTATTTCTCTTTATTCTCATGAATAATTTAAACTATAAAAAAAGCGGTGATTCATTTCACCGCTTTTTTTATAATCTAAAAATGAAATTTAGATAGCATTTACAATTGCTACAAAATCATCTGCTTTTAGGGCAGCACCACCAATAAGACCACCATCTACATCTGGTTTTGAGAATATTTCTTTTGCATTTTCAGGTTTTACACTTCCGCCATAAAGGATGGATACGTTTTCAGCGATATCACTTCCAAAAGCTTTACGAACTGTTTCTCTGATGAATTCATGCATTTCTTGTGCTTGTTCCGGAGAAGCTGTTTCTCCAGTTCCTATTGCCCAAACTGGCTCGTAGGCCAAAACAATACTTTCCCAGTCTTTGGATTCAATATGGAATAAACCATCTCGCAATTGGTTTTCTACAACATTAAAATGATTTTTTGATTGACGGTCTTTTAATTCTTCGCCGAAGCAAAAAATGACCATCATATCATGCTCTAAAGCTGTATTTACTTTATTAGCAATCAAAGCATCCGTTTCATGGAAAATAGCTCTGCGTTCTGAGTGTCCCAGAATTACAATATCTACACCAACACTTTTTAACATATCAGCTGAAATTTCGCCTGTAAAAGCGCCACTTTCCGCTTGATGTACGTTTTGTGCTGCAACATCAATATTTGTGAATTCTAAATGATCAACAGCAGAAGCTAAGTTTACAAATGTTGGAGCTACAATTACTTGTGCTTTTGTATCAGTTGGTATTTTTGCTATTAATTCATTCAATAAATCTTCAGTTTGCTCTGCATTTTTATGCATTTTCCAGTTTCCGGCAACAATCTTCTTTCTCATTTTAGTCGTATTATATTTAGTTTTTGGTTATGTTTTTCAATATTGCAATGAATTATTTTAAATTTTTAAGCGTTTCATTGATTTTATCAAAATCAGTTTCTATGGCACGGTATAAAACAATTTTTCCGTTTTTGTCTACAATGATGTATCTTGGAATCCAATCAATATCCATAGCTTTTGCAAATACCCCTTTCATTTGGTCATTTGCCATGAAATGATCCCCTTTCAATTGGTGTTTTTCGATTCCAGCTTTCCATTTATCGGCAGTTTTATCCATCGAAAGAAATAGGTAAGCGACATCAGGATTATTAGCTTGTAACTCCTTTAGTTTAGGCATTGCTTTTACGCAATCACCACACCAGGAAGCCCAAACTTCGATTACCAAGGTTTTTCCTTTGTGTTTTTTTAAAATATCCTTAAAAGCAACTTGACTTCCATCAGTGGCTAAAAGGGTTTCAGATAAAGCTTCTTTGGAGAATTTAGTTTTTTGCGCAGTAGATGTGCAAGAGAAGGTGACAAACGCAATTAATAGAGCTATTATTCTTTTCATTATAGTATTGTTTTTAAACAAAGTTAAACAAACAATTTGAATGCGTTATACAGAATAAGAAATTTTGAAAGCATTATTCGAAAATGACAAAGCAATATCGTTATAGTTTAAAAATAATGGAATGATTTTGATTTACCGGTTTATTTAGAAAGCATTTGTCATTCTTTTTAAGTATAAAGTCGTAAAGTTTCCTCTTTTGGACTTTACGACTTTATACTTTTATAGTTTATTTAGAATTTCAAATCTGCAATATCGTTGTGATGAACCTTTTGTTTTATTGTTCCTTTTTCAATTAGTACAATACTTGGGTTCGCTCTTTCGATGGTTTTTACGGTTATGGCATCGCAAAAATAGAAGTCAAATGTTAATCCGAATTGTTTTTTTGCAGCAGCTATTTCTTCTGGTGAAGAGGCCGTCATTGCAACTACTTTATATCCTTTTGCTTTAGCATCCTGACTCAGTTTTTCCAATTTTGCCATTCCACTGTGATCTGCATTGACTAAATCATAAGCTGTAATCAACATCAATTTTGGTTCTTCTAAAAACTCATCTTTGTAATCTGAACCATCTTTTTCCATTGTAAAATCATGAATAGGAGGAACGTAACCTTCTGTGATAACTTTGTCTTTTCGGTCTACAAATACGGCACCTTCAGGAATCGACATCAAATCTTTTTCGGTAAACTCTTTATCGACACCGCCAACTTTGTAAATAAAGACCATTTCTACTACTGATTTTTCAGCTCCATCAGGGATTCGCATTCCTTTTTGAATATTGTTTCCTACTTTATAAGGTCTGAAATCGATCAATGGCAAATGGTTTAAAACCCAAACTCCCATAAGTGATGATAAAACAATACTGGTATAAATGACTATGTTTTGTACGTTATTGCTAAACAACGGTTTTACCAATTTTTGATTAAAAAATAATATCAGAATAAAGAAAAGTAAAACAATATCCTTTGTAAAAGATTGCCAAGGCGTCAGTTTTAAAGCATCTCCAAAACAACCACAGTCTTTTACCACATTAAAATAAGCCGAATAAAAAGTCAGGAAAGTAAACAGTACAATCAAGATTAATAAACTCCAGATAGTGAATTTGGTTTTGTAACCTATGAGCAACATAATCCCTAGAACCACTTCAAGAATTACTAAAAACAAAGCGATTCCCAATGCAAACGGAACAAAAAATGGCATGTTGAAAACGGGTTCACTGAAATATTCAGCCAGTTTGTATGAAAACCCGATTGGGTCATTCAGTTTAATTAATCCGGAGATAATGAATAGGATTCCAACGAAAATTCTAGAAAATTGAGTAATTATATTTTTCATGTTTAGTTATTGCTTTTTATTGTTTATTTCCAAAACCCATTAAAATCAAGGCGAAAACCGAATAATTAATCATATCCTGATAATTCGCATCGATTCCTTCAGAAACTAATGTTTTTCCTTTATTGTCTTCAATTTGTTTGACACGAAGTAGTTTTTGCAAAATCAAATCCGTCAATGAACTCACGCGCATGTCGCGCCAAGCTTCACCGTAATCATGATTTTTGTCTTCCATTAAATCTTTGGTCAGTTTAACTTTGGCATCGTATAATTCGGTTGCTTTTTCAACACTTAAATCAGGTTGGTCTGCAACGCCTAATTCCAATTGAATCAACGCCATAATAGAATAATTGATAATTCCGATGAATTCACCTGTTTCATCTTCATCAATTTTGCGGACTTCATTTTCTTGTAAGCTTCTAATTCTTTGGGCTTTTATATAGATTTGATCTGTCAACGAAGGCAGTCTTAAAATTCGCCAAGCACATCCGTAATCTTTCATTTTGTTGATAAACAGCGTACGACAAGTCGCAACCACAGTATCGTATTCTTTTGAAGTATTCTTCATTATTGGTGTATATTTGTATTCAAATTTTTTCAAAAATAAGATAATTTTTTTGAATGTAGAATTTTGAAGTCTTTAAAACTGTAAACGAATGACTATTAACTGCAAAGGAATACTTGTTGACTTATCAACTCCCAAAGTTATGGGGATTTTGAATGTGACGCCCAACTCTTTTTTTGATGGTGGAAAGTATAAGAATGAAACCGAAATACTTTCGCAAGTCGAAAAAATGGTACTTGAAGGAGCTACTTTTATAGATATTGGCGCTTATTCCAGTAAACCAAGTGCAGAATTTGTCTCGGAACAAGAAGAAATTGCGAGAATTGTTCCTGTTGTAAATTTGATTCTAAAACATTTTCCAGAAACGATAATTTCGATTGACACCTTTAGAAGTGAAGTGGCAAAAGCTTCCATAGAAAGTGGTGCAGCAATCATCAACGATATTGCAGCAGGAAATCTGGACGAAAAAATGTTTGAGATAATTGCAAAATATAATGTTCCGTATATTATGATGCACATGCGAGGAAATCCTCAAACGATGCAAACACTAACGGATTACGATGATATTGTAAAAGAAATGTTGTTCTATTTTTCTGAAAAAGTTGCCAAGGCCAGAAGTTTTGGTATCAATGATTTGATTATCGATCCGGGCTTTGGCTTTGCCAAAACAACAGATCAAAATTATGAAGTTTTTCAAAAAATGGAATTGTTAAATATATTGGAACTCCCACTTCTTGTTGGGATTTCCAGAAAATCAATGATCTATAAAACCCTTGGTACTACAATAGAAAATGCGTTAAATGGAACGACGGTTTTGAATGCTTTGGCATTGACCAAAGGAGCAAAAATCCTTCGTGTTCACGATGTAAAAGAAGCCATGGAATGCGTTACTTTATTCAATAAAATTAATTTATAAAAATGAAATATTTTACTCTGATTGTTCTTTTTACTTTGTTTTCTTGTGGGAACAAAGAAGATATTTTGTTGCCAAAAGCAAATACTTCAATTGTCAAAAATATAGATGATCTTTCTCCAATCTATATTTTTTTTAGAACAAAAGGAAAAGATACATTAGCAGAAGTAAACCGTAAAAACAGTATTATTTCAACTAATTGGATTCTAAATGTAGACAAACGTTTGCCACTAAGACTTGCCATTCCGGAAATCATGAAATTGCAACAAAAAAAGCGAGAGGAAAAAGCACATAAGAATGAAAAGGCTGAAAATTATTATTCCTACGCCGATACGATCGGTAAAAACCTAGCCTTTATTGCTTTTACTAATGTGTATTACAAACTGGAAAAACCAAAATCAGAATTCGTGATTTTTTTTACCAAAAACAATGAAATTTTAGTAAATACTATTGCGGTAAAACAAGGAGAATTGCAAGCCTATTTGAATAAGTTACCAAATAATAAAGCTGTCCAATATGTTTTTTGCTTTGACAAAAACACAACTTTTGGTAGTTATATTCAAAATAAAATTTTCATAAATAGTTTGAAACTGCCATCGTTAGAATTTAATATGAAATATGAAGAGTTTGTTTACTAAACTTCACAAAATAATTACTGATGATGATACGGTTCATTTCTTAAAATCGTGAAGCCGCGATACAATTGTTCGATAAAAAACAACCGTACCATTTGATGGGAGAACGTCATTAAAGACAGTGATATTTTTCCTTGTGCTTTGGCATAAACGGTATCTGAAAATCCATAAGGACCGCCGATAACGAAAACTAAAGTCTTTACTCCAGAGTTCATTTTCTTTTGTAATTCTTCTGAAAAACCTACACTGGAGAAATTTTTTCCGTTTTCGTCCAATAAAATAAGTTGGTCTGTTGGTGTAATTTTTGCCAAAATTAATTCTCCTTCTTTTTCTTTCTGCTGACTTTCGGATAAGTTTTTTACGTTCTTGATATCAGGAATGATATCTAAATCGAACTTGATATAAAAAGACAATCGCTTGGTATAATCGTCTATTAAAGATTGTAAGGCTTTGTTATCAGTTTTACCGATAGCAATCAATTTGATGTTCATTTTGTTGGATTTCAGAGGCGCAAAGATAGAAAAATTAACAGTTTTAAAGTGCATTCTCTTTAATGGAAATTAATATTCTGACTTTAAATCCATAAAATTACGAAAGCTAAGATGATATTTATTTTACCTCAATGCTATCAATTAGCAATTGAAATGACTCTTCTTTTTTATTACCTATCAGGAAAGTGATTTCTTCTAAATTAGAACCGTCATAATTAGGCAAATTTAATTTTTGTCCTCTGAATGCAGGATACAATTCCGTGATTGGAATTTCAATCGTTTGCCAATCTGTGGTAGTTTGAAAAGGAAATACATACGAATGTGAATCAGTTCGATTGGTCTTTACTCTAAATTGATATTGTTTACCGTCTCCTTTAAGCCGAATGCAAAAATGTGTAGCGCTTTTTAAAAATAATGGCTCAAAAACATATTTTACAGCACAAAATCCGCCATTATTTTCTAAAGAAACTTTACCTTCAAAAGTCCCAATTCCATTTGTATTCAGATAGAATTTACTTTCGGATACTCCGCCCATTACAGCGTCATTTACAACTTTCCAATTTTCAAGGTCGCTTTCTAAATTAAAATCAAAAATTTTTATGGCATTCACTGTTATTGAGTTTGTAAATTATTTTTTTCTAGAAAAGTTCTTGTTTTACTTTGTAAAATAGTATTGATTTAAAAAACAAAACTGGTGTAAACTCTTTAGAATTTACACCAGTTTTATTTTGATAATTAATTCAATTATGATTTAGGCAATGGAGCACCAACAGCAATATCACAGCGGTGATTGGTTTGACCATGTGGCGGGTTCATTCCTTCAGAAGTTGGTGTTGTAGCAACAGGTGTTGATGTTGTTGTAACAGCAGATGTAGGAACGGGCTGATTTTGTTGTTGCACCACAGGTTTGCTTGCAGTTGAGGCTGGTGGAGAATTCAATGGAGCACCTACGGGAATATCACAACGGTGTGATGGTTGACCGTGAGCAGGATTCATTCCGGTAGCTACAGGACCAGAAGTTGCTACAGCATTATTTGGATTTACCGTGGCTGTGGTTTGTTGAACCTGAGTTGCTGTTGAAGCTTCGGTCTTCATTTGTTTACCAACCTCAGTAAAGGGAACTACATTTGTTGGAGTTGCGTTGTTTTGCGATTCAACTTCTTTTTTGCAAGAAGTCAATAGTATCGAGGATACAAAAAGAAGGCTTAAAAAAGATTTCATAATCAGTTTTTTAGTTACTAGTTCAAATATAAGATTTTAAACAACACAGCACCATATAAAATAATTGATTTTATTGGATGAAAATGACAGAATAGATGCTAGAGTAATGACACTAATATTCATATCTTAATTAAGATGTAATACTTTGTTAAAACACATTGGTTTATCTCTTTTTTTTAAAGAACAGAGTGTACATATTTTCAAATCCACAAAATAAATCTTACTTTAGCATTCCATAAATTTTCTATAAAATGATTAGCGATATACAGTTTAAAAATGAGTTAGACATACTGATACAAAATGCCATTCGGGAAGATGTAGGTCCGGGCGACTATAGTTCTTTGGCTTGTATTCCAGCTGCTGCAAATGGAAAAGCGAAGTTGCTTGTAAAAGAAGACGGAATTATTGCAGGTGTGGCTTTCGCCAAAATGATTTTTGAGTATGTAGACCCTAATTTACAAATAGTAACTTTTATCGAGGATGGAACTCCGGTAAAAAAAGGAGATGTTGTTTTTCATGTTTCGGGAAGTTCACAATCCATTTTGAAATCGGAACGTGTAGTTTTGAATTCAATGCAAAGAATGTCAGCGATTGCCACTAAAACCAAAGAATACGTTCGTTTATTAGAAGGAACAAATACTAAAATTCTCGATACGCGTAAAACGACACCAGGATTCAGAGTTTGTGAGAAATGGGCGGTGAAAATTGGCGGAGGCGAGAACCATCGGTTTGCCTTGTATGACATGATTATGCTCAAGGACAATCATAATGATTTTGCTGGCGGAATTACTTTGGCTGTAGCCAAAACCAAAGTCTTTTTAAAAGAAAATAATCTGGATTTAAAAATCATTGTCGAAGCCAGAAATTTAGATGAAATCAAAGAGATACTGGAAAGTGAAGGTGTTTTTAGAATTTTAATAGATAATTTTAATTATGACGATACTAAAAAAGCAGTAGCTTTGATTGGTGATAAATGCCAAACAGAATCTTCGGGAAATATAAACGAAAATACCATTCGCCATTATGCAGAATGTGGAGTAGATTATATTTCATCAGGAGCTTTGACACATTCTATTTATAACATGGATTTGAGCTTAAAAGCGATATGAGTAAAGAAATAGAAGTAAAATTACAAAGAATTCCAATAGTACGGAATCTGGTTAATGTGCTAAAAAAGATCGAGCTTCCTTGGTTACAAGGATTGTCGTTATATGATTTGTTGGAATTATACGGATTAGGAATTGTCGAAAGCGCATTAACGTATCATGCCAGTGCGATTGCATTTAGTTTTTTCATGGCTTTATTTCCTTTTGCGCTGTTCATTTTAAACCTTATTCCATACATTCCTATTGAAGGTTTTCAGGATGATTTTTTACTGTTTGTAAAAGAAGGTGTACCGCCCAATACGTATGATGCTATTTATAAAATCATCAATGATATTCTTAATAATAGTCACTCTGGATTAGTGTCTTATGGGTTTTTATTGTCTATTTTGTTGATGGCAAACGGTTTAAATGGAATCCTTGGAGGGTTTGAAACTTCCCGTCATGTTCTTATAAAAAGAGGGTTTATCAGGCAATATTTAGTTGCTTTGGGAATGTCTCTATTATTGTCCTTTTTGTTGATTGTGACCGTGGCAACAATAGTCGTTTTTGAAGTTTTTATTCAAAAAACAATACTGAGTGATCAAATTGCGTTAATTGTTTTAGGAAGATATGCATTTGTAATTTTAATGATTTTAGGAACAACGTCTATACTTTTCAAGTTTGGTACAAAACACGATAAAAACAGAGCATTTATATCGATAGGATCCGTATTCACTACCATATTGATTCTTTTGGATTCGTATGCTTTTGGTATATGGGTCATAAAGTTTTCTAAATACAATGAATTATACGGGTCAATAGGAACATTATTAATTTTGATGTTTTACATTTGGATTAACTGCATGATATTGCTGTTGGGTTTCGAATTGAATGCTACGGTAAATAAATTAAAAGCAAAAAAAGAATAATTTTTTAAATTAAAACAGTTTCAAAATTAGGAGCTATTTCCTGTTATTGGTTACAATCTGCCATTGCTATCAGGGCTAAAAAAAATACTACAATGAAAAAAAGCATAACAATACTCGCATTATTTATTTCGATAGTTTTCTATGGTCAAAATCATACCGTTATCGGGAAATGGAAGACTATTGATGATCAAACTGGAAAAGCCAAATCAATTGTGGAAATCTATGAGCGTTCCGGAAAAATTTATGGAAAAATCATCGACATTTTAGATGCTGAAAAGAAAAAAAACTTGTGTGTAAATTGTCCCGGTGATGAAAAAAATAAACCAGTTCTAGGCCTTGTTATTATTAAAGGACTTACAAAAGATGGCAATGAATACAACTCTGGAAAGATTCTTGACCCAACATCAGGAAAATTATATAAATGCTTTTTGGCTCTCGAAGGAAACGACAAATTAAAAGTACGCGGATATGTCGGCGTAGCATTATTTGGAAGAACACAAACCTGGAACAGAGTAAAATAATTATAAATTGTAAGTTATGAGTTCAAAATAAAGAATCAGCATAACTCAAAATTCATAACTCATAATTAAATACAAATGCATTTCGTCGAAGTAATTTTACCGCTTTCTTTAGCCAAAACCTTTACCTATAGCGTCTCTGAAGCGGAGTTCCATTATATAAAAATTGGGATGCGTTTGGCGGTTCCTTTTGGAAAAAGTAAAATTTACACGGCATTAGTAATTGAAATTCATCAAAACAAACCCACTTTATACGAAGCAAAGGAAATTCATCAAATTCTGGATGAAAAACCCATTGTAACTGAAATCCAAATTGCACACTGGCAATGGATTGCTTCCTATTATATGTGCGCCATTGGTGATGTGTATCGTGGTGCCATGCCAAGTGCACTTTTACTGGAAAGCGAAACCATAATTTCTCAAAAAACAGATTTAGTTGTTGATACAAGTCTGCTTTCGGATGATGAATTTTTGGTTTACGAAGCCTTGCAACAGCAAAATTCCTTGAAAGTCCTGGATATAATGGCTATTTTGAGCAAGAAAAATATTTTTCCTGTTATTCAAAAATTGATTGACAAAAACATATTAGTGCTTCAGGAAGAAATACAGGAAACCTACAAACCTAAGTTAGTTCGCTATGTTCGTTTGCATCCTAAATATGAATCAAAAGAGGGATTAAGCGAATTACTCGAAACGCTTAAAAGTGCCAATAAACAGAAAGAAATCGTATTGAATTATTTTCAATTGAGTGCTGTGGAGAAAAAACCTATTACCGTAAAAAAACTGGTAGAAGCGGCTAATTCTTCTTCGGCAATTGTTAAGGTATTAATAGAAAAAGAAATATTCGAAGATTATTTTCTTCAGGAAGATCGAGTAAATTTCACAGGAAAAATACGCGAGGATCAATTGCAGTTGAGTTCAGCTCAGCAAAAAGCTTTTGAGGAAATCAAAGAAAGTTTTACTCAAAAAGAAGTGTGTTTGTTGCATGGTGTCACTTCTAGCGGGAAAACAGAAATCTATATTAAGCTCATCGAAGAATATTTAGAAACCGGAAAACAAATCTTGTATTTATTGCCGGAAATTGCTTTGACTACTCAATTGGTTGGTAGATTACGAACTTATTTTGGCAATAAAGTAGCTGTTTTTCATTCGAAATATAATAATAATGAACGCATCGAAGTTTGGAATCAAGTTTTAGTGAATTCAGAAAAAGCGCAAGTGGTAATAGGTGCGAGGTCATCTTTGTTTTTACCATTTTATAATCTTGGATTCATAATTGTTGATGAAGAACACGAACAAACTTTTAAGCAAGTAGATCCGGCACCGCGTTACCATGCTCGCGATGCGGCTATAGTTTTGGCTCATTCGCATAAAGCAAAAGTGCTTTTGGGTTCGGCTACGCCAAGTATTGAAACGTATTTCAATGCTAAATCAGATAAATTTGGTTTAGTCGAAATTTCGGAGCGATTTGGAAATGTCATGATGCCGAATATTGAATTGGTGGATTTGAAAGATAAATACTTTCGTAAAAAAATGACAGGACATTTTAGTGATGTTTTAATTGAGGAAATCAATATCGCTTTGTCATTGGGAGAACAAGTTATTTTATTTCAAAACAGACGCGGATATTCTCCTGTAATTGAATGTATGACTTGTGGTCACGTACCACAATGTCAGCAGTGTGATGTGAGCTTGACGTATCATAAGCATAAAAACCAGTTACGCTGTCATTATTGTGGATATACAATGGCAAAACCTACACATTGTCATTCCTGTTCCAGTGTTGATTTGACTACAAAAGGCTTTGGAACGGAACAAATCGAACAAGAATTAGTGTCTGTTTTTCCAAATTCTAAAATTGGAAGAATGGATCAGGATACGACTCGAGGAAAATTTGGATTCGAAAAAATTATCGATAGCTTTAAGAATAGAGAAATGGATATTTTAGTAGGAACTCAGATGCTGGCCAAGGGTTTGGATTTTGATAATGTGAGTTTAGTGGGAATTATGAATGCGGATAATATGTTGTATCATCCTGATTTTAGGGCTTTCGAAAGAAGTTTTCAAATGATGACTCAAGTTGCAGGAAGGGCTGGACGTTCTGAAAAACAAGGAAAAGTTGTTATCCAGACATATAATCCGAATCATAATACAATACAGCAAGTCACTAATAATGATTATTTGGGTATGTACAAAGAACAATTGTATGACCGCCAGATATATAAATACCCGCCGTATTTCAGAATTATAAAGCTTACTTTGAAACAGCGTGATTTTGATAAATTAAAAGAAGGTTCGATGTGGTTGTATCAAGTGATGAGCCAAAATCTGAATATGCCGGTGCTGGGACCTGAAGAGCCTGCAATCAGCAGAATAAGGAATGAATACATTCGTACGATTATAATTAAAATCCCTCAGAATGCATCAATTGTAAACACAAAAAAAACTATCCAAAAAATGTTGAATAGTTTTGAAGCTGTTGCTCAATACAGAGCTATAAAAGTTACGTCAAACGTCGATTTTTACTAAAATTCAGTTGTCTATGAAAAGGCAAGTGCTTTTACTAAATCTTCTTTTTTGTGTCTGCTCAAAGGAATTTTTGTAACTCCAATTTCAGCAAATTTACTGTTGAAACGTTCTACTTTATCAATGTTGATAATATAGGACTTGTGTACGCGTACAAATTTTTCTTTTGACAAATCATTTTCAAAAGATTTCATGGTAGAGAGTACCAGATTGCTGTCTTCTTCGGTAACTACTCTTACGTAATCACCAAAAGCTTCAATCCATTTTATTTTTGAAGTGAATATTTTCAATTTTTTCAAATTACTTTTAATGAAAATATGTTCTCCTTCTTCTTCTTTATTTTCTTTTTTAAGTAGATGTAAATCAATGGCTCTTTTAACCGAAGCGTTGAATCTGTCGATTGCAATTGGTTTTTGAAGATAGTCCGTAGCATCATAATCAAAGGCTTTCATAGCATACTCAGCTTTTGAGGTTATGAAGATAATTTGAGGTTTTACTTTTAAACCATCCAAAAAATCAAAGCCGCTAATTACCGGCATTTCGATGTCTAAAAATATAAGGTCTACATTGTGTATTGACATACAACTTCTAGCTTCGATTGCATTAGAAAAATCACCGATTAAATGTAAATTTTGATGATTATTAACTAACTTTGCGATAATCATTCTTTGAATAGAACTATCATCTACTACAACACAGTTTAGTTTCATAATTTAGTATTTTAGATTTGGCAGAGTAAATGTATTACTTTTTTATTTAAAAAAAACTAATTGAGCGGATTTTTTTACCATACGTCGAATAAAATGAAATAAGACTTGTTTAATCAGATTAATTAATTACTTTTGCACCCAAAATAACAAATAAATATATATTTATGAATCATTATGAAACTGTTTTCATTTTAAATCCCGTTTTATCTGAAGTTCAGGTAAAGGAAACAGTAAGCAAATTTGAAGATTTTCTTACTAGTAGAGGAGCAGAAATGGTGTCGAAAGAAGACTGGGGCCTTAAAAAAATGGCTTACGAAATTCAAAACAAAAAAAGTGGTTTTTACCATTTATTCGAATTCAAAGTAGCTGGAGAAGTTCTTATTGCTTTTGAAACTGAATTTAGACGTGACGAAAGAGTAATGCGTTTCTTGACTGTAAGTCTTGACAAACACGCTATTTCTTGGGCTGAAAGAAGAAGAACTAAATTAAAATCTACAAAAGCTTAATTATCATGGCAACATTACAACAATCGGCTTCAGGAAAAAAAGACGGAGATATCAGATATCTTACTCCTTTAAACATAGAAACAAACAAGACTAAAAAGTATTGTCGTTTCAAAAAATCAGGTATCAAATATATTGACTATAAAGATGCTGATTTCTTATTGAAATTCGTTAATGAGCAAGGAAAAATTCTTCCTCGTCGTTTAACAGGAACTTCATTGAAATACCAAAGAAAAGTTTCAGTTGCTGTGAAAAGAGCACGTCACTTAGCTTTAATGCCATATGTGGCGGATTTACTAAAATAATAATTTAACTCAGTTGTTGGTTTTCTGAAACATGAAACCTAACTTCTATAACAAAGGACAACAACATGGAACTTATATTAAGACAAGACGTTCAAAATTTAGGATTTAAAGATGATATTGTAACGGTAAAAAATGGTTACGGTCGTAACTTTTTGATCCCACAAGGTCACGCTCATTTAGCAACTTCTTCTGCAAAGAAAGTGTTAGCTGAAAACCTAAAACAAAGAGCGCACAAAGAAGCTAAAGTTGTAGCAGATGCAAAAGCATTAGCTGAAGCTTTAAAAGCTATCGAAATTAAAATCTTTGCAAAAGCAGGTGGTGAAAAATTATTCGGTTCAATCACGAATATTGATATCGCTGAATCTTTAGCTAAAGGTGGACAACAAATCGAAAGAAAATTCATCACTAGCGGAATCGTTAAACGTACTGGTAAATATACTGCTAGCGTTCGTTTACACAGAGATGTTATCGTTGAATTAGATTACGAAATTGTTGCTGAAAAATAACATTTAGTTAACATTTTGTTAATAAAATATAAAAATCACTCTTAGGAGTGATTTTTTTTTGCCTAATTTTGACCCACAAATAACACATATTCAAACAAATGAAAAAAATTATTACATTATTACTAATCTTTGGTAGTTTTTACTCAGTTATTGGGCAAACGACTACTTCTAGTATTAAAGGACTTGTAAAAAGTTCCAATAATGAGACGCTTCCAGGAGCAACGGTACAAGCAATTCATATTCCAACAGGTTCTAAGTATTCAGCGTTATCTAATGCTGATGGAAGGTTCAGTATGTTGAATATGAGAATTGGTGGTCCTTATAAAATTGTAGTAACTTTTGTAGGATATCAAAGTGAAGAGTTCAATGATGTTTACCTTGATTTAGGTAAAGTATTCAGTCTGGATGTTCTTTTAAAAGATGAAAGTCAGAAATTAGAAGAAGTAAAAGTTGTTGGGACTAAAAATAAAGTTTTTCAAAGTGGAAGAACTGGTGCTGAAACAACTATTGGACGCAGAGAATTATCGGCATTGCCTTCTATTTCCAGATCAGCAGATGACTTCACCCGTTTAGAACCAACTGCAAGTGGAGGTTCTTTTGGAGGAAGAAATGATCAGTACAATAATTATTCATTAAATGGTGCAATATTCAATAATCCTTTCGGATTGGATGCTGCAACTCCTGGTGGACAAACTGGTTCTCAGCCAATTTCATTAGATGCAATCGACCAAATTCAAGTGGCGACTGCTCCTTATGATGTTACTTTATCGGGTTTTACAGGAGCTTCTGTGAATGCAGTTACTAAATCCGGTTCAAATGAATTTCATGGTACAGCTTATGCGTTCTATAGAAATCAAGACATGACGGGCAGTAAAATAAAAGGAGAAAAGATATTTGTACCTTCATTAGAGCAAACACAAGCTGGTTTTAGTGTTGGAGGACCAATTATTAAAAATAAATTATTCTTCTTCACCAATTTTGAAATTGACGAAAGAAGTGATTTAGGGTCAAACTTTGTGGCTAATAACGGAGATGCTGTTACAGGTGTTAACGAATCAAGAGTTTTAGAGACAGATTTGATTAATGTTTCAAATGCTTTGTCTTCATTAGGATATAATACAGGTGCTTATCAAGGTTTCTCTCATAATTCAAACTCAAGAAAAGGGATTGTAAAATTAGATTGGAATATCGATGATAATAATAAATTAGCAGTTATTTATAACTTTTTGGATGCTTCCAAAGACAAACCGGCTCACCCATCAGCTTTAGGATTTAGAGGTCCAAATGCTTCTACTTTGCAATTTCAAAATTCAGGATATCAAATCAATAATAAATTGAGTTCTTTTTTGTTAGAGTTGAACTCTAAGGTTAATGAAAAAGTATCTAATAAGTTACAGGCTGGTTACACGCATTTTGATGACTTTAGAAATCCATTTTCTACACCGGCTCCAGTAATTAACATTCAAGACGGAGCAGGATCAAATTATATTATTGCAGGTCATGAGCCATTTTCTATCAATAATACATTAGATCAAAAAGTTTTTCAAATTACAGATAACTTAAATTATACTGTAGGGAATCACTCTTTTACTTTTGGTGCGTCATTTGAAAAATTCCAATTTCAAAATTCATTTAACTTGGCTGGTTACGATAATTTTGGTAATCCGAATGGTTATGCTGGAACTTTTTATACACCTTATTCAAATGTAGCGGCATTTTTAGCTGATGCGGCTAAGCCTTTTGCAACAAGTATAATTGCTCAGAATTTACTTTATGCACAAAATCAATTTGATGCTAAAAACTCTTTTGGAGTGGGAGAAGATAATGGATGGAAATTATCAGAGTTGAACGTAGGTCAAGTTGCATTCTACATGCAGGATGACTGGAGTGTAAATGATAATTTTAAATTGTCATTTGGATTAAGAGCTGATAAACCATTGTATTTTAATACAGCTGATTTGATTCAAAAGTATATAGATACAGAAAATGGTTCTACCAGAAATAATGCGACTCAGTATTATGACCCGGAAACAGGTAATCAAGTTCCTTTAATATCAACAAAATTACCAAGTGATAAATTGCTTTGGTCTCCAAGACTTGGATTTAACTGGGATGTAAATGGAAGCAAAACAACACAAATTCGTGGAGGAACAGGGATTTTTACAGGAAGAATTCCTTTTGTTTGGTTAGGAAACCAAGTGAGCGGTGCCGATGATGGTTTTTTTCAAATTATGGATCCAGATTATAAATGGCCGCAAGTATGGAGAACAAGTTTAGGTGTTGACCATAAATTTGAAAACGATTATATTGTAACTATTGACATGTCATATAACAAAGATATCAATGGAGTTCACGTGCAAAACTGGGGTTTAAGAACGCCATCAGGAACTCTCGCTGGTGTTGATAACAGGTTAATTTATGATAATGCTACTGATAAGCAAAGTAATAATGCTTACGTAATGACAAATTCCGATAAAGGAAGTGCGTTTAACTCTTCTATCAAAGTGCAAAAGAATTTTGATAATGGGTTGTTTGCTAGTTTAGCCTATAACTATTTGAAATCTCAAGATGTGAATTCAATTGAAGCAGAAATTACAGGGGATGCTTTTGCATTTAACCCTGCTTTAGGAAACGTAAATAATGCCGTTTTATCTAATTCTAAATATGGAGATACACATCGTTTTATTGGTGTAGCTTCAAAAAAATGGAAATATGGTAATGACAAATGGGCGACTACTGTTTCTACTTTCTTTGAATATGCTCAAGGGGGGCGTTTTAACTATATTTATGGTGGTGACATCAATAATGACGGATCTGGAACAAATGATTTAATTTATATTCCAACAACTGCAGAGATTAGTTCTATGGCTTTTTCTGGTGTAGGACAAGGGGCAGCTTTTGATGCATTTATCAGTCAAGATGATTATTTGAATGAAAGAAGAGGTCAGTATGCAGAGCGTTACGGAGCTTTATCTCCATGGAGAGGAAAATGGGATTTTAAAGTAATGCAAGATTATAATTTTAAAGTTTCTTCTGCTTCTACTAAAACGAATACAATTCAATTTAGTATTGATGTGTTGAATTTAGGTAATCTGATTAATTCTGATTGGGGATTGGTGCAAGTGCCAACAAGTGTACAACCAATTGGTGTATCTGTAGATCAAACTACAAAAATACCAACATACACTTTTAATGGAACTCAAACTAAAACGTTCAACTATGATGCAAGTTTATTGTCAAGATGGCAAGCGCAGTTTGGAGTAAGATATATTTTCTAAAACAGCTAAAATATATTAAATTTGCCCTCTCGTTTGAGAGGGCTTTTTTTTGATCCAAAATCTAAAAAGAGAATTAAAATATACGTTAAATACTAAAATACAATAATGAAATACTCAAGATTGACAAAAGAACAATTTGAAGAATTGAATCAGGAATTCAGTACTTTTTTAGCAACTCAAGCGATTGATAAAGCCGAGTGGGATAAAATAAAAGCTGAAAAACCAGAAGTTGCCGAACAAGAATTAGATGTTTTTTCTGATTTAATTTGGGAAGGTGTTCTTTCGAAAGCAACCTATTTAGAACATTTTTCTAAAAATCATATTTTCCTTTTTCATTGTTTTGATACCTATGTTCAATCGATTGTTTTGAAATCATTGGTTCCTGAAGTTGATTTTTTAACCAAAGAAGGATTGCAATGGCTTAGCGATAATATGTTTACGGATACTATTGAAATGAAAGTTGGAAAAAAAGAGTTTACAGAAGAGCGTAATACTTCCATTTTTGAATTAATACAACAAGGTTCGTTTTTGAGCGATGGTCTTTTATACCAGCAAATAAATACTATTATAGCATCATAATTGTATTGCTAATTATTTTTAATTGGTTATTTTAGTACACTTTTTCAAAACTAAAATAGCCAATTTTTATTTTCTATGGATATTCAAAATACGATTCAAAAAATAAGGGAAGAATTAAATCTACACAACCATAATTATTATGTGTTAGATACACCCACAATTTCCGATTTTGAATTTGATTTAAAATTGAAACAACTTCAGGATTTAGAAAATAAATACCCGGAATACTTTGACGAAAATTCGCCTTCTCAACGAGTAGGAGGTACAATTACCAAAAACTTTCAAACAGTTGCTCATGAGCATCGAATGTATTCATTGGATAATTCCTATTCTAAGGAAGAATTAATGGATTGGGAAAAGCGTATTCAAAAAGTTTTAGGAGATGTTCCATTAGAATATACCTGCGAACTAAAATATGATGGCGCATCCATCAGTATAACCTATGAAAATGGAAAGTTAAAACGTGCGGTTACTCGTGGAGATGGTTTTCAAGGAGATGATGTTACTAATAATATCAAAACCATAAAATCCATTCCGTTAAAATTAAAAGGAAATTTCCCTGATAAATTTGATGTGCGTGGTGAGATCATTTTGCCTTTTGCCGGTTTCGAAAAAATGAATCAAGATTTAATCGAAATTGGTGAATTACCGTATTCAAATCCCAGAAATACTGCTTCGGGAAGTTTAAAATTACAGGATAGTGCTGAAGTTGCAAAACGGCCGTTAGATTGTCTATTGTATTTTTTAATTGGAAATAATCTTCCTTTCAAATCTCAATTCGAAGGATTAGAAACGGCCAGAAATTGGGGTTTCAAAGTGCCGAAAGAAGCAAAATTAGCCAATAATTTAGCCGAGGTTTTCGAGTTTATAGATTATTGGGACATTCACAGACATGACCTTCCGTATGAAACAGACGGTGTGGTGGTAAAAGTAAATTCTTTCCACTTTCAGGATGAATTGGGCTTTACAGCCAAATCTCCGCGTTGGGCAATTGCTTATAAATTCAAATCAGAACAAGTTTCAACACGATTAAATTCAATTTCGTATCAAGTAGGACGAACGGGGTCCATTACTCCTGTGGCCAACTTAGAACCGGTACAATTAGCAGGAACCATTGTAAAGCGGGCTTCTTTACATAACGCGGATCAAATTGAGAAATTGGATATTCGTGTTGGAGATACCGTTTTTGTAGAAAAAGGAGGCGAGATAATCCCTAAGATTATTGCTGTTGATTTGAGTAAGCGTCCAGAAAATACAGAACCAACAAAATACATCACGCATTGCCCGGAATGTAATACGGCATTAGTGAGAACCGAAGGCGAAGCAAATCATTATTGTCCTAATTTTTATGGTTGTCCCCCGCAGATTATTGGAAGGATTCAGCATTATATTTCTCGAAAAGCAATGGATATTGAAGGTTTAGGAGGCGAAACTGTTGCCTTGCTTTTCAATAATGGATTGGTTCATAATTATGCCGATTTATATGAACTGACTGTGGATCAAATTCTTCCTTTGGAACGAATGGCTCAAAAATCTGCTGAAAATTTGGTGAAAGGTGTTGAGAATTCAAAAAATATTCCTTTTGAGCGCGTTTTATTCGCTATTGGAATTCGATATGTTGGTGAGACAGTAGCCAAAAAACTAGCCAAACATTATAAAAGTATTGATGCATTGCGTCAGGCTACATTGATGGATTTGATTTTGGTGGACGAAATTGGAGAACGAATTGCGCAAAGTGTAATTGACTTTTTCGAAAATCAAGAAAATAGAATTATAATTGATAGACTAAAAAGTTTTGGTGTTCAATTTGAAATTGTTGAACATATAAATCCAAACGCCACAGATAAACTTTCTGGGAAAACATTTGTAGTTTCAGGAGTCTTTGAGAAATTTTCCAGAGATGATTTGAAAAAGGCAATCGAAGATAATGGAGGAAAAGTGGGAAGTTCTATTTCGGCAAAAACGGATTATGTTGTTGCAGGAGATAATATGGGACCTGCTAAATTGGATAAGGCAACCAAGTTGAACATACCAATAATCTCCGAGGATGATTTTATGAATCTAATTAATGAAGGCTAAAAAAGAGATTCTAATGTTAACTAAAAAAAATAAAGCGTTACTTGAAAGCGGAACCATTCTGTTATTATTTTCTTTTGTTATCATAGAAGTTATTGCCGAGTTGTTTTCATTCAAAGTAATTCTATTTGCTTACAGACCAGTTGTAACAATTTTATTAATGGGGCTTTATTGGATTACTTCAAAAGAAAGAAATGTGCTTTTTTTTATAACAATGTTCTTCTTGTTAGTTACCAGTTTTTTTATTTTATCAGATTCGAAAACAGCTATAATAATTGGATTAATTGCTTTCTTGGCGCATCGATTGTTGCTCATTTTTTTTATAATAAAACTGAATAAGCTTAAGGATTTTGTACCAATATTGATTGGATTTATACCGTTCATTTTTATTTTTTCTTATATGCTGACTCTTTCTGATGAAATCACGGAAAATAGTTATTATTCTCTTGTTATTCAAAATGCGTTAGTGTCCGTGCTTGGAGGGATTGTTTTGTCAAACTATTTTATGAACCAAAATGAATATACGCCTTGGTTGTGGATATTCGGGGTATTATCAGTGGCACTCTATTTTACAGTTTTTATTGAGAAATGCTTTTTGTCTAATCTGCCACCAACATACTTTAGGCCGCTTGCAATGATTTTATACGTTACAAGTTATTATTCCTTTTATAGATTTGTAATTGATACAGAAATGATACATGCCAAAAAAGAATCGATTATCGTTATACAATAATCGATTTCCCTTCAAAAGCTTTTGCTTTATCGTTATCCAGATAAAAATCAATTCTTCCCAGATTTATACCGTAACAACCCACTTGGTTTACTAGAACTTCCTTACCGGCAAGATTTTTTACAACGGTAGGCTTTTCTAGAAAAGTGTGTGTATGTCCGCCAATAATCAAATCGATGTCTTGCGTTAGTTCCGCTAATTTCAAATCGCATATCTTATTTGGTTCGTCTCTGTATTTATATCCTAAATGAGACAAACAAACTACTAAATCGCACTTTTGTTCTTTCTTTAAAATCCGAACCATATCCTGAGCCGTTTCAACAGGATTATTGTAAACGGTTTCTTTGTACATTCCTTTATCAACTAAGCCATCAAGCTCTATTCCAAGTCCAAAAACACCCACTTTAATACCATCTTTGTTGAATATTTTATACGGTTTTACAAAACCATCCATCACCGTATTTTTAAAATCGTAGTTGGCAGATATGAACTCAAATTTAGCATGTGGCATTTGTGCGTGCAAACCTTCAACGCCGTTATCAAAATCGTGATTTCCTATCGTAGAAGCATCATATTGCATCATGCTCATCAATTTGAATTCTAATTCTCCACCATAATAATTAAAATAAGGTGTTCCTTGAAAAATATCGCCCGCATCCAGTAATAATACATTTGGATTCTCTTTTCGAATGGTTTCAATCAAAGCGGCTCTTCGTGCCACGCCACCCATATTTGCATTTCTGGGATGATCAGCAGGAAACGGATCTATGTAACTGTGTACATCATTCGTATGTAAAATAGTAAGATGTCTTTTTTGTGAAGATTCAAAGCTGCTTAATGATAAACCTAAACTCAGTAAAGCTGAACTCGCAGCTGTTTTTTCTATAAATTCTCTTCTTTTCATTTTATATTTTTTTGGAGCTATTTCCCGCTTTTCGTTGCAATATTTTTTATCGTGAAAAACGATAAAAAATGATTTTCACTTCAATCGGGGCTAGGGCTTTATGTTTTCTAAAACTATTTTGGTATCTAAATTCGAATTTCTTATTCAACAGTAATTCTAACATCATTTATCACAGGAATTGTATCTACAGCTTTGAAATAATCAATAAGAATATTTCGTAGTTTATAGTCTAAATCAAATTTCTGAACCCCTTTTTTTAAGAAATTCATGTTGTCACCGCCATTAGATAAATAATCATTGGTTCCCACATAATAAATGGTCTCTTTTTCAACAGGTTTTCCTTGTACTAATATGTTTTTAGGAAGGCTGTTTTTGCCAATGGTAAAAGTTAGTCCAGCCAGTGAATGTGGTTTTTTTTCGGCGATAAAATAATCGACCATTTCAAGAATTTGCTCTCCTTTTAAAGCAATCACAACCAAACTATTTTCAAAAGGCATAATTTCAAAAGCCGTTCTTGCAGTTACATTTCCCTTTGGAAGTATAGAACGAATCCCTCCGCTATTGAGCAAACAAATATCAATACTCTTTTTTTCTCTCGCTTGAAACACGGTGTTTCCTCTCATTAAAGTAACGTCCGCCATCAAATTACCAATTGTAGTTTGCCATTTGCCTGTGCTTTTATCTAATGTTTCCGGGCAATAAGCAAGAACGCTGTCTAAATCTTTATTGATATGTTCTCTGTAAGGTTTGATAAAATTTTCAATTTGAGGGACTTGAATTTCCTTTTCGGTGATTGGAATTCGTTTGCCTTCTATCTTAGTAACGTAGTAATTTTGTTTGCTGCAGGAAGCAACAAAAAAAAATGTTAAGAATATAACAAAAAGTTTAGAAACATCGTTATACTTTTTTAGATTTACCATTTTAAATGCGACTTAATTAATTAATTTTGTAATCAAGTAAAAGTAATATGTTTTTGAATTATATAAAGGATTTTTTTGTAAAAAAAACATTAAAAAAAAGCTTTCAAAATTTAAAAAATATTGAGTCAGTTAATGTTGTAAAAACAATTGGTTTACTGGTTGATGCCACTCGTTTTGCCGAAACGGAATTATTGATGACAGCTTTAATAGCAAACGGAATCGCACCAGAAAGTATAACAACAATTGTTTACAGAGATAAATTTAAAAAAACAGCAGAGAAAACATATCCTGTATTCAATTCAGGAGATTTAAAATGGAATGGAGAAATTTCTTCACTGGAAGTAAATGATTTTATCAATGAAAAATTTGATTTGTTAATCAGTTATTACGACATAGAAAAAGCAATTTTATTAAAAATCACTCATAATTCAAAAGCGCAATTTAAAGTTGGTTTTTCATCAATAGACAAAAGATTAAATCATTTTATGATTAAAACAGATGTTGATAATTATACGCTTTTTGTAAGTGAGCTATTCAAATATTTAAAATTATTAAACAAAATATAAATCTAATATGCAATCATTAATAGGTACTGGTGTTGCTCTTGTAACCCCTTTTAAAGAAGATTTTTCGATTGACACCGAAGCATTAAAAAGAATTGTAAATTTTTCAATCGACGGAGGAATTGAATATCTTGTGGTTTTGGGTACAACTGCCGAAAATGCTACATTGTCTCAAGACGAAAAAGAATTAGTTATTAGTACCGTAATCGAAGCTAATAATGGTGCTTTACCATTAGTGCTTGGAGTAGGAGGAAACAATACTTTAAAAGTTGTAGAAGAGTTGAGAACAAGAGATTTGTCTTCATTTGCAGCAATATTATCGGTTTCTCCATATTACAATAAACCTACACAAGAAGGTATTTACCAGCATTTTAAAGCAGTTGCTGAAGCATCTCCAATTCCGGTTATTTTATACAATGTTCCGGGAAGAACGGCAAGCAATATGTTGCCTTCAACGGTTATACGTTTGGCTAATGATTTTGAAAATATCGTAGCCATAAAAGAAGCAGCAGGAGATATTGTTCAAGCCATGCAATTGTTGAAAAACAAACCAAAAGATTTTCTGGTAATTTCAGGTGATGATATGATTGCTTTGCCGATGGTTTTGGCTGGAGGATCAGGCGTTATATCTGTAATTGGGCAAGGTTTTCCTAAAGAATTTTCTGAAATGATCCGATTAGGTTTGAATCGTAAAGTGGATGAAGCATTCAAATCACAATACCTTTTAGCAGATTGTATTGATATGATTTTTGAGCAAGGAAATCCAGCAGGAATCAAACAAGTGTTTCTATCACTGGGAATTTCAGAAAACACTGTACGTTTACCACTGGTAAAAGTAGACGATTCACTAGCAGAGAGAATTGATCAATTTGTCAAAAAAGTCAATAAACAAGGATAAAAAAAGAGTCTTTTTTTAAACAAAAAATATATTTTGAAGTCGCTAAATTAATAACTAAATTTGCCACCGAAACTTCGGTATGATTTTATGGGTTGTTTCAACCAAGAAATCATAAAAAAAGTAAAAAAATGAAAAAAATAATATCTCTATTGCTTCTTGTAGCTTTATTCAGTTCTTGTAACGAATATCAAAAAGCATTGAAAACCGAAGATGTCGCTGTTAAATTTGAAATGGCTACTAAATTATACGATGCAGGGAAATATTCTAAAGCGATTCGTATTTTTGAACAAATTGCTCCAGCGTACAGAGGGAAACCTCAAGCTGAAAAATTGTTTTATATGTTTTCTCAATCGTATTACAAAACGCAACAATATTACTTGGCAGGATACCAATTTGAGAGTTTTGTTTCAGGATATCCAAAAAGTGAAAAACTGGAAGAAGCAGCCTATTTGGGAGCAAAAAGCTATTCTATGTTGTCTCCTGTTTATAGTTTAGATCAAACGGATACTACTAAAGCATTAGATAAATTACAAACATTTATTGATAATTATCCTAATTCAACGTACTTGGCAGAAGCGAATGCAACTGTAAAAGTACTGAGTGAGAAAATAGAGAAAAAGGTTTTCGAAAATGCTAAAGGATATAATACAATTTCTGATTATAAATCAGCAATTGTTGCTTTAGACAATTTTGTAGCAGATTATCCGGGAACTCCATTCAAAGAAGATGCTTTATATTACAAGTTAGATTCAGCCTATCAATTGGCTATTAATAGTATTCCATCAAAAATGCAAGATAGACTAAATGTTGCAAAAGCGGCACAATTAAACTTGATTAAATTTAAAGCGGATACCAAATACAAGCAAGTAGCAAACGAAATGTTAGCTCGAATAGATAAAGATTTACAAAAATTTACTAAATAAATAAAGTCATGGATTTAAAAAAGACGAATGCTCCAGTAAATACAATAACATACAACAAAACTGTTATTGAAGAACCTACTGGTAATGTGTATGAAGCGATAACCATTATGGCTAAAAGAGCAAACCAAATCAATTCTGAAATTAAAAAAGAATTGACTGAGAAATTGGAAGAATTTGCTACATATAATGACAGTCTTGAAGAAGTTTTTGAAAACAAAGAGCAAATTGAGGTTTCAAAATTTTACGAAAAATTACCTAAGCCACACGCTTTAGCAGTTCAAGAATGGTTAGATGGTAAAATCTACCACAGAGATTCTAATAAATAATAGTTACTATGTCAGTTTTAAGCGGTAAGAAAATTCTACTTGGAGTTTCAGGTGGAATTGCAGCCTATAAAACAGCCACATTAGTACGACTTTTCATAAAAGCAGGTGCACATGTCCAAGTGATAATGACACCTGCTTCTAAGGATTTTGTAACTCCTCTTACGTTATCTACGTTATCCAAAAATCCTGTACATTCCAGTTTTTATAATCAAGACGACGAGAATGAAAAATGGAATAATCATGTTGAATTAGCACTTTGGGCTGATTTGATGGTTATTGCTCCAGCAACTGCAAATACTTTGTCTAAAATGACAAACGGTACTTGTGATAATCTTTTGATTGCGGCTTATTTATCAGCAAAATGTCCAGTGTATTTTGCTCCTGCAATGGATTTAGACATGTACAAACATCCTTCTACTATTGCTAATTTCTCTTCTCTGACTCAGTTTGGCAATGTCATAATTCCTGCTGAAAGCGGTGAATTGGCAAGCGGATTATCCGGTGAAGGAAGAATGGCGGAACCTGAAAACATTATCGCTTTTCTGGAAGCAGATTTAAACAGTAAATTGCCTCTTAAAGGAAAAAAAATATTAATTACTGCCGGTCCCACATACGAAGCAATAGATCCTGTGCGTTTTATAGGAAATCATTCTTCGGGAAAAATGGGTTTTGATATAGCGATAAGCGCTGCAAATCTGGGTGCTTCGGTGATTTTGGTTTCGGGACCTACAAATTGTAAAGTTTCAAATCCATTGATAAATGTGATTAATGTTGTGTCTGCAGAAGAAATGTATGTGGCTTGTCATCAGTTTTATGCTGATGTGGATGTTGCGATTGCAGCTGCGGCCGTTGCAGATTATAAACCCAAGAATGTTGCACATCAAAAAATAAAAAAAGCGGCTGATGATTTTACAATAGAACTCGAAAAAACGAAGGATATATTAGCTTCTTTGGGGGAACAAAAGAAAAATCAGTTTCTGATAGGTTTTGCTTTAGAAACAGAAAATGAAATTGAAAATGCGACCTTGAAAATTCAGAAAAAAAACTTAGATTTGATTGTTTTAAATTCGCTTCAAGATCAGGGTGCTGGTTTTGGTAAAGCAACGAATAAAGTTACCTTTATTGATAAATATTTCAATATTGAGCCAATGGAATTGAAATCGAAAGAAGCTGTTGCTGATGATATTCTGGAAAAGGTGAAAGTACATTTTATGAAATAGGGTAACGGATTGTAATACAAACGCAATGTTTGGTATTTGAATTACAGATAACCGTTAAGAAATAATACAGATCTACAGATGAATAAAATAATTATTTTTTTTCTGCTTTTTACTTTTGGGCTTATGCAAGCGCAACAATTAAACTGTACGGTAACGGTTGATTCCCAAAAATTGAGTGTTACAAATCAGCAAGTTTTTAAAACCTTGCAAACTTCCATAAGTGAGTTTGTAAATAAAACGGATTGGACGGGACAAGCGGTAAAGCAAAACGAAAAAATTAATTGTTCGATGTACATAACCGTTTCTTCGAATAACTCAGATCAATTTACGGCAACTATTCAAGTGCAATCTTCAAGACCTATTTTTAATTCCTCTTATTCATCACCAGTATTAAATTATAATGATAAAGACTTTAATTTTAGATATACTGAGTTTGAAAATTTAATTTTTAGTCCAACTACATTCGATTCTAATTTAGTTTCTGTTCTGGCTTTTTACAGTTATATGATTTTAGGAATGGATGCAGATACTTTTGTTTCTGAATCGGGAAATTCTTATTTTGAAACAGCTCAAAACATTTCAAATGTCGCTCAACAAGGAGGTTCTAAAGGTTGGAGTCAAGCTGATGGAAACCAAAATCGTTACTTTTTAATAAACGATATTTTATCTCCAGCATTCAAACAAGTACGACAAACCATGCTTGATTATCATGTAGGTTTAGACTTAATGAATCAGGATTTAAAAGCGTCTAAAGAAAAAATAAAAGTATCACTAATCGATTTGGCCAAACTAAATGCTTCCAGACCCAACGCATTTTTAACCCGTGTCTTTTTCGATGCTAAATCAGATGAAATCGTTTCTGTATTTTCTGGTGGACCCAGCATTACAATCTCAGATTTAGTAGATAATCTGAATAAAATTTCTCCTTTGAATTCAAGTAAATGGATGCTGATAAAATACTAATTGATTTCCAATTTTTAGATTAATCCAGCTTCACATCACAAAACAATATAGTAAATGATAACGTCACTTTCGATAAAAAACTATGCCTTAATAGAAAAATTGTCTATCGATTTTTCAAAAGGTTTCTCAACAATCACAGGAGAAACGGGTGCAGGAAAATCAATAATTCTAGGAGCATTAGGACTGGTTTTAGGAAAAAGAGCCGATTTAACTTCTTTAAAAAATAAGGAAGAAAAGTGTGTCATTGAAGCTCATTTTGAAATTTCTAAGTATAATTTACTTCCTTTTTTTGAGGCAAATGATTTAGATTATGAAAATGATACCATAATTAGGCGTGAAATACTTCCTTCGGGAAAATCCAGGGCTTTTATAAATGATAGTCCTGTAAATCTTCAGGAATTGCAGGAATTGAGCTTGTTCTTGATAGATATTCATTCACAACAGCAAACCCAAGAACTTTCAGATGAAAATGTACAGTTTGATATTATTGATGCAATTGCCAATAATAAAGAAACAATTCTGGAATATCAGTCGCTTTTAAAAAGCTATAAATCGGATAAATCCAAATTGAATTCGCTGCTAAAAAGACAAAGCGAATCTAAGAAAGAGCAGGAATACAATACTTTTTTATTGGATGAATTAGTTGCGGCTCAATTAAAAGCTGGTGAACAAGAATCTCTTGAGGCTGATTTTGAAAAATTGAATAATGTTGAGATTATAAAAGAATCTATCGATAGATCTTTGGCTATAACCAATGAAGAACAAATTGGTGTTATGCATAATTTGAATGAAATCAAGGTTTCATTACAAAAAATCGCCTCTTTTTCGACTGAATATCAATCTTTATTAGATAGGATTACAAGTGTAACGATTGAGTTTGATGATATTTCGGATGAAATGAATCGCTGTTCCGAAAAACTGATTAATGATCCGGAACAATTGGATTTAATCAGTCAAAAGCTTCAGGTGATTTTTAATTTACAAAAGAAACATCAGGTTTCCTCTGTGGATGAATTATTGGAAATTCAAGCTAATCTGGAAAATTCAGTTTTAGAATTAGGCAATATGGAAGAAGAAATTGCGGCACTGACGATTTCTATTGAACAAAAAACAATTGAATTAGATGCTTTTTCGACCACAATTCATACTAATAGATTGGATTCGATTCCAGTTTTATCTCAAAAATTGATTACCATTTTAGAAACTTTGGGAATGCCAAATGTTCGTTTCAATATTGATGTTAATACTACTGAAACCTATTTTCAAAATGGAAAAGATGAGCTTCAGTTTTTGTTTTCTGCCAATAAAGGAACAGATTTCGGTTTATTGAAAAAAGTGGCTTCCGGCGGAGAAATGTCAAGGATTATGCTTGCTGTTAAGGCGATATTGGCACAATATTCAAAATTGCCAACCTTGATTTTTGATGAAATTGACACTGGTGTTTCCGGAGAAATTGCCATCAGAATGGGGGAAATTATGAAGGAAATGAGCCAGGAAATGCAAATTTTTGCCATTACCCATTTACCTCAAATCGCAGCAAAAGGAAATGCACATTTCAAAGTATTTAAATCGACTGTTGGTGAGGACACACAATCTGAATTGAAGTTATTAAATGGAGAAGAAAGAGTTGTCGAAATTGCCCAAATGTTATCTGGAACAGTTGTTTCTGATTCGGCCTTAAATCACGCTAAAGCCTTGCTGAACTAATTATTTACTTTATATTTGTTTCCTTTAAAAATAAGACTTTTGCATCGGCAATAAAACGATTACACGAATAAATAAAAAAACGAATAACCAAGAGTATGATTATAGAACCTAGAATGAGAGGATTTATTTGTACGACATCTCACCCAAAAGGATGCGAACAAAATGTTAAAAATCAAATAGAATATATTAAATCAAAAGGACCTATAAATGGGGCTAAAAAAGTATTAGTAATTGGAGCTTCAACTGGTTTTGGTTTAGCTTCCAGAATTACAAGTGCTTTTGGTTCTAATGCAGGAACTATTGGCGTATTTTTTGAAAAACCTCCAACAGAAGGTAAAACAGCTTCACCAGGTTGGTATAATTCTGCAGCTTTTGAAAATGAAGCTCATGCTGCTGGTTTATATGCAAAAAGTATCAATGGAGATGCTTTTTCGAATGAAGTAAAACAACAAACATTAGATCTTATAAAAGCTGATTTAGGGCAAGTGGACCTAGTAATCTATAGTTTAGCTTCTCCTGTTCGTATGCATCCGGTTACCGGTGTTTTGCATCGTTCTGTATTGAAACCTATCGGAAGTACTTTTACCAATAAAACAGTTGATTTTCATTCTGGTAAAGTTTCAGAAATTTCAATTGAACCTTGTAATGAAGAAGAAATAGCAAATACTGTTGCCGTAATGGGCGGTGAAGATTGGGCGATGTGGATTGATGCTTTAAAAGCTCAAAATCTACTGGCTCCTGGCGCTACAACTGTTGCTTATTCTTATATTGGACCATCATTGACTGAAGCGGTTTATAGAAAAGGAACGATAGGTCGTGCAAAAGATCATCTTGAAGCGACTGCATTTGCTATCACTGACAGTTTAGCTAACATAGATGGGAAAGCATTTGTTTCTGTTAATAAAGCATTGGTAACACAAGCAAGTTCTGCAATTCCTGTTATTCCATTGTATATTTCTTTATTGTATAAAATAATGAAAGAAGAAGGAATTCACGAAGGTTGTATCGAACAAATTCAACGTTTGTACCAAGAAAGATTATATACTGGAAATAAAGTTCCAGTTGATGAGAAAGGAAGAATCCGTATTGACGATTTAGAAATGCGTCCTGATGTTCAAGAAAAAGTAGCTAAATTGTGGATTGAAGCTGTAACTGAAAATTTATCTGAAATAGGAGATTTAGAAGGATACAGAAAAGATTTCTACAATTTATTTGGCTTTGACGTAGAAGGAGTTGATTATAAAGCAGATGCAAACGAAGTGGTAAACATCGAAAGTATTGCTTAATCTAATACTAAATTAAATATTTAGTTTCTGTAATGCATCTTAATTTCACAATGGTTTTATTCATTTAGAAATTAAGGTGCATTATTTTTTTTTAAAGAACAGAATTAAATTACTTGTATCATGTATAACTTATTAAAAGGAAAACGAGGAATCATTTTTGGCGCTTTGGATGAAAATTCAATTGCATGGAAAACAGCAGAAAGAGTGTTTGAAGAAGGAGGAACTTTTGTACTTACGAATGCTCCGGCTTCTATACGAATGGGAACGATTGATGAGCTGGCGCAAAAAACTAACTCTCAAATCATACCTGCAGATGCTACATCTGTGGTTGATTTAGAAAATTTGGTAGATCAAGCCATGGAAATTTTAGGCGGTAAAATAGATTTTGTTCTACACTCCATCGGAATGTCAGTAAATGTTCGAAAAGGCAATCATTATGCCAATCAGAATTACGATTATACCGAGAAAGGCTGGAATGTTTCGGCAGTTTCTTTTCATAAAGTAATGCAGGTTTTGTATAAAAAAGATGCCATGAACGAATGGGGAAGTATTGTTGCGCTATCTTATATGGCAGCACAACGCGTGTTTCCAGATTATAACGACATGGCAGATAATAAAGCGTTTTTAGAATCTATTGCACGAAGTTTTGGTTATTTCTTTGGTAGAGATAAAAAAGTAAGAGTCAATACTATTTCTCAATCTCCAACGCCTACAACTGCTGGACAAGGTGTAAAAGGATTTGGCGGATTTATAAATTTTGCCGAGAAAATGTCTCCTTTAGGAAATGCATCTGCTTTAGATTGTGCTAATTATACCCTGACACTATTTTCTGATTTGACCAGAAAAGTAACTTTGCAAAACTTATTGCATGATGGTGGTTTCTCAAACATGGGAGTAAGTCAGGAAGTGATGGAGATGTTTGAATAAAAAGCAGCAAATTATTTATAAAACCATCAATTAATAGTTCATGGTTTTTTTATGGATAAAGATTATATTTGTTAAAATTTTTTGAGTCTAAAAAACATCTTTAATACACATTCTTAACTTATGTTATTTTCCCTAATTATACCAGTTTACAATCGTCCGGATGAAGTTGATGAACTTTTAGAGAGCTTATCTCAATCGGATTATAATCAACAGTTTGAAGTTGTAATTATTGAAGACGGATCTTCTTTACGATGTGATGATGTAGTGCGTAAATATGAAGGTAAATTACACATGTCCTATCATTATAAGGAAAATTCAGGTCCAGGAGATTCCAGAAATTATGGCATGAGAAAGGCCAAAGGAGATTATTTTATCATTTTCGATTCGGATTGTATTATTCCAAAAGAGTATTTATCAGAGGTTGATAAAGCTTTGAAACAAAATTATGTAGATTGTTTTGGAGGACCGGATAAGGCTTTAGATAGTTTTTCGGATATACAAAAAGCAATAAATTTTGCAATGACTTCGTTTCTGACCACTGGCGGAATTAGAGGCGGTTCGGAAAAAATAGATAAGTTTCAGCCAAGAAGTTTTAACATGGGATTATCTCGTAAAGCTTTTGAAGCATCAAAAGGTTTTGGAAATATTCATCCCGGTGAAGATCCGGATTTGTCAATTCGTTTGTGGAATCTAGGTTTTGAAACCAAACTTTTCGCCAATGCATTTGTGTATCACAAGAGAAGAATTGATTGGGGTAAATTTTCTATTCAGGTAAATAAATTTGGAAAGGCAAGACCAATTCTGAATAGTTGGTATCCAAAATACAACAAACTTACTTTTTTCTTTCCTTCGGTATTCATAATTGGATTTTTCATTTCATTTTTATTGATGCTGTTTTTTAATTTTGATTTATTGCTTCAATTGTATTTTGTTTACTTTTTGGTACTGTTTTTGGTGTCTTCCTATCAAAATAAGAGCTTGAAAATTGGGTATTTATCATTGATAGCCGTTTGGAAACAATTTTATGGTTACGGAACGGGTTTTATAATATCTTTTTATAAAATTATCATTTTGAAACAAAATCCTCAAGAAGCTTTCCCTGAATTATTTTTTAAAGTTTAATATGACAAAAATAATTGGTTTAACTGGCGGTATTGGAAGTGGGAAAACCACCATTGCAAATTATTTTAAATCATTTGGTATTCCGGTATACATTGCTGATGACGAAGCCAGAAAAATCATGCAATCTTCAGAAATTACTGATGCTATTAAAAATGTATTTGGTGATACAGTTTTTGAAAATGAGAAGTTGAACCGAGAAAAATTAGCCAAAATTGTTTTTAATAACCCTGAAAAATTAGAAAAACTTAATAAAATTGTTCATCCTGCAGTAAAAAAACATTTTGAACAATGGCTTTTGCAACATACTGCAGCTCCTTATGTTATTTATGAGGCTGCTATTTTATTTGAAAGTGGTAGTTATAAAAATTGCGATTTGATTATAACTGTCACAGCACCAGTAGAATCAAGGATTCAGAGAGTTATTGAGCGTGATAAAACAACACGAGAACTTGTTTTAAAAAGAATAAATGCACAATGGACTGATGAACAACGCATCTCAAAAAGCGATTTCATCATAGAAAATACTTCTATTGAAACTACAAAATTAGAAGTTGTTAAAATTCTTAAAATTTTAAAGATTAGACAAAAAGCCCTATAGGTGTTAATGTTTGGTTAATCTATTATTTAATATATTGTTAAAATACTAAATTTGTTTCGATGAATAAACTTTTTTTTAAATTACTTGTTTTATTGATGAGCCTGTCCTTAATAGGGATAATTCTTGTTCAAGTGTATTGGTTTAATACTTCGTTCAAAAATAATGATGAGCAGTTTAAATTTCATGTGAAACAAGTAATTGGTAATGTAGCAGATAAGATTCAAAAGCAAGAAACATATAGTTTTTATGATAAAATAAATCATTATAAAGACAGTACAGGAAAAGTGCCTGAAAAGGATGATATCTTAGAGTTTTATTATGTTCAAAAAAATCCAAGAACAAATAAAACCATCATATATTCTAATAGTATAATTTCTGAAGATTATAATATTTCACCAACGTTCTTTGATAAAAAATTTGATAGTGAAAAATTTAAAAGCTTTAGTTCCAAACGGGTAACTGAAGTTTATAATAATAATTCGATGGATAAATCAGGAGTGAGTCAAAGTTTGATTCCTGATATTAGAATTGAAAAATCAGGAAATCTTGATATTTTAGATAACGCTCTTTTTGAAATTTCAGCTAAGGATGTTTTGTCAGCAATGCCACTTGAAGAACGCGTTTCCAGTGATGTCTTACAGAAACTAATTAAAAAAGAATTAGGAGAATATGGTATTGAAACAAGGTTTGAGTTTGGTATTTACAGCAATAATTTAGCGACCAAAATTAAATCAAATGCCTTTAAATATGATAAAGATGCCACTTATTCAATTCCAATTTTTACAGATAATGAAGGGAATAGTAAATACCAATTGTTGGTTACTTTTCCACTTAAAAAGAAATTTTTATTGTCAGAACTCGTTAGTGTAACAATTCTTTCTATTGTTTTTACACTGATTATTTTAATAGCGTATACAAGTGCATTGAATCAACTAATTCGTCAACGCCAAATTTCTGAAATCAAAAACGATTTCATTAATAATATGACGCACGAGTTTAAAACTCCAATTGCAACTATAAATTTAGCTTTGGATGCAATTAGAAATCCAAAAATAATAGATGATAAAGAGAAGGTTTTGCGATACCTTCAAATGATTAAGGATGAAAATAAACGCATGCATGCACAAGTTGAAAATGTGTTGCGAATCTCTAAATTAGAAAAGAGAGAATTAGATATTACCAAAGAATCGAATAATATTCATGAAATTATTGAAGATGCAATAGATCATGTGAATTTGATTTTAGAAGACAGGCAAGGAACAATTACTTGCCATTTTAAAGCCATTAGAACCACAGTTTTAATCAATGATGTTCATTTTACCAATGTCATTGTGAATATTTTAGAAAACGCAATAAAATACTCACCTAATGTTCCGGAAATTGAAATTTTTACTGAAAATATCAAAGATATGGTCATTATCAAAGTAAAAGATAGTGGTTTGGGAATGAGTAAAATAGCTCAAAAAAGAATTTTTGAAAAATTCTACAGAGAGCATACCGGAGACATTCATAATGTTAAAGGACACGGTTTAGGTTTAGCCTACGTAAAAAGAATTGTTGACGACCATAACGGTCAAGTATATGTAGAAAGTGAAAAGGGAAAAGGGAGTACCTTCATAATAAAATTACCATTAATAAATTAGAATATGGAAAATGTAAATAAAAAAATACTTCTAGTCGAAGATGACCTTAATTTTGGTGCAGTTTTGAAAGATTATTTAATGCTAAATGATTTTGATGTTACTTTGGCCAAAAACGGAATGGAAGGATTCGAAAAATTCAAAAAGGATACTTATGATTTATGTATTCTGGATGTAATGATGCCTTACAAAGATGGTTATACTTTGGCTAAAGAAATCAGAGAAAAAAATAATGAAGTGCCAATTATATTTTTAACAGCAAAATCTATGAAAGAAGATGTGCTGAAAGGATATAAAGCAGGTGCTGATGATTACTTGAATAAACCTTTTGATTCTGAAGTATTGTTGATGAAAATCAAAGCAATTATCCAAAGAAAATCATCTGATACTAAAGCAGAACAAGTACAATTTGAATTTAATATTGGTAAATTTCATTTGAATTCAAAACTTCGTTTCTTGACTTTTAATAATGATGAGCCAATAAAATTATCTCCAAAAGAGAATGAATTACTGAAAATGTTAATTCTTCACGAAAATGATTTGATGCCAAGAGAATTAGCCTTGACGAAAATCTGGAGAGATGATAACTATTTTACTTCCAGAAGTATGGATGTTTACATCGCTAAGTTGAGAAAGTATTTGAAACTGGATGAAGATGTGGAAATTTTAAACATCCACGGAGAAGGATTCAGATTAGTTGTTAAGAATAAAGCAGCAGAATAAATAGAAAAAAGCCTCAAGTAATTGAGGCTTTTTTTATGGATTTAAAAGACATTATTTCCAGTTCAATTGCAAGGCAAAATTCGTCTTGTCTTCTTTTGTAATGCTAAAAACAGTTTCACTCTCAGAAATACTTTCATGAATAATCACTTTGTCTTTTAGTGATAATTCCTTTAAGAAATTCATCTCAAAACTTTCAATTTTTTGATTGAGAATTAATTTTTCATCAACCAAATCCAAACACCATTCCAGATATTTGACATTATTGACATGATTTACAATGTCTAAATCGGATAAAAATACACTTTTTTCAAAAACTATTTCTTTCTCATGATTGAAGTTGATTTTAGAAAAACCTTCTAGCGTAGCTCTTTTTTCGGGATATAATTCAAAATGTTCAAAGGGTAATGCTAATCCTTCCGGCCGACGCTTTTTAGTGTTAAAAACCGCCCAAAAAGTCTCTGAGCCCACAATTTTTTCTCCATTTACGTGCATTTCCAGTGCCCGAACGGAACGGGAGTTTTCTAAGGAATTGATCCATGTTTTTACGGTTACAGTATCTCCCCATTTTGGTAATTTAGAGATTTCAACACGCATTCTGCTCAAAACCCATGCTTGGTCAAACTCCTGCATATCAGTAAAACTAATGCCGCCAATTTCTGAATGAGCAGCAGCGGTTAACTGCAAGATATTACACAAATCAGTGTATTTTAAAAATCCATTTGGTGCGCACTGTGTAAAATTAATTTCGCAGTCTTTACTTAATACGGAAGTGAAATTTGGAGAGATAGGCATATAATTATGAATTTGTATTCTTAGATATAAGATTTATTGTTTATTTTTTTTTCGAATGGATGTAATCTACAATAGTTTCATACGGAGTTTCAAAATCAAACCATTTGGTGTTTTCATTTCTTTTAAACCAAGTCAATTGACGTTTTGAAAATCGTCGCGTGTTTTTCTTTATTTCTTCTATGGCAAATTCCAATGAAATTTCTCTGTCAAAATAGCTGAATAATTCTCTGTAACCCACGGTTTGCAGTGCATTCAACTCTTTATTTGGGAATAACGTTTTTGCTTCAGCCTGAAGTCCTTCATTCATCATAATATCAACGCGTTGATTGATTCGGTTGTAAATGATTTTTCTGTCAGCTTCCAGACCTATTAAAATTGGAGTGAAGTTTCGGCTGTTTTTTTTCTGCTTTAAAAAAGAAGAATACGGTTTTCCGGCACCAATACAAACTTCTACGAAACGCATCATTCGTTGCGGATTTTGTAGCGTTTGAGAATTTTCGGCGGTCAAACTTTTGTAATAATCTGGATCTAAAACTTCGAGTTTTTGTTGTAAATATCCGATCCCTAGTTTTTCATAATTTGTATTTATTTCAGTACGAACTGAAGCGTCTATTTCTGGAAATTCATCAAAACCTTTTAGAATAGCATCAACATACAATCCGGAACCACCAACTAAAATGGCGTAATCATTGGTCAAAAATAATTCGTCAAGTTTAGCAATAGCTTCTTTCTCGAAATCACCAACAGTATAATTTTCGAATACGGATTTGTTTTGGATGAAATGATGTTTAGCTGCTTCTAACTCGGCTTTGTTAGGTACAGCGGTTCCAATGGTCATTTCCTTGAAAAACTGCCTGCTGTCACAGGAAATAATATCACATTTAAAATAATTAGCTAATACGATACTCAAGGAAGTTTTTCCTATAGCCGTGGGTCCGATAATGGTGATTAAGTATTTCATGTTTTTTAGCCCAGATGGAAACGAAAACCCCGGAGTTATGAAAGTTAGTTTTTCTTGGTGTAAAAGAGCGACCAAAGGAAGCTCCTTTTATGCCTTAGAAAAACAACTGTAATAACGAGGAGTTGTAGTGTACAGCTGGAATTAGCTTCTAATTATTAGTATTATAAATCTGCACCACAATGGTAGCAGTATTTTGCATTATGTTCATGTCCTTCGGTTCCGCAAACAGAGCACGGATTGATTCTTTCGGCCCTTGGTTTTTTACGGTTGTTGTTAGCGAATTCAGCAGAGACTATTCCTGTAGGGACGGCAATAATACCGTATCCCATGATCATTACTACCGAAGCAATTGCTTGACCAAGTGGTGTTATGGGTGAAATATCGCCATAACCTACTGTTGTAAGCGTTACGATGGTCCAATAAATACTGATGGGAATGCTGGTAAAACCGCCTTCTTCTCCCTCAACGACGTACATTACGGAGCCAATTATTACACTGCTGATTAACATGAAGTAGATAAAAATAAGTATTTTACCTCTGCTGGCAATCAAGGCTTCTTTTAAGTGAGTGGATTGACTGGAGAATTTTGGGTGTTTCAGGATCTTGAATAATCGCAACAAGCGTAAAGCCCTAACAACTGTTAAAACGCTTGTTCCAACAATAAATAAGGAGAAATACATGGGTAACGTTGCTATCAAATCAATTATTCCATAAAAACTAAAGATGTATTTCAAAGGTTTTTTGATGGATATAATTCTAAGAAGGTATTCTAAAGTAAAGAAAATGGTTATAATCCATTCCAATACAATGAGTTCATAATGGTACTTTATATCAAAACCTTTTACAGTTTCAAGCATAACTATAACAACACTAACTAGAATAACGCCTAAAAGAATAAGATCAAATAATCTGCCGGAAGCCGTATTGGTTCCGTAAATTACGACATTAGTTCTGTGTCTAAAAGAGTCAAATTTTGACTTTAATCTTTGCATAATTATGTTGTAATTATTAGCATGCAATTAGAATTTTACGATTTTCAACGTTTTGCTTTTTCGAACATGACCTTGAATAATATTGCGTACATCCCTATTGTTTTGCATGGGGATAATAATATTTTTAAGAATTTCGATGTTGTTTATTTGATAGTTTAAATCATAGAAAGCATAGCCTTTATATATTCCGTTTTCAATCAAGACAGCACTGCGTTCATTGATGGTTCTTCCTCGGTCAACAAGCACCATATTTTGATTTTCAAAACTGTTTTTTTCTATAAATCCTAGTACTCTTGCGTTATATTCTTCAGGAGAAACCTCGCCAATGCAAGCACCATCACACTCTTTTATGTTGTATTGAAAACAGTTTGTTTTGGTAACATATAAACCGGTAAGTTTTTGGCACAAATTATAATGAGAAGTTATTTTGAATAACGCATTTTTACCTTCTTGTAAGGAAGTAAAGGAGGTGATTTCTTTTTTTCGACCATCAGCCTTTTGAAGTTTTAGGTTGAGATACCCATTTTTATCTTTTTCTGCATATAAAGCCAATTGGAAAATACTTTTTCGCTGCGCTCTGTTATGAATGGGTTTGTTGATTTTTATTTCTTCACTTTCTTTCAATAATGCAATCAATTCACTTCCGGTTTCATCATACGTAACTGTGAAAACTTCGGATTGAATCTTTTTGCATTTTGTTGAAGTTCCTGTAAAATGCTGATTGACACGTTTCTTTATGTTTCGGCTTTTGCCAATATAAATTAGGTTTCCTTTTTCATTGTGAATGTAATAGATACCTGTTTTTGCAGGTAGTCCAGCCACAATATCCAGTAGTTTTGGTGCAATCCCTTTTTCGATTTCTAGCTTTATAAAATCTTTTACAATTTCTTTCTCTAAATCTTTTTCTAAAAGGATTTTAAATAATTTGACTGTCGCCAAAGCATCTCCACTTGCTCTGTGTCTATCTGCCATTGGGATTCCAAGCGCACGGACCAATTTTCCTAAACTATGAGAAGGTTGCTCAGGCAATAGTTTTTTTGATAATTCAACCGTACAAAGCGTTCGGGCCTCAAAATCATATCCTAATCGTCTGAATTCAGTTCGTAGTATTCTGTAATCAAAAGAGGCATTATGAGCGACAATAACACAATCATTTGTCATTTCAATGATGCGTTTTGCAACTTCAAAAAACTTGGGTGCCGATTGCAACATGGCATTATTTATACCAGTAAGTTTCACTACAAATGGCTGAATTGGAATTTCAGGATTTACCAAACTGATGAATTGATCCACCACCTCATGACCGTCAAATTTATAGATAGCGATTTCAGTGATTCCTTCTTCGTTGAATTGTCCTCCAGTGGTTTCTATGTCTAGTATTGCGTACAAATTTCAGTATTCAGTGTTCAGTTTTTAGTAATCAGTTTTTTAATAGTAATTTTCAAATCTGAAATTAAAATCGTTAATCCTCAATCAAAAATCAAATTATCTTCCTCCAAAGATACTACTTCCAATCCGAACCATTGTGCTTCCGCATTCAATTGCAAGTTGATAATCGCCGGACATTCCCATGGAAATAATGGTAAATTGTGAATTATGAATTGTGAGTTGATCAAAAATTGATTTCAAATGCAGGAATTCTTTCTTGATTTGATCTTTATTGTCTGTAAAAGTAGCCATTCCCATTAGTCCTGCAATTCGAATGTTTTTCATTTCCTGGAATTCGTTTGAGGATAGGAGTGAAGCAAGTTCTTCCTCGTCAAGACCAAATTTAGTTTCTTCTTCGGCAATGTGTATTTGTAATAAACAATCAATAATTCTATTGTGTTTTAGTGCTTGTTTGTTGATTTCCTGTAGTAATTTCAAACTATCCACGCCATGAATCAAGCTCACAAATTGTGCCATAAATTTGACTTTATTTGTTTGAACATGACCTATCATGTGCCATTGAATGTCTTTCGGCATTTGTTCCCATTTCTCGGCCATTTCCTGGATTTTGTTTTCTCCAAAAATGCGTTGACCAGCTTCATACCCTTCCATTAAATCCGAAACAGGTTTGGTTTTAGAAACCGCAACCAAGGTTACATGTTCCGGTAATGTAGCTTTTATATGGAGTAAATTATTTTTTATTGACATTTATATTTTGATTTTAAATCGTTATTGAAACCTAAAGTTCATAAACGATTAATCCGCTTCTAAACTTGGGTTCGATGTATGTACTTTTTGGAGGCATTATTAAATTGGCATCTGCCAAGGCTTTTATTTCTCCAATATTTGATGGGAATAGTATAAAACCAATTTCAAATTCTCCTTGATCAATTTTGTTTTTTACTTCCAATACAGATTGTTTTCCTGAAAGGTATTCTATTCGCTCATCATTGCGTAAATCCTTAATGGCAAGAATAGGCAGTAGTACTTTTTTGTATAAAATTTGAGTGTCTAAACTATCCAAAGCTGTTTTGAAAACTTCATTTTCTTTTCGTAAAATTAAGCTATAAAAGGCATTGTCAAGATACATTCCGAACTGATGCTTTTGAGAAGGCTGAAAAGGTTGTTGGAATTTGTTTTCAAGAATAAAATTCTTTTCTAATTCTTTTATGAAATCTTCTTTCGAAAAACCGTTTAAATCTTTTACTAAACGATTGAATTCATATATTTTGACATTATTTTCAGAAATTAAATAACTCAGAATATGATTTTTTGCTGTGTTTTTTGGATCATCATTTTCTTCGGATAATAATCTTAGTGCTTCGGTACGATGATGACCGTCAGCGATATAAAGATTATCTGTCTTTTCAAATATATTTTGCAACCAATTAATTTCTAACGCATCTTCAATTTTCCACAGATAATGAATTTCTTTTTTTGTGGTTGAAAATTCAAAATCAGCTAATTTTTGGGTACAATTAAAAATCCAGTTTTCGATTGTTTTATTATCTGGATATGTCATTAAAACAGGTTCAGTATTGAACTCTGAATATTTCATGTAGTCTTTGAGTAATCGGACTCTGAAAGCAATAATATCTTCATGTTTTTTGATGATATTATTACAATAATCTGCTACACTTGTCCCCGCAATAATCCCTGTGAATGAATGCGTTTTAGTAACAATCTTATGAATATAAATAGCAGGTTTTTTATCTTTTACTAAAATGATTTCATTTTTGAAATCCTCGTATTTTTGATGTACTTGTCGGTATCTTTTTTCAAAAGAAACGCTTTCCTGATTGGTGTAAGCTGGTTTTAGAATATGCAAAAAAGACAACGGATTGAAATCCAATTGCGCCGCTAATTCAGCATTTACATATTCTTCATAAGAACGGCAAGTAACAAGGCAAACCTTATCACGAGTAGGACGAACTGCTTTGAAAGGAACTATTTTAGCCATAATTATGTCAAAAGTCAAAAGCCAAAAGTCGAGAGTTTAAAGTAATTGACTTTAGACTCTCGACTTTTAAACATTTGAGACTATATAAATTGTTTAGAAATTTTATCTGCTTTTTTGCTTTCAGAATAATCGTAGAAACCTTCACCAGATTTTACACCCATTTTTCCTGCACGAACCATATTTACCAGTAATGGACAAGGCGCATATTTTGGATTTTTGAAACCGTCGTACATTACATTTAAAATGGCTAAACATACGTCAAGACCAATAAAATCGGCTAATTGTAAAGGCCCCATTGGGTGACCCATTCCAAGTTTCATCACGGTGTCAATTTCATAAACGCCCGCCACTTTATTGTATAATGTTTCGATAGCTTCGTTGATCATTGGCATCAAAATTCTATTGGCAACAAAACCAGGATAATCGTTTACTTCGACTGGCGTTTTTCCTAATTTTTCAGAAAGATTCATGATGATTTTAGTCACTTCGTCGCTAGTGTTATAACCACGAATAATTTCTACCAGTTTCATTATTGGCACCGGATTCATAAAATGCATACCAATCACGCGTTCCGGATGTGCCACAACTGCTCCAATTTGAGTAATAGAAATCGAAGAAGTGTTGGTTGCCAAAATCGTATTATGAGAACAAGCCTCGTTTAATTGTTTGAAGATATTTAATTTCAATTCAACATTTTCAGTTGCAGCTTCAACCACTAAATCTACACCTACAACACCATCTTTGATATCTGTGTACGTGATAATATTGGTAATCGTTTTGGCTTTATCTTCTTGGGTAATGCTCCCTTTTGCAATCATTCGGTCTAAATTTGCGGCGATAGTTGCCATTCCTTTATCCAATGATTTCTCAGAAACATCGATTAATTTTACAGTAAAACCACTTTGTGCAAAGGTATGTGCGATTCCATTCCCCATTGTTCCTGCTCCGATTACGGCTATTGTTTTCATATTTTTTATTTTAAAGTTTAAAAGTTTAAAGTTTAAAGTTCTCTCGAGCAACTTTAAACCTTAAACTTTAAACAAATTTTATTTACTTTTTAAAACAATCAATAATTTGATACGCTACTCTTAATGCTTCGGTCGCTTGTTCCAATGTTACAACAGGTTCTGTATCATTGATTATAGCATCTGCAAATGATTCCAGTTCATCCAGAATGGCATTGTTTTGTTCTACATCTGGATTGGAGAAATAGATTTGTTTTTTTACTCCTTCAGCATTTTGTAAAATCATATCAAAATCGCCGGGAACTTCCGGGGCATCTTTCATTTTTACCACTTCGCATTTTTTTTCTAAGAAATCAACCGAGATGTAAGCGTCTTTTTGAAAAAAACGAGATTTACGCATGTTTTTCATCGAAATTCTGCTCGCCGTTAAATTGGCAACACAACCGTTTTCGAACTCTATTCTTGCATTGGCAATATCCGGTGTGTCACTGATAACCGAGACGCCACTGGCATTTATATTTTTCACTTTAGATTTTACAACGCTCAAAATAGCATCAATATCATGAATCATCAAATCCAAGACTACGGGAACATCGGTTCCACGAGGATTGAATTCAGCAAGACGATGCGTTTCTATAAACATGGGATTTTCAATCATGTTTTTGGTAGCAATGAACGCTGGATTGAAACGCTCCACATGTCCAACTTGACCTTTTACATTGTACTCTTTTGCCAAAGCGATAATTTCTTCGGCTTCTTCAACCGTATTTGAAATGGGTTTTTCGATAAAAACATGCTTGCCAGATTTGATGGCTACTTTAGCACATTTGTAGTGAGAAAGAGTTGGTGTAACAATGTCAATTACATCAACTGCATGAATAAGAGTGGCAATTGTGCTAAAATGTTTATAGCCAAATTCTTTAGAAACCTTTTCAGCATTCTCTTGATTTGGGTCATAAAAACCAACTAATTCATATTTGTCAGATTGTTGTAATAAACGCAAATGTATTTTTCCTAGATGACCAGCACCTAATACTCCAATTTTCAGCATAACGATGTAATTTTTACAAAAATAGCAATAAAATGATTAATCTATTATTGATATGAAACAATTATTCAGTTAATTTAAAATTTAAAATCCAACATTTGAATTCAGAAATTCTTTTCTATTTTTACCAAAATAAAATAGTAAATTTTGAAAGACACAGCCAAGCATCAAGGACTTCGGAATCAATTAGTAAGCGTTTTAGAACAAAAAGGGATTACTGATAAAAGTGTTTTGGAGGCGATAAAAAAGATTCCAAGACATTTATTTTTGAATTCCAGTTTTGAAGATTATGCTTATCAAGATAAAGCATTTCCTATTGGTGCAGGCCAAACGATATCGCAACCGTACACTGTAGCTTTTCAATCTCAATTATTAGAAGTAAAAAAAGAGCATAAAATTTTAGAAATAGGAACAGGTTCAGGATATCAAACAGCTGTTTTATGTTTGTTAGGAGCGAAAGTATTTAGCATTGAAAGACAAAAAGAATTGTTTAAGCAAACTTCTGTTTTATTTCCAAAGCTGAACATTCGTCCTAAACATCTTTCTTTTGGAGATGGATATAAAGGATTACCAAGTTATGCTCCTTTTGATAGTATTATCGTAACTGCAGGAGCTCCATTTATTCCACAGCCATTGATGGCGCAGCTAAAAATAGGAGGAAGGTTAGTCATTCCATTAGGCGAAGAGGTACAAATCATGACTTTGCTAATCAGGAAAAATGAAACTCAATTCGAAAAACATGAATTTGGTGAGTTTCGATTCGTTCCTTTATTAGAAGATAAAAATTAAATAAAACCCGTCTCGTTATTTTAAGCGAGACGGGTTTTTTATTGACCAATAATATTTAAATACCGTTCCAGGCTTTCTTTTTCCATTTGAGCGATGAACAATAAAAAATCTTCTTTATTATTTTTAGTTTGGGCTGTTTCCAGTGCTTGGTAATATTGCATTCTACTATCATAATCCCCTTTTATGTTAGCGATAATATAACCGTGTTGTAATAAAATCAAGTTCATAACCAAGCGTGAAGTCCTGCCATTCCCATCAATAAATGGATGGATAGTGACTAATCGTTCGTGTATTTCGGCAGCCAAAACTATAGGATGAAGGATTGATTTATTGGTTTCATACCAAATGAAAAAATTTTCCATTTCTTTGGCAACCAGAAAAGGTTGTGGTGGCATATGGCTGCTTCCTTGAATCATCACCTGAACTTTTCTATAACGACCTGCATCTTCAGGATGAATCCCTCTCAAAATAAGATTATGAATAGACAGTACTTCGCGTTCATTTATGGAACTATTTCTTTGCATTAAATCTTTTATGTAGGCAATCGCTTCTTGATGATTAATCACTTCAAGATGTTCCCGCATACTTTTTCCAGAGATAGTTAGACCTTCATTGATAACTAAATCGGTTTCACGCAACGTCATGGTGTTTCCTTCGATACGGTTACTTTCAAAAGTATATTCTAGCTCTAAAGCTTGTGCAATGCGATAGCTGTCAAATTGAAGAAACCCATCCAGTTTTGTCTTCAAAGTATCTATTTCATCTAAAATTTTCTGAAGTGTAGTAGATAATTTTTTCTTGGAAGGTTTGCTTTGATATCTTATTTCTTCTTCTGCAACCAATAATGCTTTTAGTGCAAATTCATCTTCGCCAATTTCATAAAGAATTTTTTCTTTAAGCCAAACAACCATTATTGTTTCTAAATCGATTTCCAACAAAGATGCTAGTTTCACGACTTGTTCCCTTGTAGGTTTTCTGGTTCCGCTTTCAAATTTACTTATTAAGGCTTGATCAATTCCTAAAAGTTGAGCCACTTCTCTAGTTTTGAGCCCTTTTAGTTCTCTTGCATTTTTGAGTAGTGTTTTCATTTTTAAAAATGTTTTTAATTGTCTTGACAAATTTAGTCATTTTTTAAAGTTAAAAATAATTTATTTCAATTTTCTTTTAATTTAAAATGATTTTTTGATTCTGTCTAGATCGCGTTTGGTATCCTGTTCTTTAAGAGATTCGCGCTTGTCGTAAGTTTTCTTTCCTTTACAAAGGCCAATTTGAAGTTTAGCCATCCCTTTTTCATTGGTAAACAATTTCAATGGAACTATTGTCAATCCTTTCGCTTGAACGCTTCTTGCTAAGCTTTTTAACTCTCTTTTATTTAAAAGTAATTTACGCTCACTTCTAGCCTTGTGGTTAAATTGATTACCAAAAGTGTATTCTTCAATGTAAGTATTTATTGCAAAAAGTTCATTGTTACTAAATTCACAAAAACTCTCTGTAATATTTGCTTTTCCTAATCGAATGGATTTGATTTCGGTTCCGGCTAAAACAATTCCAGCAGTGAAAGTCTCGATTATTTCATAGTCAAATCGAGCTCTTTTGTTTAATATGTTTATTGTTTTTAGCATAGTGCAAATGTATAATAAAATTGAAAATTTATCCAGTAATAAGCCCTAAAATAAGTGTAAATAATTTTCAAACTATGATTTATATCAGTTAATAATGAAAGGCTCAAGCTTAAATTTGTTTAACAATTTAAATCAAAGTTAAAATGAAAAAAATTATCTTAGCCTTTATGGCAGTGTCTTTTTTGACATTAAATGCACAAACCAAAGAACAAAATAGTACTCAAGATTTTAAAAAATGGCAGGCTCGTGTCAGAGGAATTGCGGTTATTCCAGACGAAAGTGCTAAAATTGGAATTATTGGTGGCGATGTTTCTCTTTCAAACACATTTGTTCCTGAATTGGACTTTACTTATTTTTTCACAAAGCATTTTGCAGCCGAATTAATTTTGGCAACTACCAAGCATGATGTTAATACGGTTGGTTCAGATATTTCTGCAATTGGAGGACCAAATAATGTCAACATAGATTTAGGAAATGTTTGGTTATTGCCTCCAACACTAACGCTGCAATATCATTTTACACCTTTTGAAGAAAAAGTATTTAAACCTTATGTTGGTGCTGGAATCAATTATACTATTTTCTATAATGTAGAGGATGGAAATACAGTTAAAAATGTAAGCTATAAAAATAATGTCGGTTATGCTTTTCAAGTAGGTTTTGATTTAATGTTGAACGATACTTTCTTTATCAATGTTGATGCTAAAAAATTATTTCTAAAAACTGACGTAACTGTTGATGCTTCAAATTTATCGCCAGGACTAAGTATTCCTGCAGATGTTACGATTAATCCATTGATTTTAGGAATGGGATTGGGAATGAAATTTTAAAAAAAAATCAGTAGCAATCGTCACTAATAAAAAAAGTCACTATCATACAATAGTGACTTTTTTCATGTTTTCATTTTTACTTCTCGTGAATATTTTATTATAATTTCAGTAATTGGAATGAGATTGTTTTATCAACTATAGTTACAATATAAAGATTACCAAAAGTTGTATCTTCAATATCTGCATATTTTTTTTGATTAATAATTTGATTTACAAAATTAGGTGTAGTGTTACTATGACCTACAATCAAAACTTTTTTACCGAGTGTTTCTTTTTTGAATGAATCTATGGCTGTAGTTTTAGGATTGTACAGTTTAATTTTAATCTTCTTAGCTGTAGCGGTAGGACTTGCGGTTTGTGTTGTTCTTTTATAATCCGTTGAGTAGATTTCATCAAAACCAACTTCTGAGAATATTTTACTCCAAAGATTAGCTCTTTCGAGGCCAATTTCTGATAAATCAGGATTTTGAGAATTATCTACTTTTTCAGCATGGCGTATGAAGTAATATGTAGTTGTACTTTCTTGTCCAAAACTAATTTGTAAAACAAATAAAGCGATTATTAATAGATACTTTTTCATTTGAATAAATTTAAAAATTAGTATTTACGATTTTAATATATTTGCAAAATGGAAAACTCAAAATCGAAAGATCCGCTTCACGGAATTACGCTTCAAAGAATCGTTGAACAATTAGTTGCTTATTATGGGTTTGATACTCTTGGAGAATTAATAAAAATTAAATGTTTTACAGATAATCCAAGTATAAAATCCAGTTTGACTTTTTTAAGAAAAACGGATTGGGCAAGAAAGCAAGTAGAAGATTTGTATATAAAATCAGTGGCTAAATTACCCAAATAGATTTTAGTTTAGCTTATAGGAAACCATAATTCCACCTCTATAAGGCAACCATTCACCACTTTTGTTGTAGTCTTTGGCTCCGTCATAACGTTCTCCTGTACTTATTAAATAGCCTTTGTAAAAACCTTGATGCCAACCGCCACCTAGGAAACAATCCAGTATAAATTTATCATTGATTTTTACTTGATATCCAATAGTTGAACCTATGAAATATCCAAAACCTTTTTCATAGTTGTCAGTGTTTATATAATTCCATTTTTGAAAATTAAAAATACTCGCACCAATATGCGCACCTGCATAAAAACCATTGTATTTCTCTTTAAAATGATATCTATATTCGGGTGTGAAAGTATAAAATTCTCTAGGGTTGCCATCTACTGATTTCCATAAAGAAGCTAAGACATCAAATTGTAAAGTTGATTTTTCTCCAATACTGGTTTCAATCCCAACATTTGGAACTGTCAATAAAGTAGTAAAAGCATTTGCTTTTATATAAGTTTGACTTTGTGATAAAAAGGAAAAGAACAGAAAAGAGGCGATAAATAATTTTTTCATAAGGGAGGTTTCTACTTTTTTTGTCAAATATTGACTAAAAACAGGCGCAAATATAACTATTAATGTTTGATTGCCTTTTATGTTTAAAGTCAATATTGTCAGTTTAAACGTATTTTAACATTATGAAGGAAGACAGGAATAAACACTATTTGTTTAAAATAGAATAAATTACCGTATCCAAAAATCGGCCTTCAAAAAATTCATTTTCTTTTAAATGTGCTTCTTTGACAAAGCCGTTTTTTTCTAAAACTTTTGCAGATCCATGATTTTCAGGATCTAAGATTGCTTCAATGGAATGCAATTTCATTATTTTAAAACCGTAATTTACAGCTTCGTTCACCGCTTCAGAAACAATTCCTTTTCCGTGATATTCTGGAAGTAACATATAGCCAATTTCGGCACGATAATGTTCGGGTTTTATTCTGTAATGACCAATTACTCCAATTAATTTTGGATTATCTTTCAACGTAATCGCCCAATTGATGCCTTCATTAGTTTCTATTTTGGTATCTATCATTGCGATATGTTCCAAGGCGTCTTCATCCGTTTTTACTAAAGGTCTTGGGATATATTTCATCGTTTCCGGATTAGATCGCAATGCAAAAATCTCCTTTATATCATTAGTATCTACTCTTCTTAAAAGCAAGCGTTCGGTTTCTAAATTGGGAAATGGACTGAAATTTATAGTTAACATATTTTATTTTTTTAATTAAAGGATTTCGATACTGAATTTTGAATGGAAAGTTTCATCGGCTTTTAAAATTTGAACACTTTCTTTCTCCAATAGATTTCCGGAGTTTTCATTGGTATCCGAATAACCAAACCAAGGTTCAATACAAAGAAAAGGCGCATTCATTTTGGTCCAAATTCCTAAACTTGGAAAATCTTTAAAATGTACTCTCAAAATTGGAATTTCATTTTCTAAAATCGTCAAGGAATTAGATTGTAATGCTTTGAAAATTAAAGCATCATTTTCGAATAATTCATACGTTAGCGGAATCTGTTTATTATGAACTTCTAATTGCTTCGTATTATTTGAAATTAAATCATCCTCCAAAAGATAATATTCCAACGGTTCTTCTTTTTCAAAAGCAATAGAATAATTTTCGAATTGATTTGGCAAAGCAAAAGCAGGATGTGCTCCAATAGCAAAGGGCATCGTATATTTTCCTTTGTTAATTACTTTATATGCAATGGATAAATTATTTTTGTCTAATGTATAAATCAGCTGTAATTCAAATTCAAAAGGATATACTTTTAAGGTCTCGTCAGAAGATTGTATGGAGAAAGTAGCACTATTTTCTGTTGTATTGATTAATTCAAATTCCATGTCTCTGGCAAATCCATGTCGCGATAAATGATATTCCATTCCATTATGATGAAAGGAATTGTTTTTTAATGTTCCAACAATTGGAAACAAAATAGGAGAGTGCTTGCCCCAAAAATTAGGATTCCCTTCCCAAATGTATTCTTTATTCAGATTTGTTTTTAAGGAAATTAATTCGGCACCAAAATGTTTGATTTCAGCAGTTAGAATTGAGTTTTTTATTGTAGTTATCAAAATTGTTCTTCGTTAGTTTAAAAAATTGATTTTGTATGGTAAATATATTTTATAATTTTTAATTCTAATTAGGTTTAAGCTTGATTTTATTTATTTAAAATGGAATCAATTCTTTCTTAATAGTTTAAAATCCTCTTTTTTTTCATTAATTTGTGATATAAATCATAAGAAAATGAAAAATATTCGCTTCGGAGTCATCTTACATCTGACTTTATTATTGGGAGTTACGTCCATTTGGGCACAACAAAACCCAACAAATGCATCTGGTAATGCAGTTTCAAAATACGATTATCATGATGCTTTTGCTCCACATTTTTACTCTAAAAATGGAACAAGTACACGTTCAGCAAGTGGGCAACCAGGAGCTGAATATTGGCAAAACAGTGCTGATTATAAATTAACGGCAAAATTGGATGAAAAAAATAACGAAATTTCTGGAACAGGAATCATCACGTATACAAATAACAGCCCGGATAAATTGGCTTTTGTTTGGATGAACTTAGACCAAAATTTATTCAAAGCAGATTCCCGTGGAAATGCAGTTGTTCCTTTAACAGGAAGCAGAAATGGGGCTCAAGGCCAAATTTTTGATGGCGGTCATAAAATAAAATCTGTCAAAGTAATTACTACTGTAAAAGGTATTTCTACCGAAAAGGAAGCTAAGTACGTTATTACGGATACTAGAATGCAGGTTTTTCTTCCGCAGGGTTTAAATGCAAAAGGTGGTTCTGTTAAAATCAAAATCGATTTCTCTTTTATAGCGCCTTTTGAAGGTTCAGACAGAATGGGAGTTTTAGAAACTAAAAACGGTAAGATTTTCACCATTGCGCAATGGTATCCACGTATGTGTGTGTATGATGATGTACGCGGTTGGAATACGAATCCGTATTTAGGAGCATCGGAATTTTACTTAGAATATGGTGAATTTGATGTGAGTATTACAGCACCATCGAATCATATTGTGGTAGCTTCCGGTGAATTACTAAATCCTACAGCGGTTTATTCTACTGTGGAGCAAAGTAGATTAGCACAAGCAAAACAAAGTGATAAAACAGTTTTTATCCGTACTGCTGCCGAAGTTGAAAATTCATCAAAAATAGTTTCAACAACTACTAAAACATGGAATTATAAAATTAAAAATGCCCGTGATTTTTCTTGGTCATCTTCAGCGGCATTTATATTAGACGCAGCAAAAATCAATTTGCCAAGCGGAAAGAAATCATTGGCCGTTTCAGTTTATCCGTTGGAAAGTGCGGGAGATGCAGCTTGGGGACGTTCGACAGAATATACGAAAGCTTCTATTGAAAATTATTCTAAAAGATGGTTAGAATATCCGTATCCTGCGGCTACAAATGTTGCCGGAAACGAAGGCGGAATGGAATATCCAGGAATTGTTTTTTGTAGTTGGGAGTCTAAAGGCGAGGATTTATGGGGCGTTACAGATCATGAATTTGGACACATTTGGTTTCCTATGATTGTTGGATCAAACGAAAGAATGTTTGCTTGGATGGATGAAGGTTTTAATACTTTTATTAATTCATTGAGTTCAGTAGATTTTAATAATGGTGAATACAAAGAAAAGCCAGTTGATATGCATCAAAGAGCGGAAGTGTATACAAGTCCGAATCTTGAAACTATAATGAGTTCTCCGGATAATATGAAAGAGACTAATATTGGTCTTTTAGCATATTCAAAACCAAGTTCTGGATTAATCATTTTGCGTGAGCAAGTTTTAGGACCGGAACGTTTTGATTTAGCTTTGAAAACTTATGTTGAGCGCTGGGCGTACAAGCATCCACAACCGGACGATTTCTTTAGAACAATCGAAAATGTTGCGGGAGAGGACTTGAGTTGGTTTTGGAGAGGTTGGTTCCAATACAATTGGCGTTTAGACCAAGGAATTAATTCGATAAAATACGTGAAAAACGATCCTAAACAAGGTGTTGTAATTTCGATTGAAAACTTCGAAAAAATGGCTATGCCAGTAAGTTTAGACGTAAAAACGAAAAGCGGAAAAATAACGCGTGTTAAATTGCCGGTTGAAGTTTGGCAAAGAAACAAAGCTTGGTCTTTCAAACACAATTCGACAGAGGAAATTGAAAGCATCACACTAGATCCAGATCATGTTTTACCAGATACCAATACAGCAAATAACACTTGGACAGCAGATAAAGGTTTGATTGAAAAAGATGTTATTCTGGATGGTTATTTAGGAACTTTTTCAACTAAAATGGCGCCACTAAAAATTACTTTTTCAGAGAAAAATGGTGCGTTAAATGTTTTGATAACCAATTATCCAAGTTTCACAGTGGAACCAACTGGAAAAAACAGTTTTGAATCGAAACAAGCGGGACTTAAATTTGAATTTAATGACAATTTAAACGGATTTGATATGATTGTACCTGAAGGGCAAAAAATTCCATTTACCAAAGACAAATAGTATTTTGGCTTAATAAAATAAAAAAGACTTGTAGCAATTAATGTTACAAGTCTTTTTTTATGGAATCTATTTTTTTCTAAATCTATTCTGGAATTTGCTGACTTAGGCAATGCAATGTTCCAAAACCCCAAATGAAATCAGTAGCGCTAATCCCGATGATTTCTCTGTCAGGAAAACATTCTGCAAGTATGTTCAACGCTTTTCGGTCATTACTGTCGTTAAAAGTAGGTACCAAAACACAATTGTTCAAAATCAGGAAATTTGCATAACTCGCTGGCAATCGCAAGCCGTCAAATTCTAGACGTTTTGGCATTGGTAAAACTACAATTACAGGTGATTTACCATTTTCCAGTTTGGCGTTTTGTAAGCGTTTTAAATTGTCTTGCAACGGTTTGTAGTTATGATCCGTTGGATCTGTTTCTACAATAGTCACAATAGTATCTTCGTTTACAAATCGGCATAAATCATCAATGTGTCCGTGTGTATCATCGCCTTCAATTCCGTCGCCTAACCAAATCACATTTGTAATTCCAAGGTATTCCTTGAAAACCGCTTCGTAATCTGCTTTGGTGAAATTTGGATTCCGAACCTGAATATAAGGATGCATCAAACATTCTTCGGAAGTCAGTAAAGTACCGTGTCCATTGGTGTCAATAGCACCACCTTCTACAATTACCGGTTTTCCTTTATATAGGACTTGAGTCACAGGAATATTTAGAAATTCGCCCACTTTCGCAGGAACGAATTTGTCTAATTGAATGTTTTTATATTTTGCCCAACCATTAAAATTAAAGTTTAACGCTTCTCTTTCGGTTCCGTTTTTAACGATTATCGGACCCGAATCACGCATCCAACTTCTATTGGTTTTATGAATGATGTAGGAAATATTTGTTAGCGCTACATGAGCCGTTTCCAGCATTGTATTGACTTTTTCTTTTTGGTTATCATCGGCAACTACTAAAAAGACTTGTTCGAAAGTAGCCACTTTTTTAATGAATTCCACAAAAGCCCATTGAACTGCTTCGTATTTCCCTGGCCAATCCTTACCGTTGTGCGGAAAACACAGTAAAATTCCTTGTTGCTTTTCCCATTCGGCAGGAAATCTTCTATTATTTGTAGTCATACAGCGTTTCTAATTTTAAAGACTGCAAATATAAACATTCAGTAGGATTTTAAAATAGTTAGCAACCATTCATTTTTGCCAACTCATAAATTTATAAGAATAGTTTTGGTAATGATTATATAATATTGAGTTAATTTTTGTCGGGCTTCAGCTAGTTATTTTTGAAAAAATTTAAAAATACAGTTATGAAAAAATATAGTATTACACTATTAGTGGCAATTATGATATTGTCAAGTTGCGAAAATGACTCAAATAAAGAGGAATCTCCAGAGTTGGTTGTAAATGAAAATGCAGCTACTTTCAAAGAAATTGGTTCCATTACTATTGGTGGCGCCGGAGCTGCTGAAATAAGTGCGTATGATGAAGTTTCTAAAAAATTATTTACCGTAAACAACAGTAATACGAATAGGATTGATGTTATTGATTTGTCTAATCCATCTAGTCCAGTTTTTATAACAAGTATCGATTTAACCCCGTTTAATGGAGCTTCAAATAGTGTTGCTACCTATAATGGAAAGCTAGCAGTGGCATTGGAAGCAAAACCAAATAAGCAAGATGCCGGAAAAGTGATCGTTTTTGATACGGCTAATTACAGTGTAATCAAAGAAATCACGGTTGGTGCTTTACCGGATATGATTACTTTCTCTCCTGACGGGAATTATATTATGACTGCTAATGAAGGTGAGCCAAATGATACGTATTCGATAGATCCGGACGGTTCTGTTTCTATTATTGCGGTTAATAATAATTATGCGGTGACAACTTTAACTTTCGGAAGTTTTAGCAATCAACTGAGTACACTAAAAACAAAAGGATTCAGAATTGCAAGTCCAACTAATAATTTTGCCTCTGATATTGAACCGGAATACATCACGATTTCCTCGGATTCAAAAACGGCTTGGGTGACTTTACAGGAAAATAACGGAGTGGCTAAAATTGATTTGGCAACTAAAACAATCACGAATGTATTTCCATTAGGCTATAAAGATTACAATCTTGCCGAAAATGCTATCGATATCAGCGATAAAGATGGGGGTGTTTTTACTAATGTGTGGAAATTGAAAGGAATGTTTCAACCGGATGCTATCAGTAGTTTTGAAATCAATAAAATCCCTTATTTTGTTACTGCAAATGAAGGAGATGCCAGAGAATATTCTGCTTTTGTAGATGTAAAAAGAATCAGCAGTTCGTCTGTTATTTTGGATCCAATAGCATTTCCAAACGCGGCTGCTTTAAAGGCAGAGGCAAGCATGGGAAGATTGAATATCAATACCAAAATGGGTGATACAGACGGTGATGGTGATTTTGATGAATTAGTTTCTTTTGGAGCCCGCTCTTTTTCAATTTGGAATGGAAACACAGGAGAAATGGTATTCGACAGTAAAAATGAACTAGATAAAAAAGCACAAGAATTGGGTATTTATGATGATGCCAGAAGTGATGATAAATCAGTAGAGCCAGAATCAGTTGTAGTGACTAAAATGGGCGATAAAACGATTCTTTTTGTTGGGTTGGAACGAGTAGATGCCGTTATGGTGTATGATGTTTCGAATCCTGTTGCTCCAAAATTTTTACAGACTTTTAAAACGGGTGATGCGCCTGAAGGTTTACTTTTTATTCCAGCTTCAAAAAGTCCTACCAAAAGAAGTTTAGTGGTGGTAAGCAGTGAAGGCGATGGTGTCGTTAAAATATTCCAACCAGATTTGAATTAGATTTAGAAGTTTACTTTAAATAAAAATCCCTGCTTAGAAATATTTCTTAGCAGGGATTTTTTAGTATCGAAAGGCGACTTAATCAATCGCTCTTTTAGTAATATCTCCAAAAGCGTCTATTCTTCTGTCTCTAAAGAAAGGCCAGTTCTGACGCACATTTTCTTGTAAGTCTAAATCCACTTCAGCAATAAGGATTTCCTCTTTGTCGTGTGAGGCTTGCGCCAAAATTTCGCCTTGTGGTCCCGCTATAAACGAAGATCCCCAAAACTGAATTCCCGCCGTATCTGGCAAGTATTGCTCTAAACCAATTCTATTTGCTGCTGCAACATACACGCCATTTGCAACTGCGTGCCCTTTCATAACACTCATCCAAGCGCCATGTTGGTTTTCACCGTATTGCTCTTTTTCTTGTGGATGCCAACCAATTGCTGTTGGGTAAAACAACACTTCAGCACCTTGTAAAGCAGTCAAACGAGCTGCTTCAGGATACCATTGATCCCAACAAATTAAGGTTCCTATTTTTCCTTTTTTGGTTGGTATCGTTTTAAAACCTAAATCACCAGGCGTGAAATAGAATTTTTCATAAAAATGAGGATCGTCCGGAATGTGCATTTTGCGATACAATCCTGCTTCTGAACCATCTGTATCAATGATGTACGCACTATTATGGTAGATTCCTGCCATTCTTTTTTCGAAGAAAGGAACAATAATCACTACGCCTAATTCTTTTGCCAAAGCGCTAAAAGCAATAAACGAAGTACTGTACAATGGTTCTGCCAAAGCAAAATTATCTACATCTTCGCTTTGACAAAAATAATGACTGCTGTATAATTCCGGTAACGAAATAACTTCGGCACCAAGGTTGGCGGCATCACGAACCCAACTGATACATTTTTTTAAGTTGTTTTCGGCAATATTATTAAGATTCAATTGAATGACCGCTATTTTGTATTTCTTGTTTGGCATGACTAAAATTTTAGATTGCAAAAATAGTGAATTTTATAAAGAGTAGAAAATAGGGGCAATGCGTTTTTTAGGTTTAAAATAGTCTTTGGAAATATTGTTTTAAGAACTTCAATGAAGATGAGAGAAGTGATCTAAAGGGTATAGAGAATAATTGCCGATACTAGCAATACTTTGAGCAGGAGAAAAATTAATATAAAATTGGCATTAACAAAGTCAAGTAGGTTTTATTTTTGTATAGTATTATAGCTAATAAAACGGGTTCTGTTTTACTACAATACAAGTAATTTATAATTAATTAAATTTTTACAATTATGACAGAAGAATTCCAAATCATAGATAAAGAAGACATAGCTCTTCTTAAATTTCCGGCAACAGATGTTCTTGATGATGCTGACGAAATAAAAACGAGAATAAGTGATATCAATAGGGCTTTATCATTGGGTAATCTTGAGCATTCAAAAATTAAAATTTTCTTTGAAGATGACGAATCCAAAAAAATAGTAGATACTACGGTTTGGGGTGTTACAGACAAAAATGTTATGTTAAAGCAAGGCGTGATGATTCCAATTCACAGAATATATAAGTTGTTTTAGTATATATTCTTTAATTATTTGGAGCTGTTATTTTTTCTAACAGTAACGGAAATAGTCATTTTTTTATAGGTTATTTTTTCATTTTATTAGCCGAGCCAATTAGAGTTACATCTACCAGTTCCAAAGATTTGACCATATCTTTAACAGTCTCCTTATATTTCTTAAAATGAGTTGTTTCTATGTGTAATTTGTATGCCGTTGTATCAGCATATATTTCAAGTATTGTGATGTGTGATGGTTCGGTTTTGTCCACAACGGCGTAATAAGTTAATACCCCTGGCTCAAGACGAACTGCAGTAGTCATTTGTTCTTTTAGCGCAATAGTATACTTGTCCAATTGCATTGGATCAACCTTGATTTTTGCCAATCTTACCATTTGAATTTTTTCCTGAGCCACAGTATTTGTACTAAAGGAAAGTATAAATAAAGTGACTATTACAGTCAATAATGTATGGGTTGGTTTAAATGTTTTCATATCTATTGTGTTGAAGTTTAAATTATAATAGGTCAAGAGGTCTTTTTGATATTTATCAATAAGTTGTTTGCTTTTGTATGTTCAGGAGCGGTTTCTAGGTTTTAAATAGTCTGCGGATATTTTTATTTGGGTTTCCTTATGACGACTCTGAAGTCAGGAGACTTTGGAGAGTGGGCTTAACTTGTTTATCAATATTTAGTTTTATCAATATTCTTATAAATATCATCAAGAATATTCAAATTACGATCTATCTCTTTTTGTTCTTTTTCAGATAAATTAGTCAAATTAAGTTCTAAAATTTCTTCGATTCTATTTTGTGCCAGTGGACTTAAAAGCGAGTCATCAAAATCTGAGATTTGAGATTGGTCAAGTTCGTCTTTGATTTTGTTTAAAATAGTTTTAAAGTGTTTATTTTGAATAGTTTCTAGAGATAAGGTTAGATTCTTTTTTTTATCTATAGGTAGCAATTTGATTATTGAATTAAGTTCAACCCTGATTTTTTTATCTATCTCTATTTCTCTATTAATGATTGATATAATTCTTTTTTGGTAATATTCGTTCATTGTTAGGATTTTTTAAAAGCTTGACGCTAAGGTCCCGCCGGCTTGGCGAGATTTGGGTCTAAATTAAGATTTATTTTTTGGTTTATCGCTAATTTTCCAAATACAAGACCAATTTTAAATTAAACCTAAAACCCAAATCTTGCCAAACAGCTGTTAGCAGTAGGCATTTTTTACTTTGAAGATATTAATTGTATTAAAAGCGTTATTATGCTGCCGGCGATTATTCCAAACAATGCTAAGATAATTTTGTCTTTATTCCTATTCCAAAAACCATATTCATGTCTTTTTACTAGAGTTAATCCAACCCATAAATATTTATAAAAATATGAAAATAACGTAAGTAATCCTAAGACTCCAACGAACCATAATAACCAAGGTTGACTTAACGTTTTTGTCTCTTTGTCAATAAATAGAATTAATGATGTCGACGCAAGAAAAGTAATGTATAATAAATTATGAGGTTTTAAGGTTGTGTAGTATTTATCTTCTTTGTTTTTGATGAGTTCAGCAATTTCTAATCCAAATGAATACATTTTTTCAGAACCTCGAGAATAAATAGATACATAATCATTTTTCACATCGAACGAGAAATATTCAAGTGAAAAATCTCTATTTCTTCCAGTAATACTTATTTCCTTTGGATTCTGACCTTTGTGTGTGATAACTTCATCTAGATTTTCATACATGTTGGTTGAATCATGAATTTCTACTTGCTGAAGAGTTTTTTCTGCGAGTGATAGAATATTTTCAAAGTCTTCTCTGAAAAGTTTCACACCTATAAATCTTTTGGAGTAATCAGTATTAATTTTATTTTTCATGTCAATTTAGAAATGTTGTCTTTAAAATTAGGAGTCGTGGATGCTTACTGCTAACGTTCTGGTACTACAGCGGGTTTGGTACTAAATTAAGCCCTATTCTCGGATTTGCCAAATCATCCCAAATACAAAACCATTTTCCTATTAAGCCTATTGCCCAAATCCGTTGTAGTAGCTGTTATGCGGTGTTTTTTTAGCAGGTTTCGTTTTTAAATCATATTAAATTTAAAGTTTAAATCTTGTCTTTCTTGGTGAATATTACGCCTAAACTCTTTCAATATATTTATCGTTTCTTCATTTAAATGCGTTGGAGGAGTAGTTCTACGAATATTAGAAATCGGATTTATTGATTCGATTAAATCATTTTCTACTTCTTCAATAATTTTATTGTCTGTCATTTCAAATGTCGCCCAAACAATATGTGTAGTTCCGTATTTCTTTAGGTTTCGAGGTAATTCTTTATGATATTGCTTCTCCCACATTATTGGAAAAGCTAATGATGATTTAGCTTTAATTTCGTCCTCAGTGTGAAAATGTTTAACGATAAAAGCTCTTTCATCTCTTAACTCTTCTAAAATTCGTTGTTTCAAGGAAGTAATTTTGCCTTCGCCTGATTTTCCGAGATATATATTTGTCCAAAATTTTTTCTCATTAAAATTTCCCCAAAGATAAAATCCTCTTTGAGTCGGAATAGTATCTGCAATTTCTTTTGATATTTTTCGGTATAAAATACCCGCATTTGATTTTACATCGATACAATCGGAAGCAGTTTCCAATTCAAGCATTTTATATAGTTTGGCAAGGCTTATAATTCCACTTTTTTGTATTACAATATCATTTTTATTTTCTATATAATCTACTTTCATTATTGTGTTTTAAATTAGTTTCTTTTGGTTTCGTTCGGCTCTAAAATACCGCATAACTTGTATATATGCGCTACTTTGTAGCGCATATATACATTTCATTTTGGTTGGATAGGCGCTACTTTATAGCGATATAGCAAACAAATATATTAAAATTTTCTTACAAATTATTGATGAATTTTTTTATTCCAATATGATTGATAACAGAATCTAATTTTAATAAAACACTTTTTTCGAAAATTTTATTCTGGAAAAAACGCGTGGTCAAATAGCCCCGATGGGAGCAAGTTTCCTTTTTATAAATGTAACCCGAGAGGGTTGCGTTTATAAAAAGATACTGCGGACAGCGGGACAACTCGTCTTGAAAAATAAGAAATGTTCTGCTCCTAAAAAAAAGGCATAAAAAAACACCAGCCTTTCGACTGATGTTCTCTTTGTTTTTAAATTATGCATATGGCTAAAATGTATTCAATTGCTGCTTACTTTTTGCCAATGATCTTTTTGAACAGGGTTACAATTCCCAAAACAATTCCCCCGAATACAAGACCGATTAAAAATTCTGTTACGATGGCGGGTAATTGGGGTAAAATACCGTGTAAAAAATCAATGTTGTGAACGAATATACCACCTGCCACTAATAATAATGCGATTGTACCGATAAAGGATAAACTCTTGATGACTTTTGGCAAGGCTTGTACTAAAATATTTCCGATAGTCTTTGAGAAGCTACGCTCTTTGGTACTCATGCTTATCAGTTTTAAACCTGCTTCGTCCATTCTTACAATTAGGGCTACAATCCCGTAAACACCTACGGTTGCTATTATTGCAATGATGGAAACAACCATAATCTGAGATAAAATGGGTTTTCCAATTACAGTGCCTAGTGCAATAATTACGATTTCTACTGATAAAATAAAATCGGTTACGATGGCTGATTTTATTTTTTCTTTTTCAAAGGCTAAAATTTGTTCTTCGGTCAACGGTTCCAACGAAATTTCGTGTTTTGCATGCTCGTGCGGAAAGAAGTATTCGTATATTTTTTCGGCACCTTCGTAGGCTAAATAAAGTCCGCCGAGTACTAAGATTATGATAACAGCCACCGGTAAAAAAGCACTCAGCAGAAAGGCGATGGGTAAAATGATTACTTTATTAATGAAAGAACCTTTTGCGATTGCCCATAATACGGGAAGTTCTCTTGAGGAGATAAATCCGGAGGCTTTTTCTGCATTTACGGCTAAATCATCGCCTAAAATACCAGCCGTTTTTTTTGCTGCAAATTTACTCATTACTGCAACATCATCCATAATTGCTGCGATATCATCTAATAGTGCGAAAAAACCTGATGCCATTTTTATTGTTTTAGAAACTGCGTTGATTTTGGTATTGCTTTGCCAAAATCTAATCTGCGCGTTTTGATTGTTTATTGATGCGAATCTAAAACTTTTTTTATTTACTCTATTTATAAAACGGATGAATTTTTAGTTAATATTCACCCAAAACCTTTCTGTAGTAACGATACTGTTTTTAATTACTTTTGAAATAAAAATAATTATGGGATTCAAACATGTATTTAAAGCTAAATTAGATTGGCTTTTTTCCAAAAAGGAAGCGGCAACCTATACTAAAAGTCATACCATAACGATTGACGGTAAGGCTGTTCTACATGTTTCGGCTGCTAAAGCTTTCAAAGGCGATCCGGCTTTGTACAATCCCGAAGACCTATTATTGAGTAGTGTGGTTTCCTGCCACATGATGTCTTATTTATATGTTTGTAAACAAAATGATATCGATGTGGTGTCTTATACAGACGAAGCGGAGGCAACTCTGGAGGTTTCGGCTGACGGTAGCGGTCGTTTTATTGCGATTAAACTGAATCCGAAAGTTCGTATTACTAACAAAGAAAAAATAGAGGAGGCACTTAGTTTGCATAAAAAAGCAAACCAACTTTGTTTTATAGCCAATTCGTGTAATTTTCCAATTCTGCACTTTCCCATTTGTGAAATTGAAGCTATAGATTAAAGAAGATGTACACATTTACTTTTTTTGGATACTGATTGTAAAACAGCAATTAAATCAGAGCTGGTTTACTTCTAAAAAACAGAATGATATAAAAAAAACACCAGCCTTTCGACTGATGTTTTCATTTTTTTTAAATTATTCCAATTAAGAAACTAATTCTGTTTGATTTCTAAAAACCAGTTTTCCATCAAACGCATCTATCAAAACGATGCTGTCTGTAGTTATTTTTCCGGACAGAATTTCTTTGGATAATTCATTGAGAACATCTCTTTGAATCACTCTTTTCACGGGTCTCGCTCCAAATTGCGGATCGTATCCTTTCTCAGATAAATAGGCAATAGCTTCTGGAGTGGCGTCCATCGTGATGCCTTGTTGTGCCAGCATTTTGGTTACATTTTTCAGTTGTAGCCCTACGATTTGAGCAATGTTTTCATTGGTTAATGGCGTGAACATTACGATTTCGTCAATACGATTGATGAATTCAGGACGCACCGTTTGTTTCAATAATCCCAATACTTCCACTTTAGCCAATTCGGTTGCGGCTTCCACGCTTCCTTTCAGGTTTTCGAATTTTTCTTGAATAATTTGGCTTCCCATATTCGAAGTCATGATGATAATCGTGTTTTTAAAATCGGCCAAACGTCCTTTGTTATCTGTCAAACGTCCTTCATCCAAAACTTGTAACAAGATATTAAACGTATCGGGATGCGCTTTTTCAATCTCATCCAATAAGATTACGGAATAGGGTTTTCTACGAACGGCTTCGGTCAATTGTCCGCCTTCATCATAACCTACATATCCCGGAGGCGCACCCACCAAACGGCTTACGCTGTGGCGTTCTTGGTATTCGCTCATGTCAATACGCGTCATCGCATTTTCATCGTCAAATAGGTATTCCGCTAAGGCTTTTGCCAATTCCGTTTTTCCAACTCCCGTTGTTCCAAGGAAAAGAAAAGTTCCCACTGGTTTCTTCATATCCTGCAATCCAGCACGGCTTCTGCGCACGGCATCACTTACCGCTTGAATCGCTTCTTCCTGTCCTACCACTCTGTGGTGCAATTCATCTTCCAGTTTCAATAGTTTTTCTCGTTCGCCCTGAAGCATTTTCATCACTGGAATTCCAGTCCATTTGGCCACGACTTCGGCAATATCTTCGCGGGTCACTTCTTCTTTTATCAATGAAGTTCCAGATTGGTTTTCTTGTAATTCTTTCAGTAAAACATCCAAGCGTTCCTGTGCTTCTTTGATTTTACCGTAACGAATTTCGGCTACTTTTCCATAATCACCATCACGTTCGGCACGTTCGGCTTCGTATTTAAAGTCTTCAATCTCCGTTTTTACCGTTTGAATGTTATCAACTACATCTTTCTCTGACTTCCATTTGGCGTAGATTTCGTTGCGATCTTCTTTGAGATTGGCCAAATCCATTCCCAAAACTTTAAGTTTGCTTTCGTCTTTTTCTCGTTTAATGGCTTCAATTTCAATCTCCAACTGCATGATTTTTCGATCCAAAACATCCAGTTCTTCGGGTTTGGAGTTGATTTCCATACGCAGTTTAGAAGCTGCCTCATCCATTAAATCAATCGCTTTGTCCGGAAGAAAACGGTTCGTAATATAGCGTTGCGATAATTCAACAGCCGCAATAATAGCATCGTCTTTGATTTGGACTTTATGGTGCGTTTCGTATTTTTCTTTGATTCCACGCAAAATAGAAATCGCACTTTCGGTATCCGGTTCTTCGACCATTATTTTTTGGAAACGTCTTTCGAGTGCTTTGTCTTTTTCAAAGTATTTTTGGTATTCGTCTAATGTGGTTGCCCCGATAGCACGCAGTTCGCCACGAGCCAACGCCGGTTTTAAGATATTTGCCGCATCCATCGCGCCTTCACCACCGCCGGCTCCTACAAGCGTATGGATTTCGTCAATGAATAAAACAATATCACCTTCGGCTGAAGTCACTTCTTTAACTACTGATTTTAGTCGTTCCTCAAATTCCCCTTTGTATTTGGCACCGGCAATAAGCGCTCCCATATCAAGGGAATACACGATTTTATCTTTCAAATTATCAGGAACATCTCCATCGACAATTCGGTGTGCTAATCCTTCGGCGATGGCAGTTTTTCCCACTCCAGGTTCTCCCACTAGCATAGGATTATTTTTAGTTCGACGCGTTAGAATTTGCAATACTCTGCGAATTTCCTCGTCGCGACCAATAACAGGATCCAGTTTTCCAGACCTTGCCAGTTCGTTTAGATTTTTTGCGTATTTATTTAATGAATTATAGGTTTCTTCGGCAGAGGCAGAAGTTACTCTTTCGCCTTTTCGCAATTCTTCTATTGCGGCTTTCAATCCTTTTCCGGTTACGCCCTGATCTTTTAAAATTTGGGCCGCTTTGGTTTTAGAATCAAAGATCGCCAAAATTAAATGCTCCACAGAAACGAATTCATCATTCATTTTTTTAGCGATAATTTCGGCTTCGTTAAGCGTTGTGTTTGCGGTTCTGGAAAGCATTATTTCGCCACCGGAAACTTTCGGGAAACTCTGAATCGTGCTATCCAATATTTGAAGAAATAATGGCACATTTACGTTCAGTTTTTTCAAAATAAAAGGAGCCACATTTTCATCGACTTCAAAAATAGCCTTGAAAATATGTTCGTTTTCTATTTGTTGCTGTCCTTGGCTTTGTGCCAATTGTTGCGAAAGCTGAATGGCTTCCTGGGATTTGATAGTGAATTTATTTATGTTCATGATGTTATATTGTTTTGTGGTTATTTGACTAACTTTGCGAATCAATATTCAATTTATATTCCAATACAATATTACCGACAAATTGACAGAAATTTCATGATTTTTATCATATTTTAAAGTCAAAATGTCTTAAAATAAGACAATTATGAGTTTTTTAAAAAATATGTTTAATAGTTCAGACGACAAGGATTTAAATGAAAATAAAATCAACTGGAATGAACTAACCGATTTAGGGCAACTGAATGAAATTATTGCTATTTCGAATGAAAAACCAGTAGCAATTTTTAAACACAGTACACGATGCAGTGTAAGTAGGATGGCACTGAAACAGTTTGAAAATGAGTTTAATAGCTCAGATAAAGTTACGCCTTATTTTTTAGATTTAATAGCATATAGAGCTATTTCTAATGCCATTGCAGATCAATTTGGTATAACGCATCAGTCCCCGCAATTGATTTTAATTAAGGAAGGAAAAGCCATTTATAATGTTTCGCACAGTGATATTGATGCGGAAGAATTAAGTAAAAAGGTATAAGAACCAACAGTTTAAATTTGGAATATAAAAAAATCCATCAGTCGCGGCTGATGGATTTTTTTGTAACAATTATTTTGGTCCTGAATTAATATGAATCGTCCATTTTCTTTTTTATGGCATCCAAACAAAGGTTGTTAATACTTCCTTCGTGCGTATGCTTGGTTTCTTTTGGAGATTGAAAAGTTCCATTTTCCAGTTGTTCAGCAACGGCTTTATACGCATCTCTAAAAGGCATTCCTGCAACCACCATTTCGTTCAAGGAATCTACCGTAAACAAATAGTCGTATTTTTTATCGTCTAAGATATGTTCTTTTACCTTAATGTCCTTGATAGCAAAAATTGCAATATCCAAACAGGCTTTCAGGTTTTGAATCGCTGGAAACAATCCTTCTTTCAACAATTGTAAATCTCTGTGATAGCCACTTGGAAGGTTGTTGGTGATTAATGTGATTTCGTATGGCAACGCTTGAATTTTGTTACATTTCCCACGAATCAACTCAAAAACATCCGGGTTTTTCTTGTGAGGCATAATGCTCGAACCGGTTGTAAGATGCGAAGGCAAAGTGATAAAATCAAAATTCTGGCTCATATACAAACAAACGTCCATAGAAAACTTCGCCAAAGTAGCAGCAACACTACTCATTGCAAAAGCAACCGTTTTTTCTGATTTTCCACGGCTCATTTGTGCTGCTACAGAATTGAATTTTAAGGTCTCAAAACCTAATTCCTCTGTGGTGAATGTTCTGTTGATAGGAAACGAACTTCCATAACCTGCGGCTGAACCTAATGGGTTTTGGTCTACAATTTTCAAAGCAGCATTTAGCATTGTTATGTCATCAATCAAAGTTTCGGCGTAAGCGGAAAACCACATTCCGAAAGAAGACGGCATCGCAATTTGAAGGTGTGTGTATCCTGGCAACAATACATTTTGGTGTTTATCTGCGGATTCCATTAGCAAATCGAACAATGTTTTTACTTGTTCCTTTAGTTCTTTAACTACATCTTTCAGATATAAATTAACATCTACCAAAACTTGGTCGTTACGAGAACGGGCAGTGTGAATTTTTTTTCCGGCGTCACCCAATTTTACTGTAAGTAAATATTCGATTTTAGAATGCACGTCTTCAAAACTGTCTTCGATTTCGAAATTACCGTTTTCAGCATCTTTTATGATTTCTTCCAAAGCCAAAACCAAAGAAACGGTTTCGGAGTCTGTTAAAAGCCCGATTTGTCCCAGCATTTTTGCATGTGCAATAGAACCTAAAGCATCATATTTTGCTAGAACTAAATCCAGTTCTCTGTCGTTTCCAACGGTGAAATGTTCGATTTGTTTATCGGTTGGTATTCCTTTTTCCCAAAGTTTCATAGGTGTTTTTTTTTTGTTGTAGGGACAAGTCGCGACTTGTCCCTACATATTATTGTTTGAAAAAATCAGTTAGTATTTTTATATACAATTGAATTCCTTCTTCTATTTCGTTTATAAATATAAATTCGTCTGCTGAATGTGACCGCAGGGTTTCGCCTGGTCCTAATTTTAAGGACTGACAACTCAAAACCGATTGATCCGAAAGGGTAGGCGAGCCATAGGTGGTTCTTCCCAAGGCAATTCCGGCTTGCACTAAATCGTGTGCAACAGGAATCGATGACGCATTCAAATGCATCGAACGCGGATTGACTTCGGCAGTCAAATGTTTTTTTACGGTATCTAATATTTCTTGATTGTTATAGCAATCATTCACCCTGATATCGACAACCAAATGACATTCCGCAGGGACTACATTGTGTTGTTTTCCAGCAGTCACTTGTGTTACAGTCATCTTTACGGGACCTAAAACCTCCGATATTTTTTCGAATTGATAGCTGTTAAACCATTCCATTACGGGAATTGCATTGTAAATAGGATTATCCAGATTATTATGGGCGGCGTGACTGGCAGTACCTTTTACGATGATATCAAGTACTAATAAACCTTTTTCGGCTACTGCCAATTGCATTAAAGTGGGCTCACCTACAATAGCACATTCCAATTCCGGTAAATGTTTTAAAACGCTGTTTAATCCATTTTTTCCACTGCTTTCTTCTTCTGCTGAAGCGACCATTACAATGTTGTAAGGCAGATTTTCATTCGAATAAAAATGTACAAAAGTGGCTAAAAGCGAAACCAGACAACCTCCCGCATCATTGCTTCCCAGTCCAAATAATTTACCGTCTTTGACGATGGCTTCAAAAGGATCGTTGGTATAGCCTTGGTTTGGTTTTACGGTATCGTGGTGTGAATTCAATAAAAGCGTTGGTTTGGTTTTATCAAAATGTTTATTGAAAGCCCAAATATTATTATTTTCTCTTTCGAAAGAGATACTATTTTGTGTAAACCAATTTTCGATTAAAAGGGCTGTTTTGTCTTCTTCACTTGAAAAGGAAGGCGTTTCAATCAGCGACTTTAATAGCGCAATGGCTTCTTGTGTAAGGATTTCTATACTCTTCATAATGTAATTGTAGTGTACAATGCCGTTTTATCTTGTAACATCCTGTGATGACCAATTTTTATTTTTTGAACTCCTTTGGATAAACTGTTGAAACAGTTGTCTAATTTAGGAATCATGCCTGAATGTATCGCTTTTTCGGCCTTTAATTTGGAATATAATTCTTGATTGATGTTCTCAATTACAGAAGAATCGTCTTCAGCATCATATAAAACACCCGGTTTTTCGAAGCAATAATTCATAGTGACATCAAAAACTTCCGATAAAGCAATCGCCAATTCACTGGCAATGGTATCCGCATTCGTGTTTAATAATTGTCCTTTTCCATCGTGTGTTATTGCGCAAAATACAGGAACTATACCAGTTGAAAGCAACGTTTCCAATAATTGCGTGTTCACTTTTTTGACATCGCCCACAAAACCATAATTGATGGTTGGATGGTTTCTTCTATCCGATTGAATTAAATTCCCATCAGCACCGGAAAATCCCATCGCATTGGTGGAATTTGCTTGTAATTGAGCCACAATATTTTTATTGATTTGACCTGCATAAATCATCACAACTACATCAAGCATAGCGGCATCGGTGATGCGTCTTCCATCAATCATTTGAGGAACTAAACCAATACTTTCGGCCATTTTGGTAGCTGATTTTCCGCCACCGTGAACGAGTACTTTATAGCCTTCAATTTTAGAAAAATCAGATAAAAACTGTGATAATTCCGTTAGATTATCAATAATGTTTCCTCCAATTTTTATTAGCGTTACCGGTTTTTTATTTTCCATTTTCCAATATTTTTTGCAACACTAATTGTGCGGCATAGGTTCTATTGTTGGCTTGCTTGATAACAATTGAATTTTCGCTGTCAATTACTTCGTCAGTAACAATTACATTACGTCTTACCGGTAAACAGTGCATGAATTTAGCATTGTTGGTCAATTTCATTTTATCGGCAGTTACCGTCCAGTTTGGGTCGGAATTCGTAATTTTTCCGTATTCCTTGTAATTGCTCCAGTTTTTGGCATAAATAAAATCGGCGTTTTCAAAAGCTTTATCTTGGTCGTATTCAATTTTGGAATCTTTCGTGATTTCAGGATTCAATTCGTACCCTTCGGGATGCGTGATAACAAAATCAGCATCTTGTAACTGCATCATTTCCACAAAAGAATTAGGAACTGCTTGAGGTAAAGCTTTAGGGTGTGGTGCCCAAGTCAAAACTACTTTTGGCTTGTGTTCTGTTTTGTATTCTGCCATCGTAATGGCATCGGCTAGCGATTGCAAAGGATGTCCGGTAGCACTTTCCATATTGACAACTGGTACCGTGGCGTATTTCAAGAAACCCATAAGAACGGTTTCGGCATTGTCTTTTTCTTTGTCAACCAATCCAGCAAAAGCTCTGATGGCAATAATATCGCAATATTGAGAAACGACGGCCGCAGCTTCTTTAATATGTTCCGAAGCACCCGAGTTCATGATGGCTCCATCTTCAAATTCCAATGTCCAACCTTCGCTGGTAAAATTCATTACCATAACGTTCATTCCTAAATTCAAAGCTGCTTTTTGAGTACTCAAACGCGTTCTTAAACTGGAATTAAAAAACAACATTCCCAAGGTTTTGTTTTTACCCAGTTTTTTGTTTTTAAGTGGTTTTTTCTTGATTTTCAATGCTTCTTTCACCCATTTGTTGAGCGAATCTATGTTTTGTATGGAGATGTAGTTCATTGTTTTATTTGTTTAATCGTTAATTCGTTAATTCGGTTATTTGTTTAATCGATTAACCGAATTAACGATTAACCGTATCAACATTTTATAGAATTTTAGTAAAAGGTATTTCGTTTTTTAAAGCTTTCAAAATAAAATTGTCTTCTAATCCATTGACAATCCAAGTTTCGATAGTGGCGGCTTTGGCAATTGCCGAGGCTTCTATTTTAGATTGCATTCCGCCGGTTCCATGCGAGGATTTAGAATCGCCAATCTCTTTTTCCAATACTTCCAAATCGGTTACCAAAGAAATGGTTTCGGGAACGGCATCATTAATGGATGCTTTGGTGTAAATCCCGTTCGTATTGGTAGCGATGATCAGAATGTCAACATTTAATAAAACGGCCGTTAAAGCGGCTAATTTGTCATTATCGCCAAACCGAATCTCATCCGTAGCCACCGTATCATTTTCATTGATAATTGGAATGTAATTATTTTTGACCAACACATTGATGGTGTTCACGATATTTACTTTGGATTGTTCTTTTTCGAAATCAGAATACGAAAGCAAACACTGCGAAATCAGTAATCCTAAATCGCTGAAGTTTTCATGATAAATCCGCATTAAATGGGGCTGACCAATAGAAGCCAATGCTTGTTTTACAAAAACATCTTTGTCTTGATTTTCCAGTTTTACAAATTGTTTGGCTGCGGCAATCGCACCAGAACTTACAATGATGAACTCATAATCGTCTTGTAAAGCGGCTATTTGCATCCCAATATCTTCAATCTTTCCTCTCGAAATGTGATTGGTTTCTTTGGTTAACGTATTGCTGCCTAACTTTAATAAAATTCTTTTTTTACCTGATTTGTCCATTTCCGTAAATATACCACTTATTAGTAACTAAATGTTGCAGCCCAATTGGCCCACGTTGGTGTAATTTGTCTGTACTTATCGCCAATTCTCCTCCTAAACCAAATTGTCCTCCATCAGTGAATCGGGTAGAGGCGTTTTGATATACGGCTGCCGTATCCACGTTTTCCATGAATTCCTGAGCAATTGCATCATTCTTTGTGATTATGGAAGCCGAATGTCCGCCACAGTATTTATTTATTTTGTCAATCGCTTCTTGATCCGAATTAGTTGTTCCGATGACAATTTTGTAATCTAAAAACTCTTCGTACCAAATTAAATCGGATTCAATCTGAGGAATATTTGTTGCTCTGGAAATGCTTTCATCTCCTAAAACCGTAACATTTTTTTGTTGTAATTCTTGAATTACTTTCTTAGCAAAAGCTTCCCAATTTTCAAGATTTGTATCAATTAAAACTTTATCTAAAGCATTGCAAACAGATATATTTGAGGTTTTTCCATTTATTATGATGTCAAGTGCCTGATTTAGATCAGCTTCCTTATTTACATACACAAAATTATTTCCTCTACCGCTTATAATCACTGGGCAAGTGGCGTGTTTTTTCACAAAAGCAATCAATTTTTCACCACCACGAGGAACGATTAAATCCACTTTTTGTGTTGGTTTCTCTAAAAATGCCCGAGTTTCTTCTCTATTATAATTCAGGTATTCTACCCATTCTGTAGCAACATTATTTTCTTGTAAAGCCTGATGCCACAATTCCACAATTTTTAAATTGGATAATACCGATTCTTTTCCGCCTTTCAATAGAATTTTATTTCCGGATTTAAAGGCAATTCCACCTGCTTCAACAGTAACATCAGGTCTGGATTCATAAATAATCATTATGGTTCCAAAAGCCGCTGTTTTATTGATGATTTTCATTCCGTTTTCATGGTCGAAATTAAAACGTTCTACACCAATAGGATCTTCTTGACTTGCTAATTGTTGCATGGACAAAATCATGCCGTCAATTTTGGCATCATCAACCAATAAACGTTTTTCCATGGCCAAGTCATCCCCAGAATAATTATTGATATCCTGTTGATTTATAGCCTTAAGATTGGCTCTTTCTTCTTCAAGAAGTTCGGCCATGCGACTTAAAACTGCGTTTCGTTTTTCTATTGCTAATAAGTGGTTCATTGTTTTTGGTTTTACTATTTTAGAAAAAAAAATCTAAACATATAAGTCACAAGTTTAAGTGCTTATATGACTTATATGTTTAAAATCATTTCAATTCTGCCAATGTTTCTTTTAAAGCTATAATAAAGGTATCAATTGCTTCCTTGTTGATTGTCAATGGGGGAAGAATTCTTAATAAGTTTTTATTATTTGCATTTCCTGTAAAAATATGTTTGTCAATAATCATTTTTTTACGAAGTGTACTTACGTCAAAATCAAATTCTACACCTAGCATTAATCCTCTTCCTTTTACTTTAATAACTTCAGGAACTTGTTTGATTGCTTCTAAAAAATAGGCGTAAACGTCATTTACGTTATCCATTAATTTTTGGCTTTCAATCACATCCAAAACAGCAATTCCAGCAGCACAAGCCAAATGGTTTCCTCCAAAAGTAGTTCCCAATAATCCATAACTCGCTGTGAATTTTGGAGAAATCAAGATTCCGCCAATAGGAAATCCGTTACCCATTCCTTTCGCCAGACAAATAATATCTGCTTTGATGTCATGATGTTGGTGTGCAAAAAACTTTCCGCTTCTTCCGTATCCTGATTGCACTTCATCCAAAATCAAAACGGCATCGTATGCTGCACATAGTTTTTCTAATGCCTGAAAAAATTCAGTTGTCCCTTGGTCCAAACCGCCAACTCCTTGAATTCCTTCGATAATAACAGAAGAAACATCTCCTTTTTTTAGTTCGTTTTCTACCAACTCGATATTATTCAATGGTAAAAAAGTAACAATTTGTTGTGCATTGATTGGGGCAACAATTTTTTTGTTATCTGTAACCGCAACTGCCGCCGAGGTTCTTCCGTGGAAAGAATTATCAAAAGCAATTACACGAGATTTGTTGTTGTGAAAAGAAGCCAGTTTCAAAGCATTTTCATTGGCTTCAGCTCCAGAACTGCACAAGAATAAAGTATAGTCTTCCAATCCGGAAAGTTTCCCTAATTTTTCTGCCAGTTCTACTTGCAATGGATTCTGAATCGCATTAGAATAAAAACCAATATTATCCAATTGATTTTTTAATTTGGCAACATAATCCGGTTGTGTGTGTCCAATGGAAATTACTCCATGACCACCATATAAATCTAAATATTCCACTCCTTTTTCATCTGTAATAGTACAGTCTAGTGCTTTTACAGGGGTGATGTTGTATAATGGGTAAACGTCAAATAAATTCATTTTTTTAAAGTTTAATCGGTTAATGGGTTGTTTGTTTTATCGATTAACCGAATTAACGATTAACCAAATAAACATCTAGAACCCGCTTGGTTTCAAATGCAATCCTGTGGTTTCATCCAATCCAAACATTAAATTCATGTTTTGTATGGCTTGACCTGAGGCTCCTTTTGTTAAATTATCAATTACTGAAGTAATCAATAACCGGTTTCCTTTTTTCATTAAACTAATGATGCATTTATTCGTTTGAACCACTTGTTTCATGTTGATTCCGGTGGTCGTAACGGTTACGAAAGGTTGGTCTTTGTAAAAAGCTTCATATTTAGCTACTACATCTTCCAAGTTTTCTTCGATTGTTGTGTATAACGTTGCGAAAATCCCTCTCGAAAAATCACCTCTGTTAGGTACAAAAATCAATTCGCTTGTATAATCCGTCTGCAATTGGTTGACACTTTGGTTTATTTCACCCAAATGTTGGTGCTCAAAAGCTTTGTAATGCGACATATTGTTCGATCTCCAACTAAAATGCGTCGTTTCCGAAGGCGTAACTCCGGCTCCTGTACTTCCTGTTGTGGCATTGATATGAACGTCGGTCGTCAGCATTTCGTTTTTGGCCAATGGTAATAACGCTAGTTGAATCGCTGTTGCAAAACAACCTGGATTTGCTATAAATTGAGCGTTTTTGATAACTGCTTTGTTCAATTCAGGTAAACCGTAAACGAAAGATTTATTATCGAACTCTTTGTCTTTTGTCAATCTGAAATCATTTCCTAAATCGATGATTTTGGTATGACTCGCAAATTGATTTTGCTCTAAAAACGATTTTGATTTACCGTGTCCTAAGCACAAGAAAACAACATTCACATTTGGATTTACAGTATCGGTAAAATTCATTTCGATATCGCCCATCAAATCATGATGCGCCACCGAAAGTGGTTTTCCAGCGTTTGTTGTGCTGTAAACAAAATCAAGTGTAGCATTGGGATGAAACATCAATATTCTGATGAGTTCCCCCGCAGTGTAACCCGAACCACCAATTATTCCAATATTAATCATGTGTCAGTTTATTTACAGATGAAAATATGTTTTGGGCATTCCCTAGAATTTTGATAAATCCTTTAGCATCGTCAGATGTCCAAGCGTTGTTCATTTCTCCATATTGTCCAAAACCGGTATTCATTAAATCATTTTCAGATTCAATTCCGTCCAATGTAAAGTGATATGGTTTTAGCGAAACGATAACGGTTCCGTTTACAGTCGTTTGAGTGTCTTCTAGGAAAGCTTCAATGTTTCTCATTACAGGATCTAAGAATTGTCCTTCATGAAACAACATTCCGTACCAGTTCCCCAGTTGTTCTTTCCAGTATTGTTGCCATTTACCCAGCGTATGTTTTTCTAATAAATGGTGCGCTTTGATGATGATTAAAGGTGCTGCTGCTTCAAAACCAACTCTTCCTTTAATTCCTATTATAGTGTCACCAACATGAATATCTCTACCAATTGCATATGCGCTGGCTAATTTTTCAAGCGCAACAATGTTTTTTGTTGGTGTGTCCAATGTTCCGTTGATGCCTACTAATTGTCCTTTTTCAAATTGTAGTGTTACTTTCTCTTCACCCGTTTTTTGCAATTGAGAAGGATACGCTTCACTTGGTAAAGTTTGATTTGAGGTCAATGTTTCTTTACCACCTACGCTTGTTCCCCACAATCCTTTATTAATGGAATATTGTGCTTTTTCCCAAGAATAATGAACTCCATTTTTAGATAAATAATCAACTTCTTCCTGTCTTGATAATTTTAAATCTCTGATAGGAGTGATGATTTCAATTTCGGGAGCAATGGTTTGGAAAATTAAATCAAAACGAATTTGGTCATTTCCTGCGCCAGTACTTCCGTGGGCGATTGCTTCTGCGCCAACAGATTTTGCATATTTAATCGCTTCGATAGCTTGAAAAACACGTTCTGCACTTACGGATAATGGGTACGTATTGTTTTTTAATACATTTCCATAAATTAAATATTTAATGGCTTTATCATAATATTTATCTACAATGGTAAGATTTGCATGCTGGGCACTTCCTAATTCGTAGGCTCTTTCTTCAATAGCGGCTAGTTCAGCTTCGTCAAATCCTCCTGTATTTATAAGAACGGTATGAACTTCATATCCTTTTTCGTTTTTTAAATATTTAAGGCAATATGAGGTGTCTAATCCTCCACTATAAGCTAATACAACTTTTTTCATGATATTATTTTTTTAAGAACAAGGCTTCTTTAATTGATTTTAATCTGTTTAATACTCTGACGTTAAATGGGTGTTTAGGCGGGTCTTTAGGCTTTTCTTTTGGGTCATAAAGCATTCCGGTACACAAGCACATTTTATTGTCTTTACTTTTTAGGATTTCATAATTGGTACACGTTTGGCATCCTTTCCAAAAACTTGGGTCGCTAGTCAATTCTGAAAAAGGAACAGGTTTATAACCCAAATCTGAATTGATTTTCATTACCGCCAAACCAGTTGTAATTCCAAAAACCTTAGCTTCTGGATATTTTTCCAATGAATAATCAAAAACAAATGATTTGATTTTTTTTGCTAAGCCTAAATTTCTGTAATCAGGATGTACAATCAAACCAGAATGTGCCACAAATTTCCCGTGTTGCCAACTTTCGATATAGCAAAAACCAGCAAATTTGCCATTGTCTAATGCAATGACAGCATCTTTGCTTTCCATCTTTTTTTGGATGTATTCCGGAGTTCTTTTAGCAATCCCAGTACCTCTTAATAAGGCGGACGATTCAATAGTATCGCATATTTCCTGCGAATACTTATAATGTTCTTCCTGAGTTACAACGATAGAAATTTTCATTTCAAGAGATTATTTGAGTTAAAAAATGATTCGTGTATTTGTTTTTGAAATGAATTTTCGCCAAACTCAAATATAATATTAAAACTGTTGATTGTTGTGCAATAAATTGAACGACAATGCAATAGTAATAAATAAGTATTAGTTTTTGGATATATTAATCCAATGGAAAATAGCGGTAATTTCAAAACGAAAAAAATGAAAAATGAATAAAGATACGAAACAGCTTTTGGGTACTATAGTTATAGCATCCGTACTTCGGGAGAAGTCGTAGGTCTGTTTGTCCGTGACAAAGTAGTTATATGTAAACTTGTTTTATTCATTGGTGCAAAAGTACACATATTTTTAAAACACAACACTAAATTTGTGTTTTGTAACAAAATTTTAATGTATTGTTGATTTTTTAAATCGAAAAACTCCTTGATAGGTTTAATTATCAAGGAGTTTTATGTAATAGTATTAATTTAAAATATTAGTTTCTAAACCTGTTTCTGCTGATTACATCTTTTATTTTAGCTTTTAAATCTTCTCCTGTATCATAAACCATTTGTTCATTGCTAGGAAAAGCTACCGCTCTTTTGTCAAAATAAGAGTAATAATTATCGTCAGAAGCGCGTCGATCTCCTTTATATGTTGCATAAATATTTTCGAAAATAAACTCACTGGCTATTGGGAAAGATTGTAATGATTGATTGCTTTTAAAGTTGATGTAATCTACTTTAGCAGTAATTTGACAGGATTTAAACTGTCTGAATTCATAAATGCGTACTGTTGCATTTCTCATATCATCCACCATCACCACTTTGCCTTTTTCGTCTAGAACTTCTTTTCCGTTGGCGTCAATCAGTTTTTTGACTCCATCTTTTATGATGCGGTCTTTTACAAACTCTCTTTCTTTTATTTGCTCAGGCGAAATATAAATATGTCTAAAGTTGATTACCATTCCATAATCATAATCAATTCCTTTTTGTTTGTTGCTGTGGTAGACAGTCCATTTGTCGTTCAATCCATAGGTGCTAAAATCCAATAAGTCATTTTGAAGACGAACCGGGATAATCATATTCGTTTCGTTTTTGGTGTAAACCGAAACATAATCAGAACCTTTAAATTTAGCTTCATCCATGAGTTGTAAAACGTTTTTATAATTTGGAGTTATTTGGTTTAAATATTCCATATCATCATACGCTTTTCGGTAATTCATTTTGTCTGAAGTTCCCATTAATTTTTTAACATTGGTATACAAATAAGCTGATAACGCATTCTTGCTGTCAATTATTTGGTCGTTATAATTGTCAAATGGAAAAATGGCATTTCGTCCTTCTTTAATTAGTTTCAAAGGGAGTAACGGTTTGATTTTTTCCTGACGGGAATTCAATTGTAAATAGGTGTTGTACATTTTTTCCAATTGAGCAGGATTAGCATCTTTGGCTAACAAATTTATAGCATTTAAATCGCGTTCTTTTGCTTTGGCGAAAGCCTCCTCAAGCAAGTAAACATAATCTTGTTTGCCTTTTTTATCTTTATTGGTTCGCAAATTTGAAACGGCATTATCAATTGCTTGATCGTAATTTCCAGAGCTTAATAAATTTTGGGTTTGTTTCACACCACAAGAGGAAATAAGAAGAAACAGGGATAATAAAAAAGTAATTTTTTTCATAAGCTTACAGTTAAGTAAATGATTTTTCGAAATTGTTTCTACTGTTTTTAAGCAGTTTTATGGGTTTTTAATTTTAAAATCCAAAAATAATGCCATAAAAAAACCTAACAAAAATAGTACAATTGCTAGGTTTTTAGACGTTATATTTATTCTTTTCATTTTCTAACGAAAGGTGGTAGTAATTTGCTGGAAACTTCACCAAAACCAATTCGGACCTGACCATTTTGGCAAAAACCTTTCATGATAACGGTGTCATTGTCATTGATGAATTTACGCTCTGTTCCGTCGCTCATTTTTATTGGATTTTTTCCGCCCCAAGTCAATTCTAACATGGAACCAAAACTGTCTGGAGTAGGGCCTGAAATGGTACCGGATCCCATCATATCACCAGAATTCACGCGACAACCATTAGAGGTGTGATGCGCTAATTGTTGGCTCATCGTCCAATACATATATTTAAAATTAGAATGAGAAATTACAGTAGGTTCTGCATGTTCGGGCTGAATAGCCACTTCTAAATTAATATCGAAAGAATGCTTTCCTTTCTGCTGTAAATAGGGAAGTGGAGTTGGTTCTTGTTTTGGTCCTTTGGTTCTAAAAGGTTCCAATGCATCCATAGTCACAATCCAAGGTGAAATTGAAGAGGCGAAGTTCTTTGCCAAGAATGGTCCTAGTGGCACATATTCCCATTTTTGAATGTCGCGGGCACTCCAGTCATTCAATAAAACCATTCCGAAAATATAATCTTCAGCTTCGGTTACAGGAATGTTTTCTCCCATTATATTTACATCTGTAGTGATAAAAGCAGTTTCAAGTTCAAAATCTACTGAACGAGAAGGTCCAAAAACAGGTGTTGTTTCCCCGTTTGGTAGCGTTTGTCCCATTGGTCTGTGTACTGGAATCCCAGAAGGAACAATAGTAGAACTTCTTCCGTGGTAACCTACAGGAATGTGAAGCCAGTTTGGCAGTAATGCATTTTCAGGGTCACGAAACATTTTTCCTATATTGGTCGCGTGTTCTTTGCTGGAGTAGAAGTCTGTGTAATCACCAATAAGTACTGGTAATTGCATTTCAACATCTTCCATTTTGAATATTATAATGTCTCTGTCTTTTGCATTATCTTGTAGTTTCGAATTTGTCACATCAAAAAGCTCTGCAATTCGGTTTCGTACCAAACGCCATGTTTTTTGACCATCAGAAATAAAATCATTCAAAGTGTCCTGCATGAACATATCATCCGTCAGTTCAATGCCTTCAAAATAATTTAATTGTTGTAAAGCTCCCAAGTCTATGGCGAAATCTCCAATTCTAGTCCCTACGGTTACTATGTTTTCTTTGGTGAGAAAAACTCCAAAAGGAATATTTTGAATAGGGAAATCACTGTTGACAGGTACTTCTAGCCATGATTTTCTATTGGTATCGTTAGCTGTTATTGGCATATTTTGTTAATTATTTTGTTAAAAAATTACTCATCAAATATATTATAATCTAACTATTAACCAAACGTTTTTTTGTATTTTTGCATCAAATTAACGAAAATCAAAAAAATGCAACGCGACGAACAAATTTTTGACCTTATTCTAGAAGAACAAGAAAGACAAATTCACGGATTAGAACTTATTGCATCGGAAAACTTCGTAAGTGACGAAGTAATGGAAGCAGCTGGTTCTGTTTTAACTAACAAATATGCTGAAGGATATCCTGGCAAAAGATACTACGGCGGTTGTGAAGTAGTTGATATTGTTGAACAAATTGCTATTGACAGAGCCAAAGAATTGTTTGGAGCTGCTTATGCAAATGTACAGCCACACTCCGGTTCACAAGCTAATACAGCGGTTTACCACGCATGTATCAAACCAGGAGATAAAATTTTAGGTTTTGATTTGTCTCATGGAGGACATTTAACGCATGGTTCACCGGTTAATTTTTCAGGACGTTTATACACGCCTTCTTTTTATGGTGTAGATAAGGAAACAGGAAGATTAAATTATGATAAAATTCAAGAAATAGCGACTAGAGAACAACCAAAATTAATTATCGCAGGAGCTTCGGCTTATTCTCGTGATATGGATTTTGAGCGTTTCAGAGTTATTGCTGACAGTGTTGGCGCTATTTTATTAGCTGATATTTCTCATCCTGCCGGACTTATTGCAAAAGGATTGATGAATGATCCATTACCTCATTGCCACATTGTAACTACTACAACGCACAAAACGTTACGTGGTCCTCGTGGTGGTTTGATTATGATGGGTAAAGATTTCGAAAATCCATTTGGTTTAACTACTCCAAAAGGAGAAATCAGAATGATGTCTTCTTTATTAGACTTGGCTGTTTTCCCTGGAAATCAAGGTGGTCCGTTAATGCACATTATTGCTGCAAAAGCAGTAGCTTTTGGTGAAGCTTTGAAAGATGAATTTTTTACATATGCTTTACAATTACAAAAAAATGCTAACGCTATGGCGGATGCTTTTGTAAAAAGAGGATATGAAATCATTTCTGGCGGAACAGATAATCACATGATGTTGATTGATTTAAGAAACAAAAATATTTCTGGAAAAGATGCTGAAAATGCATTGGTAAAAGCAGAAATTACTGTAAATAAAAACATGGTTCCATTTGATGATAAATCACCATTTGTAACTTCAGGAATTCGTGTAGGAACTGCAGCTATTACCACTCGTGGTCTTGTTGAAGAAGATATGGAAACCATTGTTGCTCTAATTGACAGGGTTTTAGTGGATCACACTAACGAAGATGTTATCGAGGCGGTAGCTAATGAAGTAAATGAAATGATGAGCGAAAGAGCTATTTTCGTTTACTAAATAAATACGTTTTAAAGTTTTAAAGTCGAAAGTCGAAAGTCTTTGAATAGAATTTAATATTCTGTCTTAGTTTTGGCTTTCGACTTTTAACTTTATGACTTTTGACTTTCTAACTTTTAGACTAAAATCATGTCTGTACTAAGATTAAAATTACCAACGGATCCAAGATGGGTCAATATTGTAGAAAAGAACATCGAGGAAATCTTGACAGATCACGCTTGGTGCGAACAAAAAGCAGCTACAAATGCCATTACAATCATTACTAACAATTCCGAACATCAGGATTTAGTGAAGGATTTATTGGCTTTGGCCAAAGAAGAAATCGATCATTTTGAGCAAGTTCACAATATCATTATTAAGCGTGGCTTGAAATTGGGACGTGAACGAAAAGATGATTATGTAAACGAATTGTATTTGTACATGAAAAAAAGCAGCGATGGAAGCAGAGTTTCGAGTTTAGTGGAACGGTTATTGTTTTCAGCAATGATAGAAGCCAGAAGTTGTGAGCGTTTCAAAGTGCTTTCGGAAAATATAAACGATGAAGAGTTATCAGTTTTCTACAGAGATTTGATGGAGAGCGAAGCGGGACATTACACTACTTTTATTACCTATGCAAGGAAATATGGTGTAGGAATTGACGTTGAAAAGCGTTGGAGAGAATGGCTTGAATTTGAAGAAAATATTATAACAAATTACGGTAAAAATGAAACAATTCATGGGTAATTTTTTATTAGGGATACTTTGGGGTCTAATTTTTAGTGAATACCGAATTATTTAAGAACCTTAATAATCAGTTATTTATATTTGCTGCATCCAAAAAAGGATACCGTTTTTATATTTAAATTAAATTATTTGTGACAGATTAATGTTTTTTAATTTACATTTATAACTTAATTTTAATCTTAATACTTGTTTATTGATATGAAGCTCAATTTTAATTATGATGGAAATGTTGCTTGTAAGGCAATATTACAAGATCAATTAGAAAAATTTGATATTAAATATCAGCTGTTGGATTTAGGACAAATTGAAATTGGCGATAATGTTTCTGAGAATGTTTTAACAGAACTTCAGGTTTGTTTAACCAAGTATGGTATTCAGATTATTGATAATCCAAAAGGACAATTAATACAAAAAATTAAAGACGCTATAATTGAGATTGTTTATGAAAAAGATAAGTTTCCAAACATAACAATTTCTCAATATTTATCGGATAAACTGAACTTTAGATACGGATATATTACTAATGTTTTTTCGGAATACACATTTACATCTATTGAGAATTTTATTATTATTCAAAAGATTGAAAGAGCCAAAAAACTTATAATTGAAGAGAAACTTACATTAACCGAAATTTCTCATGAATTAAACTATAGTAGTGTTGCTTACTTATCAACTCAATTTAAAAAAGTGACAGGATTAACACCTTCAATGTTTAAAAGGATTGTAGTTAAGAAGAGAGAGTTGTCTAATAACGATTAAATAAAATTATAAAAACATACCCTATATTTTATGATTACACACCAAGATTCAATGCATATTCTTTTAGCTGACGATGACGAAGATGATCGCACTTTTTTTAGTGAAGCTATACAAGAGCTTAAAATGAATAATAAGTTGACTCTATTTAAAGATGGTAATGATCTAATGGATTATTTAGTGCATCCTGAAATTAAGTTGCCTCATGTTTTATTTCTCGACTTGAATATGCCCGGAAAAACAGGGATAGACTGTCTAAAAGAAATTAGATCGAACACTCGTTTTAAAGATGTTTCGATTGCCATATATTCGACCTCTTCATCAGAAAAAGATATTGAAGACACCTTTATTGAAGGTGCAAATATCTATATCAAAAAACCAAATGATTTTTCTAAACTAAAAAAAGTAATCAAGGAGGTTGTAAACATGAACTGGCAATTTCATACTTCAGGTTTAAATATTGAAACTTTTTTCTTTAGTATATAATAAGGAATAAATGAAAATTCTTGGACTATATAAAAACTCTCAAGTGTTTAAAATAGCTTTAGCTATTGCAATTGTTGTTGTTTGTTATATAGCCTCGATGTTTTATTCCCAAATGAAAAAGCTTGATTCAACGGTTGAATTAATCGCAAATTCAAATGAAACGCAACTCGAATTAGAAAAGCTGTTATCCGTAATGAGTAATTACGAAACGAGCTTGCGAAGTTATATTATCACAAAAGATGCAGCGTATATACAAGATCGTTTTTTGAGTAGGGGCAAAATTGAAGAAAGCATAACAAAGCTTAAGTTGTTAACTGCAAATGACACCGCCAGATACAATGATATAGACCGATTAAAAAGGCTTATTGATATTAGATTCAAACTATTTAGGAAGACCTTACTTCTTGCACAAAGTAAAAATTCTGGTCCGGTAGCGATAAATGCGATGTTGTTAGAGAACAGTAATGTTACCGAAATGATGAAATCCTTTGTCACTAAAATAATATTTTCTGAAAGTACAAAAACGAAATTTGAAAACAATAACCATCAATTTGAATTACAAGATTCAATCATTACCGCTTTTTTATTAGTTATACTTTCGCTTCTTATATTACTGCTTTCGTTCCAAAAAATGAATGTTGACATTGATGAACTTAAAAAGGCAAATGATCAATTAAAGCTATTAAATGAGTCCTACAATTCTGCTGAAATGACAGCTAGTTTTGGGCATTGGATGGTTAATTTAGAAAGTAATGCCTATACTTTTTCAGATAATTTATTTCGATTAATGGGCGTTGAACCCAATGCATTCGAACCGAATATAGAAAATTCAATTAAATATATTCATCCGGATGATTTAGAATATGTGACTAAAGTACATGTTGATTCGTTAGTTAATCATCAATCTACATCAATGATATTTCGATTTTTGACACCAAGTGGAGATATAAAATACATTATGGGCGTAGGTAGTTTTACTAAAAACGGGAATGGAGATTTGATTAAGATAGGGGTTAATTATGATATTACAAGCCAGTATAATAAAACACTCGAGCTGGAAAACAATAATAAAGAACTTAAATATATTAATACTGAACTCGAGGCTTTTAACAATATTGTCAGCCACGATTTGCAGGAACCGCTTCGTAAGATTCAAATGTTTATCTCCAGATTAGAAGGAAAGGAATCGGACTTGCTTTCGTCACAAGGGAAAGAATATTTTTCAAAAATCCGTGTAACTGCTAATAGAATGCAGACATTACTGATTGATTTGGTGAATTATTCCAGAACAATAAAAGGCGATAAGGTTTTTGTGAAAACGGATCTAAATAAAGTTATTGAAGAAATACTTCAAGATTTATCTTCTAATATTGAAGATAAAAAAGCCATCATTACAATTGGAAATTTGCCTACAATTAAAGCGATACCTTTTCAGGTTAAGCAGCTTTTTATAAATTTAATTTCAAATTCTCTTAAATACAGTAAAGAAGATGTTGCTCCAGAAATCAGTATTACTTCTAAAAAAATTACAGAAAAAGAAATGCATGATTATAAAATAGCCAATAAAAAGGACTATCATAAAATTGTCATTTCTGATAACGGAATTGGTTTCAAACAAGAATATTCCGATAAAATATTTCTATTGTTCAAGCGTTTAGAAACTGATCCTAAATATTCAGGAACTGGACTTGGACTGGCTATTTGCAGTAGAATTGTAGATAATCACAAAGGATTTATAAAAGTAAAAGCAAAACCGGGCCTAGGCGCTAAATTTTATATTTTTATTCCAAAAGGAGATTTGCTTTAATTTCAATAATTTTACTAATAAATTACAATGTTACTACTAGCTGAAGCTGCAATAGAGGACTTTAAAACTATTCGAGAAATTGCCTATAAATCCTGGCCAAGCACTTACGGTTCTATTTTATCGAAAGAACAAATTGATTATATGCTCGATTTGTTTTACTCAGAGGAAACTCTTCTTGAAAATTTAAACCAAAAAGGACATCGTTTCCTATTGGTAAATGAGGGAGAAGTTTGTCTAGGTTTTGCTTCGTATGAACACAATTATTTAAACCAAAACTGTACGCGCTTACACAAAATCTACTTGCTGCCTGAAGCACAAGGAAAAGGAGCGGGTAAATTGCTGATTGACGCCGTAGAAAACTTAGCCAAGGAAAATCAATCTACTACTATTTCATTAAATGTGAATAAATTCAATAAAGCCATTTCGTTTTATAAAAAAACAGGATTTGAAGTGGTTTCAGAAGAAGAGATTCTATTGGAGCATGGCTACAAAATGGAAGATTACAAAATGGAAAAGAAACTTTAATTATCCTATTGTCCTCATTACCCAACGCTTTTTATCTCATAATTTTACAACAATGAATTTTAACTTCAAAATGGATATTGTCGTATATTTATAGAAAGAATTTACAACAACCTATACCGTTAAATAAGAAGCGAAATGAGTTTGAAATTACGATCCCTATTTTGTTTATTAGTTCTTAGTTTATTTTCTTGTTCTAAAAAGGAAACAGATAGAATTAAGCCAACAGTAGGAGAAGTTACGGAAAGTGTTTATGCTTCCGGAGTTATAAAAGCAGATGGGCAGTACACGGTTTATGCAACCGTAAACGGCACATTACAAAAAGTAAATGTTATCGCCGGTCAATCCATTACTAAAGGCCAATCACTATTTGAATTGGAGAGTGGTAAAGCGGAACTGAATACGGAAAATGCTCGATTAGCGTATCAATTGAGTCTGGAAAGTAGTCGTTATATTCAAGATAAAATTGCCGAAATGGAAATGAAAGTCCAATCAAGCAGAGACAAATTGACTTTGGACGAATCCATTTACAACCGAAATAAAAACATCAGGAATCAAGGAGGAATTTCGGAAGTCGATTTTGAAAGAGTCGAATTAGCGTATAAAAGTTCCAAAATTAATTATGAATCGGCTCGAAAGCAATTGGCACAACTCAAAGCCCAATTGAAGAATGATCAAAGCAGAAACAGTGTCAACCTAAAAATCAATCAGAAATCCCAAAGTGATTTTAGTGTTAAAAGTGTCTTTTCCGGAAAGCTGTTTGATGTTTTGGTGAAAGAAGGAACGTTAGTTACGCCACAAACCCCTTTGGCAATAATTGGTCAGGAAAATTCATTTTTATTGGAACTGGAAGTGGACGAAAATGACATGGTTCGCGTGAGCACGGGACAAAAAGTACTGGTGACAATGGATAGCTATAAAGGACAGGTTTTTGATGCCGTCATTGATAAAATTTACCCGATAATGAACGAACGTTCCCGTACTTTTAAAATTGAAGCACATTTTATAAAACCACCCGAAAAACTTTACCCAAATCTTACAGCCGAAGCCAATATTATCATTCAGATTAAGCAAAATACCATTACGATTCCAAAAACATATTTAATCGAAGGCAAATATGTTTTAGTAAATAAAGACGAAAAACGCGAAGTGAAAACGGGTTTAAGCGATTATCAGAAAGTGGAAATAGTATCGGGATTAACCGCCGAAGAAACGATTTATAAACCCAAATAATGAATTTTAAACTTATTTTAAACATTGCATTGCATTTGCTTCGGGCGCGATTGAAACAAACGATTGTCGCGGCTATTGGAGTAACTTTCAGTATTGCCATGTTTATTGCTTTGGTTAGTTTTATGAATGGTTTGAATGACTTACTGGATGGCTTAATGCTCAATAGAACGCCCCATGTGCTGCTGTACAATGAAATTAAACCTTCAGAAAACCAACCCGTTTTCTTGTCTGAGGAGTTCAAAAAAAACACCAATTTTGTTCGTTCGATTAAACCTAAAGACAGAGGAAAATCCATTTACAACAGTAAAACAATTCTGGCTGTTTTAAAACAAGATCCACGCGTTATTGATGTTGCTCCAAAGGTGACTTCTCCGGTTTTTTTTAATTCGGGGACGATTGAAATTTCAGGGATAATTAATGGAATTGATGTTTTATCCGAAGATAAATTATTTAAAATCAGCGATTATATCATTGAAGGAAAAGTAGCTGATTTGCTTCAGAATAACAGTATTATTATAGGGAAAGGTTTGTCAGACAAAATGCTGCTTACCAAAGGAGATATCATCAAGATTACCACTTCTAAGGGAAATTTGGCTTCGCTCAAAATTGTGGGTATTTCAGAAATTGGAATTGCTGAAATCGACAATATAACGAGTTATACTTCTTTGGCTACAGCCCAAAAATTACAAGGAGAACCTACAAATTACATCACGGATATACAGATAAATTTATATGATATGGCTTCAGCACCTGCTGTTGCAAAAGAGTTTCAGGATACCTTTAATCTGGATACGATTGATTACCAAACCGCAAATTCTCAGTTTGAAACCGGAAGTACGGTACGAAGTATCATTTCCTATTCCGTTGGAGTAGTGTTGCTGATTGTAGCCGGTTTTGGAATTTATAATATTCTGAACATGATGATTTATGAAAAAATGGACAGTATTGCGATTTTGAAAGCCACTGGATTTTCCGGTAATGATGTGAAATGGATTTTTGTTTCGCTTTCTATCATTATTGGACTTGCGGGAGGATTGTTTGGATTGCTGTTTGGCTACGTTTTCTCTTCTATTATAGATGTTATACCGTTTGAAACGGCTTCATTACCTACGGTGAAAACCTATCCTATTAATTACAATCCCATATATTATGGCATCGGGATTACTTTTGCATTATTTACAACGACCATTGCCGGACTTTTCCCTGCTTTAAAAGCCAGTAAAGTAGATCCGGTAGAAATTATCAGAGGAAAATAACGATGGAAAACAATACTGTTTTAGAGACAATTGGACTAAGTAAATATTTTTACGATCCTGTAAAATTCGAAGTTTTAAAGGAAATTAGCATGCGTGTTAATCATGGTGAGTTTGTTTCTATAGTAGGAAAGTCGGGCTGTGGAAAATCGACTTTGTTGTATTTACTTTCTACGATGGATACGGATTATGACGGTCAGATATTGATTCACAACGAACTTGTTACGGGAAAAACCGACAAAGAATTAGCATTAATTAGAAATGAAAAAATAGGTTTTGTGTTCCAGTTTCATTACTTACTGGCAGAATATAATGTCCTGAAAAATGTAATGCTTCCGGGGATGAAATTAGCTAAATATTCGGATAAAGAATTAGAGCATCGCGCCATGGAACATTTGAAAACACTAGACATGGAAGATCAGGCACTGAAAATGCCAAATCAATTGAGTGGCGGACAAAAACAGCGCGTGGCAATTGCGCGTGCTTTGATAAACGATCCGTTAATTATAATGGGGGATGAGCCTACAGGGAATTTAGACAAGAAAAACAGTGACTTGGTTTTTGATATTTTTAATAAATTGACTCAGGAGAAAAATCAGACTTTGTTGGTAGTTACCCACGATACTGATTTTGCCCAAAAAACGAATAGAATTATTACTATGGAAGATGGAAAAATAATTTCGTAATATTATTGAACCATGATTTCATGTTTGTAGAGCAATCCTTTTATACCCTCTAAAGCAAAGACCGCTTTCTTTAATTTTGTTGTTTTGGGATCAATTGTATAATTATAGCTTGTTTTAAAATCAGCTTTGTTGGCAATTGCTTTTGCAAACTCAGAACGGTATAAATCGCAATTGTCAAAAACAACTTCAGTCAAATCAGTACTCATAAAATCAACGGCAATAATACTGCAATTGGTGAAGGATGTTCCTTTTATCTTTAACGTATAAAATTTGGAGAAATCCAAAATACAATTATTAAAAGTAATTTCGAAAATCAATTTATCACACATGGCAAAATTGACATCTTTGATTTCACAGCGATTGAAAGTCACGGTTCTAAAGGCTACATAATTTATTTTGGCATTGCTAAAAATGCAATCATTGAAAGTACAATCAATGAAAGTAACCGCCACAAAAGCACATTTAGAGAAATTACAATTGGTAAACGTACAGCACTCAAATTCCTTGAAATTGACTTCTTCCTCGTGGTATGTGATATCATTATACTCAATATCTAGAAAATATTCTGCCATTTATGGGTTTTAAATTCAGTTTTTAGTGCTGTTTTCGGAACAAAGAAACAAAATTCTGAATCGTTATATAGGATAAATTAGAGTATTATTTTTTGGATTTAAACTCTTTCATAGTCGCCTTTCCAGTGCTGAATCGCTTTTTTAATTTCCTTTCCCGAAAGATTTTCATTCATCGCTTTTTGCGTAAGCGCTGGAAATTCATCATCTGGTGTAAACCGCAAGGCAAATAATTGGTCGTCATTTAATCGATGCTCAAAATCCTCCAATCTTTTCCCTGTAATAGAAAAATAGCGGTACCGAAGCTCTAAACGTACTATTCGGTTTTGTAAAGTCAATGCATAATGTTGGCGTAGCATGAAAGCCAGACAAAACAGAACAACGAAAATTCCACTAATAAATACCCAAATTAATGAATCTTCGGTGGTGCAACTAAAATAAATACTAAACGACAAAAATATCATTATTATAGGATAGTAAACAAAATGATGGGGTGGGTAATACCGAATATGATTTTTATAGGATTGTGTTTCCATTATTTTATTTTAAAGTTTTTTAAAGATAGTCAAAACAACTTGCTTTGAAGGCAGCAGGTTTTTTAATTATGTAAATCCCAAAATTATATATGTTTTGGTAGTGTCTAATGATAAAAAACAAGACTTGATTTATATGAAAAACAATTCAATGTAGGTTACAGTATTGTATTATTAATGCTTCAACAAAACTTCTTCCTATTATAAAAAAAGCCCTGTCATTTTATAATGAACAGGGCTTTTCAGGTTTTTAGGATTTAAATCCCAGTATATGAATGTATAAACATCAGTTCCTTTTATTTTTTTTCAATTGATCTTTCAAAAAATTCATACGTTCGCAGCATTTGATCTATTCGTTGGCGATTGTCACCATTTCGAGTAATTTCATGAGTTGCGCCCGGATGTACTACAAATTCAACAGGACGATCTAATACTTTTAGACTGCGAAACATCATTTCGGCTTGAATAAAACCGGTACGACGATCGTTTCCACCATGAAAAATAATGAAAGGAGTTGTGATATTTTGAACATAACTTATGGGTGATTCCCGAGTTAGAATTTCCTTTACTTTTGGCTCCCATGGATATCCTCCAAAATAATTTGGAACTAATCGCCATGCATTTCCTTCGCCAAAAAATGTGTTAAGATCATAGACACCGCGTTGCGCACAAGCCGCTTTGAAACGATTGTCATGACTTATGATCCAAGCTGTCAGATATCCTGCATAAGAACCTCCGGTGATAAGCAACTTGGAGTTGTCGGCCCAACCTTCTTCAACGGTTTTATCTAATGCTGTCAATACATCACTTGCCGGACCTTTGCCCCAATCGTTGATGTTGCCTCTTAAAAAATCCAAACCATATCCACCCGAACCTCTTGGATTACTATAAACGATACCATATCCTTTACTGCAAAAATATTGGTACTCATGCCACATACTTTCTTCACCGGGACCCCACATTGCCGACGGACCGCCATGAATTTCTAACAATAATGGATATTTTTCTCCTTGTTTGTAGTTGGATGGTTTCATGATCCAATATTCTACAGTCATTCCTAAATCGTTGATGAATGTTTTCTTTTCAGGAATGGATAATTTTTTATTTGTAACCCAATCATTAAAATTGCTTACTTTTTTTTCATTTTTTAAATTGGCATCAGCAAAATATAATTCAGAAGGATTTGATACCTGAGTTTTTGAAAATACAATCGTATTATTTATAACGTCAAAACTTGAAATACCAGTATCAACGCTCGATAAAGCTTCTATTTTTTTTGTTAATCTGTTAATTCTGTGCAATACATTACCACCATTCATCTGAGAGGTGAAGTACAGGTGTTTATCATCTTTACTCCAGATAAGATTCGATTTATTTCGATCAAAAGGGATTGTTACCATATCTTTTTCGGTGCCATTCATGGGCATTATTGACAATGAAGGAACACTAATAAAAGAAGTATTACTGGACAAGAAAGCAAGCCATTTTCCTGATGGAGATATGGTGGCGCTGTTGTATCTTTTTCCATTTTCGCCTAAAATCATTTTAAAATTTTCACCATTTGTGTCAACTGTAAAAATCTCACTTTCTAATGACCGATCAGCATTTTCTATAGTGTCTACGTCTCCTGATAGAATTATTTGTTTCCCGTTTGGCGTGTAGTCCGCAGTAGCAAAACTATAAAATCCTTTAGTGAGCAAACGCGGTTCAGCATCTTTGGAGACATTTATTTCAAAGAAGTGATTGAAATTCATTTCTGAAGAGACATTCGATTCACTTTGAAAGTTTAATTTGTTCAAGACAATTGCTTTTTTGTCTATTGCGTTTTTATCTAAATAAGCCCTTATTTCGGATAAACTTCCGTTAGGATTTGGTTTCTCTTTATTCGTTAGTAAATGTTCATTTTTGTCAAAACCGGGCTTTTCCATTTTCCAAGTAGGAATTGTTTTTGATTTGTTTAAAATAGAGTCCTGAAGTAATTCTCGTAACGGGATACTTGATGAAAAAAGTATTCTTTTACCATCAGGCGACCACTTTGGATTGGTTGCACCGTATTTATGTTTTGTCAATTGCATGGGTTCGCCACCTTCCATAGAAAGTATAAAAATTTGCATTTTGTCCTCTACAGAACGCGTAAAAGCAATCTGTTTACCATCCGGACTCCATGCTGGTCTTGTCGCTCCATCTTTATTTGTGGTAAGTTGTACAGGTACGGAATTGTTTAATGTATTGGTAGTGAAAATCTGTGTGCGGTATTTGTAATCTAATTTATTATTTTCATCGGGTTCAATAGAAGTCACCGTAAAAGCAGCTCGTTTTCCATCTTTAGTCAGCGTTATGTTACCAACAGTTTTAATTTTCAACATATCAGTAATGGCAACAGCTTCTATTCCATTTTGAGCGATTGAAGATTGTAATTGTATTAAAAAAAATAGTACTATTGAAAATTTTCTCATAGATTGGATTTTAGAAATATTGGTTTATTATCAGTTAAGCCCAATTGAGCCTAATGTATTTTTATATAATGGTTTGATAGGTTAACTATTTAGTAAAAATATAAAATAAAAATCGGTTATCTGTATAATTTCTACTCAACAGTATTTATAGGTAAATGGACAAGTGATTATTTAATTTGTTCATTTGCCCAATTATCCATATACGTTTCAAACACACTTAAAGGCACAGAACCAACCTGTAAAATGGCATCATGAAATTTTTTGATTTCAAACTTTGGACCCAAACTTTTAATATATTTAGTTTTCAATTCCGTTATTTTCAATTCTCCTGTTTTATAGGAAAGTGCCTGTCCCGGTTGTGCCATATATCTTTCTGTTTCTGAAACAGAAGCATTTTTCTCTCTTCCCCCTTTTTCCATCATGTATTGGATTGATTCTTCCCTTGTCATGATTCCAGTATGCAATCCAACGTCTGTTACTAATCGTATCGCTCTAAATAGTTCTGATTTGTATGCCGCCAATTTTTGATAAGGATCGGTGTACAATCCTAATTCTTCACCCAATGATTCCGTATATAAAGCCCATCCTTCAGAAAAAACGGAATAGCCAGCAAATTTTCTAATTTTAGGCATGGATTGATTCTCTTGTTGCAAGGACAATTGAAAATGGTGTCCAGGAATGGCTTCATGCATAAAAAGATTGTCCATACCCAATTTATTGTATGTAGCAGCGTCAACGATGGGAACATTAAAATAACCGGGTCTGCTGCCGTCCGTTGTACCTCTTTCATAATTGGCTGCAGCAGTAGCTGCTTTGAACTTTTCAATGGCCTTTACCTTGAATGCTGTTTTGGGTACAATATTGAATAATTTTTTAAGGTTGGGTTCTATTATGGGCAGGATAGCTCTGTAACTTTCCAATATTTGTTCGTCAGTAGTGAAAGGAAAAAAGGAAGGATCGGTTAAGGCATGATTGAAAAATGCGGTTCTGTCTCCCTGAAAGCCAATTTTTATCTTGAGGTCATCAATTTCTTTGGTAATTCGTTCCACTTCCCGAAGTCCGGTTTGGTAAATTTCATCCGGTGTTTTATTAGTAGTAGTACTGACGCTAACCAAATATTCATACATTGCTTTCCCATTGGGCAAATCATTATAGCCTGACGTGGTTCTGGCTTTTGGCAAATAAACATCTTTTAAATACACTGCCAGTTTTCGGTATGTTGGGATAATTTTAGAGGTGATTGCCTTTTGATAGGCCAATCGTATCGCTTTTTTTTCTTTTGCAGAAAAAGAGTTTGGCATATTGAGGACCGGTTCATAAAAAATATTCTTAAGGGTATCTGTCGCAGTTTGTGCTTCCAGTTGTGGAATCATTTTAACAACCAATGCTTTGGGAAGAACCATTCCTATTGCAATACCTTTGTCAAAATTGGCTATGGCAGTATCGGCCCATATCGTAAAACTCTCTATTCGTTTGAGCCAATTTTCGTAATCTTTTACTGTTTTAAAAGGTTGAGCACTTTTTCCTGAACCAAGAGACGGTAATGAATTTGGTAATGATCTATAATGGCTAAAGGGCATGTATTCAAAATGGAATTTTTCTCTTTCCAGTGCTTGTTTTAATTGAAGGCTCGCGATATCGAAAGCAATTTTATCAAAGGAATTGAGCTTGTTTCTATCAAAATCTTCTAACCGTTTTTGATATTTTATGGTGAAGTCGTGTTTCTTTTTCAGATACGGTTTTGCGATATCGTTTGGCAATAAATCGTTGTATCTGTTATCGCCTCTTTCCGTGGCAGAAATAGGGTTTAATGGTAATCCTTCTTCGTAATAATCATCCAAAAATTTATTAAATTTAGTATTATTGGCTGGTTTTTGAGCCAATAGAAAAGTACTGCTTAAAACGAACAGGATTACTGTCGTTTTTCTAAAAAGGCTTTTTACTATATTCATGTGAGGATTGTTTAAAAAATGATTAAATGGTATGCATTAGATTGGGACTTCTTTTAAAGGTCTAATAGTGTGAAGGGTATGTTGAAATAAAGCCGTTTTTTGTATGTACTAATGTATACTTTATTTTATTAAGTATCGCAATTGTTCGGCCTTGTTTTTATGGCGCAGGTTTTGTCTCGGGTACATTTCATCCAATTTTGATAAAAAAAAACTTTCTAAATTCCGGACGCAAAATAAAGGAATCATAGATTAGTAAAGAATTTAGGAAAACTATTGGTTGGGCTTCCAAGGGTTATAGGTTAACCAATACATGGAAAATGAGATAAAGCAGTTACTTCTTTTCCATTTTTTACCAGCGGAGAAAGAGGATTAACTCTGTTAATTACAGAAGGGGCTTTGTTTGAAGTCTACTTTTAAAAACAAGCTTTTAGGAGAGGATTTGAAAATAAAAAACCCGTAAACATTGAGTTTACGGGTTATACTGGCGGAGAAAGAGGCTCCGATGCCTTTATAATAATACCAGTAAATACTGGACTTTTGATATACTATTTAAGAACAGGGTCACCAATAGGGTCACTAGACTTTCAAAGTCTTTTTTTGAACTATGTAAAGGTAAGGAATAAGTGTTTAATTGAATAAATTAATATTGACTTATTTTGATTCTGGCAATACCGCGACAGCTTTTCCCTCCATTGCTTCATTTACCAGATAGGCAATGAATTTAGAAAAAGGACTTATATCTTGATACGAACTTGCTCGTTCAAGAGCCTGCATGTATTCTGTTCTTTTTTCGACGGGTATCACAGTCAAAGGATATCCATTGGAAGCCAGCATGGTATTCATTAAAAATCGACTCATTCGCCAATTGCCATCCATAATATGGATGAATAAATACAAATATGAAATAGCCTAAAACCGCCCTGACAGAAGCTTCGGTCTCTTGTTCCAATAATTCAAACAAAATGGGTATGGTGTCCCGCATGGCATCTACACTTAGTGGTACATGTTTTGAATTACCTAATACCTGGACTTTCAGTCCTTCGTAAAACAAACCTCTGCACTTCAGTGCAGAGTGGTGTAGTTTATTTTGTTTGTTCTTGCTTGTAGGCACCAGTTGGGGGAGTATAGTTGTTTATCTCATCAAGTATCAACCTTTCAAATATTTCTTTTTCATTTTTATTTTCCTGTCGTGAAAAATCTTTGTTTATTTCTTTATAGTTACTTAAATCCATTCCATCACCTATTCCAACAAATGCTATTTTATTACCCCTTATCCAAGATTTTACAACCTTATTCCTATCAGGATAATAAAACCAAATATGATACCAATGGTCTTTTTTATCCCTTTTTCCGTCTATAAATCTTTCTTGATTTGATAATACATATTTAGGATTATCAGTTTTAAATTCTTCAACTGCTTTTATTAAAACTTCCTCTGAAACATCAAATTCATATATTTCTGAATACGGATAACTTCCTGGAGCAAAATCACAAGAAGTAAAAACAAACAATATAAATAAAGAAATTATTTTTTTCATAAAGCAAATATTTTAATTTACCTCTTTACTCTTAATTTACCTCTTTACTTTTAATAAGGCTTTGTCTCTGGTTTTATTATTAGAACCATTTTTGTATTCATATGGGACTTTAGGTGATAATTAATTTGACGGGCCGGATATTTTTAAGATATACTGGTCGCCTTCTTTAAATGCATTACTCTGCTCAAGAACGACTTTGATTTCTTCTGTGCTGATACCGGAAATTGAACTGCTGAAAAGCTGTGCCCTGTGTAGCATTCTAATATAGGTGTCAGGCTCCGATCTTCTTGTCAACTGTCGTAAACCACCTAAATAATCTTCACGGAAAACAGTTGGAATTATAATTTTAGACTGGCCTTCCTTGACCAGTTCAGCATTCATCATTATTCTGGCTATTCTTCCATTACCATCTAGAAATGGATGAATCTCACTAATCATAAACATCATGTAGGCTGCTTTTGCAAACGGATGAGATAAGGCTCGGTAGAAATTAAATCCTTCGTTAATCGTTCCCAGTACATGATTAAAATCTACAAAGGCTGTGTCTCCGGCAAAATTGTTTTTATCTTTAAAATTGCCCGGCAGTTTATCGGGTCTTGCACTCATAAGTATTTTATGGCGGTACCGAAGCATATCAATAAGTTGCTCGGCATTTGAAGGAGTCAAAGACATCTCAGCGCGGTTACTTACTATCTGGTAAGTACCTAGTACATCATGTGAATCTTGATTTCTTGCAGGCAGGGGTTTTTGTGTTTCTATGATCTGGCGTGCGTCTTCTACGTCAAATCTTGTTCCTTCTATGAAATTTGAGAAATAAGCTTCGTAAAATGCAAAATCCCTAAACTGCTCAGGATCTGTATTTCTGTCGAGAATGTCTGCAAAAGTTCTCTGCTGTAATTCGGTAAATAATTTTTCAAATAACTGAATTCTTAAAGGATCGTAGGGATGTCCAAATGCTCGTGCCTGCGCAAGAGGTGAAGTAAGTATACTTGAGGTATGAGTTGTCAGCAGTGCGCCAATTATACTGTTTAGTTTAACATATTCTTTCTGCAGATTTAGTTCTTCGCTGATGATCCTAGCTTTATCTCTTAACTCATTGAGTCCTTTTTCGCCTTGAACTCTTATGACAGTTTCCAGTTTCTCTTCTATAGCTTTTTTTTCAAGAGTTTTTGAGAACACTCCTGATTTACGAGACTCTTGTAAGTTCTCTAACAAGGCTCTTTCTCTTTGGGAAACAAATAGACCGCTGCTCATTTCATTATCTTCAGGCAGGGGAGAATGTCCCTTTGTTATACTTAATGTTATTCCTGGAAGGGAGGTCTTTCGGTCGTAGGTATAAGTTAAAAAAAGCTCGCCGTTTGGAGTCGGTGCAAATTCCAAAGCTGAACGATGGCTTAATAAAATGCCGGGATAAAGGTGCCCTAAAATCTTAAATAGGTTTCTTCTAATTATTTCAGAGGGCTCCGCATCAAAATTTGGTGTGTATATTTTTGGAGCAATCTTTCGCAGTTTTCCGTCCTTAACCAGTTTAGAAACAGTTCTGCTGATTTCAGGGTCACTTGATGAGTATATTATTTCTTGAAGATGCAGGGGGATTGCTTTGTCCATAACACAAATTTTTCAAGCTAAATTACAAAAAATTGTATTAGTACACAAATTTTTGAATTTATAAAGCCTATTATTTACAATTTTTTGCTATTATAATTTAAGAAAGACAAATATTTAGAAGTAATTGTTCGTTTATTTGAACTGAATACAAATTTTTACGTTTAAATCGGTCGATTTTTACAAATATTTGAAGTTATAATTTACTTTTATAAGATTTGGTAGTTTTTTACTTGACTACAGAATTGCTTTTGATAGCGTTATTTGTATAAGTGAACTTATCCCTTTTAAAATATTTTCAGAAGAAAAAAAAGAAAAAAAGAAAGTCGTCTCCTAAGTGGACCTTCAGCAGGACAGTAAGGTATGATACCTCCCGTTATAAAGCTCAAATAGAAAATTTTTACACACTTCTTGGCTAATAAATTCAATGTTACACTTATCTATGTATCCTTTAAACTTGTATGATAGCCTCTCTGTTAGATACTCATAAGCCTGGGCTGAAATTTTCTCGTACTCAAAATTGTTTTTCATAATACATATAGTTTAGCTATTTATATGATAATCAATTTTATAACTACATGTTATGCGAGCTATTTAAGAATAATTCGGTTTATCCACTGATTTACATCGCCTTTAACTAAAATACTTCGCATAAGGCCGACGCGTTCCTGGACTCAATTATACACTGGAATACTCTTTGAACAGCTTTTTCGGAGACAAAGCGAAGACCTCTGCAAATTTTTTGGCGGATATCTTTATCTCATTTCCGTATTTTTGGCAAAGAAGGTTTTTATTCAAGGCATGATCACCCTTATATATTTTTATATTTCTGCATTAATTTAAACATGTCTTCCATTACATTTGCATCTAATACCTTAGCATAATACTGTGTTTGCATAATATTAGTATGGCCATCATTGCTGAAACATTTTCAATCTTCACACCATTGCCTAATGTCACAGTCGTAGTAAAGGTATGTCTTGCTACATACCAAGTTAGGTTTTTATCAATCCCGCATAATACTCCAATTTCCTTCAAATAAACATTCATTTTTTGATTGGATATTTTAGGAATCAATCTCATTTGTTGATTTTTATATTTGTTAATTATCTTCAGCACAGGAGGGAGCACAGGCACATTGGCGCGAATTGCTGTTTTTGTTCTATTGGTTACAATCCAAAACAGCTCCGGTATAAAACGACGTAACCCCAACGTTTGTTGAGGGTTACGATTTCAGTGGAGAAGGAGGGATTCGTGTCTCTCTCGTTATGTCAGTGTTTACGATGTTTCGCAAACTATTTTAAAACAAGGGTCTCGATTTTATTCCTACAATTTATAGGTAAAAAACCATGTAATCTTATCGCAGTAAATGTATTGATAATTAAAGTTATATCAAAGATAAAAAAGTTCTTTAATTGTTTAAAATTTGAACTGGTTGGCTACTATTATTGATAGGCATTGGTTCAAAATTTAGTTCTCTAAAACAAAATTTCTATCCAATAATAAAATTCGACCTGTTCCATTTTTAAACAGGTGTATTGCCAGGACTCCTCTATGCCTACAAACCACTTCTCGAGCTTGTTCCGTTCCCGCCTGATGGTTTACAACAATCGATTCTTTGTCGATAGCCGTTTGTATTTCTAATGGATCGCGGTTTTAAGCTCTTATTCACTTTTTAGATTTAATAGTTTTGTAAAAATATAATTTTCTAAGCGAGGACCTACTTCCACTATAAATGGACTATTAACGATTCATTAACAATATGGTGTCGATTTGATGGTATTGAAAACTAGGGGTATTTCTCTTATTTTGACTCCTATAAGCAAAGGAAAATATTTATGCTGAATGTTAATCAGAAGGAAAAAAAATGTGTGAGGTATCTAGCCAATGAAATGTCACAAGCAGAGCGATCTGTATTTGAAATCGAATTGTCTTTGGATGATGATCTATTTGCCGTTTTTGAAAATTTTCAAACCATTTGGATTAGTTATCCCAATAGTGAATTACCAAAGCGAACTCTTTCTTTTGAAGAAATTCTTAATAAATATACCAAACCAGAAAAGGTTAGATCTGCAAAAGTTTCCATTAAAAAAAAGTTAGTTTTTTCCATGTCTTTCCTTTTGGTTTTTTGTCTAGGTTTTTATTTCATCGGAATGACACAATCTGAATATACCAATCATAGAATTGCGCCTAAAGGACAGCGGCTTACTTTTATTTTACCAGATAGCAGTACTGTTATTTTAAATTCGGGTAGTGAAATTAAATATTCCAGTGATTTTGGAAAACGAAGATATATTTGGTTGGAAGGAGAAGCTTTCTTTAAAGTTACAAAGAATATTAATTCTCCTTTTATTGTCCATACCAATGATTTTAATGTGAAAGTTTTAGGAACGGAGTTTAATGTCAGCAGCACTAGCATTAATCAAACTGTTTCTCTGGCAAAAGGAAAGGTAAATGTATTGCTTAAAGAAAGTAATGATGAAATTAACCTAATACCAAATGAAGAATTAGTATGGAATTCTAAAACCAAATTAGTGATCAAAAGAAATTTTGATGTTAATAAGGTCTCTGCATGGAAAGACAATATACTCATTTTAGATGATGAGAAATTTGAAGACGCACTTCCAAAAATTAATCAATTCTATGGAGTAAATTTTATCATTAAGGATTCTGATATTGCAAATCAGCATATAAAAGGAGCTTTTAAAAACCAGACAATTGATGAATTTATAACTTCTTTAGAGTTTATTTCAGATGTGAGTATAACAAAAACCATTAAAAATAACATCGAAATAACCAAGTACCATGAAAATTAATCAAACAAAAATGGGCAGTAGTGATTGTTTTTCAGACGATTATCTGTTTCAGCAAATTCGAAATGGTCAATACGAGGCGATGGAACTTTTCTTTAATAGGTATTATACTCCTCTGTGTCGTTTTGGATTGAGTTATGAATCGAACTCTTGCCTTGTCGAAGAAAGAGTAGCTGATATTTTTATTCAGTTGTGGACCAATAGAAATATTCTAGATAAAATTAAAAACCCTAAATCTTATATCTATGTAATAGTGAAAAACAGTTTAAAAACAGCACGGAAATCAGAGCCGTTTTACCAACAAATTGATGAAACTAAAACTATAAATTCTATGTTTTCGTCTAGTAGGGAGCAGGAGATTATTGAGAATGAACAAAAGGAAATGAATACCAATTTGATACGTGAAATATTAGATATAATTCCTAAAAAATCACGTCAAGCTTTTGAACTCAGTAGAATTGATGGATTAAAATACAAAGAAATTGCGGAAATTTTAAACGTCACTCCTAAAACGGTTGAAAATCATATCGCTATTGCACTCAAATATATTAGTAGGACTTTGGAATCATATAAAAAAAGAGGATTACTTAATTCCATCTAATAATTAGTAGAAAAATCGGCTTTTTAACGATCGGTTTTAGTTTGTTAAAACAACAATAAATAATCACAGATAAAATGAAACAAAAAATGATGTTAACCTTATCCTTATTACTTCTGTTTGGTAATGGGATATCTTATTCGAATACTACAAAAACAAGTACTGTTGAAGTAAATGTTGCTAAAAAAGAGAAAATCAATTTAAACCTAAAAGACGTTTCTATAAAGCAAACCTTTACTCTCATAGAACGGCAAATAAACAGTAAGTTTATTTATAGGTCAGATCAAAATTTTCTTCAAAAGAAAATTTCTATTACAATAAATAACCAAGATTTAAATCAAGTATTAGCCGTTTTGAAAACCAAAGTGAGTCTAGATTTTAAAATCACTAAAAATGGAGTTTTAGTAAAAGAACTGATTGGGATTACTCCAAATAGTATTCTTAAAAAGGATCAAGAAAACCGAAAAATTATCGGGATAGTTTTAGATGAATCTAATTTACCTATACCTGGAGCTTCTGTTTTTATAGCAGGAACCACGATAGCTACAACTACTGATTTTGACGGAAAATTTACAATCAATGTTCCTGCAAATACAACGGTTTTGTCTGTTAGTTATGTAGGATTTGGGACCAAAGAAATCAATATTGAAAACAAGACGGAAATTAAAGTAGTACTTTCTGAATCGGCTGCTCAATTAGATGAGGTTGTAATTGTAGGTTATGGTACAGAACAAAAAAGAAATGTTACCAGTTCTATCTCTACTGTAAAAATGAAAGAGATTAAATCACAACCCAAAGCAAATGTTGTAGAAATGCTTGAAGGCCGTTTGCCAGGTGTTCAAATCATGAGTGATAACAGCCCAGGAGGAGGATCTTCTATTCGAGTACGCGGGTTTAGTACTATTAACAATAATGATCCACTAGTCATTATAGATGGAATTCCAACGTCAAATGGTTTAAATGGTATCAATCCATCAGACATTGAAACACTTCAAGTATTAAAAGATGCTGCTTCTTCCTCTATTTATGGTTCTCGTGCGGCTAATGGAGTTGTCGTTATAACCACAAAAAAAGGAGGGAAAAGTGGTAAAACTGAAATACAATTTGATGGGTATTCCGGAGTTCAATCTGCTTTTAATTTACCTACTATGTTGAATGCACAACAGTATGGAGATTTACTTTGGCAAGCGACTAAAAATGATGGAAAAGTACCAGCAAGTGGAATCTATGGTAATAATCCCAATTCACCTGTAATTCCAGCGTTTCTTAATTCTGCCAATACGATTCCTAGTGGTGATGTAAAATGGATTAATGAAATCATGCAACCAGCAGCGGTTCAATCTTATAACTTATCCTTATCGAAAGGAGATAAAAAAAGTCAACATGCTTTTTCACTAGGTTATTTTAATCAGGAAGGAATTATAAGACATACTGGATTTGAACGTTATTCTGCACGATTTAATTCTAGTTATGCTATTAAAGATTTTCTGACTATTGGCGAAAACTTTACGGCTTCTTATTCGGAGCAAGTTGCAACTGGAAGTAACAGCGCTTTGGGAAGTATTGTTTACGATGCTTTACAATTTCCTTCCATTGTTCCGGTATATGATATAAACGGAAATTTTGCTGGAAACCCAATCAATGATATAGCTAATCCATTAGGAAATTTAACTCGAGCCAAAGACAATAAACAAAAGCGAATTCAGCTTTTAGGGAATGTTTTTGCCAGTGTTAAAATTAGTGATTTTACATTTAAGACCTCTGTGGGATTGGATTTTCAAAATTATAATTATAGAGGTTTTTCACCTGTTTATAATGAGATTCTTTCGCAAAATGTTAAAAATGCTTTAACGACAAGCAACAATTTTAATTACCAACTTACAGTATCCAACACTTTAAATTACCAAAAAAAGTTTGGTAAACACAATCTGGATATTCTTTTAGGACAAGAAGCTATTAAATATTATTACGAAGGTTTTGGAGCATCTCGTCAAAATTTCCTTTATGAAGATCCAAATTTTAGATATTTAACGTATGGTACTGAAAATCAATTAAACACGGGAACTGCAAATGAATGGGCCTTGAACTCTTATTTTGGTAGAGCAAATTACAATTACAATCAAAAATATATAGTAAGTGCTACCGTTAGAAGAGATGGGACTTCAAGATTAGCGAATAATAATTGGGGCACTTTTCCAGCAGTTTCTGGTGGATGGAGATTGGATAAGGAAGATTTTTTTGATTTTGGAAAGACCTTTAGTTCGTTTTTAGTTCGTGCCAGTTGGGGACAAACCGGGAATCAAGAATTACCATCCTATTCAACAGTAGATAGTTATTCTAACAACAATAATTATTCAGATTATGCCATTGGAGGTCAAAATGTGATTTCTACAGGATTAACACAAACCCGAGTTTCAAATGCTAATTTATCTTGGGAAACCACTACTCAAAAAACAATTGGATTTGATCTTGGTTTTTTTAATAATAAATTAAATGTTACGGCAGAATATTACACCAAGGAGACGGATGATATTTTGGTTTATAATGTGATTCCATTAACCTATGGGGGGACTAATGACGGACAATGGATTAATGATGGACAAATGAAAAACCACGGTTTTGAATTGGACTTAAATTACGCCGATAAGATTAGTGATTTTTCATACGATCTTGCCTTGAATTTGACGGGATACAAAAATGAATTGACCGCTTTGAATAGTGTGGCTTATTTAGGTATTCCTAGTTCTTCCTTGCATACGGTAAATTTTGGTCAGGAAATATCCAGGAGTGCCGTTGGACAACCTATTGGATCTTTTTATGGATTTGTTTCCGAAGGCTTATTTAGAAGTCAACAAGAAGTTTCGGATTATGGTATGCAACCCAATGCGCAAGCGGGAGATCTTAAGTTTAAAGATGTAAACGGTGATGGAGTAATTAACAGTAATGACAGAGCCTTTATCGGTTCTCCACACCCGGATGTTATGGTAGGTTTTAATATCAACCTGAAATACAAACAGTTTGATTTAGGAATGTTTTTTAACGGAAGTTTTGGAAATGACATCTATAATTTAACGAAGTATAAAACCAATTTCTTTAATCAGGCTGCTTACAATAAGGACAGTGCATTATTAGGAGCCTGGACGGTTGACAATCCGAATTCTACAATACCAAGATTGTCATTAGATGATAGAAATAACAACATTCGTCCTTCTTCTTACTACGTTGAAGACGGTTCTTATTTTAAATTAAACAATTTACAATTGGGTTATACTTTTTCTCCGGATGTTCTAGATGGAATGAAATTGCGATTGTATGGGCAGGCTAGTAATGTATTCACTATTACAAAATATAGTGGTTTGACACCACAAATTGGGCTACAAAGTTATTCTTCAAGCAACCGAAATCTTGATATAGGTATCGATAGAGGAATTTATCCCACTTCAAGAACATTTACTTTTGGTTGTAATTTAAACTTTTAAATTTAAAAATGATGCGAATAAAAAACACAATAAAAATAGTAGTTTTTCTAGCTTTAGGACTTCAGATGAGTTCTTGTTCCGATACATTCCTTGAAGAAGTTACCTATGGCGAAGTTGATCCTTCTGAAATGACGAAGCCTGCTAATGTAGAACGCGCTATTATATCAGCGTACAGCGTTTTAAATGGTCAAATTGACGGAGCCACTAATGCACTTAATTCACCAAGTTCTAATTGGAGTTTTGGTGATGTAACTTCGGATGACAGCTATAAAGGTGGCGGAGGTACTGGAGATCAGAACAATATTCACCAAATGGAGATTTATAATGAAAATTCAACCACTCTTGATATAGAACGCAAGTGGGTGGCACTTTACGAAGGGGTGAAACGGGCAAATGAAGCCATGCGTTTATTAAATGCTTCCCCTGATTTTGAAGCCAGTTTGAAAGTCAAACGAATGGCAGAATTGCGATTCTTAAGAGGTCATTTTTATTTTGAGTTGAAAAAAATATACAATCATATCCCGTATATTGATGAAACGGCAGCTACAGTTGCTGATTATGCCAAATCCAATACGACTTTTAGCTCGGATGAATTATGGACTAAAATCGAAGCTGATTTTCAATTGGCGTATGCCGATCTGCCAGATACACAAACGGAATTAGGCAGGCCAACCAAGATTGCCGCTAAATCCTATTTAGCAAAATGTTATGTTTTTCAAAACAAATGGCAATTGGCTTATGATGCAACGACTGAAATAATGAATAGTAATTATGGTTTATTAGCTGATTTTCAGCAAATATTTTTACCGGAAAATGATAATAATAAGGAAGTTATTTTTGCTATACAACTATCTGTAAAAGATGGTCAACCTAGTTCTTATAACGGAAGTATAGGAGATCGTTTGTCAGCACCCGGAGGTCCATTTTATTCGCAATATGGTTTTCACCGTCCTACACAGAATCTTGTAAATGCCTTTAAAACGGATGCTTTCGGTTTGCCAATAGAAAATAACATTAACATTATATCCAGTGACAACGTAGATCCACGTATTGATATCACGATAGGACGTCCGGGAATACCTTATAAGGATTTAGGCGTTTTATACCAAGACAGCTGGGCGAGAGATTTGGCAACTTATGGTGCATTTGCTCCTAAAAAGCGAATTGTTTCTGCTAAATCTGCTTTTCATGTGACCGTTTGGCCTTATGTAAATGCTTTAAATTATTACATTATTCGATATGCGGAGGTTGTTTTATGGAGAGCGGAGGCCGCAGTAGAAATCGGAAAAGTAGATGAAGCTCGAATTTTAGTGAATCAAATTCGGAATCGCGCCGCTAATTCTACCTATGTAAAAACTCTTGATGGTAGTGCCAACGCAGCGAATTACAATATTAAACCTTACAGCACTCTCTGGACCGATAAAATGGCAGCAAAAGCAGCGGTACATTTAGAGACTCGTTTGGAATTGGCTATGGAAGGCCACCGTTTCTTTAATTTGGTTCGATGGGGAGAAGCGGATACTGTTATCAATACCTATCTGGCAGTAGAAAAAACGAGAAGAACGCATTTGACCAATGCTGTATTTACGAAAGGAAAAAACGAATATTTCCCAATACCACAGCGGTATATTGATGCCTTGCCAGTAGGTACAGTAACCCAAAATAGTGGCTTTTAAAAAATTAAACTAAATTGGGCAATCGAAAAGGTTGCCCAATTTTTTATTAGAAAAAGATGAAAAAAATAATTTACATACTAATTGCGCTTGTTTTTATTTCAGGCTATAGCCAAAAAGAAAAAGGATTTGAATTGGGCTATCCCTCTTCTAAATCTAATTCCTTGATTCAGGATAAGAATTTTTATTTGTTGACTGCCATTCAAAACGATAAAGTTGTTAGTCAACTGCTAGAAAACAATAGTGTTTTCAAAACGATTTTTAATAAGCAGCAACAAGAGCTCAGTTCCAAATTAAATTCTTGTAAAGACAGTCTGTCCTGCTTGATTAAGGGCTATCAATTCAAAGAAAAAGAACTCGAAAGTATTGAAGAGGAACTTCGACTTTTGATGAAAGACAAAAAGGAACTGCAAGATTTTGTAAAAAATAATTTGCGTCCCTCTGGGAAATATGAGAATTTTAAAAATCTTAGTGATACTGAATTATTGCTAAAAGCATGGCAAGTTTGTGCTAAGGGAATGAACCGCATTATGAAGGTTTATGGTCTTGGGGAAGCCCCTCAATATGCTAAAATGGATTCTGTTTCTTATGACGTGCGCTCTGAATTTTATAAAGGATCTATTTTTATGTGGTCTGATTTTCTTCACAATAAAAAACCGAAAGGGAATAGGCTGTTTTTTCAAGAAAGCCTGGATCTCAGTTTATCTCTTTTGTATATGAACCATCGGGATGAGGTGGCTCGCTATGAACCCTTGGAGGAAAAGGAGAATAAGAAGGCAATTGCCAATTTAAAGCAAATCAATTTTGATGCTTTTGATTATGCGTCTGTTTTAATTTTGGGTAACGGACCAGAAAATTATCAAGACCGATTGTCTGCCATTGGGAAACTAAACCTACAATTGGGAGTACTGGAATATGAAGCTAAGAAAGCCCCTTTAATTATTGTTTCCGGAGGTCATGCCCATCCATTTAGAGCGGCTTATTGTGAGGCTATTGAAATGAAGAAAGAATTAATGAATATATATCATATTCCCGAAGAAAATATCCTTATTGATCCTTTTGCCAGACATACCACCACCAATTTGCGCAATGTCAGCAGGTTGATGATTGCTTATCAAATGCCTCTTGACAAGAAAAGTATTGTAGTAACGAATGCTAATCATAGCGATTATGTAGGAAATCCAAATTTTAATGCCCGTTGTATGGAGGAATTGGGTTATTTACCTGCCATTATTTTAAAAAGACTAAATTCAACTACGATAGAATTTGTTCCAAAAATAGAATCGCTGCATCAAAATCCAATTGATCCCTTAGATCCGTAAATGTATACCATGAAAAAAATACTTATTTTAGGACTTGCTTTGTTGATAGTGGCCTGCCAGCCTTTAAAAAATAATGTTACCAAAGTAGCATCGTCAGTAGAAAAAGTAAATGTCTTTTTGGGCAGTTCAGGAGATCATGGACAAATGTCTCCATCTGCTTCTTCTCCCTTCAATATGATTAGTATTGGACCACAAACTTATCCTCATATTCATTCTGGTTATGAGCATTTGGCAAAGCAATTTTTGGGCTTTACCCATAGCCGTATGGAAGGAGTGGGTTGTTTGGGAAGTGGTGGAAATTTGCTTATCAAACCTATTTTGGATGACGATACCGGAACTTTATTACTGAAAAAACAAGAATCTGCTTCAGCAGGTTTTTATCAGGTAGCATTTGAAAATGGGATTCAGGCACAAATGAGTGTAAAACATAATTTTGGAATTCATCATTATAAATTTCCGAGAAAAGGAGCAGGGCTTCATATTGATTTATCGCACGCTTTCGTCAATCGATTTGTTGCTGAAGAGCATGAAATTGGAACCCAAAGTATCAGTGGCTGGATAGATACCCAAACGACTTGTGATAAGGGAATATATCGCATTTATTATGTTCTTGAATTCTCCAATTTGGGAATGATAACAAAAACCGCCGACCATCAGTATCGTATTGCTGCTCTTGTAGACGCTACCGAAATGGAAGTTCGTGTTGGCTTTTCTTCTGTGAGTGCGGCTTTCGCCAAAGCTAAAATAGAAGTTATGCCTCTGGAAGATTTGGTTGCGCAAACAACTGCAGTATGGAATCATCATTTAAACCGAATTGTAGTTGGTGGCGAAAAAGATCGGGAAAATTTATTCTATTCGCTTTTATACCGAGGATTACAAGCCCCGTTTTTAGTTTCGGAAACTGATGGCACCTATAAAGCTATTGACGGTTCCATTCAAAAATCCAGTAGTCCTATATACAACGGTTGGGCTATTTGGGATAATTATCGCGAGCAATTGCCCATGCTTTCTCTGGCTTATCCGGAACGTTTTGGGCCCATCGTGCGCTCTATTGCTAATTTGTATCCGTATGGGAAGAATAATTGGGCAACAAAGCACGAATCCTCACCGACAGTCCGCACGGAACATGCGATTGTTGTTTTATTGGATGGCTATAGAAAAGGATATGCAGTAGATTTTAAGACTATTAAAGATTCCTTAATTGCGGAAGTGGATCGATTGCAATACAATTCACCAGATAAGGCTTTGGAATCTTCTTACGACAGTTGGGCGCTTTCTGAAATTCTGAAAATCACCAAAGACCCTTTGTTGAGTACCAAGTATTTGAATAAAGCGTTAGACTATAAACACTATTGGGAAAAAGATTTCGCTGATTTATCGCAGAAAGATATCGATAAAATGCCCGCTCGCGGAATGTATCAGGGCACTGTTTGGCAGTATCGCTGGTTTGTTCCTTTTGATGTGTTGGGGCTGAAAAAGTTAATAGGAGGAGAAGCACCTTTTTTAAAGCAATTGGATCAATTTTTTGCGGAGGACAATTACAATCATGCGAATCAACCGGACTTGCAAGTTCCAGGACTGTATAATGCGAGTTCCCAACCTTGGAAATCACAAAAACTGTTTCGGAATATTCTTTTGGATACGGTGGTTCAGGTTTATTTTAATGACAACAGTAAAGGGATTGATTCCTATATTGGAAGGATCTATAAGAACGAACCTCAAGCCTATGTGCGCACTATGGATGATGATGCCGGTACGATGTCATCCTGGTTTGTGATGCGAAGTATAGGTCTGTCTCCGGCGAATATTGGAAGCCCGATTTACTATTTGACGGCTCCGATCTTTGAGTCTGTAAAATTAAATTGGGAGAACGGAAAATCATTTCATATTCGAGTTAGCAATTACAATAAAGATCACTTTTATATTCAATCGGCTCGTTTAAACGGTCAGCCTTTATTTAGAAATTGGTTGACGCAGGAAGAGATTAGTAATGGTGGAACCCTAATCATTGAAACTGGAGCATTACCTAATAAAAATTGGGGAATTGAGGATCAGTGGATTTCAAAAACAGAGTAATACAATTGATTAATAAATTAGGGCTCAGTGATTTTTGCTTAAGATCCGTTACCCCATAAAACGAGAAGCAGAGTTGAATGTCCAGGCTTCTCGTTTTTACTTATAAGTTGCAATAGCTATTCAGATTAATTATTTTAAAAGGTTAGAAACTATTCCTAACCAATTATCAGCGGTTCGAACTGTTCCATTTTTAGGCTCGTGTATTGGCAGAATTCCTCGATTGATACCAACTCATTTTGAAGCTTATTCAACTCCTTTCTTATATTTTGTAATAATCTAATACTTTGACGGTAACTCTTGCCGGTTATGCGTTGTATGTCCTTTACAGCAAACAAACCTTTATCAATTTTCAATTGAAATACTGTGTTTAGTCAATTTGAAGTACTATTTTTTTTAAGAACACATTAATCTAGTGGTTGATGTTAATGTATAAAATTTTGTATTCATTTATAATATTTTTTAATGGCTCTTTAAGATATTTTTAATTTGATAGGTGCAATGGTTCGAGCTTCTTATTGCCCCAAATACTTTAAGCTATTATTTTAACTTGATGTGCAAACAAAAAATAGAAAAACTTATTTCGATAATTTTTAGGGGCTATACTTTAAAAATTAATTTATTTTTATAAAACGCCCACAAGATTAGAGACCAAAAAATAGCATAGACGACCGCAAAAGTTAATGAAGCATTCATAGGATTGCTGAAAATAGGAATAATATAAAATTTATAAAAATAACTCTGAATATTGATTTGTTCAGTACTTATCTCCGGGTTTTGAATTGTAATTGAGCTCAAAACTCTTGGAATAATTCCCGAAAAGAAAAACACAATCATAGGATTCACACCCCAAATTAAAAATAACTTTGTCCATTTTTTATAATTTGCAACATCTATCAGGAAGTACAATAATGTTAGGCATAACGTGGCGATGCCTGCAGAATATAGTACATAGGAACTTGTCCAAAGTGATTTGTTTAGCGGAAACAGTAGACTCCAAAGCAAGCCTGCGATTAGCAATGCAAATCCAGCGACTGCTATTTTTTTTAGAATTTCAGTTAGTTGGATTTTTAAGTTTAATATTTGGCCTATGAACATTCCAAGAATTCCTGTGGCTACAGCCGGAAGAGTACTCAAAATCCCTTCTGGATCCCAAGTTTTGGAAAAGCTCCATAGATGTCCTTTCAATACTAAATTATCCAACCACGCAGCTAAGTTGGTACCTTTTTCAAAATTTGCAGCACCAAATTCCGGAACTGGAACAAAAGCCATTGCAATCCAGTAACCCAATAAAATTGATGCAGCAACCAGAAGTTGTGTTTTGAGATTTGTTTTTAAATACAAAAGAGAGATAAAAAAATATACAATTCCTATTCGCTGTAAAACTCCTGGGATTCGTACATCCTGAAATGCTTCAATTTGGCTGTATGCTAAGATTATTAATATTGCAAAAATTCCAAAAACGAGATAGGTTTTGATTTTTAAACTAAAGTTTCCTAAAAGTGCATAAGCGACTGCAAAAGTTATCATCAACCTGATTAGTAATAAGTAAATTCCCTCTAAGCCCAATAATTCAATTCTACTGAAATAATTTAAAAATAATCCTAAACAGAAAATTCGTAAGGATCGAACAATGATTTTATTAAAAACTGCGTAGTCAAAATGTTTTGATGGCATTGCAAAAGGGATTGCTGTCCCCATAATAAAAATGAAAAAGGGAAAAACTAAATCGGTCGGTGTACAGCCATGCCACTCTGCATGTGCTAAAGGCGGGTAAATAGCGGCCCAACTTCCAGGGTTGTTTACTATAGTCATTAATAATATAGTAAATCCTCGAAATACATCTAGTGAAATTAAACGCTCTTTTGTCATTTTTTTAAATTTAGATTCTTTGATTGCTGAATTCAATTATTTTAACCTACTTTATTCAGTTTTATGAAAATGGTGTCAACACTTTTATTTGATGATCGACTCCTGAATTATTTGCTGAATGTCTTCTCGAATTTTTTCTTTAGATAATTTATTTCCTTCATTGGATACTTCGGGATAGGTTCTATTGGATAGGAAAACATATACAATTTCTGTTTTGGGATCGACCCAAGCTATGTTTCCCGTGAAGCCTGTATGACCAAAACTGGATTCAGAAACGCATGTGCAGGTAGATCCGTCTTTCCCTATTCTTTTATCAAAACCTAAACCTCTATGAACTCCTTCAGAACTGTAATAGGAAGTATTGAAGGCATCGAATGTTTTTTCGGAAAAATATTGCTTATTGCCGTAATTTCCTTTTTGTAAAAACAGCTGCATCATTTTGGCAACATCCATAGCGTTAGAAAAAATTCCGGCATGACCCGCTATTCCACCTTCCATTGCCGCTGCCATATCGTGAACGTATCCCCGAACAACCTGATGTCTAAAATAATTATCAACTTCAGTCGGTGCAATTCTATTTTTATCAACTCTTTCTAAGGGATTGTAAAGCGTATTATTCATTCCAAGTGAGCTGTAAAATTTTTTTTGGCTTAAAACTTCTAATTTCTTTTTAGTTTTTCTTTCGAGGTATTCTTTCAGGATAATGAAGGTGAAATCGCTGTATTTGTATTCTCTTTTAATTGCCAATGGACTATTTGCAATGATTTTCATTATGGTATCGTGATAATCATTTCTAATAAAAAGACCGTCGGCTACTTTTGTGGAAAATTGGGAGTCAGCTATTTTATGATAGTATTTTTCCAAAGGTTTGTTTTCGGTGTCCAAAGTTGCTTTGTAAAATGGAATCCAAGCCTGAAGCCCAGCATAGTGTGTCAGTAAATCCTTGAAGTTGATGTTTTCTTTATTTGTTTTAGAAAAAAGGGGAACCATTTTTTTTAATTTGGTATCCAGATTCACTTTATTTTGATCGTATAATTGCATCACGTTAGGCAGAGTTGAAATCATTTTTGAAATCGAGGCTACATCATATAAGTCTGAATTGGAAACTTTCGTAGTATTATCATAGGTATGGTAACCATAGGATTTCTGGAAAATGACATTTCCTTTTCGAGCGACAAGCACCTGCATTCCAGGAGTCATTTTACCATCAATTGCTTTTTGGGCTATAGCATCGATTTTAGATAAAATCAATGGATTCATTCCTTCATTTTCTGGGGTTGTAAAACCCAAACGGTTTAATTTTTTGGTTGATAAGCCCTCATTTATATGGAAGGATGAATTAATGGATACGGGTAATTTTCCTTTGGCTTCTATAGCTCCAAATAGTAATTCTGCTGAAACCACCTGACTTATATCAGAGTTTTGGTAGGAAACTACTAATCCTTCAATATCATCAAAAGTATTGATTGGCAATAGGGAATAAGGTTTTGTAAAAATATCTAAAATTACTTTGTTGTGCTTTGCAATTTTTTGTAACCAAAGCAATTCAGTTTCGGTAAAATTCTGTTTTTCCCAGGTTTTGTTTAATTTATGGAAACCAATGATAACAGTATTGTATTTTTTTAATTCGGTGTTTAAACTGTCAATATTGGTGTTAGATATTTCTGTCACTTCGGTATATTTTTTTAATGTAGTGACAAAAGTGCTGTTGACATCATCTCCCAGTTTTACGTATGCAATTTTCTGATCTAAATTTTTGATAGGAAGTATTTTCTTTTCATTTTTTAAAACAGTGATTGCATTTTCATACAATTTATAATGTAAAGCATCATTTTCTGAAGGATTGATGTCTTGAACTAAGTTTTCTAAAGCAATAGGCTTGTATTTATTCAATCCCGCTTTGTACTTATAACGCAATATTTTTTTTACCGAATAAGCCAAACGTTCTTCGGTAAGAATTCCATTTTTGTAGGCTGTTTCTAGTTTTTCGAAACCTGCCTGTACGTCTACTGGACCAAGTAAAATGTCATTTCCAGCAAGAATTACAGTTAATTCAAGATCACCAGGACCTAGGAAATCTGTGGCGCCTTTCATGGCTAAACCATCTGTAAAAATCAATCCTTCAAAACCCAGTTGCTTTTGAAGCAAGTTGGTTACTACATTATACGAAGCGGAAGAAGGCAGATTTTTTCTAGGATCTAAACTAGGAATTTCAAGGTGTCCAACCATAACGGAGACCAAACCTTCATCGAATATTCTTTTGTAAGGATACAGTTCCACCAAATCGATTCGTTCTTTTGAAAAATCAACCAAAGGCAATGTATGATGCGAATCGGCAGCCGTATCTCCGTGTCCTGGAAAATGTTTTCCGGTACTGAAAACACCTTGACCTTGAACGCCTTTCATGTAGGCGATGGCTTTGTCGCTAACATTAGTTTTATCTTCACCAAAAGAACGGTTGCCAATAATTGGGTTTTTTGGATTGGTGTTGATGTCAAGAACTGGAGCAAAATTAAAATGGATTCCCATTCGCTTGTTCTCATTCCCCATGTTTTTACCAACTTTCTCAATTAAACTTAGATCTTCGATCGCTCCCAAAGTCATGTTCCAAGGATACCGATAGGTAGAATCTAATCGCATGCTCAATCCCCATTCGGCATCTATTGCAATAAATAATGGGACATCAGATTTAGACTGATACGCATTAGTTAATTTCGCTTGACGCATTGGTCCACCTTGAAAAAAAAGGATTCCACCAACTTTATATTCTTCGATTAGGGCGTTAACTTCATTTTCGTGAACAGAATCTTTATTAGAATAAGCTGAAATCATATACAATTGGCCTATTTTTTCTCGACTCGACATTTTGTTGTAAATACTGTCAACCCAATTCGTTTCACTTTCAGAATTTTTAAAAAAAGTCTTTCTTTCTGATTTACTTTTAGGAACATAAATGTCTATTTCTTCTGAAAAGGAAGCTTTTTTTAAAGCGGTAATTGTATTGGTTTTTTTAGAAACAGCACAATTGGTAATCAAAAATATAAATGCGGTGTAGAGGCTAATCTTTATAAAGTAATTTTTCATCTAATTATTTTTTGGAGCAATTGATTGGTCAATTATTTGTGTTTTTAATGTGATTTAAAAACTAATTTTTTTAATGCTATGGGAACTTGTTACGAATAGTCCGATGTAAGTTAAGAGTCCGTTTAGTACTATTAATTCATTATCAAATACATAACCCGAAAACAATATTTTAGAGTTTTCATTTATTATATACGTTAAGAAAGGAGCTAATAGACATATAAATGGGACTAATTTATCATTTACGTTTCTTGATTTTTGAAACAGGCCAAAAGCATATAATCCTAATAATGGGCCATAAGTATAAGAAGCAACCTTGAATATCATCCCAACGACAGAACTATCATTGATTGAATTAAAAATGAGTATTACTAAGAAGATTAATGCTGAAAAACTGATGTGAACAATATGCCTTTTACGTACGGTATTTTGTTTATGGCTATTTTCGGCTTTGCCCATTCCCAAAAAATCGACGCAAAAAGAGGTCGTTAAAGCCGTCAGAGCAGAATCGGTAGTGGCAAAAGTGGCTGCAATAATCCCTAATAAAAATATAATTGCGGGAATTGTTGATAAATGATTCAATGCGATTTCAGGAAAAAGCAAATCGGTTCTGGGTTTATTTGTAATTAAATCAACAGGGATTGCAATTCCGTTTTTTTCAGCATAAATATATAGTAGGGCACCAACACTTAAAAAGAAAATATTGATTATAACGAAGATTCCTGTAAAGGTAAACATGTTTTTTTGTGCATCACCAATGTTTTTGCAGCTCAGATTTTTTTGCATTAAATCTTGATCCAGTCCAGTCATGGCTATAGTTACAAACATTCCTCCTAATATTTGTTTTACAAAATGAAATTTACTTCCTAGGAAATCATCAAAGAAAAATATTTGTGAATAATTACTGTTTTTAACTTCATTGAAAGCACTAACGGCACTTAAATTCATACTGTCGCAAATAAAATAGATGGTAAGGAAAACCGATGTCACAAGGAAAAAAGTCTGCAAGGTATCCGTAATAATAATTGTTTTCAATCCACCTCTGTAAGTGTAAGAGAAAATGAGTAGTAAGGAGATTAATACAGTTAATGCAAACGGAATATGATAGTAATCAAATACGAAACGCTGTAATACTATTACCACTAAATAGAGCCTGAACGCAGAACTTACCGTTCTGCTAATCAAGAAGATAGTGGCTGCTGTTTTATAGCTGTAAAGCCCCATTCTCTGTTCTATATATCCATAAATCGAGGTTAGATTCATTCTGTAATATAGGGGTAATAATAACTTTGTAATTATTATAAATCCGATAGCATTACCCAATACAAACTGAAAATATTTGAATTGTTCGCCACTGGCGGCGCCTACTTCTCCCGGAACAGATATAAAAGTTACTCCCGAAAGAGCGGTTCCTATCATCCCAAAAGCAACTAAATACCATTTTGAATTTTTATTGGCGGTGAAAAAAGCATCATTCCCATCATCTTTTTTGCTGACTCTATGCGAGATGTAGAATAATGTTGCGAAATAAACGATGATAAGGATTAGGATTGCACTTGGAGTCATTTTGTATCTTTATAGGTTTATTGTTTTTTATGAATCTGTAACAGACTTTAAAATAGTTTGTTTATTAAATTTCTAGATTTTTATTTTCAGCCAGTAAAACGGCTCTGACACTTTTGTGTTTTTTTAGTAATTCAGAAGCTAATTTCTCGCTAATGTGTAGTTCTTCTACAATCATTTCAACACCTCTTTGTACTAGTTTTTTATTAGACAATTGCATGTCGATCATTTTGTTGCCATAAATACGCCCTAGTTTAATCATAACAGATGTTGAGATCATATTTAAAACTAATTTTTGTGATGTTCCAGCTTTCATTCTCGTGCTTCCGGTAAGAAACTCTGGACCTACAATCAATTCTATAGGATAATCAGCTTGTTTTGAAATCAGACTTTCACTATTACAGGAAATACTTCCAGTTGCGATATTGTTTTCTTTCGCTTTTTTTAATCCGCCAATAACATAAGGAGTATTTCCCGAAGCTGCAATTCCTATAACCACATCTAAACTCGAAATGTCGTAGGCTGACAAATCTCTCCAGGCTTGATCAATGTCATCCTCGGCATTTTCTACTGCTTTTCTAATAGCTGAGTCGCCACCTGCAATGATGCCAATAATCCAATTGTCCGGAACTCCAAAAGTAGGCGGACATTCTGAAGCATCAAGAATACCGATTCTTCCGGATGTACCCGCGCCGATATAAAATAGTCTTCCACCAAGTTTCATTTTAGACACAATAATATCCACTAATTTTTCAATATTGGGAATTTGTTTTTCTATTATATCCGCTACTTTTTTATCTTCATTATTTATATTAGAGAGTAGTTCATTAGTACTCATTTTATCTAAGTTCGAATAGAGCGATTCTTGTTCTGTATCGGGATTAATTTTTGCCATTTCTTATTTTTTACTGATTAGAGATTTTTTATTTTTTGTAGGCCAGATTCAATGTTGTATTTCATTAAAACAGTGTCCTAGTTTTATTTGAAAATAAACAAGCATTTATTTAATAGATTACATACTTCATGCGCATTTTTTTAAAAGCTGTTAATCCATTTTTCCAACTTTTTCTTATTTTATTTTCTGAAATTCCGCTTTCAATTTGCTGCTGTAATTTTTTTGTCCCAGCAAGTTTTGTAAAAAAAGGATTGAAGAATTTCGTTTTGTCACTGGTATTTTGATAGGCTTTAATTAACCATTTTAGTTCTAATCGAGTTAGTTTAGGGTAAGCCGTTAAATCTTCACCAAAACACTCTTTTCCATTATAAAGCGGGTCTTTGGCTCCGAAATTTGGTTTTGGAGTAAAAGTAAAAGTGCTTTTCGTTAAAAAAGGAGAACCATAAATTTGAAATTGTTTTTCGGTTCCGCGGCCCACACTTACATTAGTCCCTTCAAACAAGCACAAACTCGCGTACAGATTTATGGATTGGTCATTTGGTAAATTTGGAGATGGTTTTTGGGGTAAACTATATTCCATTTTTCGATTATAATCAAGACAAGGAATAACGGTCAATTTGCATTGTGCCCCGTTTTTAAGCCATTTTTCTCCATTTATCATTTGTGCATATTCCCCGATAGTCATTCCGTGAAGGAGTGGAATAGGGTGCATGCCTACAAAACTGGTAAATTCTTTTTCTAAAAGTGGACCATCTATGATACTCCCATTAGGGTTTGGTCTGTCTAGAATTACAAGAGGAATTCCGTTTTCTGCGCAGGCTTCCATGACATAGTGCAGAGACGAAATGTACGTGTAAAAACGTGCTCCAACATCTTGTAAATCAAATAACACAATGTCAATCCCAACTAATTGAGTTGCGTTTGGCTTTTTATTATCACCGTAAAGAGAAATAATTGAGAGTCCGGTTTTGGCATCTTTTCCATCAACGATATGTTCACCGGCATCAGCAGTTCCTCTAAACCCGTGTTCAGGAGCAAAAATAGTTTGGATGGCTATTTTTTTTTCTAATAAAAAATCTACCAGATGGATTTTGTTTGTTAGAATCCCAGTCTGATTAGTAACTATTCCAACCTTTTTATTTTGTAACAAAGGGAGGTGTTTTATATAATTATCAGCACCTGTTTTAATTTTTACAGAATCAATTGAGATTCTTTTCTTTGCACTGTTATCTTCTGAATGAGAATAGCAACTGATAGTAACCATTAGCATTAAAAAATAAATATTTTTTTTTAAAATAAAATACATTGTAGTGTTTTTTAAAAGTGAAGAATTAATAAAATTGCTGTTGATTTAAGTACATAAGGAAGTGTGCCATAAATGAAATAGCTTTTTAGTTTAAATAGAAAATCTATTATTTAAAGGTAAAAACATATTTGCACTATAGGCCGACTGAAATTGGTAAACAAAAACCACTTTAGAATTTCTGAAGTGGTTTTTTTTTAATCTTATTTATTGGTATAAAATGTTATTACAGGAATGTTGATAGTCGAACTAGGCACTCCTGCGGATATTCCTCCAGCATAACCCCTGCAATAGACGGTATAAATTCTACCTGCTCTTGGAACAAAAATACCAGTTCCTGAATTAGCTTGATTCGCTACAAGAGCTGGAGCGGTTAGAGTTGGGTTGTTTGATGCGGATCCAGCAACGCGCAATTGTAATTGGTAGCCTCTGGTATCGGTAGGATCTTGTGGCTCTATGGCAATGAATTTTTCGTCTCCGCCTTTGAAAGTTATATTCTTATAAGTTTGAATCTCTTTTGTAACTACAGGAGTAACTCCACTAACTGAAGTTGTTTTTATAATTCCCAGATCGTAACCAGCTACAGGAGTGTTATTCATAACATTTATAAAGCGAATATACGCTTTGGTTTTATCCAAATTGGCTACTGACAAATCATCATTGATTTGAAACATTGAATAGGTAACCGGTGTAACTGTTGGTAGTGACCCGATTAGGAAATTGGTGTAAAATTTACCTTTGTCAGTTACTAGTTTGCCAACAAAACGTTCGACTTCCGCAGTTTGAGGAACAGTTGCAGTAGCAGCAATTAGTGGAGATATAGCACTCAAGGGCTGTTCGCCTGATTTTACCATACTGTAACTCGTAGAAGCTGGATACTGCGATCCGTAAGACGTTCCAACAGGAAGACCCACAGTAACGCCAACAGAGGATATTTTCTCTGCTCCCATAAAATAATTCACTTGAAAATTAGTTCCATTTGAACCAATCGCTGCGTGAATAAATTTTACGTTAGAAGTGTTATCAGACGCACTTACTGCGTAAGGAGTGAAATCGTGTTCCTCTCCACAAGATACAACCAGTGCTACTCCTAAAAGTGGTACAATGGATTTTTTAATAATATTAAGTATATTTTTCATGTAATACGTTTTATAGGTTTGATAAATTACGGTTTAGAAAACCACATTTCTATTGTATGATAATCCACTTTGTCTGCGCCAATTGCTTGTAAAGCCGCAAAATTCCATACATATTCTGAGTTGAATCTTGGACGAACTCGATATGGTAATTTTCCATTATTATCAACAAATAAGCTAGTTGGGAAAGCCATGGTTTTGTAAATATTTACATTGTCGTAGCGGTATTTTCGCATGTCTGTCCAAGCTTCTAAATTTCCAAAACCAAAAAGAGAAATGTATTTTTGCAGGATGATGTGACTCATTGTTAAGTTAGCTTCAGCCGGAACCACATTTACATTAGCAAGAAAAGTTGATTTTTCTGATGCAGATATAGCAGTTGTGATTGGATAAGTTGTACTAGTAATAGTATTCGCATTTACAAAATCGATACTCGCTTCAATTCCCTTTTTGTATGCTGCTAAAGCCATAACTTTATCTCCTTTAATGAAAGCCGCTTCTGCCTTGATAAATTGAATTTCAGCATAAGTCATTATAGGAAACGGAGCTTTATCTCTAAAAATATATCTGCCGGGTGTTGTAATACTTCCAGCCAAGAATGTACCCCAAAGATTAGGGATTCTGCTTGGTCCGGCCGTTGAAGAAGCCGTAGTATTCAATGGATTGCCAATAAAAGTATATTTGGTTGGGTCTGGATTTGCCGCTGATGCCGGAGCTGTTTCAGATGTTCCAATGGAAGGAGCTAAAATTCTTGACATGCGGGGGTCTACTGCGCCTGTGAATACAGATCCGTTCATTACTCTGATCATAAAATCAGTTTGGCGGAATGTTGAAATGTTGTTTCTACCTGGCCCGTTGAAATTGCTATCAGCTGACACGGAGCCGTTGTAACTAATTAAGGCATTATCTGCATTTGATGCCAAAGATTTGTCGCAGGCTTCAATCACAGCTGTTGGGTTGTAACTAGCTTTGTTTATTTGGTTATTCAAATTACGCGCTACTACACCCCAAGCAAATTTAGTCCATTTGGCTCTATCGCCGTTATACATTTTATCTCCTACAGCTGTATAGGTACTAGAGACTTTACCATCTGTGCGCGCTAAGTCAACAACACCTTCGTTTATCAAACGCAGTACTTCAGCATACACTTGTTCTTGTCCTACATAGTCAAAAGACATACGTTGCGTAAATGCTTGATCAAAATCAATCAATTCTGAATGATAATCTGTGGCAACCTGCCAGGACCAAGCTCTAATCACTTTTGAAATACCAGTAATGTCATGACGTTCTTCTGCAACTGCTTTTTCTTGCATTCGGGTCAAATTTAAGCCTATAGAAAAATAGGCCATTTTCCAAATTTCTCCACCTTGATCATTATTGGCAACATATCCATATCTGTCCCATTCGTTTCCTGTAGTGGCATTACTGAAATATTGCACATATCTTCCCAAATAACGATTGTCAAACTGCAATCCTACGGCCATTTGTTGCTCAATAGGGGGCATCAAGGCTTGTGCAGAAACATCAACTGGGAAACTTGGATTTACATTCAAATCTTGTAAGTTGTCACACGAAACTATAGTGGTCAACAAACCTATTACAGCTATATATTTTTTTATATTTTTCATTTTCTTTAAGTATTAAAATCCTAATTTTACTCCCATGTTCAAACCTCTTGGTGTGGAAAGCGTCCCAAAGTCAAAACCAGCTCCTCCCGCTCCTCCAGACGAGGCATTTAATCCATTAACTGCAGGATCTGCCCCGGTATAATTAGTTATCATAAAAGCATCGGTTAAGGTCAGGTTTAACGACAGCGATTTTATAGCTGTTTTTTCTAATTTTTCGGGAGACATTCTGTAACTAATGGTAATGTCTCTCATGCGCAACCAGTTAATATCTTTTTCAATAAAGTCAGCATCAACGGCACCAGATCGGTAATATTCATTTTGATAATATGGCGTTACCATCGCGTTATTCTGAGTAGGAGTGGCTGAGTTCTCTAGTCCATCTCTCAATATACCTTGTACAACGCGAGGTTGTTCTCTGTCTAAAGTTCTTGTGGAGATTCCATTTTGGTACATCCAAAATTCGGTTCCATTGAAAATATCTCCTCCTTTACGAAGGTCTAGTAACATTGATAAACTTAAATTCTTGTATTTGAAAGTGTTTTGAAAACCAAGTACAAAATCCGGATTTCTATCACCCGCGATAACAAAGTTTGGATTTTTAAGAGGATAACCTGTGCTTGGATCTATTAGTATTTGTCCTGCATTATTTCTTAAATAATCTACAGCTGTTATTGTAGTTAATGGACCACCTACTTTTACACCACCTCGAACATTTCCATAAAGCCAAGTATCAGATAAATAATATTCTGTCACTACTGTCGGAAGATTCAGTAGTTCTGAACGCGTTTTATTAAAATTGGCATTCAAATCCCAAGAAAAATTGGATGTTTTTACTGGAGTGGCGTTCAAGGTGATTTCTAAACCTTCATTTCTTAAGTCTCCAAAATTAGCAGATGTTAAAACGAACCCTGTACCGTAACTCAAACGCATATTTTTCAAGATTGGATCAACTGTTTTGGTGCTATATACGGTTATGTCTAGCCCTATACGATCGTCAAAAAATTTAATTTCTGTACCAAATTCAACAGACTTGCGAAACTCAGGAACTAAATTTGGATTAGCACCTGTTACTCCGTATGCATATCCGCCATTTGTAGTTAACTGTGGTTGATAAATAGGTACTGCAGAATAAGGAGAAGGGATGTTTGCTGCCTCAGCGTAAGAGGCTCTTATTTTTCCATAAGACAATATTCCTTTATCTTTTAAGCCCGGCAAATTAGAGAACATAAAACTAGTTGAGGCAGAAGGATAAAAGAAAGGATCAGGCAATACAGAAACCCAGTCTTTACGTCCTGTCAACGATAAATATACAATCTTGTCATAATCAAAATTTACCTCTGTAAAGAAACCTACGATTCGACTTTGAATGATTCTTTCCTGTGATCTTTGTGTTGTAGCTTCGGTATTATTAATAGAATTAAAATTTGGATCAAAATACTTATTTCCGGATGTAGATAAAATTCTAAAATAGTTATCATTAATAGCATTACCAAGCAAAATTTTAGTATTGAATTTTCCGAAAGATTTTTGGGCAGTTGCCAAGAAAGTCGTATTCAAGTTACTAGTGCTGTTATAGTACGTTTCTATGAAACCTCCTGTTGCTATTCCACCAGCTGATTCTGGATGAATTGCTCTGTATCCTTGACCTGAATTTACATCCCAACCTGCACGAGCTGTAAAATTTAACCATTCTGTTGGATCATATATTAATCCAACATTGGTAACAAAACGGTTGTTGAAATCTTCAGCCAAGTTCTTGTTTACATCCCAAAATGGGTTGTCAGTTTCAGTATCCAGCGCACCGGAAGTAATTTTCCTTCTTGATCCATCAGTATTCAAATAATTACGTACATCATCATTTTGAGGCCAACCCAATAGTGTTAATAAATACCCATTACTACCAGTTAGTGAACCTGATCCACCTTTTGATGCTTTTTGATTTTCCGATTTTGTAAAGCTAAAGGTACCTTCTGATTTAAATTTTGGTGAAATTTTTGCTGTAGCATTTAAGCTAGCGTTTAATCGGTTATATGATGTGTTAGGTGTAACGCCTTCTTGATCTAAATTACTTAACGACAATCTGTAGGAAGTAGTTTCTGAACCTGCTTCAAGCGACAAGTTATGTGTTGTAGATGTTCCTACTCTGAAAAAATTAGCCACATTGTCATAAAACTTCGTGTCTGGGGCAAATGCTTCTCCTAGTTGTCTTCTGTAATCAGTATTTGTTATTCCGTCAGCACCTCTTTGATATACTGACTGAGTTTCAGGGAATCGGTAGACTTGATCTAGTCTTGTATTGGTGGAGTAAGTAACTCTTCCCACTCCTTTTTTCCCTTTTTTAGTTGTAATTACGATTGCCCCGTTACCTGCTTGCATACCATAAAGCGCAGCAGCTTCCGGACCTTTAAGAATCGTTATTGATTCAATATCTTCAGGATTGATATCAGCACCTCTATTAGTATAGTCTTGATTTCTATTGGGAGCATTTGAGATCATCAAACCTTGGTCCAGAGTTTCATTACTTACCGGCAAACCGTCCACAATATATAAAGGTGAATTGTTACCACTTAAAGAGTTTACACCTCTTAATTGGATAGCAGCAGAAGCTCCAGGAGCTCCAGTAGTGCTTGTCACTGTAAGACCAGCAATACGACCTTGCAGGGCGTTGGCAAAATTCGCACGTTGTGTATCTGCGATTTCTTGACCTTTAACCGCTTGTGCGGAATATCCTAAGGAAGACTTATCTAAAGTTCTACCCAGCGATCCTATTATTACGACTTCTTTTAAGCTTTCAACACTTTCAGTTAAAGCTATATTCATTGACGAGCCTGTTACCTGTATTTCTTTGGTTTCAAAACCAATATAACTGAAGCTCAGTATTTGTTCTGATGATGCAGCAATACTGAAATTACCATCAAAGTCAGTGGTGCTACTTTTAGTAGTACCTTTAATGAGTACTGTAGCTCCGGGTATAGGAATTCCGTCCGCTTTGTTTTTAACAGTTCCTGTAATTGTTTTCGTTTGTCCAAATGTAACTTGAACGAACAAAACCAATAATGAAATAAGGAATAATTTCTTCATAATTATTTTGGTTTTATGGTTGTTGAACAAATATATTTATTTAATGCATATAAATGCAATATTTAGTCTTATTTTTTTTTAAAATAAACTAAATAACGCAAAAAAATGCATATTTTGTTTAAAAACAAGCTTTATGTTTATAAATTAATGATTTTGACGAGGTGCTCAATTGCAGTTGGTGGTGTTCCTCTACTTTTAAATGGAATTAATTGATATATTTGTCCTGAATTTTTAATTTAAAAAGATGCTGAAAGCCGAACGACATAAATACATAATGACTAAACTTATTGAAGATCAGAAGGTCATTACGGCTGATTTGGCTTTAGATCTAGATTTGTCAGAAGATACCATACGAAGAGATTTAAATGATTTAGATGACAAGAATTTACTCAAGAAGGTTTATGGAGGGGCGATACAGACAGTCGAAAAACCTAGTGATGTTTTCGATATTGTCATAACGGCTGAGGAAGAAAAGAGAAAAATTGTTTCTAAAGCATTGTCTTTGTTGCATGATGGACAGGTAATTATAATGAGTGGAGGAAGTACGAATTTGGTTTTCGCTAAATTGATTCCTTCGGAGTTAAAAGCTACTATATATACGTATAGTTTACCTATAGCAATGCAATTATCGCAGCATCCCAATATAGATTTAATATTTATTGGTGGAAAAATGCAAAAAAATGCAATGGTTACCATAGGAATGGATGTGATTCAAGTGTTGTCAAAGATAAAAGCAGACATTTGCTTTATTGGCGCCAGTAGTATTAATGTAAAACAGGGTTTGACAGAAGTGGGCTATGAAGTTTCTATCGTCAAAAAAGCAATGATTGATTCCTCTGACAAAGTGGTTTCTATGTTTTCTTCTAATAAATTAAATACTAAAATGCCACACATTGTATGTGATATCAATCAGTTAGATACCATTGTTACGGACTTAGATCCAGAAGATTCAAGCTTGGAAGAATATAGAAAACTAGGGGTTTCTATATTGTAATTTTAATCCCAACTTAAAATTGCGTTATTTTGCATTATTTTAATTTAATTTTATTAAATAACGCAAAATAAAATATTTCGTTTTGTTTTTTAGTTATATTTGTTAAACTAATTATTTAACCAAAAAATATAGTATGAAAACAAATACTTCTTTGATTTACGACATACCTGGAAAATTTGAAGAAACTCGCTTTGAAAAAAATCATAATGTGATTTTTAATAGCGCTATAGAAGCTTCAAAAGTCGTTGCTCATGAAATAGCAGCATTAATCAAATCGAAACAAACCCAAAATCAACCTTGCGTGCTTGGATTGGCTACAGGCTCTTCACCTATTAAAGTATATGAGGAATTGGTTCGAATGCACAAAGAGGATGGCCTCAGTTTTCATAATGTTATCACTTTTAATCTGGACGAGTATTATCCGATGACTAAAGAAAACCGCCAGAGCTATCATTACTTTATGCATCAGCATTTGTTTAATCATGTTGATATTAAACCTGAAAATATCAATATTCCGGATGGAACAGTTGTATTAGAGGAACTGAATCAATATTGCATTGATTACGAAGCAAAAATAAAAAATGCAGGAGGAATTGATTTTCAGCTTTTAGGAATTGGTCGTACTGGACACGTTGGTTTTAATGAACCTGGTTCTCATATTAATTCCGGAACCAGAATTATAACATTAGACCACATAACCAGAGTTGATGCTTCTTCTGATTTTAATGGTATTGATAATGTTCCTAAAAGAGCGATTACCATGGGAGTTTCAACTATTCTTAAGTCTAAAAGAATTGTTTTAATGGCTTGGGGTCAAAATAAAGCAGCTGTTATTAAGAAGACAATCCAAGGCGAAATCACATCAGAAGTTCCTGCTACTTTTTTACAGAATCATTCGAATGCTACTTTTGTTTTAGACCAATTTGCGGCTTCTGAATTAACACGATTTGAAACTCCATGGCTCGTTGGTGAATGTGTTTGGACACAAGAATTAAAAAGTAAAGCAATTATTTGGCTTTGCAAAGAAACAAAACAATCCATATTAAAACTTACCGATAGAGATTATAATAATAATGGTATGTCAGATCTTTTAGCTCAAGAAGGTTCTGCTTATGATTTGAATATTAATATGTTTAATGTTTTACAGCATACTATAACCGGTTGGCCCGGAGGAAAACCCAATACTGATGATTCTTACAGACCCGAAAGAACTAATCCTGCAAAAAAAAGAGTTATTCTTTTTAGTCCACATCCTGATGATGATGTAATTTCTATGGGAGGGACATTTTCTAAATTAATAAAGCAAGGACATGACGTACATGTTGTGTATCAAACTTCTGGAAACATTGCAGTTACCGATGATGAAGCATTGAAGTTTGCTGAAGTATGCCGTGATTTTATCGGAAAAGAGAACAGTGAAATTAATTTCTCATCGGTTATCAATTTTCTAAATAATAAGACTGAAAACCAAATTGATTCTTTGGAAGTTCGAAAATTAAAAGGGCTTATAAGAAGACGTGAATCGTATGCTGCTACCAGATACATAGGTTTAAAAGATGAAAAAACGCATTTTTTAGACCTACCTTTTTATGAAACCGGGCAAATAAAGAAAAACCCTTTAAGTCTGGATGATATTGCTATCGTCAAAGATATTATTGCCAAAATAAAGCCTCATCAAGTTTTTGCTGCTGGAGATTTGGCAGATCCACACGGTACTCATGAAGTGTGTTTGAATGCTATATTCGAGGCAATGAAACAGTTAAAATCAGAATCTTATATGAATGATTGTTGGTTGTGGTTGTATAGAGGTGCTTGGCATGAATGGGATATTCACCAGATAGATATGGCTGTACCTTTGAGTCCAGACGAAGTAACGATTAAAAGACATGCTATTTTGTACCATCAATCTCAAAAAGACAGAGTGATGTTTCAAGGAAACGATTCCAGAGAATTTTGGGTAAGAGCAGAAGAGCGTAATAAAAATACGGCAAAACTTTATGATGATCTAGGTCTAGCCGAGTATGAGGCAATTGAGGCATTTAAACGTTTTGATTATTAGAAAATTTGAATATCCTAAATTTTACAATGATGGATTTAAATTTGGTATTCACTTTTTGCAAGAATCTTCAGTTTAAATAAATTTTTAGTAGACTGAAGATTCTTGCGAAAAGTGTCAATCAGAATGTGTGATATTTTATTCTTTATAAACAACAGCAATTTACTCCAGTACATGTCAATCACGCCTCAATTACAAGAATTATCCCAATCATTAGAAGGAACACTTTTATATGATGATCTCCATAAAACATTGTATGCCACCGATGCTTCCGCGTATCGGATTATGCCAATTGCTGTAGCGATTCCTAAATCAGAGGAAGATATTATCAAAATTATTCGCTTTGCAGCAAAAAATAAGATTTCAATTACTCCTAGAACTGCTGGAACTTCACTGGCAGGTCAAACAGTAGGGAATGGAATAATTGTGGATGTTTCGAAACATTTTACCAAGATTGTCTCTTTTGATTCCGTAAAAAAAATAGTTACCGTCCAGCCGGGAGTAATTCGGGATGAACTGAATTTATATTTAAAACCACACGAATTATTTTTCGGACCCAATACTTCAACTTCAAATCGCTGCATGATTGGCGGAATGGTAGGAAATAATTCATCAGGAACCACATCAATTCGGTATGGAGTTACCCGAGATAAAATAGTGGAAATTAAAGCGGTTTTGAGTGATGGAAGTTCGGCAGTATTTAAAGAAATGACTTCTGCTGAATTCATTGAAAAAACAAAAGGAAACACGCTTGAAACTTCTATTTATAAAACGATTTATGAGGAACTTTCGAATACAGAAAGCCAAAAAGAGATTATTAAAGAATTTCCAAAGCCTAAAATTCACAGAAGAAATACCGGATGTTTTGATGATTTTTTGATTCAGTTCATAAATTTTATTTAAGTCTTCATTTTCATATAGGGTACTGAATAATTCATAAAAGCTGTCATTAATCAATTTCACATAAGCCAATTGATCTTTTAGCTCTTTCAGCTTAAAGCCTTTATTTTTAATAAAAGTGTAGGCATTATTCAATTTAGGAATAAACAAAAGCAGCTCCTGTATTTTTTTATTCCTTACAATAACATCGATGTCACTATTTAAATATTGATGTAGGAGAGGAAAACGACTTAATTGACCATATAACAGATTATAAGTCTCAGTAATTCTAGCTTCGTTTGATTCCGGATCCAGTTGTGTAATAGCATCAATCCAAAAAGCCTGATTGCCTTTATCAGCTAGCAAAGCATTGGAAAGAATTGCTGCAATACTGGTTATTTCAGATAATTTCGGTGAAGTATAGGGTTTTGCTGAAATAGTATTGATTATGGTTTGTAAATCATATCCTTGTGCACTGGAGCTAATAATGACATCTCCAATAGTAAGCATGTCTTTTATTTTAGGATGATTATTTAGTTTTGGTAAAAGAAGCTCAGGGGTTTTTCTGAACAAATCGGGAATTTCTTTTAAATCATTTTTAGTCAGCAATTGTATTGTAGCAATATCTAATCCGATATAGGAATCACCGGACTCGTAAATTTTACGAATGTGTTTAGTCGTTTTAGGAAATAATGCATAAAAAGAACTCGATTGTACTATTTTGGTTCGATTGTCGTTGTCCGGTTCAATAATGTCTTAAAAAAAACGATTAATAGTCAAGTGAAATAGCTTTTTTTCAAATTGTTTCGCAATAAGAAGGGATAATTCATTAATAATTGCAGCCTGCCAGTTAAAAGAATTTGTAGGAATTGGCAGTCCAACATCATCACTAAACAAGGCTATTTTTGTACGGTCTGATGTTTTAAGTTTATTTATTAAGCTCGTTTTGTCAAGAGCGTTAACTCCACAAATGGCATATTTATTTAATATCTCGTGAGCGTATTTAGTATATTCTTCTGTGTCTTTGCCTGCCGCTATTAATTCTAATACATCGTTATGTGCATTGTATTTCTCCTCCTTTAAAGAATTCTTTGGACGTCCTTTTATTTTCATATACTGCAATGCAAACTGTCTCATTGCTTTTACCTGTCCGTCGGTAAAAAAATCACGGGTTTTATTGTAGCCCATAAAATTGGTTACCATTGTAGAATCATTGCAGCTTTTGTATAAATATTTTTGATTGCCAAAGAATTTTTTCTGTGCCTTCGTGTCATCAATTCCATCTCCATCGTTGCAGCCCCCTTCAAAAATATGACTCAATCCCAACCAATGGCCGGTTTCGTGGGTTAACGTTTTGCTTTTATAGTTTACATTATCATAGTGGATGACGATTCCGTGATTGGTGGTTTCTACTGGGGTATAAGCACCTGTATTGGTATTGCAGATGTATACATTTAAATAAAGGTATGGATCATACAGCGGACTCTCCGCAAATGCTTTTCTCTTTTGATATTTAAAAACACGGGTATTCGTTTCTTTTCTGATGATTCCGCTTGTTGGAGTTCCATCAGGTAATTTTTTGGCAAAATCAAAGCGAATTTTAGAATCTCTTCTCTTGTATTCATTACCGGGAGGCCTGTCGATGTTATCAAATGGATTCTTTCCTTTAAAATCCTGTTGAAGAGATAAAAGTATTGCATTAATGGCATCGTCACTAACGTTCTCTGTATCATTATTATACAGCACATGGAAAATTACAGGAATTGTATCTATTTCAGTTTCATTAATACTTGTTCCTGCTGGTAACTGTACTCCGGTACCGATATGATCATCAGTGTGTCCTCTTCTAGTTGCACAGCTGGTGATGAATAATGAGCTAAATAATAATAAGAGTAATTTTTTCTTCATTTTAGGGATGTTTAAGTGGTATTGTGATTAATTATCTGATGAGTTTTTTGGCAAAATTGTTTAAATAATTCTCATTTTAGTTTATATCTATAAGTATATTCAACGTTTTGTAACTACTCGAAGGCTGGATTTTGAGCATTAACCTATCATTCTATAATATTTATTCAAAGCGAATGGATTATTTGACCGCTTCCGCACCATGGCTGTTACAATTATGCTTTCTATTGTAGCATATACTTAATACTATTAACTATTTCTATGTCCTTGGCGAAACCACCATGTTTTACAGCGGTTGATTTTCTCCCTTCAATTTCTGTTGATTTAGATAGAATAAGTCTGTTAACATTATTTTGAGGTAACATTAAAAAATCTGATATCTCATTTAGTATTGATTCTTTAGAATAGGGATGGTTCTTTCTAATATGTCTATGTAATCCTAAAATAAAAGCATCTGCTTCATTAGCATTTTTACCCTCAAGTATGCCTGAAATTAAATACAACAATGATCTAGTGTACAATAACCCAAGAACTGGGAATGGAATCAAATTATCTGTTCTTTCATATTCATCGTCCATGGTAAACATTCTAAAGTTATCAAATGTTTCTTGGTGTTTCATAACAGTATCTTTGAATAAGTCACAACGACAGGCAGGAGCCAGAAAAATCAAATTTTTAAATTTAAAAGACTTGTATTTATTGTCGGATTTTATTGTTGCAACCCATTTACGAGCTGCCACGGCACCAGCAATATGTGCAACAACATGGATTTCTAGGTCTGTATTTGAGAAATTTTGTACTAATTTATCCAGTAAATATCTCCCCGCAAACTGGTTAAGTCCAGTTGCTCTATCATTAGGCACCCACATATCTTCGGCTTGAAATTTCATCACATTCCAAATTTCAATCCCAAAATCATCCAAGTATATTTCTCTACAGGCTTCTTCAATAATGGTTGGCCAAACTCCATGATCTCTTTTATTTAGGAATCTTATGATACACCTTTTTGCGATTTTAGCCGTATACCAAAGAATTTTTGGATTTATGAATTTAGCTTCATTTTCTGAATCATCTTTGTATATACGATTAAAATCATCTTCCGTTAAATCCTCATCTTCTGATATTTCCTGTAGCTCATTGTAAATTATATTTTGTAGTTCTAACTCAGATTCAATGTTCCTTTTATATTCTCTGAAAGCTTTTACTAAATCATCTTCCGATAAATTAATGGTGCTTGACTGAATCAAATTCGCATAATTTTCTATTGAATGGGGTAGTATTCTATTGTCAAGGATTGTTAAATCAACTCCTAATTTTGCTCCTAGTAATTTTACCACTTTTGCAATCAATCTTCTTAACAATTCATCAGTTTGTAATATTCTTTTAAAAGTCTCTGGGAGTGCTTCCAAAAAGCCAGTCTCCCAAACTATTGATACAACATGTGTATCCTTTGAATCGACAAAATTATTGCAAAATGTTTCAGCGCTTTTCATTCCCATATTTTCACTTATTAAGCCTCCATGGAAGTGTAGCAACAATTTTTTAATACCATTATTTTTGATATGGTAAATAATTCTGTCAACATCTTGAGGAATAGAATGTACTTTTCCTGTGTCTTGAAAAGTACCGTGTCTGCTATTATTTATATAGTTAAGATCCGTAAATTGATTATTCTTTTCTAAAAATTCATGTTGCTCCGTTTTATGAAACATAATTTTTTCAGGAAATTTTCTTGTATCAAAAAATTCATTTCCATTATAATCATAAGAGTTATGTGACATATAGACAACATGTTTTTGCCCCGGTATATGTTGCCATGCAATCATGCTAGAATTGTTTGCACCATCTTTGAAAACTGATGAGGCATACTTTTCTATGCCTAAATACTGCCTTACGAATCTTACATTACTCCCATTATTTAGCTGAGATAATGCCAAATCAAAATTGTCAATATTTTTTATTTTATTGAGCTACCATTACCGCAAAGCATAACTGCGCATATTCTTTTATTTCTTCATAAAGTTCTTTTTTAGAAGGTGTTTCATCTTTACTGGGTTGAAAACTCCCAATTCTAATACTATTTTCCAAATTCTGTTCTGTAAAAATAATTGTATCGTTGTTTCGCAATTCAACTTCGTAATTTTCACCGTTTCGGAATACTTTAAAAACATTATTAAGTCCGAATGTTTCAATAGCTGCCTTTATTAATGCAATAGAGACACAGTTATTAGCTCCTTGTTGCCAAAATGCTACGATGATATCTTTATGTGATATATCCATATTAATTGATTCTATTATTGATTGTTTTTTTATTTTTCACTCATTTTAAAACTCGTATATAATTAAAACCAACTCAATCTAAACAACTAACTTCATTCACTTAAAAAAAAATGTCTTTAAGAATTTATAAAGATAATCAATTATCGTACTAAATTAAAGTTAAGTATTTGGTTTTTAGTTTCTTATTATGTTTTACAGTAACGATATAAAATAACTCTTCTCATATCTTTAATAAGAGCTATGTTTTGATGTAATTGTTCTTCTTTGAGTTCTAATTACCTCAAAGCATTTACATCTTTCTGATTGCTTTCAAAGTCCAATAGCATTTCATTGACTTTTGAGGCAAAATTTCCTTTGAAATACTGTATTCTTAAAAATGGAATTACGGATCCAATAAGCGATTGGTGCCAGAATTTAGATTTCCATAGGCTATAGGCCAACCAAAAAACCGTTTCCTGATCTTCTTCATTTTGAAATAAGATTACAAAGCTATTGGTAAATGGCTCTTTTTGTGACTTGCCATTGTTCATTCCTTTGTAAACGGCTTTTTTTTTGGTGGGTTTGAATAATAAAATTTGACATGGCTTCGGATTTAAAATTATCTGTCTCACTATGCTCAACACATATTGTTTTTAAAAAAAGAAAGAAAAAAGCCTCTCTCAAGCGGAGGTTTCTAAAAAGTCAAGTTTTTTTAATGAAATACTACCCAACTGTTGATCCAGATTGGAACTGTGATAACAAAATCAAATAATGTTTTGAAAATGTAAGGGAGGAGATTTTATTAAAAACTGAAAGCTAGAACTTTACTTTTCAGAAATCGAAACTTAGCTTTACTTTCTTTTATTTATCTTCCTTTCAATTGGGAAGTTTCTTCTGAAGGCAAATGCAAAAAAGTTGTTGGGAAAGATGATGTTCTTAAGAAAGGGTATGAAATTTTAAAGCAGAAAAATAAGTTGTATCCAATCAAACGGAATCACTTTTTTCGGCTTTAAAATTTCATACTTTTTCTTGGACTTGATTTTGTGGTGTAATAAATTGCTTGACCAAAACGGTGAATTTTTGAAGTAAAGTTGAATAGCAATTTATTGCACTTACAAAAACAATGCAAATACTTCCTAGTGCTTTGGCAGTAGCAAGGGTATCGATTTTCTATTTTTGAACAGGAATGCTTTTGATTGCTTTTCTTGGAGGTTTAATGCTTATTATCGGTTAAAGAAGTAAGGTTTATTGTTTGGAAGTAGTTGTTATGGAAACGCTGGACATTGAGCCAAAGGAAAAACAAAGGACTGCTTTGTTCCTGACAAATAAAAAAAACGATACTTTTGCTGGATTTTTTTGCTTTTGGGGGTGCCTGATAAAGAGTGATCAGCAGGAATGTGTTATGAAATGGTAAGTACCTGTAAAAGCAAAAACTTTTCTACTGTTTTTAATTTTATACAATTGTAAGACTATTTATGATTTATTCACCCTCTCGTATTTCATGGAATACCAATGTTAAGCATTACATCCGAAACGGATTATACGATAACTTACCCAATACCATAAAGGCGAAAATTTCCAAATCAAACAAGCACCGTTGGAAACATGAAACAGCCGATAAATACATCGGTTGCGAAGTAGCCAATTTTATAAAAGAAGAATTAGAACTCATAAAACGGACTGGAGAATCTAAAAATGCCAAAAAAGCCATTGAAGCCTTTTTTAAGCTTTCTGATACCTATCATGAGATTACCAGCGCAGTAAAAGGAATTAAGCGACAAATGATGCTGCAAAAAGAAAAATTGGTAAATGTCATCGAAAAGGTAAAAGACATAGTTCCCGTTGAAAGTGCGTTAAAAGTCTTCAATATTTCCAGAGCTACCTATCACAATTATAAAGTATTGGTTATCAATAAATGCGAGTCCTCGTATTTTTTGTGGTGTGTCAAACAATATCCGCACCAACTATTAAAAAAGGAAATTTTACGAATCAAAAAATATATGGAAAATGAAGACTGTCTGTACTGGTCTAAATCTTCTGTTTACTTATTGGCATTACGAAACAAAGAAATCTCTTTTGGTTTGATTACTTGGTACAAATATTCCAAATTACTGGGATATAGTACAACAAGACGCCTGCATCCTAAAAAGCGATATGGCTCGTTGATGAGTTATAGGCCCAATGAAATTTGGTGTGCCGATGTAACGATCGTGAAAACGTTAGATGGCAAAAAACACTATACCCATTTTTTGATGGATCATTATTCTAAAATGATTCTAGGATACAGAATTGAAAACAGTTCCAGCCCAAAAGCCATTAGAGATTTGTTGGAACAAGCATATTTGAAACACAAAAACAAAGAACCCATTACTTTTGTCACCGATGGCGGTGTGGAGAATGTAAACACTACAGTTCATGATTTTTTAGATACAATCAATCAAGACATCAAACACTTAATTACTCAAAAAGACATTACTTTTTCCAATTCTAAAATTGAGGCGTTCAATAAAATCATCAAACACCAGTTTTTGTTGCCTCAAAATTTATGCAACAGGAAACAACTTGAAACTGCTTTAGTGTCAGATGTGTTAATTTATAACACGATACGCCCACAACTCTCCCTACAAGGAAATACACCTCAAGAAACTTTTTTAGGGAAACTCTTAGCTTTAAAAAGCTATAGAACCCATTTTCCAGAACATAAAATCCTTAGAATATCAGAAAACCAACAAAATAGCTGCAAAGGTTGCAGGTAATATTGGAGCAGTAAAAAACCAATGCCGGTTTTTCCCTGCATTGGTTTTTTATAGCTTCAAAATATTCGTGCTTTATTTTGATAATTTTATAACAGCCTCACTTTTAAATCAATTCCTTATATGGAACCTTTTATTATAAAAGAATCGTGTTAGGAGCAGGACTATATACTAGATTATTGGCAATAAAAGAAATCAGTCTTTAGATGAAAAGAAAATAATAGATATACTATGTGCGTTAAGATTATTGGATCTTTCTAAAAAATTATAGCGTACCATGAATGACTTACTAATTAATCTATTGTCTTTAATTTTTTCATTTTTATATTTAATACCAATACCAATGTTGTATGTTTTAAATTTTGACAAATCAAAGTCTGATGTATAATAACTTTGTTCTATTGAATTTTTTAAATACTCATTGAAATATTTTGAGCTAGATTGAGAATAAAATCTAATATTTGGAATGATTGCTAGTTTTGAATTAACTTTTACAATCGTTTCATTTTCTAGAGAAAAAGCACGAATGCCAAAAGTATCTTCATAGACATTAAAAGTATTTTTAATGATGTAATTACCTGCAACAAAACTGTTGAGTCTTATTGCAATTGCACCTTTTAAACGTCTATTAGGAAGATTTTCAACTCTTAATGATCCATCAGAAAAATATACTCTATGGAATGGTGTTGCCAATAAACCTTCTTGGTATGTTAATTCTGGAAAAACGCCAAAATTATTTCTTTTGTTTAAAATCTTCCAAAGGCCTAGTTTAAAATTATATGAATTTCTGTTATAAACATCGTACCATTCTTTGTACCTTAATTCAGACGGATATATTAACTTGGTTGGAGCATAATATCCAGGATTTACTAATCCCCAACGTAAATCATCATTTGAAATTGATACATCAAAAGAATAGTTATGAGTTTTAGATTTATCCGTTTTTGAAATACCGAATCCATATGTAAAAGAAAGATAGTCAGATTCTATAGAAAGACCTCCATTGAAGTTCAAATTTAGATTTTTTGAAAATTTTCTTTCATACCCAAAATTTGTATAAACTCTTGCATCTAATACTGATGCTGAAGATTTTATATAATCTATATTGTCTGTAGATGCTGATGAAATTATATCAGAACCTATAGTGTATGAATAAACATTTTTATCGGAAATTTTCTTTATATTAAAAGATGGGCCATAAACTGTTAATTTTTCAGGACCTATACCACCTGTAATCGCAGAGTTATTTCCGTTTTGTATGTATTGATTGTACACCATTTCAATTTCGGTTCTTGATATTTTGGCAATACTGTCAATTTTAGTTTGAGCGTAGCCTGATAGATTCAGTAAGAGTAAACACCCTAATTTTAAATTACGATTTTTCATTGGACAAAAATTTAATTACAGCCGCATCCGCCACTTGACTTGTTTGTTCCAGCTGGAGTAGCACCTTCTCTAATGGAATATACATAGGTTGAAAATTTTTTACCACTATCAATTGTCATTTGCATTTCAGGATCGTTTACATATACTCTTTCATAAGGTTTGACCGAAGAGCAAGAGGTTAAGAGCAAAGCAATTATATAAATAATGAATACATTAAATACTACTTTCTGCATAGTGCATTTTTTTAGAGAAATAGACCTTATTTTTATCGTCTATAATTATACAATAGGTATGAGGTAATTGGTTAATAAATTTTATTCCATTCGTTTTTCCCATTACATAAACAGCAGTAGCAAGAGCATCCGAAAGTTCAGCACTTGGCGAAAAAACGGAAACACTTTTTATCCCTGATATTGGCATACCAGTAAATGGATTTATATTATGGGAGTATTTTATATCGTTATATAAAAAAAACTGTTCGTAATTACCCGAAGTTGCTACAGATGATTCATTTAAAGGGACATACATTAAAATTTCATTTTTATTCTCTGGATGTCTTATTCCTATTTTCCATTGAGTACCATCTGCTTTTGATCCAAAAGTGGTTAAATCTCCACTTGCATTGACGTAACCAGATTTTACTCCTTCATTAATCCACAATTGTTTTACTTTATCTGCAGCATAACCTTTTCCAATTGCAGAGAAACTGATTTTCATTCCATCAATTTTAAAAAATATACTTTGATTTTCTTTAGACAATTCAATTTTTTGATAACCAACAGATTGTAGCGTTTTAATTATTTCGCTATGACAAGGAAAATTAAAAAAATGATTTTTAAAAGAATAGATTTTTTTTAATGGGCTTACACTGATATCGAAACAACCTTTTGTGAGGTTTGAAATATTTTGGCTTCTTGAAATCAATTCAAAACATTCATTATTTATTAACAAAGGATTTTGCCTAGCTGTGGTGTTAATTTCATTTGTTGTAGAAGTAGAAATAAATTCAGACAATAAGTTCTCGATTCTAGTAATTTCCTGAACTCCAATTTGTAATAACTTTTCTGCCTCACTTTTTTTACTGTGCACAACACCCAATTCAAAATTGCTTCCCATTAATCTACATTTATGCTCAAACTCTCTCATTGAAAAATGAATATTTTAGATTTAATCTTCTTAATTAGGTCTTGGCTGTTTTCTTTGTTAGAAAACAAGATTTTTTGGTAGGTGTTTGAATCAATTTTTGATAAATAAATAGTTGGGAATATCCCATTAAAATTGCACTTTTCAGCAATTGATTTGTTGTATTTTATTACTTCTTTTGGTAGCGCTTTTTTTTGAGGAAAATCAATTTTATCAATTTTTATGTTTAATTTATCTAATTCCTCAATGAAAATTTTATTAGAAAGGACATTGTTTTCTAATCTTATACAATTTGAACACCAATCAGAACCTTGAAAAACTATCAATTTATATTTTGGTTCTTCAAAAGGTGTGTAACTTGAAAAAAAAGTTACTATAATAAATAAAAAAAATAATTTTATACATTTCATGATAATCTCAATTTTATGTTTCAGAAAGTTTAAGCCTAATCATTACAGTTACAACCAATATGGTTGATAAGACTCTCCCCATATCTATCGAATCTTTTTATTCCTTTTAATTTGGAAAGGACTGGTTTTGGAATTTACAATAATAGGAACCAACAATAAAGTAGTTGTAATAAATTTTCATTTTACCAGAATAATTATTTGTTAAAAGAATGATTGTTTGATGATGTGATTATTGTTTTTTTTAATCTGTTATAATTTCTTGACTTTTATATTTTTATGACGACTATGTCTAATTAAGGGTAGTAACTTCACTCTTTGTAAATGCCTTTTTTTAGTATCTCACATCCACATTAAAACCAAGGCTCACGGTACTTGTTTTTTTCCATTCACTAAAGCTGGTTTGTCTATGATAAATTTTATTTCCAATTAAACTTCCTGAAAAGTTCAAGCCTCCTTCACCAAGTTCTTTAACATACTCAATTGTAATTACTACATCTTGATCAACAACTATATTATATTTAGTTAAATCAATTGAGACTTTGCCTTTTTTTATATCTGTTGAAAAATAAATATTTTCAGAAAGTAAATTTTCGTAAGGCATATCATCCTTCAAAGAATATATATTTAATCTAAAAAAAAGAGTATCATATTTACACGATGTAATAAAAAAGTTAAATGAGTCAATATGTGTTGGCTTATCTTTTATTCTTATTTTGATGCCAACTTCACTACCTAAAGAATTGTTTTTAAAACCAGCTGCTATTAGTGAAGATTTGGTTCTATTTCCTTTATTATCTTTTTTTAGTTTTTTAGAAGTTATAACTACTTCTTCTAGTTGTTGATAATTTTCTTCTAATATTATTTGTTTTTTTGTGTTTATTAAACTGATGAAATCTTTAATAGAGTATTCTTTAACTTTGTAGCTAATATTTGATATAATAATTTTTGAGTCTTGATTTAAATTTGGTAAAATCAAACTGAAATAGCCGTTTTCGTCTGATACTGTCCCAATATCTTGACCTTTAATACCAATATTTGTATATTGAATAGGAACATTTAAACTATCCACGATTCTCCCATTAATACTTTGAGAATATATAAAAGAAGAAAAAAACATAAAAATTGGAATAAAAAATAATTTACTCATAGCTAAAAATTTAAAAATTGATTTTTTTTTGATTATAACGGTTTTATTTGCTGTTAGTTAGATAGTTTCGATTTTATGATTTTCCAAAGTAAGAAAGTTTAATTTTGAAATTTATTTTATAATATTCAATTTTTTTGTGGAATTCATAACATTTATTTTAGTTTTTACACTCAGGTCGAAATTTTTAATATATAGTTACAAGTTTATCTGCAAATAGTGTTTTGATTTAAGTATTTTAATCCAAGTTTGATGTCCTAAACGGTTTACACGTAGATCATTCGAATTTTTATACTCAAGGCTTAAATTGTTGTTTTTGTGTTTGAATGCTTTACTTAAATCGATATATGCAAATTTGATTCTTTTGGCTTCTCGTTGCAATTGTTGATTTACAAAATTTACAACATTGTTTTAATGTAAGCATCGGGATATTTATTTTTCACATTATGATTTGCTGGTTAAATACTATAAATATTAACTTTTGTTTTTTTTCTTACCGGTTTCGGGCTTTGCGAAGGGCGGGTTTTTTAGCACTAAAGTTCATGCGAAGAACAAATGTTTATCTTAACACAAATGTTTCTACGAAGCACGCCAGCCCGCCTTTTGCCAAACCGCTGTTAGCGGTAGTGCATTCTCATTTAAGTCGTTTTGTTTTAAGTTTTATGCCTGTGTCAATTAAAATTAAATCATATTGATTAGTTTCTTTGTTACTCATAAATATAAAACCGTCCTTAGTTGTAGGGCTTTCAAAAAAAGTATTTTCGCTGTCTGGATGCAATTCTGATTTTTTTCCATTTGGATCAACAAAAAATAATTTGTTACCTATTAATTCAATAGAAAAGATGTTTGTTAAATCAGCTTCCAATGCAAATTTCCCTGTATATTTCTTTAGTATTTCTGTTGAAAGTTGAATTTCTACACGATTTATTTTGTGGGGAACTTCATAAGGTTTTTTGTCAAGAATATTTATAATGTCAGCAGTTGCTTCTTGAAATGGAATGTCTGTGTAATTTGAAATAAAAATGAAAGTTATACCTGTCTTTAAATTCTTATAGAAATATGATCTGTAACCCGACCTTCCGCCTGATTGAGTTAATACACTATCTTTTCCAAACATTTCAAGTGCAAGGGGTTTTTTTAACACTTTTCCCAATAATATCTGCTGGCTGAAACTATACAAATCCGCAATAGTGGAAAGATAATTCCCTGTTTCAGCTTTTTTTAATTTCTTTATAGAAGTTGACATTAATTTCCCGTTCTCATTGTCAAATCCCATAGCAAATTTTGGAACTGACGTGGTAGAATTTAACTCTAATGTATTGTTCAACTTCATTTTGTTGAAAATTTCATTTTGTATAAAAGCTAAATATCCGTTGCTTGAACTCTTGTCAATAATATAATGCAACAGGAAATAGCCAACATTGGAGTATAACGTTTCTGACCCTGGCTCAAATTGCAACTTCTCTAATTTTGCCAAATCAACAACTTTTGAAAGAGATAAACTGTCGTAAGCATCTTTGTTTGTTAGCTCTCTTGGTAAACCTGATTGATGATGCATTAATTGTTCAATCGTTATTTTTTCTCCATTTGGAAAGTCGGGAATAAACTTGTTTAATTTGTCGGTAAGGTGAAGTTTTTTTAACTCTGCAAGTTTCAAAATACTAAATTTGATAAAAACTTTTGAAACGGAAGCGATGATAAACTTACTGTCTTTAGTAACTTTTAAGCTGTCAGTCTCTCCTGTGATGTTATATGTTTTGTCAAGAATAATTTGCCCATATTTTGAAATAATAACATTTCCGTTAAAATTTTTCAAGTTTGTCAAAGCTGTAAAATATTCGTCAACTTTGTAAGTTAAGCTGTCCTTTTTTACTTGTCCAAATAAACCAACTGATGTTAGTAGTATACATAAAATAGTTGAAATTGTTTTCATTTTTCGATTGTTTGTTTATAGTTGAATTTTGTCGTTGTTGCATTACCGCTAATGTTCCGCCTCTTTGAGATGGTGTGTGCTTCGTAACCTTTCAATTTTCGGCTTTGCAGAAAATATGATGCGAAACGGTAATTCCACTAAATCACACTATATATCAAAACGGCTGTTGTAGGCAGGAATAATTGGTAGTTTCATTTTTCAGTTATTTTAATTTTCCACTTTTGTAAAAATTAATAGCTTTTGTTAATATTTCTTTTATAGTTTCTATTGGCAAATCTTCGTTTGGCTCGAATAACATTATTTTCATTCTGGAACGTTTTTCAATAATCAGTTTCGGGTGTTCAAATCTATTTCCTTCTACAATTCCTAAATATGGGTTTTTATGTTTTTTATGAACCCATAAATAGCAAAACATTTTTCCTTTGTAACAAAAAAATGGCATCCCGTATTTCCATACATTTCTGATTTCAATATCTTGAGATAGAATAATTTCTCGTAATGCAATTAAGCAACCTTTTGTAGGTTCTTCTTTTTGCAAATAAAAATTATCTATTTCATTCTCCATTTTGGGTTTTAATTTAGCGAAATATAAATACCAACTTCTGCATTTTCTGGATTTTGTGCTTTTTCTCCCTAAACTTCAAAATCTGCTGAATATTTTCTGTCAATTTCTGTATTCCAAATTTTGGTCCATTCTCCAAAAACCATTCCTTGCAAAATATTTCCTTTCGCAACAAACTTTCTATAATTTTCATTTTCAAAAGTTTTTGCAACCATTTCGTTCGGAATATTTTCTATACTTGAAACTTTGCATCCAAGAATTGTTGTATAAGGTTTTGTATAATCTTTTTCATATTCTGTATAAATGCAATAAATTGTGTTGTCAATTTTGTTCGGAATTTTTTCGATTAAATTTTCCGACATAAATTTATTCCAAAGTTCAGGAATATCTGTTCCTGCTTTTCCATTTTCGTTTGTTGTTCTAACCGAAATTCCAATAACATAAAATTTTTCTAACTTTTCTGTTTCCATTTTCTTTACTTTTTTAATTCAGTTTTCTTTTTACCGAAATGTTGTGAAATTCTTGCCTACAACGGATACGGCCTGGCGATGTAGCGGATTTTTAGCACTACTGTTCATACGAAGCACAAATGTTCTGGTTTGCATAAATGTTTATACGAAGCACGTCAGCCTCCATATTGCCAAACCGATGTTAGCGGTTCGTTGTTTTTAGTCCGTTTGTTAGTCCCATATTTGAGGTCTTTCAAGTCCAAGTGTCCGTAAATATGAAAGTATTTGTCCTGTGTGAACTGCTTCGTGATATGCAATTCGTTGTAAATAATCTCCAATTCGTCTGCGTTGTCCTTTTTCTGAACGAATAATTTCAATTGTTGAAAAGTCTGTCGGACTGAATTCTTTTATCGTTTCTATAAAAGCCACTCTAAAAGGTTCGGCAAAGTCAAGTTCTCCTTGCAAATTTGTAAAAGGTCTGTTCGTCCAAGGTGAAACATAGTCGCCTAAATTTCCTCTCCTTTTAACTATCATATGGAACAAATGTTCGCCTTCTAAAACGTGTCTTACCATTTCAAGGCAATTCATTGCATTAATGTCTGGTCGCCAAAAATAATTTTCTGGTGTAATTCCTATCCAAAGTTTTATACTTCGTCTTCTAATTTCTTCAAAGTTTAGTATTATAATTTCGTTCTGTGTCATAATTCAATTTGTTAATTTGTCGTTTCGGGTTGTTCGGTACAATGACCGCTAACTATTTGCTAGTTGTGTTGAATTAAACCCTTTAGCAATCAGCCATATCGCCAAAGACATTTCATAGGCGAATACTGGAATTGCAAGTATTGCGCCCCAAACAGAAACTTGAAGAAATACTCCAAACATGACTAGCACTGCGCATGTAAAAATGAGAGGTCCTCCTACAAGACCAAAGATTGAGATGTAGCGCGGAACGAGTTTAGATTTATACAAAAAATAACTCATCATTAGTGTACTAGGGCCTAAAGCAAAGTTTGGGCCAAACAAGAATGTCCAATTGTGAACTGCAACTAATAGTTTGCCAGCAATTAAGAAAGAGGATACATTTTGATTTGATACTTTTGAGAAATCTTGGTTTAAAGTTACTAATGATAATAGGCTGATTATTCCTATAACTACGATACTACCTTCAAGAAGCCTGAAGCAAACATAACCAATTGCCATATTTTCATTTTTCTTTTTTAAGATTGGATACATCATATATGAGATGCCAATTACTGAAAAGGCGAGAATCAACTCAAAAAATGCTCCCCATATCACTTGGGTATTATTTGCTGCGCCTTTAATAATAAAATCTGGATCATTTAGGATAGGTTGGTATAGAGCTAAACCTATTATTGCTGAAACAGCTGCAAGTATAAATAATACTCCCACAATTATTGCATTTTTTCTAATTGAATTCATTTTGTATATTTAATGCTGTTACTTACAATTGTTACTTATTGTTAAATCATTGCTTACTAAGCCGTTCAGGTACATTATAAGTCACTTTGTTTAGTAATACAACGATGATAAAACTTAAATTATTGAATTGTATAGTTCTTTGTATCGGCTTCGCTTACTCTGAAATAGCCAAGAGGATAGTTTTCGAAATTCGTTTCGTTTTTTATATTTCCTTTCACAGTAGCTGGTGGGGTTTGAAATGGACCTCCACCCGAGCTTCCTGCTACACTTAATAGAATGCTCATGTAATTATAGTAAGTTTGTGATATACCATAGTGGGTAATTTCAACCTGTTCGCCAGGAGTAGTATCTTCTTCGAGTACCAAACTAAAAAATGTATTTCCTTGAAAAAAGAGATCATCATCTATGGAGTATTCCGGTTTTAGATTATTTGAGAATTTATATTTATAGAGATAATAATTATCAACGCCTGCCGGATCATTAAAAAAAGTTTTTAATTTTAGAAAGTCATTACCTAAACCCGTTTGAATTTCTTGCGTTACTGAAGTTATGGAAGCAACGGATTTCAAGGTTTCTGTGGCATTGTATGTCTGTCCGTTATTGATAACTGTTAATGTGTAGGTTTCGTCAATAACTGGAATAAAATTAGAACAAAGATATATTCCTGTATTAGGTGTTTCTGTAAAGTTGAAAATCACATTTGAACTGTTTTTTATTAAAACCGTTGCACCTGAAACCACAGGTATCACGTTGGTGTAAAAATCAGTTGTTGTTGACAGTTTTATGACTTGGTTATTACCAGTTGTTCCTTTTTGCCAATTTATGGAAGCATCAATAACTAATCTAGGGTTGTCTGTATTTAGAGAAATGTTAACTACATCTTCACAACTGTTAAAAAAGATAGCCGATAGTAATACGATTATTAAATTTATTTTAGTTTTCATTTTTTTCATTTTTAAAATTTAAAATTATAGCTTACAGAAGGGACAATTCCGAAAATTGAGGTTCGCATTGCTTCATTGTTTCCTGTATCTACATTTTGATTGAAATTTATTGAAGCAGCATTTTGGCGGTTGTACAAGTTGTAGATACTGAATACCCATTCTGATTTCCAACTCCGTTTGTCATTATTATGAGGTGTTAAGGTTGCAGAAATATCTAAATGATGGTAAACCGGTAACCTATTTTCATTTCTCAACCCATAACTTGGTACTAAAATATCCTGATAGGTATATTGTCCGTTTGGATAAGTTACTGGCTGACCTGATTGTAATATGAAATTAGCACCAAAACTCCATTTTTTATTTAAACTATAAGCACCAGTAACGGCAAGATTGTGTAATTTATCGTATGCAGAATTATACCATTGACCATTGTTGATACCAATTTCGGAACTGTTTCTTCCAGGAGTTTGTTGCTCTGATTTTGATAAGGTATAGGAAATCCAGCCTGTCAATTTGCCTTCGTTTTTTCGCAACATTAATTCTAAACCATACGAACGCATTTGCCCGTTCAGGATTACCTGTTCTATGGCTTCGTTTGCGATCAAATCAGCACCATCAATATAATCAATCCTATTTTGGATTTTTTTGTAGAAGGTTTCTGCTTCAAAAGAATATTCATTATCGTTGAAATTCTTGAAATAACCCAAAGCCACTTGGTCAGCAATTTGCGGTTTGATAAAGTTATCACTTGGCATCCAAACATCAAGTGGAGTTGGCGATGAAGTATTAGAAACTAATTGTAAATACTGAACCATCCTATTGTAACTTGCTTTTATAGATTGATTTTTATTTAATTCATAAGCAATAGAAAATCGAGGCTCTAAATAATTATAGCTTTGAATTACTTTGTTTTTATCATAAAATTTGGTTCCAATGGGAGTTGCTTTTTCATAAATCTGTGCATCTTGATTAAAAGTCACGGGTTCATTATTAGTATAAATATTTGTTGTTGATTTGCCTAACCTATAAAACAAGCTATATCTTAAGCCGTACGAAAGTGAAACTTTTTTAGAGATTTCCTGTTCGGCATCAATATATATTGCGGGTTCAAAAGCATATTTTTTATCTAGTTGTGTAGAATTTATTCCTGAATTAGGATTAGTTGGATTTATTGTTCCTGGATTGAAATCATAATAAATGCTATTGGCACCAAAATTTAATTTGAATTTATCAGATATATAATTTTTGAAATCATATTTTATATTGTAATTTTTAATTCCTGAATCCCATTTGAAACCAACTAAATCTAAATCTAATCCGAAGTAATAATCGCTATATATTACCGATAGATTTGAAAATAACTTATCATTAAATAAATGATTCCAACGCAGGTTTAAAGTTGAATTGCCATACGTATTTGTAAAACTTTTGTCCAAACTAAAAACATCCCGACCAAAATAGCCCGATAAGAATAAGTTATTGTTTGGGTTAAGCTTATACGATAATTTCGTGTTTAAATCATAGAAATAGGCTGCATTATTTTTTTGCTCTTCGGAGAGTTTTAAAAATAAATGTGCATAAGAAGCACGACCACCAATAAGGAAAGATCCTTTGTCTTTCACTATTGGGCCTTCAGCCAATAATCTACTAGAAATTAATCCAATTCCACCCGTCATGTGAAAACCAGTGCTACTACCGTCTTTTTGATATATATCTAAAACGGAAGAAGCTCTGCCGCCATATCTTGCTGGAATTCCTCCTTTGTATAATTTTAAATCCTTTATGGCGTCTGGGTTAAAGACCGAAAAGAATCCAAAAACATGGGAAGAATTAAAAATAGTTGCTTCATCTAGAAGTATCAAATTCTGGTCAGCACCACCACCACGTACATTAAAACCAGATGCGCCTTCGCCAGCATTGGTTACTCCGGGTAGCAGTAAAATAGATTTCAGAACATCAACTTCTCCAAGTACTACAGGCATTTTTTTTATCGTAGCAATAGAAAGTTTATTGATACTCATTTCAGCTTTTCTAATATTAGTTGCCTTTCTATTGGTTGTAATAACAACTTCTTCTAATTGTTCTTCGTTACTGAAAAGTTTGAAGTTACTTTTGGTATTTTTGTCGAGATTAACGTTTTCTATTATCGTTTCAAAACTCACAAAACTCAATTGGATTGTATAGTTGCCTTTTGGAATAGTGATAGAATAAAAACCATATTCGTTGGTGATTGTTCCTGTTTTTAATTCGGGGAAATAAACGTTGACACCAATTATGGTTTCGTTGCTTTTGGCATCAGAAACGGTTCCACTTAAAGTGAATTTCTGTTTCGTCAGTTCGCTGGAGCTTGTGTCTTGCGAAAACATGCTAGTAAAAAAAAGCAGCAGTGTCGAAGTTAGGAGATAAATTAATTTTGTATTCATGTTTTTATTTTTAAAAAGGGTTTTAATTTTAAATTGGTAAAAAGCATTACAAGTTTTTACCAACTTTCTTACGAATTGCTTTAGGAATGGCGTTATTATTGACCATTACCGAAATTGTTTTCGATAGTAAATATTCTTTCGACATGTGGAGTTAACCACCACAATCATTATTATCAGCGGAGTTATTTATGATATAAATGATCCCCTTTTTCATTTTCTGCAAGGCCAATAATGTGCATATTGTACATCTTTGGCGCGATTCAAACGCTGCTTGTATTCCGGCCTGACGCAAAACCCTTGTTGTTCGGGCATATTTCAACTGTGATTTGTTCACTCGAGACGTTTCCAGATGTACTTTTTCATTGATTCATCTAAGGGTGTTTTTGCTACTATATTTGTTAAATTAGCAACTGTCTTACTTCCAATACCTCCAATTATTTCAATCACATTTTGTTGAGTAAATCCAGCATTCAAAAAATCTGATATTTCTTTTGGTTCTATATGCCCTTTATATTTATTATTTGCTTTGTAAAATTTCTTAGACTTTCAAGTCTTTGGTCGTTTATTTGTTGTCCATTTCTTAATGCATTAATAATTTTTGTCGATACTTTAGTCATTTCCATTCCCCAAGAATGCAAAGCCACACAGTATGGACTGTTATTTTCAAAGCTAATTGTCATAAGAACTATTTGACCTTCTAAGAACCCTAATGTGGATTTTCCTAAAAATAAATCAAAGGATTGATTATAAGCTTGATAAATTGAAGGTGATACAGCTAATATTTTGTCTTGATTAGGTACAAATCCAAATTTATTAAAAGCGTTTTGAAGAAGGTCTTTTGAATTTTCAGGTGCTGTTTCTATTGAATATTGTTCAAACATTTTTTGATTTTTTATTGTTATTAATTTTAGCCTGACAGTTAAAAATGTGGAGCTTTGCGAAGAAGCGAGATTAAAAGCACAACTTTAAGTTTATTACATATATTTATAATTCTGAATGTTCAATTTATCACTGAACTTGCTTTTTTGCAGAACGCTTGTTAGCTATTCGTTGTTTTTCGGTTCTATTTAATTACTTCTGTTTCCGTTCCAATTCTTCTACTTTGTCTAACCACCTTTTTCTTAACTCATTTGTTGCAGTTTTTACAATTCCAATTTAAAAATCACTAGTTATGAAGAAGTTAGGTCTTTAGTATTCGCTTTTCCCAACCAAGAGCCATCCAATTGGTTTTGCTTTTTATTCTGTGTATTGATTAGGAACCCAATAAATAATATGATTATTGAAATTGAAGTTTTAGTTTTCATAATAAGGGAGTTTTAGAAAAATATCATTTGAAATTTATTTCAGTATTTATTATTTTAATTTATTAAGCAAAATTACATTCTGAAGCAATTTGCAGGATAGGACAAATATGAAGTTGAATAGGATTAATACAAATTATCTGTTGTTGTAAGTAAATAGTATTGAAGAACCCAAGTTAACAGGCTCTCTTTTATATTGTTACTTCACTCTGAAACGATTCCCTTTTAAGTAATAAGAAATAGGTTAGTATCAATACACAAAATACAATTACTGCTTTTATGCAGTCGGCATTGCTATTTATTGCACGTCCGGATATAAAAGCAAAAATCACATCAAAAGTGAAACCTGCAATTGCCCATTCTTTTAATCGTTTTAGATTAGGTATTAGTAAAGCTACTACTCCTGCAATTTTAGCAATGCCAAGAGTTAATATAAAATAGGGTGGATAACCCATTCTCAATGTCTTTGGATAGGTTGATGGGTTTTTGGTTATTTCCATAAAGCCGCTTATGGCAAAAAAAACGGCCAATAGTATTAAAAGTGACCAATAAAAATAAGTGATTTTTTTGTTTTCTGTTTTCATGATTTTTTTGTGTAAATTGTTATTATTTTATACAAAAGTCTAAGAATACAGCTAGGGCTACAATTTTATTATGCGAAGTGGGCTGAGATGTCTGTAAACTCGTATTTTAATTCTGCAACACATTTACTGAAAAGTTATATTCTGTTATTTATCATTTTAAAAAACAGCTCTTTATAGGTTTCGGAAATTGGAATAATCTGATTAGCAATTTTTATTCTCATTCTCTCGATGGATTCTATTTTGTTAATTCCAACCATATAAGATTTATGCACTCTGCAAACCAAATTGGAGGGTATGATTTGTTCTAGTTCACTAAAATTTTGTAGTGTCATAATCTTTTTATTTATCATATGAATTCTTCGGTAATCTCGCATTCCTTCGATAAATAAAATATCGCTTAAATCTATTTTTTCTAATCTATTTTCAGTCTTTACAAAAATAAAGTCTAATGGCACATTAGGAAGGTTTTGGTTACTATTTTCTTGTGCTTTGTTTACGGCTTTTAAAAACCTATCAAACGTAAAAGGTTTTAATAGGTAGTCGGTTACATTGAGTTCATACCCTTTTATTGCATACTCCTGGTAGGCAGTTGTTATAATAACCTGACTTTCTATTTTTGAACTTTCAAGCAATTCGATGCCGGATAATTCATCCATATTTATGTCTAAAAAAAGTAAATCGACTTTATTTGCTTTTAAATATGATAGGCCATCAAGTGCGTTGTCAAACGTACCACATAAATTAAGGAAGGGCACTTTGATTACAAAACTCTTAGTTCTCTCAAGCGCCAAAGGTTCGTCTTCTATAATAATACAAGAATATCTATCCATTTTTGATTGTTAATTTTACACTGTAAAGGTTCATTTGTTTGTCTAATTCTAATAGATGTTGTTCTGGATATAACAAATTTAGACGTTTTTGAATAAGATTATTTCCTAAACCATTACTTTCTTCTATTAATTTTCGATTGGAATCGAACTTGTTTTCACATACAAATAGGATGTTTTCCTTATTAATAAATAACTGAACATTAATAGCATTATCTATTTTTTTATTAGTACTGTGCTTAAAAGCATTCTCAATAAATGGAATAAAAACCATTGGGGCTATAGTAATGTTTATTGGATTACCTATTACTTTAAAGCTTACATAATTTGCATTTGCGGTTCTTATTTTTTGTAATTCGATGTACTTCTCTATGTATTCAATCTCTTTTTTAAGTAAAATCTCATCTGTTTTCGTTTCGTACAGCATAAAACGCAAAATATCGGATAGCTTATTTAAATAATTGGAAGCTTCTGTCGCATCTTTTAAAATCAGTACATCGATGTTATTCAGCGTATTAAATAGGAAATGAGGATCTAGCTGGGATTTAATCAATGCCATTTCTGTTTCATGATTTTTTTGTCTCAACTCTTCTTTTAATTTTATTTCTTTAACCCAGGTAATAAAACCTTTAATTATTAATGCTGCTAAACCAACTATTGAAGCAATAAAGCTCATAAATATTATTGTTTTGACTGCGGTTGACCTACCGTTTATTCCTCCTTGGTCCATGTCAATAAGATATCCCGTTTCTATTAAATACCGCATCAGTAAATACCCTATTATAGAAGTTCCTATTGAAATCATGATGCCAAAAATAAAGGAAAGAAAAAACTTTTTTTGTTGTAAGTATTTTGGAAATACAATTAAATAGCAACCATAAAATGTTATGAAAGAAGGTAGAAATGCAAAAAGGAAAAGGGATTTTAATGCATTTAAAACTCGTTCTGTTTGATCGACTTCATGACTACTACTTCTGAAGAAAACGGTTACCATGATTGCTATTAACAATAAATAGCACAACCAAAAACCAATATGTAATAAAATAACGATTGATTTTTTCATAAGATCAAATTTAGGGATTTAGAAGAACAATATTGGATGATTTTAAAATCATTAAAAAATATATTATTCCAACTGGGGATATATGTCTGCAAAATTGGGATAGTCTCATGTAGATGGCTAAATAAAAAGTAATGCTAATAGAATTGTTTATGTAATTTGGTACTGGATTTTTTTTTTGGTTGGACAAAAAGAAGCTGAAAAGAATTTATTAGGAATTTTAACTGGTAGTTTTGGGGTTTAAAACTATAAAATTTAGTGCAGCAGAAGTTAATAATTGGGGTTCAAATCCTTAAATACAATTGGAATCTGGAAAGCAAAAATCCCCAAAGCTTATATTTGGGGATTATTAGTTTAGTCTATTAGATGTCTTAAACTGCTAATTATTCTTTTGCAAATAAAAACTCTTGTCCACCTTGTTTTAAAACCATTTCTTTTTTATCGGTATTGAATTCAAGAACTAGTCCAGCTTGTTCAAACTTAAAAGCATTTATTGCCGTTGCTTCTAATGGAAAAGAAGGTTGTCCTATTACCTGACCAAGTAATTTATTTTCTTTTTTTGTTATATTAATTTTTATAGGAATTTGTTTACTTGTATATTGCCCCAAATATAAATCTAATATTTCTGATTTTAACTCAACATAGTTAAAATTAGGCATTGCAAATGGTTTATTAAAATAACAACTCATTGCACATGATAACACATTATTTATTGGATAAATTAATCCGTTTGATGTTAATGTAATCGATAGTTTTTCTTTGGGAAAATAGCTTGAAATAGATTGAAAATCATCAATTGCACCATTGTGACCATAACTTTTCTCTTCAAAATTCCTAAATTCTAACATACCCATCCCAACACCCATTCCGTGAAAATCACTCATAGTTGTCATTAGAGATAAAGATTTCTGCGAAATTAACTTGCCATTAAAAAGCTGTTCGATAAAAGTATTTAAATCTGTTGAATTTGATTGGATAGAACCAGCTCCCATTGGGATTGATAAATCCGTCTCCGTTCCTTTATCCCATTTATTTGTGAAATGATATGAGTAACTTTCATTATTCAGAATTTTGATTTTACCACCAAAATAGGTGTTTTTTAATCCTAATGGTTTTATGATTTTAGAATTTAAAATTGTTGCATATGATTTTTTATAAATTTTTTCAAGAATATAACTCAAAATAATATAGTTAGAATTGCTATATTCTACTTTGATATTAGGTTCAAAATCACTTTTTGTTTTAGCAATAATTTCAATCATCTGCTTTTCAGATTTAGGCTCGGTATTATAGCTAAAATAGCTTTTGTCATTGGTGATATCGTGTATGCCACTTCTGTGATTTAACAAATTCTGAATAGTTATTTTTTTTGAATTTTCAATTTCAGGGAAAAATTTGTCTAAAGATTGGCTCAATGATATTTTGTTTTCTTCAATAGCTTTTAAAATTAACGATGCTGTGAACATTTTAGAAATAGAGCCAACTCTATATTTGGTTTTGTCATCTGCTTTTTTTGAATTTTCTACATCAGAATAACCTATTGATTTTAAGTACAGTAATTTCCCGTTTTTTGAAACGGCTATACTTCCCATAAATTTATTGTTTTTTTCTAATGTTTGGAACAAGCTGTCTAGTCTTTGATTGTTAAAAGTCTGTGAAAAACAAATTGTAATAGTGAATGTAATAATGCTAGTAATTATGAATTTTTTCATTATGAATTTTTTCATTGTGAATTATTTTTGATTGATTGTTTTTTTTAATTTTAGTAAGAATGTGGTGAATACATAAAACAGAAAAATTGAAGTTAGCATAACTGGTATAAACCAATTGCCAAGAAGTTCGGTTACTCCGTTTTGGTTTGCTTTATTTGACCATCCAAAAAATAGAAGAGAGTTCTCTCGATAGAACATGCCTATTTCTGAAGGATAAATTATTTTGGCGGGAATTAAAAATACAAATCCGAATAGTAAGATATATAAAAAGAAGAATACTATATATGAAAGCCCATTAGTGAAATTTAAAGCCAAAGCTTTTAAAATATGAATGGGGTTGAATGTTCTGGTTGCTTGTTCTAATTTTTTATCAGCAATAAGCGGTTTTAAAACTTCTTCGGGGATGCCTAATTTTTCGAGAATATTCAATAACACATCAATTTCGTCCGCTCCATTTTTGTGTTGAATAGCTTCAAAAATATGGCTATTAAATTCCATATAGACATCGTTCTGATCCCTTTTTGAAAGCGAATCAGTTACTTTAATTATACGCTTCATGTAATCGTTATAAACCCTTTTTGAAGCTTCTTGACTGAATTTTATGTTTTCTATTTTCATCTAATTATCTTTTTAATAGCGTCTTCTAAATTTGTCCAATACACATTCATTTGAACAAGTGTCTTTATCCCAGTTACTGTCAAACAATAATATTTTCTGGGAATTCCAGTTTCTTGTTCCACCCAGTTTGAGTCCACTAAATTTTCGGATTTTAGCCTGTTCATTAATGGATAAAGGGTGCCTTCGGCAATTTCTATTTCGGTATGTTTTCTTATTTGTTCAATAAGTTCATAACCATAATACTCATTCTCTTTGAGTACATTCAGGATAATAAAGGTAAGAGTCCCTTTTTTAACCTGAGATTTCCAGTTTGTTACAAATGATTCGTTCATTTTGTAAATGTATAGCATAATACATAGCTATGCAATACTTGTTAAAAAAAATTAATATTTTTTTAACATATCTGCTTTTTAACTACTTATGAACAATAGCGGACAAATCATACAAACTAACTAATAATATCCTCTAAAAAACAGTTTTCAAATCATATAATGTTATATTAAGAATCCTTTGATCTAATTTTGTTAGATGTCTGTTGTAGTTTGTTTTCCCCCCAATAAATCTAAACGCAGAACCTCTTCCAATACAATATTTACCTACTTCTAAAATGATTTCTTTTTCTCTAGAAATAACAGCCATTATTTTTATAGTCAGCTATTATAACTGTTGTAGAAAGCAACTTATCAATATAATTAAGTCCCCTACTTTTGGATTATGTTTAATTTCCATATAAACAAGATGAGACAAAAATGAAGTTCTTTAATTTAAAAATTGAAAGTTGATTTAAAAGATAAATAGGTCACATATTTACTTTTTTTCGTTGCTTTTAGATAGTTTTCTGCGTTAAAATAAGATGTATCAAATGAAAAGGATAGATTTTCATAGTTAATGTTAAAGGAAATTCTACATTGATAAAAGTAGAAATATCAAAAAACAATATATTATTTATACAGAATTTTTCATTACTAAAATTTGATAAAAACCAAGAATTACGGGTAAAGTTTTAATAATTTATTTTTAATTTTGTATTAATTATTTTTTCAAAAAACAACTCAATTAAATTATCTTTATTAGTTTTTATTTTGCTTGAATTGAATATTGTTTATTGAAAATTTAGCGCTTAAAATCTTCATATCCTCACTTATTTTTTTGTCGAGAATTTTAGCATAATGTTGTGTAGTTTGAATCTTTTTATGATCAAGCATTTTGCTTACGGTTTTAATAGGAATACCATTTGTAAGCGTTACAGTCGTCGCAAAAGTATGTCTTGCAATGTGAAAGGTTAGTTCTTTTTCAATCTCACAAACTCCTGCTTTTTTTTTAGATCGGCATTCATTTTTTGATTTATTAAAATTGGAAGTAGTCTATATTCATTATTGCTTTTTGGGTGGTCTTCATATTTATCAATAATCATTTGCGATATTGGAAGAATTGGAATTTTGGAAGCAGTTTCGTTTTTTTGTCTGTGGGTAAATATCCATTTTTCGTCATCAATACTAATACTGCATGCGACTTTGTTGAGTTTTTTACATCGAAATAAGCCAAACCAGTATAGCAGGAAAAAATGAAAATATCTTTTACTAAAGTTAATCGTTCTGATGAAAATCTTTTATTGTAAAGTCTTTTCTTTCATCTGAACAGTCGTGAAGTATGCGATTGAAATTCTCTGGTAGGTTTTCTATAAATACTTGTCTACCATAGTTTATAATGATGTTTAGATAATGGTCAACCTGTTCTAATTTGTCAGGAAGTGCTGACTTGTCATTGTCAAAATGCCAAATGTACGTGGCTTCTTCTTTGTTCAGCGTTTCGAAAATAATGTAAATCTCTTCTTTTCCGGCTAAAATAAAAACAAACGAAAAAGGATTAAAGACAAATTGAATTTTAAGTATAGCCCTTTCGTGTCGGTCGGCTAAATTAAACCCAATGGTTTAATTCTTAATTTTCTGTGAAGGCTAAGTTAGTATATCCAAAATAAAAAAGTCTAAAATTTTAAAGTACCTACAACAATAATTTCCCATGCAACTGAGAGTGCTTTTTATGTATAAGTTAAAAAAAAATCATAATAGAATTCTTTTCCTAATTCTGCTCAAAGATTGTGGTTTGACGCCTACATAAGAAGCGATATGGTACTGAGGAATTCGTTGTTGAACTTCAGGGTAATTTTTGATGAAGCTTTCGTAACGTTGCTTTATACTGTCTTTATAAAATGATTTTAATTTCTTAACCACATCTATGATTTCATACTCCAATGCTAACCTTCCAAAACGTTCTCCATTTTCTACCTTAGAATAAAATTGCTGCAAATCGTTGTAAGAAATAATAAAAACTATACTGTCTTCTAATGCTTGAATATTTTGTAAGGTTGATATTTGAGGAACAAAACTTTCATAATCTGTCATAAAGCAGCCTTCGTGTCCAAAATAAAATGTTTTTTCTTCCCCTTCTTGATTGATATAATATCTGAACAAACCTTTTTTAATAAAACATATTTGCATAGAAATCTGCCCCTCTTTTAAAAAATAATCATTTTTTTTTATTTCTCTCATTTGAAAAAGTTGTTTTATAATTACTAAATCCTTTTCTGAAAGGTGAATGAATGACTTTATTTTATTAATTAATTCGACGTACATAATTTTATTTGAAATATTGTTTTACAATTTTTGCATATTACAATGGCTTGTTTTGGAATAAAAATTGTGACAGGAGATTAATTCGATATGAAATATCAATTTGAAATTAGAATGTTTTTTTTTATAATAGAACGAGATATATTAATAACCTTATTTAAGGTAAGTTGTAAAATAAAAAGATTACTATCATAAAGTGTATAATTAAGTAATAACCTTAATCATTAATGTTTTTCAATAGCAAATAAATGATTTATTGAATCGTATAGTTAATTTTGCCCACTTCACATAATCTGAAATATCCTAGAGGATAGTTGTCAAAATTTGTTGTACTTTTTAATATTTCCTTTAACGGTAGCTGGCGGAGTTTGAAATGGACTGGCATGTGAATTCCCTACAACTTTCAATAGCACATTCATGTAATTGTAATATGTTAATATTATTTTTTAATATTTTTTTTATAAATTCTTAAATCTTACAATGTTTCTCTCTGGAATTAAACATTTTATACTTACGTTCCTATTCCAAAAATTTTCTATATATTTTGTGTGCTGAATTATTCCATCAACAACTTTAATTCTAGTTTCAAATTTTTTTGCTAATTTTAGAGGCAACTCTATTTCAAAAAGAATATAGTTAATTCCGTTAATCGGGTAAATTAATTTTTCCATTTTTTTATTTTATTTATAAGCCTAACTGCAACAATATTTTTGTGTTAATAAGGATTAATTGTTTACTATAAATTTTTTTTTATTTGTAATTTTTGTTCAATCTAAAAATTATCGTTGAATGGGCGAGCTAGCAATTATTACCAAATCAATATTTTTATTTTTTTTAATTATTTACATATTTCCCTTCTTTTATTATTTACAAAAGCGCAAATATTTGAATTATTGAATTAATTTCATTAATCAAAAGCCTAAAAAAGTTAATGGATATTATTTCGGATTCGGCTTAAATGGCGAGGGGTCACGCCAAGTATAGATGCTAAATATTGTAGCGGAATTTTTTGCAAAAGCTGGGGCTCTTCTTTTAGCATTTTTTTATATCGCTGTTCTCCGCTGAGCAATATTAGGTCATGACGGTTTGCGTCTATACTGCAAATAGAATTTTCCAAAAAACCAATATAAAAATCTTTGAATCTGGGGATATCATTTATCAGTTTTTTAAGATTAGTTTTGCTAATTATACTAACGCTTCCATCTGTCAATGCTCTCACATTTTCAATAGCAGGAATTTCATTTACGAAACTTAAACGCGAAGTCATAAATGTATTTTCAATTGAAACATATGTAGTTCTAATTTCACCTTCTTTCAAAACGTAATATTGAAAGATACCGGTTTCAACAAAACCTAAATGTTTACTTATTTTATCTTCCTTTACAAAAAAATCGTGTTTTTTGAATATTTGGAGTCTAAATGAATTTAAAATTCTATCTAAATCATTCCCTTCAAAACCAAACACTTTAAAATATCTTTGTAGCTTTATCATGGCTGTTGGATTTATTTATACGCTGTTTTTTTGTATAAATTGTTACTATTTTATACAAAAATCCAAGAATAGAGTTAGTGATACAATTTTATTATGCGAAGTAAGTGAAGATGTCTGTAAACTCGTATTTTAATTCTGCAAGACATTTACTGAAAAGTTATATTCTGTTATTTAGTACCTGAAAGAAAAGCTCTTTATAAGTTTCTGAAATTGAGATTCTCTGATCAGAAATTTTCATTCTCATCCGTCCTATAGATTCTATTTTGTTAATCCCAACCATATACGATTTATGAACTCTGAAAACCAAATTTGAGGGTATGATTTGTTCTAGTTCACTAAAATTTTGGAGCGTCAAAATCTTTTTATTTATCGTATGAATTCTTCATTAATCCCTCATTTCTTCGATAAATAAGGATATCGCTTAAATTTATTTTCTCTAATCGATTTTCAGTCTTTACAAAAATAAAGTCTGATGGCACATTAGGAAAGTTTTGGTTGCTATTTTCTAGTGCTTTGTTTACGGATTTTAAAAACCTATCAAACATAAAAGGTTCTAATAGATAGTCGGTTACATTGAGTTCATACCCTTTTATGGCATACTCCTGATAGGCTGTAGTTATAATAATTTGACTTTCTATTTTTGAACTTTCAAGCAATTCAATACCTGATAATTCATCCATATTAATATCTAAAAAAAGTAAATCGACTTTATTAGCTTTTAAATAAGATAGACCATCAAGTGCATTGTCAAACGTACCACATAAATTAAGGAAGGGTACTTTGATTACAAAACTCTTGGTTCTCTCGAGTGCCAAGGGTTCGTCTTCTATAATAATACAAGAATATCTAACCATTTTTAATTCTTAATTTTACACTGTAAAGGTTCATTTGTTTGTCAAATTCTAATAGATGTTGTTCTGGATATAACAAATTTAGACGTTTTTGGATAAGATTATTACGTAAACCATTGCTTTCTTGTATTAATTTTCGATTGGAATCGAACTTGTTTTCACATATAAATATGATGTTTTCCTTATTGATAAATATCTGAAAATTAATAGCATAGTCTATTTTATTATTGGTGCTATGCTTAAAAAATTTTCAATAAATGAAATGAAAACCATTGGGGCTATTGTTATATTGACTGGATTACCTATTACTTTAAAGCTTACATAATTCGCATTTGCAGTTCTTATTTTTTGTAATTCGATGTACTTCTCTATGTATTCAATCTCTTTTTTAAGTAAAATTTCATCTGTCTTCGTTTCGTACAGCATAAAACGCAAAATATCTGATAGTTTGTTTAAATAATTGGAAGCTTCTGTCGCATCTTTTAAAACCAGTACATCGATGTTGTTCAGTGTCTTAAATAGAAAATGAGGGCCTAACTGGGATTTAATCAATGCCATTTCTGTTTCATAATTTTTTTGTTTCAACTCTTCTATCAACTTTATTTCTTTAACCCAAGTAATAAAACCTTTAAGTATTAATGCTGCTAAACCAGATATGGAAGCAATAAAGCTCATAAATAGTATTGTTCTGAAAGCGGTAGACGTACCGTTTATCCCTCCTTTATCCATGTCAATAAGACACCCCGTTTCTATTAAATACCACATCAAGATATAGGCTATTATCGAAGCAATTACTGAGATTATTATGTCGAAAAAAAAGGAAAGGAAAAACTTTTTTTGTTGTAGTTGTTTTGAAAATACTATTAAATAGCAACCATAAAATGTAAGAAAAGATGGGAGAAATGCAAACAAGAAAAGGAATTTGAATGCATTTAAAACTCGTGCTGTTTGATCTATTGCATGACTACTGCTCCTGTAGAAAACGGCTTATAGGATTGCTATTAACAGTAAATAACAAGACCAAAAACCAAAATGTAATAAAATAACGATTGATTTTTTCATAACCTCAAATTTAGGGATTTAGAAGAACAATATTCGATGATTTTAGAGTGTTTGGAAAATATATTATTCAAACTGGGGATATTTGTCTGCAAGATTAGGAAAGTTTTCTACAGATGGTTCCATAAAATATGCTTGTAATAGAATTGTTCTCTTAGTTCGGTACAAAATTAAATCAGCAGGATAGGACAAAAAAGAATTTGACTAAGCCTTATGTAAATTTTTTTAATATAACTTTAATTATAAAGAAGATATCTTTGATTTACGTTAGAATTTTTATTTGTTTATAGATTTTTTGCTGCTACATCTAACATTAAAAAAGTCGAAAATATTTTTCGACTTTTTGCTACAATTAATGATTAGATTTATATTATTATTATTGCTTTTTCAAATGAAAGAAACATTTATTAAAGGTGTTATTGTATCAAATGATAATTTAAAAAAGTTTAAATATTTTTTTTTACTTTCTTCATGATTGACTTTGGAATGGAATTTTTGTTGACCATCACCGAAATCGTTTTTAAAAGTAAATATTCTTTGGACATATAAAGATATCCTCCGCAATCCTTCGCATCGCCTGAATTTTTAACAATATAAAATCTGTTGCCTTTTTCGTTCTCTGCAATACCAATAATGTGCATATTATGTATATCTTCAGTTGTGCGATTATCAAATGCTGCCTGTCGAATTTGTTGTGTAATGATTTTAGTATCACCCAAAATTGCGAAACCATCGTTAAAGCCTTCATATATATCCCCATCCCAGCAAACGGAATAATTATGTATCAGGGCATCATCAATGACGGTACTGAAATCGTCTAATGGAAGATTTAAATATTGATTATTATTCCAGTTCGCCTCAATCTCTAAATTAAACTTTGAATAAAAAGGATGGTGGTTGAATGAGGTAATTTCCACATAATCATCTGGATTTATTCCAATCATTTCTTTTGCAAAAGATTCTGTGGTAAATTGTTTTCCATCGTAAACAAAAGTATCGGGAACTTTCCCCAAAGTTTTTGTCAGTATTTCATCCATGTCTCTTCTGTAAATCTCGGGGGTCAGATCTCCATGCGAGTTTTTATAGAATTTAACCTTCTCCAATAGTGCATTATTCATGTCTGCATGATCGTGTTTAGTATCAGAATCCAATTTTCCGGAATAAACGCTTTCCGGAATGGCCCCGAATTCCTTGTATGCTTTCATTACACTAAAAGTTAAATCTCCTTCGCCAAAAAAACTACTTCCATTCCTTCTTATATAATTCTCTGCTTTATTGATATATGTAGGTCTAACAAAAAACATTGGAGTAAGTACTACTGGTTTTTTCCCCAGTCTTATGGCTTCTGTTTCAATAAAGGAAGTGGTGGCAAAACTCCAGCAATCACCAGTAGCTTGCTGGTCTTTAAAAGGGGTGCTTTCAATTAATTTAATTATTTTATAACCTGCCACTTGGGGGTTTGTATTTGTTTTAAGTTTAAATACATAGTTAGTTCGGCTCAATTTTAAAGGTGTATTGCCACCCCATACACCGTCTATAACGGAATCTCCAGGCATAATTACTCCTTTGAAAATTAATGGAGCCGTCTCAGGCCATCCCAATGAATTTCTTGCATCTGCAAATACACTATCCTTAACCCTCCACATTTTATCTAGTGAGATGTCTTTTAATCTTTTATCCGGAAAATCCATATAGCCTTTGATTGAATTTTTTTTCAATTCAATTCTGAATAGAACTAATTCTGACATTGATAAGTCTTTGGTATTAGTTTTTCCCATCCATGAACCTTCTAATGGAGTTTGTTTTTTATTCTGCCCATTGATTACCATTCCGATACATAATAGGATAACTGTAATTGAAATTTTTATTTTCATAGTAAGGTTGTTTTAAAATACTTTGACAAACTACCCAATTTTATTTTCCTGAAAAAAATCTTTTATATGAATGTCTTAAAAAACAATTGGACTGACATCATTTAATGGATGAATTGAATACGAATTGAAATAGATTGAATTCAGATAATTATGGATTCCCCGTTGCTATTTTTTAATTATTAGTAATTATATTTACAGCTTAAACGACAAATAATGTTCAAAAAAATGAAGTTAAAAGGAAGAATTGAGCCGATTATACATTTTTTTATTTGGGGTTCTTTTTTTTTTATTGTTTGGTTGGAAGTTAGAACTCTGGGGTCTTTTCGCAAGCAGGATGAGAGTATTTACCTTCCTATGGTTTGGAGTACTATATTAAACATACTGTTATTTTATATTAATGCACTATATCTTATCCCGCGTTTTTTTTCTAAGCATCAGTACCGGTTGTATTTTATTTTATTGATTGTTTTATATATGGGGATTGTCCTGATAAATAGCATTTTTGATCATTTTTATGCCATATCACTTTTTTCGAGTGAGAAGGAGTCTTTTTTTTCGGATATTACCCTTAATTTTCAAACTAAAACATTTATTTTGTCTTTGTCATTAGGTTATGGACTAAGTAAAAATTGGATAAATAGCAATAAATTGCAACAACAATTGGTCAGTGATAAACTGACTACTGAATTAAAATATCTGAAAGCTCAGATCAATCCTCATTTTCTTTTTAATACATTAAATATGGCCTATGCCAGTGCCATTAAAAGTAATGATGAAGGGACTGCAGATATCATAGAAAAGTTATCAGGTCTTATGCGTTATGTTTTGTACGAAAGCAATGAAGAGAAAGTTTTACTTGAAAAAGAAATTAATTATATTGATAATTATATTAACCTTCAGATGCAAAGAATGTCTACAGAATTAGCAGACCAGGTAAAATATGAAGTTAAAGGAAATTATCAAAATTTAAGAATAGCCCCGATGATTCTCATTCCATTTATTGAAAATGTATTTAAACACGGGATCATGCTGAGTAAGAAAGCCGAAATATCAATATTAATTTTTTTTAATTTCGATACATTAATACTTGAAACGAAAAATTTAAAGAACAGTGGTGCAGTTGAGATCAAGAAAGAAAATTCAGGAATTGGAATGAATAATGTTAAAGAACGATTGCTTCTGCTGTATCCTAATCAACATCACTTGGAGATTAATAATGAGGAATTTTTTTTTAGGGTTAGATTAGAAATAAAGTTAAAACAAATCCAATTATGAAATGTATTGCTATTGATGACGAGCCACGAGCTCTTGAATTGATTTCAGGGTATATTGAAAAAACACCCTTTTTGGAATTTGTTGCTGGGTTTACCAATCCGTTTACGGCAATGAATTTTCTATTAAAAAACCCCATAGATTTAGTTTTTATAGATATTAATATGCCTGAATTATCTGGAATTGAATTATTGAAGGCGTTGCCTGTGTTGCCAAAAATAATATTTACCACAGCTTATTCGGAATACGGAGCGGAAAGTTATGAATTTAATGCAGTAGATTATCTGTTGAAACCTGTAAAATATGACCGATTTCTTAAGGGAGTGAATAAGCTCATTGACTTTTCTTCCCCAAAAAAAGAAGAGACCAATATGTATAACAGCAGCGAACCACATAGCCAATCAGTGCTTATCAAAAGTGGTTCAAAAACATTTAAAATAGCAACAGATGATATTTTATACATAGAAGCTGCGGGAAATTATATGCTGTTTTACACCCTAAAAGGTAAAATTATGACGTTGCTACCGATGAATGAGATATTAAAGTTGCTGCCTTCGAATAAGTTTAAACGTATTCATAAATCCTATATCATTTCATTAAAGCATATAGAAATTATTGAAAAAGCGGTTGTTATTATCAATAAAACCCGTGTACCAATTGGAATTACTTATCGCGAACATTTTTCGAACATGATTAAAAATGATTGATTATTAAATTTGGTTCATTGTACAGAAAAGATTAGAATAAAAGCCTTAAGGACTATAAGTCTAAAATCAATATAGGACTAAGCAAAAAAGAAATGATGGGGTACAATAGCTGTAAATACTACACTGCATGACTACTGCTCCTGTAGAAAACGGCTAATAAGATTGCTATTAACAGTAAATAGCAAGACCAAAAACCAATATGTAATAAAATAACGATTGATTTTTTCATAACTTCAAATTTAGGAATTTAGAAGAACAATATTTGATGATTTTAGAGTGTTTGGGAAATATATTATTCAAACTGGGGATATTTGTCTGCAAGATTATGAAAGTCTAATGGAGATGGCTGCATGAAAAATACTCCCAATAGAATTGTTCATGTAATTTGGGACTGAATTTGTTTTTCGGGCAGGACAAAAAAGAAGCTGAAAAGGAGTTACTAGGAATTTTTACTGATAGTTTTGGGGTTTGAAACTGTAAAATTTAGTGTAACAGAAGTTAATAATTGGAGGTCTAATTCTGCAATACAATTGGATATCTGGAAAACAAAAATCCTCAAAACCAATATTGAACTGCCCCAAAAAGTTAGACACTATTTGGGGGCAGTCTATATTTGGGGATTTTTAGTTTAGTTTATTAGATGTTGTAAACTATTATTTATTATTTTGTAAATAAAAACTCTTGTCAGCCTTGTTTTAAAATCATTTCTTTTTTATCGGCATCGAATTCAAGAACCAGTCCAACTTGTTCAAACTTAAAAACATTTATTGCCGCTGCTTCTAATGGAAAAGCAGGTTGTCCCATTACTTGACCAAGTAATTTATTTCCTTTTTTTGTTATAGTAATTTTTATAGGAATTAGTTTACTTGTATATTGCCCTAAATATAAATCTAATACTTCCGGTTTTAACTCTACATAATTAAAGATAGGCATTGCAAATGGTTTGTTAAAATAGCAACTCAATGCACATGATAACACATTATTGATTGGGTAATTTAATCCGTTTGATGTTAACGCAACCGATAGTTTTTCTTTGGGAAAATAGCTTAAAATAGATTGAAAATCATCAATAGCGCCATTGTGACCATAACTTTTCTCTTCAAAATTTTGAAACTCTAACATACCCATTCCGTTAAAATCACTCATGGTTGTCATTACGGATAAAGATTTCTGCGAAATTATCTTGCCATTAAAAAGTTGTTCGATAAAGGTATTTAAATCCGTTGAATTTGACAGAATAGCACCAGCTCCCATTAGGATTGATAAATCCGTCTCCGTTCCTTTATCCCATTTATTTATGAAATGATATGAGTAACTTTCACTATTCTGAATTTGGATTTTGCCACCAAAATAGGTGTTTTTTAATCCTAATGGTTTTATGATTTTAGAATCTAAAATTGTTGCATGCGATTTTTTATAAATTTTTTCAAGAATATAACTCAAAACAATATAGTTAGAATTGCTATATTCTACTTTGATATTGGGTTCAAAATCACTTTTTCCCTTAGCAATAATTTCGATCATCTGCTTTTCAGATTTAAACTCGGTATTATAGCTAGAATAGCTTTTTTCATTGGTGAAATCGTGTATACCACTTCTGTGATTTAACAAATTTCCAATAGTTATTTTTTTTAAATTTTCAATTTCAGGGAAAAATTTATCCAAGGATTGGTTTAATGATATTTTGTTTTCTTCAATAGCTTTTAAAATTAAGATTTATTTCTTAACTTTCTCCGAAGGCTAAGTTAGCATGTCCAGGTGCTGCTTGCTTAGCCTTTTATATGTTTGTCTTTGGACAACACCTTCCTTTTCGGCAATTTTAGCACAATTGTCAATTACTTTTTTTGCCAGTTTTGTATCAGTTTGAAATGTGATGTTTTTTTCTTGAACAGTAGAGTCAATCTGAACTTCTTTCAGACGTTTTCTAAAATGAACAAACTCATTGGGGTCAAACGGTTGTTTGGTTTGAAAGAAATCTTCTCCAGTGAAATATTGCCAATACGCATTCTCAATCCAACGTTTAACAACCGATTCATCACTTTCTTTAAACATTTCTTTCAAAAGCAACAATCGTACAATTTTTCTAATCGGAATTGAGGGTCTTCCTTGCTCCGTATATAAATTCTGGAGCTCAATCTCCATTTTATCCCAAGAAATCTCTCCAGCTAATTTTACCAAAGGATGCTCAAGGTTTATAAGGTTTGTCAACCTTGTTTTGAATAAATTTTGTTGAAAATTTGATTTTACCTAACATATTGCCACTTTTTTATACGGAAATATACACTTTTTGGCGATTTTACAGAGCTGTTTCTGGTAGTGTTTTAATACAAGTTGTTAATAATTAGATGGTTATTGTGTTTTTAAGGGATGACTATTTATCCTGTCTTGAAGATTGTACTTTGGCGCTTGGGTCACCTAAAAGGGATAAAGCACTTATTGAAAAAGCACCAAAATTAAAAACTTTGATTATGGAAATGAACCATGAATTATTAGCTCAGGCTTAAATTTTATTTGGCAATTTCAAAAATTTAAGTTCCGAAATGCGTTACTTAAAATTCATGGAAATAAAGCCAGATTTGTTCAATAGGGTACCACAATATCACTTAGCCGCTTATCTTGGTATGACCCCTGGATCTTTAAGTAGAATACGTAAAAGAATAATTTCAAGCAAACAGGTGAAATAATTAGATAATTGATTTGGTATTTTGAGTATTTATTAACGTTTTCGGCACCCTATAATTTATCTTTGCACCATCTTTGTTATAGATATTGGTTTACCACAACATTAATTTATGAAATTCGACATTTTGATCAATATCTAATCAATTTTTTTTACTAAATTGCTATTGGACCTAGCTTATAGTAGCGAAAATTATTTCAAATAAAGCGATACTTAGGCCATTTGTTTTTGTGCTACATAGTATCCACCCCACTAAAAGCATATTTCATACGTAAATCCGCTACTTTAAATTTGCTGATTCAATATTTAGAACATGAATCAACAAGAACAGATGTATACATTGGCTGTGCAATGGCGAGAGTCAGGATTACCAAATAGTAAATTTTGCAGAGAGCAGCATATCTCTTTGCACCAATTCAATTATTGGCTAAAAAAGTTCAACCAGATTGCTGGTTCCAAACAATCAAAACCAGAAGTTTCCTTTTTCTCTGTTGCTGAGAATCCGAGCAATGAAACAAAACAGTCAGCCTCAAAATTCTCAGATCTAAAAATGCGAATCGATCTTCGAGGAGGAATCACCATTACAATTTACTTTTGTTGGGATTGAGTTCACATGTTCGCTATCACATGTGTTGCACGTTGGTTGATATGCGAAAAGGTTTTGACGGACTTGCGGGCTTGGTTCGGAATTACCTGAACCAAAACCCTCAGGCAGGGGATGTTTTTGTTTTTCTGAACAAATTCAAAACCCACATCAAACTGCTTTATAGGGATGGTGATGGATTTACGATTTTCTACAAGCGACTCGAACAAGGAAGGTTTGATTTTTTGACAAACGATTCGGTTTCAAGAGAATTGAAAAAAGAAGAATTACTGTTGGTTTTGGGTGGTCTTAAATTGCGAGATTTCAAGAAAAAAAGAGATACAAAATAGAAAAAAAGTGATTGTAAATTCCTTTAAACCTTCCGTTTTTACTACTGATTTCCTATTTTAGGAGCATGGAAAACGCAGTAGATTTGTTTGATAATTACTCTAAAGAAGAGCTTTTGAAATTACTCAAAAGTTAGATAAAAGTGAATTCCAAATTACAATATAAGGCTAATAAATTAGAATTTTTCAATTCCAAATTAGAATCTAAATCCGAAAAACTAGAGATTGTAGCAACGAAACTCGAACAGGAGAACAGTTATCTCAAATTTCAGATTGAGCAGTTCAAAAGAGCGATTTACGGTTTTAAAAAAGAGAGTTTCATCACCAGTGAAAATCCAGAGCAATTAGCCATTCCTTTTGAAATTGACCAGCAAGAATTCATAACGGCTATTGAATCCGTAAGAACAAATCACTTACGAACGCGAGAAAGCAGTTAAAAAGCATCAAGGTCGTATGGCTTTGCCTTCACATCTTCCGATAAACGAAATCATATTGGAACCAACTGAAAATATTGAAGGAATGAAGTGTATCGGTCAGGAAATTACTGATGAATTGGAATACGCTCCTGTAAAATTGTTCATTAACCGCTATATCAGAAACAAATATGTTGCTCCTGCGGATGAAAAAGGAAATCAGCAAGTCAAAATTGTCTCCCTTGATTTTCGTCCGATCCCAAAATGTATTGCCGGAACGACTCTTTTATCTCAAATCATCAGCGATAACTTTGTAGATCATCTTCCACTTTATCGCCAGATACAGTGATTTTCAAGAGAGGGGGTCGTCATCCCTTCTTCTATGGTCGATTTCTGGGCTAGATTAGTTTCTTAATTACTTCGGCCGCTGTATGAATGTCACCGACAGCATACCCAGAACAACGGTTATCTTCAGGCGGACGAACCTCCAATAAAAGTAAAGGACACAGATAAAAAAGGGACAACACCTACCGGATTTATGTGGGTGCATCATGCGCCCATACCCTAAAGTATGTATTTTGGTTACCGAAAAAGACACGGCAGCGAAGGATCTTTGGAAATGCTAAACAAATTTGAAGGATATCTTCAAACCGATAGCTATGGCGTATATCCACAATTTGCACTCAAAGAAAACGTCACGCAAATAGCATGTTGGGCACATGCTCGTCGCTATTTTGAAAAAGCATTGGATTATAACAAAGCCAATGTATCTCACATAATGTTACAGATCCAGAAGCTGTATAAAATTGAACGAAAAGCGACTTCTCAAAACTTTTCAATTCAAGAAAGACAGACTTTGAGGCTGGAAGAATCTCATCCTGTCCTGAACGAAATAGGTAATTATATCGCAGCATAGTCAAAATTTTAATTACCCAAAAGCCTGTTAGGCAAGGCGTATGATTACTGCCTGAAACGCTGGGACAGCCTGATGGCTTATCTAAAAGGCGGAAATCTTCAAATTGACTATAATCTTGTTGAAAATGCCATTCGTCCGTTGGCCCTAGAAAAAAAAACTATCTTTTTGCAGGTTCGCACGAAGCAGCAAAAAACATTGCGAGGTACTATTCGTTTTTTACCACTTGCAAGAAAAACAATATCAATCCATCCCAATGGTTGCATCATGTTTTAAATAATATTAACGATACCAAATCATCAAAACTGCATTATCTTCTTCCTCAATACCCATATGTATGTTTTTATACCAAGCAAATTAAATAATTCTCCTGAATCATAGGCTTGATGCGTGCAATTATTTCTCCAAAAACATCTAAAAAGACATCGCCTCACTTAATTAAATAACAGTCATTTACAATAACATAACAAATCATGAATGATTAAATAGGAAATTTTTCGTTTAATACCATTTAACTGTTGTAATTAAAATCAGATATTCGTGATTGCTAGATTAGCAATTATCTAATTAAAACTATTACGGAAAACAGTAAGTACAGTGTTTTTTAATGTATTTTTATTCTATAAAGATTGTTGATTTTGAGCAATCTTAAATCTGGATGTTAACAGCCATTGTGAAAAATCGCCTTAGTTCAGTTTTATTTTTACATCAGTTTTTCAATTTTTAAAAGCATTTCTTTTGCATTTTGATTTGTAGGATCTAATTCTAACGCTTTTAAATAATCTTTTTTTGATAGTAAATAATCCTTTTTATAAAAATAGGATTCACCACGACTATCATAAACATTGCCTGAGTTTGGAAATTCATTTACATTAAGATTAAAAATTTCAAATGCTGATTCTATTTTATCATTTCCTAAAAAATCATGCCCTAATGAATTTAATTCGCTTTCATCAGAAAAATTATACTCGTTGTAGTTATTCTTTTTAAGTTTTTTATAATATTCTATTCCTTGTTTAATGTCTTTCAACGATTCTTTTCTAATGGCTAAAGAAATGGATTCTTTTCTTAATTCAAATGGAAAGTTTTTCCAATTATTCATACTTGCAATACTACGCGTTATGTCCTCTATTATTCTTCCTGAACCATCATTAGCCATGATTACAATTCCATTTCCATTTTCAAAGCTGCCAATGTAATTGCATCTAAACCCTTCATTACCGGCACTATGAGTAAAATATTTCACACCTTCAAAATTCATAGTAAAACCCCCCAGTTTATTATCGAGTCTACTAAGAGACATTTCGTTAGATAATATTTTATTCGATTTTCCTAATAAGGACAATTGAGTATCAATCATGTATTTCGCCAAATCTGTTGGATTGGTCCATAATCCAGCAGCTGCTTTTCAGGATAAATGTGAAACTTTCCTTTTACTTCTTTGCTATACGCGTTATATCCTGTGGCAAGTATATTTTCTCTTTCTGTAGCGGAGGTTGATTATAGGAACTGTTGTTCATTTCCAGTGGGGTTAAAATATTCTTCAGCATATAATCTTCATATTTTTCGCCTGTTCTGTTTTGAAGAATTAATTGAGAAATAGTAATTCCACCACCCGAATATTGAAATTTCAAATCCGGTTCAAATATAGAACGCACAGCCTGTTAACTGGCTGGTTTTAATCCATCAAGAATTGCTATTGTTGTTGGTATATCCTTTCCCCTTTCATACCCTGCAAAACAAGAAGTTGAAAGACCAGCCTCATGACTTAGTAATTTTGCCAGTGAAATTTTCTTCCCTTTTGAAATTGAATCGTATGGGAATTTCCATTCTTTTAAATAATCATTTATATCAGCATCCAAACTTAATTTTCCTTCTTCAGCTAGTTTTAAAACAGCAAGACTATTAATAGACTTACTTATCGAGGCCGCTTGAAAAAGTGTTTGAGTAGTTGCTAATTTCTTTTCAGAAACATCTGCATATCCATAAGCTTTTACCTATTCTACCTTGTAATCCTTTATTACAGCAATGCTCACCGCATTAACTTGATAATAAGCCATTCTTTCTTTTAAAGACCATTTTTTACTTTTTGATTTATCCCAATGATTTAAATTGTTTTCAAACAACTTAATTTTATCATTTACATCTTGTGAAAAACTGTTAAGAGAGATAAACAGAATGATAATTAAAATTAATTTTTTCATATTTTTTTGTTTTGAATAGTTAGTGTTTTTTTTTAAATTTTTTTCTCGATTCCGCTAAACTAAGGTTAACGCTCCATTAAATTTAATATGCTGCCATGCTGTCTGATATAATCAGAATATCCCTTTGCGTTAAATAGAACAATGGCTAATCAAAAATTACGGTTTAAGTATATTGATCTCTTCCAAATAATTTAGCCTTAATGGTTTAGAAAGAAACCCGCTTACAAAAGGATATTTTTTTGCTTTTTTTTCAAAGTCTTCTACGGAAGAGGATAGTACATAAATAATAAACTTTTCCTTTATTTTATGATTAAAATTATTGAATACTTCCAAAAATTCCCAACCTGTCATACTCGGCATATTTATGTCCAAAAAAAGAATAGCCTGTATATCTTCAGTGAAATCTCCAAAGCCTTTTCCAATTTTGTCAAGAGCTATTTCGGGTTCTGTAAACGTTGATACTTTAGCCTGTGGGTTAAACTTTTGAATGATAAATTTACAAATCAGAACACTTGTACTATCATCATCAACTATTACAAAATTATTCATCTTTTTCATCCTGAGTAATTGAATTTGAGTTTTTATTTTTAAATTCTAATGTAAACTGGGTTCCTTTATCTATCTCACTTAAAACACTAATTTTTCCACCTAATAATTCTACCAGCGTTTTAACCATGAATAAGCCCATCCCTTTCCCTTCAATATGGAGATGAAATCGTTGGTAAAGTCCAAAGATGTTTTTGCCTTTTTTAGATAGGTCTATACCCAATCCATTATCTTTATAGATAATTTTAATGCCTCCTTTACTTTTTTTAGAATAGATTTCAATTATAGGCGAAAAATCATGTTTGCGGTACTTAATACTATTTGTTATCAGATTGAAAAAAATGCTATGTAAATAGGATTTAACAGTTTCTAATTCAGGCATATCTTCGAATCTGGTAATGATCTGAACCTGTTCTTTTTGAAGCGAATTTTTTATTTGTAGTTTAATAGAACCAATAAGATTTTCTAATATAACAAACTCTCTCTGGAGTGAAATATTTGATTTTACCTGTAAGACATTGTTTAAATCAATAATGATGTTATCTAGCCGATTGGCATTATTAGAAATCTCCTGCATAAAAATTTCCTTTACTTCTGGAAGATATTCTTTCCCTTCCATTAGGTTGGCTAAGCCAAGAATGTTTGCCACTGGAGCACGCAGATTATGAGAGAGAATGAAGGAAAACTGCTCAAGATTTTTGTTTGCAGTAACCAGCTCCTTCGTATATTCTTGTAGATCTTTATTTAATTTTAGTAAACGAGAATCAGTTTCTTTTCGTAATGAAATATCTTTAAAATATACTGATAGCCCTTTGGAAGACGGATGCGCTGAAACCTCAAGCCATTTATCCATCAATTCGATATAAACTTCAAAATGTTGATTTTTTTTTTCTTCAACACATTTCGTATAATAACTAAAAAAAGAGCTGTGCAGAACTTTTGGAAATATTTGCCATATGTTTTTTCCTAATGTTTTTTGTTTTGAAATGTTTAGCAATTTTTCGGACTGCTTGTTCCAATAGGTTATCATCCCGTTATAATCCATAGCAAAAAAAGCATCCCCAATACTTTCAAGAATAAATTCTTTCTCTTCATTTGCTTTTAAAACTTCAGATTCGATCTTAATAATATTATTTATATCCTGAAAGCTTCCAATTATTCGAAGGCATTTTCCTTGTGAAAATTCTGGGACTACTACTACTCGTACCCAACGCTTAGTTTGTTTAGCTGTGATTATTTGTACTTCAGTATCAAAAGGCATGTTTTTTTTTTTACTATCTAGGAATGACTTCTTCATCATGTCAAGGCTAGAGCCAGTTATATAAAAAGAATAGACATTATTAAAATCGGGAATAAAGTCCGTCGCTACTTCATGTATCTCCTTAGCCATATCTGACCAGTAGATTTCATTATTGACAAAATCAACTTCGAAATTCCCGATTCTGGATAAAAATGTTGCTTTCTCCAATAGTTGTTCTGTTTTTTTTTTCTCCGTAATATCTTGCAAGGCACCAACTATGCGAATGATTGCATTTTTCTCATCTCTAATAATTACGCCGCGATCTATTACAAAGGCATAATTTCCATTACCTTTCTTAAAGCGGTATTTCGCGTGCCAATATTTGTCTGTTCCTTCAATTACTGCATTAACGCTATTGATTGTATTTAAAGCGTCCTGAGGGTGAAGATGAGATTCCCATTTGTTTCTTCCACAAGAATATCCTGAATCATGTCCAAATAAAGTATTGAAGCCTTCCCCCCAAAATAACCGGTTAGTTTTTGGATCCCAATCCCAAATGGCGTCTGAAGTTGCTTTACATGCAAGCTTGAATCTGGAATCGCTTTCCATTAAAGATTGTTCAGCTTTCATCTGGCCTGATATGTCAAATCCCACACCTTGAATTTCTCCTAATTCTCCAATAGTATTCGTTACATAAATGAAATCCCAATGTGTAGCTCTAATATAGCTAGTTCTTATCTCGGCCTGAAATATTCTGTTTGGATGATTCAAACATTTTTTTACTGCGGAAATTATCTTATTTTGGTGGTACTTTTTTAAAGGGGACAGGGAATTATTGCCAAGAATATATTTAGTGTCAAATAATAAACCAAAATCTTCTAAAAAATTATCATTGAAATAGGTAAATAGTCCTTCTACATCTGTCCTAATTATATAGTCTCTCATCGCTTGTGTAATACCCTTTAGGGATTCGTTTAAGATTAATTTTTTAGCATTATAATACTCCGTTACTGTATGAAAAGTTGCTTGCATGATAACTTAATATTATATTTTTCATCAATTCAACTCGTACCTGAAATTACTTTAATACTCCCTCAGGCAACAAGATGCTATATCGACATCAAATTTTTTTCCTCTACTAAAAAGAGGTTTTTGCCTATGTTTTTCCTAATTGTTAGCAGCTACAGTTTCAATAGTTTTCCAATCCGAGACATTTTCTAATTATTCTGAAGAATATTTTACAGTTAAAGCTCTAGATGAATCTAAAAGTGATATAAGAGTTTTATTTTTATAATGCTAATATCAGTAGTATCAAATAAAGTTTAATAGACAAAAGTCTAAAAATTAGAGAATATGATTTAGCATGCGATTTTTGGTCCTGAAGGGCATGCTAAGTACTATTGAGGTTATGTATGGAGCAAAATTTACTAAAAAATTAAGTTTCTCCTTTTATTATTTTTCCCATAAAATCATATAGGGTTGCCTCAATCCCGCTAAGCGTTTCTAGTTTGTATTTTTAGTATGTTTTAAAAATTTTGACCTATTGGTACCATATAAGTTAATTTAAGAAAATTACTACCAACAATTCCAATTCCCGCGATTGAAGCACGGTCTCTTGTTGCTATTTCACCATACATTGAACTTAAATCTGTTCTTGGTAAAGCGTTAAATGAATATTCAAAAGCAGTGCTATCATTTATTTGCCATCTGAAAGCAAGGTTCAATCCTAAAGATAGGTGTGATGATGCTTGATTATACGATATTCCTCCTCCCCAAGTGCCATGTCTACCAATCAATGTTGGTTCAATGCTTGGTATAAATATGGTGTGTATAGGTAGTTTTAAAGCATTGCCATAAAGATGGAAATGATACCCTATGCCTACCGTATATTTGTCAAAATCAAGTTTTGGAAACACTTCATAACCAATGTTTATTTCGACATTGTTACCTACCATTCCAAATTGGAATTGATAATTTAATGATGGCTCATCTTTAGTAGGGGGACTGCCTGTAATTTCATTTCTGATGTCAATACCTGAAGAAAATGAAATGTAGGTATCCTTTTGTTGTTGACTATAACTTGAAAAGATTGGCAGCGTTAGCAACAATGTTAAAATTGTTTTAAGTTGATTCATTTTTTTTTGGTGTAAACTTTATGCATAAAATGGAATAAAAAGTACTTGTAGTGCGCTCAATTATTGATGGTTTTGACTATTGTTCTTTGTATATCTTTTAACTATTTTTAAAGAGTAGCCCATTTGATCGAGTAGGTTTGATGAACGCTTTACTGGAAATTAATTTTAAAATAGTATTGTAAAAGTTGTTACCATTGCAAAAATTAAAAGTACAAGTGTTAAAATAATTTCGTGTTTCATATTGGTAAGGTCAATCTTTCTCGCGCAAATACGACACACTAATTGCTTTTTATAATCTTTCTTCTTTTTGAATAAAATTCTTTTTATAGAATTTAATTGGTTTGCTGGTTCTTTATAAATTTCTCGCATACATTCCCTATCTGGATGTATATTAAATCCGCAATTGCTACAATTTGACATGATTCTATGTATTAAGTCGTATATGAATAGTAAAAATTATTTATATGATATTTTAATTTAGTTGTGATTTTAGGGTGGTCCATGGAGTTTTAAATTAATGCAGAACAAAATATGTTTGGAACAATAGGTTTTGGTATAAATATGAGGCCCCTTTTTTATATTGTGCTGTATGTTTATATAAATTGTTTTAGACTGATTTCATAAGATGCTTTTCATAGGTTTTTAATACGATGCAAACTTGCGTTAATTTATATTGTTTATTGTACACCCAAGTTAATAAATAAAGAGGTATATGATTATTTATGTACGCTAATGACAGTACTTTAACGTCTATTATAAAGTGTAGTAGAAATGTCTTTTTTAAGCATTTTTATAATGGAATAAAGTGAAGTTTCCTATTTATTAAATCAGAAACAATTATCTGATCATCCAGTATAAAGAAATCAGAAGGGCCAGTTAAAGATTTTGGGGCTTTAATAGTATTCGTTCTGAGGTTAGAAAGTTGAAAAGAAAGTAAAGCCCCTTTTTTTTGAAATGGAAACCAATTGCTCGTATACAGTATGTTATTGTTAATATAAATCCCATTGTAATTTCCGGCCACTATAGCTAATTTTGTGAATGTGTTGTCTATTAGGTTTATGTATCCAATACTCCCATTCGCATCAGTATTGTTTCCAAAGGAATTTACATAAATTCTATTTGATTTTTTATGGTAAGACAATCCATTGATACCTAAAATTAATTTATCAGTTTTAATTTTCGAATAGGTTTTGTCAATTAAATTGACCTTAAAAATTTTATTTGTATCACTTGCAGAGATATATAAAGTATTTTTGTCCTGTATCGATATGTCTCTCAAATACGAGGTGTCTTTACTAAAGTTAATTTCGTATAATTTGTTTCCTGTTTTTAAATCAATTGCAATAAGACGATCAATGTCAGTAAGAAACAAGATTTTTTCAGTAACAGTAAGGCCTTTAGGGGCATTTAGCTTTTCTTTTATAAAAGTAGAGTCTATTATTTCGCCTTTACGATCGAGTCTAATTATTTTACCATCATTATCTTTAGTACTAGGATATAATATTTTACCTATATCAGCTAGATAAATAAAGTGACCATCAGTTGCAACACTTTCAATATTGTTGAAACCTGCGATAATTTTTGAGCTTTGTGCATTTGCATTAAATGTCATAAATATACTACATATCAAATTTAACTTCACTAGGTTTTTCATATATTTAGATATACATTTGTTTTTAAAATGGTCATGATTTGTTTTGGAGGCTAGGAATTAGAAGTTTTTTATAGTCTTATGATGTTTAAATATGTAATTAAAATTGCAGGTCAGTAATTAAAAAAAAATCAACTATGCAATTTCATTATCCCTCATTTTTAGAGGCTTTTTGTCTGCTTGAAATCATTTTTAAGAAAAACGATATTTGAAATATTGCAGCAGGAGAAATAAGTAAATAAACAAGCAACCAAGCAAACACCCCTTCCTGCTGGCAATAAATCGTGATATTAATTTTTCAGATACATCTTCTTCTTATTTTTAGTTGTTTAAGCATCCGGAAACTCTACCTTGACATTTTTCTAAAACTAATCCAGAAATGCTTTAATCTTATAGTTTTTATGTGTTTAGTTAATTATTATCTGCAATTAGCAATGTAATATCATTAAATTTATTTTCGTGTTTTTCTAATTTTCTTTCGGTAGTATTAAAGATGTATTGATTCTTTACAGGATTATTATTAACACTCTATATTGTTCCAATTTTTTTTAGATCAGTCTCCTAAAATGTAGGTATTATCAATTAATGTAATGATATTTAGAAACATCGTTTTTAATTTTGATTAGCAACAGTAAGAGAGATCAGGATTTTGTCAATCTCCGTTCAGATTTTTTATCAAAGAGCATTTACGAGATTAAAATAATACTTTAAATCTGTAACGATTTCCGCTCGTATTTTTGATGTGTCCAATAGTATTAGGTCGTCAATTTTTTGTAATTTCATAAATCTTTCTTTGCTAAACGTGCACATTATTAATGGAATTCCTTTTTTATATACTTTCATAAAATCAAATAATTCCTCTTCTGAATATATTACAAAAATGATAATAGAATAATCATTTAATGCTACATCAAAATACTTAAAATCACAATAAGTATCAAAAGAAAGATCTTCTTGAAATTCATATTTTAAAAGCCTCGAAAAATATTTTTGATTATCATACACTAACCCTTTCTTTCTAGTCATTATTTTCTAATTTCATTTAATAGATCTAATAGATCTTAATTTTTTTATAACTTAACCTTAGCTAGTTGTTCTGATTTTTTAAGTTGAAATTTTTATGAGCTAAAATTGATTTTATTTCAATATTTATAATTATTCCTGTTTTGTTCATTTCAAAGATCTTTTTTCTTCAAATTAAAATTGCTTAACTGATAAAAAATGAAGGTCTGTCTTTTAAAATTAGTATACTTATGGCTTACCATTGCTGATTAGGCTGCAGGAATTATATGAAATCTCTCTTACTAATCTAAAAATAAAAAATAAAAGCCGCCTAAAGCAACAAAATAAGTTACTAAAATTCAAAAAAATATATTTAGACCAATTATTTTGATCCAAAAAATCAAATTATTAATATTAGCAAGGTTTACTAATTTTCAATGACATTTAAGATAACCTAATAACAGATCAAATTATACAAATTAATTACATAAAATCATTTTTTTTGGTGCTATCGGGCTAATAATAGATTTTTCGTCTACTAGCAGAATGTTTATTTTTTAACCTCTCGTTTTTTTAACATTTGTGCAAAAATGCGATGTTTTTTTTAAATTTTTATGCACTCAAGTTAATAAGTGAATTGTGTGTTTTTTTTGTGTCCTTTTTTTAAAAGATTTAAATAAGCATTTGCAATTTTTCCTTAAGTAGTGATTCATCTTTCAATCGCGCAAAATATTGGTGCTGGGCAAGTTAATTTGGCTGGAGGTAAAAGTTAAGATGAAGTCTATATTTTAAAATATGAAATAGATATGTGAAGGAAAAAGCTGTTCAATTAAGAAATGAGAGAGCAAGCATCTTGGAACTTGCTGGAGATTTGGATCTGATGGTTTCACCGCTCTATTAAAGACGTAAAATACTCGAGGTATTTGGTGTGGGAAGTTTTTGTGATAAAGGAAATGTAAAACGGACTCTAGACAGGAAAATAGATATGAGCTGAAAAAAAAACTAATGGACGCCGAGTAGGAATGTTTGATGTTAAAAAAAACAATAAGCTTTTTTTAGGAACAGTCAATAAAGTATTTAAAATGAGAAGATATTTTCGATTGAGAAAATGTCTTTTCTAATAAGTAGGTTATTGTATAAATACAACAACCTTGTCCAACTTTTTTTGTTTCGAGATATTTTCAGTTTTACTTAAGTTTCAATTCTTTTTTTTTGGAAAAATAAGGCGCATCTATGAATATTTTTTTTTTTTTTTTATTTCTGAGAGCTCTAGATATTTATGTATGCCCGATTTTGCATGTCTGAAAACTGAGTTAATCTGTTGTTGCTTATTTTTTTAAAAATTGCAGTTTGTGAGTCGGTTAATAATTAGTAATTAAAATTTGATGAGCTGACTTTTATCAAACAACAACGATTTGTTTTTGGACATTTGTCTAGTGCGACTGATTTAAAAGCACGGTACTTTTGTAGTATGTATTTAAATGCGAAAGAAGAGCGTCGGATTTTGGTAGTCTCACGATTATTATTTTATAGTTAAATTCCTGTAAAATAATAATCATCCAGAGCTATATATAAACAGCATTAATCCTACGTGTTTGTGTTTTTTAAGTGGTTATGCGTCAAAAGCAAGCTTTGTGAGTGCTGTGGTTAACGGGTGCTTTGTTCTCAAAGAAAGGCTTTTGGGCTTTTGAGTGAGCCAATTTATTTTCGCTTTCTTATTCTTTAGATTTAAAATAGACAACTATAATGAACGATACGGCTAAATATTATATAATGTTTATTGGGTTGCTATTTGCATTTAATGCAAAGGCTCAGGTAGGAATCGGTACGAATGTTCCGGACACAAGTGCACAGCTTGAAGTGTTGTCTACTTCAAAAGGGGTGCTAATCCCAAGGTTGTCATTTGTGCAACGCAGTGCTATCAATAGTCCGGCCAATGGTTTGTTGATTTACCAAACTAATAATTCTCCTGGCTTTTATTATAATAATAATGGACAGTGGCAAAGATTGGTAAACAGTTCGGAGTTAACTGTTGGTAACGGGGTAAATGCTAATACCATTTTAAACGGGAATACTAATCCTTCGTCAGCTATTGGCTCAGATGGAGATTTCTATATAAATACCGGTAGTGTGGTTCTGTATGGTCCAAAAACGTCAGGAGGTTGGCCTTCAGATGGAATAGCGTTGGTAGGGCCAAAAGGGGGGGCGGGTAGTGGTGTCGCACCTGTTCTTAGTTTCGATTCTTCGTATAATTTATCAGTTAAAGATGGAAATTCAGTAAGTCTGAGTGACCTTAACCAATCGCTAAGTCTGACAGGTCCCATACTTTCTATATCTGGACCAAGAAATAGTCAAGTGGATTTTTCGGCATTGATTGGTGGTGGAAAAGTGTTGCATGACGGTTCGCTTACGGGTAATGGAACAACATCCGGATTGTTGGGTTTGTCAAATACAGCCGTCACCCCAGGTAGTTATACTGCGGCAAATATTACAGTGGATGCAAACGGAAGAATCACTGCTGCAAGAGACGGCTCAACTAGCGGAGTTTCTGATGCTACAACCGTAACAAAAGGGATAGTGAGGCTCGCCAATGATCTTGGCGGTACGGCTGATGCTCCAACTGTTCCTGGCTTATTGCTAAAAGAACCTATCATTACTAATTTACCGGTTACTAAAGGGGGTACGGGAATTACATCCTACACTCCAGGTAATTTTATTAGCGCCCTTGATGCAACTACGCTATATCAAAGAACACCAACGCAGGTAAAAGCAGCATTAGGTTTAGATCAGGTAAGTAACACCAGTGATGCCGAAAAGCAGGTAAGTACTGATACTCAAACGGCATTGAATTTAAAAGAAGACAAAGCAAATAAAAGTACGGATGGTACCTTCACCGCGAATTCAGATAACAGTTATCCCACTGAAAAGGCGACCAAAACATATGTTGATGGTCGAGTGAATACAGCCATTGCTGGTATAGCTGTTAGTGATGCAACAGCAATAGCTACGGGTAAAATTCAGCTAGCTGGAGATTTGGCAGGTACAGCCAGTGCTCCAACGGTTCCTGGACTATCGTTAAAAGAACCAATAATTACTAATTTACCGGTTACTAAAGGAGGGACAGGAATTACATCCTATACTCCAGGTAATTTTATTAGCGCCCTTGATGCAAGCACCTTAAGGGAAAGAACGCCAGCGCAGGTTAAATCAGATTTAAGTTTGGATCAGGTGAGTAACAGCAGCGATGCCAATAAACCGGTTAGTAATGCAACTAAAACGGAACTAAACAGTAAAATAGATATAACGGAAAAGGCTGTCGCTAATGGGGTTGCTACGCTGGATGCAATCGGTAAAATACCTTCCAGCCAGATTCCAGCGATTTCATTCTCATCAGTAGATGTTTTAAACAGCGAAGCGGCCATGCTTGCTTTAATAAACCCTTCGGTGGGTAGTACGGTAATCAGGACCGATCAAAGCAGAAGTTATGTATTAGCTGCTACTCCGGGGTCAATTCTTGTCAATTGGAAAGAAATACTTACCCCAGGAAGTGGTGTGCAGAGCGTAAATGGATACAGCGGAAGTGTCTCACTGACAAAAACGGATATACTTCTAGGGGATGTAAACAACACTAGTGACAATGCGAAGCCAGTGAGTGCAGCAACTCAAACGGAATTGAATAAAAAAGAAGACATAGTAAATAGAAGCACTGATGTAGCAGGTGACGGGACTCTTGATAGTAAATATCCGAGTGTAAAAGCAACCAAAACTTATGTTGACACAAATGTGGGAACCAAACAAAATTCCGATGCAGATCTTACAGCAGTAGCGGGACTTGGAACCAATGGAATTATAGTGCGAACGGGAAATGGAACAGCCACTACGCGAACCATTACGGGATCAACTGATGTCGTTGTAAATTCAGGAGATGGTGTTACTGCTGGCCCTTCAATTTCATTAAGCAATACAGCAGTTATTGCAGGCGATTATAATGCTGCGAATATTACAGTTGATGCAAAGGGAAGAATTACAGCTGCAACTAATGGTTCAGCAGGTGGAGCGGTAAGTACTGTATCGGTGGTAACTACTAATGGTATCAGCGGTTCAGTTGCTAATGCTACAACGACACCGGCTATAACGCTGACCTTAGGAGCTATAACGCCCACGTCGATAGTTGCTACAGGAAATGTGTCAGGAGCCAATTTAACAGGAACCAATACTGGAGACCAGGTATTTACAGGAGAGGTAACCTCTTCTGGAAATGTAACTACGATTGCAAATAAAGCGGTCACCCTCGCCAAAATGAACGATGTAGCCACAGGTACCGTTTTTTATCGGAAAACTGCCGCCATTGGAGTTCCAGAAGTACAATCGTTGAGCACCCTCAAAACGGATTTGGGATTAACCGGAACCAATTCCGGGGACCAGACATTTACAGGGGATGTTACCTCTGTTGGCAACGTCACCACGATTGGTCCTGCGAAAGTGACGTATAATAAGATCCAAGCTATGACCGCCGGCAAATTGTTGGGCTCGGGGCAAGCAGGAACTACTGTTAGTGAAATTACCCTGGGTGGCGGATTGTCTTTTGCGGGCAGTACATTGAGTGCGTCAGGCGTTGGAGGAGCCAATTTAATCTATACAAATTCCCCAACACAAGGAGTGGTATTGTCTGACACTGGAACGGATGCCACAATTCCCGCAGGATCAACTATCGATGCCAGTTTGATGTTGCCTTCCGATAAGATAAAATTAAATGCTATAACCGGAAGCAATACCGGTGACCAAATTACAATTACAGGCAATGCGGGAACGGCAACAACCCTTCAAACCGGTAGAACTATAAGTACCTCTGGCGATGTTGTATACACCTCATCAGCCTTTAACGGCAGTGCAAATGCCACAGGTGCGGCCACTATTGCTCCAGGCGCAGTCACTTATACCAAGATGCAAACTATGACCGCTGGCAAATTATTGGGCTCGGGGCAAGCAGGAACTACTGTTGGCGAAATTACCCTAGGTGGCGGATTGTCTTTTGCGGGCAGTACATTGAGTGCGTCAGGCGTTGGAGGAGCCAATTTAATCTATACAAATTCCGCAACACAAGGAGTGGTATTGTCTGACACTGGAACGGATGCCACAATTCCTGCAGGATCAACTGTCGATGCCAGTTTGATGTTGCCTTCCGATAAGATAAAATTAAATGGTGTATCCGGAAGTAACACCGGCGACCAAACAAATATCATCGGCAATGCGGGAACGGCAACAACCCTTCAAACCGGTAGAACTATAAGTACTTCAGGCGATGTTGTATACACCTCATCTGCCTTTAACGGCAGTGCAAATGCCACAGGTACGGCCACTATTGCTCCAGGCGCGGTCACTTATGCCAAGATGCAAACTATGACCGCAGGCAAATTGTTGGGTTCCGGGCAAGCAGGAACTACTGTTGGCGAAATTACCCTAGGTGGCGGATTGTCTTTTGTGGGCAGTACATTGAGTGCAACTGGCGGCGGAGGGGGAGCTAATTTAAGCTATACCAGTTCTTCAACGCAGGGATTGTTATACTCAGACACTGGAACGGATGTAACAATTGCCGCAGGATCAACTAGCGATGCCAGTTTAATGCTACCTGGAGATAAAACTAAATTGGATAAGATGGCGGCTATAACAGGTGCTTCCGATGCCAACAAAGTTTTGACGGTAAACGCGGGTGGAACCGCAGCAGCGTGGGTTGCCCCCTCCGGAGGGTCATCACCTGTTGCCTATCACCCGAATGGCAATGCTAATTACTTTGTCCGGGCAACGGGTGTGGGTGTCACGGCTGTTTTGACTGGTGCGAGCTTGGTGATAACCGTCCCTGTGGGAGTAGACCTGGACTATTTCAAATTTTCTACCTCTAAGGCTGCATTGGGTAACCCGGCTGACAACAAAATGGACATAACAATTACTGATTCTGCGGGTCGCTGGAACAACAACGCGACCGATGTTGTTTTGCCATTGGCTCTGATTGCCGATAACAACGTAATTACTCCCATTGTAAACTCAATACAAAGTCCGGCCACTACTAATTTCAGCTGGACGGTAATTAATTATGGGGCCGGAAGCATTACACTGCAGACAGCAAGTCTAGGCTCTCATAGCGGTGGAAATGGTTTTTATATAGTATTAAGACCTTAATGACAGAAAAAATATGAAATTATTCAAAATTTATATTATAGGTTTTATTTTATTGTTTTTTACCTTATCGGTTCATGCGCAAACTTTAAAGCAATTTAATGGACAATTAAACATCAACTCGGTCACTGCTCCAGGGGGCACGAATTATTTGATAAAAGGAGATTTTATTGATCTTTCAGGCTCATTCGACGCTGGCGGTGTATCTGTTGGGGATCGAATTATAGATGCAAATGGGAATACTTTCGAAATAATGTCGTTGACTGTTGATGGGTCTGAGATTAGCACCACTTCAAAGGCCTTTGATGCTCTCGCACCGCAATTAGGGCTGGGTATTATTTATAGCCCCAGCGATAGCGGATTCCCGTTAATTACGACTAATACTCCGCAAGGTGCATTTATCGCCGCTTTAAATACGGCAACCCTCTCAATCGATGCAAAATTACCAAAGTACAGTTCTGGCACTTCCGTGCCTGTTGGATCTAATGTTGTTGGAGAGGTAATTTTAAATACCAGCGATTCCAAAATGTATAAATTGACGGGGTCGGGATGGGTAACAATAACTGCTATTCCAGATGATTATAGCTCTCCCGTTTCCAGTGCGCCTCCCGGAGCAGTGGGCGACGTAATTAAATCATTTTGGGATAGTCAGTATTATGTTTTTGATGGCACCTCGTGGGTATCCCCGGTAACCCTCTCTTCGTTACCGACGACTTACAAAATGGGAGACATTTTTTATGCGACCGGCGAGAAGGCACTGTACATGAGGAATGCAGATTCACAATGGGCCAATATTAGCGGCTCTACCACTGCTGGAGGCACGGAGGCTGATATGCCAACAGGGGGTAAGCCTGGAGACCTTTTTTTTAATACGGATCTCAACATATTGTACGTTTTTGACGCTAACAGTAATTGGGTAGAAGTATCTACCAATGGATCGACACCATCAGGGACGGTCAATCCGGACCCAATTACAATAAGTGTAAAAGAAGGAGCATTATTTTATAACACTTCAGACCACCGTCTATATGTATATAACGGAACTGTTTGGATGCCGATGGATAACTCCCTCCCGAGCGGGAGAATTTTTGTGGGGAATTCCTCCAATGTGGCGGTTCCTGTTCTCCTATTCGGTGATGCAACGATGAGCAGCAACGGAAACCTGACGATTAAAAATAGCGCCGTTACCGAAGCAAAACTAGACAAGACAGGTATCACGCTCGATGGTTTCGCCAATCCTGCCAATAATGTCTCTTTGGGTGACGGGATGATTAACCATAAAATTATTAATCTTGCCAATCCATCTAGCGGAACTGATGCAACGAACAAAAGCTACGTTGATGGATTATTTACAAGTCCTACTCTACTTGCATTACCCAATAATAGCTTGTTTGTGGGAAATGCTTCCAATAGAGCAGCAGCCGTTTCAAAAAGCCTTGTTCCAATCAGTGGTTTTGCCAATGCAATCGCGAATATTTCTTTAGGCAACGGAATAACAAACTATAAAATTGTCAACCTGCTGGATCCAACTTTGGCGCAGGACGCAGCTACAAAATTTTATGTGGACACCAAAACGTTTAATCCAGCTAATATTAGCCTTCCCACAGGAAACCTTCTCATTGGAAGTTCCATAAATAATGCATCAGCCGTCGCAAAAAACACCATTTCGCTGAGCGGTTTTGCAGCGGCGACGGCGGACATTGATTTAGGGAACAAAAAAATCGTAAACCTTGCTGAGCCAACCATCGCTACGGATGCTGCGACAAAAAACTATGTAGATACCAAGGATATCGCTCCGGCTGATATTAGCCTGACCAGCGGCAACCTTTTTGTGGGGGATGGCACAGGGAAAGCATCCGATGTTTCTAAAAGCACTATTGCACTGAGCGGTTTTGCAGCGGCGACAGCAGATATTGATTTAGGAACCAAAAAAATCGCAAATCTTGCCGACCCAGTAGTATCCACGGATGCTGCGACAAAAAAATACGTGGATGATCTTTTTATTACGCCTGTCTCGATGCTTTCTTTACCTAATGGCAACCTGTTTGTAGGAAATGCAACGGGAAAAGCGGCTGCCAGTCCAAAGAACCTTATTCCCATCAGTGGTTTTGGCACAGCTACCGATGATATTTCTATGGGTGATATTGGAACACAATTCAGAATCAGCTTTTTAGCTGAACCAATATTCGATCAGGATGCGGTGACAAAATATTATGTCGATACCAGAACGGCAACGCCAGCTTATTTGGACTTGGCAGCGGATTATGTGCTTGTAGGGGACTTATCAAATAAGGCCACTTCGGTGCCAAAGAGTGCCATTCCATTAAGTGATTTAGGTGCCGCAATAGCGGATATTTCCATTGGTGGTTTCAAAATGAACAATCTTGCCGAACCAGCATCCGCTGCGGATGCTGCGACAAAAAACTATGTGGACAACAAGGTTATCGTTCCGACTAATATTAGTCTAACCAGCGGCAATCTTTTTGTGGGGGATTTCACAGGGAAAGCATCCGATGTTTCGAAAAGTACTATTGCACTGAGTGGTTTTGCTCCAGCGACAGCGGATATTGATTTAGGGACCAAAAAAATAGTAAACCTTGCCGAGCCAGCTGTAAATCAGGATGCTGCGACAAAGAGCTATGTGGATAACAAGATTATCGCGCCGACTAATATTAGCCTGACCAGCGGAAACCTTTTTGTGGGGGATGTGACAGGAAAAGCATCCGATGTTTCGAAAAGCACCATTTCGCTGAGCGGTTTTGCAGCGGCGACGGCGGACATTGATTTAGGGACCAAAAAAATCGTAAACCTTGCTGAGCCAACCATCGCTACGGATGCTGCGACAAAAAACTATGTAGATACCAAGGATATCGCTCCGGCTGATATTAGCCTGACCAGCGGCAACCTTTTTGTGGGGGATGGCACAGGGAAAGCATCCGATGTTTCGAAAAGCACTATTGCACTGAGCGGTTTTGCAGCGGCGACAGCAGATATTGATTTAGGAACCAAAAAAATCGCAAATCTTGCCGACCCAGTAGTATCCACGGATGCTGCGACAAAAAACTATGTGGATACCAGGGTTATCACTCCGACTAATATTAGCCTGACCAGCGGCAATCTTTTTGTGGGGGATGGCACAGGGAAAGCATCCGATGTTTCTAAAAGCACCATTTCGCTGAGCGGTTTTGCTGCAGCGACGGCGGACATTGATTTAGGAACCAAAAAAATAGTAAACCTTGCTGAGCCAACAATCGCTGCGGATGCTGCGACAAAAAATTATGTCGATAACAGGGTTGTCGCTCCGACTAATATTAGCTTGACCAGCGGCAACTTTTTTGTGGGAGATGTGACAGGAAAAGCATCCGATGTTTCTAAAAGCACCATTGCGCTGAGCGGTTTTGCTGCAGCGACAGCTGATATTGATCTAGGAACAAAAAAAATAGTAAACCTTGCTGAGCCAGCTGTAAATCAGGATGCTGCGACAAAGAACTATGTGGATAACAAGATTATCGCGCCGACTAATATTAGCCTGACCAGCGGTAACCTTTTTGTGGGGGATGGCACAGGGAAAGCATCCGATGTTTCTAAAAGCACCATTACGCTGAGCGGTTTTGCCGCAGCGACAGCGGACATTGATTTAGGAATCAAAAAAATCGTAAATCTTGCCGACCCAGTAGTATCCACGGATGCTGTAACAAAAAACTATGTGGATACCAAGGTTATTTTTCCGGCTGATATTAGCCTGACCAGCGGCAATCTTTTTGTGGGGGATGGCACAGGGAAAGCAGCTGATGTTTCTAAAAGCACCATTTCGCTGAGCGGTTTTGCTGCAGCGACGGCAGACATTGATTTAGGAGCCAAAAAAATCGTAAACCTGGCCGAGCCAACAATCGCTGCGGATGCTGCGACAAAAAATTATGTCGATAACAGGGTTGTCGCTCCGACTAATATTAGCTTGACCAGCGGCAACTTTTTTGTGGGAGATGTGACAGGAAAAGCATCCGATGTTTCTAAAAGCACCATTGCGCTGAGCGGTTTCGCTGCAGCGACAGCTGATATTGATCTAGGAACAAAAAAAATAGTAAACCTTGCTGAGCCAGCTGTAAATCAGGATGCTGCGACAAAGAACTATGTGGATAACAAGATTATCGCGCCGACTAATATTAGCCTGACCAGCGGTAACCTTTTTGTGGGGGATGGCACAGGGAAAGCATCCGATGTTTCTAAAAGCACTATTGCGCTGAGCGGTTTTGCCGCAGCGACAGCGGACATTGATTTAGGAATCAAAAAAATCGTAAATCTTGCCGACCCAGTAGTATCCACGGATGCTGTAACAAAAAACTATGTGGATACCAAGGTTATTTTTCCGGCTGATATTAGCCTGACCAGCGGCAATCTTTTTGTGGGGGATGGCACAGGGAAAGCAGCTGATGTTTCTAAAAGCACCATTTCGCTGAGCGGTTTTGCTGCAGCGACAGCAGACATTGATTTAGGAGCCAAAAAAATCGTAAACCTGGCCGAGCCAACAATCGCTGCGGATGCGGCGACAAAAAATTATGTTGATAGCAAGGTTGTCACTATAGCCAGCATTAGCCTTGCTGATGGGAATCTTTTTGTTGGGGATGCTACAGGGAAAGCTTCCTCCGTCCCTAAAAATAACATTCTACTTAGTGGTTTTGGAGTACCAACGGAAGATATTTTTATTGGCGGGTTCAAATTAAGAGGTCTTGCCGATCCATCTGCGAATCAGGATGCGGCCACAAAAAGCTATGTTGATTCAAAATCTTCAAAACCCCCGGTTAGCGCAACAGCTCCTGCCGCTCCGGTTACGGGCGACATGTATTACAATACGACGGATAATCATTTATATGTCTTTAATGGTACGGAATGGGTACCTATGGATAATAAATTGGCTGATGGGCAATTGTATATAGGGAATGCTGCGGGTACAGCCGTTTCAACAGCTAAAAATACCATACCGCTGAGTGGTTTTGGAGTGGCAACGGCTGATATTTACGTAGGCAGTGGAATCAATAGCTACAGAATTCGAAACCTTGCCGAACCGGAAAACGCCCAGGATGCAACTACCAGAAACTATGTGGATAATAGAGTTATTGGTGCAAGTAATATCGGCCTATCTTCGGGAAACATTTTTTTGGGGGATGGTACAGGGAAAGCAAGTGATGTTGCGACAAGTACCATTGCGTTGAGCGCTTTTGGAATGGCAACGACAGACATTTCGTTAGGCAATGGAACAATAAACCACAACATCGTAAATCTTGCCGATCCAACTTTCGACCATCAAGCGGCAACAAAAAGATACGTGGATGCTAGTATGACAAATGCCACAGCAGCGGGTAAGGATAATATGGGGAACCACACAGCTACACAGAATATTAAGCTTGCGTTTAATTTCATTAACAATGACGGTCAAAACGGTAAGGGATTAACTTTTGATACAGCTGGTAATACGAGTTTCGGACAGGATGTAACCGTGAATGGAAACTTCTACACCCCATCAGACAACAGGTTAAAAACCCATATCGAAACTTTGCTTAACGTGCTACAAAAAATAGAGCAGATTAGAGGCGTAAGCTTTGAGTATAAGGACCAGCATAAGTATGCGACAGGGCAAAAAATAGGTGTTATAGCGCAAGAACTGCAAAGTGTTTTTCCTGAAATGGTGACGCAAGATAAGGATGGTTTCTTAAAAGTGGATTATACCCAACTCGCAGGTGTTCTAATACAGGCGGTAAAAGAGCAACAGAAAGAAATTGATGCATTAAAAACCCGTATGGATCATCAGCAGGAGCAAATCAACAGCATCTTAAAAAAGAAGGATTAATATAAACTATTGTTCCAATTAATTGAGCGAAGACCGGTAGTCTGGGGTTCGAACGACGGGGTTAATCGAATAACCGGCACAATTGACTGGAGAGTATCAAAAGGAAGAGACGCAGGTTTCTCAACAAAAAAGACACACGTTATTTTGAAGACATTATTTACTATTTTTAAGTTTGTTTTTTTCTTATTGCTTACCGGAACCAGTGCTGTTTCGGCACAAAGTTCTTTTAAGGTAATTGGTGGTATTCCACATCTTCCCACGGTGGACCCATCAACAGTTAATTCCCCTATATCCGGAATGCTTATCTACAGCATTACAGACAACCAACCCCTTATATATAATGGTTCTTCTTGGGAAACGCTATGCAGTAGCAACATCGATTCGACACCTGTTAATGACTTTCTGGAGATAAAATCTGGAATTCCATTTTTACCCTCTTTAGGTGAAGATCCTATAGGGATAATTGAAATGGGGGCGGTCTATTTGTCAAAAACGCAAAACGCGATGATGATTTATGACGGGGCTAGGTGGGAATCGGTAGCTAGAATAGTCGGAAAAGGTAGTTTTGCAGAAAACAGTGGCTTTTCTACAGATAGCGGGTTGAAAGTTTCTAAGCTGCCTGCTTTCAATGATAATCCTATAGGAGTGTCGATGGGGGCCATTTATATTAATACACTTTCAAAAGCCATCCGGTATTACGATGGGATAGTATGGAAAGATATAAGTTGTCTGCCCATCATCTCGGCTATACCTGTTACCGGAATCACCAATATTTCCGCCGTTAGTGGTGTTGAAATTAGAAATAACGGAGGAACGCCTGTAATCACACAGGGAATCTGTTGGAGTACAAATCCCAATCCGCATATTGGATTGAATACCAGAACCAGTACCTTGATAATTGGTAGCGATATAGGTTTTTTTTCAAGCGTGATTAACGGATTGGAGGCGGATAAGATTTATTATGTGCGTGCTTATGCGATTAACGAATCTGGTATTGTGTACAGTGATAACATAACGTTCAGGACAGCTATGGCCGACAGGCCTATCATCGAAACCATAGAAATTGATGCTAATGTTTCTGTTGTTTATGCCAATAGCGGCGGAATAATCAGTAGTGATGGAGGATCGCAGATTTATCTGCGTGGAATTACCTGGAGCGTTGTTGGGGATCCTATCAGTGACCCAGCGGCAATCATTACTTCTGATGGTTCAGGAGTCGGTCCCTACCCGAGTCAGATAACAGATCTGTTGCGAAATACAGATTACTATGTTCGTGCCTATGCGGAAAACGTATCAGGGACCGCTTATGGTAACATGTATCACTTTAAAACCGACCCCGCTACGGCACCTGTGCTCAGTTCACCGAACATTAAAGTTAGAGACATTACTGATGTATCGGCAGTGAGTGAAGTCACCATCATTAACAATGGAGGTGAGGCAATATCAGGGCGAGGAATTTGCTGGAGTACAGACAGGGTCAATTTTGTTTATGTTCCCTCACTGGCATCCGGACCGGCAGATGTTGGCACATTTGTTTGCAACATTACCAATTTAGAATCGGGAAAAACGTATTTTATAAAGGGTTATGCCACCAATAGTGTAGGTACAAGCTTTAGTAGTGAGTCGAGTTTTATTACCACTTCTTTACCTACTTTAACGACCATTGTACCACATAGCTATGATGCTGCCAGTTTTAAAACGGGCTGGTTTCCAGGTCTTGACGGTACCAGGGCCTCTAGTGGCGGTGATATCACCAGTAATGGGGTTTCTTTAATTACTAAACGCGGGATCTGTTGGAGTACAAGTCCTGAGCCTACAATTGCTTTACCTACTAAAACGGTCGAGAATGTAACCGGAAGCGGTACCGGCACTTTTCACACAAGCTTTTCTTCATTAGTTCCGGCTACCACCTATTATGTGAAGGCTTATGCTACCAATAGCAAGGGGACAGCCTATGGTAATTCACACATTTTTACAACGCCACAACCGCCAGTGTTAACAACTACAGCTGCTTCCTTGGTTACCAGCACTACCGTTACCAGCGGGGGAGCTATTGCTTCAGATGGCGGGATGCCAGTAACGGAACGCGGCTTATGCTGGAGTTTAACCAACAATCCTACGATTAACGGATCACATAGCAGTAATGGAATAGGGACCGGTCATTTTATCAGTACGATTACTGGTCTGAAGGGGGGCACGACCTATTATATTAGAGCTTATGGCATTAATGCTACAGGTGTTGGTTACAGTACTAATGTAGTTGAATTTATGACCGCTCCGGCCGAAAAGGCTACCATTACAACCATAGAAGTACCTGATACCTCTGATCCTCTAGCCATTTCTGGCGGGCACATTACAGTGGATGGGGGTGCAGATATTAGTTCTCGTGGTATAACCTGGAGTTTTACACCTGATTTTGACCCGGAATTTTTTCTCATTAACAAAATAGAAAATATTGGTGGTTCGGCTACGTTTAATTGCAGCATTAAAGAGCTTGCGCCAAACAAAACATACTATGTTAAAGCGTATGCCACCAACAGTGCGGGTGTGGCATATGGCAATGAGATCAATTTCAAGACCTATACTATTGCTTCTTTAACTACAAAAGATGTTGAGGCAAGCAGCATCAGCAGTACCACTGCCGTAGGTGGGGGTGATATTTTTAGTGATGGGGGAAATAGAGTAACCAGCAGTGGAATAGTTTGGGATACAGCGATGAATCCAACTACTATATTAGCTACGAAAACCGACGGTGGCATCGGTATCGGGGGATTTCTCCATAATTTCAACGCACTAGCGGGAAGCACTAAATATTATGTCCGTGCGTATGCGGTTAATAAAGCGGGTACAGCTTATGGAGCTACTAAAAGTTTCACAACGCTTCCTCCATCCTTTGCGGTGATACAGACAGTTGATGTCACAAAAATCACAGGAAGTACTGCTCTGAGCGGAGGCCGTGTGCTCAGTAATGGTGGCGGACTGATTTTTGAAAGCGGAATTGTCTGGAGTACCATTTCCGGATTCTTGCCTAGCACCGCAACAAGTCAAAAAACCATACAACAAGCCACGGGCAATTTTAGCAGCAACATAAGCGGTTTAGATCCCGGCACAACATATTACGTACGTGCGTACGCGACTAATTCCGCTGGAACTACATTTGCCAGCAATGAGTTAAGTTTTAGAACGGCGCTCCTAGCTACCGTAACCACCCTTACGCCCACAGTTGGTTCCATTACCAGCACTTTAGCGACCAGTGGAGGCTACAATATAAATAACGGCGGATCGTTTATCACCAGCAAAGGCATCTGCTGGAGCAGCACAAAAAATGACCCAACTATTGCAGACAGTATCCGTAAAATTGGTTCCGGTTCGACCTCTTTTACTGCCGACCTTACGGATCTGTTGGGCTCAACCACGTATTTTGTACGTGCTTTTGCCACCAATAGTGCAGGTACCGCCTATGGTAATCGCGAAAGTTTCATGACATTGCCTGCGGTCCATGCCACAGTGGTTACCGAAAAAATAAGTGAGATCACCGGGAATACAGCTACCGGTGGGGGGAATATTATCAGTAATGGAGGTGCATCTGTGAATACTAGAGGAATTGTTTGGAGCAGCGACCCTGATTTCCTCCCTGAAGATGCTTCTGCAAACAGAACAGAGCAGACAGGTTATGAAAAAGGAATTTTCGTCAGCTACCTGAATAATTTAGCACAGGGCACCACGTACTATGTACGTGCTTATGCGGTAAGTGATGCCGGTCCCTCTTATGGGAATAAGGTTAGTTTTAGCACTCCCACGATGGCTACCATTACCACTAATCCACCGAATTTTGTGACCGCTACTACTGCAGTTTCAGGCGGAATGATAAGCGATTCCGGTGGTTCGGATGTGCTTAAAAGGGGAGTATTCTGGAGCACAATTGATGGGTTTACTCCTGATGCTCTATCAGTCGACCAAACCGATGATGGTACAGGGACCGGTAGGTTTGACAGTGTACTTAAAAACCTCGCAGCTGATACAACATATTATGTAAAGGCTTATGCAAGCACTATCACTGGTACCTCTTATGGGGCACAGTTTAGTTTCAGAACATCACAACCTGTCAAAGCAACAATAACGACCGTTTCGGCAACGGAAATTACCGACACAACGGCCAATAGTGGTGGGGATATAACAGATGAAGGAGGGGCAACCACCAATATCCGTGGGATAAAATGGAGTAGCCAACCTGGTTTTGATCCAGAAGTAGCAGGGGAGAAAATCGAACAGATTGGAGCAGGAGGGATAGGGATTTTTAGTTGTACGATCACCGGACTGATCCGGGGTACCACCTATTATATATGTGCCTATGCTACCAACGATGCAGGAACGAAGTATGGGGAGGTGCGTAGCTTTACTACTTCAGAGACAGCTGCCATTCCTGAGAAGGCTACCATTTTTACTAATCTGCCTGATTTTGTTACCAGTTCCAGAGCGGTTTTGGGAGGAACGATAACCAATTCCGGTGGCTCAGCTGTGCTTAATAAGGGAGTGTTTTGGAGCACTGTTCAGGGCTTTACCCCTGACATTTCATCAACCAACAAAACCAATGACGGTACTGGTACAGGTAATTTCTACAGTTATCTCAAAAACCTACAATCAGATACGACGTATTATGTAATAGCTTACGCAGTTACCAGTGCTGGCATTTCTTATGGGGACCCGGTTAGCTTCACCACACAACCACCTATTAAGGCAACATTAACTACAGTTTCGGCAACCGATATCACTGGTGATTCAGCCAATAGTGGCGGAGCTATTTTAGATGAAGGCGGCGCAACTACTCACACCCGTGGGTTAATATGGAGCAGTGACCCTAATTTTAATCCTGTCACAGCAACGGCGAACAAAACCATAGAAATAGGAGCGGGAACAGGTGCTTTTGGCAGCAAAATTACCGGACTGAATTTGGATACGACCTACTATGTTTATGCTTATGCTGAAAATGTTGCCGGTCGTTCTTATGGAGGTAAGATTAGTTTTACCACTCCCAAAAAGGCTGTCATTGAAACCAATTCATCTGGTATAGTAACCAATACTACTGCGATCGTTGGCGGTACAATAATCAGTTCTGGTGGTTCAAATGTGATTAAAAGAGGGGTGTTCTGGAGTACCGTAGCGGGTTTTGTTCCTAATATTACATCAGCAGACAAAACCGAAGACGGCACGGATACAGGAAGTTTCAGTACTGAATTGAAAAACCTCACACCAGCTACGCGATATTATGTCATAGCTTACGCAATTACTGTCTCGGGTATTTCATTTGGAGAACCGGTCAGTTTCACTACAGATCAACCAACTATAGCAGCATTAACTACAGTTATTCCAACCAAAATTACCGGCACAACAGCCGAAAGTGGTGGGGATATTTCTGATGAAGGTGGGATAACCGTTGATACCCAAGGCGTACTATGGAGCACCCAGCCTAATTTTGATTATGATGATATATTGCTGAGCAGAACCGTGCAGACTGGGGCAGGGAAGGGCATTTTTAATAGCGAGATTACCGGATTAAATCCGGGGACTACTTATTATCTGCGTGCCTATGCCATCAATGAAAAGGGGACTGCTCATGGGAACGAACTTAGCTTTACTACGCTGAATACTGCTACTTTAAGCACAAATGCTATTTCTGAAGATACCGGAATCACTGCTGTAAGCGGAGGCAAAATTCTTTCAGATGGTGGAGCACCGGTTTTTGAACAAGGGATATGCTGGAGTACAAGTAGTCTTCCAACGATAGGACTCTCCACTAGAACAAGCGATCAGGGAGCAGGTCTTTTTACCAGCAATCTCATTGGCTTAGAGCCTGCTACCATGTATTTTGTGAGATCTTATGCAATCAATAGCGTAGGTACGTCTTACGGTGACGAGATCTCCTTTACCACCAAACCGATTCTAGCTAGCGTAACTACCGTTGATCCTGAGATCACTTCCAATGACACTGCCAGTAGCGGAGGGGTCATCCGTTCTAATGGAGGAGCTATGATTACGCAATATGGTATTGTTTGGACAACTGACAAAGATATAGCTCCAGATACGATTACTTTGACCAGAACCAGTGACGGATCGGGTAATGGCAGTTTTATAAGCAACCTAACTAATTTAGTAAAGAGCACCACTTATTATGTACGTGCTTATGCGACCAATAGTGCAGGAACGGCCTATGGTAATCAATTGACAGTTGTAATATTTGCAACTTCACCGCTTCTGGATACTCATGAAGCGAGTTCAATTACAGCTACAACTGCAGGCGGAGGCGGACAGATAACCAGCGATGGCGGATCAGTGGTAACCCAAAGGGGAATTTGTTGGAGTACCCAACGAAACCCTACTATCGCCTTAATTACTAAAACAAGCAATGTTGATTTAGGCGACGGAAATTTTACCGGCGAGATGACCGGTTTATTGTCAAATACCCTTTATTATGTGAGAGCTTATGCCAAAAATGGAATTGGGGTCGCTTACGGCTTTGAAAAATCATTTATCACTCTTGCCGAACCTACTTTAACCGCCACTACGGATATTACAAGCATCAGAGCTACTACAGCTACCGGTGGAGGGCAAATCACCGATGATGGTCGTAGCCCAATACTTATTCGTGGAATTGTATGGGATACGTATAGCACCCCTACAATTGCTTTGAATACTAAAACGGTTGATGATGTGACACAGGGTATAGGTGTTTTTAGTGGGGGACTTACGGGTTTAACGCCAGATACGATCTATTATGTAAGAGCCTATGCTACCAATAGTGTTGGCACTACCTATGGTAGTGAGACAACATTTAGAACAAACGATGTGCTGCTTCCTGTTCTATCGGCAACTTCTGTTATCGATATTTCGGAATATTCAGTCAAAGGTCTTGGAGAAGTAATTGATGATGGGGGAATGCCAGTAACGGCTAGAGGATTTGTATGGGACACTAGTAACTTGCCAAGCATCGATCTGCAAACCAAAATTGTAAATGGTACTGCGGGTACTGGCTACTTTAGTGAATACTGCCCTGGTTTGATTCCGGGAACCAGCTATTATGTGCGTGCTTATGCGACAAACACTAAGGGGACTGCTTATGGTGATCAGGCAACCTTTACCACATCTGCGGCAGTTCCTCTATTGAGCGATGTGACAATCCTTCCGACTATTCTAATGAACAATGCAGAAGCAGTTGCTAGTCTGGTCTTTGACGGCGGAGCATTAATTACGGATCTTGGTCTGATCTGGAATACGATAGATGTGATCCCGATTGCAACACCGGGTAATAGCTTGTCCGTTGGAGCAGCTGGAACGTCAATTTCGGGGTCTCTTGGTAGCCTCTTGCCTGGTACTCTGTACTATGTTTGGGCTTATGGCACCAACAACCAAAGAGGAACGGGATATAGTTCATCCGCCACAACTTTTGCTACCCCAGACCGTGCTACACTTACTACAACCCCTACCGTTGCCTCAATAACGGTTAGCACTGCCACTAGTGGAGGTACAATCATTAGCACTGGGGGAATGCCAATATTGGATAGGGGGGTATGTTGGAGTACGACAACGACGGAACCAACCACTTCGGACTCCAAAACAAGCATTGGCCCCGGTAGTGGTGGTATCGGTACTTTTAGCAGTTCCCTAAGCGGTCTGACAAAAGGAACGCTATACCATGTGCGGGCATATGCCACAAACGGTATCGATACTAGTTATGGTAGTTCGGTGAGTTTTACCACTCTAGATTCTCCAAGTGTAACTACTGATTTTAATGTTACTTCTATTACGGCTAATACTGCAATTTGCGCTGGGGAGGTTCTTACTAATGGAGGTACAGCAATCACTTCTTATGGAATTTGCTGGAGTACAACGAGTAATCCAACTATTTTGAATAGCAGAACGACCAATAATGGTGCTTGGACTGGTGGATTCACTGCTAGTCTCGGCGCATTAACAAAGGGTACAGTGTATCATTTCAGGGCCTATGCCATTAATAGCGTGGGGACGGCCTACGGTGATAATTTTACTTTTACAACATTGGCAGCAGTTCCCACTATGAGCGATGTGACAATTTCTGAAAAGCAAATGAACAGTGCAAAAGGAACGGCTAGTCAGACCTCTGACGGTGGGGCAACAATAACTGCTCTTGGGCTGATCTGGAATACGACTAGTACGCTTCCGGTTGCATCCCCAAGTAACAGCTTGTCTATCGTACCTGCCGGAGCATCATTTTCAGAGACTTTTGGCGGCCTCTCGCCTGGTACTACGTATTATGTTTGGGCATATGGTACCAACCAAAGAGGAACGGGTTACAGTGCATTCCCTGCAACTTTTACCGCCCCAAATCTCGCTACGCTCACAACCACGGCACCTACTGCCTCCATTACAGCTATTTCTGCCAGTAGCGGAGGTACAATTAGTAATATTGGAGAAGTGCCGATAACGGATAGGGGTGTATGCTGGAGTACAACAAGTACCGCACCGACCACTTTGGATTCCACAAAAAGCATTGGTGCTGGTGGTGCCGGAACTTTTAGCACTTCCCTTACCAGCTTAACAAAAGGAACGCTATATTATGTGCGGGCGTATGCCACAAACAGCATGGGTACCAGTTATGGAGGCACGGTGAGTTTTACCACTCTTGATTCTCCAAGTGTAACTACTGATTCTAATGTTACTTCCATTACGACCGTTTCGGCAACTTGCAAAGGGAATGTTTTGGGTAACGGAGGTGCGCCAATAACTTCTTATGGAGTGTGCTGGGGAACAACGGCTGATCCAACGATTCAGAATAGTACAAAAACAATCAATAATGGTGCATGGACAGGCGCATTCACTGCTAATCTCGGCTCGTTAGCAACGGCTACCGTCTATTATTTCAGGGCTTATGCCACCAATAGTGTGGGCACGACTTACGGTGATAATAAAACCTTTACTACAGTAGCGATAGCTCCTACCATAGGCAATGTAACAATTTTAAACGTAACCACCGATTCGGCAGACGGTTCCGCAACGATAATCAGCAACGGGGGAGCTGCGGTAATCGCACGTGGTTTCGTGTGGAGCAGTAGTAACACTATGCCAACTCTTGGTATAGATAATGAGTTGCCTGATACCGTGTCGTCAGGAACGGTAATTGCAAATACGATTTCTGGTTTATCAGAAGGTCCAACGTATTATGTACGGGCGTATGCTACCAATGTTGGGGGAGGTACCGGATATAGTCCTTCAGCAAGCAGCTTTAAGATCTGTAATCCTATTACGCTTGCCCATATAGAGGGTGTTAATGGGGCTCCGGTAACTAAAACGGTAACTTATGATTTAGTGAGCAGTACTATTTCGGGTACAGCGAAATGCTGGATTGCGAAGAACCTTGGAGCGGACCAGAAGGCAGTGACGGTTAGTGACGATACGGAGCCCTCAGCAGGGTGGTACTGGCAATTTAACCGTTTAAAGGTACAGGGGTACAAACATGACGGGACTACACGTACTCCTAACACGATTTGGCCAAGCTTGGTTTCTGAAAACAGCCAATGGACAGCCACTAATGACCCTTGCAGGCTGATGTTTGGCGGGGACTGGCGCATCCCTACCCAAGCAGAATGGACTGCGGTTGATGCGGCTCCGCAAAACTGGACAACGAGTAGCCATGCGTATGCGTCGGTGCTGAAGTTACACAACGCAGGATTTTTGAATTCTACATCTGGTGCGCTGGTCGAGCGAGGAATTTCAGGAGGATACTGGAGCAGCACTAATTCTAACGGCACCAATTATAGTTATTATTTGTATATAAATAGCAGCAATAGTTACGTGTCGAACAATCTAAAACACTTGGCCTATCCTGTCCGTTGTCTGCGGAATGAATTTGTCTTGTCGAAACCTTCGGTGACAAATGTGACAATCTCAAACATGACAGCTACTTCGGTAGCCGGTGCTACAGCGATAACCAACAACGGGGGCGCTGCGATAACTGCGCGTGGACTGGTGTGGAGTGCAACAAACCTTACACCAACCGTTGACGATAATGTTTTGATTGATACTATGCCAGGTTTGGGAAGTTTTACAAATACGCTTTTAGGTTTATCAGACGGCACAACGTATTATGTACGGGCGTATGCGACCAATAGTGAGGGTACGGAATATAGTCCGTCGGTAAGCAGTTTTAAGATCTGCAATCCTTTTACCGTTTATCATGCAGCTGGATTTAATGGGGCTCCGGTAGATAAAACAGTAGTTTATAATTCAGTGAGCAGTAGTATTTCGGGTGCACCAAAATGCTGGATCACACAGAACCTTGGGGCTGACCGGCAGGCAATATCGATTACTGATGATGCGGAGATTTCGGCAGGCTGGTACTGGAGGTTCGATAGCTCGCAGGGTTACAAGCACGACGGAACTACACGTACTCCTGCCACAACATGGATAAGCAGCATTTCTGGGGCCAATGCCTGGACAGCAGATAGAGATCCTTGTGGGCTACTGCTCGGTGCAGGCTGGCGTGTTCCTACCCAAACAGAGTGGACTGCAGTAGATGCGGCTCCACAGAACTGGGCCACAAATGCAGATGCATATAGCTCTGTCCTGAAGTTGCACAATGCAGGGTTTCTTTTTAATCACGATGGTTCGCTAGGCCTTCGGCTTGGAGCTACCGGGCAAGGGTTTTACTGGGGCAGCACCAATGGCTATTATTTGAATATGACAAGTACCACCAGTGTTGTGGCTGGTCCCAATAAAGCCGGGGCTTATCCGATTCGTTGTTTACGGGATGAATTTGCCTTATCGATACCTACGGTAAGTAATGTGAACACCACTGCCATGACCCCTACTTCGGCTGACGTTTCTGCAACAGTATCCCTTGACGGAGGGGCTGCTGTCACCGAACGCGGGTTGGTGTGGAGCGCTACAGATCTTACACCAACTGTTGATGACAACAAGGTGCCCGGCGGGTTAGGCACGGGTAATTTTACAAATACGATTACTGGTTTATCGGAAGCGCTAACGTATCATGTACGGGCATATGCGACCAATAGTAAGGGCACGGCATATAGTCTTTTGACAAAAAGCTTTAAGATCTGTATGCCAATTACGGCTGCCCATACTGCAGGGTTTAACGGGGCTCCGGTAGGTAAAACGGTAGTTTATGATGTAGTGAGCAGTAGTAGTACGGGTACGCCGAAATGTTGGATTACCAGGAACCTTGGAGCCAGCGAGCGGGGGACGTCCGTTATTGATGCGTCGGAGACCTCGGCAGGATGGTATTGGCAGTTTAATCGAAAACAGGGTTACAAGCATGACGGGACTACACGGACCCCTTCCACAGCGTGGATAAGCAATATTATAGAAAGCAGTGACTGGACAGCCGCTAATGATCCCTGCGGGTTACTGCTTGGCATTGGCTGGCATATCCCTACTGGATCGGAATGGACTGCAGTCGATGCGACGCAAAACTGGACTACAAATGCGGATTCGTATTTGTCAGTGTTGAAACTGCATAATGCAGGGTATCTCGATGGAGGTTCTCTTAACTCTCGCGGTGGGATTAATGGAAGCGGAAACTACTGGAGTAGCACTGGTACCGGAACCACCACAGGCTATTATTTGTACTTGAATAGTACCAACAGCATTATGGGTAATTCTTCTAAAAACAGTGCCCTTCCGGTGCGTTGTCTGCGCGATGAATTTGCCTTGTCAATACCTTCGGTGAGCAATGTGAGTACCGGTGCTATGACCAATACTTCGGTAGATGGCTCTGCAACGGTAACCCTGAGCGGGGGTGCAGCGGTATTCGCACGCGGGCTGGTGTGGAGTAGTACCAATGCTATTCCAACCCTTCAGGACAATGTGTTGTCTGATACTTTGCCTGGCATAGGGAGTTTTATAAATACGATTTCTGGTTTATCAGAAGGAGCAACGTATTATGTACGGGCATACGCGACCAATAGCGAGGGTACGGGATATAGTCCTTTGGTAAGCAGCTTTAAGATCTGTGTTCCCTTTGCGGTTAACCATATAGCGGGGGCTAATGGAGCTCCTGTCACTAAAACGGTAACTTATAATTCAGTGAACAGCAGTATTTCGGGGGAGGCTAGGTGTTGGATCACGCAGAACCTTGGAGCCGACCGGCAGGCAACTTCGGTTACTGATGCGACGGAGAACGTTGCAGGCTGGTACTGGCAGTTTAATCGTAAACAAGGTTATAAGCATGACGGAACACGCACCCCTACAGCGTGGATAACTAATATTTCCGAAAGCGGTGACTGGACAACCACTAATGACCCCTGCAGTCTGATGCTTGGAGCAGGCTGGCGTATGCCTAGCCAACTGGAGTGGACTGCAGCTGATGCGGCTCCCCAAAATTGGAACAAAGATGCGGATGGGTTTGCGTCTGTGCTGAAATTGCACAATGCAGGGTACCTGTCATCTACCTGGGCTGAACTAACTTATCGTGGAGTCTACGGAAATTACTGGAGCACCACTAGTTATAGCAGCACCAATGGCTATTTTTTGACTATAGGAAGCGGCAGCAGTAGTGTATATTATACCACTAAAGTAACTTTCCATCCAATCCGTTGTTTGAAGTAATAGTAGAATTAAATAACAAAAATCAATAGGATAACAATGAATATAAAGATGATAGATAAACCATTAATGAATGCAGTACGGCTTTCTTGTATTGCAATATTGTACTTGTTTTCAATGCCTGTTAAAGGGCAAGCTCATGACATCAGTTTAAAAATACATTTGGCGGGCGTTGCCAAAAGTAAAATTTCGATACTGTCTTTGGCCGGATCTTCAATAAAAACAATTGTCGAAAATCCGGGAATAAATAATGGAGAAACGACCCTGTTGAAAATTCCTGAAGACAAGCTGCCCGGAGAGTTCGTGCTGCGTTTTGACTATCAGGAAAAGGAAAGCAGCAATCCATATCCTGCCGAAAAGCACATTTTTGTGAGTGATCAAAATTTGGAACTGTGGGCTCGGCCTAAAGCCTTGAATCAACCTGATAGTACCTATTTTCAAAAAGACGAAAGGGAAAACAGCTTGTTTGCGCGTTTTTCTGCAGACAATGGAAAGAAACGGGAGCAATTGGCTATGCTGCAGAATTTTCTGATTAGTTACGATCAGCCGGAATCAAAATTATTTTTGCTAGGCACTGAAGAATACGAAAACAGACGGCTGGTCTATAATAAATGGATCGCTGCTGAAGTAAAGCAGCACCAAACTGCCTTTGTAAGCAACGGGTTTGTGTTTCAGCACATCCCTCCAATGGTATGGAAAGGGTCGGAGCCGGATAGAGTGAACGGTGTCATTGAACATTATTTTGACGGGATGGATTTTAAAAACCCATTGATCATCAAAACCACCGATATCAAAGAATGGATTAATAAATATGTAAATATTTATGGGGCAATGTCCACTACCGTTGCGCTTCGTGATTCGCTGTTTACTTTGGCAGGAAAGCGCGCCATAGAAAAAGCCCGGCTGGGACATCCTTTGGTCTATGGCTGGATGGTGGACTATTTCTACAATGGGTTTGAGACTTTTAATATATCAGTGGGCATAAAAATGCTGGAACCTTACCTGAACGATCCACTTTGCCTTACCAACAAAAGAGAAGCCATAGCACAAAGACTGAAAGGAATGGAGACGCTGGTGGTGGGTTCTGTTGCGCCCGATTTTTCCTGGAAACTGAATTCTGGTAAGATGATAGCATTCCATCACTATAAAACGGAAGCTAAATATAAACTGGTACTGTTTTGGTCAGCCGATTGTCATCATTGCAAAGCTCTTATGGAGAAACTCTATCCTTGGTATCAGGAACCGAGTAACAGGGAACTGATGGATGTTTTCGCCATTAGTCTGGACGAAACGGAGACCGAAATCCTAGCATGGGAAAAAGAGAAGACTCAGCTTACCAACTTCAAACACAAAAGAGCAGAACAGGGAATCAGAAGCCCGGAAGCCAACGCCTATTTTGTGCTGTCTACTCCCACAATGATCCTGGTAGATAGCAAAACCAATACAATTGTGGCTCTGCCCGACACAGTCACAGCGTTGCAGAAGGAAATGAAATAACGGGTCTGATCTTTTTGCTCTTAGATTGGGTTTGACAGAAGGATAGTCTGTGGGGCCGTATCGCTTTCACAACGAATGGCAAAGATTAGCTGCTGTTGTTTTGTGAGACTCAGGATAAAGCAGCGATTTTAGAAACTACAACCAAGTCTAATACATTGGCAGATAAAGGGTTTTATAAATTAGTATAATAAAAAAAAATGAAAAAAATAACAGTATCCATTCTTATAGGAATTTCTATGTTTATAAACTCTACTGTAAAGGCACAGCTCAATATTGGGTCAGATGGCCTTTTTGTTGGAAACGGGACCGTCTTTTATACCGATGGTCTAACGATAGTTCCTTCTAACGATTGGAAAGTGAATAACCTGAATATCATGCAAGAGTCGTCGACGGTTATTTGGCCGAAGTTTAGCAGTATTGAGCGTATGTACAGGTTTAGCAGACCAATAGTCTTTATAGGAGAGCTTGGTTTTAATTATCAGGATGTAGCGTTGAATGGCAATGAAGAAAAAAATTTAGTATTGGCGTATACGAAAGCGACCAGTAACAACTACAATGATTTTAACCTTGTTAAAGAAAGTAGTGTCAATCCAGCACAGAAGTATATCAGCCAACTTTTTGGAACAGCGACTAATTTTTCGGATTTAACCGCCGTAAGTACGGAGTCATCACTTACGACTCCATATACCGACCTCGAGGCCAATAACATGATTACCCCGAATGGGGATGGGATAAATGATACCTGGATTGTAAAAAACATAGAGCAGTACCCTAATAACGAGTTGAATATATTCGATCGTGAAGGCCGTTTGGTTTTTACGACCATTGGTTACGATAATTCATGGAGCGGACAATCGAATAGCAGTCCGCTGGGAGAGGGTACCTATTATTATATCTTATACATTGATTCAGGTAAGGCTAAAAAGAGCGGATTCCTATCTATAGTGAAAGAAAAAAAGAATTAATAATGATAAAATTTATACTTGAAAAGTGCGTGATTGTAATCCTGACCGTGATTTGTATATTATCGGGCTTTCAAAAGGCAACGGCACAAAGCAGACCATTAGGTTCTCAGTATTATGAAAATCAGTACCTAAGCAATCCAGCTTTTGCCGGTATTGATCAGGGGCTTAATTTGAATCTGGACTATCGTAACCAATGGAAATCGGTACCCGGTTCTCCTGTTACTTTGAATATAAGTGGAGATTACCGTTTGGAAAGAAAGAGAATAGGAGTCGGCCTCGATGTTTATAAAGATAAGGCTGGATTACTGGGACAAACCCATATAAAGGGGAGTTATTCCTATCATTTGCCATTATATGGTGATAATAGAAATTTGCATTTAGGCGTCTCTTTGGCAGTGGTGCAGGAAAACCTGGATGAATCCAATATTATTGCTGACCCCGATGATGTGTTGGTAGAACTTTTTAACCAGCGTAAAAGTTATTTGGAAGGTAGCTTTGGTATTGTATATACCAATGAAAGGTTCACTTTGCAGGCTGCAGTACCTCATTTTGGGAAATTATTCTTTCGGAAGAATGAGCAGAATACGATAAATGGCTATCTCTATTTAGCAGCAATCTCCTATAAAATCGGAACCGACTTAGATGTGTTATCTATTGAGCCAAAAATTAGTTTCAGGGCAGCCAAAGAGATTGATAATGTTTTTGATATCGGAACCAATCTGAAACTTGAAAATAATACACTTTCTTTTCTGGGGATGTATCATAGCGATAATAGCGCTACTTTTGGTCTTGGTGTGAACTATGATCAATTTTTTATACAGTTCTATTATACCAGCCAGTTAGGCGGTATACGTCAAAATTTCGGAGGAGATTTTGAGATTAGTTTAAAAGTAAACCTTTTAAGAGATAAAAAATAAACTAATTACTCGATTTGGAATTAGGAACAATTAGAAAAAAGGTGATATTCTTCTTCCAGCATAATTTTCGGATATAGGATAGATTTTTTTTTCTTAACTTTGTTTTGTTTAACAACTTTTATGACAAAAATAAAACAATTAAAACTGCTGAATACAGATACTTTCATTGATTTTCTTGAGCACATGCAATCAATTGAAAATTTTGAACCATGGGAATTAGAGATGATGGCTGAAATGATTCAGGTGAAAAGGATAAAAAAAGGAGAAATCCTTTTGAACTTAGGAGAAATTTCTAATTTTTATTTTGCCAATAAGGGGTGTATGAGGACTTTTTACATTACCGAAAACGGTTCAGAATTTATAAGATGTCTTACGATGGACAAGTCATTTTGTTGGGCAATTCCAAGTTTTTTAAATCAACAAGCGAGCAATGAAAGTATCGAAGCCTTGTGCGATTCAGAGCTAGTAATTATTAGTAAAAAAACTTTGACATTTTAAATGATAAAAGCCCAAGATTTAGAAATGGGTATCAGAAAGCACTTGAAATGCTATGTATAAACTATGCTTCAAGAGTTGAAAGTTTCTTGACGATGGATGCTAAATTTAGATATGAAAATCTTTTGGCTAAAAACCTTGCTATCGTACAAAATTTACCTAATAAAATGGTATCTGCTTACTTGGGTATTACACAAGAGTTACTTAGCCAGCTAAAAAAATGACCTTGATTTTTTATTATTTGTCAATTTTATTCCGATATCAAAATGATAGTTTTTGTATAAAAATCTAATCATTACTAAATCATGGTGACAGAAAAAAATCAGAAACACAAAAATTGCTTATTTGTATTGGACGCTTTTAATACTATTGGCTATTTTTTTTACAATAAATGGGTTTTTGAAAATAGCTAAAAAAACCATTTACCTATCCAAAGATGCTAAAAATGGATTATTCGCCGTATTTTATTACAACATTGGCATTGCAAAAAATTTGTTAATTCTCAATCTAAAACGACTAAAAGAATGGGCTTTTGCAGGTTTTGTTTTCGATGTAATTTTTGCTTTTAGATCGGGACGTTCAATAAATAGCAATCTGACTCCATAAAAGCAGTAAGTTTTTGTATATTATTACTTACATCACTTTAAATTGAAATTGGACTGGTCAATATCGCTGGAATTTGCACTACCCTAGACAAAGCTCTTGTTTTATAAGCTGCCGGAGTTAATATGATTATCGCTTCCGGTTTTGAGGCTGAGGGGAGCACCGACCTTCATTCTTAGCTTCTGTCGAGTCGTCTACAGGTTCTTTTGTATTGTTGCAATTGATTAGAGAAAAAATAAAGGTACCAGTTATCGCTAACGGTGGTATCGCTGCCGGTAAAGGAATTGTTGCTGCCTTAGCCTTGTGACTGAGTACGACACAATTAGGGGCAGTATTTTTAGCCTGCAACGAATCGAATGCTTTTCCTATTCACAGAAAGATGTTGTTTTCTGATGCGGCAAAACACACTACGCTGCCAAGAGCCTATACCGGAAGGTTGGGCCGTAGTATTACGAGTAGGATTGCCAGAGAAATACCAGGTAATGAGAATGAAATTTTGCCTTTTCCATTACAGACTACCTTAATGTCTTCCCTGCGAAAAGTAGCCCTTGAGCAGAAAAAAATGAAATATAATATTGTTTAGGGGTGGACAAATCTTGCCCATCCTTCGACACAAAAAGCAAAGCACTTATGGAGTCTTTGATTGAAGAAACTACTGCTTATTTCGGTGAGTTGAAAACTTAAAATGATAAAAAATAAGAAACAACAATGCCAAGTCTGTTTACTCGGCATTGTTATTTAGGGAGCATGGGCTATTGGGTTGACTAGTTTAGGGTTGACCATGACTAATTGACAAATAGATTTGTCCTTTTCAAGCAGAAATCTTTTTCTATAGAAAGTGAATCCCTTAATTTTGGTAGCTATGCGCGTTAAAGTGCATGATGTATGACACCAATTATAGGCGATATAATTTTTGCATCATAAAATATATCCAAACTATAAAATGTGTTATGAGTATATAAAAATTACGCAATAAAGCTTTATCTTTAACTAGGGCTTTTTTAAATTTAAATTAAGAAATTCTATGGACAGAAAATCATTTAAAGTATCACCATGGCTCATTTGGGGCAGCTCCTTAGTCTTAGGGCTTTTGGCTTCAGTTCCAAAGATTGCTGAACGGCATTTTAATCTTGGTGAAGCTTTGGTTAATTCGATACTTACCTTTCTGTTTGCAGTATTTATATGGTATTTTAACATCTATATGCTTCCAAAAACCTATCAGAAGAATGATTCCCAAGGGATCTCAGTACTAAGATTGTTATGGAGTTTGCTTTTTGGGATTGGGATGATGCTGGCACTTTCTTTTCTGCAGCAGTTTTTACTTCCGTATTTAGAATTTGGTGCTTCAATGCTGATGTTTGAGGTTCGTGGGGTATTGATTAACCTTATATTCTTTATGTTTTTACACTTATTGTATCAAAGTCACTATAACCAACAGGTAGGAGTGGCGTTTGAAAGGTCAAAATCCATCAATCTGGGGGGGCAATATGAATTATTGAAGCAACAAATTAATCCTCATTTCCTCTTTAATAGCTTAAATACTTTAAAATATATGGCGGAAACTCATGATGAGCATACTGTGGAGTTTATTTTAAAGCTATCGGATTTCTACCGATTTACACTGGAGAGCAGAAAATTGGATTTAATTAAGTTAGAGGAGGAGCTGAAAATTGTCAATGCGTATGTGTTTTTACTTAAAACCCGATTTGAAGCCGGAATTGATTTGACTATTACTGTCGGAGATCAATATCTGAATTCGCTGCTACCTCCCTTTACTATACAGTTATTGATTGAAAATTGTGTTAAGCATAATGTTGTTTCACTAGATAAACCGTTGCTGATTAAGATATATACTGATGGCGATTTTATTACCGTAGAAAATGGGATTCAGCTCAAAACTAATCCTGAAACTTCGACTGCTATTGGGTTGGAAAATATCAACCAGCGTTACTTACATTTATTGAACAAAAAAATAGAAATAACTGATGTGAATGGAACATTCGCAGTAAAACTACCCCTAATTTATGAACATTTTAATCATTGAGGACGAGCTGAAAGCTGCTAAGTCTTTGATAATGATGATAAAGGCTTTGAGACCTGTTGCTATCATTGTGTCTGAATTTCAAAGTGTTGAAAGTGCTGTAAAGTATTTATCTGAAAATGAGATGCCTGGACTTATCTTTATGGATATTCAATTGGCTGATGGACTTTCTTTTGACATTTTTAAAAGTGTTGCTATTAATTGTCCTGTTATTTTTTGCACTGCATATAATGAGTACTCGTTGGAAGCTTTTAAAGCTAATGGTATTGATTATATACTGAAGCCTTTTTCGAGGGAAGATATAGAAATTGCTTTTGAAAAAGTAGAGCAGCTTAAAAATTACTTTCAACAAAATCTTGTTCCTGATATAGGGAATTTATTGAGCAGATTTGAGCCGCAAGGAGGTAAAAAGAGTTTTTTGGTATTTAAACATAACAAGTACGTTACCATTCATACCGATACAATAGCTTATTTTTGCATCAAGCATGAGATGGTACATACCGTTTGTCTTGATAAACAGGAGTATCCAGTCAACCAATCACTGGATCAAATTTATTCATTGTTATCTCCTTCTATGTTTTACCGATTAAACCGACAGTATATTATTAATTTTAATGCAATTAAGGAAATAGAACCTTATTTTGCTCGAAAATTGTACGTGAAGCTAATCATAGCAACTGAAGAAAGACTTCTGGTTAACAAGGAGAAATCAAGTAGTTTTTTGCATTGGATGGAAAATAGGTAATATTATATTTACCGATTGTAATTCTTTAATTTTAGAAAATATTGTTTTTTACCATAAACAAAAGTCGCTCCTTTAAAGAGCGGCTTTCTATGAATTAAACGAATTAAATCACAATTATAATTACTAATTACTTTTGCAATGACGCCTTGATAATTACGTCGGCAACTGCTTGGGGCTGCGAAATATAAACTACATAACCTCCTTTTAATTCGGTAACTTTTAATTTGGCATTTTTGTACATGCTTCTTTGAAGATCCGGATTAAGGGCCCGGTCGTTGACAGTCAGAATGCCATAGCTTGGTTTTATTCTCCAGGCCGCCTCAGTGAGGGGAGTGCCAAAACAATCTTTATGGATTGGTATTTGGGACGCATTCATAAAATCAGCATCTTCTTTGCTTAATTCGCCTGCAACACCGACCCTAAAAGAGCTTCTGTCGTAGAATACGAACCCTCCTTTGTCCGGCGCCTCTGTTCTCATTTCAGGAAGTCTCGGAAATGATTTTGCCAAGGTTCCAGTAGTTTCTCCCTTATCGGGTACAAACCCCGTTACATAAACCAAACCTGCTACTTTTGGATGTATACCTGCTTCAGTAATTACAGTTCCACCCCAAGAATGCCCTACTAAAATAGTTGGCCCATCTTGATTGTCTAAAATATTGTTTGTCGCTGCGACATTGTCTTTTAAGGATGTCAAAGGATTTTGTACTAAGGTTACATGATACCCTTTTTTAGTTAGTATGGAATAAACCCCTTTCCAACCGGAGGCATCTAGATAATGACCATGTACAATCACAATATTTTTAACAAATTTTTCCTGTGTATGAATTTTTGTGGTTCCCATAATTAAGGCTGTTACTACTAATGCAAGGGCTGCATATTTTTTAAACCACAATTATTGTTTTGACGAGGTTCTCATTTTTACCTAATTTTAGATTAGATTAATTGTAACATTGATGTTACCACGTGTTGCTTTTGAATAAGGACAGACTTGGTGCGCACCATCTACGATACTTCGAGCCACTTCAGGATCTAAACCGGGTATGCTCGCATTTAAACGCGCCTGTAGTGAAAAGCCCTCGTCACTTGATACTAAGTCAATCTCAGTGCTTACATAATGGTCAGCAGGAAGGATTACATTTAAACTACTGGCTGCCTTTCCCATGGCACCGATAAAGCAAGCTGACCAACCTGCTGCAAATAATTGTTCTGGATTTATACCAGGTCCATTACTTCCTCGAGATGAAAGTATAATGTCTAATTTACCATCAGAACTTCTAGATTCACCTGTTCTTCCACCTGTTGTGTGCGTTACACCTGTGTAAAGCACTTTTGCATTGTTTGTTTCCATTTTTTTTTATGATTTAAATATTAAATTATGGGGCAAATGTATATTGGCAATGTGCTAAACTCAAGAGAGAATAAGGTTAAAAAGACGAAGTTGACGTGAATTAGACATTTTCAAGCTTGAACTTTTTTGTCACTTAACGAAGCAATTTGATGGGCTATAGCAAACAATTACAGTGCGTAAAATGCAACTTCATTAGGACTGTAAGGTGTTAAAGAGTATAAAACTAAATTTCGGGCAGCTCTAACTGCTTGTTGTTACTGATTTGTAATTTAGTTTTCAATAAATGAAATGTTTAGTTTGGAAATGAAACGATATACAATTTAGGCCAAAATATGTCCGACTTATCCCTTAATATGTCTTGTTCCGTGTTTTTTATATTTTCCATGGTGATGTTGCGCTATAGTTTTGTTGAAAATTTTAGCATTATGAGACAGCTTAAACACATTTTATTAATCGTACTTTTTATATGCATCGGCGCAAATGCACAGATAATAACTCCTGTCAAGTGGCAGGTGAGTATTGAAAAAAAATCGGATACCGATTATCTCTTAACTTTTAACGGCACTATTGAAAAAGACTGGCACCTTTATTCTCAAGTTACTCTGAAAGGAGGTGCAGCACCACTGCAGCTTTTGTTTCCAAATAGTAAGAACAATTTCAGTATTATTGGAAAAGCTACTGAAAGTGCGACGACAACAAAATTTAATGATGTATTTGGCGTTAATGAAACTTTTTTTATAGATAAGGCACAGCTTCAGCAACGGATAGTAGTAACAGAACCGAATCATAAGCTGATTCAGGTGGAACTTGTCTACCAAGTATGTAAAGAAGTTTGCGTCCCGCAACGAACTTATTTTGAGTTTGATATTTCCAAGTTAGAAGGTAAAAATGTCAAAAGGTTTATTCCTATAAAAAAAGAAACAGAAAAGCAATCAGTGGTTGAAAAGCAAACTCCAGTAACTGAAAATGGACTATGGTCTATTTCCTTTATTGCTTTTTTATCAGGTTTTGCAGCTTTATTAACTCCTTGTGTTTTTCCAATGATTCCGATGACAGTAAGCTTTTTTACCAAACAAAGTAAAAGCAAAGCAAATGGGATTAAGAGTGCCATTATATATGGAGTTTCGATTATTTTAATTTATGTGTTTTTAGGAAGCGTAATTACGCTGTTATTCGGTTCAGATGCGCTGAACGCTTTATCAACTAATGTTTGGTTTAATTTGGTTTTCTTCGTTTTACTGGTAGTTTTCGCCTCCTCCTTTTTTGGAGCCTTTGAAATAATGCTCCCTAATTCCTGAGCTAATAAAGTAGATAAACAAGCAGATCGAGGTGAAATTCTAGGAATTTTATTCATGGCTCTGGCATTGGCGATAGTTTCCTTTTCATGTACGGGTCCGATAGTGGGTACCTTATTAGTTAAAACAGCCTCAAAAGGAGGTTTTGCACCAATAGTTGGTATGTTAGGATTTTCTTCAGCCTTGGCTTTGCCATTCATGTTATTTGCTTTATTTCCGGGGTGGCTCAATACATTACCAAAATCAGGCGGATGGTTGCAAACCGTAAAAGTATGTTTGGGATTTTTAGAGTTGGCATTGGCGTTCAAGTTTTTATCAAATGCTGATTTGGTATTGCAATTGCACTGGTTTGAAAGAGAGCTTTTTTTAGCCATTTGGATTGCCATTTTTGGAACATTTTCGCTTTATCTGTTTAGAAAAATCAGATTGCCATATGATACAATAGGAGAGATCACGGTTCGAAGATTGTCTTTAGGAATCTTAGTATTATCTTTTACAATTTATTTGATTCCCGGTCTTTGGGGAGCACCTTTAAAATTAATTAGTGGTTTTCCACCGCTATTGTCTTATGCTGAATCCCCTAGAGGGGTGGGAGGAACCCCTGAAGCGAAAACTGTCGTGGCATTGCCATTAGGTGCTGAATTAGGACAACATGGCATCACTACTTTTACCGACTATGATAAAGGATTGGCTTATGCCAGATCGGTCAATAAACCGATCCTCTTGGATTTTACAGGATATGCCTGCATCAATTGCCGTAAAATAGAAGATAATGTTTGGTCTGATCCTGCAATAATATCAATCTTAAAAAATGATATTGTACTGATTTCATTGCATGTTGACGACAAACGGACCTTACCGGAAAGCGAACAATATGAATCTGAGGAAACCGTAAAAACATTGAAACAATTGGAAACAAATGGAGCGATTTCCAGATTACACGCTATAAAGTCAATGCACAACCTTTCTATGTTATTTTGAATTCTGATGAAAACGATCTGAACCAACCTATAGGTTATATGCCAAACATACAGGAATATAAAGCATGGTTACAAATCGGTATGTCAAAATAACTGAAGGCAGCTTTTGACTACTTTGAGGGTTAATTTGTCCACTTCGTTCGGTTTAGGGTATACAACCAGATCTTTAACTATTAATTTGCTGAATAATTATTAAAATTCTTTGTACATGACACACATTAAATTCACATCCGTTTTATTGCTTTTAGCATTAACCTTTAGCATCATAGCTTTTGGGCAAAGCAGTACCAACAAGGCTACTAAAAATGGTTTTGCAGTTTTGGAACTTTTCACTTCAGAAGGTTGTTCCAGTTGTCCTCCCGCAGATGACTTAATGGGTAAAATCCAAAATGAATACAAAGACAAGCCCGTTTATGTTCTTTCATACCACGTTGATTACTGGGATGATCTGGGCTGGAAAGATGTTTTCAGCAATGCTGATTACACCAAGAGACAGTACGAATATGCCAAATGGCTTAAAAAGGAGCCAATCTATACTCCACAGCTTATTATCAACGGTAAATCAGATTATATAGGCTCGAAAGAAACACCTGTGAGAGGTGGTATTACAAAGGTACTTTCTAAACCTGCTTTAGTGAACTTAAAGCTTTCAATACAAAGAGAAAAAAGCGGGGTAGTAGTTCACTATAAGGTTTCAGGAAATTCAAAAAGCACCCGTTTGGTATTAGCCTTAGTGCAGAAATCGGTAAAAAGCAACGTTAAGCGAGGAGAAAACGAAGGTAAGTTGCTATCTCATTATCAAATCGTGAGGAATTTGATCTTCCAAAAATTAGCTGTTGGCGAAAAAGGAACCCTAAACGTATATTTTCCAAAAAATTTTGATTCTCGAAATGCGGAGATTATAGGATTCATTCAAGACAATAACACAGGTGCCATTTTAGGAGCTGTAAAATCTGGTTTTTGACACCCGTAAAATTAAAACAGTATCGTGATGTAAAATAAAGATAAGACATTTGGAAACAACCTAAATTTTTCGCTGAACAAATAGGGGTATCTTTCAGATGGTTTGAGAATATTTCAGCAAGCTTTAAATAAAAGAAATCGCTGTAAAGGTTTTACCTGAACCCGTTGCCATTTGAATCAAGGCTTTTGGTCGCTGGTCTTTAAAAGATTTTTCTAAATTGGTAATAGCTGTAATTTGATAATCACGCAAACCATCAACGGTAGTGTTTCAGATTAGGTGTTTCTATAAAATAATAATGTAACTATCTGAAAGGAATATAATTTAAAAATTTTGAACACTAAAGAGGCGATCAACTAGGTTGCCTCTTGTATTTTTAAGTTTTTAAAAAGTCTTAAAATGCTTTTTGTATCTTAATGTATCAAAATAAGTCATAGAAATAAGATTTAATTTTTGTAATGGTAAATACTGCATTGTCCCAGTAATTTCCTCTGCGACTCATACAACGGGTAATTTTTTATAGGAATCAAGAACATTTACAAACTTTTTGTTGCATATTGGACACCTCAGTCAGAATGAAAAATCAACCCTTTCTCAATATTTCGGTTTTTAACCGCCATTTTCCAAGTTCTAAGCGTAGTTTCATCTGTACTCATTGCATCGCTCAAACTCCAACCTATAATTTTTCTGTTGTATAAATCCATAATAGTTGTCAGGTATACAAATCTCTCTTTGGTTTGGATATAAGTAATGTCTGAAAACCAGGGTTTTGAGAGCGTTTTTACAATAAACTCTCTGCTTAATATGTTTTCAACGATTAAATAATTTATGATTTGTGTTGGTTGTTGCTTTGAATTTCTTGCTTAATTTACTTCGCAAGCCTAACTGTTTCATATGTTTTGCCACGGTAATTCTTGAAATTTTATAACCAAAACTCTGCAGTTCTAATGTTATTCTTGGACTTACATGTCATTGCTTGGATTCAAGATAAATCAATGTTACCTGTTCTTTTATGGTAATTTTTCGTTGCTGTCTTGCAGTGATTATTTGTTTTTTCCATCGGTAATAACTTCCACTGCTCACTTGTAGAACTTTGTACATTTTTTTCAATCGGGAATAGCTGTTCATTGTTTTTAATAAAACTATAAATCATCGACCGCTCTTGGAAAAAAATGTCGATTGCTTTTTTTAATATATCACGCTCTAACTCGGTATCTTTTAGTCTTTTCTCCAGTTCATGAATTTTTTCTTGCTCGGAAGTTAGTTTTAAATTTCCTTTTCCAGGAAAACTCCCTTCTCCAAGCTCCTCGAACTCTTTGCGCCATTTATACAACTGTGGTGTTGTTATTGCTAACTTCTCTGGCGAGCTCTGATATGTTGGTTGTCTTATAAATCAATTGAATAGCTCTCTGTCATAAATTTTGCGGGCTTGTTTCAAAAGTTAAATTAAGATTTGTTTCTTAACTATTTATGATGGCTAAGTTAGCATGTCCAACCAACGGATTATAAACTTGTTTATTTCATCCGAAAAAAAACATTTACTTTTTTATAGACATTTGTCTGGTTTTTTTTATTCAATATTTATTGTCTTTGCCTAGAACAAACATATATGAATAATTGCTTAATATTCTTTTTGACAGATTTTTAAATTAAAGGGTCTTAAAAGCTAATCTTAAATGAAAAGTATGGAAGAAAATATTATAAAATTTTTAAGCGTAATAGAGTTTTTGTTTTATCTAATTTCTTGTTCCGGCTTGTTTTTTTTTGCAGGTTTTTAATAATCGCTATATGTGAATTAAAAGGTGTTGGGTGGATTCTATATAAATAGCTAAAAATGATAAAATATATTTTCGTTATTCTTTTTTTTGCTTTGAATGCCCAGGGGCAAAAATTGCATCATCAGATGTTGTCTGCTCAGGGATCTCGTAAGGTCTTGAAAAGTGGTAGTCTTATAAATCAGACAATCGGGCAAGCAAGTGTTTCAGGTAATTTTAGAAAAGACAATTTGATAATGAAACAGGGTTACCAACAAATGATGTTTTATGGGAAGGGTTTATTAATTGTTTCTGAAAGTATAACAACAATGACTTACCCAAATCCTATGTCGAACCATATTAATTTTAGATTTTCATCTGCAATTAAAGGTTTTATTAAGGTGTTCTTTATTGATTTAACAGGTAGAATTGTTTTTTATCAAGAAAAAAAGAGTGTCGAAAATGTTTTGACTGTTGATAATGTTTATTTAGCTGAAGGTAAGTATTTAATTAAACTAATAGGGGAAAATTACAGTTATACAACCAAGATATTAAAACTAAAATGAAAAAGGCAATCTTATTTTTTCGTTTTTAGGAATATGTATTGTCAAGAAGTATTTTTTTAAAATGGAAAGAATTTTACGAAATATGATTTTAAAGTATTGTTTAAACAATCAAATATTGATTTTCAAAGTGGCTCCGGTAGTAGTAGTGAAATAGGTTTTCTGAAAAAAATAAATAAAAAATTAATTCTTAACATTGATTTGTCACTAGATGAATACAATGGAGTTAGTTTGTACGATGGAGCTGTTTATAAATGGAGTACAAAACACATTGGAATTCAGGATGCAATTATTTATAAGATTTTTAGAACAGGTGTTTTTGATTTTAATGCTAAAATAGGAATTAAAGCGAGTACGGTAAAATATGGTAAGCAAGAAATGGATAGAGTTGTTTATGATTTAATGGGTGAAAAGGAGTTCTCTGGTTTTGTGCTAGTAAATTTATTGGCTATTCAATTAAAAAGTAATATATCTAAAAATTCAGCAATAAGTTTAGGATATAATTACAATACAAGCTTTAATTTAGCGAATACATCAGAAGAAAAATTATCGTTTAATATAAATCAAATTCAGTTAGGTGTTTTTTTTTTAATAAAAAATAATATTTTATGAAAATATTCTTTTTTATAATAGCGCTATTATTTTCATCTCTTTTTTACTCGCAAACTAGTGGGATAACCTATCAGGCGGTTATTCTTAGTCCTATTGAAGGGCAAATTCCGGGTGTAAATGATCAAAATGCGCCGTTAGCTAATAAGCAAATTTGTTTGCAGTTTACGATTTTTGATTCTAATTTGATAAATGAATATCAGGAAAAAGTACAGTTGACCACAGACGAATTTGGAATGGTGAATGTAATTATAGGTAAAGGAATTCAAACCGATGGTTATGCAGCTTCATTTGGCAAAATTAATTGGAATCCAACTAAGATGAGTTTAAAAGTTTCAGTAGATATTCTAGGACTTTGCAGTTCTTTTGAGGAAATAAGTAATCAACTTTTTTCATCGGTTCCTGCTGCCTATACGGCTGAAAATGTTACGGGTATTGTTTTAATTGGAAATGGAGGAACGGGTGGTACTACAATAACTGAAGCTAAAATTAATCTCGACTTAGAGAATGTAGATAATACTAGTGACTTGAACAAGCCTTTATCTACTGTTGCTCAAGTAGCTTTAAACGGTAAGTTAGATAAAGTATTGAAAGTTCCGGAAGAGATAATTACTTCGAACTCTGGTACATTGGCCATTAGGGGCTTACTACAGTCGTATGCGATTGGAAACCAATTGATATCTATTGATCCAGTAACTGGGATTTTAAGCCGAGCTTCATTTACATCGTCAATAGATGAAACTGTAGTTGATTACAATGCTGCTGAAGGCCAAGTACTTTTTGCAACTCCAATACCTATAAGTAGTGGTAATAAGGTTAATGTATATCGTAATGGTATACGGATAAATGCTATTGTTGTAGATGCCAATACAATAAAATTAGAGGCAGGTGTAATCTGTTCTCTAAATGATGAACTAAAAATAATTCAATTTAACTGAATACTAATCTTAAATACCTAAACTATAATGAAAAAATAATAATACTTTTAAATTTTTACCAAATTAAACGAAAGTCGTTTTCAATATTCAAATTACAAAAATTTAAAAAAATGATTAAAACAAAAAATAATTTTACCAAAAAATATGTTTTTAAGGCTTATGGGATTCTTTTCCTTCTAATCTTAATGAGTAATCAAGCAACGGCGCAAAAAACCAGCGGAGATTTTATTAAAGGAGGTAATACTGTAAAAGTAGTAGATAATAAGGGTACTATAAAGTACTTTCAGTCTAGCAATGGTATTACTCAGATTACAAATACTACAAATGACAAAACAACTACCACTTGGCAATTAGGTGGTACTTTAACTGATAATACTTATATAGATGCGACAGGTAAAGTATTTGCTTTAGATGGATTAGCATTATCTGCATTACCAGCTTCAACAAATGCCTTGAGTGGATCGAAAAACGGTGACGGTGGTTCTGGATCGGGATACACTTTATTAGTTCGTAATGAAGCTACCGGTGCTGTCGAAAAAATGTTAGCCACGAGTTTGATAACTGGAGGTGTTGCAGAATTTGTTTTAGGAAGTGACTTTGCCGCGGGAGTTTATGTTACTGCAGTAATACCGGCAATTACAACAGTGCCAAACAAAATTTCAGTGTTTAGAAATGGAATTAAATTACGCCAAACCGGTTCCGCCGATTGGTCAATTGGAGGAGGCGTTGTTACTTTTACTGCTGCCGCAGGTGAATTTTATACTGGCGATGTTATTGAAATACAATGGATTAACTAATTTTGTTAATTGTGAAAATGGTATTTTTTTAGTAGAATAATATTTTTTAAATGTTATGAAATAAAATTGAAGCACTTTTTTTTGAATTTTATAATTCAAATTATTAAAATCTTGTAGTTAACAAAGTAGTAATTGTTTGATATATTTAGAGTTGCAGTTTTAAGAGTGATTCTTTTATTTATAGAATAATTTTTTATAAAATTTTAAAAAAAGTGTTCCATTATCTAGTAGGTGATAATATTGATAACTAAGAGTTCATTAAGCAAAGTTAAATGTATTCTTTGCACTATTTTAAACAATATTTTTTAGTTGTAAACAGATAATCGTTTCATTGATGTACTATATTGTAATATGATTTGCTGAATTTTTATTTAAAAATTATTGAATCCAATAGGTTTGAAAAACATACTAGATATGACACTAAATTATTTAAAAAGTACAAAAAGTTTAGTTTCCGTCAATATAATTTAAATATATTAGATATACAAATTCTTAATTTTGCAATTATTTAAAAATAATGATAAGAAACTTTTTTTTTATTCTTAATCTTTTCCTTTTTTTTTCTGCTACTTATTCACAAACTATTAATTTAGTTGATAATAAAGGAATTATTAGGCAAGTTGAATATAGTAAATGGATGACTTCCGGGACGGCAATTTATAATAAAAATAGTGGGACGGTTGTCATAGGTCCTAATGCGGTTATAAATGTTAATGCTGCACTTCAGTTTGCAGCCACTGATAAAGGGATACTTATTCCGAGGGTTACATTGTCTTCATTGAGTAATTCTGCTCCGCTTCAATCATTAGGTGTAGAGGATGAAGGTATTTTGGTTTATAATATTGCGACAATTGCTGATGTGACACCAGGTTTTTATTATTGGGATAAAAGCGTTTGGAAAGCAGTGGATTCTGCAATTGCTGAAAATGTTACAGGAATTGTAGCCGGTGCAAATGGAGGTACAGGGGTTGTAAATAGTGGTAAGACGATAACTCTTGGCGGTAATTTGACAACTACGGGAGCCTTTACTACGAATTTAACAGCAACAGGAAATACTGCACTAACGCTGCCTACCACGGGAACCTTGGCTACTCTTACAGATATTACATCTGCTAATGGTACTAATGCAAATCTAACCGGCCCAATAACAAGTATAGGAAATGCTACTTCGGTTGCCTCGCAAACGGGAACAGGAACTAAATTTGTTATGGATACTGGACCAACCTTCGTTAATAACATCACTACGCCATCTATTATTGGCGGTACAGCAACTACTCAATCTCTTGTTTATAAAACAACAACAGGGATAGGTGTAGCGAATGCTGATCATATATTTCAAGTAGGGAATAACGGAGCTACGGAGGCAATGAGGATTGCAAATAATGGAAATGTAGGTATTGGAAATGCTCCAAATGCAAAATTAGATGTAAAGGGTACTTTTCGACTTACAGGGGCAACCTCCGGTGGAGTAAATTTTGCAGTGCTAGCAGCTGCGGGTTCATCAACATATACTTGGCCAAGTTCAAGTCCGGCTTCTAGTGGAGTTTTACAAAGTAATAGTACAGGAACTTTAAGTTGGGTAACTGCAGCAACCGGAAATGCGTTAACAACGAATCCACTATCACAGTTTGCAACAACAACATCAGCACAATTATCAGGAGTACTAAGTGATGAAACGGGTACAGGTAGTGCGGTATTTTCATCATCACCAACATTAGTAACACCCAATCTAGGAACTCCATCAACATTAATAGGAACTAATATTACAGGAACTGCCACCGGCTTAACTGCCGGCACAGCAACAAATGTTACAGGAATTGTAGCCGGTGCAAATGGAGGTACAGGGGTTGTAAATAGTGGTAAGACGATAACTCTTGGCGGTAATTTGACAACTACGGGAGCCTTTACTACGAATTTAACAGCAACAGGAAATACTGCACTAACGCTGCCAGCTACTGGCACTTTAGCAACACTTGTTGGAACTGAAACACTTACAAATAAAACACTAGCTAATGTTACAAGCATTACTGGAACCTCGGGAGCGAGTACTATAGCTAATTTTAGTACCGTAGTCAATAGTGTTGCTGTGACAAATTATAGTTTAGTTCAAGCTGACAATGGAAAAATGCTCAATTTTACAAGCGCCTCGCCTATTACGCTAACTGTACCCGCTGGGCTTAGCCCGGGTTTTAACTGCTTGGTTGTGCAATATGGTACAGGGGTAATAACCTTTGCGGGGAGTGGTACCACTGTGGTGAATAAAAACAATTTCATTAAAACTAATGGTTTGTATGCCATAGTTACCATTGTAAGCCCTGTCACTAATGTATTTATCACTAGCGGTAACATGAATTAATTTATAAAAAGACGTAAAAAAAAATTTTATTATTAAGTATTTTTATGATTTGTCACAGATTACAGTACCTAGTTTTTACGGGTTATATCAGGAGGAGGTTTCCTTAAATCCTATTGGTAGCTTTGCTTACTGTAGTAGTATTTCACAGACTACAATTGTTCCTGTAATTTCTATAAACACCGGTAAAACGTGGATGGACAGGAATCTTGGTGCCAGTCGGGCGGCAACATCAGCTACGGATAAAGAAGCGCCTGGTTGTCTATATCAGTGGGGTAGAGGTAACGACGCCACGCGAGTGTCGAATGGACTTCTGCTACTACAGGAATTTCTATAAATGGAGCAGCCACTTCAACACTTGTTACTACCGATTTCCCTGGAAATGAGGTATTCATCTATAGTCCTTTTAGCCCTTACGATTGGAGAAGCGATAACAATGATACCCGTTGGCAAGGCATAAATGGAGTAAATAATCCCTGCCCGACAGGGTATCGCATTCCTACTTTGGCAGAAATAGATGCTGAATTTAGGAGTCTTAATATTACTAATTATATTAGCGCTTTTGACTCAATATTTAAGTTTACAGTTCCTGGAAATCGGTAGTATTTAAGCGGGTCCTTTTCTGAAACCGGTATAAGTGCTATCTATGTCAATAGCACCGTTACGGGAGCTGCCGGATTTGGTTTGTGCACATATATAACTGGCCCATCAGTTACTAATAGATCCTATGGCAGAGCACAAGGTTTTTCCGTTCGTTGTATCCAAAATTAGTTTGTAAATTCGGTTTTTGAAGGCAGTACAGCAAACATTTTCGTTCTTAATATTTGTCTAATGGCTAACCGGTTTGATAGGATAGTAGTGCACTATTTTGCTGGTGTAATTGGTTTTGCCATGATTTTTAATAATGTTTGAATAAATCTAAGTTCCCTTAATACTGTTGGTTTATATTCCAGCGTTGCCATCGTAAGTCCGGTAACTAATATATAAACCGCTACTGATAAAATAAATTAATTGGTTATAAAAAAATGAAGACATTTTAATAATTGCAAGTACTGGCGTAGGCAGAAGTTACTTAGGCACCGCATTGCATACAAGGTTTTAAAGTGGGTTATTTTAATAATTCGAAGCTGTTTGTTAAATTAAAAATGGACAAAGCAGATGGTTCTTATCTGCGAGAATTGGCCAAAATTGAAAGGCAAGATGTCATTATTTTGAACGATTTTGGACTCCAAACATTAGATAGTCATAATCGAATTACCTTTTTAGAAATCATTGGAGAAAAAACCATAGCTGATGCAATTTTGGATAGGCTTATACATCAATCTCACCGAATCTCACTGCACGGAAAATCTATGAAAAAGAAAAAAAAGCATAAACAAGGGATAATATTTTAAGTATATTTGAATACTAATTAACAGATGAAATAAAGTAATTTTTAATGAAAAATGGAGGTGGTCATTTTGCACCGAAATTAGGTAGTCATTTTGAATTGGAATCAGGTGATCCTTTAAATTGGAATTGGGTGGTTAATATCTCTGGAATTTGCAGTTTTGAATGCATTATGGATTTTGAAAAAGGCCTTGCTTTCCTCGAACATAGAGACATATGTGGTAAGTGGTATACCATCATATAAACCGCTGGTTGCTCCGACTAAGGAACTCGCACAAACTGAAAGGATTTTCGTATTGGCACTGTGCTTTTCTTTGATCCGTTTGAGGATAGGTCATCCGGTATCTTAGAACACGGTAATCATTGCAGAAATTACCACTACATCAGGTTTTATTTTTAAAGAATCTAATACGGTGAATGGTACATTTGGATAAATAAATAGCCCTTTGAGTAATACTATAACGCTTTTCCTTTCGACTCCAACATATATCTTTGCTTGTTTAGTCGCATTGAAAAGATAGTATGGTGCCACCAAATTGAATATCTCAGTACCTTTATTATTAGCAATAATCACAAGTATAGCTTTCAACTTTGGAATTAACTACTCTAATTTGGTATTTTTTATAATGAAAAGTATCACAAGAAAAGGCAATACTTTTAATTATCCTAAGTGAATATTTTTAGTAAGTGAGATAGCGTGTTGGGGAAATATTATACTATTAGTTTGAGCTAAAAAAAGATTTAGAGTTCGCATCGCTACAAACCCTAAATCACCTAAACAAGGTATAAGAAATAGCTAACTTTAAAATTGATATCTATATCCAAAGTCTGGCTGAAACCCAATTTGATCAACTTGGTTTATCTGTTGTGTTAAACGGTTGTAATCTTTGGAGAAAACAGTTCATGATAGTAGTTTTTTAATTGTCAGACCATTTTTTATCAGGGATTTTATCGGGAATTGTTTTTTGCTTCCCACAAGACCTTGCCAAAGTTGAATGATGTTTCCTTTCACAGGACTTTTATCTCCTATCAGGTGGCTGAAATAGCTGTTGAAGAAATACTGTTGCCACAGGGCAATAAATTCTTCCAAGAGGCAATCTGCTTTAATATTGACCGATACTGTACCCATGCAGACCCTGCCATCTTGATAGAGATTAAAAAAAGGAGCATGGGATAGGATGGTTAGTTCGTTGATGCCGGCATCGGAATCCATTGCAAAAATCCACAGTGTATTTTTAGAGGCTTTCCAAAGCAGGGGCGGTAGGGATGCCCTGCCATTTGGAATGCACAAAGCCTCCACGAAAAACAAATCGACCTTTTGGGCAGGAGTATGCCATATCGCATAGCCATTTTGGTCGGGATTCAAGTACAGTATATTTTTGGGAAGCAAACCTGACGGTTTTAAAAAATTACGTTTGAGTTCTTCTGAAGTATCGAGGGTATTGGCAAGATTGGTACTTTCATGCACGCTCAGCGGATGCGCGTTTAGGGGATAGCCATTTTTGTCCATATCGTAGGCTTCCACGTAGATACTTTTGTCGGATGTATTTTTCTGATAGACCACAAATGCTTTTACAGGATGGTATAATGTTCCGAAAGTGGCGGTGATGTCTTTCATGGAATTTGATTTAAAAGGGTACATAAGTCATTAAGTAGCGGAAAAAGTCGGTATTCAAAATCCAGTCCCTCAGTAGAGGGATTGTTCTGCGTGTCATATAGCTGTATCAGCGTGGGCTGTTCCATTTCTGAACACTCGTTGAATTCGTCATTGACCATTCTGGCGATGTTTTCATAAAGCGTGCCCTCGTTCTCGGCTACAAATGAAATGTACTGCTGTGCTCTGATGATACCATCGTCCTCTTCCAGTTCGGCATTGGAGGTCGAACGGAAAACGGTGTATTTGGGATAATCCTGCAATAGTACGTACGCTTTTTTGGCTATGTTCAGGCATTCCCTGTCAAAAGAACTCTTTTGTTTGTGGCAGTCAATGCGCTGTCTGAATTGGTTTAGCTGATACGGATTGTATATTTTACGGTGTATTATATCCCCATAAAAGGATGCCTTGTTGATTTCTAAATTAGTACTGTTTTTTTCGTCTGTTTCGTCTTCTTCCCAACCTTCCATCAGCCAGTCCTCCATACATTCGTAATAATAGGCAAGTGCGCTGTAGTTGTCCCTGTAATAGGGAATCCCTGCGATATGGTACAGATAGGCAAAGACAGACAGCAATAATTCTACATTCTGTTTTTGCTTCCTGTCCTGCAAAAGTCTGTACAGGGGCAGGACAGGAATATAGTACAAGGTCATGTCTGTATTGTAGGTATGACGGGTGAAGAGTTTTACCGTTTTATCATCAGCGAGGATTGCCAGTTCGATGTCCTGTCTTGATGCGCTTAATTCTTTTTGTGCATAATGGTGCGCCAATAGGATATTGTAGGGATACGGTTTGTCTGTTACGTTGCTTATCTTAAATCCATACAATCTTGTGAGGATGGAAAGGGATTCAAAAAAATCCTTTTGGGTGCTTGCCTTGTCGGGGAGTTCCTTGTCCCTCTCAAATAAGGGCAGGAATTGCTGTCTTAAAAAACCATCGGTAACAGGTCGAGTGGAGCAGACTTTGGTTGGTTTGTTTTTACTTCCTGTGCATCGGACAGACGGTTCAGGTCGCTTGTAAATTTGCCTAACTGCTGATAGAGTTTCCATTGCTTTTTATTTTTGGGCAGACTGATACTGCCTGTTATGGTTTTTGTTTTCATGGTTTATCCTTTAGTGCCGATTTGGGCAACAAATTTGTACTGGATGGCATCGTCATTAATGACGGGACCCTCTATGGTGGCTGTGGTCAGGATAGGATAGGTCTGCGCATAAAAATTGAGTACCGCCTCAGGGCTGTATGTCGTGGACGGGTCAGCGAGTTTGATATCCTGCTCTTTGTCTTTAAAGGAAAAAATCCTTTTTAAATGTGTGGCTGTTAACATGGCTCTTGGATTTTGGGTTCATTGAATAGGTCAGGGGCAAACTGTTTGGAAAGTCCCATCCGACGGTTGCGAATGGTTTCTGTGTGTTCGGGATAGATTTCTGTCTGCGGGACTTTTATCCATGCTTCACGGTATTTGCCATCGGCTTCGAGTTCGTCCACTTTTTTCATGGCTTGCTCGTACTGTTTCTGTTTGTCGCTCTTGTCCCTGTCTGCTTTGGAGGTGTTGTCCTTTTCCATTTGGGAGGTGATTTTTGCCTGTTCTTTTTGTTTAAGGAACTGCTCCATATTGGCAAATAATTGAGCCGTTTCTTTTATGGGCAGTTCGATGGCTTGAAAAAATTCATCATCGAGTTCCTGCGGTGTTCCTTTGAGCAGGATGGGCGGTACTTTTTTGCGAGCATCATCGCCAACGCAGTTGTTGTAGAACAGTACCGATACGATAAGTCTGTCAGCAGTTTCTTTTGCTATGTTTATTGTCCAGTCGCCTGCCACTTCGAGGGCAATGATGGATTTAAAAAAATTAGTTTCCATTGTCTTACGTTTTAATTTATTTTCAAATCAATTATCAAATACACTGCTATAAATAGTATAGCAGTATTCCTCAAAGCAAAGCCAACACATAAAAGTGTAATGAGGACTTTTAAAACGGTTTGGTATTGGCTCGCCAAGCCCGTCTTCCAAATCATTTTTAATGTTCTCAAGGTCTTCGAGATGGGCAATATAAAATGCTTTACAGTCAGCGTGATATATGAATTCACTTATCATACCGCTGATGCAACCGCCGTGTTGCAGGTCTTCCAAGAACAATCTCAACTTTTCTTTCTTCTTACCATCGTAACTCTCGATATGACCCAAAATTATTTTGTTAAATGCCGTACTTACCTCGTACGTACGGTAGGCTGTTTTTTCTAAGGCTTTCATAATAATGTATTTTGGCGTTAGTGATTTTTAGATTGGCATGTAGGATTAAAAGGGAATGTCAGAAGGTTCTTTTTCCTGTACGATGTTACTCGATGCACCGCTGTTGTTATTTTCCTGTACTTTTTTGGCAAATACCAATATTTTAAGGCTGTTGGTGTGAAAGGTCAGTCTACCCAAAGCCTTGCCATCGCTACTGTTGTAGACACTCAGTCCAATGCGCCCGAATAGCTGAACGAGTGCTCCTTTTTTGAGCCACTCGGCAGTCTTTGCATTTAGCCAGTACGAACAGTCTATATTCGTCACTATTTCCCTTGGCTCGGTACTGTTTTTAGGTTTGTAGCTGTCATTGATGGCGATGCTGAAATTAACCACCTGTTTGTCGCTATTCACTTTGTGAATTGTGGCATCTGCTGTAATGCGTCCTGTGATTTCCATGATGTAAAAAATTTGTGATTACTACTGTTTTGATTTCTTCCCCAGTCCCCGTAAAAAATATTTTCAAAAGAAAAAACGGAAAAAAAGAAAGCAAGAAATAAGGGGCTTATGGATGTGGAGAGCTATAAGTCCCGTAGGGTGGCCAGTGCAACGCAGCCATTATGCGCTTGCAGCATCCTAGAGACACTATCTTAGCTGCCTTTTAGTCCGTTTCGAGTGGAAATACAATCTTAGCCCAACCTTACTTTTCTTGTTTGCATATATTTAACAGTACTGTGTAAACAAAATTGTTTACTTTTGTACTATGAAAACGATACTTGATACTATTAAGGGGATCCATCCCGGCTATGTACTGGAGCGCGAGTTGGAAAAACGTCTTTTGCGTAAGGGGCAGTTTGCGCTTTCAGTTGGTGAGTTCCCACAAACCTTGACGGCTATTACCAAGGGCAAGCGCAGGATGAATATAACGCTGGCGCGTAAGATTGAGAAGGTACTGGCCATAGAGGAAGGTTATTTTATGGTTTTGCAGGTGTATTATGATATTGAGCAAGAGAAGAAGAAAGAAAATAAGCAACAAAAAAATGACCAAAAGCCTAATTTAGACCTGCTTCGAAAAGTCTTATTTTGGGATACGGACATCAAAAAAATAGACTGGCAGCAACAAAAAAAAGCGGTTATCAAAAGAATTTTTGAACGTGGCAATGAAGAAGAAAAAAAGGAGATTAGCCGTTTTTACGGTCCAGATACCGTAACTGCTATTCTAAATTCATAAATAAAAAAATCATAAATCAAACCATGCCATTATATTTCAATACCGTTACCCCACTTCTGAAAACCATTTTAGAGGATTTAATGCAGGCCAAGGAATTTGAATCTTTTAGACTCATAGGAGGCACGGCATTGAGCTTGTATTACGGGCACAGGATGTCTGTGGATATCGATCTGTTCAGTGATGCGGAATATGGAACTTTGGATTTCAACTCGATCGATGCATATCTGAGGGCCAATTATTTTTATGTCGACAGCATGGATATTGCTCCAATGGGCATGGGTAAATCGTATTATGTAGGAAGGAGCAGTGAAGAGAGTGTGAAACTGGATCTTTATTATACAGATGATTTTATAGACGAAGTACAAGAGTTCAATGGACTCAGACTGGCCAGTAAGGCAGAGATTGCAGCCATGAAACTTGATGTGGTGCAAAGGACAGGGAGAAAAAAAGATTTTTGGGATATCGACAGGTTAAAGGATGATTTTACAATCAATGAAATGTTTGTCCTGCATGAAAAAAGATACCCCTATACCCATGACAGGAAACTACTGAAAGAGAAATTCACGGACTTCACCCAGGCCGATGATGATTTTGAACCTTTATGCCTCAGAGGAAGACATTGGGAACTCATTAAACTCGATATGATGGAGTTTATTGGGCCACTGGAAGATTAATTTAATTATACAGTTGCCCTTATCAGGATATTATAATAATGATCCGATTCCTCCTTCGTAAAAAAAATCTAGTAGTATAAGTTCCGTATTGGGAAGGTCAAATATATTTTTAACACCGAGACCAGAAAAAAATAGGTCTGTATCGTTAAAGAGTGTTATTGCTTAATTTGTTTTTTACCAGTAACAGCAGGGTAGCTTCATCTTGCAATCCATTGAAATATTTATCGAGGACTTTAGCAAATACAGGATCTGTATTTTCAACATTTGCAAATAATGTCATGCAGGAGAATAATTTCAGATCGTCAGGAGTTCCGAATATATCTGTTGCTATTTTTCCTTTTATGTGCAATACCTCCGTAGCAATTTCAACCAGATGTTTGCCTAGAATGGGATGTTGTAAATAGGCAGTAGCCTCATTCAAATCTTTGATTCCATAGTACTGTGCCGTTTCACTGGAACCCAATCCTTTCATTTGGGGGAAGATATACCACATCCAATGGGTGTACTTTTTACCTTTTTTTATTTCAGAAAGCGCTTTTAGGTACACTTGGTTTTGTGCTTCTAAAAATCGGATTAATTGGTTGTTGTCCCTCATTTTTTTATGTATGTTGCCACTGAAAAATCGCAGGGCTAAATTAATTTATTTGTTTTTGTATTCAAAGAGTCAAAAAACTTTTTTTGCCATGATCTCATATCACTAGTATAGTAGTGTTGAAAAGTATCATCTTGAAAAAGTGTTACTAATTATCATGTACTCATTTTATACCTTGGCAGGTTGATTTCATGTTCCTGTGGGTATGGTGCCCGATGGGTCATGCTGACATCTTCCCGAATCTGTTCGTGTACTTTATACTGCCGGTCGCTGGTGTTGGAATATCTTGGATCGGGGATGAATGGCATTTTAACCATTTTGGAAATGGTAATAGTAGGAAAGTGGTAGTCCACTTCTACAGTTCCTAATAGCAAATAACAGCCACCGCCTTGGAACGGATATTTCTCCAAACTTTTAGTAAAATGCGCCGTGTCGAAATATTCCCCTTCTACGTCTATCCAAGTTCCAAAATACATCGTTCCCATTTTGGTGGGCACGTGCTTTCTGGAAATGAGATAGGCCAGCATCTTTACCGTTTTTTTATGGTGACTCAATAAATCTTTCGCCATTACGTCCCCTCGATATTTTGTCTGCAATAAATCGAAAGGGGTACAGGAGACCGGAAAACTCAGTAGTTCGATTTCATCAAAAGCATCTTCAAAAGGGGAGCGCTCCAGTATCGGGAGTTCGTATTCTTTAATTGGTTCCTGAAGGAGCATCAGATTTCTGTTTTCGGGTTTAAAGTTTACCAAAATGAGCCTGGCGATTACCAGCAATTGGTTTTTTGTTTTACCGGTAAAACGGAATGCTCCGATAAAAATCAAAATCTGTATGCCTTCTATACCTATGGGAATGCGGTTGATGAAATCTTCCAAAGATTTTAATCCACCATTTTCCTCCCGCTCTTTAACAATACCATGCGCTAGTTTACTTTCCAAACCTTCCAGATGCATGAAACCCAAATAGACATCGGTACCATAAACCGTAGTTTCAAAGTCGCTCTTGTTAACACAGGGATTCTGAATGGTCGCCCCCGACATTTTAGCTTCATGAACATATACTTCGGTACGGTAAAAACCACCTTGGTTGTTGATTACCGCTACCATGAATTCAATAGGGTAGTAAACCTTAAGATAAAGACTTTGGTAACTCTCGACAGCGTAAGAAGCGGAGTGCGCCTTACAAAAGGAATAGCCAGCAAAAGATTCAATTTGTCGGTATATTTCTTCGCTTAACTTTACAGGATATCCTTTTTGTGCACAACAGGCAAAGTAATTGTCTTTTACTTTTTGAAGTGCTGCTTTGGAACGTCCTTTCCCGCTCATGGCCCGACGCAGAATATCGCCATCGGCTGCGGGAAGTCCTGCATAATGTAAAGCAATCTTGATTACATCTTCCTGATAGACCATCACCCCATAGGTTTCTCCGAGTTGTTCCTTAAAAACGTCATGAAAATATTCGAAACGATCCGGATGGTTGTGCCGGAAAATGTATTCTTTCATCATACCGGATTGGGCGACACCAGGTCGTATGATGGAAGAGGCGGCTACGAGAGTCTTATAATTATCACATTTCAGTCGGCGCAACAAGCCACGCATGGCGGGGCTTTCGATATAAAAGCATCCAATGGTTTTTCCGTGGCTTAGAAAATGATTCGCCTTCGCCTCATTTTTTGATATAGCGGTATCTCGGATATCGACTTTAATCCCCTGATTTTTCTCAATAAGTTTCACACTGTCATCGATGTGACCAATCCCGCGCTGGCTGAGGATATCAAACTTTTCAAAACCGATATCCTCTGCAATGTGCATGTCGAATAACACTATTGGAAACCCTTTCGGAGGCATTTCCAAAGGCGTGTAATTGGTAATGGGTTCTTCTGAGATTAAGATACCGCAGGAATGCATGCTGCGTTGGTTGGGGTATTTTTCGAGTAACATACCGTATTCCTGCACTAGCTTTACGATTTGATTTTTATCATGTAACGCCATTGGGTTTTTAGTCAAAGTATCTAATTCCTCTTTGGGCAAACCAAAAACCTTACCCACTTCCCTGAAAATGGAGCGGTACTTAAATTCCACATTAGTTCCACAGAAAGCAACATGATCGGCACCGTAGGTATCAAAAATATATCGGAGAATGGTATCGCGTTCTTTCCATGACCAATCAATGTCAAAATCAGGGGGGCTCTTGCGGTTCACATTCAGGAAACGTTCAAAATACAAATCGAGTTCAATGGGGCAGATGTCGGTGATACCCAGACAATAACTCACTATACTGTTGGCACCGCTACCTCGACCAATATGTAAAAATCCCTGACTCATGCTGTATTGAATGATGTCCCAAGTGATTAGGAAATAGCCGCTGAATTCCAATTGGTCAATCACCTTTAATTCTTTTTCGACTCTTGCTAACGCTTGCGGATTATCGGCACCGTATTTTTTGAATAGCCCTTCGTGAGCTAATTTCGTCAAAAGCTGCATGTCGCTTTCCCGACTTCCGGAATAGTATTTTTTGTTTTTGGGAGTTTTAAAGTCAAATTCAAAATGACACAGATTCATCACTTTCTGCGTGTTTGCAATAATTTGCGGATACTGCTCAAATTTTGAAAGCAGTTCTTCCAAAGGTATCATTACTTCTGAGGTCTTGCAATAATCGTCCACAGTCAATTTGGACAAAATCACATTGGTATCAATAGCTCGAAGAATTTTATGCAGATTAAATTCTCTTTTAGTCCGGAAGGTGACTGATTGTAAAATCACCATTTTGCTAAGCCAAGAATTCCATTCGGGAAGAAATAATTTGGGAAGCTGATCTGGAGCAATACCTATAAATTCATGGTCTTTTAATTCTGTTGGCTTATTTTCGAAAGGATAAATAATACAGACGTTATTAAATGGAGGTGCTGCCAACGGTAAGACAGTACCTTCAAAATTATGTTGGGTCAGAAAACGGTTCATTTCGGCGAGCCCATCTGCATTTTTAGCCAAACCGATGTAGCGCAATTGATGGTTGCAGCGAAATTCTATTCCGACGAGTGGTTTTATCCCAACTTCGTTACAGGCTTTAGTAAAATCATAGATACCGGTAACCGTGTTGATGTCCGTTAATGCCATTGTCTTAACCCCACAAACAACAGCCTGCTGGATAAGATCCAACAGCGGAATGGTGCCGTAGCGCAGGGAATGAAAAGAATGACAGTTTAGGTACATTATGTTATAATTTGCGTTTTAAAATTTCGGATTTGTTATTCGGTTTGAATGTTGCTCCGGCACAACGCATCACCGCATCAAAGCCATAACGGCTTTTCATTTTATCCATCGCTTGGTATAGTGACAGCATTTCTTCGGTATCTTCAAATAAATTGATTTGATAGGTTCCACGAACCAACCCACTGAAGCGAATTCCTATTAACCGAAGTCGCATGCGACGTTGGTATACTTTATCAAATAAGTCGGTAACTGTTTTGGTCAGCGTGTGATCGGCTGAGGTATAGGCTACTTTGCATTGTTTGGTTTCCGTATCAAAATTGGAATATCTAATTTTAATTACCACAGTGGAAGTCAGCCATTCTTCAGAACGCAACTGAAAAGCCAATTTTTCCACCATACCAATAAGCACAAACTTTAGTTTTGGAATGTCAATGGTATCCTGAGTAAAAGTATGTTCCGTTGAAATGGATTTTCGTTCCATATAGGGTTCCACCGGATTGTTGTCGATGCCATTGGCTTTCTTCCAGATGTCGATGCCGTTTTTGCCTATCATTCGCTGTAATACTTCGGCAGGCATTTCTGAAAGGGTCTGAATGGTACGGATTCCAATTCGGGACAATAACTGAAACGTGACATCGCCCACCATAGGAATTTTTTGAATCGAAAGCGGATTTAAGAAAGACCGCACCCTATTTTCGGGTATTTCTAAGTTTCCTTTGGGTTTGGCTTCACCGGTACCAATTTTGGAAACGGTTTTGTTTATTGATAATGCAAAACTTATTGGTAAACCAGTTTCTTTAGTAACGGATTGTGCTAATTCGTTGGTCCATTTGTAGCTCCCATAAAATTTATCCATTCCGGTAATATCCAGGTAAAATTCATCGATGCTGGCTTTTTCTACAATTGGTGCTTTTTCTTGAATGACTTCGGTTACGTCATGCGATAATTTGGAATACAATTCCATATCGCCTTTCATCACTTTAGCTTGCGGGCAGAGGCGGAGTGCCATTTTAATAGGCATGGCGGAACGTACTCCGAAGGTGCGGGCTTCATAAGAACAAGAAGCCACGACACCACGATCTCCGCCACCAATAATCAAAGGTATTCCTTCCAGTTTTGAATTCCCCAGTCTTTCACAGGACACAAAAAAAGTATCTAAATCCATGTGTACAATTGCTCTTTTCATCTTCTTTTCTTTTTTATACGTTACAAAATTAGTACAGATACTAACAAATTTAAGTATATTTGTTGTTACAAATTATAACAAAATACCTATGTCTTTATTTTCCGACAACATTAGGAACCTTAGGGTACAACATAAAATTTCGCAAGAAAAGCTGGCGAAATCCTTAGGTATAACCAGGGGTAGGTATGTCAAATATGAAGACGGAACTTCGGAAGCTCCTTATGAAATACTAAAAAAAATAGCACATTATTACCACATCAGTATTGACCTGTTACTTTCTGTGGATGTTCGAAAAATACCGGTAGATGATTTGTTGAAACTTGGGGACAACAGAATATTATTGCCCATTACGGTGGATGCGGCCGGAGATAATTTTATTGAAATTGTCCCTCATAAAGCGAGAGCTGGATATCTTGCCGGTTATTCTGATCCGGAATTTATTGAAAACCTGCAACACATTTCGTTGCCGTGGTTGCGCAATGGCAAATTCAGGGCTTTTCCTGTGGATGGGGATTCTATGCCACCGCATAAAAGTGGTTTTTTTATTGTAGGTCGTTATGTAGAAAAATTAGGGGATGTTATGGATGGGAAGACGTATATATTGCTGACCAAAAACGAAGGGATTGTGTACAAGCGATTAAACAAAAATGGGAAAAACGCCTTAGTACTTCATTCGGATAATACCTATTATAAATCGTATGAGGTGAAGGCTTCAGAAATTCTGGAGATTTGGGAGTTTGCCTGCAGTCTGGCTACTGAAGAATTTAAGCCCGATAATTTAAGTCCGGAAAGTTTGAAAGAAATAATAATGGATTTGAGAAGAGAGGTTAGGGAAGTAAAGGATAAACTTTTCTAAACAGATCACAGCATTAGGAAATTAATGTAGTTGTAATTAAACTTCCACGGATTATTGTCTAGTTCATTTTTTACGGCTGATTTTATACTTACTGTATTGGTCAGCCATCTTGAGGAACAATAAATATGTTAATTGTTCTAGTAGTCACCATAGTCTACACCGTTGTCTCTAAGGGTTTGACAAAATGACCATACTTTATTGACTATACTAGAGGTTTTTGCTAAATATTATTTATTCATTTTTAGTTTATTTCAGGAAATTTGTGACCAGTTAAAGATCTGAATTGGTCTATAGCGAATGAATCTGTCATTCTAGATAAATAGCTTGATATTTTTAATAAAACTAAATATGGGTCCTCTCCTTTTTTTACTCTAAAATGGAGAGGAAGCATATTTATAATATTCTTACCATATTTATCATCAATATTTTCATAAGCATCCAAATATAGTTCTAGTAAACCTTTTATGACGTGTCTTCCTGATGATTCAATTGAAACAACTTTATCATAGCTAAAAAGTTTTTCACCTTTTATATCTTCAATTTTTATAAGTTGGTTTTTTTGAGGAATTAAATCAGTTAACTCAGAGTCAAATTCACCGGTCATTATTTTTGAATAATTTGTTTTAAAAACTTCAAAGCATTGATAAATTAAGCTATTAATAGATTTAGCTCTAAATGCCCCAACTTTTTCGCAAGGGTCTTTTATTTTTAATAATTCGTCTATACTGCAAGGGTCATTTTTGATGTTTTCTGTAAAAGGTTTTAATAAATTAACAACTTCATCGGTGCTGATTAATCCTAATTTATGACCGTCTTCTAAATCCATTATTTGATAACTTATATTATCTGCAGCTTCCATTACAAATGCTAAAGGATGCCGTGTATAATATATTTGCTTCTCAGATAATTGTAACAATCCTAATTCTTGGGAAATTTTTTCAAAAATTTCTTTTTCAGATTGAAAAAAGCCAACTTTTTTACATGATCTTCTTTTTAATGCGGATAATCCAAGTTCATTTTGTTCAATATCCCCACCACCACAAGTATATTTTGAAAATGTAGATAATGTAGAATAAGTCAGTTTTAAACCACCATCAAAGCCGGAAGGATGATCATTTGTTAGGATTCTAAAACCTTCCGCATTTCCTTCAAATCGAAGAAAATCATCTTGTTTCGTCTTATTTAATTTAGTAAATAATGATTTGGAGTTATTGTTTAAATGATTTTTATAATAATGTCTAAATGACTCTTCTCCAGAATGTCCGAAAGGAGGATTTCCAATATCATGAGCCATACATGAAGCTGAAATTATATTAGCAAATGTATCTGGTGTTATAATTTCATTTGTATGACCATCTCTAATTTCTCCTTCTTTTTCTATCACAAAAGTTCCTACTAACTTTCCTAAAGATCTTCCAATACTTGCGACTTCTATACTATGAGTTAATCTAGAATGTATGAAATCACTTTTGGGAATTGGAAAAACTTGAGTTTTATCTTGTAATCTTCTAAATGCTGAAGAAAATATTACTCTATCAACGTCTCTTTCAAACTCATTCCTTGCATCTGCTTGAAGATTTTTACTATCTGTACCTAATCGTTTACTTGTAATTAATTTATTCCAATCTAATTTCATATGTAGTATTTTAATCAATTTTTAATTCAAACCGAACTCTCATTTGTTTTATGCAACCAGAACATTTCCCACATGCAACATTTGAAACATGACAGGAATGAGCAAGAGATAATAGTTCAACAGGAACATTATATTTAATTGCTAATTCATGACTGAATAGGTCATTAGTTTCACATTTAATAGATATTTCGCCTTCTTGATAAGAAACTAATTTATTTATATATTCATAAAATTTTTTTGTTCCATCTTTGTGAAATTCATCTGATTTTACTGTTGCTAAGTGTAGTTCTTTTATTCCATCTTTAATACCTTGCATAAGTGCCAAAGTAATTATCAATTGGTTTCGATATGGCCACCACTCATCAGATGGAGAAAAACTTAAGTTAGTTGAATTTGCTAAAGTTCCTGAGCCTAAACTTTTACAATCAACACTAATTATTTGGTGTTCGATATTTAATTCTTTACAGATATATTGTGAGACATATATTTCTCTTTCAGCAACAGTTTGCCCATAATCTATTGTATAAGCAATTTCAGGTCTTAATCCATATGCTAGGCATATAGAATCAATACCACCTGATAACAAAACACCTTTTTTTATAGATTCCATATAGTATGATACATAGCTGTTGTTAAATGTTTGAATATTTTTATTTTTCCTGGCTTTAGCATTAATAATTTAGAATCTTCACAAGTTCTGTGGTAACCGATTATTTTTTTATTCATAGCTAATGAAAATCCGGATTCTATTAAAGTGCCTGAATCTAAATTATCAAATACACAAAATATAATATCTGAGTTTTTTATTCCTTCTAAGTCTTTAAAAGCAATGGATTCATCATCTCCCAATCCAATATCATGAAAAGGTGAAAATACCTTAACTCCAAATTCAAGAAATGCGTTCCTAATCTTGTCTATTAGAATTAATTCAGCAATTGAAAAGAATGGGGCTGCAATGTATATTTGTTTATCAATTAAATTTTTATTTTGAAATTCAATAAAATCATAATTAAATTCCTGGGTGTCAATATATGCTTTCTTATCACAATATAGAGAAGTTGTTTTTGAAGCGAGTATTGCACATTCTTCTAATGGAAGATTTTTTATCATCCAATAGTAACCAAAACTAGAAGTAAAAATGTCTCCTGAGCCTATTTTATTTACATTTTCTGTAACGTATGATGGAATATGGAATTCATTATTCTTATAAAATAGCTTAGCTCCAAATGGACCATTTTTGATAATTACTGCTATAGCATTTTCTTCATTAAAAAAATAATTTTTTATCTCTTCTATCGTATTGCAAGAAGAAATTGCTTTTGCCTCATTCAGATTTACAATATAAATAAGTTGTTCAGCTTTACCTATTTCACTAAATTTTTTTGGCTTTATTGGAGTTTGTGGGTCGTAAACTACTTTTCCCCCATTTGCTGTAAATTCTGACTCTAACATGCCATAGCAAATAATATTTTCATTATTGACTTGAATGTTATCTGTTTTTTTTAAATTTAAAATATGTGGAAAAATATTTGGATTGTCTAACGCAAAATTATATTTAAAAGTTATTAAATTGTCACTTTCAGTGCATTCAAACTTGAAATCGTTATATACTTTTTCGTTTTCTTTTAAATAATTTACTACCTCATCATTACCACTTGTGAAATATTTCACAGCACATTTATTTTCTAATAAAAATTTGCAACATCTGAAACCTGAACCATAGATATCCATAGAAATATCATCATAATCTATTTCACGATATGTACCACCAATAACTGAGATCATATTATATACTTTTTACTTTTACTTTACAAACAGGATAATTAATTTCAATTATTTCTGCCTGATAATGATTTCCCATTTTGATACATTCAATAATATCAGTTGTACTAGGATGAACAACGGAACCTATTATTTCTCCATCCGCATTAAGGGCAATTAATGCTTCATTTTTACCAATTTCAATTTCTAGAATATTTCCCACAAATAGTTTTTTAAGTACTATTAAATCTATACTAGAAAGATTTGTGATAATTTGACTTGTTTCACAATTAAATTTTGCTCTTTGTGGTGGTACGTATCCACCGCCTCCTGATCCACTCATATGTTTAAATTATTTATTTTAATTTTTAAGCTACTCCTACTTAATTCCTTTTTGAATCTACTCAGTTTAAAGTCCCTAATTGTTACAGACTTTGAGTAATACTATCTTATTATTTTTTCAGTACCACTTAAACGTCTTTATATTTTTTGAACTATTTTCTGTATTCTTCAATGGTAGATAATTCCTTGATTCATAATTATATATTTTAATTTAATTTTTATGTGGAAACCAATTATTATAGGAGGTAGAACAGCAATGATACATAACGTTGACCATGAAATAGTGTTCAATTTTATGGCTCAGATCAATTAATTTTTTTCAATTCTCCAGTTTTGGAGATAAGTAACTTATAAATAGCATTGAGGTTTTTTAATTATTTTTATGCCAACTATTAGCGATCCAATTTATGATGTTCTCTCTGTTGTCTTCCCCTCTTAAATCTTCATGATGCAATAATCTTTCAACATTTTGAAAACTTTCTTTTGTTTGAGGAATATCATATTTTTCAAGAAATTTATTGCAGAAATAAATAACCTCATATTCCTCAGTTTTGTCGACTTTTATTCTATCGAGAGTTCCTATATATTTTGGATTATCTCCACCATCTGCAGTTGTGGAATAATTATTGAATCCTAAATCTTTTTTTGTAAAATTTGCCATATTATTTATTGTTTTTAATTTATTAAGTTTAATATTTCATTAAAATTTTCAGACTGGATTCCAACCTTTCTAAAATCATCAAAATCTATTTTTACCATGTCAATCCAACTTAAGCTTTCATTAATGTTTTGTGATTTGTATTTTAAATAGATTGTTTTTGCTTGTTCGGTGTCTCCACTTAAGAGATAGGCATGTGCCAAATTTCCTTTGATTATCAAATCGGTTTCGTCAAGTTTTTCGCCTTCTTTTAAATATTTGATAGCCTTTAGGTATTGTTTGGTGAGGATGTAGCAATAGCCTAAATTATTATAGTCATCAAATTGCGATGTAGTTTGTGCAATTATGGCTAAATATTTGTTTATCGCATCTGCGTATTGCTTTCTGGCGATGTAACTGTTAGCTGTTTCTCTTTCTTTATTGTACAAATGATTTAATTCTCCTGTATCTGAAAGGCATTGTTGTCCAATTTCTTCAGCTATTTTGTTTTGTTCAGCTGGAATTAATTTCTGATAGTCTTGTAATTTGTAACTGGCTTCTAATTTTTCTAACAAACAAAGACAATAGTTATCGGGATTAACCATTTTTTTTGCTTCATAACTATTTCTACAATTTTCTAAAACATTTGTTTTGATTGTGTTGGTCCATCCTCGTGCTGCTTTATTATCAATCCACGGGACAATTTCAAGTACAATTTTTTCATCCATGAAACTATTGGTGCTTTTGAAACCAAACCAAATGTATCTAGTATTCTCATTTATACAAGTGGAACTTTTAATAGAGATTCGGTTTACTTCACTAGTGATTTCATTTGGATGGCTATAACAGGCAGTTTTGTAGTTTCCTGTCTTATAATAATTATCTGCATCTTCTTGTGAAGTAAAAATAGAGTAATAGCAGTTGTGATTACCAGACATTGTAGACATTAATGATATGGCGATAGCTGAGCCTTTTGAAATCCCGCTAGGATCAGGTAGCATGGACAATGCAGTGGCTAGGCCATCTACACTTTTTTGGCCTTCTCCCAGTACCGTTATACGATACACAAATTCTGTGGTGCCAATAGGAAGTTCATCAGATCGTATCCATGTTTTTGCACCAGCCTCTAAAATGGTTTCACGTTTCGTTGCTCTGTCCTTGTCCCAATATCCATCACTATTTTGAGCAGAAATACCTATTGAAATTAATAGAAATATAATTATATGTATAATCTTTGGCATTCTTTTTTTTGTCTTTACTATATATATTATTTTTCTTGAAACTATTTAGTTTGGGTAAACGTAGAATAGAAGTGATTTACAATTTCTGTATTTAAGAATTCTGTTTATAAAATTATTTTTCTACTGAAAGAAGGCTATCTCTTAATTTTTTTTTAAGAGATTACGTCAAAAATATATTTTAATAATTTATAATATTCAAAGTGGAACTGATTGTATTTTTATTTTAACAAAATAGGTAGTTTAACTGCATCTAATGTTAAAATTTTATTGCATTAATTTTTTGTAATTTAATCTAAGTACTACTGTTTTAGAGAAGGATGCAAATTATTTATTATAGTAAAAGGTGTTAAATGGTTTCATTTTTAAAGCGTACGACATTAGATAAAGAGTAAAAAATCATTTCTTCAATACCAAATAAGCTAGCCCCGGATCACCTAACAAACGCTCCATTTCAGACTGCATGATCTCTTGAATATCCTGTTTTACCTGTAGATAATTTCGTTGTACCATTGCAGTATCAATCTTCCTAATTACCGCAATATCTTTATAATTGTCTTCTTCTTTTTTTAGCGCCTCATGGTCATTGACTATTTCACAATGAAACGTCTTTAATTCAATTTTACAATCAGGATCATCGGCAACCATGCCTACAAATTCACCGGAACTTAAAGAGGAAATCTTGGAAGGAGGGACGGCTGACTCTAATTGTTTAGAACGGCTGATGGAGGTGTCACCACTATTTATAGATAGACTTTCTCTGTCCTGCATAATTTTCCCGAAACGTTCTGACAATTGCTTTGCTGTATCACCAGTTACTTGACCGCTGACAATGTTTCCGGTAATATTCATAATCACATCGGCTTGTTCACGACCGTAATCTTTTCGCAGCTGGCTAAAGTCTTGAATTCCCAAACAAGTGGCGACCTTATTGCTTCTGGCTGTGGCGATCAGGCTATCCATATTATTGAGATAAATAGTCGGAAATTCATCGAATATTAAACTGCTTTTCAGTTTCCCTTTTTGATTCACCAGCTTTACTAAGCGGGAGACATACAAGGATAATACGGCACCATAAATTTGTATTTTCTGAGGGTTATTGCCCATGCAGACAATCTTTGGTTCAGCCGGATTATTAATGTCTAATGTAAAGTCATTTCCGGATAGTACATAATACAACTGGGGAGAAGAAAGTCTGGCCATCGCAATCTTGGCGGAAGCAATTTGTCCCTCCAGTTGTTCCATGGCATCATTGAGATAGGCATTTATAAAAGGATTAATGAGGACTTCAATTTCTTTCTCCGTCCGCAAAATCGTAAACAGACTGTCATAGTCGAGCTGCATGAGTTCAATAACATGCGGCAGCGTACAGAATTGGCCATCCTTAAATTTCCTTAAATACCAAATGATAGCGGTGAGGAAATTGATAGGTGATTCGACAAAAAAGTCTCCCTGTCTTTTGATCCATTCTTTGTTGAGTCCCAATAAAATCGTTCTGGCTGATTCCGCAGCATCCGTGATGTCGGTCATAGCAGAGGGCTCTAGTGGATTGCATCGGTGGGTGCGAGTCAAGTCATCAAAATTAATCACATAAAATTGAGGTGGGATAGGATAGAGGTGCTTGTATTTAAGCCAGGTATTATAGGTGATTTTAGAAAGGTCATCAAATTTAAAATCATAAATAAACATGGTAAACCCTTTGCGAATGTGCTGGGTAATCACATGCCGAATAACAAAATAAGATTTACCCGATCCCGGAGTTCCCAAAACCATTAGAGCCCGAAAGGGATTGATGATGTTAATCCAGCTGTTTCGGACTTTATCTTTCAAATGATACCGCGCCGGAAGATTGATGGAATATTCATTTTCCAGCAATCGTTCTTCCTGCGGAAAGGTTTCATTTTCTTTATTGAAAATATCGTTGTTATTCAACCGGTTTTTTATAATTCGGGATAGTAATGTCCCTCCGGAAAGGATTACTAAAAATCCGATAGTCGTACTACCGATATAAACAATTGCTTTTGCAGTAGTATCTGTTTTTAGGAACAGCGATAAGTAGCTCAGAAAGTAAATTAATACACCTGTTATGATATAAGCAATAGCTGTTTTAAGATTTAGTTTTTCGTCTTTGCGGCCTTTTGCTCCAAGTAAGGAAATCAATAAAAATCCCAAAGTAAAAATCTTGGATTTATGAAAATAACGGAACAATCCCGTACGCTGTATGTTACCTAAAATAGAATCGCTGAAGGCACTAACAAAGCCCCATCCTTGGAAGGCGGTATAGCAGTAATAATAAAAATGGAGTAGTAAAAGTACAATACTGATGAGTCGGGTCATATCGAGAATTTTCCGCAATGCCTGTTCGTTTTCTCCGGTTTGCATAGCCATAATGGTTTCGTTTATTGGTTATCAGAGGATCCTTTTCGTTTCTTTTTTTTCTTTTTCCCTTTTAGTTGATTGGGCAGGTAGGAGGAATCGTGTTCCGACTGTGTGAGTGCGTTAACTAATTTTGCAATCTCGTTGGTAGCATTACCTGCTATACTTTTTTTAGAATCTTGACCAACAGAAGTAGGTCTGACTTCTCTGGAGTCTCCGTCCGTTGTAATTCCATTAGATTTTTTAACTTTGGAATCAGCTGTCTTTTGATGCACCAATTCATTTAAACCACAGCGCTCCTGAATGGCTTTTGCACTGTATAATTTGCCTAATGCACTTCCATTAAATACACTTTGAGTGTGGTGATCTACATATGTGATTCCGTAAAGTAAACCTTTCGCATTTTGCCGAAGAACCATTTTGATTCCAGACATTTCTACTATTTTTGCCAATTCCTGAATTGCCATTTTTTTGTTGTTCAATAATGCAATATCAACAGCATTTTTTATTCTTGATTTATGAGGAGTTCTCGTTTTTTCATTTTCAATAAAGCGTTCTTCTAAAAATTTAAGTGTTGGTTTGCTGTAAAAGTCACTCGCTTTAATAGGAACACCAACCTTATTACCACCTTGATCCAGTATGCGATATACTAATCCTCTGTTTTGGAAAATCCTTGAATTTTCGCTTCCTCGGTCTGCTGCAATGTTATACTGTTGGAGCACGGCATTTAATTCGGGCAGGCTGGTGTATTTATAATTCTGGATCACTTTATCCAAGACGTTGGTTATGGCCCGTTTGGATTCAGTACGTCCGTATTCCACTTTGTTGGTATCAAAAGGTTTTACGACCAATTCTTTTTCTCGTTTGTACTTCTCTGCTGGAACCAATCCATACGCTGTTTCAATTTCTTTTCGGGCTTTTTCAGACTGGTTTCGACCAATATTCTGCATGTCAATTCTGCTACCGTCGTCTCTGACTTTTAAGGAAATGATATGAATGTGAGGATGTCCCGCATCATGATGTTGATACACCAGATAGGGTTGTTCTTTAAAACCAATTTTCGCCATATACGTATCCGCTATTTCCATAAGTTTCTCTTTTGGAATTCCTTTTTCAGTTGTATCAAAATTTAGTGAAATATGCACGCTGTTCCGTTTCACATTTTCATTCAAATCAACCTGTTTTAAGAAGCGGTTTAGTTTCATGGTAAAGATCATTTTGTCGATATCAACTGGGTAATTTCCGGCGCCAATGCATTCTGCTACTCCCTGCTGAACTTTGTTTTCATTGTAGTTCAAAATGCGATTAATAGAATGTCCAGTTTTGATTATTGCAACCATGTTTCTGCAAATTTTTGAATGTGTTTTTTGATTTCATCGACCTTATTAAAAAGAATCTTTTTTTCCAATTCATAGCTAATGAGCCAGTGCTTAAAATCGTTAATCTGATGTAACGTATGAAGTTTTTTTACAGCCTGATTGAAGTTGTTCCCGATAGCATTAAGTTCCCCTCTCAGGCGAATCATTTCTGCCATAAAATCGTCTAAGGATTGATTTCGATAGGTACTGATTATAGGTTTCTGTAAAAGATTTTTTCTTGCATAATCGCTTATTTTTCGGCAGGTTGATGTATTAAACTCTTTCATTATCTTTTGATATTCATCAGGGGTTAACCGCAGATGAAGCCACTTTGTTCGGTTGTTTTGCTCTTCCATCATCTCTCATTTTATTGTTTTAAAGCTCTTTTAATCTTTCTGTGTCACTGCCCACGAGTTCCGAGTGAATAGGCAGCAAGATATCGGTTGTGATACAACCGGACATCTTGCCGATTGCAGGAACGTGGCAATCTTCCGGATACTTCTAATGTCTGTTAGACTTTGCAATACTTCTAAAATGCTCAAAAAGCTGATTTCTCATGTAGAACCTCTTTTTAAAATCTGATAATATAAAAACGGTCTTTCACAGGGTAAGAAGCACTATTAGTATAATCATTAAAATTTGATCGTTTTTAGAAAGCGTATTTTCATCTTGTATTTAGTACTCAAGGAAAGGGCACGCTGCCTATAATTTTGTACTGGTATAGCCTAGTAATCGCATAGCTGGTTTGGTTCATGATTTTCGATTAAAGGGACGTGCTCTTTCAAAGCAATAATTCGATTTTAAAGCGACAAAGTCCTGACTGTTTTCAGGAAGGTTTTTGTCACTTTCTTTAAAGGGAAAAAGTGTCAATAGCAATTTGCTTTTAAGTTCATTAGTATAATCAAATGCTAAGTTAAGTAAGCGGTAGGAATCTCACCCATCATAGGTATATTTTGCCCATGATAATTCAGAACGGCCTTTATACCTTTGTAACAGTAAATTATTAATTAAAACGTGAAAATTATGCTGACAACAAATGATGTGGCCAAAGTGTTTGATACGATATTGAGCACGCCTGGGATGAATGAGATGGTGAAAATAGATTTGAAAATTTCACGAAAAAATGTACTGTTATTAAACCATGTCATTGAGCGTGGTTTGTCTGCTAAAGAGGATGACAAATCGGTATCATTTTTAGGCAGTGTTCCTGAAGAGAGTTTGCAGGAATTAAAATTGGTAGCAGACGAATGTCTGCAGAAAGCCGGGCTTATAGAATTAAGCGAGAAACTCAATACACTCGGCGACAGGAAGTAGAAAAAAGCCGCCAATCCATTATGGAGAAGTTACATAATTTGGTACTCCATAATGGATTGGCGATTTTATAGAGCAATTCTATATCGGAGTATTATAAATCCAGTTTTTAATCCAGCATTCCGGTAAAAAAATATAAGATGAATTTGACTGTTTTTCTAACCGGAATACATTTTATTTGGTCTGAATGGCACCCATAAATTCCATCGAAAAATTATCTTTTGCCTGAACGTAAGCTACTTTTGGAATTACTGTGGCTCCCAGTTTTCTCTTTTCAAATGTGGCCGTAATTCCCAAATCAATCTTTTTATAACCCAGTTCCTTTGCACGTTTAATTCCCTGAAATAAAAGTTGACGGTATAAACTGAACTTTTTTGGAATGGTATAGTCCATACCAATTAGGGAAGGGACATACGTTCGACCTGAGTTTTTGTAGCAGAAAAGGATTCCGACAAGCGGACTTTCATTTTGTGTTTCTTTAGTATTTTTTAGATGCAGCAGTATAAATTCCCAATGAGTATTAGCAGCCATTTTTCTAAAGACATCGATCGAGTAGGTAAAGGTATTGACAGCATAATTATTATTTTTCACATGCTGGTAAAGATGGTATCCTTGCGTAATTTCATCGGCTGTCAATTCTTCTTTTATAACGATATCAAATGCATTTTCAAAAGGTAAAATCTCTTTCATAAAATGTTTTTTGGAACGGGGGGAAAGGGTAATGGTGAACTCCTCAATAGTATCCCAAGAAACATTTTCGATGATGCAGGTTTCTGGCATGTTTATTTTGATAAAGCCCTGATTGTGGAAGATGCGATTCAGCTGTATATCTTCGTCAAAATCCCGTAATACCAACATGTCTGCGTTCAAATTCTGATTTAGAATTTCGACCTGTTCTAAGAGCAGTATGACTGCATTTTTACACAAGGGATGTGTATCATTTAAGTAGCAATGATTGCCTTCGGTAAAAAGCGAACCCATGCCTAGTACTTTTGAGGTCAGGTACGAAGGATCTCTCATTCTTTTTTCTTCGAGCTGAAGTGAAACTGATTCAGGGGCAAGCATATCATCTTTCCACAACCCAAAGGTGAAAAAAGTGGCTAGTATCGGAACATCAGTTGCATCACTTATTAGATAGTAGTGAAAACTCCAATTATTTTCAGCATCTACGGAGCTTTTAAAAGCATCCTCCAGAAAACAAAGTCCATCCCAATCAAATGTACTTTGTCCGCCAAGAAGGGTATTCCAAGTGGCTTTATCAACTTGTTGTATCGATGTTTCATATTGAAAATTAAGTGATGTTTGAGGAATCAATTTTTCTTTTTTCTGCAAAATTTCAGGAATGCCAAAGGCCCTTGATACTTTATGCAGTGTGTTGGAAGTCTCTTCCAGTGCTTTTGGAAAATGGTATTCCAAAGCCTGAACTAGTCCTCTTATATCTTCTTCTTGATTGTTGCGGGAAACGGTAATACGGATGCCTGAATTTTTAACAGGAACAGCAGGATATAGTCCTGGATTAACAAAATACCCTTCGCTAAAAAGACGTTGCACTAATCGATAGGCAGTCAGTGGCATGGCTGTGCCAAGGAAGAAAACGGGAGAACTATTCGGGGCGATCATCGGAAGCGATGTAGCCTTTATCAGCGAATTGAAATACCCGATTTTTTGCGCCAGTTCTTCCTGTAAAATAGTAATTTCAGGAGAAAGATGGATTGCGGCCGAAGCCGACGCTGCAGCCACCGAAGCAGGCTCCAATTGGGCTGAAAAAGTGAGCGGTCCTCCAAAATTCTTAATTCGATTGCGCAAGGTAGTATCGGAGGTGATAAAGACCGCTCCGCTGGCACCAAATGTCTTGCTCAGGGTACCTACAATCATGATGTTTTCCGGTAGTTCTTTTAGCATGTCAAGAACGTAGCCTGTACCATTTTTTCCCTTCCAACTCATGCCATGTACATCATCAAAATAGAGTTGTAACTGTGCATATTTTTTGCATAGTTCCAGTAGATCTGAAATGGGGGCATAATCACCAAACATGGAATAAACACCATCGGCCATGTACCATATCTTTTTACATTTCGAGGACAACTCTTTGAGTTTGTCCTCTAACATTTGCAGATTGTTGTGCCGAATCATCTCAACAGGAATGCCTCTTAGTTTTAAAAGCTGGCAGGCATTCTGGACACTCCAATGTACCTGATGATCTAGCAGCACTCCATCTTCATCTCGTATCGCAGTTGGTATGACAGCAAAGTGTCCCAATGTGCTGTTCTTGGTTACAATTCCGGGCATACCATACATGGCCTCAATTTTGGTTTCCAGTTCATGGTATAAAGGATGAGAAAGGTACGTTTTAGAAAGCGGGAATTGGGTACCGTATTTTGTAATAGCAGAAATAGCAGCATCTTTTAGCCTATTGTCGTATTCAAGTCCAAGATAGCTTGTGGTTGCAAAATGAAATAGGGGTTTGCCATTAATTTGAAGGATACGTCCACTAAGGATTTTGTCTTCCGCATAGAGATGGATCGTGCCTTCATTTTTTGCTATTGCTAACATTTCATCGACAGTATCGATAAAATTGTTGTGTTTAATTTTTGCCATGAGTACTTCATTTTTAGTTACGTTTTTTGAATCTGTAATGTCATATTTTAAACCGTTAAAGTTCTGGTTTTAAGAGTACAGAATAGAAGTCACTTTGTAGATAATCCCGATTTGATAAGTAATAATCCCGAATTGCTATGTGTATAATAACAATGATTGATTACTAGTACATTTTCCCTTTTTTTGGTAACTAATGGTAGAAAAGAAATACCTAATTTGCCAGGTTCTAATAAAAGATTAGGTACTATGGATGATTATTTTGAAAATGACTTTGCACTATTCTGGATTAGCGAAAACATACTTTTTTTTGAGTATAAGCCTGGTGTGGACATTAATTTAGTGGCAGCACAGCGCATTGTAACAGACAGAATACAAATGCAAAAGGACAAAGCATATCCGGTTTTATGTGATGTCAGAGGTATTGCTGATTCTGATAAAGCCGCCAGAGATTATTTGGCACAACATGGTTCTGTTCTGGCTAAAGCCGTCAGTATATTGGTACATCAAAGTGTGTCGATTTTAATGATTTCATTTTATCTTAAAATCAGTAAGCCTCAGGTACCAACCAAGGTATTTAATGATCAGGCAAAAGCACTAGAATTTTTGAAAGCTTTCGTATAGAATTGAAATTTTTAACAATTTAATTAATGAAATTATGCATCAGGAAATAAATCAACAGCGTATACACAATATCTCCCAAATGATTTTGGAGATAACGGAAGGAAATTTCGCGTACCGCATACCAAGGACTGCAAATGACGACGAACTAGAGGCACTGACCGTCTTGGTGAATTGGATGGCAGAAGAAATGAAGGAGTCTGTATTCCATGCAAGTTTCATCAATCCCCATTTTAGTTACCGGTATGTAGTCCAAAGTACATTTGTCTTAGACAATAAATTTGTTATAAAAGATTTTAGCGGGAATGTCCCTGACCTTTTGAGATGTAACCCAAACGAACTTTTAGGGAAGGATTTTATAGCAATTCTTGCAAAAGAATCAGTATCCTTATTGGAATCTGTAATGGCTGAAATTCTGCAGAATGAATCCTATCATACAATTGTTTCATTCGAATTCGTGACCTCTGAAAAATTAGTTATTCCAGCCAGCTGCACGATCTCAAGTATCTATAAAAGTACAGATGTAGTAATTTGTTTGTTTTCTGCTATCATGGATAACACAATGGAAAAGTGGACGACAGCAAAGAAAATTTTTACTGCTGAAGAACAGAAAAGTCACAACTATTTAGATGCAAAGTCCACACAGGCTGTTTATGATTACATATTGGCAAATATGGATTCAACTATGCCAACCTTAAAAGAACTCTCTCATCTTTTTGGTACCAATGAATACAAATTAAAAAATAGCTTTAGGCATTTATTTAAAATGACTATACACCAATTCTACAATAGTGAAAGGCTGAATCGATCACAACTGCTTATAAAATATACAAAAATACCATTAAAAAACATTGCGATAATGGCTGGGTTTACTAACTATCCTAATTTTTCAAGAGCTTTCAAAATTAAATTTGGCTATTCTCCGACTGACATCGAAAAACAGTCTCCAATTAAATAAACTATCGCATTATTTGTCATAGTAGTAAGAGTATTGCAAAGCTTAAAAATTGGACTATTTCAAAAAATCCTGATTTACTATGACAAACTCCTGATTTGCTAACACTTATGTTGATTTGTTTTGGGAATTTTACAGAGTTAATCCTCAAATACTTAGTAAGATGAAATTTAGTGAACGTACAAAAAAAATTATTTTAGAAATAATTTGTCTACTTTATATACTGTTATTTGTTTATGCAGCTGTAAGCAAACTACTGGACTTTGAAAATTTTCAAGTACAATTGGGGCAATCACCAATGTTAAGTGCATTTGCTGAACTAGTATCGTATACAGTCCCTGCTGTTGAATTTATCATTGCTTTTATGCTTCTGACTGCACGGTTACGTTTAGCTGGTATGTATGCCGCGTTTAGCCTAATGGTAATGTTTACATTTTATATTTACATTATTTTAAATTACAGTTCTTTTACACCTTGTTCGTGCGGTGGAATTCTAGAATCTCTTTCATGGAATCAGCACATAGTATTTAACCTTTTCTTCGTAGTTTTAATAGCAGTTGGTATTTTTACTATTGATACAAATGCCAGATTTTTTAAAAGTACGCAGAGAAAATGTGCAACTCTTATCATTGCTGGGCTGGTAAGTTGCGCCATAGTATACCTATTATTTTCATGGTCAGAAAGAATAATGCATTACCACAATACTTTTGTTCGAAGATTCCCGCATTTTCCCGCATTTTTCGCAAAAGAAATTAACTTGAGTTCTTCTAATTATTATTTTGCTGGAGCAGATAATGACAAAATATATCTGGGTAACTATTCCGCTCCGTTGCAGATTACTGAAGTAAGCAAAGAGGGAACAATAAAGCAGCATGCAGTTCAATTAAGTCGTAAAAACTTACCCTTCACATCAATACAAATAAAGGTAATACCGCCTTACTTTTTTGTTGTAGACGGAAATGTCCCAACAATTTTTAAAGGTAAAATGAGCGACTGGCTTGCTAAATACACAATAAAAGGAAAATCCTATTTTTCCATTATTCAACCAATTGATAGTACTTCACTTATTTTAAGAGCTACGCTAATAAGCAGTAAGACCAACACTTTAGGACGTATTAATTTGAATGACACAACAAAGTTATCCTTTGCTCCCGAATTAATCCAAAAACAAATCGATGGAGTGTTTGACACGGATGGACAACTGCATTACGACACGTTCAACAAGAGAATTGCATACGTCTATACTTATCGAAATGAATATATAGTTGCCGATAGCAATTTAAATTTACTGCACAGAGGAAATACTATTGATACGGTTTCTCAAGCGAAATTAGATGTAGTAACCGTTAAGTCTAACGGTGAAACAAAGTTAGCGTCACCACCATTAATTGTAAATAAATCTTCTGCACTGCATAAGAATTTGCTTTTTGTCAATTCCCAGTTAGCAGGACAATATGAAAGTTTAGAAATGTGGAAAAAAGCAAGCATAATTGATATTTATGATATAAATAATAAAAAATATGTGTTTAGCTTTTATATCTATGATGTAGGCCACAAGAAATTAAGAAATCTCTATGTTCAGGGAAATCATTTGTACGCATTAATAGATGATAAATTAATACTATACAAGCTTCGAAAGTCAGTCACAAAAAATTATAAAAATTAAATGTTACAGCATTAAAGTATACCGGCCAGTATCAGGGGTAAGATTGAAAACCTGTAAAAAAGAGTAAATCAAAATTTTTAAATTTTTACATTATGATAAATAGTTTTAAAAAAGTAATCATGCCCATGGTAGTGATTACACTAGGCGTTTTTGGTGCAATTAGCACCAGTGCAATGAATCAAAAAACAACAGCTTTTGCTGATCGATGGGGGTATTCCCATATTGAAGGTGAAAACTGTGTTCAGGAGATTATGTGTAGTACTATTCCGGGACCACCCTGTAAAACAGTGGCAGGTGACCAACTATTTGACTTGGAAGATGGCGTAAGTTGTCCTAATCCATTGAACAAAAAACAGTAAGTGCTGTTTATTAATAAGCGAAGTGCAGTACTTTAAAAGTACTGCACTTTTTTTTGGTTAAGGATTTGCATTAGCCTCCATCCATAGTTTTGGTGGCCCATCCTTTAGATAGTAATTGAACCAGTCTGCAATTTTTAAAGTAAGATTTACTTGTTTACGTGAATCGGATAGAGAATGATACTCATCCCTGTAGCGCAATAGTGCCACTTTTTTTCCTAAACGTCGCAATGCCAAATACAATTCCATAGATTGCTTAGGAGCGACAATCCCGTCCTTATCACCCGTCCACAAAAGTAAAGGTGTCGTAATAGTTGAGGCATTAAAAACAGGAGAGTTATAGACATAATTATCCATGTCTTCAAATAACATCTTACCCATACGATTCGTATAATCTTCAAACCTCCAAAATTCAGGCCTTTTATAGGCTTCACCCACAGTGAGGTAACAACTCACCAGATCAGTTTGAGAAGCTCCACCAACAGCAACTGCGAATAATTTGCTTTTCGCTATAATATAAGTGGTCTCATACCCACCAAGTGAATGTCCCGTCAGTCCAATCCTTGCTAGGTCTACTATTCCTAATTTTTGAACTTCTTGAACGGCAGCACTTACACAATCCAATGCGGAATCCCCCGGCGATCCAACTTCATAAACAATGTCAGGCAATAGAACAAAATAACCGTCCATAACATAATTGGTGATATTAATTCCGTCACCATTATTCAGAGAGGGCTGGATATATCGATTTTTAAGGTAATGCTGGCGTTCGTACACCTGCACAATCATTGGATATTTACGACCCTCAACATAATCAGTAGGATAATACAATAGGCCGTTCAGCTTTTTTCCACTTTTATTAGAGTAGGTTATCGTTCTGTTGCTGCCCCAAAAATACTTCGCCTGTTGCGGATTACTCTGAAAAATGATTTTCGCCTTTTGCTTTTTATGCTTCTTAAAAATCAATCTGGGAGCAAGGGCATACGTTTCTTCTATATACACAAAATAATCTTTTAAAGCAGATTGTAACAACATGTATATGTTTTTGGAATCAAAAACCAAAGGGGTCACTTTTCCTTTCTCAAGCATAAAATACCCTTGTTTTGATTCCATTGAACTACTGGCCTCCAATAAAAGCGGGGTATTTAAATCAATAACAGTTGGATCTTGAACGGCAAAAAAAGCGTGAGGTTTTTTTCTTATATTTTTAGAAGCCAACCTATATTCAATTGCTTCCGCTCTTCCTGCTGTTAATCTTTTGGTACTTGTACCATCTGTACTAATTTGCCACAAATCATATTGATCATAAACAATAATATGTGTATCATCTTTTGTCCAGCCAGCAAATATATAAACATCAGGAGCACCAGCTTTATCATCGTTTTGATCATAAAAGGCGACACCAGCATCCTTAGTTAAATTTCGATGTATGTTATTCGAGATGTCGTAGCTAAACCAATTACCGTCTTTAAAATAAGCAATATACTTACCTGATGGCGACATAAAAGTATACAAACTATGACCGGAATGGCAAGGCAAGATTAGCTTACGTGATCCATTTGTTAAATCAGTCAGATAATAATCTCTATCCGCATCGTACTTAAATTGAGGCCCACAAGATTCAGTATTGGAACTTAAGGCCAACTTTTGGTTGCCGGATAGAAGTACAGAAGTTTCATGGGGCATAAAATCGAGAAGTGTGTCAGTTTGCGGATACCAAACCCAAGGTTTAGCCTTGTCTTTAGGATTGCCATTCATTTTTCTTTCCGTGTAAATCCGACTATCATCTCCATGCCAAATTTCCACATCTGGAGCACTATACAGCTCCGTCATTACAATTGGAACCAGCTGAAAGAGTATGCGCAAGCCATCCTCTGAAATGTTCAATTGACTAGCAGAGTTAAATACTATTCTTTTGTCTTTTGGAAATCCTGGAGTACCCTTTGGATCTAAAATATACATTTTCTTTTGATCAAAAACATAATATCCCAGCTGGATGTCCGCTGCAGCTGATGTTGCCGACGATTTTGAAGGATGTAAGGCAAAGGCGATCGATTTACCATTATTTTGCCAAACAATCCTCGAAACGTTATCGTTCAATTGTAAAGTTGTCAAAGGGAGTAATTGGTCATTTAGAGAAATAATACGCAGCGTACTGCTTCCCTCTCTTTCATTGCTATAGGCTAAGGCTGAAAAGTCATCTTTAAAACTGAAAACACCTACATTATTAAGCTGAGTTACATTTTTATGTCCGAGTTCAATTATACCTAAATCTTGCAGTCGACCTACTTTTTTCTGAACCCAAACCAAATTTCTTCCATCGGCGCTAAACTCAAAGTCCACAACATTGTCTATAATTTGCTCCTCACCAGTTGTCAATGATAGTATTACTAAGCGATTTTTATCTTTTAAACAGGCAAACCATTCAGATCCGGAAAAAGTTGCTTTACTGCCCTTGGGGTAACTGAATCTTTTGGCACCCTCAGTAGCACTCACAAATAAAGTATCTATACCAGATTCGTAGTGTACGCTATAACTTGTCCAACGTCCGTTATCAGAAATAGCATTAGCTTGTAACGAACTCCATAGTGAGTACTGCTCTTTCGTTAGCACTTGCTTTTGTTCAACCTGCCCCAGTACAGAGCAGGAATTTAAAACAGTAAATATAAATGCAAGCAGCGTGCAACAGGTTACGCTACCTTTTGTAGTATATGCTTTCATGTTAATAGCCAGGATTTTGAGGTTTCAAATTTGGATTCAACAACAGCTCGGAATCGGGTAGGGGAAATAGCAGATCGGTTGCATCCCATCCCGGTTTCAAGGGCGTTAAAGCGGATGATAAACCGTTAGTTCGCTTTAAATCAAAAAAGCGGTGACCCAATTCGGTAAACAATTCATGACGACGCTCTTCAATTATAGCCATTAGGATTTCCTCTTTATTTCCTGCAGTGGTGTTGCCAAGTCCAGCACGATTTCGAATTCTATTTAAATCTTCTTTTGCACCAGTCAATTCGCCTTGCTGCGCGCGGGCTTCTGCCCTAATTAGATACTGCTCTTCGAGGCGAAAAAGAATGGATCGTTCATCGGAAGTTCCATCCGTCCGTGACTTTTTATACTTAAAAGAATAATACCATGTGGTTGCCACGTCTGAAACGCCCTTAATCCAGTGGGATTTTCTCAAATCATTCGTTTCAAATGAAAGCAGCAGTGCACTCGACAAAGCCGACCTGGGAGGAGGGCCTGAAGCAAAAATGAACGTACTGCCTTCTTCTGTATTGTAGGTGGCAAGTGCAGGACTCAATTGCCAAATGGTGGCAGAACTACCCATTTTAAAAGTTGCATCAATAGAAGTCATAGCATAGCGTTGCGTATGATTCAATACGGCAGTAGCTTCATTAGATGCTTCTGCCCACAAACCCATATACAGGTTAACCCTAGCGAGTAAAGCATGTGCAGTATAAACGTTGGGGCGTGTTCTACCCGAACTCAAATAGTCTTGAGGCAATAAAGAAATGGCTTCATTTAAATCTGTTTTCACAAGGGAGTAAATCGCCTCTACCGGCATTCTTGTAACTTTGCTATTAGCTACATAGTCAGTAGTAGCAATATAGGGTACATTTCCATAGAGATTGGTCAAGTAGAAGTGAAGCAGTGCTCTTATAAACAGCGCCTCGCCTTTGAGTAAGTTGCGGTCAGCTGATGATAATGATTTAGAATGAGTTACGCCATGTATAATTGCATTGGCTGCATAAATTTGATTGTAGGAGGTGGTCCATAACGCTTTAAGTTCAGTGTCAGAACCTGTTAATGAATTAGTGTAAAAGTCGGTAGCAGATGCCCCTGTTCCAAAATAAGTGAGCTCGTCAGTATAAATACCTAAAGTATGGGACAAACCGTTCGATGCACCAGAAAGTATCCCGTAATCGCGGATCTTCGAATAAATATTGGTCATAGCAGAAGTGGCAGTAGCCTTATCTTCAAAAACAGCCGGTGCAGTCAATTGTGAATCAGGAAGGTCGGCCTGCACAAAATCATCGCAACTGATAAAAATCACAACCACGCTACAGAGTACTAATAGTGGTTTTATAATTGTATTTCTTAATATGTTCATTTGATTTGATTTTTTAATGGTTAAAAAGTAATCTCAACACCCGCAGTAATCATTTTAAGGGGCGGTAAGTAGTCAAACATTTTAAATTCCGGGTCAGCACCCTTAAAGTTGGTAAAGGTGAGTACGTTCTGACCTTGAAGAGAGAGGCGACAATCCACTTTAGTCCCTGAATTTTTTGGAAGGGTGTAAGATACAGCCACATTTTTCAGTCGAATGTACGAAGCGTCACTTATACTTGCCGTACTTTGCGAATACTGGTTGTAAGCGATCTTCGAAGCCGTTTTAGTAACAGAAAAACCTTGATAGGTGGCACTATCTCCAACATTTTGCCACTGGTCAATAATCATATTCGGTTGATTATTACGTGTACCCGGCATCGGAAATGTTCGAAGTATGTTGTAATTTTCCTGCTTCACAAATTGAAAGAGAAAATCCAATTCAAACTGTTTGTATTTAAAGTGATTTTGTAAACCACCGTAAAATTGCGGATTCAAATCTTTAACCACTTTCATGTCGTCATTCTCTGAAATTTCACCATCTCCATTAAAATCAGTAAACGTATACAGACCCGTCTCCGGATGTACTCCTGTAAATTCAAATACTTTTACAATGTTCAAAGGTTGGCCTACCACAAATAAATTGCGATAAGTGGAACCTTCTAAGCCAGGAAAGGATAATAATTTGTTCTTTGAGGTACTAAAATTTAAATGAGTCGACCAAGAGAAATTTTTTCCGTTGAAGTTTTCAGTTCGCAACGTAAGTTCCAATCCACGATTTTGTACCGTAGCGTTTAAGTTGGCTTGCAAACTTTCAAATCCTGTAGTAGTAGGGAGTGGAATGCCCACCAACTGATTAGAGGAACGGTTAGAATACCAGCTGGCACTAATCAAAATGTGATCTTTAAAGAAACCTGTCTCTAAGCCAATCTCAAATTTATTGTTCGTTTCCCATCCAAAATCAGGATTAAATAAACGAGTGGGTTCTAATCCTATTACACCCTCATAAGCAATACCAGTGTTGGTATAGGTATCAAGAAATTGATAATCACCAATCTGGTCACTTCCTGTAGTGCCATAGCTAGCTCGCAACTTTCCTAAACTTAAAACACGTTGCTCTTTAAGCCATTTTTCATTGCTGAAAAGCCAGGCAGCACCTACAGCACCAAAAGTAGCATACTGCTTCCCAGGGCCAAAACGACTCGATCCATCACGGCGGCCTGTAAAATTTATAATGTAAGTACGGTCCCAATTAAAGTTTACCCGACCAAATAGCGCTTGATAATGATACTCTGTTTTTCCATTTTGGCTTACCGTAACAGTAGAGGCTGCAGCAATATTCTCAATCATACTATTACTAGTAAAACCTTTCCCTAGATACAAAGTCTGCACTCCTTTTTGGGTCTGCAAAGTACCTCCCACAAGTACTGATAAACCAGCTTTGCCGAAGCTGTAGTTCCAGTTCAATTGAGGTTCAACAATCCATGTCTGGCGGTTGACATTATTTAAAGACAGATTGGAGCTACTGGTGCCAATTCCCAATGAAGGATTGTTAATCGTTGAGGGAATAGTAGCACTTTCCTGATGCCGAAGATCAGAAAAACCAAAAGCAGAAGTAAATTCTAACGACGGCAGCAGTTGATAAGAGAGCACACTATTGGCAATCAAATCATAGGTCATGGCATTGAATTTTCCGTTCAAATGTCGTAGCGGATTAATAAACGTATTATTTTCCCAATTCAAGTTGCCATCCGCATCATACAGCGCAGGTGCATTGGGAGATAACAAGCGAGATTCTCTAGTCAAGTCAAGATAGGGCTGATTGTTGTCTTGAATGGTATAACCTGCTGTAAATGTGGTTCTGAATTTTTGGTCTGCTGAAGTATGATTGACACTTACATGTGCATTCATCTTTTTGTATCGGAAATCTCCCGGAAATACAGTTGTCTGGTTGAGTACATTAGTACTCATTAAAAACTGAGTTTGGTCACTACCACCAGAAACGCTAGCATTCAAATTAGTAAATTGTGCAGTACCTCCAGTCAGTTTTTCTTGCCAATCCGTATACCGTTTTTCGTCCCATTTCCCATTTACATCATAAGCATTAGCGGGATAAGTTGTAATACCGTCATTTTCGTATGCTTCTTTCCGCATCGCTATATATTGCTCCGTTTTCATTAAATCCATAAATCGAGTCACACTTCCCGCCCCCGTGGAGGAACTAATCTGAAACTGTGTTTTACCTCCTTTCCCTTTTTTGGTGGTTATCAAAATCACACCATTCGCACCCCGTGAACCATATATGGCAGTGGCATCCGCATCTTTCAGCACTTCAATGCTTTCAATGGTATCGGGATTCAAACTATTCAAGGGACTGTTTTCACCTGCAAGAACACGCGAAGTCGAAAAAGAACCTATGGATTCAGAAGCGTAAGGGACACCATCAATAATATACAAGGGAGCATTTCCAGTCGTTCGCACACTATTCAATCCCCGAATCTGAATGTCAAATCCACCACCAGGCACTCCAGTAGTTTGCGTAATATTCACCCCCGCCATTCTGCCTTGCATGGCGGCCAATACGTTCGTTACAGGTTGTGTTTCAATATCCTTGGCCTTAATATGGGCAATACTTCCGGTGCGTTCTTTTTCTTTGACGGAATAATAACCCGCATTTACCAGGACTTCCTGCAATGAAGTTATGTCTTCCTGTAATTGGATGTTTATTGTTTTTCGTCCGTTTATGGGAACTATTGCTGTTTTGAATCCCAAGAAAGCAACCACTAAAATATCGTCAGGTGATGCTGTGAGCCTGTATTGACCATTAAAGTCAGAGATAGTCCCTGTTGTAGCTTTTCCTTTTATGGAAATGGTAACGCCGGGTAATGGGCTTGTGCCGTCCGTAATGGTGCCGCTTATTTGGATTTCTTGAGGTAAGGACTGCATTTGCCGCAGTCTTTTGTTGGCGTGAGCAGGGGTGCAGGATAACAAGAGCCCGATAATAATCAGGTACCAAAAAGCCGAATCCCCCTTGTAAAATGAAATTTTTTTCATAATATTGGTTTAGTTAAATGAAATGTGAGTTTTGTTTTGCTATGGTCCTCTAGTTTAGCTTGCCGGCGAGTTAGGGGACTTTTTTTTGTTTAGTCTTAAAGTCTCAAGTCGAATGTCTTAAAGTCTTTAGGGATGGTGTTTTTTACTATATCATAGGTATTTTTAGTTATGAGTTATAAGTTGATGTTGCGGCTAAATAATCTGTATCTCAACCATAAAGCCACAAGCACATCGTTGCTATAAAAAGTATAATTATTCCTATTTGTATTTGTTTGTAGTATTTCATAGGCATTTTTTAATTATCGGTTAAGGGTTATCAGTTATGTGTTAATCGTTATTTAGAACTAAATTACCTGCACCGGGCTAACAAATTCAAATTAAATTAACTAGGTGTTTTTATTCAATGGACCTTTGGGTGCAGGTGTTTTTTAGTTATTGACTTAAAGTTGAGCATAGGTATCTACTTCCAGCTAGGAAAACGGTGTTTTTTGGCTGGGATTTTATGCGGTTTAGTGATTGAAACCACTGCTAATGTTTAGCTTAAGCTGTTTTAAGTATGTATTTTATTTTACTCATAGGCATGCTGGTTTTAGAGGGTTAAACTGCTGCGAGACTATGAAAAGGATGAAGCGGTGCTAAGAATATAAGAGAGTATTGAGCCTAAAGAATAAAAAATGGCATGGAACTCAGCTTAAACGCTATCAAGGTACTGGTATACCCGCACACGAATAAGTGAGCCCACGCCATGGGACGTGAGCATCTGACTTATCATCTCGTGTGCTAAAATTACCAGTTTTTGATAACGAGATTCAAAGCGAATGCTTCAAATATTTTATATGAAGAATCGCAAAAATACATCTTATGATGTATTCATAAGACAAATATATGAAATTATTTGAATCATGGTCGAATTCGACCATAAAATTTTTCTTAAAAAAATTCAATTTAGTACAAAAATTATAAAATGGACAGTAAAGTGATTAATTTAGAACTACGAAAAAAAGTTGGAGACAAAATACAACTTATTAGAGGAGATGAGTCGTATGAAAAGATCGCTTCACGATGTAATTTAGATGCAAGTAAAATTAGCAAAATTGAAAAAGGTCGTATAGATTTTAGAATTAATACAATATTTGAAATTGCGAAAGGTCTTAGGGTTCATCCAAAAGAGTTGCTAGATATAGAGTTTAATTTTGAAGATTATTATAGAAAAATTGACCATACATATAAAACTACTTGATTTAGTTTTAAATGGATTATGAATAAAATGTGCATGTGTCAGTTATAACTTCTGATTAATTCAATCCTGAATTAACAATATTAAAAAAACATCAATGTCAATAAACCCATTACTTGAAGAATTAAAAAAATTACGAGAATCTTCAAAATATGCAGTCGCTCAGGGGAATGCCTATCATTTAGATGAATTTAAAAAGTATTTGCATATTGAAAGACATATTGAAGTTGTTCTTAAGAACATAATTATCAAGGCTAGTTCTAATAGTATTTCTCAATTAATTATTGTTGCAGGTAACGTTGGAGATGGAAAGTCACATATTTTATCACATCTCCATCACGAACTTAATAATGAGTTGGAAAAGTTCTTAATTCACAATGATGCTACTGAATCCCACAACCCACATGAGTCATCAAACACAACTCTTTACAAACTATTGGGCGGTTTTAAAGATGTGAATATACATACGTCTACTGATAAAATTATTTTGGCAATCAATTTAGGCACCTTAAGTAAGTTTATTGAAGAGTATGGCGATGAATTTTCACTTTTAAGAGGATATGTAAATGATAATAAAATATTAGATACTGAATTGCTTCCAGATGATGAATCTGTTTTAACAAGTAATTTTCATCACGTAAATTTTACAGATTACCATATGTATTCTTTGACTGATAAAGGAGTTATTTCAGATGTAATATCAACTTTATTAAAGAAAATAGTTTCTGATGATAAAGCAAATACTATTTATCAAGCTTATCAAGATTACAAAGAACATAATCATGACGTATACTATTGCCCAATCGTATATAATTATGAATTTCTCTTTTCTCAAAATAATAGAAATATATTAATTCAATTAATTGTCAAAGCGATAATTAGAAGTAAAGAAATCGTATCAGTCCGGACTCTTCTTAACTTTATTTATGACATAATTGTTCCGGTAGATCTATCAAATGCCAAGGAGTATTATTTTAAAAAACTTGAAAAGATGACTGGTGCAGAATATCTTTCTAATTTAATCCCCAATTATTTATTTGAGCATAAGGAATTATCTAGTCTTTTTGAAAAAATAGAGACTATTGATCCATGCTCCTATCGTCACGCTAAAACAGATGAAATTTTACTCACACTAATCAATGCAGAAGAAACTTTGGATATATTTTCTGAATTCATTGACGAGAGCTATTTGGTGACCATTAAACCTAAACTATTAAAAACTTCTACCCCAAAAATTCAGCTCGCAAAGTTTTTTATACGACTGAATTATTTCAGTAATTATCATACCATGGATTATTTGGCTGATACAGATTTTGATGAATATGTAATGTGGTTATTTCAATACAATAATAACAATCGTAAGTGCATTCAAAAATTATATAAACTAGTTGAAGAATCTGCTCGAAATTGGTACGGAGATCCAAAAACCAGTGAAAAAGTAATTTTAAACGTTGGTAAAAAACAAACCTTATTTAGGGTATTTAAAGATTTCAAGGTTCATCCTGAAGTTAATTTCGCGTTAGAAAAAAACAATTCAAAAATAGAAAGGTTCACTCAAGAATTCACACTTCAATTTAAACTTGACAATGGAAAAAAACCTGTCAAAATACATGTTGATTACAGTTTATTTAAGGTTTTGAAAATGGTATCAAAAGGATATAGACCCAATAAAAAAGATAATAACAACTATGTCTATTTTGTTAGTACAATAAATAAATTGATTAATCAAAACAATAGCACAGCTTCCTTATATATTGATGAAGTGAATGTTAAAAACGCAATCGATTATAAGTTTTCCAAGGATGCTTTTAGTGGTTACAAATTTCACATAGTATGAGCCAGATAGAATTAAAGAAAAGCGGACCTAATAGCATTGAAGCTAGAAATATAAAGAAAAATTCTTTTAGTCACACTACAGGAAATCAATTCAAAATTTTGCCATTTAAAACAAATCCTAGTGGTGATGTTTATAAGGAAGATTTTAAATCATTTCAAGGAATTATTGGTGAGTTATTCAGGACAATTAGTAATAAATCCCAAATCGAAAGTGCCGATTCCAATGTTTCATATAAATCAGAATTAAAACAAACAATAATTACTAATGCAATTGATAAAGTAGAAACAGAGAATATTGAAGAATTAAGCATGATGCTATCAAATCTGTTTTTTGATGAGCAAAATGGACTTATAAAATTTAATAGTAAGACTCTTTGCTATATGAATAACATCAATCCAAACAATGCAATTAAGGAAATATCATTGTTCATTTTTGATCTTTTTATCAAAGGAAATGAAACAGAGGATGATTTAGGAAAATCGGACAATGAAGAAAACTTACTGCATCAGTTAATGCTTGAGAGCTTACCAGAATTACCTGCATTAATAACGAAGGGGAAATACAGTCCCTACAAAAATTTATTCCATCAGATAAAAGAGCAGTTTAAAGCCGATTTGTCTTTTGTAGAACAGAATAACGAGTTCTATTTAAAGCATGTTGAGGATTTATTTAAGTACTATTATTTCCACTATTTATCACAGCTGGTATTGCGGTTTAATAATTTTGGTATTGATAATGGTGAAGTGAAACCTCTTTATTATACGTTGGAATGGGAAACCTTATCTGAAACCAGACTCTCATCCCATTCTCCTTCATGGAAGAATTTAGAGAGTTACTCTCCATTTCTATTTGCGCATTCTAATGCATTGGAATTACTAAATTATATACTAGTTGATGGAAAGGCTGTTGGTGATTATAATGATATAGCTAGGTTATATGAGAGTTTAAGCCTAGATGAAAAAGTAACTTATGTCGATTCGATTGAAGAAATAATATCCCTTTACAAAAGCACAATAACATTAAAAAGCGGCAGTTGGGAAGATTGTTACAGGTTACTTGATCTCGAATTGAGTTGGAGGAAATTTGAAAGCCATATAAATCAAAATTTATTCAAGCTGTGGTTTTGTATTAAATATCAATTTGAAAATACTGATAGGAAAGGAGCTGATTTGAAGTATGCCAGATGGTTTATTCAATTCGCTAAAGTCAATTATACTAAAAGTAGAGGCCGACTCGGAAGTACAACTGTATTATCGCAAGAGTTTTTACTTTTTATAACAAGGGTATGCATTGGTAATGAAGAAAAAATCAGATTAAAATTATTGTGGGACCGATTGAAGGATAGAGGTATCGTCTTTGATGAAACTTCAAAGCTTGCAATTACAAAACTATTTGAGAGAATTAATTTAATAGAGAAAAAAAGCGATAGCGGAGATGCACAATATGTCAAGTCAACTATATAAATACGTTTCGAATTTAATTTTCGAATCCTTTTCATTACAAAAAATCCAGCCTGGAGAAAGATTTAATCTCTATCTGGAAAGACAAGAGAATATCCAAAATCTCTATGAGGCCTTGGATAATAATTCATCATGGGCTTATGAAAAGTTCAACTATATACATCCTGAAGGTGGAGAAGCATATGAGACTTTCTGTATTGTTATTAATGATACAAAAATCATAATTGCTTCAAGTGAATTTGCTTCAGAAGATTATTTTACCATGCTTCGTAATAAAGTTGCTGACCAAATAGATGTATTTGCCGGGACTGCAATATTAATTCTTTTTAGCGGAAAACTTGATAGTTTATTAGGCGGTAGTGGCAGTTTGATTAAAGAGGGAATGCCTCTACATTTCACTAGATTTAAAAATCAAATTGAATTCGATGTTGAAAATAATTATTCTTTAAAGAAGCACGAGAAGGCAATATTGAAATTTATATTAGAGAGAAAAACGAAAAGTGTTGTTGAGGATAATAATACTATTTTTGATTATGAACAGGTAATTAATTGTTTAGAGAAAGGAAAAATAGATCTCGAGGATTATAAAGGTTTGGGCCTTTTCCCTCATAATGAGCTACCAACAAAAAGTGAGCCTTTAAAAGATTTAGATAGTAATTTTATTTTATATGAGAAATTTGAGAATATCTTTTTGAATGGAAATCCTTCTGTCATTTTGGAACCACTTCTGCCTGATTTTGCTTTAGCAAGAGTTATAAAGGAAGATTGGCATGAATTTGATTTCGCCACTCTCACAAAATGGATGGAGAAAGAAAAAGAAAAATTACCGCCTACTTTTTTATCTGTTGGAGGTGATAATTTAATTCAAACAATTTGGTATCGTACTGATGGTGATTCAGTTTCTAAAAATAGAAATATAAACGTTATAGTTTTTAATCCTTCTAGTGATTTTCCATTCAAAATCAACGTGAAATATGACCAAGTCATAAAAAAAGAAGGTCTAAATATTAAGCACGATTCCAAGAATATCAGGGCAATTGCAACAGGTCATAATATTGTTTTAGAATTTGCTAGATTTAATCCTGATGAAGTATTCACTCTAGTTGATTATAAAGATCCCGCGACGGACAAGAGATATAATATAAAGGTAATGCTCTTACCCTTTCAGCCTCATGTACTATCACAATTTGAAACTAATTTTCAATTAAAAGTTTCAAAATCAGAGTCATATTTATTAGTTAAAGAGTCCAAAGAGTTGGTTTTTAATCCCGGGGCTGATATCATTGTAAACGATGTATTAGCTATAAACGGTAACTATAATATAAATTCAGGACAAGAACTGAGGATTAAATATGATTCCTCAATTAGTCAGGAAGATTTAATATTATTTAATGTTGGGATTAGTGAAACAAATTTCCCTATTGCGATTAAGTCAGATTTTGAACCTTTAAAGCCGATAACTGGTCTTGAAGTTTGGAAAGAGAAAAGAGTTCATGAGCTTGATTATAAGTTTATTCAGGAAGAAGACACTATAAAACTTGTGTTTAAGAATAATGAAAAAACAGTAAGCGGAGATTTTAGGCATAATCTTATTCAGGAAAAGCAAATCATAAACTCCGACGCTTATTCATGGCTTTTACACAATGACAATTTATTAACGAGCAATATAATAGAATTAAAAGCTGAAGTAAAGATTGCTTTCGACAATTTGCGAGCCTATTATAGAGAAAAAGCTTTACAACCCAGTTTAGTTTATATTAATGATGAATTAAAAGAATTATCGATTGATTATTTAAATGTCTTTGTTCATCAAATGGAATCATTTAAGGAAAACATGTCGTTATCTCACGAGCAACAAAATTTATTATGGTTAGGTGTTGTTAAAGAAAATATTGGGGAACATAAAATTAAGTTCAGTCCTCTACATCCCTTGAATGTTGCTTATCAGCTATTAATAAATGATAAATTAAAAAATGAGGATGTTTATAATGCAATTTTAAAGCGCCTAAATGCGTACAATTTAGTGCCGTATTTGCAGGGCAAGAATGATGAGGTTTATGTTCCTATAGAATCAAGCCATTCTCCTGAATGGTTATATTATACAACTCATTTAAACTCGAAAAAAGCGGCATCAAAAAGTTTTGTTGCAAAACTCGTTGCAGATAAAATAAAAGACTTCACTACTAATTTTCAATTCTTATTTGGGCAATCTAATTCAGCGCCTGTAAAGATTAATGTAATCAACTTGGGCGATTGCAAGGAGGTGGTCAAGGGGCTTTTTGAATATTATCGGGCTTATCTCAATGCAAATGAAAACAAAAGACCTGCCGATTTATTACCTATCGAGGTCAGTATTTATGGCTCAGAGAAGTTTGTTACAAAATTTGAAGAACTTACTTTTTATGAAAAGGTGGAGGATATTAAAAGCCAATTGGAAGTTGAACTGTCTACAAGGAAATTCGAAAAAGAAGATTTGTTAAATGCTTTCCTTGAAAAAGTAAATTTTTATTCAAAAAAGCTACCTACTCAATTGGAAAGTTATGAATATGCGCATGTTACTTTTTTTCAATTCGACATTAATGAAACGAAAACCTCATATGACGATATGAGTATGGTAAAAACTGGCATATCAATGGATGGATTGATGTCAGATGTTTGTTCAACACCAACCGCTAATAATTATCGAACCGGCTACGGCTTAAAGGATTTGCCTGAGGTTCAGTCACAAATAATGCATTTATCAACCTTATTAAATGCATTTGTAAGAGTTGCCTCAAATGGTAATCCATATGAGAGAAACAAAGCCCTTTCTACAACAATCAATTATGACGTTAAAAAACAATTAGAAAAGTTATATCTGAATTCTCAGTGGGTTACTTATATTGATCCAAAGGTTGATTTAGACTTTTTTAAAGAAAATAGAGATCTAGTTATCATCCATTATAGTGACCAATACGTTAATTCTAATGGATATGATGCAATTACAGTAAGCAGAAAGACGAACCAATATGAATTTGTTGTAAAAGAGTTTTTAGAAAAACACAATGTTCAGTTTGATGCCACTATTGACACAATTCAAATTATTAATTTCTTTAATGCAATCAATGGTGAATGGCTACTTAAACTGATTCGCCAGCACAGTCACTTTCCTAAAGAGAAACTGAGTCTTTTATCTGGAATAAAATCGGCTTTAACTTTTTTATATAGTCCAAATATAATTTGGATTCCAATATCACTTGAAGAGATCTTGAGAGTTTCAGGGAATGCTGGATTGGATATGAGTGAAGGTCTATTTTCTGCCAAGAATTTGGGTGCAATTGGATCCTACAGTGACGACCTTTTATTAATTGGATTAGAATGGTTTGGCGAGAAATTGCTGATGCATCTTTATCCCGTTGAATTAAAAATAGGCGGACTTGGAATTGTAAAGAAAGGAATTAATCAAGGTAGTAGAACAGCCCACTTACTTTATGAACATTTAACCAAAGAAGGATTTCTTGGTGAATTCTATAAAAACTTTTTTGCAAAAATAGCAATTAATAATGCTGAGAAAATGAAGCTATTCCATGTTTGGGATAATCAAAACTGGGATCTAGTAATAGAAAATTATAGAAGGGATTTATTGAGCAACAATTTTATTATCAGCAATCGACTTGACTCTTCAATTGGAAGATTTGGACTTATCCACTTTGGAAATGATGTCTTCCAACGCAAAATTAGAATTGCAGATGGATTTATGAGAGTTGATCTGCTTGAGGCCGATGGTTTCAATTTTCTCGTAAAATCAATTGATGATTTAATTCATCTTTTCCATGAAACAGAAACAACAATCGTTAAAAGCAGTTTATTAATTAATAGTTTTTCAGAAGCTTCAAAGGAAGTGTTTACCCCTTACGAATTAGAAGAGGAAATAGAAGAGGAAATAGAAGAGGGCATAAAAGAAGAAAATGAAATAGTAAATGTTGCAGAAGATAAAGTGCAAAATGAAGATAAGAATGAAACTGCCTCAAATGATACTGTAGACGTAAGAGCCAAAATAGCTCCAGAAGTTAAGAGTAAAGCAAGCCCTGTTATTAATTCTGAAGAAGGAATAAAAATTGTTTTTGGAACTGATTTGGGGAGTTCAAAGCCAATTATTTGGGAACCAAACAATACAAATAAAGTGATGCATACCAATACAGGTATTATTGGTACAATGGGCACTGGGAAAACTCAATTTACGAAGTCATTAATAACTCAGTTATATGAAAACTCAGATAAAAATATCGGCAATGAAAATTTAGGAATCTTAATATTTGATTATAAAGGAGATTATATAAAAGATGATTTCGTTGACAGGACAAATGCTAAGGTTTTTACGCCTTACCATTTGCCTTATAATCCCCTGGCTTTGGATGCCTCACAGATATCAAAGCCCATGTTGCCTTTACACACTGCCAATGATATTAAAGAAACAATTTCAAATGCGTTTAACCTGGGTAATGTCCAAAAGCAAAGATTGAGAGATGTTATTGTAGAAGCGTATGAAAATAAGGGAATAAATAAAGCCAATAAAGACACATGGAGTAAAATACCACCAACGTTAGGTGAAGTTTGTGACATCTATTTGAGCAATGAAAAAGCTTCGCAAGATAGTTTATATGCAGCTATTTCAAATCTTTCCGAATTCGAAATCTTTGAGCCTGATGCAACCAAAACACAATCGCTTTATTCACTCATTGAAGGGGTAATAGTAATTAATCTTTCTGGTTATGATGAATCTATCCAGAACCTAATTGTGGCAATTACGCTTGATGCTTTTTATACTCAAATGCAACGACATGGCCATAGCGAAATAAAGGGCCATAACCGTGAGATAAAGAAAATGATTTTGGTAGATGAAGCCGATAATTTCTTGAGTAAGAACTTCAATTCCATTCGTAAAATATTGAAAGAAGGAAGGGAGTTTGGTGTTGGAACGATACTTTCCACTCAATTCTTAAATCATTTTGCAACCAGTGAGAATGAATACTCTAATTATATTCTAACTTGGGTTATTCATAGAGTCAATGAGATAAAAATTAAAGAAGTAGATTCTTTGTTTTCTTTAGAAAGCAAGTCGCAAAGAGAAAATTTAATCAAAACCATTAAAGGTTTGGAAAAGCACCAAAGCATTGTAAACTTGGCTGGCTCTGACCCAATTTTGATTAAGGATAAGGCGTTTTGGGAACTTTTAGGAAATAACGAATTATTGATATATGAAAAATAGAATACAAGATATTGATGCTACTCCATCAAAGCGAATTTATTTATCAATAATTTCAGATTATGATTTATCATTAGCTCTATGTGAATTAATAGATAATGCAATTGATTCTTGGACTTATAATGGTCAAATAAAACCTCTTGAAGTAAAAGTGAATTTAAATTATCAACAACAAACAATTGTGGTAAGTGATAATTCTGGAGGTATTCCAGAGAGTGAAATGAAATTAGTTATTAGCCCAGGTGAATCAAGAAATGAAATTGATAAAGAAGTTATAGGACTGTTTGGCGTTGGTTCTAAAAGAGCAGTTGTTGCCTTAGCTCAACAGATTAAAATATATTCAAGATATAAGAATAATAGAACAACTTTAGTAGAATTTGATGATAATTGGATTGCTGATCCAGATTGGAATATTACTATTTATGAAGCTGATACAATACCCGAAAATACAACAATTATAGAGTTAACAAAACTGAGGGACCCAATTAATCCTGACAATGAAAAAAGATTGATTAATCATCTGGGAGCAACATATTCTCAATTTATATCAAAAAATAATTTTTCTGTTTTGTTAAATTCAAAAGCAATTGAACCAATCGTTTTTGAAAGCTGGTCGTACCCTTCGAATTTTGAACCGAAGCATTACTCAGGTAAAGTTTCTGTTGATTCTAGAGAAATTAGTTTTGATATTATCTCAGGACTAACAAAACAAGGAGACCCTGCCGGTGGAGAATATGGACTTTATATGTATTGTAATGATAGATTAATTTCAAGAGCATTTAAAGGTTATGAGATAGGTTATAAAACAGGATTGGCAGGTCAACCACATCCATCTATTTCTTTAGTGAGAGTTATTGTTCGATTAAAAGGAGGTTCTCAACTAATGCCATGGAATAGTTCTAAATCTGAAATAAACACAAAAAACCATAGCTTTAAAGCATTAGAAAGCCAAATAATTCAGATAATTACTAATTATTCAAGGGCTTCTAGAAGTATGGCAGATGAATGGGCAACTAAAGTTTTTCCATTTAAAACAGGGAATATTAAAGAAGTTTCTGTTTCTGAATTAACACAAAGTACCGATTTGCATCTTGTTCCAATACCTAGAAAAACAAATCAAAAATATATTGATGTAATAAAACGAAATAATAAATCAATTGCAACAAAAAAACCTTGGGTAAAAGGGACTTACGAAGCATTAATTGCTGTTGAAGAAATTTCTAAATTAAATATTGAACAAAATAATAGAATAAGCCTGTTAATTCTTGATAGTACCCTTGAAATTGCATTTAAAGATTATTTAGCAAATGAGACACCTCCTAATACTTATGCTGCTGCAAGATTAGCTAGCATAATGGGAAATAGAGCCACTGTGCATACCGAAATAGCAAATTATATAAATTTTAAAAAAGACACTTGGGCTAGAGTAAACTATTATTATAATTTAAGATGTGAATTAGTACACAAGAGAGTTGCAGTAACAATAACAGAAGAAGATTTAAAAATTTATCGTGATTTATGTGAGTATATGTTTAAAAAAATGTTTGGACTAAACTTTCAAGTATAATTTTTATTAACCATTAATTTTATAAGAAACTAATTTATGACAATTAAGGAATCAATATTAAAGAGTTTAGAAGATATGAATAGTCTTGCTAATGCCTCAGAAATCTACAAACATATTGTCAATAAAGGTTATTATGAATTTGGCGCAAAAAAACCAATTGCCATTGTCTCAGCGATGTTGGGAGAATTTATAAAAAATGGCGATTCAAGAATTAAAAGGAGCAAGACTTCAGGTGAAACTTATAAGTATTATTTAACTAAAATAGAAAAAACGGTTTTAATTGATCAGTTAGATTCGGAAATAGATTCAGACAAAATAAAACCTAAAAAGAATGATTATCAAGAAAGAGATTTACATAAGTTATTGGTTAGTTTTTTAAAGAATACGAATACTTATTCAAAGACTATTTTTCATGAACAGTCATCAAATACCAAGGATAATCATCAAAAATGGATTCACCCAGATGTTGTAGGAATACAATTTTTGAATCTTCAATCAAAAATTAATCAAACTTTTTTAAAAGCAATTAATAAATTAGACATTTTTAAAATTTCTTCTTTTGAAATTAAACGTGAAATTAATTCTGATTATGAATTGAAAAAAACATTTTTTCAAGCAGTTTCAAATTCAAGCTGGGCTAACTATGGATACCTTGTTGCTTTTGAAATTAGTGATAGTTTGAATGAAGAAATGGAACGATTAAATCAATCTTTTGGAATTGGAATAATTGAGTTAAAAGCTAACCCCTACGAAAGTAAAATATTATTTCCTGCAAAATTTAAAGATTTAGATTTCAAAACAATTGATAAATTATGTAAAATCAATAAAGATTTTGAGAAATTTATAGAACATATTGAAAAGCTTATGACTGTGAGTGATAGATATTACAATTCAATAGAAAAAGAACTTGAAGCATTCTGTGATCTTTATTTCTTAAATGACACAGAAATAGAAGAATATTGCAAACAAAAATTTATACCAAATAACTAAAAGTAGTATGAAAAATTATTTTTTATTTTGGCAAAAAATGTGTAACCAAGAATTAGTATCATAGTTAGTACGCTTACCTTTTAGTTTTATTTCTAATATATTAAATCCAACATCTTTTAATATTTTTTTAATTTTATCAAGTTGATAATATACATAAAACTTATTGACTCCACCATATCTAATATCATTAAATAATTCCGAGCCCTTACCTTCTTTTAAGGAAATATAGAGAATGCCATCATTAATTAATGCATCTTTTATCTTATTTAAAATTAATTTTATATGATTCTTAGGAATATGTAATAAACTTGCTGAAGCCCATATACCATCAAATGAATTCTTTTCAAAATCCAAATCTAATATATCCATAACTTTAAAATTTACGTCTGCAAATTCTTTTTTCGCTAGTTTTATCATTTCTGAAGATAAGTCAATTCCTGTAACTTTAAAATCTAGATTAGAAAAATATTTTGAATGATGCCCAGGACCACAGCCTAAATCTAAAATCCGCCCATTTTGTTTTATCAATTTGGTAAATTCAAAAATCTCTGGGATCAAATCAAATTCAGAAACTATTTTAAAGTATTCATTAGCAGTTTCATCATAACTGCTAATAGTAATTTCCTTTCGACCTTTCATCTTAACTAATTAGATTTAGTATTTTTGATTCATAACTTATCAGTGTATTCTCTAATTCTTCAATTTTACTATTGATTTTAGAATTAATTTCATTGGGAAATACAAAACCTTCAAATTTATCAACTTGTCCCTTAATTTCGCAGTTAAAAGCCATTCTTATAGTCACAAGATGAGAAATTAACAGATTAATAAGGGTTAAGTCTTTATCATACGGTATATGCTTATATCCTTCACTAGGCTGATAATTATCCACGAACTCTCGATCACTTCCTATTAAGTAACTTTTTTCATGAATTAAAGTTTCTATTTTACTGCCTATATCAATAATTGTCTTCAATAAAGCTTTATCGTTTTGGTTTAATATCACTCTCATCTTTTCTTCTCCATACTCACATTCTTGGTCTAATAAAAACGTTAATGTTCTAAAATCATTAGGCTTATCTTTCATAAATATCTTAAAAAGAGTTTTACTTTGAGCCAAGTAATACCTAAGAGGAATATAGAACTCATTTAGTTTTTTTTCTAATACTTTTCTTTTTTCTATTAGGTCAGTTCTTTCAATTAGTTTTTTGTTTTCTTTACTAGTCTTTCTATTATTTTGTATTGAAATTTTAGCAACAATAACTGTTCCTGTAAATGTAATAATTGAAGCAATTACTGGTGCGCTAAATAAATCCATAATTAAATATGTATTAAGTGTAATAATAAATTTGATTATTACTAGTATTATAAAAATAAGAGAGAGAATTTGATTAAAATAAGGCATACAATCACAATAATATCTTTCCATTTAAAATAAGGAATATCAATAAATTTGTAGTGAAGTGTTAATCTTCTCACTCAAAAAATCAAAACCGTCAATATTGGAACGGTTATTTACCTCTTCGTTTAAAAGTTCTAATCCTTCATCTACGTGCATTTTGATGTAGCGACCAATGTCTTTATCTGTTTTGTATAAACCATAGTGTACACAAAGCATACCAAGATAAATATCGTAATATTCTCCAAAGAGAACTGATTTAGAATATTCTTTTCCTCCAGCATCTTTGATTTCGTTTAAGTCTAATTTTTTATCTTGAGATAGAGAGTAAGTATAGGCAATTCTTGCTATTACATTTTCGGTTCCTAGACCCAGTTTACGAGTTAACAAGGCAACCACTTCTTTATTTTCCTTGCTGGTTTTAATTTGCGTAAACATCTTGCTCTTGTTTTAAGTGAGTAAATAATTGGTCCACTGCAAATGGTTTGAAGCTGGAGCCGTTATTGTGGTTTTCGATTACAAAAACCTTATTCACGTTTGGTTTTAAATAGTCATATTCCAATTCCGATAATTCTTTTTCTAACAATGGAAACAGTACCACTTGCTCTGAAATAGCCGGATAAAACTCTTTTATAATATTCTTAGAGTGATATTTATCAAACTTCTGTAATGGGCTATCAATGAACACCGGGAATTTAATTCCGGATTCGTCTACTAATGCTTTTAATAAAGCCGTAGCGTACAATTGTTGTTCTCCTTTAGATAATGAATCTTTATCTATTATTTCATCGTTTTTGTCCAATAAATCAATATCCATCACATCATCAACTACATTTACTCTTACATTGTAAATGAAGTCGTTTTTGTGCATGATTTTTTTAAGACCAAGCATTATGGATTTTTGTAGTGAATACTTTTTATCCTCTTTTATTTTTTGGATAATAGTATTGATTTTGATTAGCAGCTTCTCTGTTACTTCAAATTTCTTTTGGTCTGTTTCAACCAATTTGAAATCCTTTTCATATTCAGACAATACCTTTCTTGTTGAAGTTAATCTAGTATTGTAACTATCATATTCTTCAATCAGTTTCCCTTTGTTAAGGGTTAAAATAGTGATTTTATCTTCGGCTTCTTTTTTCTCTTCACGTAACTTTTGCGCTAAAGGATTGTCTTTTCTAGCTTCCGCTTGTTTAATTTGTTGATATAGTTTAGAAAGATAAATTCTATTGTTTTTTTCTTCTTGAACCACTGCATTGAATTGACTTGAAAAAGCTCCTTTGATGTTGTTGAAAACCGCCTCAAAATTTCTGAATTGTTCCGTTGTATAATCTAAAAGCACTTTATCGGAGCTACTAGATTGTTTTGTAGTTTCCTTCTCTGAAATGGTTTCTTTTAGTGCTTCCTCCACTTTAGATTTAGTTTTGCTATCTAAATTTAAAGCTTCTAATTTTTTTAATAAAATAGTTGAGAATGAATTCAATTCTTCAGCTAGAATAGTTTTGTCAACTGAATTACTATTAATATTTTGCTCAAAAACTAATTGTTCTTTTAGTAATACTAATTTTTTACCCGCAATTACCAATGGTGCAATGTCCATTAGTTTTTTAAGTTTGTTTTTAATGCTTGCTGATTCCTCTTTTAAATTGTCTCTTTCGGACTTCATTTTTTGAAGTTCTTCGAGAGTAATTCCATTACCTTCACGTATCAACTTCTCTTGAAGGTTATCACTATTTATTTTGTGATTTGTAATTTCACGATCGATATTTGCTTGCTTATCTTGATTGATTTCAATCATTCCGAGCAATTCAGTTTCTGAATCTGTTAGATCAAACAACTTAGTTTGTTGCATTGGAGAAGCGCCACTTCTGCGAAGCTTCGTTAATAAGGTTTCTAGATTTTTTTTTAAATCTTCGTATTTTTTAATTCCTAAAACTTCGGAGTATGCTTTACTTAGATTTTTTAATTCGGCTTTTGATTTAGCTTCTGCAAGAGAAACTATTTTTTCTGCATCAAAAAAGAAAAATTTTGCAATCTCACGAGGTAAAATAAAATCGTTTATGAAAACTTCAAATCCAACCTCTTTGGTTAATTCGTTCTCTAAACCATCAATCATTATTTTTAAATCTTCGGAATCAGTTTTTAAATTATAAGACCTCTTTATCACAACCGATTTACAAGGTATAGAAGGAATCAGAATGTCCTTTAATTCTATTTCAACTGAAAGAACAGGATTGTTTTTTATATTGTTTTCGTAATCAGTTTTTACTTCTCTATTCAAAAGCGTTTTGATAAACTTTTCATAACCACCAGAATTCTTGATGTCTTTCTTATATTTATCTTCTACCTCGCTCATCATTTTTCCGTAGAATACCCATATAAGAGAAGTTAGAAAAGTAGTCTTACCAAAACCATTTTTACCAGCTATGATGCTGATGTTTTTGGAAGCATTAGGAGCAAAAAGTATTTCATTTTCTCCTTTGTAAATTCTAAAATTTTGAAATTTTATTTTATTTATTTTCATAGCCCATTCTCATTTACAAAACTTTCAATTCTCTTTTCCACATCATTATGAAGACCATATTTTGAAATCATCAATGTTTTGGTTTCTTGCAAAGCAATCAAATTGTCAATTAAATGATAATATCCGGGTTCTTCTTCACATACCTCTTTCAAGATTCTACGCTCTGTATCATCGAGCGATTTGATGTTATTGGTGCTAATTTCTTTATTGTAAATTTCTTTATAGAGGTCACCTACTGTATGGTCAAAATACCCATCTCTATTCCAAGTTACTTGAATAGCGATTAGCTCTTGATTATTAATTAATGTGATATGTGGTCTTTCTTTTTGAATTTCCTTTTGAACAAGTAACAAGTCTTTTAAAATTTCATATCTATATACAGAAGTATATGTTCCATTATTAGTTCCATCTTCCCGAACAGCTGCTTGATTATTTCTTCTTACATCCATTCTGTTTTCAGAAATGTTTCTACCTTCGACCAATCTATTTCTAAATGCCATCAAAGGTTCCATCCAGTTTTGACCATTATTAACCAATGATGACATTGACTTATCATTTTTCACAACTGTACATGTCCAACAGCCAAAACGACTTTGCCCACATGAATTATGTTCTTTGTTTACAACAACTGTCGGACATTCATAATCATCAGCACTAGCATCAGCATATATTTTGAAAAGTATGGAATTATCAAATCCCCAAGGAGATTTTACCGTATTAATTATATACCAAATTTCATCCACAATCATTTCTTTGATTGGAGCGTAAACATAGGTGTTTACTGTTGTTTGATGTTTTGATAATCTACTTCCGGTAACTTCGTGTTTTCTGATGGAGCGCTCTCTAGTGGCACTTTCATCATAACGAGTTCCCAATAAGACAATTGCTTCACCTTTTTCATCAATTTGCTCCACTAAAAAGTTTGAAGTAGGCCTTATTTTTAGTTTGTCTGTACACCATCTGAAGGTGTTATTTGGAACTGGATATCCTTTTCCAATTACATTAGTCCAAAAAGTTTCTTCTAATTTTGGTGTTGTTTTTTGAACAAATATTGGCAAATCTTGATCTCTTGCTGCTTCTGTTATTTTTGCAAGCACATCCTCCACGTAATTAGCTATAATAGGATTTTCTACCATGGTATCATTGCAAACTACATAAACTTTTCTTTGCAATTGAAATGGGTATGGCAATGTTTCTCTAATTCTTTGCAAAGCAATCCAAACTAGGGTAAGTAAGACTGTAGAATCCTTTCCGCCACTAAACCCAATAATCCACGGTCTGTCAGATTTATCGGCGTAAGCATATTGGTCTATAATTTCAGCAATTATGCCTTCAACTTTTTTATTTCTTATTGGAGTCATCCAGGAATATTTAGTATCTTAAAAGTAAAATAATTATAATAATAATTTTTGCGAATTTAGGCTTATTATAAACAATTTTCATCTCTTTTCTTTGCTTTTATTTTCGAGGGCTATCAGTTATGGTTGTTAAGATGTATGACATTATTTGGAATTATTGTTGTTGAAAACTATAGTGTAGGGATATAGAGTATAAATAGTATACGAGTAATACATACTAAGCTTTGTATTTGTAATAATTAAAACAGCATGCAAAGTAGTTTATGCGTGTGCCTTGGTTTAATAGGTCTTTACCTGAGAGGGAAGATTTATGAGTTTAAGAGGGATTATGATAAAAATGATAGTTGGAAGAGATAGAAAGATGCTGGGAGGTGTCTTTTTTGTTTTTACTTATAATTATATGTGAAGAAATCTTTGTGAAATATTTTTAGTTTAAATCAAATATCACTAAATGTGGGTATTGTGAATACAACTTAAAAAGATTCAATTTACAAGCCATGAAAAATAGCGCAAATCGAGTTGAAACTTTGAAAGGTGATTGCGTTTGATCTTGTTTACTAGTTGCGTACGCAGCGCGATCAATGAACCTGTATTGTACGGAAATGGAGGTGGTTTAAAAAGATAAATAATTATAGTTTAAATCACAATATTTACGTTCTAATTAAAAAAATGGAGTTCGTCTGGAGGTTTGAAGACTTACTGACGTTAGGCGATATCTTAAACAAAAAACATAGCATATGGAAATAATTGTACTTGAAGGATTTTCAAACACAGGAAAAACAACAACTATTGGAATATTATATAACTTATTATTGAGTAATGGGGGAATATCAACAAATAAACAAGCTTTAGGTAGAGATCCAAACGATTTTTCTGATATTGTTATAAATTATAAAAATTTAAAAATTGGAATATTTTCTATGGGAGATAATTCAACAGCTATTTCACAGGGTATCGTAAACTTCAATAATCAAAACTGTGATGTTTTTATTTGTTCCTTGAGTACAGGAACACCTAAAGTAAGAGCAAATAATCGAATTAATCGATTTCAAAACATTAGAATTCCAAAGACAATTGCTTCACAAAACATTACTGAAAACCAAGCGAATAATAATGATGCTAACCGATTGTTTGGATTAATTTAAAGTATAAAAAAAGGTGACATTAGTTAACTTAAAAAAGTTGTACATAGAAATTATAACAAAATGTGAGCAACGTTTTTATGAATTAAATTATTCCGAATGCAATGAAGAAAGATTAATTCTTGTAATAAAAACTTTATCAAAATACAAGAAAATACGATTTATATACAAATACAAATTGTTTCTTTCAATTTTTGTTTTCTATTCTTAATTTGTAATTATTAGTTTAAACGCAGGATAAAATATGTATAATAATGACTTTATTGAATTCGTTGAAAAAGGTATAAACGAGTTTTACATTGGAACAGGAAATCCAAACTCAAAAATTTTAATCATTGGAAAAGAATCTGCTATTGAAACACACGATTTATATAGTTTTGAATGGTATAGAAACAATGCAAAAGATTGGAAAAATCATATAGAAAATAAAACTTGTGAAGTTTTAGAATATCAGGTTGACGAAAAACATCCATTAAGAAAAAGTTGGGGTAAAAATACTTGGAGTAAATATCAAAAATTATCGGACTATATTTTAGAAAAGAAAACCGAAAATTTTAAAGTAGATTTTCTAAATCATATTTTCACATCAGAAATAAACGATTCGCCCTCAAAAACAACATCAAAAGCTGACAAAGCAAATATTTCAAGCAGAAAAGAGATTTTAAAAGTATCTGAATTTATTCAAAATTTCCCTGTAATTGTCTTGGCTTGTTCGAACTATATAACCAATAACGAAAACAACAGAGAAATTAATAATATTTTTGAGGTAGAATATGTTGGAGATGAAATTGGAACAAAATATTATTCTGCTGGAAATTGGTATTTTCTCCACTACAATAAAGACAAAACTAAATTAGTAATTCACACAAGACAATTAAGTACAAATGTGAATAACGAATTGTTAAAAGATTTAGCCGAAATAATTAGAAAACACTTGAATCAATATAAAACACAGCCATTAACTGCCGTTTGATAATATAGGGGTTTAGGGCCTAATTTGAAGTTGGTTTTGTATTTAGAGAGTTACTGCTAACCGGCTCTGTAAAGTATGTACTTTAGATAAGTAATTTTGTTGTAAATGTTGCAAATGTCTTTGACTTTGAGCAATTTTTTAATATCATGATTAAAATTAAAACCCCACATTTTTCACAAAGTATGATCTGCTGTTGTGAATTGCTTTCAAAATTGTATTTTAGTTTATAATTCCGAACTTACTACAGCTAATCGAAGGCTGCCGGAAAGAGTTTGAATTATAGTTGAAATCCCATATATTTACTTTCTAGTTATCAAAATAAAGTTCGTTTAGAGGTTTTTAGACGAACTGAAGTTTGCAGAATCCTTAAAAACCTGACCTAAAATGGAATATATAAACACTATAATTTTACTGATTGCCTTTTTGATTCTTTACTTTCTTATAAAGAATATGCTACCAAGTTACTTTGGAGAAAAAGGTAAAAATCTCGCAACAAAACAAGACATTACTGATATTACTGAAAAGGTTGAATCGGTAAAGCAGATTTTCACTGCTCAAAATGAAAAATTAAAATTCAATCTTCAATTTTTAACAAGCTCTCAACTTGGTTTGTATCAAGAGGAAAGAAATGCAATAATTGATTATAATCAGAAACTCGCCATTTGGATTAATGTTTTGACAAATTCTGATTTTGCGGGTATAGATACAAAAAGTAGTCTTGAAATCGAAGAGTATAAAAAGTTGATAAGTAACTCGTATTCCGATTTACTTGAAAGTGAAGCAAAATTTAAACTTTTTGTAGATAACAGTGAGCTTACAAATCAAGCAGATAACTTAAAAATTCTAATTTTAGATAAACTTTGCGATATCGCTAATTCCTGTTTAATAGAGTTGAAATATAACAATATAAATCTCGAGAGGTCTGGTAATGACACTGAAAAGTTACATGATGAACGAATGACCTTTCATGATAATTATAATAAGAGCATAGTCGAGAATATTACTCTTATAGCTCCAGTGATTAGGGAATTTCGTAAGAATTGCAAAGATTATTTGTACCGATTAATAAAAACCACGGAGCAATCACATTAGGTCATCTGCTAATAGCAAGGTTTCGTTGCATGCGCAGCATTAACAATAAAACCTGTGTTGAATGAAACCGGAGGTAGTTAAAAAGAATAATAATTGAAGTTTTAATCACATATATTTACATTCTAACTTAACAAAAACCAGTTCGTTTAGTGGTCTTTAGAGGAACTGACGTTGTGTGGCATTATGGCGGAATATTACGGTAAAGTACAAAAAAGAATGGCTTATTCAAGAGAAAAATTATCATCTTATTTAGACCCAAATTGTGATAAATCTGATTATCATGGTATTGTTCAGGATTTGGTCAACAAAGTTTTGTCGAATGAAACGATTAACCTTGCCGAACAAGAGTTCGTTTGTAGTATTATAAAAAACTTACGCAAGGAAAATAGTTTTGATTTAGCCTATAACATTGATGACTGTAAACCTTGTAAAGATTATAATTTTCGTCGAAGATATATGCTATATGCGAACGATTTAAATGGCCACAAATCAGTTGTAGATTTTTATGGAGAAGTTCCTAATGATAAAAAAAATACAGATGTAAAGTACCTAAATAAAGAGTGTTTAGATTGGGAAAGTTATATCAAGGATAAGACAAATGGAGGTAGATTAATTAATTATGTTGCGCAAGAAACCAGCGCACAAATTAAAATCGCGAAAAAAAATTGTGAGAAACTGCTAATTGGGAGCCATTATAGAGATTATTTAAAAAAATCATTAACACTCCACGGAAAATACGTTTATTTATTAGTTAAAGAATTTTATCAAGAATTAGGTTCAGACAATCAAATTATTGAATGCAATAATGAGAAAATACTAATTGATAGCTTCACTTACGTACATATAATGTTCAGACATTATGCAGAAGGGATAATGTCAAAAAATCAATTAAATAAATCTTACCACTTTGATGAAAATATTGGATTCAAAAAAATTCCTAATTTCTTGTTCGATTTATTAAACTGTTATAAATCTCTTGTGATAAGCAAACAATTCAACAATCAAAACATTGATTTTTTAATTAATGATAAGCCTTACGCAATTTATTTGAAACCGGTAATTAAAAACTTTAAAGGTAAGACACAAACGAAATATTTAAGAGTTCAAACTTTTTTTCCAATTGAAGAAGCGCGAGAACTTGAAAGAATTAAAACTTATATTACTATTAAATCTGACTGTGGATTTGATTTTTTGGTTAAAACGTCACATAGCAGCTAGAGTTTTGTTGCGTGCGCAGTCAAACAATAAAATCCGGCTCTCCACAGTATGTAATTTAGATAAGTAATTTTGTTGTAAGTGCTGAGCAAATGTCTTTGACTTTGCGCAATTTTTTTAATATCGTGATTAAAATTAAAACCCCACATTTTTCACAAAGTATGATCTGCTGTTGTGAATTGCTTTCAAAATTGTATTTTAGTTTATAATTCCCAACTTACTACAGCTAATCGAAGGCTGCCGGAAAGAGTTTGAATTATAGTTCAAAGCGCATATATTTACTTTCTAGCTAACAAAATAAAGTTCGTTTAGAGGTTTTTAGACGAACTGATGTTAGCAGGTATTGTTTGAAAATCATGAAAAAAAGAATAAATGGATAAAACAATATTTACTCTGGACGCAAGAGATAATGTTCGATTAGAAGTTCTGAAAGGTTATTTGGGACTAAATAAACATCAAATTTATGAAGAAATTAATGGGCTATTTGACGAGTTAATAGAAATATTAAAATCAAAAAAAATTGACTATGAAAAACTTAAAAGTTCACTAATTCCAAATTCAGATAAAAATGAAATTGTATTAGTATTTGATACTCTTCAAATAAAATCGAATTGGTATGGAAAAGAAATATTTGACAAAATAATTCCAGTTTTCGAAAATGAAAGCTCTCATAGCATATTAATAGGAGATTTTATTGGTAAAAGCAATTTGGCTGAAAAATTATTCGAGGAGTTTTCAGAAAATTTAATTACTCATAAAAAAGAAATAGATTATCAAACTCATGGACAATTCTACTTAGTCTTTTTAAATAATTTGAGTTTAAAAATGGTAAATGATCTCCAAAGTAATTTATCCAAATATGAACCTTTTGTTGGATATTTTGATTTAAAATATTCTTCATATCTAAAAACATACTTTTCAACTATTTTATGTAAAAGCTTCATAAAACATAAAAGAACAATAATTTCAGGTCATGAAGATGATTTAAGTAATGATGAAAATTGCAATATGAGTGGATTCTCTTTTGAGGAGAATGGATTTACTTGTAAAAGTTTGCAATCAACTTATACGGATTTATTTTTATCTTATAAAATAGAAAGAGAAGTATTTTCAGGTTTTGAAGATGATACAACATTTTCAATAAACTCAATAAGTAAAAACGTTTTTGAAATAAAAGATTTCAAAATTAATGTTGATGAAAGGAAATTGCAATATTTGATTGAAAATAAAGAAGGAATTTTAAAAAAATCAGGAATATTAAATATAAACACAACAGAGCTTGAAAAGTTAATTTTAGATAGAATAAATGAAAATTACATATATAATCTTACATATTTAAATAACTATGATACAGTTAAATTTAATATTCTACTTGAATATAAAGTTCCCGATAAAGATAGCATTGTAAAATTGAATGTTGCACTTGAGTATATTGAGACTGAAAAAAGTTTACGCTTAATAACGATGTATTGACATAGCAATAAAAAAGTTATTTTATGACGGGACATTGAGAATAGATAAAGCATAGATAAAGCATAGATAGTGTATGGATAATGCATGCTAAGTTTTTGTTTCGTTATGATTGAAATAGCTTTCAAAGTAGTTTATATCTGTTCTCTGGAAAAGGATATTAATATAGATACTATAGTAAGTAATATCTTTTAGATAGAATGGCCACCAAAGTCAGGAATATTAAAAAGTTTTCCTAGATTGGTAGAGCAGAATGGTTTACCGTTAAAGAGGCATAGGAGAAAATCAATGAGGCAATGGAAGTCCTTATTTTGCAGCTGGTAAGAAAGCTTGAGTATTGAATTATCGTGTAGGGAAGTCCAAACCAAATAGTAGTCAAATACAAAAAAGCCCTCTAGAAAATCCAAAGGGCTGATAATTGAAGATGAATTTATTTTTTTGATTCTTCTACAGAAACTTTTCTAAAATCTTTTAAAAGTTTTTCTAGTTCCAAAGTTGATTTACGAGCTCTTGGCCCAGCAGCTTTGACACCTTTCTCAATTAGTGATTCAGATTCTGTTTTGAATGTTTCGAATTCAGCGTTGATTTTTGCAACTAAATCTTTCATAATAGTACTATATTAAATTAGGGCGCAAAAATAGAATTTTGCTCCATAGACAGAAATAATTTGATGTTAAAATTAGTAGTGTTTTTAACGGTAACCGTGGATTTAGTTAAAAAAAACGGAGAGAACTTTGGGAAAAACTTATAAATGGGAAGGTTGTATAATAATAACCTATTAAAATACTATTTCTAGCGTAGTCCCATTTCCTGAACTTGAAGTAATTTTTAATTCACCCTGTAATATTTTAGTCCTGTCTTTAATGTTTTTTAACCCTATTCCGTATTTTACTTTTTCAGGATTAAAACCAATACCGTTATCCCAAATGCGGATGGTTATTTTATCTCCTGTCTTTAGTAGCATTATGAAACATCTTTCAGCTTGGGAGTATTTATTACTATTCTGTATGGCTTCTTGTATAATGCGATAAATATGTATTTTGTTAGCACTCGTTACAGTAGACCAATCAATGTATTTATCTACGGATAGATCAAATTTAGTATTGTATTGGTTTTGTTGAGAATCGACTAAGCTGATTAGAATCTCAGGTAAACTTTTATCCTCAAAAAGAAGATTTTGAGTTAAATCATGTGAAACTCTTCTTATTTCTTGCTCTGTTTTTTCAAGTTCATTTATTAGGTCCTGCTTTTTATTAGGAGAACCCGATTCTAATTGGATTAAATTAAAACGGGTAGTAAAAACGCTGTTGACTATGCCGTCATGTAATTCCATCGCTATGCGGTTTCTTTCCTCATTTCTTGCTTGTTCCGTTTCAGATTGCTGTGCCAGCATCAGCTGATATATTTTTTCGTTTGCTTCTTGCTGTTCTTTAATAAATAGTAACTCTTTGTTTTTCGATTTTAGACGATATAAAGCAAAAAAGCCCCCTAATAAAATTATAACAATTCCAGAACCAAGAATAATATTGGTATTTTTCTTAGATAGAATTTCATTTTTTTCCTCTATTTGATCCGTTTCATAGGCTATTCTTGCAAATTTATTTCGAGTTATTCTTTCTGCATTTTGAATACTGTCATTTACCTTGATGTATAAATTGGAATAATAGGTTTTGTTTTTGGAATCATTTTCCGTTAACAATTTTAATGATTGAATGATATCGTAATTGCTTTTAATTTTTTTTGATAAAGAAAGTCCTTCTTTTAAGTATATCAATGCTTTAATAGTATCCTTTTTGTAGAGATAATATTCTCCAATCCTTATTTTACTAGCCACAATACCTGGTAATATTTGAAGACTATCTCGGATTCGTAGAGATTCAAAAAACAAAGTATCGACTCCATCATTTACCCCTGATTTCATTTTTGAGTATCCAAGATTATTCAGTAACATGGCATGTAATTTCGGGTAATTCTGTTTTAAACCCCTAGTTTTTAGACCCGTTTCATATAATTGAATTGCCTCTTGATATTTCTCCATTTTTTCATAGACTCTACCCATATTATTATAACAAGAGGTTCTTGAATTAATAATTTTATCTTGAGGATAATTTTCTATATCTAGTTTATCCAATTGTTTTATAGCCAATCTAAAATATTCCAAAGATTTACTATAATTATTTAGCTCTTTTAATGAAATGGCGATCGTATTATGACATTCATAAATCAATCTGGTATTGCTAGTTTTCGAAATTAACCTTAAAGCCGCTATTGCCTCAATTTCACTTTCGGTATAGTTTCCTGCTTCGTATAATATTCCAGCTTTATAGAGTGACACTCTACCTGAATTTAAAGTGTCTTTAATGCTGGTATAAATTTTTTCTGATTGTGAATAGTAGTAAAAAGCACTGTCTAATTGTGTTTTATCCTCATAATACTCCCCTATATAGTATAATGATTTTGCTATTTGAGTACTATCTTTATCTTTAACAGATAAACAATGAACCTTTCTTGTTGCATTTAGATACCTATCAAGTGAGTTAGTATCATAAGATTTAACGGCAAGTTTAAAGTATAAATTTCTTGTAATAGAATCGTTTTTAGCACTCTGCAATTTTTGGTAAATAACTTCCAAGTATTTTTTCTCTTCATCGATTTTTAAAGAGTTGCTCTCCATCTTTTTAAAAAGCTTTACAATGTCATCACGTTTTTCAACCTCAACTTTCTTTTTCTGACAAGATACTAACAGCAGAACTAAATGAACAATTACAGCTATCTTTAATTTCGTTTTCAATTTTTAAAATTTTATAAATCGAATCAAAAATAAAGATTAAAAACCAGACAATCATATTTAAAATTTATTGTCTGGTTTTTATTGAAATTTCTATCCTTTGGTCTTATCCTTATTATCATCGCCATTGTAAAGGCCGGTAGAATTTGTTACATTCAGTGAGTCTATAATTTCAACTGAGAGGATTTCAGGATTATTTTTATTTGTAAAGTCTTTGGTTTCATCAATAGTGTCTGATGTACAAGATGATAGAACAATAGCTGCAACACAGCCCATAGCAATTAGTAGCTTTTTCATAAAAAGTGTTTAAAAAATTAGAAAATTTTTATACTGGCACTTATCCAAAATGGAGTACCTTTTTTAAGAAAAGCTGGGAAATAGCTATTCTGATAATATTGAGAATGACACTGCATAAAGGCAGATTTTCCCCATTCTCAATATTTATTTAGAAGCTTCTGTTGCGTTATAACTGGGGCAAATTAACGGGTAAAAAACCGTGTTGTTTTCTGTTTTTGGGAGGTTATAGTGAACCAGATTAGTACAATAGTTTAAGAGTGAATCTAAATGGTGAAACCATGTATTTTGAGAAAGAAATTTTATCAGGACTAAATATTTGTTTTTCTGATAATGGCATCAATATTATCCCTATAGGTTAGCGAGAAGGGTAGAATTTCATTGTAATTAAGGTAGCATTTTGATTTGCTGAAATGTATCCGGGATACATGATTAATGTTGACAATGTAACTTTTATGAATTCGCAAAAAATGGAATGGTAAAGTGTTCTCAAAATGCTTTAAGGTCTTATAAGCATTCACGGTTTTGCCATTGTATAATTGAATGTCTGTAGTGTTGTTGTCCGCTTTTAAATAGGCAATATCTTGTAGCGCCACAAATTGATAATCGCTATAGGATTTAATGCAAATAGTTGTGATGCTGGCGGGTGGATTTCTTTTTTCAAACCTAAAAAGACTTTTTCCTAATTGATGCAAGAGTAATGGGTCTACTATATAGTCGGAAAATCCCGACTGAACAGCTTCAAGGGCATAGTCTGGAGATGAAGCCAATCCAATAAAATAGGGCACTATGTCAACATATTGGAATAGTTCAGATATAGTTGTGAATGATAAATTCCCGTAATTAGATTTGACAGGAATTCTTTTCAATACGAGTTGTGGTTTTACTTTTATAATTTGATTTATGGCAGTTTGACTATCTTTGACAATACCAACACAAAAATAGTTCGGGAAATTTTCGAAGAGCTCTAAAGTTTCCTTAATTGTGGTGGTGTTATCGTCGATAATGAGAAAAGAAAAACGCATACTGCAGATCTAAAATAAGAGTATTGCAATCTAGACAAGTGCCTATTTTTTTTGTTGCAGAAAAACTGCCTATTTTGTTAAAGTTAAATAATCTAATTCATGAATATTTTTTTAGTAGATGATCATCCGATGACTGTAGAAGGCTATAGTATTGCTCTTTTAGCAACTCCTTTTGGATTGCATAACCCTATTTTTACAAAAGCTTATAGTTGTGAAGAGGCCTATGCTACATTATCAAGAAAATTATCTCTAAATGAATTATTTGATGTAGCCATTATTGATAAAGGCTTACCGGGTTATGATGCAAAATCTATCTTATCTGGCAGTGATTTAGCCATTTTGATACGAGAAAAGATGCCTAATTGTAAAATCATTATGATAACTGCCCATACCGAAGTTATCATTGTTTATGATATAGTTAAAAAAGTTCGACCTGAAGGACTTATCATAAAAAATGATATTACACCTGAGAAATTACAACAGGCCGTAATAGATATCATTGCAGGGGAGCAGTATTATAGTTCTATTGTAAAAAAATGCATCAATGAAATATGGAAAAAGGAATTAATGATTGAAGATTATAACCGTCAAATACTTTTATATTTATCAAAGGGGTTTAAAATAAAAGAGTTAGAAAGTATTATACATCTTACTACAAGTACCATTCAAAAACGCATCATCCGCATGAAAAAGGCTTTTGACGTTACAGACGATACCGGTCTGGTAAAAGAAGCCATAAAACAAGGATTTATTTAATACCACTTCTATTAAATTTTAACATATTTTACTCAAAAACTGCCTTCTTTGTTAAAGGTGGTTATCTCTGTATTTGTATTCCATTTCTTATTTATATTTTCGACGTCGGTAATTTTAATATTATTCATGCCGCATAGGCATTTACGTTCATAAATAATATTCTAGAAAAACTAGATATTGAGAAATCGAAATCTATAAGAGTTATTTCATGAAATATAATAATTTGATTATTAGTATGTAAAATTGTTAAATACGCAATTTGTCACAATAACAAGAAAATACATTTACAACATTATACATAAAAAATAAGCAGAAATTAACCTAATAATGAGAATCCATGAATAAAAGCTTTCATTTAACTATTCTATTAATACTATTTATTCCAATTACATTATTTTCTCAAATAAAAATAACAGGCAAAATTTTCAATCAAAAAGATGAAGTTTTAGAACTCATAGAAATACTTATTTTAAATAAAGATTCAATTGCAATAAAAAGCGAATTGACAAATGTTAATGGCGAATTTTCTTTATCAACTGAAAAAGGAGAATATTTTTTGCAAGTAAGGCAAATGGGAATCATTTTATACAAACAAAAAATTAATGCAAACCAAGACCTTCATTTAGGAATAATAAAAGTAACCGAGAAAGAACAGAAACTAATAGAAGTTGTTGTAACTAATCAAAAGAAACTTATAGAGCGCAAAGTAGATAGATTGGTTTTTAATGTAGAGAGTTCTATTGCTGCTGCTGGGGGGGATGCTTTGGATGTGTTGAAGGTTACTCCAGGATTACGAATAGAGAATGATGCTATTGGTATTGTAGGAAAAAGCAATATTAATGTGATGATAGATGATAAAAAAATTCAATTTAACGGAGAACAATTAATCGCCTACCTGAAGACAATACGCTCTGAAAACATTTCTAGAATAGAAGTGATTACAAATCCATCAGCTAAATATGATGCATCAGGAAACAGTGGTATAGTAAATATTGTTTTTAAAAAGAACCAAAATTTAGGTTTTAATGGTAGTGTTCAATCAAGTATTTTGAAAAATACCTATTTCGGTGGATCGAATGGTTTGAATTTTAATTTTCAAAACGAAAGATTAAAAATTTCATGGAAGGGTAATATTTCTAATAATAAAAATAGACCGTTAGAATATAATAGAATCGAAATAGAGACAGAACTCAGAGAAAATAATATTCAAAGAAAGGTATCTGCAAATATGTATAGTTCTAATTTAGGCGCGGATTATAAGTTGTCAGATAAGTCAAACATTGGGATTGCTTATAGTTTGGTTAAAAGAGATTTTAATAATCAAGGGGAGACAACTACTCTAATAAAAAAAAATAATCTTTCCCAAAATATATTTTCAAACACAAAAAATAATTTTTATGGATTGATTAATTCAGTAAATGGGTATTATAATTATAAAATAAATAATAAGAAAGTTAGTGTTGAATTAAATTACATTACCAATATTACAGATAATAATGTTGATAACACAAGTAATTCTCTCAATTATAATAATTCCCGAAATTTCACTAAAAATGGATTCAAAATTAGAACAGCTCAAATTGACTTTGAATTGCCAAATAGTTGGTGTAAAATTGAAACGGGTGCAAAAATAACAGATACTGATGCTAATAGTGAATTTACTTACTCTGAAAACAATGTTATTTCTGAAAACATCTTATTTGATTTAAATGAAAAAATAGGAGCTTTGTATTTTTCGTCAATGAAGAAAATTAGTAAAAAATGGGAAACTACTTTCGGTTTTCGTTTTGAGAATACTAATGTAAAGGGAGTTTCACAGTCACACGAAATAAACAAAAACACTTATAATAATTTATTCCCTACTCTTAGTGTATTATTTCAGCAAAATGAGGAATCAAGTTGGTCCTTAGCATATAATAAAAGAATAAACCGTCCAAATTATAATGATTTGAATCCTTATAAATTGTACGACACACCATTTTCCTATATTACTGGAAATCCATATTTGAAACCCTCGATTTCAAATAATATAGAGTTAAGTTACACCCACAACAATTTAAACCTAACTTTCTACGGATCAAGAATTCAAAACAACCAAGGTATTTTATATTCTATAGATGGGGATTTTCAAGTTAAAAAACCTGAAAATTACTATAGCCAGAATAGTTTTGGTTTAAATATGAGTTACACGCATAAATTTTTCAAAATTTGGCAATCCTCTTTCTATGCTGATGGCAATTATAATAAGTCTACCTCAGATGTTATTTTACAAGCTTCGAAATTTGAAGGTTGGGGAGGTTTTTTCTCTTCAAATAATAACGTATTTATAAATAAAACAAAATCATTGATATTATTTGCTAATTATTGGCAGACTACAAATACGAGGCAGGATTATAGAATTATAAAACCAAATGCTAATTTGAGTATGGGTTTTAGATATTCATTATTAGAAAAGAAATTGCAACTTTCCTTTACTGTAAAAGATATATTTAGGCAGGAAATGAAAAGAGGATTGTCAATTATTGAAAACGGGATTAATGTCTATGATAATTACTACGACGCAAGAAACTGTACAATTTCGGTAAGTTATAGATTCGGGAATAATAAAGTAAGAGGAAGTCAAAAAAATGTGATTAATGACGAGCAAAATAGAACTTTAAAAGAATAGACCTTTTACATATATAGATTTTAAGAATTGATTCTCTGTTTAATCACAAGCTAAACATATGAATAATTCAATCTATGCTGTGTCCAATTCTTCAGACAAGATTAAAGTTAAGAATTAGCATTAGTGCAATAACTGTTTTCACTATAACAAAAATTAAAGGTTAAATTAAAATTTTAAAAATCATGTTAAAGAATCGTCTAAAAGAATTATTACTAAAAACAGGTAATTCAAAAAAATAGAGGTTATTAAAGATTCAGTATTGGGTCTATAATACCACCTATATGTTCCAGATTAGCCTCTTGTTCTTGTAACGGAGTAGATGAGCCACCAATTAGAGATTGTGCTTGGAATGCTGATTAGTAAATATTAAAGAGAAATTTACAAACAGTGACTCATTGATACTTAAATACGGTGTCTATAGTTGGAAAATTAAATAAAGTATTTTTCTTAAACTATTCATATAAAACTAGTTTAAGTTTAAAAGTTAACATTAGCGTTAGGCGCCATAATATTAATGTTATAACCGTTGTCATTGCAACAAAAAATGAAGTTTAAATTAAAAATCAAATTAAATGTTAAAAAATCGTTTAAAAGAATTATCTAAAAAAGGTGATAATTTCTCAAAAGTTGAAATTATTAAAGATGCTGGTTTGATGCAAATAAGAGGAGGTCTAACAGATTTGTCTCTGTCAGATCCTACAACTTGTGGAAAATTAACGACTTGTGGATGGAATAGTGATGTCTGTCCAAACTTGACAAAATGTGACTGGAATGGTTAAAATTTGGGCAAAGCGTAAGCTTTGCCTATTTTTATTTAAACTTAAAAATAGCCACTGACAGACTAAAACAATAAAACCAATTGTAAATAGAATATTTTCAATTGGTTTTAATATAAAATTCAAACCTTATTTTTCACAAACCTTCTTAGAATAAAATATGGTGTAATAATAAAATTGCATTTATTCGATTTTTAAACAGTTGTAAAAACATAAAAAACATACTTGCAATTTAATCGACAACAAATATTTTGTTGGTTATTAAGTTGATGGGTACTGCCTAAAATTATTTAAATTAAATATGAAACTAACAAGATACCATTTAACAACTGACCACTTAGATGAATATGGATTTCAAAATAAATTAATTATTTTTTCCACTAGATCTGGCTCTTCAATGCTCTTAGATACTGATGTATACAAGGATTTACAAGAATCAAATTTTAAAGAACTTGATGCGGAAATTGTGTCCTTATTACAAGAAAATCAAATTATTGTGAATAAAGAAGAAGATGAGTTTCTGACAGTTGTAACCGAAAATGAAATAGGAAGAAATGGAGTCAATATTCTATCAATGACAATTCAGCCATCCGCTAATTGTCAGTTGGGTTGTCATTACTGTGCTCAAAATCATAGTAAAGATTACGCTAAGGATGATGTAATTGAGAAATATATTGAAAGAATACTTCACTTCTTGGATTTGGATAAAGTTGAGAGATATACTGGAATTAATATCACATGGTATGGAGGAGAACCATTAACAGGATTGACTTCAATAAAAAAAACAACAGAAAAACTATTAGAAATATGTAAAGAACGTGATCTTTCTTATTCCGCTACTATGATAACTAATGGATTGAGTCTTAAAGATAAAATATTCCAAGATTTAGTTACGAATTATAAGATAAGAGATTATCAGATTACAATTGATGGAACCGCAGAAACCCATGATAAAAGAAGAATTACAAAAGAAGGAAATTCTACTTTTGATATTATTATCAATAATATAATTGCATGCACAAAGACCGAAGCTTATCAATCAAAAAAAGGTGGTATTTCAATTAGAATCAATATTGATCAGACAAACCATATGTTTGTAGATCCATTGCTAGATTATATAGTTGAAAAAGGAATTAATGAATATGTTTCAGTAAGTTTTGCTCCTATTGTTGATTGGGGAGGAAATGACGCTGGTAAAATAGGTCTTAGTAACAAAGACTTTGCGGAAAAAGAGATTGATTGGCTAATGAAATGCTATGATAACAAGATTAAGTTTTCAAATTTATTGCCCAAAAGAACCTATTATGCATGCATGGTTGAAAGACAAGATTCTGAGGTTTTCGATGCGTTTGGGAACGTGTTTACCTGTTGGGAATTTCCTTATACCGACACTTATGCCACTGATGAGCATAAAATTGGTAACTTGTTTGACGACCCTAGTACTTTCAATACAAATGCTACTCTAAGAGATTGGCCAGAGGTAGTTAAATCGGGTGATACTTGGTGTAAAGAATGCACGCATTTACCTGTTTGTGGCGGAAGTTGTCCTAAATCGTGGTACGAAGGAACTCCAGCTTGTCCTGAGTTTAAATTTAATTACAAAGAAAAATTATTGTTAGATTATTATACAAGAAATAATAACGATTAAAAATGAATTTCATCCATCAACATGACCAAATGGATTGTGGTCCAGCATGTTTAGGCATGGTTAGTAGTTTTTATGGAAAAAATTACTCATTAGAAACATTAAGAAACAACTCCTTCATTACGCGTGAAGGAGTTTCTTTATTGGGAATAACAGAAGCTGCTCAAAACATAGGTTTTGACGTCGTTTCAACTAAATTAACTATTGAAACTCTTTTAGGAGAAAAAGATTTATTACCATGTATTGTACATTGGAATCAAAATCATTTTGTAGTAATTAAAAAAATATCAAAAAAAATATTTTCAAACCAATATAATTTTAAAATAGCTGATCCGGGTTATGGTATGATCTCTTTAAATGAGGAAAAATTTAAAAAATCATGGATCGCAGATGATAATAAAGGTGTAGCTTTATTTCTTAAACCGACAAAAAAATTCTATAATTTAGATCCTTCTAAAGCCGAAAAATTAACGATTAAATACATGTTGAGTTATCTAACTCCCTATAAAAAGCAATTGTCATTAATGTTTTTAATGTTATTTTTAGGTAGTGGTTTAACTTTGATTTTTCCATTTTTGACCCAAAATTTAATAGACAAAGGCGTTAATAAAAAAGACTTAGGCTTTATAGGTGTCATTTTGTTAGCTCAATTAGGTGTGTTTCTAGGTTCAGTAATTATAGAGATTATTCGTAATTGGCTCATGCTATTTGTTGGAACTAAAATCAGTATTACTATTATATCCGATTTTCTTAAAAAATTATTACAGCTCCCCATAAAGTTTTTTGACACTAAAATGATGGGAGATTTCAATCAAAGAATACAAGATAATGAAAGAGTAGAAACTTTTTTAACTTCCCAAAGTCTCGCTACATTTTTTTCTATAATCACTTTTTCTGTTTTTTTTGGAGTACTTTGTTATTATGATATTAAAATTTTATTTGTCTATTTAACGCTAACCTTTATTTCAATCTATTGGTCAATCTATTGGCTAAAAAAGATAAAAATTTTAGATTATTTCCGTTTTCAACAACGGAGCAATAATCAAGAATCTATTTATGAAATCATAAATGGCGTTACCGAAATGAAACTCAATCAATTTGAAGATTTTAAGCGCAATGAGTGGGAAGCAATTCAACAAAAACTTTTTAAAATAAATATTAGAATATTAAAACTCAATCAAATTCAATCTTCTGGTTTCGAGTTTGTTAATCAACTCAAAAATATTGTAGTAACATTTCTTGCTGCAACATACGTAGTTGAAGGAAATATGACTTTAGGCGAATTGTTGAGCGTTTCATTTATTATTGGACAAATGAACTCACCTGTTAATCAATTAATTGGCTTTTTTAGATCTTTGCAGGAGGCGAAACTTAGTCTAGAACGATTAAACGAAATGCAAAATCACCCAATAGAAGAAAGTGAAAGCTTATTAAAAATAGCAAAGCAAAATTTAACTTCTGATAATAATACTGTAAGAGGAATTAAATTCAATAATGTTTCTTTTCAATACGAAGGACCAAGATCTCCCTATGTTTTAAAAAATATTAATTTGTTTATCCCTGAAGGGAAAATTACCGCCATAGTAGGTGCAAGCGGTAGTGGTAAAACAACTTTAATGAAATTATTGCTAAAATTTTATGCTCCAACCGAAGGAGAAATATTCTATAATGCCGCAAATATAAAAGAACTTTCTCCAAAAAGTTTAAGAGAAAATTGTGGTGTAGTAATGCAGGATGGTTTTATTTTTTCAGATACTATAGAAAGGAATATTGGTACTGGAGATGAAATAGTTGATAAGGAAAAATTAATTAAAGCAGGTAAAATTGCTAATATCGTAGAATATATAAGAACATTACCGCTTCATTTTAACACCAGAATTGGAGCATCTGGAAATGGTATTTCTGGTGGTCAAAAACAAAGAATTTTAATTGCTCGTGCCGTTTATAAAAACCCACATTATATTTTCTTTGATGAAGCTACATCAGCTCTTGATGCTGAGAATGAAAAAATTATACATGATAATCTTCAAGAATTTTTTAAAGGGAAAACGGTTATTATTATTGCGCATCGTTTAAGCACCGTAAAAAATGCTGACAACATCGTAGTCCTTAAAGATGGTAAAATTGTAGAACAAGGAAATCACCCTGAATTGGTTTATAATAAAGCCAGTTATTATAATTTGGTAAAAAATCAATTGGAATTAGGAAATTAGTATGGAAGAATTGAATGACGGATTGAAAATTTATAGTGAACAAGTAAGAGATGTTCTTTCAGATCTACCTCTAGCTATTTTAAGATGGGGAAATTTACTTTTTTTAGCTTTAATAAGAACAGTATGTTATGATATTTTAATTACCACTGTCTGAATTTAACATAGTTTGCCTAAAAAAGACATCATTTGTTAAAGGTTACTGATGAAGTTTTTTTATTCTTTTTTGAGTAGCTATTTTCGAATAATTAATTTAAAATTAATTATTTATGAATAAAATTATCTTGCTCATAGCCATAATTATGGCATTCTTTTTTATTAAAGTTATCACATTAAATAGTACACAAACTAAAAGCCTTTCCCTATTTCAAAAAGAATTTCGTAAGGGAAGAATAGCATGCTGAATCGCTTATTTTATGGCACTACAGAAGTGATTGTAAAAAGTTATCTAAAAATTGTAGATAGTTAATTTTATCCGGCTATGTATCACCCTCGGCGCAGCTGTCGAGGGTTCCTATGTTTAGTACTTTACATTTAAAATTTTAACATTTATTACAGTAAAACTACCTCATTTGTTAAAGTAGGTTAGAGTTGTTTTTTTATTGTTTTTCAAGTGGTTACTTTCGTTTATGAATTTTTAATACTTCATCGTAAAACATCACGAAAAAAACTTAAAATGAAAAAAATCATCTACTTAATGCTATTATTAAGTGTTACTTTAAGTAATGCTCAAGACAGAATTACATTCACCTACGATAATGCTGGCAACCAAATCCAAAGAAGTCTGTGTCTTCAATGTACAACTTCCAAAACAGCGAATGTTAAACCCAAAGAAATAATAGCATTGAAAGAAGAAGATTTGCAAAAATTCTTCCCTGAAGATGTTATTTCCTATTACCCTAATCCTGTAAAAGAAGAATTGTATCTTAAATGGGAACTTATAGAAGGTAATCTAGTTACTTCTATACAAGTATTTGGTTTGAGTGGGCAATTGCTAAAGTCATATTCTGGATTAGAGAAAAATAATACTCAAAACATTCCTTTTCAAACATACGCATCAGGAACATATCTAATTGTTTTGTCTTACACCAATGGGGAACAAAAAAATATTAAAATCATTAAACAATAGCATATGAAGAATTTTTACTTTACCCTACTATTTGTGGGATTCTCTTTTTTTGTTTCTGCACAAGATTTAGAAGGAACACCTGTGCAAGGTTTGAAACCTATAAAAAGAATGCCAAATGCGCTAGAAAAAACATCAAATACTACGAGTCGAGTTAATCAAACTGCTAAAATACTGCCTGCTTCGGCTATAACTCCGACAGGAACATCTACTGAAGTAGGAATAACCGAAGGACAACTGTCAGTTTCACTCACCGGAGGAGCCAGCTATAGCATTCCTATTGCGATGTCACCAGGAATCAATGGGGTTGTTCCACAAGTAAGTTTAACTTACAACAGTCAAGGTGGTAACGGAGTGGCAGGTTATGGTTGGAATATCTCGGGAGTTTCTGCCATTACCAGAATTCCATCAACCAAGTTTCATGATGGTACAATTGATGCCGTAGATTTTGATAATCTGGATCGTTTTGCTTTTGATGGGCAACGCTTGATCGTTAAGAACGGCGGTGTTTATGGTGGCAATGGTACGGTTTACGAAACCGAGAGTTTTTCCAATGTAAAAATAACCTCTTATGGAGTACATCCAAGCGGTGCAAATTACGGTCCTGCTTATTTTCTGGTAGAATACCCAGATGGCTCCAAAGCTTATTATGGAAGGAATCAAAACCAACGATCAATAATGGAATGGGGAATTGCCTCTTGGGAAAATCCGCAAGGAGTACAAATTGTCTATGAATACATAGACGCTACTATTCCATTGGTTATTAAATCCATCTATTATGGAGCAATAATTGAAGAAGCAGGAATCAACAAGATTAATTTTCTTTATGAAGTAAGAAAAAGACTAGAACAGGTTTATGCTGGTGGGCAAAGCTTGGTAAATAACAAAATTCTAAAAAAAATTCAGGTTACTGGTAACGGTGTTGGTTTTAGGAATTATGATTTAGCGCATGATTTGACCTCGTTAGGTTATGAACGCTTGACAAGTGTAACCGAAAAAAGTGGTGATAATACCAAAAGCTACAATCCTACTATGTTTAGCTATGAAAATACTAATGAATTAATCACATATTCACCAATTACAGCCAGTTTGACCGTTGGAAATATATCATCACAAAATACTTCAACCGTTTCTGGAGATTTTGATGGAGATGGTAAAATGGATTTCTTACTGTATCCCACAACGGGTACCGATAGTAAAGCAAAATATTGGCTTTTTTCCGACATCAGTTCAGGAACTAGCACAAATATAGGTTGGGAACACCCTGTGGGTAAATTTGATGATATTTTCCCGGTCTCATGGTTAAGTTGGAGTAACAAATTGATGCCGATGCAGGGATGGGCCGTTATCAAATTAAACTCCTCCACAGATACCACTACTTTTAGTACTTATTCTGCGGGTATTACAAGTCCAATTTATTTTCAATACGAAAAAGCATATCAATTCCCGAAATTCATTTACTATAATGATTATAATTGTGGCGGCAATGAGCCAATGCTGCAACGAGTCAATAACACTAGTAGGATTATTGTTCCAATTGAAGAGGAACCACCTCTGCCGATTGAACTAGATATACCAAAAAGTTATGTAAATGGAGATTTTAATGGTGATGGTCTGACGGATGTAGTTGCTATCGAAAAGCCAATTACCTATTCTTATCAGTATGGATGCTACGGATATACCACAACACGTTCTGGAGGAAACTCTTATTTTGTAAACCTTGACAGAAGATTGACTGCTGATTTTGTAAATCATGCGGGCTACATAACATCCAACGCGAACAGCAAATTTATGGTTGCTGATTTTAACGGGGATGGAAAATCGGATATATTTGTTTTTGATGCAGGTTTTCTAAAAGTTTATACATTAAGTGATGCTAACTATTTTGTATTGCTCTATCAAAACACAACAGCTGATACTAGCATAGTTCTTGATAAACCAATCTTGATGGGGGATTACAATGGAGATGGAAAAACCGACTTTATTATTCCAAAAGCATATGGAAATAATTATGCGAAATATACATCAACTGGTGTATCATTTATAAAAACCGATGTAATTTATAGCATTCCTTATCAGCAAAATAATTCAGCCGATACCTTTCAAATTATTCCAAGTGATCTAAATAATGATGGGAAAACTGATTTGATTTTAGTTAGAACATATAGAAATAACACCAGTCAAACAGCTACAATAGCAGGAATTAATTCATACCAAAAAGGCTTTGTAAGTATGCGTTTATTCAGAAATATGGATTCTAATTTTGTTTCAGATATGTATAAGGAGACAGGACTACAAAGTAATATAGTAGCCTATCCTTTGCCTATCTTTCTTTCTGCAGACAAGCTTAATAAAAAACTTGAAATTTCCTTTGCTTCAAATAATAACATTCATCATTTCCAATCTCAAAAGGACTTTAGTGTTGACCGCTTACTTAGTACCATCACCACAGGCAATGGCGTTACCGAATCCATTACTTATCAACCATTAGATCCCCATTCAACAGAAGGTTATAATTCTATTTATACGGATAGCGGTTATACAGAAAACTATCCAAATACGGATATTGTTGTAGCTCCAACATTTCAGGTGGTAACAAAATTGGAAAAACAAAGTACAGCTGTTTATAAGAAACAATTATTTTCTTATTATGGTGCGGTTTCTAATTTAGAAGGCCTTGGTTTTCTGGGGTTCCGTTCTACGATGCGGACCAATTGGCATGATGATAACACAACCATTATATCAAGTATTTCAAAATTCGATGTAAATTTAAGAGGTGCCAATACCGAGAATTATTCTGTGCTGTATTTGGGGTATCTTTCAGGTAATTATACGGCTACTGATTTTATTTCAAAATCTTTACTGACATATGAAAGCGAACTTTTACCAAGCAAAGTATATAAAATCAAGAATACCATTTCACAACAGTATAATGGGCTGGACAATACCAATAGCGAGACCACAACCGTATATGACACCTATAATAATCCCACGCAATCGACCACAACGCTCAAAAATGGAACAACCATAGAACAAACCAGCGTGAGTAATGTAGGGTATGACAACCAACCGGCAGCATCGACCTATTATATTGGCAGACCCACCAGCAAAACACAAAGCGTGACGGCTTCGGGAGATACCATGACCAGTGAAGAATTATATACATTCACGAATCATCTGCTATCTCAAGTAAGGAAAAAGGGACATAATATGGATTATATTACCGAGGACAATATTTATGATACTTTTGGCAACATCACAAAAAAAACAATAACAGCAATAGGGCTCACACCAAGAGTTACAAATTATGAATACGACACCTCGGGGCGTTTTTTAACAAAAAGTATTGATATTGAGGGATTGGCAACAACATTTGCATATAACACCAGCAACGGATTATTAAACTCCGAGACCAATCCATCTGGCTTAAATACATCTTACAGTTATGATGCTTGGTTTAAGAAAATAAAAACAACCGATTATCTGGGCAAAAGCAATACCTATAGCTATACTCGAAGTTCCGAAAAATCCATTGTAACCACCACTGGACATGATGGCAGTGGCAGTCAAGAAGTATTTGACGATTTGGGAAGAAAAATTACATCGGCAGTCAAAGACCTCAATGGGAATTTTTCTACTGTTTCTTATTTATATGATATTTATGATCGAAATTATAAAGTAAGCGAACCATATTTTGGTACCAGTCCAACCCAATGGAATGAAACTCAATATGACGTTTATAGCAGAATAAGCCAAAGCATTTCCTTTACGGGAAAGACAGTTACCATGGGATATTCCGGATTGACCACAACGGTGAATGACGGAACAAAAACCAAATCTTCAACAAAAAATGCCATAGGCAATGTGGTGGCTATGACCGATACACCAGGGGGGACTATCAACTACACTTATTTTGCCAATGGCAATTTGAAAACTACAAATTATGGCGGAGTAATAACTAACATAGAACAGGATGGCTGGGGAAGAAAGACCAAACTGATAGATCCCTCAGCAGGAACGTATACGTATACCTATAATTTATTGGGAGAAACCACCAGTGAAACCAATCCAAACGGAGTTACGACCTATACTCTTGATGCTGTAGGCAAATTGACCAAGAAAACTATAGTAGGAACGAATACCAATAGCGAATCGACTTATGTTTATGACACAGCCACCAAGTTGCTTACGTCAAGTGTATTTAAGAATATTTTAGAAGGAAATACAATTACGAATAACTCGTATGAATACGATTCTTATAAAAGATTGTTTAAAACGACCGAAACAACGCCTTATGCCACTTTTACCAAACAATTCACCTTTGATGCTTTTGGCAGAATAGATAAAAAAACCAGTACAGCGGTAGTATTGGCAAACGGAAAAACAAGTGCAAAAACCATAAAAAACACCTACCAAAATGGTTCTCTTTGGCAAATACTCGATGATGCAACTAGCCAACCGCTTTGGCAAACCAATACGACAAATGCAAGAGGTCAATTGACAACTGCCTCCATTGGCAATGGTAATATTGCAATTACGAACACCTACGACAACTATGGATTTGTAACTCAAATAAAACATGATCGAATAGGTATAAGCCCGGGTAATGTGATGACTTTGAACACGGTTTTTGACCCGCAAAAAGGAAACTTGACTAGCCGCACCAATAGCTTGTTTAACTGGAACGAAAGTTTTCAATACGACAGTTTAGATAGGTTAACTTCTTATACGAATGCACAAGGATTGCAAGAAACCCAAACCTATGACGACCGAGGTAGGATAACGCAAAACGCAATAGGAACGTATAACTATACTACTACAGCCAAACCGTATCAAAATACCTCGGTAACCATTACACCGGAGGCCAAAACCTATTATACTCCCAAGCCTACCCAAAACATCAGCTATAACAGCTTTAAGAGCCCCGTGCAAATTGAGGAAGCAGGCATTGACAAAATCAGTTTTACTTACAACGATGGTAATGACCGTAGCACTATGTTTTACGGTGGATTGCAGGACGACAAACTGCTTAGACAATACCGCAAGCACTTTTCTGCTGACGGTACTATGGAGATAAAACAGAATAGTGCCACTGGCGAAGTAGAATTTGTAACCTATATAGGCGGCGATGGTTATACTGCACCAATTGTATTAAAAAGTAACGGTACAACCCAAAATTATTTATATTTACACCGCGATTACCAAGGCAGTATTCTGGCTATAACCAACGACACTGGACAAGTGTTAGAAAAACGCCTCTTTGACGCTTGGGGTAATATTGCAAAAGTACAGGACGGAACAGGGAATAATCTGAATGGACTTACTATTCTTGACAGAGGCTACACGGGGCATGAGCATTTGCAAAGTGTAGGACTCATACACATGAATGGGCGCTTATATGATCCTAAGTTGCATCGTTTCCTGCAACCCGATAACTATGTGCAAGACCCATTTAATACCCAAAATTATAATAGATACGGGTATTGTTGGAATAATCCGTTTAAATACACAGACCCTAGCGGGGAGTGGATTTGGATTGTAGTTGCCGCTATTGTAGGAGGTGTTGTCAATTGGGCTACTCACGGTTGCCAGTTTAATATGGAAGGACTTAAAGCCTTTGGAATTGGGGCAGCTGCTGGTACAATAGGAGCACTTACAGGAGGGGCTGCATTTGCTGCTGCGGGAGGAGCTGCAGGAGGAATCGGAGGTGCTTTAGCCGGTGCTGCTGGTGGTGCGGCAGGTGCTGCATACTCACAAGTTGTTTTGAGCGTAGGAAATCATATTGCTTTTGGAGACCCACTAATGTCGGGTAAAGAATTTATCACAGGTATTGCTTTTGGAGGTGTACTAGGAGGTGCTACCAATGGTATTGCAGCTTTGAGAAACGGCAGAACATTTTGGAAAGGCACACTACCGAATCCTCAAGTATCGCCAATATCTTTGCCAAGTGTTGGTATCAAACAAGGACAAGCCCCTGAAATAAAAACAGATGCAAAATTGCCTAGTACGACTCAGACTAACACAGCTCCAACAACACAAGCCAACACGACTGGTAAAGTTACTTTTACAAAAAATATTGACGGTAATGGTTATAAAATTGATGGTCTTGGGATCATAGATGATGGTGCTGGTACAAATTCAGTATATCAAGGTATAGATAAAGCTACTGGACAAGTAAAATATTATGGAATAACAGAGAGAGTTCCTGATGTAAGATTTGGCGAGCACTTTAATTCCATTGGTACTGGTAAAGAATTATTGAGATACGAGGTAATTGATGGAATGGAAAATTTGAGTAGAATAAATGCACGAATATTAGAACAATCATTGATAAATCAAGCAGGAAAAAGTAACTTATTAAATATCAGAAACTCTATTGCACCAAAATATTGGGTTCAGTATGGCATAAAAAATTAAAAAATGAAACGAGTAATTGTAAAAAAAGGGGATATCTTTTTTGTTAAAATTAATGATACTACCAAACGCTATTTTCAATACATAACAAATGATTTAAAACAACTTAATAGTGATGTGATTAGATGTTTTAAAAAGATATACTCAATAGAAGAAAACCCAAATTTAGCCGAAATAATAAAAGATGAAGTATTTTTTTATGCACATTGTGTAGTTAAGTTTGGAGTTAAACTAAGTTATTGGGAAAAAGTAGGTAATATAACCAATGTAGGAACTTTTGAGCATATTTTGTTTCGCGGTACTAATGACTATGGCACAATAGAAGGAGAAGAGCCTATTAAAGTTTCAAATAATTGGTATGTATGGCATATAAATGATGTCGTTTCTGAAAAAGTAGGAAAACTTGAAGGAGAAAATAGGAAGGCAGAAATAGGAATTGTTATGGATCCCGAAAGTATTGTACATAGAATTAGAACAGGTTGCTATGATGGATTTTATCCAGATTATGAATAGCTACTCTGATCGATCAGATATAGAAAAACCACGATGGCTGGGAAATACAAGAATTTCTCTCTTGAAAGATTGCGCGGAATTGCATTCCGTGTCCACAAATAAAAAGATTTAAGTGTATTGAAGCATAAAACGATCTAAAATTATACAAATGAAAATCCAAATTGTTTTATGGGTTCTCAATAGACTTAGATTAATTAATTTTATAATAGTAACAAGAAAAGAATCAAATAAATAAAATGAAACGAATACTCTATCTATTTCCACTGCTTTTTTGCATGTGCACGTCATCAGACGACGCTACAAATCAAAGCACTTTCAGCACAGCAATAACACCGTCAAAAACAACGGTTACTATAGACGAACCTTTTACCGTTACGGTTACAAGCAATGAAACAATGAAGTGGATGGCGGTAACTAAAGATGGCTCCGACCCGGTTGATTTTAGTGGTTCAAATTTTGGAACTTCAAAGGAGTTATATTTTAATTTTGACACTTTGGGTACCAAAACGATCAAGATAAAAGTCAAAAACGAGAAAGAGGAAGAAACGACAAAAACAGTTGTGGTTACGGTAACCAGAGGCAATGCCATTAAGATTACTGGCTTGCAAGTGAAATCGTTTTACAAGATGAGTACTGCTTGGGATCCGGAATATGCTGCAACGGATAGTAACCGTTTGGCAGATGTGTCATTTGGTTTGGTTAAACAACAACAAAGTAATCCTTTTTCTAGCGACTATTTTAATAATAATTCTTGGTGTCGTTCCACCGTCAAAGAAAATCAGGGCGATTTAACATGGGATTTGTCATCCTTAAATTTATTCATCAACCCAAATGCTTCTTTGCGATTTGGATTGGCCGATATAGATGGTCAATTGGGACAAGATTTACTAAATGGTCCACCGGATTATAAGACCATTAGTTTTTCTTCCTATCTTGCTACCAAACCCAGCACGATAACCTACTCCTTCCCGGAAATAAATCTAGAGTTTATAGTATCGGTGCAATGGCCATAAGATTAATATTTAGTAGGATAGAATAAACCCATGAAATTCAAACTATTTCTTTTAATGACACTTTACACCTCACTCGCTTTCTCACAACAGGAAGCGAGTGTTTGGTATTTTGGACAAAATGCAGGACTTAAATTCAATCCGGATGGTAGTGTTAATTCATTAGGAGATGGTAAACTAAATACAAGTGAAGGTTGTGCTTCTATTGCTAATAGCAATGGAGATTTATTATTTTATAGTGATGGTCGCACCGTTTGGGACAAGAATCATGTAGTGATGCCAAATGGAGATTATCTAAATGGGACTGGCTTGTTTGGAGATATTTCTAGTACTCAGTCCGCTATAATAGTTCCCAAACCAGGGAGCCCAAACCTATATTATATTTTCACATTGGATGAGCCTCACCAGGAGAATGCTGCTGTATATCCTAATGCATTTTCCGGAAATTACATGGAAACGGATAGTGGTAAAACACCCGATAATGATGATGGATTAAATAATGGGTTGAATTATTCGATTGTTGATTTAAGCAAAACCGGTAGTAATGGTAGTACAGGAGACATTGTAAGTAGAAACAATCATCTGATTACTTATGATACCAATCTCTTAGGAGAAGAAATAAAATATAAGTGTTCAGAAAAATTGACCGCTGTAAAAGATGCTTCAGGAAATGGTTATTGGGTTATTACACAGTTTACAGATAATTTTTACGCATTTAGAGTAACATCAAGCGGAGTAAGTACTACTCCAGTAAAGTCAGCTGTTTTACCCAGTATTCCTACCTTTGGATATCGTAGAAATGCGATAGGGTATCTAAAAGCATCTCCAAACGGCAAAAAATTAGCAGCCGCTTTTGATCAAATTGATACGGCAACTAGTCCTTATAATAATTATAAAGGCTCGTTGTATACATTTGATTTTGATACATCGACTGGTATTGTTTTAAACTCTAAATTAATTCTTTCTGATGTTAAAGCCTATGGAGTGGAGTTTTCTAATAATTCTAATGTTCTCTATGCGAGCTTTAATGCTTCGGTAGGTAATTCTTATCAGTTGGCACAATTTGATTTATTGAGTATGGATATTCCTAATTCAAAAACAGAAATTTTCGGGGGTAGTTATGGTGTTGGAGCTTTGCAATTAGCACCAAATAGAAAGATTTATTTTTGCACATACAGTTTTGAATCTTTGGCAGTTATAAATAATCCAGATATTTTGGGATTAGGTTGTGATTTTGATAAAGAAGGACAGAAACTTGCCCCAAATACAAAACGTATTTTGGGTTTACCTCCATTTATTACCTCTTTTTTCGATGCATTTTTTGATGCAAAAAAATTGTGTCTGGGAACTGCAACTGAATTTACATTAAATTCATCGGAAACCATTACTTCTGCCACATGGGATTTTGGCGATGGGAATACATCAAATGATTTAAATCCAACACATACCTATGCAACTGCAGGAACTTATACAGTTTCGGTAACAGTGACAGGTGTAACAGGTTCTACGGCAAAAACTAAAGATATTGTTATTTCACAAGTTCCCACAGCAACTGCTCCTCAAAACATGCTAATTTGCGACGATAATAATGATGGCTTATATACTTTTGATTTAACCACACAAAACCCGGCAATTCTTAATGGTCAGGATCCAAGTTCATATAGTATAAACTATTTTGCCAATGCTACGGATTACACCAATAATGTAGCTATTGCGGCTCCTAGCAATTACATAAACACAATTCCCTATCAGCAACAAACCATTATTGCTGAAGTTTCTAACAAGGTGAATACAACTTGCAAAAGCACCACAAGCTTTAGTATTGATGTTTTTGATTCGTCAATGCCGAGTTTAGCCATAAACATTCTAAATCTCACTGTTTGTGACAATACAAGTGTTGGTACAGATACCGATGGACGTGTAATTTTCGATTTAACACAAAGAGCATCCACAGTTTTAAACGGACAATCGGCTACCCAATTTTCACTTTCTTACTTTAAAGATGCAGCATTAACCCAACCTATAGTCATTCCTACAACCTACCAAAATACAAATCCTTTAGAAACGATATACGTGAAAATGGTTAATAAAGACAATGCGAGTTGTTCGGCAACAACATCGTTTACAATTCAGGTGTTGGCTTTACCGATAATTACCAATGGTGTCGATTTAAAACAATGTGATGATAATACTGATGGTTTTAGTGTTTTTAACTTAGAAGAAGGGATTTCTAAAATAACAAATAATGCGTCATCAGAAACCATTTCTTTTTATACAACGCAAACTGACGCTCAAAACAATATCAATCCAATAGCAAATGCTACAACCTACACCAATCAAATTGTAAGTGTAGACAAAGTGTATGTGAGAGTTACCAACAGCAATGGCTGTTATAGAATTGCACAACTGAATCTCATTGTTTCGACCACGCAAATTCCTTTAAATTTTACACAAACTTTTACGCAATGCGATGATGCAATTTCGGGCACGAATACCGATGGAATCAGTTCATTTGATTTTAGTAATTTGACCAATCAAATTCAGAATATTTTCCCCATTGGACAGCAATTAGACATTACTTATTATAGAAATTTAGTCGATGCTCTCGCCGAAAAAGAGGCCATCTCCGATATTTCAAATTATAGAAACATCGGTTATCCAAATACCCAAAACGTATACATTCGTGTAGATAGCAGATTGAATAATGATTGTTTGGGCTTAGGAAGTCATATCACGCTCAACGTAGAATCAATTCCAGTTGTAAAACCTGTTATTGAGAGTCATTGTGACGACAATCAGGATGGGATGTATGCTTTTGACACTTCAGGACTACAAACTAACTTGTTAAACGGATTAACCAATGTTACCGTTGCTTATTTGGATCAAAACAATAATTCATTACCCAGCCCTTTACCGAATCCTTTTACAACGGCTTCGCAAACGTTAAAAGTGGTCGTAACGAATAACACCCTAAAAGCCTGTTCTTTTGATTCAACTATACAATTTATAGTTTCCGATTTGCCTGAAGCATTTCCGGTTCCAACAACATTAACTACGATCTGCGATGATGAAACAGATCCTAATTTGCAGGATGGAAAATATGCTTTTGACACTTCAACCTTCCAAAACACGATACTAAATGGACAAACAGGAATGACGGTTCATTATTTTGACGGAAATAACAATCCGCTTTCGAATCCGCTACCTAATCCGTTTGTTACGGAAACACAAAATATAAGAGTAGAAGTCATTAATCCCTTAAACAATACTTGTGTGGCAACTGTAATTCTTCCGTTTGTAGTGAATCCAGTACCGAACATCAATTTAGTAGGAGACGAATTGGTGTGCAGTAACTTATCTACATTTACAAAAGTAATTGATGCAGGAGTTCAAGATGGTAGTCCGATTGCTAATTATAGCTATGCTTGGTTCTTTAATGGAAATCCAATTGCAGGCGAGAATAATTACACCCTAACCGTGAATAAAGCAGGTATTTACACCGTGGAAGTTTCCAATGCACAAGGCTGTTCCAGAACAAGAACCATTACGGTAATGGCCTCGGATATAGCCAAAGTAACAGGAATTAATATTGTAGATTTAGCAAATTCCAATAGTATCACTATTTCGGTATCGGGTGCCGGAGATTATGTGTATGGTTTGGATGAAGAATTTGGAGCTTACCAAACGGAAAACACTTTCACCAATGTTCCTGCAGGAATCCATACGGTTTTTGTCAAGGATTTGAACGGTTGTGGTGTAGTTCCAAAAGAAGTAGCCGTATTGGGAATACCTGATTATTTCACGCCAAACCACGATGGTTTCAATGACACATGGAATATTAAAGGCGCAAATGAAACACTAAATGTAAAAACGATCATCCAAATTTTTGACCGCTATGGGAAATTAATTAAACAAATCAGTCCGATAGGCGAAGGCTGGAATGGAACATTTAATGGGCAACAAATGCCAGCAACGGATTATTGGTATTCAATACAACTGAAAGACGGTAGAATTTTGAAAGGGCATTTTGCTTTGAAACGTTAAGACTTTTCTTGAGGGTAATGCTAATTGATATTGATTTATAATTAAGCTTACTGTACTTTAATGGTATTTTTATCCTACTAGTCTTGACTGGATGTAAAGTATATTAAAAACAATAATGTACTGTATACTAATAGATTTTTTTTTGCTAAATTGTTTACTACAATATATACATTCTATTTATAATTATTTAATCTATAATGTTGGGTAACTCTTTTTTAGTTCTTCAATAAAATAGGAGGTAGGCATCCCGGTTTTGGTCAAAAAAGCATTAGCAAACCGTTGCGTACTGCTAAACCCAGCTTCTTCAGCTAATGCCTTGTTTGTATAATTCCTTATTCTTTTATCTATTTTTAATATTGAAATTAGATAATCGATCTTTAAATCATTGATGTATTCCGTAAATTTCTTCTCTCTGTAATGGTAGATTATCTGTGACAGATATTTAGTATTAGAATCAAAAGCTACCGTGAGCTTTGCTAATGTTAAATCTTTTTCCAGAAATTTTTTATCCTTTTCAAATTTTTCTAATTGTTTCAAAACTGATGCAACGGTATCCTCATTTATGTCTAGTGCTCCTTTATTTATATTTTTGACTTGAACTTTAAGAACTTGGCTTTTTTTCATAAGCTCCTCAAATTTTTGTCTGTACATACTCTTGTTTCTAATATGTCTATAGGCAAGTAAAAGTATGGAGAAAAATAAAAAAATGATTACAGTTATAAATATGAAGTCATTGTGTTTTCTTTTATCAAGTTGGTTTTCAATATTTTTTTTCTCCGAAAGGATTTCTTTAGTATCATACTCTTTATGAATTCTACTGGATAAATATTGGTATTTATGGTCTAAAATACTGTCCGCTTTAAGTAATTTTCCAATGTAGTGAAGTTGTGCTTTCAGATTATCTTCGGACTTATAGTAGCGTATTATCAATTCGTAGTTCTCAAGGAGGTCAGGACGAATGTAACCTTTAGCATCAAAAATCACATCTACTTTTCTGAAATAAGGTAGGGCCATTTTAGGTTTCTTAAGTGCCCAGTAGCTTTTTCCGATATAAAAATACCCTACAGATTCATTTGCGAAATCTTCGTTTTCCTTTATCGCAGGTAGTGAATAGGTTATTTTTTTAATAGCTGTTGCGTAATTATTTTTGAAATACTGATTTATCCCTTCCGAGTGAATAAAATAGGACTCCATTTCATTATTAGCCAATCTTTTTCCTTCTGCCAGACCCTTTTCATTTGTTTCGGAACATAAACCGTAGTTACCTATTTTGTTATAGCAAAGCCCAATTAAATGGAGTGAATTCAAATACGCTCTGGCATTTTCATCTTTAAAATAAGTAATGCATTCCTGGAATAATGATAGTGCTTCATCATAAAACCTCAGATAGTATTTTATATTGGCAATATTATATTTCACCTTATAAATTAAATAGGTATCGTTAGTTTTAGAAATGAAATTATTTGCTATTAGGTAATTGTTTAATGCATAATTATGTTTTTTCTGAGCATAGTATACAATTCCCTTTGAAAGATAGGCGGAACCAATCAAGGCATTATCCCCCGATTTTTTTGCAGCATAAATCATGCTGTCTGCATACACTAGTTTTAAATTTTCAGGCGAGTAGTGAACATAATTTTTATAACCATTTACGATTTCTTCTGAATTCTTTTCTGCTGTAGCTTTTAATAAGAAGGTTCTAAGATACAGCGATTGTTTCACACTGTCTTTTTCTAAATCTTCTGCGCGCTCAAATAGATAATCGTAATTCTTATTTCGGAGTGTATCGGGGATTTTAAATCCATTTTGTTGTGCACAAACTTGGTTCCCTAAGCAGAGAGATAATATGAATAGATATATTTTAATCATAGGTTAAGTAAGAAATGGGGAACTATTTTCTCTACAAAATCAATTTTTAGCACAGGGCAATGCTTTACAAAAAGTCTTGGGATTGTTTTGCGAGAAATTACCTCAAATATAGTCTAAACAATTGATAATGATAAATTTTTAACAAAAAAAGGGGTGTGGATTTCCATGAAATCCATACCATAAATCGTGGAAACCCATAGGTAATGTGTTGCGATGCCGAAATTCAACTTCTAGCTTTGCCTTGAATTCAAAAGCAAAAATATTTGGCATCGTGCTAAATTAAAGTTCTGCTTACCCGGGTGAAATGAACTGACGAATAAAAGTACTCAGTACCATTTAACACATTTTAATCATGAAAAATATTTCATTATGCTTAGTGGTTTTTCCATTACTAATTATTTCCTGTACTGCTGACAGCGTTGATACTTCAGACAATAGTACTGATAGTAAAGTTAATAGCAAGAAATTAGAAAAATCAGCGCGTCTAGTAGAAAACTTGCCCCCTGAAAACCCGGCAAACGTTTATGACCTTGCCGGTAAGTTGCACAATGACATACTTGATACTTATTTGGCGGGTAATTATCAGTATAATACAATTTCACAAATTAGTCAACAGATTGAAGCCATAGCAGTTATGAATAATGATCTGGCACTTTTAAATTTTGCAACGAACGTACCTGTGAATCTTGAGGAGATACAAGCGATTGTAAATAATCCAGAGGCTGAACTCGATGAGGCTATTGTAAATTCGTCAATGACAAATGCAGCGAAAGGCAGCCTTTCCACCTTTATGAACGCAGCACTTTTATGGGAAAATGAGGAGTACGGAACGATTTATCAATCCATAGTTTCTTATGAATCATCGGTGATGACTAATTCTCAATTTAGCAGCGAGGACAAGAGAATAATCCTTACCACATCCTCTATAGCCAGGTATTCACTTTATTATTCCAAGGAGCGTAAAGATAAAGATTGGGAAACATCTGTAGGTAATCGGGTCGGAGGAGCAAGTGGCGCTTTGGATCAATCGCTTACCGCAATTAAGATGGCACTCATAACCGGTATTAGTCAAAATAATCTTGTAACAGATTAATAATGGACAGAATACTATTGATTGAAGCGAAAATAATAGACTCTTTTTACCTATTTCTGATCATTTTCAATCTGGTTAGCCTTTATTTCATCGTAGACTTATTGAGCTACGATGAAATAATTGGTTATCACGCAAACGGAGAGATAAAATGCTGTAATCCAAGGAATTTAGCATTTCTATTTTTCGGGACTACCGTTTCAAATTTATTGTTTGTTTCAGTTGCATTGTTAGCGAAATTACTTTCACAGAATCTTGTAAAAGAGATAAAGTAAAATAAGAGGTAATTCATTCATAGGCTCTATAAATTAAAATTTTAGTAAAAAATATTATTTTGGAAAGCAAGAAATCAGAATATAGTTATTTAGGATTGTTGGTTCATGTTCACGAAAATATTTCATCTAAAATGTCATGTCAAGAACTATTTAAGATGAACTGTTTTTCAATATTGATAGTGAACTTTGGTTATTTATGTATCCAAATAAAAGATACAGAGATTTATCTGTCTGCAAATGAAATTATCATGATTCCAACAAGGACTTCTTGTGAAATTTTGAATAGGAGTGATCAACTGCGGATTTCTGTGGTGTCATTTCCCTCAGCGTTTATTTTTAAAAACAGTATAAGGAGACCGTATGTAGGGTATTTTGAATTTTTTGTTACAAAAGTCCCTTCTAAGGTTTCTCTTAAAAGGAAAGACGTAGTAGTACTAATTGATTTATTTAAATTGATTGATAGTAAAAGAAGAAGTTCAAACGAGCACATTTTTAAAAATGAGGTAGTGCTCTTTAGTTTTAATCTATTACTGTATGAGTTAGCAAACATATATAGCAGATACTGCCGGTATATTAAAATAAAGTACACCAGAAAAGAAACAATTGTTATGCAATTTTTTAGAATTTTAGAAATTAATTGCAAGACACAACACGGTGTAAAGTTCTACGCTGATGCTTTGTTTATTACGACTGGTCACCTTACCAAAACGGTTAAGGAAGTAACAGACAAAACGACCAAGCAGTATATTGAAGAAGCACTTATTCTGGAGGCTAAGATCTTACTTCAAAACGAAGATTTGACCATTCTGCATATTATGGAAGAATTACAATTTAGCACTATTTCTTTTTTTAGCAATTTTTTCAAAAAATACACTTCGATGTCACCATCGGAATATCGTTTAAAATTAAATATCAATTCAATGGTTTAAATTAAAGGTTAGTAATAGTGATAATGTATTGATTAGAGTGCTTTTGATAATAAGTCGAAAGTACTATTTAGTAAACAAAAGTAAGAAGTATGAATCAGACCTATCTTTTAGAATGGCTGGATTTACTGGTAACTTTCACCCTAAATCCTAGCAAAACGAATGTAAATGCAATAACAGCAGTCCAGTCAAAGGCTATTGTTGAAAAGACACTAGAGCAAACACTATTCATCCAATCCCAATTCAAGATCAAAATTTTCTCTCTTAACAAGGAAAAGCAAATTAAGATTATCGTTGGGAACTATCATTCCTCCTTAATAATTTTCTTAGATAATGTGATCGAAAGAAGCCATAATGTTGAATTTGAGCGGCCTGATTTAAAAGAGGTTATAAACATGTTAATCTCGTGCTTTGATGAATTACTATCTTTTATAGAAACGAGGTTTCCCAACTACTTAACTTTAGATATGCGAGTACCTGCGACCTATTTGGTCGTATCAAAAAAGAAACTCAAACAGAAAATTGATAAATTGAAAAGTAGCGCAACTTTTACTGTAAATGATAAAAGATCTACCGCTATACTTTTTGATAATTTGTATTCTTTTGTAAATTCCAAGAGAAACAAAAAGATCACCTTTCGACAAGTACTGTACAGGAAGCAATTGATCAAAGAATTAGAATTGTTAGGATTCTTAGATAGGGCAGATCTACAAAGTTCCTCATTGAATGAGATTTTAATATATATGAACTTTAATAGCAGGTCATTCATAAGCTATTTTACACAGTGTGTAGCTGACAAAATAAATTGTTGCGAAAGTCCCACAGACAAAATGGAAAATCTTTTATTGTGTTTTAAAGAATTCAATCAGATTCATAGTAAAGACGGGGTGATCCTAAATCCGAATCACCAAGATATAAAAATAATCTTAAGCGATTGGTTCAAACATGAAATGATATATCTGGAGAAGAAGTTGCATTTTTCAGTTGTACCTCTGCGAAGTATAGATAAGAAACCAAATCAAACTGCGGTAATTGATGCAACTAGCGACAAAGTTTTATGCAAACTCTCTATAGACCAGACTGCATTAATACTGCGAGCCTCTGATGAATTGAAAATTCTCATCGCTAAATCAATGAATCATGTATTTAAAACAATAGTCCCATTCTTATCCACGCCTAACAAAGTCAATCTTTCTTATGATTCAATGCGGAGCAAATCTTACGTTGCAGAAGATAGAGATAAGAAAATCGTAATTGAAACATTAGAACGCATGATTAAACAGATAAAAGAATATTAATTGAATCGGAATAAATCTAAAATTTACAAAAATGAAAAAACTATCTTGCATTTTAACGGTTGCAATCATGACAATGACTGGTTGCAATACTAAGAACTTAGACGAAAAAACGGCTGTGGAACTTATTGTCAAGGAATACCGGTACCCGAGAGTTTTGGATTATGATATTTATCGCAGTGATCCACAGCATGCCCGAAAGGTTCGGCAGTCGGGATTGGAAGAGAAGGGATTAGTCACTGTTCTACGAACCCAAAAACTAAAGGATATTGGAGCGCCTTTGATACATTTTACAGATGCAGCTAAGCCTTATTTTCTACTTACTTCTGAAGATGATAAAAAAAGTAACATTCAAAAAGTAAAAATTGCGGATGAGGAATTTGGTACCATTATAGATATCAAAATTTGGAATTCTGGTAAAATGGCAATTGTAGGGTATAGCACCGTGCGAAATAACACTATTTTTGGATCCTTGTTGAGGAAAGGTTCTTCAACGATAAAGCAACACAAAGCTCATTTCTTACTAACGCAAAACGGGTGGCAGATTATGAAGAAGTCAGATGCTGATTTATTGATCCTCCAATAGGGAACAGGTTTATTGTGAAAGACGAGAGCTACCAAATTTAAGTTCTCTTTTCGTTTTAAAAAACTCGCTTAATCATACCGTTTATGGGACCTCCTCTTTGGAGTTTTTTTTATTTTTCTACATTTTTTTATCTTTTTTCCATTGATTTTGCTAGGGGTACAAAAGGAACAACTGGGGTACAACAAAAAGTTGGACTTGTGGCGCTTTGCGGTCTATCGTTTCTTTGCCCTGTAATGATGAACATCCCGGATTTGGAATACGTTTCAAATATCTGTGTTGGAAGAACTAATGTAGAACGATAAAATTAAGAGCGTATGTTTACAAACATTTCATGGGGCAATTATACAATTGTAGTTGTCCTGCTAGGAGCAAGTTGGTATTTATTTGTTGGGTTGCGATTTTACTTTACAGAACTTAAAGAGATCGCGACAGGAAAACGGAAGTTTCAATTCCAAAGTTATCCAGAAATCCAAACTAATTTAAGGTATCAGGAATCTCCTGATACTAGTTCATCTCAATCTTTTTTAACAGAATCCGACCAAACTTTTCAGGATATAGATCATCTGGTAGAAAGATTGAAAAATGTTGTCGCAGATGCGGCTCAAAGAAAATTGCTCCAACAGGAATTTGTCGATTATCTCGGATTGGTTCTTACCGAATATCCATCTGTGAAAAATTCTCCGTTTCGCTCCTCAGTCAGCGAACTGATTGTCTCTGAATGTGACAAACTCGAATCAATCCATTTAACCCAACAGGAAGCGGAAGCTATATGGAATGAAAAAAACTAATACAACATTGCGGAGGAAATGCCCCTGTCCGTCTCATGCGGTATGGTTTTATGTGATAGGAAAGAGGTATTGAGACAGTGGCTAAACCTCCGCTTTTTATCTAATTATTTGAATTTTTAAAATAATGTGTTATGAAAAAGTGTCTCTGGAATTTTAGAAAATTTACCCCACAAAGAATGAATATTGCCACTACAGTTTTGGTGCTGCTGGCGGTTAATTATCAAGCCCATGCCCAAGACGGTCTTGCAGGAATTAACGAGGCTAATGCGCAGGTGCGAAGCTATTTTGATGCGGGTACCCAACTAATGTATGCTATAGGAGCTCTTTTGGGTCTAATAGGTGCTGTGAAAGTGTATCAAAAGTGGAATGCAGGTGATCCGGACACTGGAAAAGTGGCGGCGGCTTGGTTTGGAAGTTGCGTTTTTCTAGTAGTGGTAGCTACGGTAATCAAATCTTTCTTTGGGGTTTAGATTAATTATTACGTAAGGTCGATTTATAAAAGAAGCAAATATTTAAGGAAATAGTACTATGGCAAACAGCGTATATCATATCAATAAAGGTCTTAATCAGAGTATTGAGTTCAAGGGTCTTAAAGCGCAGTATATATGGTATTTAGGAGGAGGTATTATAGTGTTGATGTTTTTCTTTTCGGGCATGTATATTCTCGGATTGCCATCGTTGGTCTGTATTGGTGTCATCGGTATTTCAGCGGCAGTATTGGTTATGAAAGTTTACAAGATGAGTCATAAATATGGAGAACATGGCATGATGAAAGCTTTAGCTAAAAGGCAGGTTCCCAAAGCGGTTAGAACGCCCAGCAGGAAAATTTTCAAAATGGGAAAATAACATTTTCCCGAAAATTTAAATACAGGTAAAAAGAGATAAAGATGGAAAAGATGATGGGTGATATTTTACCGATTATGGATGTGGAGCACGATTGTATCTTGTCCAAACAGGGTGATGTAACCGTAGTATTTAAGGCCGAGTTGCCGGAAATATTTACTTTGTCAGATCAAGAGTATGAAACGTTCCACCAAGCGTGGCTTAAGGCCATAAAGTTACTCCCAAAATTCAGTGTATTCCATAAACAAGACTGGTTTATTGATAGTACGTTTCAAGCTGATTTTACCAAAGAAGATACCAGTTTCCTCACACGAAGCAGTGAGCGGTTTTTTAACGAGCGTCCCTTTTTGGATCATTCGTGCTACATTTTACTGACCAAAAAACCTGCGGGCAGGAAAACATCCAGTTCCTTATTTTCTAATTTACTCAGGAGTTCAATAGTTCCCGAAGAAACATTAAAGGCACAACTGCGTCAGGAATTTATAGATAGTACGGGGCAATTCAGTCGAATATTGGAAGACAGCGGTTTTGTGAAATTAACCCGTCTGGGTAATGACGAACTCAGAAGTCATAGTAGAAAGATTGGAATTATCGAGCGTTACTGTTCCCTTTCTGAAAAAGAAGACTCTTTTGTTTTTAAAGATATCGCTTTCAACGACGGCTTGCAGGTTGGGGATAAACATTGCCAAATCTATACCTTAGGTGATGCAGCTGACCTGCCAGCGCTTTGCGGTTCCAGAATCAACTATGACCGATACTCAACTGATAAGACCAAATTCAGTATCGGCTTCGCATCCACCTTAGGACAGCTGCTTTCTTGTAATCATATTTATAACCAATATGTTTTTATAGAGGATGCTCAAAAAACGTTGCAGAAGCTAGAAAGTAAAAGCTTGCGATTACAATCTCTATCGGCGTATAGCAGAGCGAACCTTATTGCGCGGGATGCTACCAATGATTTTCTGAACGAAGCGATTAGCCAGCAGCGCTTACCGATAAAGGCTCATTTTAATGTATTGGTGTGGACAGCAGATAAGGAAGAACTGAAAAATATAAAAAATAAGGTTTCTTCAGCCTTGGCACAAATGGATGCAGCTGCCAAGCAGGAAACCGTTGGAGCAGCTCAAATTTATTGGGCAGGTATTCCCGGAAATGCCGCTGATTTCCCTATGAACGACACTTTTGATACGTTCGCGGAACAAGCGGTATGTTTCCTGAACATGGAAACTGGATACCGCTCGTCTTTAAGTCCTGTTGGAATACGTTTGGGCGACCGACTGACCGGTAAACCTGTACATGTTGACATCAGTGATGAACCTATACGAATGGGAATATGCACCAATCGGAATAAGTTTATACTCGGGCCCTCCGGAAGTGGGAAATCATTTTTCACTAACCATATGGTGAGAAGCTATTATGAACAAGGAACTCATATTGTAATTGTAGATGTAGGACACAGTTATAAGGGGTTGTGTGACATGGTGGGTGGGTATTATTTCACCTACGATGAAAAGAATCCCATCCGTTTCAATCCTTTTTATATCAGCGAAGGGGACAGCTTGGATACCGAGAAAAAGGAAAGTATAAAAACCTTACTGCTGGCGCTTTGGAAAAAAGACAATGAAACATTCAATCGAAGCGAGTATGTCGCTTTGTCCAACGCACTACAGTTATATTATGAAAAACTCGAAGCAAACAAAGAACTGTTTCCTTGTTTTGACAGTTTTTACGATTTCCTTAAAGGTGATTTCGTCAAGGTGTTAGAAGGGGATAAGGTAAAGGAAAAGGATTTTGATATCAATAATTTTATGTACGTATTGCATCCCTATTATAAGGGTGGAGAATTTGACTATCTGCTTAATGCTACTGAAAATCTTGAATTATTAAGTGAACGATTTATTGTGTTTGAATTGGACAATATCAAGGATCATCCGATACTTTTTCCGGTGGTGACCATCATCATTATGGAGGTCTTCATCAGTAAGATGCGTAAGCTAAAAGGGGTTCGGAAAATGATATTAATCGAAGAAGCTTGGAAAGCTATTGCTAAGGAAGGTATGGCAGAATATATAAAGTATTTATTTAAGACAGTTAGAAAGTTTTATGGAGAGGCAATAGTGGTTACACAAGAAGTGGAGGATATCATTTCGTCTCCCGTGGTCAAGCAGGCGATCATCAATAATAGCGATTGCAAAATATTGCTGGACCAGAGTAAATACCAAAATAAATTCGACCAAATTCAGGAATTGTTGGGACTTACGGAAAAGGAAAAAGCATTGGTTTTGTCGGTTAACAAAGCGAATGATCCCGATAAAAAATACAAGGAAGTATTTATCTCCTTGGGAGGAATGCTTTCTAAAGTCTATCGTACGGAAGTATCCCTTGAAGAATACCTGGCTTATACTACAGAAGAAACAGAAAAACTGAAAGTACAGGTGTATGCTAAAAAATTTGATGGAGACATCAAAAAAGGGATAGCGGCACTGGCTAATGATTTGCGTGAGCAAGCTTGAGGACAAAAAGGAAATAACACCCTGCCAATACTGGAGAAACAAACATTATAAATAATGAATTATGAAAGCAAAGAAAAAAATCATGGTCTGCTTGCTGTGCCTATTGCTTATAAGCACTCCTGCAAGACCGGCAGAAACAGTTGCGGCTGTTCCAATAATTGGATTGATTACCGCAGCCGTAAAGAAAGTTATAAAAGCAATTGACCTTCGGATCCAACGCCTACAAAACAAAACGATATGGTTGCAGAATGCTCAGAAAAAATTGGAAAATATGTTGTCGAAATTGAAATTGGAGGCGATTTCCAACTGGACACAAAAACAAAAAGATTTGTACAAAAATTACTATGAGGAACTCGCCAAAGTCAAATCCAGTATTACTTCCTATCAACGAATCAGGGATGTTACCCAAAAGCAAGTACGGCTTATTGCTGAGTACGAAAGGGCTTGGGAGCTGTTCCAGCAAGACGATCATTTTAATGCAAATGAATTAAACTATATGCAAAAAGTATATTCCGGCATATTGAGTGAAAGCATGAAAAATATCGACCAGATCTTTTTAGTATTGGACTCTTTTGCCATACAGATGAGCGATGCTAAACGGCTTAAAATTATCAACACTGCAGCCGATCAGATTGATGCGACTTATGATGATCTTTCTCAGCTTAACAGAGAGAACATCCAATTAAGTCTTCAAAGAGCAAAAACAAAAAGCGATGTGAATGTAATTAAGAAATTCTATGGTATTGGCAATTAAAAAAAATAAAGTCATGAAAAAAATACTGCTATTGCTACTTCTCACCGGACTTTTAAAGGGGAGTATTTACGCGCAACCAAAACAAAGAGAAGTACTACTAAAACAGATTGCTGCACTTAAAATGTATACCGGCTATGCTCAAAAAGGATATTCCATCGCTAAAAAGGGGCTGAACACGATAGGTAATTTTAAACGGGGGGAATTTGATCTTCATGCAGATTATTTCAATTCGTTAAAAATAATTAATCCAAAGATAAAAGACTATTCCAGAGTGTCTCAGATTATAGTACTTCAAGTAAAGATCTTAGATAAATACAAGAGTACACTAAAACAAGTTCAGGAAGATGATTTATTTCACGGTGACGAAGTGGCGTATATTAAGAGAGTAATGAACCGGTTGATTAAAAATGGTGATACTACTTTAGACGAACTGATTGTCGTTTTAACGCAAGGGAACCTGGAAATGAAAGACGACGAGCGCATAAACAAAATTGATTTCCTGTATCAAAATATGCTGGAAAGCTATATTTTTTGCGAGAGCTTCAGCGATCAAACCAGAATGATGTCTTTGTCTAGGAGTACTAATTTTAAGGATGTAAAAACCAGCCGTGTGTTGCAGGGCGTAAAAAATAATGTACCATGAAAAGACACCTGATTTTAATCATTATGATGATGGGATTAGTATTCCCATACAGCGTTTCTGCTCAATCCCAGGAAATGCAACAGTTGATTTTGAATATCGAAAAGTTGGCTCAGTTCAAACAGATACTTACCGATATGAAAAAAGGATATCAAATTCTTAATGGAGGCTATAATACCGTTAAAGATTTATCTCAAGGAAACTTCAGTCTTCATAAAACATTTCTTGATGCGCTGATGCAGGTGAGTCCAACGGTTCGAAAATACAAGAGAGTTGGTGCTATTATTCAATATCAACTGCTTTTGGTAAAAGAGTACAAGGCCGCCTTAAACCGATTCAGGAACAGTGGAAATTTCAATACAGATGAAATCGCTTACCTCGAAAAGGTGTATTCCAAGCTGTTCAAAGAGAGCCTCAGAAATCTGGATGAGTTGACCTCAGTCGTTTCTGCTAATACATTGCGAATGTCTGATGATGAAAGACTTACCGCCATTGACAAGGTCTATGGTGATATGCAAGATAAGCTCTCGTTTCTGCGAAGCTTTAATAACAATACCTCCATATTGGCAATCCAGCGAACAAAAGAGCGCAATGATGTAGAGGCAATGCGCAGCATCTACAAAGTAAATAACTAAATACATAATAACATGATAAAGAGGAGCAAGGCTGCATTATTTGCAGCCGCGGGGATGGTGTTGCCTATCGCCAGCCATGCACAGGGTCTGGCAGATGACATGAACAGTTTGCATAGCGTACTGGATCAATTATACGATGAGATGATGCCATTGTGCAGCAACCTGATGGGAGTTGGTCAGGGAATCGCCGGATTTGGAGCCATCTGGTATATCGCTTCCAGAGTTTGGAGGCATATTGCCAGCGCTGAACCAATCGATTTCTATCCGCTTTTCCGTCCATTTGTGATTGGATTCTGTATTATGATTTTCCCTTCGGTACTGGATATGATCAATGGTGTGATGAAACCTACTGTTACAGCAACCGCCTCGATGGTAGATGGTTCAAACAAGGCTATTGTACTACTGCTGCAACAAAAGGAAGAAGCGATTAAAGAGACCGATCCATGGAAAATGTATGTCGGAACAGCTGGAAGCGGCGACCGAGACAAATGGTACAAATACACGCATGAAGGTGCAGACCCATCTGACGAAGGGATTATGGAAGGAATAGGGAATGATGTCAAGTTTGCGATGTCAAAGGCGTCATTCAATTTTCGTAATTCAGTCAAGGAATGGATGAGTGAAGTATTGATGGTTCTTTTTGAAGCGGCCGCACTCTGTATTGATACGCTTCGGACTTTTCAACTAGTAGTACTTTCTATTTTGGGGCCGCTGGTTTTTGGTATATCCGTTTTTGATGGTTTTCAGCATACAATTACGGTGTGGCTGGCACGCTATATTAATATTTATCTATGGCTTCCGGTAGCCAATATTTTTGGCAGTATCATAGGAAAGATACAAGAAAAGATGCTACGACTTGATATCGGGCAGGTCAATGATTATGGGGACACTTTTTTTAGTAAAACAGATATGGCGTATCTGGTGTTTATGATTATAGGAATCGTTGGGTATTTTACTGTTCCTTCAGTCGCTAATTATATTGTCCACGCAGGCGGAGGTGGGGCTTTAGGTCAAAAAGTGACCAGTATCTTCAGTAATTCTACGAATTCGGCTGTTAATACTGCATCTGCTGGTGCAGGAATGGTCGTGGATGCTATGGGCAATGCTGCAGGGCGTACGTCTCAAAGCATGTCTGGATCCAGCAGTGCATCTCCTTACTTCAAAGACAAGGAGAGTTACATGAGCAATAAATTAAAAGGCAATTCTTAACCGCTAAAAAACCGCATTATGTTTAGCAAAATGAAAAATATTGATACCGCCTTTCGGCATGTTCGCGGCTTTACTATGCTGGTGGTTGGCGGGAGTATTATAATGAGCTGTTTTGCCCTTTATAAGAGTTTCAGTCTGGTATCACAAATGCAAAATAAGGTCTATATACTGGCTAATGGGAAAGCATTAGAAGCGTATGCTTCGGACAGAAAAGACAATATACCAGTTGAGGCAAGGGATCATGTGATGACCTTTCATAAGTTATTCTTTACCCTTGATCCAGATGATAAAGTAATAAGAACCAATGTTACCAAGGCACTTTACCTCGCAGACGACAGTGCAAAACGGATTTATGATGATTTGAAAGAGAACGGGTATTATTCCGGTATAATTTCAGGAAATATCAGTCAGACCATACAAGTGGACAGTGTTACTGTTGACATCAATAAATATCCGTACCATTTTCGATGTTATGCCACTCAAAATATTATCAGAACTACCAGTATTGCATACCGTAGCCTCATAACAGAAGGAAATCTTCGGAATGTTTCGCGAAGTGACAATAACCCGCACGGCTTTTTAGTAGAGCGATGGAGTACTATCGAGAATCGGGATTTGAGTACCGAAAATAGAAAATAATAAATCTACTGATTATGCTATTCTCATTTAAAAGAAACAATGAAAAAGTCTCCGATAAAACGGATTGCTTTAAGGGAAATCTGTTGCAGCAATTTGATGAAGCCAATCTTCGGCTACAATATAAGTGCGCGCACTGGCTGGAACGCAAAACAGCACATTTATCACGTAAAAGTTGGATTGTGATTCTGATCTGTTTTATTGTCTTTACGAGCGGTTGCAGTATTTATGTGATGATAGGCAGTTTTTCCGAAACAACAGCCAGTGTTATACCTATTACACCGTTTGCAAAATCAATAAATACTATGCGAACCGGTGATGAAAGGGACAAGATAAAAGTGTCAATCAGTAAAGCTGAATTTGAAAAAACTGTTCGCTTTCGTAAGTATATGGACAGTTTGGGTCGCAGCCCGACTGGAAAAAAATTGTAGGACAGTATCATGCAATATCGTCCTGGATTATTGGACAGTCTTACAATAGTAGAAAATTATTATCACTCACAATTTAAAAATTAAGATCATGGAAGAAAGAATGAAATCACTAAAAATGCTAAGACAGCGAAAGATACTTTTGGTAATGCCGCTATTGGTGCTGCCCTTTATCACTATTATGTTTTGGGCATTGGGCGGAGGAAAAATGAATGCTGCTAATGGGGCGTTAGTTGAAAAAGAAGGATTTAATATAAAGCTTCCGGATGCGAACCTGAAGGAAAGTATTGCGTTGGATAAAATGAATTACTATGAACAAGCAGCACTTGACTCTACTAAACTAGAGGAACTAATAAAAAAGGATCCAAACTATCTCAGCCAGTCTTTTCAAGGAGATTCAACAGAAACTGCCAATGACACTTCTTATAATCAGAGCAGTTCTAGAAAAGGCAGTAATGGCTTAAATACTTCTATGTATCGTGATCCCAACGAAGAAAAGTTTCATGAAAAGCTTGAAGCGCTTCAAAGAGCTATCAATAAGCCAATTGCGTCTCCAGCACAAAGCCCCGATTTTAATAACTACGCAAAGGGAAGTACTACCGAGGTACATTCAGAGGATGTTAACAAGTTGGAAGAAATGATGCAGTCTATGAATGGTCGGAGCGATGTGCAGGATCCTGAATTGAAGCAGCTCAGCGGGATGCTCGAAAGCATACTGGATATTCAGCATCCCGACAGGGTACAGGAAAAACTGAGAAAGGTTTCCGAAGCGCAGCGAGGACAGGTGTTTACCATCACTACTAAAACAAAGGAAGATATTATTTCTTCGTTGCAAATTACGCCAACAAATCCTGTTGATAGGCAGTCCAAAGGCAATGCCTTTTATTACTTAGAAGATCCAGCAAGTGCAGACTATAATCAAAATGCAGTAGCTGCTGTGATCCATGAAACACAGACTATTGTAAATGGGTCGACAGTAAAACTGAGGCTTGTCCATGCTGTTTTTATTAATGGGGTCAAGATTCCGAAGAATAATTTCTTGTTTGGAATAGCATCCTTAAAGGGAGAAAGACTCATTATGAAGATCAATAGCATCCGATATGACAACTCCTTATTTCCGGTTGACCTATCTGTTTATGATTTAGACGGGCTCAGTGGAATTTATATTCCGGGAGCAATTAACCGGGATGTTGCCAAAGCATCTGCAGACCGCTCCATGCAGACGCTCGGCGTCGCAACTCTTGATGATTCTTGGGGAGCACAAGCAGCCGGGGTAGGTATTGAGGCGGCTAAAACGCTGCTCAGTAAAAAAGTGAAGCTTGTTAAAGTGGTTGTAAAGGCGGGCTATCAGGTGTTACTTCATGATGAAAAGCAAAAACAAAAGGATTCCAATTAAAAACTAAAAATTATTAACTATGAAAAACTTCAATGTATTGGCTATGGTGTATTTACTCTTTACGATAGGCGCATTTGCGCAAACAAGTAAAAATCACCTAACGAAAATTGAACCGGATTCGTTGGCGATTGGGTATTCAAAAACAACAAATATTGTATTCCCATATGCCATTAAAAGTGTAGATCGGGGCAGTCAGGATGTACTTGTCCAGAAAGCGAAAGGACTAGAAAATATATTGCAGATTAAGGCTGCACAACAAGGGTTCATTCAAACGAACCTTACGGTGGTTACTGCCGATGGCAAACTGTATTCCTTTGTTCTCAATTATGATGAGCAATCACCACAATTGAATCTCTCCTTGAATGAGACAAAACAGGGAGGACAGGAAATTTATTTTTCATCCGAAAACAGGAACGAGCAGGAGGTAGAGCAATATTCCAAATTAGCTTTTTATGATAAGGGAAAGATACGAGGTGAAAAGGAAAACAAGTATGATATCAAATTTCAACTAAATGGAATTTTTATTCAAAATGATGTGATGTATTACAGGATATTGGTCGCAAACCACTCGAAAATAAATTATGATGTTGACCAGCTCCGCTTTTTTATTCGGGATAATAAAAAAGTAAAGCGAACCGCTTCACAGGAAATCGAAATTACGCCAATCTATATTCTTAATAATGTAGCTACAGTTGATGATGAATCAGAAAATACATTCGTGTTTGCCCTACCAAAATTTACGATTCCTGAGAAGAAATACCTTGCTATACAGCTCATGGAAAAGAATGGTGGAAGACATGTGGAATTGCAGGTGAAGAACAAAAAGCTTGTAAAGGTTACTGTATTACCCAAACTATAATTAATTATTAATCATTTAAATTAAATAGTCATGAACGATAAAAATTTTGAATACCTGCGCGATCAGGTAAAGTACAACGGTTTCGGTGAAGGATTAGAAAGTGAATTAAAGGAAAAAATGCAAAAGCAAACTCCTAGTTTCACATTGAACTACAACGCTCAATACGGTAAAGATAATGCGGTAGCAACTTTGAATTTTAAAAAATCGGATCAGAGCGATATGTATTTTTTTAATTCTTATAAGGTGGATTTGCATAAAGATAATTCTAAGGTATCATTGGAGCAGACCTTTTATATCAATAAAGGTAGCAATATTACCATGAAGGAAGCCTATAACCTTATGGAGGGAAGAGCAGTAAATAAGGATTTGACCAATAAAGAAGGTCAGGTTTATAATTCGTGGGTACAAATGGATTTTAAAGAAGCGGATAACAATGGAAATTTTAAGTTAAACCAATACCATCAGAATTATGGTTACGATCTGGAAGTGGCACTTTCTAAACATCCAATCAAGGAATTGGAAAATGCTAAATACAAAGAAGATTTGATGGATTCCATGAAAAAAGGAAACCTGCAATCTGCTACATTCTTAAAAGATGGAAATGAGGTGAAGCATTATATTGAAGCTAATCCCCAATTCAAAACAATCAATGTGTATGATGGCAATATGAAACGTATTGACAATCGTCAGACTAAAGATGAAAAAATATCTGAAGGACAAAGTCAGTCAATGAAACAGGATAAAAGACAAAGTCAAAGTGTTGATGACGATGGACCGGCAGTCCCCCAAGAAGCAAAAAAGAGAAAAAAAAAGCAGTCTAATTCAATTTAGGTTCTGATGGAAATATTAAAACCCTTATCCGATTTCTTTAAAGCAATAGAAAATGATTACCGTATTAGTATTACGCATATTGGTATTTATGTTGCACTATTGCAGTTTAGAGTGGATAAGGGTTTTGTTAATCCTATACAAGCGTATAGGTATGAGATTATGGATATAGCCAAAATTTCTTCCCCTAAAACATACTACAAATGTATGCGAGAATTAAACGAGTACGGTTATATCAAGTATGAGTCAACTCGTAAGAGAAATCAGGGGAGTACTATTTATTTTCCTTATTCTCTATCTGATTTAGAAGTTAAATTTCCAAAGTAATAATGCTATGAAAAAGTTAACAAATGAAGAACTTCCCGATGCAGTAGAAGCGTTATTTGGGAAGATGGAATGTATCGAGATATTGTTAAAAGAAAAGAATCACCTCTACAGCCGTAATGATAGGTCTAAAAACTATTTAGTAATAGAAAAATGTAGTTCAAGCTTCAATAAAAGTGATTTGGCACAATTCTTCTACCTTCTCATGGATGAGGCTGTTTTATTTTTTGATACTAAAAGTGAAAATTGCAATAGAAGTAAAATGCAGCAGTTTATTGAAGAAAACTTTACTTATAGTGGAGATGTGGGATTACAAGTTAGTATAGATACAATTAGCAAGCAATTCTCCGAATCCAAGGGATTTACCTATAGAGAAAAGCAGCTAAAATTTCTAGATAAAGTTATTTGTATTTTCCAAAACCGAAGGAAAAAACTAGCCTGTAGATAGTGCTTTTTTACTTCTATTATTCCAAAATAGATATTCAATCTTCATTCATTCTAAAAATTTGTCTCATGTCTAAACAAGGAAAAGAAAATAAATTTTCTTATATAGCGGCAATTAAGCAATTGTTGGATCCCTTATATACCCGATTAGAAAAAATAGATTGTAAGATTAGAGGTGAGAATGTAAAAAACTCACCGCGATATTACAGGAATGAGGATTTAAAGAAGCTATTTGGACTGTCGAATAATACCATCATTAAATACCGTCAGACCGGTATACTACCTTACACCAAACTTGGTGATATTTATTTATATGAGGCTACTAAAATTGAAAAAATACTCATCGAAAATGGACAATAAACAAGGAACTCTGAACCTGTTTCAGTTTAAAAACCAGTAAGCGCTTCTCTATTTATGATGAATGATTCAAAATTTAATAAACACAAAAAGGATTCCAATTGGAATCCTTTTTGTGTTTATTAAATTTTACTTAAGATTATGTGTGAATAGCTGATCAGCTATATTTTTGCTTTAGCTTTGACATATCCTCCATCACATTTACATCTAATACTTTTGCATAATGTTGCGTCTGCTTAATATTGGTATGGCCCATCATAGATGAAACATTTTCTATCCTTACGCCGTTTCCTAAAGTTACGGTGGTAGCAAATGTATGTCTGGCCACGTACCACGTAAGGTTTTTATCTATTCCACACAAATCAGCGATTTCCTTAAGATAAGCATTCATTTTTTGATTGGATATTTGAGGAATCAATCCAATTTGTAGATTTTTATATTTATTAATTATTTTCATAGTTGGAGGTAGGATAGGAACGTTTGCCCTAATTGCTGTTTTAGCCCTGTTAGTCATAATCCAAAAAGCATCATTGCTATCTTGGAATATATTAGTTGAGGTAAGATTTGAGGCGTCTACAGGTGCATATCCCGTATAGCAACTAAAAAGAAAAACATCCTTAACTCGCTCCAGGCGTTCAAATGAAAATTTCTTGTTTTCAATGCGATCTAATTCGTTTTGGGTAAGAAATACAGCATCCTTGATATTCAACTTGCCATCGTAAAGATCAAAAGGATTTTTATCGATCAATCCCATTCTGATACAATAATTACAGGATGTCTTATACATTCTCATATACTTTACCATCGAGTTGTTTTTGATACCAATTTTCCCTTTAAAATCACTTTCATATTTAAGATAAGATTCGAGATTATATATAAAGGCACTGGAAATCTCATTTGTTGGGAGATCTTCGATGCGGTATTGCTGTTTCATGAATTTTACAAGCAATTCTTTAGATCGTTCATATTTTTGGAATGAAGCTTTAGAACGTTCACCTGCATTTACTTTTTTTTCAAAGTACGTATTATGCTTTTCCAAGATTTCTACGATGCTTACTCCTTTGGTTTGAATTTTAGTTTTACCGTTAAACTCATTTTTAACCAATAACAATGAAATATCGGAGCTAACCTTAGCCATTTCATTAAATTTCTTTTCGATATTCAGTTGAAATAAGTCCAAACTATGTTTTAGTACTTTTTCTTTTTCAAGTTTAAGTACATTTCTTAGGTTTTTGGTAAACTGCCATCTTTCTTTTAAGATTGATTTACCGGTGGCCATTGTAATAGATTGTTGATTGTACGAGATACGTGCAAAAATTGGAGATTCTCCCTTCTTGTTAGCTTTTCCAGCTTTGAGATAAAAAATTACTTTTAACATAACTTCTTGTTTTTAAATTAATAATCAAATTGATTTAAAAACTTTGAGAGTTGCTAGTGTTGGTGGGGAATTCCCGGGGAATTCTTCCGATTTAGTGACCCTATTTTCTTTAAAAAGGCAGAAAACAAAATAGGGTCACCAATAGGGTCACTGTTCTTTGATGTTATATGTGTTTTTTGACACATTATAAAAAATGAAAAAGCCTTTAAATACTACTATTTAAAGGCTTTTGACTTTTAAAGTTTCTTTTGAAACCTTATGTGGCGGAGAAAGAGGGATTCGAACCCCCGGACCTGTTACAGTCAACAGTTTTCAAGACTGCCGCATTCGACCGCTCTGCCATTTCTCCAGCATGTCGCTTTCATTATCTGATTGCGAGTGCAAATATAAGAACCTTTTTTGGTTATGCAAATCTATTTTTAGAAAAAAAGCATCTATTTTTAGGACTAATTTTTAAAGGTTTCATTTTCTTTACTTTAGATGAAACTTATTTTTATAAAATAGTAATGAATAGTTTTAATACTTTACATATTCGGTTATTTCTAACCCGTATCCAATCATTCCTACTCGTTTTGTTCCCTCAGTATTGGATACTAATCTGATTTTTGAGATGTCAATATCATGTAATATTTGTGCTCCAATACCAAAATCTTTACTATCGATGATGATTTTTGGTGCTTTCATTACACCCTCACTTTGCAATAATTTGAGTTCAGCGATGCGATTCAATAAGTTTACGGATTGCATGTCCTGATTGATGAAAATAACAGCACCTTTTCCTTCCTCATTAATCACTTGGAACATATCATCTAATTGTTGATCCGCGTTATTGGTCAATGTGCCTAACAAATCATTATTCACCTGTGACGAATTGATTCTGGTTAAAATTGATTCTCCCAAATTCCAAGTTCCTTTGGTCAAAGCGATATGTATTTGTTTATTAGTTGTCTGTTGGTATGCTCTTAGTCTAAAAGTACCAAAACGGGTCTCAATGTTAAAATCGTCTTTTTTAACAATCAAACTATCATGTTGCATTCGATAGGCCACTAAAGCTTCAATGGAAACTAATTTCAAATCGAATTTTTTAGCTACTTCCACTAATTGTGGTAAACGGGCCATAGAACCATCCTCGTTCATAATTTCTACAATCACACCTGCTGATTTAAATCCAGCTAATCTTGCGAAATCTATAGCGGCTTCTGTATGCCCGGTTCTTCTTAATACACCACCTTGTTTTGCAATAAGAGGGAATATGTGTCCTGGACGTGCTAAATCATGCGGTTTAGTTTTAGAATCAACCAACGATAAAATTGTTTTTGCTCTATCTCCAGCTGATATTCCTGTAGTTACTCCATTACCTCTTAAATCTACCGAAACCGTAAAAGCGGTTTCCATAGGATCTGTATTATTAGTTACCATTACATGTAATCCCAATTCTTTGCACCGACTTTCTGTCAGTGGAGCACAAATCAATCCTCTACCGTGTGTAGCCATGAAATTAATCATTTCAGGTGTCACTTTTTCGGCCGCAGCCAAAAAATCTCCTTCATTTTCGCGGTCCTCATCGTCAACAACAATGATTATTTTTCCTTGGCGAATATCTTCTATCGCTTCTTCAATTGTGTTGAGTTGTATGTTATTTGTAACCATTTGTGTTGTTAATTTTGTGATGGTAGTATTTTTTTAATTATTTTTTGGAATGGAGCTAAAACAACATCCATGTTTATTAATCCGATGTCGTTTGTGGCTCTGTATGTTAATAAAACAGCTAATGGAGTCAGGATAAAAGAGGATAACCAAGCTCCCATAAAAGGAGTCATTCCGTTTTCCTGTGCAATTCTTTTTCCAAAAGTATTTATAAAGTGAAATGTAATAAAGATTAAAATTGCAAAAACAATTGGAAGTCCTAGACCACCTTTTCTGATGATTGCTCCCAATGGTGCTCCAATGAAAAACATTAGAAAACAAGCAAATACAATTACAAATTTATCGTAAAAAGCCAATAAATGTTTATTGATATTTTTTTGTTTATTGTCTAGTTCTGCTTTAGTGGTATCGATGGAGTAGGTTGTGCTGGCAAGATTACTGACCGCTATTTTTAAAATATCCGATTTTTGTTCTAAAGTATACAATGACAAAATATCTTTAGGAAGCGGTTTTCTTTTTGGTGCTTTCTCCAGTTTTTTATTTAAAGGAATACCAACTCGCATGTTGCTATTTTCAGAAAATGAAATAATGTCATTTTTTATGTTCTTGTTTAATGAATCCAATGTATATTTTAATTCATTAACAGTCAGCATTGTGTTCGTATTTGCCACACTTTCATCGGTTACATCGGTCTTGTTTAATTCAGATAAATCGATGTTGATGATGTGTTTTTTAAAGGAGCTTTTGGCAAAAGGCATTTTATTGCGATCTTCATATTTTTTTGGAACAATATCCTCGTAGTAATACCCGTCGTTTAGCACTAATTGTAAAATACTGGATTGTTCACTGCTGATTAACTCCCCATCTTTTGCTTTAATAACGGTTTTACTTCCGTCACCAATTCTAGATTTTTTGTGAATTGTTACACCAGTAAGAATGTTACCCTGTTCACCTGATTTCTTATTCACCTTAATATTGTAAAAACCCACATCGTTAAACTGACCTTCGGCTATTGCTAATGCCGGTTTTACCTGTGCAATATTTTTCCTGAAATTGATGAATTTGTATTCCGCATAAGGAATCACATTATTCGAAAAGAAAAAGGCAACAATACTTAATAAAACGATGAATACTGTCAAACTTCTCATGGCTCTTTGCAACGAAATCCCAGAAGATTTCATCGCTGCGAATTCATAATTCTCAGCTAAATTACCAAAGGTCATTATGGAAGCCAATAGTATAGAAAGAGGCAATACCAATGGTACAATTCGAGGCATGGAAAATGCCAGGAATTTAATAATCATTAATAAATCTAAATCTTTACCAGCCAATTCAGAGATGAATAACCAGACTGTTTGAAGTATAAAAATGAAAAATAGGATTACAAATACCGTAGTAAATGTAGTCAAGAATGTTTTTAATAAGTATTTGTCAAGAATTTTCACCGAATAGATTAATCTAATTTGTTGATGTAGTAATTTGGATATTTACTTTCCGCAAATGTAAATTGATTTTTTGACAAAGGTTGGTTGGTTTTGAAAGAATTAACCGTTAATGTTGTTTTTGTACCTTTTTTACCCACTTCTATTAAGTTATAAATGTGTTTTGTTTGGATATCAATCCCTAGTAATACTTCTTTTCTCTGATCTTTAGAATTGGTAGGAACTAATTTTATATACTGAATTTTTCGACCTTTTACGTTCTGTAAAATATCCATATTGTATTTGTAACCCGTATTGAAAAAAGTTAACATTTTTGAAGGTGTAATCGCATTATCGTCTTTTTCATTGACTTTAGAAATCGTAATTTCCTCATCTTCCGGAACAATAGTATATGTTTTTTTACCATCAAAAATTTTAGTCACCCCCATGAAATTCAATACATATTGATTTCCTTTCATAGTTACATTTCCTTTACTGTCCTGATTTATATTTTCTTTAGCATTATTCAAAGAATACTTGAAATCGATTACGATTGTATTGTAGCTTTTTACTTTAGCGGTAACTTGATCTAAAAGATCTTTTGCTTTTTTGTCTTGAGCTTGTATTGAGAAACTAAAAAATAATAATGCTGCAATTAAAAGAAATTTTTTGCCCATACTTTCTGAATTGTTTTTTTTAGATTCTTGAATTTTTGATTTCATGGTATTATTTGTTTTGTTCATTGTTGAAAAATTGATCAAGAGAACTCATGTCCAGAATGTTTACACTACGTGCTTTACTTCCTTCAAAAGGGCCTACAATCCCTGCAGCTTCGAGTTGATCAATCAATCGACCTGCTCTGTTGTAGCCTAATTTTAGTTTTCTTTGTAACAATGAAGCGGAGCCTTGTTGTGCATTTACAATTATTTCGGCAGCTTCTCTAAACAAAGTATCTCTATCGGAGATATCCATATCAAGATTAATGCCACTTTCCTCCCCAACGAACTCAGGAAGTAAATAAGCTGTTGCATATGCTTTTTGTGAACCAATAAAATCAGTAATTTTCTCCACTTCGGGAGTGTCGATAAAGGCACATTGTACCCGTACCACATCATTCCCGTTAGTGTAAAGCATATCACCACGTCCTATCAATTGATCTGCACCCTGAGTATCCAGAATGGTTCTTGAATCAATTTTTGAGGTAACTCTAAAAGCTATTCTCGCTGGGAAATTGGCTTTTATCAAACCTGTAATTACATTCACAGATGGTCTCTGTGTGGCGATAATTAAGTGAATTCCGATGGCTCGCGCCAGTTGTGCTAAACGAGCGATAGGAACTTCGACTTCTTTACCGGCAGTCATAATCAAATCTGCAAACTCATCCACTACAAGAACGATGTATGGTAAAAATCGGTGACCGTTTTCAGGATTCAGTTTTCGAGCTTTAAATTTATCGTTGTATTCTTTGATGTTACGCACCATGGCATCTTTCAATAAAGAATAACGGTTGTCCATTTCCACACAAAGGGAATTCAACGTATTGACCACTTTTGCATTATCCGTAATAATGGCGTCATCCATATCCGGAAGTTTCGCTAAATAATGTCTTTCAATTTTATTAAAAAGGGTCAGCTCTACTTTTTTAGGATCGACCAAAACAAACTTAACTTCGGCTGGATGTTTTTTGTACAAAAGAGAAGTCAGAACGGCATTCAATCCTACCGATTTTCCTTGTCCGGTAGCTCCCGCCATCAATAAGTGAGGCATTTTGGCTAAATCCACGACAAATGTTTCGTTCGAAATTGTTTTTCCAAGAGCGATTGGTAATTCCATTTCGGCTTCCTGAAATTTGGCAGAGCCAATAACACTTTTCATAGAAACCATCGTTGGATTCTTGTTAGGAACCTCGATTCCTATGGTTCCTTTTCCAGGAATAGGAGCAATGATACGAATTCCTAATGCCGAAAGTGATAACGCGATATCATCCTCTAAACTCTTGATTTTTGAAATACGAATTCCCGCTTCCGGTACAATTTCATATAACGTAACTGATGGTCCAACGGTCGCTTTTATCTGTGCAATTTCTATTTTGTAATTGCGAAGCGTATCGACAATTCTGTTTTTATTTTCTTCTAATTCTTCCTGATTGATGGTAATTCCTCCAGTCGAATATTCCTTTAGTAAATCAATCGTAGGGAATTTGTAATTGGATAAATCCAAAGTTGGATCAAATAATCCAAAATCAGCAACCAATCGAGAGGCAAGATTTTCTTCAATAATATCTTCTTCCGGAGCCGTTTCTATTACAAAAGAATCGTCAGCATTCGAAATAACTTCAGGAGCTGCCACTGGCGTAACTTGCATGGCAAGCGGTTTTACAACCGGATCTCTATTAATATCAGATGAATTGCTGATGGTAGGTTTCAACGCTTCTTTGTTAATCTCGAATTGCGATCCATTCGTTTTTAAATGAATATCATCCAGTTCGTCTTCAACAACAGCAAATTCTTCCAGATTATAACCACTTTTTCCATTATTTAATGGATTCGTGATGGGAACTGCTTTTATTTCTTTTTTGGTAGCATCAAAAAAAGACTGAATACTTTCTGGCGAAAGCTTGATTTTAAAAATTATGTAGATGATAAGTCCAAATAACAAGATCAATAATGTCCCTGTTTTCCCGATGTAATCCTGCAGGAATAAATTCAATTCATATCCAATAGTTCCTCCTAATTCAGGTGCTGAAGTGGCAAAAAATCCAAATAAAACCGATAAGATGATAATCACGAATAAATCCCAAAACCAAATATTCTTTAGCTTTCCTAAAGCAATACCAAGAATCATGTATATTCCAGTTAGGAAAAATAAACGCACAAATATAAATGCGGCAATTCCAAAACCTTTATAAACAAGTAAATCAGCTAAAAATGCGCCAAATTTCCCCAACCAATTGTGAACTATTTCGGCTCGATTCGTTAATTCTCCAACAGCGCTTTGATCTTGTTGACCGTATATGAAAAAGGAAATAAACGCAAATAATAAAGCTATTGAAAATAATACCAAAAGAGACCCAAAAACAATTTTGTGTTGTTTGGTGATTCTTAATGGATTATTCCCCTCAGCTTTAGTGTCGTTTTTTTTATCTAAAGGTGCTGTTTTTTTTATTTTTGCCATTCTTTATGCTACTATTATCTAAAGTAATATTGGGATATATATGATTAAACCGATTGCTATTGCTGTTAATGCAGCAAAAAATACTGCTCCTGCGGCAATATCTTTGATGAACCCAATTCTTTCATGATAATTAGGATGAATAAAATCAGCTACTTTTTCAATTGCTGTATTTAAACCTTCGATACTCATGACCAAACCAATGGCTAAAGTTTGAAAAAGCCATTCTGTTTTAGAGATGCCAAAATAAAACCCGGCAATGGTAATCAATATTCCTATTGAAAATTGTACCATAATACTGTGTTCTGTGGTAATCAATTTTACGGCACCCTTAAAAGCATAAGTGACGCTTTTTAATCTTCCGGTAAAGAAAGTATTATCTTTTTGAAATTCCATTCGGATGCTGTTAAAGTACCGCTAATGCAGCTTCGTAGTTTGGTTCATCAGCAATTTCAGCAACTTGTTCCGTATGTGTAATTGTTCCGTTTTCATCAACAACAATAATAACTCTTGAATGTAATCCAGCCAAAGGTCCGTCAGTAATTTCCAAACCATTTGTTTTACCAAAACTTCCTTCTGAAAAATCAGATAAGTTAACTACATTTTCAAGTCCTTCCGCACCACAAAAACGTTTTTGAGCAAATGGCAAATCTCTTGAAATACATAAAACAGTAGTATTCTCTAAAGTACTTGCACTTTCATTAAATCTTCTAACTGATGCTGCACAAGTTCCAGTATCAACACTTGGAAAAATATTTAGAACTAATTTTTTTCCAGCAAAGTCAGCTAGTGAAGTGTATGAAAGATCAGTTTTAACTAATTTAAAATCAGCGATTTTTGTTCCTACTTTTGGTAATTCCCCTGAAGTCTGTACTGGATTTCCCCCTAATGTTATTGAAGCCATAGTGTTTGTTTTTTAATGAGGTTCAAAAGTATGAAAATTATTTAAGAATTTGTCCTCAAATGTCGTGATAAGTTTACCATTTGGGTTCAAATTATCAACCGTAAGATTCCAATGTGTTGAATAAAAAAACGCACTCGTTGAGGAGTGCGTTTTAGAAATATTGAATTAAAAATTCCTTTATTTGTCGATAGAACCCAGAACACGTTTCATGAAAGTGTTTAAAGCTTCTTTTTTATCAGTTCCGGTTTTTACCAGTTTGTTAACTTCCAAAGCGCCGTACATATTAGAAATTAATTCCCCTATAACATCTAATTCTTCATCTTTCAATGACGAAATTTCAGTCATTGCTTCCAGAACTTCGATTGTTTCTATGATGTAATCTTCATCATTTTCTTCTATAAACTGCGTTAAATGCTTAATTACGGGTAATTTCATTTTTTTTGTTGTTTATTGGGTTATTCGTTGATATGTTTATTTGAAAAGGGAATCGTTAATTTTAAACGATTAACCGAATTAACGAATAACCAAATTAAACGATTTCGTTCACTAATTCAATTAACACTTCTTGTTTATTGGTTTGTGTTTCATTTACCAATTTACCATTTACAAAAGTGGCAAAAGTTGGTAAATTACTCACATTAGCTAATTTTCTAGATTCAGGAAAATTTTCAGCATCAACAAGAGCAAAAGTGATTGTTTCGTTTTCTGAAGCTAATTTTTTGAATTTGGGCTTCATAATTCGGCAATTTCCGCACCATGATGCCGAAAATTGAACGACTACTTTTTCGTCTTTTGCAATTAAATCCTGTAACGTATCTTCGGTTAATTCGATTAACATAGTTTTATTTTTTTGAGGTTCTAAGCTACTAAGTATCTAAGTTTTAATCCTTAGAACCTTAGTAGCTTAGTCTCTTTGATTTATTAGTTTAAACTTAAGTATTCAGCAGTACTTTTTCTGTCAGCACTCATAGCTTCTTTTCCAGCTTCCCAGTTTGCAGGACAAACTTCTCCTTTTTCTTGAATGTGTGTATAAGCATCAACCATACGTAAATATTCATTTACATTACGACCTAATGGCATATCGTTTACACTTTCGTGGAAAATTTTTCCAGTTTCATCTATAAGGTAAGTTGCTCTGTAAGTAACATTAGAACCTTCAATAATTATAGAATCAGTATCTTCACTGTAGCTAGTTGATTCAACATCAAGGATTCCTAAAATATTAGATAAGTTTCTGTTTGTGTCAGCAAGAATTGGGTACGTAACACCTTCAATTCCACCATTATTTTTTGCAGTATTTAACCAAGCAAAATGTACTTCGTTAGTATCACAAGAAGCACCTATAACAATTGTATTTCTTTTTTCGAATTCTGGTAAAGCTGCTTGAAAAGCATGCAATTCAGTTGGGCAAACGAATGTAAAATCTTTTGGGTACCAAAACAAAAGTACTTTTTTGTTGTTATTTACAGCTTCTTCGAAAATGTTGATTTTTAAATTATCACCCATTTCAGAGATAGCGTCTACTGCAATACTTGGAAATTTTTTACCTACTAATGACATTTTATTTACTTTTTTAGTTATTTTTTTGATGGTGCAAAAGTAGTTATACTAAAAGTAAATTGAAATAGTATTTGATTATAAATGTTTATTTCAAAATAGGGAATTGCTATACTATGATTTTTAAACGATTTAAACTATTAATTACAAGTAGTTAACCTCTACAGGCAGAGTTCCTTCGCATTTTGTGTTTTCCAAAAGTTGCTCTGCAGCGGCTTCTTGAAATTCTGGAAAATCTTGATAGATTTCTATAATTCCCAATGCATGCTCCAGATTAGGAATAACTTGTAGGGCATACGGATTTCCAAAAACATACAAAACACATTTTTTGATGGTCAATAAGTTGCCTAAAAAGTGAAGTACGGAGTTTTTAATATCAAAATTATTTAAAGGTTTTGCCTTTGGAACAAATAAAGAAATGACTAGCGTGTCAAATCTATTTAATTTTTTTTCTAATTCATTCAGAACGGATTCACCTCCAGTTTCATAACTAAATTCTGGTGATGGCAATGCATTAGTCAAGCTTTTAAAAAACACATTATCAGTGTTTTTGTAAATACTGATTTTGGCTAGATCTTCTCTATTTTTAGCATCAAAAACAGTAATGGTATTGTGAGTGTCTTTTATTTTTGTAATGCAGTTTTGAGCAATTTTCAGGTTTAATTTGGAAGTAGTTTCAAAATTAAAATGGTTTGTTGAAGTATCTGACAGACTAAGGTTTCCGTCAAGAATTCCTGCTTTTTGTTTGCATTTCCAGATGCGTTGAAAACTGGCTTCAATTCGCTCCGGAGTTGCATTTTTTAGGATTTCCTGAATTCCTTCTGGAACATTTTCGGCGAAACATAAGACATCATTTCCAGCATTGAAAGCTTCCCATTCCAGTTGTCCTTTTTTGTCGTACAATTTAGAAACGCTGTGCATGTTCAACGCATCCGAAATTACTAATCCATCATAGCCTAATTGCTTGCGCAAAAGTGTTTCGATCACGGATTTTGATAACGTTGCCGAAGTATCTTTTCCTTCGTTTAAAGCGGGAACGGCCAAATGACCAATCATAATTGAATCGACATTATTCTCGATTCCTTTTATAAATGGAACTAGTTCATTGGCTAGTAATTCTTCCAATGTTTCTTTTAAAACCGGTAATCCTAAATGTGAATCAACATTGGTATTTCCGTGTCCGGGAAAATGTTTGAGGCATCCTAAAATCCCGACATCATTCATTCCTCTGAGATATTCCAGAGCAAAATCAGCTACTTTCTCTTTGTTTTGACCAAAAGAACGGTACCCAATTACCGGATTATTCGGGTTGTTATTGATGTCCGCCAATGGCGCTAAATTATAATGAATCCCAACCGATTTTAAGTCTAGACCTATTTGTTTCCCTACTTCGTAAACCAAATGTTTTTCACTTTCCGGCAAAGCGCCAAGTGTTATGGCATATGGATATTGAGGTGTTTTTTCGACGCGCATGGCTAATCCCCATTCGGCATCAATACTCATTAATAATGGAGTTGTAGCACAATTTTGGTACCTGACGATGAGTTCCTTTAAACGCTGAAAGCTATCATCATTTAAAACTACTTTTTTCTTGGTTTCATAATTGGTTGCTGCGCTGGCTCTACTGTGAAAAAAAGTCAATCCGCCTATGTTGTACTCTTTGATTAATCGTTCGGTAGCCTGAATGTTTTCTTCAGTATCATTGATAAAAACGGCTGGGAAGAAAAATTGTCCTATTTTTTGTTCTAATGTCATTAGTTAGAATTTTATGCTTTTATGGTACGCAGATAAAACGGATTCGCTATCACGAAAACGCGGATAAAAACGGATTTTTTAAAACTGTTTTTATTGGTTTAACGAAAGTACTTTTTGTATTTGTTTAAATTTTAATCTTTAAGTATCTGTTTTTATCCGTGTCTTTACGAAGTAAATCCGTGTTGTCCTGCTATTACATCATTCGGTTTTCTTTCCAAAATCGGCTGGAAAAATCAAAAAGCGAGATAAAATTAATCCTGGAATGGTTGCCAAAAACACCCAAATAAAGAAATTTCCATACCCCAGATATTCTTGGATATAACCACTCAACATTCCTGGAAGCATCATTCCTAAAGCCATAAATCCGGTTGCGATAGAGTAGTGGGACGTTTTAGATTCCCCATCGGCAACATAAATTAAATACATCATGAAAGCGGCAAAACCAAAACCATAACCAAATTGTTCCGCGATTACCGTCGCATAAATATAGAAAACGGAGCCAGGGTGAAAATGAGATAATAAAATGAATCCTATTATGGGCAAGTGCATCGCTAAAATCATGGGTAACATCCATTTTCCTAATCCATCTCTAGAAATGACAATCCCGCCCAAAATCCCGCCAACAGTAAGTGAAATTACTCCAAAAGTTCCATAAATCACACCAACATCTTGTGTGGTTAAACCCATACCGCCTGCAGTTATTGGGTCGATTAAAAAAGGAGTCAGCATTTTTAATAGTTGTGATTCCCCTAATCTGAATAACAGAATGAAAGCCAAAACTAAACCAATTTGTTTCTTTTGAAAAAAAGTAGCGAAAACGGCTCCGAAACTCTTACTTGGAACGGATTCTGTTTTTGTTTCTATGATTTTTGGTTCCATTTTTGGAGTCGAAAAATAATTATAAATTGTAATTACAGTCATAATTATTCCTACAACTACCATCGTATACGACCAAGCTTTTTGTTTATCGCCATATTCTTGTTCCAAATAACCGGCAATAACCACGATTAATCCGTTTCCGGTAAGCATGGAAAGTCTGTAAAAAGTACTTCTGATTCCAAGGAAAAAGGATTGTTGGTCTTTTTCTAAAGCCAACATATAAAATCCATCACTCGCCACGTCATTAGAAGCCGATGCAAATGCGGCAACCCAAAAAACAGCTAAACTGATAACGAAAAAATTACTCAAAGGAATCGTTAAACCCACAATCAAAAAAGCTAGTGAAATGAGCAATTGCATACTTAAGAACCACTTTCTCTTAGTAGAATAAAGATCAATAAACGGACTCCATAACGGTTTAATTACCCAAGGTAAATACAGTAAACTGGTATAAATCCCAATATCCTCATTGTTGATTCCGAGGTTTTTATACATGATTACTGATACCGAAATAATGATGGCATAAGGCAATCCGGAAGTAAAGTTTAAAACGGGAATCCAATACCAAGGGCTATTGTCTGTTTTCATTTTTAGCGTATTAGATTCGATTAAATTTTATAGCGTAAAGTTTACTAAAGTTGGGTCACTTTCATTACCATAAAAATCAATGAATGTAATGGCGCAGGTTGTATTTTTGTCTAATTTATACGTTGGAATTACAACTTCAACCGTATCAATATTGTCTTTAAATGCTATTTTATCAATAATTTGACTTGGATCGTTGACGTCAATTTTTGAATTGAATTTTGCGCCATAGATCATAACATAACGCACTTTGCTATATAAAGGATAAGTAACATTAAATCTTGATGAAATAGGGTTTGTCAAAATATTATTCGCAGTGGGTACGATAGCCATTTTTTTTATGGAATTTGGTACCACAGTAGGAAGAGCCGGATATTTGTATTGGTTTTCTGTTAGTAATTTAGTCACACTTTGATTTTTGTTCAAAAATGATTTAGCACTAAAAAAAGCATTTCCCTGAATGTTTTTGTAGGATCTTGTAATGTCTATTTGATTCGGAATTTCATTTGGATTATTCCATCTTTTATCAGAATCCGTATTGATTTTATACGTTCCGTTTCCAATGTAGACTGCGGTATTTGTTGAATTTTCAGACCACCAACGCAATAGTTTTGAATAGGAAGCTTTAGGATGATCCATGCTCCAGTACAATTGCGGAACAAGGTAATCAATCCATTTGTTTTGCATCCAAGCTAACGGATCAGCGAATAAATCATCATAATTAGTTTGCCCAGCCTCTGTTTCTGAACCTTTTGGATCCACAGATTTATTTCTCCAAACCCCAAACGGGCTGATACCAAATTGTACCCACGGTTTGATGTTTTTAATAGAAACTGAAACATCTTTCACAAAAGTATTCACATTCGAACGTCTCCAATCGGCTATACTCATTCCGTTTCCATATTTTTTGAAAGAATCCGTATCGTTAAATACTTCTCCTTTTATTCTGTACGGATAAAAATAGTCATCAAAATGTATGGCATCAATGTCATAATTTTGAACCACTTCTTCGACAACGGTCAATAAATGTTTTTGAACTTCGGGTAATGCGGGATTGTAATAATATTTCCCCCCGTATTTAATCATCCATTCTGGATACTTAAAATAGTCATGTTCCGGACTTAAAAGTGCTGTATTGTAATCCATTGTAGCACGATATGGATTTAACCAGGCATGAAACTCAAATCCACGGGCATGAGTCTCAGCAATCATCCAAGCTAGTGTATCAAAATAAGGTTTTGGAGCTTGTCCTTCTTTCCCGGTCAAAAAACGAGACCAAGGCGCTAATTTTGTGGGATAAAAAGCATCACCAACACTTCGAATCTGAACAATTACGGCATTATAATTTAGTTTTTTATAGGTGTCTAAAATCTCAATATAATCCGCTTTTTGTTTGGCAACATTATCGGTACTGGTTTTTGGCCAGTCGATATTTACCACGGTAGCAATCCAAACGGCTCTAAATTCATTTTTTGGATTTGTTGCCAATGCTTGTGCGTTACCATTCCAAAAAGAAAATAAAAGTAATGCAATAAGCAAAAGGGTGTGCTTGTAATTTTTCATTAGAGTCTTGTTTATAAAGTATTCAAAAATAGTTTTTTTAGTGAAATTTACCAGTTAAAATGGTTTTAAAATTTGACTTATTTTAGCAGCGCAATTTCTTTGCCAATTTTTTCTAAATCCGTTTGAATGCACTTTCTGACAAACAATAATAAGGATTTGAATATTTTCAATTTTTCTTATTTGATTTTTCAACTTATAATAAGGTATATATTTATATTTGTGAAAATAATAGTAATTTACTCCACTAAATGTCAATCACGCCACAATTACAACAATTATCTCAATCATTAGAAGGAACACTTTTATATGATGATCTCTATAAAACATTGTATGCCACAGATGCTTCCGCGTATCGAATTATGCCAGTTGCTGTAGCGATTCCAAAATCAGAGGAAGATATAGTCAAAATTATTCGCTTTGCAGCAAAAAATAAGATTTCAATCACGCCCAGAACTGCCGGAACTTCCTTAGCTGGTCAAACAGTAGGGAATGGAATAATTGTGGATGTTTCGAAACATTTTACTAAGATTGTCGCTTTTGATTCCATAAAAAAAACGATTACAGTACAGCCGGGAGTAATTCGGGATGAACTGAATTTATATTTAAAAGAACACGGATTGTTTTTTGGTCCCAATACTTCGACCTCAAATCGATGTATGATAGGAGGAATGGTAGGTAATAATTCATCGGGAACTACATCGATACGTTATGGCGTAACCCGAGATAAAATAGTGGAAATTAAAGCGGTTTTGAGTGATGGAAGTTCAGCAGTATTTCAAGAAATGACTTCGGCTGAATTCATTGAAAAAACAAAAGGAAACACGCTCGAAAATTCTATTTATAAGACCATTTATGAGGAACTTTCGAATACAGAAAACCAAAAAGAGATTATAAAGGAATTTCCAAAACCTGAAATCCATAGACGAAATACGGGTTATGCAATTGATTTATTATTAAAATCAGAACTTTTTGGAGGAACAGAAAATACTATAAATCTAGGGAAATTACTTTGCGGAAGCGAAGGAACGCTGGCTTTTACCACGGAAATTACGCTGAAAGTGGACGATTTGCCTCCAATAAATAATGTTATGGTGGTGGCTCATTTTCATACCATTCAGGAAAGTTTAGAAGCTGTAGTTACTGCGATGAAGCATCATTTGTATACCTGTGAAATGATGGATGACACCATTCTGAATTGTACTAAAACCAATAGAGAACAAGCCAAAAACAGATTTTTTATTCAAGGTGAACCAAAAGCGGTTATTATGCTCGAAGTGGCGTCGCATCATAGTATGGAAGATGCCGAATCACAAGCCAACGCTTTGATTGCAGATTTGGAAAGAAATAATTTCGGATATGCTTTACCAAAAATTTATGGAGCTGATATTGATAAAATAAATGAGTTGAGAAAAGCGGGACTTGGGCTTTTAGGAAGTATTGTAGGCGATGATAAAGCAGCTGATTCTATTGAAGATACCGCTGTTGAGTTGAGTGATTTGCCGAATTATATTGCCGAGTTCTCCGCCATGATGGAACGTCATGGGCAGAGCGCCATTTATTATGCACATGCCGGAGCCGGAGAAATTCACTTGCGACCGGTTTTAAATTTGAAAACAAAAGAAGGGCTGCATCAATTTAGAAATATTGCTACCGAAGTGGCTATTTTGGTCAAAAAATATAGAGGTTCGCTGAGCGGGGAACATGGAGATGGAATAGTGCGTGGCGAGTTTTTGCCTTTTATGATAGGAGATCAGAATTATGAATTGTTGAAAAGAATCAAACACGCTTTTGATCCCAACACCATTCTGAACGTGGGAAAAATTGTAAACGCTTTCAAAATGGATGAAAACCTGAGGGTGGAAGCGGGGAGAGTGGAACCGGAAATACAAACGATTCAGGATTTTTCAGATAGTATGGGGATTTTGCGTGCCGCAGAGAAATGCAACGGTTCGGGCGATTGCAGAAAATTACCTTCGGCCGGTGGGACTTTGTGTCCAAGTTACCGCGCTACCCGAAATGAACAAGATACGACTCGTGCCAGAGCTAATGCGCTGAGAGAATATCTGACGCATTCAGAAAAAGACAATAAGTTCGATCATGAAGAATTATATAAGGTATTTGAATTGTGTGTGAGCTGTAAAGCCTGCGCCAGCGAATGTCCTAGTAATGTGGATGTCGCTGCATTGAAATCAGAGTTTTTGTACCACTATCAAAAAGCAAATGGATTTTCATGGCGAAATAAAGTATTTGCTTTCAATGCGAAACTGAATGGACTAGGAAGTATAACTCCAAGGTTTACGAATTTTATGGTGAACTTGCCTTTGGTGAAAAAAAGTATGGGAATTGCTCCAAAAAGAGAAGTGCCACTTTTGGCTCCAAAGACGTTTCGAAAATGGTACGAGAAAAATTGGAATCAGGATCCAAGTGATTCTTTTGTAAACGGAAAAGTATGTTTGTTTTGTGATGAATTTACTAATTTCTATGATGTTTCAGTTGGAATTGATGCGTACGAGTTATTGACAACATTAGGATATGAAGTAATTCTGGTGGATCATGAAGAAAGTGGAAGAGCTTTTATTTCTAAAGGTTTTCTCGAAGAAGCAAAAGCAATTGCAAATATAAATGTAGCCATTTTTGCGAATTATATTACTGCAGATTGTCCGTTGATAGGAATCGAACCTTCGGCAATACTGACATTTAGAGACGAATATATTCGATTGGCTGACGATACAGAAAGTGCCAAAAAATTAGCCAAAAACGTATTTACGATTGAGGAGTTTTTCAAAAATGAGATTACTTTGGGTAAAATTCATTCAGAGCAATTTTCTGAGGAGGAAAAAACAATAAAAATTCACGGACATTGCCACCAAAAGTCATTGAGTACCATTGAAGCGACTTTTGCGATGTTGAATGTATCTAAAAATAGTTCGGTTACGATTTATAATTCGGGATGTTGCGGTATGGCAGGTTCTTTTGGATATGAAAAAGAACATTATGAAATCAGTATGCAAATGGGAGAAGATACGTTATTTCCTAAAATTAGAGCAACTGATGCGACGGTAGCTATTGCTGCAGCAGGAACCAGTTGTCGCCACCAGATTTTTGACGGAACGAGTAGAAAGGCGTTGCATCCGGTGACAATTTTAAGAAGTTGTTTGAAATAATCAGCAAACCAGAATGCGTTTTCAAGGAAACAGAAAATCTTTTTTCTATTTCAATGGATTTTCTTTTTTAAGGTTTAAATTGTTTTATTTGACTTTTTTAATCTAAAAATAAATCATTTTAAACATTTTGAAAAATAATAAAAAAAAATAGTTGGAGAAACGGCATTAGTTCAATTTGTTTTATACTTTTGATTTTTGAAGATTATTTGCATAATATCTAACATAAAAACATATAATTTACAGTATATTAATTTTTAATGATAAAATTTACAATATGGCGTTAAAAGGTTTATTCAGAAAAAAGACAGTACAAGATATTTTAAAACAAGTTGAGAAAAATAATAGTGATGGACATAATGCTTTAGGTAAACATTTGACTGCACGAGATTTGACCGCTTTTGGAATCGCTGCAATTGTAGGAGCAGGTATTTTTAGTACCATTGGAAAAGCAAGTGCCGATGGAGGTCCTGCAGTTATCTTTTTATTCTTATTCACTGCTATCGCGTGTAGTTTTGCTGCTTTTGCTTATGCTGAATTTGCCTCAATGGTTCCCGTTTCCGGAAGTGCTTATACGTATTCGTATGTTGCTTTTGGTGAAATTATAGCCTGGATTATTGGTTGGGCCTTGATTATGGAATATTCTGTGGGTAATATAACGGTCGCTATATCGTGGAGTGATTATTTTACAAGTTTACTCGAAAGTGGAGGTCTTCATTTACCACAATGGGTTCAAATGGATTTTTTATCCGCCTCCAGAGGATTCGATGATGCTACTGCACTGATGCAAGGTGGAAAAGAATATGCGAACTTAAGTCCTGCTTTGCAAGATGCTTATACCGCTTGGACGACTTCACCAGTTATTGGTTCATTTCATTTTGTAGCAGATCTTCCTGCATTATTGATTATCGTTTTAATCACAGCATTGATTTATCGAGGGATGAAAGAGTCCCGAAATGCGAGTAATATCATGGTGGTTGTAAAATTATGTATTGTCCTTTTGGTCATTGCAGTAGGGGTATTTTATGTAGATACCGCTAATTGGGATCCATTTGCACCAAACGGAGTAACAGGAGTTTTAAAAGGAGTATCCGCAGTGTTTTTTGCTTATATTGGGTTTGATGCTATTTCAACAACAGCTGAAGAGTGTAAAGATCCGCAACGTGATTTGCCAAGAGGAATGATGTGGGCTATTATTATATGTACCATTTTATATATTGCTATAGCATTGGTATTAACAGGAATGGTGCGTTATGATCTATTGAATGTAGGTGATCCATTAGCTTTTGTATTTGAAAAATTAGACCTGAAATGGATGTCAGGAATTATAGCTGTAAGTGCAGTAGTGGCTATGGCTAGTGTTTTATTGGTTTTCCAAATGGGACAGCCTCGTATCTGGATGAGTATGAGTCGTGATGGATTGTTGCCAAAACGTTTCTCAAAAGTACACCCAAAATATAAAACTCCTTCTTATGCGACAATTGTTACTGGTTTTGTAGTAGCGGTTCCAGCTTTGTTTTTGAACCTAACATTGGTTACGGACTTGTGTAGTATTGGGACTTTATTCGCATTTGTATTGGTTTGTGCTGGTGTTTTAGTTTTACAAAACAGAACGGATATTCCTCGTGGAAAATTTAAAACCCCATACGTGAATTCAAAATTTATTATGCCAGTTTTACTTCTTATTGGATTGGTATTTGCTTTTGGATACAACAAGAAAGCGACTATGGATTTTATTACCAATGAAACTCAAATCAACAATTCTGCGGATATTATCACATCGTTAAACAAAGAAGAAACCCAAAAAGTATACGACTATTTAGTACGTATCGATGCTAAAAACAGTACAGATGAAACTCCAGATTTAGAACTTTTATTAAGTCAATACCAACAAGATGATGCGAAATATACTTCAGTAATTGCTGGTTTGCCAATTGCGGATACTGTTAAATATGAAAGTGGCTTTGGCTTGTTTAAACATAAAATTCCAATGTGGATTTTTCTAATTGTTTTGGCTGGATTGATGGTTTGGTCTTACAAAGAAAATTTATCTTTAATCCCATTATTAGGTTTGATTTGTTGTTTGTATATGATGGCGGAACTTAGTGTTTGGAACTGGATTTATTTTGGGGTTTGGCTTTTAATTGGTTTAGTAATCTATTTTAGCTTTAGCCGTAAAAACAGTAAGTTGAATAGTATAGAAATTTAAAAAAAAATAAACACTTTATATAAAAACCGTCTCGTTAAAACTGGACGGTTTTTTTGTGCTCTTTAGTCAAGCGCTTAAAAAGGTATTAAAAACAAAAATCATTAAAGTCAATAAACAGACTGTTTTTTCAGCTGTTTGATAAGTTTATAATGGCGTAAGAGAAGAAATATTTAATGAATGAGATTACAGTTTATCAGTAAGCTTGTAAATCTTATTTTCAGTGTTGTGAAAGCACGATTAAGACAATCGCTATTAAAGCTAAAAACAACCCTACAAGATTCATGTTACTCAGTTTTTCTTTAAAGATTAAAATGCCTACAAGACTGCCAATGATAATCACTCCCATATTCATACCCGCAAAAACGGTTGAGGGACTTTTTGAAAATTCCTGATGTGCTTTAAGGTAGAAAAGTATATTTCCAAAGTTGAAAATACCGACTAAACCCCCAAAAAGAATATTACGGATATTTAAAGTTACTTTTTTAAAAATTATTTCATAAGCAACCACAGTTATCATGATAGTCATCGCTATTCCCAAGATGACAAATAATGAAGTGGTGTAAGGGAGACTGGTATATGTGGCAATTTGTTTGAAGAGAATGTCTATCACTCCAAAGCCAATCAAAACTACAGCTGGATAACCCCATTTATTTTTAGTGTTTTCGGTGTTTTTAGTAAGAATAAGCAACAGTGCCGGTATTGCCAATACGAAAGCCAAAATTTTCAGGATATTGAATTCTTCTTTGAATAGTAGCCAAGCCGCAAGAATAGGAATAAATAGGGAGAGTCTTTGGGCAGCGTCGGTTTTTACAATTCCCATGTGTTTAATGGATGCCGCCAAAAAAAGAAAAATGGAAGGCAATAAAATACCAATGGTTATATAGAGCCACCAAGGTGCTGTAGTATCAACGGTGTTTAAATCTGGGATGAATGACAGGTAGCAAAGTATACATGCAAACACATAATTCCAAGTGACTATTTGAGTGTGGCTGATGGTATATTTACGTGCGACTTTAAATATCACGCCCACGGTTACACTGCAAATAATACTTAAGATTAGAAATAACATAGATTTATATATTTATGCTGTAAAATTACTATTTATATGTTTGGATTGCATATCCATCCTCTGAAAAGGAATCATATTTGTTTTTTGATTTACTTTTTTTTAAATTGGCAGTACTAACTGGAGTAAGAGTACTGGGTTATAAACATAAAAAAAACCCCAACTTTTGTTGGGGTTTTGTGACCCTGACGGGACAATTTTCGAACCTTTTTTTAAAAGATTTGAAGCTTTTGAGTATGCAATCATTTGTGTAATAAAGCCAATGAAAAAGTTAAGTTTACTCTTAACGGCATATTCACTTTAACTTAGTATATCCAGGTAGTCAATATCACTAGAATTTGCAGTGATTCTAAAGTACAAGATACAATTTGAATTCCAGTTGCAAAGCACAAAAAATTAAAAAAATTATAAAAATCATAAAAAAAATCCTGCTGTTGATATGAGCAGGATATTTTGATTTATTATTTTAGTTTTTTAAAGTATGTTAAATAACTGTCATAATTCTTAATTTCTACTTCGTTTATTGACATACTAAAAGTAGATTTTGGATATAAAAGTGTGTCATTATTATAACGGCGAGGATTATATAAAAACTCAAACTTAGCTATATCTAACTTGTTTTCTAGTACAAACTCTTTTTCAAAGAGCTGTAATGGTAATTTAGCTCCTTTGTTTGAAAAATAGACTGTTACTGTGTCAGCATAGGATACATCTTTTTTATTTAGAATAATGTATTTCCTAATTAGATTGTATTTTTTTCCATTCTTGATTTTATGTTCAGAAACTAATTTGTAATTATTAAAAACTATAATTGGTTTTAAAGGATACCCACGATTACCTAATAATGTATCAATATGAATTTTTTCATTTAAGATTTGTTTTTTTTTGTCAGAAAAATAACCAAATTCATCTGTCTTTCTAAAAACTCCCAATTGAAAATAAGTATTTTCATTCGGTAAGGAATCATTATACTCACCATCTTGTGGGAACTCATACATAATATTGTCTTTATAGGTAATGACATAATTATATGTTACATAATCAAAATAGCCATTACGATCTTTCATCCTCATTGGCCAATGCTTTGTGATTTTGAATTTTCGAATAGAATCCTTATTGATGTATTTTACAAATGAAAATGACATTAGCACTAATATCACTAAAAGAGCCAATTTGGTTAATTTTCTATTTTTCATTTTATTGATCACCATCTGCATAAGGGCTTTTTACACTAGAACTTGTATTGTTTTCTTCTTTGGTTTTGACAGCAATACCTCCACAATTTAATACTGCTTTTACATTGTAATTTATGGTTATTGTAGCTGTATTTGGACTATTAACAATAGATGAGGCATTATTTACAGTGTGAGTCACTTCAAACAAAGAATTATCGGTTGTTTGGTAAACATATTCATGTGTTAAACTTCCCCACTCCCAGTGATCTCCAACTCTATTGTGAACACCTTTATCTACAGATTGGAGTGTTATACCATAACCTCTATAAAAATTCCATGTATATCTCACAGTTCTTGAAGAACTATCATCAAATGTTACAACTGAATTAATATCTTCAGATATAGATTGTCCATATGATGAATCAAACGTACTTTCAAGATTACTACATTCATTTTCTGGATCTGTTGGATCACCGCCACCACCATCTTGACACCAAGGCCAGCTATTATTAACTGAACAATCGTAGGGATCTTCATCGGGTGGTAATTCTGGATCTGGGTCGTATTCTACCCATATACAATCATAGACCCATCTTGTGCTAGTTATGCATCGTTCTTCTCCAGCTGCTCCTACACAAACTTCATATAGCACTTCATGTTCTGAGCAAACTTCGTATCCCGCTGATTTATTAGTGGTTTTGTTTTTTGTAACGAGTTGTGTTCTTATTAATTTTTTGGCAACGATCCCTTTAGACAAAACCCATACTATACTGTATTTGTCTTTTGGTTTTTTAAAAGATACTTCGCCATCAAATTGCTTTGATTTAAAGTTACCGCTATTTATGTCTTTTATATCGCCCATAAAACTATCAGAAGGAATGTATTCTATAATGGTTTCTCTAATTTTCCCTCTTTCAAAGGTAAGCAACAATCGTTGTCGTCCATTAATTTTTCCATCTTTTGATAATGGCTTATAGGTTTTTTTATCCAAGGTAAAATTAACTTCTACAGCCTCTATATTTTCAAATGTTAATGCCGATTTCCAAATGGGTTTGATTTTGTATCTGCTTAAATCGTGTTTAAGAAAGGTAGGATTTACCTTTTTTGTGGTTTCAAGAGAACCGTTTGCAATTGAAATGGGTTCCAACCCTTCCACTTGACAAGAGTAAGTTGCAAATAATAGCAACAGCACATTTATTAATACTATTTTGGTTTTTTTCATAGTTTATAATGGTTTATTGGTTAAAAAGAGTTAAGTAAGTATTTATAAAATCTATTGAGAAATCAGCAAATGCCAATTTTTTCTTTTTTGAGTTTTTTCCATAAGGAAATACTTTTATGGTTTGATACTTTATTATTGCTTTTTCAGATTGCAAAAATCCATAATTATAAGCTGTGGCATAAAACCTAATTTTCTCATCTCTGTTTTTAAAGACAATATTTTTGTATTTATCATCAAGAACCTGCCAAAATACTTTTAAATACCGTAACTGCCATTGCAGATTTTCTAAACGATTAATTCTTTCTTTTCTAGTTTTCTTTTCATCTTTATACTGAATTACAATGGAATTGTATTTTTCTAAGTTTTCAGAATTAGCAACAAATTTTTCCAAATCTTCCACAAAAGAGGGCTTCATCTGGAAATATCCTATCGAAAAATCAGAAGCTATTTTTCCTCCGTTGATGTATAATATTCTGTTGGAAGAAGTTTCAATCAAATCACTAAACGAGTTATACCGTAAGACCTCTGGAAATGCAATTGCTATTATTACTGCTCTTTCGTTTTTGTTTAACTCCAGATTGATAATTTGTTTTTGAGAAACTAAGAGCGAAACGGCACTTTCAATCTCGTTCCTATAATAGTCAACTGCTTTTTTATCATACTTGGTGTCAGGAATATTTAATTGTGGTATTTCAATATTCTCCTTTGTTTCTGTTGTTTTATCTTTACAATTTGTAAAAATAACAAATAGAAAAAATATGTAAAAACGGTTTTTAATTGTAGCTGTTTTATTATTTACTAAGCTAACATACAACATCTTTCAGATAAATTGTTAATTTTCTTACAATGTGTTGAAATTTATAGTCATTCCAAATAATGAAAGTACATAATTCATAAACAATCATGTCTGTTTTTCTTCATCTTTTTCAATTATGATGAACACAAACAATTTTATATTAATCCTCCAGAAATTCGTTGGATTTTCAAGATTTCCAGCCACTAAGAGAAACCCATCAGCATTTTGATAGTTTTTTTCATTTCTAACACCCTCTTTAGCCTTGGTCATCACTGCAAATAAATCAAAATGGATGTGCTAACAAAAAGCGGATATAAGGCTAAGGGTGATTTTTTAGACTAACTTTTATATATAGTCGAAACAGTGTTCGAATTAAGCAAATGATTCGAAGTTCTTATCGCCCGCCATTTTATTATTGATTTTCGTGGTCCATACGGTACCGTTTACGAATCATTTCCTACATGATTTGAAGAAGTTAAATATTACAACACAAAAGTAAAGACAGCTAAAATCCTATAAAAGTTATCAATCTATTCAAGCTTTTTAGTGAAACTATCTTCAGCATATTTACTCTTAATTTTCTCTTTACTAAGACATTTTAACTTCAATGATTTTTCGCTTTCTTCATTATCCCAAAAGAAAACTATAGCTTTATTCTTGTTGTTTTTTGAAGATGGATAAATTATCCCATCAATTTTATATTTTCGGTTTTTATTAAAAGAATATCTAAAAAACTCTGTTACAATTTGTGTAGGGACATATTCAATATGTTCTTTTCCGTCCTTCTTGATATCTTTTGTAAAATCTCTAACTAAGTCGTGTAAAAAATAAATTAGATAATAATTCTTGATTTGTCCAAAAATGCTTGGGATATTTGGAAGCTTGCAAAAATCAATTACATATTTATCTTCTTCAAGTTCTAATTCGGCAATTGTTACATATTTATTTTTTTTATCTTCTCTGCTAATAGTCTCCAAAATTGCTGTCTCTTTATCAAATGCCGAGTAAAGCATTGAAATGCCTGAAGGACTAAATCTATTAGGATAAATAGCTTTTTCAATCGGAGGAGAAATCATTTCTTTTATTCCGTTAATTATTTTTTTTGAGTCGTGCTGGCGACATCTATAAATTTTTGACTCTTTAAGAACTTTACGGATTAAATTTAAGGAAACTATTAATCTACCAACTTCATTAAGAATTTTGTATATATTTTTATATTCATTATCATCTCCCGGACTAAATAAAAATCTTGATTTATGCTTAACTATGTTTTTAAAATGCGTCCATTGTGACATCAGTTCATCTCCTTCGTTGTCATAGTATAAGTCAGGTTTTGCCCAAGCTATTTCCTCTATAGAATTTACAATGTCTTCAATAAGTTCAAATGGCTCAGCTTCTAATTTTATAAATTCTTGGATTAATTCATCAGCCGTGTAAGTCGATCCTAAGTAACCGCCCTCTTGAGAGTTATAGCCCATAAAGTTTGCGGCATCTTCATAATAATTAGATATGCCTGCCATAATAAAAGTCATTAAATCTTCAAGCTCAATTACTTTTAAATTTTTTTGGCAATAATCGCAAAACCCATTATCATAATTTTGTCTGATAAACTTTTTAATATCTTTATCCTCAAAGTGCTTTACGCATACTTTTTTATCAGGGACATTACCAATGTGTCTATCATTTAGTTCCATCCACCTTTGCTTTGCCTGTCCCATTGTTTTAGCTAAATATTTGCCACAAAATACCTGTGATTGTTACGATTCCTACTATCAGAGCAATAACAACATTAGCTTTAGACCAGTTTGAATCGGTTTGTTGCGTTTCGCCTTTTATAGTTTGCTTCCTAATTTTTGACTTTTTATTAATTATTAGGTTGCCACTATTTACAATAGTTTCCTTTGAGTTTTTTTTCACGTTCACACCTTGTTCTTTTAAATAGTCCATAAAATTGTTTCCTTCATTTTCAAACCATTTTAGAAATTCAGGAATATTGTCCTTGCTAAAATCAGGGATGGTTTGAAAATCTCCATCTTCAATGACAAAGTCTCCATCTTTAATTTGTAAATCAAAATCATGGGATTCATTAAACCACTTTTTGAAATACTTTCTTACAGTTGACTTGTCTAAATTTATAAGACCTTTTTCAATTATCATATCAAGAAAAAAATCTGCTTCGTCTTCTCTTTTTTCAAGACGTTGGTCATAATATTTGCTCCATTCTTTTTCACTCAACAATGGATTATCTTTAATTTCCTTTTCTTGGTCAACAAGAAGAGATACTTCATTGATAAGAGATTTTATTAGGCTCTTTAAATCAAAAATTCCCTTTTTCCAAGCTGATTTTGTATGCTCTCTATCAGTAGTAACAATTTTAAAATTGCCTATTTTAGTATCAAAATCAATTTCATTCCAAGGTTGGATGTAATCTTGCCTACCAGGGAACTTAACATTAATAAAAGCTGCAACCTCTTTTAATATATCATCGAGTTTTTGATAAGTATCTAAAAGCAAATCCTTATCATTCTCGGTTAGGTTGTAACCAATTGGTGCCGCCCTCAAATGGAGTATCTCAGGTAAATTATCTGTACGATTTAAAAGATTGTCAAGTATATCTAAATCTCGTTGTGTCATTATTTTTAAAAATTTTGTAAAACATTTTATTCCAATTCTTTAATTCTTGAGCTTTCAATATCAGAGTAATTTCCCCACTCACCTTGATTTATTGAATATAGATTAGAATCCAATAAATTCTGTGATTCGTCTATAAGTATTTTTTTTACTTCATTGGAATCAAGAATTTCTAAAAAAGAGTCATCAGTAATACTTATATTGCCGAATTGTTTTGCAATCGCTTTTCCATAGGGATAATTAATAGTTTCTTTATCAATAGTTCCTATTACATATTCACCAATATAACCACATTTTTGTAATGAAATTTTTCTTGGTAAAGAATCATCTATCGCCTGTAAAAAGAATTCTTCTACAGATAAAATCGCATCGCTTGAATTTATTATTGAACTTGCACCAAGAAGAAAAGGAATAGTTAATCCGTTTTCAAAATAGTTGTTATCGTCAAAATGACATAAAACTTTGAACCAAAGAGGGTAATCTTCCATAGTCTTTTTATCTAATAAATTCCTCATCTGTACAGAAAAAACCTGCCAACTTAATTTTTTCGATTACCATCGTAACATCATTGTCTAAATATTTAGAAGTGTCGGATGTGAAGTAATCAGAACCTGTTTTAGAGCAAGTAGCTTTTTTTATAATTCCCATATATGAAGGGAAAATGAATTTATCTTTGATTAATTTATCTAATTCTGTATCAGCTTTTGCCTTTATTTCAAAATAACTTTCATCTTCGTCATTTGGGAATGAAATCATTTCATGCGCAATTGCTTTTCGCTTAATATGAAACACACCATCATTTTTTAATAACTGTGTAAAGTCTTTTTCTAAGTAATTATAATTTTCATATATCCATTTTCTTTGCTTAATTAACCACTGTCTAAAATTCTCGTAATCTATTGGGATAATCTGAAATTCATTTAACCACTTAGCAATCTCGGAAGACTTACCAAATACAGATAGCCGAACTTCAAAATCTTCCATTTCCCAAGCTATTGTAAAGGAAATAGTTTTATTTAACGTTCTATTTTGAATTTCAAAAATCGTTTTAAAGGCTTCTATAGTATTTTGTAATAATCTTTCTGTATCTTCAGAAGCGTGTAAAATAGTTGGGTAGTTAGTGTAAAAATCAAATGGTTTTAGGAAATTAATTTCAACAGGGTAATCCATTTTGCTCCCAGTTCTTTTCAGATACTTATCAATTTCAATAATATCATATTCTAGGACATTTATATATTCACCATTTTGAAATTTTATTATGTCAGGATGAATTATTTTTCTCTGAAAAGAACTATACTCAGAACTCTTAGGATGATAAGATGTGAATAGTCTAATGCCATCTTCTGTATTAATTTTATTAGGAATGTATTCTGTTAGCTGATCTTGAACTTTAGCAGAGTTTTTTACACTATCATATTCTTCTTTTGCACCGAAATATTCAAATAATAATGGATTTCCTTTGTAATAAAGGAGACATAACTTTTTCCACTCGGCAAGTCCTAATTTTCCGTCTATTCTAAAAAGTTTTGTGTATTCAGTATTTTTCCCTGCTTTATTAATGTTTGTCTCCCATCTACTCATAATCTGGTCTCCCGAGTACATTCTTACAGCTCCATCAAAATGATTAAATTCCTTTTTGGTACTATCATATATGGAGTGTATATACCTACAGCCATATGAATCCGTATCAATACCTAATGAAGGCTTTTCTCTAATTTCTTCAATCTCCAGAGTTTTTTCATTTTCATCAGTTTTCCACCAGAATTCAGTTCCTAAAACACCATTAAAGAATTTTTGTTCTTCATTACATTCATATCTCGTAACTTGGTCAGGAAGACTTGAAATATCATCATTAAATTTTGGTCCCCACCAATAATCAAATTCCAAAACTCCTTGATAAGTTTTTGATAATCCAATTAAATTACGGTCAATGGCTATTCTTAATCTTATTTCCTTATTGGAATTCATCTGTATAAACTCATCAATAAAATATGTATTATAATTGTTTATTAGAGAAAGATTTCGTTTGAAAAATTGATGACAGAATATACAAAAATCATTACTCTTACTTTTGAAAATTCCTGAACCTACATATTCAAAATCGACTAAAATATCATCCAAAAAAATCAATCCAGATTTGTCTAAATTTTCAAACAATTTCGGAAACTCTTTTTCTGCAATGTTAGAGAGATTATAGGCTACACAACCTTTGTGAATAAACTTCCCTTCATTTGAAAAATTGTCTTTAAGAAGCACTTTGAATTCGTCAATATATTCTTTACAGGCTTCATGATTAATGAATTGCCAATAGTCTTGTATTTTGGGATAAATAATATTTCTATCTTCTTCATTGTCACAAATATGAAAGTTCCCAACAGTTTTACTAATTTTAGGTTCAATGAGTATTCCAAATGGAAATATCCACCCTGCTGGTCTATGAAAATCATGGTCTATTAATGACGGCATCCCCTTAATTGCAGTTTCTCCGATACTCTTTTCAAGAGCTTCAAATGCTATTACATATCCATCTCTATTCAACGAGTCAGAACTTAATATTCCTAAATAACTGTGCATAAACTAAGCTTTTGAATTTTGTTGGGATCAATATGATTTTAATCTATTTAGCGCATGTTTTAGAACTTCATCTAATATCGATGATTATCTCTTTTTGATTGGCTTTTCAACTCCTGAAATACCAACATCTTTTTTGGTATAATAATTCTCTATTTCATCACGATATGAATGAATGAATATTTTTTCGCTGTCTTTTTCGTCCGGCAACGGAAATTTGTTTTCAAGGAAAAAACCTAAAATATCAATTTCGTCTTGGAATTCCACATCATTTCTTTCATAAAGTTTTAATCTGTTATCGATGTAATCTTGAAAGTCATTTTCATTTTCAATTAAATCTGCAAAAATCATTAGGTCATATAATGAAACAATCCAAGCCCATTTATAGTCAGCACTCAATACACCTGTTTCAATTAAATATTTCAGGTTAACAGAGACAGTTGATAAATGCTCGAACATTACCGAAATTTTGATAAACTTGTAATCTTTTGTTTTATCAATACTTAAAATATTTTGTGTTGCATTTGCGATATATCTAAATTCAGGGGACTCATTTTCCTTTATGAATTTTTCAGCTCTATGGCATTGGTATGAGCCTTCATTAACTGTTTCTTCTAATCTATCCTTCAGTCCTAAGATTGCACCTCTTTTATGTTTTTTATTTAACTCTCCAGCCTTAACCTCTATTATGTAAATCGTATCATGTCCAATGCCCAAAATATCCAATTCAGGTTCTTTAGCTAGACCATCTTCAATTATATTATACTTTAACGAATGATAAAATTGAACTGTCGGGAGGAATTTTTCAAAAAGCAATTTTGTTTTTCTTTCAATGTAGTTATCACGTGAATTTGCAAATGAATTTCCTTTAAACGAATGTTCATAATAAACTGGGTCTGCTACTTGCAATAGATTAGCTGTTAGGTTAAAGATATTCCTAAAAGGAAGGCTTAATGAGAAGCAATAAAATTTTTCACCCACTTTAATCAATGGTTTTGTCTGAGTAACTGAATCACCAAGAATAAAACCGCCAAATTTACCTTTCAAGAAATCTGAATTGTCCCCAAAATTATGAGATAATAAATTAAAAATTTTTACTTCTTTCTCAGTTTTCGGAACAACCCAAAACAGTCTATTGTAGCCCTCGACATAATCTAATGGGAGCATTGAGAGGTTTTCAGGATTTCTTTCATCAAATAAGTCGAGATTATCCGATAAGAATTGTTGAATGAAATGTTTTCCAGTTTTTATCATTTCTTCCATTACTGCCTCTTGTCCTTTTTCATCACTCCATTCTGTAAATCTTTGATGTGATAAATAGCCTCCGAATGCGTTCCCAATTTTAGAAGCAACTAATAAATCAAGCCTGCGTATCACATTAAATATATCCGTTGAACCAAAACCATAGTATTGTTGTAAAAATCCATCATGATATGAGAATGTTTCCTCATAAATCTCCAAAACATGAGATTGATAACCATCCCCACGAACATGCATGGCATCTTCCATTACAGCTATTTTTAAACGATGGTCAAATTCGTTACCGTCTTTTGGGTTTTCCGCTGACATTTCATAAAACCCGATGTTAGTTTTTATTTTAGCCAATTGATTTCTTATCTCCATTACATTTTCCTCAGTAGGAATAACACTTGCATTTGAGTTAGGAGACGCAGACGCAATATTCATTGCATATTCTAATATAACTTCAATTTCATCATCCTCAACAATTTTTTCTTGTTCAGCTTGCTCCATGTCGGGTCCTGTGTAGCCTTCCATTATTTGATTATGAATATTAGGGGATGCAGCAAGAAGTTTAGAACCTAATCCACCCAACACATAAATTTTGTCATACTTATTTATTAAAGTAATTGCAATATTTATTTCATCCTTGATCCAATTAAAGTATTTCTCTCTATCAGCTTTTGCTTGTTCCATAGCGTATCTCCATTGTGCTTTAAATTCCTCGTTAAAATAAATTGGCTCGTTCATCGATTATTTTTTTTGGATTTATTCTCTTTCTTTTGTTGCTGTACCTGATAAAAGTGATATGCTGCCTCAGTATATTTTGGCAACTTATATTTTACTTCTGATAAATGAAAAATATCTTCAACAGGAATAATTAACATCGCTCCATTGACAGGTTTATTATTTAGGTAATAGAAATTGTTCAATTCAATAAATAGATATTTATCATTGTTATATACAATAACAGGTTGAGCTTCTGGATTAGTTTCTGCTATTTGATGTACAATTATATCAGTATTTACTAAGTTTTTTGGTAATGCAAAAGAATTTCTAAATGAAGATGCTGTTAGCATAAAGGAAATTACAACAGCCATAAACCAAAGCCAAATAGTATGTCTTAGGATTTTTTTGTAGAACCAAGTTCTAACAATGCTGAGATTGGCAAACATCCAAGCTGCTAAAGCTAAATATAGAATAATTGTAGCGATAGGAAATAGAATAAGTATTGTAAAGAAAGAATCGGGCTTCTTTAAAATATTTGATAAGGTATAAATTTCAAATAGCAGCAATATTATATAAAGTGAAAACAAAGAAATGCATTTAATATAATTTGTTTTTGAAGTAATTTCGAGAGGCTCTTGATTAGAAGGATTATCTACTGATACCGAATTTATGTAACGGCTATAAATTATATAAAGAAATAAAAAAGTACCAATAAAGAAAATTAGTAACGTTAATATAAGTAATCCATCGCCTAATACTTGACTAGGGGAAAAGAATCGTACATAAGAAAATGACATTTGAGAAAGTTCAATAATCTGCCATATTCCGCCTAATAAAGCCGGTATAAGTAAAAGAAGACTAAGATGTTTGGATAGATACCGAATCCCTTGCTTGACTAGATTAAATATGATTTGGAGTTGTTCGAAATCATTCATATGTAAAAAGTTTAAAGTAGATTACAATTAGATATTATTATATCAATTTTATAAATTCTCCATCTTTAATAACAACATTACTTGTAATTGCATCTTCTATAGATTTTAAAATGTGATTTCGCATATCTTCTGTAACTCGCGAAAAGCCAAAAAGCTTGCTAATAAGAACTACGGCATTATCAGGTTGAATAGCAATTGAATTTTCCACTACTTTAGAGATAGCCAAGTTCATTTCTTGAGGCGATATATAGGCTAATTTTCTCGAATTAGGACTTAGGCTACTACGATCTCGTATTACTGGAATATGATCTTCTATGTGCCAAAGAAAATTATTGTACTGTTTTATTAATCCAGCCTTTACAGCATAATCTGCAGAATTGACAATTGCTGATCGAACACGGATTCCAATTTTTGAAATACCATTTGCATCGACAATTCGACGAGCCATCTCTTCAAAGTGAACGGGACTTTCAATTTTGACAACTTCTTGTATCCATAATGCCAATTTTCCTGGTGAGTAAGTATGAAGCTCTTGATGTGCAACATCAAGGGGAAGGGAAGCTGTTGTATAGCGCGGAAGTGAATTATCTATTTCTTCAGGTTCTTCTCGAATAAGATTTTTTAGTTCTTCCATTAATTCTTCCTCAAGAGCATCATTATGTTCAACTTGATTTTTAGTGTTTTCAATAGTTTCTATTAAAAGTCTTAACTCTCCTTCAGGATTGCGGAACCAATCGGTGCTCCAAACCTTAAATAATTTCCACCCCATACCTTCAAGAACTATAGTTCTTAATCTGTCTCGATCCCGAGCTGATTTTGCAGTTTCATAAGACTTACCGTCGCAGCATATTCCAAGAATATAACGTCCAGGATTATCTTTGTCCACTATAGCTAAGTCAATATAAAATCCTGCAGAACCGACTTTTTCTCTCACGGTATAACCATTGTCGCGAAGGCTTTGAACGACAATTTCCTCAAATGGCTGTGGTGTAGTTATAATTTCTTCTTTGTCACTTTCAAATTTTCCATGCTGTGCATAATAAAGAAAACTTTTTAATGCCCGAATACCAAATTTTGCATTTGGTCCAGGATTCATATCACTGGCTGTAATATTTGTAAATACTTCACATCTGCTTTTTGCCCTTGTAATTAAAACATTTAGTCTTCGTTCACCACCTTCATTATTTAGAGGGCCAAAACTCATAGGTACTTTTCCGTCTTCTGTTCTTCCGTAACCAATACTGATAAAAATGACATCTCTTTCATCTCCTTGAACATTTTCAAGATTTTTGATAAAAAGCGGTTCAGTAGGGTGGCTCCTAAAGAAACTTTCAACTTCGGGATTTTTTCTTCTTTTTATTTCAAGTGCATTTTGAATAGCCTGCATTTGAGCAGTGCTAAATGCAATGATACCAAGACTTAACTTTGGATTATTTAGAGCATGGTTAATAATAGCATCAGCGACTCTTTCAGCTTCTTTAGGGTTGGTGCGTGTTTTACCTTTGTCATAAAAAGTATCTGGCAAATGATTAAATGCCAAACCCATTTTGTTCTTAGAACCTGGACTCGGAAAAATTATTAATTTATTTTCGTAAAATTCCTGATTAGACAGGTTGATTAAGGATTCATGTCTGCTTCGGTAATGCCAACGCAACATACGCTGTGGTACTCCTTGAGCATCAAACATGCCGAGAATACTCTGCATATCAGCAGTTACATTTTCTTCGTCTTCAGTATCAGTATTTAACTTGTCAAAAAAACTTGTTGGAGGCATTTGTTTTGTATCACCAACCACCACAACTTGTCTGCCGCGTAAAATAGCCCCCAAAGCATCCACAGGACGCACTTGGCTGGCCTCGTCAAAAATAACCAGGTCGAAATCGATACTGCTTGGAGGAAGGAAATTTGCAATTGACATAGGACTCATCATTATAACAGGTTTAATTGCCTGAATTGCCAATCCTGCTTCTTGCATAAGTTTTCTAATTGGCATATGCCTGGCTTTGCGGTTGAATTCGCTTTTAAGTACATTAATTTGCCCACCACCTTCCTTTTTTGGCAAACTTTCCCAATGTATAAGTGCTACTTTGGCGCGATTATAAAACTGATTAAGTACATCAAGGCGCTTGAATTTTTCAATGACTTCTTCATGACTGGAGCGTTCAAATTTACGAAGTTCCGAACTATTAATCATTGCCTGTTCAATCAAGTATTCATACCATGTTTTTTGTACTGCAGTTTTTAGATGTGATACTGCGTCCGGCCAATTATATACTGCTCGAATTAAATAACCCGCACCTTCTTTTTCAATGTTTTCTTTCAAGACATTCCAAGATACTGCCTGATGGATTTCAGGTAATTTTCCGAGCCATTGTTTTAATGAACTTTGTTGCTTAATTAAACTTGTATCTATTATTTTATTAGCTTTTAAATCCAGTTTTTCTAAAACAGATTTTAATGAAATATTTTGCTTTTCTAAAGCATTTTCTAAGTCAATTAAAGAGTCTGCAGCAATATCAGCTTTCTCATTTTTGTTAAGAAAGGATAGAAACGTATTTGAAATTACGTTGTTCTGAATAAGAAGATGTACATTTTGTAAATATTGCACAGCTTTATTAACAGCCATCCAATCGGTACGTTTCTTTTGATAATTAACATCAAATAATCTTTGTGCTAAAGGTTCAAAAGTTTGGAAGGTTGCAGTAAGACGCTTTCCTTCCATTAAAGCATTTACGTACTCTAATTTTGTATTTAAATCTGAAGGTATTGCTGTAGTGAGCAGTGCTGACAATTTCTTTACACTATTTTTATAATCTCCTATTAAGAACTTATACCATTTACTTCCATGTACAATTAAATTCTGTCTTATTTCAAGTACATCATAATCCCAAGCCTCTGGGATGATTAAGCTATCATATTGTGTATGTAGTTCTTGCAGTCGAATTCCAGTTTCTAATAATTCAGCAATATCTGCTTGATTATTCAGCCATGCGGAATCATTTAGATTCATGGATGTGATTCCTGGATTTTCAGCTGCAGTTCTAATAGTTTTTATTAATCGTTCAACATCATTTAATTCAGTGGATGGCTCAATTTCAACATAAGTAGAAATAGAAGTGATCAGAATTATTACTTCAGTAGTATCTTTTATTGCAATTTCTAATAATTCTTTTGAAATTTCTTCATCAATGGGTAGAAAAATATTTATGCCAGTTCCATAAAACAGTAAGTTCTCCGGCTGTCCAATTTTTTCTAACCTTATCTGTATTTTTTCAGCCAGCAGTTCTACTTCTTTTATACGTGAAGAGTCCCATGAGCTAATATCTTCAATTTGTACTTTCTGAAATTTATAATCTTTATTTTGATTTGTTATTTTTAAAAGAAATCCCATCACTTCTTGTGCTGAGTAACCGCTTCTAGATATTTCAGAGTTTACTGAATTACAATATTCATTAAGCTCATTTATCAGAGGATGTAGAAATCTAATTTCTTCTTCCAAACGAGTCATGGTGGGTCTGCCTAGTTCCAATGTGCGTTTAAGTTCGTTATGCAGTTCTCTTTTGTTGGCTTTATGACTATGTAATTCTAAGCAGGCTTCTCCTAAGTTAACATTATCTAGTCGTCGCTTTACAACTTCCAATGCGGCCATTTTTTCTGCAACAAAAAGTACTTTTTTACCATTTCCAATAGCATTTGCGATAATATTTGTAATAGTCTGTGATTTACCTGTTCCCGGGGGACCTTGTATTACCATATTGCGCCCTTCATGAACTGCAAGCATTGCAATAACCTGTGAGCTATCAGCGTCTACGACTTGCATCAGCTCATCAGCGTTTGTTTCATTGTCAAGATGATGTTCTTCTCCAATTGATGGTTGAGGTTCATTAAATCCAGTATCAAACAATGATTGTAAAATACTATGATTAAAAGGTTTTTTATCATCTGGCCATTTGTCACTGTCGAGATCATGGTAAATCATAAATTTGCCAAAGGAAAAGAAGCCTAGTTCTATAGCATCTTGGTCAACTTTCCAATTTTCAATGTGGCTTATTCGTTCTTTTATAATGTTATAATATGCCTCAAGATCTATTTCTTCTTCCTCGGGAAGATCAGGAATTGTGATGCTGTAATCTACCATCATTTTTGCTTGTAATGATAGATTTGCTCCAATCTCAGTGCCGCTGTATCTTAAACGAAAACGCTCATTTGCACTAGAACGTTCCAGAACTACCGGCAGTAAAATTAATGGTGCTCTTCTTGGATCTTCGGTATTCCCCTTTTCATACCAATTTAGTATTCCTAATGCAAGATACAACATGTTGACACCTTGCTCTTCAATACTTGTTTTAGCAAAATAATAGGTGTTTAAAATTTTTGTCTGAAGCTTGGAGTCTTTTTCATTGGTTTGTAATCTTGTGTCATTATATGCATCTTGTACTTCAGGTTCGGTAAGTTCGGGCAGTTCAAATAACTCATCTTCTTCATCTTTGCCTGGACGGCCTAAAAAAGTCATTGCTTTATTCTGCCTTACTAAAATATCATATATGGATGATGATTGTTCTTGTACAATCTGTAAACCTTTTACTTTAGAAGATTTATAATTAAGTAATGTATTACGCATTCCAAGATCTAAAAGTTCTTTACGAGATGCTTCCAATTTTGGTAGAATTGATTCAGACATATATGAAGTAATTAAGTTTCCTAAGTTAGTAAATAAAACACTACAAAAAAGGGTTTTCTATATTCTTAAACTTTTAAAGCGTAATTTAAGAGATGGAATTATTATTTACTTTTTTATTAATTTGATTTATGGCAACTTTAAGAACTTGCCATGAGATTTTTGAAGTCTGCTGATCAGGAATAAAACGGTTTTTAATCTGCTCATTGGGATGTATGTAATTGCGAAAGTCTCTAAGAGAGTGACTGAATTTCTTAACATCTTCGTTAATATATCCAACTTCACAAGATACTTCTATTAAATTCAGTAGTGTCCACTCATGATGACTTTTTACTCTACCATCTTTTTTTGGAGCGGTGGCAGCTGTATTGTACATTCTAATATTTTGATTCGCTATACCACTTAATAAACCTTCCAAAGTACTTCCGCATAAAAATATAACAGAAAGGGAAGCTTCTGCAATTAAGCATTTTTTTATTTCTAAAAGTCTAATATTCAGTACTTCTGTGAGTGAATTATCAAGCTTCAAAGTGTCCAATCTTATTTCGTCGAATTCTTTTTTCAGAAAATCATCTTCTAATGAGCCTGTTTTTGTGTCCTCAAAGGATATTTTAGCTGCTTTTGCAAAGTTTATGATAGCTCCATCACGGACTACTTTCCAATTATCAAAAGCAATAAATTTATTAAAATCATCAATACATTCATCAAGTTTACTGTATCTTCCAATGAAATTTAATGGATTAAAGAGTTGAATAATACATTTGCTTAATTCTGATGTTCCATTAATTTTAGTTAATTTTTCGTCCGTGAACACCCATCTCGATGGGAAGTCTTCGCTGTATGAATCGTTAAAACCTAAATTATTGAAGAACGCAACTAATTTTGGACCAGTTCTATATTCGGTTTCCTCATTAATTAGGATTCGCAATTTTTCCAATGTTTTCTGTTGTAAAATCATATCGCTTCTTTTAGCTTTTTTTATTGAAATTATTATCTCAAATATGTATAACAGCACTAAGTTCAGAAATAATAATTTCCATTAATCATCAGTATTAGAAGTAGCAATATTAAAAACTATTCTTCTTGAAAGTTAATGAAAAATTGCTTCGATACTTGCTCTATGATTACTTATGAATTCTTTTGTTTGCAAATAACTCCAACTACTATGTGATTTTTTCTTTTATAATTAGTTAACAAAAGCTTCCTATAACTGTGATTAGGTAAATGTCATCCTATTTTCTTTTCTCCTTTTTCGGGAATTTCAATATTCCATTTTATATGCTGTAAACGCTCACTAATTTTGATTAGTGATTTTAAAATCTCTTCACTTGTGGGTTTTACTCCATACACAAGATTAAGAAATTCATTGGTATAGACTTCTTCTAGTTTTTCCCAAGTTGGATTTGTTTGACTAAAGATTATGGCTTTTTTCGGATGATTCTCTAGCCATCTATTGTTATTTTTGAAGCTTGAAACATCATCCTGTCCAACAAGTAAAAGCATTTCTTCAAACGCAGGACTTTCAAAAAAGGCTAAGATTGCAGGAGCTTTTAATAACTGATGTAAGTCGTAAGTATGTCGGATCTTATTTTGTAAATCTGTTATTGGATCTTCGGTATATGAAAAGCGAACCAAACTCATTATTTTTTCGCAAATAGTTCTATTTACATGCAATACTTGAACTTCAAAAGGTAATAAATCATGCTCTTCTGCAATTTGGAGTTGTCCCGCTGATTTCATCATTGTAAAAATATAGGATGAAATAGAGGTAGTGTAGTATGGTTCATAGCGTCCTAGCCAAGTCGCTTCAACGATAATGTTCTCTCTAACTTGTCCAAATTTTCCAGTAAACGTTTTTGGATACTGATAGGCAATTTTCCTAATCATGCCTACTTTGTTTGTAATACCCTCTTCATCAACTTCTGTTAATTTAGCACCAACAGCATTGGTTATCTTCTTCAATTTGTTTTTCAGTTGATTTCCGCTTTCTTCGTCTCTCTTCAAAACTACCAAATCAATATCTTCAGAAAAACGTTCAATTAATCCAAAACATTTTGACAGTGCTGTTCCTCCTTTGAAAATGGTTTCTGCTCCAATTGTATCCTGAAAAATGATACGTAATGCATACGTTACCCAGTAGTCTTTTTCTACATAAATAGGTAGTATTCCCATCTGTTGAGCGGTAAACTCAATTGATTGTCTAAATAGAACTTTGTTTTCGTGTAGCTTCATATTAAGTTCCAGTTTTCGGCATTTTTTAAAACAGTTTGTACTCCCGATAGTTTGTAATTAGTTATGGGATTCAGATTTTTAAGCAATATTTCCTTGAATTGAGAAACTTCCGCTTCATCTAATAGCGCACCAAGTAAAGCCCTTGTTGCAGGTGGGTATTTTTGAGCCAAGCGTACTACTGTTGCTATTTCTTTTTCCGACAACCCTTTCAATAGTGATACTAACCTTAAGCAGGCTGCTGCAATACTGCTATCAGGAATCTTCTTGATATATTTAATAGCATCTAGCAATTGTAACAACGGAATATTCTCTTTGGTGATGGTATTCTTTTGTTTTACAAACTTGATGTTGTAGCGGTCTCTATTTAAGCTTGGACGAATGTCATTTCTAGCAATTTGAATGGTATTGCTTATTTGTGTAGTCAATCCTAATTGGTTGTAGATACTATAACCCGTAAGATAGCCAATTATTCTGCCATCATCTTCTAGTAAATCTTTTACTACTTGATATTGGTTAGGTTCTAAATTTCCAAAAGGAGTGTTCTCAGGCTTGTAATACTTTCCTTTGGCTAGTTTGGCAATCTTGCCCGAAACCACCATACGATTCAATGCTTTTATCACTGCTTCTTTTTTATTCACGACTGTGGTAAAGTCAACATAGGTGAAAACATATCCTTTTGGGAAGCGATCTATGGTAGTAGCTATGTAGTCAGTGGTTTTCATGTAATTCTATTTACTACAAATATATAAAAATGTCCAGTTTGTTATATAAAAAACTGGACATTTTTAATAGTAAAATTAATTTAGGTTTTTACACATAGGTTGCTTAACTTTGAATTAATTCAAAGTTAAGCAACCTATGTTGTTTTATTTTTTAATTGTTCATGATATTCAAACTTATATCAATGTCTGTAAACTTAGATATAATATTTGCTTCTATGAAAAAATCTTTTTTCATTTCGATTGATTTACTTGCATAATTTTCAAACTCTTCTTTTGTAAAAGGAGCTATTGGAAATCCAAAAACATGACCAAGAAATTCAATCTCGGCAAATTGACTATCTAAATACAAATAGTTCATTCTACTAAAATATAAAATAGGCGTTTCGGCTTCGCTTTTAAAGAATATCATAACACCAATTTTCCTTGTAAAATATAAGACTGGTAAATCTCCTAAATTATATCTTGAAAAACTTCTTATAATATCATAACTTGACTCAAAACCTACTTTTTTCTGTCGGTTTAATTCTTCAAAATACATTTTATATAAACCTCGTTTAAAAGCCCTACAAAGTTCTAGTTGTGAAGCAAACATAAACGAAGGCTTGACTCCTAAACGAAACTTACCTTTACGTTCTTTCATTTCAAAAAATTGAGATTTAAACTCTCCAACTTTTCTTTTAGGAATACCTCCTAATAAAAAACGTTTTCTTGAAATTGAAAATGCTTCCTTCAAAGCAACTTCAATAGAGTATTTTCCATTGTGGCTATCTCTATTGCCAAAATAGTAATTGCAATCATCACAGACGTTTCTATTAAAATTTTGACCTCCTAATGATTTAGGAATAGTATGTGCTTTTTTTATAAAAGTAACTTCAGATGTTGACTTTAAGCACCAAATGCATTTTTTTTGATTTATTGAATTAGTCATTAACTTAAATGTTTTATCTTGGTCTCCTTACTTTACATTTGACCTCATGAAGTAACTTAATGTAATTTATCCTCTTCAACGGTAAAGTTTGAATTAAATGAATTATAGATTTCATCTAAAGCACCTTTAACTAATGTGATTTTTGAATCAGTTTTAAGCAATTCAAGTGAATCTTCATAAACCACTTCAACTTTTTTATTTAATTCTATTAACTCAGCAAGTTTAATTACTAGAGGATTTAATTCAATATCCCCAGAAGTCGATAAATCAAGTGAAGTAAGTGAAAGACTCCCGTCTTGAAGATCAAAATTGATAGAAATCTTATCCTCAGCGATTGTATTAGTTATTACTATATTATACATGTTAAGTTTTTATTGAATTAATTTCTTAATGTTATACTTTCTAGCTCTTTGCTCAAAAATGTATTGACCACCATCTAAAACAGTACAAATCTCTTTTTGATGTTCTTTTTCTTCTAAAACATATTGCTCATATTCTATTGTATTTTCATTATTATTACACATAATTATATTCTCAGCATCACCATACACAACTATAGATGGATTATGAGTTATTAAAAATATCTGTTTTTTAAATTTCAAATCTCTTAATAAATCAATAAGCTTATCTGTTATAAATCTATTACCTAGATTATCTTCAGGTTGGTCAATAAAAATTATTTTAGAATTACCGCTTTTTAATATTGTTTGTAAATATTTTTCTGAATTAAATCCGGGTGAGTTATTTTTTGATGTGCTTTCCTCTGAATATTTTAAATATTCTATTGGTTTGTCAAATAAATCTAAAATCCCTTTTACTTGCGTCATCGTTTTTTTTGCCAAATTATCAGATGAATTAGTCGGTAAATTTTTTATTTTTATTTCACCTAATGCTAACTTAATCAATACCTGATATAAACTCAAATTAGTAGATGAAATACTACTTAAACCTTCAATTATCTTTGTTTTTATACTTTCATTTTTTTCAACTTCTAAAACCACTGTGACTTCATCATTAATTTTAATTTCTTGGATCTCTCCATAAGATAATTGTTCAACTAACAAACAATGGTTTTCCACTTGTTTTGCTATTTTAAAAGCATCAGATATATTTTTATTAAGAGTCGTATATCTTGTGTTCGAGGCTTCCTTTTCTCTGCCTTTTAAATCTAAATTTGCATTTTTATCTGTTATGATTTTCTTTACATCTGTTATAAAGTCTATCTTTTTACTGTAATTTTTAGTAACCTCATCAAATAACAAGTTTTTAGCATTTACAAGTTCTATAAAAGTTTCAATTACTTCCAATTCTTCTGGTAAAAATGACCAGTTTTCGTTTGCTTTGAATTTTTCAGTATTATCGGTTAATAGATTCAATATCTCGGCTGAGGTCTGAAATGAGTCAGTATTGTCCTCAATATCTGAAATACTTTTAAAAATGTAACTGGAATCAAGAATAGAAGTTATATCGCGGTCATGAAATGTGAAATTAGAATTTAATACATCGTATAATTCAGAATATAATTCAATTAATTTTTCAACTAATTGGGTTAAGTCTGATTTTTTTGTTTTAAAAGTTTCTAAGGCTGCTTTATAGTTCTCAGTCTCCCCAGATTCAAGTATTAAATCTTTGAGGGAATTATTCTCAAAATAATTTACAATGTCTCCTTGGTTAATGTAAATAATATCATTTGTATTATAATTAATTATTGGTTTATAATCATCATCCAAAAAACTTTTAACTTTTGCATTAGTTATATCTAATCCGTATTTATCGATTTGACTTTTATTATTGTTTATTTTTTTTCCTAAGATATTAAACAATAAACTTTTACCGCTTGACCTCCCTCCAATAATTGTGTTTAAATTAGGACTAAAATATAGAGTTGTGTTCTCTATTACTGGGTTATCTTCAAATTTAACACTGTGTAAGAAATTATCAAACCTCATTAACACTTCTACTTCTGAGAACTTTTTAATTCGAGATTTTGGATCAATAAAGGCAAATCGGATTGATTCGAATGTTGGTTGACCTTTTATGCAATAAAATTCATGATTATCACCATTTTTATTGGTGCACGGATAACTATTACAATTGTGATTATCTGAAAAATTGATATATGGAATATCATCTTTATCCTTAAAATCTAACGTCTTAATTCTATCAAAACCTTCATTATAAGTTTGTCTAACACTTTCTTTTACTTTTTCAAATGCACTTGGCATAAGTAACACCATTTGTTGGCAGAGTTGTATGTCATAGCCTATATAAGGATCTAATATGCTCTTTGTGTTCCCTGCATGAGGAATGAAAAAATAATTATGTTCATTAAATAAATCATATAAATCATCTATTGTTATTTTCCTTTCAGTCTTAGAAACTCCTTTGGTAGCATACAACCTCTCAATTTTATTTGAAATTATTTCTACATCCTCAAAATTATCATTTTCAAAGACTATAACACTATGATAAGTAATTGTCTTATGTGATTTTGGCACTTCAATATCGAATTCACAACCAATTAGTAATTTTGGATCTCCATCGGTGTAGTTTTCATAGTAATTTTTATAAGCATCAACATTGATAATATTATGATCTGTTAAAGAAAATAATTTGACATCATTTTCTATTAATTTCTGTTTCAAAATATTAATATCAAAATGACCTTGATAATCATTTGTTTTTGTTTGTTTACTATAATCGGTATGAATATGTAAATCAACTTTAAACCAATCAGAATATTTTTTCATCTTAAATTTTTCAGATTATTAAAAAATTATTTTATCGCAATATTTAATTACCTCGGGACAATGAATAATTATTCCACTATTAATTTGAACTTCTGAAAACCATAACAATCTATGCTCCTGTTGATGCTCATATTTTTTATGCTTCATAAACATTTCAACACCTAAAGTTATTTGAGAAAGTTCTTCCTTTATCGAAACTGGATTCTTAAAGTCAATATTTTGAAATACTTTATTCTGTTCATTTTCTAATATTTGAACTTTAGAATCACCATAAATACAATCGCCTTCAATACCTGTATTTACAAAAGATAATTTCCTTGCTATTTCTTTGCCAAAGTTTACAGAATCTTTTATTTTTATTGCTCCAACACCTTTAAAATTTTTAATTACATTTTCCTTCAAGGAATTTGTAGTACATAGTACGTAAGCATTAACACCCCCATCATAAGACACGTATTGACTGCTGTCTTTTCCATCAAATCCTCCAACTAAATTATGTCCTTCAGTTTTATCACCTTGCATTTCATCTTCATACTTTTTAAAATTTTTAAAACTTGAAAGATAGATATTTCCAGTTTCAAAAAAATCTTCAACATATTGAATGTCACTCAAAATTCTGTAAATAGGATTTAGTCTACTTAACCACGTTACATGAAAAGCAGATGTACTTTGAATGTAGTTCATAATAACTGTTAAATTTTATTTTTTTCATTTTGCCGATAACCATTCTTTTAATTTAAAAAATGAAAATTTTTTTATTAAAAAAATAATTAATTCTTGATTAACTCAAGGATATCATCTTGGCTAAGATACCTAAAAAAAGAATTTCAATAGTAAGGAACACCGTATTGTAGGATTATTTCTGAATTTTACAATTAATATTGAAGTTAAAGATAACTTAGAGAAGAATATTAATTTATTTTCTATGATTGTTATTATAGACAAAATGACCTAATTTGATCGAAATAACAATCAATTGTGTAATTTTATTAATGTGTGTTGATAATGGTTTTATTTTATGATTCTAAAATCAATTAGAAATATGTTGATATAAATTAGACTCTACAATTCTCTATAATAATTACTTTTTTGGAATCTAAATTTTTCAGTTTCACTGCCCACGAGTTCCGAGTGAAAGGGCAGCAAGATATCGGTTGTGATACAAACGGACATCTTGCCGATTGCAGGAACGTTGCAATCTTTCAGCTCTTTAAAGGTTAACAGCTAATTTAAAGCTAGTGTATGACATAAACAATCATGGGTAATTTTTACCTATGAAATGTCTTAGATAAATAGCAGGAAATGTTAGTTTTTTATTCAATCAGACTGCCAAAAAAATTTTCAAAAGAAAAAGAAAAAAAAGAAAGCAATACAAAATTGGATATGTATCAAACGGAGTGCTATAAGTCCCGAAGGGTGGCACTGCGAAGAATGAGCGGTGACATTATGGGCACGCAGTTGATGAATGTCCAATACCTTAGTTGTACTTTTTGTGATTTTTTATCTAGATATTTTTAAGATCTTTAGGAGATTGTAAAGCTGTAAGAATATTTATTTCAGCGGTCTCTGAAAGTGTACGCTCCCTTATTCCAATACAGAAGAAAATGTCCCTAAATAATTATTAGATCTTGAATAAGGGAGCGTACTTTTTCAGATGAATATATTTTAATTAATGTGCAAAATTCTGACTGTTTTCAGGAAGGTTTTTACACATGATCTGAAAAAATTCTTGCAGTCAAAAATCACTTAATTACTTTCTTGAAGTAACGTAATGGTGTCCGTAAGATTATGGTTTGTGATATAATCCAGAACAAAACATTCTACCTCTTTTTTATTCTCAGGTGAAGTGGAAAATGAGTTAAGATAATACTCTGTATTTTCATCTGCAATGTGAATAATTTCGGTAAAGCCTTTAGTAATTAAAGAACCTTTTAATTTTAATATTTTAAGTTCAATATCTCTGTCGATTTCCCTTTTTATTCGAAGCTTTATAGTTTTATTCATGTGATAGTTTTTGGTAATGTATTAGAGCAAGTAATGTTCCAAAACAAAAAAGAGACTCAAGAGTCTCTTTGTGGAATTAATGTATCTTTTATAAATGATTATTTCGTATTTAGTTTTTGCAAATATGAATATGAATTATTCCGAAATTATTTATTGATTAATTTTTCAAGCCTTGCCATCATTTCATCTTTCTCCCTCAACATCCTCTCATATAAAGCAATCTTTTCTTCGTGAAGTTTTTTTAACTCTTGGATAGAATTGAAGTTGAATGTAGAATTAGGATTTCCAACACAAGCATTATCTCCAAAAGTATTCGAAATAATATTTATTGCTTGTTCCTCATCAAAATTCTGAAATGCTTCAACAGGAATTTTTAATGAATTCGAGATTTGTCTAAGTATATTATCTTCAATTATATCTTTTTGCTCTAGCAAAGAAATTTTCTTTTGATTCCAGTCATTTCCCAGATCAAAAGCCAATGCTTCCTGTTTGATTCCAAGCATTTCTCTGAAGCGTTTTACGTTTCTTCCCTGATGTATTTTCTGTTCCATAATGAGTATTAATTTTCTGAAGGCTCAAAGATAAAGCCATTCGGATTAAAAATCCTGAATTTCAAAGATAAAAAAATATCCTGTAAAATATCCCTTTTATCAGATATTATATCCGCTTTTCGAATAGATTATCCTTTTGAAAGAGTGGAACTTCGCTTTTCAATTTTAAATCTCCCCACTATGAAAAAGAATAAAATATCCTTCGAAACAAGGTTTTGGGCAGGGTTCGTGACAGGAAATCCATTTGAGGCATTTGACGCTATTTTTGACTTTGCACATCTTGATTATTATAAACAGAATTTAAGTGAAGCGGTACTTCACTGTTATAAGGGAAAAGTCTACAAGCAAGAAACCCCCTGTAATGTTTTCGTTTTTTATACTGCTGTCTCCTCTTTTCTCAAAGTCTGTTACTACCTGAAAGAAAAAAGTAAAAAATGGAAAGTAAAACAGTCATCCCGCACTGAAACGGTATTTCATCTTTCTTCCCTGACCAAAGAAGAGTTCGACAATCCTTTTTTGGTGCTTCAAAATGCATTTGAAGAGAGAACACTGCAAGAGTTTGAATTTTTCTTATCTGAAATCACTGAACTTTCATTGTCTCCCTATTATGTAGATCCTGACTCCGACCTTACGACACCTTATATTCATTTAATCAAAATGCTCGATGCAGGGGAACTGATGAGAGAAAGAGGCGTTGAGAAAATCAAGAAAAATGAACAGGTTGAACCTTCAGCGGAATAAAATATCCTTTATCTAATCTTCAAAAACACAGTGTTATGAAAACTCTAGAAAAACTTTCATTTCCAAAACTCGAAAATGAGTTTTTAGAAAATATCCTGAGACAATTGGCTAATCAACATAATATCATTCAGATGTTTTTTACCAGACAGCCCTCTTTCGTGTTCTCACATCTTATTATCCATATCGAAAAAAATATGGATGCACAACAGCTACAACAGAACAAATGGGTAAAAAAAGTTAGAAAACTCTCTCAGATCGATGTCTATTTCATTTACTCTGAAAGGCTTCATCATAGATTCTCTTTAGGACATCCGTTTATTGAATTTTACTGCCAGCCTCCGGCTATTATCTACCAAAATAAAGAGTCTGGAGATTCGCTTATCATCACAAGGAATTGGACGAAATACAAGGAAAAGTTTAATGTTTTTCAAGAGCGTTTTTATAACGATCACGATCTTCATAAGTCACAAATTCAAAATCTCATTTCAGAAGGTTCTTCAAACAGTGTTTTTACATCGTATGCAAGATTGATTGAATATGATCTTGAATATTTGGAAGAACTGTATTCAGGAAATAGGTCTGCTTCGTTAAATTTAGATGAAAGGATCACTAACCTTATAGAGTACATTCCTGATATTCAAAAATACTTCGTAAGAAACAGCCACAGCAAATATTATCTTATTGATCTGTTTGTTAAAGCAAAAGAAGCTTCCATCAATGATGATGAGGCAATATATAAAAATGAAATGTATGAAGCAGTTGGAATTGCCGAACAAAGCCTCTATCGTCTTATCGAAGAACGGTTTGACCAATTAAAGAAACTGATAAAAAAAAAATTATTTGAAAAGCAGGAAGCTTCATGTCAAATTGATAACGAACTGAAAGATGAAACTCTCGATATTGCTGTCGAAACCATATTGAAATCATTGGAAGTCGAACAGATCTATTTGTATCATCAAATCACCTACGGTGAAAAAACGACCTATTATCTGATGCTTATAGCTATCGGTTCGGGTAATGAAAAATTAAGATTAATAAACCAATCCCTAAAAAGAAAAACTGGCGGGAAATATGATTTTGTTTTGATAAGCCACCATCGTAATTGGATACAAACGAATCTGTATCAGTATCAAAGTTTCTTTGCCAACATTGTTCAAGGGAAGCATCTGATATATTCATCCAGTCAATATCATCCAGAATTTCATTGGGAGGTGCCTCACAATCCTTATCATGCTGATTTGTATTTTTATTATAAGCCCACCAAAGATATTGCTTTGCAATTTTTCACGATAGCCAACAATGCCGAAGCAAACTATCAAGGTATAGATTACTTTTTTTCATTATTTTTTCTGTCCTTTTGCAGGACATACATTTTTGTAAAAACCTATTACCTGCCTAATTATCTGTCAAATGAAGCATTGTGGCAATTATGTATGTATGCCGATCCCGACATACATAAATACAATTATATGATAGAACAGTTCTGGACGGATTTCTTTCCGTATTTAGATAAGCATATGACCCTTAACCATAAGTTATCAAAACTCTGCAAAGAAGAGGTTGATCAGATGAATGTTATTGTTGAAAAACTGATGCGTGAATTACATAATTTGGTTATTGAAGACGGGTTATTATTAAGCTTTGAGCAGGACTGATACATTAATTAATCGATTTAAAAATAAAGATTATGGAAAAAGATGAAATTGAAAAGCTAGAGACTATTAAAAGATTAACCACCAACTGTCTGAGTGCTTTGAAGCCAGTTGAAGATAAAAGCGGGATTCATACCGCAAAAATAAGAGTGTATGATTATTATGAGCTCGCAGCGGTTATTAGAAATCTGCTGAAATTATGTATTGTGGCTCTTGATGAAGATGGCGCTGAAGTTCCCATTACGATAAAAAATCAGTCAATTGATGTCGGGCTTATATTGGGAATTGCCCTGCAGTTATTCCCAATTGATGAATTTGAACTGCTAAATGAGATCAGCATCTTGTTTCCTGTGGATTCTAGAAATGATGATGAAAATAATATCAATAAGTAACAATCCACAGCCATCATAGATATATTTTACTTATGATCATTAGAAATCAAGACCTTATCTTTATATCGATAAATGATTGTTGAACAAAAAAGACCATATTGGTCTTTTTTTAATGGAGAGGATTTTAAAAATGAGAAATGAAGATGAAAATGAAAGAAGAAGAATCACTCCAGAGAAAGCTTTGGAAATGTTAAAGACAGAGGGACTGGATTTAACGCTCGAACAAGCTAGGGATATCTTAGTTTTTTTGAGGAAATTGGCAAATAGTGCCGTATGTAAATATTTAAGGAAAGGAGAATTGAAATGATAGCAGACTTATATGTACGTGTTAGTACCGATGAACAGGCGGATAGAGGCTATTCTCAGAGAAATCAAGAGGAAGTGCTCAGAAAGTATTGTGCGATTAATTCTATTGCAATACGAGACGTGATTTACGAAGACCATTCTGCAAAGACTTTTAATAGACCGCAGTGGAAGAAACTTTTGCAAAATCTAAAAAAGTATAAGAACAAAACGGATTTAGTTCTATTTACTAAATGGGATAGATTTAGTCGTAACGCGGGTGATGCTTATCAGATGATCAACATTCTCAGAAAACTTGGAGTAGAGCCTCAAGGCATAGAGCAACCACTTGATTTGGAGATTCCGGAAAACAAGATGATGCTTGCTTTTTATCTTGCTGCACCCGAGGTGGAAAATGATAGAAGGGCACTAAATACTTTTCACGGCATGCGCAGGGCAAAGAAGGAGGGGAGATATATGGGGCTTGCCCCTTCAGGTTATATAAATAGGGTTAAAGAAGATGGTGCAAAATATATTGCATTTGATCAGCCCGAGGCATCAATACTAAAGTGGGCTTTTGAAGAGCTTTCTAAGGGAATTTTTAATACCGAGCAGGTATATCGTCTGGCGAAGAACAAAGGTCTTAAAGCAAGTAAAAATAATTTTTGGAGAATTATTCGGAATCCTCTTTATTGTGGAAAAATAGTAATTCCTAAATATAAAGATGAAGAAGCTAGAAGTGTAATGGGACAACATGAACCTTTAATTTCGCATGCATTATATTATACGGTTCAAGATGTTTTGGATGGAAGAGGAAAGAATTTTCGACCTAAAGCAATTACTACAGAGCCATTTCCTCTTCGTGGATTTTTTAAATGTCCAGAATGTGAAAAGCTATTGACGGCAAGTATCTCCAAAGGTAGAAGTAAATATTATTCTTACTATCATTGTTCTTCAGGTTGTAAGTATAGAATTAATTCAGAAGTAGCTAATGAGATATTTTTAAATAACTTGAAGCAATATGTTCCTAGAGCCGAAATAAAAAAACTGTACATTGCAATTATAATTGAGTGCTTTAAAGATAATACTAAAGAAATTCAAGATGAAAAATATAAGCTTATAGTTCAACTTAAAGATTATGAAAAGAGGCTGTCTCATGTGAGAGATTTGTTAGCGACTCAACAGATAGATGCTAAAGATTATGGGGAGATGAGATCATCATATAGTGAGATTATAAGTAAACTGGAATCGAAATTATCAGTTATAAATGAAGACAAGGATAATATTGATGACTTGTTGAATTCCGGTATAGAAAATCTCCTAAAGCTTCATGAATACTACATTAACGGGGAATGGGTAGATTCGCGAGATTTGATTGGTTCGATTTACCCTGAAAATTTCACTATTTTAAAAAATGAGTTTCGAACCACTAGGATCAACGAAGTTGTGGGGATTATATATTTGATTAACAGTCGAATACCCTTAAATAAAAATGGGACAAGGAAGGATTTTTCTTCTTTGTCCCATAAAGTGACCTTGACTGGATTCAAACCAGTAACCTCTTGAGCCGTAATCAAGTGCGCTATTCAGTTGCGCCACAAGGCCTTATTGCGGGTGCAAATATAGGAATAAATATGTAAATTGCAAGACTAATTTTAGATAAAAATAAAAAAATATGCCACTAGAAAAGTATATACGTGATATTCAAGGATTTCCCAAAGAAGGAATTTTGTTTAAAGACATTACTCCCTTATTAATTGACCCCGAAGCAAGGAAAAAATGCTTGAATATATTGGTTTCTTCACTTGCTGATAAAAAAATTGACAAGGTGATAGGAGTGGAAAGTCGAGGATTTTTCTTTGGGATGTTGATTGCTCAGGAATTGAATGTTGGTTTTATTCCCGTCCGAAAACCGAATAAGTTGCCTTACGAAACCATTTCTGCAACGTATGATTTGGAATATGGAACGGATACTTTAGAAATTCACACCGATGCGATTCAAAAAGGAGACCGTATTCTGATTCACGATGATGTTTTGGCAACTGGAGGAACGGCGAAAGCAGTTTGTGAATTGGTAGAACGATTGGGTGGCGAAATCGTGCAATGCAATTTCCTGATGGAATTAGCTTTCTTGAATGGAAGAGCAAAAATCAAAGGAAATGAAATTTTTGCCGCAATTACATATTAATCCAGCGCACGTGTGGTTACGTAATATCTAAAACCAATAATTGCCATCTGCCATTTCTTGGCTTTTGCCAAATCCAATCGCTGTTTGGTGAAACTAGGTAAAATGATTTTGTTGATTTGTGCCAGGATTTTATACATACGGTTTTATTTTAGACAAAGATATAAAAAAAGACGGTCTTGATTAGGACCGTCTTTTTGGGTTTTATGAGGATATTATTTTTTTCTTTCGCGTTCCAAGTTAGAATGGTATTCTTCCATTTGTTGTTCGTACACTTTCATTTTTTTCTCAAAAGCTTCCATTTCTTTATTGAATGGTTCCATTTTCTTATCAAATTCTTCCATTTGCTTATCGAAAGCTTCCATTTGAGGCTCCAATTTTTTCATTTTAGCCTCGTAGTCTTCCATTTTCTTTTCAAACTCTTTCCAAGCTTTTTTATCTCCTTTAATTGGGTCACCTTTTGGTGCTTTTGGTGCTTTTGGAAATGCTGGAGGAGCAGGAGTTTTAATCTTAAAAACTGGCGGTGTTGGAGGCGTTGGAGGAACTGGTAAATTTCTCTCTTGAGAATATTGAATTCCATTTTTGGTTATAATTCGGATTGTTTTACCATCTTTATTTACATCCATTCTCTCAATTGTACTTTGATCTAAACGGTCTAATTCATTTTGAGACACTTTTTCGTTATTGATATAAATATCATTCTCGTTAATCATTTTCCTATGATTATTAGTAATGATTCGGATTTCCTGTTTGTCATCATTCTTATTGACATTCATAGTCGCAATTTCATTAGGATCTATTTTATCCAAATCATCTTGACTTACTTTTTTGCCGTTGATAAAAATTTCTTTTTCAGTTACTGACGGTGCATTTGGAGCAATAACAATACTTTTTTGATTGATAATTGTTTCATCTGAACCAAAATTTACAGTAAGCATTCCATTATCGTCTTTAGATACTATAATTCCAAATTCATTTATTGCCTCAGTTCCTTTTGTTTCCATTTTCTGTGCAATTTCTTTTCCCTTTTTCAAATCAACTTTTATTGCGGTCAATTCGTTTTTAGAATTTCTTTTGATTCCGGAAAAAGTAGCGATTATGGCATAGTTTTCTTTTAAATTGCTAGATTTTTCTTTTAATTCCTCATCAGTAGTATTTTTATCTATTTTGTAAACATCTACTGATTTTTCATTTGCTTTTATGATTTTTGTTGTTGCTTGGACAGCTATTTTCTCCTGCGCAATTACATTTACTTGGAAAAGTATCACAAATGCCACTAAAGCGGGAATTATTAATACATACTTCCAGGAATTCGATTTTTTTGATTGATTTTTGTTTAACATAACGATTCGTTTTTTGATTAATGATTGATAAAAATGATTGGTAATGGCAACACAATTCTCGTGTGTTGTTATTTTTAAAAGCGTAAACTGATACGCTTTTTTGTCTGATGTTTTTTTGGTAGCTTCACTATCGGCAATAAATTCTAAGTTTTGTAAGATGGCTTTTTTGTACAGCCACATGAATGGGTTGAACCAAAAAATAGCACAAAAAACTCTTTCAATTAAAACATCTGCAGTATGATTTTGCTCACAATGTACTTTTTCGTGTTCCAAGATATTTTCTAGCTCGGCAGTAGTGTATAAGGAAGAATTGTAAACGATAGTATTAAAAAAAGAGAACGGAGCGAGGTTGTCTTGTAAGTCAATAAATTTAAAATCGGCTTGACGTTTTATTATTTTTCCTTTAAATACTTTTTGTAAACTGTAAAAATCAAAACCAAATTTAGTTAGTAGATACAATGCACCCATACAGTACAGCATTGCTAATCCCAAATAAATATATTCTTCTGTATGGTCTTCATTTACTGTTGTAGTTATGGGCAATGATGACCAATCATAATTTACAGGAGTAGGTTCGACCCAAATTATTTTCGTAAAAACGACTAACGGCAAAAGAACAGAAGTAAATAAACCCAGTAACAGAAACCAACGATTGCTTGTAAAAAAGGTTTCTTTTCGCAACATAAAATGATACGCCAAATAAAACAGCGCAATTAATCCACTGGATTTGATAAGATAAATATAGAATGCTTCCATAAATACTGTTGTTACTATAAAGTTTATATTTCCTCTTTTTGACTTTCAATCATTGCCAAAATCTCACGTAATTCAGCTGCTGAAATTTTTTCTTCTTTGGCAAAATGGGAGACCATATTTTTATAAGAACTATTAAAGTAATTATCAATAGCGGTATTCATGAAGCGTTTTCTATAATCTTCTAAACTCACGATAGGATAGTATTGGTGCGTGTTTCCAAAAGCATTGTGAGACACAAAACCTTTTTCTTCCAGATTACGCACAATAGTAGAAAGCGTGTTATAATGGGGTTGTTCTTCCGTTATTTCTGCCATGACTTCTTTAACGAATGCTTTTTTGAGCTTCCATAAAATGTGCATGATTTCTTCTTCTTTATTCGTCAGTTTTTGCATGATTTTTTTATTTGAATCAAACATACAACTATAGTTGCAGTTGTGCAACTAAAAATATAGTTAATTAACTAAAAGAACAGTTTTTGTGCTGAAATCAAATTTATTCTAGCGAAAAAACATCACAATCAAATAAGTAATAAGGGAACTATTTGTTTTCCAGCTTAATTAATTTTTGCAGCCAAATACAACCGCCTACCGAAAGAATTCCTAAACTTCCCATGACAAACCAATTGGTTTGGTAGCCAAATGCAGCAATGATTTCCAGTCCGGTTTTGGAACTTGCAATGTGCGCTAAGCTGAAACTCATTGTAAACAAAGCCATATAACGACCTTCATGGCCTTTTGGCGCTCGGCTTAAAGCGAAAGAATTGGAAAAAGGAAAGATGAACATTTCTCCAAAAGTGATAAAAAGAATACTGACGATTAATATTCCAGCCCACATATTAATCATTAAAACATAGAAACTAAGGGACATTAGCAGCGAACCCCAAAGAATAATTTTGAGTTTATTGATGTTTTTTCTTTGGCTAATACTCACAATTGGCATTTCCAAAAAGAAAATTAACAGTCCGTTTAATGATAATAAAAGTCCGCTTTGAAATTCAGTTAGCCCAAATTTTTCATTATGATACAAGGGTAAAGTGGTAAAAAGTTGAAAGAAAAGCATCGCCGTTATAAAACAGATAAAGAGAAAAATCCAGAATATTTTGTCTTTGAAAACGGAAGCAGGTATTTCGGTTTCGCTATCTGCCGTATTCAAATCAGCTGGTTTTTTGCGTTCTTTTACCAATAAGGTGAAAATCAAAATAGATACAATACAAGAGCTTCCATCTACCCAAAATAATCCGCTGTAGCCTAAATTCATAATAATCAAACCTCCTAAAGCCGGTCCCGCAGTAAATCCTAAATTCACCGCTAATCGAACTAAAGTCAATGCTCTAGTGCGATTTTCAGGTTTTGCATACGTGCCCAGAGATACAAACATGGCGGGACGAAACATATCGGCAACGGTCATGATGAAGAACATTGCAAAACACAATCCCCAAAAAGTTCGGATGTATTGTACTAAAAACAGTAGTATTCCGCTGGTGAATAAACTGAAAACCATGATTCTGTAAAAACCTATTTTATCGGATAATTTGCCACCAAGCCAAGATCCCAACATAGAACCGAAACCAAAAGCAACCATAATCCATCCTACTTGAGCATAGGAAAAACTTAAATCTTCTTTTAAATATTTGGATAAAAAAGGCAAAACCATCGTACCGGCACGGTTGATAAAAGTAATCAGTGTAAGAATCCAAACTTCTCTTGTAAATCCTCTGAAATTATTTATGTAGCGTTGAAAAGCAGTTTTGAGCATATCTAAAGTTATAATTTCACAAAGGTAGAAAACTTTGTACCGATGCGTCTTTGTGTCCTCGTAACTTTTAAACTATTTTTGCATAAAATAAGAACATGAGAACGCTATTCACTTTGTTGCTTTTGGTACAATTGAATTTTGGCTTTGGCCAAGATAAATTTGATGTTTCGGCTGTAGCCAAATTTCAAAAGGAATTAAATACAGAATATGCAGAGGCAAAGACAAGTCCTTTAACTGCAGAAGATTTAGCGGAATTCAAAACACTTGATTTTTATCCTGTTGACGAAAAGTTTTTTGTGACTGCTTCTTTTGTCAGAACAGAAAACGAGAAACCTTTTGAAATGAAAACGTCAACAGACAGAAAACCATTGTATGTAAAATATGGGGAGCTTTCTTTTACAATTGACGGTCAGGATTTGAAACTGAATGTGTACAAGAATATTGAGCTTTCCAAAAAAGAAGAATATAAAGATTATTTATTTCTGCCGTTTTCAGATTTGACTTCAGGAAAAGAAAGTTACATTGGCGGGAAATATATCGATTTAAGGATTCCAAAAGCAGATACGATTGTGATTGATTTTAATACATCATACAATCCGTATTGCGCTTATAATCCTAAGTATTCCTGTCCAAAAGTTCCATTGGAAAACGATTTAAATATCGAGATAAAAGCTGGGGTTAAAAAATTTCACGACTAATGGAATTCTTTAATCTGCATACGCATAAATGGACCAATCAGCCCAATGTGTTGGAATTAGTGAATCAATATCCACAGGAATTTGATGCCACAATTCCGTATTATTCCGTCGGGATTCATCCGTGGTTTATCGTTGAAGAACGAATAGAAGCTGATTTGGCGATAATCGAAAGTAAATTACAAGAGGGGAATTGTCTCGCTGTAGGCGAATGTGGATTGGACAAACGCATCGAAATTCCAATGGAATTACAACAAATGGTTTTCGAAAAGCAATTGCTTTTGGCACAGCAATATCAAAAACCAGTGGTAATACATTGTGTCGCGGCTTTTCAGGAACTGATTGCAATTAAGAAAAAATTGAATATTACTGTTCCAATGCTGATTCATGGGTTTTCCAAAAATGCTCAAGTCGCTAAACAATTATTGGACAATGGATTTTATGTTTCGTTCGGAAAATATTTATTGCTAAATAAGGAATTAGAAGAAGTTTTTAAAAGCGTTCCTGATAATCGATTTTTTTTGGAAACAGATACAGTTAAAGAAGGAATTGAAGCTGTTTATGAATTGGCAGCAAAATACAAAGGAATTTCAGTCAAAGAAATACAAGAACTGGTGAATAATAATTTTAATACTGTTTTTAATCAAATAAACAGATAACCAAATTAACAAATAAACTTTTATTATGGCAGAGTGGACAGAAAGAGCCGAACTTTTATTCAAAAAAGAAGGTTTAGATAATTTGAAAAATGCAAATGTATTGGTCGTAGGATTGGGTGGTGTTGGTTCTTTTGCAGCTGAATTTTTGGCTAGAGCAGGAGTGGGAACCATGACTATTGTAGATGGCGATGTAGTTGATATTACCAATATAAACCGACAATTGCCCGCTTTACATTCGACCGTAGGGCAACCCAAAGTAACTATTGTAGGTGATCGATTAATGGACATCAATCCAGAGTTGAAATTGACTCGCGTGCAGGAATTTCTTTCGCCGGAACGTGCTTTCGAAATTGTTTCAGAGGAATTTGATTATGTTTTGGATTGCATTGATAGTGTGACTCCAAAACTGAATTTAATTATTGGTGCCAAACGAAAAAGAGTAAAAATTATCAGCAGTATGGGCGCTGGCGGAAAAATGGAAGCTTCTAAAGTAAAAGTGACGGATATTTCCAATACTGTGAATTGTTACTTTGCTAAAACCATCAGAAGACGATTGAAAGAAGTGAAAATTGATAAATTGAAAGTGGTTTTTTCTTCTGAAATTCAAGACGAAACGAGTTTAAAAATGACTGATGGATCCAATTTCAAAAAATCATTTTATGGAACCAATAGTTACATGCCAGGATTATTTGGTCTGTATGCCGCAGAAACCGTGATTCGCTATTTACTTAAAAAATAGTGTTCAGTGTTCCGTTTTTTAGTATTCAGTTCTAAAAATCTAAAAAGTCTAATAATCTAAAAAAAAAATGATACAAACCGTAATTTTTGACATGGATGGTGTAATTGTCGATACAGAACCCGTACACCGTTATGCTTATTTCAAACAATTCGATGAATTAAATATTGTTGTTACTGAGGAAATGTACACTTCATTTACTGGTTTTTCTACTCGAAATACGTTTCAGAAATTGAAAGAGGTTTTTGTGATTGAACACGAAGTTGAAGATTTGATTCAAAGGAAACGGAACATCTTTAATGATGCTTTTGATAGTAAAGCAGATTTAGAATTACTGGAAGGTGTTGAAAATCTTATTAAAGAATTACACCAAAACGGAATGCAGTTGATTTTGGCTTCTTCGGCATCCAAAGTTACAATTGAACGTGTGTTTTCCAGGTTTAAGTTGCATGACTATTTTACACATGTGGTAAGCGGGGAAGATTTTCCTAAATCGAAACCACATCCTGCTATTTTTGAACATGCAGCAAGTTTATCAATTGCACCAAAAGAAAGCTGTATCGTCATTGAAGACAGCACGAACGGAATAAAAGCGGCGAAAGCTGCCGGAATTTTGTGCCTGGGGTACAACAGTATTCACTCTGAGGCGCAAGATTTATCAGAAGCAGATTTTGTGATTAATCATTTTAACGAATTAGGTTTTGATGCCGTTAAGAATATTGATTCTAAATTAAGGAATAATTAACATTTGAAAGCCACTGAATTTGTAAATTTGGAAATCATAAAAAAATTATAACATGAAAAAAATAATCATTGTATTTGCCATTATTATAGCAAATTTCACCATTGAGGCACAAGTAAAAACACCTCAGTCAAGTCCAAAATCGACAATCATGCAAGCCGTAGGTTTGACAGATGTAGAGATTAATTATTCAAGACCAAGTGCAAGAGGAAGAGCTGTTTTTGGTAATTTGATCCCTTTTGGAAAAGTATGGAGAACTGGAGCTAATGAAAATACAACCGTATCTTTTAGCGACGATGTTGTTATTGATGGTAAAACCTTGAAAAAAGGAAAATATTCGTTATATACTATTCCAAAAATTGAAAGCTGGGAAATAATATTTTATAAAACTACTGATAACTGGGGGAATCCAGAAGAGTGGAAAGAAGAAAATGTGGCGCTTAGAGCTACTGTTAAAACGGAAACATTAAATAGAAGTGTTGAAACATTTACTATTGGAGTTAGTGGTTTAGATAATAATTTTGCCTTTTTAGAAATGTATTGGGAGAATTCGTATGCAGCTGTAAAATTTGAAGTGCCTACACAACAAAAAGCAACAGCTAATATCGAGAAAGCATTAGCGGGACCAACTGCCGCAGATTATTTTTCTGCTGCTCAATTTTTGTTTCAATCGAATGGTGACAATGCAAAAGCATTGGTTTATGTAAACAAAGCGTTGGATATGTCTAAAGACCAACCATTTTGGTATAACAGATTGAAGTCGTTGATTCAAGCAAAACTTGGAGATAAAAAAGGAGCAATCGAAACGGCTAAATTATCTCTTACCGCAGCTGAAATTGCTAAAAACCAAGACTACGTAAAAATGAATAAAGACAGTATTGCAGAGTGGAGTAAAAACTAATTATTCCAGATGTTTTGCAAAAAAAATCCCGTCTTGATTATCAAGACGGGATTTTTTTTTGAAATTTTGGACTGTGTAATTTATAAATGTTTGCGTATAAATCATCCATAGAATTATCATTGCTTTGCCAGTTCGCTATTGCTCGTGTACGAAGTAGGAGAGATTTTCTCAATAGAAGTTACATAAGTAACATTCAGAAGTTAAAACAACAACCGCAGATTCACAGATTATCAATATAAAAATCTGTGAATCTGCGGTTAATATTTTTTAAAAACTAAAACAATAATTTGTTTTACTATTTTTATTTAGGCTGTAATCGCTCTCTGTTTTCTGAAGATGGTCCATTGCAGCAACAACGAAATAACAATCGTTAACATCGCTCCAATGAAATTAAGCCATAAATAGCCCAGTTTTTCTTCTCCGCTTGGGAAAATATAAATGGCGTAATAGTATATGATGAAAATAGTAATCTGACTTACTACGGCGCTGTAAAAAATAGCTTTGGATTGGACCTTGTGTATATAAAAACCAACTAAAAAGATTCCCAATACAGTTCCGTAAAATATGGATCCAATGATGTTTACCAATTGAATTAAATTTTCAAACAGCGTTCCAATACAAGCAAAAAGTATTGCAATAACTCCCCACAATAAGGTAAAGAATTTTGTGGCATACAGATAATGTCTTTCTGATTTTTCTTCTTTCAGATTACGTTTGTAAATATCAATTGCTGTTGTAGATGCCAATGCATTCAGTCCAGAAGCGGTAGAAGACATGGCGGCTGAAATGATAACGGCCAACAATAAACCGATAAGTCCTTTGGGTAAATAATTGAGTATAAAGTGAAAAAACACATAATCTTTGTCGTTGGTTTCACTGTTGCTATCGGCTTTCAGGATTATTTCTTTGGCTCGATCTCTTAAATCTTTTTCTTTATTGGACAAAGCCACTAATTCTTTTCGAAGGATTGGATTGTCATAATCTTGATTGAGCTGATCGATGTACAAAAGATTAATTACTTTTTTATCTTCGGATAAATCGTCTAATTTTTTCTCCAAAGCATTGTATTCGCCTTTGTAAGCTGATTTTTCAATCATGGCTTTGTTGTTTGGATTAAAATTTAACGGAACAGGATTGAATTGAAAAAAAACAAAAACCATAACTCCGGTAAGTAAAATGAAGAACTGCATAGGTACTTTTAAAAGACCGTTCATAATCAGTCCCATTTGACTTTCCCGAACTGATTTTCCCGATAAATAACGCCCTACCTGAGATTGATCGGTTCCAAAATAAGCCAATGCAAGGAAAAAACCTCCTGTGATTCCACTCCAAAAAGTATATTTTTCCTCTGGATCTAAAGAGAAATTGACAATATCCATTTTGTCATTTGCACCGGCAATATGCAACGCACTGGTAAATGTCATATCATTAGGTAAATAATGCAATATCAGAAAAAAGGTGATTAGCATTCCGGACATAATCACAAACATTTGCTGTTTTTGAGTTACATTCACAGCTTTTGTTCCGCCCGAAAAGGTATAAATGATAACCAATACACCAATAATAATATTCATGTACGTTAGGTTCCAACCCAATATTGCCGACAAAATAATCGCTGGCGCATAAATGGTCAATCCAGTTCCTAAACCTCTTTGGAACAAGAAAAGAATGGCTGCAAGGGAACGGGTTTTTAAATCAAATCTTTTTTCGAGGTATTCATAAGCCGTATACACTTTGTATTTGTGGTACAAAGGGATAAATGTGACGCAAATTACCACCATGGCAATTGGCAATCCAAAATAGAATTGTACAAAACCCATTCCGTCATGATAGGCTTGTCCTGGAGTGGAAAGAAATGTAATCGCACTGGCTTGTGTAGCCATAACAGAAAGCCCAACAATGTGCCAAGGCGTTTCATTACTACCCAGAATAAAGTCTTCAACATTTTTACTTCCTTTGGTTTTCCATGCACCGTAAATTACGATGAACAGTAATGTAACTATAAGTATAACCCAATCAAATAATTGCATAATTTAAGAGTATAATTTCATGATGAGACAAAAGATCAAGATGTATATAGCATTGGCTACAAGCACCCAAGTATAGTTCTTCTTCCAGGTTTTCATTTTTTTTGTTTCCATTTTAGATTGGGTTAGGGCTTGATTTTTTGAACAGGAATTTTTTCGGATGATTTCAGCGAAATGATATTGGAAATTAATTTATACGCACCGGTAACGCCTTCAGGTAATTCTCTAAAAAAGCTTAAGCCGGTATAAATATAGTGTCCTTTTCCGTAGGGAGCAATTAGCAAAGCACCATTTTTAGGACTTTCCCCTTTATCATTTGAAGATAGAATAGGAGTGAAGGCTTTGTCGTATTCGCTTGGGTAATACAATCCTTGCTCTTGTTTCCAACCTTGAAAATCTTTAGCGGTAATTTTGTTTGGGAAATTCAAAACGGGATGGTTTGGTGCTAAAAATCGAACTTCAGCATCTTCTTCGGTTACACGGTCGCGGGACAGTTTTAATGGATAAGGTGCAATGTTTTCGGTTATAAGATCACCTGCAGTATTGTACTGAACGAGCATTGTTTTTCCGCCTTTTACAAAGTCAAAAAGTATCGTTTGTTTATTTGCTAATGCTGTAACGGTATTGTAAGCACGAACACCAGTCATCACTACATCAAAATTTTCTAATTTCTCGGGTGTTATTTCTTCGGGTTTAAGCAGTGTAACAGTGTATCCTAGTTGACTCAGACTGCTAGGAACTTCATCTCCAGCACCCATAATGTATGCAATTCTCTCTTCATTCGTTTTTAAATCTGTTTTGATGCATTTGGCTTCAGCCGATTTTAAAACTTGCTGTTTTGTGATGTGGTCATAATTAATGATAATTTGCTCTTTGTCAAATCGTTTATTGTCAATTATCGCCACACTTTTGGCTACAGCTTCATCAGATTTATTTGGTGCAGTTACCTCAAAATAAACAATTTGTTCTGTTCCCTTTTTTTGGATGTTAAAAGGAATCGATTTTGGAGAAACACCCCAGTTTTGAGGGAGTTCAAGTTGGAGATTTCCTTTTACGGCATCTTTACCAGCTTTGATTTTTACACCTACATACTTGATTTTTGTGTCTTTAAAAAGCAATACTTTGTCTAAAATTGAAGTGGTAACCTCAGGAACGATGTCGAGATAATTATATACTTCACCTTTTACATCATCATTGTATTTATAAACAACCGTTCGCTCAAACGGGATTTCGATTCCGTTGATTTGAACGTTAAATACCACTTTAGCTTCCCGAATAATATCCGGAATCCCTATGTTTTGCTGCTGATTTACGGCGTACATGCCAATGGTTCCATTTTCTCTTAACCAATACGGTTGTGTGTAGTTAATTGATTCGGGTAATTTTAAATCTAAATTGATGTTATTTAGAATATTGTTTTTTAAATCTCGATTTTGAGGTGTAGTAATTTGATTGGGTAAAGCGGTTACACTCATTAATTGTATGGGTGCAGAGCTTCTATTAATGGCTTCGAGTTTCAATTTAATAGTGCTTCCGGGAGTTGCTTCTTGATTTTGGGCAACGGCTTCGAGATACAAACCGGAACAAGCCGCTATAATTTCTTTTATGGCTTCGGATTTCAGTGGTGCCCAATGATTTTCGTCCAAAGCTTTCATCATGGAGTAGGCTTTCGCCAAATTTGGAATGCTTGCTGAAGGATTATTATGGTCGAATTCAGTGGCAATAGTAGACAATAAATCTCCGATGGCTTTTCCTCCTTTTACTCGGTTCCAAGAAGTATCAATTCCTTCAAAAAGAGATTTTTTTTCTTTTAAAGCATCTCCATTTATAAACTCTAAATATTCCGTTTCTTCGCCACGTGCACCGGTGCTTCCAAAACCTTGCGATTGATGACGGCTGCGACTTAATGCTGCTATTTCCTGATTTGATTTTCCTAATCCGGCATAATAAACTCCTGTTTGCAGCGCAATTAAATTCTTTTTATCAGCTGCATTAAATTTTTCTATAGTTCCATAAAACCACCAAGACGTATTGAAAAACTGGCGTTTGGTTTGCCAAGGTTTTACATATTTTAATTGTTCCGGAAAAATAGTTGGATTGTTAGCCAGTTGAAAACTTTCTACACTCAACATTGCCGATGAAGTGTGATGACCGTGAGTAGTTCCTGGAGAGCGATGATCAAATCGGTTGACAACTACATCGGGTTGAAATTTTCTGATTGCCCAAACAACGTCAGCCAATACTTTTTCTTTATCCCAAATTTCTAAGGTTTCTGTTGGATTTTTGGAAAACCCAAAATCATTGGCACGGGAGAAAAGCTGTTCTCCTCCATCAATTTTTCGGGCTTCGATAAGTTCTTGTGTTCGTATCACTCCCAATAATTCGCGCAATTGTGTACCTATTAAGTTTTGACCACCATCACCGCGTGTCAAAGATAAATAGCCAGTTCTTGCTTTTTGTTCATTGGACAAATAAGAGATTAATCGGGTATTTTCATCATCTGGATGCGCTGCTATATAAAGTACAGAACCTAAAAAATTTAGCTTTTGAATTTGATTGTAAATTTCAACAGAATTTGGTTTTTGAGGTTGTTGCGCAAATGTTATTTGGCAACATAAAAGAAATAGTAGAATAGCTGATCCGTATTTTTTTTGCATTTTTTTAAATTTAATTTGCAGTAACTTCAAATGTAGGAATTAAATAATTTTTTCTGAAATGTTTTTGGTTTTCTTTAATAATAAAAAAAGAGAGAGAAAACCAATTTTGGCTCTCTCTCTCTTGTAAATAAACGTGTGATTAATCTCTATCACGTCCGTTTCCGTTACCACGACCATTTCCATTTCCCCGTCCGTTTCCATGTCCATTTCCGTTATTTCGGTTATCCTGTTTTTTATATTCTCGGCGGTTATCATTATCATATCTTCTATGATTGTCATTCCCTCTTTGTTTAACATATACTCTACGGTTATTGTTATGCCCTATATTTCTTTGTTCTCTTCCATGATATCCTCTGTAATATTTTACTTTATGATTCTTAAAGTGGCTATACGGTCTTGAACCATGATAATCGTTTAATACTACTTTGTATCCACCATATAAATCATAGTTTCTATATTGATTTGGTAAATGTCTTGAACGTATCCATCTTCCTCCACCAAAATAAATGAACTGAGTGGCTCTTACATCATAATAAGCTTCTACATCCGGTAAATAATAATATTCAGCTTCTGCATATCCTACAGGTCCCCAAGATGGAGCCGTACCTATGTTTAAACTTACTGAGACTTGTGCATGTATTGTACTTGATGCAAAAAGTATAATTCCTACGGCGATTAATTTTAATGTTCTCATTTTTCAAATATTTAATTAGTAATAATTTTTTTATAATAGCTCGTTAACACGATACTTTTTGAGTAATTCCAACAACTGTGCCAAAACAAAAAAGTTAACATTTAATTAAGGATTAATGCGCTAAAAAAAAAGAGCCTCATTGCTGAGACTCTCCTTATAAATTATATGAAATCAGTATTAATGTTTTCCATTCCCATTTCCATGGCCATTATTTCCTTTTCCACCTTTATTTCCATTTCCTTTATTCGAATTCCCATTATTCCCATTACTTTTGTATACTTTGTTGTTATTACTACGATTGGAACCTATTGATTTTTGAGGTTTACCTTTGTATCCTTTGTAATATTTTACTTTATGGTTATTAAAGTTACTGTATGGTCTTGAACCATGGTAATCGTTTAGTACTACTTTATAACCATTGTATAAGTTATAGTTTCTGTATTGATTAGGCAGGTTTCTTGAACGAATCCATTTTCCTCCACCAAAATAAATAAACTGTGTAGCTCTGATATCATAATAAGCCTGAATATCCGGTAAATAATAATAATCTACAGCTGAGTAACCAGCGGGACCCCATGCTGGAGGACTACCTATATTTACATTTACTGAAACTTGTGCCTGCATCGTATTTGCGGATGCAAAAAGTATAATTCCTGCGATGATTAATTTTAATGTTTTCATTTTTCAAAATTTTAATTAGTAATTAATAGAAAGTAATTTTAAGTTACTATTTTATATCTTTTTGTGGTAAAACCAACAATTGTGCCAATGTCAAATAATTAACATTTAATTGTGTTATTTTACTTCATAAAAAAAGGAAACGAATACTCGTTTCCTTTTTCTATAGTTATAAATTTATTTACAATAAAAGTATCAATAAAAGGATAACTATTATAATTGCACCTACAGATAAGTATACACCATTTCCTGTAGATTTTAATTCTGCTTTAATAGCACGTACTTCTTTACGTAATTCTTTTTTCTCTGAAGAATTCAAAGAAGATTTATCCATTGCTTTTATTTCGTCAAGACGATTAAGCAATACTTTAACTTCTGCAGGAACTTCTTTTGGGTTGTTTGAAACCGAAGTTGGGTTTTTTTCAGCAGCTAACATTTGGGTTGGAACAACACTTAATGACAATACCATCATCATTAAATAAAAGGTAACTTTTTTCATTTCTTTTAGGGTTTTAGTTATTAACTTAATTATACTATAAAAGTAAGCAATATTAACAGATCTAATCTTATATAATTATAATATTAAATTATATAATTTACACTATTGGATTATGAATGCTGTTGTAATGTTTTTAAAATTAGAGGTTTAAATTGGTTTTGTTCCAAGTAGAGATTACTGGATGTAGCCTTTGTTATTTAAAAACCACAGTACGTGGCTTGCCTAATTCAAAATCCTGAAAACCAAAATCAGTGGTTTCAAAAGAGTTGGTTTTGAAAATATTTTCGCCATTACCCGGTATGGATGGATAATAGGAAAGTGAAATCTGGAAAGAACTAAATACTAAAAAATCATTGTTTATTATTAATCCAATCCCAATTTTAGAATATGCTTTATTTTCCAATAATCCTTTTTCAGGATTTCCCAGCATCGCAACTGAATAGTTAAAATAGGGATTCAATCGAAATCCCCAAAGATTCCAGGGCGCATACGCTTGAGTTTGTAAAGTCAGTATTGCTTTTTCGGTACCATAATAAGCACTATTAAATCCTTGAATACCGTAATTTTCATTAATATTAAGCTGATCGCCGATAACGTTTACGCGATTAGAACCAATAATTAGTTGTGGTTTGATAAACTGTCGCAATTTCCATTTTCCAACACTAATCAAGTTCGTAAAGTAATTGGCTTGAAAAGAAAAAGCATTCTGTTTCGTATTTGATTTTTCAAAAAAAGTACCCAACTCAAAATTGGCACTTAGAAATCCCCATTTATAAAAATTGCCAAAAGCTGCCTGTGCTCCTAAATAGTAACGACCTTGGTTGTTTTTATATTGATAACCCGAAGTTATTCCAAATATTTTTCCAATAGGTACATCTTCAATAATTCCATTCTTGAAAATGTAACTGTCTTGAACGAACTTACGGGAGGTGATACCAATTCCTATAAGTGAAAATTTTTCATCAGAATAAAAATCATTGGGGTCGTAATCAATTATTGGACTCTCCAAGTATTTTACATTCAAAAACCGGCCAGCAACTACTAAATTTGTTGTTCTGTGACTCTCTGTATTGCTTTTAAAAATCCTAAAAGCACGACCAAACCATAAATCCTGCGAATTGTATTTGAAATTTTGGTAAGCAAATGCTGCATTACTATCCGGAAGTGTATCTTTTCTAAACTGTTTGTCAAAATAGATTCCGCCAGCCCATTTTGTAAATGGAGAATAAAATAATCGTTCAATATTGATGCTTTTACCATAATAATCATCTAAATCAATACGATAATTTACAGTAGTTTTAATGAATGTATTTTTGAAGTTGGGAATAGTGTACGCTACGCGATACGCATTTTTACCATCACTGAATCTGCTTCTGAATTCATTATTAAATTCATGGCCAGAACCTAGAATATTACGATCGTTCAGTTCAAAATTACTTCCTGAACTGGATATGGAACCCTTAGGAATAATACTCCAGGAATCTAAAACCCGAATGTAAATATCTACGGAATCTTTATTGTTTTTAATCAATTGCGGACTTACATCAACGCGACTGATATAGCGTTGTGTTCGTATTAAACGTTCAGATTCTTTTACTAATAGGGAATCTAAAGGTTTGTTTTTTTTGATGAGCAATAAATTCCTAATGGCAAGCCTGTTTGTTTTAATGTGAACTCTGTTTCCGGTTCGCTCAGCCCAATTTCTAGGTTTTTTTGTAGTATCAATTTCTGAATAACCAAATGGATCTAAAGTAACAATATTGATGTTCCGGATAATCTTTCCTTCAAAGTTTTTGAATTTTTTTTGGACTACTTTTTTCTTTTTGGTTTTTACATTAACAGGTCTAAAAACTAATTTATGAAGAAGTTTGGTGAATTTATTTTTTTTGGAATAAGTCTGGATTTGTTTGTACACTTCTGAAGAATCTTTTTCCTTTTTGTCTACTTGAGAAAAAGAAATCTGATAGCAGCAGAAGATCAAAATAGTTAGAACCAGTCTTTGTTTTTTAAACATGATAAAAAAATAATTTTAAACATTGTTAACGAAACAAAAGAAATAATCTTTTAAATACCAGTTCGAATTAACAAAATTCAGAATTTGAATAGTCGAATATACTATTTTAAAAACTATTCAGTAGTTTTATTAGTGTCGTTTTCAGTTGTGGTTTCAGTAAATACAGGAACTACAATATCTGTTTTAATGATCGTTTTCTTTGGTGTAGATTCAGAATCAAACAATGGTAATTTAATATTGCGCCAAGTATATGTTTTTGGTAAATGGTCTCCCATCAGATATCCCCAAGGTTCTAAAGATTCAACTCTGTCAAAAATTACTTTGAGTACTGCCAGAATAGGAAGTGCTAAAAACATACCGGAAACTCCTGCGATTGCGCCACCTATGATAATTCCAATAATCGATACAAAGGCGTTTATTTCTACTTTAGAACTTACAATCAAAGGAACCAAAATGTTATTATCAATTAACTGAACAATTATGGTAATAACGATTACACCAACAATTATGGAGAAATCAGGAGAACCGGTAAGCGAAGCTACAATACTCAGCACTCCTGCAAAAAGTATTCCTATGTAAGGAATCAGATTTAAAATTCCGGTGATAATTCCCAACAAAATAGCATATTTTACTCCAATAAGCATAAATCCAAGTGTTGTCATTGTTGACACTAAAATCATCTCAATGATTAGACCCACGATGTAACTGTTGATGGCCACTCTTATATTTGTCAATATATCTTTTAACTGCTCATGGTTCTCTTTTTTGAATAACTTGGATAAAAACAGTAAAAAATGAGTTCTATATAAAAGAATTAAAAAAGTATAAATAGGTATTAATGTCAAATTTATTAAAGTATCCGTAAATGACATTAGTGTAGTACCAATCAACTCTTTTCCTTTTTCCATGGAATCTTCAGTGGCGGTATCAATATATTGTTTCTGCTCCCAAGAACTTAAATGAAAATTGTCTCTGACAAATCCTTGAATGTTGCGGAGATGAATGTTGATGTTTTTTTCGATTTTATCAAAATCAGCTGCAAAATCACTAATTTGAAAAGACAGAAAAACAAAAAGTCCAATGAAGATCAATACGAATAAAATTACCGCTAGCATCACCGCCAGAACATGTGGAAAATAGAGTTTTGATTTAAAAAACTGAACAATGGGATACAATAAAATAGCAAATAAAAACGACATCATTATTGGTACCAAAATATCTTGACCAATATAAAAAATAAAAATTAGAGCGATTAAGCCCAATAAAACCAGGGTTAGTTTGGCGTAAAACGGAAATTTTAAGATGTCATTCATATTCTATTATTTTTTAAATAACGTATTTACTATTCAATTATGAATCGTATGTTTCTAATTGACAAATATGAAAAATTAAAGAAATTAAAGTATTATATATTTCTCATCAATAGTTGTAAAATTATCACTTTTAATCAGTTGATTTGCAAAATAGAATGAATTGACAATTAATTTTTTATAAAATCCTGATTAATCCACGAATTCTTTATCGTCAAAATGGTCTTTCAGTATCGAAATTCCTTTTTGCAAAAGCAGGTTATTAGGATAAATAATTTTTTCTCCGTCAATGGTTTTCAGATACACATGAAAAGCACCAATGTCCTCAATCTCTGCTTCAATAGGGAAATCTTTATCATGAATTTTTATAACATCACCAATTTTAAACGGAAAAGAAAAAAACAAAATAACACCTGATGTGATGTTACTCAAAATAGACCATTGGGCAAACATAGCAACGCCCACAACAGTTGTGATAGAAGAAAGTGCAATAAAAATGTCTTTGGTCTGAACACCCCAAATTATTATTAATGCAATAACTACCAAAATATTGATGAATAAGTGAATGTATTTAATCACTAAGTTGGTTCTGTGCTCCAGAGTTTGGTTTGATTTTGCGTAGCGTCGTACCAGTTTTGTTGAAAGAATACGAAATAATATCAGCAAAATTCCCAGAATTCCGGTTGCAATTAGTTCTCTTGTGTATTCTTGAAAAAACGTCATGTCCATAATTTAATTACGCTAATTTACTCAAATATTCGTACACTTTGTCCGTAGGCATTCCCATCACATTTGCATACGAACCTTCAATTTTTGAAACACCTATAAAACCAATCCATTCTTGGATACCATAAGCGCCAGCTTTATCATAAGGTTTGTAATTTTCTAAATAATAACGAATCGATTCGTCGCTTAATTCGTTGAAAGTAACTTTGGTAACTTCGTGCATTACATCCGCTTTTTCATTGGTTTTAAAACAAACAGAAGTTATTACTTCATGCGTTGTATTTGATAATGATTTCAAGATTTCAAAAGCATCTTGCTCATCTTTTGGTTTACCCAAAGCCGTATTGTTATGCCAAACGATGGTGTCGCTGGTAACTAGAATTTCATTCGGTTTTAATTCTCCTTCAAAAGCGCTGGCTTTCAAAAAAGCTAGATAATTAGTAATTTCTTCGGCTTTTAATTCTGGAGGATAAACTTCTTCAATTTCTTTTAATCGAATTTCAAAATCCAGGTCTAAATCCTTGAAGAATTGCTGGCGTCTTGGTGAACCCGAAGCCAGAATTAAAGTGTACTTTTTTAATTTATTTTTAAGCATTGTATTTTATATTTAAACTAATAACAACAATAGATAGAATTCCAAATAGCAAAATCCATTTTAACAGCTGACTCATCGTATGGAACTCTTTTTTAGATTTTGCACTCCAAATTTTTACGGTAAAATAAAATAATGGCCCCACAACAAAAAGCAATAAATATACCGTTGTAAATACTAACTCAAGTAGGTATTTATTGATGTAATAGAGCATAAAAATAATAGGAATAAAGCTCAGTCCAAAAACTATTTTTGCGGTCCTCGATTTCCCTATTGCAATTGGCAAAGTATTCATTCCTTGGTTATAATCACCATCAACATCTTCAATATCTTTAATTATTTCCCTCATAAAATTAAGAAAGAAAGTAAATAGTGCGTAATCTAAAAGAATAGAAAAAATAACTCCCATTTGTTGTTGATTTCCTTCATGAATCGTTGGAAATAAATCAAAAATCCCAATGATAACAACACTAAAAGAAAGCAACAATGCCACGATAATATTACCAATGACCATCATTTGTTTAAGGCTTGTAGCGTACAAATAAAGTGTTGCTGCAATCAAAATAAAAATAGATGCAAAGCCTGGTTTCGATATAACATTTGACAAATAAAAGCCAATGGCTACACCAGTAACAGTAAGTCCAATGTATAGATTATAAGCATTGGTTTCAGAAATGGTTTTGCCTACAATTACATTGTTAGGTTTATTTATGGTATCCGTACTTTGGTCAAAAACATTATTGATAACATATCCTCCAGCAGCAATTAAAATAGTTGATAGCACCAATAATCCATATTGCCAATCAGCTAATGCCAAAGGAATATCCTGAAATTTAAAAAAAACATACCTGAAAATAAGTTGCATAAAAGCAAGCATAAGTAGATTCTCGTATCTGATTAGTTTTAAAAATGGAAACATTGATGTTATTTAAAATTTATAATTTAACATTTAAAATAGTACTAATCATGTTTCCCATCAAAATACGCCATCCATTTTCCTTGTGCTTTCATTACTTGTTCAATAACATCTCGTGCAGCTCCTTTTCCTCCATTTTTATGTGAAATATATCTGGAAATAGCTTTAATTTCAGGACTTGCATCTTGAGGACAAGCTGGTAATCCCACTAATTTCATCACGTGATAATCCGGAATATCATCGCCCATGTACAAAACGTGTTCCGGATTGATATTGTAAACATCAGTATATTCATCAAATGTTTCTACTTTGTTTGGTGTGCCCAAATGAATATCTGTAATTCCCAGATTTCGTAATCTAACGCGAACACCTTCATTGCTTCCTCCCGAAATAATACAAACGTTATAACCGCTTTCTACCGCGGCTTTCATGGCATAACCATCACGAATATTCATGGTGCGAAGAATTTCTCCTTCATTGGTTACAAAAACAGAACTGTCAGTAAGTACGCCGTCTACGTCAAATATAAACGTAGTAATATCATTCATTATTTCTTTATAACTTTTTGCCATTATGCTGTATAGATTGTGTTAGTGTTTTATAAATTTTAAGGTGATTTTCATTGGATAAAAAAGCCTCATGTGCCTCAATTGTTGCGGTGTCATTGCGTTTAGCCGGTCCGGTTTGAGCTTCTGATGGCGAAAGTAACATTATTTTTTGAGCTGTTTCTGTAATTAAAGGAGTTAAAATTTCAAAAGGAACCTGATGCTCCTGACAAATTTCCTGACCTATTTGGTACAAATGATTCGTGAAATTATTGACAAAAACTGCCGCAACATGCAATGCTTTTCTCTGTTCAGAGTTGATAGCGAATATTTTATCAGAAATTGATTTAGCTACTTTATCCAATAATTGATAATCCGTTGCATTTTCGCTTTCTAAACAGATAGGAATTGTTCTGAAATCAACTGCTTTATTTTTAGTAAAAGTCTGCAGGGGATAGAAAACTCCTTTTCTGTTATTGTCATCCAAAGCATTCAAAGAAACACTTCCTGAGGTATGAACCACCAAGCGATTTTTGAAAGGAAGTTGCGAAGATATGCTGGCAATTGCATCATCAGAAACGGCAATAATATACAAGTCTGCTTCAGCTAAAGTATCTAAATCATTTGTAATCTGACTTGAATCGAGTAGTTGAGATACGCTTCCTGTTTGTCTTGAGAAAACTTGAACTAATTCAATTTCAGCTCCCAGATTTTGGGAATTTTGAAATGCTGCAATCAGATGTTGTGCTACATTTCCTGAACCAATAATAATTACTTTAGTCATGGGACAAAATTAGCAAAAAAATATTAAGAGTTTTATTCAATTTTGGATTGGCTAATAAACTGTAACTCCAATTAAAATATACTTTTATTCCAAAAAATGAAGCTACTTAATTTTAGATTAAATTAACAAATGTGCGAATATAGAAGTCAACATTTTTAAGTACTTTTGTGGCACTTTTATAAAAACATAATCCCTTAAAAATGGATAAAAAAATATTTTCTTTTTTGTTTTCTACTCGATTAATGGCTTTTTTATTTATTGTATATGCGGTTTCCATGGCTACAGGAACTTTTATCGAAAGCAAGTACAATACCGACACAGCAAAAATTTTAATTTATAATGCATGGTGGTTTGAGGCCATACATGTATTTTTCATGATTAATTTCATTGGAAATATTAAGCGTTATCAGTTATTAAAAAAAGAAAAATGGGCTACTTTATTACTCCATTTGTCTTTTATCTTCATTATTGCCGGTGCTTTTGTAACACGTTACATCAGTTATGAAGGCATGATGCCTATTCGCGAAGGCGCTGCTGAAAATCAAATTTTTTCAGATAAAACGTTCCTGACTGTTTTTGCAGATGGCGAATATAAAGGGGAAATGAAACGCAGGGTTTTTGAAAAACAAGTATTGCTTTCTCCAGCTACTAATAATAATTTCAGTATTTCCGAAAAGTTTGCTGATACGCCATTTGAAGTAGAATATGAAAATTTTATTATGGGAGCCAAAGAATATATTAAACCTGATCCGAAGGGAATTGTATATTTAAAAATTGTAGAAGCAGGAGATGGCGGTCGTCACGAACATTTTTTACAAGAGGGCGAAGTCCAAAATATTCATAATGTATTATTTGCTTTAAATAAATATACGGACGGTGCCATAAATATTAATACTACAGGAAGTGGCTATACGATTCAAACGCCTTTTGAAGGAAACTTTATGCGAATGGCGGATAAATTAGAAGGAAAAGTAACTAAGGATGCTGCACAACCATTGATGATGCGCTCTTTATACAGTATTGGTGAAATGCGATTTGTGTTTCCGGATCCTGCGGTAAAAGGTGTTATTGATTATGAATCGGAAAATGATTTTAAAGCAAAGAACCATGAAGATGCATTATCCATAAAAATCTCTGCCGAAGGTCAAGAAAAAATAGTTACAGTATTAGGTTCCAAAGGTAAATTAGGAGATTCTAAAACAGTGAAAATTGGTAAAATAGATTATACTTTTTTCTACGGAAGTAAAGCGTATGTATTGCCTTTCAAGATAAAATTGAATGATTTTATTGCGCAGAAATATCCGGGAACAGAGAAAAGTTATTCTTCATTTGAGAGTAAAGTTACCGTTCAAGACGAAGAACCTTTTGATGCTAGAATATTTATGAATAATGTTTTGGATCATGACGGATATCGCTTTTTTCAATCTGGTTTTGATCCTGACGAAAAGGGAACGATTTTATCAGTAAACCACGATTTCTGGGGAACTGCAATTACGTATAGCGGTTATTTTATGTTATATTTTGCAATGATGGCGATTATGTTTACTAAATATTCCCGTTTTGCGGATATTAAACGCAAATTAGAAGTTGTAAAAATGAAGAAATCTAAACTCTTGACGATTTTGATTTTGTTGTTCAGTTTCAATAGTTTCGCGCAAGAACAAGAACACAATCACGCAGATCATGAAGGGCACGCTCATACAGAAGCCGAAGCTGCGCCTGCAACACATGCCAATCACACTAAAAAAGTATTGAGTCAAGATGAACTAAATGCTTTGATTACTAAATATAAAGTTCCAGAAGTACATGCTGCAAAATTTGGAAGATTAGTTATTCAGGATGCGGGTGGTAGAATGAAACCTATCAATACGTTTTCTTCGGAATTATTGCGTAAAGTAAGCCATGATGATTCTTATAACGGAATGAATTCTGATCAGGTATTTTTGTCCATGACGCAATACGCGAGTTATTGGATTGAAATTCCAATTATCTACATCAAAAGCGGGAACGACAGCATTCGTAAAATAATTGGAATTGATAAAGCGGCAGAATTTGCTCCTTTCGTATCTTTCTTTGATGCAAAAGGAAATTACAAGCTTTCTAAATACTTAGAAGAAGCGTTCAAATCAGCGAATCCAAATCAGTTCGAAAAAGACTTTATCGAAACTGATAAAAAAGTAAACTTGATGGAATCTGCGCTAAGCGGACGAATATTGAAAATTTTCCCTATTCCGGAGGATAAAAACAATAAATGGATTTCATACTTAGAATTGAATGAATCAGGTTTGAAAGGAATGGAAGCTACGTATACTAAAAGTGTATTGCCATTGTATTTTGGTTCTTTGGCTAATGCTTCTGTTTCTAATGATTACAAAACTGCCGATGAGTTATTGGAAAGCATGAATGGTTTCCAAAAAAGATTTGGTAGTAAAGTGAGACCAAGTGAAGAAAAAATAACCTCTGAAGTATTGTATAACAAGTATGATGTTTTCAAGAAACTTCCGTATTGGTACATTTTTGCGTCGATTTTGATGTTATTCTTCACGATTTTACAAATCTTCAAAGAAAGAAAGGCATTGAATTATTTAGTTAATTTCATGCACATTGTTGTAATTGGATTATTTGCATTACACACTTTGGGATTAATCGCAAGATGGTATATTTCTGGTCACGCGCCTTGGAGTAATGCGTATGAATCTATTATATATGTAGCTTGGGCGACCATGTTTTTTGGTCTTGCTTTTGATAGAAAATCAAAACTTACTGTTGCTTCATCAGCCTTCGTTACAGCTATGATTTTGGCAGCAGCCTACATGAACTGGATTGATCCTGAAATTGCAAATTTACAACCTGTTCTAAATTCGTATTGGTTAATGATTCACGTTGCGGTAATTGTAGCGAGCTATGGACCATTTGCATTAGGAATGATTTTGGGAGCTGTTTCGTTGTTATTGATTTTGTTTACCAATGAAAAAAACAAAGCCAAAATGGATTTGAATATTCAGGAAATCACCTATATCAACGAGTTAGCGCTAACAATAGGTTTGATTATGTTGACTATTGGAAATTTCTTAGGAGGACAATGGGCCAATGAAAGCTGGGGACGTTACTGGGGATGGGATCCAAAAGAGACTTGGGCCTTAATTAGTATTATGGTGTATGCATTTGTAATTCATGCTCGATTTGTGCCTTCTTTACGCGGAAAATGGGTTTTTAATTTAATGAGTATGTTTGCTTTTATATCTATCCTGTTCACGTATTATGGTGTAAATTTTCACTTGGTAGGATTGCATTCGTACGCAAGTGGAGAAGCGCATTCATTGAATTGGATCTGGTATTCATTAGGAGGAATAACTTTATTTGGAGCTGTTTCGTATCCAAAATACAAGAAGTATTATAAGAAATAAGAATTGGTTATTTTTCATAAAAAAAGGTTCAACTCATAAAGTTGAACCTTTTTTTATTTCTCAAATTCTGTTCTATTCATTTTATAATATTCTAATGGCGATACGCCTGCAATTTCTTTAAAACTTGTAAAAAACGGGTTGTATGAAGTAAATCCAACCTTTTTTGATAATGAATCTAAAGTGTTATTTTTTAAATAGTTGATTTCTATTTGTTTGATGGCATCGTGTATTCGAATTACTTTTTTATATTCAGAAAAAGAAATTGTCGAGTGGTATTTAAATAAATATGAAATATGGCTTTTTGGAATTTGTAGGCTGTTAGCTAAATCAGTTATTGTCAAATTTGAATTTCTAAACAATTCAAATTTCAACGATATGGTCTCAATTTCCTTGATGTAGTCAATAATATTTTGATCTATTTTTTCTTTAAGAACTAAATGTTGGCTATTATTCAATTCAATATCAGGAGTTATTTTCCAAATATCATTCAAAACTAAACTATTGTTTTTATTCTCATTGATCTTTTGGTGTAAAACATTATATCCATACAGAATTTCAGGAGAAATTAATATTTTAAATAAAATGGTTAACCAAATTATTGCGGATATCCATTGATAACTGTGTCCTTTAATGCTTTCATCAAAATATATTTCTATGATGATTGATATGAAAAGCCTGGATATAGTAAGTACAAGTGCAATAAATAAAAATAGTGTCCACTTCTTAATTAATTTATTTTGCTTTTGAATTACTTTGATTTCACCTTTTCTGGTCCAAATTTTAGTCTTTAACATTCGAAAGCATAAAATAAGATAAACTATAGCAAAAATAAAAAATAGCCCGTATAAAATCATTTCTACCCTTTCAGAATCAAAATAGAAATGATTGCGATTAATTATAAATAGAAAAAAAGACACGGGAAAGATAAAATGCAATAGCTCCTTTGAATTGGTTTTATTTTTATTCTCAGACAAATTTTTAAAGTACAGATAGCAAATAGGGATAACAACTAATGAGATGTTTGAATATTTAAAATAAGTATTTCTAAAGGATGGATCGAAAATGAAATACGTTAAACCAGATAAGAAGAAACGGAATGAAATTATAAGTATTAATAGAATGATGTATAGGTTCATTATTCTATTGGATTTATAATTTGTAAAAATTAAAAAAGTCGTTATTAAACCGATAATACCTGTTGCAATGAAAAGTAAATTTGAAAGCATTTTTGTTTAATTTTTACAAGTTTAAAATTACAAATTTTTTTAAAAACTGAATTATTTAGTTACTAAAAACTGAAAAATAATGCACTTCTATTTAAGAATGGAGTTGTTGTTGAAAATTATTTAGTGGAAAATAGCATTCGTTTATTGACCCATTAAAGGCTTTTCTTTTCTTATTATTACCTTTTTAGAGTTACTAATAACTGAAAAGTTCTTACTAATTACTTGTATTTTCGTTTAACGGTATTTTTTATCGATGAAATACATTAATTTAGTTTAATATTGTTTAAAATAAACTTTATGAGGTACTTACTTATATTTTTCACCGTCACCTTTCACGGACAAGTTTTACACCATCAAATGCTATCTTCACAGGGTACTTCTAGAAAATTACCAGAGGGAATAGTAATAACACAGACTATTGGTCAACAAAGTCTAACAGGTACTTCCAGTAATAATTATGTTGTGATGCAGGGATTTCAACAAAGCTTTTGGGGAAAATATATTGCTTCAAATCCAACTGAAGTTATCAAAGGAACAACTTTTCCTAATCCATTTGTTCAAACGGTGAATTTTGAATTTTCAAAAGCCATTACCGAAGAAATAAATATCAACGTATTTGATTTAAGCGGACGCTTGGTATTTGAACAAAAGAAAAAAGCAGACAACATGATTCTGACTATTGTACTTCCTTTATTACCAAGCTCAGAATATCTGGTCCGAATAAATACTCCAACCTTTAGTTACTTCACTAAAATTATAAAACTATGATAAAAAAATACTTTTTATTTATTACTCTTATCGCAACATGTCAAGTTTTTTCTAAAGAAGTGTACCGCAAAATAGAAAAGAACTTTAACCCATATGTTTGTGAAACTAAATTTGGGAAATCAAATTTAAGTCCTTTTAATTTTTTCATTAATTCGTATTATCGGGGTCTGACGTATTCATTTAATGATGTTAGATGTTATTCTCTTTTTCCTTGTTGTAATAATTCCTCAAATAGTCTTGATTATTTAATTCAATCAGGATTTATAGGGTCTACCACATATTTAAGGAAAGGAAGAACAGCATAATAATTCTTTAGGTTTTAAGTATTGGTTTTAATTTTTTACAAATAACACATTTCTAATACTGCCGAAAAAAGTTATCATTCAATACTAATCAAACCGGATTTTGAATTCATTTTACTATAAATTAATTTAATTATGAAAAAAATAATTTTACTTTTTATATTTTTTTTAGGAGCCAAGAGTTTTGCGCAAACCAATGGGATAACCTATCAAGCAGTAATTTTAAACCCTAATGGAGTTAAAACATCAGACTTAAACAATTCAAATTTGCCACTAGCCAGCAAGGATATTTGCATGTTGTTTAAATTTGTTGATGAATATTCAAATGTCGAATATCAAGAAGTTGTTAAAACTAAAACAGATCCATACGGTATGGTTAATCTTGTTATAGGAACTGGCACTCAAACTTCAGGATATGCCATTTCTTTTGATGAAATTTCATGGGATTCACTTAATAAGAGTTTAGTAGTTGGTATAAATGTTACAGGAGATTGTACGTCATTTACAGAGATTAGTAATCAGCCTTTCAGTTCTGTTCCTTTTGCGTATTCTTCTATAAAGGCTTTTAATGTTACTGGAGTGGTAGCAATTGAAAACGGAGGTACAAATGCAACAACAGTTCTTGGGGCTAAAACTAATTTAGGATTAGCGAATGTGGATAATACCACAGATTTGAATAAACCTATTAGCGATGCTTCAAAATTAGCATTGAATTTAAAAGAAGATGCTATAAATAAAAGTACGGATGGAAGTTTTGCTTCGAATTCAGATGTTAAATTTCCAACCGAAAAAGCGACTAAAACGTATGTGGATGCGAGTACTTCTCCAAATTCTTTGGCTTTGAACAATGAGATTTCAAGAGCAACTACTGCTGAAAATACTATTGCTACAAATTTGGTTTCAGAAAGCGAAAGAGCAACTTTAGCCGAAACTACTTTGACAACGAACCTAACTGCTGAAGTAAATCGAGCCACAACTGCTGAAGTGACTAAAGAAGATGCAGTAAATAAAAGTACAGATGGAACTTTAATTTCAAATTCAGATGTGAAATTCCCAACCGAAAAAGCGACAAAAATGTATGTGGATGCAAATATTGCAACTTCGAATTCCATAACGCAAACATTATTAGATGCAAAAGCACCTTTGGAATCACCAACATTCACGGGAACACCTTTCGCTCCAACTCCTACAGCTGGAACTGCTACAACACAAATTGCTACAACGAATTTTGTTACAAGTGCTATTGCCGATATGAGTGCAAATACAAGTACAAATTTTGTTGATTTAACAACGAATCAAACCATTGCGGGAACTAAAATTTTCACTTCAGATGCAACTATTAATGGAGTTACGGTAGGAAGAGGGAAATTTAACGAAAACTCTAATACTGCAGTTGGATTAGGAGCTTTGGAGACTAATGCTGGTTACGCAAATACGGGAATTGGTAGAGGAACTTTAGCATTAAATGATAGTGGAAATGGAAATACTACACTTGGCTATATAGCATTGTCCAAAAATGTATCTGGTGGCGATAATGTTTCCATAGGAGGTTCAAGTTTGTTAAATAATATTACCGGTTCTCAAAATACTGCAATTGGTAATCGTGCAGATGTAAGTTTTGATGGTATTACAAATTCTGTAGCAATTGGTGCTAATGCCATTGTTACTGCATCTAATACAATTCAATTAGGTTCTGATGGAAGCGGTTCTTATACCGCTGTAACCAATGTAAATACAAGTGCAATAATTACGGCTACTGGATACAAAATACCAAGTGGAACTGCTGGACAGTATTTGATGGCTAATGGAAGTGTTTCAGCAGGAGCAGCTGTAGTAATGGAAATAGCCGATGAATTTAATCTCACTGAATCTGTAGTGACTTTTTCTTTATCTCAAACTCCATCAGCTAATAGTAAAGTGAAAATGTATGTGAATGGTATTCGGATTAGTAACTCAGCATACAGCTGGACTGAAACTACATTAACTTATATTCCTGCTAATAATGGTTCTTATTCCTTGTCAGCAAATGACAGAATTCAATTTGATTATTTTATTAATGAATAGCTTTCAATACAGGTATATCATGGGATTTTATAAAAAAATAGTTCTCTTTTTTTTGATTGTTGCTGGTTTTGATGGGTATTCTCAAAATACGTTGGACAATTTAGGGCTTACGAGTGCTACACCTGCCGCCGGAGCTTATAGTTTAAGGAAATTAAGCAGCTCTTACGTTGGTAGTGCCATACAGGTAAGACGCAGTACTGACAATACTACTCAAAATATCGGTTTTGATAGCAATGGAAATTTAGATGCGAATTCACTAACATCATTTGTTGGTTCAGGAGATGGGTTTTTGACGATTTGGTATGACCAAAGTGGGACTGGAAACAATGCAATTCAAAATACACTTTTAAATCAACCAAAAATTGTAACTACAGGAGTTATTGAAAGATCAAATGGATTACCAACGGTAATTTTTTCAGGATTGCAATTTTTAGTAGTTACATCCACTGTATTTAATAATGATTTAACGGGTTGTCTTGTTTATAATGCCTCCAGTTTAAATACAAGAAGTGGCGGTGCTGGAAGCTGGTTTACCATGAACGGTATATTTGGTTCTGAGCAGCCCGGTCGTACTACAGACTTCGCATATGGTATTTACAATAATAAATTCACTGCAGGAAACGGTCCGTCGGATAATTCTGTAGCAGGAAATACAACCGTAAACGATAATGCTATAAGGTTACATTCCTGGACTAGAAATAGAACAACTGGGCAAATAAATTTATATTCTAATGGAACTATTGAGGGCACTGCAAATCTTAACACCGGGACTTTTTCTGCGGTGACATCGGTAGCAATTGGTGCCAATCAGACTTTTAGTGGAGGACAAGTATTTTATAATGGTAATGTGAGTGAGTTAATCTTATTTCCAACGGTATTAACCAATCCACGCCAGACAATTGAATACAAACAAGGACTTTACTACAGTGTTTGTGCATTGGCAACTCAACCTAGCTCCAACAACCAGTCTGTTATATTGGGAGGTACGCCTACCAGTCTTGGTGTTTTGTCTAGCGATCCTGATGCAACATACCAGTGGTATAGCAATACTGTAAAGTCAAATACTGGTGGGACAATTCTTCCAGGGGAAACGAATACGAGTTATACACCAAGTACGGCTGCAGAAGGAACTTTATATTACTATGCAGTTATTTCTTCCGCTACAACCACTTGCGCTAGCAATGTTTCTGGCTATGTTCGTGTAGGTATTGAAATTACTTCTCAGCCTTCCAATAGTAATCAAACAGTAATTCAAAATAGTTCAGTAAATAGTTTAAACGTTATAGCCACTGGAAGTAGTATTACTTACCAATGGTACAAAAACTTAAATAATAGCAATACTGACGGAACACTAATTAGTGGTGCTACCACCAATTCTTATACACCTCTAAGTACTGATTTAGGGACTAGTTATTACTACGTTGTAGTTTCTGGAAACAACACCATTTTAGTAAGTAATCCATCAGGAGCAATTAAAATAACCACAACTCCCGTAATTTGGAATGGGCCAACAATAACTTTTAGTAAAGCGAATTATGCTGATTATACTCTTGTTCAGAATCAGGATGTTCTGACTAATACTGTAAAGTTAACTAGGGCAAATGATCAAGGCTTATTTAACATTGCTGCAGAAAGTAGGTTTGGTGGAGTTTCTCCTTCAAATACGGAATGGGCAGAGGGTTTATTGACAAACTATACGAACTTAACTTATACAACTTGGCAAGAAGCAGTTAATTATAGTGCTGCAAATAGTGTAAATAAAACATATGTGGTCCATTTAATTAATGAGAATGTTTTCTTAGAATTAAAAGTACTTTCATGGACTGCGGGAGGGAATGGTGGTGGATTTTCGTATTCCAGAACTACTTGCATACCACCATCAGAACCTACAGCTAGTAATCAAAGTTTTAATTCGCCAGCAACCGTTGCAGATTTGGTTGCAACAGGAACCAATATAAAATGGTATTTAGGAAGTTCAGGAGGAACTTCTTTACTATCTTCAACCAGTTTAACTTCGGCAACTTACTATGTAACGCAAACAGTAAATAACTGTGAAAGTGCTAGGAAACCAATTTCTGTAACTATTATTAGCTGTTCGGCACCAACTATAAGTAGTTTTAATAATACTACTAAGACTTATTTTGATACCAATTATACTATTGTTCCACCTTTAAGTAACAGTTCCGGAGTCTTTACTTATACGAGTAGCAATCTATCAGTAGCAACAATAAGTGGAACAACAGTAAATATTATTGGCCCAGGAAGTACAATAATCACTGCTAATCAGGATGCAGACGGAAGTTTTTGTATTGGAAGTATTACGTCTATTTTAATTGTAAATAATGTTTCAGTTGTAACTAAGAACGGTCAGATAACCACCAGTAATCCAAATTATGTAAATAAAAATGGTGCTGCAGGAAGCGGTAGTGGGGTGAGTGAGAACGGTCAAGCAAAAGTCACTAAATCTAATTAAAATTTTAATTATCTGAAAAGAGTTAAATTCATTCCATAAAAAAAGGTTCAACTTCAAAGTTGAACCTTTTTGGTATTATAGAAAAAGAATTTTTTTATACTTTTCCTAACGTATATAATTGTTCCATTGTAGGAGTTAAACTTCCACCTTTAGGTTCAAGTGTAATACCAAAAGCTTCTGCTTCATTGGCATTATTCACTGCAAATAATTTTTGTTCATTTACATCAAAGTCTTCTAATAAACCAATGCTGGTAGGAGTCAACGGGCTTAATTTCAATGCCCAAACCTGATACACCATTCCTTCAGGTGGTTCTGGTAAACCGGCAGCATCAATGTAAACTACTTTAGTATCTTGATTCCAATATACTTTTGCAAAAGATTCTGGAGCAACTGCTTGTCCACCAAGTGCTACAACAGTATTTTTAACATCTCTTACAACCGCTAAACTGGTTTCGTTAGCTGTATTTTTTAATTTTAAGACGTTAAACTCTTTTTCTAATTTAGTTTTCTCAATTTCAGAATTGGCAACTTGGGTAGTAGTTTGATCCAGTTGATTGTACTGATATCCAATACCAACTAATAATAGAATTGCTGCAGCCCAACCTATGTATTGTGACCAATTGCTGGTAGGTTCCAATTCGATTACTTTAGCATGTTTAAGCTCTAGTTTTTCTTTTATTTTTTCATAATTAGCCACAGAATGAAACGGTGAAAAGCTGGAAGACAAGGCAACAATTGCTTTTTCAATAGCTATAATTTCGTCGTTAATTTCCTGATTATTTTTCGCCATGGTGCTTACCTCTTCGTTTTCGGATTCACTTAGTAAACCGTAAACATAAAGCTCCAGGATTCCTGATTCTATATATTCTTTTATTTCCATTATACTTTCAAATAATTTCTTAGGTCATTAATACAATTTCTATTTTGTGTTTTTACTGTTCCCAAAGGAATTGCCAATTCATCCGAAGCTTCCTGTTGGGTATAGCCTTTAAAAAACAGTAAATCTATTATTTGAATACATTTTGGTTTTAGTCTTTTTACAAAATCTTGTAAACCAATTGTATCCATTTTGTCAACCAGTTTAGAACTGTCTTCAAAGTGATTTACGAAATTATCTGTAGAAAGGTTTTTTTGACTGTTATTAAAGTTTTTTGAACGCAGTTTATCTATAGATGTATTTCTGGCAATATTAAGAATCCAAGTGTAGAATCTTCCTTTGCTTTCATGATAGGAATCAATGTTCTTCCAAATTTTTACAAATACATCCTGAAGCACGTCTTCTGCTTCTTCTCTATTTTTTACAAGAATATTTATAACCGAAAATAAACTTTTGGAATACATATCATATAGATGTGTAAATGCCCTTTCGTCTTTCTTATAAATTAATACCAATAACTCTTCTTGACTCATATCTTACTATTTTACTTATACAAACTTATACAATCTTATTTAAAAATGATTGATTTAATGATTGTTAAGATAATAAAAAAATTAAAATAAAAATAATTGTATTTTATTTAAGTATTTAAAATATTGATAATCAATTACTTAAAAATTAAATTGATTTTTTATTACCATTTTTAAAACCAAAAGAAACACTTTCCCGTAAATGCTTCTATAACCTTTTAACTTATAACAAAATGAAAAAAACAAAAATGATTTTAGGTCTATCGCTAGTGGCGGTTTCGGGCTTAATATTAGTAGCTGCGGATCACATAGATGCTCCAGCAACAATGTCAGGTGATGCAGGTGATATTACTGATGTGTATGCTTTTCAAGGTCAAAATACTAGTAATTTAGTATTTGCAGTAAACACACAAGGTCTGTTAAGCCCTAATGCAACAGGTGCTGCTACATTTAAAGAAAATGTAATGGTTGAAATCAATATTGATAACACAGGTGACAATGTTGAAGACTTAGTGATTCAAGCAATCAAGAGAGATGACAAGATGTATTTCTTTGGACCAGTTGCTCCAGGAACTACAGGAACATCAAGTACAGTTAAAACTACTGCTGCTACAGGAAATGTTACAATATCTTCTTATGGTGCAACGGCTTTAACAGCTGAGCAAAACGGAATGAAATTTTTCGCAGGACCAAGAGATGATCCATTCTTCTTTGATTTAGGTCAGTTTAAAGCAATCCTTGGAGGAACAGCTACAGGATTTAATAATCCGGGTACAGATACATTTGCAGGAACTAATGTAATGTCAATAGTAGTAGAAGTTCCAAAAACAATGTTAGGCTCATCAAGTACAATCAATGTTTGGGCTGAAACTAAGAAAAAACAATAATTAATTTTATTTAAAAAAGTAAAAACATGAAATCGAAGATTTACGATTTCCAAAAAACTTAAATATAAAGATCATGAGTAAAACAAATAAATTCAAAATTATAACAATCGCACTAGTAGCTGCAGTTGTTTCAGTAAATTGTGATAATGACGATTCAAACGGTGATTCTACTGTAAGCCTTGATTTTTCAGGAACTTATGTTCAGCAAGATCAAATGGCAAGACCGGCAATCAATACTGTATTCGTTGCTGCAGGGCAACCTAAAGATGATTTTAATGCTGCAATTCCTTCGGCAATGGGAGCAAAGTACCAACCTATTTTTCAATCTAGACTATTAGCTTTGAATCCGGCGTATACTACAAATGCTTTAGGACAAACGGCTGCTCAGCTTACAGGTCTTTTGGCTACAGATGTATTAGGAGTGTCTAAAACAGCAAAAACGACTTTCTTTGACGGAACTAATATATTGACAGGTAGGGCATTGGCAGATGATGTAATTGATGTTGAATTATTATTGATTTTTGGTGGTTCAGCTGGTACTTCTAATCCAGGTCTTACTAAAGATAATGTGAATGCAAATGATAAAGCATTTGGTACAACTTTCCCTTACTTAGCTGCTGCTTGGTAATATTTCTAAAAAAAAAACAGAGCGCTTGCAACAATTTTCGCTCTGTTTTTTTTTAAAACAAACAAACAAACAAACAAACAAACAAACAAACAAACAAACAAACAAACAAACAAAACAATTAGAGTATGAAAACTTTAAAAACAATATCATTTTTAGTTTTCACAATCCTATTTATATTCGGTTGCGAGACTAAATCAGAACAAATTACAAATACGGAAGACTATAATAAATATTTGACTTTAAAGGACAACAAATCATTGAATTTTGCACATAAAGAAATTGACTTTTGGCAGAAAAAATTTGATGATGCTCCAAATCAAATTAGTTATTTAAGTCAATTAGCATCAAACTACAACACACTTTTTGAATATACAGGCGATATTAGTAACCTATATAAAACAGAAGAATTATTGACAAAATCAAACGAAGCGTATGATTATTCCAGAGTTTCAACTATTCGATCTTTGGCTAGAAATTATATTTCGCAACATCGTTTCAAAGAAGCATTGCTGTTAGCAAATAAAGCATTGGCAATAGGCGAAGGAAAAAAAGAAACTCAAAAATTACTTTTCGACGTTCAAATGGAATTGGGAAATTATCCTGAAGCAGTTAAAAACTTGAATGCGATAAGAGACATGAATAGTTTTGATTATTTGATTCGTTTGGCAAAATGGAACGATCACAAAGGTGATTTGAATACAGCCATAACTTTCATGGAAAAGGCCCGAGATATTGCTGAAAAAGAAGATAATAAAGGACTTAAAATTTGGTCTTATTCTAATCTAGGAGATTTTTATGGTCATGCCGGAAGAATTCAGGAATCATATAACAGTTTCCTAAAAACATTAGCCTTAGATCCTAATTATTCCTATGCTTTAAAAGGAATTGCTTGGATAGTTTTTTCTAAAGAAAGAAATATAAATGAAGCAAATAGAATTATTGATGCTATAGCTTTAACACACAATACACCTGATTTTTATTTATTGAAATCTCAAATCGCACAATTTAAAGGAGATGAAATCAATGAAATAAGAAACAGAAACGCTTATTTTTCTATGATGGAGAAAAATAATTATGGTGCGATGTACAACAAATACAATGCTTTGATTTATGCAGACGACAAAAAAACAGCTTCAAAAGCATTAGAAATTGCCAAAATAGAAGTAGAGCACAGACCCACTGCTGATTCCTATGATTTATTGGCTTGGGCGTACTTAAATGTGGGTGAAAATAAAAAAGCATTAGAAATTGCTCAGAATCATGTGGTTGGAAAATCCTTTGAACCTAAAGTACAATACCACTTGGCAATGATTTACAAATCAAATAATTTAGCGCTTAAAGCGAAACCTATTAAGGAAGAATTACTGTCCAGTTTGTATGAATTGGGTCCAAATTTTGACAAAAAGGTAAATCAATTGTAGCGGATGAAAAATATTATTTTACTGATGATTGCCCTTTTTGGGTTGTCTTCTTATGGCCAAGTCCAAAAAGGAAAAGTGTTGGATAGTGATGGAAATCCTGTTGAAAATGCCTATTTGATGAATACAAATTCTGAAAGTCATGCCCATACAAATGAATTTGGATTGTTTAGCTTAGATAAAACGGTTTTGGGAAATGTGATCAAGATAACGGCGTTAGGCTATAAAAAGTCAAACTTCACCATTGTTTCTTCGGATGACACAATCATTCTGGAAGATGATATTTTTAGATTGAATGAGATAGTAATCCAACCGAAACTTTCGGCGATGAATGTAATTTCAAAAATAGATTTGCAAACCACTCCGGTAAATTCTTCTCAGGAAATTTTGCGAAAAGTACCCGGATTGTTCATCGGACAACATGCAGGTGGTGGAAAAGCAGAGCAAATATTTTTGAGAGGTTTTGATATCGATCACGGAACAGATATTGCCATTTCAGTAGACGGAATGCCAGTAAACATGGTTTCTCATGCACATGGTCAAGGCTATGCCGATTTGCATTTTGTAATTCCGGAAACAGTAGAAAAAATAGATTTTGGAAAAGGAACGTATTATGCTAACAAAGGGGATTTTGCAACAGCAGGATACGTTGCTTTCCAAACTAAAGATAAAATCGAAAAAAGCAGTATTGGTCTTGAAATAGGACAATTCAACACGATGAGAACAGTAGGTTTGTTTAACCTTTTGGGCAACCAAAAAACACAAAGTGCCTATATTGCCACAGAATATATTCTAACAGATGGTCCATTTGATTCTCCCCAGAATTTTAACCGTATTAATTTATTGGGGAAATATTCCGCTATCTTAAGCGACAATAGTAAGTTTTCAATCTTGGCTTCTCGCTTTTCCAGCAAATGGGATGCTTCGGGACAAATTCCGCAACGTTTGATTGATAATGGAACGATTTCTAGATTTGGTTCCGTTGATGATACCGAAGGAGGAAATACGTCCAGAACGAATTTCAGTGCTAGTTTGAGCAAACCAATTGATGAAAATACGTTCTTGAAAGCCAATGCTTTTTATTCAAATTATCAATTTGAATTGTATTCGAATTTTACTTTCTTCCTGGAAGATCCAATAAACGGAGACCAAATTAAACAGAAAGAAAACAGGGATATTTATGGAATGAATGCCGAGTTGAATAAGAAAACGAAATTAAATGATATAGATGTTTTGTTACAGTTTGGTGGAGGTTTTCGTGCAGACGCTACAAAAGATACGGAGCTTTCTCATACTTTGAACAGAAGAACAGTTTTAGAAAATATAAAATTAGGAGATATTGATGAATCTAATTTGTTTTCGTACTTGAATTCAGAATTCAATTTTGGAAAATTGATGATTAATCCGGCCATTCGATTGGATTATTTCAAATTCAATTACCAAGATAAGTTGACTACGGATTACAAAACACAATCGGAATCCAAAGTTAAGTTTTCTCCAAAACTGAATTTTATTTATTCGCAGAATAACAATTTGCAGTTTTTTATAAAATCAGGAATGGGTTTTCATTCGAATGATGCCCGAGTGGTGGTTCAAAACAGTGGAAAACAAATTTTACCAACCGCAATAGGAACGGATATTGGTACCATTTGGAAACCATTTCCTAAGTTAATTGTGAATTCTGCTTTGTGGTATTTATTTTTGGAGCAAGAATTTGTATACGTGGGAGATGCTGGAATCATTGAGCCAAGCGGAAAATCAAAACGTATGGGAGCTGAATTAGGATTGCGCTATCAACTGAACGACTGGTTGTATTTTGATGCTGATGCAAATTATACTTATGCCAGGAGTATTGATGAACCAAAAGGTCAGGATTACATCCCGTTAGCGCCAGATTTCACCACGACTGGAGGATTAAGTTTTCAGAAAGTGAATGGTTTTTCAGGAGGAATTAGGTATCGTTATTTAAAAAATCGTCCGGCAAATGAAGATAATTCTATTGTAGCCAAAGGCTATTTTATTTCGGATTTAAATATTAATTATCAATATAAGAATATCAATTTCGGAATTGCAGTAGAGAATATTTTTGATACCGAATGGAATGAAACCCAGTTTGCAACAGAATCCAGGTTGCAAAATGAACCAGAGAGTGTAGAAGAGATTCATTTTACTCCCGGAACACCTTTTTTTATGAAAGGAAAAATAACCTATACCTTTTAATACGCATTGAAGATTTGTTGTTTATTTGTTTGGAAGTCTGGCATTTGCATAGTGTCAGGCTTCTTTTGTTTTTTAACTTGTGTTTAACGAAAATAAATTTTAATCAGACAAATAATTGTCTATTTTTATAAAAAATTTTAAATATGAAAAATCTAGTATTTATTGCCACATTTGCTTTAATCTTATTTAGCTGTCAAAATCAGGCACAACCTAAAAAATCTGAAACCAATATGAGTACGCCATCTATAGCTAAAGAAACAATTTATCAGTTCAAAGTAGAAGATTTATCAGGGAAAAGTTTTGATTTTGCTTCTTTGAAAGGTAAAAAAATCATGATTGTGAATACCGCTTCAAAATGTGGATTGACACCACAATACAAAGATCTTGAAGCTACATATAAAGAATACAAAGATAAAGGATTGGTGATTGTAGGTTTTCCTGCAAATAACTTTGCTTCACAAGAGCCAGGAACAAATGAAGAAATTGCTACTTTCTGTCAACTAAATTACGGAGTAACTTTCCCTATGATGGATAAAGTCTCTGTAAAAGGGGATGATATGGCTGCTATTTATCAGTTTTTGACTCAAGAATCTAAAAATGGATTACAAGATTCAACTGTAGAATGGAATTTTCAAAAATATCTAATCAACGAAAAAGGAGAATTAGAAAAAGTGATTTCTCCAAAAACTTTGGTAACAGATCCTGAAGTATTGAATTGGATCAAAGCATAATTTTCTACCGCTAATTTGCTAATTTTTATTAAGTAAATAATCAAAAGAGATTTTCAGTCAAATGAAAATCTCTTTTTTTTGCGGTTTGAGTAAGTGTCGAATATTTTCTAAAATTTGAACCATTAAGAAATTAAGTTACATTAAGAATCAGAGCTTAATTTTTCTTAATTTCTTAATGGTTTAATTTAAATTTTTTCATTTTTGAAAATTTCCGCAACAGCAGCTTCGTAATTTCGGATGCTTTGTGCTTTTTTTATTTTCTTTAAAACCTTATGCGGATTTGAAAACGTAGCCGAAAAGTATTCCCATAAATGGTACATTTTCAGTAAAATATGTGTTGAACCCGAAAGCGATTCACTATAAATAGCATACAGAGTATCGTGAAACGCACTGAACAATTCCATTTTGTTTGCAGGATATTCTGAAGTATTGTTTTTTATCATACTAGGTAAAAATGGATCCGAAATTAATCCTCGGCCAATCATCCAATGGTCAATGGTTGGAAATCGTTGCTGCATTTCATGAAACTTAGTCACGGAGGTTATATCTCCATTATAATACAGTTTATGTTTCGTATTGTCAATACAATGCTGGAATGCATCTAAGTTTACACCACCTTTGTACAGTTGTTTCCCAATACGCGCATGAATCGCAATATTCTTAATAGGATACGTATCTAAAATAGGTAAAACGTCAAGAATTTCTTCACTGTTTTCATACCCCAAACGCATTTTCATAGATACAATAATGTCAGATTCAGTATGTGCTCTGTGAAGTATATTGTTGATTTTTTCTGGATTGCTAATCAAACCGGAACCCATACCGGACTTGGTAACCATAGGATAAGGACATCCTAAATTCCAGTTTAACTCTTTATAACCCAATTCTCGAACATATTTGGCTACAAATAAAAATTCATCGGCATCGTTTGTTATCACTTGCGGAATTACCTCTAAATCAAGATTGTTCTCCGGAAGCAGGTCGCGTTCGTAAGACGGTTTGATAACCATTTTTCCGTTTAAGCGAATGTAAGGTGAGTAAAAAGTATCAATTCCTCCAAATAATTTGTTTTGGGCATTTCTAAAACGAAAGTCGGTAAATCCCTGTAAAGGCGATGAAAGTAAGGTATAGTCCATGAAATTTTTAGTTGTGCAAATATACTATAAAGTCTCAAGTCTTAAAGTCATAAAATTTTTAAAGCTAAATATGTTGAATAAACGAACTATATTCTAGTACAAATTCAATTATTCTAAAATCAATTGCATGAAAACGGAACTCAACCAACGATCAAATTTATAGCCGGATTCTTTAATAACGCCAACGGTTTCAAAACCATATTTTTTATGAAAAGCAATACTTCCTTTGTTTTCGGAGTCAATAACGCCAATCATAGTGTGGTATTTTTGTTTTTTTGCCAATTGAATAAGTTCAGCTAATAATAATTTCCCAACACCTTTTCCTAAAAATTCTTCCGCAACATAAACAGAATGTTCCACTGTAAAACGATAGCCTATTTTATGACGAAAAGTGCCATAAGTAGCATATCCAATTGTTCCGTTTTCAGTTTCAGCAACAATAACAGGCAAGTCATGATTCATTTTGTCTTCAAACCACAATTTATGGGTTTCAAAATCACGTGGCTCATAATCATAAATCGAAGTACTATTCAGTATTTGGTGATTGATGATTTCCAATATTGTATCTAAATCGGTAAAAACAGCCGGTCTTATTTTGATTTCCATATAGAATTTATTTTCCTTCAAATTTAAGAAAACTATTTAAGATTAGAGAAAAACCTTTACATCTTTGTATCTTTGTTTCTTTGAAACTAAAACAATGATTTACCCCAAAATACCTTTAGCACAAAGCATTATTGAAATTTGTTTGGCCAAAGGAATCACCACCATAATTATTTCCCCGGGTTCTCGAAATGCCCCGCTTACAATTGGTTTTGTAAATAATCCCGCTTTTCAATGTTACAGCATTGCTGACGAGCGTTCTGCTGCTTTTTTTGCATTGGGTATAGCACAACAAACCAAGCAACCAGTGGCTTTGGTGTGTACTTCCGGTTCTGCTTTGTTAAATTATTATCCGGCTTTTGCAGAAGCATTTTACAGCCAGATTCCTATGATTGTGATTTCGGCAGACAGACCACAAAGCAAAATTGATATTGGCGACGGACAAACGATTCGGCAGGAAAATGTATTCGAAAACCATTCCTTATACAATGCTAATTTACATGAGGATGTTTCGACCGAAAATGATTTAAAAATCAACGAGGCGATCAATACGGCAATCACTCAAAAAGGTCCCGTTCACATCAATGCGCCTTTTGAAGAACCTTTGTACGAAACCGTTTCGGAACTTTCAGTCGAAGTGAAAACTATCGCTTCCGCAAATGCTACTCAGGCAATTTCCATTGAAGACGTTTCAGAATTTGCAACGATTTGGAACAATTCCACCAAAAAAATGATTTTGGTTGGTGTGAATGAGCCGAATGCCATCAATACAAATATAATAGAGGCTTTCGCCAAAGAGGAGTCGGTTGTCGTGCTGACTGAAACGACTTCTAACGTGCATCACGATACTTTTATCAATAATATAGACACGATAATTACACCTTTTACGAATGAAGATTTTGAAAATTTTCGTCCGGATATTTTAGTCACTTTCGGCGGAATGGTCGTGTCAAAACGAATCAAGGCTTTTTTAAGAAAATACAAACCAAAACACCATTGGCATGTTGATTCTTGGAGGGCTTATGACACTTTTGGCGCTTTGACCAAACATTTTGAAGTAGACCCAAATGTGTTTTTTGACACTTTCCTGCCGCTTGCAAACGCAATAGAAAGTAATTATTTCGAGCAATTAGATACTGTAAAAGCGTTGCGAAAGTTAAAAAGCGACGTGTATCTTTCTAAAATTCCTTTTTCGGATTTTAAAGTTTTCGAAAAAGTGATTCAATGTTTACCAATCAATAGTCAGTTGCAAATAAGCAATAGTTCAGCAATTCGATATGCACAATTAATTGATGTTCATCCTTCGATTGAAGTATATTGCAATCGCGGTACCAGCGGAATCGACGGAAGTACTTCTACGGCTATTGGCGCGGCTGTCTCGTCATTTGGACGTTATGAAAAACAGACTGTTTTCATAACGGGAGATGTTGGTTTTTTGTACGATAGTAATGCGTTATGGAACAATTATATCCCGAAAAACTTCAAGATTATTCTAATCAATAACGGAGGTGGCGGAATATTCAGGATTTTACCAGGACATGAAGAAAGTCCCGTTTTTAATACATTCTTTGAAACTTCTCATTGTTTAACTGCGGAACATTTGGCTAAAATGTATGGTTTTGAATATAGTATTGCCAGCGATGAAGCGAGTTTAGAGACAAGTTTGACTGCTTTGTATGCTCAAAATGAAAAACCAAGTATTTTAGAAATTTTCACACCTACTTTGGAAAACGACAGCATTTTACTGCAATATTTTAAAGAATTGGTTTAATTATTTTGAGATGTCCGTTAAAAGGCATGATTAAATGTTTAAATTTGAGAGTGTAAAAATCTATTAATCAAATATTAAACTTTTATTTATGAGTGCAAGAGACGAATTAATTGTAAAGTATGCTGCCGATTTGAAAGACAAATGTGGTGTAAATCCAGACATGGATTTGTTAACAAAAGTAACTATTGGTTGTGGTCCGTCAATTTATAATGATGATTCAGCAACGGTAGCCGGAACCCAACAAGCCGAATTAGATACTGTGAAAAACAATTTTCTAATCAAGAAATTAGGGCTTGCAGATGGGCCGGAATTAGATACAGCAATAGATGCCGTTATGGAAAAATACGGTCGTTCCAATAAAAATAAATACAGAGTGGTCGTTTATTATTTATTGACTATTCACTTCAAAAAAGAGAGTGTTTACAATTAATACTTAATTTTAAAATGTTTTACTATAAAAAAAGCGTTTGCCTTGGCAAACGCTTTTTTTGTTTATTATTGAACGATTTTTAACGAATTGGCACTGGGAAAACCGGTAAACTGGAATGTCCTAATGCATCAACTGTTTGAACAGCGAAGAAAAAATTGTCTTTAGAATACGGGATTTCAGCTTTTGTGTCTTTTACAAAAATTGCTTTTTCCCAATGTTGTGATGACGTTTCTCTGATAAGAATGTTATATCCATAAACTGATTTTCCCTCAGGAGCAGTCCATGCTAAAGTAGAAAAATTAGTCAAATCCTTTACTTCAATACCTACGTTTGTTGGTGCTTTTGGAGACCAAGCCAAATTACTGAACGTAGCCAAGTTAGAACACGTTACTTTCTTCATATATTCAAAGTCCATAAACTCGGCAAGATCGCCGTACTGGATGTTATTTTCTTTTCGAACATTTTGATGTTGGTGATCGTAGTTTTCGTTCATTTCACAAAAACGAATGGCTGTAAATCCATTTTGACTAAAAGGAGTGTGGTCACCACCTCGCAAGAAACGGTCGTTGCGATAGACTAAATTAATATCCAGTTGCTCTACATATTGATTGGTAACCGTTTTGATGTATCGGGCTAATTGTCTGGATGGACTGTCATTATCTCGATTGGTCGATTTACGCATTTTTGATTCGGCTTCTGTTTCTAAAAATGGAATTGTTTCACTGAAAACGCGAACTTTAGTATTGTCTCGCAATAATGTACCGCTGGACAAACTGTTTCCAATCATATCATTATTAATCATCGCAATAACGTTCCATTTTCCATCTTTGGCAACATCCGCTAAATGCTTGGCTCCGTACAATCCTTGCTCTTCACCAACAACAGCTACAAAAATTAATGTAAAAGGAAATTCTCTTTGACTCATTATTCGGGCCAGTTCCATCATGGCAGCTACTCCAGAAGCATCGTCATTAGCACCTGGTGCATCTGATTTAGCATCCATTACATCTGAAGCACGGGAATCTAAATGGCCGCTTATAATTAATACACGATCATCTGTAGGATCAGTTCCTTTTAAGGTTGCCATAACATTACCCAACTGGCTGTCGGTGGTAATACGTCTTCCGTCTGCTTTGATGGTAAAAAAATCAATAACTGAAGTTAGTCTTCCGCTAGATGCCAAAGCATATTTATCAAACTCTGATTTTACCCAGCGTTGCGCCGCACCAATACCGCGGGTGTTGCTTTTAGTGTCGCTCAACGTATGTCGGGTTCCAAAAGATACGAGTTTTCGAACCGTAGCTTCCATGTTTTCGGATTTTACTTCGGCAACCATTTTTTTTATTTCGGGATCATCGACTGTGGTTTGTGCGTAATTAGTATGAGAAATGAATAGTAGTAGGAACAAACAGAGAATTGAGGTTGGTTTCATTAATTGGTTTTTTTTTAGTTTCCTCAAAGTTAGTAAAAAAGAAAAAGAAAGTATAAGCGAAATACGATTTTAGGATTTGTTTACTCTTATAATGTTCGAAATTATGAAAAACAAAACTTTCTAATCTAGCCCCGATGGAAGCAAGTATCCTTTTTCTCGTCAGTTCGAGTTCGCTTGAAAAGCGAGTATCGAGAACTAGAGAAAAAGATACTGCGGACAGCGGGACAACTCGCGATGAAACAACGTAAATTTATGCTCCTAAAAAAGAAAATAATCGTCGGATTCTGGCTTTGTTTTTTTGTAGACAGTTTCTTAATTTACTATTTTCAAACTTCGTACCTTTGCGCTTTAGAAATTGAAAGAAAATGATTGAAATAGGAAAATACAATACGCTTACCATATTACGCGATACCAAAGTGGGTTTGTTTCTGGGGAATCCAGAAAAAGATCCCGAAGGAATTCATGACATTCTGTTGCCTAACAAATATGTACCAAACGAATTTGAAATAGGTGAGGAGTTGATTGTTTTTGTGTACTTGGACCACGAAGAAAGACCCGTTGCCACAACATTAGAACCGTATATATTATTGAATGAATTTGCACTTTTGCGTGTGAATTATACCAATCAGATTGGTGCTTTTATGGATTGGGGAATGGAAAAGGATATTTTGGTTCCGTTTAAAGAGCAGGCGCGTCCTATGGAAAAAGGGAAACGCTACTTGGTGTACCTTTATATGGACGAGAAAACCAATCGTTTGGTGGCTTCCAGTAAATTGAATCAGTTTTTAAAAAATGATCACCTAACGGTTGAAAAAGGGGAAGAAGTCGATTTAATCGTTTCCCATATCACTGAATTAGGAATCAATGTTATTATCAACGAAAAGTACAAAGGTTTGATGTACAAAGATGAAGTGTATGATGATGCGATTCGCACGGGAGACCGCATGCGAGGATATATCAAGACAATTCGTCCGGATAATAAAATTGATGTGGCATTGCAAGTTCAAGGATATCAAAGTATCGAACCAAATGCAGAAAAAATCCTGGATGAGTTAAGAGCCAGCAGAGGTTTCTTGCGTTTGACTGATAATTCACATCCGGAAGACATTAAAACGGTTTTGAAGATGAGTAAGAAAACCTTCAAGAAAGCTATTGGTGCTTTGTACCGAGAGAAATTAATAGAAATCAAGGAAGACGGAATTTACTTGGTTAAGGAATAAAAAAAAGAAAGACTAATCATAACGGTTAGTCTTTCTCTTTTTAATGCTGTTTTAGAATATTAAATTCTAGCAGCACTAAAATAAATTTGAAGTTTAAAGTAGCTTTATCCGCCTTTAAGAATAATAGTATGCTCTATACTATTTTAAAAATATTAACTTAAGCGTAAAGTACTTTAAAGAATAGTTTGTCTTTAAATGTCCAATCACTTGCTTAGGAGTTAAGAAATAATTTCACGATAAAGCCGTTGGTTTTGTATATATTGGAAGATAATTTTCTAAAACAATTGTTTATTAATGTCTCACTTTTGCAAGAACAAGAAAAATAGCTCTTTAGTTAACCGTAGGTGTTACTTTTTATTTTTTACTGCTGGGGCAAATGGTTGTATCATTAACTCGTTAATCGGGGCTTTTGAAATATTTTTATAAGTTATTACCGTAGAAAAAGGAGCGACAACATTTTTAATGGTATTCAATATATTCTTTTTTTAGGTTAATAAATCAGTGAAGAATCAATAATTAATCAAGACAAACAATTTGTATTCATCTGATTAGCATTATTTAAATTTAGAAATAATTTGAATTGCTGACTGTTAAAATGATCTTTTTTTGTTGTTTTTTAACATTATAAAGCCTTTAATCAGAGAAGGATTACCATAAGCTTGTCTAAATAGAATAGATAAAATGTAAAAAATGATTTATTTTTACACTAAAATAATTTAAATCAATTGTAATGGATTGGATCACTGCTAAAGAATACGAAGATATCACTTATAAGAAATGCAATGGCGTTGCCAGAATTGCTTTCAACAGGCCGGATGTGCGCAATGCATTCCGTCCAAAAACGACCGCTGAGCTATATAATGCCTTTTATGATGCGCAGGAAGATACGTCTATCGGTGTCGTTTTACTTTCTGCCGAAGGGCCGTCTTCCAAAGATGGCGTGTATTCTTTTTGCAGCGGTGGCGATCAAAACGCACGCGGACATCAAGGATATGTGGGCGATGACGGACAACATCGTTTGAACATTTTGGAAGTGCAACGTTTAATACGATTCATGCCAAAAGTAGTTATCGCTGTAGTTCCAGGTTGGGCTGTTGGCGGAGGGCATAGTTTGCATGTGGTTTGCGATTTGACTTTGGCAAGTAAAGAACATGCGATTTTCAAACAAACAGATGCCGATGTAACGAGTTTTGACGGTGGATACGGTTCAGCGTATTTAGCTAAAATGGTGGGACAGAAAAAAGCGCGCGAGATTTTCTTCTTGGGGCGTAATTATTCAGCTCAGGACGCTATGGATATGGGAATGGTAAATGCTGTAATTCCACATGCTGAATTAGAAGATACGGCTTACGAATGGGCGCAGGAAATTTTGCAAAAATCTCCAATGGCGATTAAAATGTTGAAATTTGCCATGAATCTAACGGATGATGGAATGGTAGGACAACAAGTTTTTGCTGGTGAAGCAACAAGGCTTGCGTATATGACCGAAGAAGCCAAAGAAGGTCGAAATGCATTCCTCGAGAAAAGAAAACCGAATTTTGAAAAAAAATGGTTGCCATAAAAAGTTTGATGTTTAAAGTTTAAAGTTGTTTTGAAAAGTAACTTTAAACTTTAGACCTTACGCTTTAAACTAAATTTTATAAATGGAAAATTTTACAAACGAAACAATTGATATTAATCAACTTCCTAAATTTGAGGAAGTCACTTTTACGAATTTGCATCCTAAATACATAAGAGTGGTTTTAATCAATGTTGCCATAATAATAGGAATACTTATTCTTGTTCCGGTATTAATTTCTGTTTTTAAGCCAGAACTATTTTCTGGAAGAGTCTGGCTGATTTTGGGAATTGTAATTCCTTTATTCTCGATTTTGTTAGTAGTATTTTCTATTATTGGATTCAAGAAAAAAGGATTTGCATTTAGGGAACACGATGTGCTTTTTAGACACGGAATTATCGCTACAAATACTATCGTAATTCCTTATAACAGAGTACAACATGTGGCATTGCATGAAGGATTAATTTCACGTTATTTTGGTCTGGCCAAAATAGAAATTTTTACTGCCGGCGGAAGTTCAAGTGATATTGAAATTCCTGGAATCGAGAAAGAAAAAGCCGAAAATATCAAACAATTGTTGATGGGGAAAATACAAAAGCAATTGTAATGGGAGCCGATTTTAGTCAGCCACAAAGGCAATCTTCAATAGGAATTTTGGTGATGTTTTTTTACACGCTTCAGCAATACGCCAGAGCGTTGTGGCCCATGATTGTGATTTGGATTTTCAAGTTTGACGAGGTTAATAAATTGTATTTTTTCCTTGGAATAATTGTCGTTTTTGTGAGTATTGGAGTTGTTTCCTATTTGAAATATCTGAATTTTACTTTCTTTTTGGATGCTGAAAACGAGGAATTTATCATTACAGATGGCGTTTTCAATAAAACCAAAACTGCAATTCAATTTCGTAAAATTCAACAAGTAAATATCAATCAGTCTTTTATTCAAAAGTTAATTGGGGTTTATGAATTGGACGTGGATACAGCCGGAAGCAATAAAAAAGAAGGCGCCATCAAAGCGATTTCGCATGAATTGGCTTTGGAGTTGAAATTCCGTTTGTTGGAAAATGAAGAAACACAGCGTGCAATTGGAACTGAAGAAACTTCATTGGAGGAAACCGAGCAAAAACTATTTGAAGCGACACATCCTTTCATTAAAATATCTTTCTTGAGTTTGCTAAAAGTTGGAATTACGTCTAATTATGGAAGAAGTATTGCTTTATTGCTGATTTTCTTTAGTACAATTTACGAGAATTTTCAAAATTTTGGAGACGAAAGTAATGTTTACAAAGAAAAAGTAGGGTCTTACATCGATAAAAACTTAGTGTTGCAAACTATTTTAATATCGATACTGTTGTTGTTTGGTGTTGTTCTGGTTATAAATATAATACGAATCGTTTTCAAATATTATGATTACAAAATAGCCCGACAAAAAGGGTCTCTGTTATTGTCTTTTGGCTTGTTGAATACTAAAAGTACCATCATCAAACCTGAAAAAGTTCAGATTACAACCATTAAAAGGAATTATTTCCAAAAGAAAATGGGAATTTTAGAACTGAAAATCAAACAAGCGACCAGCGGTGAAAAAGAAGAAAGCAAGTCGGTAATAGAAATTCCGGGATGCAGTGAAGCGGAGAGAGATTCTATATTGAAGTTGTTGTTTCATAAAATTCCTGAAAAGGGATTGATGCTTCAGCCTAATTTTCGTAAACTTGTTTTTTCGATTTTCTTGACAATAGGATTACCTTTGTTAGGATTTATGACGGTTGGCTATTTGCTTGAACCTATAGTTTTTGAATATAATTATGTGGTGCCAATTTATGTGATTTTTATTGGATTAATCCAGTATTTTAAATTCAAAAATAACCGATTGTTTATCCATAAGAATTTTATAATAAAACAAAGTGGCGCTTGGGATGTGAGCAGTGATATTATTGAACCTAGTAAAATACAAGCGATTACAACGTCGCAGCTTTTTTGGCATAAAAAGTTGGATATTGGTTCGATAACATTGCATACCGCAGGAGGAGATGTCGCTTTTCAATTAGGGAATTATTCAATATTAAAACAACAAGTCAACCTTTGGTTGTATGAAATAGAAACTTCCGATAGTAATTGGATGTAAATAAAATGGTTTAAAGTTTAAGGTTTAAAGTTGTTTTTTACAATAAAGCTTAAGTTTTAAACTTCAAACTTTTAAATAAAAAAATATGAAACATTGGATTGAAGCCGCACGTTTACGCACATTACCCTTATCGGTTTCTGGAATAATAGTTGGGAGTATGTATGCTTTGGCGCACCCAACAGATAACATATTAACGCCAACAGAAGTCTTTAATTGGCGTTTATTTGGCTTTGCTATTTTAACAACATTAGGATTGCAAATACTGTCTAATTTTGCCAATGATTACGGTGACGGCATGAAAGGAACAGATAATGCCGATCGTGTAGGTCCGAAACGAGCCATACAAAGCGGTGTAATTACTCCGCAAGCCATGAAGCGCGCGATTATAATTACATCTGCATTGACGTTGCTTTCAGCGATGTTATTGATTTATTATGCGTTTACCGATACTAATTTATGGTATTCCTTGTTTTATTTAGTGTTGGGAATTCTTTCAATTGTCTCTGCAATTCGCTATACGGTTGGAAATACGGCGTATGGCTACAGAGGATTTGGTGATGTCTTTGTCTTTGTGTTTTTTGGGTTGGTGAGTACTTTAGGTGTGAATTTTTTATACTCCAAACAATTGGATTTCGAATTGGTTTTACCTGCAATAGCCATTGGATTATTGAGCGTAGGTGTTTTAAATTTGAATAATATGCGTGACGAAGCCTCGGATAGAAAATCTAATAAAAATACGATTGTCGTAAAAATTGGCGGAGCCAAAGCTAAAATATACCATTATATTCTGATTGTAACGGCGATGGTTTTGGTGTTGATTTTTGCAATTATAGATGATTTTCACTTTGATCAATACTTGTTTTTATTGGCTTATATTCCTTTAACTAAACATTTAATTACCGTCTATAAAAATCCAAACCCTAAGGAATTAGATCCTGAATTAAAAAAACTGGCATTGAGTACTTTTGCACTTTCAGTATTGTTAGCGTTGTGTATGATTTTCTTCTTTTCGGATTTGATTGTGAATAATTATTAAACTCAAAGGTCAATAGCAATGACAATTTCAAAAATCAATTTTAATCTTTAAGTTTTTCAATTTCAAAAATTAATTTCAAATGAAAATAACATTTTACGGTCACGCATCATTAGGGATTGAAGTTGGTGGCAAACATATCATTGTAGATCCTTATATTTCTGCTAATCCAAATGCAGCGCATATTGACATTGATACCTTAAAAGCAGATTATATTTTGGTAACGCATGCACACGGAGATCATATTCTGGATGTCGAGGCAATTGCCAAAAGAACCAACGCGGTAATTGTTTCCAATGCTGAAATTGCAGGTTATTATTCTCAAAAAGGCTTTCAGTCGCATCCGATGAATCACGGTGGAAGTTGGAATTTCGATTTTGGTAAACTGAAATATGTAAATGCCATTCATTCCAGTTCCTTTCCTGACGGCAGTTACGGAGGAAATCCAGGTGGTTTTGTTATCGAAGGCGAACATAAAAACGTATATATTGCAGGCGATACGGCACTTTCTATGGATATGAAACTCATTCCCATGCGTACCAAACTCGACTTGGCAATTCTGCCGATAGGCGATAATTTTACCATGGATGTCGAAGATGCCATTATTGCTTCTGATTTCTTGGATTGCGATAAAATTCTGGGCTATCATTACGATACTTTCGGTTATATCGAAATCGACCATGAGGAATCCATTCGTAAATTCTTCAATAAAGGAAAAGATTTGATGTTGTTGGAAATAGGAAGTTCCATCGAATTGTAATTTTTTTTAAGCTAATCCAGCTATTTGTTGCAATCTTTTATCACCTTTTCAGGGTTTGTAACCCTGAAAAGGTGATAAAAGGATTTTCACTTCTATCTGGGCTAGGGTTATCGTTGACATAGCACTTTGTGAACCTTGCGAAAAACTTTGTGGACTTCGTGTTTAAATTTTAAAGAATTCTAAAATAATTATGCAAAAAAAGAATTTCATCGTTTTATTTCTGTTTCTATTTACTGCAAATACCGTTTTCTCTCAAAAAGACGGCTATTGGGATAAAACCCGCGCTACAACGGAAGAAATAACGGTTTCTGCAAGAGACAGAATCATTGTTAAAACCCAAGATTTCCCGGAAGGAACCACTGAAGTCGTTTACAGAATAACGCTTTTGGATAAAAATCAGCAAATGGCCGGCAGTTTGGTTTCGGTTTTAAAAGCTATTCCAGATCCTACGGGAATTAGTCAGGGTTCAGCAGGAGCGGTTTTTATCTTGTCTAAAATCTCTGGAGATGACAAATGCAAGTATGCAGTTTTTTCTAGCGCCTACTTGGCCGCAAAATACAAAGAAAACGGAAAAACGGATGACGCGTGTTTGGTAAAAGATACGCCGGTTAGTAAAGATGCCAAGCGACTTTCTGCTGAGAAATCAGCTTGTATGCAATCGAATTCTGGGAATTTATGGTTTGGTTTCGAAAGTAAAAACTGGATCATGAACCAAAAAATTATTCTGGAAGTTGTACCGTGGGTTGACAATAAACTCAGTCGTGGCTGGACGCTTGAAAACAGAAAAGCAATCATTGATCAATGCAAAACTTCTAATTTGGCTCAAAAAATGACCAATTCAGATGATTTTTGCGTTTGTATTCTCGATAAAATCCAATCCAAGTACAAGTTCAAGGAATTCCAAAAATTATTAGCTGTAGAGCGTGCTAAAGCGTTCAAGGATTTTGGAAATAGTTGTTTTGGTGAAAGCAGCCTTTCTAAAAGTGTGTATGACGATTTGCGTAAGCAAGCCGCTGTATTTGTAAAACAAGGAAAACAAGGCGAAGCCATCCTGAAACTGACAACAATTATCAATGATGGCAAGGCGACCGCTTTGGATTACAATGCAATAGGAAATAGTTATGTGTTGACGAAGCAATACGGTAAAGCTATTAAATTCCTGAAAGAAGGCGAGAAGCTCGATAATACGGAGTTATTGATACAACTCAATTTGGCGCACGCTTATTTATTGAATGATAATTATGCTTCGGCAAAAGCCATTTATAAAGAGTATCAGCCTCAAAACGTAACGGATAGCTTGAGTTGGATTCAAAAAGTAAAACAAGATTTTGCTGCGTTCAAAAAAGCGGGAATAGTTTCCAATGACTTTGAAAGAGTTTTGAAGTTGATGGATAAATAGATTAAGTTTTTATAAAATTTGCCACATACAAGATTAAAATAACTCATAATTCATAATTTCTTGAAAGCAACCTGTCATAAATACATTCTGGATTTCAAACGACCATCAGGAACTTCGCGCGGTGTTATGACCAAAAAAGAAACTTGGTTTATTGTCCTGGAGCAAGATGGTAAAAAAGGAATAGGAGAGTGCGGAATCCTTCGCGGATTGAGTATTGATGATCGTTCGGATTATGAAGAAAAATTACAATGGACTTGCGATACTATTCACTTAGGAAAAGACCAACTTTGGGAAGCTTTAATGGAGTTTCCTTCGATACAGTTTGGAGTGGAAATGGCTTTCCAATCTTTGGAAAGTGAAAACCCTTTTTTGTTGTTTCCTTCGGACTTTACGAATGGTACAAAATCCATCTTGATAAACGGTTTAGTTTGGATGGGCGAGGAGTCGTTTATGAAGCAGCAAATCGAAGAAAAACTAGCGCAGGGTTTTCGATGCATTAAACTCAAAATTGGAGCGATAGATTTCGATAAAGAACTACAGTTATTACGCTTTATTCGGGAACATTTCACTCCGGAACAAGTCGAAATCCGGGTGGATGCTAATGGCGCTTTTGATTCAATTTTAGCTTTAAATAAATTAATACAACTATCTGAATTTAAATTACATAGTATTGAGCAACCGATACAAAAAAACCATGCTGACAGTATGGCAGAACTATGTAAGGCTACTCCTTTTCCTATTGCTTTAGATGAAGAGCTGATAGGTCTGTTTACTTTGGCAGAAAAAGAGCAATTGTTGGTGAAAATCAAGCCGCAATACATCATTTTGAAGCCTAGTTTTGTGGGTGGTTTTCGAGGTACGCAAGAATGGATTTCATTGGCTGAAAAGCATAAAATTGGATGGTGGATTACCTCAGCTTTGGAGAGTAATATTGGACTCAATGCTATTGCGCAATGGACCTTTTTACAGCACAATTTGATGCCTCAAGGATTAGGAACCGGAGCACTTTATACCAATAATTTTGACTGTCCACTGGAAGTTTCACAGGGGCAATTGTGGTATAAGAAAGACTTGGATTGGAAGTTTGATTTTGCTCTTTTGAAATAGATTATTTCGAAGTTTTCTTTTGTTCACCATCTCCCAATAAAACAGATAGTGTCTTTAAACTTGGTGTACGGTCCGCAATCAATTTTATGATACTGATGAACGGAATGAAGAGAATCATTCCTGCAGCGCCCCATAAAATGCCTCCTACAATTACCACAATTATAATGACCAGTGTATTTATTTTTAAACGGCTTCCCACTGCAAAAGGAAATATAATATAGGCTTCGAGTGCTTGAACAACAGAAAAAACTGCAATGACGGCTAATGGATACCAAATCGAATTGTACGTTATCCATGAAACTGCAATGGGCAAGAGCGACGATATCAAGATTCCTACATATGGAATAAAAGTAAGGATTGAGGCTATAAAACCAAACAGAAATGGGTGTGGTACTCCGATAATCAATAGTCCGATACTGTTTAATAATCCAACTATTAAATAGACCACTAACATTCCTTTGATAAAATTGTAATAGGCATGAATGGTTTCAACAAGGATTTCGTGAATGGTTTTTTTTCTTTCGGGAGGGAAAAGTTCATATAGGGCATTCGATAACATCTGACGGTGGAAAAGTATTAATGCCGAGAAAACAGGAATCATTAATAGGAAAAATACAGATTCAGACAGGGAATAAGCGGTATTTCGGACTATTGAAAAAGCTTGAGAACCGGAGTTGTTGATTGTATTATTGATGAATTCCGTTTGTTTTTCCAAACTAATATCAAATCGTTCCGAAATAAAAATACTCAATTGGTTTACTGTTTCGGTTAGTTTGGTTCTCAAAGATTGCCACTCCTGAAGAAACTCCGAAAACTGTGCGAATAATAGATAAATTATAGCTCCTACCAAAAGTGTTACCCCTAAAATACAAATAACAATTGCAATTCCTTTATTAATCCCTTTTGTTTCCATCCATTTACAAACAGGATATAGAATAAAACCAATGAGTAACGAAAAGCTTAGCGGAATAAATAGTGTTTTGCCAAAGTACAGAATCAAAGAGGCCAAGACTATAAACTGGAGTATTTCTAAAATAGAAAATCTCTTGTTGGATTGAAAAGGAACGGGTGATTTAGAAGATTGTAACATACAAATTTGTATTATAACCGTTATTTCTTACTCTTCTTTACTTTTATTTGCGATGAAAGTATAAAGTTAAAACGTGTAACAAGATACTAAATTGCTTGTTATTACAATGTTTTAGGATTCCAATAATCGCCTATGGTAATCAATTTGACCTAAATGATAGGCTAGGTGTGTGGTCAAATGGATGAGCATAAACTCGGTTGAAGTTTTGTCTTTAAAAACTAAAAGGGGATATTCCTTTTTTAGTTCAACTTCTGAGATGGAATTAAGTGCATTATCAACGACAACAATAGTTTCTTCGATTTTTGATAATAATTCTGCTCTTGGAATATCTTTCAACGAAAATTCTAATGGTCTGTTTCTTATATATCCGGTTTTTCCAAATTCGGCACCAATGTATGTATTTAGATTTCCCACTAAATGCAAGCATAGATTTCCGGCTGAATTAGCGATGCCTTTTTGGATTGTCCAAATATCACTTTCATTTTGGTACGACTCAATTTCATTTTTTAGCTTAATTAAATCTCGGTTGAACAGTGTCTTTAAACTTTCAATTAGCATTTTTAGTTTGTTTGTGTTTTTTCAATGATAATAGTGCTTGTTGTTGTATTTTTTGTTGAAAAAAACCGGTCCAGCCTAATAAATATCCAGTAATTCCAAAGGCTTGTTTGGACCATTTCCAAATGTCGAAATCATCTGTGTGTTTCTTTATTAATCCATCTTTAAACTGAAATTGTGCACGAATCACATTTACTACTTTTCTATTGGTTTTGCTAAAGTTGTAGGTAGCAGTCCATTGTGCGGAACCAACGTATTCATCTGCTTTTATATCTGAAAATTCAATTTTTATATTTCCTTTACTTTTTTCAATAAGCATTTTCCACATTTGGCAAACATCATTTCCTTTTAATAAACCAAAGGCAGGATCACGAAACTCAATTTTAGAATGATAGCATTCACACATTGTTGAAGCATCGGCATTGTCAAAAGCAGTATAGAACTTAATAAGGGTTTTTTCGTTTGCAGTCATATCTACATAAAGTAAGTAGTAAAAATACTAATTTTTTTGTTAAAATTTAGATTTTAAAATTTATATAGAAAAATTTGACATGGATTATTCTTAATATTAAAACACCAAGAATAATTCAGGATTGATTATCATTAGATTACATTCGGAAATGTTTTCTCATTTTTAGACAAAAAAAAGAGGATAGACTTTTAAGTTTCTATCCTCTTTTATAATTTATCAAAGTGTATTCTGTTATTTCGACTTATTTAACGGCGGGAATAATATCAATTATTACGGTACGATTGTAAAAACGTTCTTCTGGGGTTTTATTTTCAAAAGGTGATTTGTTTTCATTCTCACCCTTTCCCGTTACTTCAAATTTAACATCATTTCTACCCGTTTTAGATAAGCTACTTTCAAGGATGTTTTTAACATCGTTAGCACGAGCTAGAGACAAATCCTGATTGTGGACTTCTTCACCAATAATATCAGTATGGCCATGAATAAGGACTGTTGCTCCTACAGGAATCTTTGGTGTAACCACTTCGGTAAGGTATTTTTCATAAATAGAAATCGCTTTTGATTTATTAAATTCATAAATAATGCTATATCTAATCCCTTCTTCCATTTTTGCAGGTGTCCAAAGTACCATGTGTACAGGAGTTTCTTTTTCTACAATTTTACCGCTTTTAGTCTGGCCAATCATCTTTACTTTGTAATCTCCTTCAGGACGGCTACCTAAAATTGTTTTTCCAGGAATGCTTACCTCATCTTGAGTATAAGGTCCAAAAGACTGTGCTTTTCCTTGTTCGTCAGTTATTTGTAATGACCAAGATGATAATGCTTCACCAGCTCCTTTATTATTGAAAGTAACATAACTTTCCAAAGGCGCTTCTTGTGAAGCTATGATTTGAACAGGTTTCAATGGTGCATCAGGACCACTTTGAAACTCCATCAACAAATCAGCAGAATTACTTTCGATAGAAACTCTGCGATCTCCTTCACGAAGCAAAACTAACTCTAATGTTCCACCGGGTTGTTCTGATGGGATATTTGGTTTATCTTGACCTTTAGTGGTAATTCTAGATGGATTTATTGCAAATACATTTACCAAATACGTCTTAATAGACTCAGACATAACAAGACCGTCAGCAGGACCTTTCTCAGATGAACCCACCAAAGTAATAGTTGCAGAAGGGTTTTTTTGCATACGATCTCCAAGGATGTTCAGTACGTTATAATAAACAGTCATTTGACGTTTAGAACGATCTGATAAATTTTTTGGAGCAAATGTTTCCAATTGATCTTCTTTGAAGTCTTTTACTTGATTTTTTGTCAATAAAACATAACGATTTGGAATCTCCGTTGATCCTTCATTAAAGAAAACATAGTTTCTAAGTGGAAAGACTTCAGTCATTCTTCTTTCTCCTGGAACATTACTAGGAGAATTTACTGAGAACTGTACTTCACGGTCTTTAGCCAAATCAGTTGCTTCTTGAATATCTTTTCCTTGTCCAAATTTTAGTGCAACACCCGCTCTAACGGTTGTTATATTCCAAGTTTCTGTAGCACGTGGATTTTGACCAAAATAAGGTTGGAAAGAAACAAAAGGAGATAATACAAATTGTGTTTTGTTACTATCTGAAGAAAGCGGAATATCATATCCTGCCCCAATTTGCATTGATAAAATAGTTTTCTCAATTTTATCAAATTCGCCGGTTACTGCAGGAGTAGGTTCTTGATCAGGGAAAGCCGGATTAATACCTAATTGATACGTAAATGATTTGTCCATGTTGAAAGCCAATCGCGGACCTCCATAAAGATAAAAATTAGATTTAAATGGAGCAAAACGTACGCTTGGTTCCACCGTAATGTAACTTAGATCAGTAGATAAATCAGCAGGACAGTCACACGCTGTTTTTATTTGGTCAAAAGAACCTTTACGGCTATCGTATCCCGCTTGAAGCATAACACCCCATCTTGAATCTGCAGGACGGTATTCTAAAAGTGGTGCAATAAAAAGTCCTGTACCGTTTCCATCATGAAACGCAGCTGGAGCTGTAAAACCAGCATTTAATTGTTGAGTAGAACCGCGATAGAAATTAAAATTGGCTCCACCTGCTACTCCAAAGTACCAAGAAGGTTTCGCATATTTAATTGCTGGAACTTCTTGAGCTTGAACGGGAGTTTGATTACTTAACCATGCTAAAGCAATTATTGCAACACTTTTAATGGACAGTTTATTAGAGGACCATGCAACGCATGATCCACTTTTAAGATTAGTTTTAGTTTTCATTTTTTTAAGGCTTAGTGATTATGTTAGTATGAGTCATTACTACGGCTCCATTTCTGGCAAGCATTCTACCTTGTGCGGTTGAATGAGATCCCATTGTAATAGATTGTAGGGCCAATACATTACCTACAAATGAAGTATAATCTCCAATAGTTGCTGAACTTCCCGTTTGCCAAAAAACGTTTTTAGCAAGAGCTCCTCCAGTAAGTTTTATATTTCCACCAGCTCCGCCCACAGTGGTAAACGCAGATGCTACTTGGAAAATCCAAACGTCAGTTGCACTACCACTAAGAGTTAAATCACCATTTTGTACTAAAAGTGTCGATGTTGATTTATAAATACCGGCAACAAGTGTTTTTCCACCTTGATCACCTGATACAGTTATTGGCGCGCTATAAGAAGCTCCTTCGGCAAAAAGATAAGCATTGGTAAGATCTAGTTTTGCTTGCGTTAGCATGGCAGCAATCCCTACAGGAGCAATATCGTCAGAAGCATAAATTGCACCATTCACTATAACTGCAGGAGGAAATCCTGTAATTGAAGAACGAACTCCAGGACTTATACCAACATCCATATTATTAATTATACTGAAACCAGCGTTATTGCTTACTCCTACACCTGCTATAATTCCAAATCTTTCAGCTGATCCTAGGTTTACGGTATTTCCAACTACAGCTGAATTAGTACTAAAGTTCCAAACGTAATCATTAGCTAAAGAAACACCAGCTACGTTTTTAGCAGTTGTATTAATTGCAGCAGTATAAGTAGTTCCAGGTAATAAATCACTATCTGGATTAAATGTGGCTGTTGTGCCTAAATAAGAAACAGTTCCTGTAATTATTGCTGAACCATTTTTTAAAGTAAAAGTCGTATTGCTAATAGTCAAAGGATCCATTGCCATACTAAAAGTAGCTGTAATGTTTTTATTAAGGGCAACTCCCGAGGCATTGTCAGCAGGGTCAGTGGCAGTTACATTAGGAGCCGTAACAGATCCTGTAGTAAATGTCCATGTATAGCTACTGGCTATTGTTGTTCCTTGAACATTTTTTACTCCAGTTGTAATAGTCCCCGTATAAATAGTATTGGTTGCTAGAGGAGCAGTAGGGGCAAAATTGGCAGTTGTTCCATTGTAGGAAACTGATCCTGTAACTGTTGTTGTTCCTTGTTTTAATGTAAAAGTTGTTGCGTTTATAGTTGCCTGATTCATTGGCATATTAAAATTAGCAGTAACTATTTTATTAAGGAATACATTAGTAGCATTATTTGCTGGATCTGTGGAAATCACCATAGGTGTTACAGTTGAACCAGTACTAAATGTCCAAACATAATCGGCTTGTAAAGCATTACCCATTATATCTTTAACCGATGTTTTAATTACGCCAGTATAAGTAGTATTTGCAGCAAGCGGGCTTGTTGGGTCAAACGAAGCAGTTGTTCCGCTAAATGAAACTGTTCCTGCAACTGCCGTTGTCCCTTGTAAAGTAAAAGAGGATTGGTTAAAAGTCGCAGCATTCATTTCTTCATTGAAGATTACTGTAATAGTTTTGTCTAGTGGAACATTAATAGTTCCATTGTCAGGATCTGTGGATAACACAACTGGACATACGCCTTCAATTTCTTCAAAATCGTCTTTTGCGCAACCAGAAATTAATGCAATAAATAGTATTGCAAAGGTAAACAGTAAATTTTTAGTTTTCATTTTTTTGATTTAGGGGGATTAAGTATTTTATACAGCAAAGATTGTTTAGTTATTGGCTAGAAGTGTTACATAATTAAAAATGGAAGTTGTAAGATTTACTTATTTAAAATGTTAAATTTTTCTATATATTTATATATCAGTTAGTTATTGTTTTTGGGTATGTTGTAGTACTTAATTTTTTTTGTATAATTAAGGTGAGGAATGTCTAAGAAATTTAATCTGAAACAGATTGTAGTAGAAATGTTTTTGAAGAAAAAGACGCCTATAAATACTTAAAAAACATAAAACAGGGTTTAACTTTAATAAAAAAGTTAAACCCTGTTATTTTTAAACTAACATGCTTTTATGGCTAGTGGCTATTATTAAATTTAAATGGCCGAAATGTTTTTATTTAAACACAATTTTCCCTTTTTCTCCCAAATTAAAAATGAATTGAGTAAGTTCTTTTGTAAAAGTATCAAGACTCAAAGCGGATTCTTTGATGTAATCTAAAGATTCTTTTAGCTCATCGGGTGAATTTATAGATTGATTATCTAGTAAATAAGATAAACCTAAAATATTAGCAATGGGCTGCCTGACTTTATGAGAAGTCATAAACATCATTTTCTCCAGTCCATTTATGTATTCTTGTTGGTATTCTTCGGCTCTTTTAAGTTCTTGATTAGTAATAATTAATTCAGCTGATCGCTTTTCTTTTTCTTCATTTTGAAAAAGAAGTTCTCTGTTAGCAATGTTTAGTTCTGCTGTTTGAATTCTTCTTTCTTGGTTTTTAAACGCAAGTTTTTTGTTTGCTAGATCTAGCTCTTTAGCGCGCTCTTCTTTCTCCTGGTTCTGAAAAGCTAGTTCTCGATTAGCAATAATCAATTCAATTGCTCGTTTTTCTTTTTCATCATTTTGAAAAGCTAATTCGGTGTTAGCAATAATCAATTCATCAGATCGCTTTTCTTTCTCTTGATTTTGAAACGCAAGTTCTTTGTTGGCAATAATCAATTCAGCGGCACGTTTTTCTTTTTCATCATTTTGAAAAGCTAATTCGGTGTTAGCAATAATCAATTCATCAGATCGCTTTTCTTTCTCTTGATTTTGAAACGCAAGTTCTTTGTTAGCAATAATCAATTCAGCGGCACGTTTTTCTTTTTCATCATTTTGAAAAGCTAATTCTTTGTTGGCAATAATCAATTCAGCAGCACGTTTTTCTTTTTCTTGATTTTGAAACGCAAGTTCTTTATTAGCAATAATCAATTCAGCGGCACGTTTTTCCTTTTCTTGATTTTGAAACGCAAGTTCTTTATTAGCAATAATCAATTCAGCGGCACGTTTTTCCTTTTCTAAGTTTTGAAAAGCAAGTTCTTTATTAGCAATTATTAATTCAGCGGCACGTTTTTCTTTTTCTTGATTTTGAAACGCAAGCTCTTTATTTGCAATAATTAATTCCGCTGCACGTTTTTCCTTTTCTAAGTTTTGAAAAGCAAGTTCATTATTTACTATTATTAGCGCTTCTTTTTTTAATCTTTTTTCCATGCTCTTTTCAAATTAGTTTTCAAAAGATTTTATCCTAAATAAAATAAATCACCAAGTTATAACTTTTGTTTTTGAGCTTATTTAAAAAGAACAAACAAATGGTTTATAACGGATTTATCAATTTTTTGAGAATATTGTATTCGAATAAATCAATTCAAAACTAAAATATAAGTGGAGTTATGATTTTGAAGTATCTGAATGTTTTGTAACAAGATTAGTTATTACGAATTGTAGTAGTGTTCCCAGAATTCTTTTGATTGGATTATGGGTTGATCCCAGCAAAACTTTTTTAGTCAAATAACCAGTTGATATACCAATAGCATTACTAAGTATATTTCCTTTAAAATCAGATGAGGTAGCCATTTGACCAAAAACATTTTTGATTATATTTAAAGGTTTTAAACTTTCATACGTATGATAATACTGGTCTTTAAGATGTACTAACTCGTTAGCTTGTTTTAATTTAAGCAATAATATTGTTTCCTTAAGAGTATCTGTCTCATTAATGGTTTTCATATTAGTTTTTTTTAAGCATTTTGACAATGATAAAATTGCTGATTGGTATTTTAAGCCATTGATCTTTATAAATATATAGGATTGTTGAAATCAAAAAATAAGCACTGGATACTATAAAAAAACCATAATATACTTTACCTAATAATTCGCCTATCCATAAGGAAAGACCAATATTGACAAGAAAGGCAAACATAACAAAAACAATAGAAACAGTTAATCGAGAAAGAAGTGAGGACAGTACATCAGCAGTTTTATCTACTGTATTTAACTTGACCAATTCTACTGTTGTTCGAGTATAATCCTCTGCTTTCTCAAAAAGCATTTCTATTGTTGTTGCGTTGTTTTCCATGGTATAAATTGTAAACGTATTTACTTGTGAAATTTTAATATCGAAGTTTCGTTTTAGATACTTGTATTTTTAATTTCATGTTTTGCATCATCAAATTTTGATTTTCCTTCAGCGATTAAATTTTCGCCTTCGCTCCAAATTTTCTCATACTTTTTATTGATTGTTCCCAATAAAGTATCTAATTTGTCTTTTAATTCATCAGCATAATCGTTGCTCTTGTCCATAATTTTTTTTCTTGTTTTATCTCCTTTTTCAGGTGCAAACAATACTCCTAATAATGCTCCAACGGCTACGCCTCCTAAAACTCCTAATATTATTTTATCTGCTTTCATAATTATGTATTTTATTATTTTTATTATTTGATTAGATACTTCGACCTTGTATAAGTCTAAATAGTATTGCAATTACCGCAATAACAAGAAGTACGTGAATGATTGATCCTAGGCTGAAAGCAAAGAATCCAATTGCCCAAAAAATGACTAAAATTACTGCGATTGTGTAAAGAAGATTGCTCATGATTTCTAGTTTTTAATGATTTATATTTTATTTGCTTTTTGTCGTTTAATGATAGGTAGAAGTATTAGATTTTTCTTCCTTGAATAATTCTCAATATAACTGCAATAACTGCAATAACGAGAAGTATATGAATAATTGATCCTACACTGTAAGCAAAGAAGCCAATTGCCCAAAAAATAACTAATATTACTGCGATTGTGTAAAGAAGATTGCTCATGATTTTTAGTTTTTAATGATTAATTTAGATTAAATCCAGTAAAGTTACGTATAAAATAAATGTTTAGTGTTCTGTTTTACAGTGTTTTACGCGCATTTATGATAAAATTAAGATTGCCTTTTGTAATTAATTAAAATGCAAAAGCAGCATAGAAACTCAAAACACTATTTTTAGCATCTGGAGAGCTAAAGCTAGTTGATGAGTCCTCTTTTCCAATCTTAGTTAATCCATAATTGTAACGTACTCCAAAACTAACTGGTTCTAAATCAATCCCAACACCACCGGCAAGACCTGCATCAAACTTGTTAAAATCATCCGTATCAATATTGTCTTCAAAATTATAGCTGCCACTATCTGATTTATTAGTCGTTTTGGCACTAACCATATAAGCAGCATAAGGACCTGCGTGAATATTAAAATTCTTGGTAACATTGACCACTAATAAAAGAGGCACTTCAATATAATCTAATTTAAACTGAGCAGTTCCACTTACAAAAGCGTTATTGTAAACTAGTTCTGCTCCTTTTCCAGTATAAGAGATTTCAGGTTGTAAGGCAATATTATTCGCAATAGGTAATTTAGCAAAAAAACCAACATTAAATCCTGTTAACATATTATTGTCGTCAACATCATCAGTATATAAATTAGAGAAGTTTACACCCCCTTTTACACCAAATTTTGAAACGTTTTCTTGAGCATTAGCATTAGTTAAAGTCATGAACGTTATGACTAATGAGGTAAAAATTAGTTTTTTTGAATTTTTCATTTTATTTGTTTTTATGAATTACTATACTACAAATATCAACATCATACTCTCAAATTTTGTTACAATACTTTTGGTTAAGTTTACATTATTCACACTTAAAATGATTTATTATAAAATATTTTTAGTTGTTTTTTTTAATTTACTATTTGTTGTCTACTGTGAGGTTTTTCAATGCCTGGCCAAGTTCATCCATATCGCGATTGTATTCCTGTTTAAAAGCTTCCCAATCACTGCTGGCATCATTTTTATAAGTTTCAATCTTAGCTTTTATATCATTATTTTTTTGTTCTAAAATGTCAATTTTTTGAGCATATTCATCATCGATTGATTTTCCGGTTTTTTTCATACTGGCTTTCATCTCTGCTATTCTCATTTCATTTTCAGCAATTGTAGCATTAGTACTTGCTTTGAATGCATTCCATTCTTCTTCAGTTGCTACTTTTCTTGCATCTGACAATTCTTCTTTTGCTTCATCAAGATTTTCTCTAGCGTCTTCTACATTATCCAGAGCAACTTCTTCTTTTTTGGAAGAATTTTGACAACCTGTTAAAATGGTTCCAGCCATGAAGGTTGTTATTGCAAGGGTAAAAAGTGTCTTTTTCATTTTATATAGCTTTAATGTTAAATTTTTTGATGGTATTAAAATGATTTTTGGAATACCGTTTTTATAATTCAAACTAGCAGCATAAAATTCTACTAGTTTGAATTATGAAGCGGTATTAACCAAAATGAACAATGTAGTAATAGGGGCAAACAAGGTTTTTTTTTGAAATTAAATTATTAGATGGATTCAATAATCTTAAGTAATTCTTCTTTTGTTATGCTTAATTTGGATTGAAGTTTACCAATCATTTCCTCTTTCTTACCTTCTGTGAAAAGTAAATCATTCTCGGTTAAAGCGGCAAATTTTTGTTTTAATTTTCCTTTTTGCTCTTCCCAATTTCCTTTTAGTTCTGTTGAATTCATTTTTTGTATGTATTGTATGCGAAATAGTTTTCACTTTACAAAGTTCGCGCGTTTAAGCATTAAATCAGTTATATAACTTTTGGAATAACTTGTTTTATTCACTGATTTTATAAAAATTAACAGGATTCCTGTAAAAAAGACTAGTAGAATAAAAGAATATTTTTATGGCATTGAAAATCAATAATTAATTGCGGATTAATTAGGAAGTCTTGTTATGATTTGAAATATATTTTTTCAGCATATTTTCTAATGATTCGTAATAATCCGTTAGTGTTTTACTGTTTATTTCAGGATTTGAAATGTCCGGAATAGTTACGGGCATCTCTAATAAATATTTAGATAATTCAGGATAGTCATTCCGTATTTTCATTGTAATTTTAAGAATAGCTTCATTGAGTTCTTTTTCGGTTTTCATGTTGAATTAAATTTGAGATTATTTAGATTGGTATTTTTATTTGAACCTAAAAAAATAAAATCATTAAAAACATCGTAATATTGAATGATGTTTTTAATGATTTTAGATTTATCGGGTTGTATGTAATGCTGTTTTGTAGTTAAAACCAGCATTTTAAACAATCCTCTTATAATATGATGAAAGCTCCTATGTCAGTTGTGATGCCAGCTGTAACTACTATGTCAGTTTTTGTTACTGGTAATAACGGTAGAGCAGGAGTGATGGTAATGGTGTAGGTTCCCGGAGGAAGTCCCATTACTAAAAAATCACCGTTTTCATTAACATTACTCGTGTAACTTACAGCTGTTGATGAGGTTGCTTCAACTACCGCCATTGTTCCTATTGGAGTAATTTTCCCTTTTATAGAACCGCTAATTGCTTTTTCTATTGTTCTAATAACCGGTTTCAATTGATATCCGCCATTTCCTAATTTCACCACTGATTTATTGGCATCAAAATCCAAAAGAACAGTATACAAAAAACCTTCTTGAAGTGTTTGGTTAACTTGAAGTTTTAATCCGCTTTGTTCCGCACTTGGCGTACTCAAAGGATAACTCACACCATCAAGAACTACTGTATTATCGGCACCTAGAATAAGTCTTATTTGTTTTACTGAAGAAATTTCCAGTGAATCAGTTGCAATTAATGTATCGACACCATTAGAAAATTCAAGTAAATTATAAATTCCTTTTTCTACATTAAGTGCTATAGTTTTGCCATCTTCACCAATAACTTCCACACCTTGTATGTCTACATTCACTTCATCATATGGTCCTGGAGCATCAGTCAATCTTACTGCATACGGATAACTCGCATTGGTATCATCATTGTTGCATGAATAAATTAATAATCCAAGCATGATGAAAGACAGAATAATTTTCATTTTTTTCATTTTCATTTTAATTTAGGGGTTCAAAATATTTATAGTTTTGTAAAGGTACTACGTGCTTTAAAATCAAATGTTATATAACTTTATTATAAAGTTGTAGTATTCTCACTTTTAGGTATTTAAAAATAAGTATTTTCTTAATTTACTATACTTTAGAATAAATATTTTACGATATCACTATCCAAAGGTATTTGTCAAAAAGCTATTTTATAGTATCAAATTTGGCACCTATGTTTAATTCCTTTTTCATTTCTATTTCTTCCTGATCTTCGAGGTCATCCAGTTTTTTATCTTCTGCTTTTTTCTTTTTATTGAAATAGCCTCTTAATAGGAAATTATGTTTTGCAGCTTCTATAACTTCATTAAGACCTTCTGTTCCTGTTTTTATATTTGTTAAAGTAGAATCAATCATTCGACCCATTTTTTCATCACTCACTAATTTTGATAGCGCACCTTTACCATCATTCATTTTGACAGTAAATTTTTTAAATTCATTAGAACTATTTTCAAGATTAGCAACCATTTTTTTTATACTATTACCAAATTCCTCATCGGAAACTAATTTAGATAAAGCACCATTTCCATTGTTCATGCTATAACTGAATTGAGCGAGTTGAGCGGTAATAACACCTGCATTATCAACACTTTTTTTTACACTAACCATTAAATCATCCATTTCTATAGCTTGCTTTGAAGCAATATTATCATTGTCTTCTACAATGATATTAGAGTTTTTTCCAGAGGATATTGTGAGTACTTTATCGCCCATCAAACCATCTGAATTGATACTTGCAATAGCGTCTTTTTTAATGTATTTACGGACTTCTTCTTTTATGACTAATTTGATAACTACTGAGGTGTCTGTAAGAAATTCAATTTCTTCCACTGTACCGATATTGATACCGGAAAAACGAACATTATTACCTACTTCAAGTCCGTTCACCGAATTAAATTTTGAATTTAATTCAAATGTAGCACCAAATAGATTTTTCTGTTTTCCAACAAAATAAATTGTTGCAACAAAAAGTACCAATCCTATAATTACAAACATTCCTAACTTCCATTGGTATCCAGATTCTTTATTCATTTTTTATTTTTTTATTTTTATATGAAAAAAGAGCGAACCCATTCGTCATCACTTTTTTCTAATTCTTTGTACGTTCCTTCGGCATGTATCACACCATCTTTTAAAATCACCAGTCGATCAGCGGTGTGTTTTGCACAAGCCATGTCATGAGTGATAATAATGGAAGATGTTTTATTTTTTTTTTGGATTTCTAACAGTAACTCGCTGATTTCTCTTGACGTTATAGTGTCTAATCCAGTGGTAGGTTCATCATATAATACTATTTCGGGTTTCAGAATAAGAGTTCTTGCAAGTCCTATCCTTTTTCGCATTCCTCCTGATAATTCCGAAGGCATTTTATCAATTACTTCACTTAAACCGACACTTTCTAAAACCTCTTTAATTTGATTTTCTACCTCTTCAGCAGATAAATCTTTAGCATGTCTTTTCAAGGTAAATCCAAGGTTTTCTCGAACACTCATGGAATCATACAAAGCTGCATTTTGAAAAAGAAACCCAATTCTAACTCTAATTTCATTAAGTTCATTGGTATCAATTTTTGTGATATCTGTGCCAAATACATTTATTTCACCTTTGTCAGCAACGACTAAACCTACTAAACATTTTATAGCTATTGATTTTCCAGAACCTGATTTTCCTAATACCACTAAATTTTCGCCTTTATTTACAGAGAATGTAACTCCTTTTAAAACCTCATTATTCCCAAAGGATTTATAAAGTTCTTTTATTTCTATAACTGGAGTATTAGTTTTAGAAATATGGGCAGGAGCTATTATTGTTTTTTCTTGTATCATTTTAGAAAAATAAATCAGTTATTTGTACTGCAAGCATGTCAATAATAAATATTGTAAGTGATGCAGTAACTACGGCAGAGTTAGCGGCTTTTCCAACACTTTCGGTTCCGTTAACAGCATTGAAACCTTTGTAACAACCAATCATACCAATAAAAAAACCAAAGAAAAAAGTTTTCAGAGTCGCCGGAAAAATATCTAAGAATGTAATGGATTCTAAAACTTGCGAGAGGTAACGATACAAATTAACATCACTATGGATATTTATACCTACATATCCTCCGATAATACCAATACCATCAGCATAAATCACTAACAGCGGAATCATAAGCGTTGTAGCCAAAACTCTTGTGACAACTAAATATTTATATGGATTTATAGCCGATACCTCCATCGCATCTATTTGTTCTGTCACTTTCATGGAACCTAATTCTGCGCCAATACCGGATGAAACTTTACCAGCACAAATCAAAGCGGTAATTACGGGAGCAATTTCTCTGATTAATGAAAGAGCAACCATACTTGGCAGCCAGGATTCTGCACCAAACTTGGCCAATGTAGGTCTTGATTGCAGCGTAAGCACTAATCCCATTATAAAACCTGTGATGGTTACCAAGGGTAAAGATTTATATCCAATTACATAACATTGTTTAATGAATTCCTTTATTTCATAAGGAGACCTAATCACTTCTTTAAAAAAACGTATTGAAAATAATGTAATATTGCCTACATCATTAAAAGTTTCTTTCAAATAGATGATTATACTTTCTTTTTTGGCTATTACTATATTATTCATTTATTATTGTGTTTTTTATGGATGCGGAATAATCATTTACTTAAAGTAAATTAGTGAAAAAATATTTTTATTAAGACAACATAAATCACCTAACTTTTTCACTTCATCATGATGAGCAGTTAATAAAATTTGTTGGGATTTAAGCATAATAATAAGCTCAGCGGTAAGGTGGTCAAAATTATTAGCCAAAGTGTCTTTATAGTTTTCTATAGCTACGAATTCTTTGTATTTAAGAGTATTTAAAATGTCTTCTCGTTCTTTATCGATAATACTTGCTTTGAAATTAATCCAAAGCTTCACAAAAAAACTGTTTTGTTTAATTACATCAATAGCAACACCACCCATTTTTTGAACTTCTTTTACCAGTTCTGATTTAAAAATTTTGCTTGTTTTTTGGAATTCAGAAAACAAATTTTTCAAATCACTTTCTTCTGTTACTATTGTTGCAGTTTCATAAACCTGAATTCTATCATTATTGATTTCAATAAGATTATTTAATACAACAATTGATTTATCTTTATTCATCTTATTATATTTTAACAGTAACTAAACTAGGTTATACTTTAATACATTTTATTTAAAACTAGCTCCTTTACAAAATTCATTATAATTGGAGGTAAATGTGTTATATAACTATTATTTAATGTTGCATTATTCACACATTCAGTAAATTAAAACTTTAAAGAGAGAATTAAGCTTCTTTTTTATTACTTACTACTATTAGAACGATACCTCCCACAGCAAGTACAATTCCTATAACTGGAGACCATTTTATGGGATGATTAACTTCCTTGTTGATTTGAATTGGTCCTATGTCAACCACTTTTTCAGTTGTTACATAATTAAAACTATTATACAACAACATAATTATGCCCAAAATAATCATAACGATTCCTATAGTTCTTATTTTCATTTTTAATTTTTTTAAGTGGATATATTATTTTATAAAGTTTGAATTATGCTCTTGAAAAGTATTCTTTAACAAAAGTATGTTGCTGATTTTTGGTCATTTTATCAGTGTTTTTAATCTCGAATTTAATTTTTAAAAAACGGGTGTCTTCACTCAAAAGATCAAAGAGTTCTATTTTTGCATCCGTAGGTCCAAAGAGGATTACGCGTTTATAATTTTTTATGGCTTCTCCAATTTTTTTATAGTAATCAAGGAGTTGCTTTTTCTCTTTACTAAAACTTGAGTTTTCAGATTTTGCTAATCTTGTAATTTTTTCCTGGTTGCTAAGTTTTGATTCAATCGTTTCAATTTCAAAATGCTTAGAGGTAAATTCCATTAGATGGGCCATGGAATGATCCATCCAAACACCTAATTTTTTTGTTGTTTTCATAGCTGTTTTTTTAGTGTTGTACGATGTAACTGTTTTTACAATTAATGAATTACAATTATTTAAATTTCAGTTATTTAATCTAAAAAAACATTACATTACTTTAGGTAAATGTTATATAATTTACATGTTTTAAATTGAATAGTCAATGTGATTAATTTAAATAAAGATTGGAATAATTATAATACCAAAAAGGGCTATTGTAAAAACAATAGCCCTTAACCAAACCAAAAAAAACCAACCTAACTTTACTATTTTTATGAATCTATTTTTGTTACAGATTTATCTTCTTCAATTTTTTTAGGAGTTATTTTACCAACTCTACAATGACTATTAGAAGCTGAATAAACTTCGTTTTCTGAATTTTCCATTTTTTTATGTTTTTTATTATTCTAAATATCTTCTTAGTGTCCAAGCCATTGTTTCGTGTGCTTCCATCAAACCTGTAAGGAAATCAGCCGTTCCAGCATCTTTATTTTCTTCGGCACTTATGTCAACATCTTTTCGAAGATGAACAATAACTGTTTCATGATCTTCTAATAATTCTTTAACCATGTCTTTTTGGGATGGGTAATGATTAGGCGATTCTTTTATTATAGTTAAATCTGAAAATTCTTTCATTGTTCCAATAGTTTTCCCTCCTAATTTGCTGATGCGTTCTGCAATTTCATCTATTGAAGCTTCCAATTGTGTATATTGGCTTTCAAATAGTTTGTGAAATTCCATAAAACTTTCGCCGGAAACATTCCAATGAAATTTTCGTAATTTAACATACAGTGTCATTTCATTCGCTAAAATTGACGACAGGATAGAAATGCTATTTTTTAAATGCTCTTGTGAAATTCCAATTTGTAGTTTCATATTTTCTATATTTTATTATTTAATTGATTGCTACTTTTTTAATGACTTCATACAAGTTCTTTTTTAAATTATATGCAAGAAGTAAGAAAGTATACTATAATACAAAGGTCATTTTATTCCTTTCTAAAAGTATTATAAAATTGTAAAAATAAGTTACATGATTCACACCTAGAATTTAAGGAAAAGCTTGTAATCAGTATTTTAATTTATTTGCGTGGCTTTTTATTAATTTGTAAATCAATGATTTAAGCAATATAAACTTCTTTAGCAAGATAAATTTCCTGAACAGAATTTATGAGTTTTACGCCTTCGCCAAAGGGACGCTGGAAAGCTTTTCGACCCATAATCATTCCAGCTCCACCTGCTCGTTTATTTATAACGGCAGTTTTTATGGCTTCGGCCAAATCAGTTTCGCCTTTTGATTCACCTCCTGAATTAATCATGCTGATACGGCCAGAAAAACAATTCATTACCTGATAGCGGCATAAGTCTATGGGATGATTACTGGCTAATTTGGAATACATATCTGGATTTGTTTTTGCAAATTGGATCGTGGTAAAACCGCCGTTATTCGTTGGTAACTTTTGTTTAATGATATCAGCCTGAATAGAAACACCTAAGTAATTGGCTTGACCAGTGATATCAGCAGCGGTATTGTAATCGACACCGTCTTTTATGAATCCATCATTTCTTGAATAACACCAAAGAATGGTTGCCATACCTAAATTATGCGCTTCTTCAAATGCTTTTGCGACTGCTATAATTTGTCTGTTAGATTCGGCTGAGCCAAAGTAAACTGTTGCACCTACAGCTACAGCTCCCATATTCCAAGCGTCTCGAACACTTCCAAACATGATTTGATCGTATTTATTGGGATAGGTTAGGAGTTCATTGTGATTGATTTTTACCACAAACGGAATTTTATGCGCATATTTTCTGGATAACAGTGCAAGTCCTCCCATTGTAGAGGCCACTGCGTTACAACCTGCCTCAATCGCTAATTTTACAATATTTTCAGGGTCAAAATAAATAGGGTTTGGAGAAAATGAACTTCCTGCAGTATGTTCAATTCCTTGATCTACGGGTAAAATAGAAATATAGCCAGTATCCGAAAGTCGCCCATGATGGTATAATTGTGTCAAACTGCGAAGAGTTTGTCCGTTTCGATTGCTTTGTAAAAAAACGGTATCTATATGAGAAGGATTGGGTAAATGAATTTGATCTTTCGAAATTGTTTTACAGACATGATTTAATAAAGAGTCTTTTTCATCGCCTAATAAAGCTAATAATTGCGCTATATCTTTCATTTGCTTTTGATTTAAAATGATTTAAAACAATGTTTTAGCATTCAACATATTCTTTTATCAACTTTTATATACGGGATAATCAGTATATCCTTTTTCATCAGCAGTATAAAATAAATCCATATTAAGGTCTTGAGATAAAGGCCAATTGTTTTCAAATCGTTCTACTAAATCAGGATTGTTTATAAACGGACGACCAAAAGCGACCAAATCTGTAAGTCCGCTTTCAATAGCTTCTTCGGCACTTTCTTTGGTATTGCCACCACAAAGGATTAGTGTATTTTTAAAATTATGCCGGATCAATTTTTTAATTTCCAAAGGAACTTCTGGAGCTCCCATAGCAGAATGATCCACAAGATGAATGTATGCAATTTCCAGTTTGTTGAGTTCTTTAGATAAATAATCATAAGTAGCATCTATTTCAGGATAATGCGGCATATCACTTGCTACGCCATAAGGCGATAAACGAATACCCGTTTTTTCTTTTCCAATAGCTAGTGCAACTGCAGCTACAACTTCAATAACAAAACGACATCGATTTTCAATGCTTCCACCATAACCGTCTGTTCTGATATTACTGACAGGCGAAAGAAATTCTTCCAGTAAATATCCATTTGCCCCATGCAGTTCTACACCATCAAAACCTGCTGATAAAGCATTTTTTGCTGCGGTCACATATTCTTCTTTTGCATTCAAAATGTCTTGAGCAGTCATTTCTTTTGGGACTATAAAATCTTGAAGGCCTTTTGAATCAGTCCACATTTGCCCCGCTGCTTTTACTTGGGAAGGTGCTAATATCTCAGATTCTTTAGACATATTAAGCAGATGGCTGATTCTTCCGGAGTGCATTAATTGAATGATTATTTTACCACCTTTTTCATGAACTGCATTGGTGATTTTTTTCCAACCTTCAATTTGTTGCGTATTAAAAACTCCGGGAATTCGAGCATATCCAAGACCATTAGGTGACGGTGAGGTTCCTTCGGTTATGATCAATCCGGCACTTGCGCGTTGTTGATAATATTTAGCCATTAATTCATTAGGAATGTTTCCAATTGCTCTACATCGAGTCATGGGTGCCATAACAATTCGATTTTTTAAATCAATAGAACCTACTTTTTTTGGTGTAAATAATGTATCTGCTTTCATGTTTATTTAACTTAAAATATTGATATAAAGATAATTATATTTAATGACTTGTCTCTTGGATAATGAAGTAAATTAAACTATATGGTGCTTTAAATGAGTTTGTTACAATTTAAAAGCAATTTTAGTTATGCGGTTTATATTGCATAATAAAATTGCTCTCAAAAATTAAGTCAGATTTTTATGCCTTTTAAAATATTCTGATTAACAGGTATCAAGCTCGTGTACCAATTCGTTGGTCATAGGCGGAAGGTTGGAAAACTCCTATGTTCTTGATGCTGTTTCGCCAACCTGGCAAACCAGAAAACAGACTATCTAACAAAATAGCAGTATTGTTTTATGCATCTGGACTATTACTGATTTATTTATCCTTTTGGCGTAATTGATCCATACATTGCATCATATTTTAGCATAATATCTGTTTCGCCAATTGAACAAAAAAAGTCTTCTAAGCGTTTTAGGTGATCTAGTGTAAATTGCAAATGTACTTTGAGCGCATCTACTAATTCATTAGTAGTTGCATTCTTAATCATTACAGGAATGGATAGCATTAATGCTTTTTCGTTAAAATAGATTTCTTTTAACTCTTCTACAAAAATATTACGACAATTTTCCTTAGTTTCAGGTATAGTATTTTCTGAATTTCCTTTACCTTCTTGCAACTTTACTTTTTTGATAGTTTTGGTGGCTGTACTTTTCATCTGTTTCTATTTAATAGTTTAGTAAAGTTCTGTATTTAGATCTAAAATCCATTACATAATTTTTAGAATGAGTTGTAATATTCACACTCGATTCTAATAGAAAAAGGAGGATTTAATTAACAAAATGAAGTATTTTGCATTGTATAAATAACTTCTCTCGACTATTTAAAAAAGCAGAGAGAAGTTATTGTATTGTAAATTGTAACGATTTTAGTTTAAATTCGTTTTAGGAATTTTCAGGAGAATAAAGATTAAAAGGTAATCTAAATTATTTTGTTTTCCAATTTAAATGGGTTAAGCATCAAAATATTGGCAAAGACAGAATTATAATTTTATGATTCGTCTTTTGTTGTACGAACCAAGCTGATTCCTGAAACGAAGAAAATAATGCCAAGTACACCGTAAATAATTAATGATTTAACATCTGTCATGTCGCCAGATGTTCCAGCAAATAATACTGCAGTATAAATAAGGCCACCTATTCCAAGTGCAGTAAGTAATGCTCCAAAGATTCTTTTAAGATTCATAATTTTATTTTTTTAAAGATTGATTTTGTAATTTATTTTTATGTTTAACTTTCGAAGTATCTACTTGATCAAAAGAGAAATGCTTAGAGTTTTTATTAATTCAAACATTTGTGTTTGAATTAATTACAAAGCAAATATATTTCGTTTAGACTTTAAAAGTATTACATAATTGTCAATAAAAGTTACATCATTCACACACTTAAAAAAAGGGAAATCTAATATTTATAACCAAATGTTACATTAAAAATAATCGAGAGCTGTTAAAGGTCTTTTGAGGTTCAGTGAAATAGAGCTTTATTTTGTTAGCTCAACAATTTTGGTGAATAGTAATTTTTCATCGATGGGTTTAGCTATATAATCATTCATTCCTACTGCTTTACATTTTTTCAAATCAACTGTAGTAACATCAGCTGTCAAAGCAATGATTGGGATTTTTAAGTTCAGAGTGTTACGAATGTATTCGGTAGTTTCAAACCCATTCATCACTGGCATTTGTAAGTCCATTAAAATAATATCATACGATTTTACCAGAAGCTTTTCAATGGCAATTTTTCCATTGTCAGCAATATCACGTTCAAATCCAAAATCATCCAATATTGTTTTCATCAATAGTTGATTGAGTGTTATATCTTCTACAACCAATATTTTTATATTTTTTACTACTGTATCTAATCCTTTTAGGGTAGTTTCTAATTCAGTATCTATTTTTGTTTTTAGAAAAGGCAAAGTAAAACTAAATGTAGAACCTTCATTAATTTTACTTTTGACACGAATACTTCCTCCTTGTGACATTACCAGCTGCTTAACAATGGCAAGCCCTAAACCTGTCCCTCCATATAGACTCGAAGTTCCGTTGGTAGCCTGTTGAAAGTTTTCAAATATTAAATCAATATTATCCTGTGGAATACCAATTCCACTATCGGTAATTGCAAATTCAATAATTACTTTTTCTTCATCTTCAAACAATAAACTGGTGCTAACCATAATTTTGCCTTGAGAAGTAAATTTCACAGCATTGCTAACTAAATTTAAAATAATCTGGTGCAATCTAATTGGATCTCCTAGAAGAACAGCAGGTATTTTTTTGTCATAATTTGTAACTAATTCTAAATTTTTTTCTTGAATTTTGGTCTCAAATAATTGAAGCATTGAAGTTATAGAAACTTCCATTTTGAATGGTTTTTGTTCAAAAGTCATTTTACCGGCATCGACTTTTGCTAAATCAAGGATATCATTAATCAATGCTATTAATGTATCACCACTCATTTTTATAGCATTTAAATATTCTTTTTGTTTATCAGATAAATCGGTTTTTAAGATCACTCTAGTAAATCCAATGATGGCATTCATTGGAGTCCGGATTTCATGACTCATATTTGACAAAAATTGTTGTTTTGCTTTCATCGCATCTTCAGCAATTTGTGTGGCCTGTTCCGCTTTACTTTTAGCTTCTTCTGCTATCAAAGTTGCCAATTCTGCAAATACTTTTGATTCTATTAATTCGGATTCAATTCTTTTTTGATCGGTTACGTCTCGGGCAACAATAACCACACCAAGAACATTTCCGCTATCATCTTTGTAAACTGATCCGTTTAATAATACGTCAGTAAGTTTGCCTTCTTTGTGAAGTAGCTTGAGAGGAGAATTGGTAATAAGACCTTTAGAAAATACTTCTTGATAAATAGCTCGTGCCTTTTCAGGTTCAGTAAAATATCCAAAGAAATCTGATCCTTTTAATTTTTCACGGGATATACCTGTAATATTTACCGTAGCTCGATTCATATCTGTAATCTTACCTTCATTACTTATTGTCATTAAAGGATCGAGACTAGCTTCGATAAGATTAAGAAAATATTTTTCTTTGAGATAATAACGGGAACGGTCCGTAATATCTTCTATAGCAAGAAGAATTAATTGTTCACTATTTGTTTTTTGAATAATTAAATGAGCATTGAGCAGCATTATTCTTTCTCCAATTCCAGAAAAAGTGTGTGTTACTTCAAAATTTTCGAAACTACTATTTTTGGAAAATATATCATTTAGAACTTCACGGAGTTTTGTAATATTCCATTGCTTATTTCCTAAATCAAATAATAATTTCCCTTCGGTTTCGTCTTTATCAACTTGAAATTTTTTGTAAAAAGATTTATTAGCTGATATTACATGGAAATTTTTATTCAAAATAAGCATTGGTTCATGTATGGTCGCAATAATAGCTTCAGAATACTCATGTGATTCTATTAATAAATCATGTCGCATTTGTAATTCTTGATTGGTCGAAATAAGCTCTTCATTAGTGGCTTCAATTTCTTCTTTTGAGGTCTCAAGTTCTTCATTCAAGGTTTGAAATTCTTCATTTGAGGAAACTATCTCTTCATTTGCAGCTTGTAGTTCTTCATAAATAGTTTCTTGAGATTCAATGATAGTAATCATTTCTGTACGGGTAGTATTTAACTCCTCTGTCAGTTTTTTTATTTTTAAGTCTTTTAGTGTTGCATTGTTTTTTTTGTCAGAATCACTATCGATAAATTTTTCTATCAGTTCCTGAGGTTTAAAAACTATAAGTAGTAAGGGTTCGTCCCACTCAATTTTAAGTGGACAAACTTCAAAAGACATCAATCTTAAAACGGAGTCTATTTTTATTTCAATACCTGATTTGTATACGCATTGTTTCGTTTCTATTGCTTTATTAATCGCATTACGAAGTTCAAAAGCAAATTCAGGACGTGCCATTTTTAAAATATTAAGACTGGCTTTACCTGAAGCATGTTCAAGGTAGGAAGAAACGGGGCCTCTAAACTGCAAAATTTCCATGTCTTTATTAACTACTGCACATGCGGGCATATAATTAGAAAGAAGCGTAGAATCAATAGCGTTTTCTAAACTTTCTTGATTCACACTTATATTTTTAGAGGTAATATTTGTTTTTTTACTAGACATATTAATACGCGTAAAACGAGGTGTTAATTCAAGTATTTTTCTCACTCCCAAATTATTTTTTCGAGAATAGATTTTAAACTTATTATTTATTAGAGTAAAAAGTAGAGACGATGTTCCTATACTTTCTGCTTTACCAAGCATTAAAAACCCGCCATCGTTCAATGCAAAATGAAGGGATGCAAAAACTTTTTTTTGTGCAGCTGAATCGAAATAAATGAGAAGATTACAGCAACTAACAAAATCCATACGTGAAAAAGGAGGATCTCGTAAAATATTGTGAGGTGCAAATATGCACATTTCACGAAGTTCTTTTATAATACGATAATTGTCACCTTCTTTAGTAAAAAAACGGGATAAATACTTTTTAGGAATAGCATCGATATCACTTTGAGAATATTCTCCTATTCGAGCATCCCTTATTGCTTCCTCGCTTAAATCAGTTGCAAAAATTTGCACAGGTATTTTATTGGTTTTATTCTCTTGCAATTCGGCAATAATCATTGCGATAGAATAAGCTTCTTGCCCTGTGGAGCAGGCAGGAACCCATATTCTCAGTGTTTCTTCAGAAGATTTACTATTTAAAAGTTTTGGAAAAAGATCCGTTTTTAAAAACTTGAAAGTTTCAGTTTCTCTAAAAAAACTAGTTACATTAATTAGTAAGTCAGTATAAAGAATTTCAATTTCATTATTTTTTTTAAGTAAAAGTTTCACATATTCTTCTATTGTTTTTATTCCATATTGCTGCATTTTATGATTTACCCGTCTCTTAATGGTTGGCATCTTATAGTGGCTAAAATCTACACCAGTTTGTTTGAGTAAAAGTTCAAAAATGGTATTTAGATCATAGTTGTTATTTAGAACAGCAATTTCTTTTTTATTGTTTTTTTGTTTAGCAAAACCATTTTTACTAATGTGAACTAATTCTAACGCAATTTCTTCAGGCGATAAAATAAAGTCTACCACTCCAGATGCAATTGCAGATTTAGGCATGCTGCTGGCTTGTGCGGTTTCATCTTGTGCAAATGTTATTCCTCCAGCATCTTTAATAGCTTTGAGTCCAATCATACCGTCATTGGCATAACCTGAAAGTACTATACCAATAACATTTTCTTTGTGTGTTTCAGCTAGTGAGGAAAAAAGAAAGTCTATGGTAAGGTTAGGGATGTTTTTTTTAATAAATGGAAGCAATTGAATATGCCCGTTAATTACTTCTATTACTTTATTAGGAGGAATTATATATACATTATTGGGTTCCATTTTTTCCATGTTATCAATTTCCTGCACTTTCATTTTAGTAATCTTAGAAAGAATTGTAGTCAGTAAACTTTTATGGTTAGGACTTAGGTGTTGGACATAAATATATGCCATGCCGGTATCTGAAGGTAATTTTTTTAATAATAGACTAAAAGCTTCCAGTCCTCCTGCTGATGCACCTATGGCTACTACCGTAAAGGATTTTGCTTTGACTTCTTCCTTTGGTATCAATTTTTTAGGTGATGACTTTTTGCCTGGTTCCATTAGTATTAAATTTACAGTTTTAATTCATAGTTTTATTGATTGACTATGAATTTTGTTAAAATTATTTCTGAACCTATTGGTACAATATCGTTCTAAAATATATAAAATACTACAAGATGTTTGTGTTATTGTATATTTTGCTACTCATTTTCTAATGTAAAGATATACTTTATCTTTTTATATAAATAGGGTTTTTAATTATTGAAACTTAAATTTAGGCCTTTATAGATCAAGTTATTTTGTTCTTTATAATTTGAAAATGGGAAATAATTTTTTAAGATATCAGATATATTATTTTATTTTTCAGCATTTTTAATTGTTTTAAGTTCCTCCTGTAATTCAATACAAGTTTGCATACAAACTTTTTCAAGTTGCAACACTAAGTCGTGTATTCCTTCTAATTTTCCTTGCGCTGTCGCTAATTCCTGAATTTTTTTTGCCATATTTTCAAAATTTGAACTGATTCCCATTATTGAAAAGGAAGGGATCATTTTATGTACGGAGGCACCTAACAATTGCCAATTTTGCTCAGCTAAACTTTGTTTCATTGTGTTTATTAATGGAGGAGTTTGTGCTAAATATAATGATATCATTTCCATCATTAATATTGGATTTGATTTAGTTCTATGATGTAAATATTCTAAATTAATGTATTTTATTTTTTCAATTTGAACAGTACTAATTTCTTCTTTTTTATCAAGTTTAGATTTTTTTAATGTCCCTATAATTTTATTATATAACACTGTTTCATCAACTGGTTTAGCAATGTAATCATTCATTCCCACAGCTTTACATTTATCCAAGTCAACGGTTGTAACATCAGCGGTTAATGCAATAATAGGAATTGTTGAATGCATTGTATTTCTAATATATATTGTAGCTTCAAATCCATTCATTTCTGGCATTTGTAAGTCCATCAGTATGATGTCATAGTCTTTTTCTTGGAGTTTTTCAATCGCTATTTTACCATTTTCAGCAATGTCAAGCTCAAATCCAAAATCATCTAAAAGTGTTTTCATTAGCAATTGATTTAGAGCAATATCTTCTACTACTAATACTTTTATATTCTTCATTTCTGAATCTATTTCTGCCAATTCATTTTCCAATTCTACATTGGAATTTGTTTTTTGAAAAGGTAATGTGAAACTAAATGTTGAACCTTTATGAATAGTGCTATTTACACGAATAGTACCACTTTGAGGTTCTATTAATTGTTTTACAATAGCAAGACCTAGCCCAGTTCCGCCATACAACCTGGAAGTTCCGCTGCTTGCCTGTTGAAAATTTTCAAATATTGTTCCTATTTTTTCCTCGGAGATACCAATTCCTGTATCAGTTACAGCAAATTTGAGTATTACTTTATCATCATCTTCATGTAATAAATCTACGCTAACAGTGATTTTTCCTTTAGATGTAAATTTAACGGCATTACTGACTAAATTTAAAATAATTTGATGCAAACGAATCGGATCTCCCACCAGAACATCGGGGATTTTATTGTCGTATTCCTTAATTAATTTTAAGTTTTTTTCCTGAATTTTTGTTTCAAATAAATGAAGCATAGCAGCAATGGAAGATTTCATTTTGAAAGGTGTTTTCTCGAATGTCATCTTACCCGCGTCTACTTTTGCCAAATCGAGTATGTCGTTAATGAGCACGATTAAAGCATCACCACTTATTTTTATTGCGTTTAAATACTCTTTTTGCTTATCTGTAATATCTGTTCGGAGTAACACTTTTGTAAATCCGATGATTGCATTCATTGGTGTACGAATTTCGTGACTCATATTCGACAAGAATTGCTGTTTTGCTTTTACGGCATTTTCAGCTATGATAGTGGCATTTTCCGCATTTATTTTTGCTTCTTCTGCAATTTCTGTGGCTAATTCCGCAAAAACTTTAGCTTCAATTAATTCTGTTTCAATTCTTTTTTGATCGGTTACATCCCTGGCAACGATTGCTGCTCCAAGCACATTTTTTTTGTCGTCTTTATATACTGATCCATTGAATAACACATGAATCAATTTACCATTTTTATGGCGAAGGATTAGAGGAGAGTCAGCAACAAATCCTTTTTCAAACACTTTTTGATATACTTCACGAGCCTTTTGTGGTTCAGTGAAATAATCAAAAAAATCGGTTCCAATTAATTTCAGACGTGTTATACCAGTTACTTTTACCGATGCATTATTCATATCGGTTATTTTCCCTTCTGGACTAATTGCAAATAAAGGGTCATGACTTGCTTCTATAAGACTAAGAGAATATTTAGAAAGTAATTTTTGGGCTGTAAGATCAGTATTAAGTTTTTTTAGCTGTTCTGCCTGAACTAATAATTCCTGATTTTTAGTATGCAAATCTACAAAAACAGCCACTTTTGCTTTTAATATTTCAGGCGAAAGCGGTTTAATCATATAATCTACAGCACCAGCCTGATAGCCTTTGAAAATTTGTTGAGAATTATCCATGCTGGCCGTTAAAAAAATAATCGGGACATGTTTAAGTTTTTCGATTTGGCGAATTAATTCTACAGTTTCAAATCCATCCATCATTGGCATTTGCACATCGATTAATATGATGGCAAAATCTTGTTGGTGGAGCAGAATTTTTAAGGCTTCATTACCTGAATTTGCTTTAACACATAAATAATTTTCATTAGAAAGGATTACTTCTAAGGCAAACAAATTTTCGGGTAAATCATCGACCAATAAAATTTTAACAGGGCTATTTATTTTCATTTTTAATTCTAAAATAAAAGTTTGAATGCTGAGTATTAATTAACGAATAGTAAAATACCAACAAAAAATGTAACTTAAATGACATTGGGGATATACCGCCTTTGTGATGTTGTTTTATTATTTACTTAACCATACTCGCATCAATGATAATAGGCGTTCTACATCAATAGGTTTTGTGATGTAATCGTTTGCACCTGCATCAATACATTTTTGTTTATCGTCTTTCATGGCTTTTGCTGTAAGGGCAATTATTGGTAAGTTTCTGAATTTTATCTGAGATCGTATTCGTTTCATTGCTTCGTAACCGTCCATTTCCGGCATCATAATATCCATTAATACAAGATCAATGTCAGTATGTTCCTCCAGCTTATTCAATGCATTCTTACCGTCTTCTGATTTTATGACTTCCATTCCACGTTCTTGTAATATTTTGGATAATGCAAAAACATTTCGCATGTCATCATCAACTAATAATATTTTTTTGGAATGAAATATAGCTTCTTTATCATGCAAATTATGAATCATCATTTGTTTTGATTTCGGTAAATTGCTGATTGTTCGGTGAAGGAAAAGAGCAGTTTCATCTAGCAATCGTTCTTCGGATTTTATACCTTTTATAATGATACTCTCTGCATATTTGTGAAGAAGATTGTTTTCTTCTTTTGTAAGTTCTTTTCCGGTATAAACAATAATAGGGGGTAAGTTATGACCTTCTATATCCTCCAGTTTATGGATAAGTTCAAAGCCAGTCATATCAGGCAATCCAATGTCCAGAATAATACAATCAATGTGATTTTGTTCAAACAATTCCAAAGCTTCTTTTCCCGTTGCGGCTTCATAACATTTTACATCACCATTGCCAATGAGTACTTTCATTGCTTTTCTGGAATTTTCACTGTCTTCAATAATCAAAAGGTTTTTTATTTTTCTATTCACAAAATTTTCAATTCTGTTAAAAGCTTCTTCCAGACCATCTTTAGATATCGGTTTCATCAGGTATTCTACCGCACCTTCTCTGATTGGTTCCAGCGAACGGTCATTTGCCGAAATAATATGTACCGGTATATGTCTTACGGAAGGATTTACTTTTAATTCATGCAATACTTGTTTCCCCTTGATTCCTGGTAAACCCATATCAAGAATGATTGCTTGAGGTCTGTATTTTGCAGCAAGCAACAGACCATCTTCTCCAGAAGCAGCGGACAAGCATTTGAATCCTTTTTTATTGGCTTGTTTTAAAAGTATAGCAGCAAAATTTTGATCATCTTCAATAATGAGCACTATTTTATCATCTGTGTTTATTGTGTCTCTATCGTCTTTTATGGTTGGATAATTTAAATAGTTGATGTCATTTTCAGAGCGAGGTACATACGCAATAGGTCTCAACGGAATTTCATTGACAGACTCTAGTGTAGGATGTATTTCCAATGGGATAATAAGTGAAAAAGTAGATCCTTTGTCTAAATTACTTTTTACTTTTATTTCTCCTTCCAGTAATTTTGCAAGCTCCCGTGAAATAGAAAGTCCTAATCCTGTACCGCCATATTTTCTGGAAGTACCGCCTTCGGCCTGCTGAAAAGCTTCAAATATGGCTGTTTGTTTGTCTTCTGATATTCCAATTCCTGTATCCCTAACAGAAATGTTCAAAGTAGTGTCTGTATTTTGATCAATACTTATAATTACACTTCCTTTTTCAGTGAATTTTATAGCATTGGATAAAAGATTTTTCAGTATCTGATTCAACCGTTGTGAATCAGTGTGGATAAATTCGGGTAAACCAGCTGCCAATTTGCAAAGTATTGTTAGTCCTTTTTGTTCTGCCTGATGTTTAAAATCACGAAGAAGATTATCAGTAAAATTTTTCAATGATACTTTTTCAATATTTATAGCCATTTTTCCTGCTTCAATCTTGGAGAGGTCTAATACTTCATTAATCAGCACAAGCAGGTCATGACCACTTTTATAAATTATTTCCGCGCTTTCAACCTGAACATCATCTAAATTTTTCTTTCTGTTTTCTGATAAATCTTTGGATAGAATAAGCAAACTATTAAGCGGTGTTCTTAACTCATGCGACATGTTTGCAAGGAATTCCGATTTATACTTGCTGCTAATTTCAAGTTGTTTCGTTTTTTGTTCAATGTTATATTTTGATGCTTCAACTTCTTTGTTTTTCTCTTCTAATGACTGAGTTTGCTCTTCCAATTCTTCATTGGTCATTTGAAGTTCTTCCTGCTGCTGTTTAAGATTTTGAGCTTGTTGTTCTAATTCTTCATTCAGCTGCCTAAGTTCTTCCTGCTGTATTTGAAGTTCTTCTGCTTGATTTGAAAGCTCTTTGTTAGCAAAACTTAACTCTACCGCTCTTTTTTCTTTTTCGTCATTTTGATAAGCAAGTTCTTTGTTAGCAATTCCTAATTCTGATGCTCTTTTTTCTTTTTCCTCATTTTGATAGGCAAGTTCTTTGTTAGCAATTCCTAACTCTGCTGCTCTTTTTTCTTTCTCGTCGTTTTGATAGGCAAGTTCTTTATTGGCAATACCTAACTCTGCTGCTCTTTTTTCTTTTTCGTCGTTTTGATAGGCAAGTTCCTTATTGGCAATACCTAACTCTGCGGCTCTTTTTTCTTTTTCATCATTTTGATAGGCTAATTCTTTGTTAGCAATGGCTAATTCTGCTGCTCTTTTTTCTTTTTCGTCATTTTGATAGGCAAGTTCTTTATTAGCAATGGCTAACTCTGCAGCTCTTTTTTCTTTTTCCTCAGCTTGTTGAACAGTATTAACGCTGATAGCTATGCTGTTCATAGAAACATTGATAAATTCTTTTTCTGTTTCGTTGAAATCCGTAAGCTTGCCTATTTCTATTACGCCTATCGTTTTACCTTCAAGTAAAAAAGGAGTTATGAGCAAATTTTTTGGTTTTGCATCCAGAACGGATGAAGTGATGCGTATTTGATTTTCAGTTATATCCGTTAAAGAAATCTGTTTCTGTTCCCATGCAGCTTGACCAATTAATCCCTCATTTAATTTAAAATTTTCTTTAGTGTCTTTAGCAGTCGAAAAGGCAAATTTACCGTTGAGTATCAGGTTGTTTTCTTTATCATTTAATAGATAAACAGCTCCTATATTGGCTTTCAGATACGTACATAAAAAACTTATGGTGCTGTTCGCTAACTGTGCTATACTCTGATCTCCTATTAATTTTTCATTGAGTTGTGAGTTACCTGTAAGCAACCAGTTTTTATTAGCATTTTCTGACTCGGAGCTTTTAAGGGCTTTTAAATTTTCAGCAACTATACTGTATACAACGATAAGAATCAGAACAATAACTAATAATAAAATTGCAAAAACAATATTAAATTTAATGGCATCGTCAGCACTGTCTTGTATCCTTTGAGTAAGTAATGTACGTTCTAATTCCTGTGCTTTATCAATTATTTTTCTTATTTCATCTTGTATTTCTTTGCCCTCTCCTGAAGCAACAAATACTCTGGCTTTTTCAAAATCTTTTTTGCGAAGATTAACACATGTATTTAAATTATCAAAACGCATTTTAATTTCTTTCGCAAGTTCCTCAATATTGTTTTGCTGATTGGGATTGTCTTTTGTTAATTCCTTTACTTTTTCAAGTTTCTCAATTGCTTTTGTATTGGCAGTTGTAAAAGGTTTCAAAAAATTATCATCGTCCGTAATTACATAACCTCGTACACCTGTTTCTGCATCAACGGAAGTCATCAGTATTTGTTCGAATTCATATAATACTTTATTAGAATTATTCACCAAGGCATTTGAAACGACAAATTTCTCACTGTTTTTAAAAGAAAAAATAGCAACTCCTATAAGTACAAAGGCACAAGCAATAAATCCTAATACTATTTTTCTTCCTAGGGTCATTTTCATTTTGTTATTTGTAAAGTTTATTGTGATTATCTTTTTTGTTGATTTATTTGTATTAGTAACGCGACTATATCCTCCAATGACAAAATATAATCTGGGACAATAGCAGCAATTGCTGACTTTGGCATGTATTCAGAGTCTGCTGTTTTTGGGTCTTGAATAATGGCCAGACCTCCACAATCCTTTATTCGTTTAATTCCTTTTGTCCCGTCACTATTAGATCCTGTGAGCACGATTCCAATTAATTTATTTGTATAGGCTTCGGCTGCTGATTCAAATAATACATCGATTGATGGCCTTGCAAAATTTACTCGTTCGTCTATAGTAAGGGAAAATGTTTTATCTTTTTCAATCAGCAAATGATAATTAGGAGGAGCAATATAGATGTTGCCTTTTTCAATTTTCTCTTTTTCATCCGCTTCTTTTACATCCAGATGACTTTTTTCATTTAGAAGGTTTATCCAATGGCTATCGGAATGAGCGCTTAAATGCTGTACTATGATAATTGGTATATTAAAATCTCCCGGTAAGGCTGAGGATATAATTTTCAAAGCATTCATACCTCCGGAAGAAACGCCTATTACAATTGCTTCATAATGCATTTTCAATATTTCTTTTTAAATATTCGTTGTTTAGTGTCTAACTCAATATATTGCTCATACAAATCTGAAAAACGTAAACTTTCTTTAGATCCTAAACATAAAACACCACCATTAATGAGACTATTATAAAAAAGAGTCTGGACTTTATTTTGTAAATTTTTATCAAAATAAATCAGCACATTTCGACATAATATCAAGTTTACTTCTGCAAAAACACTATCAGTCACCAAATTATGATTGGCCCAAACAATATTTTTTTTCAATGATTGATTCATAATGACGTTGTCATAATTTGAAGTGTAATAACAGGAAAAAGATTCTTTTCCTCCTGATAATTGATAATTAGAAGTGTATTCTTTTATCATTTTATTCGAAAAAATTCCATCTTTTGCACGATTCAAAGCCATTTGGTTAAAATCAGTAGCATAAATAGTTGTTCTATCATACAAGCCTTCTTCTTGCAAAAGAATAGCCATCGAATAGGCTTCTTCGCCTGTAGCACATCCTGCGTGCCATATTTTTATAAAGGGATATGTTTTCAAAACAGGGATAACATTTTCTCGTAATGACCTATAAAAAACTGGATCACGAAACATTTCGGTTACAGTAATTGATAAATTCTGTAAGAGTTCAGAGGCGAATGCTTCATCATTCAAAACCTTAGATTGCATTTGAGAAACATCTTCAAATCCAGATGCCGACATTCTGTTCATAATTCTGCGCCTGATATGGGCTTGGGAATACTCTCTGAAATCATACCCATATTTCCGATAAATAGCTTCCAATAACAATGAAATTTCCAAATCTGACGTGTCTTTATACCGCATTTTTTTTAAACAATTTTGGTTTTAATTTTTGACCAAATCAGGAATGATTAATCTAAATCTATTAATTAATTTTAGATAAAATTATACTGTAAAAAACATTACATCCTGTCCATGTACCAATTTAATTCCTTTTCCATTTTTTGATATTTAAAAACAGAAGTAATTATTTTTTGCAGGCGAACAAAAGCGGTTTCGCTTTTCACCACATAGTCTACAGCTTTATGATGCATACAGTTTATGGCAACTTCAATTTTATCTTGAGAGGACAACATTACTACTGGAATTTCTGGATTGAAAGCTTTTATTTTATCTAATGTTTCAATTCCGTTCATAGCGTTTGCAACAATACCATCAAGTTGATAATCTAAAATTACGACATCTGGATTATTATCTATATTAGCGATGCAAAGCTCTCCCGTAGAATAAGTCTCTACTATAAAATCAGCATTTTCTAAAAATTCAAGTTCTAAAGATTTTAAAAATAATGCATCATCATCTACTAGGAAAATCTTTATTTTAGTATCATTTTTCATTATATGGTATTTTTGATTATGTTAAATTCTTCTTGTAATTCTTGGCATGCTTGTAAACAAATTTCTTCAAGTTGCATAACTAAGTCCTCTATTCCTTCTGATTTTTCTTGTGTAATTGCAAATTCCTGAATTTTTTTTGCAATATTTTCAAAATTAGTACTGATACCCATTATTGAAAAGGATGGAATCATTTTATGTGCGGCAGCTCCTAATAAGTCCCAATTTTTCTCCTCTAAACTTTGTTTTATTGTATTGATTAAAGGCGGCGTTTGTGCTAAATAAAGTGATATCATTTCCATCATTAATTTTGGATTCGATTTTGTTCTTTGATTTAAATAAACCAAATCAATACATTTTATTTTTTTATCCTCTATATTCTCATTCAACTTTGCAGTAAGTTTTGCGAGTTTAGGTTTCTTTAATATTCCAACAATTTTACTGTATAAGAGCCTTTCGTCAATTGGTTTTGCTATATAATCATTCATTCCTACTGCTTTGCATTTAGCTAAATCAACAGTTGTGACATCAGCAGTTAAAGCAATAATTGGAATTTTTGATTTCATTGTATTACGAATATATTCTGTAGCTTCAAATCCATTCATTTCTGGCATTTGTAAGTCCATCAAAATAATATCATAATCGTTTTCTTTTAGTTTTTCGATTGCTATTTTACCATTTTCGGCAATGTCTCTGGCAAATCCAAAATCATCTAACAATGTTTTCATTAGCAATTGATTAAGAGGAATATCCTCGACAACCAATACTTTAATATTTTTTATTTCAGTATCTAATTCCATGATTTCATTTTCTAATTCAGCATCTGCGCTAGTTTTTTGAAAACTCAATGTAAAACTAAATGTAGATCCTTCATTAACGGTACTTCTCACCCGAATGCTACCTCCTTGAGGTTCCACTAATTGTTTTACTATGGCAAGACCTAATCCTGTTCCTCCATATAATCTTGAAGTACCACTAGATGCTTGTTGAAAATTTTCAAATATCTTCCCTGTTTTTTCTTTTGGGATACCAATTCCTGTATCTGTTACGGCAAATTCAATAATCACTTTATCTTCATCCTCATGTAATAAATGAACACTGACTGTAATTTTTCCTTTTGAGGTAAATTTTACAGCATTACTGATTAGGTTTAAAATAATTTGATGTAAACGAACCGGATCTCCTACTAGAACATCAGGAATTTTATTATCATATTCCTTAATTAATTTTAAATTTTTCTCTTGAATTTTTGTTTCAAACAAGTGAAGCATAGCAGCTATGGAAGATTTCATTTTGAAAGGTGTTTTTTCAAATGTCATTTTTCCGGCATCAACTTTTGCTAAATCAAGTATGTCATTTATAAGTACGATTAATGCATCGCCACTCATTTTAATTGCGTTTAAATATTCTTTTTGTTTGGTTGTCAATTCTGTTTTTAAAACCACTTTAGTAAATCCGATAATTGCATTCATCGGCGTACGAATTTCATGGCTCATATTAGACAAAAATTGTTGTTTTGCTTTTACTGCGTTTTCAGCTATTATGGTAGCACTTTCTGCATTTATTTTAGCTTCTTCTGCAATTTCCGTGGCTAATTCAGCAAATATTCTAGCTTCTATCAACTCCGAAGCAATTCTCTTTTGGTCAGTTACATCTCGAGCAACAATTACAACTCCAACTACGTTTCCTTTGTCATCCTTATAAACGGAACCATTAAATAATACATCCGTTAGTTTACCTTCTTTGTGGCGAAGTGTAAGCGGAGAATCAGCAACGGAACCTTTTTCGAATACTTCTTGATATACTTCACGAGCTTTTTGTTGCTCAGTAAAATAATCGAAAAAATCAGAATGTGTAAGTTCGTTACGCGTCATTCCCGTAATGTTTACCAATGCCTCATTCATATCAGTAATCTTACCGTTGGTGTTTATAGTGACCAATGGATCCCTACTTGCTTCAATAAGACTAAGAGAATATTGTGAAGCTAATTTTGCTGCGTAACTAAGTTCTTCTAGTTCTTTAGTAGCAATTTGCTGTTTTGCCTTTTCTTTGTTTTGAAATTGAAGTTCCTTGTTAGCAATGATTAATTCATCAGCTCGTTTTTCTTTTTCATTATTCTGATACGCTAATTCTTCGTTAGCAATGACTAATTCTGCCGCTCGTTTTTCTTTCACTTTATTTTGAAAAGCAAGCTCTTCATTAGCTACAACTAATTCTGCCGCTCGTTTTTCTTTTTCATCATTTTGAAAAGCAAGTTCTTTATTGGCAACAACTAATTCAGCTGCGCGTTTTTCTTTTTCATCATTTTGAAATAGAAGCTCTTTATTAGCAATTATTAATTCATCAGCTCGTTTTTCTTTTTCATCGTTTTGAAAAGCAAGCTCTTTATTAGCAATTACTAATTCAGCTGCCCGTTTTTCTTTTTCATCGTTTTGATGCGCTAATTCTTTATTGGCAACTCCTAAATTTAATGCCCATTTTTGCTCAGCAATATCTCTGGCAACAATTACGACTCCTAATACACATCCCAAATCATCTTTATAAACAGAACCGTTGAACAATACATCTGTCAATTTACCATCTTTGTGCTTAAGTGTAAGTGGAAAATCTGAAACAGATCCTTTTTCAAATACTTCCTGATACACTTCACGTGCTTTTTGTTTTTCGGTAAAATAATTGAAAAAATCAGAATTTATTAAGCCATCTCGATTCAGCCCAGTAATATTTACTGTAGCTTCATTTATATCCGTAATTTTTCCTTCAGGATTTATTGTAATTAAAGGATCCAAACTAGCTTCAATAAGACTTCTGGCGTATTGTGATTCTTGAGTTTTTATGCTTTCTAGGTGTATTTACAAAATTGATATTACTTCTTTTTATTTTGAATTACCAATTTCTTCAATTGGATTACGCCTCTTGTCTTTCAATTGTTTAAAATGGGAGGGAGAAAGACCAGTAACTTTTTTAAATTGACTGGATAGATGGGCAACACTGCTGTAATTCATTTTCCAGGCAATTTCAGTAATGTTTAATTCACCATAAATAATCAATTCCTTTATGCGTTCTGTTTTATGGGAAATTATAAATTGTTCAATTGTAGTTCCTTGCACTTCCGAAAACAAGTTAGACAGATACGTATAATCGTGATTTAATTGTTGACTCAGATAATCAGAAAAATTAATTTTTATATTTTCTGTTGAATGGTGGACCATCTGAATAATTACATTTTTTATCTTTTCGATTAGCATGGATTTTTTATCGTCCATCAATTCAAGTCCGGAGTCAAAAAGCGCTGTTTTTAATCGTTGTCTTTGGTCCATTGAGATATTTTCCATGATTTCAACTTCGCCTAAATCTACAACCATGAAGTGTAGTCCAAGTTTTTTTAATTCCTCTTTTACCGCCATTTTACAGCGATTACTGACCATGTATTTTATATATAGTTTCAAATTATTTTTTTTAACAGATTATGTAAAAGTCGAATAAACTTTATCAAAAAAACTTATATAACTTAAAAAAAAAATTATATAATTCACACATTATTAATTGTAATACATCTTTAGTAATGTAATGTTCGAAGAAAAAATAAGCAATTAAAAAGAACTATTTTTAAAGCAGATTTATCCAAATACTATTATTGATAGAGTATAAATTTACGAATAAACAGTGAGAAAAAGAGGTGATTTGAGTTTTAATAAAAATAGTAGTATTTTGTAATTGTTATAATCTTTAAATATGAATAATAAATTACTACATACAAAACATTATAAAAACGAGTTGTTTGGATACAATATTTTACGAAAATTATTCCGTGAATTGGTTTTCTTTTGAATCGCTATTTGGTAACTGGATAGGGCTAGAATCTTTTAAAGTATAGGACTTGCTGACTCATTACTCAAATAGTTATGTTGAACTGTAAAAAAATAATGCTTTTTGATTTATAAATTCAGTTCTGTTATTTGAAATTATTTCATCGAGAAAGGAGTGACCCAATCCAATGATTTAATCGATGAAACTTTGTTTTCTTGATTCATTGAAACACGAAGTTCCTTATTAGCTACTTTCTTTGTATACAATGCTTTGTAACGAAAAATAGTTGTTCCGTCAAAATTATTTTTATAAATTTCAACTAATTGAAGATCAATAAAAGTTCCGTAATATTGGCGAAATCGGGTACAAGTTTTGGTCAATCTTTCCTCAGTTGTATTCTTGATAACAGATTCTGTTGCTTCACTCTGGTTGAAAGGTTTAAATTTAGAGGTATTACAAGTCATTAAAACTCTTTTTCCTAATTCATACGCTTTATTCTTTTGACTTTCATTAACTTCGGATAAACCAAGTTTTTCAATTTTAGCTTTTTCAGGTTCAGTAGTTGTAACAACATTTTTTGATTTGCATCCAATGAGTATCAGAATACTAAAGACAATAATTACTTTTTTCATATTTATATAATTTTTAATAAGATATTCGGATCTGGGCAGTTCTTTAAATAATGATCCAAGCTATTTTCGCTACAAACTCCTGGATAATCACCAAATGTTTGTGAAATTTCTTCTATGATCTGAAAATGCAAATGAGGTGCATAATCTCCATTCACGGAAGCATTTCCTAAAGTTGCTATTTGTTGTCCTTTTTCGAAAATATCACCAATTGCAATATCACTGATACTTTCTAACGAAAGATGCCCGTATAAAGTATAAAATCGCTGATTTTCTATTTTATGTTCTAAGATAATAGTTGGACCATAATCGCCTACGCCTGTATTGTAATTAAAACTGTGTACAAATCCATCAAGTGCTGCTAATACTGGAGTTCCGGCTTTAATCCATAAATCTAAACCAATATGGATATTTCGCTCCTCAGTTTTTGAATCGTTGAAAATATCACTTCGTTTGTACAAATTTCGAATTTCATTATAGCCACCAAAAGCTACTTTTGCATTGTTTTCTTCTAGATAGTTTTCGATATATTTCTCAAAATCATTTGCATTATCAATAGCATGTTTTGTAAAGGCTTCATTTTTTATGGATAAATCCAATGGAATATATTGGCTGTAATCAATTGATTTATCTATCACTTTTACATTTTTGATGTCTTTTAAGATAGTTTCCAGTGCGGTCATATTTCTTGTAAATTTTTATAATTCTTAAATTTAAAATAAAAAATGCCAACATAAAAATTTAGGTAGCATTATAACTTTTAATTATGAAAAATGGATTTAAAAATTAAAAGAAAGAATGCCAATATGAAATTTCATATTGGCATTCTTTCTTAGTTAGGATAATAACGGGTTATTACTTCTTGATCTCAACTTTTGCTTCTCCACCGGAAAGTTCCACACTGGTTTTAGTTTTTCCATCTTTTGTGGTCACACTTACACCATCGGTAGCTACTTTTATTGACGTGCTATCTTTCGCTTCAGTAGTAACAGTCGTGGTTGCGTCACTTGAAGTTTCAGTTTGTGTTGCTGGAACAGGAGTTTCTTCTTTTTTCTTGCAGGAAACAATCGCAAGTAGTGATAGTATTCCTAAAAACAATGATACTTTTTTCATATTTTTTTTATAATGGATTGATTCACAAGATACTCTTTTATTTGTTTGAAAAATAGTTGAAATTGAATTTATAAATATAATGACGACTCTTTCAATTGGAGTATGAACTAAGTCAGTATTTTTTTATTAACACAAACAAAAAATAATTTAAAACATTGATTTACAGTTAACTATAGTTAAAGTTGAATGTGTTATTTTTGTTTTTTTGTAACTTCAATGTGTTTTTTATAAGTAACTCATTGAAAACAGTTTTTTAATGAAGCTTCCTTAAAAAAGATATAGTAAAATGTATCGTTTTACTATAATGAAAATCAACCGCCTCATCTACCACATTTTTAATTAATTGAGATCGTAAAGATTAACTTCGAATCAGTTTTAACTGGCTCTTTCTTTACTGATTTTGTAACATTAATTTAAAACAGGGCGTCTATGGAAAATAACAACTTTTTTAGTATCCCATAAAGGACAAAACTGTTCCCCAATTTTTTATAGTATGAATTTAGAGAAATTAACTTAGGTTTTTCTTGCGCTATTCTTGTCTTTTATTGAAACCTAATTTCAATTGGGAATATACAGAAATTCAATTTTTTTGCTTTCACTTTCCAATAGTTATGGAGAAGAGAAAAATGGGATGAATTTATTAATAGTATAATTCCAATTTTTTAATTGAAAATCAACTTTAGTAAACAATCTTGTAAACATCGATAGCTTTTATTATGAAATCAAATGTGTTTCCTGTACTGTTACTTGTAGTGATAGTGCATGCCACAGCTTCTTGTTCCTCTGATAATTTAGAATTGCAAGATGATAAAACATCATCTACTCAGGAGATTAACTATACTTATATTTCATCAGAATTAGAGACTATGGAATTGATAAATGCTTACAGAGTGAGCATGGGCTTAAATGCGTTGGAGAAAATTAATTACCTCTCCTATAAATCGGAAGAACATAACAAGTATATGATTGCCAATAATTCAGTCAGCCATAATAATTTTGTTGTACGCTCTCAAAACATAATAAATGTTTTGAGAGCCAAGAAAGTAGGGGAGAATATAGCTTATAATTACAATTCTCCTCAGGCTGTTTTTGATGCGTGGATGAATAGTCCAAGACATAAAGAAAATATAATTGGTGATTATACCCATTTTGGAATTTCCATAAGGGAAAATTCTGCTAACGGAAAAAAATATTATACCAATATTTTTGCTAAAATATAATTTTGGTTTTAAAAAAATAAAGCCAGACAAAAAGTAAATTTTGTCTGGCTTTTTATTGTTTATTGATGTTTTTAATACAAATTCGGATATTTCGAAGGATTTACTTCATTCATCATTGCATATACTTTTTCAAAAATATCTTCTGCAGAAGGTTTTGAGAAGTAGTCACCGTCCGTTCCATAAGCTGGTCTGTGCGCTTTTGCAGTTAAGGTTTGCGGTTTGCTGTCTAAATAATTATAGGCGTCTTGTTGCTCAATAATTTGTTGCAAAATATAAGCTGAAGCCCCACCAGGAACATCTTCGTCAATAACTAATAGGCGATTTGTTTTTGCAATACTTTTTACTACATCTTGATTCACATCAAATGGGAGTAAAGATTGTAAATCGATGATCTCACAATCAATGCCTACTTCAAGAAGCTCATTTGCGGCTTGTTGAACTAATCGCAATGTTGAACCGTATGAAACAAGAGTAATATCAGTTCCTTCTTTCAACGTTTCCACAACCCCAATTGGAGTTTTGAATTCACCATAATTCAAAGGCATTTTTTCTTTCAATCGGTAACCATTCAAGCATTCAATCACTAAAGCGGGCTCGTCACATTCTAACAAACTGTTATAAAATCCGGCTGCTTGAGTCATATTTCTTGGAACTAACACATGAATTCCGCGTATAGCGTTTATGATCATTCCCATAGGAGAACCTGAATGCCAGATTCCTTCTAAACGATGTCCACGTGTTCGTATAATTAATGGCGCTTTTTGTTTTCCAACGGTACGGTATCGCAGTGTCGCTAAATCATCACTCATGATTTGGATAGCGTACAGTAAATAATCTAAATATTGAATTTCGGCAATAGGGCGTAAGCCTCTTAATGCCATTCCTATACCTTGACCTAATATGGTAGCTTCACGAATTCCCACATCGGCAACACGTAATTCTCCATATTTTTCCTGCATTCCTTCTAAACCTTGGTTTACGTCACCAATAGCTCCAGCATCTTCACCAAAAATTAATGTTTCAGGATATTTTGTAAAAATAGCATCAAAGTTATCGCGTAAAATCATGCGACCATCCGTATCTTCTTTAGCATCTTCAGGATATACCGGTAAAACTTTTTCTACAGAAAATACATTTAAATCTGTTTCTGAAAATAAGTTGCTGCTAAAATTTTTTTGAGTTTTAGTCGTATAAGAACGAATCCATTGTGATAATTCGTCTTTGCCATTTTCGTTCAAGATTAAGCGTAAAACTTTACGAGCTGTAACCAGAATTTCTTTTTTCAAAGGAGATTTAATACTGCTTAATTCTGATGTGAATTGTAAAATTCTACCTTTGTTTTTACTGGTTTCAGCAATTTTTTGTAATAAAGTGACAAGTTCTTTTTGCTCTTCAACGATAGGTTCAATAAATGCATTCCAAGCAGCTTTTTTACCTTCTAAAACATCTTTTTTGGCTTGAGCATCTATCGCATCAATTTCTTCAGGTGAAGCAATGTTGATTGCAATCATCCATAATTTCATTTGACGGATACAATCAAAATCTCTTTCCCATGCCAATCGGTCTGCGTTTTTATATCTTTCATGAGAACCTGAACTGGAATGCCCTTGAGGTTGCGTCAATTCATTTACGTGAATCAAAACTGGAATATGATTTTCTCGGGCAATATCAGCAGCTTTCTCATACGTAGCAACTAAGTCGGCATAATCCCAACCTTTTACTCTTAGTATTTCATAGCCATTAGTTCCTTTTTCTCTTTGGTAACCTTTTAAAATCTCCGAAATATTTTCTTTGGTAGTTTGGTGTTTTGCATGTACTGAAATTCCATACTCATCATCCCAAACACTCATAACCATAGGAACTTGTAATACTCCTGCAGCATTTATGGTTTCAAAAAATAACCCTTCAGAGGTACTTGCATTTCCTATTGTTCCCCATGCAATCTCATTTCCTTCATTAGAAAAATTAGCTGCATTTGGTATTCCAGAAACTTGTCTGTATATTTTTGAAGCTTGAGCAAGTCCTAATAATCTTGGCATTTGTCCAGCCGTTGGGGAAATATCAGCACTTGAGTTTTTTTGTTTTGTTAAGTTTTTCCAACTTCCATCTTCATTTAAACTATGAGTGGCAAAGTGACCGCCCATTTGTCTTCCTGCTGACATTGGTTCTTGTTCAATATCGGTATGGCCATATAAACCTGCAAAAAATTGTTGTACAGTTAATTCTCCAATAGCCATCATAAAAGTCTGATCGCGATAATATCCAGAACGGAAGTCACCATTTTTGAAGGCTTTCGCCATGGCTAGTTGTGGTACTTCTTTTCCATCACCAAAAATGCCAAATTTAGCTTTTCCAGTCAATACTTCTTTACGTCCTAAAAGACTGCATTCTCTGCTGATTATAGCTAATTTATAATCATTCAGCACCTCGATTTTAAAATCTTCAAATGTCAATGTAGTATTGGTTTTTTCTTTTATCATAATTGAAAAGTATAACTTTGTGGTGCAAATTTACTTAAAAACTAGCTATTTTCATAATTCATTAAAAAAAATATAATTTAATTATTGCAATTTATTCTAATAAAAAGAACTTTATTTTTTTGTTATGTGTAATTTTAAATTCATTTTAATGAGAATAGTTTAATAAATAATGAAAATTATATTGGATTAGAACCATTTTCGATTAAAAAGATTGATTAATGTTTTAGGCGAAAAAGTAACAATAAATCGTACTTTCTCATTATAATTATTTTGTGCTATTTCCCATCCATTGTTAGAATATACTGGAAAATACAATTCAAAGTAGTCTGTGACCAAGTTGAGGCGAATACCGCTGTCGTATAAAAATTTTTCATTTTGGTTTTTATTTTTAATAAAACCAATATCTCCATAAATTTCTATCCAGTTCCATACACTAACACTAGCATTTAAGCTGGTAATCCATCTATTAGCATATGGTGTGTCCATTTTTGATTTAAAACCACCTTCTGCCATTATGAATTGTTGGCTATAAAAACCGGTGCTTTCTGAACGTCCAAAATAGTTGTAATCAAACAAGTAATCAGTAGGTCTGTCTGATGCGAAACTAAAAAAATCAGATTCAGTTTTGTTGTATAAAAAACTCCCTGCATAGAATCGCAAATTAATTTGGCGATTGTTTTCAAAAAGCTTTCTATATTCTATTTCGCCGTTTACTTTTCCAAATTTCCCTGAGATTTGAATATCTGAACTAAAATTGAAATGATTTGTTACTTCTGTTTTTGTATTTACATAGCGTGCATCAAAAATGGAGTAACTGGATGGAGCATTGTCCATTGCAAAAGCACTTTTTTCCCTGTTTACAATAACTTGGCGCAATAGAATCAGTTGTTTTCTGTTGTCTCTGAAATTTGGCTCCCGAATTCGCAATTGCACCATAGGATTTAATCTAAGGTATGAAGCGTCCTGCGCATAATGAAAGTAAGAGCTACTAACAGAATATTTTACATTGTAAAGTGTGCTGTTTCGATAATTTTGATTGACTACTAATGAAGCTGATCCAGATAAATTATTGGATTTAGTAGAGTAGGATGGATTGATGTCAAAAGTAAAAGGCTTGTCTAAAATAGTTTTATTATGCAATCGCAACCCGGGAGTTATTCCGTCGTATAAATTATAATATATAGATGGAACGTATAAAACCTGATTGTAATAAGGATCTTCTAAATCTTTCAAAAAAACGAACTTAACCGGACGATTATTCGGAAAAAAGCCGTCTAGTTTTTTCCAGTTATTTCTTAAATTATATTCAGGAACTTCATTCTTTAAATTTAAAATAATTTTATCGGCACCATTTCTTTGAATCGTAAAAGTACTGTCACATTCTTCAATATCCAGCCATTGTTTAAAAACAACTGCACCTTTTTTTGTACCATAAACTGGAATTGGAATAGGAGTTCCAGTTCTGTTTATTACTGAAAAAGTGATACTGTCATTGGTTTTCTTAACACTGGAAAATTTATAATCAATAATAGCTCTGGAATTAATAATGGTATTAAAAAACCAGTTAATGTCTTTATTGGTATTTGATTTTAGGATGGTCTCAAAATCAGTTCTGGAAACTTGTTGTATCTGATTTTGATTGTAAAATTGTTTTATACTGGAAGGAACGGCATCATTTTGTAAATAATTATCCAAAAATCGAATACTTAATCCGGAACGATATTTACTGGCTATTTGTTCATTGAATTTTATTAAAGTATTTTTAGAATTGCCAAGCGGTTGGTCTAGATTTTTTCTTGCCATTAGCATATAGAAATAACTATACTGATCATTAAAACCAATATTGGCAATATTAAAACTTTTTAATAGTCGGATATTAGAGGCACTGCCCATCATTTTAGTGTTGGGGTGATTTTCATCTATATATTTCATCATGGCATAAACCTGCAAACCATCATATATCCAGTTGTCTTTTCTGGGATCTAATTGTAAACTTGTTTTTAGATATTCATTCAGATAGGTTTTCAGAAATTTAATTTCAAAAAGAAATTCATCCGAAAAGGGACTTATAAAAGAAGGAAGCTGATTCAAACCATAAAAAGGATTTCTCTCGTAATCCGTTTGAGAAACAATAATCTTTTCATGTGGATATTTTCCAATTAAATCGTTTGCAAAATTCACAATTCGATCGATTACAATCGCTTTTTGAATATTATCTAATTTATTGTTTCTTAAATCTGTCAGTACTTCAACAGCACTGTTTGTATAACTTTCAAAATGGGTTTTTGGCTCTATAATAAGACTGAAATTGGTTCTGTTATTTCCAGATAATTTATAATTTATAAAAGGGTCATTAATAGTTGATTTACTGCTTTTTAAATCAGAAATAGCTTCGAATTTTTTAGATATTTTTAAATCAATTTCAAAACTTGAATAAGCATTGGCGATATCATCTAAATTGGTATTGCTGTAGCGTATAAAATCATGGTTTTCATAACGGGCTGGCGTAAGAAACCAGTTTTTAAGGTGTATAATTCCGTTATTATTGTATCCGTATTTTGTGAATTTATCGCTGGGAATTTTAGTTAGATAAGTCAGCTGTAAAACAATTTTTTGATTCGGAAGTAAATTTTCGACTAGTTTAACTTCAATTAAATCAGGGTTTTTATCTGTTCTTTCCCATGATAAAACTAATTTATTTGCATCTAAAATAGAGACGTTTTTCGTGCTTCCACGTTCTTCTTCTTTGGCTAAATGGAAACCTCTAAAAAATTCATCAGAAAATCGTTTGGCTAAAGGAGTGTTTTTAGTAGAAAAAGCATTATTCCAATCATTTAAAACAATCGAGGTTAACGTATCATTTGACTGATTGAAAAAAGTAATTTGTTGTTGAATGTTCAACGTTTTATTCTCCGTATTTAACTCAGCTGTTATATCAGAATGATGTTGACCATATTGTTTTATTGAAAGTAATAAAACAAGAGTGTAAAACGTAATTTTAAAGAATGAGTTCAAATTCCGATATTGATTTTATTAAAAAAATAAATATACTTTTTTTTTAGAATAAAACACTACAAGCACTGCCTAATTAACATAAAAAAAGCCGTCGGTTAGACAGCTTTTTCATTAAAAATTTGGAGTTAAATCATATTTTTTATAGAACTTATCTAACACATCAACTACCTCATCTTCGGTATCAACGATTTTAAATAAATTCAAATCTTCAGCACTTACCGTATGTTCTTTCTCTACTAAAACCGTTTTAATCCAATCGATTAATCCGGACCAAAAACTGGAACCAACAAGGATAATAGGGAATTTTGCTATTTTTTTTGTCTGAATCAAAGTCATTGCTTCAAACAATTCATCCATCGTTCCAAAACCACCCGGCATCACTACAAAACCTTGGGAATATTTGACAAACATCACTTTTCGAACAAAGAAATAATCAAAATTCAGGTTTTTATCGCTGTCAATATACGGGTTGAAATGCTGCTCAAAAGGCAGTTCAATATTCAATCCCACTGATGTTCCTCCACCCAGATGTGCGCCTTTATTTCCAGCTTCCATAATTCCGGGACCACCACCAGTAATCACACCATAACCGGCTTTACTGATTTTATAGGCAATTTTTTCTGCTAATAAATAATATTTATCTTCGGGTTTCGTTCTAGCTGACCCAAAAATGGTCACACACGGACCAATGCGTCCCATACTTTCATAACCGTTTACAAATTCGGCCATAATTTTAAAAATCGCCCAACTGTCATTGGTTCTAATCTCGTTCCAAGTCTTTCTTTTTAGTCTATCTTGGATTACTTTATCCTCGTCATTATCAAAATCTTCTAATCTCATATTCTCTATTTTAAATCTTATTTTTTGAAGCTATTTCCTGCTGTCTGCTGTATCTTTTTCTTGTCTCGTTCTAAAAAACGAGACAAGAAAAAGGATGCCGCTTCCATCAGGGCTAGGGCTCTCAATTACTAAAGTAATTCTTTTTTCAAAAACTGCGCCGTATAACTCTTCTTAATTTTTATAATTTCTTCTGGCGTTCCTTTCGCAATAAGTTGTCCGCCGCCTTTTCCTCCTTCAGGTCCAATATCTATAATGTAATCGGCTAGTTTAATCACATCCATATTATGCTCGATAATCAAAATGGTATTTCCTTTGTCAACCAGTTTATTAATTACTTCCATCAACACTCTGATGTCTTCAAAATGCAATCCTGTTGTGGGTTCGTCCAGAATATAAAACGTATTTCCGGTATCTTTTTTAGATAATTCTCCTGCCAGTTTGATTCGTTGCGCTTCACCGCCTGAAAGTGTGGTACTTTGTTGACCCAAGGTAATATAACCCAAACCAACATCCTGAATGGTTTTTACTTTTCTGTAAATCTTAGGAATCATTTCAAAAAATGGTACCGCTTCATCCACGGTCATATTTAACACATCCGAAATGGATTTTCCTTTGTATCGAATTTCCAATGTTTCTCTGTTAAATCGTTTTCCTTGACAGGTTTCACATTCCACATAAACGTCTGGTAAAAAGTTCATTTCAATTGTTCGCACACCGGAACCTTCACAGGTTTCACAGCGTCCGCCTTTTACATTAAAACTAAATCGACCTGCTTTATATCCTCGAATCATGCTTTCAGAAGTCATCGTAAACAGGTTTCTGATCTCGGTGAAAACTTCCGTATAAGTTGCCGGATTACTTCGTGGCGTTCTACCAATTGGGCTTTGGTCAATATCAATAACTTTATCAATATGTTCTAATCCTTCAATTTTTTTATACGGTTGCGGTTTTTTGACACCATTAAAATAATAGGCATTCAAAATAGGGTAGAGCGTTTCATTAATCAAAGTCGATTTTCCACTTCCGGAAACTCCGGTCACGCAAATCATTTTACCCAAAGGCAATTCTATCGAAACATTTTTTAAATTATTTCCTGTAGCTCCGGTCAGTTTTAAGAATTTTCCATTTCCCTCACGGCGCTTTGTAGGAACTTCAATTTTCATTTGGCCATTCATGTACATCGCTGTAATAGTATGATGTTTCAAGATTTCGGCTGGAGTTCCTTTGCTGATAATTTCACCTCCGTATTTTCCTGCTTTTGGTCCAATGTCAATCACATAATCCGCACGTTCAATCATGTCTTTATCGTGTTCTACCACAATTACCGAGTTTCCAATATCGCGTAATTGTTCGAGAGAATGAATCAATTTATCATTGTCCCTTTGGTGTAAACCAATGCTCGGCTCATCAAGAATATACAAAACACCAACTAACTGCGAACCAATTTGTGTTGCCAATCGGATGCGTTGTGCCTCACCACCCGAAAGTGATTTTGAACTTCGGCTTAAAGCCAAATAATCCAAACCTACATTCATCAAAAAGTTTAATCGATCTTTAATCTCTTTGATTACTTCAGTAGCGATACGCTTTTGTTTGTCAGAGAGATGATTATCTAAATCATTAAACCAAGCGGTCAAATCCGAAATGTCCATATCGCACAATTCGGTAATGTTTTTTTCATTGATTTTAAAGAACATCGCTTCTTTTTTCAAACGAGAACCTTCACAAACCGGACATTTTATTTCGTCCATGAATTCCTTTGCCCAACGTTTTATGGATGTTGAACCGCTTTCGTCATGTTGATTTTTTATGAAATGTGAAATCCCTTCAAAATCAATTTTGTATTCTCGTGCAACGCCTAAATCTTTGGAATTGATGGTAAATTTTTCTTTCCCGCCATTCAAAATCATTTCCATTGCTTCCGCTGGAATGGTTTCTATGGCATCCGTCAATTTGAAACCATATTTTTCTCCTATGATTTCTAATTGCTTAAAAATCCAAGAGGATTTGTATTCGCCCAAAGGAGCAAAACCACCCGCTTTTATCGATAATTTCGGGTTTGGAATAATCTTTTTGGTGTTGATTTCGTTTACCGTTCCTAAACCGTTGCAATGATCACAAGCCCCTTTTGGTGAGTTGAAAGAAAATAAATTGGGTTCTGGATTCTGGTATGAAATTCCAGTAGTTGGACACATCAAATTCCTGCTGAAAAAACGCACTTCATTTGAATCTTGGTCCAAAACCATCAACACATTCTCACCGTGATGCATGGCCGTATTAATGCTTTCAGTCAAACGTTTTTCATTATCAGGAGTGTGTTCAATCACCATTCGATCCACAACAATTTCTATATCGTGTGTTTTATAACGGTCTAGTTTCATTCCCAAAGTAATATCCAGCACATCGCCGTTTACGCGAACTTTAAGGAAACCTTGCTTGGCAATTTGTTGAAAAAGTTCTGCATAATGTCCTTTACGAGCACGAATAACCGGAGCCAAAATATTGATTCGTTTTCCAGTAAAATCTTGAATTATTAAATCCTTAATTTGATCATCAGAATAAGAAACCATTTTCTCGCCGGTATTGTAGCTATACGCATCAGCGCCACGAGCGTACAACAAACGTAGGAAATCGTATATTTCAGTAATCGTTCCCACTGTGGAACGCGGGCTTTTACTGGTCGTTTTTTGTTCAATGGCAATTACAGGAGAAAGTCCGTCGATTTTATCAACATCAGGACGTTCTAAACCGCCCAGAAATTGACGCGCATAAGCAGAAAAAGTTTCTACATAACGGCGTTGCCCTTCGGCATAAATCGTATCAAAAGCTAAGGAGGATTTCCCAGAACCCGAAAGTCCGGTAATTACGACCAGTTTTTCACGAGGAATGGAAACATCTATGTTTTTTAAGTTGTGAACGCGAGCGCCTTGAACTTCAATGGTATTGTCTTTATCTAACATAATTTTTGCAAAAAAGCAAAGTTACCATTTTGATTTATTCTTTCGATAGAACACTTTAGAAGTTTATGTTAAAAAGGGGCATAAAAAAACGCTAACTGCGGGTTAGCGTTTTTTAGTTTTAAAAATTTGTTTTATTATTCCATCCCCAATCCTAGCGTCTGTAAAACTCCCACGATCCACACTATAGGTTTCCAAAGCACGATAAAACCTATAATTGATAAAATAGAGAAAAGTGACCAAAACCAAAAACCTCCGTCATGGGTGAAAATGGGAAACATATCGTTGAGTAACATATAAATACCAAATGGAATGGCAGCTAATACAAATAGAACCCAAACGATACATTTTATAATAAAAACGATACAATTTAACAATACTTGAAATAACATAATTTTGAATGTGTTGTGACTTTCGTCTGATTAAAAATGATTTAATTATTTAATTATAAGTAGTTTATCTTTTGGAATCAGTATAAGAAATTTCATCTTCTAAAGCGGTCATTAAGCCTGTAACTAACAACGAAAGTCCAACACCAATAATGCCTCCTGTTTGTGGGTTTTTACCAAGATGATTTGCAATTGCCATTCCTGCAGCAGCTCCTGAGGTCAAAATGGTACTTAAACTACTAAAGTCCATTTCGGTGTTTTGTTTTTTGAATAGATTTTTCATGATATATGTTTTAAAATTCGGGGTGAAATTAAAACTCGATAATGCCATTTTATGTCAGTTGAAAATAAATCTAAAATGACATCAATTGTCAGTTTGGTTTTCTATTTTTGAATTATGAAAAAAGATAGCAAAGAGCAAAAACATCTCAACAAACCGCAGGTATATCTCACGAAACAATTAGTCGAAATTCTCAAGAAATCCCCTTTTGAGAGTATGGAAAATATAATTAAATACATAAGTACCAATAGAGAAAATAAAATTTGCGAACGCACTTTTCATAGAATAAAAGCGACTTTACGGGATGATTATGGTATTATAATTAAGCATTCCAGAACCAATAATGGTTTTTATTTAGATGAAGAAAAATCGATGAATATTGACTCTTTTTTAAGTCATATTGAAATTCTAGCCACTGCCGAACAGATTTCCAACAATTTAAATGCGAATAACAATTCGTTATCATTTATAGAGTTCGAAAACAAAGCCGCAATAGAAACTATCCCTAATTTCAAAACCATTTTAGATACCATTCAACAAAACGTACCAATAAGCTTTAAACATTATAGTTTTTATCATTTAAAAGAGGGAGAATACACCTTAAAACCTTATTTCCTGAAACAGTACCAAAACCGTTGGTATGTGATTGGCGAAACCGAAAAAGGCTACCGCACTTTTGGCATTGACAGAATAGAAAACATCACTATTGGCACTGAAAAGTTCAAAGCCAAAACCGAAGAAGCCAAAGAAAAATTCAGTCACGTTATTGGTTTAAATTATGTAGATCATAAAATAGAAAAGATACAATTGTCTTTTCACATTTCACAAAAACCATACATTGTCTCGCTTCCTTTGCATCATTCGCAAAAGGAAATCAAAACGAATAATGAAACCACTTTTGATATTGAACTACGCATTCATCCCAATTTTGAGTTTAGACAACAGGTTTTGAAATATTGCAGTTTGGTTAGGGTGGTAGAGCCGAAATGGTTGGCGGAGGAGATTAAAGAGGAATTGAGGAAAGGGTTTGAAGGGTATTTATAAGCATAAAAAAACCTCTTAACTTTGAAATTAAGAAGTTTTTTGAATTTACTTAAAAAGGGTAGTAAAACAATGTTTTTCCTTTTCTACCTGAAGATGCTGGTCCAAGTTTTAAATAAATTCCTGTTTTTCCAATAAAATAATGTGTTTTCATTTTTTTTAGATTAAATTATTAATTGCCCGTAAGGATTTAATATTTAAGTCGCTGTTGTATTCATTTAAAATAAATCTTCATATCAAGATTAACCTTTTTTATTGATTCAAATTTTTCAGAAAAACTCATATTTAATTTAAAAACCTCTTTCATAACTTCCAAACCTGCGGAAATTTCTAAAAGTTCATTGTATTCGCTTGTCAGTTCTATTTTTATAGTTTGCTCTTGAGTAACGGAACCATTATCTGGATTTCTAGACTCTAAAAGACTATTTAAACTTGGATCAGAAGTAAAATTATTGCTTTTTAAAAACTCACAAGCCTTATTATAACTGCTGTTTTTGTCAAAATGAGGCTCTATTGTGATTTTTCTGTTTAGTTGTAAACTTTGAATAATTTTCTTAGTTTGCTCTTCCTTGCGATCTCCTTCAATTTTGACGACTTGATATTGTATATCTCCATTTACAACTTTTATCTTTTTTTCTTGACTATCTAAAACTACTGTAGCTTCAAAACCAGTAGCTCCTAATAATTGTGCAATCTTTCCATAAACCTCAATTTTTTCTTGCATAAAAAAATATTCTCCCAAACTACTATTTACATAACAATTAGGTTTGCTCGGATGTTTATAATAAACCGAACCTATTTCAGGTTTTTGCCCCACTATTTCGTAATCATTTAAAAATTTATCTAGATCATATTCCAATGATAAAATCTCTGTTGAATTTAATCTATCTGAAAATTTTTCAAATTTGTAATTTAAAGACCTTTCGTCCTCTTCAAACAATACTATTTTACTATTTCCCATACTATAAAACTTATTACTATTGCGGCAATAATTCCAATTAATATTTTCTTGAGACCCGCGTTTTTATTTAATTTATCAATTAATTTTTCTGTTTCAAAAGCTAATTCTTTATTGATTTTTAAAGAATCTTCTTTTAAAAGATTTATCATAAGACTAATGTCATTGGTTTCTACATAATAAATATAAAAAATAAACCTGTCCGATTCATCCTTATTTATATAATGTGATTTGATACTTAAAAATTCTCCTTTTTTTCTAATTTCTAACTCGGTGTCTTTATAAATAACTTTCCAATTTTCAACATCATTAATAATTTGAAATGCTTTTAAAGATAAATTCGAAACATTATCTAATTCAACAACCCCATCAATAACAAAATAGTCATCTTTTATTGCGCTTTCGTTTTGTGAAAATAAAATCCTTTTCATTAGCTAAATATTTTTTCAATTAATATTTTGAATTCATTTTTGTCTGTCAAATTAACAACGTATAAATTATCATTGAATAATTTTGAATAATCTTTATTACTAACTTGATTTAGAATTTCTTCCTCAAGTTTGCTTTTTAAAAGATTTGATCGATCAGGGTGTGATGCAATTAAAGCAAACTTTTTATCTTTTATATGAGAATGAATACTGTGGAGGCGACTATTACACTCACGTCTATAGTCATCTTCTGTTAGGTACAGGTGAATATTAAAAAAATAAAATATAACATTATTATTTTCAATGATTTCTTTATAATTAGCCATTAAAGGTTTGTTACCTCCTATATCCTTTCCTTTGTCAATAAATATTTTTTTATCGGTACTTATTGTATAAACAAAACTTTCATAATCATCTTTATATGTGTTTATTTTTACTTCCTTGACACCTCCTAAATTTTTCAACAACGTAGTTTTACCTGATGATTTCATACCTATCATACCGAGTTTACAATCTATCTTTTCTCCCGAAAAATAACTTACAATACCTCCTCCGGCTGCGCCTGCAACTACAGCACCAACTACAGCAGCTGTGGTTCCTAATCCAAGTGCAGCTGCACCCGCTAAAAGAGAACCACCTCCCGTGAAAGGTGCCGCAGCAACTGCACCTACACCAATTGCAACTCCTCCTAAAATTTTACCAACTTTTTTTATATTCATTATTTTTAATTATTTAAATTTATTATCAAAATTAATATTCCTAACTGTCAATTCCTGTCACTATTTTTTTATTACACAAAAACTCCTAACCATCCTTTCAATTCCCTGATCCGCTTTTTTTTAAATTAGTTGATGAATCAACAAACTTTTAAGCCGATATTAATACTATTATTAGCGAGATACATTTCAGAAATTGATAAGATATTCAACACTTCTTTAAGTTTGTCAACATTCCTTAAATCGATCAATATTTCCGAATTAATTTTATCAAATTGAAGCATTGGACTATTTATTTTCCCTATCATTTCATCTACTTTGCTACTAAAAAGCCAGATTTTTGCCTCCGAGAACACACTGCCAGCTTTATACTTGAGTACTACTTCATGTCTGTTAACTTCTTTTATATCTAAAATTAATAGTACGTATGGAATGTCTATTAAAACTTGACTTCGATTTTTTTGTTTTAAACCTATTTCTGTATTGAACTTGTTTTTTAAAAAACTTTGAATTTCACTTAAGGTAATTTCTAAATTCATTTTCTATTTTTAATTTTTTCAAAAGTAACGGTCAAAAATGACAATTTATGCTACTCCTTTTATTTCACTAAACTTTTAACCATCCTTTCAATTCCATCATCCGCTTTCTTTAAATTCGTCAAAGTCAATTGTAAGTCAATGCCATTAACAACAATGTTGGCAGGATTAGCCAACCAATCTTCCATTTTTCGTTTACCTTTGGATTTATTGATAAAAGTAAGGGTTACCGCAATATTTTCAGGACAGTTAACAACCAAAGCTATTTGGTCATCGGTTAATATCGATTTATAGGTATTGTAGATAGATTCTGAAGATCTAATGTGTTCATAATCGTAAGGATCACCGCCTATTAATTCCTTACCAGTATAAATGTCTTGGTAAAGTGCTTTATCTAATCCCTTAGCCTTACCTCTTAACAAAGCTGCGGTTTGCATTCCAGCTTTCACTTTCGTGAAAACCTTATCAATTTCTATTCTTCTATAAGGTCGGTCAATATCTATCATTCCTTTTGATTATCATTCGTTTTTTTTTTTTGTAAAAAAGTAATATTTGGTTTTTATAAATATCTTATTTGTAAATTATTTAATTTCAAAATAAGAAAAGATCTACAAAAACAAAGTTACCTTTTTGATTTATTCTTTCGATACAATTATTTAGAAATTTGTATTAGAATACATCATAAAAAAACGCCAACCTAAGTTAGCGTTTTCTTTTTCTAGTTGCCATATAATTTTCGACGGCTTCTCTGGTAGTTAACCAGTTACGACCTTCTTTGTAGGCATCAATTTTTCCTGTTCTTGCCAATAAACTGATGTATTCTTGGCCATAAGGCATATTAGGTTCTTGAACTAAATTAGAAATTGCTACATATTCTTTGTCATTTCCAGGCAATGCATTAATGTAAATATTCAAAGTGCGTTCCAATGATTGGCACATCAACAAGGTCAATTTTTGATAATTACCACCATTAGCTTGATTCAGTGCTTCGTAGTATTTCTTCCGGTCGTTTTTTAAGATTATGGCAGGCGGAAAACCAGAACGCATCAGTAATAAATTCATTGCCAACCGGACTGTACGACCATTTCCGTCAAAGAAAGGATGTATCCAAATCAATTTATGGTGAAAAACGGTTGCTAACTCAATATCATTAAGCTGCAATGGATTTGTATTTATGAAATCAATTAATTCATCCAATAAATCTAGAACTTTATTTGCATTTGGCGGGGTAAAATTAGCGCCGGTAATGCGAACACCTCCATTACGAATGCGTCCAGCAAAGTCATCTTCGATAGAGCGTAAAACCAATCCGTGCAAAGATAAAATATCGATACTCCTTAAATTATAATCATCATTTACAATAGAATATAAATAATCAATTGCTTTATCGTGATTGTGGGTTTCAAAATGTTCTCTAAGTGATTTACCTTTAATTGTAATACCTTCTTGAATTACCATTTGTGTCTCCCTAAGGCTCATTGTATTTCCTTCAATACTATTAGAGTTGTAGGTCCATTCAATGGAGAGGCTTTCCCTTATTTTATGCAAAGCGATATTTGGCAATGGTCTGCTGGTTTGCAGAACTTGCTTTTTTTCATACAATCTTTCAAAAGTTGTTTGAAATTCTTCTCGGTAGTTTAGGTCTATCTTCCACATAACCACAAATGTACTCCTTAATATCGGATAATAAAAATTTAAATCTATCCGATGTTAATTTATTCAATAGTCATTGATTTTAGTTTTGTTCTATAGGCTTCAAGCGCAACAGATTTGGAAATAAAACCGTAATATTTCCCTTCTTTGAGAACGGGTAAGAAGGCTTTTTTTGATTTTTCAAACTTATTCATGACCATTTCCATACTGTCATCAGGAGAAATGATTTCTGTTGGTTCAATCATTATTTCTCTAACCAAAGTATATTTTACTCGGTACGTATTGAATATTATTTCTCGAATATCATTAAAATGAACAATGCCTAATAAGTTTTTTTCAGTATCTACCACTGCAAAAATCACTTGATTGGAATGCGAAATTAAATCTACCAGTCTTTCTAAATTTTCATCAGGTGAAACTGTTAAATAGTCAGTTTGAATTATAGAAGTGGTCTCTAAAGTCGAAAGAATATTGGTGTCTTTATTGCTGGTAAAAGCATGTCCTTTTTTGGCTAAATTCTTAACATCCATTGAATGTTTTTCAAATCGTTTTGAAATCGCAAAACTAATTGAAGCCACAATCATCAAAGGAATCATCAAGTTATACCCTCCGGTAATTTCAGCAATTAAGAATATCGCAGTCAAGGGTGCATGAAACAAACCACTTAAAATTCCTGCCATTCCAACCAATGTGAAATTACTAACAGGTAATTTAGTAAGTCCTGTCAGATTTAAAAATTTAGAGAAAAAGAAACCAACATAAGATCCCAAAAATAAGGAAGGAGCAAAGTTTCCTCCATTTCCGCCACTGCCTAAAGTAATTCCAGTTGCAAAAACTTTTACCATCATAGTCAAGCCTACAAATACCAATAAAGCCCAACTATTGTCTCGAAAACCTCTAAATAATGTGTTTTCCAATAATTTCCCGGGATCATTATCAGATAATGTTTTAATGCTTTCATATCCTTCGCCAAAAAGCGTCGGAAAAATAAAAATAAGAATGGCTAAAATCGAAGAACCAAACAAGGCTTTTTTATAAGGTGATAATTTAAGTCTTGCAAAAAAATGCTCTACTCTCTGAAAATTACGGGAATAATAAACTGAAATAAATCCGGTAAACATCCCTAAAAGGATATAGAAAGCAATGTTATGATAATCAAAACTTTGTTGTTGTTTGAACGAAAGCAAAATTTCTTCATCTAATGCAATTACAGAAACCAAAGCACCTGTGGCAGCTGCAATCATAATGGGTGTAAATGCAGCAATACTCACATCCACCAACAGTACTTCGACAGCAAATAAAACTCCGGCAATTGGCGCATTAAAAGCAGCGGCAATTCCTGCAGCAACTCCACAACCTATAAGTAGGGTTCGGTCTTTATAACTTAATTTATATTTTTGGGCATAATTAGAACCAAAAGCAGCACCGGTAATTACAATCGGGCTTTCTAAACCTGCAGAACCTCCTAATCCAACAGTTAACGAACTGGTTACAATTTGGGCATACATTTGTTTTTTGGGAATAATACTCGCTTTTTTGGCAACAGCATATAAAATTTGCGAAGTCCCTTTTTGGATTGTTCCACCCAAAACTCTTTTGACAACAAAAACAGTAAGCAATATACCAATTATGGGCAAAATACTATTAATGAAGCCCAATTTTAAAATTCCACTGACATACGTTGCAAAAGTAAAAACCCAGTGTGCAAAAGATTTTAATACAATTACAGCAAAAGCGGAAGAAATACCAACCAAGACCGCCGATAAAAATATAAACTGCTTTGGCGTCAACATGGATTGCGCAAAAGCTATTATGGTTTCTAATTTCGAAATATATTTTTTGAACATTATAATTTTTTAAAGGGGGTGCAAAACTACTATTATTTTAATTTCAACAAATATTTTTCAACGCTTCTTTTGTGCTTAATGGTTTTAAATTACTGTTCTCTACAAACTCTTTCACTATTTTGGGATTTGATTTTGCATATTCTCTTAACGCCCAGCCAATTGCTTTTTGAATAAAAAATTCTTTAGAATGAGCTTGTTTTAAGCATTCGGAGAATAAAAAATCAGTATTCGTTTTTTGTTTGTAACCCAATTGAAATAAAATAACACTTCGGTTCAACCACATATTTTCTGAATTTGAAAATCGTTCTATTACATTTTTGGTTTCTAATGGAAATTCCAATAAGTATTCACCCAAAATGTACTTAGCAATCGTATCAATGCTGTCCCACCAAGAGTTATTTAGTATCAGTTTTTCAATCAGTTGAATGTCTTCTTTTTTATAATTTCCCTTGAGTTCTTTTATCAAAATTTCAATCGCGCAATAATGAAATTCCCGTTCTCGTTTTGAATATAAATCTAGTGCAATTGCTCTTGTGTTTTCAGAAACTTCGTTTTTGTTTTCTTTCCAAATTTCCTTGAAAATACGTCTTCGGTCCTCCGTTTTTATTCCAAAAAACGGAAAATTATTTTTCATGTATTTTGCCATCGCAAATGCATTTTCCGGATTTTTATTTGCTGTAAAAGCGGTTTCTAAGGCATGTATAAAGTTCATAAGTAGTAAATTTCAATGGCAAAATTAAATAACAATATTAAAATGCTTAACATAGTCGATAACTCATAATCTAAAATCCAATCGCTTTATCATCTCCTCTAAAATCAGCGCCACCTTCGATTTTTTTATTTGGTAAAACCAAAATAGCATCTACTTTTCCTATTACGGGTGTTGTTTTTTCATTGATAAGATATCCTTTTGATTTCAAGGTTTCAAAGGTTTTTGTATCGAAAGTATTGGGTTCAAAAGTGATTAAATCCGGTAACCATTGATGATGAAAACGTGGTGCATTTACCGCTTCTTGCATACTCAAACGATACTCGTAAACATTTAATATCGTTTGCAATACCGATGTAATAATTGTAGAACCGCCCGGAGAACCCACAACCATAAATAATTCTCCGTTTTTCTCAACAATTGTTGGCGTCATGGAACTCAACATTCGTTTTTGTGGCGCAATACTGTTGGCTTCATTTCCCACTAATCCAAACATATTCGGTTCACCCGGTTTGGCACTGAAATCATCCATTTCGTTGTTGAGGAAAAAACCTAATTCATCACAGTAATATTTAGAACCATAACCGTCGTTTAATGTTGTAGTTGATGAAACGGCATTCCCAAATTGATCCACAATTGAATAATGGGTAGTCTCCGTACTTTCATTATAATTTACTTTTCCTTCTTTTATATCCGATGATAAAGTGGCTTTTTCAAAACTAAAATTCGACATTCTTTGTTTCAAATAATCATCATCCATTAAGGCTTTCAAAGGAATTTTTACAAAATCAGGATCGCCCAGATAATAACTTCTGTCTGCATAGGCTCTTCTTTCGGCTTCTACAATAACTTGAATGGCTTCGGTTGAATTGTGTCCCATTTTAGCCAAGTCGAAAGGCGCTATCATTTTGAATATTTCAGCGATACATATCCCGCCACTGCTAGGTGGAGGCATAGAAATCACCTTTAAATCTTTGTAATCAAAAGTGAGTGGTGTTCTCCATTTAGCTTCGTATTTAGCTAAATCTTCCAAGGTGATTATTGCTCCTTTTTCTTGAAGATATTTGACTAATATTTCAGCAGTTTTCCCTTTGTAAAATTCATCTCTGCCATTTTTGGAAATCCTTTTCAATGTAGCTGCCAGCGCAGGATATTTTATTATATCATTTTCTTTGAAAGCAGTTGCAAATAATGTTTTATCGCCATTTACTTTTATGATTTTGGCTCGATAAGCAGCCAATCGGTCTTCTTGTTTTTTGGTAACAATGACACCTCTTTCTGCTAACTCAATTACAGGTTTTAGAATCTCTTCAATCGGTAATGAACCCAATTTTTCATGAACTGCAAAAACGCCTGCAATCGTTCCGGGAACTCCAATGGCAAGAGGAGATTCAGTACTTTTTCCTTTTATTACATTTCCTTTTTCGTCCAGAAACATATCTTTAGTAGCAGCTAATGGTGCTTTTTCTCGGTAATCCAAAGAACCAATTTCGCCGTTTGCTTTTCGATACACCATAAAACCGCCACCGCCAAGATTTCCCGCATAAGGATACGCTACTGCCAAAGCCAATTCGGTTACCACCATCGCATCAAAAGCATTCCCGCCTTTTTTCATTATTTCAACTCCAATTTTGGAAGCTTCTTCGCGTGCAGAAACAACCATTGCTTCATTAGCAACAAGTCCTGTGGGTTGAACCACTACATTTTGGGTTTTGCAACCAATAGAAAGAACACTCAATAGAATAACAATTTTTTTCATTCGAATACTATAAAATTTAAAAACCAACGGCTTTATTATCACCTCTTTTGTCTGCGCCACCTTCCAATTTCCCATTTGGAAGAACCAAAACAGCATCAACTTCACCAATGATTTCTTTATTTTTTTCATTGATTATGTATCCTTTTTTCTTCAAATTGGTTAATAATTCTGTATCGAAAGAATTGGGTTCAAAAGTAATTTCATCCGGCAGCCATTGATGGTGAAAACGGGGTGCATTTACGGCTTCTTGCATGCTCATATCAAATTCAAACACATTTAATATCGTTTGTAAAACCGATGTGATAATGGTGGAACCTCCCGGCGTTCCTACAACCATGAAAAGTTTATCGTCTTTCTCTACAATCGTTGGCGTCATGGAACTCAACATTCTTTTTCCAGGAGCAATGCCGTTGGCTTCACTTCCAGTTAATCCGTATAAATTTGGAACTCCCGGTTTGGCACTGAAATCATCCATTTGATTATTCAAAAAGAAACCCAATTCATCGCAATATATTTTAGAACCATAATTATCATTTAAAGTAGTTGTTGCCGAAACAGCATTTCCTTTTGAATCTACAATAGAATAATGCGTAGTTTGGTTGCTTTCATATCCTTTGATTGCTCCGTGGGCAATATCCGAAGACTTAGAAGCAGTATCGAATGAAAAATCACTCATTCTTTTTTCTAAATAGGATGGACTTAGTAATTCTTTTATAGGAAGTTTTACAAAATCTGGATCACCTAAAAAGTAATTCCTGTCAGCATAGGCTCTTCGTTCTGCTTCTGTAATTACTTGAATCGTTTTTATGTTGTTGTGTCCCATTTGTGAAAGGTTGAAAGGCTCAATCATTTTCATGATTTGATTCAAGCAAATTCCGCCACTGCTTGGTGGAGACATCGAAGTGATTTTTAAATTTTTATACTGAAAAGTAATTGGAGTTCTCCATTTGGCATTATAACTGTTTAAATCTTCTAATGTTGCATTTCCGCCTTTTTTAGCAAGAAAAGCAACTAATTTTTGAGCAGTTTCCCCTTTATAAAACTCATCCTGTCCGTTTTCCGCAATTCGTTTTAATGTTGCTGCTAATGCGGTATATTTTATGGTATCATTTTCTTTATATGCTTTAGAAAACAAACTGTTCTTACCATTGCTTTTTATAAAGGAAGCTCTGTAATAAGCCAAACTTTCGGCTTGAAATTTAGTGACAACAACACCTCTTTCGGCCAAGGCAATTACAGGTTTCAGAATTTCGCTTATGGGTAAAGAGCCATATTTTTTATGCACTTCAAATATTCCTGCAATGGTACCCGGAATTCCTGAAGCCAATGCGGTTTCTCTACTTTTTCCTTCTATAACATTTCCTTTTTCGTCCAGAAACATATCTTTAGACGCTGCCAAAGGTGCTTTTTCTCTATAATCGATTGCTCCAGTTTCGCCATTGGCTTTTCTGAAAACCATGAAACCGCCACCGCCAATATTTCCTGCCTGTGGATGTGAAACCGCTAATGCCAGTTCCGTGGCAACCATGGCATCAAAAGCGTTTCCGCCTTTTTTCATGATTTCAACTCCAATTTGCGAAGCTTCTTCACGAGCAGAAACGACCATAGCTTTTGAAGTTACTAAACCAGTTGGTTCAACAGTTTTTTCATTCGATTTGCAACCCAAAACGGCAAAGGCAAGCAGAAAAAGTATTTTTTTCATAAAGTGATTATTTTAGTATTCGAAAATAGGATTAATTCTTGAAAGAAATTGGTGAATTCCTCTTCAAATTGGAGATAAAATTCAGAAAGTTCATTAGTGGCAAATCGCATTTTAGATTCGTTTTTGGTACGTTGATCCATTTGCGTCAAAATCCGATTAATTCCGTCCACCGTTTGATAACTCACCAGCCAATTGTGTTCAATCATGTAGGGCATCATTCCTTTGGTTCTATCGGATAAAATATCAGGATTATTATGCAAAGATTGATAAAAGCGTTCTACAAATTCTTCCAGTTTTTCATCGGAATACGTGTTCCAGTTTTTAGCCAAAAAATGATCATAAAAAACATCTACAATTACACCTGCATAATGATGGTATTTTTCATGTAGTTTTTTGGTGCTTTGTCTAAAAATGGGATGCGCGTCGGTAAAAGTGTCAATGGCGCGGTGCAGAATGATTCCTTTTTGAATTTCTAAAGGATAACTTTCAAAATGTTTCCCCCGAATTCCATCGGCCATGAAATTGCCAATTTTGATTAAATCATTGTCACCGGAAAGATAGATGTGTGCTAAAAAATTCATTCGCCTAATTTAGGAATTTAAATGATGAATTTTGATTTCTAAATGACTTTTATAAACCGTCAATTATTATATTTGTGAGCAATTTAAAATTTATAATTCAAAATTTAAAATAATAATCAATGACTTTAATAAAATCAATATCGGGAATTCGTGGAACAATAGGAGGTAAAGTAGGGGATAACCTGACACCTGTTGATGCAGTTAAATTTGCTTCGGCGTATGGAACTTGGTTGAAAAAATATATTGGAAAAGAAAAAATCACTGTTGTTGTAGGTCGTGATGCCCGTATTTCGGGACCAATGATTCACAATTTGGTGGTAAATACTTTAATTGGTTTAGGAATTGATGTGATTGATTTAGGTCTTTCAACAACACCAACTGTTGAAGTTGCTGTTCCGTTAGAAAAAGCCGAAGGTGGAATTATCCTTACTGCTTCTCACAATCCAAAACAATGGAATGCCTTGAAATTATTGAACGAAAAAGGAGAATTCTTGAATGGCGAAGAAGGACTTAAAATTCTTGAAATTGCAGAAGCGGAAGCTTTCGATTTCTCGGATGTGGATGATTTAGGTGCCATTATGATTAACGATGCGTACATGGATATTCATATTGACGAAGTATTAAATTTACCTTTGGTAGATGTTGATGCAGTAAAAGCAGCTAAATTTAAAGTGGTAGTGGATGGTGTAAATTCTTCGGGTGGAATTATTATCCCAAGATTGTTGGAATTAATGGGCGTTGAAGTAGTAGAATTATATTGTGAACCAAACGGACATTTTCCTCATAATCCGGAACCGTTGAAAGAACATTTGACTGATATATCCGAATTGGTTGTTAAAGAAAAAGCCGATTTAGGAATCGTTGTGGATCCAGATGTGGATCGTTTGGCTTTCATTTGCGAAGACGGTGAAATGTTTGGTGAAGAATATACTTTGGTGGCTTGCGCCGATTATGTATTGAGTAAAACACCGGGGAATACGGTTTCGAATATGTCGTCTTCTCGTGCGTTGCGTGATGTGACTAATGCACATAACGGAAGCTACGAAGCAAGTGCCGTGGGCGAGGTGAATGTAGTCGAGTTGATGAAAAAGAATAATGCTGTAATAGGTGGAGAAGGAAACGGTGGAATCATTTATCCTGAATTGCATTACGGTCGTGATAGTTTGGTGGGAGTGGCGTTGTTTTTAACCCATTTGGCCAACAAAAAAATGACAGTTTCTGCTTTGCGTGCTTCGTATCCTGAATATTATATGAGCAAAAACAAAATCGAATTGACGCCGCAAATTGATGTGGATGCGATTCTTGTTGCCATGACAGAGAAATACAAAAATGAAGATATTACCACTATTGACGGTGTGAAAATTGATTTTGCAGAAAATTGGGTTCACCTAAGAAAATCAAATACGGAGCCAATTATTCGTATTTATACGGAAGCGGCTTCACAAGAAAAAGCAGATGCTTTGGCACTTAGAATTATTGATGAAATAAAAGCAGTGGCTGGATTGTAATTCCGCATTTATATATAAAAATAACCCTTTCAAATTCTATTTTGAAAGGGTTTTATTTTTTAGAATATAGTAAAATTGGAATTAAAAATTCACTCTAAAGCTTACATTTGGCGTTAAGCCCAGCGATTTATTATCTACTTGAACGGCATCATTCGAGTCATTTGGATTGACTTTGTAATAGCGATTGATATCATTATCTTGATTGGTAGCATTAATTACACCTGCAGTAAACGAAGCTTTAATAGATTCCGACAGATTGAAATTATAATTCAAAGAAGCATCCAATCGCATGAAATTATCCAGGTTTTGACTGTTTGGTGAATCATAATTTACCATAGTATTATTTCCATTTTGAACGGTTTCATTCCCATCAATTGGTTTTGTATACGGCTGACCATTTCTCCAAATACCACCAACAGCTATTTTTAGGTTTTTAAGAATGTCATAATAAAAACCAAGCGATACAGAATGTCTTATGTCTACATTATTTGAAAATGTTGAAGGTGTAAAAGTATCAAATTCATAGTCGTTTGTACTAAACGTGTAACTCACCCAAACGCTATATTGACGCGCTGTTTTATTGGCCAAAAATTCTAAACCTTTAGCGGTGTAACTTCCATTCGCATTATTAAACTGAAAGCTGTTATAAAAACCTTGATTAGAAGCCGTGATGCCGTCAACTATCTTATAAAACCCTGTAGCTTCTACATTTAGTTTGTTTTTATTGAATTCCACACCAAAAGAGCCTTGTTTACTCGTTGCAATTGGAATGTCTTTATCGGTTACTAAAACCCAACGTCTTTTCTCGACACCTAAAAAATCATCTTCAAAATCTACAATTTGAGTAGTAGATTGATTTTTAAATTCCGCTTCTAATTTTAAAGCAAATTGATCTGATAATTTTTGTCGAATGTTTATTCTTGGCTCGACCAAAAGCTTTTCGAATTTTTGAAAATAATTCAAACGCAATCCAACTCTCAAATAGGTATTGTTTTTATTGTATTCCACTTCAGAAAATAAGGCGTGGTTCAATAAAACATCTTTTTTGGTACTAGAGTAAAACGGAGCACTAACGGTAGTTTGATTTAACATCCCCGTTTCATTGAATTGGTACCCAAACAAGAAATTTAAGTTGTCATTAGTTTTGTAATAGGTATTTAATTTCACTCCGGTTTCCAGCACTTCATTAGCTTCGGTTAAGCGCTGATTCGTTTCCACTCTGTAATCGTTAGCATCAATATTATATCTGGAAAAGTAAGTGATGAAGTTTGAGCTTAATTTTAAATTCCATTGTGCTTTCCAATTTCCTCCGTAACCAATATTTTTCTGAGATAAAGTACTGGTTTTAGATTGGGTTTCGTTTGAATTTGTAAGACGTTCTGAATAATCCAAAGCGTTATTGATACCAATAATATTCGCTCTGAATTGATGTTTTTCGTTTAAATCAAAAAGTAATTTAGCTGTATAATCATAAAAATAAAAATCAGAAGACGTATCGTGCTGGTCGCTATCGGCATTGATTTCAGTGTCCTGAAAACTTCGGTCAAAGTATTTAGTGTACGTAGGAGATCTAAACAAATCAGTAATAGAACGACGTCCTGAAATATGTAACTCTAATTTTTTAGTTATTGGAATTTCTAAAAAGGCATCGGCGCTAATGGAGTTAATTCCTGCGCCACCGGAAAAGGTATTGGTTACCAAATCTTTCGTGTACATATTAATCGTACTGGAAACGCCATCACTGTATTCAGCACTTGTTCCGTTTTTACTGACAATAACTTTGTTGGTAAGATTTGGATTATAAGCTGATATTAACCCGAAGAAATGACCGGAATGATACATTTTGATATTGTCCCAAAGCACTAAATTCTGATCGTTAGTTCCGCCGCGCACGTTGATGTTAGCAATACTTTCATTAGTACTTTCAACACCGGGAAGCGCTTGAATGGATTGCAAAATGTCAGGGTCTATTAATCCGGGAAGAATACCGAATTTTTTAGTATTTAAAACGGTGCTTCCATCTAGGTATTTTTGTAATCCGGGCGTTAAGTAAACATTTATTAAAACCTGATTCAACTCTTCATTTTTTGTGGAAAGAACAATTTCCTTGCAATTGTTTTGTGCCGAAAACAATTCGTTAGCCGAAAACTGTCTGGATTCAAAACCCACATAGGAAATGGTCAGCGTTGCATTTATAGGAATATTCTGCAATTTAAATGTACCGTTTTCATCTGTTATTGTGCTTCTTCCAACATCGTTTACAAAAACCGATGCGCCAACTAAGCGAGATTTTTTTTCATCGGAAACAAATCCGCAAACTGATATTGTTTTGTTTAGCACTGAAACGGTAACATACCGATCGTCTAAAGCTTTAAAGTTTAAAAGTGTTTTCGAGTTTAGATAATCAATAGTTTCTTGCAATGTAAAAGAAGCATTTGGTTTGTCAATTTTAATGGTGACTACATCTTCAACGGCATACGAAAACTTAATATTAAATTGTTTTTCGAGGGAAATAATAACCTCACTTAAAGGTATTTTTTTAGTTGTATTTTGTCCGTAACAAATACTGCCAATGCAAAGTAGTAGAGAAATCAGCCATTTATTTAACACCATAGTTGTAAAATATAATAGTTTTACCTTCAATCTTGTAACTTAATTTAAGCGGAATTGTAACCGCCTGAAGCGCTATTTTTTTGTCAGTATGTGTAAAACTTCCTGTAAAGAGTTTTGAAGTATCGATACCTTCCACTTTAATTTTTATATCGTATTGACGCTCTAATTCTGCAATAACCTGATCTAATGGAATCTTATTAAAGCTAGATTCTTGCTGAATCCACGAAGGATTTTGGGCATTGAAATCTTCAATATTTTCGATTGTGCCATTGATAACTCGGAAGGTTTTTCCAGGAGGTAATTTAATAGTTTCATTATTATATGTTACACTCACTAAACCTTCGTAACAATTCACTTCAAAATAGTTTTTGCGTTCTTTTACGTTAAATTGTGTTCCTAAAACGGTAACGACTCCCGCAGTTGTGTTTACACTAAAAGTTTGCCCTTTTTGTACCTTAAAATAAGCTTCTCCTTCTAACGTTAAAGCTCTTTTATCAGCCCATTTTTTTTGGTTAAAACTTAATTTCGAAGCGGAGTTTAATATCACTTCAGAGTTATCCGGAAGCGTGACTGATTTTGTTTGTGCTATTTGAGTTTCGAAAGAGGTAATGTTATTAAAAAATAAGAAATAAGCAGAGGTTAACATAACGACCAAAATAGCGGCAACCCTATAGAATGCTTTGAAGTTTAAAGTTCTGACTTTTGTTTTCTTTTTTGAATGGTTTCTGGCTTTAAAAGCTTCCAAAGCAGCATGGGCATCTACTTTTGGAGTTTCCAATTGTGATGCATAATGAGCAATCTTTTCAAGTGTTTTCAAATCTTCAGATTGTTTTAAATCTTTAATTTCTTTACTTGAAAGCTCATTATTTAACCATTTTAATATCTCTTTTTCGTTTTTCATTTTATATCTCTATGTTTATAAGACAACTAACTTTTAAATTACCCTACAGCTAAATGTAATTATATATTTTCTATTTGGGCTTTTAAAATTTGTAGTGCTCCAGACATTCTTTTTTCTACGGTTTTTTGAGAGATATCGAGTAACTCAGCTATTTCTCTGTATTTTTTTCCATCTATTCGATTCAATAAAAATACTTCTCGCTGCGCTTCGCTTAATGATGCGATAGCTTTTGTGAGTTTAAGTTTGAATTCTTCTTCTTCGAATAAATATTCGGGACTTTGATTATTGGTGTCTAAGTTAGGCGCATCTTTGGCGTACCTCAATACCACTTTTTGATGCTTTATGTTATTTAGAAATAAATTATTAATGCTGGTAAACAAATACGTTTTGACTTTACTAAAGTCAATTTTGGAACAATTTTCCCAAATTTTGGTAAACGCATCTTGGACCAGATCTAATGCAGCTTCATCATCACCACATTTGTAATACGCAAAATTATTTGCTGATTGCACGTGCTTTAAGTAAAAGTCTCTAAAGTGATTTTCTTCGCAAAGTGTACTTTTTTCGTCGCTCATTGAGTATTAATTCATTTTTTGTAGGCTGTAAATGTAAATTATTTTTTCAAAAAGCAATTGTGTTAATTACAATTGCTTTTTTATGAAAAAGAGTTTAAAATTTAATTAGTTGATTTGTAGTATTTTATGAATTTATTTGTAAAATTTTATATTTTTTTTAAAATTTTGGTAGGGTAAAAATAAGCGTAGTTGTCTTACTAATAGAAAGGCGCTAAAAACATCGCTTGTAAATATAAAAATACATTAAATTTGAAAATTATGAAAAAATTAAAAATTGTTACAGGAATTGCATTGATGGCTATCTTAGGATTTACATCATGCCAAAGTGAAATTGATGATGTAGAAGGAGAAAATCCAAATACAAATTCGGCTAATTCAACTACAACAAGTAATCTAAAACGTACTTCGATGTACGATGGTTCATTTGATGATTTCTTAGACGGAGCATCATGTTCTTCAATTTTGTTACCGGTTACCGCTAAAGTAAATGGAGTTCAGGTTTCTATTCTAAGTCAATTAGACTACCAACAAGTTATTTCTATTTTTGGACAGTTTAACAATGACCAAGATACTGTTGTGTTACAATTTCCTTTAAAAATTAGATTAAGTAATTATACGGAGGCCACCGTTACCAATCAAACCGAGTATAATGCTATTCTTAATGCATGTACATCAGCGGAAGCTTCTGGTCAAGATGCTATTTCTTCGGTAAATATCACCTTCCCAATTACAATTTTAACGTATAATTTAAGTTTACAACAAACAGGAAGTATTGCGATCACATCCGAACAACAATTATATACGTATATGTCTAATGTAAGTAGCACGGAATTATTTTCAGTAAAGTACCCAATTTCAGTGGCAATTGCCGATGGAACAAAAATGACGGTTTCTAGTGATGCTGAATTGCAAGCAGCTATTACTGCATCTTTAAAAACAGAAGCAGCAATGGCAGTAGCAGTTGAAAATTCAAAAAAATTAGAAACAATCTTGGTTAACGGAAAGTTTAAAGTTGATTCATACGTAAGTGCAGGAGTAAATTCAGCAACGAATTATAAAGATTTTACAATAGATTTTGCAAATAATTTATCGGTAACCGCTATAAATCTAGTGAATACAACTGTGAATGGAACTTATGCGGTAAGCTCAGAATTGGATGTTTTACTAAAACTAAATTTCTCAGGGAATGCTTCGTTTACTTTATTGAATAATACTTGGAAAGTAACAAGTTTTACTGCTTCGACAATCACATTGCAAAGTTCTACTAATGCAGCGGTAACATTAGTATTGAAACAAATATAGCTGGATTTAAGTTGGTAGTTTAGTAAGAACAGCTGCCTAAAATAGTGTAGCTGTTCTTATATAAATTAAATTAATAATAAAGATAATAATGAAAAAAGTACTTACTCTGCTGACTATAGGTTTATTCCTCTCAGTAGCATCCTGTTCAAAAGAAGATGATCCCATAGATAACACAGTTGCAGTAAATCCTAATACGAATAAACAGCAAACAGGAAGTTCTTCTAACGATTTATTATCTGATAAAAAGTTCAAGAGCATGGTTATTGAAGTGGTATATGTAGTCGGTTTTGAACCAAGCAGTACTGCAATTAATAATTTTGTAAACTTTCTTACAGCGAGAACATATAAACCAAATGGCATAAATGTTATAAAACGTTCTATACCATCTCCCGGAAATTCGCCTTATACCAATGAAGAGATTGTAAGTATTGAAGATGCTAACAGAACAAAATACAACACTTCTGATGAAATTGCGGTTTGGGCATTTTTTGCAGATGGAAAATCTTCGAAAGACACTGATACATCAGTTATTCTTGGAACGGCTTACAGGAATACTTCTTTTGTGATTTTCGAACAAACTATTCAAGGTTTAAGTGACAGTCCATTTGAACCCAACAGAAGTTTATTAGAAACAACAGTAATTACTCATGAATTTGGACATATATTAGGATTGACAAATCTTGGTACAGCCTTGCAAAGCAATCACGAAGATGCAGAACATCCAAAACATTGTATTGAAAAAACGTGTTTAATGTATTGGTCTTCAGAAACTGGTGGTGGTATTTCAAATATGGTTTCAGGTGGTACCGCTCCACAATTAGATGCGCAATGTATTGCAGACCTTCGTGCCAATGGAGGGAAATAAAAGTATAATTTGAATAATTAAAACATGAAACAGATGAAAATAAAACAGATAACAATAGCTTTATTCTTTGGTGTAATAGCAACAATGAATGCACAGGACAACACTATTCCTAAATCGAATGGAGGAATAAAAGGAGGTTATAATTTAGCAGCCGTAAGTTTTGACGGAGATGGAGAAACGGAACAACGACACGGTTTTCATATAGGAGTTTATGGCGAGTCCTTTATTAGCGAAAGCTTTTCTATTCAACCTGAATTAATGTATTCTCAACAAGGGTACGAAATAACAAATAGCAGTGGGACTTTTACCCAAAAATTAGATTACATAAACTTGCCATTAATGCTTAAAGCATATCCTTCTAAAAATTTCTTTTTGGAAGCGGGTCCACAAATTGGATTAGCAGTTTCACACAAAGAAGAATACGATGGACTTTTTAGCGGTTCACAAGAATATGATCCTAATAATTTTGATTGGGGAATGAATTTTGGAGGAGGCTTTAAAACGGATTCCGGTATTAGTTTAGGAGTGCGTTATCATTTAGGTTTAGGAGATTTATACGATGAAGGCAAAGCACAAAACAGAGTATTGCAGTTCTCATTAGGGTTTGATTTATAATCCTAAATAGTTTTAAAAATAGAATGCCCAAGAAAATTTCTTGGGCATTTTTTTATGTATTTTCGAAAGTAAAAAATCTAATTTATCTTTTAAAAAGAAACTTTGTAAATTATTCCTGCGGTGAATTTTCTAGTTAATCCGTCTGGGCGAACTTCTCGAACTACAAACGGTGTGGCTAAAGATAATTCGATACTGTTTTTAGTATTAATGGCATACGCACCAATTATATTTCCGTTAATGGTCAATCCATCAGAGTTTTGTATCGTTTCTCTATTTCCAAAAGCATTTTCAAAACTATCCTCTCCTAAATGGTAAATGAATAATACATTGGGTTTAAAAGTGAATTTTTTATTATGAGTTTGAAACGTATATGTTGTTCGAAACAAAGCATCTGATTTTCTTTCGAATAAATTAGTGGAAGGAAAATCATCCGTATCAGAAAACTCCTTGAAATACGAATTTTTATTGTTATTGAAAACGGGAATTTGGACTGCCGTATTAAAATCCCATTTTTTATAGTTAAGATTCAATCCTGCAATCAAATCAAAAGTTCCCAAACTAGATTGATAGTCCAAAGGAAGAGAAAACTCATTTATTTTAAGATTTGAACTCGTAAAAGGTATTTTAAAACCCAAAAGAGAACTCCATTGCGTATTTGTTTTTGGTTTCCAATTGTAATTTCCTATCAAATAGGCATCACCAAAAGAACCTCGTTGACCAAAACTTCCATTTGCAACGGAATACGTGATTTTAGAACTTAGCGACAATCGTTCGTTAATAGTTCTGGTATAGGTGATATATGGTGAAATATAAGTGACATCAGCTTCGCCGGCACCAAAAATAGTCCCTACTTCAATTCCGTTTTTTAATTCCTTATCTGTAGTTTGAAAACCGTTTCCTATGGAACAAATTCCGGCATCGCTGCAGCCTTGCGCAAAGGAGTTAGAGCATATTCCAATAGCGATAATTAGCAGTAGTTTTTTCATAAATCAGATTTTAATTTTGAGATAATTGTGCCACTGCAAAAAGATGACTGTATTGTTGGCAGTGAATCAGTACATATTTATAGGCTGAAACATTAACCTGAGTTGGAATTGCATACACTGTAGAAGATGTCAAATTTCCCAAATTTACAAAATCTGTAGGGGTGGCATTTTTAGACAGATATACTTTCAAATCGGGACCACTGGAAACACTGAAATCTTCCAATCGAACTTCATTTTGATTTCCATTCAAATAAATTTTAGCAGAACCGGTAACTTTAATTCCTGAGGTTGGCATGAAATTACCGGTAGCCACAGGAGGAGTATTTTCAGGAATTGGGGTGCTTAACTCAGCATCACGGGTCAAATCGCCTTCAACTTCACAAGAAATAAAAAGCAAGAAAATCGGTAGTAGAAAAACAATTTTTTTCATGGCTAAAATGTTTTTTAATTCGTTAATCAAATATAAACCGAATGAAAATCACAGTTTGTCAGCTACTTTACATTTGGACCATGTTTATAAATTTATTTAAAAATCAGTATTAACAAAATTTGAAAAAGACTATTTAGTAAAAATCAATATCTTTGAACTCAAATTAGACATACAATGATTACCAAAGAAGCGCCAACACAATTAGAGCAATACTTTCAGCAGTTTCGCAATAACATAATCGGAATAGATCAAGGGTTTGAATCTCCTTACGGTCATAAACAAATTATTTACACGGATTGGACAGCCAGTGGTCGTTTGTATCGTCCTATTGAAGAAAAATTAATGAATCAATTTGGTCCTTTTGTGGCCAATACCCATACTGAAACTACAGTTTCTGGTACTGCAATGACTAAAGCGTATCATCAGGCGCGTCACATTATTAAACATCATGTGAATGCAAGTGCTGACGATGTTTTAATTACCGATGGTACTGGAATGACCGGAGTTGTCAATAAATTTCAACGAATCTTAGGCTTAAAAGTACCCGAAAACTTAAAAAATTTCATCACTATTCCAGCCGAAAAGAAACCAATTGTTTTTATTTCGCACATGGAACACCATTCTAATCAAACTTCTTGGCTAGAAACTATTGCCGATGTTGAGGTTATTCCTTCTTCTGAAGACGGATTGTTCAGCATAGAAAATCTGGAATTATTATTGGAAAAATATAAAGAAAGACCTTTTAAAATTGCTTCGATTACATCGTGTTCAAATGTTACGGGAATTAGAACTCCGTATCATGAAGTGGCAAAAATAATGCATCAAAACAACGGACTTTGTTTCGTAGACTTTGCTTGTTCAGGTCCTTATGTAAAAATTGATATGCATCCTGAAGATTCCGAAAGTTATTTGGATGCCATTTTCTTTTCACCGCATAAATTCCTTGGCGGACCCGGGACTTGTGGCGTTTTGGTTTTTAATAAAAAATTATATCAAAATTTAGTTCCTGATAATCCGGGTGGAGGAACGGTAAGTTGGACGAATCCTTGGGGAGAACATAAATACATTGATAATATTGAAGATAGGGAAGATGGAGGTACTCCGGGTTTTCTTCAGGTAATTAAAACAGCATTGGCGATTCAGTTGAAAGAGCAAATGGGAATTGAAAATATCTTGAAAAGAGAGCACGAAATAGTGGATTATATTTTCTCAGAATTAGGAACTATTTCCAATATTAAAATTCTTGCCGGACAGCATCATGATAGGTTAGGAGTGATTTCTTTCTTTGTGGAAGATTTGCATTTTAACTTAGGCGTGAAATTACTGAATGATAAATTCGGAATTCAAACTCGTGGGGGTTGCAGTTGTGCTGGAACTTACGGTCACTTTTTGTTGCACGTAGATCAAGAAACATCCCATAAATTAATTGATGAAATTAGTCTTGGAGATTTAATCAGAAAACCGGGTTGGATTAGAATGTCTATCCATCCTACAACTACAAATGCTGAAATTGAATTTGTTTGTAATGGAATAAAAGCATTGGCTGAAAACCATAAAACTTGGGCTTTGGATTATGATTATAATTCAACTACCAATGAGTTTATAAATAAGAATGCACAACCTTTAGAAGATGAATTGGTAAAAAACTGGTTCTCTTTATAAGAGTTGCCGTTTTAAGAAACTAAAAAAATCACATATTATAAACAATAGCGTTTATAATATGTGATTTTTTTTACTGAACACTATCTTTTGTGTTTCCATCTTTTATGCGTCCAGAAATAATATTCAGGAGCTTCCATAATTTGTTTTTCTACTTCTCGTAAAAAGGTATTGGTAATTTCAAAATCAGGAATTGATCTGGGATTATCTGTAATGGGTACAAAGGTAGCTTCATAAAAACCTCTTTTTACTTTTTTTACTTTTACAAAAAGAACATTCAAATCATATTTTTTGGCTAGCATTTCGGCACCGGTATGAACAGGAACTTCAACGCCCATGAATTTATCCCAATGAAAAGCTCTGTTTAATTTTGGAGATTGATCACTAGCTAATCCATACATACTAAGAATTCCATTTTTTTGGTTTTCTGCCATCAATGGAATCGCTTTTTTAGTTTCCACTAGCTCAGCATTGTATTTGGATCGGATGTCTCGTATTAGTTTATCAAAGTATTTATTGGCAATTTTTTTATAAACACCTATCCCTTTAAATTTTGTTTTCTGGTTAATAGACAATAACCACTCCCAACTCGCGTAATGAGAGGCTAATAAAACAGTGCTCTTGCCTTTGTTTTCATACTCTTTTACCAATTCGATATTGGTAACAACAAATCTTTTATTCATTTCATCCGCTGAAATTGTCATCGTTTTTATCATTTCTAAAAACATATCGCACAAATGGTGGTATGATTTTTTCTCGATTACAAGACGCTCCTTGTCACTAAGATGAGGTAATGCCAAAGCTAAATTTTCCTTTACAGTTTTTTTGCGGTAGCCAATGATATAATAAACAATTAGATAAATGAAGTCAGAAAACCAATAGAAAATCCGGAATGGAAGAATGGAAATAACCCATAAAAACGGAAAAGTTAAGATAAAAACAAGAAATTGCATGCCGTTATTTTTCTTGCAAATATAAGCCAAAAATATAGACTGATATAAATTTTGACAGCTTACTGTATCGGTATTTGAGAATGACTATCTTTACAATTCACAATAAATATACTTTATGAATACCGTTTTAATAGCAATAATTGTAGTAAATGTTTTAATTAGTTACAAAGGGTTTAATGACCTTTCTTTTTTTAGAAAATATGAATTCCATGTTGGAAGTATTCGTTCAGGAGAACAAATTAGGATGTTATCCTCTGGTTTTCTGCATGCTGACATGACCCATTTGATTTTTAACATGTTGACACTTTGGTTTTTTGCGCCGGTAGTGATTAGTTATTTGGGTGATTTTTCCTTTATATTGGTTTATTTCGGAAGTTTAATTTTTGGAAGTTTGTTGACAATGGTTTTTCATAAAAATGATTATGGATACAGAGCTGTAGGAGCATCTGGAGCGGTAACGGGGGTTTTATATTCGGCAATATTATTGCAGCCAGACATGATGTTGGGAATCTTTTTTGTTATTCCAATGCCTGCGTACATTTTTGGAATCCTTTATTTGTTGTATTCTATTTATGGTATGAAGGCTAAGAATGATAACATTGGTCATACGGCCCATTTTGGAGGTGCTGTAGGAGGTTATTTGATTACTTTACTAAAAGAGCCTAATTTATTAGTAGATCATACTTTGATGGTGATATTATTGGCTATTCCAATAGTCATTCTTTTCGTGATGGAAAAAATGGGGAAACTATAATGGCATAACTTTTGAAAAGGAATTAGTACAAACAATTAAATTATATAAAAATGAAAAAAGCACTATTGATTCTGTCTGTTCTATTTATTTCAATGTCTTATGGACAAGAAGTTAAACAAGTTCCTCAAATAAATGTAAGCGGAGAAGGAAAAGTAAAGGTTATTCCGGATCAAGCTACTATAGCAGTAACTGTCGAAACAAAAGGGAATAATGCCAAAGATGTAAAAAAACAAAATGATGAAAAGATAGAGGCTGTTCTAAAGTTTATAAAAAAAATGAACTTGGCGCCGGCAGATTATAAAATGCAGCGTGTTTCATTGAATCCACAATACGATTATGAAAAAAAGAAACACAGTTATAATGCCACTCAAACAATCGAAATTCTATTGAGAGATTTATCAAAATATGATGAATTGATGGAAGGGTTAGTAGACCAAGGAATTAATAGAATTGATAATGTTACTTTTCAATCTTCAAAATTAGCCCAATATCAATCTGAAGCTAGAAAATTAGCGATGAAGGATGCAAAATTGAAAGCCGAAGATTATGTTTCCGTATTAGGACAAAAAGTAGGGCGTGCCATGACCATATCTGATAATTCACAAACGTATTTTCCACAGCCAATGTATTCAGCAATGAAAACTATGGAAATGAGTGATGCTAGTGCTCCAAGACAAACGTTAGCAGTAGGAGAAATCAATATTACGGCTAATGTGACAGTGAGTTTTATTTTAGAATAAAGAAGCTGAAAATTATATTTTAAAAATCCTATCTCAGATAAAATGAGATGGGATTTTTTTTTAAATCAACTATATCCTAAATGTAATAAAAGTATCAATTAGGGTAAATAAAAAAACTCTTCAATTACTTGAAGAGTTTTTGTGGGGAGAGCAGGATTCGAACCTGCGAAGTTTACACAGCAGATTTACAGTCTACTCTCGTTGGCCGCTTGAGTATCTCCCCGAAGCCTTTGAGTACAACACTTATTTGTTGTAAGCGGTTGCAAATATAGAAACAGTTTTGGTTTCTGCAAACTAATTTTACACTTAATTTTACTATTATTTTTAATGCATTGGTATTGAATAAAATAAAAAAATCTCCACTAGGGAGATTTTTTATTTTATAGGTATAAATGCAATTATTTTGCTAGAAGTTCAATAACTTTTGCTCTAAGCGCATCACCTCTTAAATCTTTTGCGACTACATTTCCTGACGCATCCAGAATAAAAGTAGCCGGTATTGATTCTACTTTATATTGAGCAGCTATTGGTTCGTCCCAAAATTTTAAATTTGAAACATGATTCCAAGTTAGCTTATCTTTTGCAATAGCATCTTTCCAAGCTTTGGCATCCTTATCTAAAGATACGCCAATTATGTTAAGACCTTTGCTGTGTAACTCTTTGTAAATTGCTACAACATTTGGATTTTCTTGTCTACAAGGTCCACACCATGAAGCCCAAAAATCAACGATTGTAACCTTTCCTAAATTTTCTTTCAGAGAAATTGTTTTCCCTTGAGGATTAGGACCAGAAAAATCTGTTCTTCATTTACCTTCAGCAGCTGGTGCTGGCGCAACTGGAGCAGCTCCTACAGCTGGCATTTTCAATTCAGCAAGTTTAGCTTTGATAGCAATACCCGGTTTTGTTTTTTTCAATGACTCTTCTAAGCTGTTGTATAATTTTTCAGATTTTGCAACATCAGCAGTTGGATCATTTAACATACCTTGGATAATCAAAGCAGAAATGAATGCTTTAGGATGTGTTTCAGCATAAGTTACGTATTTAGCTTTTGAAGCTACACCAACTTCTTCTTGAATTTTAGAAAATTCTTGCATCAACTTATTGATAACAACTGTATCTTTAGTTTGTTGAGCAGTTTCCATAGCTTTCATGTTCTTGTTTTGGAAATCCATAAGTTTCTTTTGAACTTTAGTGATTTCTTCGTTGAATGCTACGTATTCGTCATTATTATAAGTTCCCGAAACTTTAGATTTTTGGATACTGTCTTTGTTAATGGCGATAGTTACTTCTGCATTTTCTAATATGAAAGGTATTTTAACTTGTGCTCCTTCTAATTGAATCGTGTAAAAAGCAGGTTCAGTGATTGTTCCTTTCATTTCAAATTTACCGTTTTCAACTTTCACAGTATCTTTAGCAATCAATCCCATGTTAGCATCTTGCGTTTCCAAGATAATTGTTTTACCATTTTCAATTCCTGTTGCAGTCCCTGAAATGATGTATTCATCTTTGCCAACTTTGCTACAAGAAATTAAAACAACAGCAGCCGAAAGTAATAAAATTATTTTTTTCATTATTAATTTAGTTAATTAAGTTAAGGTTGCAAAAGTATTTAAAAAATATAAAATACAAATTATTTTGCAACCTAAATTTTTGTTATAATTTTTCATTCTTAATTAGGGTGTATTGTGTATTTTATTTATGTGTATTTTTTAAATTAAACAATCGTTTTTTTATTTTTAAATTTTGATTAAAAATTTACGATTTAGTATTGTAATCATTTGTTTTAAAAATAGTTAGAAAAAATAATGTGAAGTTATAAAATAAAAAAAGCATCCGGATAAAGGATGCTTAGATATTTTTTTGATTTTGTAAAAACTAGTCTTGGTTGATTGTTTTTCTCCAAGTAAAAGAATTTAAGATATGTCTTTTTGCAAATCTTCCAGGAGAATCAGCATTTACCATTTTTACATAAGTTGCTTTAGGCACACTAATGTATTCGTAAACACTACCATTTGAAAAATTAATAATCAATCTTCCTTCAACAAACTTATAGTCTGAAATTGTAGCAGTTGCTATAGTTTCAGTATATTCAGGTAAGTTTTGTTTAAGAGTTTCAGGATTGATGCTTACCAAAAAATGATATGCTTCAATGATTTTTTTACTATTTTCTTCTGCAGCTTTCAATCCAGCTTCATCGCCCTGAAATTTGTCAGGATGCGCTTCTTTCATCGCGTTACGATAAATCGTTTTCAAATCTTTCAGCTCTGCAGTTTTATCTACATTTAGCAGTTTGCGGTATTCAACTATTTTTTTCATAAATAAGGTAACTACTTGTCTTTTACTATTAAATCAATGTAATTTGATTTCAAAATCGACAAATTTTTTGCAAAGGTACACTTTTTTTTAAATTTTTAGTTTCTGACAAAAAAATATTCAAAAAAAATAATTTGGATTCTATTTTTTTTCTTAAAAAAGGTAAGATTAAAAAATATTATTGTTGTGGTTTATTATTGGCTTTATCGAAGTTCTTTGATTTTTTTGGATATTTATTATAACTGATATCGCTTGGATTTTCAATTATAGATTTTATTGTAATCCAATCACCAACAGTATGTTTTTGGGCCATTTTATAGTCTAAAAGATATTCACCACAAAAAAAGTTGTTGTTCTCGTCTTTTTCCATAATTCCGGTGTAAACACCTTTTTGTAACATTCTTTCTTCAGAAGCTTTGGTCATAATCAATTTATTTAAAATAATTCTAGTTGGCAAAGTTAATCAAATATTACTTGTCTTGTTCTATTTTAGACTTTCTGATTACCTTTGTTTAATGGAAAAAATATTTCGTCCCAACCCTAATTCCTTCAAAAATACTTTTTGTATTTTTCATGAGGAGTCTTTGGACAGTATAAATGGATTAGAACTTCAATATGACAGCAAATCAGGGAGTAAATATTATTATACTAAACTAGGAATGTATCGATTGTCGAATCATTGGGGACGATTGGCTAACAGTAAATGGCGTTTAGAGCCATTGGAACCGGAAACAGATTCTAAAATAAAATTAGGTTTTGCACCTTGGATTAATTTTTATCCGGATAATGCTCACGAGGAATTATATTATTTAGAAGCTAATTATCTGAAGAAAACGGTTAATTATCAACATAAAAAGAATCCAAATTATGATAATAAAGCCATCCTTAGAACCAGTTTTGAAACTATAAAAAGAATCAAGCAAGTTCGAAATTTATTTAATCTGACTTCATGGGCAAACTATTTTGATTATGATGATTTAGATGTTTTGAGAAAAAAAATCATAGATGAATTAATCTTTACCAATAAATCATTGGAAGAAATTAAAAGAGAATTCAAATAAATCTAAAAGATGATTTTTGTTTGAATTCTCTTTTAATCATTCGAAGCAATCAATTCTAAATCATTCATAGTAACTGGTTTAGATAAATAACCTAATATATCTGAATACGTTTTTGATTTATTTTTGTCCTCAGTGGCAATAGAAGAACTTACAATATATACGTTGATGTTTTTGCTGAATTTAGATTTTAGCAGTCCCATTTTTTCCATAAATTCCCATCCATCCATAATTGGCATATTAATATCCAACAGGATTATGTCTGGAATTATGTCATTATTATCCAGTCTGTTATTTACGGTATCATGTAAAGTATCTATTGCTTCTTTTCCATTTTTGAAAGAAGTAATGGTTGAAAACATTTCAGATCTTTGAATAATTTTATTGACGATGATTTGATAAATTGCATCATCATCGATTACCCAGATTGCTTTTTTTGTCATTGGATATAGATTTTAAATGTTGTTCCTATATTGGGTTCACTCTCAACAGTGATATTTCCGCCCATGGCATCAATTTGATTTTTTGTAATAAATAATCCAATTCCTTTTGAATCAGCATTATTAGTGAATGTTTTATACATTCCAAAAATTTTATCAGCGTTCTTAACAAGGTCAATCCCAACCCCATTGTCTGAAATCTGAAGAATTTTGTTTTCGTCATCATTTATCCACTTAATTATGATTATTGGTTTACGTTCCGGATGACTGTATCTGATGGAGTTCGAAATGATGTTGTAAAGAATACTTTCAAGGTATGCCGGATTATAATTTATCATCACATCATCAGGCATTATAGTGGAAATAGAAACATCTTTTGAGTTTATTTGTTCAGAAAGAACACTTTGAACAGTTTCTAAATATTGCTGCAAGTTTAATGATTCTGACACCAGACCAATATTGGTCCTTATATTGATGACTTCGTTTAAGTGAATCATTGTTTCGTTTAATGAATTCGAAACCGATTTTAATAATTGGATCATTTCATCTTTCTCTTCCTCAGATTCAGAAGATTCTATTAAAGACATAATAGATGCGATGTTACTGGTATGTGATCTTAAATTGTGTGAAACTATATAGGAAAAGTTAAGTAGCCTTTTGTTTTGTTCAGTCACTAAATTGAAAGAGTCATTTAAGTCTTTCTCAGCTTCTTTGGTTGTTGTGATATCGATCATTATGCCACGTAAACTTAAAGCTTGGTCATTTTCGGAAATTACATTTACAATATCTCTTAACCAGACAACAGCTCCATTTTTAGCTATCATTCTATACTCAAAATCATGATTTAAATTTTCCTTTGTTTTCAAAGTACAATAATCGATCGTCCATTGTCTATCTTCCGGATGAATGTGATCTGACCAAAAAGTTTTACTTGCCAACCATTCTTGGGAAGTATATCCCAATATTTTTTCTGCTTTTTGACTGATAAAATTAAAAGCAAAAGTTTTAGCATCACATTCCCAAACGATTCCATCAATAGTATTAATTAAGGATTCAATTCTTTGTTGTGATTGAAGAATTATATTTTCGGAGATTTTTCGTTCCGTGATATCTTCAGTGGAAACAATAATTCTTTCCAGTGATTTTTCATAACCCCGAATTACATTCCACCTTAAATTTACGTCTCGGTATTCACCTTCTTTATTTTTTATTTTAGTATCAACAATTAATTGTTTTTCACCTTGCGTTATGGCAATTAGTTGTTTTGTGAAATCGGGAATTGAGCTGGTATCGATTATTTGTGAAAGATCAGAAATTAATTCTTCTTTAGTTTTAACTTTATGAAGGTGCAGGCACATTGTATTAACATCAATAATTTTTACTAAAGCAATACATTCATGAACTACATCAGGATGCATTTTTAAATATAGAGAAACGGTCTCTGGAGTTTCATTGATAAGATTTAATTTTTGAAGATACTTTTTAACTTCAGAGAAATCTTCTTCCCATAAAGGAATAGGAGAATCTTCGAATAGACTTTGGAATCGGGTTTCGCTTTTTTTAATTAATTTTTGAACCTCTTTTTTTAATGAAATATCTTCAACAATAGAGATATGGGTTGTCACTTTTTTGTCTTTTTTAAAGAGTGGTGATACAGTAAGATTTATCCAGATAATTGCACCAGCTTTTGTGTAATATCTTTTTTCCATAGAATACGCTGTGATTTTTCCATCCCTAAGTTTTTCTAAATTCATTAAATCTTCTTCTAAATCTTCAGGGTGCGTTATCGATTGAAAATTTCGCTCTTTCATTTCTTGTTGTGAATACCCTAATAATTTACAATATTGATTATTGATCTCTATAAAATTGCCTGTAAATGAATCTATGTGAGCTATTCCTACAGCTGCCTGGTCAAAAATTGCCTCAAATTTTATCTCAGAATTTAAAAGTTTTGTTGCTTGTATATTTACTAAAGACTGTAGCTCTCCAGGAATTTTTAACAAAGTGTAGATAAGAACACCAAAAAGCGCCGCTAAAATCAGTCCTATAATTCCTGGAATCAGAATCTGTGCGTAAAAATAATTTTGATATTTTGATATTAGATATAATTTCCAATCACCATCAGGGATTGTTCTAAAGATATTGTATTTTTTAGAAAAATCACTTTTATTGGGTAAGTAAAAAGTTTCCTTTTTGGTAGTTGTATTTTCCTTTGAAAACTGAAAATAATATTTTGAATCATCAACAGTATTGATTCCGGAAGATTTTAATAAATTATCTAATTTAATAATAACAGCTGAAAATCCCCAAAATTTATTATTGCGAAAAACAGGGAATCTTCCTACTATTCCCATTCCGCCTTGTTTTAGTTTTAAAGGACCTGCAAAATACATTTTTTGGGATGTAACGGACTTTAAAGCTTCCCTTTTTAAATGAGGAGCCTTCAAAATATTTAAATCTAAAGCAGCTTCATTCCCTTTTAATGGATAGATATACTTAATCACTCCATTTGGAACCAATTGAACGGCACTGATACTATTGTTTGATTCCATCAGCTTTTTACCTACATAATCAAAGTTTTCGGGAACACCTTGATCATTGATGGTTAATGCTAATGTTAATGTGGTTGTGTAACAATTTTTAAGCGATTGCTCTAAATTTTGATTGACAATTCGCAGTATACTATTCATTTCTCGTTGCTCATCTTCCTTTATTAGCTGATATTGCTGAGAGACAATAAATCCTGCAATATAACTAAGGAATAAGAAAGTGATGAAACCCGTTGTTTTCGGTTTGCTCAAGAACCAACTGATAAATTTAGGGTATTTTTTATTGTCCATTTGTGCCATTTGGAAGGATTGAGAAAACTCAATTTTTTATTAAATAAATGTATATAAAAATAACATAACTGCATAATATTTTAGAATTATAGTTAAATTATTAATTTTTAGCCTGTTAAAATATTTTATATGATTAATCATATTCATTGAAGCCTCAATAATTATATAAAAACTAAAATTTGTAAAAAAAAGTATAAAAACGTGTTGAAAAAAATAGAAATAATCAGGGTAAATACGGTTGAGAATTAAATCGACTATTTTTAAAATGTTAAACTCTCCAATTAAAAATAATTTAAATTTGAATAAATAACCCGAACTTTGCAGGAGTTCTCAAATAAGGTAGTTGATTAAAAATAAATGACATGGGTAGAAATAACGAAAGGAATATTAAAAAGCACAACGACAAGTTGCACAAAGCTCAGGATAAAGTAAAACAAGCTGAAATACTGCGTAAAGAAAAATTAAAACAAATTACCCAAAAGTTTAACGAGAGTAAGGATTTAGAAAATAATTAAAGATGGAAAACAATAAATTTACGGATCTAAAAAAAGGTGTTCAGGAAATAATTGATTTGATTGCCAGTAAGAATGGTAAAGAGGCAAATAATAAATTAGTTGAAGTTAGCGAAGATTTAGATGAATTGCTTGACTTTGCAGAAGAAGATGACGATCTAGTCGAAATTAGTAAGTATCAAGTATTATTGAATCAATTGCAACAAAAAATAATTGCATTAGACGGACAATTGTAATGTGTAGACTTCAATAGTTTTTATATAAAATGACAAAAATAAAATGCCATTGTGGTTCTCAAAAAAACTTTAATGAATGTTGCGAACCATTTATTAAAGGAACTGAAAATCCAGCAACAGCCTTAGAATTAATGCGTTCCCGTTATTCAGCTTATGTGACTCATTCCGCGGAATATTTATTGGCAACAACCCATATTTCAGAGAGAAAATACTATTCGAAATCTGAAATTCTAGATTGGGCGACTTCAAATCAATGGCTTAAATTAGAAATTGTAACCGCTACAGAGAATACTGTAGAGTTCAAAGCCTATTTTTTAGACAATAAACTTCAAAAACAAATTCATCATGAACGATCTACTTTCAAACTCGAAAATGGAAGTTGGTTTTACGTCGATGGACAATTTTTTAATTAGCTTATCTTCGGATTAAGGACTTCCTTTTTATCCTTTCAATGTTTTTAACTAAAAATTAGTAAACGTTTGTATAGACAACATTTTAAAATGATGTAATTTTAAAGTCTATGAAAAATGACAATAAAAAAGGATTTTATTTCAAGCAATATGAAGCGCCATTTCAGTCTCCGTTTGATAAGCTCTTTGGTATTTTCAAAGAATTAATTACACATACTTCAGGAGATTTTGATGAAGCAATCGATTGGTTGCGAGAATTAGATAAAGAATATAAACTCACCGATGAACACTATACAATCGATGATTTTATAGAAGATTTAAAGAAAAAAGGCTACATCCGCGATGAACTCAAGGACGATGGAACTTCAGGAATTGGAATTACTGCCAAAACAGAACGCGCCATTCGACAACAAGCTTTAGACAATATTTTTGGTAATCTAAAACGTTCCGGAAGCGGGAATCACAAAACCAAACATTCCGGAAATGGAGATGAACATACCGGGGAATTTCGGGAATTTCATTTTGGTGACGGACTCGAACGAATCTCTTTGACCGAAAGCTTGCGCAACGCCCAAATCAATAATGGTGTTGATGCTTTTATGCTGACCGAAAATGATTTGGTTGTTGAAGAAACACAGTATAAATCCCAAATGAGTACGGTTTTGATGATTGACATCAGCCACAGTATGATTTTGTATGGTGAAGACCGAATTACACCAGCTAAAAAAGTAGCAATGGCTCTTGCTGAATTGATTACGACACGTTACCCAAAAGATACTTTAGATATTCTGGTTTTTGGAAATGATGCCTGGACGATTGCAATCCGGGATTTGCCGTATCTAAAAGTCGGGCCTTTTCATACCAATACGGTTGCAGGTTTACAATTAGCCATGGATATTCTGCGCAGAAAACGAAATACCAACAAACAAATTTTCATGATAACCGATGGAAAACCAAGTTGTGTTCGGGAAAAAGACGGTTCCTATTATATGAACAGTAATGGTCTCGATGAATATATTGTTGATAAATGCTACAACCAGGCACAACAGGCTCGAAAATTACATATTCCAATAACCACTTTTATGATTGCCAATGATCCGTATTTACAGCAATTTGTCAATCGTTTTACCGAAGCCAATCAAGGAAAAGCATTTTACACTGGATTAAAAGGTTTGGGCGAAATGATTTTTGAAGATTATGAAACCAATCGTAAGAAGAGAATAAAATAAAAGGATTAGAGAAAAGAAACAAGATGAAAGACAATTCACACATGAAAATAGGAAATATAAAAACACTAGGAGAATTAAAAAAATCAGGTTACGAAAGCAAAAGCATTAAAGATGAGTTGCGTTCTAATCTTAGAGAAAAAATTAAATCGGGAAAGCCAACATTTGAGGGGGTTCATGGTTTTGAAAATACCGTAATTCCTGAATTGGAACGAGCAATTTTATCTAGACATAATATTAATTTATTAGGTCTTCGTGGTCAAGCCAAAACCAGATTAGCGCGTAAAATGATCGAATTGTTAGATGAATACATTCCGTTTGTGACTGGTTCAGAAATTAATGACGATCCTTTGCAACCGATTTCCCGTTTTGCCAAAGACATCATTGAAACTAAAGGCGACGAAACTCCAATTTCATGGTTGCACAGAAGCGACCGTTTTTTCGAAAAACTGGCCACACCAGATGTTACCGTTGCTGATTTGATTGGAGATGTCGATCCAATAAAAGCAGCCAATCTAAAACTTTCCTATGCAGATGATCGCGTGATACATTTTGGGATGATTCCAAGAGCGAATCGTTGTATTTTTGTTATTAACGAATTACCTGATTTACAAGCGAGAATTCAAGTAGCATTGTTTAATATTCTACAGGAAGGCGATATTCAAATTCGTGGATTTAAGTTGCGAATGCCACTCGATATGCAATTTGTTTTCACGGCAAACCCAGAGGATTATACGAATCGTGGCAGTATTGTAACACCATTAAAAGATAGAATTGGTTCTCAAATCTTGACGCATTACCCGGAAACCATTAAAATTGCTAGAACCATTACAGAACAGGAAGCAAAATTGGATACAGCACAAAGCGATATGGTTTATGTGCCTTCTTTGGCAAGGGATTTATTAGAACAAATCAGTTTTGAAGCAAGAGAAAGCGAATATATTGATAATAAAAGTGGTGTGAGTGCCAGATTGAGTATTACCGCATTAGAGAATTTATTAAGTACAGCAGAAAGAAGGGCATTGAAGTCTGGAGAAGATAAAACAACTTTACGTCTTTCCGATTTTATGGGAATTATTCCAGCAATTACCGGAAAAGTCGAATTAGTTTATGAAGGAGAGCAGGAGGGAGCTGCTGCTGTGGCGCAGCATTTACTAGGTGATGCAATTCATACTTTCTTTCCGGCTTATTTTCCAAAAATTGAAAAACTGGAAAAACAAGACGAGAAAACGCCTTATACGGATATCATTGAATGGTTTTTTGCCGAAAGTGGTTTCGAATTATTAGATGATTGTTCCGATGGAGAATATGAAAGAATCCTGGGAAGTATTGTGCCTCTTGAAGTTTTAATCAAGAAATACCAACCGCAACTGGAAAAAGAAGATAAATTTTTCATGAAAGAATTTATTCTTTGGGGATTGGTAGAATACAAAAAACTGAGCAAAGACCGATTCTCTGAGGGTTATCAGTTCAAGGATATTTACGGTAGCTTTATCAGTAAATTATAAATAACAAAAAGGGTTTAGATTGATTTCTAAACCCTTTTTTCTTGTTGATTATTGCAATAAAAATGGGGAATTATAAATTAATAATTTTATTTATTTTATAATCAGTCTCTAACGGTTTTTATTAGTCTACCTTGTCCCGTTGGCTGTCTAAGCAGTCAACAAAAAACTGACATGGAAAATAGCTTTGAGGCTTTGATTGCTACTTATATTGAAAATAAGGTAGGCATATCCGAACATTTTTTGAGTACCGATTTGGCCAATAATCTAAAACAAAATTTGATTTCTTTGAATCAAAAAAGCCTTTTGATGGAAGCTGGAATTGGTAACTCAGAGAAAGTTTCTTATGATGGCGCGATACGAAGCGATTCCATTTATTGGTTGGATAAAAAACACAACAATGCATTCGAAAATGAATTCTTTGCTCAAATAGAAGCATTTATTCTTTATCTGAATCAAAGTTGTTATACCGGAATAACAGGTTATGAATTTCATTATTCGCTGTATGAATCGGGTGATTTTTATCTAAAACATTTGGATCAGTTCAAAAATAATCCCAGTCGAAAATACTCCATGATTAGTTATTTAAACAGCAATTGGCAAGAAAGTGACGGTGGCGAATTACTCATTCATCAATTGGATAATAATCAGAAAATTTCGCCCACTCAGGGTAAAACTGTTTTCTTCAAGAGTGATGAATTAGTTCACGAGGTTTTGGTAACCCAAAATACCAGAATGAGCATTACCGGATGGCTGAAGAGTGATTAATTCCTAAAAAAGGGTTCCCTGTATGCCTTCTGTTTTTGGATTGTTGTTGAATTTAAAGGAATCAGTTACAACAAACTGTTTTATAGTATCATCAAATTTTCGCAAAACTATACTGTCACACAAAAAAGCTACGTCTATTGAAGCAAATAAAGCTTTAGCTCTTTCGAGATTTTCCGGAGTTAATCTTCGTGCAATAGAAAGATGCGGATCATTACTTTTTTTCATATTTTGAATATGAAGCGATTCATGAATTCGTTTCATTATGGGTTTTAAACGGTTTTTAGAATCCTCGTTTGGCGAAATAAAAAAAGCTCCATTGGGATAGGAACCAAATTTATTTAAACAAATTTCTACAGGTTCCAATGTATCACATAATTTACTCAATTGATTTTTAATGATTTCAATTTGTTTAGCACTCGCTTCGAATTCACAAATGGTAATATGTCCTGTCGAATTTTTACTGTGAAACCAATCCACTTCCTGCGCTAATTGATCTTTCATCGACTTAACTAAAGCAATAATTGCCTCCGAAGGATATATCGCAACAGAATATTGTTTTTCCATAGGTTCTATTTATGCTTTATGCTGGCAGTTTGAAGTTTAGTAAGTCTAAACTTAGTTTGAATTGCTAAGTATATTACGAATCTTGGGCTTTGAGAGGAGTAACTTTAATACTCAAGATATTATTAATACCGTGTTTATATTTTCCCGTAAACGTTTAATATATAATTCCCATTTAAAAATTGTATTGGATCAATTTGGCTTTGTAATACAACTCCGCTAAGCGGTGTTTCGAGTAATAGTTGAGCTGCTTGTGCCAGTGGTGCTGCGGTAGTTGTTTGGATAGCTCTTAATTGATGTTTTCCCACTTTTTGAGGAAGTATACATTTTGCAATCTCTCGTCTGCGCAAAATACCTGTAGCATCTTTTCCTTCTACAGCTGCATATAAAATAATTTTGTCGTCTTCAATGTGAGGGATAATGGCTTCCATTTTTTCTTGTAAGCCTTTAATTGCGTCAGTTGTATGTTCTAAATTAGCAACTTGCTCTTGTATCCAAGTATAATGCCCAGGATGACGTAAGGTTTTGTAATCAAGGGAACGCACCTTTCCTAATAATGCGTCAGGCAAATCTGCTGCACCGCCTGAAGTAAGATCCTCTTCATAAGCAATACCATCAATAATAATAGTCGTTCTTTCTGACAGTGATGGTAGAGTCGTTTTTTTAAAATCCCTTAATACTATAGTTTCTTCCAGATATTCTGTAGCTACACCCACAGGGCTCCAGGTAAATCCGTAATAATGTGGAGCAACTGCATGATTGGTCAATGCTCCAACTTTAAATTCCAGTTTATCTACTTTATCTACTTCAAAATCTATGCAAAACTGTTGAAAAAGTCCATTGGCGAGTAAATCAATATACCCTGGAGCTAAACCCGTTTGAAGTATAAAACCCGTTTTGGCTTCTTTTGCCAATGTTATTATTTCTTCAGTCTCTACAACATATTCTGTAAGATTTGCGTAATGCAGATTGAAATCTTTAGCAAACTGGGCTATTCTGGGTGCTTGGCTACCCGGTAGGCAATCTAAAATGATATCTCCTTGAAGCAATATTGCTTTCATTTCATCTGTTAATCCATTTTCAGCAAGATGAAAATCTTGAATAAATCCTGATTTCGTAGTTCCTTCTTGAATCCAATGGGCTACTTTTTTTGCTTTTGAATGGGTTCTGTCACCAATAAAAAGAGTAGGAGCAACTTCGCTCCATTCCATCAGTAATAAACCAACAGCTTCTGCGATTCCACCGGCTCCTGCAATAATAATAGTGTGATGCTTTTTCATATTTTAAAGATACTATTTTTTATTGGTTGAGCATTTGAGTTGTGTAGTAATTTGATTGTTATGGAATGCAGGTTCTCTGTCAAGGATAGTAAAGAAAAGCCCGCAAAGGAAGAAGGCTTTTTATAAAACAAACCCTAAAACAGCGACCATAGGAAGCTCGTTTTAGGGTTTGTTTTATGGACTGATTCCTGTGGACTTGTATTGAATAGCCTGCCCGGACAGTATCCATAAAAATCAATATACCAGTTGGGTATACTTAAATTATTAATCATTCTGTCAAAAATAAATTTATTTGCATTCAGTAGTAAGACTATACTTATAAGTCTGATTTACAAACTTCTATTTTAGTATCAGTTTCTATGAAACAGTTGATTTGTCCTGTTTTTGATTTAAAAGAACAATTTTTCATCTCGAATAATTTTAATATTTGCATATCAATATAAAAAAGAGTTAATAATTATGTTTTGTGTAATTAAAATTTGTTTTTATTAATGATAATATCATAAATAATATAAATGTGTTGCAAAATAAGTATTGTGTTTAGTCAATAAATTTTTGATGATTAGCAATTGGGTTATTCTTAAAATGACAAACGGCATCCAAAAATGATGCATTAAATATAATGGACGAATCCAAAATAAACTTGGCAAGAATCCAATTAAATCATACAAATTTTTATATGGAAAAATTTGTAAAAACAGGCTTAACCATAATAACAGCCTAGTATTTATAATGCCTAATTAACCAATAACCAATAACTAAAAAAAAATGCGAAAAATAGATATTCATAATTTAATCGATAACGCCAAGTTTAATCGATTTCACTGGACCGTATTGTTCTGGTGTTCCTTAATCATCATTTTTGATGGGTACGACCTTGTTATTTATGGCGTAGTGTTACCATTACTTATGGAAAAGTGGAATTTATCACCTCTTGAAGCAGGAACTTTGGGGAGTTACGCGCTCTTTGGGATGATGTTTGGCGCTTTGATATTTGGGACGCTTTCGGATCGAATTGGACGAAAAAAAGCAATCATCATGTGCGTGTCCATTTTCAGTGGATTCACTTTTATAAATGGATTTGTAGAAACTCCTTTGCAATTTGGGATTTGTCGCTTTATTGCCGGATTAGGAATTGGGGGAGTGATGCCCAATGTTGTGGCTTTAATGACCGAATATTCGCCAAAGAAAATCAGAAGCACGCTGGTAACACTCATGTTTAGCGGCTATTCAGTAGGAGGAATGCTTTCGGCTGGATTAGGAATCTTTTTGATACCAAATTTCGGATGGCAATCGGTTTTTTATGTTGGATTATTGCCAATACTTTTATTGCCCTTGATTATTAAATTTTTACCGGATTCTGTAGGCTTTTTGGCAAAACAAAAAAGAACTGAAGAGGCAAAAAAAATACTTTCTCTTATTGAGCCAACGTATCTTCCTGCCACAGGGGATGTTTTGGATTCTGGAGAAGCGAAAGCTGCCGGAGCGAGTGTTTCCCAACTTTTTAAACATAACAGAACAACGAGTACCATCATGTTTTGGATTGCTTTTTTCACGTGTCTTTTGATGGTTTACGGTCTGAATTCCTGGTTGCCAAAATTAATGAACAAAGCAGGATATGAGTTAGGATCTAGTCTTACCTTTTTGTTAGTGCTGAATTTTGGAGCGATGATAGGAGCAATAGGTGGCGGATGGCTTGGCGATAAATTTAATTTAAAAACCGTTTTGATTTCCTTTTTTGCCGTTGCTGCAATTTCATTAAGCTTGCTTGGTTTCAAAAATTCAACGCTGGTATTATACATTTTAATTGCAATAGCGGGGGCAACAACTATTGGAACCCAAATACTTTGTTATGCTTATGTGGCGCAATTTTATCCTATAAACATTAGATCTTCCGGTATTGGCTGGGCATCAGGAGTAGGTAGAACAGGTGCTATTTTAGGACCAATTTTAGGAGGCGCTTTATTGAGTTTGGGATTGCCTTTTGAATTGAATTTTGTTGCATTTGCTGTTCCCGGAGCTATAGGCGCTTTGGCCGTTTGTTTTATCAATGTAAAACACAGTCATGACAGTAAAGTGGCATTTCAAAAAGAGGAATCAATTCAATTAGATCCTATTGTAGCTGACGAATAGCCTTAAAACAGGAGTGTTTATCAGCCGTAATTTAGGATTTTTAAAATAAAATATACAGAAATGAAGTTAAAAAAAATAGTTGCAGTAACTGGTTTGTTACTCACGGCAGTGCTACTTAATGCGCAGGAAACCATTAAAAAAAAGGACAGTATAGTTGCTGTCAAACCGGAAAAAAAAGAACCACTTTTTGAGGTTAAATTTTCTGGTTTTATTCGACATGATGCGGTGTTTGATTCCCGTCAGACTGTTGATGTAAGAGAAGCTGCAGTGGTGCTTTGGGGAAAAGATGTTGACTTTGATGCCAATGGGAAAGATAGAAACTCCGCTTCTAAGTTTCAAATGCTGAATGTACTATCCAGAGCGGGAGTCAAAGTGAATGCACCCGATGTTTTAGGCGCAAAAACTGCCGGATTCCTTGAAGGTGATTTTTTTGGTAATGCCGAAGGTGGAATCAATGAATTTCGTTTGAGACATGCCTATATTACATTGGACTGGAAAAAAAGCCAGTTGGGAATAGGACAATTTTGGCATCCGCTGACCATTCCGGAAATGTTTCCCGGGGTAGTTAATTTCAGTGGAGGTGCGCCTTACATGCCGTACAACAGAAATCCTCAGATTCGGTTTACCCAAAAGTTGAATACTCATTTTAATCTGATGATAGCTGCCGTTTCACAAAGGGATTTTACTTCGAATACGGCACCCTACAGAAACAGTTCACTTCCTTCGGGACATGTTCAGGTAAATTATAAAAGTAAAAATGTTCTCGTAGGTTTAGCAGGGCATTTTGAGCAAATTCGTCCCAAAACAGGTTCTGGATTGACCAATGATTTTTCAAATGAAAGAGTCAACAGTGTTTCCGTTATGGCGTATGGCCGTTTTGAAACGAAACCCATGACTATAAAAGCAGAAGCAATGTATGGCGAAAACGCCACTTCATTCATTATGCTTGGAGGCTATGTAGGATATACACCCACTTCAGGTCCGGGTTTAGAAACCTATTCGACTATGGCAACACAATCTTTTTGGATTGATTTAACCGGAAAAACTAAAAAAATAATTCCTGGATTCTTTGCTGGCTTTAGCCAAAATGATGGTGCTACTAATCCAATTTCTGGAAAAGCAGTAGCTTATGGATTTTCAAACATGGTAGGAGGTATAGCGGCTTCAGGAAATACAACTACCAGAACCATTAATTATATTTATCGATTGGCACCACGAATTGAAGTGCCTATTAAAAATTTAAAATTTGGTTTGGAAGCAGAATATTCAGCTGCCGAATGGGGGAATGCGGATAATAGTGGAAGAGCGGTAAGCAATCTGAATTTGATAGGAACTTGGAGAGTTGTATTTGCTACAGTGCTAAAATTTTAATTTTTTATTAACGCGTTGGGTGTGATTCAAAAGGAATTGCATCCAACGTTTTTTTTGTGATTATGAAAGAAACCAATAAATGGCTAGCATTAATTATTGTACTTGTAGCTCCCTTACTTTCAGTAATTGATGTCTATATCGTGAATATGGCTTTGCCGGAAATCAAACAACAGTATTTGACATCAGACAGTAATACCGAATTAGTCATAAGTTCTTATCTGTTGGGATATTGTGTCTTTTTAGTTACCGGAGGAAGAGCCGGAGATTTTTTTGGTCGAAAGAAAATATTCATAATTGGGATGCTGTCTTTTACTATTACTTCTGCTTTATGTGGATATGCGGACACTATTTTCCAATTGATACTTTTTAGATTTTTTCAGGGTGTGGCCGCTGCCTTTATGATTCCTCAAACCTTGACGATAATACAAGTTACTTTTCGAGAAGCCAAAGAACGAAACTTGGCCTTTGGCTTTTTCGGAATTACATTGGGTATTGCTTCTATTTTAGGACAATTTTTAGGTGGCTATTTTGTAGCACACCATTATATTGAAGAAAGTTGGCGATTGATATTCTTGATAAATGTTCCGTTTGGTTTAGTAACCGTTGTACTTTCATTCTTCTTTTTACAGGAAACAACTCTGCACAGAGGGGGTAAATTTGACATGCTAGGGGTTTTATTATTGACCATTGCTTTGGGAAGTTTAATTTACGGACTCACTTTAGTGCCAGAGGAAGGATTTTCAATTTTAGTTTTGCTTTTGCTGTTTTTATCCGGGATTCTATTATTTATATTTTGGAAGAACCAAAAACGAAAAACCCAACAGCAAAGCAGTCCTTTGATGAACACTAATCTTTTTAAAATAAAAAGCTTCAATTTGGTTTTACTGGTAGCGTTATTTTTTTTCGGAGCACACAATTCTTATTTATTGATATGTGCGGTTCAATTCCAAAACACATTACATCTGGATCCTTATGTTGCCAGTCAGTATTTTACTTTTAATGGCATTGGTTTTTTGATGTCTTCATTTATTGCTTTAAAATTATTGCATAAATATGGAATCAAATTATTAATTATAGGTTGTTTTCTAATGATTATTTCTTTGGTTTTACAGGCTTTTACTCTTGGAGATCCGGCAAATGTGAATTATATTCCTTGGTTTCTTTTATTGTATGGATTGGGACAAGGGACACTTTTACCGTCCATTTTGAATTATGCGCTTAAAAAAATTCCAACCGATTATGCCGCATTAGCCGGAGGTGTATATTCAACCGTACAACAATTTTCATCCGCTTTTGGAATCAGTATTATTGGCAGCGTGTTTTTTTATAGTTTGAAACAAGGTTTAGATGGCTATAGCATTGCGATGAGTATGGCAATTGTTTATTTGGTTTTTGTGGCACTGTTTTTATACCGACTTTCAAAATTGAATACTGCCAATCCATCTTAGAATATCACAAAGTATTTTTCTTTTATATAAAAAATGTCAAATAGTTCTCAAACGATATAGTTGTATTTGTAGTATCTTTGAAAGGTTTCAAAATAGCTTTTGAGTTAAAATAATGCATGGGAAATAAATTATTCTTTAAAGGAATTTATGGTGATAACTCTATCGATATGGTTAGGGATATTATTCATATTACACCTATGGAAATAACCGGTAAACGCCACGAATGGTTTATAAAACCTCATGTACACAGTGACCTTTTTCAAATTTTTGTTGTAGAAAGCGGCTCTTTGGAATTAATAATTAATGGCGAAAGTCAACTTGTCGAAAGTGTTTCTTTTTTTTCTATTCCAAAGAATATCAGCCATGGTTTACGCATGAATGCCGATACTAAAGGATGGGTTATTTCACTTTATGATAAGTCATTGGAGAATATGTTAAAACTCGATACGGATATTATCAATACGATAGACGAAATTCATATTTCAAAACTGAACGAAGATGATAAAATAATCAACGACGCTTTGATAACGATTCGTAAATGTATCGAGGAATATTATTCGGAATTACCGGGAAAGCAACACGCTTTGCAGTATTTGGTAGGAATGATGCTGTTGCGTTTGTATCGGATATTTGTCACTTCATCCGCAGTTCATCTTTCCGATAACAAGAATAAAATATATTACCGACGCTTTGTTCAATTAATAAAGGAAATGAAATCTTTTAAAATAAGTGTAGAAGATTATGCTTCCCGTTTAGCAATTTCAAGCGGACATCTCAACCGAATTTGTAAAGATGTTTCCGGCTTGTCGCCAAAAGATGTAGTCATTAATTTTTTTATTGATGAAGCTAAAATTTACCTGCGCAATTTTGATATGTCAATTGCCGAAATCTCGTATGAATTAGATATCGAAGATCCCGCTTATTTTACGCGTTTGTTCAAGAAAAAAACCGAACTCACTCCCAAAGAATTCAGAAGCCAATTAGGACGTAAGTAATCACTCCATTCTTCTTTTACCACTTTAATTATTATAATGAGATAGTTGTAAATCCTATGAGTTAGGCGTTTATAATAATCTCGTTTCCAATCTTTCTGTATAAAATTGTTTTGTCCTGTTTTTTAAAGGAAATCAAATTTTTTCTTCTGTTTTTTCTATTTAAAGATATTATAAACAAATAGTTATGTTTTTTGTCTATTTGTTTGATTTGTCTCATTAATAGCAAATTAATCCAATTTTACACCCTGCTTTTAGTTCTAAATTTGTGATAATCAAACAGTAAGTAAGCGCTTAATTATTTATGAGTAAGTACTCACTTCTGTCGAATCAAACAAATTTAGATACTAAGAAATGAATAATCCTATTATTGAAAAAATCGAAGCCATTCTGGTTGATTTGCCAACAATTCGTCCGCATCATCTCTCGATGACCGTAATGAAAAAACAAACTATGGTTATCATTCGTTTGTTATGCAGTGATGGAATTGAAGGAATTGGAGAAGCGACAACAATTGGCGGATTGAGTTACGGAGAGGAATCTCCGGAAAGTATGAAACTCAATATTGATACTTATTTTGCTCCTTTATTAGTGGGGCAGGATGCGACCAATATTCACAAAGCCATGTTTTGGGTTGAAAAAAACATCAAAGGCAACCGAATTGCAAAATCCGGAATTGAAACAGCACTTCTAGATGCGCATGGAAAACGATTGGGTGTTTCTGTCGCTACATTATTAGGAGGAGCAATTACCGAAACTTTGCCTGTTTTATGGACATTGGCCAGCGGAAATACACAACAGGATATTGAAGAAGCCCAACATCTTTTGGCCATCGGAAGACACACTATTTTCAAATTAAAAATAGGTTGGCAAGCGCCGGAAATTTCAATCGCTCACGTTGCCGCTATCAAAAAAGCGTTGGGAGACCGAGCAAAAGTAACGGTAGATGTAAATCAGGCTTGGGACGAAAGTACCGCAAAAATTAGCATTGCAAAACTTCAAGAAGCAGGAATTGATTTGATTGAACAGCCCATAGTTAAAGAAAATTTTGAAGGTTTGGCTCGTTTGACCAAAATGTTTACCGTGCCGATTATGGCAGATGAAGCCTTAAACGATAGTACGGATGCTTACAAATTGGCGAAAATAAGAGGAAGCGATGTTTTTGCATTAAAAATAGGAAAATCAGGCGGATTGCATAATGTTTTAAAAGTGGCTGCCATTGCAGAAGCTGCCGATATCAGTTTGTATGGAGGAACTTTATTGGAAGGAACAATTGGTTCTGTGGCTTCGGCGCATGCTTTTAGTACGTTGAAAACAATGTCATGGGGAACGGAACTTTTCGGTCCATTATTATTAACGGATGATATTGTTAAAACCAAAGTGGAATTTTCGAATGCTTCGATGAAAATCCCACAAGGTCCGGGCTTAGGCTTGGAATTAGATTTAGAAAAACTCAACCAATATAAACGCAAATAAAAAGTAGCATTATGTTATTCCACGTAGAAATGACCGTAAAAATTCCACATGATTCCGATGTGAATTTTGTAAACGAATTAAAAGCAAAAGAAAAAGCAATGTCACAAGATTTGCAACGCAGCGGAAAATGGGTAGCCATTTGGAGAATAGTCGGGAAGTATTCGAACATCAGTATTTTCAATGTAGAAAGTCCGGTTGAACTTCATGAGATTCTGAGCAATTTACCCCTTTTTCCTTTTATGGAAATCGAAGTAAAATCATTATGCAAACATTATTCTTCCATTTAAAGAAGGAGAATTGTAACCCTTTTAAATAATCAAAAAAAAACTATAATAAATTTATAAAAATCAATATCATGACTAGAGCACAAATAGACGGATTACTTCAAAAAATTGAAAGTACTGAAAAAATAGAAGCTGGAAGCGAAAGAGCAAAAGCAATTTTAAACAGAATCCTTCGCGATTTGTTTTACACCATCGAAGATTTAGATATCCAACCGGACGAAGTTTGGACAGCAGTAAATTTCTTGACTCAAGCAGGTCAAAATGGAGAATATGGTTTAATCGCTGCAGGTTTAGGAATAGAGCATTTCTTAGACTTACGTATGGATGAAGAAGAAGCAAAAGCAGGAATGACAGGTGGAACGCCAAGAACGATTGAAGGACCACTTTATGTTGCCGGTGCGCCAAAATCAAAGTTTTTTGCACGTATAGACGATGGAACTGAAGTAGAAGAAGGCGAAGTTTTGTTTATGCAAGGAGCCGTTTTAGACGATAAAAACAATCCAATTCCAAATGCAATTGTAGAGGTTTGGCATGCGAATTTAAAAGGGAATTATTCTTATTTTGATCAGTCAATGAGTGATTTCAATTTACGTGGAACGATAGAAACGGATGAAAAAGGGAATTATCAGTTCCGTAGCATTCTTCCTTGTGGATATGCTGTACCTCCAGGAGGATCAACGGAAACACTTTTAAGTGCTATTGGTCGTCACGGAAATCGCCCGTCACACATTCATTTCTTCGTTTCGGCACCTGGTTTCAGAAAATTAACAACACAAATTAATTTTGAGGATGATCCTTATTTATGGGATGATTTCGCTTTTGCAACTCGTGAAGGTTTGGTTCCGGATCTTACCGTAATTACTGATGCGGAAAAAATTAAAGAAAAAGGATTAGACCAGCCTTTTTCCTCAATCGATTTCGACTTCACTTTGCACAAAGAAATTGAAGGAATTCACGATGCAGAAGTAGAGCGATTGAGAGCTGAAGCTGTAGCATAATAAAAAAAGAAACGGTCTATTGCCATTTTCCGAATCTTTTTTGGACTTGTAGAATCCCCGTGAGAAGGAACAAATCGTATTGATTTTTTGAGTCATTCTCATGGTGGTTTTACCCCAAAATAACTCCGGAGTGGGTAGGTTATGACTACTAAACAACAACACAAATGGAAAAATTAAATAAAGAATATGTAGAAAGCCTATTGGAACACAACGTTTCTGAAGGTCTTTATCGTCATAACAGAGAATCCTTTACCAATCCGGAGTTGTTCGAATTGGAAATGAAATATATTTTCGAAAACAATTGGGTGTATTTGGCTCATGAAAGTCAGATAACAGAATTGAATGATTATTTCACGACTCATATTGGCAGACAACCCATCTTTATCGCCCGCAACAAAGAAGGAGAATTGAATGCTTTTATTAATGCCTGCAGCCATAGAGGAGCGCAGCTTTGTCGCTATAAAAAAGGGAATAAATCAACGTATACATGTCCGTTTCACGGTTGGACTTTTAATAATTCAGGAAAATTATTAAAAGTAAAAGATGTTAAAGGCGCAGGATATCCGGAACAGTTCAACACAGAAGGTTCACATGATTTGAAAAAAGTAGCACGATTTGAATCGTACAAAGGATTTTTATTTGGCAGCCTAAATCCAGATTCTTCTTCATTGGAAGACTATCTCGGTGATACCAAAAAGATTATAGATCAAATGGTAGATCAGGCAGAATTTGGATTGGAAGTAGTACGAGGAGCTTCTTCGTACACTTACGATGCAAACTGGAAAATGCAAATGGAAAATGGTGCTGATGGCTACCATGTAAGCTCGGTGCATTGGAACTATGTGGCTACGATGGGAAACCGTAAAGAAGATGGTGTAAAAGCGGTAGACCCTAACGGATGGTCAAAAAGTATTGGCGGTGTTTATGGTTTTGAAAATGGTCACATGCTACTTTGGACCAAAATGCTGAATCCGGAAGTACGTCCTCTTTATAGTCAATTGGATCGATTGAATGCGGAACTTGGTGAAGAAAGAACCAATTTTATTGTCAACGAAACGCGCAACTTGGCTCTTTATCCAAATGTGTATTTGATGGATCAGTTTTCGACTCAAATTCGTGTGGTTAGACCAATTTCTGTGGATAAATCGGAAGTGACTATTTATTGCATGGCACCCAAAAATGAACCTGTGGCCGACCGTGCGTTGCGTATTCGCCAATACGAAGATTTCTTCAATGTGACCGGAATGGGAACTCCTGATGATTTGGAAGAATTCAGATCCTGTCAGGAAAGTTATTTGGCAAAAGCCATGCCTTGGAACGATGTCAGCCGTGGGGCGGAACATTGGGTTTATGGTCCGGACGAACATGCTACCGCTATGGGAATCAATCCAAAATTAAGCGGAATTAGAACCGAAGACGAAGGATTGTTCCTGATGCAGCACCAGTATTGGGCAGAAACCTTGGCAGCAGCTTTGGCAAAAGAGGAATTGATTAATCTAGAAAACAATTTGTAAGATGACTAATTACGATAAAATACAAGCATTTGTTTATCAGGAAGCGAGACATTTAGACGACAAACAATGGGATGAATGGCTTCAGTTATACGATGAAAAAGTAACGTTTTGGATGCCATCTTGGGACGACGAGGATAATCTAACGACAAATCACGAAACCGAAATTTCCTTGATTTATTATCCAAACAGAAATGGTTTGGAAGATCGTGTTTTTAGAATTAGAACCGAACGTTCGAGCGCTACTTTACCGGACACCAGAACAAGTCATAATTGCACCAATCTTGAAATTCTGGAAGAAAACAACGATGAAGTTAAAATACGTTTTAACTGGAATACATTAAGCTTTCGATACAATAAATTGGATCAGTTTTTTGGTGTTTCCTTTTACACTTTGAAAAAAGTGGGAGATTCATTTTTAATCACTAATAAAAAAGTCATCCTTAAGAACGATTACATTCGACAAGTGCTTGACATATATCATATTTAATACAAAAGTAATGGCAAAAATAGCATTAAACTTTGAGGACGGAGTAACCCGATTTATAGATAGTTTACCCAATGAAACGGTAGCAGAAACTGCGTATCGTGTTGGGATAAACATTCCGTTAGATTGCGCTGATGGCGCTTGTGGTACTTGTAAATGTAAAATGAGATCAGGAAATTTTGATGCGGGAGACTACATCGAAGAAGCCTTATCAGATGAAGAAGCAGCGGCAGGTTTTGCGCTTGCTTGTCAAGTGAGACCAAAATCAGACCTTGTGGTTGATATTTTGGTCAGTTCTGCTGCCTGTAAAGTTAAATCTACGGCTGTCGCTACTGAAATCAAGGAATTAAACAGATTATCTTCTGAAATCTACCAATTAAAATTGCGTGCTGCTGATGGGAGTTCTTTTCAATTTCTTCCGGGACAATATGTAAATATTGAGGTTCCGGGAACTTCACAAACCAGATCGTATTCGTACAGTTCACAACCTGATATAGCTGAAGGGGAGTTTTTAATCAAATTAGTTCCTGGAGGATTGATGAGTACGTATCTAAAAGAGGAGGCAACTGTAGGCGGGGAACTAAACATTGTAACTCCTTTGGGAAGTTTTTATTTAAGAGAGGCGCAACGTGATTTAATCTTTATTGCTGGCGGTACAGGTATTGCACCTTTTATGGCAATGCTTGAAAAGCTAAAAGTAGAAAAAAATACTACTCCTATTCATTTGTTTTACGGAGCTACGACAGGGGAGAATGTAGTGGAATTGGAACGTTTGAAAGCGTTTAGTGAAATTATGCCATTGCAACTATTCACTTGTACCTCTGATGAACAAGCGGAAGGTCATGATAAAGGATTCGTTACCCAATGGATTAATAAAGAGCTTCTGGGCGATAAAGCCTATGATATTTATATCTGTGGACCAAATGCGATGGTAGAAGCGGTAAAAACAACGCTTGACAAAGAGGCAATTCAACATGTTAATTTTTACATGGAAAAATTTGTTCCAACGGGTCAGGAAAATGTACAATTATAATTTTTAAACAGTAAAAATGCTTCACCCCAATAGATTTTCAGGAAAAGTGGCGCTTGTTACCGGTGCCGCGCAAGGAATAGGAAAAACGGTTGCATTGCAACTTTTAGCCGAAGGTGGTTCGGTTGTATTAATTGATCGTTCTCCAATAGTAAATGAAATAGCTTCACAATTGAGTGAAGACCAAAAAAATAAAGCACTTCCTGTTATAGCTGATTTGGAACAATTTTCAGGCTTTCAGTCGGTAGTGGAACAAGCTGTTGCAAAGTTTGGAAGAATAGATATTTTGATTAACAACGTGGGAGGAACAATCTGGATGAAACCTTTTGCAACCTATGAAGAAGATCAAATAGAAAAAGAAATTCGACGTTCCCTTTTTCCAACTTTATGGGGCTGTCGTGCAGTTCTTCCGGTGATGTTGGATCAAAAAGGAGGTGTAATCGTGAATGTTTCTTCGGTTGCTACCAGAGGAATTAATCGTGTTCCTTATGCTGCTGCAAAAGGAGGAGTCAATGCCCTCACGGCTGCTATGGCTTTCGAATATGCTGAAAAAAACATTCGTGTGAATGCGGTTGCGCCAGGTGGAACCGAAGCTCCGGAACGCTTGATTCCGCGTAATGAAACTCCAGATTCTGAACAGGAAAAAATATGGAGACAAGAAGTGGCTGATCAAACCACCGAATCGAGTTTAATGAAACGCTACGGAACCATTGAAGAACAAACTTCGGCGATACTTTTTCTAGCATCTGATGAAGCGTCTTATATCACAGGAATAACAATTCCCGTTGCTGGCGGTGATTTGGGTTAATATAAAAATGAAATAATGTCAAAAATAAAAATGCAGCATACAACATTGAATTATGTGTTTGATGATTTCAAGAAGGAGCAAACTATTGTTTTTTCTAATTCACTAGGAACTGATTTGACGATGTGGGATAAACAAATAGAGTTGCTTGGTACAGAATTTAATATTCTGCGGTACGATACTCGCGGTCATGGAAAAAGCGAAGCTACCGAAGGAGAATATTCTATTGAAATGCTAGGGAATGATGTTTTGGATTTATTGGATCATTTAAAAATCGAAAAAGTAAATTTCTGCGGATTGTCTATTGGCGGATTGACCGGACAATGGTTGGGAATTCATGCGCCGGAACGGTTGAACAAACTGATACTTTGTAATACTGCCGTAAAAATTGGAAACAAAGAAGGCTGGAATACCCGAATTGAAACGGTTCAAAAAAATGGTTTGGACAGTATCGTTTCAGGAACGCAGGAACGCTGGTTTACATCTGAATACCTTACCGAAAATAAAACGGAAGTTGATTCGGTTTTAGCAAAGTTTGTGCAAACGCCGGTAGCAGGATATAGTTCTTGTTGTGCTGCCGTTCGGGATGCTGATTTTACAGATGAAGTTTCCAAAATTTCAGCGCCAACCTTAATTATTTCCGGTACAGAGGATTTGGTGACAACCGTAAAAGATGGTGATTTTCTAATGGAAAAAATTCCAAATTCTATTTTGGCCGCTTTAAAAACGGCCCATATTTCAAATATTGAAAAGGCTGATGATTTTACAAGACTACTTATTGAATTTATTAAAAATTAAATTATGAAAACAGTTCCACAAATAACAACCGAACAAGCCGCAGCCATGGTCAAAGATGGTGATACCTTATTGCAAGGAGGTTTTGGGATGACGGGAAATCCAGTCCATTTAATGGATGCTTTATCGAAAACCGAAACTAAAAACATCACTTTTATTGGAAACAATGTAGGCGAAGCGGGAATTGGGGGCGGACGTTTGTTACGAAACGGACAATTGAAAAAAATGATTGGTTCTTTTTTTACCAGTAATCCCGAAGCGGTGAAAGCGGCTCAGGATGGAATTGTGGAATATGAATTGATACCGCAAGGAACTTTGGCGGAAGCCTTAAGAGCCGGAGGAGCAGGAATAGGAGGCTTTTATACGCCAACTGCAGCCGGAACGCCTATTGCAGAAGGGAAAGAGACTAAAATAATTGATGGTCTTGAACAGGTTTTTGTGAAAGGAATTCGTGGAAACGTAGCTTTTATCAGAGCCTGGAAAGCGGATACGGCAGGAAATTTAATCTATCGTATGACAGAGCAAAATTTCAATCGTGCTATGGCAACAGCAGCTGATTTAGTTATCGCTGAAGTAGAAGAAATAGTACCGGAAGGCACTTTAGATCCTAATTACATTCACACACCAGGATGTTACATTGATTACTTGGTTCAGGCAACACTTACTTTGGAAGATTTGGGTTCGTCGGCATCGGTGAGCAAAGGGAAAAAAGTGAGCGAGGACCGTCTGAATATGGCCAAACGCGCATTACAGGAATTGAAAAAAGGAGATGTAGTCAATTTGGGAATCGGAATTCCAACTTTAGTTGCCGATTTAATTACACCAAAACACGGTGTTATTTTACATACTGAAAACGGAATGCTAGGCGTTGGTCCAGAACCTGTAGATGGAGGAGGAGCAATGAATTATCCGGTTAATGCGGGAAAAATACCAGTTACGGCAGTACCGGGAAGCAGTTATTTTGATAGTGCTGAATCCTTTGCCATGATTCGTGGAAAGCATGTTGATATTGCGGTAATGGGCGGTTTAGAAGTGGATGAGCATGCCAATCTGGCGAATTGGGCTGTGCCGGGTCAACCTTTATTGGGTGTTGGCGGAGCAATGGATTTGGCTTCGGGTGCCAAAACGCTGATTATTACAATGAATCATAATAATAGAGACGGAAGTTCTAAAATAGTACCCACTTGCATTTTGCCTTTGACTACTTTAGGGGCTGTTGATATGGTGATTACGGAACTGGCTGTTTTCAAATATATTAATGGAAAATTGACTTTAATAGAATTAATGCCGGGAGCAACTTTAGAAGAAGTGCGAGAAAAAACGGAAGCAAAATTCGTAGAACAATTAGCATAAAAACAAGGATAGAATAGAATTACCTTTAAGTTTTTCAATTCTAATGCATCTAATACTAATCGAATGGTGAACAAATTAATACGATACAGTATTGGATCTGATTTAATTATTTATGGGTTCAAATGCATTATTGGTTTTCTAATTGGCTATCAATTGTATTTGGGTTTCCCCGAATATGAACTGTATTGGACGATGCTTTCTATTATTTTGGTTATTTCGCCCGAGGCAAAAGATGCGCGTCGTTTATCGATTGAACGGTTTAAATCGAACCTAATTGGCTCCGGAATAGGGTTATTTTGTTTTTTTATTCATGCGCCAAATGTCTATATGCTATTGTTGGGTATTGTTCTTTCCATTGCCACTTGTTATTTATTTAATTTGATGAATGTGGCGCGAACCGCAATTGTAGCGCTCATCATTGTATTGATTCATGAACAGACGCAAATGTCATGGATAGGAGCGGTAGAACGTTTTATATCAGTGACTACCGGATGTTTCATTGGATTATCGATTACCATTATTACATCGGCGGTAATTAATTATTGGAGAAAAAAAGCAGACCTTCCACAAGAAGAATTATAATTTAAAAGAAATAAAAATGAATACAGAAGCGTATATAATTGATGGAATCAGAACGCCAATAGGAAGTTTTGGCGGAACACTTTCTGGGGTCAGAGCAGATGATTTAGCAGCAATTGTTATTAAGGAATTAGTAAATAGAAATCCAAATATTCCACCCGCTGCGATTGATGATGTCATCTTAGGCTGTCACAATCAAGCTGGAGAAGACAATCGTAACGTGGCTCGAATGGCGTCATTGCTGGCGGGACTTCCGGTTACAGTTCCCGGAGAAACGGTTAATAGATTGTGTGCTTCAGGAATGTCTGCAATTATTGGAGCATCACGAGCAATTAAAGCTGGAGATGGCGATATTTTTATTGCCGGTGGAGTAGAACACATGACTCACGGTCCATTGGTGATTTCAAAAGCATCAAAAGCCTATGGAACGGATTCTAAAATGGAGGATTCCAGTTTTGGATGGCGTTTTGTAAACCCAAAAATGAAACAAATGTACGGTGTGGATCCTATGGGAATTACTGCTGAAAATTTAGTGGATTTGTATGATATCAGTCGGGAAGACCAAGATTTTTTCGCTTATAATTCACAAATGAAAGCGGCAAAAGCGCAAGAAAATGGAGTATTGGCGCAAGAAATTATTCCTGTTAGCATTCCGCAGCGAAAAGGCGAACCAATTGTTTTTTCTGAAGATGAATTCGTCAGAGCCAGTACAACAGTTGAAACATTGGCTAAATTAAAACCGGCTTTCAAAGCAGATGGAACGGTAACTGCAGGAAATGCTTCGGGATTGAATGACGGTGCTGCAGCTACTTTTATTGCATCAGGCGATGCCGTAAAAAAGTACAATTTAAAACCGTTAGCCCGAATCGTAAGTTCGGCAGTTGTTGGGGTTGAACCTCGAATTATGGGAATTGGACCCGTTACGGCAACGCAACAAGCTTTGGCGAAAGCCGGATTAACATTGAATGATATCGACATTATTGAATTGAACGAAGCCTTCGCAGCCCAGAGTTTGGCCTGTACAAGAGCTTTAGGTCTTCAAGACAATGACGCCAGAGTTAACGTAAATGGAGGAGCAATTGCCTTGGGACATCCACTGGGAATGTCAGGAACCAGAATTATATACAGCGCTGCTTTATCCTTGCAACGTTTAGAAAAACGATATGCTTTGGCAACCATGTGTATTGGTGTTGGGCAAGGGTATGCCGTAATCATTGAAAGAGTTTAAATTATAAAAATGCTCGCACTTTAATTAATTTCCAGATGAGCAAAAAAAAGGATATACTTGACGCTGCTCTCAAACTGTTTACAGAAAATGGAGAGCGAGCCACTTCTACAAAATCGATTGCTTCTGAGGCGGAAACTTCAGAAGCATTGATTTTTAGACATTTTGGTACGAAAGAAAAATTATTGGAGGAGATTATCAAACATGGTTATCAAGGGGCAGCAAAAATAATTTCCAATTATTTGAATGACGAAAGCGGATTGCAATATATTTTAAAAATCGTTGAGGTTCCCCAAATTTTAGTAGATTCGCATCCCGATTTTTGGAAAATGCAACATAAAATCATTGCGTTAAATTCTCTTTCTCAAAGATACCACGACATTTTTATGAAGCCTTGTTATGAAAAACTAACAGTAGCTTTTTCAAAATTGAATTATGAAAATCCAACTTTGGAAGCTGAATTGTTACTGATTTATATCGATGGAATGTGGAAACATTTTGCCTCGCAACAATTGGATTCCAAAACCGAAAGTGCCTTGACAAAATTACTACAACAGAAATATAAAGATGTGAATTAAAGGATTGAAAAAGAGAAAACTACTTGGTGCAAAATGCGAACCTTTCATCGCCGACCAAAAATTATAAACCTCCAAAGTCATTTGATTTTAGAGGTTTTTTGGTTCTAAAAATGGGGTATTATAATGTAAAATCTCTAAATAGCTCTATTTACTAGTAATAAGCGATTTAAGTCGCGCAAGTTTTTTTATAACAATTGTTAGAATAATTTTAACTCTCGTCAATGAAATCAGTAAAGACATTAATGCATTAAGTCATCATTAACTTTTCTTCAAAGCCTCGATTAATTCTACCAAATCAACTACATCATAAGTAGATGAATAGTCTGATACGGCATAAGGCAATATGAGGCTGTCGTTGTGAATAATCGAACCGCATGAATATACTACGTTAGGTACATAACCTTTACGTTCATCTTCCAGAGGGGAGGGAAAGGGCTCTTAAGGTCTTCCAATTTCCTTTGAAGGATTATCAAGATCAAACAGTGAAGCACCTATACAATATCGTCTCGTGGCACCTACACCATGAGTAATAACCAACCAGCCTTCTTCGGTCCGAAGTGGCGATCCATAGTTTCCAATTTGTGTAAATTCCCACGTATAACTAGAATCTTGGAGGATAACGGGATTATTCTTCCAAACTAATATTAAACCAATTGATATATCTCCTTAATACGATGTTTTCAATTAGACTCTTCTATTTTTTGCACAATCCAAAACAGTCTTATTACTCACTATTGGTTTCTTTTTGCTAAATCGTATAGCTTCAATTTAGCTTCGGTGATTCCTTTACCACTAGTCGGTTCTTCTTTATGACAGATCTAACTGTAAGCATCAGAACCATTATAGTCTGTATGTCCTTCAATAAGTCTAAAAACAGGTCGAATTGACTACCAATTTCCAGTTCAAATTAACGATCTCCATTTTTTATTTAAAACTACTTTCGGTATTTTTAGATGATTTAAAGAAATTAGTAATGTCGAATTTAATATAAATTTTTTGGAGGACATTATTTAACCATATACTAATTCTTTATGTAAAATATTATCGGATTTAACCATCCTTTTAATTAAATTATTGAAGATAATATTAACACCTTTCTAGCTTGCTCTTTAGTATGCAATAGATTAGAGAGCTAGTTTTTAACGATGATTTTTGTTCCTATTTCTGTTTCGTTAATTGTAACTAGTTTAACAATGAAAATCCCATCGTTTAGATTTGATGTGGAGAACATAGAAGTTGAACCAACTTTTATTCTCATCTTTAAATTAGATATAGATAATTGAAATTACTAATACTTAGCACCTATTTTTCAAACTCATAAAGCAAAATTATTTTTTAAATTATTTTAAATAAATAACACTAATTTTTTTTTAATAAAAAAGTGAAATTAATTAATTTTTCGTAATTTCACGAAGAGCAAAACACGCACTTAATCTGACATAAGACTCTTTTAAACAGATTGTTTTTTTTATTCGACTGAACTCATATTTTTTAACATATGTTTACCAAAATCAAAATCAAAAATTAATGCGCAAAAAACACTCCTGATTGTAAAAAGGATCATACAAATAATCGCTCGTCAGCCCAAAGTGGCATGTTTTGCATAAAAACAAATAGCCATCCATTTTAATTAAAATATTAAATTCAGAAAGAGAAAATAAAAGACCATAAAATTTAATATTCTAAAGCAAGGAGCTACGGAAATACTAACAAAATAGGATACCTAAAACGAGCTATGGTCGAATCCAAACCCCAGAATTTGATCGAGGAATTAAAAGCCCGTAATATTGAGCTTACAATACAAAATCAAGAGTTACAATTAGCAAAAGATAAAGCAGAAATAGCTGCTCAAAAGCTAAATTTATTGTGTGATCTTTCCCTGGTAGGGTATTTTATTATTGATTGCAGAGGCAAAATAGTAAAATTCAATAACAGCGGTTTAGCTCTTTTGGGTAAAACAGGTGATGACTTACTCAATTTCACTTTCAGTCAATTTATTACTAAAAAAAACCTTCCTAATTTCAATACCTTTTTACTAAAAGTAAAAGAAACTAATGTCGAAAATTTTTGCGTTACTGAGCTAACTATAAATCAAGAAAAACAGGTATTAGTTTACTTAACTGTTAGGTTTTTAGAAAAGGAGCAACAATACCTTATAGCTGCTCTTGATAGAACCGAAAAAAAGCTTCTAAAAAATATTTTACCGGAAAAGGAGTCTATTTTTAAAGAAATTCAAAGAATTGGAAACATTGGCTCCTTTCAATTTAATATATCTACTAATTTTTTAGAATTTTCTCAAGAATTACGATTTATTCTTGGATTTCACGATAGCATACCTTTAAATATTATAGAAAAATGGTTAGATATTATTCATCCTCAGGACAGAGAAATGATGGAGCTGTATTTACAAGAATGTATTCTAAATCAAAACTTGTTTCGCAAGGAATACAGAATTATTCGTAAGAATGACGGTGAGATTCGATGGGTAGATGGATGGGGAGAAATTATTTTTGATGACGAAGCTAATGAACTTTCCATGATTGGAGTAATCCAAGACATCACTGATCGCAAATTAGCTGTGGAAAAAGTACAAAATGCTGAAACACGTTCGCACCGAATATTTGAATCATCCAAAGAAGGAATTTTAATTCTTGATGCGATCACAGGTCAGATTACTGATGCAAATCCTTTTCTGATTGATTTGATTGGATTTAATTACGATGAGTTGGTAGGAAAAGAACTTTGGGAAATTGGAGTTTTTAAAAATATTGCGGCTTCTAAGGAGGCTTTTATAGAATTACAAAACAAAGAATACATTCGATTTGAAGATATGCCATTGGAAACAAAAGCAGGATATTCAATCGATGTTGAGTTTGTAAGTAACGTATACATTGTAGATGAAAACAAAGTTATTCTATGCCACATCCGAGATATTTCCGATCGTAAGAAAGTAGATCTTGCATTAAAAGAAAGGAGTCAGCTGTATTTTGCCATGTTCGAAAAAAATCAGACTCCTCAACTCCTGATAGATCCAATGAGCGGTAACATCATCGATGTTAATTCGGCCGCCGCACAATTTTATGGTTATTCCTTAGAAGAATTTAAACTAATGACCCTATCAGATATTAGTACTTTTCCATCAGAACAAATATTGGAAGAGATGAAAAAATTCACGATCACTGGGCCATCCTATTTCCAATTTATTCATAAGCTAGCTTCTGGTAAAACTTGCGATATTGAAATGTATACTAGTCCACTGTCCATTAGTGGACAAGCCTTATTAATCTCTACAATAAACGACATCTCAAAAAGGAAACTTGAAGAAGAACGACTGGTCCAATTAAATAACAAACTGAAAGAAGTCAATGTCTTAAAGTCTCAATTTATATCCACCGTTTCCCATGAATTCAGAACCCCTTTAGCAGGAATTCTTTCCAGTGTTCAATTATTGCAAATATACAATGATACTTGGGACAAGGAAAAAAAAGAAAAACTGTTTAAACAGATATTTGATGCTGTACAACATACCACAGCATTACTCGACGATGTTTCTCTGATTGATGAAGAGCAAACTAGCAAATCTTTTTTTAGACCTACAAATATTCAACTTCTTCCCCTCATAAATGAGATTATTGAAGAAAACATATGCGTATCGGAAACCAATCAAAAAGTAATACTGAAATCGAACTTAGATATTAAAAACTATTATATGGATTCAATTATGATTCGTCACATTTTTAATAATATCATCTCTAACGCCATAAAATACAGTAGTAAAAATATTACCATCGATTTAAATGAAATAGACAATAAAAAAATAGAATTCATAATCAAGGATCGAGGAATAGGAATACCTGATGATGAAATAAAGTATTTATTAGACCCTTTTTACCGTGCTTCTAACAGAGGAGCTGTGCAAGGAACTGGTTTTGGTTTGTCTATTGTAAAAAGATTCGTTGATCTTCATAAAGGCCAAATGTTAATTGAATCAGTTGTAGATAAAGGAACTGCAGTAACTATTACATTACCATACTTACAGCAGTAAAATGTTTAATTTAATCTAAAAGAACAGACACCGACTCCGTTTCTTTCAATCAATAATAAAATACTGATCATTCTAATTTTTTTTAAATGAAAAAGATTCTTATAATAGAAGACGATACTGTCTTAAGAGAAAATACAGCTGAATTTATTAAAGGACAAAACTTCGAAGTCTTTATTGCCGAGGATGGACTTGTGGGAATCCAACAAACTTTAAAGCATTTACCAGACCTTATCCTTTGCGACATATCTATGCCTAATATGAATGGATATGATTTTTATAAAACAATAAAGCAGATTAAGGCCACTTCAACTATTCCTTTAGTGTTTTTTTCAGCTCGAACTGAAAATGAAGATGTTAGAGCAGGAATGCAATTAGGTGCGGATGATTATATCACAAAACCTTTCAGTCTTTATGAGTTATTGAGAGTTATCAATACACGTCTCGCTAAATATGATACGCTTGAACAAATTCATGACGAAAAATTTCATACTATTATAAACCATCCAAAAATAGGTATTTATATTTATCAAAATGGCAAATTTCTATTTTATAATACCTCATTAGCAAACATTTTCGGTTATGACTATGATGATTTTTCTTCAATAAATTTTGAGGAACTCCTCAATGACAAATATAGTAATAAAACAAAAATTTTAAACGATTTTGATCGTTGTTTAAAAGATTCGGAAAGTTCTATATCTCTGAAATTTGAAGCTATCCATAAAACTTCAGATACAGTATTTGTTGAATTATTTGGATCTGTAATTACATATAAAGGCCGCCCAAGTATTGTAGGCAATATCACTAAATTATATCCTGAAAATCCAGCTCCATTTATATTTAAACACACAAAAGAAATTCCCGCCAAACTAACTAATCGCGAACTTGAAGTGCTAGAATTGATTTGTAAAGGTAAATCTACTTTGGAAACATCTCAAACCCTTTGTCTGGGGCAACGAACTATTGAAACATACAGGGCCAGTCTTTTGGAAAAAACAGACAGCAAAAACATTGCTGAACTTATCATGTATGCTATCCGTTATAGATTGATAATAATAGAATAACAAATAGGTTTTAAACCCTATTTAACTTATTTGACTATTAACTGAATAGATTTTAATGAAAATTTCCATTCCAATTCTCAAGCATACTCACTTGATTTCTGTTCAATTTGTCTTTATAAAAATAGGCTGAATTGAAAAAAATAAATATTCCACCTACTTTTAAAACTAATCAATACTGCCTCCAAATACCAATCATAACAGACTTCAAGTTTGGCTACCCACTGATATTTACCTCAAAACAGCTACGTATTTATACTAGTTTTTACTTTTATCAGAAAAAGGCGTATATCTACTGAGCCATTTAGTCTAATAAAAGCGGCACTTAATCTGATAACTAAATAATTACTCATAAGGATTTACAATTAAATGTTAAGGTTGTACAAGTCTTATCGGTAATATAAAACATTTAGATATTAAAAACCCTGCCCCGTCTAAACTTTAAAGACACAATAGATTATCACCCCAAACTTAGCAATCACCAACTCACAGTACTGGAATTCATGTGCAAATGCAATCCTATTTTAGAAACATCTAAAACCCTTTTCCTAGAGCAGCGAAAATATTGATAAACTTATGGAGTATCCTGTGTGTAATACATTGATAGTCAAATAATAAAAACTATAATTTAAACTCTACGCAATTCATTTGATTATTAATTGAATAGCTCTTGATACAAATTATTGCGACAATCCTCTAGTATATTCTCTTGGTTCTTGTCCAATTTGTTTTTAACAAAAACAGGCTAAATTGGAAAAAAACAAACAGGCCTCCTACTTTTAAAACTACTTAGTTAGCCTCTAAATGCCAATAATGATAGACCTGAAATTTGGTACCTAATACTATTTACAACAACACCTCTCCGTATTTTTACCGATTGTTGTTTTTGTTTTAAAAATAAAAGGGTATATCTACTGACCCTCTTGGTTTTTATAAAGGGGTAATTTGCATGATAACTACATCATTACATAATTTATTATTAATTACAGCCCATTAGTTGCAATTAGTTTTTTGTTATGATGTTCTCAATTAAATTATTTATTATGAAAAAACATTTACTCTTCAGTATAATAACCATTTCGCTATTGCTTTTCTCAAATACAAGTTTTAGTCAAACAGTTAATTTAGGAATACTTGAATCTTTTGAAGGTTATACCGGAGCGGGGGCTGTTACAAATGGAGCGGGAGCCACTTGGACAGGTGATGTTGGTACAAATATGGGAATAATTAGCGGTTTTGGTGCGCCACCATTTTTTAATGGTAATACATACAATGCCAATGCTGTAACAGCTCAGTGCAGATTCGATTTATTTAGGCTGTATATTCATCTTAACGATCTTTTTGTGGACTATCCAGCCACCCATGCTCCTGCTTTTGGAGGTGGCGAAACGCTTACACCTGGAGTTTATTCCGTACCTGGTGCGGGATCTATAGGGGCAGCTCTTACTCTTGATGGAGGAGGGAATCCTAATGCCTTTTTTGTAATTAAATTTTATGGTGCAATGACAGTAGGAGCTGGTGCAACTATTAATTTAATTAATGGAACAAAATCTAGTAATGTTTTTTTTATTGCTGATGGAGCTATTTCTGTTGCGGCAAGTGCTAACCTAAAAGGAACCTTATTTTCAAAGTTAGGAGCTGTTGGTCTTGGTGCTAATGCTGTTCTTGAAGGAAGAATGCTTACCTTAGAAGGAGCACTAGTTACTGGAGTTGGTGCTACCGTAAGTCCGCCTCCTGATGCTTGTACAATTCCAATATTCTGTGAAGATAACTGTAGTGCGGCTCCTGCTGTTGATGTTTTGGGAGTTCTCTCAAATTATGCCCTTTATACTAATTTAGGTGCTGTGCCAAATACTGGCACATCTGGTATTGATGGCAATATTGGTACAAATGCTGGCTCTGTAAGTGGTTTTGAGTCTTCAGTTGTTATTGGGGATATTCATACTGCTGATGCTAGTACAGCACAAGCGAATACAGATTTAGATAACGCTTATAATTCGCTTATGGCTCTCCCAAATACAGTGCCTTCGGATGTGGGTGTTTTTCCTGTAGTACTTCTTGCACACGCGGCAGCTTTTGGAAGTGTTGCTCCAGGCGGGGAAACAATAAATGCTGGGGTTTATTTCATAAACGGTGCTGGATCTTTAGGAGGTACTCTCGTCTTAGACGGTCAAAATAATCCCAATGCAATATTTGTTTTTAAGTTTGCTGGGGCATTTTCAGTAGCAGCACAAGCAAAAATGATTTTAATTAATGGAGCACGTCGATGTAATGTTTTTTTTATTGGAGGAGCCGGAGTTGCTACTGGTGCTATTAGTATAGGTGCAGGTGCTGTTTTAAAAGGAACATTTCTTGCACATGGTGGAGCTTGTGGCTCAGGAGCTTCTGTGTTTCTCGCCGGCCGACAACTTTCTACAGGCGGAGCAGTTGTTACTTATTCAGGCATAATTTATAATAATCCAGTATGTGTAACTTCTAAATCTTTAAACGCACCAACATTGCCAGTAATAGCAGCATTAACAGATAGTCCAAGTGTATTACCAGGAACCAACACACCAAGTGTAATTGGGAATGATACCTTAAATGGAGCACAAGCAGTAATCGGAACTTCTCCAGGACAGGTAACTTTGACTTCTACACCAAACGGACCATTAACAATGAATGCTGATGGAACAATCACTGTTGCATCAAACACCCCAGTAGGAAGTTATCCAATAACATATACCATCTGTGAGGTTTCAAATCCAACAAATTGTAGTACAGTAACAAGTAATGTAACGGTAACTGCACCAGTAATAGCAGCAGTAACAGATAGTCCAAGTGTATTACCAGGTACAAACACACCAAGTGTAATTGGGAATGATACCTTAAATGGAGTACAAGCAGTAATCGGAACTGCCCCAGGACAGGTAACTTTGACATCTACACCAAACGGACCATTAACGATGAATGCTGATGGAACAATCACTGTTGCATCAAACACACCGGCAGGAATTTATCCAATAACATATACGATCTGTGAGGTTTCAAATCCAACAAATTGTAGTACAGTAACAAGTAATGTAACGGTAACTGCACCAGTAATAGCAGCATTAACAGATAGTCCAAGTGTATTACCAGGAACCAACACACCAAGTGTAATTGGGAATGATACCTTAAATGGAGCACAAGCAGTAATTGGAACTGCCCCAGAACAAGTAACTTTAACTTCTACACCAAACGGACCATTAACAATGAATGCTGATGGAACGATCACTGTTGCATCAAACACCCCAGTAGGAAGTTATCCAATAACATATACGATCTGTGAGGTTTCAAATCCAACAAATTGTAGTACAGTAACAAGTAATGTAACGGTAACTGCACCAGTAATAGCAGCATTAACAGATAGTCCAAGTGTATTACCAGGAACCAACACACCAAGTGTAATTGGGAATGACACCTTAAATGGAGCACAAGCAGTAATCGGAACTGCTCCAGGACAAGTAACTTTAACTTCTACACCAAACGGACCATTAACAATGAATGCTGATGGAACAATCACTGTTTCATCAAACACACCAGTAGGAAGTTATCCAATAACATATACGATCTGTGAGGTTTCAAATCCAACAAATTGTAGTACAGTAACAAGTAATGTAACTGTAATTGCACCAGGAATAGATGCATTAACAGATAGTCCAAGTGTATTACCAGGAACCAATACACCAAGTGTAATTGGGAATGACACCTTAAATGGAGCACAAGCAGTAATCGGAACTTCTCCAGGACAAGTAACTTTGACTTCTACACCAAACGGACCATTAACAATGAATGCTGATGGAACGATCACTGTTGCATTAAACACACCAGTAGGAAGTTATCCAATAACATATACGATCTGTGAGGTATCAAATCCAACAAATTGTAGTACAGTAACAAGTAATGTAACGGTAACTGCACCAGTAATTGCAGCAGTAACAGAAACTACTGCTGCAATTAACGGAAACACAGGAGGTTCAACACCGGCTTTAACAACTAATGACACTTTAAATGGTAATCTAGTGACCATCGGAACTGCTCCAGGAAATGTAACGATGACAACAGGAACACTTCCAGCAGGTATCACAGTAGATACAGCAACTGGAATTGTAACAGTAGCCGCTAACACAGCAGCAGGAAGCCATCCAATTACGTATACAATTTGTGAGGTAAACAATTCAACTAATTGTAGTACAGTAAGTTCGAATATTGTAGTGAGTTCAGCGACAATTATAGTTGCCAATCAAGATACAGGAGGTCCTATTAATGGAACGACAGGAGGAACTAACGTAGTTAATGTATTAACAAATGATACTGTAAATGGTTCAGCTGTTAGTCTAAATCAAATTAATTTGACAACTGTTACTCCTAACGGTAATTTGACATTAAATGCTGATGGTTCTATAGATGTAGTTCCAAATACTCCATCAGGAACTTATACCTTGACTTACCAAATTTGTGAAAAATCAAATCCAACTAATTGTAACCAAGCAGAAGTTTCAATAGAAGTTGTCAAAGAATTACCAGACTTTACTACAACAATAGATATCGATGCTTTAGTCTTCGTATCTGCAGGTGATAAAAAAGATTTTGTTGTAAACATATCTGAAATCAAAGGTGCACCATCAGACGGACAAGTAGTTGTTAAAATCGTAAAACAATCTGCATTCCTAATTACTTATGGAGCCGCTACTAACACTTCTAATGTGAATGGTGGTGTTTCAGTTAATAATAATGATTGGGAAATAACTGAAAATGTATCATTAATAACAATGGCATTAAAAACAGGTGTTATAATTGGAACAAATACATTTTCAGCTATTGGTTTTACTATAGAGCGTAAATCAGGTGTGCCAGCTCAAACTTCGCAACCAATTACAGTTACAATTGTAAATGGATCAGGATTAGATAGTCAGAATTATAACAACACCTATAACACTGTTGTTAAAGCTCAATAATTATGATTATAGTTAATCACGTAAAAAAATGTTATCGCTAAACAATAAGAATATGAATACTCTATATAAATTAATATTATTGTTTTTTACTGTATTTATGTTTATCCCAAAAGGATATTCACAAAACAACGCAGATCCTGGGATTGGAATTTTAATGAGTCCCGCAAGTGTGACGCAGGGTTCTACAGGAATTTTGAGTGCCACTGTTGGTAATTATGGGAACGGAACTATAGTTAAAAATTCATTACGAGTTACTATTAGTGTTGGTGCCAATGCTGAAATCATAGGGATTGCTTCAGGAAGCGATACCCGTTGGAATCAATTGAGTTTAACAACTGGTTCTGCAAACACAATAAAATTAACAAATTCAGGTGGTGAATTTAATTCATTTGATATTTCAGATATTTTACTTACTGTAAGAGGTAATGTGGTGAGTGGTGTGAATGGAATTGTAGGAAACATTGTATATATTACAACTTACAATCCTTTATTATGCGGAGGTTGTTCTTCACCTCCACTAAATGTTTCCCAAGGAAATGCGAGCAATTCAAATGATAATTCAGAAACAAGTTTGGCTGTATCCTGCTATAAACCTACAGAACCAGCGAAAGTGAACTGTTGGGATTCGTATACTTTCAACACAACAACATGTGCTTGGGTGAATAATGGTACAGCGAAACCTGCAGAACCAGCTAAAGTAAACTGTTGGGACACGTATACTTTCAACACAACAACATGTGCATGGGTGAATAATGATACAGCACAACCTGCAGAACCAGCGAAAGTAAACTGTTGGGACACGTATACTTTCAACACAACAACATGTGCTTGGGTGAATAATGGTACAGCGAAACCTGCAGAACCAGCAAAAGTAAACTGTTGGGACACGTATACTTTCAACACAACAACATGTGCATGGGTGAATAATGGTACAGCACAACCTACAGAACCAGCGAAAGTGAACTGTTGGGATTCGTATACTTTCAACACAACAACATGTGCTTGGGTGAATAACAATACGCCAAAACCTGCAGAACCAGCTAAAGTAAACTGTTGGGACACGTATACTTTCAACACAACAACATGTGCATGGGTGAATAATGATACAGCACAACCTGCAGAACCAGCGAAAGTAAACTGTTGGGACACGTATACTTTCAACACAACAACATGTGCTTGGGTGAATAATGGTACAGCGAAACCTGCAGAACCAGCAAAAGTAAACTGTTGGGACACGTATACTTTCAACACAGCAACATGTGCTTGGGTGAATAATGATACAGCACAACCTGCAGAACCAGCGAAAGTAAACTGTTGGGATTCGTATACTTTCAACACAGCAACATGTGCTTGGGTGAATAATGGTACAGCGAAACCTACGGAACCAGCGAAAGTGAACTGTTGGGATTCGTATACTTTCAACACAACAACATGTGCTTGGGTGAATAACAATACGCCAAAACCTACAGAACCAGCGAAAGTAAACTGTTGGGACACGTATACTTTCAACACAACAACATGTGCATGGGTGAATAATGATACAGCACAACCTACAGAACCAGCGAAAGTAAACTGTTGGGACACGTATACTTTCAACACAACAACATGTGCTTGGGTGAATAATGGTACAGCGAAACCTGCAGAACCAGCAAAAGTAAACTGTTGGGACACGTATACTTTCAACACAACAACATGTGCTT
>NZ_JASCRY010000023.1 GCF_030010375.1 Flavobacterium yafengii | reverse complement strand
CCATAAAATAAATTTTTCTATATTATTAAATTTTGTTTTAAAAAGGACTGTACAAAGGGTATTATCATTAATCCATTAATCCCCCACTATTGGGACCCATATTAATCTAATTAAGGTCTTGGTGAGGCGGCAGATGGTGAAGTTACACCAGAAGCTGATCTTGAGACAGCTGTTTCACCAGAAGCTCTTCCTGCAACTGACAAACCACTCTTTTCATGAGGAATAACTTCAAATTCTGGAGTCAACAAACCTAAACGTTCTAAAGTGAAATCATTTGTAGCAAGAAGGAAGGCTAATGAATAGAAACCAAAGACAACAACATCTAAAACACCGTAGAAAATGGTTTCTGAATCAGGTTGTAAATCGTTACCACCTTCAGAGACACCGAAACAAATTGGATAGATAAACCATAAGACAGTTAAAATACCAGCAGCGATATGGAAGTAAGCATGACAATCTTTACCAACTTTATCAGCCAATCTACCTGATGTGACAAAAGTAGAGACTGTAACAAAGATCAAAGCACCAATAGCTAAAACATAGAAACCCCATTTATAAGTTGATGAGACCAATGAAGCAATCAATAACATGACAACATACATTTCAGTGAAACAAACGTTGAATGCAATTTGACCCCATGGAGTTCTTGACAAGAAACCTAAATTGATGACATGGAATGGGAAAGACAAGAACCAACCAATATATTTAGCGTAGAAAACTTGTCTATAACCTGGGAATTCATCTTGAGTATCAGTCTTGACATGATTGAATTCTGCTCTAATTGGAGCCCAACCTAAATCAGAAGCCATTGTGAAATAAGCCAAAGCCATAAACATTGTTGGTAAAATGGAAGTGAAATAAAAGACTCTTTCATTAGCAGGTTTTCTAAACATTAAACCAATGATAACCAAACCAATGACAATGAAGACACAAAATGCAGACCACAACCATGCAGAACCATGTTCTGTAATATGGAAATCAGCACCAGTAGGAGGATTGATCTCTATAGCTCTGTTACCACCACGCTTTACTAACTCTAAGTCAATGTAAGCCATTATTAATTATTTTGATTATTTAAAAAACTTTTAT
>NZ_JASCRY010000022.1 GCF_030010375.1 Flavobacterium yafengii | reverse complement strand
ATTTTATTACAAACACACACTTACAAACAAACAAAACAAATTATTTAACAATGGCTATTACAGTTGGTATTAACGGTTTCGGTCGTATTGGTCGTTTAGTCTTGAGAATTGCTTTATCAAGAAAAGACATCAACATTGTTGCCATCAATGATCCATTCATTGCTCCAGAATATGCTGCTTACATGTTCAAATATGATTCTACTCATGGTCGTTACCAAGGTGAAGTTACCCATGAAGGTTCAAACTTAGTTATTGACGGTCACACCATCAAGGTTTACCAAGAAAGAGACCCATCTTCAATCCCATGGGGTAAAGATGGTGTTGATTACGTTATTGACTCTACTGGTGTCTTCAAAGAATTAGACACTGCTCAAAAACATATTGATGCCGGTGCTAAGAAAGTTTTGATCACTGCTCCATCATCAACTGCTCCAATGTTCGTTGTCGGTGTCAATGAAGACAAATATACTCCAGATTTAAACATTATCTCAAATGCTTCATGTACCACTAACTGTTTGGCTCCATTAGCTAAAATCATCAATGACAAATTCGGTATTGAAGAAGGTTTGATGACCACTGTTCACTCCATCACTGCTACCCAAAAAACTGTTGATGGTCCATCCCACAAAGACTGGAGAGGTGGTCGTACCGCTTCTGGTAACATTATTCCATCATCAACTGGTGCTGCTAAAGCTGTTGGTAAAGTTATTCCAGAATTAAAAGGTAAATTAACTGGTATGTCTTTAAGAGTTCCAACTGTTGATGTTTCAGTTGTTGATTTAACTGTTAAATTATTAAAAGATGCTACTTATGATGAAATCAAAGCTGCTGTTAAAGAAGCTGCTGAAGGTCCATTAAAAGGTGTTGTCGGTTACACTGAAGATGCTGTTGTCTCATCAGATTTCTTAACTGATTCTCGTTCATCAATCTTTGATGCTTCAGCTGGTATCTGGTTATCACCAAAATTCGTTAAATTGATCTCATGGTACGATAATGAATACGGTTACTCCACCAGAGTTGTTGATTTATTAGAATACGTTGCTAAAAAATAGATTAGTTGATCTTTAGCTTGTCTTTTTATAATGAAACAATC
>NZ_JASCRY010000021.1 GCF_030010375.1 Flavobacterium yafengii | reverse complement strand
AGAAATTGAAATCTTTTGATACCTAATATGAAATTTTCCACTCGTTTCTTTATTTCTTTATCATCTCTTGCCAATGTTATCATTGCAGCTTCTGAAGAGTTCACTTTGAAGCTACAAGCTGATGGGACTGCTTTAGCAGGTGATAATATCCATATCAGTTCTGACAACAAGTTCTTTATCAGCGATACCGATCAAACTGCAACTGGCCAAATTGAAGATGATGGTACTTTGAAAATCAATGGTTATACTGTTGGTGTTGGTAAAAATTATTTGTCTTTGACTGCTGACTCTTCAAGTTTCATGACTGCTGAGCCTTGGTCTATTGTTGGTGGACAATTGAAATTATATGGTTCAAATTTCCACGCTGTTCCTTCAGGACAGAGCGGTATTTATGTCCTTGGTACCATTAATGCTGCTAGTGGTCGGTCTGATGTCATTAATGTTGCCATAGAAGCTCAAGGTTCAAATGGGAAAAGTGTTTCTGACTATGATGCATCTACCAAATCATCATCTGTCCAATCGTCATCATCATCATCATCAACCGAAGCTTCAAGTACCCCAGTGTCATCTGCTGAACAAACCACAACTAGCACCTCATCATCCATTGTTGAGTCGACAAACAAGAAAGAAACATCATCAACTGTTGCATCTTCAGCAAAAACCAGTGTTTTTTCATCAGAACCAGAGCCATCCTCCGAAGGTACGACTTCAGCAGTTCCAGAATCATCATCTCAACTGCCAGCTTCGTCCTCCACTCAAGAGGAAGTGCCAAAATCATCTACTGCAGCAGCATCATCCTCAACTGAGATCTCTAGCTCAACCGTCATTGGCTCAATCTCTTCAGCTATTGAGTCAACCTCCTCAGCTGTTGGCTCAACAGGATCACCAGCTATTACATCTTCTTCCGCCTCAATTGCACGTTCAGCTACTCTCTTAACCGTTTCAAGTTCAAACCTATCATCCTCAGCTGTCTCAATTCAAACTTTTGATAATGCGGGTATGAAGAACGGTGCCAGTGTCTTTGCTGCTGTTGTTGCTGGTATTGCTTTGTTTTAAGCTCCTTGCTTCAGATTGGTGTCTCAAGTACCATGCAACTTTGTATAACTCTCAAAATCGAGAATCTGTG
>NZ_JASCRY010000020.1 GCF_030010375.1 Flavobacterium yafengii | reverse complement strand
CATTACTTTATACATACAATCAATCAATTACAATCTACAATGGGTGTTCAAGACGTTTTAAAAAGAAAATCAGGTGTCATCTACGGTGATGATGTCAAAGCTTTATTCGACTATGCTCAAGAAAAAGGTTTTGCTATCCCAGCCATCAATGTCACTTCTTCATCAACTGCTGTTGCCGCTTTAGAAGCTGCTAGAGATGCTAAATCCCCAATCATCTTGCAAACTTCTCAAGGTGGTGCTGCTTATTTCGCTGGTAAAGGTGTTTCAAACACTGACCAAAAAGCTTCAATTGCCGGTTGTATTGCTGCTGCTCATTATATCAGATCAATTGCTCCAACTTATGGTATCCCAGTTGTTTTACACACTGATCATTGTGCTAAGAAATTATTACAATGGTTTGATGGGTTCTTGGAAGCTGATGAAGCCTTCTTTGCTGAACATGGTGAACCATTATTCTCATCCCATATGTTGGATTTATCTGAAGAAACTGATGATGAAAACATTGCCACTTGTGTTAAATACTTTACAAGAATGTCCAAATTAGGCCAATGGTTGGAAATGGAAATTGGTATCACTGGTGGTGAAGAAGATGGTGTTAACAATGAACACGTTCAAAAAGAATCCTTATACACTTTACCAGAAACCGTCTTCAAAGTTCATGAAGCTTTAGCTCCAATCTCTCCAAATTTTTCAATTGCTGCTGCTTTTGGTAACGTTCATGGTGTTTACAAACCAGGTAACGTTCAATTAAAACCAGAAATCTTGGGTGACCATCAAAGATATGCCAAACAACAAATTGGTACTGATAACAAACATCCATTATACTTGGTCTTCCACGGTGGTTCAGGTTCTTCTCAACAAGAATTTGATACCGCAATCACTAATGGTGTTGTTAAAGTTAACTTGGATACCGATTGTCAATATGCTTACTTGACCGGTATTAGAGATTATGTCTTGAACAAGAAAGACTACATCATGTCTCAAGTTGGTAACCCAGATGGTGAAGATAAACCAAACAAGAAATACTTTGATCCAAGAGTTTGGGTTAGAGAAGGTGAAAAAACTATGAGTGCTAGAATCTCTGAAGCTTTAGATATCTTCCACACAAAGAACCAATTATAAGTAGAGTTTATCTAATGATTTATTGTTTACATAGTTTTAACGAG
>NZ_JASCRY010000002.1 GCF_030010375.1 Flavobacterium yafengii | reverse complement strand
TAACTGTTCAATGTTCTAATGTTCCAACTGCTGCTACCTTAACCGCTACTGATAATTGTGGGGATGCTACTGTAACATACAACCAAACATCTACTCCAGGTTTATGTGCCGGTGCTTACACACTAACGCGTACTTGGACTGCAAAAGATGCTTGTGGAAATGCCTCAACAGCTACACAAACTATTAATATAATAGACACTGTTGGTCCAACAACTGCCACTCAATTCAGTTCAACTGTTAATGTAACTTGTGATGCAATTCCAGCTAAGCCTGAACTTGTGTTTGTAGATAATTGTTCTACAGTTTCACCAGCTATTTTTACTGAAAACATCATAAACAGAACAGAAAATTCTTATTCAATCGTAAGAAAATGGTCTGTAGCTGATGCTTGTGGAAATGTATCTGAGTTTACTCAAATCATCAATGTTACTATTCCTAATAGTGTTGTAACAATAAGCCGTTCAATCTGTAATGATGGAGATATCACTACGACAAATCTAAATGATTTGTTACCGGTTGGAACTCCAACAAACGGAACTTGGGTAGATGTAAATAATTCCGGTGGTTTACAAGGAAGTATTCTTAATGCTTCAGGTCTTTCAGTTAGAGATTATACATTTGAATACAAAATTAATGATGCAACTTGCCCTAGAACTATAAGAATTGTCATGACGGTAAATACTGGTTGTGGTGGTATTGTATTAGCTTGTGGAACTGTATTGGTTCATAATGCTTTCTCTCCGAATGGTGACGGAATTAATGAAAAATTCATAATTGATAATATTGATGATACTGTTTGTTATCCAGAAAATACAGTAGAGATATATAACCGATGGGGTGTATTGGTTTTTGAAACCAAAGGATATAATAACACAAGTAATTCATTTGATGGTATTTCTGGTGGTAGATCAACTGTTCAACAATCTTCTGGTTTACCAACAGGAACTTACTTCTATATCTTGAATTATACCTCTGTTGATAATGATGGAAAAATCATAACCAATAAAAAAGACGGATATTTATACTTAACCAAATAATTAATCTTTATACCTGAGAACAAAAAAAGTTCTCAGGTATAATAAAAATAATATCTTTAGGTCCTCTTTTACAAAATGACACACCCTAAGGAAATTTATCAAACCGACCTGCCGGATTCTTATAAATGAGTTCGATAGATAATTTAAAATAATAAATATCTACTATGAAAACAAAATTATTTTCTTTCGTTTTGATGTTTACAGCCTTTGTAAGTTATGCGCAACAAGATGCCCAATTTACTCAATACATGTACAACACAATCAATATTAATCCCGCTTATGCTGGATCAAGAGGTGCTTTAAGTATTTTTGCGCTACACCGTACACAATGGGTAGGACTTGATGGTGCTCCAGTAACTAATGCTGCTTCTGTCAATACGCCTCTCAACGAAAGTAACTTAGGTTTGGGAGTATCGATTATAAATGATAAAATTGGACCTACCACTGAAAATACGATTTCAGCTGATTTGTCATACACCGTTCCTACTTCTGAAACGTTTAAACTATCTTTTGGAATCAAAGCAACTGCTAACTTTTTCAATTTAGATGTTAACCGATTAAATCCTGTTGATGATGATCCTAGTCTGCATGATTTCAATAATAAATTTACACCTAATATTGGAGCTGGTGTTTATTTACATTCTGATAAAGCTTATCTAGGGTTTTCAGTTCCCAATTTCATCGAAAGCAACCGTTATGATGATAATGAAGTAGCCATTTTTAAAGAAAAAATTAATTACTACTTAATCGCAGGTTATGTTTTTGATGTAAATGAGTCCATAAAATTTAAACCCGCATTATTGACAAAAGTAGTTGGCGGCGCTCCACTTCAAGTGGATGTATCAGGAAATTTCATGTTCAATGATAAATTTGTTGTAGGTCTAGCTTATAGATGGTCTGCGGCACTAAGTGCGATGGTTGGATTTCAAGTTACCGACGGAATGTATATAGGATATGGTTATGACCATGAAACCACTAAATTGAATAACTATAATTCTGGTTCTCATGAAATATTTTTACGTTATGAAATATTTAAAAATAATGGTAAAATTATAACTCCTAGATTCTTCTAGAAATTAAGCCACATGAAAAAAATTATATTCTTTTACATAACAATAATAAGTCTTGCTTCTTTTAAAGGGAATGCTCAAGATTCAAAATTTTACGTAACAGATAAAATAAGTGACAAATATGCTTACATAGATGTCATAAAAACGTATGAAAGGATTGCTGAAAAAGGATATAAGTCAGTAGATCTGTTTAAAAAACTTGGAGATTCCTATTACTCAAACGCAGATTTTGACAAAGCTGCAAAATGGTATTGTGAATTATTTGCCTTAAGCATTGATTTAGAACCTGAATATTATAATCAATATGCGAAGTGTTTACTATTTATTGGTCAAAATGATAGTGCCAATGAAATACTGGAAAAATTAAAACAAAAATCAGGGGTAATACAAGAGAAAAAAAATCGAAAATAACGATAAAATCACAACTCCAAAATTCTTTTAAAAACAATTATTATGAAAAAAAATATACTCCTTTACATAACAATAGTAAGTGTTTTTTCTATTAACATTTATTCCCAAAAAGCAAAATTGGCTACTGCTGATAAAAAGTATGATGGCTATGCTTATGTAGATGCCATCAAAACCTATGAAAGGGTTGCTGAAAAAGGATATAAATCAGCTGATATGTTTAAAAAGCTGGGCAATGCTTACTACTTCAATGCGGACTTTGATAAAGCTGCTAAATGGTATGGTGAATTGTTTACTATGGACACCTCAAATTTAGAACCTGAATATTATTATCGCTATGCTCAATCTTTAAGAGCAATCGATCAAAATGATAAGGCCAATGAGATGATGGAACTATTCAACCAAAAATCAGGAAACGACACCAGAGCTAAACTCTTTAAAAAAAATACCAATTATTTAGAAGCTATAAAAGCGAATTCCGGAAGGTATACAATTGAAGATGCCGGAATAAACTCTATGTATTCTGATTACGGAACTGCCTTATATTCCAATAAATTAGTTTTTGCTTCTGCTAGAGATACAGGAAGTCTTGGACAGAGAAAACACAAGTGGACCAACCAATATTTTACAAACTTATACACGGCTGATTTAGCAGAAGACATGGCTCCAAGTACTCCGAAAAAGTTTGATGGAACCATAAATTCCAAGTTTCATGAATCTACTCCTACTTTTAGCAGTGATGGAAAAACCATGTATTTTACACGAAACAACTATCTCGATGGTAAAAAAGGAAAAGATGGAAATAAAATTACTTTAATTAAAATATACAAAGCCACTTTAGAGAATGACAAATGGGCAAATGTAACCGAACTGCCTTTTGACAGTGACAATTACAGTACAGCGCATCCTGCTTTAAGTCCTGATGGAAAAACATTGTATTTTGCTTCTGATATGCCTGGAACATTAGGACAATCTGATTTATTCAAAGTAACAATAAATGAAGATGGTACTTTTGGAACCCCTGAAAATTTAGGGAATACAATTAATACCGAAGGAAGAGAAACTTTCCCTTTTATTAATGATGAAAATGAAATTTACTTTGCATCTGATGGACATCCTGGTCTTGGAGGATTAGACGTGTTTATGTCTAAAATAAATGAAGATGGTACTTTCAGTGAAGTTCAAAATGTAGGGGCTGATGTCAACTCTCCTAAAGATGATTTTGCTTATTTAATCGATACAAAATCAAGAAGAGGTTTTTTTACTTCCAATAGAGACGGTGGTAAAGGCTATGACGACATCTATAAATTTTTGGAAACAAGAAGACTTATTTGCGAGCAACTTCTTTATGGTGAAATCACCGATATAAAAACGGGAGAACTACTGGCTAACACAAAAATAACCTTATACGATAATCAATTTAAGGTTGTCAATACTGCTACTTCAGATGATAAAGGAAAATATAGCTTTACGGTTGCATGTGGAAAGACTTACAATGTAAGAGCTGAAAAACCAGAATACACCACCAAAGAAGAAAAAATCACTATCACTGCAACAACTGGAAAAACGTATTTACCAATCGCTTTAGAAAAAGAAATATGTAAAGTAGCCGTTGGTGATGATTTAGGTAAATGTTTTGGTATCAAAATGATTTATTTCGATTTAGACAAATCGAATATTAGACAAGAAGCAGCTCTGGATTTAGAAAAAATATTAGATGTTTTAAATCAAAATCCAACGATGAAAATTGACATCCGTTCTCATACCGATAGCAGACAAACCTTCAAATACAATGAAGCTTTATCTGAAAGAAGAGCTAAATCAACTATAAACTGGTTAGTTAAAAATGGTATTGATTCAAGCAGATTGACTGGTAAAGGTTATGGTGAAACTCAACTGGTAAACAAATGCGCTGATGATGTAATTTGTACAGAGGATGAACATCAACTCAACAGAAGAAGCGAATTTATTATTACTGCTTTGTAAATTGTAAAAATTTAATAGGCTGTATTATAAAGACAGCCTATTTTTTATAAGCTTTACAGAATAAGGATATCACTGCACAACTTATTATGTAATTAGTTTCACTCTAAGAGCTAAGAAGATCAACTCCTTTTAGAGTTACTAAAACAAAAGATAATTACTCCAAACAAAAAAGTCCAATGAATTATTTCATTGGACTTTTCTCTTTAACCAATCATAATAAAATTAATTATCTTCTAGATTCTTAATAAATATAAAAGGCTGCCTTTTGGGGATAAGACAGCCTTTTAGTTTTAAAAACAAACTCTAACTATATTTTTGCGAAAATATTTGTGTAATATTTTCTACCATTTGCAGGATTTTCTTTAATTGCAATTCCAAAATGCGTATGATCACCTTCTATATTAGCTTTATGACTAGGACTTGCTAACCAAGCATCTAAAACTGCCTGAGGACTATTGTAATTGTAAGCTATATTTTCGCTTACTGTTTTAGCCCCTAAAGTTTTAATGATATTTTCGGAACGAGCTACAAAATCATTATGATTAACTACATTATTTGCAATCATGTAATTATCATGTTCTTCTGATTTGAAAGACATATGATTTATTTTTTCCAAAGGTTTCAATCCAACACTGATTCTGTGTTTATTAATTAAATCCATTGTTTCTAATTCAATTGAATTATAAGAATAACTTACCACTTTTTGTAAAGACGCTTCAGTAGTTTGAGTTTCAGAATCATCTGAAGAGCAAGAATTCATAGTGCATATCACAGTAACGAGCAATAATGCGCGAAGTAATTTTATTTTCATAATATAGTAGTTTAAGTTTAAAGTAGATTGTGGGGCAAACTTCTTTAATAAATAAATAATATGTTCTTATTTCTTTTTCAAACATACTTCTTTTGTCGTTAAACTACCAAAAATAATCGACGAACTACATCATAAAAATAATTAAATATGTATTTTTCTTACATTATGGAGATAATCGATCGATTTTCCAAGAAAAATCTTCCTGACTACTATATCTAATTCTGTCATGCAATCTATTAGGTCTTCCTTGCCAAAATTCTACCTCTAAAGGTGTTACTAGAAATCCTCCCCAATGTTTCGGTCTAGGAATTACCATACTCTCAAAATCCTTTTCTAACTGTTTTAGATTTCCTTCTAAATATTCACGAGAAGGGACAACTTCACTTTGGTTTGAAACAATTGCTCCTAATTTGCTTCCGTCCGGTCTAGATTCAAAATAATTATCTGAAATGGTTTCGGTAGTTTTATGGGCAATACCTTTTATAATAACCTGGCGTTCCATAGTGTGCCAAAAAAAAGATAGGCAAATTTTAGGATTTTGGGCAATAGCCCTACCCTTTTCTGAATTATAATTGGTGTAAAAAATAAACCCTTCCTCATTAAATTTTTTCAACAAAACAACTCTGGCCTTTGGAAATCCATCTAAACCTATTGTAGATACCGTCATAGCATTAACTTCACTATCGCCACCAAAGTCTTCTACTTCATGAAACCATCTGTTAAAAAGGTTTATTGGGTCTTCAGGAATATTTGATTCTAATAATTCACTCTTTTCGTACGATTTTCTGTAATTACCTAAGTCTTTCATATTTTATATTTTAAGATTATTCGATACTTGAATGATTCCATTTAGAAAGATTCAAATATCCAAATGTGAATTCAGATGAAATAAATTATTTTTATTTAAAACTCGAAGCTTTTTCCATCATCGGCCAAGAGTACTTCCGGAAAAATAGTTGCTGCTTCTTCTTTAAAAAGATCAATATTCTCATATCGAGTAGAATAATGCCCTAAAATTAATTGCTTTGCATTAGATTTCAAAGCAATTGTAGCGGCTTCTTTTGCCGTGGAATGCAAGGTCTTTTTAGCTAAATTTTCTTCTGTTTGCAGAAAAGTAGATTCATGATATAAAACGTCAATATTTTCAATGATTGGAATTATTGCTTCATTATATGCGGTATCTGAACAAAAAGCATAATTTTTTGCAGGAATTGGATCAAATGTTAATTTGTCATTTTCAATAACTCGCCCATCATCTAAAGTAATATCTTTTCCGTTTTTTATTTTTTGATAATAACAGGTATCGATTTCATAATTTTGGACGGCATCGAGATTAAGTTTTCGGTCTCCTTTTTTTTCTTGGAATAAAAACCCATTTGTATAAACACGATGCTTTAAAGGAATGGTTTTTACCAAAACCTTTTCATCTTCAAAAATCACTTCACTTTCGTTGGATTCCAGTTCATGGAAAAACAAACCATAATTAGTCCAAGAATTAGATAATCTCAATTGTAACTTGATGATTTCTTGGATTCCCTTTGGACCATAAATATGTAAATCAGTTGTTCTGTTCAGTAAAGTAAAAGTAGAGACTAAACCTATTAATCCAAAAAAATGATCTCCGTGCAAATGAGAAATGAAGATATGATTAATCTTAGAAAATTGGATTTTATTTTTTCGCAATTGCACTTGGGTTCCTTCTGCGCAATCAATCAGAAAAATTCTGTTTTTTATTTCTAGAATCTGTGAGGTTGGATTCGTAAAAGTTCGGGGTGTTGCGGCATAGCAACCAAGGATTGTTAATTTCAAGTTTTTGTGTATTCGGTTATTACGTATTTAGTTAAATCAATTAAACGGTTAACAATAACCGAATACACTAATTTAAAAACCTAAATCTCTTTCAATCTCTTCCATTTCAATAATATCATGTGCTTCTAATAAAGAAGGAACAACTGTTAATTTCTCTGGAACGGCATTGTAATCAAAATCAGAAGTAACTATAACAAATGATTTTTTAGCTTTTTTATGCAGTTTTGATAAAGGCATAAATAATTTCATATTACCCGCCGGTAAATCTTTGTACAACAAAAGATCTATGATTAAATTATGCTTTTCAAATGTTTTATATTGATGAGTAACCTTCATTAAAAAAGAGGTAAAATCACCTTGCGTATCTCTAATGCTAATTGTGTGTCCTTTTTGATCTACTTTCATCTTTTTAATTTCTAAGTCTACTCAAGGTAGAGAAGTTTATAAATAGCTAATTTACAAAGTTTTATATTAAACTACTGAATTTTTGATGCCAAAAGATAAATTACCGCCATTCTAATCGCCACACCATTTTCGACTTGGTTTAAAATCACCGATTGTTGTGAATCAGCCACCTCACTGGTAATTTCGACACCACGATTAATCGGTCCCGGATGCATAATTATGATTTCTTTATTTAGAGAATCCAAAATCGTTTTATCAACTCCATATTGTTGAGCGTATTCTCTTGTAGATGGAAAATAATTCACATCCATTCGTTCGTTTTGCACGCGTAACATATTCGCCACATCACACCATTCTAGCGCTTTTATCAAATTAGGTTCTACAGTTACACCAAGCGATTCAATATATCTTGGAATAAGCGTTTTTGGTCCGCAAACTTTCACCTCTGCTCCCTGCATTTGTAACGCATATATATTTGACAAGGCAACTCTGGAATGCAAAACATCACCTACAATCACTACTTTTTTTCCGGCCACTTCTCCTAATTTTTCTCTAATCGAATAACTGTCTAATAAGGCTTGTGTAGGATGCTCATGTGCGCCATCTCCCGCATTTACAATACTGGCTTTTACGTTTTTGGAAAGAAAATAAGCAGCACCAGGATTAGCATGTCGCATGACTACCATATCTACTTTCATCGAAAGAATATTATTAACGGTATCTATTAGAGTTTCCCCTTTTTTGACTGAAGATTGTGCTGCCGAAAAACTGATAACATCGGCAGATAAACGTTTTTGTGCTAACTCAAAAGAGAGTTTTGTTCTAGTACTATTTTCGAAAAAAATATTGGCAATGGTAATATCTCGTAAGGAAGGTACTTTCTTAATTGGTCGATTGATAACTTCTTTAAAATGATCGGCTGTTTCAAAAATTAGGTCAATATCATTTTTGTTGATGTATTTTATTCCTAATAAATGATTTACGCTTAATTCTTTCATTTCTTTTTACGATTATTAGTTTTTAATGTTAGACTTTTAAACAAATAAGTATCTAACTTGTAATTAAATAGACACCATCTTCACCATCATTTTCTTTCCAACTCACTTTAACTTTTTCGTTATTTATGGCATCTACCTGTCTTCCTCTATAATCCGGTTGAATAGGCAAATTACGGCTAAAACGTCTGTCAATCAAAACCAGAAGTTCAATTTCTGATGGTCTTCCAAAAGATTGAATGGCAGTCAAAGCGGAACGAATGCTTCGTCCGGTAAATAAAACATCATCAATGAAAATAACTTTTTTGTTTTCAACGATAAAATTAATCTTGGTTTTATTTGCTTCTAATGGCTTATCTGTTCTTCGAAAATCATCTCTGAAAAAGGTAATATCCAAATAGCCCAATTGAATTTCAGGTGTTTGGTATTCTTTTTCTAATATTTCTTTCAAACGTTCTGCTAAAAAAACGCCTCTTGGTTGAATACCTACTAAAATAGTGTCTGAAAAATCTAAGTGTTTTTCAATTAATTGACAGGCCAAACGATGTAATATTATAGTAACTTCTTTTGCAGTAAGTAATACTTTTTGACTCATTGTAAAGTGTGTTGTTTGGTTTTGCAAATATACGAATTCCGATTTATGATTTTATAATTATAAAGAGAGAAAATAGAGGCCTTTTTTATTTACCCCATGAAATCCATGTAGCTTTATACCAAATCGTTTCTAAAGGTCCTTGTTTATGCGTTTTAAGCCACCAAGTACAAAATATTAATTGTATAAAAAATAACACAATACCTATCAATAAACAATATGTTGCTCCCGTATATTCAAAAAGTCCTAATCCGTATCGATAATAAAGAAAAGAACCAATCATAGATTGCATAATGTAATTAGTCAAACTCATTTTTCCAAAAGGAATAAGTTTAGAAAATACTTTATTAACAGAATCCTTTTGATACAATAAAACAAATCCTGAAACGAGAACTAACATAAATGCTACGTTTGACCAAGAAGTAAATATAATGGTGAGTTTATTAGATAACGTTACTCTTGCTATAACATCTACCGTATGAGTCTTTAATACAAATAATGGTATAAATAAAATACTTGAATACAGTAATACTTTTTTCCAAAACTGTTGGTTTGCATCGGTTATATTAAAAAGTTGTTTTCGACCCAGTAACATTCCAAATAAGAATAAAGCCGGAGCCTGGAAAAACCTACCATTTTCCCAAGACCATAATAAAGAAGCGATTTTTCCTAATGTCAAGTTTCCTACTACATAATCTACAAAAGAACCATTTTTCATAAAAAGTGCAATACTTTCATAATAACCATTAGACAAATTAGGTGGTGCAACATAATCTGGATTTAGAATATAATAAATACACCTTGCCCATTCTAAAGGTTGCAGCATCAAAATAATAGCTGTAATAAAAATAGCTTTGTTACTCCAGTTGACAACCGGTATCAATAAAAGTCCCAAAAAAGCATACAAAGTCAGAATATCTCCTTGATAAAATGCCGTATTTATAAGTCCAAAAACTAATAATAACATCATACGCCAAAAAAATCGCCCTCGGAAATCATTTCCTTTTTTAGCTTGATTGTCATTTTGAATGTAAAAACTAAACCCAAAAAGAAGCGCAAAAATGGCATACGATTTTCCTCCAAAAAGGAAAAACATTGAGTCCCAAACTATTTTATCCATAGCGACAAGCCAAGCAGGAAAATTTTCAGGCAAATGATAATATTCAAAATGTTCTACATTATGAAGTAACATAATAGACATAATGGCAAAACCACGTAAGGCATCTACCACTTCTATTCTCGGAGATTTTAAATTTAAAGTAATGTTGGTCATATTGATAGCTTAGATTAAATAAAAATAATAAAACTCAAAAATATATTTTTTTACATAAATAGTGGTTTAAAAAATATTTATAAAGGTGCATTTTGTGATTTTTTTTTAAAACTATTGAAAAATTTTACAATAAACAGTAGAAATTATATAACAAATAAGCGCTTCTATTTAGTAATTTTATATTTCTAATTAAAGAAAAAAATCATGCAAAAAAAACTAACCAGATTGTTAATGCTTTTAGTAGTATTACTATCGTTTACGAGTTGTTCAATTATAGAAGGTATATTTAAAGCAGGAGTTGGCGTAGGTATTTTTATTGTGATTGCTGTACTAACCATTATCGCATTTATTGTGAGTAAAATTTTCAGCAGGAAATAGACAGAAATAATTTTAATTATTTTAGTGAATATCAATTAAACAAAAAAATCTCCCACAAATTGCGGGAGATTTTTTTTATAAACACTGTATTACTTTTATATTGTATACATCTTAGCTCTCAATTCCTGAACTTTTTCATCATCAAGATAATCATCAAACGTCATGTAACGGTCAATAGCTCCATTTGGTGTCAATTCGATAACTCTATTGGCAACAGTTTGAGAAAATTCATGATCATGAGTAGTAAAAATCACAGATCCTTTGAAGTTTTTTAAGGAATTATTAAAAGCTGTAATGGACTCTAAATCTAAGTGATTCGTTGGTTCATCAAGCATTAAAACATTCGCTCTTTCCATCATCATTCGAGACAGCATACAACGTACTTTTTCTCCTCCAGATAATACTCTACACGTTTTCAAAGCTTCTTCTCCAGAGAAAATCATTTTCCCAAGGAAACTACGAATATTTACCTCATCACGCTCTTCTTCGGTTTTTACCCATTGACGTAACCAATCTACAAGAGAATAATCGCTCTCAAAAAACGAATGATTTTCTACTGGCAAATACGCTTGGTTTGTAGTAACTCCCCAATCATAAGTACCTGAATCAGCTTTTTGGTTTCCATTTAAAATTTCATAGAAAGCAGTAGTTGCACGGGAATCTTTTGAGAAAAGAACGATTTTATCGCCTTTGGCCATATTCAAATCTACGCCTTTAAACAAAACATCACCATCTATTGAAGCACTTAGATTTTGTACGTTCAAAATTTGATCTCCCGCTTCACGCTCTTGGTCAAAAATAATCGCTGGGTAACGACGGCTTGATGGTTTTATCTCAGAAATATTCAACTTACTGATCATTTTTTTACGAGAAGTAGCTTGTTTTGATTTAGCCACATTCGCACTAAAACGACGAATAAATTCTTCTAATTCCTGTTTCTTTTCTTCGGCTTTCTTATTCTGTTGTGCACGTTGTTTTGCAGCTAATTGACTTGATTCATACCAGAAAGTATAATTTCCTGAATAATGATTGATTTTATTGAAATCAATATCAGAAATATGGGTACAAACTGAATCCAAAAAGTGTCTGTCGTGAGAAACTACAATTACTGTATTCTCATAATTTGCCAAGAAATTCTCTAACCAAGCGATGGTTTCAAAATCCAAATCATTGGTAGGCTCATCCATAATAAGCAAATCAGGGTTTCCAAAAAGTGCTTGTGCCAAAAGCACTCGAACTTTTATTTTCCCTTCCAAGTCTCCCATTAAAGTATAATGATGATCTTCGGTAATTCCAAGATTTGATAACATCGATGCAGCATCAGAATCAGCATTCCAACCGTTCATTTCTTCAAATTGCACTTGCAATTCTCCTATTCTGTCTGCATTTGAATCGTTGTAATCTAAATACAAAGCATCCATTTCTTTTTTGATTGCATATAAGGTTTTATTCCCCATCATAACGGTCTCAAGAACGGTACTTTCATCAAACATATTATGGTTTTGGTTCAAAACCGACATACGTTTTCCTGGTTCCAAGTGAATATGTCCCGATGTTGGATCCATTTCACCTGCAATTATTTTAAGAAAAGTAGATTTTCCAGCGCCATTGGCTCCGATAACTCCGTAGATATTACCGTGTGTGAAGGTAGTATTTACTTCGTCAAACAAAATTCGTTTGCCAAACTGAACTGATAAATTATTTACTGTTAACATGAATATTTATTTTATAAAATTTTTGCAAAAATACGAAAAAAATACTAATTTTTTTTATCCAAAAAAGTACATTTTTATGAATTCTATTTAGCTTACCATTAAAAGACTAATCAAAAAAAAACCTGACACAAAATGCCAGGTTTATAATATCATTTTCTTTAAAACAAACCACTTTCTAAATTATAAAGAAACTAATATTTATTCAAAATAAAATAAATCAAAATATAAATAACCAAACTCAATTTTAACAAGCCTATTCTATTTTTGAACTTTCATTATTTGATTAATTTTTTCAAACTATTGTACACTGCTAATTCTACATCGGCATGATTTTTTGAATTGCATTGTTCCAATAAATCATTCAGTACAACTGAATTTAAAGATTGTTTTTTCTCTATACTTAATAAAAGTTGTTCTGATATGGCACTTAAGCTTTTTGACAAAGGTAAAAGTGGTTGAACCAATGGTGCATTTGTACTCAAATCAATCAACTTAGTATTCATATCCATCCATTTTTTTAGAAAATGAGTAACTGAAACTTGATTTTCTAAACTTTTATTTTCTAAATAAAGACTCACTACCGCATCAAAAGCCAAGGCATCACTTGCGTCCGGTGCACAAGCATCAGCAAATAAAGTAAAAGGGGAATACATTTGATACTCGGTTCCGCCGCTATTACGCGAATATATTTTTAGTGGTTCACAAACATTAGAAAAATCATTTAAAGCCTCTGTTTTTTGATTATTACTGATGTTTCTTAAAATCACTTCTTTGTTTCTTATATGTGTAATTCCAAGCTCTTCTAATCTAAAAGAAATGCCTTTCAATCTTTTGCGCAAGCTATTTATATCCGTAATATTTTCATCTGACCACAATCGTTCCGCAATTGCTGCCGCTCTTGGCCAAATTCTGGAATCAATGTTTAAAGGTGTCACTAATTCGCTCCACATGGTTGCTTCTCCTCCTAATATCCTAGCTTTTTCAGCATCAGTTAACATATTGTTTTTAGGTAACGGATCGTTTGAATAATGATCTGCAACACCTTGCATTAAATCAATATAATATCCATTCGACAAAACGGTTTTATATCCGTTTTTTGCTGCATTAATTAATGAACTCCCTGATAAAACACCTTCATTTACTCCTTTCCAAGAATGAATTATCGCATCTTTAGACATGTTTTTAGTCATTATTTCTTCCCAACCCATTAATTCCTTATGATGTTTTTTTAACATCGGAACTAATTGCATGGTGAAATAAGTTTGTAATTCATGGTTGTTAGCCAGTTTATTTTTCTTTTTAAACTCTTGAATTTTAGGATTAGAATCCCAATCTTTTCCTTCATTTTCATCACCTCCAATATGGAAATAACTCCCCGGAAACAAGGGACAAACCTCATCAAATATTTCACTCAATAATTGATACGTTTTAGGGTTTGAAGGATCTAATGTTGGTGTAAAAATCCCAGCATTTCTTTCTAAAGAATAGGATGTTATCCCGGATACTTGCGTTTTACTTTCAATAGAGTTTGAATTCAAATTCACTGTTTTACTGCCTATTTCCGGATAAGCCGTAAGCATCGCAGTTCCATGACCTGGAACATCAATTTCAGGAACTACAAGAATCCCTCGATCATCAGCATATTTTACAATATTTTTTATTTCTTCTTGGGTATAATAATTCCCATCCGAAGCCAATTCTGTTAGTTTTGGATGCTTTTTCAGTTCAATTCTCCAACCTTGATCATCTACTAAGTGCCAGTGAAAAACATTCATTTTTACGGCTGCCATAGCATCAAGATTTCTTTTGATAACATCTATTGGTTGAAAATGTCTGGCAACATCTATCATTAATCCCCTCCAAGTAAATCTTGGAAAATCAGTAATCATAACTGTTGGAAAATAAAAAGAAGTCCCATTATTTTGCAACAATTGCAATACAGTTTCAAGTGCATGTAAGGCTCCTAAGTCAGACGTAGCATTAATAATAATTTTATTAGACTGAATTTCAAGTTGATAACTTTCATCTTCATACAACCCTATTTTTCCATTTTTAACACAATTTATTTGTACTTGTGCCTCTGGCGCTTCATTTTTTTTTATAAAAAATCCTTGCTCAAAAAACAAACCAGTTTTGTTGTCTAATCTTCGTAAAAAATTAGTCGCACCCACAAATATTCGAGGGTTAGGATTACCTGTAATATTAACTTTAAAGTTTTTGCTTAAAGCAAAAGTACCTTGAGTCAAATTAATATTTTGAGGCCATGGCATCAAATCTAATGATGTAGTTTTTAATTGAGCATTCGCAACAATGCCTGTGAACAATAGAATTAAAATATATTTCATGCTTTTTTGGGTAATTACAATAGTATAGAGAAGTATTTGAACTTGGTTAGGAACAAATTTATAAGCAGATTTTTTTTTCCACAGCTGTCAAAAGAAAAATCTGCCTATTATTTTATTTAGTAGTCGAAACGCTTGAAAGCTTCGATAGCTTCGTATTCAGCAAGACCTAAATTATCATACAATTTTGCTGTATTTTTATTACGGTCTTCAGCTCTTACCCAGAATTCTCTGGAATCGTTTCCTTGAAACATTACCCTGTCTTTTTGGGATTGATGGTACAAAATTGCATGTCTTTTAAGTAAGACCTCATCTGGACTTAATGGTACGGCCATGTCTATTTCGTGAATATCCCACTCATGCCATGCACCTCTATACAACCACAACCAACAATCATTCATGTAAGCCTCCGGTTTCAGTTGTTTCATTGCCGCGAAAATTGCATTCAAGCAAACTTCATGAGTTCCATGCGGATCAGCAAGATCACCTGCGGCAAAAACCTGATGGGGTTTAATTTTTGCAATTATATCTTTTACAATGGCAATATCATCCTCGCCTATTGGATTTTTCTTTACTTGTCCTGTTTCATAAAAAGGCATATCTAAAAAATGAATATTTTCATCTTTCAATCCGATATATCTTGTAGCAGCGTACGATTCACGACGTCTAATAAGACCTTTTAATTTTCTAACTTCAAGAGAATCTATTTGATTTTCTGTTTTGTTATTTAGAAAATTAATTACTGTTTTAAAATTAATTTTAGTTTCATCTGTACCAACAAAATCGTTACAAACTTCGGCAAACTTTAAAGCTTCATCATCTGTAACAGCAATATTTCCTGAAGTCTGATACACTACATGAACATCATGTCCTTGTTTTATCAATTTTGAAAAGGTTCCACCCATAGAAATTACATCATCATCTGGATGCGGACTAAAAAGGATTATTCTTTTCTTAGAAGGATTAGCGCGTTCCGGTCTGTAAGTATCGTCTGTATTCGGTTTTCCTCCCGGCCATCCAGTTATGGTATGCTGCAACACATTAAACATATTAATATTTAAATCGTACGCAGAACCTTCTAAAGCCAAAAGATCAGACATTCCGTTATTATTATAATCCCTGTCGGTCAGTTTTAAAATAGATTGATCCGTTTTTTGGCATAGCCAAACAATAGCTTTACTTTTTAATTCTTGTGTCCAAATGCATTCTCCCACTAACCACGGTGTTTTGAATCGGGTTAATTCAGAAGCAGCAGATTGGTCTAAAACAAAAGTTGTATTGGTGTGATTTTGTAAAAAAGTAGCAGGAACTTCAGAGCTTATATCACCTTGAATAGTTCTTTTTACAATATCGGCTTTATTTTGTCCCCATGCCATCAATACAATTCTTTTAGATCTAAGAATCGTAGAAACGCCCATGGTAATTGCTCTTTTAGGAACATTGTCAATCCCATTAAAATCCGATGAAGCATCTACTCTTGTAATATGATCCAACGTAATTATTCGAGTCCCTGAATTGATGTGCGAACCCGGTTCATTGAATCCAACGTGACCTGTACGGCCAATTCCTAATAATTGAAAATCAAGACCACCTGCATTTTTTATTTTCATTTCATAATCAATACAATATTGGTTCAATTCTTCAATAGCCACCGTACCGTCTGGAATATTGACATTTTCAGGTTTAATGTCTATGTGATTAAAAAGATGCTGGTGCATGAAATAATGATAGCTCTGATTATTCTCTTTTGTCATTGGATAATACTCATCCAAATTAAAAGTGATTACATTACTAAAACTAAGACCTTCTTCTTTATACATTCGAACCAATTCTTCATATACTTTTATAGGCGAAGAACCTGTTGCTAAACCTAGAACACAAGGTTTGTTTTCTTCTTGTCTTGATCTAATTAATTGTGCAATTTCCTGAGCGACAATGACAGACGCTTCTACTGAGTTTTTAAAAATTTCATTATGAATTTTTTCAAATCTCGTTTCTTCAAATTTACCGGCACTTTTATAGCTGATGTCAGGTTTAATTTCTAAAGCACTTTTCATTTTATTTTTATTTATTCGATTTAATTACTTCGTTGATATTAATTGTTTTAATCTAAAGCATAAAATTAACTAAAACGTTTTACCTAAAAAAATAATTTATACCAACGGTCATGAAATTTCAACAAACGACATGATTTACTACATAATCCGTTTTAAAAAATAGACTTGTTTTTAATGTTAGCAACAAATTATTTAAATACGAGGTTCATCCTTAAAAAACGTCTTTGATATAAAAAATGGTGCAAATAATTATGAGTTACTTACACCATTTTTAATCTGTACTAATTTTATTAAAAATTAGGTCCGGTAGTATCCCACCAAAGTCTAGTTCCTCCATTATCTGCTCCACCAAGTTTCGCAACTCCTGAAGCTACACCACCTGGATTTCCATCTTTTTCAGATTGAACAAAATTTACTCTTCGTATTCCCAAAGCAGAATTTATTGTTCCTCCACTAGTATTTTTAAGTACCGGTAATAATTTTGGATATCCTGTTCTTCTATATTCAGACCAAGCTTCTTGACCTTCCGGGAAACCGGCAATCCATTTTTGAGTAATAATCTTTTGCAATTTCACCTCATTTGTCGCGGAACCGTCCCAAGCCACAGTAACGTTATTAAGAGCTGCTCCATTGTTTACAGGGAAGTTTGGATCTACGTAAGCTTTTGCTTTTTTCACATTATCAGCAATGTAAATAGCTGCTCCAGAAACTCCATGTTGATCGAAAGAAGCAGTGATTCCCATTTCATACAAACTTTGAGCCGTTCCTCCCATATTCCAACCTCTTAAAGCACCTTCAGCTCTTAGTAAATATACTTCGGCAGTATTCATCAAAACAATTTCTTTTGAATTAACAATTGGACCAACACCGGAGAAATCAACATGATCCGCTTTGGCAGCGATTTCAATTCCAGTACGAACTCCTTTATATTCTCCAGGAAACTGTACTGATGTATTGAAAAATACAGATAATCTAGGGTCCGAATAACCACCCATGATAGATTCCATATCAGCTGACATACGAATGTCTCCCCAAGCATTGCTTATAGTAGCAATTGGATTATTGTACGTAGGCGATACCACTTTGAACGTATCTGCATTAACAGTCATCACACCAAATTTATGTGCAATCGCTTTTTCAGCTTCGGTTTTCGCCAAAGTTGGATTCTTTTTCACAATACGCATTGCTAATCTCAGGCGCAATGAATTAGCAAATTTGACCCATTGTTTGTAATGCTCTCCGGCTCCTGCTTTTTCTGCTTCTTTATAACTTGACAAATCAGTAGTTAAAAAAGTTGACGGCTCTTTAGCATCAGCTCTTTTTGTCAACTCTGCAACTGCTATATCTAATTCCTTAAACATTAAATTATAGACTTCCTCTTGGGAATCATATTCAATAACAGGATCTGTTGTACCAAATTTTGAATACACAATAGGTCCGTAAGTATCTGTTATTCTATGCATTCCTTCTACTTTTAAAATCAAAGACAAAGCATAAAACTGATCGTATTTTCCTTTTGCTTTTTGCTCAATTGAATACGCATTATACATTACATCTCCATAACCAGAAGCCCAAGCAAAACCGTTCCAACCATCAACTAAATCATATGTTGTATTGTTAGTTCCTCCTCTAAAAGCGGTTCCGGTAGCCATATAACCCGACCAAATATCTCCTTGTAATCCTTGCTGTACTTGGTATTTCCATTCAGGAGTAAGAACTAATATGTTATTGAACATAGGATCAAACGAACCTTTGATATGATTAAAATCTTGTTCGTATTGTTCAGGCGTGATCCCGTTGGGATTGGTATTGATATCTTCAAAATTATCTGTACAACTTACTGCTGCGAGTAAGGAAACACAAATAGCTGTTCTTTTTATAGTATTTAATTTCATGATTTTTTGTGATTAGAAAGTTACGTTTAAATTAAGACCGATACTTCTCGTAGATGGCATTCCGTAAACGTCAATACCTTGCAAACCTTCACCTGTACTTAATGAAATGTTAGGGTCAAATGGAGCATCTTTGTAGATAAAACCTAAATTTCTGGCAATTAATGACAAACTTGCCGATTGTAAGAAAGATAATTTTTTGACATTAAAAGTATAGCCAATAGAAACCTCTCTTACACTTACATTGGTCGCATCATAAACATATTCTCCTGTTGCTCCTGCTCTACCGCCAGTTTGTTTATAATAACTCTCCGCCGGATATTTTCCTGCATAAGCAGTTCCATCAGGATATACTGCGTTAATTGTAACTCCACCAGCATTTCTGGCATCACCTGTTACTTTCGAAACTCCAAACTCATCATTCACAGCTTCGGTTAAACTCATTACATCACCACCAAAACGAGCATCTATCAATACATTTACAAAGAAAGAACCAAATTTAAACGAGTTCGAGAAACCTAACATAAAATCTGGATTTGCATTACCCACTTCTTCAAAACCTGTTTTTTGTATCGTTCCGTCTGCATTTAACAACACTCTTCCTTGAGCATCTTTCTTTATGCTTACGCCTTCAATTACACCAAAAGGTTTTCCTTGTTCTAAAACATATCTGTAGTTGTTCACTCCTGCTTCGGTCAAAATTACTTTTCCTCCTAGTTCTGCAGGAATTTCTTGTACCGTATTTTTATTTTGAGAATAGTTTACAGTAGCATCCCAAGAGAACTTATCCGCTTTAACAATCTTTCCGGTTACTACAGCTTCAAAACCTACATTTTTAATACTACCTGCATTTATACCGTAATATTTTACACCAAGAGGATTTGTTAACGGAGCAAGAATTTGTAAATATTGGTGTTTAGTCTCTGAATTGTAATAGGATAATTCGAATCCAAGTCTGTTATCAAACATTCTCCATTCGGTACCAATCTCAACTTCTGATTTTAATTCCGGTCTCAATGATTCCCCTGGTCTTGGAGCCACTAATGGAGGTTTATTCCCTTCAGATGTAAATCCGTAAGTTGGCGATGTCACAAAAGAAAACACATCATTACCTACTCTGGCATAAGTTGCACGAACTTTTCCGTAATTGATAAACTCCGGCAAAGTGGTCATTTCACTAATAATAGCCGTAACTCCTACCGAAGGATAAAAAAATCCTGGATTATTTGTATTTACTAATGTTGAAGACCAATCGTTTCTTGCTGCAAGATCTAAAAACAACATGTCTTTATATCCAAAGGTTGTAGCTGCAAATAAAGACTGTACTTCTTTTGAGGAATCTAACGTTTGCAAATTACCCGCATTATTAACAAAATTCCCTAATGTAAACCAGTTTGCTTTTTGTAAACCACCACCAATGCCGGAATCAAGCGTTGTTCTTTGATTTCCTAATGTATTTGTAATACTGGTTCCAATGTTTGCATTAAAGCTAAAGTCATCATTGAATTTAGTATTAATTGTAGCAATCAAATCACCGTAACGTTGTGTACTTAATGTATTAACATTTATGTATCTACCATTTATGTGAGAAAGTGTTCCTTGAGTTGTTGCGTATATTTTTTTATCAAAACCACTCTCAACACGGTTATAACTGTATCTGGAAGCTATAGAAAACCAACTGTTAACTTTATAATCTAAAGCGATTGATCCGTTAAAAAATTGATTAGTATCTTCTGATTTATTTCTATTGATTCCCCAAAATGGATTTTGAAGGATATCTCTATCCGTCATCCAATTTTGAGCCATCAGATTTCTCGTAGGGTCAAAAACCTCAAAATTCTCTTTATATTCATTAAAATCATTTCCTCTTGGCATCAAATAAACTCCTGTCAAAGGATTGAAATAAAGTCCGTTTACAGGTTTGTTAAAAACGGTTTGAGTTGTATAATTGGCATTAGCCGCAACATTCAATTTATCATTGAAGAATTTTGCAGTTTGACGAATACCAAAATTATTTTTCTTAATGCTGTTTCCCGGAATAATTCCTGAACCGCTTGTATTAGCATATGATAAAGTTGTTGAAGATGTTGCTGATCCAGATGAAAAAGCCAATGAAGTAATTTGAGTATTTCCTGTTTCAAAGAAATCTTTCACATAATCATCAGAGGCTCCTTTTGCTCCCCAAGTTTCTTCTCCGTTAGGAACTGCAACATATTCATTTTGAAATTTAGGCAAATAAGCTGCCGATTCGAAAGTGGTCACTGAAGATGCTTTAAGATTTGATCTTCCCTCTTTTTCTTTTTTAGAAGAAAGTAAAATAACTCCATTTGCACCTTGACTTCCATACAATACAGATGCAGCTGCACCTTTTAGAACTGTCATACCTTCATAATCATCAGGATTAATAAGAGAAACTACGTCTCCACCATCACGATTTCCTCCTGCAGTATCTCCAAAAGCATTATTAGGTTGTCCTGAAGTTCCGTTGAACAACGGAATACCATCAATTACATAAAGCGGCTGGTTATTACTCACCGAAGAGTTTCCACGAATAACAACTTTAGTAGAACCTCCAGTTCCTCCAGCACTTTTTGTCACGGCTACACCGGCAATTTTCCCTGCTATAGTGTTAATAATATTAGCGTCTTTGACACGGGTTAATTCTTCTCCTTTTAGTTCTTGAGCAGCATAAGTCAAAGATTTTCGCGTTTTCTTGATACCCAGCGAAGTCACTACTACTTCATTTAAAGCATTTGAAGCTGCTTCTTTCAATTGAACTGTAATAGTATTTTGATCACCTACTACAATACTTTGAGTTTCTAAACCCAAATAAGAAATTATCAAGGTTTTGCCTTTTTGCACTTCAATAGAAAAATTACCATCAAAATCGGTAATAGTTCCATTTGATTCTCCTTGAACTGCAATAGATGCGCCAGGCAGTGGTGAACCGACAGCATCGGTTACTGAACCTTTGACAGTTTTCGCTTGTGCAAGCGTAACTTGCGAAGTAAAAACAATCATAAAGATTAAGATAATTTGTTTCATTTTTTTTAAGTTTTTGTTGGTTATGGCGTAAATTTATCTTTATGGGTTTTCTAAAAAAAATAATTTATACCAACGGTAGTTTATTTTAAACCAACGACACAATTCTGTCAATAATGCGTTTTCCAACCGTAATAATTATGAGTTTTTTTTACCAATTTTCATATTTTTGATATTTTTATTTAAAAAAAGTTGTTTTTTATTATCAAATTGATTAAAGTTGCAGAAAATTTACTTTTTTATAAATAGTCAGTACTAAAGATAATTCCAACAGAAAATGAAGTATACAAAAGAGGAAAAATTCGATATCAAACTTCAAAATCATTTTTGGTTCTGGGGATTGTTTTTTTTAATGAACTTTCTTCGATGGGGAGCGTATTTCAATGATTATGAATATTCATTTAAATCGAATGTCTTAGAATTCTCGCTTCATATTCCATTAGTCTATTTCAATTTATTTGTTCTAATTCCCCGCTATGTATTAACATCAAAATATTACAAGTATACATTTGCTTTACTTTTGAGTTTAATGGTTATCTATTTATTAAAAACAGGATTAACCTATTATATCATTTCTGAGGATATTTGGCCCGAAGCTGATAGAGAATATACACCATTTGAAATCAATCATATTGTTGCCGTATGCATTGGTGAATTGTATGTTGTTGCAATCGCCTCATCCATTTACCTTACCCAAATTTGGCTCAAAGAAAGAGAACGAAACAGAGCCATAATTGAGAACCAATCCAAGATGAAACTGAAGTATTTAAAGACTCAGATTCAACCTCATTTCTTCTTCAATACCTTAAACAATTTATATGCATTGTCACTGGAATCTTCAAAAAAAGTTCCAGATGTGATTATTAAGTTGTCAAAATTGATGGAATATGTATTATATGATATCGAAGACACTAAATTTGTACCACTAATAAAAGAAATTGATTACATTCAAAATTATATTGAAATTGAAAAACTTCGTTTTGAAAACGTAGAAGTAAGTATAAATCTTGAATCGAATATTGATGAAGTAAAAGTGCCGCCATTACTGCTGATTTCCTTTCTGGAAAATGCCTTTAAACACGGCGGAATAAATAATGACAATCTTAAAATAAAAATAAATTGTAAAATTATTGATGGGTCCATACTCCATTTTGAAATACTAAATAATTTTGTACTTTCACAAGGTTTTAAAGAAAAAAAAGGAATTGGGCTAACAAATACTAAGAAGAGATTAAAGTTAATTTTCAAGAAAAAATATAAATTAGAACAACAGATAAAGTTCAATTTTTATATCATCCGCTTACAAATACCTATATCTAATGAAGATTAAATGTGTTTTGATTGACGACGAACCATTAGCCATAAAAGTATTGCAGAATTATTTTAATAATTTTGCCGACTTTGAAATTACTGCTACATTCAATAATGCTCTGGAGGCTCTGGAGTTTATCAACAACAATACTGTTGATGCCGTTTTTTTGGATATTAATATGCCAATGATGACTGGTTTTGAATTAATCCGATTGATAGAATATAAGACCAAAATTATTATCACCACAGCCTTTAGAGAATTTGCTGCCGAAAGTTATGATTTAGACGTATTAGATTATTTAGTAAAACCAATACCACTTCCAAGATTTATAAAATGCATTCATAAAATTGAAGCAGATTTCAATTTAAAAAATAATATCAAAATTGAACCGCATAAAATTGAACCGCATATTTTTATCAAAGTAGATAAGAAAATGGTAAAAATAACCATCGATGAAATCCTATTTATTGAAGGAATGAAGGAATATATAAAAGTAGTTACATCGGATAAAACATATATTACCCACAAATCATTGACCTCATTATCCGAAGAATTACCTGCTGACAGGTTCATGCGCATTCATAAATCATACACTATAGCGATTGATAAAGTAAAATCTATTGAAGGCAATAGAATACAGATCCTTTCTTACACGCTACCAATTGGCAGAAATTACAGTAAAGATGTAAAAAGTAAAATTTTAGAATAAATTCCATTTCAATATTTTATTTGAAAAAGCAAAAACTTCGAAAAAAAAGCATCGTTTTTTAACAAAAAGTGATTATTCTATAATTCTAACAATATTTATTCTAAATAATTTTTTTTTAATTTACTTAACAAATATATTTACGGTCTTGCAGCTATAAAAGTCATTAACTTAATCATTAACCTATTTAAAATTATGAATTCAGAACAAACAAAGTCTAATAATTCCGCACTTTATACGCTCATTACCGTATTTTTCTTTTGGGGATTTATTGGAGCATCTAACGGTATTTTTATTCCGTTTTGTAAAGCCAAGTTTGGCTTAGATCAATTTCAAAGTCAACTTATAGATTTTGCTTTTTACGGAGCATATTATATTGGAGCATTACTTCTATTTATTTTTAGCAGCATCGCAAAAAAGGATATTTTAAATGCTTGGGGATTCAAGAAAGGAATTATCTACGGACTATTGATCAGTACATTTGGAGCTGTATTAATGATCTTAGCAGTAACACAAGGAAGTTATTTATTTATTTTAGGAGCTTTATTCATAGTTGCATTAGGCTTTTCATTACAACAAACTTCTGCACAACCATTTGCGGCTTCTTTAGGAGAAGCACATTCTGCATCAAGTAGATTAAATCTTGCTGGAGGAATCAATTCATTAGGAACTACGATAGGTCCAATAGTTGTTTCTTTTGCTTTATTTGGGGTTATTTCTGGTGTAAGCATTGAAGAATTTGCCCAAAAAGAAAATTCATTGGATTCAATGAGAATTTTATATGTATTTGTTGGAGGTTTATTTTTATTAGCTGCAGCATTATTTCATTTTTCTAAAAAATTACCAGCCGGTAAAAGCGACTCTACTTTTGAAACAGCCAGCAAAGCAATGAAAACGCTTATTGCTATTACTGTAATTCTGGTAGCGATTTTTGCTTATATATTTTCTCGTTATGAAGATCCTGAATTCATTACTCGATTTATCGAAAATAAAGAAAAGGATTATTTAGGTTTAGCATTAACTGTGTCTACATTATTAGTTGTAGTTATCGGGTTATTTTTCGCTAATACTACAGCACAAAAAAATCCTGAAGGTTGGGGTGCTATGAAATATCCTCAATTAGTTTTGGGAATGTTAGCGCTTTTTGCCTACGTTGGTGTCGAAGTAACTATTGGAAGTAATCTTGGAGAATTATTGGTAACCGCTGATTTTGGTTCTATTTCTGGGCCTGCATTAGCGCCTTATATGTCTATGTATTGGGGAAGTTTAATGATTGGTCGTTGGGCTGGAGCTATCACTGTTTTTAATCCATCATCTCAATTAAGAAAAATTTTACTAATTGTTATTCCTTATGTAGCCTTTGGAGTAGTATTAGCTGCTAATGCAATTTCTGGACAAGATGTTACACCATTATACGCTTATGCTTTTGTAATTTTATTCCAAATTGCAGGTTTCTTTTTAGGGAAAGATCAACCATCGAGAACCTTAATGATTTTTGGTTTAATGGGAATGGCTGCTATGATAATTGGTTTATTTACTACTGGTACAACTGCTATTTTTGCTTTTATGAGCGGTGGTTTATTTTTAAGTATTATGTGGCCTTCTATTTTCTCATTGGCAATTGCAGGATTAGGAAAATATACATCTCAAGGATCTGCCTTCTTAGTAATGATGATTTTAGGTGGTGGAATTATCCCTCCGTTACAAGGAAAACTTGCAGATATCATTGGAATTCATCCGTCATATTTCATTCCAGTTCTGTGTTTTGCATTCATCGCATTCTACGGTTGGAAAGTAATCGGAATTTTAGAAAAACAAGGAATCGGAAAAGAAATAGAAGTTGGTGGAGGACACTAATTTCAACACAAACTAACCAAAACCAAACCAATAAAAAATCCCATCAACCTAGGTTGATGGGATTTTTTTATTTAGAACTTAAATGTATTTAACTAAACATTAAATACTCAACTATTATTTATTTCCTTTCTCGAAATCAGCAACAAACTGTGCCAATCCAATATCAGTTAATGGGTGTTTCAACAAGCCATAAATAGCAGATAATGGTCCAGTCATAACATCAGCACCAATTTTTGCACAGTTTACAATGTGCATTGTGTGACGAACTGAAGCGGCTAGAATTTGAGTTTCATAACCGTAGTTATCATAAATCAATCTGATTTCTTCAATCAAAGCCAAACCATCAGTAGAAACATCATCTAAACGACCAATAAACGGAGAAACATAAGTAGCACCCGCTTTTGCAGCTAATAAAGCCTGACCAGCAGAGAATACTAAAGTTACATTTGTTTTAATTCCTTTATCCGAAAAGTATTTAGCAGCCATAACACCTTCTTTAGTCATAGGCAATTTTACCACGATTTGCTCATGTAAATCAGCTAATTCTTCACCTTCTTTAACCATTCCGTCGTAATCTAAAGCATTTACTTCGGCACTAACATCTCCATCAACTAGGTTACAAATATCAACATAATGTTTCAAAATGCTGTTTTTACCTGTGATTCCTTCTTTTGCCATCAATGATGGATTAGTTGTAACACCATCCAAAACGCCTAATGCTTGTGCTTCCTTAATTTGAGCTAAATTAGCCGTGTCAATAAAAAACTTCATAATATATCTATTTAATTGTGTGTTTCTAATTCTTTGGGCGTGACCCTTCGTAAAAACTTCGGGTCGGGCTTTTTGTTTCAATCCACGCTAAAAAGCGTGGGATTTTCACTGCAATCCCTCACGCAAGCGTAAAATCAATAAATTCGGTGCAAAATTACAACTTATAATGATTCATAAGCATTTTTTCATATACTTTATCCGGTAAAATTCTCTTCAAAACAATCGAGAACTTTTGCATAAAAACACCTACTTTATAATGAATTTTAGGATTTGGAGTTTGGATAATTTTATACACCGCTTCTGCCATTTCATTAGGATTATTGCCACTATCGACATGTTCATCCATAGTTTTTAGTGAATTCCCATACGGACTTTCGTAAGCAGAACCTTTTATAACCGGAGCATGAAAACGTCCCGAAGCAATATTAGTCGCAAAATCTCCCGGAGCCACATTCGTAATATGAACACCAAAGGATTTCACTTCCATGCGTAATGCTTCCGTAATAAGTTCAAGAGCACCTTTTGAAGCGGAATAAACACTTCGATACGGTAAACCCATATAACCAGCAATAGAAGTTACATTAATAATCAAACCGGATTGTTGCGAACGCATTTGTGGCAAAACTGCTTTCATCACTTCAATTGGTCCAAAAAAATTAGTCTCAAAATTATTCTTGATTTCATGCATTGGAATTTCTTCCAAAGGTCCTGTAATTCCAACACCTGCATTGTTAATTACAACATCTAATCTTCCTGAAATAGCAATTATTTTGGCTACAGCCGTATGAATCGAATCCGTATCTCGAACGTCTAAAGCTACTAAAGGGAAAACCGAATTTAAAACTCGTTCCGGATTTCTGCTGGTTCCGTAAACAACAAAACCTTTTTGATGCAAAAACTCGCCAATAGATTTCCCTATTCCCGAAGAACCTCCTGTAATTAGAACTACTTTATTCATGATTATTGATGTTTGTTGTACGAAAGGTCCAAAAATAAAAAAATCCTCCCGAAGGAAGACTACTTTTGTAAGAAATAAAAAAAATGGCAAGCGACCTACATCGCACCGCTCAACCACGTACCCTTGCTATGTTCCCATCCTGGGGGAGTCTGCAGGAGCTGGTCGTGTAGGACTTGCCGGTGCAAATATACAACCTTTTTATATTTTTGCAAGTGCTTTGCAGCTATTAAAATAACGTTGTATATTGGGGTATTCAAATTTTACGCTATGAAAAATTATAACATACTATCTATCATTTTATTAGGAACCTTACTGGTTAATTGTGGTGATACAAAAAAAGGTGAAAATTCTTTATTTACCTTTGATAATTCAAAATTTAAGGAACAATACCAACCTCAAGAGGCACTTTCTTTGGAAATTTTGAACTCAAATTCAAAAACGATCGACAGTATTATTTACTATGTGAATGATACAAAAATTGGTTCCAAAAAAGGAGTTGACAAATTAACTTTTGAATTAAAAGATCAAAAATTGGGCTATCAAAACCTAAAGGCTCTAGTGTATTATGAGGGACAAAGCTCTGAAGCTACCTCAAGAGTGGAATTAGTTTCTAATATTGCACCAAAATTATTGAAATATACCATCGTAAATACGTATCCACATGATATTCAAGCGTACACGCAAGGACTAGAATTTTACCGTGATACACTTTATGAAGGAACTGGAAATGGTTCAGGCCCATCAGGAAAAAGAGGAATCTCCAGCTTAAGAAAAACAAATTATAAAACTGGAGAAGTTTATAAGAAAGTTGAACTGGATGCTAAATATTTTGGCGAAGGGATTACGATTCTAAATAATAAAGTTTACCAATTGACATGGAAAAATAATGAAGCGTATGTTTATAATGCAGATACTTTCAAAAAAGAAAAAACAGTTCCGTATTACAAAAATATGGAAGGCTGGGGTTTAGTGAGTAATGGTACAAACTTATATATGACTGATAGTTCCGAAACCATACACATATTAAACCCTGAAACTTTTAAAGCGATTGACCATATCAATGTTTACTCTTTAAAATCTAAAGTAAAAGGAGTTAATGAACTGGAATGGATTGATGGAAAAATATATGGAAATGTGTACCAAAAAGATGCTATTGCCGTCATTAACCCTAAAAACGGAGCGGTAGAAGGAATAATCAATCTTGCAGATTTGACTACAAAAATTGCTAAATTAGAAGATACTGACGTTTTAAACGGAATTGCTTACAACCCAAAAACAAAAACCATTTTTGTAACCGGTAAAAACTGGGATAAAATGTTTGAAATCAAAGTTTCAGAATAATTTTTTATATAAATGACAACGTTAATTATCAATATAAAAGAATTACTTCAGGTGCGGAAAACTTCAATTGCTAAAGTTTCCGGTGCCGAAATGGCTATTCTTCCAACTCTCAAAAATGCTTATTTAGTAATTAAAGACAACTTAATTGCTGATTTTGGTACTATGGATAATCTACCTGAAACAGATGCTGACAAAACGATTGATGCCACTGGGAAAATGGTTTTACCATCTTGGTGTGACAGTCATACGCATATTGTTTATGCCGGTAATCGAGAACAGGAATTTGTAGACCGAATCAATGGCATGACCTATGAAGAAATTGCCAATCGTGGCGGAGGAATCTTAAATTCAGCTAAAAAACTCAATGAATCCTCTGAAGAAGAAATCTACAACCAATCTAAAGCTAGGCTGGAAGAAGTCATGCGTTTAGGAACTGGAGCTGTAGAAATTAAATCGGGATATGGATTGACAGTAGATGGTGAATTGAAAATGCTTCGCGTGATACAGCGATTAGCTCAAAACTATCCAATAACTATAAAAGCAACCTTTCTTGGAGCTCATGCTTTTCCATTGGAATTTGCAACAAATCACAAAGGTTATATTGATTTAATCATCAACGAAATGCTCCCTGAAATTGCAAAATACAAACTGGCAAACTTCATCGATGCATTTTGTGAAACGGGTTATTTTACTGTTGATGAAACCCAACAAATCATGGAAGCTGGAATTAAATTTGGCTTAAAGCCAAAAATCCATGTCAATCAGTTCAACTCTATTGGCGGAATTCAGGCAGGTGTAAAGTACAATGCCCTTTCTGTAGACCATCTAGAAGTTATGACAACAGAAGATATTGAAGCTTTAAAAAATACCGAAACGATGCCAGTGGCGCTGCCTTCGTGTTCTTATTTTTTAAGTATTCCATATACGCCAGCACGAGAAATGATAACAGCCGGACTTCCTCTCGCCCTTGCAACCGATTATAATCCAGGTTCTACTCCTTCCGGAAATATGAACTTTGTAGTTGCAACTGCTTGTATCAAAATGAAAATGACTCCCGAAGAAGCCATAAATGCGGCCACAATAAACGGAGCCTACGCTATTGGGATTTCAGAAACCCACGGAAGCATAACTATTGGTAAAAAAGCTAACCTTATACTCACTAAACCTATTCCCTCCTACTATCAATTACCGTATGCTTTTGGTAGTAATCTAATTGACACTGTATTGATAGAAGGTGAAATTTTCGCATAAAAAAAGAGGAACGTTATGTTCCTCTTTTTTATTCTGTCTAATATTGTTCCTATCTTAAAACAAAACTTGTTTTAGAAACCAATATATCTCTATCAAAAATATTGATGTAATACGTTCCTTTGGCAAAGTCTCTTCCTTTTAAATCCTCAGAAACTTGAATTGTTTTATTTTCATATTTAACATTCGTTAAAAAACTATAGGTTAAAGTATTATCGCCAAAAGTCTCTGTTTTTTTATCGCCTAAAACATTGTTTTTACTATCAATTACTTGAACATAATATGTTTTATCCCCTGATTTAGCAATTTGATTTTCAGCAATAGTAAAATTAACTCTAAGAACATCAGCTCTGCTCGCTTTATCAGTCTCGATTTGTTTACCAGAACTTCTTAATTTAAAAGCAGAACCTCTAGTGTTTAAAACCGTCAATTTTGAACCAATTTCAACCGCTTTCGCTAATTCTTCATTTTGACCTGTTAATACTTCAACATTCTTTTTAGTCTCTCCTAATACCACAACTGTACTATCACGTTGCGTAGTAAGCGTTGTATTTGCCTTTTTTAGGTTATCATTTTCAGCCATTAAAACCTTCATATTTCCTTGTAAGGCATTAAATTGTGTTTTATACTTTGACATAGTAGCTACATCGCCTTTCGATTTACTTAAATCAGACATTAAGTTTACCACTTTATCTCTTTCTTGAATCAACTCATCAGACATTGATGTGTTTTCTGCAATTGCAGCATCATACGTTGATTTTAACTCTTGTAGATCTTTCATAACTGATTCTTTTTCAGTTAATGTGGATTTCAATTCTGTTTTTACGATTTCGGTATCTGAAGTCATTTTAAAAATATAAACTAAACTTCCCACTAATAAAATAGCTAATACTGCTATAACCGCTTTAAGACTTGAACTGCTTTTTTGATTTTCCATCTTTTAATTTAATTTAATTTATTTTACAAATTTAACAATATATAACCACGTAATAACGTAAGTTAACGTAATTATATTATTTTTGGGAAAAAAAATATTTTTTTTAATGGAAAAAATCATCCCATTTACTATCAAAGATCTTGCAAAAATTACGAACCATAGAAGTGGTGAAATAAAATTTGGAGAGAAAATGATAACTGTTCCAAAAGAGACCGATCCTGTTGAGTTTCTTAAAACTTGCGAAGCAAAATACGTATTATTTGGAATTCCGGAAGACATAGGCATAAGAGCTAATTTTGGTAGACCTGGCGCAGCATCAGCTTGGGATAGCGCCATCAAAAGTATCGCTAATATTCAGCACAATAGATTTTGCAAAGGAAGCCAACTTTTTGTTTTAGGTCAATTGAATGTTAGCGTCGAAATGAAAGAAGTGGAGCATTTGGATTTTAATGATATTGACGATCGATCTAAATTAAGTCAATTAGTCGAAAAAATTGATAAAGATGTTTCTCATATAATTTTCAATATTATAAAACTGGGTAAAATTCCTATAATTATAGGTGGTGGACATAATAATTCCTATGGAAACATAAAAGGATCTGCACTTGCAAAAGGGAAACCTATCAATGCTATAAACTTTGATGCCCATTCTGATTTTAGAATTTTAGAAGGACGTCATAGCGGTAATGGTTTTTCGTATGCATTTGAAGAAGGATTTTTAAAAAAATATTTTATTTTTGGTTTACACGAAAATTACACTTCCAAAAGTGTATTGGATATAATTAAAAAAATAGAAGACCGTGTGCGCTACAATACATATGACAGCATAAACATTCGAAAAGAAAAAGATTTTAATCTAGAAATGGCTCAAGCTTTAGAGTTTATAAATGATGACTTTTTTGGAATTGAGATCGATTTAGATTCGATTCCTAATATTGCTTGTAGCGCAATGACTTTGAGTGGTTTTTCTGTGGAGCAACTACGCCAGTTTATTTCCTATTTTGCAAAAAACAAAAATGCAACCTATTTACACATTTGCGAGGGCGCACCGGATTTAGGCGAAGAAAAAAACAACCATTTAATAGGTAAACTTATAGGATATTTAGTAACTGATTTTATTAAATCAAATACTATATAGTCAATTTTATTGATGAATTTCTGGATTTAAAATCCAGAAATTCTAATCCCAAATACCATATAAATTATCATCCAAAATAATAATACTATCTTTGCTGCACTATCTATGTACTTAATACATGATATTTAATACCAAAAATATGTTATTCGAAGATTTATCACTCTCAAAAAGTATACAAAAAGCCGTATTTGAACAAGGCTATATTAATCCAACTCCTATTCAAGAACAATCTATCCCAATTGTATTATCTGGAAAAGATTTAATAGGTTGCGCACAAACCGGAACTGGGAAAACTGCCGCATTTGCTATTCCAATTATACATCAATTACACCGAATTGTAGGTTCTTCAAAAAAAGCCAAACAAATTCGTGCTTTAGTAGTTACTCCTACAAGAGAATTAGCTGTTCAAATTGGACAAAGCTTTGATACATACGGAAAATATACAAACCTGACGCAACTTACCATTTTTGGTGGAGTTTCACAAAATCCGCAAGTAGATACTTTAAAAAATGGTGTCGATATTTTGATTGCTACACCTGGAAGACTTCTTGATTTACACAAACAAGGTTTTATTGATTTAGACCATTTGCATACTTTAGTTCTTGACGAAGCAGATCAAATGCTAGATATGGGATTTGTAAATGATGTAAAGAAAATTGTAAAGCTTACGCCAAAAAACAGACAAACATTATTTTTCTCAGCTACGATGCCAATCGCTATCCGAGAATTAGCTGAAATGTTTTTGACTGATCCTGCAACAGTTACCGTTTCTCCAGTATCTTCTACTGCCGAAAATGTAGAGCAACGCGTTTATTTTGTTGAAAAAACAGAAAAAAGAAACTTACTATATCATTTAATTAAAAATGAAAATCTTTCCGATATTTTGGTTTTTTCAAGAACCAAGCACGGTGCTGATAATGTTGTAAAAGCATTGCGAAAAAACAATATTGCCGCAGAAGCCATTCACGGTGACAAATCACAAAATGCAAGACAACGCGTTTTGGATGCTTTCAAAAATAAAGAAGTTGGTGTTCTCGTAGCTACTGATATTGCAGCCCGTGGAATTGATATTGACCAATTGCCTTTTGTAATCAATTTTGATTTACCTAATATTCCTGAAACGTATGTTCACCGTATTGGTAGAACTGGTCGTGCTGGAAATGGAGGTATTGCAATTTCTTTTTGCAGTAAGGACGAACATACCTATTGGAAAGACATCCAAAAACTAATAAAAGTGGATGTAAAAACTGTAAATGACCACCCTTATCATTGGCATTCTGGAAGTCCGGAAACTGCTCCTGGTTCGCAACAAAAAAATTCAAACCGTAGTGGTGGAGCTCACAAATCAAGAAAGTCAGAGGTTTCAAAACAAAATAAAAAGCGCTGGTATTAGAATATTTAGGACTTATTTTTCATCCGTAAGAAATACCTTTTTAAGTTTTGAAAAAAAACGCACTTAATCGTTAATAATCTAATTTTCAACGTTTTATAAGTTAAAAAATATTTGTAAATAAATAATATCATTAAATTTGATTCAACTTATTTCAAATAATTAAAACATAAAACTATGGAAACTTTAGTAAAAAGAAACGGTTTATTTCCAACAGTGAATACATTTTTCGATGATTTTATTTCAAGAGATCTTTTTGATTGGAATGATAAAAATTTTACTGCTATTGGCAGTAATTTACCATCAGTAAACTTAAAAGAAACAGATGATAAATTACAAGTGGAATTAGCAGCTCCGGGAATGAAAAAAGAAGATTTTAAAGTTGAAATTGAGAATAACATGCTCATGATTTCATCCGAAATAAAGCAAGAAAAAGAGGAAACTAGAAAAAAAGATAATTACGTTCGTAAAGAATTTAATTATCAATCATTTTGCAGAACTTTTACTTTACCGGAATACATTGATGAAAGTAAAGTTGAAGCCAGTTATAAAGATGGAATTTTGCATGTGGACATTACCAAAAAAGAAAATAGTATGAAAAAAGCACATAAAACTATAGCCATCAAATAAATAATATTTAATTTAAACCATTAAATAATTCATTAAAATCGTTAAATCGTTAGAATCAGTAACTGGTTTCGAAGGTTTAACGATTTTGATTTTATTAAAAATCTATTCAAATCAAAAAATTTTAAAGCAAGATTATAAAATATGAATCAAGCTATACTTTTAGGTTTTGATATTAGAATACTGATGATTTCAAATAATTTAATCGAATCAAAAGGTTTTATGATGATATCATTGATTCCGGCAGAAAGAGCTTCTTCGGTTATTTCGGCTTTATCAAATGCCGTTAATGCTACAATTGGGATATCGATACCTTTAAGGCGAATCTTTCTGGTTGTTTCAAAACCATTAATTAAAGGCATATTTATATCCATCAATATTACATCAAAATTCTCTTTTTCTAATATTTCCAATGCAGCATAACCATTGTCAACAACACTACATTTATAGTTGTTTTTTTCTATAGTTTTTCTTGTAATAACTTGATTGATATGATTATCTTCTACTACTAAAACATTAACTACTTGGGTTGAACTCATATCTACTAGGATGTTATTGATAATCTCCGTTGTTCGCTCAGGATTAAATTCAAATGCAATTACAAATTTGAATGACGTTCCTTTTCCTACAGCACTTTCGAGCGAAATATCACTATTAAATAATCCTAACAGTTGTTTTACAATGGAAAGCCCTAAACCGGTTCCTTGATAATCAGTTTCTTTTCTGCCAACCTGAACAAATTTATCAAAAATCTTTTCTTGATCAGCAGTGTGAATTCCTATTCCGTTATCTTGGATTTTAAATTCCAGAAAATGAGATTTTCCTTCTACTCGCACCAAGTTTACACTTATGATTACTTCTCCTTTTTTTGTGAATTTCAATGCATTACTAACCAAATTCATAATGATTTGAGAAAGCCTTAACTTATCCCCAATTAAGTATTCCGGAATATTAGGATCAACATCCACCTGAACAAGATTGTCATTTGTTTTTGCTATAAAAGACAATGAACTTTTAATCATATTAATTTCATCAGAAATATTAAAAGTCAAATTTTCAAGAATAATTCTATTGTCTTCAATTTTATTTATTTGCAGAATATCATTCACTAATGATAGTAAATATCTTGCTGAAAATTTAAGAGAACTTAAATGAGGGCTATTCACTAATTCTTTATGTTCATCAAGCAACATATTGGTAATTCCTACCACACCGTATAAAGGAGTTCTTAATTCATGGCTGATTGTAGAGACAAATTGTGATTTTAATACGGTAGCTTCTTCTGCTTTTTCTTTAGCAATCAGCAATTCTATATTTGTTTGAGAAAGCTCCGCATTGGCTTTTTTCTTAAAATTATTATTCTTGAATAATGTGTAGAGCAATAATAATAAAATGCAAAAAACTATTCCAAATAGCAGAACAATGATTTTTGATTTCCTTAAACTTTGAAGTTGAGCTTCTTTCTCCGTTTCAATTTTGTCAATTTCTCTTTTATATTCATCTAATTCTAAATTAATTCCGGCTAAATTAGCTTTCTTAATTTTTTCCTTGTTGTATAGTTCGTCAGTAATGATGTTGTAACGTGCGAGATTTTCATACGCGTTTTTATAATCTCCTTTTTTTAATAAATATTTTGAATATTCAAGATATGAAAAGGATAAATCTGATTTTTCATTCCCTTCATTTCCAAATTTTATGGCATTCAAAAAGGATGATGTCGCTTTACTGTCGTTTCCTTTGTAACCGTAATACATTCCATTCAACATGTTCACAGCTACAGCGGTTGATTCATCACCATGTTTTTTATTGTATTTGTTGATAAATTCTAAACTTGGAAAACCTTTCTCAAAAAGACCAATATCAAAATAAGCCCAAGCAATATTGAGCTTAGTCATAAAAACCTGATTAGTATCCGCTAATTTCTGACTGTACTTAAGTGAGTTTTCATAAAAACTTATCCCTTTTTCATATTGCTTTTTTTCAAAACAATAAATATTGCCTAAATTATTATTTATCCGTTTTTTTAACGTGTCATTATTGGTTTTAGTGGCGTAGGACAAACTTTTATTGTAGAAGAATATTGCTTTATCAAATTCAGCCATTTCAGCATAATTTGCAGCAATTGTAATATAGGAAACGGCTGTTGAATATAAATCATTAGAATTAATAGAGGAACGAAGCGCCAATTTAGAAATATCCAAAGATTTTTCAAAATTAGCCTCCTTTAAGTATTTGGAAGCCTCATCCGTTAGCCTAGTGATTTCTTTTTTAGAATATGTTCTTGTCTGTGCAATTGAATTATCCCCAAAATAATTTAATCCAAACAATAGTAATAAAACAATACGTAAATGATACATAAACAATTAAAGTTTATCAAATATACATTTTATTAATAAAAAAAAGAGGAATAAGTGTATATTATCTATTAAAATAAAATTGAATAGACAGATTTCAAAAAACAGCATTGCTCCCTCTTAAAATAAAAAACAATTAAAAATTTGAATTTTTAAATCAAAAAAAAACCTGCTCCACTAATTGAACAGGTTTTAAATATGTTATTACTGTAAAAACGTAGCGTTATACTATTCTGAAGCTACAGTTTCATTTTCATCATCACCTTCCCATTGCCCAACAACCGATGTCGCCAAAGCATTTCCTAAAACATTTGTTGCACTACGAAACATATCACAAAAATGATCAATCGGTAAAATTAATGCTATTCCTTCAATTGGAATATCAAACATACCACAAGTAGCGGCAACTACAACTAAACTTGCTCTTGGAACACCTGCAATTCCTTTGCTGGTAAGCATCAAAACTAAAAGCATGGTCATTTGTGTTCCTAAATCTAAATCGATTCCGTAGGCTTGAGCAATAAAAATACTGGCAAACGTCATGTACATCATACTTCCGTCTAGATTAAATGAATACCCTAATGGCAACATGAAAGAAACGATTCTGTCTTTTACTCCAAAACGTTCTAATTCCTCTGTCAATTTTGGAAAGACTGCTTCGCTACTGGTTGTTCCAAAAGCAATAATCAAAGGACTTACAATTCTTTTAAGTAAAACAGTCATTCTGCTTTTTAGAAAAATATAACCCACCACTATTAATACCAACCAAAGTGATGAAATTCCAATTAAGAATGATCCAAAGAATTTGAAATATGTAATTGCTAATTCCTGAAAATCTCTTACGGCGAAAACTCCTGCAATAGCTCCAAAAACTCCTATTGGAGCAAACTTCATTACATAGTTTACCATTTTAAGAACAATGTGAGACGTTTTATCTAAAGCATTTGTAACAGGCTTTACATAATCTCCTAAGGAAGCCGCAGCCAAACCAAAGAAAATAGAGAAAATCACAATTTGTAAAATTTCATTAGTAGCCATTGCCTCAAAAATACTTTTGGGTACAATATGCTCGATAAAATTTTCAAAAGATATATTTTGAGTTTTTGCAGTAACTTCAGAAACAGAGGCCAAATCAACATTTGATAAATTAAGCCCAACTCCCGGTTGAAGTATGTTTACAAAAAACATTCCCAATAATAAGGAGATAAATGACGCTGTAAAAAACCAACCCATTGCTTTTCCTCCAATTCTTCCAACAGCTTTAATATCACCCAGTTTTGCAATTCCTACAACAAGTGTTGTAAAAACTAATGGCGAGATAATCATTTGAACTAATCGAATAAAAACTGTTGCCAGGATTTTAATTTTTGCACTAAAGCCTTGAGCTGCTTCTGGGGAAATGGAATTATGAATTATAATGCCTAAAATAGCACCTAAAACCATCGCAATTAATATTTGTCCCGTTAATCCTGAAAAAAAAGATGGTTTTTTAGTTGTTTTGGTGTTCATTAAATTGATTGTTAGGTTTTAGTCTTTGTCCTGGTTACTTCACTTTTATAAGTGTTAAGTTAATTTTCTTTACAATATTTTTTTTTCTTATTTGTTTCCAAGCAAGGAAAGAATTATTATTAAGCAGGAAAGCTTCAAAATTAATATTAATAGGTTTTGTTTATCAAATAAAAATCAGCAAGTACAATGGCAGCCATTGCTTCAACGATAGGCACTGCACGTGGTACTACACAAGGGTCATGCCGTCCTTTACCAGTCATCTCAGTTATATTTCCTTTATTATCCAATGATTCTTGTTTTTGCATAATGGTAGCAACAGGCTTGAAAGCCACACGGAAATAAATATCCATTCCATTACTAATTCCGCCTTGAATCCCTCCCGAAAGATTAGTCTTAGTGGTACCGTCTGGATTGTATAAATCATTGTGCTCGCTTCCTTTCATCCTAGCTCCATCAAAACCACTTCCAAACTCAAATCCTTTTACTGCATTAATTGAAAGCATTGCTTTTCCTAATTCAGCATGAAGTTTATCAAAAACAGGTTCTCCTAAACCAATAGGCACATTTTGAATTACACACGTTACAGTTCCACCTACAGTGTCACCTTGTTTGCGAATATCACGAATATATTCCTCCATAATTACCGCTGATGCTTCATCAGGGCAACGAACAGGATTATTTTCGGTTTTTGAAAAATCTAATTCTTGGTATGGTTTTTCTAAAAATATAGGACCTACAGAAGAAACGTAAGCATTAATTTTTATTTCTGACAGTATTTGTTTTGCAACTGCTCCAGCCACTACTCTACTGGCAGTTTCTCGGGCAGAACTTCGTCCGCCACCACGGTAATCACGAACACCATATTTTTTTTCATATACATAATCAGCATGACTGGGTCTGTAATTATCTTTTATATGAGAATAATCGTCTGATTTTTGATTGGTATTGGGAATAATAAAACCTATTGGAGTTCCTGTGGTTTTACCTTCAAATATTCCGGATAAAAATTGTACATCATCCGGCTCTTTACGTTGGGTAACTATAGCCGACTGACCCGGCTTTCTTCTTGACATTTCAAATTGAATTGCATCTAGATCTATAGTTATTCCAGGAGGGCAACCATCTATTATACCACCTAATGCTTCACCATGTGATTCTCCAAAAGTTGTTATTCTAAATAGTGTTCCGTAGCTATTTCCTGCCATTATAATTAGTTTTGAACAAAAGTACCATTTTAGTTGAAAGTTCAAAAGTTTAAAGTTTAAAGTTTTAAGAAACATTTCACATTTATTGATATTAATTTAATCTTGTCTTAGATTTCTTAACCTTTAATTCCATTTCTATTGCTAATAATTCTATTAATTTGGTAAACTTCAAATTCAAATACATTGAAAAAAAGAAAAGTTGAGTTAGTGGTCATTTCAGATGTGCACCTTGGAACTTTTGGTAGTCATGCTAAAGAACTTTATAATTATTTATCTTCTATAAAACCTAAAACGTTAGTCTTGAATGGTGATATTATAGATGTATGGCAGTTTCGAAAATCGTATTTCCCAAAAGCACATTTAAAAGTCATACAAAAAATTATAAGTTTTGCTTCCAAAGGAACTAAGGTTTACTACATCACAGGAAATCATGATGAAATGCTCCGAAAATTTAGTGATATGAATATGGGTAATTTCGCTTTAGTTGACAAGTTAGTATTAGACCTTGATGACAAAAAAGCCTGGATATTTCACGGTGATGTTTTTGATGCTTCTGTACAACATTCAAAATGGATTGCCAAACTTGGCGGTTTAGGGTATGATTATTTAATACTTTCAAACCGATTTGTAAATTGGTGTTTATCCAAAATAGGAAGAGAACCGTATTCCTTTTCTAAAAAAATAAAGGCCAGCGTCAAAAAAGCCGTAAAACACATTTCTGATTTTGAGAAAACCGCAACTGAATTAGCCATCGAAAAAAAATATGATTACGTTGTTTGTGGGCATATTCATGAACCAAAAATGATTCATAAAGAAAATAAAAACGGGACTACTTTATATTTAAATTCTGGAGATTGGGTTGAAAACTTAACAGCATTGGAGTACAATAAAAAACGTTGGAAAATATATAGCTATTCTGAAGCAAACTATGTTGAAGAAGAGAATCTTTTTGAAATGGAAGATATTTTAAGTAATCAAATAGTGGCTTCAGCACTTTTCTCGAAGCAAAATATCCTTTTGTAATGCCAATATAAACAAGATGTCAAAATTCTAAAAAAACGTAAATTATATAACTTTTCTATAAAATTTTACAAACTTCATATCCTACTAAATCATACATTTGTATCTATAAAAATTTACTTATGAAAAAAATTATTTTATCGGCAATAATGTTAATTGGATTAGCATTTACAGCACAAGCACAAGATGTTTCAAAAAATGCTATCGGTCTTCGTTTTGGTGACAGTGGTGGTTTTGGAACTGAAATAACTTATCAAAGAGGATTGTCAAACAACAATCGTTTAGAGTTAGATTTAGGTTGGAGAAATAGAAATAATTATAAAAACGATAATTATGATGACAATGCTATCAAATTAACTGCTTTATACCAATGGGTTTGGAACATTGAAGGCGGATTTAACTGGTATGCAGGTATTGGTGGTGGTGTAGGAAGCTACAACAGAGATTATTATGACAATAGAGATTATAATAATGGAACTTTTGCATTTGCTGCTGGAGATATCGGTATTGAATACAATTTTGACATTCCATTGTTAATCTCTTTAGATTTCAGACCTGAGTTTGGAGGAAATGGATATTACGAAAATAATTACGGTTCTGATGTAGCTTTAGCTCTTAAATACCAATTCTAATATTTTAGAAAACATATTAAAAAAACGCCACTATTAATAGTGGCGTTTTTTTATTTAAAAATAATTTCTTTCTTAGAATTTATTTTGACTACACAAAAAGGATTTGTAAAAGCTTGTGTAACCATACTACCAGGTTCTGGACTAGTTTCTTTTATGGTGATAACAATATTTTTATCGGTTTCAACTACAGTATCGATTCCTATACTATACCCTCCCGACGTTTTTTCACCCATATTCAAAACTATAAAATTAGAAATCTGAATATCATTCGAACTAATTTTATTTTTTAGATTTTCATCGTTCTGCAACATTGCAATTTCATTTGGCTCAGAAAGAATCTCAAAAAAACGAATACTTGCACCACCGTTTGTCTGTTGCGTCAAGACTTCATATAAAGAATTTTTATCGGGACTTTTTGTAGCTGTTGCACCGCAGGAAACTAAAGCTAAAGCCACTAATGATAATACTATTTTTTTCATTGCAGGATTTTATTGATTAATAGATTAAATTCGAAAGTCTTACTACATTCTATAATAGAAAAATGTAAAATCTATGCGTATTTTTTTATGGCTTTTTTATATAATGCTTCATAAAGTGGCAAGATGTTTTTGATGTCAAATTGTTTTGCAACTGACAGCGCATTTTCTTTAAATTTATAAAGAGTAGCATCGTCTTTTAAAATTTTCAAAGCATTTTGTGCCATTTCATCCGTATTCCCCACATCACTTAAATATCCGGAAATACCATCAAAATTTACTTCTGGCAAACCTCCTGAATTACTTGAAATTACGGGGACACTCCAAGCCATAGCTTCGAGAGCCGCAAGTCCAAAACTTTCTGTTTCTGATGGCAACAAGAATAAATCAGTATAACTCAAAATTTTATCAATCTCATTACTGTTTCCAAAAAAGATGATTTTATCCTGAATTCCTAATTCCTGACATAGATATTCTGCTTTTTCTTTTTCAGGACCATCTCCTACCATCATCAATTTAGCAGGAATTTCTTTTTGAATATTATAGAAAATTTTAATTATGTCCGGAATTCGTTTTACTTTTCTAAAATTACTGATATGCGTAATGATTCTTTCATTTTTATTAGCCATTACGGAGCGATTACAAGGAGTGCTTGGATCATTCAGGTTTTTATCTAATTCTATAAAATTAGGAATAACCTCAATTTCATTTTTTATATTAAATAATTTATGAGTATCATCTTTCAAGCTTTGTGAAACCGAAGTAACAAAATCCGATTTATTGATGCTGAAAGTTACAGCTGGTTTATAAAATGGATGATTTCCAACTAATGTAATATCAGTTCCGTGAAGTGTAGTCACCATTGGGATATTAATTCCCTCATCTTTCAGCATTTGTTTAGCCATATAACCCGCATAAGCATGAGGAATTGCATAATGCACGTGCAATAATTCGATTTTATATAGCTTTACCATGTCAACTAATTTACTTGACAAAGCCAATTCGTAAGGTTGATAATGAAATAACGGATATTCAGGAACATTCACTTCGTGGTAATGCACATTTGGGTTTAAAAGAGCCAAACGTACAGGCTGACTGTACGTTATAAAATGGATTTCGTGACCACGTCTTGCCAATTCAAGACCTAATTCTGTAGCGACAACACCACTTCCTCCAAAGGTAGGATAACAAACTATTGCAATTTTCATCTATGTATTTTAATGAAACGAAATTAATAAAAATAGGAATGTGTTTTATGGAAATTTAAGTTAAATCCTTTCAAGTCTAAAACTTAATACGTTGTATCCTTACGGCATTTAAAATAGCTAACAAAGCGACGCCAACATCAGCAAAAACAGCTTCCCACATCGTAGCTAGTCCTCCTGCTCCCAGTACCAAAACAATCAATTTAACGGTAAAGGCTAAAAAAATGTTTTGCCAAACGATTTGTTTTGTCTTTTTTCCAATATTAATTGCTGTATAAATCTTTGTAGGTTGATCATTTTGAATGACAACATCGGCAGTTTCAATAGTTGCATCACTTCCTAAACCTCCCATTGCGATTCCAACATTTGCCAAAGCAATTACTGGAGCATCATTTACTCCGTCTCCAACAAATGCAACACTTAAATTTTGCTTCAATAAAGCCTCTAATTTTTCAACTTTATTTTCAGGCAATAAATTTCCAAAAGCCTGATTAATATTCAACTCTTTGGCAACAACAGAAACTATTGATTGATTATCGCCAGAAAGCATAATGGTTCCGACATCTAATTTGTGTAAACTCTGAATTGCCTCTTTTGCATCTTCTTTAACTTCATCAGCAATAATAAAATAACCTGCATATTTTTGATTGACAGCAACAACTATAATTGTAAATGGAATAGTATCTATTTCAGCATCATAAGCGATATTGTAATTTTTCATCAACTTAGCATTTCCCACCAAAATCTCATTTCCATCCACAAATCCTTTCAATCCTAAACCAGCTATTTCCGTTACTTCAGTTACACTTGTATCTTTTTTATACTCTTTGGCAAATTCAATAATTGCTGAACCCACTGGATGTGTAGATTTAGTTTCAATTGCGGCTGTATAGTTGATCAAATCTGCTTCTGAAATCCCAACAGCTACTACTTTTTGAACTTTGAAAACCCCTTTAGTCAATGTTCCTGTTTTATCAAAAACGACTACTTTGACCGATGCTATTATATCCAGAAAAGTAGACCCTTTGAATAAAATTCCGTTTTTACTTGCAGCGCCAATTCCCCCAAAATAACCTAACGGAATAGAAATTACCAATGCGCAAGGACAAGAAATTACCAAGAAAACCAATGCTCTGTACAACCAATCCTTAAAAATATAATTGTCTATAAATACCATTGGTAGCACACAAATTGCTATTGCGAGATAAACCACAATCGGTGTATAAATTTTAGCAAATTTCCGAATAAACAATTCTGTTGGAGCTTTTTTTGCAGTAGCTTCTTGAACCATTTCTAGAATTTTCGATAATTTACTATCCGTAAATGCTGTAGTAACTTCAACCTGAGAAATCGTATTAAGATTAATCATTCCTGCAAGAATTATTTCTCCTTTTGATTTGGTATCAGGTTTACTTTCGCCTGTTAATGCTGCAGTATTGAAAGTGGCGTGATCAGAAAGTAGTTTTCCATCTAATGCTAATTTCTCACCTGGTTTCAATTCGATGATTTCTCCAATAGTTACTTCCGAAGCTTTTTTGGAAACAATATTAACCCCATCAAGAACATTCGCTACATCCGGTCTTTGATCTAGTAATGATTTTATATTCGTTTTTGCTCTTTTTACAGCTAGCATCTGGAATAATTCACCAATGGCATAAAATAGCATTACCGCAACACCTTCGGCATATTGACCAATTCCAAATGCACCTAATGTGGCAATTCCCATTAAAAAAAATTCAGAAAAAACAGCTCCGTTGCAAATGCTTTCATAAGCTTCTTTCAAAACTGGAAAACCTACCGGAATATACGCTAAAACATACCAAACGATTCGAATCCAACCATTAAACCAATATTGAGGAAAGTAATTATCAAATAGTAAAGCAATTAGCAATCCTATAAAACTAATTATGGAAGGTAAAAACATTCTGAAAGTACTTTCGCTTCCGTTAGAATGATTGTGATCTTCCTCATCATGATTTTCTGATTCACTGTGAGAAGTACAACATCCAGCATCTTGGTTTGCTTTATTGGCTTTTTTTTCTTCTAAAGCACAGCAAGATTGTTCATCATCCATATCATGTTTGTGTGTCATTTTAACTAATTTATTTTTAAGAAAAAGAAGATACTAATAATCAAAAGTGCTTCTATTACTGTAAATTTAGTTGAATTTAGTGTTTTATCTTTTGATATAGCACATAAAATTACCGCTAATAATAGCCCGACAATTATTTGTTTCCAATTAAATGATTTAGACTTGAATTCTTTATCCTTTTCAAACGTTAATTACAGTGCTTCAAGCGTTACTTGTCCTTTTTAGAACTTTTTTTATTAATCCATTTATTCACTTTATAGCTAAGATAAGCCGAACCGCTGCCAATAATTGCCCCTGCAAATACATCAGTTGGATAATGAACTCCTAAATGCATTCGAGAATATCCCACTGCGCCTGCCCACACAAAAGACGGTGTAATAACATACCATTTGGGATAAGCCATACTCAGAGATGTTGCTGTTGCAAAAGCTAAAGAAGTATGTCCTGAAGGAAATGATTTCCCTAAAGACGAAGCTGCTTGATCAATATCCGGGTAGGTTTCAAATGGTCTGTCCCTTTTTATAGTATGTTTCAATGCTGTGGTAATAAATGCATTTACTAAGAATACTTCTCCTATAAAAATTGCCTGTTTCTTGATAGTACTATCTTTCTTTATTAAAGCAACCGAATATATAATAATGGGAGTTGCAACACTGATTGGAACAGCACTATTCGTTACTAATTTAAAAGTAGGATCTAAATTCTTATTTCTATTAATATTGATATCACGTAGAATATTTATGTCACTATTTTGAGCATTTACAAAAGTCATGCAAAAAAGCAATACAATTAAATTGATTCTTGTAAAAACGGTATTCTTATTTCTCATTAAGCTCTTTTTATCTCAAATATACTATAATACAAGGTAAAATTTGTAACTAAATACTTCTTATAAAATCATTTTAACAGAAATAGTCCAAATGAAATTACCTATAATTTCATTTGGACTATTTTATTATTCCGTCAAAGTTAGCTTAGTTTATAATCGCTTCATAAATCACCTTTTGGATATCTTCCCGAATATTTTCTTTGGATAATCTATTTTCGCCAGCTATTGGAAAAGTTCTATTGGATAAAAATACATATACAATTTGCGTTTCAGGATCTGCCCAAGCCATTGTTCCTGTATAACCGGTATGACCAAAACTGGTCATCGAAGCACAACCGCACGTAGGTCCTTCAGCACCCAATTGTGGTTTATCAAAACCAACACCTCTCCTATTTCCTGCCGCACAAAAATAACACGTATTAAAATCTTCAAATGTCTTTTCAGAAAAATACTGCTGATTGCCATAATTTCCTTTTTGCAGATAAAGCTCCATTATTTTAGCCACATCCATGGCATTCGAAAAAACACCTGCGTGACCCGAAACTCCGCCTTCTAAAGCTGCTGATAAATCGTTGACATATCCTTGTAAAAGCTGATGACGGAAATACGTATCTGTTTCTGTTGGTGGAATTCTGTTTTTATCAAACTTAGCCAATGGATTAAAACTGGAATTATTCATTCCAAGTGAACGATAAAAATTCTCTTGAATCAAAACATCTAGTGTTTTACCCGTTGTTTTTTCTAAATAATCCTTCAAAATCATAAAAGTAAGATCGCTGTACTTGTATTCTTTTTTCAATGAGAGCTTACTCTTAACAATCATTTTCATAATGGTGTCACTAAAATCATTTCTTATAAAAAGACTGTCTGTCATTCGTTTAGAAAACTGCTCATCGGATGTTTTTCTAAAATAAACTTCCGAAGGAAATTTAGATTTATCCATTGTTGCTTTATAAAATGGAATTCCTGCGGCAAGTCCTGCGTAATGAGACAATAAATCCTTAAAATTAATATTCGCTTTATTGGAATCATTAAAAATGGGAGACATTGTTCCTAATGTAGTTTCCAGATTTATCTTTTGCTGATCGTATAGCAACATTACATTGGGCAACGTAGCCAGAATTTTTGTCAACGAAGCAACATCATAAATATCTGAATCTTGAACTTTAATCGTTTTATCATAGGTATGATGTCCGAATGATTTTTGATAAATAACTTTTCCTTTTCTGGCTACTAAAACCTGAATTCCGGGTGTCATTTTGCCATTAATCGCTTTATTGGCAATGGCATCAATTTTGGATAAAATTTCAGCATTCATTCCCACATTTTCAGGAGTAGTAAATCCCAAACGATTTAACTTTTCAGTTGCTAAACCATCATTTACTTTAAAGCTTGTATTAATAGAAACCGGTAATTTTCCTTTGGCTTCAATAGCTCCAAAAATTAGTTCTGCAGAAACTATTTGTGCAATAGTACTATTTTGATAAGAAACGACTAATCCTTCGAAATCATCAAAATTTGTAATTGGTAATAACGAGTATGGTTTTGCAAAAACATCCAGAATTACATTGTTGTTTTTGGCTAAAAAATTGATTTTAAACAATTCATTAGATTTTAAATCATCGTTTCTAAAAGCTACATCTGATTTGTGATATCCAATAATAACAGTTGTAAATGGTTGCAATTTTACTTGCAAACTGTCCAGATTAGCATCATCAATTACAGTTATTTCAGCGTATTTTTTCAAAGTCAAAACAAAAGCATCATTACTGTCATCTCCTATTTTTACGTAAGCTATTTTTTGTTTGTCCAAGTTTTTAATTGGTAAAACAGCAGCTGTATTTTTTAAAACAGTAATTGCATTTTCATACAACTCATATTGTAAAGCATCATTTTCAGATGCATTTAAATCGTTATATAAATTTTCCGTTACAATCGGTTTGTAACTATTCAAACCTGCTTTGTACTTGAACTTTAGAATTTTCTTTACAGAAAAAGCCAATCGTTCATCAGTAAATAAATTTAGAGAATACGCAAGCTTAAATTTCTCAATAGCAGCGGGAACATCTTCAGGAAATAACAACACATCATTTCCAGCCATAAAAGCTTCAAAATTAATTTCGCTTGGTAATCTAAAGTTACTTACGCTTTTCATATTCAAAGCATCGGTAAAAATAAGCCCTTTAAATCCTAATTCTTTTTGAAGAATATCAGTTACCACATTGTAAGAAATCGAAGAAGGATAATTAGGTCTTGATTCTAAACTGGGAACATTTAAATGCGCCACCATAACAGAAGAAAGTCCTTCATGAAACATTTTTTTATAGGGATAAAACTCAACGTCCGATAATCTTTCTTTAGAAAAATTAATAGTTGGTAAACCTTTATGAGAATCTGTTTCAGTATCGCCATGACCTGGAAAATGCTTTCCGGTAGAAAAAATTCCTTGACTCTGAACACCTTTCATTAAAGCAATGGCGCGTTCAGTAACTTTGAATTTATCTTCGCCAAAAGAGCGAAAACCTATAATGGGATTTCTGGGATTTGTATTGATATCAAGAACTGGAGCAAAGTTAAATTGCAAGCCCAATCGTTTGCTTTGTTTTCCCATTTGAGCACCAACTTTCTCCAATAATTTCATGTCTTGAATGGCTCCAAGTGTCATATTCCAAGGATAACGATAGGTAGAATCCAATCGCATACCCAATCCCCATTCAGCATCACTCCCAATAAACAAAGGGATTTTTGACCTCGATTGAAAGCGGTTGGTTAATTTAGCTTGACGAACGGGACCTCCTTGAAAGAAAATTAATCCGCCTATTTTATTTTCCTGAATCAGTTTATCAATAGCGTTAAAGTGTACAGTATCTTTATTAGAATAAGCGGCAACCATAAATAATTGCCCAAATTTTTCCTCTAAAGTCATAGCATTGTAAACACTATCAACCCATTTATTTCCTTGAGGAGATAATTCAAAAAGTGTGGGGATATTACTCGATTTAATACTGTCCAAATTTTCTATTTTGGACGGAACGTTGGTTATAATTACTTTATTCTTATTAATTTTTGTCCCAACACAACTTGAAGCTACAAAGAAAATTAAGACATAAAATAAAACAATTTTGATGCCTATTTTTCTCATTGAACTATTTTGTTTAAAAAAAGCGACTATGCCAGCTATCGATGGCAGGAACTTCCCAAGATTCATTATATTCTTCTATATTATTAACTAAATTATTGAAAACTATAGTATTTTCAGTAACAGCTTTATCTTTTACCATTTTCTTGAAATCAATCAAAGGCTTGTGCGCAATATGCTCTCCAAGTTTGAAAGTAACATTCATTTTATCCAATAAATCAACCGTATATTTTTGTTCTAAACTTTGAATAAATTCCACGGAAGAATCGATAGAACAACCTGTTGCTGCTTGTACATCCTGATTTACGGCAATAATTATAAATCGGTTGTATTTTAATTGATACGATGATTCTAAACTGGTACCATGCGCAGCCCAACCTTCTAGAAAGGATTGCAAGGCTGTTTCTATTTCAGAAAACTCGGCATCCGAAAATTTTCTGTTTGATTGATAAATCCAGATTTTAGATTCTTCGGGTAAATTTTCAAATGGAACGTACATAATGTTATTTTTTTTTCTAGATTTTAGAGAATTAAAAAGTTACTTTTTTTCTAAATCAGTTATAATTTTAAAATATCTAAATTCTTTATTTTTTGGATCAAAAAGTTCAATTTCAGTATAACTTACTTTTATATTATCTTTTTTATTAATCTCACTATTTGTTATCAAAGAAGCAGTTTCGAAATAATCTAATAAAAGAAAACTAAAATTTCTTCCATTTTTATCTTTTACCTGAAGTGTGATAAACTGCTCTGTTTTAATTTCGGTTACTTCACCTTCAATAAAAGCACTTTCTTTTACTACCTCTGCAGAATCATCTTCATCAATAGATCTTTTGCCCATTTCCAAAATAATTTCGGGGCAACTAACCATCATTTTCATTGCTACTTTTTCTCCTAAGTTTCGCATTCCTTCTTCATCATCAAAACTTATTTTATCTTCAGGTTTAAACTCTGAAAGATGAGAAGAATAACTTTGTATCATGCAGACTCCAACTTGAGTTTGCATTTCCTTTTTATTCATCTTAGAATAATCTATCTTTTTTGCATTTAAACATTCACATGTTTCTTTTCCGATAACATCATAAACATCCTGAGAATATGATAGTGAATTACAAAGTACAATTAGAATAAAAAATAGTTTTTTCATAGTTATAAATCTTGTGCATTAGCAATTAATTCAGCAATATCCATAACTTTTACCTCCCCTTCCTTTTCTTTGTTTTTAATTCCATCAGTCATCATGGTATTGCAAAAAGGACAACCCGCAGCAATAATTTCTGGTTTAGTTTCTAATGCATCTTCGGTTCTTTCAACGTTGACTTCCTTATTTCCAGGTTCAGCATCTTTAAACATCTGGGCACCACCGGCACCACAACATAAACCGTTGGCTTTAGAACGCTTCATTTCTACTAATTCAGCATCCAATTTAAGAATTAAATCTCTTGGCGCTTCATACACATTATTAGCTCTTCCTAAATAGCAAGGATCATGAAAAGTAATTCGTTTTCCTTTGAATTGACCTCCTTCAATAGTTAATCTTCCGTCATCTAACAATGATTTTAGAAACTCCGTATGGTGAACAACTTCATATTTTCCGCCTAATTCAGGATATTCATTTTTTAGTGTATTGAAACAATGTGGACAAGCAGTAACAATTTTTTTTGCTTCGTATGCATTCAAAACCTCGATATTCATCATGGCTTGCATCTGAAACAAAAACTCATTTCCGGCTCTTTTTGCAGGGTCACCGGTACAACTTTCTTCAGTACCCAAAACGGCAAAAGGAACATTGGCACGATTTAAAATTCGAACAAATGCCTTCGTTATTTTCTTTGCTCTATCATCAAAACTTCCAGCACAACCTACCCAAAATAAAACTTCTGGTTGTTTCCCTTGAGCTAACATTTCGGCCATAGTTGGCACTATTAAATTCTCTGACATACTATTTTGTTGATTCGGTTATTTGCTTAATCACAAATTCTTAATTTATAAATCGGTTATTCGTTAAACAAATAACCAATTAAACGATTTAACGTCTACTCGTTTTTCCAATTCAATCGATCTTGCTGATTGTATTGCCATGGCGCACCGTTATTCTCTATATTAGTCATCATGGCATTAATTGGCATTGGCGCAGCACTCTGCTCCATTACTAAATAGCGTCTCATATCCATGATAATTGAAAGCGGACTAATATTTACAGGACATTCCTCTACGCAAGCATTACATGATGTGCAAGCCCAAAGTTCTTCGGGAGTGATATAATCGTTCAATAATGTTTTATTATCTGGAATAAAAATACCTTTATTGGCATCAATATTTCTTCCTACTTCTTCCAATCGATCTCTTGTATCCATCATGATTTTACGTGGAGACAATTTTTTCCCTGTTATATTCGCAGGACAAGATGAAGTACAACGACCACATTCTGTACAGGTATAAGCATTCAATAACTGAACCCAATTTAAATCCTGAACGTCACTGGCACCAAATTTACTTGGAACTGCATTTTCATCCACTGGAGCTGCTGCAAAAGGATCTGCATTAGGATCCATCATTAGTTTTACTTCCTTAGTAACAGATTCTAAATTATCAAATTGTCCTTGAGGATTTAGATTCGCAAAATACGTATTTGGAAATGCTAACAGAATATGTAAATGTTTAGAAAAATAAAGATAGTTCATGAAAATCAGAATACCGGTAATATGCAACCACCAGAATATTTCGGAAAGAAGCATCACTAATTCATTTGACATTCCATTGAATAATGGCTCAATAAATTGGCTTATTGGAAATGAACCTGCTTTAATAAAATGGGAAAAACCTCCAGGCACATGCTGTAAATGCAAATCAGAAGCATTCATCAATAAAAACAATGTCATTAAAACTACCTCAAAATACAAGATATAATTAGCATCGTTTTTAGGTGCTCCGTTCAAATCAGGATTAGCAAATCGCTTTAGTTTGATGATATTTCTTCTTATCCAAAAAGAAGCAACCGCAACTAAAACTAAAAGAGCCAAAATTTCGAAAGAAGCAATCAGTACATCGTAAGTAGTTCCTAAAAAAGCAAAAACACGATGCGTCCCAAAAAGTCCGTCAATAATAATTTCTAATAATTCTATGTTTATAATTACAAAACCTATATAGACAACAATATGCAATACTCCAGCAATAGGTCTTTTCACCATTTTAGATTGACCAAGAGCAATCATGGCCATATTAGTCCATCGTGCTTTGGGATTATCTGAACGATTTACATCGGTTCCAAGATTAATATTTCTTCTAATTTTTTTAACACTGTTGAAAAAATATCCAAAACCAATTACCAATAGAATGGCAAATAAAATATTGTCTAAATAGCTCATAATTGCTAATTTTTTACATTAGGTATAGAATCGTTTACTGGAGCAACATAAGGCTTGTTTTTCTTTCCAAACAAAGAAATATTTACATATCTAGTTGGGTAAAGTCTAACATCTTGCAATAATAACTCTAATTCTTTTGTGGAACTTTTAATGTTTTGGTAGAAAGCTTCATCGTTCAATAGTTTACCCATAGAACCTTTCCCAGATTCCAAACCGCTCATAATACCGTCGACTCTAGATAAAGTTGCATTTAGATTTTTTACCGTTTTGCCTAAATCAGCTTTATTCAAGGAATCAGATATTTTAGAAAAATTTCCGGATATTTTATTAAAATTAGTAACAACTCCATTTATTTGAGTTTTATTAGCATCTAATAAAGTATTAACGCTTAAAGAAACTTTATGAAATTGTTCGATAGTCTTGCTCAATTCCGCCAATGTAAGTTTTAAATCCTGCTGACCTTTTGGGTCCAAAACATTATTCAATCCTGAAATTAATTTTTCAGTACTTCCCAATAATTTTTCTAATTTTTCCTGAAGTGGTGCTAATTGATCTCCAACTTTATCGGTAAGACCTAATTTTACTCCGCCTTGTAATTTTTGACCATCAACAGCTAAGGTTTTATCATCAAAATTAGGAATAATTGCAATTTGTTTTCCTCCGATAAATCCTGGCTCATAAATAGAAGCTGTACTCGATTTAGAAATTGGAAAATCAGTTTTTAATTGTAATTCAACTAATAATACACCTGTGTTTTCATCAATTGTGATGCTGCTGACTTTACCAATAACTAATCCGTTTAGTGTAACAGGCGCAGATGTAGCTAAACCTTCTACACTTTTATATTCTACATAAAATGTTTTGTAATTGGTAAAAAGGTCTCTTCCTTTCAAAAAACTGTAGCCCCAGATAAATAATAAAATAGATGCAATTACTAAAATAGCAGTTTTAATTTCTCGTGTTATTTTCAAAATTTAAGTATTTTTTACAAATTTAATATAAAATATTTGACTTGTTGTAATTATTTAAGCGCTTCTTGAATACTAATATTCTTTCCTTCTTTAATTGCAATTATATACGCTGAAGTATATCCTTTGGATTTCACAACTTTCAAATCCTTTTTTGCAGTATTATAGTCTGATGTTGAGCCATATGCATATTTATATAAAGATCCATTGCTTGTTGTCATCGAAACATTTTTTAATCCTTTAAAATTCGACGGATTCAATTTAATATTTCTATTTCCGGCAGCAAATTGAACTTTAAAAACCACCTCAGAATTTTGTGTTTTTAGATCTTGCTTTTTAGAAACTAGTTTTTCTGTAACTCGTTTAGATGTAGTGCTCTTTGAAGTGTCTTTTCTTTCATTTTCGACTACTTTTTTGGACGGAGGCTCTTCATAATCATCATTAGATTGCGTTCCAAAATATTCTTTCTTATAAGCAATAATAGCTGATGCAATAGCTTCTGCCATATTATTTTGCCCTTCTTCTGAATTTAAATAATGTCCTTCTTCACTATTGGATAAAAAACCCAATTCAATTAATACACTTGGCATATAAGCCGCATCCAAAACCCATAAAGGAGTCTGTTTTATCCCTCTTGATTTTCGATGTAATTTATTTTTAAAATTACTCTCAATTTTTGAAGCTAGATTTATGCTTCGATCTAAATAATCTTCTTGCAGAATTTTTAATCCAATCAACGTTTCAGGATTCTTAGGGTCAAAACCTTTGTAAGTTTGTTTGTAATCTTTCTCCAATAATATTACCGAATTTTCCTGTTTAGCAATTTCTAAATTACCTTTACTTCTTGCTAAACCCATTACAAAAGTTTCTGTACCAAAGGGAACTGGATTATTAACAGAATTGCAATGTATAGAAACAAATAAATTAGCATCGATACTATTTGCTTTTTTAGGTCTATCCTTTAATTCTATAAAAACATCTGATTTTCTGGTATAAACAACTTGAATATTATTGTCTTTTTTTAGGTATTTTTCTAACTTTAAAGTGGTTTTAAGCGCAATCTCTTTTTCAACAAAACCATGATAGGAATTTCCGGGATCTTTACCTCCATGACCTGCATCTAAAATAACTGTGAACTTCTGATTGGATTGAGAAAACGTGTTCCAGCAGAAAAATAGAAATAGAGCTAAAATTGTGGTTTTGAATCCTACAGTTATTTTCAAAATATGTATATTTTTTTACAAATTTAATATAAAAAAGATAAGCTATTATTTAATTACGTCTTGGATATTAACTTTCTCTCCATTTTTAAATGCAATCAAAAATGCGGTATCATATCCTTTTTCTTTTGCCTCGCTTAATTGCTTTTTTGCTTCATCATAATCAGCCGTTTCTCCGTACATATATTTGTAAACCCTGTTTTCATAGGCAACAGAAATGTTTTTAAGTCCATTAAAATTTTTCGGCACTAATTCTAATCTCTTACTAGTGGCTGAAAGTTGCACTTTGAATAAAGGTTTAGCATTATCAATCGTTTTTTTTACTTGAGTTGACTCTTGTGCAGGTTGAGACATCATTTTTGGTTTCGCAGGAGTTACAGTATCTCTTATAGGTTTTTCATTGATTTTTTGCGAAGGCAGCTCTTCAAAAATTTCAGTTTCACCATTACCAAAATATTCTTTTTTATAACTGATAATTGCATCTGCGATAGCTTTAGCTATTTCATTTTGACCATCTTCTGAATTTAATATATTCCCTTCAATAGAATTAGAAATAAATCCCATTTCTATTAATACTCTTGGCATATATGCTTTATGAAGAACCATAAAAGGTGCTTGCTTAACTCCTCCTCCTCTTATTTTTTTTCCTAAATCAGCGAAAGAATCCTCTACTTTACTTGCCAATGAAATACTATTATCTAAATATTCCTCCTGCATCAAGGTCATTCCTATCATAGTCTCCGGAGAATTAGGATCAAATCCTTCATACTTTTGCTTATAATCTTTCTCTAATGTTATTACAGAGTTCTCTTTTTTAGCAGCCTCAAGATTTGATGCAACTTTACTTAAACCCATCACATAAGTCTCAGTACCATCGGCAGCAGTATTTCTATTGGCATTACAATGAATCGAAACAAAAATAGTAGCGTTAAATCTATTGGCAATATTGGCTCTTTCAATTAAATCAATGAACACATCCGTTTTTCGGGTATAGTTGACATCCATTTGTTTCGTAGATTCTAATAACTTTCCAACTTTCAAAACAACTGCCAAAGCAATATTTTTTTCCACACGTCCTTCATAAACAGCACCAAAATCATGTGCTCCATGGCCTGCATCTAATGTCACCTTGAAAACATTGGATTGACTAAAGCTCGATAAAGAAACTATCGTCAAAATAAAAGTTAATATTATTTTTATTTTATATGTAATACGCATAAATCCAAAAGTTAATTTAATTAAAACACTACCGTCATAAAATTTTTTATTTGACTATTTTTGACAAAAAATTATATGTAAGTTTGACATGTCAAAAAACAGGCCATAATTTTACAAAAATAGCATTTAAACCTTTGCATACAAACTTATTTAATATCGTTTTATTATCAATTTTCCTGTCATTAGGGTCTGGTAAATTATATTCTCAAGATATAACAAAAAAAAAGACAGCTATATCCGCAAACAAACAAGCTGACACGACCAATTTAGATACTAGCAAAAAGAATACTCCTACTATAATCCTTAAAAAAGAAACTGACTCCATAAAAAAAGATAGTGTAAAGCCTCAAAAAGCATTTCTTGACGGAAAAGTGAGATACAAGGCGGATCAATATGCTAAAATTGACCAAAAGAAAAAGCTGATTACCTTATATGATAAAGCGGAGTTGTACTATCAAGATGTAGAATTGAAGTCAGGAATAATCGTTATGGATTATGAAAAAAATGAAGTCTATGCCGGACGTATCAAAGATTCAACAGGTGCTTATACTCAATACCCAAATTTCAAACAAGGCGCAAATGTAGTAGAACCAGATTCTATCCGTTTTAATTTTAAAACAAAAAAAGCCTTAATCTGGAATTCTAGATCAGATCAAGGAGAATTTAAGATTAAAGCAACTATCACAAAAAAAGAAAATGACTCCGTTTACTTTTTAAAAGGAGCTCGTTTTACGACTTCAAAAGATGTAGATAATCCTGAATATTATTTTCAAACCAATAAAGTGAAATTTATTCCGGGCAAAAAAGTAGTAACTGGTTTGACTAATATGGTCATTGCAAATGTTCCTACTCCTATAGCTTTACCTTTTGCTTTTTTTCCAATGAGCAAAGAAACCAGTATTTCAGGATTGATTTTACCCAGCTATAACGATTCTAATACCAGAGGATTTTCTCTTCAAAATTTAGGATACTACTTTGCTCTTAGCGACAATTATGATTTAACAGTTTTGGGAGATTATTATACCAATGGAAGTTATGGATTGCGTTTTGAATCCAGTTATGCCAAAAGATACAATTACAGAGGAAACTTAAACGTTCGATTTGAAAATTTAATCACCAGCGAAAGAGGATATCCGGATTATTTAAAGCAAAATATTTATAACATACAATGGTCACATTCCAAAGACTCTAAATCAAATCCGAATTCTAGTTTTTCAGCATCTGTGAATCTTGGAAGCAGTAAATATTTCAAGCAATCCATCAATCAAGTTAATATTGGATCGAATCTTAATAATACATTAAGCTCTTCCATTTCATATTCAAAAACCTTCACTTCGGTTCCGCAAGTTAGAATGTCATTGACCGCAACACATTCCCAAAACACTCAAACGGAGGAAATCAATATGACTCTACCAACACTACAATTGAGTGTAGATAGGATTTATCCTTTTGTAGGTAAAGATGGTGTCAAAAAAGGTTTTTTCAAAAACATCAATTTACAATATAATTTAAACGGTAGAAATAACATTGTAACAACTGATTCCTTATTCTTTAAACCGCAAATGTTTAGAGATGCAAAAGTTGGTTTTCAACACAGTATTCCATTAAGTACCAATTTTAAATTATTCAAATATTTCAGTGCTTCTACCTCCATGAACTATGAGGAAATTTGGTATACCAAAACAATTGAAAGAAGTTATGATGTTGACCAAAGCAAAGTTGTTGATAAAACCATAAATGGATTTGATGCTTTCAGAACATACTCCTTTTCATCCAGCGTAGGAACAACTATATATGGAACTTTTAATTTTGGCAATGACAAAAAAATCAAATCTATAAGACACGTCATGAGACCATCTGTTTCGTATGGCTATACACCTAGTTTTGAAAAATACTACGACACCTATGCTTCAGACGCTAGCGGGACAATGAAACAATATTCCAGATTTGAAAGCGGAATTTTTGGTGCTCCTGGATTAAATAATTCCAATACTTTAGGTTTTGATTTGAGCAATACTTTTGAAGCAAAAGTTACAGACAAAGACAGTACTAAGGTCGAGCCTAAAAAAATAATGCTGCTTAATAACTTAAACCTTTCCACTAGTTATAATCTTGATGCCGATGGAGTGACGACACTTGCCTTTTCTCCAATAAGAGTTAGCGGTGGGACAACATTATTAGATAACAAAATGAATGTCAATTTTGGAGCAACATTAGATCCATATGCCATTGACAATTCAGGAAATCGAATTAATGTCTTTAACATTGATAATGGCGGCAGTCTTTTTAGAATGACCAGTTCTAATATGACCTTAAATTATTCTATTTCGAGTCAAGGAAAAGACAAAACAGACAAAGAGAAGAACACCCAGAGTCAGAGAAATGGTGGTCGTGAAGATGATTTATTCGGAACAAATACAGATTTAGGTGACAACCGAAGAAGTCAATTTGAAGAAGAGGAAGGAGACGAAGGCGAAGATAAAATCTCGGAATTTTTCAATTCAAAGTTACCTTGGGACATGACATTTGCTTATTCCTTGACTTACGGAAATAACAATAGAGAAAATAAAATCATTGGAAATTCTATAATGATTTCAGCAAATGCTGACATAACTCCAAAATGGAAAGCAGGTGTATCTACCGGGTATGATTTTGTACAAAAAGGAGTTACTTTTACCCAGCTTCGTTTTGAGAGGGATTTAATGAGTTGGAGAATGGATTTTAACTGGTCTCCATTTGGTACCAATGCAAATTGGGGCTTCTTTATTGGAATAAAATCTGGTGTTCTTAGTGATATTAAATGGGACAAGCGAAGCACTATAAACCGATAATTGATTCTTAAACTTTTCACTATATAAAAAAAACAACCGTTTTATGAAAAAGATAATTTTTACAGAGAATGCTCCGGCACCAATCGGGCCTTATAACCAGGCAGTTCTTAAAGGAAATACGCTATATACTTCCGGTCAAATTGCAATTAATCCTGCAACTGGAGAATTGGTTACTGACACCATTGAAGTAGAAACAGAGCAAGTAATGCAAAACATGAAAGCCGTACTTGAAGCAGCAGGAATGACATTTGAAAACGTTGTGAAGACAACCATATTCATCATGGATATGAATGATTTTGGAAAAATAAATACCGTTTATGGTTCTTATTTCAACGAAAAAACCGCTCCAGCTCGTGAAACGGTTCAAGTGGCATGTTTGCCAAAAAATGTAAATGTTGAAATTTCAATGATTGCAATACTTTAGTTAAGTATTGCAATTCATTGAAATTTTTATTTGTTGGCAATATGATACGCTATAAGACCATCAATAGGTCTTCTAAGTACGTTACCTAATTTTAATTCATACTTATCGAAAGTCTCTTGCAATTCATCTTTCAAATAAAATGCAATAGATCCTACAAAGTGAACAGGTACTTCTTTGCAATTATCATATTGTTTAATATAATTTTTCACGAAAGATTTCATTCCTTTGAAAATTATTTTTTTACAAAATTCAGTATCTTTATGTTGAATTAAGAACTTTGCAAATGTTGCTAAGTAAGCATTTGGATTCGCTTCTTTGTATAATTTACTTTTAATAGCATCTGGATCTAAATCGTATTCTTTCTCAAATTCTACTGCCAATTCTTTTGGCATTTTATTAAAATAATACTTTCTGATTAATTCTTTTCCAAAAACATTACCGCTACAATCATCCATAACGATATATCCTAATGATTGTACTTTTTGATGCAATTCTTTTCCATCAAAATAACTACAGTTAGATCCTGTTCCTAAAATACTAACAATAGCTTTTTCACCTTTAGGCGTTGTAGCGTAAACTGCAGCATAAGTATCCTCTTCAACTACAATAATTGCATTAGGGAAATAGTTTTGAAAAATTTGTGAAAGTGAAATTTTCATTCTATCAGTTCCACAACCTGCGCCATAGAAAAATAAATGAGTAGCCTCTTTTTTATTTTGTAAAATATCAAAACGATCGTTCAAACGTTCAATAATTTCATCTCCATCTAGAATTTCTGGATTCAACCCTAATGTTTGTGTGGTAAACAATACTTTTCCGGCATCATCAATCGCTATCCAATCAGCTTTGGTAGAACCACTATCAACTAATAATCTCATTTTTTTTGGTTTTTTTGGTTTTTTTGTATTTTATTTTTCTAATTTAAAATGCGTGCAGTATAAGATTTGCATTTAAAAAATGGAACAAAAAATAAAATCCCGTTAAATATAATATAACGGGATTTGTAAATATAAAGAATTATTTTAAACCTGCAATGTGTACTGACAAGTCAATTAATTTACTTGAATATCCGTATTCATTATCATACCAAGATATGATTTTGAAAAAAGTAGAGTTCAATCCAATTCCTGCATTAGCATCAATGATAGATGTTCTTGAATCAGAAACAAAATCTTGAGATACAACTAAATCTTCAGTATATCCAAGGATACCTTTCATGGTAGTTTCTGAAGCTTTTTTCAATACTGCCATTATTTCTTCATAAGAAGTTTCTTTAGCAACTTTCACAGTTAAATCTACTGCTGAAACATCGGTAGTAGGAACACGGAAAGCCATACCAGTTAATTTTCCATTCAATTCAGGAATAACTTTACCTACTGCTTTTGCTGCACCTGTAGAAGAAGGAATGATGTTTACGCTTGCAGCACGTCCACCTCTCCAGTCTTTTCTAGAAGGACCATCAGTAGTCATTTGAGTAGAAGTTGTTGCGTGAACAGTAGTCATCAAAGCTTCAACAATTCCAAAGTTATCATTAATAACTTTAGCTAATGGAGCTAAACAGTTCGTAGTACATGATGCATTAGAAACGATTAAATCAGAAGCTTTAGCTTCAGTATGATTAACTCCCATTACAAACATAGGTGCATCAGCAGAAGGAGCTGAAATAATTACTTTTTTTGCTCCACCTTTGATATGCTCGCTTGCAGTTTCGATAGTTGTGAAGAAACCAGTACATTCAGCAACTACATCAACATCAACTTCATTCCATTTTAAATCTGCAGGATTTCTTTCAGCAGTAATACGAATGTTTTTTCCGTTTACAAAAAGTTTTCCATCTATAACTTCAACAGTTCCATTGAAACGACCGTGAACAGAATCATATTTTAATAAGTAAGCTAAGTGATCTACATCTAATAAATCGTTGATAGCTACAACTTCTACATTATCTCTATTGTAAGACTCTCTGAAAACAATTCTTCCAATTCTTCCAAATCCGTTTATTCCTAATTTTACTTTTGACATTTTACTTTAATTTTTTTGTTTATTTTTATTAACTCAACCTAAAGTCTAATTTCCTCACTATAAACTTTAACCACTTATGTAGACATAATGTCTGAAACTCTTAATAATTCTCTATCAATCATTGTTTTTCCTTTGATTGCTTGTTCTAAAGGCGTCAACGCTACTTTGTCATTTTGCAATCCAACCATGTAATTTGACTTACCTTCCAATAAAGATTCAACGGCTTTTACACCTAATCTACTGGCTAAGACTCTGTCAAAACAAGATGGGGAACCACCTCGCTGCATGTGACCTAAAACCGAAACTCTAACATCGTATTCAGGCAAATTAGCTTCAACGTAATCTTTTAATTCGAATACATTTTTACCAATTTTATCTCCTTCAGCAATAACAACTATACTGGATGATTTACCTGAAGCTTTACTTTTTTGCAGTGACTCTAATAATCTGTCTAGACCCAAGTCCTCCTCAGGAATTAAAATTTCTTCTGCTCCTGCACCAATACCTGCATTCAAAGCAATATGACCAGCATCTCTACCCATTACTTCTACAAAGAATAATCGGTTATGAGAACTTGCTGTATCTCTAATTTTATCAATTACGTCAACTACAGTATTTAATGCCGTATCGTACCCTAAAGTATGACTCGTCCCAAAAATATCATTATCAATAGTTCCCGGGATTCCCATTACTGGAAAATTAAATTCAGTATTGAATAATAAACCTCCAGTAAAAGTTCCGTCACCTCCTATTACCACTAAAGCATCAATTCCTGCTTTAGTAAGATTTTCGTGTGCTTTTTTTCTTCCTTCTGAAGTTTTAAATTCTAAAGATCGAGCTGATTTAAGAATCGTCCCTCCTTTATTTACAATGTTGTTTACACTTCGAGGTCCCATTTCTTTGAAGTCACCTTCAATCATTCCCTGATATCCTCTATAAATTCCTATGCATTCTATATTATGATAAGCACATGTTCGAACAACCGATCGAATAGCTGCATTCATTCCTGGAGAGTCTCCTCCCGAAGTTAGAACGCCAACTTTTTTTATTGTTTTTGGCATTATTTAAGTATTAAAGTGTAAAATTAGCAAACATTCAGCACTTTTAAAGCTGTGTTTTTAATAAATTAGTAAAGCGTTCCAAATTCAAACGTTTTCGTTGATAAGTTTTTGGAAAAACAAAATAAAAAGGATTTTATTTAACAAAATTGAAAAATAATTGATTTTTATTTGATAATTAACAATTAGCTTGTTTTTTTGATTATAAACTAAGACAATACACTAACTATTTGTCACTAAGATACAAAAAGAGAGTTTTCTTCTGTATACTTTAAAAAATATTTATGATTTTATGTAGCGCTTGGTAATTTGAATTAATTAAACGCAAGCAACATTAAACTGCATTCTTATTCAGTATTGGCAGTATTTAAATTAAAAAAAGACCAACTAATTAGTTTTCCTCTGGAAGTAAACCTTCTTGATTTTTCTTGATTTTTTTTGTACTAGATTTCTTTGGTTTAGAAAAATTAATATAATCAGGAGACATATCAGAATCTTGGTCTTCGGCAACAGGCACTGTAGCTCTGTCTATTTTTAGATTTTTAAAAATTTTATTGACTAACTCTTTAAAAGTATCAAAATCGACCTCATAAGAAACCCCTAAACCTTGTGTATATCCAATTCCCTGCCCAATATAATTAATATCATTTTCTTTATTAAAAAGGCGTAAATTAAGCGTTCCATCTTCATTAACTCTATACAAAACTTCAACATCACCTACGATTGCTGATTCATTAATTCCTCCAAAAGGAACACCGAGTTTACCATTAATCGTAATTCTTTCATTTATTTTTGACGAAATAGTCGCTACAAAGCGCCCGTCAGTTTCTTTACCTATTCTTCTGTCGGCACCAATGAAATTAAGACCCACTTTAAATTTTTCATCATCCGATTGTATGATTCCGCCTAATATGCTTGAAGCGGTCTCAAATAAGCTTCCTGAAAAATCAGATTGACTTACTCCTTCCGGACTTAAAAATCCACCAGATGATAATAAATACAAAGCTTGAGTTTGTCTCACATCCTTATCGTTCAATTTATATTGAATTTCTGATTTCAAAACATTACTTACTGTTGGGAATTCAATATTAAAATCTGGCTCCGGACTAGTCAAATCGCCTCGGATACCAATAACTACTTCAACAGGAACTTTTGTATTAAAAGAGGAGTTATCTAATAATACCGCAGGATTTGCTGTTGTTTTATACACTGCTTCAAGGTTTAATTGCGCTCTCATCGGATTTCCTTCCCAAGAAATAGAACCTCCTTTTTTAACTGCAAATTTCTTATCAATAAGTCCTCCATATTTAAAATTATAGGTTCCCTCATACGCCTGGAAATCTCCCCACATATTAAATTTCCCTAAAGTATTTATTTTAAACAATAAAGATCCAAAACCTTTTCCTTTCATTCCATGACCTGTATTTCGGTCTAAAATCACTTCTACTTCGGCATCTGGAGTAATATCAAAATCAAACTCTAATTCCAGTCCATTGTAGTTTCTGGTGTTCTCCGTAATTCCATTTTTTAAATTATATTTTTCTTGATCGGTCACAAAATGTAGAAAAACATTATCACTTACACTTTCGGCATTATTAATCGGGATTTTAATGGCTGTACCTTTCTCGGATTTTGCATCCACTTTTATAAACAAAGAATTCGTTGGTCCTTTTATGGTGGCAATACCATCGATAAAAGCAGTTCCGTAATAAGCGGTATCTTCACTGTCTTGAGTATCTAACGCTAAAAGTCTTTTAGAATTAATAGCTAAATCCAGCTTCCAATCTGCAAAATTATTATGCTCAATACTTCCATTCAATTTACCTACAGTTCCATATTTTGTATCTGTAAGCGTATTGTTCCTAAATAGGAATTTCTCATCGGTAAGATCAATAATTGTATTGTTGCTCAATGCATAATCAACACTCAAATACGGAATAGTTATACCGGCATTATCTAAAAATAAACGTCCATTAATATTCGGTTTTTTAAGATTTCCCTCAATAGTGGAATTACCGGATATAGAACCTCTAATATTTGATAATACTTCCCCGCCAAGCGAATTAAGGGTTGCAATATTAAACTTTTCGAATTTTAGTCTTAAATCAAGGATGGTTTCTTTGTTTACAATTTCAAAACTTCCATTAGCATTAAAGGATTCAAAATTTTTATTTTCTAAATTAGAATTGATAGTAAATTTTCTAAGACTTTCATCTCCTTCAATTTCAAAATTCAAAGTACCTAAATCCGTTTTATTTACATTCAAATTATCGATTACGATAGAAGATGTAGGCTGATAAACATTATTATTTTGCTTGAAATTTACCTCGCCATTTATATTTCCATGCGCAACAAACTTATTATTGGCAGGTGTAATTTGATTTAAATCTACATCTTTAAAGCTCAATTTCAAATCCTTAATATTAGAGCCTTTAAAAGCCCCCATTAACGAAATCGACTGATTTTCATGTGACAATATTATATTGTCAATATCGAAGTTCTTAAATGATTTATCAAAAACAATTTGATTATTTGGTGTTTCATTTTCATTCAAAAACCATAGATAATCCTTGAATTTCACTTCCGATTTACTGATTCCAACTACGTTATTATTGGCTGCATTTATAGTATGATATAAATTCAGATTATAATAATCCTCCCCTTTTGATCCGCCTTTAAATTCAGAACGAAAGAACAAAGTATCTTTCATAGTCACATTTATCACACTAAAATCACGTATTTTATAATATTTCGTTTTGATGCTATCCAATTCAATGTAAGCATTATAAAGTGGATTTTTATTGTCTACCGAAACTCTAATATTATCAAATGTGTTGTTTGAAGCTATGATTTGAGGCGAATTAAAATTAAGCTTAAACTCTTGATTATCAGAATTTATATTTCCTTTAATTATAGTATTTGAACCGATTGAAATATCCGGATAAAATATTTCGATAATTTTATTATAGATGGAAAAATTAAATTTAAGAAACTGCCCTTTTTTAACCTTACTTGGTTTAAAATTCGTATAAAGACTTCCTAAAGAATTCTTTACTAAATTCTCTAATTGATTGAATTCATATTTACCTACAATTTCACCTTCAACAATATCAGGAGAATTTACTGTTATGGTTCGGATTCTGTTTTGGTCAAAACTGGAAATTATTGTAAAATCATCAAAGTTGTAAATTCCTTTTGTATTTTGATAAGACGTTTTATTAATGTAAACATTTCCTTGAAAATTCTCTATATTATTTCCCGAAGCTTCCACCACAACATCCCCTTTGAAAATAGAAACAGAATCTTTTATTAATTTTAATTTATTTAAATCTGCATTTTCAACATTGATGTGAAAATCGTATCGGCTGTCTTTTTTACTTAAATCCAATAAACCATCAAAAGTCATAGTCAAATTAGGGTCATTTACCGTTATTTGACCTTTGTAATTAGGACTTTTAAGCGTTCCATTTACCACAATATTAGTGTAATTGTAGTTTTTATAATCCATTTGACTAATGTCACCTTTGATTCCGGTATTAAGAAATTCTCGTTTAAAACCTTTTCCATCTACATCAATATTCAAACTTATGCTGCCTAATTCCTTCTGATCAAATAATGTCCCAACATCAAAGTTTTCTAAAATTACATTCCCTAAATAGGAAGCCTTATCAATTACATCAATATTTTGTATTGCTAGGTTAGACGTTACTTTACCTAATGCAGTAATCATAGAAAAATCAGCTTCAACAGCAGTTGTTGAAACATTAGATGTTCCTGAAGCGGTAAATCTTCCTAATTTCTTTAAAGAAGTGGGCAATTTATTTCCTAAAATATTGGGAAGTATTACGATTAAATCATCGTAGCTGGAAGTTAGCTTATCAAACTTAGCATACATCGAAAATTTTTGCCCTTTTTTGGCAAACAAATTCTTAAAATTGATATCACCGTTAATTTGTGTCTTGCGGTCATCAACTAATTCTAAGTTTTTAAATTTCAAATCATTAAGAGTACCTTTTATACTTGCTTTGGTATAAAAATGTTGATTCCTGCCTAATTCTTTATAAAAATAACGAATGTCATTTGAAGCAATTGATGCTGCATCTAATTTTATATCAAACTGAACTTTATCAGTAAAATTAGAAAAATCTTCAATTTTATATTTTAATAAAACGGTTCCTTTCAGCGTTGACTCTTTGGTCAACAAATCAAGATTTTCCAATTTTATATTCTTTTTTGAATAACTGAATTTGGAGCTTAAATTTTTAACATACAAACCACGGAAATCCAAAAATGACATTTTATTAATCATTGTGGTAACATCCGGACCGTATATTTTAAAATCAGTTACTGAAGCATTCAGTTTAGTGAAATCTAAATCTTTAGGATTGTCACGATTGTCATCTGTCAAAATAAAATGACCATCATAAATTTTCAACTTATTAGCTTTCAATAAAAATTTCTTACTTGATGGCTTTCCTGTTTCAAAAGCTGCAATAAACTTATCGAGATTCGATTGTTTTTCGTTTTTGTACGTTCTCAAATTAAAAAGCAACCCGTGCAAATCTAAATCATCAAAGATTAAATCTCCATCGAGCAATTTTTTACCTTCTAAAATAGTGGTTGAAATTCTATTGGAATAAATCAAAGTATCTTTACGATGATCCAGAATCAATACTTTTTTAAATTTTACCCCTCCAAAAACCGAAATGGCAACTTCATCAATATTAATATTAGTCCCAAAATCTTTATTAATACTATTCGTGAAATATTGAGCAATTTTTGTTTGAACAAATGGCATGGTAAGAGCAATACCGAGTACCAACAAAAGTAGGATTAGTCCAAGTAGAGAACGAAATACTATTTTTTTAATTTTTTTGATACCTATATACTATTTAAATTTTCTAATATTTGATTTTGCTTTTGGAAACCGAAGCACCTTAAATAAAAATTCTTTAATTTTGGCTGCTACAAAGTGATTTTTATAATCGACTTGTCAAATGTAATTCAAAATTTGTGCCTTTTTATGCAAAATCCCGAGGTTTTTATTCTTGCCATCGAAAGTTCCTGTGATGATACCGCAGCTGCCATTTTACTAAACGATAAAGTGCTGTCAAATGTTGTTGCAAATCAGCTTATACATAATCAATATGGCGGCGTGGTTCCTGAACTGGCCTCTCGCGCACATCAACAAAACATAGTTCCGGTAATCGATGCCGCGCTACGGAATGCAAATATACAAAAAGAACAGCTATCAGCAATTGCCTTTACACAAGGTCCGGGACTTATGGGATCCCTTTTAGTAGGAAGTTCATTTGCAAAATCAATTGCTTTAGCCTTGCAAGTTCCTTTGATTGCTGTAAACCATATGCAAGCGCACGTTTTGGCCCATTTTATAGACGAAGAAGGATATGAAAAACCTACTTTCCCTTTTTTGGCTTTGACCATAAGTGGCGGACATACTCAAATTATTAAAGTGGATGACTATTTTGACATGACTGTTATCGGAGAAACCACTGATGATGCGGTAGGTGAAGCTTTTGATAAAAGTGCAAAAATACTGGGTCTTCCCTATCCTGGCGGTCCTTTAATTGACAAATATGCACAATTAGGAAATCCGAAAGCCTTTGCATTTACAAAACCAAAAGTTCCAGGATTGGATTTCAGCTTTTCTGGACTAAAAACGGCTATTTTATATTTTATTCAAAAGAAAAAATTAGAAAATCCAAATTTCGTTGACGAAAACCTCAATGACATTTGCGCTTCCATTCAACATACGATTATTGAAATTTTAATGGACAAATTAAAATTGGCAGTAAAGGAAACCGGAATAAAACAAATAGCAATTGGCGGAGGAGTTTCTGCAAATTCTGGAATCCGAAATACATTAAAAGAAACAGAGAATAAATACGGCTGGAAAACCTTTATTCCTAAATTTGAATACACTACCGATAACGCTGCAATGATTGGAATTGTAGGTTATCAAAAGTTTTTATCACAAAAATTTGAAACTTCTTCTGTCGTTTCTAAAGCAAGAATACAATTATAAATTATGCAATTATTTTACAATCCAAATATTACTGAATCTACTGAAACTTTTTCTTTTGACAAAGAAGAAAGCAAACATATTATTAAAGTACTACGCAAGAAAGATACCGATATATTATTTGTAACCAATGGTTTAGGTTTTTTATTTAAAACTGAAATCACATTAGCTTCGGATAGCAAATGTACCGTTAAAATTCTTTCATTCGAAAAAGCACCAGCTTCAAAATTTCATTTGCATTTGGCGGTAGCGCCAACTAAAATGAATGATCGTTACGAATGGTTTCTTGAAAAAGCAACCGAAATAGGCATACACGAAATCACACCAATTATCTGTGATCATTCTGAGCGAAAAGTCATTAATAACGAACGATTTGATAAAATTTTGTTGGCTGCCATGAAGCAATCTAATGAATTGTATTTGCCGAAATTAAATAATGCCATAACCCTCAAAGAATTTATTAAAGTTGAAAGAGACGGTTTAAAACTGATTGCACATTGCGAAGAAACGGATAAAAAAACACTAAAATCAGTTTTGAAACCCAATGAAAATGTAACATTACTCATAGGTCCGGAAGGTGATTTTTCAGAAAAAGAAATTGCTTTAGCTCTTGAAAACAACTTTATCCCAGTTTCATTAGGCAATACTAGATTAAGAACTGAAACTGCAGCAATTGTTGCCTGCCATAGCGTCGTTTTTATCAATGAAGAATAAGAACTAATTTATATCATTATGAGGCAACTATTTTATCTACTGTTATTGTTTTCAATACCAACATTTTCACAAGAAATTGCTTTGGTAAAATATAGCGGTGGCGGTGATTGGTATGCAAATCCTACTTCTTTACCAAATTTGATAAAATATTGTAATGCCAATATCAATACCAGAATAAAAACAAAACCATCCACTGTTGAACCCAGCAGTCCTGATTTATTTTCCTATCCCTATGTTCATATGACTGGACATGGAAATGTAGTTTTTAATGATGCTGACAGCAATAATCTTAAAAATTATTTACTCGCAGGAGGATTTCTCCATATTGATGATAATTATGGTATGGATCAATATATTCGAAAAGAAATAGAAAAAATATTTCCAAATAATAACTTGATCGAAATTCCTGCTAATCATGCCATTTTTCAAAAACCATATTCGTTCCCAAACGGATTACCAAAAATACATGAGCATGACGGAAAACGACCACAAGCCTTCGGAATATTTATCGAAAACAAATTAGTCTTGCTCTATACCTACGAATGCGATTTAGGTGACGGTTGGGAAGATCCAGAAGTCAATAACGACCCAATTGATGTTCGAGAGAAAGCATTAAAAATGGGTGCCAATATTCTTAATTATATTTTTAATAATTAAGAGCTACATTTTCAAAGTTGCATTTTAAAACGGCCTATTCAATTTTAGATTTGAATAGGCCGTTTTCTCTTAAAATAACTTTTCATTTGTTTGATTTAAATGCCTTCAAAAGTTCCGAATTCAGACGAATAAAAAAACACTCAAAAGAAATAGATATTACACCTACAATTATTAAAAAATATGGATAAACAACTTGAAAAAATTTATTTCCAACAAAAAATCAAAAACATTAATTTCATATATATTTATGACATTATTTTATTTAATGATAAAATATCTCTTAAATAACCTCATTATAGCTACAATTTTGAGTGTTGAAATTTTGCAAAAAAAATTTGTATGAAAGTACTTGTAAATTATAAATCGCTGAAATTGACTAAAAGCAATAAAATCAATAGAATACTATTTTTTTTAATTTTTTTTTTCAATAAAATTTTTTTTGTGAAAAAATTGTTATAGAATTGTGAAATAATTAACCAAATCTATTAATTTATAACAAATTTTTTATGAAAAAAATTCTTTTATCTGCCGTAGCATTATTGATGCTTTTCTCTTGTCAAAACGACACAACAGAAGCAGCTCCAGAAACTAGTGCTTTAGCACGTCGCGGTTGTGCATCACAAGAAGTTCTTGAAGCACAAATGAAAGCTGACCCAACTTTAGCTTTAAGAATGAACGAAATTGAAGCATTTACTCAAAAAGCAATGCTATCTGGTCGTTTAGTAAACGGTAAAGTTGAAATTCCTGTTGTAGTAAACGTATTGTACAAAACTGCTGCAGAAAACATTTCTGATGCTCAAATTCAATCTCAAATTGATGTATTAAATGACGATTTTAATGCAACAAATTCAGATTTCAGCAGTACTCCTGCTTTATTCTCTGGAGTTGCAGCAAATGTTGGTATCACTTTCGTTTTAGAAACAGTAAATAGAAAATCTACTACTAAAACATCTTGGGGAACAAGAGATGCAATGAAAAAAACAAAACAAGGAGGTTTAGATCCTACTTCACCAACAACAAAACTTAACATGTGGGCTTGTACTATTGGTGGTGGAATCCTAGGTTATGCTCAATTTCCTGGAGGATCAACAACTACTGATGGTGTTGTAATCGATTCAAAATATTTTGGATTATCTGGATCAGGGGCTTATCCTTATAACTTAGGAAGAACTGCTACTCACGAAGTAGGTCACTGGATGAACTTACGTCACATTTGGGGTGATGCAACTTGTGGAAGTGATTTAGTTTCTGATACACCTACACACAACACGGCTAACTATGGTGCTCCAGCTTACCCACATTATAGCACTTGTACTGGAACTCCAGTAGAAATGACTATGAACTACATGGATTATACTGACGATAGAGGAATGTACATGTTCTCTAACGGTCAAAAATCAAGAATGGCTGCAATTTTTGTTTCAGGTGGAGCAAGAGCAGGTTTCGGAATATAATTTTTAGTTTTTTAGATTTTAAAACTCGCTACTTGTTAGCGAGTTTTTTTGTTTTGAATAATGAACAACCAATTTATAATTTATAAAAAACAATTTATAAAGCATTGATTTTCAGTTAACTATTTTACGTTCTCTTAGTAGCATAATGAGAAAATAATCGTAAATTGCTTATCAATAAACTGATAAATAGCAATTTACAACATAAAAACTGCAATTATGAAAAAAATTATTTTATCCGCAACGGCATTTATAATGCTTTTTTCATGTCAAAATGAAGAAACCGAATCAACCGCTCCATCAACAAACTCGATCGTTCAACGTGGTTGTGCATCACACGAAGTACTGGAAGCGCAATTGAAAGCCGATCCAACATTAGCTTTAAGAATGAACGAAATTGAAGCTTTTACACAAAAAGCAATGTTAACCAATCGTTTAGTAAACGGTAAAGTTGAGATTCCGGTTGTAGTGAATGTATTGTACAGAACAGCAGCTCAAAACATTTCATTGGCACAAATTCAGTCTCAAATTGATGTGTTGAATCAAGATTTCAATGCGACTAACTCAGATTATAATTCAGTTCCTGCTTTGTTTTCAGGTGTAAAAGCCAATGTTGGAATTACTTTTGTATTACAAAGTGTCGTTAGAAAATCTACAAATACAACTTCATGGTCGACAAATAACGCCATGAAGAAGTCAGCAAAAGGAATCGCTCCTACAACACCTACAACCGTATTGAACATGTGGTCTTGTAATATGGGTGGAGGTATTTTAGGTTATGCACAGTTCCCAGGCGGAGCTCCTTCTACAGACGGAATTGTTATCGATGATAATGCATTCGGAAATATTGGAACAGCTTCTGCACCATTTGATTTAGGACGAACTGCAACCCACGAAGTGGGTCACTGGATGAACTTACGTCACATTTGGGGTGATGCCAATTGCGGAAGTGATTTGGTTTCTGATACTCCCACACACAACACGGCTAACTATGGTGCTCCAGCTTACCCACATTATAGCACTTGTACTGGTACTCCAGTAGAAATGACCATGAACTACATGGATTATACTGATGATGCAGGAATGTACATGTTCTCTAACGGTCAAAAATCAAGAATGGCTGTAATTTTTGTTTCAGGTGGAGCAAGAGCAGGTTTCGGAATATAATTTTTAGTTTTTTAGATTTTAAAACTCGCTACTTGTTAGCGAGTTTTTTTTATCTTTATAACCTAAAATAGCGATATGATTACATCTAAAACCATTTCAAATGGGATTATTAGGGCATTATTAACAACGGTTTTCGTTGGTTTAATCTTATTATTCTTCTATAAAATTCAATCTGTATTAATTTATCTAGTTGTATCTTTTATACTTACACTGATTGGAAATCCGATTTTAGACTTTTTCAAAAAAAGATTAAAATTTAATCATCTCTTTGCAACTATTACCACTTTATTTATTTTTATATTGATCATATTTGGGTTTATAATGATGTTCGTTCCTTTGATTTTATCTCAAGGACAAAACCTATCACTTCTTAACACTACTGAAATTGAAAAAAACATAGTCCAGTTAATCAATCAAATCACTGTGTTTTTAGACAACCACCAAATTGATTCTGCACAAGTTTTAAAGGAAGCAAACATTACCTCTAAAGTAAATTTCAATATTATTCCTAATTTCTTAAATGCAATTTTAGGTACAATCAGCAGTTTTGGAATGGGATTAGGTTCAGTTCTATTCATCACTTTTTTCTTTTTGAAAGACCGATTAATGTTTATTGTTGGCGCAAAGAAATTAATTCCAGACAGTCATGAAGATCAAATCTTGAATTCATTGGAAAAAATAAATCATTTATTGTCACGCTATTTTATTGGTTTACTGCTTCAATTATTTATTGTATTTCTTTTATACCTTATAGTTCTAGTCGTTTTTGGCGTTCCAAATGCTATTGTTATTGCTTTTTTATGCGCTGTACTAAACATCATTCCATATATAGGTCCGTTGATTGCTTCTTTTTTAGCCGCAATTTTAACTATGATGAGTAATTTGGGAAGTGATTTTCAATCTGAAATTTTACCTACAACAATTTATGTCTTAATAGGTTTTTGGATAGTTCAAGTAATTGATAATAATTTATCTCAACCTATAATTTTTTCCAAAAGTGTAAGCTCACATCCTTTAGAAATATTCCTTATCATCTTAATTGCAGGTTTCCTTTTTGGAATATTAGGAATGATTGTGGCAGTTCCTTTATATACCATAATAAAAGTGATTGGAAAAGAATTCTTTCCTGAAAACAAAATCATTCAACTATTAACTAAAGATATTTAATTTTGGATTTAAGGATTCTAAATGCCGAAATACAGGCGTTTATCAATGATACTATTGGCAAAAGCATTTCGAAGTTAGCACTTCAAAAAAATCCCTTCCAAGAAGTGGATTGGATTTCTATTTTAAATCAAATAGAAGCTAAAACAAAAGCTAAAGATAAATTACCGAATTGGTTTTCGACCAAAAACATTATTTATCCAAGTAAAATTTCAATAGAACAGACTTCATCCGAAAAAACAGCAGCCTATAAAGCTTCTATTGTATCTGGAGAATCTCTAATCGATTTAACGGGAGGTTTTGGAGTTGATGATTATTATTTTGCAAAAAAAATAAAAACGGTTGCACATTGCGAAATTAATCCGGAGCTGTCTAATCTTGTAAAGCACAACTTCAAACAATTAAATGTTTCCAATATCATCTGCTATGCCGGAGACAGTTTAGCGACTTTATCCACTTTAAATTCAAAATGGGATTGGATTTATATTGATCCTTCCAGAAGAAATGATGCTAAAGGAAAAGTATTTATGCTTAAAGATTGTTTACCAAATGTTCCGGAAAATCTTGATTTTTATTTTACCAATTCAAATGCAGTTCTAATAAAAACAGCACCTCTTCTTGATATTTCTGCAGGTTTATCTGAATTAAAACATGTAAAAACAATTCATATCGTAGCCTTAGAGAATGAAGTAAAAGAATTATTATGGGAATTACACAACGGTTATTCTGGAGATATAAATATCAAAACCGTTAACATTGTAAAGGACAAAACGGAAACATTTGATTTTATTTTGAACGAGGATTCTAAATTCCCAAACTTTAGTTTGCCTCAAAAATATTTATATGAACCCAATAGCGCTATCATGAAATCTGGCGGATTTGATGAAGTGAGCTCGTTTTATAATCTAAATAAACTACACAAACATTCCCATTTGTATACATCAACTGCCTTGATATCCTTTCCAGGGCGCGTTTTTGAAATTAAAAATACATTTCCTTACAATAAAACAGAAATGAAAAGTTTTTTAGAAAAGACTCAAGCAAATATCACAACCCGTAATTTTCCTGACAGCGTTGAAAGCATTCGAAAAAAATGGAAAATAAAAGACGGAGGAAATCTGTATTGTTTTTTCACAACTGATGAAAATAATCATAAAATAGTTTTAATTTGCACCAAAATATAATAAAAATGAAATACGTTATTACACTAACTTTATTGTTCTTCAGTCTGAATATATTTGCTCAAAAACCATGTGAATATAACACAAACGTTACCGATTCTTTAGGTACCTACAAATCGACTAAAGAATACATGATTAGCGAGAAAAATTTTGCAGGGAATTCCAGTTATATTTTTTATTCTTTGGCATTAACAGATGGATTACCAACATTGAGTGTGCAGATTATCCAAAAAAGCAAAGACTTTTTGAAAGCAAATTGTTTTGATAAAAATTCTAAATTGTTTTTACAGTTAAACAATGGAAAAATAATCACGTTGATACATATTGATCAAGAAAATTGCGGAACCATGTTACGCGATGATAAAGGATTTGATAATAGAGTGAATTCAGGTATTTTTATGTTTATGAAAGATAGTTTTGAAGAATTAAAAAATTCTCCAGTCTCTATGATGCGTATAAAATATTTGACAGATACCGAAGATTATATCCTCAAAAAAGAGTTTAAATCAGAATTAACGAATGAAATTTACAATCCTGAAAATTACTTCATCAACAACTTAAAATGTATTGAATAGGCGACTATTTACAATCCCATTTAGCATTAGAAACTTTATCATTCAATGCTGACTTCAAATTGTAGTGCCACCATTCTGAATCAAAAAAATTAAAACCACTATTTGTCATAATAGTTTTCAATAGTATTCTGTTTTGTTTTACTTCTTCTGAAACTTTTGGATAATTGTGGCTTGCTTCAACTCCAAAAAAATCAAAAGAAGTCCCCATATCCAACTCTTTCTCATTACTGTCGACAAGAGTAATATCTACAGCTCCTCCTCTATTATGAATAGAACCTTTGGCAGGGTTAGCAACATATTCCGGGTTAGATACAATTTTCCACATTTTTTTCTGAATGTCTAAAGGGCGGTAACAATCAAAAATTTTGATTTTGTATCCTTTTTCCAAGAATTTTTTATTCACTTCAACAAGTGCAGTAACGGTTTTTAAACGTAAAAAACATTCGGCACAATCATATACTTTTGCTTTAAGGAAATTATCTGTTGTAGCATACTTCATATCATAGACAAAATCCTGACTGTATTCTTCTAAATTTACAAATGTAGTATCATTGATAATTGAACTATTTTTTTCTTGATCATCAGAAATAATAGTTTGCGATTTACAAGAAAAAGCACAAAAAACAGAACAGAGAAGTACAAAAGGTTTGAAGTAAGAAATCATAATTACTATTTTTTATAAAAATAGAACAATTAAAAGGATTTCAAAAAATATAAAAACAAAAAAAACGATACTATTTCTAGTATTGTTTTAAGTCACCTTATGGTACACAATTCGAACCTTTTACTCGAAGATTTTAAACTCTTAGCCGACTGTTTTGAAAGAGAAAGTTACTAAAAAATTCAACAGGGATTTTTTATATTATTGAATGCAGTTTTAATCAGGATTTGTTTAACCAAATAAAGAAATATTGTAATTTTAAGTGTTTTTCTGATATTATTATCACTAAATGTTTCAGACATGTACTTTTACAACTAATTTTTTGGCTATATTTTTTCTGTTTCTATTTATTTGTTTGAACTTGTGTATACTCTATATTTGTTACAGCTTCTAACCAAACAGGCGCGCCGTTTTGAGTATTTGTTATTGCTACTTGAACAAAATAGCTATCAATACTAACACCGTGCCAATGTTTAATATTTGGTGGACATTTGATTACATCTCCTTTGCGAAGTATTTTTTTAGGTTGCCCTTTTTCTTGATAATATCCAATTCCGTCGGTGGCCAACAAAATAGAATAACCTATACTACTCAGCAAATTTCCGACATGAAAATGAGGTTGTTGGTATAATAGATTACTCATTGTTATACCAATATTACTTATTGTGCTTACTACATGGTAATTGATATATCTAAACACATAAATTTGTATTGTAAAATAAAAATTATCATGAACAAAGTAGTCAAGTTTAATACTATTAGTGAATACAATGTATTTAACAATAACGAAACTTTACACCCATTAATAAGTGTTATTGATTTTTCAAAAGCAAGCCAAAGATCTTGGGAAGGTGAAAAGAGTGTTATAATTTATTATGGCTTTTATTGTATCTTTTTGAAAGATATAAAATGTGGCGATCTGCGTTATGGTTGTAATTATTATGATTATCAAGAAGGTACATTGGTTTTTATTGCGCCAGGGCAAAGAATGGAAGTAGAGCCTGTTGGTAAAGTATATCAGCCAAAAGGATATGCCTTAGTTTTTCATCCTGATTTAATACACGGGACTTCTCTTTTTAAAAGTCTAAATGATTATAATTTTTTCAGTTACAATGCAAATGAAGCCTTGCATTTGTCAGAACGCGAAAGACAAATTGTTTTAGACTCTTTTTCAAAAATTAACTTAGAATTACAACTTGGAGTTGACAAGCATAGTAAAAAACTTATTGCTTCAAATATTGAATTGTTTTTAGGCTATTGTGAGCGTTTTTATGATAGACAATTTATCACAAGAGAAAGTGTTAATAAAGGGATTTTAGAGAGATTTGAAGAAGTATTAAGTTCCTATTTTACCTCAGACAAGCCCAATACTATTGGTTTACCATCAGTTGCTTATTGTGCTAATGAACTACATTTATCAGCGAACTACTTTGGTGATTTAATAAAAAAAGAAACAGGTAAATCGGCTCAAGAATACATCCAAAATAAAATAATTGATATCGCAAAAAACAAAATTTCAGGAAACAATTTAACTGTAAACGAAATCGCTTATGAATTGGGCTTCAAATATCCTCAGCATTTTTCCAGATTATTTAAGCAAAGAGTAGGATATACACCTAATCAATATCGAAGTTTGAATTAAAAATCTTATTTATAATGAGTTAATAAGATGCATTAAAATCACAAGAAAAAAGTCGCTAGAATATTTTCTTTGAATTAGTTAACCTGGGTAAAATCTATTTTAAACTAAATATTCTAGGGCTAAAAGAAATCATAACCCAAACCCAATTGTTGATATTGGCGGCATCAGTACCATTTTTTAATCTTTCTAAAGTTCCAGAACCAAACATTTGAGAGTATCCCGCTGAAGCAACAATATCCTTCTGAATAGTGTAACTGGCAGTAAAATCAAGTTCTGTTCCTAAATAGCTGTCCATTTTAGTATTGGAAGCATCCAAAACAGTATTCGGTGCATTAAAAACATGTGGCATTAACGTAAATTGCCATTTATTAGACGTATAATTTAACTTTAAATAGGCATCTTGCAATCCCACACTATTTTGATGATTTCCTACATAAAAATAATCTATGAAACCATTAAAACCATGATTGGTTCCAAAAATTGGACTAAACGATTTTATGTCAGAACTAGTGTCATTTTGGTTTTTACCCGAAAGATATTCATATCCTAATCCCGCTTTGAATGTATTGGTGACCGCATAACCAAGGAACGCTCCTGCATACCAAGCGTTCACCTTTTTATCGACGCTTTTTCCTGTTTGTCCATAAGCCCCAAAATTAGTATCCCATTTTTTTTCCTTGAAAGAAAGGTAAGTACCAAAGGTTTGCTTGTAATCTATTTCTAAATTACCAATGGTTTTTTCAAATTCATATCCGGTATTTAACAGTAGCAAACTCAAATTTAATTTGCTAAACTGGGTATGATACCATGCATATTGTAAGGATTTGTAGTTAGTCGTGTACGCCGTTTTCGGCTCCAATACATTTTCTGCATTGGCATTCAATGCAAATCCTAAATCCAGCTGATGATTTGCCGGATGAAACGTAATCACTGCGGCATCATGACTTTGTCCTTGTTGTGCCCAATCGATTTCTCCAAAAATACGCTGATTATCATATGAAATCACTTGGCGACCTAAGCGCGCACTCCATTTGGCATCAAAATCATATTGTGCCCAAGCTTCAAATAAAGCAATTCCGTTCTTATCAACTTGTGTGGTGGTTGCCACATCACCCCAAGTGCGAATGTTTTGCAACGTTAATTTGGCTTTTAATTTTTCTTGCTTGTAATTAAAATTTAATCGGGAACGTTGCGATACAAATGAGGTTGCTTTTTCACCATTTGGCATAAGGCTTTTGAATCCGTTTCGGTATTCATAACGCGGTCTGAGTTGCAGATTAGCATCCAACTCTTGGGCATAAGTTCCCATGCTTACCATTCCTAAAAATGACAAGCCAATTATTTTAAATAGTTTCATGTTTAATTTATTTTTTGAGCTTCCTCAGTAATCTTTTGAATGGTTTGGTCTGAATTGACACCTAAACCTTCTTGTTGATACGCTAATTCCCCGTCAGCATTAAATACACTTATGATATTGGAATGAGAGAATTCCAAAGGCGCTATTTTTTTATAATTTACAGCCAAAACCGCTGCAAATTCTCTTGTATTTTCTTCTGATGAACGTAAGAAAACCCATTGTGCGCCGTCCATTTTATTTTCAATGGCAAATGCTTTTAAACGTTTGGCCGTATCTACAGTAGGATCGATACTCACTAAAACCAAATTCACATTATCCTTTATGTTGTTCGGCAATCTTTGTTCAATATTTCGCATGTCAGCCACTAATCTTGGACAAGCAGATTTACAAGAAGTGTAAATCATAACCATAACCAGCACTTTTCCCTTCAAATCCTTCATTTCGATATCTTCTCCTTCTTCATTGGTCCATTTTGACGGAAGATTGTAAATGGATAAATCAGAAATAGGTTTGTCTATTGTTTCCGCTTTTGATTTATTAACACAGGACTGAAGTGATAAAAGAATTAAAAGGAATCCTAAAAAAAGCGTTTTATACCTGCTTTTTTCAGTTTTTACCTTTAGAAGATTCGCCTGTTCAGATAAGCTGGGGCTGTGACTATTTGATTTCATTTCTGTTGTCATTTGAGTTAATTTGTGCGCTACTTTTTATCTTTTGCACATCGAAAACCGAGGTTTTTAGTAGTAAATCGTGCCTTAAGACTTCCTCGGAAAGCATAACGCATAAAAGCGGCATAATTCATTAAATCTGTTGCATTGACAGAACCGCTTCCGCAAAATAGATTCCGGTCCGTATCCTTGTCTTTTCTGGATTCTCCGGAAAGAAAAACACTATTGAAATCGGCTGTCCATTCCCAAACTAATCCATGCATATCATAAACACCCCAATAATTTTTGAAGGTGCGACCTACCGGATTTGCATAGGTTTTTGGCTTTTCATACCAAGACAAGATGTAATTATTAAAGCTTTCTTTAGTACGTGCGTCAATTCGTTTCTCATCGGCCATCGCAACATATTCCCATTCATCCATAGTGGGTAATCGTTTTCCTTGGCATTCACAATATTTTTTGGCAGTAAACCAAGAAATATTCGTTACCGGAGCAGTACTTAAATTGGCAGCCCCATAATTAAAATCACTTTCCCATTGTGATAAGTAACTTTTATCGGCAAAAATACCTTTCATTCTAGAGCGACTATTTTCTGGATATTTCTTCAAAAACTCCAAAAACTGGGCATTCGTTACCGGATAGATATCCATGCTAAAAGCGTCAATTTGTACTGGTTTTTTACTTGTAGCTCCATAAAGGGGAACAAAAGTCCCCCTTTCAATAGAAGCCATTTTAACAACTTGAGACCATAGCGATGCTGTAATAAGAAACAAAAATAGTGGCAAAAATTTTTTCATATTTAACATGGCTAATTTCTTTTAAGCTGTACGAATTATTTTCTTTGGGCTTTTACCATTGCTGGTGTAACCGTGGTTTTGTTATTTCCCCAACTGGCGTAAACATAGGTCATCGCATCCGCTATTTGTTGATCGCTTAATGCTTGTGCAGGCATGGCACCACTGAATTTTTTACCATTTACAGTAATTGGCCCAGTTAATCCTTTTACGACTCCTTTTATGGCGCGATTCACATCTTTATTTAAGTAATCTGATTTCGCTAAAGGAGGGAAAGCACCCGGAATTCCTTGCCCGGCAGCTTGGTGACAAGCGATACACGTTTTTGCATAAATTCCTTTTCCTTTATCAGCACTTTGACTGTATCCTTGTAAAGCCAATCCCATCATTCCGATGCATAAAATATACTTTTTCATTTTATTATAATTAATGTTAAATACTTGTTTAAATTTAGATTCAATCCTATTTTTATTCATGAATATCTTTTGCTTTTGGAGCCACTTTTCCTCTCAATGTTTTAACCATTGCTGGCGTTACAACCGTTTTATTATTTCCCCAACTATCATAGACATAAGTCAACACGCTGGCTACTTCATCGTCGGTCAAATTTTGACTGGTCATAACATTATTGAATTTTTTACCATTTACAGTAACTTCTCCGCTCAATCCGTGTAAAACCGCATTTATTGCTCTGCCAGAATTTGCGTTTAAGAAATCTGATTTGGCTAATGGAGGGAATGCGTTAGGAATTCCTTGCCCTTCTGATTGGTGACAGGCAAGACAGGTTCTGCCGTAGAGTTCTTTTCCTGCTTTTACATGTTCAGCTACCGTTTTCACTGCAACGCTTTTAGTTGCACCTTTCACTTTAGGCATATTTTGTATAGTACCACCTTCTGGCAAATAAATTCCCTCTTGTGTTGTTCCAGAATAGACTAACTTATTATCATCTCCTTCTACTTTTAACATTCCCAATGCCCCTTTGTTGAAAGCTCTAAAAATAGAGTGATCTACCAAGATAAACGTACCGGGAACATCTACTTTAAATTCAACTATTGCAGCACCACCGGCTGGTATTAAAGTTGTTTGGACATTTTTGTTAATCAAATCCCCACCTTCTACATGAACTTTATCGAATATTTCACCAATTGCATGGAAAGAAGACACTAAGTTTGGTCCACCGTTACCCATATAAATACGCACTGTTTCTCCTTTTTTGGCTGTTAATGCTTTATCTCCTGTTAACGCCCCTACTTTTCCATTAAACACTACGTAATCAGGTTGCTCTTTAATCGCTTTATTCATATCAAATGGCTGAGACCCTTGTTCTCCATAATTTCCTTTGGTATAAAAATCACCTTGCATGATGTAGTATTCTTTATCAACTGGAGGCAAACCACCTTCAGGTTCCACTAAAATCAAACCATACATACCGTTTGCAATGTGCATCCCAACAGGAGCTGTGGCACAATGGTATACATACAAGCCTGGATTCAACGTTTTGAAATTGAATACTTTTTCATGTCCCGGTGCCACTAATGAAGAAGTTGCTCCTCCACCTGGTCCAGTTACTGCATGTAAATCTATATTGTGCGGCATTTTATTATCCGGATGATTTTTCAAATGAAATTCTACCTCATCACCAACTCTAGTTCTTATAAAACTTCCGGGAACTGATCCTCCGAAGGTCCAATAGGTATATTTAACACCATCTACCATTTCGCCCTCTTGTTCTTTTATTTCCATGTTCACCACCAATTTTGTGGCTGCACGATCGCCCACTGGTTTAGGAACAAAAGGAGGTGCAGTCAGTTCTGCTGTTTTTTGACCTTCTATCTTAATACTCTCATAATATTTTGCGTCTTTTTCCTCATTTTTAGAACAAGAAAACAGACCAAGGGCTACAAAAAAAGCAATGGCTACTACCCTACTCTGTTTGTTAAAATTAAATGTAATTTCCATAATAATCAGGTGTTAAATTAATCGTGATTTATAGTGTAAAAATAAAAGATAACTTTATCCTTTATCATGACATTTGTCATGTTTTTAACTTTTATTTAAGAGCGTTTTTTTACAAAATTAATCCTAAAACAATCAACCCTAAAACCGAAATCAAACTCACTTTCCAAAAAGGATTTGCCTTTTTAAGTTCCATAAATTCGAAAGAAACCAAGAGAAATTTCAATACGGATAATCCCATAATTAAAAAAATTGCAAGTCCGGAAACAGACATTGTATTTGAAATCAAAGCCGTTGAAGCCGTCAATACAATCAATAAACCATACGTAATAAAAAGTGTTTTTTTCATTTTCTAAAAAATTAAGTACAAAACAGGAAATAGCAACAACCAAATCAAATCACACATGTGCCAGAAAGCAGCGCAGGCTTCAACATCGTCAATACCTGTATCTGAATTTTTTTTCATCATTCCATAGTTGGTCCAAATTAAAATCACCAAACCCATGATAACATGAATCAAATGAAAAGCAGTTAACAACCAATAAAAAGTAAAAAAAACATTGGTTTCTGGAGTGATACCCGATTCCATTTTATGATAGTATTCAACTCCTTTTAAGATTAAAAATAATGTTCCGCCAAGCATGGTCAATTTAAAATACAAAGACGATTTTAAACGGTTATTGTTTTTAAATTCCAAGACTGCATTGGCCATAAAAAAACCACTGGTCAATAAAAAAATAGTGTTTATTGCTCCAAAAGTACTGTTGAGTTGCAACCGTGACTGATGAAACAATTCAGGTTGCTCTTTTCCATAATAAACAAATGCCACAAGTGCCATCCCGAAGGTAAGAAGTTCCAGAAAAATAATAATCCACATCAAAATACCTCCTGGAGGGTAGTAGATGTTTTTGTAATCGATTTTGTGTGTGTTCATTTTATAGGATTGTATTTATAATGTTATTTGAGTACCCCATTGTTTTCTAAAAAAGCTACTTTTCCATTAGTAATATCGTAATAAGCACCAATGATTTTTATTTCTTTATTTTTTAATTGATGTTCTAGTGTGGCACTTTTTTGTATGATTTTTTCAATGGTCAACACAATATTTTTTCTTGAAGTATCATCAATGGTATAGTCCGATAATGGATACGTTTTGTGTGGATTTATGGATGGTTTGATTTGTGAGGTGAGCTGGGTTAAATGTTCTAAACCAACATTATCAATTGCGCCTTGAACTGCACCGCAATGATTGTGTCCTAAAACCACGATAAGCTTGGTGTGTTTAATTGTAGTGGCAAATTCCATACTGCCTAAAATGTTATCGTCTTCTATATTACCGGCAACTCTTGCTACAAAAAGGTTTCCAATACCTTGGTCAAAAATAATTTCAGGAGGAACCCGTGAATCAATACACGTTAAAACCAATGTATGCGGATGTTGTTCCTTTTTTGTAAGATCAATTTCATGCGCATAATTGAGATGAACGGACTTATTTTCTAAAAAACGCAGGTTGCCATTTTTTAAATCCGCAATCGCTTCATCAGGGGTTTTTATTTCAAGATGATGTTCTTCTGCTTTTTCATTTTTAAAAAATATGAAACTGAAAATAGTCAGTGCAAAAAATGGACATAATACAAATAAAAGCAGTGTTCTTCGGTTATTGCGTTTGTATTTTGGACACATATAGTTGAAATTTATTTTATTAATCCAGTGTTTTAAAAACAACCTCCCCTTCACAATTTATGAGTTGGAATCTTGTTGCAAGCAAAGAGGAGGTTAAAATAATGGCTATTTTCACAGTGAAATTAATCCCACTCCAACAATCGTTTTTCGCCTTCTATTTTCTTGATATCGGTAATATCCTGAGACATTTCGATGACGCCTTTGTAATTCTTATCAGCATCCCTGACCGCGAAATAGCGGATGTAAATCAGGCGTTCTTTGTAATTAATCCAAAATGAGGATTCGTTTTTTGTTCCTTTTCTAAATTCATCCAAGATTTTAAGAACGGTTCCTACACTTTTTGGTGGGTGACAAAACTTGACTTCCCGACCAATAATCCCGGCGCTTCTGGGAAAAACACGTTCTTCTCCCCGATTATAGAAAATCACTTTGTCATTTTCATCAACATAAGTCAAATCTAACGGCATAGTTTTAAAAAGTAAATTCACCTGCCCCACCGTCATATATCCTTCATCATAATGAGACGTGTTTTCGAGTGAAAAAGACATTTCTCTTTTGGTAAAATCTTCACTTGGGTGAATGTATTCTTGTTTTGGATAAGGAGCAGGAGCTTCTGGTAGCATCCAACCTATTTCTTCTTCGCCTTTGCGCATTTCAATCCAGTCGGCTTCGGTAAGGAGGTCTAAGGCATTTGGAAACAAAACCGCTTCTTCCATCTGCATCAATCTATAAATTCCATTGACCAAAAAAGGAGTATTAATATTAATTTTCTCCGGATTATTCATTTTAAGATAGTACTGAATTAAACGGAATTGCTCTCTTAAATTATCATGAAAGGACCACATTCCCTGTGAAGGACCGTTCCAACCTTTTTTTTCTAAAAACGGAAAAAGCTGATTTTCTTTACGGGCAAATCGTTTTTCGATAGTATGAAGCTGGTTGAAAATATTCGTATATTTCTGTAAATCATTCTCAGGATTTACAGCTGATAATTCTTCTAAAAGTGCATGAATAATGTCATTTTCCTGAAAGTAAATCTGAACCGGATGTCCTTCGGGAAGTGTTGTGGTATTTGAAATATCGTTCATTATAGTATTTATTTTTGATGTTTAATTTTTTCGTACAATTGCACCAAGGATTGTAATAATTCGACTGGTGTTGTTAAAATTTGATAGTGATTTTGCCCGAACATTTGCGGCAGATAATATTTTGCCTGAGCTTCAATGGCCAAAGCATAGGAATTAATATTCCTGTTATTGAGTTCCCGAAGTGCTTGTTTCACATCATTGATGCCGTACTTTCCTTCGTATTTATCGTAATCATTGGGTTTTCCGTCAGAAATCAGGATAACCCATTTATTTTTAGTGTTTCTTTTATCGAGTCGTGCGCCGGCATGTCGCAAGGCTGCTCCAATTCTGGTATAGCCATTGGGTTCTATCGCTCCTATTTTATGTTTGGCAATATTCCAGTTTTCATCAAAATCCTTTACCGTTAAATAGGTCGAAAAATTTCGCGTTTTGGAGTAAAAACTATCAATGGAAAAATCAATATTGAACTCGTTTAAGATTTCTCCAAAAAGAATAGAAACTTCTTTCTCCACATCAATCACACGGTTTCCTGCGGCATATCCATCACTGGAAAGACTGATATCCAAGAGGATTAAAATCGATAAATCCTTCTCTTTTTTCCGATTTGAAATGTATATATTTTCCGAAGGTGTCCGTTTCGAATGCACATCAATATACAAATCCGTAATAGCATCAATATCAAATTCGTCTCCTTGTGTCTGGCGTTTTTGCTGTTGCATTCTGTTATTGACATTGGTCAGCATTTTTCGCAAACCCAATAAGGTCGAAGCATTTTTTGAAATGGTCTTTTTACAGTAATTAGGGTCCGTTTTCTGTTGTGATTTCGGATATACTTTACAAAAATTCTCCTTGTAAATACGCTTGCTAAAATCCCATTCGTTATACGTAAGATGGAATCCTTTGGCATCAATTTCGGCACTTTCGGAGATGGAAGTATTCTCAATAAAATCCGATTGATAAACGGAATGTGCCGTATCATCTACCCGAACCGTGTATTTCATATTCAACTCTTCCAATGCTTCCTGATGCTCTTCTAATTCGTCCGAACCATCAAAATCGCGCCAGGTTCCATTGAATTCTTCGGCAGTTTCCACTTTTTCAAAATTGTGAAGCAAAACATAATCTTCCTGTTGTTTTTTATCGACCTCAACAGTAATCACTTCTTCGACCGCTTTTGTTTTTAAAGTGGTTAAAGCCTTATTTTCATTTGCTTTTTTGGTTTTATCAGAGAAATTTTCGAGAATGGTATTGCTATTTTTTTCTATTTCATTTTGCATCCATTTGCCATACAGCCAAGAAAAATCAGGAGCATTTTTTCCGTTTTCTTTTTGAATGAAATGCAGTTTTGTTTCGGTATGAAATTTTTTATCGATAGAAAATTCTTCAAACAAAATGGACAGAATTTTTTCAGAGGTTTCAAATGCTTTTTGTTGTGAAAGTGCCAAAGGCTGGTCTTTTTCTTCCAAAGTCCAATTCAAATTCAATCGCTGTTGTACGCTCAGATACAAAATTCTAAAAAGATAAAAAGTAAGGTTATCTTTTTTCGTAGGTAATTTGGAAAAAGAAATGGGGAGAAAAAAATTATTGTTTTTATATCCTCCTTCTCTTTCGGCAGGGAAAATTTCGATTGGTTTACCCGTCAAAGCACGAGCCAAAATAGTCAATCGAGGTTTTATGTCATTAAGCGTTACAGTTCTTGCAATAATTTCGGGATGTATCTTTTTACTTTTTTTTAAGTGTCTGAATAACTTCCCAACTATATATTCGTCTATTTCGAAACCCATCTTTTCCAAGTGTTCAGTGATCAGTTTTTAGTGATCAGTTATATTAGTGAACCATAATTTAATCGTCAGTGCTCAGTAATAGTATTCATTTTTAGTATTTATTTTTATTTTGATAAAAGTAAAAGTAGCTTTCTTATCAATGGAACACTTATTTAATCATTCATGCAACTGAACACTAAAAAAAACTGACCACTGACCACTCTTTTCTATATCATCAAATCACACAAATCCTTCAATGCTTCCACCGTTTGTAAATCATCGGTTAACGGTTCTACAATAGCCACATGAACCGACAATCGTTTTGGAAGACCTGAATGAATAATTTTGGCGGCATCCACTAAAAGTCGGGTCGAAACGGTTTCTGTCAACCCTAATTCGGTTAGGTTTCTGATTTTGTTTCCAATGGCTACCAGTTTTTTGGCGACATCTTGATCAACATTCGTTTCTTTTACCAAAATTTCAGTTTCAATTTTCGTTTCCGGATATTCAAAAGAAACGGCAATAAATCGCTGACGAGTCGATGGTTTTAGTTCTTTAAAACCTCTTTGATAACCGGGATTAAAGGAAGCAACCAACATAAAATCGTCATGGGCTTTCACGGTTTCGCCTAATTTGTCAATGAATAATTCTCTTCTGTGATCCGTCAAGGAGTGAATGGCTACAATAACGTCTGGTCGCGCTTCGGCGATTTCATCCAAATAAATAATCGCTCCTTCTTTTACGGCAGTGGTTAATGGTCCATCCAGCCAAACCGTTTCGGCACCTTTTATGATAAATCGTCCAATTAGATCCGTTGAAGACGTTTCTTCGTGACAACTAATTGTGATAATTTTTTTATCCAATTGATGTGCCATGTATTCCACAAAACGGGATTTTCCGGTTCCGGTTGGCCCTTTCAAGAGGAAAGGTATTTTGTTTTTATAGGCGTGTTCAAAGACTTCTTTTTCTTTGCCTACGGCGTGATAATATGGGATATTTACTAACATTTTTTTATTTTAGAAAAAAACCAGAACACGATAACTATTGTTTTTTCGGAAATGCAATTCTAAAAAACGGTGGTTAAAGCATTCTGGAAATTTTATTTTAAGTATTCCGTTACACGAAAAAGGTTTCAGTTTTAAATCACTGTTTTTCCTTTTTTCTCACTTGTTCCTGTTAGATTTTCAATTATATGGCCATCGATTTTATATCCATCTGCTCTATGTCCTTGATTGTCTGTTTCAAGAGCTTCATCTGTAGGTCTTCCGTATTTGATAAAATCAAAAATAAATAGACCAATTCCTATGGTAAACATGGTGGCACAAATAAGAAGCACTACAAAATGGATGCTGATTTCGCTTTGAACAACCATGAAATCCATTTTCATTTTTCGTTCCATATAGACTTGAGCAACTCCGGCAACACCAAAGGCTACAGTCATTCCCAAGATTCCAATATTAGACAGCCAGAAAGCCATCATACCTTGTGCACTTTCGTAGCGTTTACGTCCCGTTAGATTGGGTAAAGCATAACTAATCATCGCTAGAACAATCATCGCATAAGCGCCCCAGAATGCATAATGAGCGTGCATTGCTGTTACTAAAGTTCCATGCGTATACAAGTTTGTTTGTGGTAAAGTATGAGCAAAACCAAGCAATCCTGCACCGACAAAAGAAACAATTGCGGAACCAATAGTCCAGAATAAAGCAATTTTGTTCGGATGACTTTTTTCCCCTTTTCTGTACATGTTTACAGCAAATAATGCCATCGCTAAGAAAGCCAAAGGTTCCAAGGCAGAGAAAATTCCACCAACGATTAACCAAATTTTATTTACTCCAATGTAGTAGTAGTGATGCCCTGTTCCCAAAACTCCCGAAAGAAAGGTAAGACCAACAATTACGTACAACCATTTTTCGATAACTTCTCTGTCCACTCCAGTTAACTTGATCAATAAGAACGAAAGGATACCTCCCATAATTAATTCCCAAACACCTTCAACCCACAAGTGAACCACCCACCAACGGAAAAATGAATCCATTACCTGACTGTCAAACCAAATCATTCCGGGTATATAAAGCAAGGCTGCAAAAAACAATCCCATTGATAGTACTAAAGCTGTAGTGGTTTGTCGTTTTCCTTTATAAAGCGTACCTAAAATTATGAATAAGAACAACAGTACATTTACAACTACTAAATAGTCTAATTCTCTCGGAATTTCAAGAAATTTCCTTCCTTCCCAATGGTTGAAGTGGAATCCAATTATGGTAACAACACCAACAATAGCTAAGGAAATCAGTTGAACATAAGCCCATTTCACGCTTATTAATTCGCGTTGCGCTTCTTCGGGAATAATGTAATATGCCGCACCCATAAAACCGGTTAACAACCATACCACCAATAAATTAGTATGCACCGCTCGTGCCACGTTAAAAGGGATAATTTCATGTAATCCTTGAATTCCTATTCGGTCAAAGCCCATGATAAAGCCATAGACAATTTGCAGCGAGAACAAAAGCATGCACAATGCAAAAAACCAGTAGGCTACTTTCTGTGATTTATATTTCATTTTTAAAAATTTTAATTATTTTCTTTAGCTAAAGGGGAAACGATTCGGTCGAAACCATTTAAGTCGAGTTTTCCAATCCATTCGAAATAAGCAACCATGGCATTGGCATCCGCTTCATTCATTTTATAAGCTACCATTTTTCGCCCGTTTGGTGCCCAAGGAATAGGCGACATCAAAACCGCTTTGATATATCCTTCGCCGCGACGATCCATCACTTTTGTCAACTCGGGAGCATAATACCCTCCTTCGCCCATAATGGTATGACAGCCCATACAATTGTTGGTCTCCCAAATTTCTTTTCCTCTCACTACCTCTTTAGTAATCTTACTGTAGTTTGTTTGATCATTTCTTGGCATGAACGAATAAATGGTCAATCCTATAAAGATTAAAAAGGTGACCAATGTTCCTCCTAAAAAAAATGCTCTTGCCTGTGATTTTGAAAGCATAAGTATCCGTTTTTGTTAGTTAATAAATGTACGCTAAATCCAAATAAAGGATAAAAATATCTTTTATTTGTTTGTTGCAAATTAATAGCTTTAAAAAAAGCTAAAACATGATAAAAATCATCTTTTGATTATTTTTTAAATTATAAATTAATATTCATTAAAAATGATTTTAAAAAAACACATACTACTTGTAATAAGCACTTTATAAATAAAATTAATTAAAAAAATTAATTAAAGATAAATTTGTCTTTTATTAAAAATAATGATTATTTTTGTCTAAATAAATTTTAATAGAAAACAGATCTTATGGAAACTTTAGAGAAAATAACAATCGGAGAATACGTTGCAAAAGATTTTAGAACCGCCGCAATATTTTCAAAATACGGAATAGATTTTTGCTGCAAAGGCAATCGAACAATCGATGAAGCTTGCGAAAAAAAGGATGTTGATACGGATCAATTAATGGAGCAGTTAAACACTGTTTTGGCAACCAAAAATGACAGTACTATAGATTTCAAAATTTGGCCTTTGGATTTATTGGCAGATTATATTGAGAAAACCCATCATCGTTATGTAGAAGAAAAAACGCAAATTTTGCTTCCATTTTTAGACAAACTGTGCAAAGTACATGGAGCAAATCATCCTGAATTATTAGAAATCAATGAACTGTTTATTGGTTGTGCAGGCGAATTAGCGCAACACATGAAAAAAGAAGAACTGATTTTATTTCCCTTTATCAAAAAAATGGCAAAAGCAGCGCTTACCGACGAACCAATTGCCAAACCACAATTTGGAACTGTAAAAAATCCAATTGCCATGATGATGGAAGAGCATGAAGCCGAAGGAGATCGTTTTGTTAAAATAGCTGCATTAACCAATAATTATACGCCACCGGCCGATGGTTGCAGTACGTTTCGTGTGACTTATGCCATGCTAGCTGATTTTGAGCAGGATTTACACAAACACATTCATTTGGAAAACAACATTTTGTTTCCAAGTGCGATGCTTTTAGAAAAAAAATTCTCTGAACAAGAATAAATAAACCCCAATAATCTAACCTTAAACCATCACATGCTATGGAAAAATATGTTATCAAAAGAAACGGCGAATACAAACCTTTTGAGAGTTTTAAAATAAAAGACGCGATTGAAAAAAGCTTTCAGAGTGTTTCCATAGCATTTGATGAAATCCTTTTTGAAAAAATTATTCAGGATTTACAATCCAAAGAAACCTGGGCCGTGGAGGAAATTCAGGATTTAATCGAGAAAAACCTTTTTGAAAAACAGTATTTCGAAGTCATGCGTTCCTTTATGTTATTCAGACATACGCGCAAATTGCAACGTGAACATGTGAATGGTTTAAACGAAGACACCACTTACGTTGACAGCACACAAACCATCGAGGAATACATCGAACAAACGGATTGGCGCATCAATGCCAATGCCAATACCTCCTACTCTAATGCCGGATTGGTCAATAATGTTGCCGGAAAAATTATTGCTAATTATTGGCTCGACAAAGTATATACAAAAGAGGAAGGGTATGCGCATCGCAATGGCGATATCCACATTCACGATTTAGATTGTTTGACCGGATATTGCGCCGGTTGGAGCCTGAGGGTGTTGCTCAACGATGGTTTTAATGGCGTTCGCGGACGCGTGGAAAGCAAAGCGCCTTCCCATTTCAGAGAAGCTTTGGGACAAATGGCGAATTTTCTTGGGATTTTGCAAAGCGAATGGGCCGGAGCGCAAGCCTTCAGTTCGTTTGACACCTATTTGGCTCCCTATGTTTTCAAAGATGATTTGTCTTTTGAGGATGTCTTGAAAGCGGTTCGCAGTTTTGTTTACAATTTGAATGTTCCTGCGCGTTGGGGACAATCGCCTTTCACGAATATCACTTTGGACTGGGTTGTTCCCGATGATTTGAAAACCCAAATTCCGACGAAAAACGACTATCATTTTTTCGAAAACAATTTTGATTATGATCTCTTGTTGCGAGCCCGAGAAAGAGGCGTTACAAAAGTAACCGAATTGCGTTACGAGCATTTTCAAAAGGAAATGAACCTCATTAACAAAGCGTATTACACGGTAATGACCGAAGGCGATGCCAACGGACAGCCGTTCACTTTCCCTATTCCAACAGTAAACATTACCGAAGAATTTGATTGGGATGGAGAAAATACCGATTTGCTTTTTGAAAATACAGCCAAAATCGGTTCTTCCTATTTCCAGAATTTCATTGGAAGCCAATATGTTTTGGATGAAAATGGTAATAAAACAGAAAATGAAAACGCGTATAAACCCAATGCCGTTCGCAGTATGTGTTGTCGTTTGCAACTTGATTTAAGAGAACTGTTAAAACGAGGAAACGGACTTTTTGGAAGTGCCGAAATGACGGGAAGCATTGGCGTAGTGACCATTAATATGGCACGTTTGGGTTATTTATTCAAAGGAAATAAAGAAGAATTATTCAAACAATTAGATCGATTATTATATATTTCTAAATCTACTTTAGAGAAAAAAAGAGTATTTATCCAAGAAATGTACGACCGCGGTTTGTATCCCTACACCAAACGATATCTGCAACATTTCAGGAATCACTTTTCAACCATTGGTGTAAACGGAATGAACGAAATGATTGCGAATTTTACCGGAAATCAAGATGCCATAACTTCATCGTCAGGAATCGAATTTGCATCAGAAATCTTGGAACATATTCGGAACCGAATGAAAGAATTCCAGGAAGAAACCGGGAATTTATACAATCTGGAAGCCACACCGGCCGAAGGTACCACCTACCGTTTTGCCAAAGAAGACAAAAAACGTTTCCCGAACATTTTGCAAGCCGGACAGGGCGAAAATATTTATTACACAAACAGTTCCCAGATTCCGGTAGATCACACGGAAGACCCTTTTGAAGCGTTGTTTTTACAAGACGAATTGCAATGTAAATATACCGGCGGAACGGTTTTACACTTGTATATGAGTGAAAAAATCAGTTCTCCAGAAGCCTGCAAACAGTTTGTAAAGAAAGTAATATCCAATTTTAAATTGCCATACATCACCGTTACGCCAGTGTTTAGCGTGTGCCCGGTTCATGGGTATTTGAATGGTGAACATGAATATTGCCCAAAATGCGATGAAATTCTAATTGAAGATAAAAAGTTTAAAGTTGAGTTATAAAACTTTAAAACCATTAAGAAATTAAATTCCATTAAGCCAAAACACACTTAATTTTCTTAATGGTTCAAAAAAATAATTTTAATTTTTTAAACCATAAAAAAATATGAAAACAACAAACCCAATTTTAGAACAAAACCAACATTTGAGAACCAAATGTTTAGTATACACAAGAGTAATGGGCTATCACAGACCCGTAGAAAGTTTCAATATTGGAAAAAAAGGAGAACACAAACAGCGAACTCATTTCAGTGAAGGAAAATGTTAGTACTCCCATTTACAGCATAACGCCTTTTACTTTATTAGATTATGCGCATAAATCAGCTTGCATTCTTTGGTTTGCAGGCTGTAATATGCGTTGTTTGTATTGTTACAATCCTGAAATCGTGCTTGGAAAAGGAACTATTTCATTCGAAAAAGCGCTTACTTTTCTTCATTCCAGAAAAAATTTATTTGACGCAGTGGTTTTTAGCGGAGGTGAATGCCTGTTGCATAAAAACAGTATCCAACTCATAACCGAAGTCAAAAAAATGGGCTTTTTGGTGAAAATTGACACCAATGGTTCGCGACCTGAGGTTTTGCAACAATTACTTGAAAATCAATTGATCGATTATGTGGCGCTGGATTTTAAAGCCATGCCCGTTCATTTTGAAAAGATAACGCAGTCCAATCTTTTTCTGCCCTTTGAAAAATCGTTGCGTTTATTAGTCGAAAGTGGGCTCCCGTTTGAAGTTCGCACCACGGTGCATTCGGATTTGATTGATAAGAATCACATGCAAGCCATGATACAGTATTTAGAACAGCAAAACTATCAGGGAAATTATTACATCCAGCATTTTGTAAATGGAGTGACAACGTTAGAAAAATTGGGCTATTCTGTTAAGGAATTGGAAAAGGAAAATCTTTCTACCGCAAGTATTAAAGTACATTTTAGAGGTTGATTCTAAAGTAGAGTTGCTGAGAAAGCGTATCTTTAAAAACAAATAAAATTTACATGAACCATCATTTTTTGTTAATTGTCCATCTTTTAAGTGCCACAGTTTGGGTGGGCGGACACTTGTTGTTGGTCTTTGGTCATTTACCACAAGCCCTTAAAGAGAAAGACCCAAGCATCATTCTAAATTACGAAAAAAAGTATGAGCCTGTAGGAATGACAGCTTTGGTTTTACTGGTCATTACGGGAATTTTAATGGCTTATAAATATGGCGTTAGCATTGAATATTGGCTCCAGTTTGCCACTCCTATTGAGAAAGTGGTTTCTGCAAAATTACTTTTATTGTTCTTGACGGTAGCCTTCGCCTTGAGCGCACAGTTTAGGGTAATTCCCAAACTTAAAAATAATCCAGACAAGTTGCCTGAAATGGCGTTTCATATACTATCCGTTACGATAATTGGTGTATTGATGCTCATTTTTGGTTCCTTCATCCGTTTTGGCGGGTTTTAAATTTATGCCTTATGATATCAAATAAACCATTAAAAAGAGCTCCGGAATTACAACCTTTAAGCCACGATCATCATCATGGTTTGCAATTGTGTTGGAAAATACGAACCGGTTTTTCGAAGCAAATTGAACCCGATCGCATCAAAAAATATTCGGACTGGTTTTTTAAAACGCATTTAAAACCTCATTTTGAATTGGAAGAAAAACACGTTTTTCCCATTTTAGGAGCAGAAAATGACCTTGTAAAAAGAGCGTTGACAGAACATCGTCGTTTGAAACGCTTATTCAAGCAAACTACCAATATAGAAAAGTCTTTAGGACTCATTGAAGAAGAATTGGATGCACACATTCGTTTTGAGGAACGCATTTTATTTGTTGAAATCCAAAAAATAGCCACCCAAGACCAATTGGCTAAAATCAAAGAAATTCATACCGAAGAATCTTTTGAAGAAAAGGACGATGATCCTTTTTGGATTTAAAAAAATAGCCAACCCAAAGAATAAAGAATAGCACTTATTTCTATAAATTTGTAAAAAAACAATTATGTTTTCTAAAACCTGTGAATACGGAATCCGAGCCACCATTTTTATAGCATCAGAATCCTATCAAAATAATAGAGTTGGGCTTAGAGATATTGCTAAAAAAATAGATTCGCCAGAGGCTTTTACGGCCAAAATTTTACAAATACTATCCAAGGATAACATCATCCATTCCATTAAAGGCGTTGGTGGCGGATTTGAAATCCCGAAAGAATCCATGAGCCAAATAAAACTATCCCAAATAGTAACTGCATTAGATGGAGATCGCGTTTTTACCGGTTGTGGTCTGGGATTAAGTCACTGCTCCGAGGATCATCCTTGTCCGGTTCACGATAAATTTAAGTCCATCAGAAATGAATTGGCTTTCATGCTCGAAAACACCAATCTAGAAGAATTAGCAATGGGAATAAAATCTGGCGATACTTTCTTGCGGTATTAATTAAAAGTAATCTTATATTTACAAAACTGTTTTTTATCACAAGGTCTACCTGTTTTTGGTGCATTGGAGCTATTTTATGTGTGCTTATACCAAGTTAGAGCTATTTTGGAAAAGCCTCGTGTAAAGCTAAAACCTTATAAACAGAAGGTAAATTTTTTATTTCTAAAACTTCCACATCTACAATATAAGCTAAATGAAATGGATTTTCTTCAATATCTAACATTCTGCTTTTTGTAGTTGGATCGTCAAAAATTACTTTTAAAGCGGAGCCATAAATTGAGTCTATAAATCCTCTATCAATCGCTTTTGACTTATCATCATATTTAGCTGAATCCCAATAAAATAGAACTTTACTTTCTTTTCTTTTTTCTGGCTCTTTTAGTTTTTCTTTTTCACGTAAAATTCCATTTTGAATAGCATTAGCTTCAATACTATTGAAATTCATATTTATTGTAACAGCCCCAAAATTAAAGTCTCCATTAAAAATCATGTTTGAACCGTTATCTTTTGCAACCGGTTTAATAATGTTATTAAAATTATTGCAATCTTTTAAATCAAAATCTTTAGGTTTTACCTCTGTTTTTCCTAAAAAATAATCAAACCCCATTTTTAAGAATGCAGTAAAATCAATTACTGAATTTGAATTCTCAACAAACGGAAGAACTAAAGGAACTAAATCAGACAATTCAGTAATTATACTTCCAGATTTTATCTCTTTTATATAAAGTTTAGTTTCTGGCTTTAAACTGAAAGAATCATTTTCAGATAAAAATTTATAATATTGACTTCCCAATGAACTAAAAGAATCCGTAAAATCAGTTAATTCAACAGGTCTTTTATTTTCTATTTTTATCGTTAATTTAGCTTCTGACATTTTTTTATAATAAAGTTCATGTTAAATGTAATAAAATAAAAACAGGATACAAGTGCAGTTTGCATAAAGTATGACTTTGGCTTTCTCATATGACTCGGATTTGATTACCACCACTCCACAAAGTTTCCCTCTAAATAATTTTCTCGTTAAGGCTGCGCAAATTTCTCTGACTTTGCGCAATTTGCTGAATCCACGCTATCAAAATTACGCTTATAAAATTTCTATTTTTTAAAACCAAAACCTAACATTTATCATATTTTCTGATTTTTTTAGCATGTAGCTTTGGTAAAAATAGTAATCATGCAATTCTGGAAAAAAATCACCCCAACAGAAAGGCAAATTCGCATTCAAAAAGCATTAGGCGAGAATGTGAATTTCTCTCATGATGCCTCTTTGGGGTATCCTGCATCCAAGTTAGATGGAAAAGTATTCAATGAAGATGCTCAATTTCTAAAAGATGCGCCCATTTTACAAACCTATGTTGCCAATCCCAATCATATTGGCTGCCATACTTTTGGCACTTCTGAAAAAGCTTTCAGAGGAACACAGGAAATAGAACGAGAAGTTTTGAATGTGCTCGCCGTTGATGTTTTTAAAGCTGAACCCAATTCCTTTGACGGTTATATTGCTCCTGGTGGCACCGAAGCGAATATTCAGGCCATTTGGATGTATCGCAACTATTTCATGAACAAACTGAATACGAGTCTGTCCGAAATTGCTATAATAGCGTCAGAAGATACCCATTATTCCATTCCGAAAGCGGCCAATGTATTGATGCTGGATTGGTTAAAAATCCCTGTTGATTTCGAAACCCGCTCTATTGATATATTCGCGCTAGAAAATAGTATTATCAATGCTAAAAAACGCGGAAAAAAATATTTTATCGTAGTTTCTAATATGGGAACGACGATGTTTGGCGCGATTGATAACCCGAATGATTATATTGAAATTCTCGAAAAACACGACTTAAAATACAAATTACATATTGATGCCGCTTATGGTGGTTTTGTATATCCGTTTAGCAATAAAGCCTCCGAAATCAATTTTGAAAACCCAAAAATCAGTTCCATCACCATCGATGCGCACAAAATGCTTCAGGCTCCTTATGGAACGGGAGTTTTTATTTGTCGAAAGGGATTAATCGAAAATGTTTTGACAAAAGAAGCCGAATATGTCGAAGGAATGGATTTGACGCTCTGCGGAAGCCGTTCTGGTGCAAATGCCGTAGCGGTTTGGATGATATTATTTACGTACGGCCCATTTGGATGGTGTGAAAAAATTCGGATTTTACAAATGAGAACAGAATGGTTGTGTGAACAATTAGATGCGTTACACGTGAAGTATTTCAGAGAACCTTTCATGAATATTGCAACCATTCAAGCCGAATATATTACGCCAGAATTAGTGAAAAAATTCGATTTGGTTCCCCAAAAACACGACGGAAATAATCAATGGTACAAAATTGTAATTATGGATCATGTCGAAATAGACCATTTGATGGCTTTTATAACAGACTTAAAAACTACACTTCAACAGAAAAACGAAATTATTCCAGTGTAATACACTATAAAATCCGCTTCTAAAATTTGAAGTGGGAATGCATAACAAATGATGTTTTTTTTAAACTTAACTAATGAAAAATCTTAAAGAGCGCATACTGGAATTGAAAAAAGAGAAAAATGCGGTTATTTTAGCCCATTATTATCAAGAAGCCGATATTCAGGATATTGCAGATTATGTGGGTGACAGCTTGGGATTATCACAAGAAGCCATGAAAGTGGATGCCGATATCATCCTTTTTGCCGGCGTACATTTTATGGCCGAAACTGCCAAAATATTAAACCCGACAAAGAAAGTAATTCTGCCCGATTTGAAAGCAGGTTGCTCACTGGCGGAATCGTGTCCACCGGATTTATTCAAAAAATTAATTGATGAACATCCCGATCATATTGTCATCACTTACGTGAATTGTTCTGCCGAAATTAAAGCGTTGAGTGATATTGTCTGTACCTCATCGAATGCTTTGAAAATAGTGGAATCCATTCCCAAAGAAACGCCCATTATTTTTGCACCGGATAAGAATTTAGGAAAATACATCATCAGCAAAACAGGAAGAGACATGCTGCTTTGGGATGGTTCCTGTGTGGTTCATGAAGCTTTTTCGCTGGATAAATTAATCGAAGTCCATAAACAATTTCCTGATGCAAGCATCATTGCACATCCCGAATCGGAAACACATATTCTGCAAACAGCAAGCTATATTGGTTCAACAGCAGGGATGATTGACTATGTAAAAACAAATCCGAACAATCAATTTATTGTGGCTACCGAAGCGGGAATTTTACATAAAATGCAACAGGAAGTCCCGCATAAAATATTGATTCCGGCTCCTGCAAAAGAGGATAACACCTGTGCTTGCAGCGAATGTGGCTACATGAAAATGAATACATTACAAAAAGTGTATGATTGCTTGCTTACTGAAAGCCCGGAAATTGATGTCCCTGAAAATATTAGAAAAAAAGCCTTAGTTCCCATTGAACGAATGCTTGAATTATCAAAATAATGATTGCTACAAATTACTTAATCATTGGTTCTGGCGTGGCAGGATTGACTTTTGCCATAAAAATTGCAGAACGATTTCCTGATAGAAAAATCACGATAATTACCAAGTCGAACGAAGATGAATCCAATACAAAATATGCGCAAGGCGGGATTGCCATTGTCACTGACGAAACCGAAGATTCGTATCAAAAACACATTGACGACACCCTCATTTGCGGAGATGGTTTGTGTGATGTTGATGTCGTCAAAATGGTCGTCACCAAAGGCCCGAAACGATTGAAAGAACTCATAGCGTGGGGTGCCAAATTTGATAAAACGGTCAAAGGAAATTTTGATTTAGGCAAAGAAGGCGGCCATTCACGCAACAGGGTGGTACATCATAAAGACCAAACGGGTTATGAAATTGAGCGTGCCATTTTAGAGCAAGTGCATCAAAAAGAAAACATAACCGTTCTGAATCATTATTTTGCTCTTGATTTGATAACCCAAAACAATCACTGTTTTGGCGCTTATGCCTTGCATGAAAAAACAAACGAAATTATCACATTCAAATCTGATTTTACGGTGCTGGCCACTGGTGGAATAGGCCATCTTTACGGTCATACCACCAATCCAGTTATAGCAACCGGAGATGGTATTGCCATGGCTTTTCGTGCAAATGCCGCTATCAAAGACATGGAATTCATTCAATTTCATCCTACCGCTTTATATGATGCTTCAGCAGGATCTAAATTTTTAATTTCGGAGGCCGTTCGAGGTTTTGGAGCGTATTTGCGTACCCAAAAAGGACTTCGGTTTATGATGAATTATGATGAAAGAGGCGAATTAGCATCCAGAGATATCGTTTCGCAAAGCATTGATTTGGAACTAAAAAAATCAGGAGACGATTGCGTTTATTTAGATTGTACCCATCTGGATTTATACGCTTTTATCAAGCACTTTCCCATGATTTATGAGCGTTGCAAAAGCATTGGGATTGATATAGCAAAAGACTGGATTCCCGTGGTTCCCGCACAGCATTATTTGTGTGGCGGAATTACAGTTGATAAAAACGGAAAAACATCTATAGAAAATTTATTTGCCTGTGGCGAATGTTCCCGTACAGGATTACATGGTGCCAATAGATTAGCCTCTAATTCCTTGTTGGAAGCGCTCGTATATTCAGAGAAAATTTATGATTATTTGGCTCATGTTTCTATTGAAAAAAGCCAATTCAATGGGATTATCTCGAATTGGGAATCTGCTGAAAAACCTAAAATCAGTTCGGATTATTTGGCTAAAATGGAAGCCAAATTACAGCTTTTGATGCGTCAGAATGCAGGAATTGTGCGAAATGAATTGGATTTACCGAAAGCCAAAGAACAGCTTTTACATTGGAAAAATGAAATGGAAGAAATTAGTAAAACCCATCAAATTAGTGTTGCGCTGTACGAATTACTAAACATGATTACTATTGGGAATTTAATTGTACAGCACTCCATTGAACGGAAAGATAACCGTGGTGGTTTTATGAAAGTCTACGATTTATGCGAATAAAGAAATCAGTTCGCTTTTATAAATATCGAATTGACTGAAAATCTCATTTTTAGTGCTTTCGAAAAAGGGAGTTGCTGAAAATAAATCCTCATAATATCCAATTCCTAAAAGCAAATTATTTTTAAACGAATTCCATTTTTTAATTTGTCCCAAAGTTATTTCTTCAGTAACCGCTGAAATTTCATTTTTCAGATAATCCAAATACATTTTTAACTCTTTGACAAATAGATTTGGTCGATTGATAACCGTCAACACAGAAGCGTTTTCATAAATATGCTGTACCATTTTAGACAGTGAAACTTCTTGGTCAAAATACGCCATGTTGGGCCCTGGACAAATGATTACGCCTTGCACCTGCCCTTTTATCTTAATGTCATTTTCAAGATACGAAGCATTGGCTAAACCCACACAAAGACAAGTTTTTTTTCAGTAATACTGTTTTTCTTTTTTCGAAAACTGCTGCAGTTAAAATATCTTTTTCAAGTAGTAATTCTTCCAGTTTCAAGTCTTGGTATTTCTTGGAAGACGTACAAATTCCTTTCGCGTCGTATTCTTTGCTTAACGCCAAAAATCGTTTTGGACACGAACCCCCGCTTTGCTTTCCTCAATTCGTTTCAATTTCAATTTTTCATTCGTCGTTTCTCGCAACGTATTGAAAGGAATTCCCAACGGCGAAATATGACTTAAATACAAATCATCTTCTTTGGCTCCAGTCAATAATGCTCTGGTGTGTTGGGCAGCATGGCGATGTAATTTTCCAAAGCTGATTTGCTTTCGGATAATTCCGTTTTGAAATTTTTGGGTTTTTCCTTGACGATTTTGTCTACCAAATTCAAATAAGAAGTAATTCGTTCTGCGCTATAATCATGTATTTTTTCGGGTAATTTCCTGATACCGTAAATCGAATTTCTTGCAGTAAAAAGCATTCATTTTTTCGATAAGTTCATCATCCATAATTGAAACCACGGATGAAGTTCCATACTTCACCACTCGTATCGGACTATCAATCGTATAAGGGAGTCCCATAACCGGGATATGAAAAGTATGAAGTGGTTTAAATGTTGTCATGCCTGAATGATTTAATAAATAAACCACAAAAGTTGAGAAACAAAAAACTATAAAAACTGATAAATATCATATGCTATACTACTTTAATAAAATACTTTAGCCATTATTTTTTTATGTGAAATTTTAGTAAACCAATACTTTTTTCTGATCATATTTTATGATTTCAATCATATTCCTATTGATTTTATAAAAATTATATTTGTATTCGTTGCAAATTTTCGCCTTTTTTTTATTGCTAATAAACTATAATTAATTCCAATTTAATTATGCAAATAGACATAGATTTATTGTTCTCATGGGGTGCTGTTGCCAAAAAATACAAAAAAAATGAAGTTATTTTTCAGGAAGATGAAATAGCCCATTTTTATTATCAAATCATTGATGGAAGCGTGAGAATGTTTAACTCAAATGACGAAGGAAAAGAGTTTACTCAGGGGCTTTTTTGTATAGGAGAGAGTTTTGGCGAACCCCCTTTATTTATTGACCAACCGTATCCATCTAAAGCGATTTGCATTCAGGACAGCACTATCATAAAATTATCAAAAGATAAATTTTTAAAAATTCTTGACGAATATCCCGTAATCCAAAAAACATTTTTGGTTTTACTTGCCAATAAAATTCACTCAAAATCCAATACTTCAAAAGAGATCATCAACCAGAAACCGGAGTTTAGAATTCTTGCCTTTTTGAACACACACAAAAGAAAATCCGAATGTACCGGCAACAAAGTATTAGTTCCTTACACGCGTCAGGAAATTGCAAATTTTACCGGTTTGAGAGTCGAAACGGTGATTCGTGTTTTTTCAAAAATGAATGATTGCAATAAAGTTGACATCATTAATCACAAAATATTTTATTAAAAAAATGAAATTAAACATACAGTTTTGGCTTAAATTTTCCTTGTTAAATCTTTGCATCGTTGCCGCTCTTGGCGTTTTAATGCGTTATAAAATTGGTTTTGAATTTCCTTATTTCAATCAAAAAAACATCTTACATTCCCATTCCCATTTTGCATTTTCAGGATGGATCAGTCATACATTGATGACATTAATGGTGTATTATCTTCAGAATAAAACCACCGACTTTCAAGTCCATAAATACCAAAAAATAATTATAGCCAATCTCATTTGTTCTTACGGGATGCTGATTTTCTTTATTATTCAGGGATACGGGATGATTTCTATATTTTTCTCAACGGTATCGATTCTGGTTTCCTATGTTTTTGGCTATTATTACATCAAAGATTTGAGAAAACTGGATGCTGATTTTGCCGCAATAAACTGGTTTAAGGCCGCCTTATTTTTTAATATTATTTCCTCTTTTGGGACTTTTTACTTGGCTTATATGATGGCCAGTAAAAATGTCATACAGGATTTATATTTAGCATCTATTTATTATTTTCTTCATTTTCAATATAACGGTTGGTTTTTCTTTGGTTGCATCGGTTTGTTTTTTGGTTTTTTAAACCTCAAAAAATCAGAACATTCCTTTTACGACAATTCCTTTAAGCTGTTTGCTATTTCTTGTATTCCTGCCTATTTTTTATCCACACTTTGGTTGGATTTACCGATTTGGCTTTACGCTATCACCGTTTTTGCTGCAATAATTCAGGTTTTTGCCTGGTTTAAACTTCTTGTCATTTTAGTGCAAACGAAAAAAGAGTATTTGAAAAACTTTGCGCTTTTATTACGCTACATCTTACTCTTTTCCTGTTTGGCATTAAGCATAAAATTCATCTTGCAATTGGGTTCAACAATCCCATCTTTAAGCCAGCTTGCCTTTGGTTTCAGACCAATTGTAATAGCCTATTTACACTTGGTTTTATTGGCGGTAATTTCGTTGTTTCTGTTGTTTTACATTTATGCCAATCATTTAATTTTCATTACTAAAAAGATAAAAATTGGCTTAGTTCTATTTTCCATTGGCGTTCTATTAAACGAGTTGGTTCTCGCTATTCAAGGTGTTGCATCGTTCACTTATACTATTATTCCGTATGTAAATGAACTTCTTTTTGCAGTTGCAATAATTTTACTTTTAGGAATAGGATTTATTACTTATTTTTCAATCAAAAAAGTTAAAAATAACCCGCCTTTATGATTGAACTCATAGAATAAATAATTGATAATTAAGTACTTTGCCATATAAAACCAAAGTAACCTTAATTATGAAAAAATCAATTCAATTAGTAGCAGTCGTTTGTTTCTTTACCATTTTTGGTTGCAAACAAAATAGTGAAGCTTCCCCTCCAACAACAACAGAAACCACAGCAACCCAAGGTACCGGACAGTCTGCCGTGGTTGATGATACTTCCAGTCCAAATATCGTTCAGACAGCCTCAGGAAGTAAAGATCACTCTACTCTTGTAACAGCAGTAAAAGCAGCAGGATTAGTGGATGTATTGAGCAATGCTGGGCCATTTACAGTTTTTGCACCAACAAACGCTGCTTTTGATAAACTTCCAAAGGGAACTCTTGAAGGATTATTAGAACCCGGGAAAAAAGATGATTTAAAAAATATATTAGAATACCACACTTACGTTGGAAATCTAAAGACCGAATACATGCAAGACGGGCAGGAATATGAACAAGTGAATGCCGGAAAAATAAAAATCACAAAAAAAGGAGACAAAGTATTTGTAAATGGTTCCGAAATTGTCGCTTCAATACCAACATCAAACGGAATTATACATGTAATAAATGATGTATTGCTTCCAAAATAATTATTAATTCATTTTACCAGATTGAAAAAAGCGTAAACTAAAATAGTTTACGCTTTTTTATGCTTTTTCAACCTATTGTTTTATACATCATGGCCATTGCAATATTCACCGCTCTTTGTTTAATTTCTTCTGCTTTTTCTCCCGTAAATAACTCATCAACAGTTGCATTGAACAAGGCATTCCAATGTTGAAAATGAGCTTTGGTCATTGTACTTTTTTGATGTAATTCCTTGTGTTTTGCCATCGGATTTCCGACAAAATTACCTGTAGAAAACATAATATTTTCCCAGAAATCATACATTTTAGGTAAGTGATCTTCCCAATTTACCTTGGCTACATCCGTAAAAAAATAACCGATTTTAGCATCCGTTTTTATTTTATCGTAAAAAGTGTTTACCAGTTTCTCAATGTCATTTCTGTTTTTTATATCTGTTTTCATCTCTAGATTTTTTAGCCTTTAAACAATAAACACAAGCTGTCTTCCATCGCTTCTACTGAATGCAAAACTGCTACCGGAATATCTTGTTCGTCATAAAGAAAAAGTTCTTCTCGTTGGTTTTCCTCTTTGTAAATCACATTCCCTTTTATCACTAATAATTTGGCAGGAACATCCGTTTTATGCTCCTTGAGAATCATTCCTTTTTTGAAAGCAATCACCATTACTTTACTGCAAGAAGTATTTTGAACCAATTGCGCCACCGGATTAGCAGCATTTTCTAGTTTTTGAAGTATATCTTTAAACATTATAAATCTTTGTTTTTAAATTTGATTAATGAAATGAAAAATGGGATAATAATCCACAAACACAACAACGAAAAAGAAAGCAGTAATCCCAAAGAAGTCCCGAAAAAATCTTTGAAAATTGCTCCGGTGTATCCCATCATTGCCGAAACATCCAGATGCAACAGGATTTGAATTCTGGCTAAATCTATTGGGCTAAGTGCCGTAACGCCTATCATTGCTTTCTCGATTGCATAATCTGAAAATTGAAACAGCAAATACAAAATTATTCCATCAAAAAGCAGTGCAAAATATAACCAACCCATGATGGCAATACCTATTCCTTTTGCTTTATCTCTGGTCAGTATCGAACTTAAAAATGCCAAAGCCACGAAGACCAAGGTAATCAGACAACCTATGACGAGCATCATAATGCCTACACTATCCGGCGCATTGATTAAAAGTGGAATTCCGGCACCAATAAAAAAGGCTAAAACCATTGCTAACGAAAGTCCGAGAAACAAACTCAACCAAATTTTCTTGCGCTTAATCGGTTGGCTTAATAAAAGCTCAATAAACTCCGTACTGTTGTACAAATAAATCGTGGCAAAAAGAATGGAAACCAACGGAACCGTGAATAAAATTATATTCAAAATAGTAAGCAATCCTTTGGCAGAATTATCTTCCAGCCCAAATGAACTCCAGGAAAGAATAGCTAAAATAAGGGTGTACGCCAGTATAATCTTGTTCTTCAGAATGTCTAGAAAAATGATTTTAATGATTCTGTTCATTGCTTTTGTTTTTTAAGATTTTAGCAATTGCTTTGGATATTTTTTGCTCGTTTGTTGATTCCAATAAATCCGCGATACTTTGATGAAAATGCACTGTCCCGTCTTGCATGTAAATAATTTGCGTAATCAAATCATCTAATTCGCTTAAAAGATGGGAAGTAATCAAGATTAGTTTTCCCTTTTCTTTTTCTTTTATAATTTTTTCTTTCAATATTTCGGAAGCCAATGGATCTAATCCCGCTGTAGGTTCGTCTAAAATCAACACCTCAGGATTAAACAAAAAAGCCAACGTAGCACTTACTTTTTGCGTTGTTCCACCCGAAAGTGTCCGCATTTGTTTGTCGACTATTTTTTCGAGTTGAAATGCATGGACTAAATCCTCATCTAAAACCTGATCCGAATTTCGAATTTTCTTTATCATTTCGATGATTTTCCCAACTGTCATATAATCCGGATAACGTCCTATTTGCGGCATGTAGCCTATTTGTTCCCGATATTTAAATTCCTTTAAAATTGATTTTTCATTGAATAAAATATCGCCTTTTGAAGGAATGACCATTCCCAAAATACTTTTTATCAAAGTCGTTTTTCCACAGCCATTCGGACCAATTAAAGCAATACATTCTCCTTTTTTAAAAGAAAGATTGACATCATTTAAAACCTCTAATTTTCCGAATTTTTTATATATATTTTTTATTTCAATCATAATGGTAATGAATGCATTAATGGCGAATTGTCAATGAAATTATCCGGGGTTATACTGGGCAGCACTTTTTCGGATTTATCCAAAAGTGTGATCATAAAACTCCGGAACAACAACATCGCCGAGGGATTATTTTCAACTAAAACCGCAAATAAACTCAACGGATGATACGGCACATCGCCAACTCCATTTTTGTCTAAATCATATCCTTCGTATTTATCCCAATAATTGGTATCGAACTTGTTTAAAACTAAACTTCCGTTAGTTCCCATATCAAAAGTATTCCCAATAAAATTATTATTTACGATTTCATTGTCTACGCAACTGGCCTGGATTTTCATCGCCCATCCATTGGCTTCAAATACATTTTTTTCAACCCGAATCCGATTGGTTCCTTCCATGTGAATTCCAGAAGTATTTTTAGAAAATTTATTTCCAATAATATGGCTATCCGTAATTTCCTTAAGGAATAATCCATAAGCGCCATCGCCCCAATTTTCTTCAAAATAGTTATTGAACATCTTGACATTTTTGGTAAACATTACCGCAACACCGGCACCATTATTCTTGAAAATATTGGTAATATACGCGTCGTCATTAGAGAACATAAAATGCAAGCCATACCGAATATTGTTAGTTGAAATATTTCTCCAGATAACGGAATTGGTTACGAATTCAAAATAAATCCCATCCCGATGACCGGAAATAGTATTAGCAATAATTTGGAGATTCTCACTTTTCCAACAATGAATTCCGTTGCCTATTTGCTGTTCTTCTTTACCGTACGCTACAATGGTATTGTTTTTTATCAGGCAGTTTTTACCATTTTGGATATAAATTCCAAAGAAATTATCGTCTAGAATATTGTTCTGAATAACAACATGGCTTTTATTGTACACTTTAATCGCACAGGGATCTTCAAGTGAAGCATACCCTGATTTTATCACTTTAAAACCTTGCACAACCACACTATCCGCTTTAATGGAAAGTACTTCGTACTTTTTTTGCCCATCTAAAACCGGATATCCTTTACCCAGAAAAACAATTCTTTTATCAATAACAATATTGCCTTCTCGATACACGCCTTTATGAACTAAAACCGTGTCACCTATTTTAGCCAAACTAATGGCTTTTTTTATTGATTTTACAGGTTTATTAGCACCAACTTCAATCACATGAGCATGAAGGAATGAAGAAAAAAACAGAAATATGTAGAGGATTTTTTTCATTATTTTTAAAATTAAACCATCTGAATTTAATTAAGAGAACACACTGTTCTTAATTTTTTACTGATTCAAAAAACGACTGGTTTATTTTGTAATTACAGCTTCCCAAGCAACTGGTTTTGCTTTTAATTTTATTCCAAATTCCTTTGCATCATTTTCAGAAGAAAAAGCTATAATTCCGCCTCTCATAGGACTTTGAATAATTCCTCCAGAAAGTAAAAAAGCAGTTTTGGCGGGAATCAAAACATTGTCTTGCGTATAATCATTCACATAATAAGTTGCCATTTTTGTGTTGGAATTTTCTTTTCCATAATGTATCATACACATGATATCGTCAAACTTGTAGACTCTGCCTTTTTCAGTAATCACTTCTGCCGCATATTTCCCATCTGCGATAGTCATTTTACAGAAATCGCACGTATCAACGTTCAATTTAATGGGAACCACTTCCGTTTTGGCACAGGAAAAAAAAGAAAAAGATAAAAAGACAAATAAAACTGCTGTTGGATTTGATTTTTTGAATTTCTGCAACAGATTAGTCTCTTTGATAACTAATAAAAACAATAAAAATCCCGAAGCAATTAACATCCATCCTCCAATATCCGGAATAGAATATGCTCCAAAATTCAGGAGTTGTTTGTATCCTATTAATGGCGGCTGATAAGACATTCCCGGCACTCTGATTGCCGCATTTGGGTCCAGATTATGTCCGTATTCATAGTTCCATCGGTAAAAATCGACTCCTGCTAATATTCCAAAAAGAATAAATAAAATGAATAAAGCATATAGTCCTTTTTTCTTGGCAATTACCGCAACTGCTAAAGCACATAATGCAAAAAAACCAATGATATAAGGCAATACGGCAAACTCTATAAAATCTTCTTTATGCAAGGTTTTCATGCCAATGTAATGGTTTAGTCCATTAATAATCTCGACATCACCTCCTATTTTATTAGCATGCAACTGCAATACTAATCCTTCTGGATATTGTGGTGCGGACAATTCAATTCTCCACATTGGAACAAAAACAGATGACACTAATAGCACCATCACCAACAAAAGCATAACTTTTGAAAGTGTTGAAATTTTTGAATTATTCATGATTTTTTTATTAAAAAAGGGAACAAACTAGATAATTTGTTCCCTCTTGAATTTCAAGTGATTCTTATTTAGCCGGCATATTTGTTCCTAAGCTAAACGTTAGGGGAACACTACTTCCCGCTGGAGAAACTCTTAGATATCCTGACATTTCCTGATGCAGCGCACTACAAAAATCAGTACAATAGAAAGGAAATATTCCTACTTTTTTTGGTATCCATTTCAAAGTGGCTGTTTCACCCGGCATGATTAACAACTCGGCATTATCAGCCCCTTTTATAGCAAATCCATGGGGTACATCCCAATCTTGTTCTAAATTAGTGACATGGAAATACACCTCATCACCTACTTTGGCCCCTTCGATATTATCAGAGGCAAAGTGAGAACGGATGGAAGTCATGTACACATCTATTCTATTCCCTTTTCTAACTACTTTTGCTTCTTTTTCTCCTTTGGCAACATAAGGGTGTTTATTTTCTTCGATTTTATAAAATTTCAACTGACCATTGTTTCTGATTAAATCAGCTGGAGCAGATTGTGCATAATGCGGTTCTCCAATAGTTGGATAATCCAACAAAAGCTTCATTTTATCGCCACTAATATCAAACAATTGTGCACTTTGAGCTAATTCCGGGCCAGTAGGCAGGTATCTGTCTTTAGTGATTTTATTGTAAACTACCATGTATTTGCCAAATGGTTTTTTACTGTCTCCACCAGGAATAGAAAGATGTCCTGGAGAATAATAGGTAGGTGCTCTATCTAATACTTTCAATGTTTTAATGTCCCATTTCACGACTTCTGAAGAAACAAAGAAAGTAGTATACGCATTCCCTTTTCCGTCAAACTCAGTATGTAATGGTCCTAATCCCGGTTTTTTTACTTCACCGTGTAAAGCTGCCTCATATTTGATAACCGGAATACCTTCATATTCGCCATCAAATTGTTTTTTTGCAATCGCATTTTTCATTTTGTCAAAACTAAAGACTGGAATTAAAGCCGCTAATTTTCCACTACCTACAATGTATTCTCCTGTAGGATCAACATCACAGCCGTGAGGTGATTTTGGGCAAGGAATCATGTAGCAAATATCTTTTAACACTTTAGAATCCAAAACTAATACTTCAGTTCTCATTTCAGATTTTGCCGTATGCGTTTTTTCGTCCCAAGTATTGTGTACATATTTAGCTTTCACTTTTTTCCCTTTTCCGGCTTTAATGTATTCTTCAGCTTTTTTCCAGTTCACTGCCATAATATAATCTTTGTCATTCTGTGAAGCATTCACTTCCAGCAAAGTATTGGCTTGCTCTGTATTGTAACAAGAGAAGAAAAACCAACCGTGTGATTTGCCTTTACCAGCATGACTTAAGTCGAAATTTACTCCTGGTGCTTCAATTTGGAAAGCAATATCCATCTGACCTTCCTTCCCAACTTTTACAAAACTCAAATAACCTTTAAAATTTTGTTTGTAAGTATTAATAGGTACATCACCGTTAGCATTATCAGTAGGAACGCTAAATCGGGTTCCAGCTACCACATATTCTGTGTTTTCAGTAATGAATGGAGAAGAGTGATTTCCTGCACTATTTGGCAATTCAATTATTTCAACTGTTTTGAACGTTTTTAAATCCACACGGGCAATTCTGGGCGTGTTATTGGCATTGGCAAAAATCCAACGACCATCAACCTCACCATTGGTTTGAGACAATTCTAAATGGTGCTGATCGTCCCAAGGTACATATCCATGAGAGGTATTCAACATTGGTTTCGTTTCTTCGCTGTATCCGTAACCACTTTGCGGATCTTGAGAAAATATTGGGACTACTCGCAATAATCTTGCACTTGGTAAACCATATACACTCATTTGTCCGCTAAAACCTCCTGAAACGAAATTATAGAATTCGTCGTATTTTCCAGGAGCAACATAGACTTTTTGAGCTGCGTCACCACTTACGGCATCTGCTGTATCCTTAGGTCTGCAAGAACCAAAAAATATACTTATCAAGACTATGGTGAGACTTGTTTTTATAAAAATATTGTTCATCTTATTTTAAATTAAATTATTTTACTCCGTCGTTTTTACGCATGTATTCCAATAAATTTCTTGCATCGGTATCTGTCAATGATTGATTTGGCATACGAACTAAACAAAGTTCCAGTTGTGCTTGAAGTTTTGGGTCTTTATCAATCATTGGGTCCGGATTAGTAATGAAGTTCATAATCCATTCAGGTTTTTGTCTTTGAGTAACCCCTTTCCAACCTGGACCTACTAATTTTTCATCGGTCAATTTATGACAGGAAGAACATTTAACAGATTGGATTTTTTCTCCTTCGGCAGCCATTGCCTCATCCAATTTATCGCCTAAATCTACTGATGTGTGTTTTCCAATACCTCTGTTTGGGTCATACGCAACTGCATCGGTTGGGTTTGTCGCGGATTCCTCAGAAGGTGCAGCAGTATCTTTTGAAAAATCATCGTTGGTTTTGGTTTTATCACCACATGAAGTTAACATTACGAATGCAACTACAAAAAAAGTTAATTTGTACATATAAATTGTTTTAGAATTGTTTAACAAAAATGCGATTAGATCAGCGCATTAATTATGACTTGAATCATACTTAAATATCTTTTTTTTTATTTTAAAAATAAAAAGTAGCTTTTGTTAACAGTTAAACCTTAGTCAACTATCCACATCTTATAACCATGATTTAAAAACAATAAAAACGAAAAAAATATTACTAGGAACATTACTAATGTTTTGTTTAACACGTTTTAGTCAAGAATACAAAATCGAATAAAAATCGATAACAGGCGTATTTGATGTTGATGGAAAATCTAAGGCCGAATATTTTAAGCTATTAATAAATAGATTTCGATAAATTATAATTCGGCTAAAAATGTTATTCAATTAAATGGATGCAGAAGCTGGAAATATAATCATTAAAAGAATTAATGTTAAATAAAATAAATTTAGAATTATTTATAAGATCACTGATTCCGCAGGGCTTAATGATGATTTTTATAATTGTATCAAATTGAATGGAGAAAATGAAGCTAATATAATTGCTTATAATGATATGGTGGAAATTAATCTTAAAGAGGTCTAATTGGCAAAGAAAAAAGAGAATTTTATAAATTAAAAAGTATAGAAATGTTTGAAAAGATAAGAAGTAGTTTAGAAAATTCAATCAAAGCAACAATGCTATCAATTGAAAAATTAATTAAAACTACTACTTTTGAGGGTTGGTAAAAAAAATAACTATTCCAAATAATCAAAAGCAGCCTAAGCTGGAAAAACCGGTCAAATTGACCACCACTTTCCAGTGTAATAAGTGGTTCCTCTACGACGAATATCTTCAAATTCCAGTGATATTGACCACCCTATTCCACCAAACCTACCAAATATAAATGATTTTAACACGATTATTTATACGTAGATATACCTGATTATTTAAATCTACCAATCCTATTTTCCAGCAACTTTAAATACTTTTCTTTCATGGTATCTGATAAAAAAGAAATTTCTACAAGTTCAATCCATCTGGATAGACTTTTATTCATATCAGATAAAATAGTGTCGATAGTTTTATCATTAAGTCCTAAGCGGTCTTTTGCGTAATAATCAATTAATTCCGTTGACTCGAAATTATTTTTTTTCCCCTTAAGAGAAAGGGCTAACTCTTCTTGTGGATTTTTAATAGAAATGGAAGAATTTAAAAAGTCGTAAACTGGAGTCAAGGTTGTTTTTCCAGCTTTCGTAATTACTGAAAAAAATTTTAAATGCATATCTTCATTACCCGTTATAAAACAGAATAAAACTCGTTTAAAGAAATCAGCTTTCTCTATAGCAGGAAAAGTACAGTACTGGTCAATTACTTTCACTAACTTTTCCATAGTATAATCATACTTGGTATCTCTTGAACTTCCTGTTAATTGTGCAAAATCTTCTGTAGCATATTTTTTTCCTTTACTGTATCTGTCAAATCGTTTTATAAAATAAGAAAGACTGCCGTCTTTTGAATAAATCAATCCATGAAGAGGCACATCAAGCCCATATACTTTTGCCATTTTCATGGTTACATCTTCATTTTCGGGTAGCTCAGGAAAAATATCATTTTGAGGTTTTATAATATAATTGCCAAACTGATCAACAATTTTAAACTGTTGATTTGCTACTGAAATAACAGCACTTAATTTAGGTTGTACCCCTTGAATATACAATTTTTTGGCACGATTAGCCGCCTCTTGTCTTTGTTCAGCGGCTGTAAATGGTAAATCATGTAATGCAGTAAGTTTAGGAGCAATCATTCGAAGTCCTTTTTCACTGTATTTTTCAGTGCCACATAATTCGTACGTTATTGGACATCTATTCATCTTTCCATTCTTTTACCGTTACCGCTCCTACTAAATCATTTCCTGTCGCAATAAGTTGTGAGAAATAATCATTTTTGTCAATTTTACCGATTTTTAAAAGCCCTTCAAGCATGATGCCTTCTGGCAATAATCCTTCAAAAAAAGATGGGAATTTGACAAATAAATATGTTTTATTAGTCAATGGCATAGTCAATGATACCGGTTCTCCTTCATAATTGTCATCATAGGTAAATTCATACCCTCCACTAGTATTCTCACTCAATACTCCTGCTCTTTTATCGTGAACAAATATTATTGCTTTTTTCATAATTATTTATTGATTGGGCTTTTAAACTGGATTTCAATATTTAATACTTTTAGAACAGCTAAAAGATTATTCCAGCTAACCGTTTCTTTATTTTTTTCAATATCAAAAACTGTAGTCTTCCCTACACCTGCTAGATTAGCCAATTCTAATTGTGTTAATCCTGCTTGCTTACGATGCTCTTTTATGAAGAGACCCAAATCAAAATCATTCATTATTTACCGTTTTAGCAGTAAAAATAACCAAATACGCTTTACAATACAAGTGTTTTAAAATAAAAACATTGTTTTTACCGCTATAACGGTAATTAATACGCAAGTTATAGTCAATTGGTTTAAATAAGAGGAATAAAAGGTTGTTTTACTGTTATACCGGTAATTTTAAAAAATTCACTTTCTGTTGCTAGCACCTCTGAATGCTATAAAATTGAATGCTTCGAATAATCTATCGTAATTTCTACCTACACAAAGTGTTCGACCGTTAATTAGAATTCGACTGTCGAACTGTAACATTTCCTTTATGTACACCTTTTTACCTTTAAAAAACTTAGAATTATTAAAAAACGTTAAAGTACTTAGTTAAATTTTTTAACCTTAAAAAATTATCATCAAAAAACAACTATTTAAAATATTAAAAATCAATACATTAAGTCATAATTTTAAGCTATCAAAAAAAGTTAAGATCGGTATAAGGTGTTCGATTGTAGTCCCGGCGACTCCACTAATTCATTTTCAATTGAAACCAAAAGCCTGTAAATATTAGGATTTACAGGCTTTTCCGTTTTTATTAATTTCAAAAAACATCATTAAATCATAATCGTAAGGATGCTTATTCGGTTACCCAAGAAAAAGTAATTTTTAGGTACCCGAATTTCAAACAAGACCTTGTTTAACAAGTAGTTTGAATAATGAACATCTTGACAATAGAAAATTTATAATCTAATTTAATAATCTTCAAAAGTCACCACATTATGAAAAACAAAATTTCAATACTTTTTCATACAAAAAATGCAAAAGCTTCAAAAATGGTTTGCTAGTAGACATAAATAATTTCAATCAAATAAACTTTTTTTGATTCCCATTTCTAATCCTCGTAATTCAGCAAGACCACGCAAACGACCGATTGCAGAATATCCGGGATTTGTTTTTTTATTTAAATCATCCAACATCTGATGTCCATGATCAGGGCGCATTGGGATTATATTTTTCGTTTCTTTTTCTATGTTGAGTATTGCTTTTACAACAGCATACATATCTACATTACCTTCCAAATGATTTGCTTCATAAAAACTTCCATCACTTTCTCTTTGGGTACTTCTCAAATGAATAAAATTCATTTTATCACCATGACGGTCAATCATACCTGCAAGATCATTATCAGGTCTTACTCCATAAGAACCAGTGCACATCGTAAAACCATTTGAAGGAGAATCCACAACGGCTAACATTGCTGTCAAATCGGCTTCAGTACTTACTACTCTTGGTAAACCAAGGATTGGAAATGGAGGATCATCCGGATGAATTGCCATTTTTACATGAACACTTTCAGCAACCGGAATGATTTCTTTCAGGAAATAATAAAGATTCGCTTTTAGTGTAGCACCGTCAATGTTTTTATAACCGTCTAAAACCGTTAGGAATTCTTTGACACTATACGCTTCTTCGGCACCGGGTAAGCCTGCAAGAATATTTTGCTGTAGTTTCACTTTATCGGCTTCGCTGAGTGCTTTAAAACAAGCAGTTGCAGCAGCAATTCGTTCTACTGAATAATCTTTCTCTGCCTCGGGTCTTTTAAGAATAAATAAATCAAAAGCTGTAAATTGATTAATGTCAAATCGCAATGCTTTTGACCCGTCAGGCATTTCATACGCTAAATCAGTTCTAGACCAATCCAAAACGGGCATGAAATTATAACATATTGTATGTATTCCGCAAGCAGCAAGGTTTTTGATGCTTTGCTTGTAGTTTTCAATATATTGAAGGTAATTTCCTGTTTGTTTTTTAATGTCTTCGTGTACCGGAATGCTCTCCACAACAGACCATTGAAGGCCAGTTAATGTAGAGTCAACATCAGAATTTTTAAAAGTGATTGTATCTTTTCTTTTTAAAATTTCCTCGATTTCCCATACTTCCCCATTAGGAATATGATGTAATGCCGTCACTATACCAGTAGCTCCAGCTTGTGCTATATCAGATAATTTAACTGAATCATTAGGACCGAACCATCTCCATGTTTGTTCCATTTGCTTGTGTTTTATTTATATTTTTTTTACTTTTTATATACTTGAAACTCCAAATCCACCGTCAACATTTACAATAATTCCGGTAATGAATTTTGAAGCATCACTGCACAACCAAATTAGAGTTCCACCCAAATCTTCTGGATTACCAAATCTTCGCATTGGCGTTTGCTCGATGATTTTTTTTCCTCTGGCTGTCAAACCTCCGTCAGGTTCCAACAATAAAGCTCTATTTTGCTCTCCAATAAAAAATCCTGGCGCTATCGCATTTACTCGTATTCCTTCGCCAAATTTAGTAGCCATTTCAACAGCCATCCATTTGGTAAAATTATCGATTGCCGCTTTTGAAGCAGAATAACCAACTACGCGTGTCAATGGACGTTGCGCTGTTGCAGAAGAAATATTAATGATTACCCCTTGTTTCTGGTTAGCAAAAATTTCTGAAAAAACTTGTGTTGGCAATATAGTACCAATAATATTTAAGTCTAATACTTTTTCTAAATCTACAGTGGGCATATTAAAAATAGTATTATCCGGAGCAATAGTTGCCCCTGGGACATTTCCTCCGGCTGCATTGATTAAGATATCAAGGCGCCCGTATTTTTCTAATATTAAATCTTTTACTTTTTCAAGTGATGGTTTATCAAGTACATTGGCAGCTACAGCAAAAGCTTCTCCACCATTTGCCTTAATTTTATTAACTACGATATCAGCTTTGGCTAAAGTTGATCCCATTATCACTGCTGTTGCTCCCGCTTTCGCCAAAACTTCACCCATTTGACCTCCTAAAACCCCAGATCCTCCAGTGACTAAAGCTACTTTTCCTTTTAAATTGAATAAATTATCCATGTATATAGTATTATTTTTATTGATCGAGTTTATAAAAAGTGTTGGCATTGCCATACCAAATCAGTTCTTGCTCTTGAATTGGTAACTGCGAAATATATTCCTCCAGCGTTTTTACAACCTGATTATAATTTGCGGCAAGATTGCAAACAGGCCAATCAGAACCAAACATTAGGTTTTCTTTCGAAAAATTTTCAAAAATCACATCGAGATATGGTTTTAGATCATCCGCTGTCCATAAATTCCAGTCCGCCTCAGTTATCATTCCTGAAATTTTACACATCACATTTTCTGCTTTTGCTAATTCCTGGATATTCTCTTTCCATAATTGAATTGCTCCCGATTTTATATCAGGTTTTGCAATATGGTCCAGTACAAAAGCTTGACCAGGAAAACGATTGACCAGATTTATTGCTGCAGGCAACTGGCGATGAAAAACGAGAATATCATAGGTGTAATCAAACGGTTTCAATTCACTTATACCGTTGCGAAAATCATTTCTTAGCATAAAATCATCAGATTCTCCCTGTACTACGTGTCTAAATCCTTTCAGCTTTTTTTGAGTTGAAAAAGTAGCCAGTCGCTCAGCGATATTTTCATCTAATAAGTCTACCCATCCCACGACACCTTTGATGAAATCATTTTTTGCCGCTAAGTCAAGCAGAAAATTAGTTTCTTCCTCCGATTGGCTTGCCTGTACAGCAACACAGCCGGAAAATTTATTTTCGTTCAGTAACGGCAGAAGATCTTTTGGCAAAAAATCTTTTTGAATTTTCTGCATAGAGGCATCAATCCAGCTATCCCGAATAGGATCAAACTTCCAAAAATGCTGATGGGCGTCAATACGTTTATGCATAAAGCTTTTTCTAATTTACATCATTAATTAATGATCTGTCCAAATGTACATATCCTCCGTCTACAAAAACGAATTGTCCGGTAGTGTGGGAAGAACGATCAGAGATAATAAACAACGCAGTGTCTGCTATTTCTTCAGGGCTTGTCATCCTTGCTTCAAACGGGATACTTTTATTTATTTTTGCCAATACCATTTCGCCGTCCGGTAATGTTTTTAACCAATCGTCATAAGCAGGAGTAAAACTTTCTGCAATGATAATAGCATTGGAACGGATATCATATTGAATTAAGTCAACCGCCCATTCTCTGGTAAGACCCAATACGCCACCTTTTGCGGCAGCATATCCTGAAGTTCCTCCCTGTCCTGTCAAGGCAACTTTAGAACCAATATTAAGGATATTACCTTTTGATTCTTTTAGATAAGGAAGTGCATATTTGGTCAGTAAAAAGTAGCTTACCAGATTCAGTTTTAAAGAATCCATGAACTCCTCATAACTGGCATCTAAACCTGCACCATCATTTACTCCAACGTTATTGATAACAGCATCTATTCGTCCGTATTTTTCAACGATTTTTTGTACAGCAGCTTCCATTTGCTCCGGATTAGTTACATCCGTTTGCACAAATATGGAATCCAAACCTCTTTTTTGAAGTTCTTCGGCATAACCAAAACCTCTATCATTACGGTCTACAAGTACAGGAATTGCACCTTCGTCAGCCAGTCTTTTTATGATGGTCTCACCAATGCTTCCTTCTTTTCCTGCTGATCCTGAAACGACTATTATTTTACCTTTTAATCTTAAATCCATACTATTTTAGTTTTTAAGTTTAATCCAGTTCTATCAACGCTTTGATGACGTTATTTTTTGGATTAATCCACTTTTCAAATTCAGTTATCATTTCAGTAAAAGGAGCCCTGTGGGTAATGTATTTCTTTGGGTCTATTTTACCGTTTTTAAGGCATTCCATCACATAGAGAAAATCATCTTTTGTTGCATTTCTACTACTCATTAAAGTAGATTCCCGTTTGTGAAAATCAGGATGGCTAAAACTAAGTTCCCCTTTTTGAAGACCCACCAGAACAAATCGTCCACCATGGGCGATGTAATTAAAAGCACTGTTCATAACATTACGGTTACCGGTTGCATCTATGACAACTGTAGGCATGTCGCCGTTTGTGATTTCCATAAGTCTTGCCGTGACATCTTCATTTGCAGGATTTATCGTGGCATCAACATGGAGTTCTTCTTTACAAAAACGCAGCCTGTATTCGTTGATATCCATCGCGATTACTTTTGCACCAGCTATTTTAGCAAATTGTATCAGGCCAATTCCTATAGGACCAGCTCCCATAACAAGTACCGTGTCATTTGAATTTACCACAGCTCTTCTTACTCCATGTGCAGCTATGGCAAGTGGTTCAACAAGTGCCAGTTGGTCGTAATCCAGTCCGCCACCCTGCAGTAGATATTGTTCTGGGATGGTAATATATTCTGCCATTCCTCCGTCGATATGAACTCCAAAAACTTTAATCTTTGCACAGCAGTTCGTAAGTCCATTTCTGCAAGCCACACATTCACCACAATGAAAATAAGGTATAAAAGTTACCTTATCACCCGGTTTATAACCTTCAGCTTCGCCTTCAATATATTCAGCAGCGAGTTCATGTCCTAAAATACGTGGATATTCAAAATAGGGCTGTGTTCCACCAAAAGCATGGATATCTGTACCACAAACACCTATTTTTCTAATCTTTAATAATACTTCACCATCCTTGCGCACCGGCATGGGTTTATCTTTTAATTCAAACTGATGGGGTTTTTCGCATACAATGTATTTCATCTCTTAATTTTTTTATAATTATTTGCTGTACGCTACCGCCACTTGTTTGCTTGTTCCCAATCCTTCTATTCCTAATTCAACCACATCTCCCGCTCTAAGATAAATAGGTTGCGGTTTGATTCCTAAACCAACACCTGGAGGCGTTCCTGTACTGATAACATCACCCGGAAGCAATGTCATGAACTGGCTGAGATAATGAACCAAGAAAGGAATTTTGAAAACTAAATTCGATGTATTACTATTTTGGAATGTTTTTCCGTTTACTGTCAACCACATCGACAAATTATTTACATCTGCAATTTCATCTTTTGTTGCCATGATGGGTCCAAGTGGAGCGAATGTATCACATCCTTTTCCTTTTGCCCATTGTCCGCCACGTTCCAATTGAAACGCTCTTTCGCTGTAATCATTATGCAAACAATACCCTGCTACATAATCCATAGCATCTGCTTCTTCAACATAGCTGGCTTTTTTTCCTACAATAAATACCAATTCAATTTCCCAATCGGTTTTATTACTGTTCTTTGGAATTATTAAATCGTCATTCGGTCCACACAAAGCGGTAGTCGATTTAAAAAAGATAATCGGTTCTTCCGGTATTGGCGCACCAGTTTCTTTACAATGGTCTACATAGTTTAATCCGATACATATTATTTTAGATGGTCTTGCCACCGGTGAACCCAAACGTACAGAAGCGTCAACGTCAGGCAGGACAGGATTATTTTCTAAAGCTGCTTTTAATGTCTCTAGTCCATTTTCTTCAAAAAATGCTTCATTATAATCCGCAACAATTGCCGATACATCAAATCTTTTTTCTCCGATTAAAATACCTGGTTTTTCTTTACCGGCTTCTCCAAAACGTATTAGTTTCATTTTATTTATTTTTTTAGTATAATTGTTTTTATAGTATGAATAAGGTGACCTTAGTTATTTAATTTAATAAATCCTCCGTCAATAGGATAGTCACAACCGGTAATAAAACCAGCTTCATCGCTGCACAAGAATAACGCCAAAGCCGCCACTTCGTCCGGTTTCCCCATGCGACCAATAGGTTGTGATTTAGATAGTTTATCAAACATTTCAGCTTCCTTTCCCGGATAATTCTTAGAAATGAATCCATCCACAAACGGTGTATGCACTCTGGCAGGAGAAATGGAATTACAACGGATATTTTCGGCCATATAATCTTTGGCAACCGATAAAGTCATAGCCATTACAGCTCCTTTGGCCGTGGAATAAGCAAATCGATCCGGAATACCTACCCAAGCCGCAATGGAAGCCATGTTTACAATAACGCTACCTTCGGAATTGCGCAGTTGTGGGATTGCTGCATGCAAACAATTGTAAACCCCTTTTACATTCACATTCATAATGCGATCAAAGTCGGCTTCTGGCGTGGTTTCCACGTTACCCACATGTGCTATTCCTGCATTGTTGACAAGAATGTTGATGTTACCAATTTTTTCAAATGTTGCCAATACTTCTTGCTGATTGGCCACATTACAGGCATGAGAAAACACTTTTCCTCCATTTTCCTTTATTTCCTCAACCGCCGCTTTGGCACTTTCTTCGGTTAATTCTACAATATGCACTTCGGCACCTTGCTTTGCGAATAAAGCAGCAATTGCTTTCCCTATTCCGCTACCTCCACCAGTAACCACCGCTTTTTTATTTTGTAATGAAAACATAATTTTTATATTTAATTTAGATGATAATTAAAAACCGATAATTGCTCCAAATAATTTTCATTAAGCATAATACAACTTAATGGGTAAAATTATTTATTAAAACAAACCATTGAAATTCCTTTTCATATTGATTTCCTATATCAAAAACCATATTTCACTTCCTTTATTTGAATCTCGCAAGTTTAACAAACTTTCACAACCTCCATATTGAGTAATTGACCCAGCTTTTCAATTTTTGAACTAATATGACCCACACCTACCGCACAATGATGTGCAGGACCATGACTATTCTAATCGTTCACAAATTTTCGTGCACCGATTGAAAATTTATACCGACTGTTGGTATTCCCTATTTGTAAAATCGGACCAGCTACAGATTCTGACTCAGCAACCAGCAAGAGTAATTTGCCATTGTTGGATTCTACTACAGAAAGCAACGTAACCGGACCATTCCTAACCTACATTTCAACAGACAAACCACTACCGACTTTCCCATGATAAACACCTAGAGGACGAACTTTCGTTTTACCTTCGGCGGTTGTAATATGACCCGGGCCATCATGTCCCATCAATACCACATCGGCTGCAAAATCCAGAGCGTAATATTCAGTAAATGAACCTCCTGCACCAAAACTATCCAATATCTTCATTGCTTGGGCACTTTTTATTTCATTGCTGTTTTTATAATCAAATTTCATTTAAAAATTACCCTTTTTAAAAAAAAAGGACTAACAAAGGTCTTTAATTTTGATTTGCACTTAACACAAAAAAGGACAAAGCATTCGCTTTATCCTCTTGAAACTTATTTACTTTTCCTATTACAAATCCGTAATTGGAGCATATTTAGGCACTAGTGATTTCATCACAACCCAACCTGTTAAGTAACAAACCGCACAAATGGAGAAAATAATAAAGTATCCAGCTTCAATACCTTGAAAGCCCATAAAATCCATATTAGTTTCTTGGGTATAATCAAATAAAAGTCCCGAACCTTTATTGATCATGGTAGAGCCAATACCTCCAGCTAAACCACCAATACCTGTAATGGTAGCAATTGCCTTTTTCGGGAACATATCTCCAACTGTTGTAAAGATATTTGCTGACCAAGATTGGTGAGCTGCACCTGAAATACCAATTATAATTACTGGTAACCAATAGCTAATATGTCCCAAAGGCTGTGCAATTAAGGCCAATAATGGAAAGAATGCAAAAATTAACATAGCTCGCATTCTACCTTCATAAGGATTCATTCCTTTTTTTTCAACAAAATAAGTTGGTAACCAACCTCCAATAATAGAAAGCAAGGTAATCATGTATAGAACAAATAATGGTAAAGCGGCTTCAGTAGAATCCATTCCGTAAACAGAGCTTAAATAAGCTGGAGTCCAAAATAAGAAGAACCACCACACACCATCTGTCATAAACTTACCAAAAGCGAAAGCCCAAGTTTGCTTATACTTAAAACAATCCATAAGAGATACTTTGGTACTAGTTTCGGGCACGTAACCTTCTAGTTTACTATCGGCAATATCATCTTGCTGGATATATTCCAATTCAGCCGCACTAACTTTTATATGGTTATCAGGCTTATCATACATAAAAACCCAAAATCCCATCCAAACAAAACCTAAGGCTCCAATAATAATAAACGCCATTTCCCAACCAAAAGATTTTGCAATAAATGGAATAGATATTGGAGCAGCTAATGCTCCAACGGTGGCACCTGCATTAAAGATACTGGTAGAGAATGCTCTGTCTTTTTTAGGAAAATATTCAGCTGTTGTTTTAATAGCGGCAGGGAAATTTCCAGCCTCACCTACTGCCAAAACAAAACGAGCAAATATAAATAAGGTAACACTCACATTAATTACCATCCCTGTATCATTAACATTCCGAATTGCTTCTTTTGCTCCTTCAAAACCAACAAACCATTCACCAGTTATTATTCCTGCTGTTGCAATACCACAAAATGCATGTAAACAAGCCCCTATAGACCATATTCCAATAGCCCAAAGAAATCCTTTTTTAGTATCCAACCAATCCACAAATCTTCCTGCAAATAATAAAGATATTGCATAAAAAATAGAAAATAATGCCGTAATATTTCCATAATCATTATTGGTCCAGTGGAACTCAGGGGCAATAAAATCGCTCCATGTCAAAGAAAGCACTTGCCTGTCCAAGTAGTTGATGGTAGTCGCAAAAAAGAGCAAACCACAAATTGACCAGCGGTAGTTACCAATAGCTTTATTCTTTTCGTTCATAGTTTCAATTATTTATAGAAAGTTAAATATTAAATTAGTTTTGACTACACCTTGATTCACTAAAAAAATTGCAATAAAATCCAACTTCATATTAAAATAAAACACTGTCCTTAAAATTAATCTATTAGAGTGCTTTTACAAGAAATTCTAAATTGAGCTAATATGTAATGTAATCGATTGCACAAATATACTTTATAATATATATATTCCAAACTTTTCAAATATTATTTTAAATTTCCAAGATAAATAAACAGATAATATAAAAAAAGTATTATTAAATTAAACATTTTATAAAATAAATGTTAAAGATAAAATGTACAAAAAATTAGCTAATTTAAATAAAAAAGGCCTTAGTAAAAATTATACATTCCATAAAAACAGACGAGTAAAGCGGTTTATTTTTACAGTAAAAACAGTAATTTACTTTTTTTAGAAGTAAAAAACAATACATTTTCTTTTTCGGCATCCTATTCTATAGAGCCTTTCGAGGCATTGGAAGGGGTAAAAACAAAACAAAACGATCAACTCCTTCATGTTAAAGTGTATTATTTACATTTGTAAATATTGCACAATCCAATCTTATTTTTACATTTGTAATTGTCATTTTGACTTTTTTACATACAAAGTGACACCATAAATACTAATTACAAGAAATAAAATGAAGAGATTAAAAGGAATAACTTGGAATCACACCAGAGGCTTGCTACCAATGGTAGCAACATCTCAGCGTTTTACCGAACTAAATCCAGAAATTGAGATTAGCTGGGAAAAAAGAAGTTTACAAGAATTCGCCGATGCCTCCATAGAAGATTTAGCCAAGAGATTTGACCTATTGGTTATTGATCATCCATGGACGGGTTTTGGAGCACAAACTAATGCGATCCTCCCTCTATCAGATCATCTTTCTCCAGACTATATAAAAGATCAAGAAATAAATACTGTTGGCCGTTCTTACGGAAGTTATGTTTTTGGTGGCAAACTATGGGCCTTACCAATCGATGCGGCTACTCCGGTGGCAGCGGCTCGATTAGACATTTTAGAAAAAAAAGCGTTAAAAGTCCCTCAAACTTATGAGGATTTATTGGCTCTGGCCAAAAAAGGATTGGTCGGTTTTGCCGGAATTCCTGTTGATATTTTGATGAGTTTCTATATGTACTGCTGCAGTTTGGGTGAAGCTCCATTTCAATCGGAAGAAAAAGTAATCTCTTTGGAAACTGGTAAAAAAGCTTTGCAACTGTTCAGAGAATTAACACAACTAATAGATCCAGCTAATTTTAACCGAAATCCAATTCAGATTTATGAAGCAATGGTAAATTCTGATCAAATCGCCTACTGCCCTTTCGCTTACGGATATTCCAATTATTCCCGAACAGGATATAGCAAAAATTTGCTTCATTTTTATGATTTGGTGCGTTTGAACAACCAACCAATGATTAGCTCATTAGGAGGAACGGGTTTAGCAGTTTCCTCATTTAGTCAACATATTCCTGAGGCCATCAAATATGCTGAATTTACAGCTTCATCCCAAGTTCAACAAAACATTTTTGCCGATAATGGAGGACAACCGGGGCACCTGCAAGCATGGAAAAGCGATCGAATCAACCAGTTGACACATGATTATTTTAAAAATACTTTACCAACCTTAGAAAGAGCTTTCTTGCGTCCAAGATATTCCGGACACATGTATTTTCAAGACCATGCCGGTGACGTGGTGCGTGATTATTTGATGAATGGCGGTAACGAAAATTTGGTTTTGGAAGAAATGAACACACTTTACACGAAGTCTTTAAACTTAAAAACCGCATGAAACCATTAGATGGATTAGTCGTATTAGAATTTTGTCAGTTTTTGGCTGGACCTTCTGCCGGATTAAAATTAGCCGATTTAGGTGCCAGAGTCATCAAAATTGAACGTCCTATAAAAGGAGAAGCTTGCAGACAACTGAGCATCAAAGATCTTTTTGTTGATGAAAGTAGTTTATTGTTTCATACCATCAACCGAAATAAAGAATCATTTGCGGCCGACCTTAAAAACCCCGAGGATCTAATTTTAGTAAAAAAGCTCATTGCCAAAGCGGATATTATGACCCATAATTTCAGACCTGGTGTAATGGAAAAAATCGGTCTAACCTTTGCAGATGCATTAGCTATTAATTCAAGAATAATTTACGGAACCATTACAGGTTACGGCGATAAAGGACCATGGGCTAAAAAACCAGGACAGGACTTGCTATTACAATCCCTCTCTGGATTAAGCTGGTTAAGCGGCAGAAAGAGCCAAGGACCAGTTCCTTTTGGTTTGGCAGTAGCCGATCTAATGTGCGGGAATCATTTTGTTCAGGGAATTTTAGCAGCATTACTCAAAAGAGCAAAGACAGGAAAAGGAGTTTTGATAGAAGTGAGTTTGTTGGAATCTGTTTTGGATGTTCAGTTCGAAGCGATAACTTCTTATTTAAATGACGGTGGGCAACAACCTGAAAGAGGTGATGTAAAAGGAAGTGCACACGCCTTTTTGAGCGCTCCTTATGGTATTTATCAAACTCAAGATGGTTACATTTCGTTGGCCATGGGCGATTTACTTTTAATTGGAAATGTTTTAGCAATCGATTTCAAAAAATACGCTGATAAACAGCAATGGTTTTCTAAAAGAGATGAAATACGAAATATATTAAGCGACAAACTGCTTAAACAAACTGCTGATTATTGGCTGTATTTACTGCAAAAAGAAGGGATTTGGTGTGGAAAAATTCTCAATTACGAAGAACTAAACAATCAAGCTTTTGTCAATGAATTACAATTAAAACAAACCGTAAAAAATTCGGCTGGAGAAACTTTGGTTACCACCAGAAGCCCTATCCAATTGGATGGCGAAATTCTGGCAAGCACAAAAGCGGCTCCAAAAGTTGGAGAAGACAATGCAACAATACACAAACAATTTTTAAACGAATAAATGAAACCATTAGAAGACTATTTAATAGTAGATTTTAGCCAATTCCTTTCAGGTCCATCGGCCAGTTTACGATTGGCTGATTTAGGCGCTCGTGTTATAAAAATTGAAAAACCCGGCACTGGAGACATCTGTCGAACTCTTTATACTTCTGATTTGATAATGAACGGAGAATCTTCCGTTTTTCATACCATTAATAGAAACAAAGAATCATTTGCCATTGATTTTAAACAACCATCAGAACTCGAAAAATTAAAAAAATTAGTAGCGAAAGCCGATGTAGTAATGCATAATTTTAGACCTGGCGTGATGGAACGCGTGGGTTTGAGTTATGATGAAGTAAAAAAAATCAATCCTAATATCATCTATGCCGAAATCTCCGGCTACGATACTAAATCCGAGTTAAAAAATTTTCCGGGACAGGATTTATTATTACAATCACTAACCGCTTTAACGTGGCTGAGCGGCAATCAAGACGATGGTCCCGTACCAATGGGATTATCAATTGTGGACATGCTGGCTGGGGCTCATTTGGCACAAGGAATTCTAGCGGCTTTATACAGAAAAGCAACTCATACTATTGGAGCAATGGTTCAAGTAAGTATGTTGGAATCGGCCTTTGATTTTCAGTTTGAAACCATTACCACTTTTTTTAATGACGGTGGCCAATTACCCGTTCGAACAAAAAGCAACAATGCTCATGCTTATTTGGGAGCACCGTACGGTATTTACAAAACTCAAAATGGCTATTTAGCTTTGGCTATGGGATCCATTCCTGTTTTGGCTTCGCTTTTAAAATGTGATGCATTATTGCAATTTCCCGAGAATAAATTTACTCTAAGAGACGAAATAAAAAATATTCTAGCCACTCATTTACAAACAGAAAACACTCAGTTTTGGCTAGACATTCTAGAACCGGCTGATATTTGGTGCGCCAAAGTGCTGAACTATCAGGAACTTTTTGCAGAAGATGGATTTAAAGTTTTAGAGTTTACACAGCAAGTTCAAATGCTGGATGGCTATTCGTATAAAACAACCCGATGTCCGATCAAAATTGACGGTGAGTATTTTATTTCAAGCAAAGGCTCTCCAAAACTTGGCGAAGACAACGAGCGAATTATTAAAGAATTTATTGATTGCTAATGGAAAAATTAAGAATCGCTGTCAGAAAATTTGATCCTTTTGAAAGTACACTACAAAAGCTATGGGATTTTTTTTGCATAAAAAACAATATCACTATTGAAGCCGAAATGGTTCCTTTGGAATTGCATGATCTTTACGAAGAAACCATCACAAAAAAGGGTTTACAAAACGGAAATTGGGATATTGCCCATCTCAATACTGATTGGATTTTTGATGCGGCCAATCAACAAGCGGTTCTGGATTTAAATCCATTGATTGCCGAAAATGCCCCTCAAAATTATCCTGATGGTTGGCATCAATCTTTATTGCGTTTACAACAAATCAATAAAGGCACTTACGGGCTTCCTTTTCATGATGGCCCAGAATGCTTGATTTTTAGAAAAGATTTGTTTGAGAATCCTATTGAACAACAAAAATTCAAAAGTAAATTTGGCTATGAATTGCATCCTCCAAAAACATGGGAGGAATTCACCCAAATAGCTGAGTTTTTTAACAGACCCGAAAAAAATCTTTACGGATGTGTTTTTGCCAATTATCCCGACGGGCACAATATGGTTTTTATTTTTTGTTTACTGATTTGGACCAGAGGAGGTTCCTTATTGAATTCCCGAAATAAAATTGACATAAACCGTCCCGAAGCCGTTGCGGCATTGGATTATTATAGAACTATTGCCAATAATCCGAAAGCGGTTCATCCACAATCAAAAGATTTTGGTTCTGTAGAAGCAGGAATGGCTTTCGCCAAAGGAGAAGTTGCAATGTCCATCAACTGGTTTGGCTTTGCATCCATGTGTGAAGTAATCGAAGAGTCGAAAGTGAAAGGCAAGGTAGATATTACAGAACTTCCGCACGACAAAAACCACGAAACCGCTTCTTTGAATGTGTATTGGTTGTACACCATTGGCACCGGAAGCAAACATCAAAAGCTGGCGTACGATTTTCTGCGATTTGCCACCACAGCAGAAAGCGATAAATTATTGACTAATGAAGGAGGAATTGGCTGTCGAAAATCGACTTGGAATGATCCCGAAATCAATAAAACCATTCCTTTTTATCACAAATTAGAAATGTTACACGAAACTGCTTTGACACTGCCTCAAACCCCGGTTTGGCCAAAAGTTGCCGAGTTAATAGACAAAATGATATTGAAAGCATTAGAAAGCAACATTCCATCCGAAAAACTAGTAAAAGAAACACAAATTACTATTCAAAACATTATATAAAAATGAATATACCTTATAAACCCTTATTGCCTAACACAGAGCAACCCATTATCATTATTGGCGCAAGTGGCATCGTAAAAGACGCTCATTTACCCGCTTATGAAATGGCTGGTTTCAACGTTTTTGGCATTACCAACAGAACGATTTCCAAAGCACATGATTTGGCGAAGCAATTCAAGATAGCGCATGTTTTTGAAAACGTGGCCGATGCGGTGCAACATGCTCCATCAAATGCCGTTTATGACATTACTGTCCTACCCGATCAATATATCGAAATTTTGGAACAATTGCCTGATGGCGCTGCCGTGCTTATTCAAAAACCAATGGGGAATGATTTGGCGCAAGCCCGAGAAATTGTAGCGGTTTGCGAACGAAAAAAATTAGTGGCAGCCATCAATTTTCAGTTGCGCTTCGCCTCTTTTGTAAGCGCTGCACGATATATAATTAACGAAGGAATTATTGGCGATTTGTATGATTTAGAATTTAAAGTTACTGTGAATACTCCTTGGGAATTGTTCCCGCTTATTAAGGAACATCCAAGATTGGAAATCCTTTTTCACAGTGTACATTACATCGATTGCATTCGTTCCTTTTTGGGAAATCCAAAAGGCGTGATGGCCAAAACTGCCAAACATCCATTGAAGAAATTATCTTCTTGCCGATCTACCATTATTTTGGATTATGGCGAAGAGATGCATGTGATAATCAATACAAATCACGATCATCATTTTGGACCAAAACATGAAGAAAGCTATATCAAATGGGAAGGAACCAAAGGAGCTATCAAAGCCAAAATGGGCTTGCTGATGAATTATCCTGATGGAATGCCCGATGAATTTGAAATTGCGTTAGCTAATGAAAAAGACGGCACTTACGAGTGGAAAAAAATCGAACTCGAAGGCTCTTGGTTTCCAGAAGCATTTATTGGAACAATGTCAAATTTGATGCGCTTCAAAGAAGGTTCAGATCAAAAATTATTAGCAAGTGTACAAGATGTTCTCGATACCATGAAAGTAGTTGAAGCCTGTTACATCAGTAACAAAAATGGAGGTGTTGCCTTGGATCAATTATAAAAAATAAAAATATATGTATTTCAAATCCACATTTTTTGAAGATTATCACATCAACGACAAACGAGTAACCTTAGGCAGAACCATTACCGAGACTGATTTTGTGGTTCACGCAGGACACACAGGCGATTTTTTTCCACATCATATGGATGAAGAATGGTGCAAAAAACAACCTTTTGGACAACGTATTGCCCATGGCACCATGATTTTTAGTATTGGCATTGGCTTAACCGCATCCGAAATAAATCCAGAAGCTTTTTCTAAAGGATACGACCGTATGCGATTTGTAAAACCGGTACATATTGGCGACACCATTCATTCTGAAATTACAATTTCCGAAAAAGGAGATGCAAAAAGACCCGAAATGGGCACCGTAACAGAACACGTAGAGATTATTAATCAAAGAGGAGAAGTCGTATTAGTCTGTGATCATTTATTATTAGCAAAAAAGAAATAATTTTAAACATCTAAATACAACCATGCAAGTAACAAACCAAATTGGCGATCAACATGAAGTGCCAGCAGAAAAGGGAGCGGGAGCTAAATACCTTTTACCTTTTATCCTAATTACCAGCTTATTTTTCCTTTGGGGAATGGCACACAATCTGGATTCTATCTTAATTCCACACCTAAAAAAAGCATGTGAATTAAACAACCGTCAATCAACATTGATTGATACCTCAGTATTTTTTGCTTATTTCATTATGGCCATTCCTGCAGGAATGTTGATTAAAAGATTTGGCTACAAAAACAGCATCATTATAGGATTATTAGTTTTTGCAACAGGAGCCTTTCTTTTTGTACCAGCCGCAAATACCAGAACCTATGAACTTTTCTTATTTGCTTTATTTGTAATAGGATGTGGTTTAACAATTTTAGAAACAAGCGCCAATCCATATGCCGCGATTTTAGGTCCACCGGAATCTTCCTCTAAAAGATTAAATCTTGCCGCATCTTTTAATGGACTGGCAGCAATGGTTGCTCCTATTGTAGGTTCCCTATTTATACTGTCCGGAAAAACCAATACACCGGAACAAATGGCCGCAATGTCTGACACAGTAAGGGCTGCCTATTTACTAGAAGAGGCCTCTGCCGTGAAATTACCGTATATTATTTTAGGAAGCATCTTAGTTTTGGTTGCCATATTATTTTACTTCATGCATTTGCCTTCGATGAAACCGCAACATACTGAGGTAGAAATCAAACCTGGTTTTTTCTCTGTTTTAAAATTTTCACATTTAAGCTGGGCGGTAGTTGCACAATTCTTTTATGTAGGAGCTCAGGTTTGCATCACGAGTTTTTTTATAAGAATAGCACAACAAGGCGCTGGTTTAGACGAAAGAACGGCTGCATACTATCTTGGTATTTATGGCTTTCTGTTTATGGCAGGCCGATTTATCGGAACATTCTTTTTAAGATTCGTCAAAGACTCTGTTTTACTTTCTATCTATTGTGTAATAAGCGTTTTCCTTTGTTTAGTTGCAATTTACGGAACAGGAATTTATGTTATTTATGCCCTTGGTGGAATTGGATTTTTCATGTCAATCATGTTTCCCACTATTTTCTCTTTGGGTCTGGTAGGACTAAAATCGAATACAGAAACAGGTTCGTCTTGGTTGGTAATGTCAATTGTTGGTGGTGCCATACTTCCTTACGGAATGGGAACTTTAATCGACATGAAACACGATGATATTCAAGCCGGATACATCATTCCTTTAGTTTGTTTTGTAATCATCCTTTATTTTGGAATATTTGGACATAAAGTAAAACAACCCGTTTAAAATCAATTGATTGAATCACAGACGACGCTTTAAATCATAAAAGTTATTTATCAAATAGTCAAACAGAAAATAAACTAGAAATTAAAAAATAATATAATGAATTATAAAAATTTAATTGGACAGTTACCAAAAATAGGAATCAGACCCGTAATCGATGGAAGATTGGATGGCGTTAGAGAATCGCTTGAAGAATCTACCATGAATATGGCAAGAATCGCCGCTGATTTCTTGGAAAAAAATCTAAGACATGCCGATGGCAGTAAAGTGGAATGTGTTATTTCGGATTCTTGTATTGGAGGCGTTGCCGAAGCCGCTGCTTCCGCCGACAAGTTTTCAAGAGAAGGTGTTGGCTTGAGTTTAACCGTAACGCCATGTTGGTGTTATGGCAGCGAAACCATCGATATGGATCCAATGATTCCAAAAGCAATTTGGGGTTTCAACGGAACCGAACGCCCGGGAGCTGTATATTTGGCCGCAGCCTTGGCAGGTCATAACCAAAAAGGACTTCCCGCATTTGGTATTTATGGCCGAGATGTTCAAGACAGCGATGACACTAGCATTCCTGCCGATGTGCAAGAAAAATTATTACTTTTCGGGAAAGCTGGTTTGGCAGTAGCCACGATGAAAGGTAAATCATACTTATCAATGGGAGCCGTTTCTATGGGAATCGCGGGTTCTATCATTGACCCTAATTTCTTCGAAAGCTACTTGGGAATGCGTTGCGAAAACATCGACATGACCGAATTCTCTCGAAGAATCGAACATGAAATCTACGACAAGGAAGAATACAAAAAAGCTTTTGCTTGGACAAAAGCAAAATGCAAAGAAGGAAAAGATTACAATCCTGAGAACCGACAAAAATCAAGAGCCGAATTAGATAAGGATTGGGAATTTGTCGTAAAAATGGCATTAATCGGCCGTGATTTGATGATTGGAAATCCAAAACTAAAAGCCTTAGGATATGGTGAAGAAGCGTTGGGAAGAAACGCTATTTCGGGCGGTTTCCAAGGACAGAGACAATGGACAGACCACCTTCCAAATGGTGATTTCATGGAAGCCATTCTAACCTCATCATTTGACTGGAACGGCATCAGACAACCTTTTATGTTGGCTACGGAAAACGACAGCTTAAACGGAATTTCAATGCTATTCGGACATTTATTGACTGGCGCAGCTCAAATATTTAGCGATGTGAGAACCTATTGGAGTCCTGAAGCCGTGAAAAGAGTAACGGGTTACGAACTTAAAGGCGACGCTGCCAACGGTTTTATACACCTTATTAATTCTGGAGCCTCAGCATTGGACGGAACAGGTGAACAAACCATCAACGGAAAACCAGCGATGAAACCTTGGTGGAACATTACCGAAAGTGAAGCGGATAAATGTTTAGAAAACACAACTTGGGGACCAGGAATGCTGGAATATTTTAGAGGTGGTGGCTATTCTTCCACTTTTAAAACCAAAGGAGAAATGCCAGTAACCATGTGCCGAATCAATATCGTCAAAGGCATTGGACCCGTATTGCAAATTGCAGAAGGAAAAACCATTGAACTTCCCGAAGACGTGCACAACACCATCAACGAAAGAACCAATCCAACCTGGCCAACCACTTGGTTTGTTCCAAACTTAACTGGCAAAGGGCCGTTCAAGGATGTCTATAGCGTGATGTCCAATTGGGGAGCCAATCACGGCGCTTTCACTTACGGACATATTGGAGCCGATTTAATTACTTTGGCAGCCATGCTCCGAATCCCGGTAAACATGCACAATGTTCCCGAAGAAAAGATTTTCAGACCAAGTGCCTGGGCATCTTTTGGTATGGATCCAGAATCTTCCGATTATAGAGCCTGCAGCACTTACAAGGCATTGTATGAATAAAAACAGTTGATTTTTATATTTTTGGCGTTACCACAAGGGTCGGGCTGTACGTTGCAATCTCCCGAAAAAAATCGGGAGGATTTCCACTGCCATCCCTAACGCGAAACCCCAGTATAATTGACCAATAAAAGAACAAATAGGCTAGTTTAAAATACAGAACTAGCCTTTAGATTAAAAAAAACATTAAAACCAATTATAACACTAATGAAAAACAAAATCATTATAACAGCATTACTGTTTGCATCATTCCTTACTAACACCGCTTTCGGGCAGGAACAATCAGACACAAAACAAAACCAGAAAAAGGAATTGACCCAAGAAGAAAAACTAGCCAATTCTAATCTAGAGCAAGAAAAGAAAGCCACCGAATGGGTTGCTTCCTTAAATTTGAACGATACCGCAAAGGAACAGCGACTCCAGGCAGTAATAACTACACATTTGAAAACGGTTCGCGACTGGAATAACGAACATTCCGGCACTCTTGTGCCTACAGGAATTAATCCTGCCACGGGACAGAAACTCAGCGACCTCGACCGACAGATTATTGCCCAGTCATCTATGCCTATAACGGTTCATGATAATCTGATGACAGGTCTTCGTAAAGATCTCACCGAGGGACAGGTAGAAATTATCTTGGATAAATATACTATTGGAAAAGTCCAATTTACAATGGCGGGTTATAAATCTATCGTTCCGGACATGACCGCTTTGGAAGAAGAAACCATTCTCAAGTTTATGAAACAGGCACGTGAGCAAGCTGTCGATTATAAGAGCATGAAACAAATTTCGGCCATCTTCGAAATTTATAAAACCAAATCGGAGCAGTATCTAAACAACAATGGCCGTAACTGGAAGCAAATGTATAAAGCTTTCACTGATGCCATAAAAGCAAAAAAAGCTGCTGAAAAAGCAAGCAAATAAATTAATAAATAGGAATATAAATTAACAGCCTACTTCGCGGCAAAACGATTGACAATATTGATAAAACAAAATAATTAAATCTAGATTAATTGTAAAGAAAGTATGGTTGCAAAATTGAGTGAAAAGAAATCGTATCCTTGGATAGTTGTTGGGTTATTGTGGTTTGTGGCATTATTGAATTATCTGGATCGGCAAATGCTTTCTACTATGAAACCGGCAATGATGCTTGATATTCCAGAGTTGGCCAAGGCCGAAAACTTTGGCCGACTAATGGCTATTTTCCTTTGGATTTATGCATTGATGAGCCCAATTTCAGGAATCATTGCTGACAGGATGAACCGAAAAAATATGATTGTTTGCAGTCTTTTTGTTTGGTCGGGTGTTACAATGGCGATGGGTTATGCAACTACTTTCAACCAAATATATGTATTACGTGCCGTTATGGGTGTTAGCGAGGCTTTCTATATTCCTGCCGCTTTATCATTGATAGCCGACTACCACCAAGGTAACACACGTTCTTTTGCCATAGCCATTCATACTACTGGAATATACTTGGGGCAAGCGCTGGGTGGATTTGGCGCTACTGTTTCTGAACATTTTTCTTGGCATTTTACCTTTCACTCCGTCGGGCTGATTGGTGTTATTTACAGCATTGTGTTGATTTTTTTCATAAAAGAAAAGAAAGCGTATGTTTTTGATACCTCCCAAAAATTATCGATGGGAACAGAATTTAGGCAAATGTTCAAAGGACTGGGCATCTTGTTCGGAAATATATCTTTTTGGGTATTGCTCTTTTATTTCTCGGCTCCGAGTCTGCCTGGATGGGCGGCCAAAAACTGGTTGCCAACATTGTTTTCAGAAACACTACATCTGGATATGTCACTTGCAGGCCCTATGGCTACCGTTACCATCGCAATGTCATCGTTTGTGGGAGTTTTGATTGGCGGTTATATTTCTGACAAATGGGTGATGAAAAACCTTAAAGGACGTATCTATACCTCCGTAATTGGTTTAACTCTTACGATTCCGGCACTCTTTTTACTGGGTAATGGCACAAGTCTCGAAGCCATTTTGACTGGAGGAATGCTCTTTGGTCTTGGATTTGGCGTCTTTGACACTAACAATATGCCTATTCTTTGCCAGTTTGTATCACCCCGTTATCGTGCTACCGGATATGGAATCATGAACTTAGTCGGTATTTCTGCAGGAGCGGTTATTACTGAATTTTTAGGAAAAGCTGCTGACAGTGGAGGAATGGGACATATATTTGTATTGCTGACAATCGTAGTCATTATTGCCATTATTTTGCAGCTTGTTACCTTGCATCCGAAAACAGTAAATATGACAGAAGAGATTGCCAAATCTGAATAAACATTTATAAGTGCCTTTTTAAACCATTTAAGGGATAAAGTTCCTATAAGCTAAAACTTAAATGACCTTATATCCCTTAAATGGTTAATTTTTATATTCTTTTTAGGAATTCGAATTACAAAATTTTTGCAATCTCTGCTTCGATTTCCTTAATATTTGAAATTACCTTCGTCATTTCTTTTTCGTCAAAAGTGGTAAAAGGCGGCGCTATATTTCCATTAATGATTCCCAATGCTGACAAAGCACCTTTCAGTCCTTTCAAATAACTGGAGCCATAAGATCCTACGGTGTAAATTTTAGTGCTAATTTCCATCACTAGATTTTGTAATTCCTCCATTCGGGCAAAATCTTTGGCTACTGCTGCATTGTATAATGCCACATATAGCTTTGGAAAAAGATTCGCACCACCGTTAACCCCTCCATTGCCTCCCATCAATACCGTTTCGGCAGTAATTTCTTCTGGACCTACCAATAGGCTGAAATTTGTTTTTAGTAAATAACAAAGCGATTGAAAATAAACCGCATTGGCAGAACTGTCTTTTAATCCAATGATGTTCGGATGTTCAGACAAACGAACTACCGTTTTTGCATCAATATTAATCTTCGTATGAGAAGGCATATTATACAAGAAAAGCGGCAAGGTAAGCTGGTCAGCAAGACTCCAATAATACTTGTATAACTCTTCCTGCCCTAATCCATAATAATAAGGTGGCGCAGCAACAACAGCCGCAGCTCCTGCTCTCTCAGCTATTAAAGCCAAATGAATACTTTCCTCAATTGAAGTATCTGTAATACCCACAAATACCGGAACTCTTCCTTTTACAGCTTTGCAGCTTTCAATAATGAGTTGTTCTCTTGTTTTATAGCTTAAACTCGTTGATTCACCAGTTGTTCCCAGAATAAATATTCCGTGAACACCTCCAGAAATCAAATGTTCTACAAGATGCTGAACTCCTTTGACATCCAATGTAAGATTGTCTGATAATAAAGGAGTTACCATTGGCGGAATAATTCCACTAAAAGCTTGTTTATTTGTTTGTGTTGTCATTATGCTAAAATTTTATTTATAACTATTTTTTAATTTGCTTAACTTTCTAAAGTATTTTATTTTGTTTCAAACGTTGTGACGAATGAAAGGAATCTGATTTCTAATTTGCTTCAGCACTATATACCACAGCAACAGCTTCCTCCTTATCTCCTTTTTTACGCCAATAATTGGCCAGTAACGAACCTGAGACATTCATCCAGGGACTAAATACCGCAGAAGCTAATCCCAATGTTGCCAATTTTCCCATGGAACCCGCCAATCCTGATGCCATTCCACCATTTTGCAAACCCACTTCAAAAGCTATGGTCTGACTGCTCTTTTTGTCCAAACCGCTAGCTCTGCTCAGCCAATAACCAAAAAAGTAACCCGCTCCGTTGTGTAACACAGAAGCCAAGAAAAGCAAAAACCCAATCTGGATTAAATTATCTCTTCCGGCAGCAGTCGTCACCAATGTAAAATAGATGATTCCAAACATCGAAAAATAAGGCATAATGGCATCTATTTTTGGATATACTTTATATAATAAATGGTATAATGAACCCACAATGAAAGCGCCACACAAGAAATTCACGATTTCTAATATATGTGCAGCTGTACTGTCTTCGGCAAGTCCAAAAGAATTTCCAAAGAGAAAAACGGTACCCAACCAAAGCGTTGACAGGATTGTCAAAACATATATTCTTCTTTTTGCTACAGTTCCGTAAGTTTTTAAAACATCGTGAACCATCGCTGCCGCCAAAGGAACAAGGACAATTTTGATGATTTCCATCATCATATTGAAAAAATGCACTTCTACCAAAGTACCAGCAAATATTTTCATTAAAAACGGAGTCATAATAGGCGCCGCCAAAGTAGACATTGCCGTTACGGTAACGGACAAAACCAGATTTCCTTTGGCAATATAAGTCATCACGTTCGAAGCCAATCCACTACTGCAAGAGCCAATCAGGATAATTCCTGCCGCGATTTCAGGTTCAAAACCAAAAGTCTTGGCAATCAAAAAACCCATAATCGGCATAATGGTAAAATGCCCCAACAAACCAATCAACACGCCTTTTCCAGATTTTCGGATTCCCGTAAAATCCTCTATACTCATTTGGGTTCCCATTCCGAACATTACCATTTGAATAATGATTAGTATGAGCCATTTATTCCGCATATCGAAACTGCCAACGTGCAGAAAAAATTCAGGATATAGCAATCCGGCGCAAACCGCAGTGATAATCCAAAACGTGTATTGATACCCGCTTAATACTTTCAGATGTCCCACTCCAATGGCAATACTTGAAAAACCAAAGATTAACCCCAACTTCCAAATTATGTCCATTTGTTGCAACCAGCCCAAACCGGCAACAATGAAAAATATTGGGGCAGCCCAAAGAAAATATTTACGCATATAAACAATTATTAAAACATGTTATTTAAATATTTGAACATATAAGGCATCTAAGTTTCATATAAGTTTGGCTTAAATGACCTTATTTGCCTTATATGGTGAAAAAAAATCTGCTTTTTGATTTTTAGAAATAAAGCTCAGCCAATTTTTTCATTGCAATTGCCGGACTTGCCAAAATCGGCACTAATTTTTCTTCAGCACTTAGACTATCTACAACGCGAGCCATTGAAGCTTGTGCCAACACAATTACATCCACTTCTTTCATTAATCCTTTTAAAGCTTCGGCTACCATTTCATCATGCTTTGCTGTGTCTCCACTCATTAAAGCTTCAAAAGCACCTTCGCATAATTTGGAAGAAATTGTTACATTTTTGCCTGCCAATTCCGCTCTTCTCCTAACTAAATCACTGGTTGGTTCCAATGTTGTAGGCAAAGTGGCAATGACCCCAATTTTGTTGCTGATTTGCACCGCTTCATCCGCCATCGCCTGATCCACCCGAATTACGGGAACCCCGCTTAATGTAGCAGCCGTTTCTATAGCAGCCCCAATAGAGGAACAGGTTACCAAAATCACATCGGCCCCTGCAGCTTCTGCAGCCTGAATGTGACTTACTACTCTCGCAGCCGTATTGGGCATTAATTTCCCTTTTTTAATTACGTCTTTAATCAAACTGTCATCAACTATATTGAACGTTTCTACATCTTTTAAAAATTCATTGCTTAATTGTTGGAACAACGGAACCAATGTTGCCGATGTATGTACAAAACCTAATGTTTTTGCTTTCATATGTATGTATTATTTGTTATTTATTGGTCATATGTAATTCGCATATTTTAATTGGTGTTGCGACCAATTTATAATTATGCTCATTTCATAATTTTTCTCCTTTTAAAACTTTTATAAAATAATCGGCGGTACCAACCTGGCCACCTTTAAAATTCATTTCTATTCCATTTACCCATTCATTGTCCGAAATAGCCTTACAAAGCGGCGCTCCCGGAGCGATTGGAGCAATCATTTCTAATGCCAAAATATCCAATTCTGATGCGGCATAACTGGAAGTATCTCCACCTGCAAAAAGGATTCTTTTTATTTTGACGGTCTTTAATACTTCTTTGGTTATTTGCCCAAGAACACTTCCGTAAATTTTACTGCATTGTTTTTGAATATCATTTGCTTCCATTCCTTTTGCTGCTAAATACAATTCAGTTTCTGCAATACGCGGATCGTTTGATCCTGTACTCGTATGCAGAATAGTACTTTTACCAATATTAAAATTGGCAACAATTTGAGAAACTATGCTTTTAATAACTGCTGACTGATTTTGAATGTCGATGGCATTGCTTTCTAATGCAATTTCCAAAAATCCATTTTCCAAAGCATATTCAATTTGTTTCGAAGTCACCGGAGAACAACTTCCCGATAAAACGAGTATTGGCGAAACTTCTCCCCGTGGTTCAAATTCTATTTCGTTTCCTATGATTTTTTCTTGTTTCCAAGCCAATCCCAAAGCCATTTCGATTCCGGATGAACCAACAGAGAACAATGTTTTTTCTGTTGCCAATTGATTAAAAACACTTCCAATAGTTTTCAAATGTTCCAAATTAAACCCATCAAAAAACAGAACATCCGCTTTGTTATTTTCTACTGCTTCGAGAACGTCTGATGAACCTTTTTCGATTGTCGTCAGGTTGATAAGACTTATCGATTTCTCTGTTTGCTTTGCTAAATGGATTGTCAAATCTCCTTCCAAAGCAGGTGTGACAGGATGCGTGCTCATCGAAGGATGTCGGTCGATGCGGTAAATTTCGCCGTTTCCGATAGTTCCCATTCGAGCAAAGAGATTTCCGAAAACACAAAATCGTCCTAAATGTGGTGCTGATGGCGAAACCAATACCGTTTTTTGATTAAAGACTTTACTTCCAATTTCGATCGCTTTACCAATATTACCAACGTGTGGCGCGGAATCGAAAGTAGAACAGACTTTATAATGAAAATGTGATGGTTCAAAATTTTTCAGGTTTTCAAAAGCGGGAAAAAGTTCCGCTTCCATTTCTGAAGGAGACATCGACCTGCTTTTTCCGGCCAAACCTATAGCCTGAATTCCGGGAAAACGATCCAAATCCTTTTGTTCCGGTTCTCGAAGAAAGAGAACTGTTTTCACTCCGGCCAATGTCAGGAACTCAAGGGCATCCGTAGAGCCCGTGAAATCGTCGCCATAATAGACCAATAGTAATTTATCTTTCTTCTTCATTATTTAGAAAATTTCTTAACCGATGCTGCAAATTCTGGATATTGTTGTGCAATTTCTTCAACAGACAAACCTTCAACAGCTCCAGTCCAAGCTTGTTGAAGTGCGTTTACTCCTGCTTTTGGTCCCATTGGATGAGCCAAAATCCCGCCACCCGCCATATACAATAAATCGGTGGTTTGTGTTCTTCTATAGGTTTCAACCGCTTGTCCACCCCATTGTCCAGATGAAACTACGGGTAAAACTTCATATCCACCCAAAAATGGTTTTAAACAGGATTGAATAGAAGTAACTACAGAATCATCCGACTCCCAAAATTTATTCTGGATTCCGTTTACGTGCAATTGATCTACTCCTGCCAAACGCTGTATTTTTTGATAAGCCGGAAATTCAATTCCCAACAAAGGATGTCTGTTCAGCATTCCCCAGCCGTTCCTGTGACCGTGAATTACGAGGTCGCCTTGGTCACAAATTTTCTTTGTACCGCTTAAACCTACACTGTTGACACTAATCATAGCGCAACTTCCTTCTTCCTTTTTAATCAAGTCGTATTTTCGTTGCATCTCATCAATTTCATCGCTGATATTGAAGGCATACATTACTTTTTTTCCTGTTTTTTGTTCGTTGTCACGGATGACTTTCATAATGGCTTTTACCCTTTCGTCAAAAGGAGAATTGGCAGCAGATCCCATCAATTCATCATCTTTAATAAAATCAATTCCGGCATCAATCAATGATTTTACCAAAGTAGCCGTTTCATCAATGCTCATTCCAATGCTTGGTTTTATAATCGTTCCAATCATTGGTCTATCGCCCACGCCACAAGATAATTTAGAACCTTTGATACCAAATTTTGGTCCTTTGAAATGATTTTTAAAAGAATCCGGAAGTTCAAAATCCATTAGTTTTAAACCTGTAAACTGCGTTATCTCGTATAAATTCCCCTGTAAAGTACTAATCAAAACGGGCAGATTGTAACCAAAGTTTTCTATTGACCAGCTTACTTTAACCCTTGCCTTTTGGTATTTTTTACCAGGAATACTTCCCCCTGGAATAGAAGGCGTATCTGATAAATCCAATAATTGAATGTTTTCCACTCTGGCGGCAAAACGTTTTTTCAATTCTTCGGTTTCACCCGGAACGGATACAAAAGTTCCCGATGATTGTTCACCAGCCAAAACTGCCGCAGCCTGTTCTACATTATAAGGGGTTTCGATAAGATATTCAGCAAAAACTCTTTCCATTATTCCTATTTTAAAATATTAATTATCTATTCCTATTGTACTTTTATGTCAATCGTTGCCGAAGAAATTCCATTTGCTGTCGAAGCTTTTAATTGAATAGCTTCATTCTTTCCATTTGATTGAATGATGGCAATACATTTACCATTATAGACTTTACAAAAATTGGCTTTGAATGAATCTAAACCTGCCTGATAGCCATTATCCACACCAACCAATTTCCCCCCTCCGCTAACTTCAAAATTAATCAGATTATTGGCGTTAGGCACCATATTTCCATCGGCATCTGTGATTGAAACCGTTACGTAAACCAAATCGTAACTGTCGTTTTTTATGGTTTGCTTATCGCCAACTAAAGCTATTTTTGAAGCTGCTCCAGCGGTATGAATTTCCTTTTCCAAAACTACTACGCCGTTCTTTCTGGAAATGGCTTTGATGGTTCCTGGTTCGAATTTTACGCGCCAAGAGATGTGCAAATCGTCATTTTGTTTAGATTTTTTCCCTAATGATTTTCCGTTCAAGAACAATTCTACTTCATCGGCATTATTATAATACACCCAAACATCGACTTCTTGACCTGCTGTCCAATTCCAATGAGGGAAAATATGCAATACAGGTTTGGTTGTCCATTCGCTTTGGTACATATAATAGACGTCTTTTGGAAAGCCCGCCAAATCGACAATTCCGAAATAAGAACTTCTTGCGGGATACGGATACGGATCGGGTTCGCCCAGATAATCAAAGCCTGTCCAGATGAAAGTCCCAGCCATAAAATCCTGCTTCTTGATGGTTTTCCAATTATCCTCGTGCGTTGCTCCCCAATAGGATTTTACCTGATCGTAAGCCGTAACCGTCCAGTCTGCATTTCCGTCAAAAGGTGCGCCGTATTTTGGAGGCCAAGCCTTAACCCCATCCGAAGGAAAATCGTAATGCCCACGAGTTTCCAGAGCCGAAACACTTTCAGAAGCAATTATTTTTTGTCCTTTGAAACGAGTCGGAAAATCTTTGTAATCTTCGTGTTTGTAATTGAATCCCAAAAGATCCAAAGCACCCGATTGATAGATGAAATTTTTCTCGATAACATTCTCTGTCAAAGCGCTCGTAACGGGACGAGTGGTGTCCAGCGATTTTACGATTTGGGCCAGTTCTCTGGTAATGGCAATTCCGGTGCTATCAAATTGTTCCCTGATTTCGTTACCAATACTCCACATCATCACCGAAGGATGGTTGCGGTCTCTTTTGATGAAATCTTCCAGATCCTGTTTGTGCCACGCATCCCAGTCTTTATGGTAATCGTTGGTTACTTTTTTCTTTTTCCAAACATCTGTAAACTCAGCCTGAACAATAAATCCCATTTCATCGCACAATTGCATCATCTCCAACGAATGCGGATTGTGCGCCATTCGGATAGCATTAGTCCCCATTTGTTTGAGGATTGTCAATTTTCTTTTAACTGCGTGAATATTTTCTACAGCACCCAAAGCACCGTTGTCGTGATGCAGGCAAACCCCTAATATTTTGGTCGCAACGCCATTCAATGAAAATCCTTTTTCGGAATCGAAATTGAAGAATCGAAATCCCAATGGTGTTTCGTAATTATCGACTGCTTTTGAATTTTCGTAAATCGTAGTTACAATTTTGTACAAATTCGGATTTTCGGTATCCCACAATTTTGGCTGATTTACGTTTAGGTTGTGAACCTTTTTTGCGTTGGTATTGGCACCGATTTTTTCTGTTGTTTTGGCATTCGCGACTTCTTTATTATTCGCATCCAAAATAGAAGTCACCAATTGGAATTCTTTTTCGGAATTGGTTTTATTTTCGATTGTTACCTCCAAATGTACCGATGCTTTTTCTTTTGAAACTTCCGGTGTTGTTACATAAGTTCCCCATTTTGCCACGTGAAGTTTTTCGCTGGCAACCAATCTCACATTTCTGTAAATTCCGGAACCGGTGTACCATCTGGAATTCGGTTGTGCATCGTTATCAACTTTTACGGCAATGATATTTTCCTGTGTTCCGAAATGCAGATATGGAGACAATTCATAGGTAAAAGAAATGTATCCGTTCGGACGGATTCCTAACGAATGTCCATTTATAAACACTTCACTATTTTTAAAAACGCCGTCAAATTCTATCGAAACGTTTTTGTTCTTCCAATCTTCCGGAAGTGTAAATGTTTTACGGTACCAGCCTTTTCCTGCCGGCAAAAATGCTTGTGCTTGTTTGGTTGGATTGTCTTTATTGAACGCGCCTTCAATACTCCAATCGTGGGGTAATTGCAACGTTTTCCAATCGGCAGTATTGAAATTCGATTGTATCGCCGTTGGATAATCTCCTAATTTGAAATTCCAGTTTTTATTGAAATCTTCAACGATTCGGACTTGCTTTTTTGTGGTCGCACAGGCAACAAGAAGCAATAATACGATTGCTGTTCCGACTTTTTGTAAAACGTTTTTATGTCTATCCATAATTTTATTCTTTTGCCGCAAATTCGCAAATTATTAACCAAGATTGGAAGTAATAAAATTTGCGAATTTGCGGTTAATTTAATTTTATTGAAACTCAAAAGAATCCAAAAGTAAACCTTTCATATCCTCTGATTCTAAAGTGATTTTATACGTTCCGGCATTGATATATCCACCAGATGTGGTACTTAATACTTTCCATTTTTCTGAGGCAGTGGAAAATTCAATTTCATCATTTCGCATCAAAATACCATAGGCATCTTCCATTTTGAACTTCACTTTTATAAGTGTTCCGTTTTTGTTCATAAATCGGAAACGCATCAGGTAAATGCCCGCAACACCTGGTTTTACTTCAAACTGAATGCTGTTTTTTGTCTTTTTTGTAAATTCGATGTAATCGCTCTTTTTGAAATTTCCTTTTTCGATTCCGGTTCCCGAGGTTTTGGCGGTTTCTGCTTCCAAAAGTACAACAGGTCGTGAATCGTCTTTTTCGCCCATATTGTAGGTTGGAACAACTGCGATAGAACTATTTTCAAAAAGTATTTTTTCTCCTTTTTTTACTTTTTTATGAAAAACAGAAAATTCTACTCCTTTGGAATTTTTAGCTATTTCTAACATTTTTTTGTAGCCAGAAATAGAATCCTTTAATTTTTGAAATAGATAAATTTCTGAATCTTCTTTGGTTATAAATGAACCAGAAGATTTTGACTTTGATGATATTTGTAAATAATCGGCCCCATAAACTTCAGCAGGTAATTGTGTAAAAACAACTTCTGAATCTGAATATTGTTTGGAATTAATATCCAGCCAGGAACCGATTTTAGTTTCGGAATTACTTACAACATTCTGAATATTTCGTGGCGAAGCCGAAGCTCCTTTTGCCGTTTTATCTTTGGTGGCTATGGCAATTGCCGAAATGATTGCCTGACTCGCATTTACATTTGGGAACGAAATAACTATTTTTCCGTTTTTGCTTTTTACCACAAAAGTCTTCTTTAAAGCTGAATCGTGTCCGACTTCACTCCAAATATCCAAATCTTTCAGCACCACATTATCATTGATGGCTACGTCAAACAAACGCCAGCCTTTACAATCCAATCCCCCACCAGTTCCGTACCAAGGTTCGGTGAAATACAATTCTACCAGATATTCTCCGTCAGAAGCTGGAAATTCGTAACGCAGTTTGTCGATTCCGTATCTGAAACTCTGAAATAATTTCCAGTCCTTTGTTCCCGAAATGGGGTCGAAAGTGCTTCTTTGACTGGCAAAAAAATCAGGCAATTGTTTGAAATTATCTGTCCACGACAAAGAACCCCAGGTGTTTCCTCCGCTTTTATGAACATCAGCCTGCCACAAATTGCCGAGAGAATCAGTGATTTCACTACCGCCACTGTTGACTCTGTAAATGTAATTGTAGTTTCTTTGAGGTTGTAAAAGTGTTTCTTTTTTTGTTTCTAATTTTGTAAAATTAGGTGCTTCAGGCAAAATGTTTAATACTATGTAATCTTTCGCAACTGCTTTTCCGTTTATATAACCTACAGCGTACAAAATATTATATTGAATATTGACATTGTTCCATTGAAAATGCTGACCCAATCCAGGATTTTTTAGTTTTCCGAGAGATGATTTATTCACATCATTAAACAGTTCGACGGCATCACAATTGGAATAGACATCGATTCCGTTTTTGATTCCCGGAGCATCCCAGCGATTCGGCCAGGTGTGCGAAACGATATAGACCATTGGGTTTGTTTTGTTCGAAACATAATTGGCTCGGTACATGTAATACGCGTCCAAAGGTTCGCCCCAAATACTGAAAAGTCCTTTGTAATTGACTGGTCCAACTTTGTCAATATCCCTAAATCCTTCGCCGTTTTGAACGCGTCCTGGATTTTCGTGCGAAGCAAAAAGCCAGTTGAATTGTCCTGCGATTTTATCTTTTACCGATTCGGCTTCGCGGACTTTGATTTCCATTAATTGCGAGAAACGGTTTTCGCTTAAAATTCCTTTTTGGTCAAATTCGCCTTCGGTGTGCAAATCGTGTGAACGCCAAGCGCCATATTCTCCATTTAGCAATTGGGTGCTCATTTCAACATCGTAATTGAACGGATCACCTCCATAAGTTCCCGACCAGTTTTGCACGACATTCCAATCGGTTCCTTCGCCTCCGTTGCAGGTCGTCACAATGCGTTGTGAAGCGGATATCGGATCCATTTCGCGGATGATTTGGGTACATTCTTCTGCAAATGCTGCCGGAATCGTGCTTTCGTTTTGCAAACCCCACATTACAACCGACACATTATTTCGGCGTTCTTTAATCCATTCGCGTAATAAGGTTTTGAAATTCTCTTTGAATTCGGGTGTGTCGTACCAAATATGTGCCGAAAACTGACTCCAAAACAGGATTCCATTTTCGTCTAATTCTTTTTGGTATTCCAAATTATGAGGCTGGTGTGCTTCGCGAAAAGCATTGAAACCTCCTGCTTTAATTTGTTCTATTCTCGAATGGATTTGTTCATTTGAAAACGAATGGCTGTTCCCAATTAAATGTTCGTATTCGCAGGTTCCGTTGATGAACAAAGGCTCGTCATTGATGTAAAAACGATTGTCTTTTCCGTCACGACTCACTGGCCAGCTTACCCAACGGATTCCGTATGGCGTTTTTAGTTCGTCTATTTTCTTTCCGTTTTCAGATATTGTAGTGACCAATTGATACAAATACGGATTGGCTGGCGACCACAATTTGGGTTGCACAATTGCTGGTAACGTATGCGCAATTTCTTTGGTTTCGCCAAGAAGGCTATTTATCTCGGTTTTTGAAGTGCTGATTTCCTTATCTGTTGCATCAAAAAGCGTATTGACAATAGTTAATTTTCGGTTGGAATTTCCGTAGTTTTTGATTTCTGTAGTAATGTTGAGAACGGCTTTTCCCTTGGAAGTTGCTTTGTCATTCCAAATATGAACCCCAAAAGGTTCTATTCGAACTTCATCAGTAACAACTAAAGTAACCGGCCTGAAAATACCCATTGGCTGTGAGCCTTCAGAAAATCCCCATTCTCCGGAACATCCGCCACAAACCCAAGGCAAATCGGCAATGAATGACGGATGAGCCGCTTTGACGATTATATCATTTGCTTTTTCGAAAGAAACGGCTTTTGTAATGTCGACTGTAAACGTGGTTCTTCCGCCTTTGTGTTCGCCGACTTTTTTGCCGTTTACCCAAACCGTTGCGTAGGAACTCGCACCTTCAAAATAAAGAAAAAGTCTTTTTGATGTATCTTGTTTGTCTAGTTTTAAAGTTTTGTGATACCAGGCGGTTCCGTGTAAATTGCCGTGTTTTGTTCGGCGGAATCCATAATATTGATCCCAATTGTGCGGTACGTTTACTTTTTGCCATTGGGAATCTACTTTTGGATTTTGCACAAAGGTTTCCTCCTGCTCTGGAAGCTGGTCCAAAACAATGGTTTCCCAAGAAGAGTTCAGCGAAACTTCTTTACGGAATGAAGCTCCTTTTTCTTGGGTTTGAGACCAAGCAAAGCAACTAATAAATAAAAAATAAACTATGTAATTTAATTTCTTCATCTTGCTATTTATCCTCACCCCAACCCTCTCCAAAGGAGAGGGGGCCGAAACTGGATAGGTGTGTTTTTTTTAACTCAATTTAGCTGCTCTCGCTATGTGATTGCTTCGTTCCTCGCAATGACTCCCATTGTTTCCTTGTTTGCGTGAGGGATGGCAGTGGAGCTCTTTTTATAGCTGGTTTTTTCTGCCAGCTATAAAAAAGCGGGAACGTACAGCCCGACCCGCAGTCTCGTCTTTTGGGACGAGACGGAGGGTCACGCCCAAATTATCTTAATAGAACAACCAATCTACCGCGCCTTTTTCGCCTTCGTCGATATAACCGACATCGCGGGGCGTAATCGTTTGGTTGCAATCAATAAATCCTAAAATCAAGACTTTTCCTTTGCCCAAATCCAATTTATTTTCTCCAGGTTGAAAGGTATAAGTGTGAATATTTACTCGTGGCAATTCTTTCAGATTCATCGCACTTGCCAAGATTACTTCGGCTTGACCGTAAGCATTTCCGGCCGCATCAGTTTCTAAACTTGGTGGAAACAAGAATCTTTTTTGATCCGAGTTAAAATAACCGACAACCAATTTTACGGCTTTGGTATTTTTGAATTTCAGGTGTGTTCCCTTCTCATTTTGTGCCGTTTCATCGAAAGTAATTCCTTTTAGATTTTGCAATTCAGGGGCTACTTTTATCAGTTCCGAGATGGGAGTTCCATAGACTTTTGTTCCGTTTTTCACTGCGTAAGTTCCTTTATTTTCGCTTAACCAAGTTACTTCGGCTGTTTGCCAAGGTTTGCTTGCTGCCTTTTCGATTACGCCGTCTTTTGAAGATTTCAAAAGGGCAATATTTCGCTTGAAATTGGCTAACTCACGTTCGTAATGTGGCAATAATTCTGCCCAGGTTTTGTTGTTTCCGTCGTCTCCTCCAATTGGAATTCGGCGTTGTGCGGTCTGCATACTATTGGCATACAAATAATGGTCTTTTGTCAAATTGACCAAAGTTTCATAATGTACGATGCTTTTTTCCAGATGCGGAAGGGCTTTATCCAAGTCTGAAATTTCGTTGGAATAGCTGTAACGCAAGACCAAAATAGCAGCTTTTACTTTTTCTGAAAAGAAATCGGCAAAGGCTTTGTAAGCGTGCATATCGTTTTTAAGGCGCAGGAATTCTTCTTTGTCTTTGGTTACTTTTGCTTCGGCTTTGTCAATGGCTTCAATGGCTAATTTTCCGTGTTGCGTTATTTCGGCAATGATTTGTGTTGGCAATTCTCCAACGTGCGGCTCTTTGTTCCATTCTTTTTTGGCGTACTCCAACAGCAATTCGCCTACAGGTCCGCAAGATTCGTGGAATCCTGGATAAACGCGCCATTTGGCAGGATTAACCAACTGACTTTCGAACATTCCTAACAATAAAGTCTGACGATTTCCTTCGGTGATTCCGAAACGTCTTAACGTTTTGGGGGCAATTTCTCCGGCTTCTTCATAGGCTTTCAAAATATTATTTCCGGCTTCGGTATCGGTTCCGAATTTATCCGCCAATTGCTTGTCCCAATACTGGATTTCCTCATTTCGATCTCTTTTGCTTTCCCAGGCATATCTTGCCCAAGCCTTGTACCAAATCCAGTCACGATCCATTTCCAACAATCGTTTATCGGTTTTATCAGCCGTGTAAGGCCAATCCCAATAGGATGACTGCGGATACAAATGCAGCGCATTGGCACCGTGAATATTATGCATTGCCTTAACTGTTTTTTGGATAAAGTCTGGTGATCCGTAACGGAAAGGCTCCAAATTTGCCAAAATATGAACGTTTGAAATATGAACAGAATTCAAAGAACTTAACTTTTTGTGAATTTCTCCCCAAGGTCCGCGAGGCGTGTAAGTCGTCAATGACTCGCCATTGTACTTGTGCATCGTGTACAAGTTTTTATACAACGGAAGCGATTTTTCCATAACCAAAGGCGCATCGGTATCGTGCGCACGAAGAATAATTGGCGGTTCATCGGTTCTTCCCAAGGTTTTCATACCATCCTGAACTCCCGGAATGATGGTTTTTGTAAACCATTCCACATCATCTTCAATCGTATTAATGGCTTCTCCCAAACACACCAACAATCCAACATTAGGGTATTTTTCTATGAAAGCAGCAATTGATTTTCGGGTATAATCGGCAATTTCTGGAGTTATCGGACGTGAACGGTCTTGGGTTTTGATATTATAATGCTCCGCAAAAGGTTTGGAAACAATGATATTATAAAACATTTGAATCACCCAGATTCCTCTTTTGTTGGCTTCAACGGTAAGGTATTTATAGATTTCCTCGTTCTTTTTGAAATCTTCCTCGCTCACTTCAAGCGCAAACGGATAGTCTTTTAATTTTATCAAAGAGGCAAAAGGATGTCCGTTCCACAGATACAAGGAGTTTAGTCGGTTATCGACCATCATATCGAGATACTTCGTCCACAGTTGTTTATCGTAAAACCAAGGAAAAGTTTCGGGTGTGTACGGATATTCATAAACGTCTCTACCCGGAAGATAGGTCGTTTTTTGCACTCCGATACAGGAACCTCTCAAGACCATTTCTGGACTGTCTTCGATATTAATTTCTGATGGGATTTGTCCTGAACTCTTGATACGATCAACCAGTTCCATAGCGCCATACAAAGTTCCAGTGGCATCTGTCCCTTCAATATAGATTGTATTTTTTTGCGTACGAATTTGAAAACCTTCCTTTTTGGTTAGTTTGCTGTCGTCGATTTTAGCATTTCTGGAGTTTTGTTTCCAGAAATCGGTTCCTTTTTCGCCAATGACAATTACCTTGTCTTTTGATTTTTTGGGAGCTTTATCTGCAAAAACTACTTTTAATCCTTTGGATGCTGCTATTTCAGATAGTTTTTCGGCACCAAACTGTGCTCTAGCCGCTTTCGAATCACGAACAATGGTGATGTTTTGCGCTGATGAATAAGAAACAAAAAGACTTAAAAATAATAGACTTAAATACTTCATAAAAGGGGGAATTAATTTTATTTATTCTGAAAAATACGTTTTAGGTAAGCCACGTTTGCACCGTAATTTGCCTTTACATTGTGTACCTGAGTTACATCTCTGGAACGCTCTATAATCAACCAACCACTCCAGTTCATATCGTCCAGCGTTTTCTTGATTTTTGGCATATCTACCGCTTTATCATTTTCCAACCAAACTTTATCAGTAGTCGAAGCGTGAATTTGTGCCAAATGTTTTTTGCCTAAAATCTTCAATTCGGTAGCAATGTCTCTTCCGTTATCTACCGCATTGGCAAAATTGAAAGAGCTTTTGATGTATTTAGAACCTATTTCTTCCAATAATTCTTTCTCTTCGGTAGCGTTCAATGAAGTTTCAATAGCAATGACACCGCCTATTTTACCGACTTGTTTTCCTGCCCATTTTAATCTTTCGATAAGTATCGGACGCAATTCTGGCTTTTTATTCAAATCGCTTTCTGTACCCAAAGGCAAATAAGCCACTTTCACATTCATATTTTTCATTGCCTTGATGCAATCTTCAATCATCAAAGTTATCGATTCTCTTTTGGCAAAAGACTGTGCATAGAAACCAGACATCGCAATGGAACTGATACCGACATTTAATTCTTTGGATTTATCCAGAAATTTTTGTCTTTCGATCGGGTCGCCTAGCTTACTGTCGAATGTAAGTCTGTTGCCTAAACCGCCCATATCGAGTTCGATTCCGTCAGCCTTTATTTCGCTGGCCAAAGCAAAAGAACCCAGTTTTTGTCTTTTTAGAATCATCCAGTCGCAAACCGCAATTTTGTAACGCTCGTTCTTATTTGATAAATGGGAAGTAGCGCAACTATTGAACAACCCAGCAATAACGGCCGTAAAAAGTATAGCCGTAATTTTGATGAGATTCCTCTTGAAATTACTATTCTTCATATTATTTTTTCCGCTATCCATCTTATTCTTCTTCCGCTTTAACGGTGGTCACCACTTTATTTTCGTCACCAGGCCAGATTCCGTTTTTGATTGGAAGAGCCACTAATTTTCTAGGGTCAATTTTTACGTATTTCAGTTTTTCTCTTCTCCAAGTGTAAACGATATGCACCATTCCGTCTGAACTCTGAATCATCGATGGATACGAATACTGGCTTATTTTGGAATCTTCCAAAACCAATGCTGCATTCCAATGAATTCCATCATCAGAAATAGAAACATTCAACGGCGTTCTTGGACCTTTTGCCAAATCACCAGGAGGCAAAACGTGATTGTAAACCAACAGATGTTTTCCGTTTTTAAGCGTTACCGCATCCGTTCCTGAATTGTTATTTGGCAAACCAATTAACTCTATATCCGACCACGTTTTTCCGTTATCTTTAGAAAAAGTACTAAAAATAGCCCTGTTTCTGGTTCTGCCAATAGCCTGAATACTTCCATCTTTATGAAAAAGAATGCTTGGCTGAATCGCATTTATTTTATTTTTCCCTCTCGACAAGGTATCACCCATAACCCAGGTTTTACCGAAATCTGGACTGGTTTCCATACGCAAACGCCATCCGTCACCTTCAATACTTGACGGACACAAAAGTGTACCGTTACTCAATAAAACAGGTTTGTTTTTGATTGGTCCCAAGAAATTTTTATTAGGCATATTTTTAGCTTCTGACCAGGTTTTTCCACCATCAGACGAAGTTCTGATTACACCCCACCACTCCGATGGTTTTGGTCCAATTTTATAAAACAACATCAAATCGCCACCGGGAATTTGGTACAAAACAGGATTCCAGGTTGGCAATCTTGGCCCTTCTTTCATTACACCGTCAGCCACTTTCACACCTTCGCTCCATTTGTCGCTTCCTTTAGGTTTGATGCTTACATAAATACAAACATCAGGATGTCTTTCGTGCGTTCCTCCAAACCAGGACGACACTAAATCTCCGTTGGTTGCTTCCACAATTGTTACAGCGTGGCAGGAAGGATAAGGCGCTTTATCGTATATGAATTCATCTACCAAAATTCCTTCTTTCCAAGTCTTTTTTTCCAAAGCTGATTTACAACCTCCCAAAAGAAGCAGTCCAAAAAAGGCAACAGTTATTTGTTTGAGTTTCATTATTTGTTCTTTAAAATATTATGATGTTTATTTCCAATGTATTATGCAAATATCAAAATGCAAAAATTTATTAAGTGTAAAAATAACACTAAATAAATGATTTTGCAACCTGTACCATCCTGAATTAAGGAAAAAGTGTTTTTATTTTACATTCAAAACATACGAACCGGATTGTAAAGTCAGAACGATGTTGTTATTTTCTGTTTTATGAGTAGTAGAAAATTGAGTCAATTTTTGATTGTTCACCGTTACCGAAGATGCATTGGCTGTTGGCAAATACACCACTGCCGATGAATTGGCCGGAATGGTAATTTTCCACTGCAAAGTATTTTTGTTTTTCTTCCAGTCGCTTTTAATCAGTCCGTAAATTGATTCGTAAGATGCATTTACATAAGTCAATCCAGCATTGAAATCAGGTTTCATAATGATTTGTTTGAAACCCGGATTTTCGGGATTGCTCTTGATTCCCGCCATATTTTCGTAGTACCAAATCATTAAATCACCCAAAAGCATCACGTGATTTTGAGAATTCATTGTTGGATCTGCAGTATTTCCGTTCCATAATTCCCAAATCGTGGTTGCTCCGTTTTCGACCATATAACCCCAACTCGGATAGGTTTTGTTGGATGCCAGTTTGAAAGCCAAATCTCCTCTTCCAAAGTTGGTCAGGGTTCGCATCAAAAATTGTGTCCCGATTACGCCTGTGCTAATATGTCCTTTTTTAGTCACCTCAACTTCGTGAACCATATTTTGGAATACCTTGTCTATTAAATTTTCAGGAACCATCCCAAAAGCCAAAGGCAACACATTTGCTGTCACGGTATTATTGGCGTAGCTGTTAGTTGCAACATTCAAATATTTTGTATTGAATGCTTTTTTGATTCTCACAGTCAAATCATCATAATGCGCAATATCGGCATCAGCGTTTGCAATTTTGGCAAACTTTTTCATTATACCCAACAACTGATAATAAAAAGCACTCGACAGCAATTGTCCATCCGTTAAACGGGAAGGATCTTTGGAACGAATCAACTCTAATGATTCCGGTGGAACGCACCAATCGCCATATTTGTCCTTGTCCATTAAATCGTTTACCAAATAATTTTCCTCCATATACACCATCCATTTTCTCATAGACGGATATTGTTTTTTAATCACTTCCTTGTCGGCAAATTGTTGGTACAGCATATCGGCAACCGTAATATACGTTCCCGGCCAAGTCACATTATCGCCGTAATAACGCCAAAATGCGGGAGCTACATCGGGTAATCCTCCATCTTGTGTTTGAGAATATTTAATATCATCCAGCCATTTGGCATATAAAGTCTGGTTATCAAATAGGAAACTTTCGCCATAAGCTCCCGTTGTCCTGTCTCCCAACCAAGGCTGACGCTCGTTTCGTTGCGGACAATCGATAGGCATTCCTTTGTAATTTCCGCTGATTCCCCACCAGGCATTTTTGAAAATCTGGTTCATCGTCGCATCCGAAGATTCAAAAGTTCCAGTTGTTTTGATATCGTCATAAACTACTTTTCCAATAAAATTACTCAATGTTGGTTTGGTCGTATAACCCGAAATTTCTACAAATCGGAAACCGTGAAATATAAAATGCGGCTCCCAAATTTCTTCACCTTCGTCTTTCAACGTATAAACATCAGTAGTTTTTGCATCGCGCAAATTGGCAATGTACAACGAACCATCAGCCTGTAAAGACTCGGCAAATTTCATCGTGATTTTGTCGCCACTTTTTCCTTTTACTTTCAGTTGCAGCCAGCCCACCATATTTTGACCCATATCCAAAATATAAGTTCCTTTTGGAGTCGCTTTAATCGAAATTGGTTTTACCTCGCCCATTATTTTCATATTCGGCGACATTTGCGATTCATAAAAACCGCCCGGTTCCTGAACATATCTGGCATTTACCCAAGTTTTATCGTCAAAATTGGTCGTGTTCCAATTTTTCATTTCCTTGCGGGCATCGTATTCTTCGCCGTCGTATTCGTTGTTGGACAAAATGGGGCCGTCAGTGGTTAGTTTCCAGGTGTCGTCGGTTCGGATTATGTCTTTGCTTCCATCCGAATATTCCACAAACAACTGCAAAGCCATTTTCGGGAAACCAAATGATTTTATTTTGTACGGTTTGTAATCCTGACGCATCGCAAAAAAACGGCCGTTTCCTAAAATCGTTCCCAGCATATTTTTACCTTCCTTCAATTGCGAAGTCACATCAAAAACATTGTATTTCACGTTTTTGGTGTAATCCGTTGGAACGGGTGCCAAAACCTGATCGCCAATTTTATTTCCGTTGATGTACAGCTCATACAAGCCCATTCCCATAATATAAACCTTGGCCGATTTGACCTGTTTTTTCAGATTGATTTCTTTTCGCAAATAACGCGCAGACAATCTGGAATACTGGGAAACGCTGTCATCTTTCGACAATTTTTCATACCCAATCCAACGAGTCGATTTCCAGTCGGCATAGGTTAAAATCCCAATACTGAAATGTGCAGTTGTAGCCGATTTAATTTCCCCTTTATTGGTAAAAACGGTTACTTTCCAAAACGCATTTTGTCGGTCTCCCAGCTTTTTTCCGTTGTAAATAATATTAACCGATTCGTAGCTTACTACTTTTCCGGTATCCCATAAATCAGCTTTATTGGCATTCAAATTTTCCAAAGTCGAAGCGACCATAATTTGATAGGCCGTTTGTTTTACATCATTTACATCCGACTTTATCTGCCAGCTCAAACGAGGTTGCACCACATCAATTCCTTCCGGATTGTTCAGCATTTCGCATTGCAGATTTGTTACGCTGATTTTGTTTTGGGCTTGCGCCGAAATTGAAATCAGGGTTATAATGATGAATGTCGTATGTAAAAAAAACTTTTTCATTTATTTTTATTTTAAGCTGATTTGCTATAATTTTTCCTCACGCAGATTCAGCAAATTCAGCAGATTAATTTTTGATTAGCAAATTCCATCAAGTGTGTCATTTCGACGAAGGAGAAATCACATAACGGATTTACGTTCGTTGCTCTCTGGATGTGATTTCTCCTTCGTCGAAATGACAAAAAAATCCGCACACATCCATTTTAATTCGCGTCATCCGCGTCCCAATTTTATTCCGATACTAATTTCTCCAATTTTTCTGAAACCGCAATTTCTTTTCCGTTTTTAAAAATTCTGAAACCTTTTCCTTTTCCGTATTTTTCACCTGTTTTATCCCAAAGAATCGTAATGATATTGCCGTGATACAATACATTATCCAAACAAAACCAATCCCATTTTTCTTGTGGAATCAACGGATTTACCTCAATCTTTTCATCAGCTCTTGGGCGTAAACCAACCAATCCTGTTATCATTAAATCATTGAAAGTCGAATGATTGTAATAACGGCTTCGTTCTCTGTCGCCCATTAACCAATAACCCGTGGTTTCGTCCAAATATTCTCCCAAATATGGTTTTCCTCTGTAATATTGCGATTGCACATACAAATCCATTTGCTTGAAATAATCGGTTTTGGCAACAAAATTCTGATTGTAATTATTCAAAACATTGGCCAAAGCCGTTAAAGTTTGCGAACTGGCAAAAGGCCAAATTGCGCCATCCCATTCACAAGTTCCGGTTCCGTGTGTTCTAAAACGCGGACTTCTGCGTTCTGCCGTTGTCAATCCAAAAGGTGCTGAAAATCCTTTTTCATCCTTAATTTGTTCCCAAGCTTTTTCAAAACCTTTGCCTTTTTGTGGCAGATTAAAATACCACGGAATAAATCCAATCGCCTCCCGAACCTGCGCCAGCGTATCTTTCTCTGTAAACGTTTCAAAGAATTCACTTTTTGGATTCCACAATTTCGTTTCCACCAATTTTTGAAGCGTATCCGCTTTCGCAGTAAAATAACTTTCCTGTTTGGCATCGCCTTTCATCTTCGCCATTTTCGCCAAAGCCTGTGCATTTCCGTACATATAACTGTTAATCGTCGGGCGCGCATTTCTGAATTTTCTTGCCCCGCTCAACGATTCTTCCATTCCGTCTTTCACGTCAAACTGCCAGAACAATCCATCTTTACGTTTTCTGTCGCCTTCCCAAGCGGCGTATTCGGCGACCAAATCAGGATACATATCCAGTAAAAACTTATCATCTTTATTCACCAAATAACGGTTGTACAACGCATCCGCCGTCCAACTGCTAAAGGTTCGCAACTTTTTCATTGGCTTGCCTTCATTCCCTCGAAACCACAAATGAACATCCTGCTCCAAATACTGCGGATCGTGAACCCAGCGAAACTCATTGATGTGATGCCCCAGCGCACAACTGATCATATTGTATTTATCTGCATACGAACGGTCCACCAAAAACTCCGTAATCGCAAATCCCTGCGGTGTTTTCTTGATGTGTTTTCGCACACTCCACCAACGGAAATAATAAATCTCCTCAAAATTTTGCTGTGGACATTCAAACAACGGAACATTCTTTTTCATCCAGTTCCAAGCACTGTCATTTGGAATCGCAAATTTCAAATTCTCGTCTTCCATCGTGTTGAAATAATCAACATAATGCTTGAAATTATCGGCTTTCAAAATAACGGCCGTTCCTTTTTTGGAATGTGCCGCACCTGATTTACATCCGCTGTTTAAAGCAGAAATCAGTATAATGAAAGCAATTATTTTATATTTTAATTGATGTAACATATTCTATTTATTTTAATTTTTTGGGCGTGACCCTTCGTAAAAACTCCGGATCGTGCTGTACGTTCCAGCTTTTTTTTGATCGGCTAAAAAAGCCACTCAAAAAAAGAGCTCCACTGCCATCACTCACGCGGACACAATATTCGTTTTTAATACCTAATTTAATTTGCAGAGAAACTATACGTCTGTCCCGCTTTCATTTCTACATCATATTCATTGTACTTTGGTAATTGTACTTTAGGCAATTTAGCTTCTTTAGAAATAATCGGTTTCTTTACTTCAACAGCATAAAACAACGGATTCGGGTTTTTACCTTTTGCTTTTTTAAGCACAATTCCTTTATCTGCTTTCAAAGTGTTTTCCAATTTCAATCGGCAGTTTCCTCCTATTTTTGAATATACTTTCAAGGTCGAAACTTTATTATTTTTCCAGGTCATATCGATTACAAATCCGGCTCGGGTAACCAAACCTTTGATGCTACCGTCTTTCCAGACAGTTGGCAAAGCAGGCAATAAATGAATCGCATCTTCCTGACTTTGCATCAGCATTTCGGCGATTCCTGCTGTGCATCCAAAGTTACCGTCAATCTGAAACGGTTGGTGTGCATCGAGCATATTTGGGTAGGTTCCGCCACCTTTTCTTTGATCAGCGGTTACCAAATGCAATTGATCCTGAATCAATTTGTAGGCGTGATTTCCGTCCAATAATCGAGCCCATAAATTCACTTTCCAGCCCATTGACCATCCTGTCGATTCGTCTGTTCTATAAATCAAGGATTGTTTGGCCGCTTCAAATAATTCCGGTGTTTTGATTGGCGAAATCTGGCTACTTGGAAACAAGCCGTACAAATGCGAAACGTGTCGGTGATTGTCTTTCGGATTGTCCCAATCGTCCTGCCATTCCTGCAACTGATTGTGTTTTCCAACTTTCATCGGAGCCATTTTAGCCAAAGCTACACTTACTTTTTTAGCATAATCTTCATCAGGAGCAACCAATTTGGAAGCTTCGATTACGTGGGTAAACAAATCAAAAACCAACTGATTATCCATCGTAGTTCCGGAAGCAATAGTTGATTTTCCCGTTCCGCCAGCGTGTGTGTTTTCAGGAGAACTCGATGGAACAACCACCAAATAACCTGTGTTTGGGTCGGTAATCATAAAATCCAAAAAGAAATCTGCTGCACCTTTTAGTATCGGATAAATTTCTTTTAGGTAATTTTTATCTCCTGTGTACAAATAGCGTTCCCATAAATCCTGAGAAACCCAAGCGCCACCCGTAGGCCACATTCCAGACGCAGCGGAATCTACCGGGGCGGTTACACGCCAAATATCGGTATTGTGGTGTAACACCCAACCATTGGCATTGTACATCATCTTGGCAGTTGCTGCTCCCGTAACGCTCAATTCTTTTGCCATTTGAATAAAGGGCTCGTGCATCTCCGAAAGATTGGTTAGCTCGGCCGGCCAATAATTCATCTCGGCATTGATGTTTGTCGTGTATTTACTGTCCCAGGGAGGAGTTACCATATCGTTCCAAATTCCCTGTAAATTGGCCGGTTGTCCACCAGGCTGTGAACTCGAAATCAGCAAATAACGCCCAAATTGAAAATACAAACTGGCTAATTGCGGATCGAATTGTTTGGAAAAATCGCGAATTCTTTCATTCGTCGGTTTCTTGATGGCGTCAGTTGAACCCAAATCGAAGGAAACCCTGTTGAAGAATTTTTGATAATAGACCATGTGTGCTTTTTTGATTTCATCAAAACTTTTCGGTAAAGCTTTCTCCAAAAACGATTTGCTTTTCGCTACTTCATCTTCGGTAATGTCCTGATAGTTTTTGAAATTGGTCGCTATCGAAATGTAAAGCGTCACTTCATCGGCTTTATTAATGCTAAGTACTCCGTTGCTTGCCGAAACTTCTCCACCTTTATTTTTGGCTTCAATTCTTCCCTGGAATTTCACTTTTCCTTTTACACCTTCGAAATTAGTCCCAATTCCAGAAAGCAGAATTTGGTTGCCTTCCGTTGAAGGAACTGTTTTGTCAATAGGGCTGTTCATAAAAACATTCGCCGTAATCTGTCCCGGCTGACTCGCCGACAATTTTACCACAATAACCTGATCTGAAAAAGAGGTAAATATTTCTCTGGTAAATTCTACGCCATTTACGGTGTATTTTACTTTTGCAGTAGCATTTTCAATATTCAAATCACGATAATAATTGGTATATTTCTGATGTCCCGGAAACGAAATATAGGCACTTCCAAAAGTTTGATACGGCATTCCATCATTGGTTTGGGACATGATATCCTGGGTAGCCAAATCTTGTGCCTCATCAAATTTTCCGTCAAAAACCAATTGTCTCACAATAGGCAACGCTTTCAATGATTTTGTATGCGCATTGCTGTTTGGCGAACCTGCCCAAATAGTTTCTTCGTTTAATTGCAAACGTTCCACGGAAGGGTCTCCAAAAACCATCGCTCCCAAACGACCATTACCCAAAGGCAAGGCTTCGTTCCAGATGGCAGCGGGTTTGTCATACCAAAGTTTTAACTCAGTTGTCGTTTGCGCACCTAAATTCTGCACACCAACAAGGAATCCAATTCCAAAAACAATACCGGCAATTTTACTTCTTAACTTCATATACTTTATTATTTTTTTCTCCGAACATTTCATATAATTTATTGATATCCTTCAAGGCATTGGCTGGCAATTTTTCGCCTTTATCACCAAAAACGAACATCTTTTCTTTGGGTTCCATCACGCAGGTTGATTCGTCAATTTCGCCTTTGGCATTCTTCACTTTATTCAAATCCAAACCCAAATATTTGGCCATAAACGGATACAAAGCCATGCGTTTTGAAACTCCAAAATCGTGACCTTCTGCTTGAAAATGGGCATTTTCTACCAACTCTTTTTTACCGTAAAGTCCATAAGTGCGTTGGATAAAAGGGAATTCCAATTCTGGAACTGCCAATGTCCAGTCTTTTCCATCCGAAACAATCAATTGCGGTTTTGGCGCCATCATTGCCGAAATTTCGGCATTATTGGTTCCGTTGCCACACAAATGAATTCCTCGACCGCTTTCGCAAGGACAACCTCCCGAAAAATGCGAAGAAACCATTACGACCGGAGCCGAAACTTTAATTCTGTCATCTAAAGCTGCCAAAAACATCGTGTGCGAACCTCCGCCGGAACCTCCGGTAACGCCAACACGAGAAACATCAGCATTTTTTATCGTTGCCAAATAATCCAATAACCGTATTCCGCTTAAAACCTGAACTGTCGATGCGATACTGTTTCTGTGTGTCTGTTCCGGAAATTGAAGCAATGATTCACCCCAAGCAAACAAGTCATAACTCACCACTATTGCCCCCATTTTGGCCATTATGGCACAACGATATTGCTCGTCGTTTCTGTATCTTCCGTCTCCAAAATGTCCGTCGGGTGTTAAAATAATAGCCGCTTTTTTGTTTAAAGGATAGGGTTTGTAAATCGAACCCGTTACGTAAACGCCCGGAAGAATTTCCAATCCAATATTTTCTACGCTATAATCTTTATAAATTCTTTTTGGAGTTAAAATCGGTTTTGATTTTGGCATTGGTGGCGCTTTGTCCAAACCAAACGACGTGATCATACACGCTTTCAGCTCTTTCTTTCGCGCTTCCCAATCGGCTAAAGTCGGATATAAATTGGTTAGAAATTCCAACCTTTCCTTTCCTTTATCAATCGATACTTTATGGCTTTCAAATTTTCGAATTAGATAACTTCCATCAGGTTGCTTAAAATAAGTCAACTCAAAAGGAACCAAAACATTGGCCAAAGAAACTTCTAAATTGCCTTGTTCAATGCGCCAATCGGCATAATCCAATTCTTTTTCTTTCAATAAACCTCTGTCGTCAGTGATGGTTATATGAAAAATAGTTTCAATCTTTTTTATCGTTTCCGTAACCGGCTTCTTGAAATTAGTATCAGATGTACATTGCGCGTTTGCGAACGTCAATACGAAAATTGATCCTATTAAAGTAAAAACTATGTTTTTTAAATTCTTCATTTTTTATTTATTGTTAGCTTCTCATTGGACCTAACAGGTTTTAAAAACCTGTTAGGTCTCTGTCGAAAACTATATTTTGCATTCAATTGTATAAATTCCTGAACCTAATTCTAAAGTAGGTTTTTTGTCTTTTTCATCAAAACCTGAACTCATCGATTTTTTATTGACTTTAATTTCTGAATTTTTAGAAACCGGCAATTTTATGGTGGCGGATGTGTTGGCAGGAATTTCAATTTTCAGGAATAATTTTCTGTCCTTTTTCTCCCAAGCTGAAGCAATTTTACCATAAATAGATTGATAACTTGCTTTTACAAAAGTCATGTCGCCCACAATCTCTGGTTGGATAAAGAAATGCTTGAATCCTGGATTTTCATCATCCGAAACAATTCCGGCCAGACTTTGGTAAAACCATTCTTCAATTTGTCCCATCATAAAATGATTCCACGAATTTCCTTTGCGAGGATCCCATTGTTCGGTCAAGGTTGTCAATCCAAATTTTATCTGAAAACCATATCCAGGAGCATCATAGTGATTGTTCATTTTGTACATCGTTTCATTTTCGCCATTTCGAGCCAAAGCTTGAAATAAATAACGATTCCCAACGTCTCCTGTAGTTAATCGATCCCCTTTGGATTTGATGTCTTCCAGTAAATTATACATCACCGCTTGTTTGTATTGCGGTTCCACAATTTCCATAAAAACCGGAACAGCGTTGCTAAACTGGCTACTCGTCCCGTATTGCTTGGTTGCTACATTAAAAAATTCGTCGTTAAAAGCCTTTTTAATATCCGAAGCCAAGGTTTCATACTTAGCAATATCGACTCCCTTGTTCAACAATTTTGCGGCTTTTGCCAATAAATGGGCTCCATAATAATAATGTGAAGTTGCCGAAAGTGCAATGGGACTATTTTTTGAGTATCCCGCTGGATGCGTCCCATAATCGTACCAATCTCCTAAACCGTGAGACACAATATGATTTTTTGAAGTAGTCGTTAAATAATCAATGTACCTTTTCATTACGGGATAATATTTTTCCAACAAAGAAGCGTCCCCATACTGTTCATAATACATCCAAGGCAAAATAATTCCTGTTACACCCCATTCCGGAGAATCAGTAAAATCACCTCCAAAAACAACATATTCGGGAGCGATAGTCGGAATCAAACCGTTTTCTCGCTGCGCATCGGCAATGTTTTGCATTGAACTTGGAATATAATTTGCCAAATTATAATTGAACATTAATCCTGGTCCATTTAAGTGAATTTCCTCTAACCAGCCTAATTTTTCGCGTTGCGGACAATCAGTAAACACACTCTGAAAATTACTTTTTATAGCATTATTAATCAGTTCGTGTGTTTTGTTGAAAATGTCATTAGAACATTCAAAAATTCCCGCCTCGCCAGCCGAATTGTATATAAAATTAGATTTTAAATCTACAAGTGTTGGAAGATTTTTATTCTTAGTTTCCTTGTAATTTATATTCTCAATCTGGACATATTGAAAACCATAATAACTGAATTTAGGTTGCCATTCTTCTACACCATCACCTTTTAAAGTATAGTCATAATAATACGGTTTCCCTGTTTTTCCTTGTCCAACAGTTCCATCATCGTTCAAGCCTTCGCCAACCCAAACACGAACCGTTTGACCTTTCTTTCCTTTAACTTTTATGGTCGTAAATCCGGAAAGATTCTGTCCCATATTAAAAACATAAAAGTTGGGTTTAATTTCTTTTACATCCTTGACATCATATTGTTTTTGCACTGTAATTGGCGGTGCTGTCTGTGCTCTCAAAATTCCTTTTGGAGCTTCCTGAACAACTACTTTTTTCCACTTCGAGTCATCAAATCCTTTGGCATCCCAACCTTTTTGCTCTAAATTGGCATTGTAATCTTCCCCTCCAAAAATACTATTGAAGGTAATCGGGCTTTTACTGTATTTCCAGCTTGCATCCGACTTAATAATTGCTGAAGAACCGTCTTTATAAACCACTTTCATCTTGAAAAATAAAGTCGGTGGACCAAAACTCACAAAAAACTTGGCATATCTTTCGGCAACCATATTGTACATTCCGTTTCCTAAAAGAATTCCAATTACATTTTCGCCTTTTTGCAATTCATCAGCCGATAATTCATAGGTATTGTAATTAACCGATTTGTCGTAATCTGTCCACAAAGGCGCAAACTCGCTATTGCCAATTTTTTTGCCATTTATAGTCAACTCATAATGTCCCAATCCCGAAATATAAACTACGGCTTCCTTGATTTCTTTAGCAACAGCAAATGGTTTGCGAAGCATAATACTTCTGCGTGCCAAAGAATCCGAAGCATTGATTATCGCTTCTTTTTTTTCTTTTTTGAAAGTTGCCGTGTGGTAATTTCTGCCTTCCGGCAAATGACTGTTGGCTTTTGTAATCGCGCCAATCCAAGTTGGATTCAAATCGGATTCGGAAGGTGCAATTCTGAAAAAATTAGCTTTGCTCCAATTGGAAGATTTACTATTCTGGTTCCAGACTTTTACTTTCCAAAAGTATTTTGTTTCGCTATTTAAAGGATTCCCGTCGTACCTAATTTGAAGATTCTTATTTGAAACTACTTTCCCGCTATCCCAAATATCAGCTTCATTCTTCTGTAATTTTTTCTCGGAAGAAGCAACCAATATTTGATACCCTGTTTGCGATACATTCGATTCTTTAGAAACCAACTGCCAACTTAATCGTGGTTGATTTTGGCTTGCAGCCAATGGATTTTCTGCCATTTCACAAGTTAAATGGTCGGCAGCAATTTGCCCATTAGAACTGAAAGTCGCTAAAAGACAAATAAAAAACAATATGGTTTTGAAAAACTTCACGTTATAACTTTTTTGTAATCAATGATTGGATATTAAATACTGCTTCTGGAATTAATTTACCCGCATCTGGCAAATCAGTAAAATCTGGAATATCCGGAGCCGTATCAGGATTTGGCGTATAACGTTGATCGCCAGTACGGAACATAATGCGTGAAATACCATCTACCGGTGCATAGAATATTTTAAAGGTCTCTTTGCTATCATTCACTTTTACAGTATAGGAACGAGATGTAACGTCTAATTTCACGGCAATCTTATATTCTTTTCCCGCCTCGTATTTAGTAATCCCACCAGAACGGGCACCGTGTTTCACTTTTAATTCTCCATCCGAATCAAACACCAATCGAATGGCTGGAAGTCCTTGTTTATTTTGAAATTCTATTTGAAGCAACCCGTGATTATTTTGTTCTGGTTTTACCGTAAAAGTCGCTTCCATTTTTTGGGCAAAAGGAATTATACGCTCTGCACGAGAATAATCGAAAGCATCCTGATCTCTTAATGTCAGCCATTTTTTGCCGTCCGTTTTCTTTTCTACTTTGGTGGAAGCCCAAGACAAATCATAGGTATTCCATAATTTTAATTCTTCTCCATTTGGCAAGTCATTGAAAACATCGTTGGCATTTTCTTTCACTTCGCTCATCACAGGAACGGGGATTGAAGCCACCCAAATATCTTCTTTGTTCACGCTGTAACTCACCCAAAGTTTTCCGTCTGGCGGAGTTCCGTTTCCTTCCAGAATTCCACGAACGTATTGCGGACCAGCAGATTTGTAATTTCCGCCATAACGCATCGGACTTACTTCTCCGTGAACTAGCAATAAATCCGTATAATTCAAGCCGTCATTACTGGTTGAAATCGCCAACGGCCAACGGTATTCCGACGGATTATAAACTGTTGCATAGCGATTATCGGAAGTTTTTTGTCCCCATATTTTGGCATTGCTGTTTACAAATCCCGGTGCTCTCAACGGATTATACTGCCAAGTTTCACCTTCGTCTTTACTGATGGAAGTCAACGCAAATTTCCATAAACCAACCACATTTCCGTCTGGTAAATGGTAATAACTGAAGGCTTTGTATTGTTTTTTTAACGGAACCAATGCATCATCACGATCAGCTTCTTCCACCCACTGCTGCATTAACAATGGTTTAGAAAGTAATTCGTCACAGGCTTTGATGAATTTTTTGTCTTTGCTTTTGGTATAAAATGGAAATGTTGTTGGCAGTGGATTCCCGTTTTTATTGTATCGAATAAAATAAATAGGGCCCAAACTTCCGTTTCTGTGGATTTCTCTCACCACACGACCGATTCCTTTTCCGTCATTCGGGTCGTCTTTTTTGTCCATCGCCACTCCATAATAGGCCAAAGTCAGCAACCTGTTGTCGGATGAAACATAAAAGCCCATACGCTGGTGCATAATCGCATCCAGATTTTTGGCAACTCCTTCTACTCCTTCTTTTTTAAAGCCGTCAGGAATGCGATAAATTGGAAAAAGCACAGTTGGTTTATTCCATTTTTCACCATCTTTGGAAGTCATCAAAAAAGTTTGACTCGGCGGAATGTGTTCTCCAGTTGGGTCACTCAAATATTGTAAATAAAACGTATTATTCCAATACGCCATCATCGATTGGTGGTTGTATGTCCAGCCAAAACCATCTGCTTTTTCAGGATGTTCTCTGCTAGCACGCATAATTTGGGTAGCGTGAACCCCAACAGCAGGACTCAATTGCCCGTGGTGGTAATCGACATTAGAAAGTATTTTGCCTACATATCGTATGGTATCTTGTTGTGCTTGGAGCGCATTTATGCTGCCGCAAAAGGCAATTGTTAGCGCAATACTTTTTATTTTATGGAATGCAATCATTATTGTTTTATATTTATGTCGCCAGCCCTAGGGATTGGCAAACCATTATTTTTTCTCCATTAATCCTTTTAAAACTTTTTTTGAAATCGTGGTAATCGTTCCGTGTTTATGACCTTCGGGAAGTTTTATTTTTGAGGAAACATCTTCAAAATGAACAAAATCCGAAGTGCTTAAAGCTTTATAATTTTTTGATCCATAGTTATCATAATACAGCAACCAGTTTTTACCGACTTTAACGACAGTTGGTCCTTCTGATAAATACTCCGTCAAGGGCTCTGAACTTTTATTGAATGGCCCTAAAGGTGATTTTCCGAAAGCTACTTTTATGTTTCGCATTGGTCTGGTGTTGTCTTTTAGAACCAAAACATAATCCTTTTTACCTTTTTTTACGATCACACAATCAATGACGCTAAAACCTGGTTCGTAATACAATTTCGTGTCCGAAAATGTTTTGAAATCTTTGGTTGTCACGTAATACATTCGGTGGTTGTTTTTCTCTTCTTCCACTCCTTTTGCAAATCGGAACGGAATCGTTGATGCCCAAATAATAATGTATTCTTTTTTGACATCATCATAAAAAATTTCGGGCGCCCAAACGTTGACCACTTCTGGCTCATTTTTCATCACTGGAATATATTCCTGTTTCGACCAATAAATCAAATCTTTGGAACTGGCATATCCAAAACCGTTTCCGCCTTTCCAATCTGTTGTCCAAACCATATGATAGGTTCCATCAGCGCCTTTTGTGATTGATGGATCACGCATTATTTTGCTGGCACCAATTTCAGGTTTTAGAAACGATCCTTCCAAACCTTTCCAATTGTAACCGTCTTCGCTGTACGCAAGATATAAACCTTCGGTAGCCGGTTCCCTGAAAGAAGTGAAAAGATAAATTTCTTTCTTTTTCTGGGAATAGCTTACAGCGAAAAGTGAAAGCGTTAGTATGATGAATATTTTTTTCATTGTTCTGTTTTTCTCCTGCAAGGTTTTCAAAACCTTGTAGGTATGATTTGTCTATTGAAATACCTACAAGGTCAAAAAAAGACCTTGCAGGATTAGGGCGTTTACTCTTAATGGCAAAAAAGCAAAATCTCTCCTTTTAGCCCCGATAGAAGTGAAAATCCTAATAAGCCGGTGTTCGGCTTATAAGATTACTTCACTATACTTTTATTTTCATCTGAGTTCAGTGAACTTCGTTTGAAACGGATAGCGGGACGATGCTTCCAAAAATGCCCAATGTTTCTGCTCCTAAATAATAATTACATTATTCTGTAATTGCTTTTTTATCCAAGTCTTTTCCTTTTTTCACAACCGTATCTACATTATTAAATACATTGTTTTTTAGAAAGATATTTTTCGTGTCTTTTCCGTCTGCTTCTATAAAAATATCGGTGGCGTTGAATGGAAAATTGTTGTTGATCATAATGTTCGAAGCGTTATCGATTTTGATAACCGGAATTCCTTTAATTGGTGTTGAAGAACCTACGTTGTCCAAAATGAGGTTTTTAGAATCGGTGATTTTGAAAGAGGAACCCACTGTTGTATTCACTTTTACATCGTGAAATTCAACATCTGTTGCTGTAATTACCGTAAAACCTTCTTTGCCATCCATATTGATATTCGAAAAAGATATGTTTTGAATTGGCATTTCAGAAATTCCGCGAACAAATCCTGCTTTGTTTACGTTTCCACCCGTAACATTGCTGATGTGAATGTTTCTGAAAATAGGCGTGCGCTCTGTAACGGGCTCCACCGTATTATCTTTATCATAGAACAAATCCAAAATAATGGCTTCTTCCTTGATGTTTTTCATTACAATATTATCCACGCGAATATCCTCGACAACTCCACCACGACCACGAGCGGCTTTGATGCGGATTCCTCTGTCGGTTCCGTCAAAAACGCAATTTGAAATCGTGATTTTTTTGATTCCGCCCGACATTTCGCTTCCAATGACAACGCCACCGTGACCGCTCAACATTGTGCAATTGGTAATGGTCACATTTTCGGTTGCTTTTCCGTATTTACGGCCGTCTGCATCCCTGCCCGATTTGATGGTAATACAATCGTCTCCCACGCTGATGTGACAGTTTGAAATATGAACATTTGTGCAAGACGAAGGGTTGATTCCGTCTGTGTTTGGCGAATGCGGATTATTAATTGTAATTCCTGTTACGGTTACATTGTCGCAGAATTCAGGGTTTATCGTCCAGAAAGGGGAGTTTTTGAACGTAACTCCTTCGATTAAAATATTTTTGCAATTGTAGGCTTGAAAAAAAGAAGGTCTGAAAAACTTCTTGTCAATCGTTCTTTGATAATATGGAGAATACACAATACCCTTGTTTTGTTCGTCCCACATTTTTTGGTATTTCGTCAATGGTATCGGTCCTTTAGCGCCTTCAATTCGGTACACTTCATTCCACCACGCTTTTCCTTGTCCGTCAATGACACCTCTTCCTTTGATGGTAATATTCTCCGCATCTTTCGCATAAAACAATGGCGAAAAAGATTGCATCACGATTCCTTCATAACGCATTTCCACATACGGAAGGTAATCGTCGAAATTCTCTGAAAATTTCAAAAGGGCTCCTGAATCCAAATGGATTGTGATGTTGCTTTTTAATTTTAAAGCGCCTGTCAAATATTCTCCGGCAGGAAAAAAAATAGTTCCTCCTCCGTTTTTAGATGCTTTTTCGATGGCGTTTTGAATCGCTTCAGTGCATTTTACGCCCTTATTATTTCCGCCTTCGTTTAGGATATTTAGCCAGCCATCATTAGCGAAAGCAGTGTTAAGTCCAGTTATGAAGCAGAGAATTATTATGATATTTTTGATTTTCATAGTGTTGTTATTTTTTGCCACAAATACATAATTTTTGGGCACAGATTTCACAGATAAAACCGTTTTTTATTTGTTTGACGTTAAAATTAACACCCAGTCATTCCCGTCTTCCTTTTTGCCAGTAGGCTGAAATTCCTGAGTCCCTTTATTGGCTACAATTCCTATTTTGGTTTTTTGTCCGTTACTTGGATTGTACCAACTTGCCGTTACTTTATCTCCTGCGATTTTTCCCATATTCACGGCAATTTTTCTACCTGTATAAGTGTAAATCAAGGCGTAGTTTTTCCCTTTGGTAGCAACCAAATAATCGTATTTCTCTCCTTGATTCGCAACCAAAGATTGGTCTGGAACTCTTTCCAAATATGGAAAATCCAACATCAATTTCTTAAGGTAAATGATTTGTCCGGCTCCTGGCGCTTTGATGGCATCGTACCAAAGTACTTTGTTTCCATACGCTGGTTTGTCGCCTTTTCTGAACATTTGCATTACGGCATTATGTCCGTAAGTATAACCCGCAGCTCCAGCAAAAACTGACCAATATCCGTAACGTCTTACGTCACTTGCTTTCCATAATGGTTGCAATGTATCGTGCAAACCGTGTGGAATTCCTTCGTAAGATGGTTCTCCGTCAAGCGTTGGTTTTGTCGGTTTTAAAGTCAAATCTCTTTGAACGAATTTGTAATTATCTTCTTTGAAAGAACCTGGCAATGTATCCTGATCGTATCGACGATGCCCGGATTGAAACATATTGAAATCCAACCAAGTAGTATTATGATAATCATCGGAAGAATCGGTTCGACCGAAAGGGTGAAAAGTCATTAATTTATCGGGATTATTGGTTTTTAATGTGCTTCCGATGGCATTCCAGATATCTTTAAATTCGTTACCGTGAGTGTCGCCACCATTCAGCCAAATAATATTGGTTCTGTTCTTATAGCGATTGGCTAAAAACTGGGCATATTTTTGAGCCTGTTCTTTACTTACCTTATTTCCTTTTGCCACATTGGTTCCCCAAACGGGCACCATCGCTACATAGATTCCATTTTTTTGAGCCACATCCAAAATATAATCTACGTGATCCCAATAATCATATTCGGCAGGATTACTGAAATTGTTACCCGGCGTAGTCAAAGGCTGAGCTACATCTTCTTCAATCAAGGCAGCATCACCATAAACGTTAACCACATTCAAATTATGCAAAACCATCACCTGAACTACATTGAATCCTTTTTCTTTTCTGTCTTGAAAATATTTATTTATACCATCCCTGTCTAATTTTCCGAAGGTCAGCCAACCAGTGTCTCCCAACCAGAAAAATGGCTTTCCATCTTCGGTGGTAAAATAATGTTGGTTTTTTGAAACTTTAAGTTTTGGTAAATTTTTGGATTGCGAAAATCCGCTTTGTGCAGTAAACATAAAGCTTATACAAAGGGCGTATAAATATTTAATTTTCAGATTCATTTTGTTTTATTTTGAATTATTTCCTCACCCCAATCCTCTCCAAAGGAGAGGGAGTCGAGACTGGAATATTGTTAATTATTACTTTTTTTTATTACGAATAATACTTTTTCTTTCATTTCAGAAGCGGGAATTACAACTGTTTTTCCACCGTTAATGTTTGCATTTTTTGATACGCTTCCAGTTGTTGGATTAATTGCATAGACTTCAAAATCTCCTTTGCCTGCAGAAAGGTCAATTGAAATATCTTGGGAATTCTTTGCATAAAAAAGATAGGCTTTTCCTTTATTTTCGAGCTTCCAAACAGCATCTGAAAACGTGTTTCCATTTACAAATTTCATACCACTAATCTCCGAATAGAATGCCGGAAGCTGGATTTTTGGTATATTAGGCAAGGAAGCTCCCGCCATCAAAACCGCCCATCCAAATCTCGAAGAACCATCGGTAGAATACAAGACTACTTTCTCTGGATATTTTTCACGGTATTCACGAACAGCTCTATAAACTTGCTCCTCTGTTTCCTTGCCTACTTTTAATTTTCTGGCGTGTTGTCTTGGCGCTAAATTTACACCCCCTTGTGGAGCATAAGCAGAGCCATCTTCTTTGTAATACCAATAACGAATATCAATGGCATCAACTGTTTTTGCTCTGTTGGCATCGTTCAAAATGGCGTCTTGAACATCTTTGGTAGCACTCAACCCAATAATTCCTTTTTTACCCGTTTCGGTTTTCCATTTTTGGGCTTCATCCAACCAGAATTGCATAAAGTGAAGAGGACCCGTATATTCGGCACTCGTCAGTTGAATGACATTGCTGTTCTCTTGAAAATTTTCCAATGATTTTCGGATAAATTGTTGGTGCAATTTTCTTCTCGCTGGATTGGCAATATCATAAAACTGCTCCGCCATAAAAATGCGCTTGTCTCCAGCATAAGGCGGTGGTTCCGGGAATCCTGTTTGATTTATATTATTGGCTGAACGCCAAGGAGAACTAGACCAATGCGCTCCGGCTTCTATGATATTGTGCTGAAAATATTGTTGATTGACCAACAATTGTCCATTTGGCTCAGCCAAATTTGCAAATTGCGCCAAGCGAGTCCAATACCAATCATTGAATTTGGTCAAATCGTATTTGCTCAAATGATCCCAAGCCAAATCTTGTCCGCTTCGGGCAAATGGCTGTTCATAAAAAGGTGGCCAAACATCAGCATCAATGCGGCGAACGCGTTCATGATCATCCATTCTTCGGTCGTACCACAAACCATAATTATGTTCAAGGGCAATTATATTATTGGCACTTAAATAATCAACCACTTCATTGATGTTGTCCGTAAGTCCCGTTCCAATTCTTCCCGGAACAAATCGAGTAATATGCTGTGATGATTTTTGGACTTCCTTGTCTAAAAGGCTACCACGCCACCACGCCACATTCGTTTGTTTCCCTGCGATTATTTTTCCTTCAAAAGTAAGTAAGCCATTCTCGGTTTTTACTTTAGAAGTATTTTTGGCAACCTTATATGGCTCTACACTTGATTTTAAATCATTGGCATTTTTAAGACCCGAGCTATTTATTGCAATAGAGTTTAATTTGGAAACGGTAGCAATCCATTCCGGCAAACTCATTGCGGTCGTAATCGCATTTTTAGTTAATTCTAAAGCTACTTCCACCGTTGGACTCGAAGATGGTTCTGAACCTAAATCATATAAGTAAGGTTTCACGGGAAGTTTTCCCAAACGATTTTCCAACTGTGCATAAAACAAACTTCTTGGACTGATGTGACCATTTACGTCTTTCCAATGCCCGTTTCCTGCAAATTGTCCCCAAACTCCAAAAGCCCAGTTTTGAGCAGTTGGCGGACTATAACATTCTATTTTTGAAGCCGAAGATTCCCAGATAACGCTATTTGCTGCTGTCCATCCTGCACCTCTTCCGTTTTGTTCTCGGTTGTTGTAACTTAAGGCGTCGCCATCGATGTTGACAATATCAAACAATACGCCAGTCGCCCAACTTCCGATGGCTCCACTATTTTCAAAAGGCAAATGGGATTCGCATTGTAAAAACACGTTTGGTCCCGTCGTTCCAAAACCTCCCACGGCAAAATCGTGGTAACCGTATTCGGAGTAACAACGTTGAAACAAGGTTTGCTGACCTTCAGTATAAAAAGTGTGTCTTCTAAAAGAAGCGATTTCCGAAATAGGTTCTGTAGCGATACAATCTTCCACCGTGATTTGTTGCGACGTTTTTAACACTGAAACAGCTCCACCCGCAAAATGTTTGAAAGCAACTTGTCTTACCCAGGCATTTCTGGTGTTTTCGATGCTAATTCCCAACCATCGGTGTTCTTCGTCTTTTAGATTGGCGGCGTTGTAAGTAGATTTCATTAAAATATTTTCGATACCTACTTGTTCTATTCGTCCTGGCCAAGAATATATTGTTACTTTCGAAGCTCCGTAAACATCATCCAAAGCCATTGTCAAAGGAGCATTCAAGGTAACTTCATTTCCATTGATTTTGGTTACGACTCTATTCCAAGTCATGTCCCAACTGTCTTTTTTCCAGCCAATCCAAGAGGTTTCTCCCCCAAAATCCTGCATATTCAATTCCTTGATCCAATTATCGGTCAACGGTTTACTGATAATAATTTCGTCCGAGACTTTTAATTTAGACATATTTTTTAACTGGATTTTTTGTGTTCCAAGTGGCGTATAAGTTGTATTGAATTCAAAAGTATCTCCGTACTTTCTATCATCAACACCAAGAACGCGAATTAAGGCTTCTCTTTCCAGTCCAGTTCCTAAAAGCACGGTTCCGTTTTCGGTGTTTCCACTTCCACGCAACACCACACCTGATTTTTTGATGTATAAAGTCCCGCTGATTTTAAAGGTTCCTTTATCTAAAAGAACAGCGCCCCGAAAACCAGATTTATCCGGTTTTAGATTACTGACATAATCAATGGCCAATTGTATTCTTTGAGTCGCATCTTCTTCTTGTTTTGGAACAAAAATTTTATTTTCGAGGCTTGGAATTGATTTTTCGGAAGCCATATATCCTGCATAGGAAAAATCAGGAATTTGGTTTCCTTGATTATCGGCGGTAAAAGAAAGTGTTCCTTCTTTCGTTTTTACAATATCAGGAAATGTGTTTTGTGCAACGCTATTGCTAATGCAAAAAAGCAAAGCGAAACCGGACAAAATCATTTTATCTTTTTGAAGAGAAATTATATTTTTTAGTTGGATAAAATTCACTTTTAAAGTTATTTGGTAGATTTATTTTTCTGATTATACCTGACAGGTTTTGGAAACCTGTTAGGGTAAATTTAAAATATTATTGCAGTAATCCTTTTGACTTCGCCAATGTATCGGAATTATTTTCGACTTTCGACCAATCTGTTTTTTGTGTTGGATCGATGCCGTTGAAATACTTTTCGATATTGGTATAACCATCGCCATTCAAATCTTTGTTGGCATCGGACGCATCTTTTGGATTCAAACCATATTTTTTTTCCCAATTGTCTGGAATTCCATCATTATCTGAATCTTTATAGGCTTTCCCTTTGTATTCCGGGTAACCACCAACCTGATCTGGATGAGTTATAATTCCTTTTTTATAAGAATCTGCAGGCAATCTTCTTTTGATGAATTCTTTACCTATAGTGTTCTCTAATCCGTCTTTAACCTCAATTTTTCCTGTTCGAACTTGTTTGACAATTCTTTCGTCAACCGCATCTCTTTTTGGCAAAGTTGCCCCTACATTGTTCAACACAAATTCATATGCTTCTTCTGCCTTCATTATTTTAAACTGAGGCATTGCGAATGGTTTTGGTTGTTTGATTAACTCTAAATATTCTTTAGATTGTTCCAATGAAAGATCTTCCAATTGAATTCCGCCATTCCAATTATCGGCAGTAACTTCTGGAGATCCTACTATATAATTTCCCGAAACATAAGCTCTGCCAAAAGTTTTTGGTTTCATGTAACCCGATTCCGGTTTCAAGATTCTATAACTAATAGGTTGATCTGTGGGAGTTATTGGTCCTGGCTTGAAATAATTATTGATAATATTGAACAACGAACGGTAATCTCCGCCATCCAAGGAACGATTCCACCAATTGAATATCACGTTATTCACAAAATTAAAGTCGCCGTACATCCCGATAGAAGCATTTCTTGAAATATTATCTGCCCATAAATTTCTCATAAAGGTACTATTCAACCCTCCAATAGTACTTCCAAAAGAGTGATTATAGGTATCCAAGCCTTCCGAAGAAATCGTGTTTTGAATGGTGATATTACAAGCTGGCAATTTCTCCAATTTTGATTTATCATTTGCCTGAAATTGATGTCTATACAATGATATATTTTCGTCTAATCCCCAGCTTACAGAGCAGTGATCAATAATGATATTCCCCATCGGATTTCCGCCAAGTGCATCATCTCTTCGGGTAACATCGGTTGCGCCTCTTCTAAAACGCATATGTCTTATAATAACGTCGTGCGTATCTATTTCCAAGGTTTCTCCCGCGATACAAATACCATCACCAGGGGCAGTTTGTCCAGCAATTGTAACATAAGGCGCTCGCATGCTGATGCGGTTTTTCAATCGAATAATCCCCGAAACATTGAATACGATGGTTCTCGCACCCACTGCTTCGCAAGCTTCCCTGAAAGTACCTACGCCGCTGTCTTCCAAGCTGGTCACCACAAATATTTTTCCGCCTCTGCCTCCTTGGGTGAAAGCACCTCCGCCTTCGGCTCCAGGAAAAGCTGGGATTTCCGCAGGTACAAAATCTTTAGGGTAGGAAACCCATGGCAAATAAGGTTTACCGTGTTTTGCATCTTCTTTCAGAGTGTTGGAGTTATTAGTCCAGATTTCCTTTAAACGTCTTTCTTCTTTTGCCAAGATGGTGTCAGTTTTAGCCTGAAGTTCATTGGAAATTACGGGATACTGCGCAAATACTGATGAAAAAGACAGGCAAAAAGAAACTACCATAATAGCCCGCTTCATAATGTTTTTTTGAAAAATGTTAAGCATTGGAATCTTCTTAAGAATTAGAATTTTTAAAATTTAGAACTATACCATTAAGGCTTTAAATTTAAGGTAATAAATCAATATAAATTTACACGTCAGTTCGAATGGTTTATTAAAAAATGCGATAGCTTTTTTTAATAAAATGTATCGAGAACCCTAACAATCTAAACTTCTCGATACAATTTTGAACATTAAAGCTGTCCCATTACTATTCAAAATCTCTCGAAGAGACGGGTGTTTTTTTATTGCTGCAAAACCAAACGTTAAGCTATATTATTTACCCGATTTAGCTTTTTCTCGTGCTGCCGTGCGTACGTGCCAATCAGTACTTTCCTTGTTTAAATCGTATCCTTGAGCTGATAAATAATTATTGATTCTCCCCTTGTATTTACCAAACCAGGCGTGTTTTTCCTTGGAAGAACCACCATCCATTGCAAGTTCTCTGGCTTCGACCAAGTTTTTATAAATGTATTCTTTTTGTTCTTTGGTCAAATTAGGCAACATATCTTGATATCCTGCATAAGTTATCGGCAAAACACCATAGGTCATTCCGTCTTTAACTTCAGTGATTTTATCCTCGTTTAATTGAGTTCCCAGTTTTTTCAAATACGATTTATGTAATTTAGCAATTGATTGATCGGCTTTTCCTTTAAGCTTTTCAATTTCTGCGTTTTGTTGTTCTTTGGATAAAGTTCCACTTTTTACTTTGGCAATTTCAGCATCTCTTTCATCCTGGATTTTACTTAAATCACGGAATTGTTGCGCAATGATATTAGTCACTGCTGTTTCTTTGCCCTTATTTGACAAGGCCAACTTAGCAACAATTTTGGCTGCTCTTTCATTGGTTACTTTGATATATTCGGGATTTAAATATTGTTGTGCGTTTATTTTGCAGAATGCAAACAGCAAAAACAAGAGGCTTAAACTTAATTTTTTTATTGACATAATATTAAATTTTGGGGTTAAACTATTCTTCTATTTAAAAAAAACATCCTCACTCCATATTATAAATCATGAAATAAGGATGCTTTGTGAAAAATATTTATAAAATTATTTATTCTAATAAAGGTCTTGTTAAAGTCTCTTTATTGTTGGCTAAATCTTTCCAATCTACTTTTATTGCAGGATTTACACCATTGATGTAATCTTCAATATTGGTGTAGCCATCGTTGTTCAAATCACCTTTGGCATCTGCTGGATCATTCGGATTTAAACCGTTTTTTTTCTCCCATTTGTCCGGCATACCATCCTTGTCTGTATCGACATAAGGTTTTCCTTTGTATTCTGGATATCCACCAACTTGAGAAATATCGGTTATGATACCTTGTTTATAAGAATCCATAGGTAAACGACGGTGCTCAAATTGATAAAATGTTTTTGACTCCAAACCTTTGGCATATTCAGGAATTCCTGTTTTAACCGTTCTCACGATTCTTTCATCAACCTTGTCTCTTATTGGCAAAGTTGCTCCCACATTTTTAAGTACAAAATCATAAGCTTCATCCGCTTTCAATATGTTTTTAAACCATGGCATTGGAAAAGGTCTGTCGCTGTTCATTTTATCGAAATACGGTTTAGATTGTTCATAAGTCATCAATTCGCCTTTTTTATTTTCGATTTGAACACCACCATCCCAGTTATTTTGGGTTACTTTGGCGTTATTTTCCACTATGTTTCCAACAACGTGTGCTCTACCATAAACCATATAGGATAACTTACTTCTTCCTGATTCTGGTTTTAAAATTCTATAGCTAATTGGCTCTTTTAAATTCGTTACTGGTCCTGGTTTGAAATAGTTGTTGATAATGTTATAATTGGCTGTATAATCGCCACCATCTATTGAACGATTGCTCCAGTTAAACACGACATTGTTTACAAAATTGAAAATGCCATTCCACCCGATTGAAGGGTTTCTTCCGGCATTATTCGCCCACATATTTCTTATGAAAGCGCAATTTTCACCTCCTAATGTACTACCAAATGCATGGTTGTATGTATCTAAAGCTTCCCCGAACAAACTATTTTGAATGGTAATGTTTACCGTACCTTTCTTTTCGTCTGGATAACCCGCACCCGGACTATACATATGTCTGTACATTGACATATTTTCATCTAAACCCCAAGTTGCAGAAACGTGGTCAATCATGATGTTCCCTACCGGATTACCGCCGATGGCGTCATCTCTACGACCTACAAAAGTTTCTCCTCTACGAAAACGCATGTGTCTTATAACTACATCGTGAGTATTTATCCATACTGACTCTCCTGCAACACAAATACCATCACCAGGCGCTGTTTGTCCTGCAATAGTGATATAAGGAGCACGAATGATTAGAGGACTTATAATTTTAATAATTCCAGAAACATTAAAAACGACGATTCTCGCCCCGCCTTGCTCACATGCTTCACGCAAGGTTCCTGGCCCTCTATCTTCTAAACTGGTAACGACATAAACATTTCCACCACGACCTCCATAGGCATACATACCTCCACCTTCGGCTCCCGGGAAAGCAGGTATTTCTGCTTGCGGTAAATCATTTGGTCGCGATGCCCATGGGATGAATGGTTTTCCTTGCTTGGCTTCTTGTTCAATAATTACGCTGGCTTTTTCCCAAGCTTCATCGGAACGTTTCGTAGCATCATCCATAATAACCTTGGATTTTGCTTGAACTTCAGGAGAAAGAGATGGGTACTGGGCTAAACATTTGGCGTTTCCTACAAATAGAAGTGCCAAAATAAATAAGGACTTTTTCATGTTAATTTTAATTGTAATTGATATTTTTAAACTAAATCACCTGTATTAAAAGAAAATACAGGTGATTAATTTTTAATAATTTTTTATTTAAGTGGATCAAATGTACCACCCCAACCTTGTGTTTGTTCCAAATAAGGTGCTGTATCTAATAAAGTTTGTGGAATACCAAAGAAATTATATTCATTGTACCATTTAAAAGTCCAGTTAGCAGGAACAGTCGCCTCTATATTATTTCTTTCAACTATATCGAAATAATTGGTATACAGATATTCTAAATACAAAGCTTCAGAAGCAATACTTGTCCCAGGTAGTTTTCCTGTTGTAGGAATAATATAAGGGAATGAAGTAGGCTCTCTATTCACTATTGGAGCAACACCAGCATTGTTAGCCAAGAAAGGATCAACTGTTAAATGAACATACTTACTTCCATCTGTTTTTTTAGCTACAATAAAGTATCCTGTTCTTCTAGTGCCATTAATAGGAGTAACACCTAATCTTGCTGTAGTTCCTGCAGTAGCATCAAAAAGTTTCCAACGTCTTAAATCATAAAAACGTTTTCCTTCGTAGGCTAATTCTATTTTTCTTTCATTAAGAACAGCAGCAAAATGTTGATCTCTAGAAGATACACTTGCTAAACCATAATCTGAAAGACCAACAACTAAACCAGCACGAACTCTAATTGTTCTTATTAAATCCTTTCCTTCAGCTAATTTGTTTATACCAATTGCTGATTCCGCCAAATTTAATACTACTTCGGCAAAACGCATTTCCATGAAATCAGTTCCACTATAAGCAAAACTATTGGCATTACTTGCTGTTGGCGAAGTGGATTTACTCAAATAAATAGCCGTTGAATTGGCTCCCAAAGTTTCAGTAAATTTATTAGGAACTACAGTTGAATTTGCTGGCGCAGTTGTATACCAGCTATAGGTCCATTGTTTAAAAGTAGTTTTTTCAGCATAACCCCAAGTTGCACCATTGTGAATAAAGGTTTTAGCAAACCTTGGATCTCTGCCTTTATAAAATAAAACAGGATTATAGGATGGATTACCTACAATACTAGTACCATCTGCCATTGGAAACGCATCTACGATTTGTTTAGTAGGAGATATAGAACCAGCTCCTGTTACTTCTTTAGAACGACATGCTCTTTCCCAACCATTGTTTCTCTTAATTTGGTCTGCGATTGAATTATTAAAACCATAAACAATTACTGCTTCAGGATTATTAGCTTCTGTAAACCACATATCACCCCAAGCTTTACCATTAGCAGTTCCACCTACAACAAAAAGTCCAGAACCATTCGCTTCTAAAAGTATTTTTGCAGCTAAATTAGCATCATAAGCACGTTGCCAACGAGCAGTATTATCAGATGGATTAAAAAGCGGACTCGCCCAAGTTAACAACACACGACCTTTGAAGGCAGCAGCTGCACCACTGGTAATTCTACCCCAATCAGCAGAAGCCCATTTTCCTGGCAATAATGATTTAGCCATATCTAAATCAGCAACTATTTGTTCAATACATTCTGAAGTAGAACTTCTGGCAATTTTACTATCTGAAGCAGCATCTAAAATAGGGTTTTGTGCCGTTAATACTAAAGGAACACCTCCATAGAGTTTCACCATATCAAAGTATTGCCAAGCTCTCCAAAAATACAATTGTCCTTTCAGTTGATTTTTTTTAGTCTCATCTATTCCTGTATATTTATCAACTTCATTCAGGAAAATATTGATTTGTTTCAATCTAGTCCATGTATTATTAGCAATACTTGTGCCCATTCTTGCCCCTAAATAGGGAAGAGAATTGGTTGTTGCATTTAATGATGCATATGTCTTATTATAAGCAGTTTCACCCGCAAGTTCATCTGAAGTTTTACTAAAGGTATCTGCACCACCTGCGGCAAGATCCCAAGTCATGGCAGCAGCATTATCTGGAGGAAGAATAGATTTATAGATATAATCTACATAAGCCGTAGCCAATGATGGATCCTGAAAAACCTGCTCGTTAACTCCTCCAAAATCTTCTTTCTCAGCAAGGAAATCATCATTACAACTTACTAAAGAAAACGTTGTTAAGATCGTAAACAACCCTATCGTTTTTATATTTTTTATTTTCATAATTTTAATTTTTTGAATGATCACTAATTAGAATCCAAGATTAAGTCCTAATGATATTGTACGTAAAGTAGGATAAACATCATAAGCCCCGCTAGCATTTTTATAACTGTAAGGGTTATAAAGAGTAATCGGATTCAGTCCTACTAAGTTCACTTTACAACTACTCAAATTCATAGCTTTTAACGCTTTTTCAGGCAATGTATATGCAATTGTAATGTTTCTACATGTTAAACTAAAAGAATCAACTCTCCAAAAAGCAGATGTTGGATCCATATTAATAGCCGTAAAATAAGGGTTTGGCATTGTACCCGTTGGATTAAGAGCTGGATCATAAATGTTATCCCAAATCGCAGGTTTATTAACCGTATTAGAACTTATAGTAGCTTTCAAAGGTTTTCTAGCGTTACTATCAATCTCAGACCATCCTCCACCAAAAGAAGCGCCTACAACAGCATTTATACTAAGTCCTTTGTAACCAAGTTTTAAAGTAGTACTCGCACCGTATTTAGTTGATCTTCTTTTAGACAATTGAATTTGGTCATTTACATCAATGATTCCGTCTGGATCAGCAAACTGTCCGTTCCCTAAATAAGCACCTCTAACATCTCTATAATAAAGAGTTCCTGGTCTAAGTGCTGAAGCTAGTGTTCCAAAAACAGATTTAATATTATATTTAGTAACGTAATCTGTTACATCTTGTTGTGATTTGAACATACCCAAATAATCGTAACCCCACTGACCATTATCACTAGACTGACCCGGTTTAGCGTTCCAAGGAAGCAAGATATCAGCAGCATTAAAATTACTCTGAATTATTTTGTTATCTGACCATCCAAAACGAAGATCTATACCGTAACTTACTTTTTTTGCTATTTTATCATTCCAACCTAATTCAAATTCATATCCAAAGAAATCTGCTTTTCCAAAATTTTCAGAAGCTACGGTTCCACCAACTGTGAAAGATACGTTTCCAGTACGCTCCATAAGAATATCAGTACCTATATTGTAAAATGAATCTACTCCAAAAGATAATCTACTGTTTAAAAATCTAGTTTCTAAACCAAAATTAGTTTTTATTTCATCACTCCATGTTCCATTAGGATTAGGAGACGCCTCCATTTTCATACCTGTAGATGCTCCAGTATTTGCTGTTCCTCCAAAAACACCACCTTGACCATTTTGAAACGTATATCTTTGTCTCCACAACCAAGCTTTAGTATCGTCTTTTCCAACCTTTCCAATAGAATATCTAACCTTTAGGAAATCTATAGCTTTAGATTTGAAAAAATCTTCTTTAGATATAATCCATCCCACAGACAGATTAAAGAAGTTACCCCAATAATTTCCAGGAGCAAATTTGGTTGAAGCATCCGATCTGAAAAGAACTTCAGCCAAATATTTATCTCCATACACATAATTTAATCTTCCTATATATCCTAATGACCCTGATTCGTTTCTCTCCGTGCTACCATCTACTGCACCAAAAGCAGACCCAAATTGACCATTTGTAGCAGGTATTGGACCCGCTTTAAAAACAACTTCCTTAGTACCCTCTGACTCTGATCTTTCGATAGCTACTAAACCACTAATACTATGCTTCCCAAAATCACGAGCATAAGAAGCGTTTAAACTATATTGTACTGACAAAGAATTAGAGTTAGCAAAATACAAACGATCTCCATTTGTGTAGTATTTACTACTTTTCAAGGTAGCATTGTCATCAAAAATATGGCCATTCGTTCCTGTTCCCGTATATTGATACAAAGTATAACCAGTACCTACTTGTGTTCCTCTACCATTACCCATATTACGAGCATATGCCCCTTTAACACTCATCCCTTTAATAAAAGGAACAGCATATTCAGCATACATATTAAGTGTCATCGTACTCGCCTTGGTAGTAGCTAAGTTATTCAAACGTTGAATTTCCTGATAGTGATATCTAGTTGTAGCATCATTATTTCCTAAAGGCTCCACTGGATTTCCATTGATGTATTGAGGAATATAAGGTAAATCAGTTAACAAAGTGATATAATCATTTTCTTCGTTTTCTGCTCCTATCTTATTAAACGTTTTTGTCTGATCTGAATTGAAACCAGAAATCTGGATACCTGCCTTCAAATTACTAGATAAATTGACATCAACACCCGCTCTATAAGTCCATTTATTATAATCTAAAGTCCCTAAATTACCATTTTGTTTATAATAAGAGGCTCCCGCAAAATAAGTAGCCTTATCTGTACCTCCACTAGCATTAACATTATGACGCATTACATATGATGGAGACCATTCTTGATCTAAAGCATTATAATTTACCGTTTTAAAGTACGCAAGTTCATCATCAGAAAAGAATTTAGTCGCATCCGTATTAACCAAAAGTCCAGCTCCATTAGGTCCATTCATTGTATTAATGTATCGTCCAAAATCATTGGCATTCATCATTTTTGTACGATAAGTAGAGTCGTTTTCACCATAAGTACCACTATAAGTAAATTTAGTAGGTCCTTTTTTACCTCTTTTAGTAGTTATCAAAACCACACCTTGACTAGCTCTAGATCCATAAACAGCAGCCGAACCATCTTTAAGGAACGAAATACTTTCTACTTCAGAAGCATCTAAGTTATCAAACAAAGTACTATCACTTTTCCCTTGAGGATCAAGTTGCAAAACTCCATCTATAACATATAAAGGTTGGTCATTTCCACCATCTTTTGAAAATGTCATCGGATTACGTATTCTCAAAGTCGATTTATTCCCTGGTCTTGCAGAGCCACCTGAAACACCAACACCAATAACTCGTCCTGCCAAAGCCGTTCCCAAATCTCCAGTTGGCAGATCCTCAATTTCGCTCATTTTTAAGGTCGCAACAGCTCCTGTTAAATGCGCCTTTTTCTGTTTTCCGTAACCAACCACCACTACTTGTTCCAATTCAGATGTATCTTCTTTCATTGTAACATTAATAACAGCTTCGTTACCAACAGTTTTTTCTGCCCTGTCCATTCCTATATAAGCAAATGTAAGAATCTCTCCTTTTTTTACAGTTACAACATAGTGCCCTTTAGAGTCCGTAACCGCTCCCTTTTTTGTCCCTTTTACATTTACATTTACACCTGGAATTGCTTCACCCGCGTAATCGATTACGTAACCAGTTACAATTTTGTCTTCGTTTGTTTTTTGCGCAAAGCTCGAAAAACTCATTAGTGCAAACAAAAATAAACCACATCTCTTTGCGATTGTTTGTTTCATAAGTGTTTTTTTTTTTCTTTAGTTTATAATTAGTTAGTTGGTTATTGATAAATAATTGTATTTTTTACACATGCTAAAATTACATTAAATTTTGTAAAAAAAAATTTATTGAAAAAATATATGCTTAAAATAATTAAACACACAAAAAAAGTACAATATTTTTATCGATTTCAAATATAATATCTTACTCGAATGAAACTATCCTGCACTATCCTGCACATAGCCCTATTTAATACTTTTATCAAAATAAAAAAGCAATAAATAAATCATTTTAATAAAAAATATATTAATAAATTTAATTTAATTTAATAAAACAATTAGTATACAGGTATTATTAACTATCAGATTTCGGAATATTAATCTTGTTCTTTCGAACCATTAAGAATAGGCTTCGTACCCACAACGAAAACTTTGCAGAGTAGCACTTCCTCAAGGCCAATGAAATTGCGGGTTTATATGTAAGGTAGGTGAGTCTATGTAAGGAATCATTCTTCTAAAATCATCTTTTGACATAGAAAAAATTAAATGCCCTAAGAACCTAAAATTACTCAAGTGAAACCATATTGTAATGGTAATAATTTCACTTTTAGCCATTGTTGAAAGAAACTTTACAGTAGTTACAAGTTATTATTTTCCAATAACTTGATTATTTTTTATTTCGAAATTATTCTATAAGACAGAAAATTTTAATACTTTAAAATCTACCTACTTTAATAAATAGCAATCAGACTTAGGTTAATGCGACAACCATACAGACATTTCGCCTTTGCCATTATTTCCCCACGCAAAATAAGGAATTAATTTTATAGAATAGATTTTACCTTCATTTTTAGGAATAGGTTTGTATAACTTCTTATCCCAAGAATTCTCTTGAGTAACTGATGAACTGGCATTAATACTAAGTAAATTTCGATTGTCAATTTTAATAAAATCAGTGGTGAATTTTGAATTTACATTCAAAAGAACATCATTTACCCTGGTATTAGCAGGAAGTTGATCCGATTCCAAGCAATAAACAATCGGCCCTCTTTTTACCGCAACTTGATTCTTGATCTCTTCTACTAACGGATTGGCTTGCATCAATTCAACAGGCATTGGGATATTCATTTCGATGACATCTCCTTTTTTCCATTTTTGTGCTATTTTTTGGTACGAACCTGAAACAATAGCATCATTGATATTTTTACCATTAATTGAAATTGTAGTTCCTTGGCTCCACCCGGGAATTCTCAAGAAAAAAGCTTGTGCGTCTTTTGGCGCTTTTATGATTTTCAAGACAATTTTTCCATCCCAAGGATAGTTGGTTTGTTGTTCCACTTCTAATTTTTCGCTGTTTAACAGAACGGTATTCAAATGATTGCTGCCATATAAATTCACATACACGCCTTCTTTCGAAAGATTATAGGCGTAATTGCTGATCTCGGCAATAGTTCTTGTCACGTTTGGCGCACAGCAATTCGACAAAGCAATATAACCTTCGCGTTCTTTGCTCCATCTTTGTTTGAATGGTAAATCCTTGGAAACATTCAACGGATTGTTATAGAAAAATTCTTTTCCTTCCAAACTGATTCCCGACAACACGCTATTATACAATGCTAATTCTACAATATCGGCATATTTGGCATCGGCCGTGATTTGAAGCATTCTCCAATTCCACAAAACATTTCCAATATTGGCACAAGTTTCGGTATGAGCCGTGGCATTTGGCAATTGAAAAGGTCTTCCGTAAGCTTGATGAATTTTTTGTACCACCGTTGGATCATAAGAAGTACCGTCTGGAGAAACTCCGTCATACAAAGAACCACAAGCACCAGTAATGTACATTTTTCGATACGTCACGTCATCCCAAATGGATTCCAGATTATCCAATAATTTTTTCTCTCCGGTTTCGGCATACAAATCGGCCACACCGGCATACAAATAATTGGCTCTTACCGCGTGACCCATTGCAGTGGTCTGTTGCCTAAACGGAATTCTGTCCTGATTATCATCGGTTCCATCATTGGTCGTTCCTCTAATATCAATTAGATTGTTGGCCAATTCCAGATATTTTGGTTTTTTGGTTGTGCGATACATTTCGACAATTCCCATATAATGCGAAGGACAAATGGCATTACGAGCCAGATCTGGTGAGGCTTTTTTATAGAAATCATATAAATAGTCGGCGACGCCTTTGGCAACATTCAAGAAATTGGTTTTCCCAGTGGCACGATAATGTACGCAAGCGGCAGTCATCAAATGTCCCATATTGTATTTCTCGAAACCCAATTGTTTTTTTACTTCTTCAGGACCTAAAGTCCCCCAACGTTCATCGATTAAAACAGGAGTATGCAAATATCCGTCTTTGCGTTGTGCTTTCGCGAAAAGCGTAATGGCTTTGTCCATTTTGGCATCCAATTTCTTGTCTTTGGTTACGGCATAAGTGGCCGCCATTCCTTCAAAAATCTTGTAAAAATCACCGTCGTGAAAGGAAGGCCCTTTGAAGGTTCCTTTACTTTCACCAGCTGCAATTTCAAAATTTTTGTAAGCGTGTGAAATCGTGTCGTTATGATACAAATCCCACATATAAGGCAAAGTATTTTTGGTTTCCACATCAAATTGTTCTTTCCAAAAACCATTTGTCCATTGTACATCCTGTAAATTCACGCTTTGCAATTTGGAATAAGGGCTGTTGGAGTTAGCTACTAAACCCTTGTCTTGTGCAGAAACAAAAGCAGTGGAAAAGAGTATGGTGGATAATAGAATTATGTGCTTTTTCATTTTTATAATTTTATTTTAAATATTTTGCCAAAGATTAAAAAAGTGAAATTCAACCGCAAATTCGCAAATTATCAAACGGGTTCAATGTATGTAATTTGCGAATTTGCAGTAAAGTTTTATTTCACAAACACGTTTATAATGCGACTCATAGAATCTCCGTCCTTGTCCGTTACTGTAATTTTAAAAGAGGCCAATCCTTTTTGGGCAGGCGTAAATTCAATCTTTGAACCTTTTGCAGCAACTTTTCCATTGACAACATCAGAGAAAGTATATACTGGTTTTTTCTCATATCCTTTGAAATAATCTTTGGCATCCAACGCCAATTTTTCTCCTGAATTGATGAAAAAGTGCGGTTTTGCCATCCAATCTAAATAGTCGTCCAACTGGGTAAAACCGTCTTTGTCTTTATCCGCATTAGCTTCCGAAAAATTATTTGCAGCCGAATTTACATTCGAACCTTTTGCTTCTTCCCACCAGTTTGGCAATCCGTCGTGGTCTGTATCCCAATCTGTTAGACGTTTTTCATTTGCAAAATTTGGCCATCCACCAGCATCTGCTTCATTGTCAATCATTCCTCCCAAACCACTTTTACTCCCTTTATAAGTAAAAGTTCCCTTTAAAGTTTCATCAATAATTCGAACATCGTGTTTGTCGAAAAAAGGCTGATTTGCACCAACATCTGAAAGCACATCTTTGTAAGCTGCTTCTGCACTTTGAGTGTTTACAAACGATTCGAAAAATGGTTTTGGCAAAAACACCGGATAATCCACAATCGCTTTATTGGATAGTGTAAACTTTCTTCCTTTATCTTGATTCTTTTCATTAAAATAACCCGGCATCACGTTTCCATCAAAATAATATTGCTGTTTTCCTTTTCCAACACCTTCAATTTGAGCATTCAAAGCAACAAATATTTTAGTTGAAACTCCCGGTTTATAAAAATTATTTACAAAATTCACTTCGTTCGCACCACCATCAGTAGTTCGGTGTCCCCAATTGTACACCACATTATTTCGTATATCTAATCTTCCAGTATAATATCCGTCTCCATTCAATCCTCCACCGATACTCCAGTTCCTGCCTTCATTGTGTGCCAATAAATTATGGTGAAAACTACCCACATCACCACCAATAGTAGCGGCATATCCGTGCATTTTTCCTACCGGATATTTATCGTGACCCGCAATATTCAAGGCTTCTGAAATCAAAGTGCGTTGAAGAGTAATATTGTGCGATCCTCTAGAACTAAAAGATTCATCAATCGTCCAACTGATAGAACAGTGGTCAATAATACTATGATTGGCACCCGTAAGTCCCATTCCATCGTAAGTGGTTCCGCCGCCAATTCGAACTTTCAAAAATCGGATTACTCCATCATTTCCTGTCAGTCCAACAGGTGCTCTGCTGATAGTGATTCCTTCGCCCGGAGCGGTTTGCCCAGCAATTGTTATATAAGGTTGATTCACCACTAATCTTGAAGCCAATTTTATGTTTCCCGATACATTGAAAACGATAGTTCTTGGACCTATAGGCTGATCTACCGCATCTCTCAAACTGCCTGGTCCGTTGTCATTCAAATTGGTCACTTCGACCACTTTTCCGCCTCTTCCACCAACGGCAAAACGACCGTAACCTTCAGCTCCCGGAAAAGCTAATTGCGCTGGCCTGAAAGACCAAACTGTTCCCAATGTTGCATTTCCTTTGGCATCCAATTCATCCACACGCCAGTAATAGGTTGTTCCGCTATACAATTTTCCAAGTTCAAATTTGTTCGAGGTTAATTTTCCTTTAAATTCAGGAGATTTTTCGGTGGCATTTGAAACCGCATTTTTATCGGTTCCATAATAAATTTGATGCGCTACCGCATCTTTGGCAGATTCCCAATTCAATATCAAATTTTCATCAATCACCACGTGTTCATCGGCATTTCCAGGTTTTGGCGTATGCGACTGTTTTTTCAAATTTGGAGTGTCAATTTCAAATCCGTTGATTACCATTTGTTGGATCAAATCAGTTGATTTTGCATCCAATTCAAAACGAATCACCACGTCCTTGTTTGCTTCAGCGTTAAACAAAATATAGGCCGTCGCGGTTTCTATTTTGGAATTGGAACGATTACTTGGTGTAACAGTTTCCGCCAATTTATCATTCACGTAAATTTTTACCGGCGAGAATGTTTTGCCTTCGATTTTATCAAAAGTGTTGTGAAAAGTCAACAACGAGTGTTGTCCTGCTTTTAGTCCACTAATAACCAATTCCAAATTTTCGGCGGTAGCCAAACCATCACTCGCCAACTTGCTGTAAAACGGCGCATTCATCCCAACTTTGTACCATTTTGCATTGAAATTTCCTTTCAATTTGAAGGTTAGGTTATTGAAAGATTTCTCTGCCTGTTTTTGTTCGCTTATCGTCCAAGAATTATAATTGGTGTCGTTTACTTCTTCCACTCTTCTTTGCGAAAAATCGAAATCAACTTTTACAATTTGTTTTTCCGTTCCATTTTTTAATGATTGAGCCTGTCCATTTACAGCCAAAATAGCCGACAAAGCCAAGCAAATTACTAATCCCTTGATCATGTTAATTTAATTTAAATTTGTTTTTTCTGCTGCTGGCACTTCCAGCAGGTTTACAATGTTTTTTCTTCTTTCTTCCGGCATTACTTTTATAATCTTCACAATCCCATTTTGAAGTTCGGCTTCAATCGTCGTGTTTTGGGAAGCGTGCAATTTGAAATGCACATTCCAGTCTTTTGGCCAAGCGGCAAAAAGATATAGTTGACCATCGGCTTCTTGCAACAACATTTCTTGCATACCAATCATCCCCGAACCTCCCCAATTATGGTCAGGAACCCAATCGAATCCTGGCCCCCAAAAGGCAGGAAATCTTCGGTCTGAATTGGCCATTTTCAACAAATTGTATTTCGCCGCTTCATTGGTCAACCCCAAACGGGCCGCAAAAATATTGTCCTGTTTCCAACCAACGTGACTTCTGAATTTGATTGCATCGGTATCGTATTTCCAGGTATTTAAGGCCGTTTCCAAATCGGGTTTTCCAATTCCATAAATTCCCCAAGGAAAAACGGAATACAATTGTGGCACCTCAGAATTATTTACTCTTTCCCAAGTTTTGGCTACAGCCAATGTTTTATGCCCATCAAAAGTTCCGAAATTTAAAGGAGGAATTCTAGTTTGAAAACCTTTCAAATAATCTTGCTCTTCCTTGGACAATTCTTTCTCAGAAAGGTTTAAAAGTTGTTTTGTAATTACTTGCAAAGCGGAAATGGTACTGTTCGCGTTATTCGCCATTTTGTAAGTTTCGGCTCCCGAACCAGGAAAAAGAATCAAATGTCCATTGGCATCCAAAGCTTTTCGGCCTCTTTGCTTGGCCAAATATTGGTAATGTTCGTCAAAAAAACGAAGACAACTAATGATGAACGGATTGTATTTTCGAATGTCTTCATTGGCGTATTCCTTTTGCTGCAACATCATTTGGCAAAACTCGAAAACCGTATCCCATTCGTATTCCAACCAGGCGTTGTATTCCATTCCCGGGTCATAATCGGCTGGGCGTTTCCACTCGTATTCGGCAGGATTGGGCAAACCAAAATTTTCCAATTGCTCGGTAAAAGATGCGCCACCGTGTTTCCAATAGACTTGTGAACGCAATTCTGCCGTTTTTTGCAAACTCAAATAATAATCCAATTGCGATTTCATCATATCAAAATCACCACTTTTTACCATCGGAAAATATACCAACCGCTGGTTTTGGGCCGTCATTGTTCCGCCTCCCCAATTTCTAAAATCAGGCGTGAAATTTAAATCCGGATTGGTAAAAACAGGATCGACTGTGAATAGTCCACCGTTAAATTTAGTCGGATATTTTCCATACGCATTACACCCTAACATATAGCGAAACAACTGATAATTTTGCCCGATTTGATATACCGAATCTTTGGCTGTGGAATTGCTTTTTTGGGTATAAATAAAACTGCGATTCCAGAAATTATTCCACCATTTTATAGTGTTTTTACCTGCTTGTTCCCCTTTGATTTTATAATTTGAAATCTGGTTTTTCAAATCGGTATTCCACGAATTACTATCGTTTTGATTAGTGTATAAATGAATTTGTAAAGATTGCTTTTTGGAAGCTTTCACGCTCGACAAACTGAATCCCTTAAAATCTGTATTTTGATAGCTGCCCAAATACGTTCCATCTGGTTTCAAATTGTCACCTGTCATAAATCCGCCAAAAGTGAGATTCGCCAACGGATTCAACATTTGGTCTTTCACCGATTCCATTTTTTGCTGTTTTACTGCAACATCAAAAACCGTCTGTTCTCGATTTTTATGATAAAATTGAACTCCGTTGTTTTCAAATGCAATCGAATCTTTATAAGTTATAATTTCACCTTGTGGAGCCCATTTATAGGAATTGGCATTATTCGCTTTTCCTCTGGAATCACGGTTTTTATGACGCCAGCTTTCATAGGAAGCCGTCATTTTTAATGGGTTTTTGCTCTCCAAATCCAGATGGATTACGGGTTTGAAAACATCGACCCAAAGTTTGATTTTTGTATTATTCTGGGCAATCAAAATGTAGCCATCCTTCAAGACCAATTCCTGATAAAAACTTTCGTTATCTTTGAAAGGATTGGGCATTAAACTCACTTTTACACGACCCAATTTCAGCAAAGTATTATGTTCGTCAAAAGTTCCGCTACGGGAAAAATAAAAATACAAATCCCCTTTTTCTACCCAGACATTCAACCCAACATCGCCACCACCCAAAGGCATCGATTCTGATGCATTGTTGCTCTGAGTTTTCCAAATTGGATTGTAATTTTCGAGCACGGGAATTTGCGCCTTAACTAAAAGCGATAAAAAGAGAAAAAATAAGATTATTGTATTTTTCAAAATTACTTTATTTATAAAATATTTCTTTTACCATATAAGGCATATAAGGTCATATAAGTGAGATTGAAATTAAATATTAATCCCATATAAAACCAAAAAAGGCTAAAACTTAAATGACCTTATATGCCTTATATGGTTTAAATCTCTACCATTCATCCGTCCTGAAAGACGAAACCGGCAATCCTCCCGTGCTAAACAATTCCGCTTTTATATAATCTTTGAACAAATATCGAACCGCCACTGGTTTTGTCACTTTATCAGATGTCAACACTACCGATTTTCTGCGAACTTCGGCTTTGGCAGGATAAAAAACTTTGTCGGCTCCGGCGATTTCAAAGCCGGTCACTTCTTTTCCGTAAGATGTAATTCCATTAGGCGCATCGTCGAAAGAGACCGTCACTGAATTGTCTTTTATTTCCATAGCTTTATATTTTGGACTCTCAAATTCGAAGCCTTCAATTCCGTAGGTTTTTGCCAAAGCCTGGAAAGCCAATCGGTTTCCACCTTTTTCTTTGTCCATTGGATGGATATTATTTTCTTCGCCAACGTCCATCAAAACTACCATTCCGGAATTCGAAATTTCCTTTAAAGCTTTCAATTGTGCTTCTCTCAAATAAGCCGAATTGTATTTCTCCAAATTATCTTTTGGATGAAATTGTCCATAATTAAACGGAGCGATTTGGGCATAGTAAAAAGGGAAATCACCTTGTTTCCACATTCCTCTCCAACTGCTGACCATCTTTTTCATCAAAGCGGTATATTCAGGAGCTCTTTCGTAATTCGATTCGCCTTGGTACCAAATACAGCCTTTGATTCCGTAACCAATAACTGGCGAAAGCATTCCGTTAAACAAAGTCGTAGCAACGCGGTTTGGGTCTTTTGCCAAATCTTCTTTTGTTTTTGGAATTTTGGCACTCTCAAAATCTTTCAACATTTCTTGATTCATCCAGGCTTCCATACTTGAACCTCCGTAAGAAACGTGAATCAGCCCAACCGGAACTTGTAGAACTTCCTGCAAAAGCGAACCAAAATACCAGGCCGTCGCACTAAAATTAGCCGTTGATTTTGGTGAAGCTGTTTCCCATTTTCCTTCAAAATCATCCAAAGGTTCAAGCACTGTAGCTCGCGGAATCGTAATTAAACGAATATTAGAGTTCGTCGATCTGACGATGATTTCGTTGCCGTTTCTAACTGGTTGACCTGAAAAACCTTTTAACGGCATTTCCATATTAGACTGACCCGAACACAACCAAACTTCGCCAATTAACACATTTTTTACCACAATCTTTTCCGTTCCTTCGGTTACTTCAATCGTAAATGGTCCGCCCGCCGTTGGCGTATTCAAGCTTACTTTCCATTTTCCTTGATTATCGGCTTTGGTTTTATAGGTTTTGGAATCCCAAGAGGTTTTTATGGTAACATTTTCATTTTTATCAGCCCAGCCCCACATTGGCGCATTTGATTTTTGTTGTAGCATCATATTGTCCGAAAACAAAACCGGTAGTTTGATTTTTGCATCCATTTGAAAGCTTCCTACCAAACATAAAATCGCAACAATAATGTGTTTTATATTTTTCATCTTTTTATTTTTTTTCTTTTACAATCGTTACCGGTCCCAACAATCCCGCCTTCAGTAATGGTTCTCCTTCCAATCTAAAAGGGGCCGTTGTCCAAGTTAATTTTTCCTCTTTTGGTAATTTTTGGTCTCCAATTAATCGATTCGCCCAAGTATTGGTAATCTTTATGACGATGGTGTTTTTTCCTTTTTGAAGTGCATCCGAAACATCTACTTTATAAGGAAAAGTCCAAAGTGTCCCGCAGTTTTTGCCATTGATGCTTACTTCAGCGATATTGGCAATCGTACCTAAATCCAACCAAATTTTATCTTTGGTTTTTCCTTTCCAAATCAATTCCTTTTGATACGTTGCCGTTCCCGAATAATATTTAATCCTTTCATTTGCCGAAGTACTCCAATCAAAAAGCGTGTTGATTTTAACTGGCTTTTCTGGCCCGTGAAATTCAGGGTCAAATTGTAATTGCCAACTTTCATCCAAGGTTTGAACCGTTTCGAATTCAGGACTATTTTGTTTTCCTTTAGCAATTATGTCTTCGGTTTTATTTTTAAAAACAACAAAACCAGATTCATTTGCATCTAATGTTAACGGAATTATCGTACGTCCATTTTCGGTTTTCCAATTCGCTAATGCTGTGGTTTTATCTGTAACCGGATTATACCATTCCGGTCTTTTTCCAGCAACACGAAATGAAGCATCAAATTGTCTTTTTTCCTCTTTTTGATTCGAAATGAAATAGCTTTCTTCCGTTTCTGATTTTCGGTGTGTCCACGCTAAAGTTTCTGAATCAGCTCGGTTTAATTTCGGGAAATACACATCCTGCTCGATTCCGATTGATGCAAAATCATTTCCTAAATAAGGCAATTTAACGATAGTTCCTTTTCCTATTTTCCAAGAAGACGAATTCGATTTATTGTTCCAAATTTCATCGACAACATTTTGCCAGTTTTTATACTCTGCATCCGAATGCATTCCGGGTTGTAAATTCGGTTTTTCATCAATAAAAATGGTAGCTCCTTCTTTTACCAATTCCAATATTTTTTTGACCGTGGCCAAAGAAATCATTTTGTTCGGAGCCATTTTATGACTTCCGGGAAACAATAAAGCGCCATACCAAATGCCCCCGCCAAAAGTGATTTTTCCGTTTTCGACTTTGGCATTATTGATCAAAACGTCTGCATTAAAAGAATCGTATTGATAACCATTCATCGCATTGATCCATTGCGACAAATCGGTTGAATTTTTAGAAGACGTTACTTCTTTCGGCATTTTTACACTCGGCTGGCCTTCATTTTTTAAACGAATGGCTTCGCTAGCTATTCTTTCCTGACCAAAAATATTAGGAATAAATGGCACCAATCGATCCGGAAGGACCGAACGCGATGGTAAATCTTCGCCGATAAAAACAGCCAAATCAATTACAGGTTTTCCTTTTTGCAACTGAAATTGTACTCTTTGGCAATAATCTACCCAAGCTTTTCCTGGTTTCCACCAAGTTTGATCTCTTTGAAAATAAGAACCAACGCCGTCCAATGTCATTCCGGGTTTTCTGTCTGTCCACGGATTATGAACAAAAACGTGATAGAAAAAACGGTTGATTCCGAGCGCATAATTTCTGTCTGCCAACGTTTTTAGATTTCCAGGATGTTCGTCCCAATCCATTTTTAGTTCTGTAAAAGCTTCCGCTTGGATAATATCTTTTCCATAAATATGCCCTCCCGAAATGGCGTCCAGCATATCATTTGGCTTGTCGTGGGTTGGGCTTTTCAGCCAAAATTCCCCACTCGGATAATCGATGTGTTTAAAATGTAAAAGTCCGTCGCTCATCATTGTTGGCGCTACATTTTCTGAACTGAATTTCACTCCTGCTTTTTTGGCTTCATTCGCCAACGTTCCGAAAAAATTATCGACAATTAATTCTGAAATCGTTTTTCGAACGTCATACAATACTTTCTCCGAAGTTTGAATATCATTTAAAGGAATACCCGCCATAACCGGCAAATAATCTACAATATCATAGCCTCTGCGTTTTTTAAATTCGGCTTGAAAAACGGGCGACCAGTTTTGGCTGCCACATTCCCAACTGTCCATATGCAGTATTTTTACAACTTTTGAAGCCAAATCTGGTCCCGCAGTTCGTAGCATTTCGCCGAACCAATGATCCAGTTGAAAACGAACCGCTTCAGCATTAAACTTATCAACTTCCAATCCTCTTCCCGCACCAGCGGTAGCATTTTCGTGACCTGTTGATGTATGTCCAAAACGGATAATACGATACATTCCTTTGGAAGGAGCTTTCCAGTTAAGAACTCCTTTTTCGTCAACAAGCTTGGAGATATTGATCATTTTTGATTGATCGACACAATCACTTTTACCAATTTGTTCTACAGTCGTTTGCGGACTCAAACGCCAAATCGCTCCTGATTTTCCTTGGTAATTATCAATCAAGGATTCATTGGACAAAAGTATTTTTGCCACTTTCAATCCCTGATTCCATTTCGCCGGATCTAAATCTTCTGCGCCTGGTTCTGTGCCTTCAGGATCGTAAACAAACCTGAAATATTTAGCTTTTGTTGGAACGATGCTGTGTGTATAAAATGCATCTGTATCTTGCCAACCTTGACGTGGCGTTGTTAATCGACCAAGGCTTTTGAAATTGACGCCATCGTCGCTCACTTCAATTAGTAAACGATGCGCCTGATAGTTATTTCCTTTGGTTTCTATTTGAATGGATTTGCATAGAAATGGTTTGTCAAATTCATATTTAACCCATCCTTTTTCCTTTAATCTAAATTGATCGTCCTTGTTTGAATCGCTTAAAAAGGAAGCATCAAAATCGGATACAGTAGAAGTGATTTTTGGACGATTTTGATTTGACGTGATGTAACTTTCCTTTACCGGAATGGCAAACACGGCAATATCTTTATAATAATCTTTGTAATGATTCGGAACTGGTAATTTAATTTGAATTTTAGCTCCCCCATTCACGAAAGTGTCTACCCAAACGACTTTTTGCATCGACATTTCGGGAGTTATCCAAGGACCTCCGGCAACGGCAAAACCATCAGCGGGATGAAACGCAATTTTTACGCCCAATCGATCTGCTTCCGTTAAGGCCCAATGCACCAATTTCCAAAATTCTGGACTTAACTGCAAAACTGGCGGATCCATTAACGGCGGATTTGCTGGCCCTTTAATGGTCATCAAATAAGCGCCTCCAATTCCTGCTTCTTTCATCGCTTCTAAATCGGCCGTGATACCTGGTTTAGAATAGGCGCTTTGCATCCAATACCAATACACCCAAGGTCTGGAGGACTCGATTGTAGGCTGAAACAATGTATTTTCTTTTTTAGGATTTTCCTGCGCAGAAGCCAAACCTGAAACAAGCAAAATAAAAAAGAGGGATTTTTTGTTTAACATTGGAACTAATATTTGAATTTTTCCAGGTTACTTTCCAAACTGTTTTTTGAGCCAGTAAAAGGAACTAAATAAAAACTATATTGATAATCTCCCGAAGGAATCTGGTATTTCTCCATCGGTTGAGCCACTAGAGACCAACTGTCATTTCCACCAACACCCATCTGAATCAAGTCAATATTGACGGTCAAAAACCCTGGATCTTTTAGCTCATAAGTGTGTGTGGCAGCGCTCAAATTTTCCTGCGTATAAGGCCACGCACTCATACTTAAAACTTTGGCATCATTGACTACCAATAATCCCTTGTTTTTTTGAGGTGTTGTAAGCGCCATCCATCTTACTTCGGTTCTGTTTGCATTTTCTTGTGGCTTTACGTAATGCTCAATGAAATCATTTATTGGCAACGAATATTTTCCAATAAAAGAACCAAAACTTCTGTCATTATAATTCTCCAATTCTCCTTTTCCATACCAGGAAATTTGGTCAAACTTTCTTTGAACGCCCATTTGCATTCCAATTTTCGGAATGTTAGGTAATTTATTGGATGCCTTTAAACTGAAGTCAACCTTTATAGTTCCGTCTTGCTTGATGTTGTACACCACACTTACATTGGCACTATCTTTTATAATTTCGTAGTCGCTGATAATTTTAATGGCCGCATTTGATTTGTCAATTTTGATGCTCGTCAATTTTGGTTTTGCTTTGTACCATTGTTTCAAAATCTTTTGTGATTTCCAACCTCTTTTGTCATTATCCGTAAGGGGTCTAACAAAATTAGGTAGTAAAGGCGAAAAAATTTGCTCTTCTCCCTTGAAAATATAAGAACTCAACGCTCCATTGACTTTGCTGATATTGATGTCGAAAGATTTTCCTTTAATTTTAAATTCCGAATCAGATTCGGAAACATTCGCCGCACTTTCTTTTGTAGCAACAAAAACAGCCTTCTTTTGCAACAAAAACTGGTCGGTTGCCACAGCATATCCTTTTTTCTCCCAATCTTTATCTGATGAAAGCTGAAATTCGATATTCAAAAAATATTCTGCATCCTTTTTCATTTTTGGCAAATAAGGATTCAAATTCAAAGCCATCGATTGTCCAGCTTCTAATTTAAAAGGTTGGAGTTTTTGAGTTTTGATGACATTTCCATTTTCCAAAATTTGCAAAACTGGAATGTATTCTGCCAAAGATTTTGTGGCTTGGCGGTTTTTAATCTCCAATTGAAATCCTTCTTTCAAAGTCGAAGTTGCTGGTTGATAAATCCATTTATTTTCATACATCGACCCTTTTGGTTTTCCGTTGGAATCGACTAAACCTTTGGTATTGAAATTTCCATCGTGGTATTTTTCGCCAAAATCTCCACCGTGGGCAAAATATTCCTGACCGGATCTTGAATCGAATTTTACCAATCCCTGATCTTTAAATTCCCAAATACAACCACCAATAATTCTTGGAAGCGAACGAAATTCATCCCATAATTCTTTTAAATTCCCCACTGAATTTCCCATCGCGTGCGAGTATTCCACGAAAATAATTGGTCGGGTATCTTTCTTTTGATCCACTAAATATTTAGGCGTAAAAACCCCGGGATAAAATCGGCTCACCATATCCACATAAGGTTCGTCCTGCGGATTTTCAAATCGATAGGCGTGGTCAATCGTTTTAGGATATCTTTTGTCAAGGGGATCAATATAACCGTCCAATCTCGGATTTCCCTGCGCTGGTTCGTAATGTACGGGACGCGTAATATCAAAATCGTGCACCCAGCCCGCCATCGCAGCGTGATTTGGTCCTTTACCACCTTCGTTACCCAAACTCCACATCACAATAGATGGATAATTTTTGTCTCGTTCGACCATTCGGGTCATACGCTCTAAATAAGCGTTTGTCCACTTGGGGTCGTTGCTCAATTTTCCGCCAATACCGTGTGTTTCCTGATTGGCTTCATCCATCACCATTATCCCGTATTGATCACATAATTCATAAAAATAAGGATCATTTGGATAGTGGCTGGTGCGAATAAAGTTGAAGTTAAACTTCTTGATTGTGGCAATATCTTCCTTAATATCTTCTCTTGTCACGGCTTTTCCCCGAATAGGATTATGGTCGTGACGATTGATTCCATACACATAAGTTTCTTTTCCGTTGATGAGCATTTTGCCATTTTCTTTCGAAAATTCTATCGAACGGAATCCCACTTTACAGGATTTTGATTCTGTTATATTTCCATTTGCATCTTTTAAAGTCATCACCAAAGTATAGAGATTTGGCTCTTCAGAACTCCATTTTAAAGGATTTTTGATAGTTTCTTTAAACATTCCAAAACGCACATTATCCAAACGCGGATAACTTTCGTTTATCATCTCAATTACCGGTTTTTGAAGTGGTTCCTTAAACAAAGGTTTGTTATTGGCATCGTATAATTGCGCTTGAAACGTATAATCCTTGATTTTTACACCCGTCAGGTTTTCGACTTTTGGTCGCAATTGAAAAACGGCATCTTTGTACTCTTTGTCTAATTTGGTTTGGTAAAAGAAATCCTGAATGCGCAGTTTTGGCTCAGCCATAATAAAAACTTCACGCTGGATTCCGCTCACACGCCAATGGTCTTGATCTTCCAGATACGAACCATCTGCCCAGCGAATCACCTGAACCGAAACCACATTCTCCCCTTCTTTTAAATAAGGTGTAATATCAAATTCGGACGGCAAACAACTGTCTTCTCCATAACCAAGAAATTCCCCGTTTAACCATACTTGAAAGCCAGAACTTACACCTCCAAAATGCAAAGTCACCGTCATATCTTTCCAATTTTCCGGAACAGTAAAACTGCGTTGATAGGAACCAATTCCATTGTAATCTTTAGGAATGTAAGGCGGATTTATCGGTCGGAAAGGATATACCGCACTTTTGTAAATAGGATTGTCATAGCCTTTCATTTCCCAGTTCGAAGGGACTTCAATTTTATCCCAGCCCGATACGGTACTTTTATAAAAATCTTTCGAAGCTTCTTTCAGATTCACTGCATATTTGAAATTCCAGTCGCCGTTCAGCATTTTTAGTCTGCTTTTCGTCCTGTCTCCTTTTAACGCATCTTCAACATTGGTATAGGAATACCCTGTCGCTCTAGAAGGCTGTCTGTTAATACTCGTCACTGTCGGGTCTTCCCAAGGGGCAAACTCATATTTTTTATGTAATTCCGGAATTCCTGCCGGCTCGCCAGTTACGGATTGCGCTTGCATGGTGCAAAATGGAAGTATTAAGAAAAGAGTATTAAGTATTAAGACAAAAGCAGGAATAGGAATTAGATTTGAAAACACTACAAATTTCAAACATTTTTTTACTGAAAACCATTGAACTAAATTGATCATAACACTATTTATTTAACTTATAAAATCCCCACCCCGAAGGGAGGGAGACGAAACTGGAAAAACCCAATAAAGTTGTACTTCTAACAACTTGATACTTGATACTTCCTACTTAATACTCTACTTCTTCTTTTCTAAAACAACAAAATTCATTTCACTTTTACCTAAATCTTTCGAAGTTGCTACTGCAATTCCTCTTTGTTCTCCTTTATTTACCGCACAATAGAAATGATATACAACTCCGTCGTGTTTTACAACAAAAGATTTATGGGCAAATAAATCATCATAAGGTTCAGATGATTTTATCAGGTCTTCCCCTTTCCAGTCGTTCCAGTGAACTAAATCATTCGAAACAGCAAAACGATTGAAAGCTCCCGGTTTCCAGAAAGCACCAAAATAAAACATTACCCAAGTGTCATTAATTCGTTGAATGTATGGATCGCCAGTAATTCCTTTGTGATTATTCAACAATGGATTTTTGCCGTAGCGTTTCCAGTTTTTCATATCATCAGAAACTGCCATTCCAATTCTTTCTGCGCCTTTTGCCGGTTTCAAACTATCGCCGCGAGCGTTGTAGTACATGATAAAATTATGTCCCGTAACTTTTTCTTTGTCCCGAATCACCGTGTTTTTATACATCGTACTATTGTCCCACCAACTCACATCAGCATCTTTTGGAGTCAAAACCGGTTTGTCTAAACGTTGAAATTCGTGTGCTTTTGTCGGTGATTCTTTGGTATACGCCATCCCGATAGACAATACTCCGGCTTCATAACCTTTGCTTTCGCCACCAAAATAACTCATCCAATATTTGTCATCGTACTTTTTCCATTCGTAGCTTCCGCCCCAAGTTGGGTCTTGTAATGAAATGTATCCCGCTTTTTGATTCGCATCCCAATGTTTTTCATTTTTTTCCGAAGCTTTATTTAAATTTTGGTTGTCAAGAACCCCCTTTTTCATTTCATCGGTAGAAAAATCTTCTTTGATGGGGGTTTCAGAAAAAGACATTACTTTCCCTAAATGTTTCCAATGCAATAAATCATCACTTTCAGCCAACCAGGTCTCGTAGCCTCTTCCTCCATAAATCAAGTAGGTCATGAACCATTTTCCGTCTTTCCTGAATACGCTCGGGCAATCCATTTTATAGGAATTATCCGTTGGCACCATTACCAAACCGTATTTATAAGGCGTTTTGATTTCGTTATAAATCTCCTGCATTACGCCATCGGTGATTTCTCTTTTCTTGAATTTTGTGGCGCAACTCGCTATTAACAAAGCTGCTATTCCAATTACGAGATATTTCGGTGTATTTTTCATTTTCTAATTTTAATTACAATTGCTTCAATGGGACACGGATGAAACAGATTTTCGCGGATTTTCGCGGATTTCTTATTTTTTCATTCTTAACATCTTTGCCAAAGTTTTGAACTTTGACAAAGATTACACTTGAAAAATTCGTTTTAATCCGTGTTTTTACGAAGTAAATCCGTGTCATCCGCGTTCCATTTTTTTATTCCAATTCCTTCAGTCTCGATTCCATAACTTCTCTGTTCAGTTTTATTTTTACCATTCCTGTAGGGTGAAATCTTTTTTTCAAATCAATGGCATTATAAACAATCGTGTACACATCATTTCCTTCAGGAATTAAACAAAGTGGCGTACGCATAATGTCCCACCATTTATCTACTTTAGTTTCTATTGGCAGATAGCGTGCTTCACCCCAATTAATTCCATCTTTTGAAAGTGTATATCCAATCATATTCGGTAGATGATGCCCCCAGCCTTCAGGGCCTCCATCAAAAATAGCGATGTACAAACCGTTTGGCAACTGACTTACTATTGGATTTTCAACAAATGACGGATGTATCGTTTTTATAGGTTCTAATCCTTTATTCAAACGATGCCAAGGCCCTTCTAAACTATTCGATTCGGCCAATGCCACAAACCAGCCTTTTCCTGATTTCTTCGGATAATCCGCCCAAGATTCAAATGGATAGGCTCCACTATAAAATCCGAACCATTTATCACCCACTTGATACGGAAAAAAAGAGGCCACACCCTGACGCCCTTCCCAAGGCTGTGAATCCAAACCGGGTTCCATAATGATTCCCATATCTTTGTAGGGACCGCCAATTCCGTTGATTCCATCAACAGTTGATTCACACCTCCAAATTCTTCCAAAAGAGTGATTTGGTTGAATCTCTTTATGAACAGTATAAGCTAAATAATAGCCGTACCATTTGTTTGCCTTTTCGTTGAAAACAGGCATATATGACCAAATTGCAGCACGACGATCGTTCATTGGATTATCATCTTCGGTGATGGCATACGTTCCGCTGGCTTGTAAAATAGTCGATTGTCTTTTCCAATGAATTGCATCCTTGCTTGTCCAATGTCCGATTTTAGTTTTTACACGGTCGTAATACATTTCCACCCCTTTTTCACCAGCTCTTTCCGTTGGAAACATATGGTAGGTATCGCCAACTTTTACAACACGACCGCCTTCAAAACCACCTTGAATTCCTTCGGCATCAGGAAATCCTTCATCAATTACTGGTTTATTTTCTCCACCAATAATTTCAAAAAGTGGCTTCTCGTCTGAAAATCCTTCCACGATAAATGTTGGGTTCCAAAGTTTTCCATCAGGAAATTCCGTATTACGGGAAACTATTTGTTGATTGTTTTTGATTACACCCAAAACTGTAAACAAACCTTTTCTTTCGGGATTAATGATATGGGTTCCTTTTGGAAAAGAAATCGCATACACATTAATCGGTGGCAAACCCGTTATTGTGGCTCCGTTTTCAAGAACTAATTTGGCATTAGTTTGATTATTTAATTGTAGGTATTCGGCGTTATTTTTTTCCTGAAAAATCCCGATAAGCACTTGTACCGGCTCCTTAAATTTTAGTTTTAATGGAGTATTCGTTCCGTTTTTATATTTATCCAAAGGAAGTTCCACGCCTTTTAAACCTTGCAATTCTGGTGCAATTCGGACAACATTGTGTTTACTCCCCGAGAATACGTGTGCATATTGAGTCATTTTGAATGTCTTGTAATTCGAATTTACAACTTCAAAAGGAGCTGATTGCCAACTGGAATTTTTAATCCTATCGTTTTTTTGGCCTTGAGCCAAAACGGAAAAGCTCAAAAAAATCAAGAATAGGTAATAAATATATTTACTTTTTTGAATCATTTTTTAAAGTGCTTTATAACTAATTTGGTACCCCACATTCGGTTTAACCGTTAATTGGTATTTATTTTTAGACAATTCCGTAATTGTTCCAGAATTAGTTTTTGGTTTTGATTGACTTTCGAAAATCAATTTTCCTTCTCCTTCGGCGGCTTTTATTTTGATTACTGCCTTGCTGCAATATACGTTTACTTCTCCTTTTGGCGTTGGCACTTTTCCTTCCATCCATTCCAATCCACCTAGATTTGGTTTGATTTCGTATTCAGCATAACCCGGAGTAGTGGGTTTTACGCCTAAATAATATTTTCCTAGCAAATAAATTGGACTAGAACCCCAAGCATGACAAAGGCTTTTTCCATAAGGGCGTCCATACATCGCTAAATGTTCTGTTCCTTTTTTGTTCGGATTGTATTCTTCCCAAAATGTTGTCGCGCCTTCTTTTAACATTCCTCCCCAATAGTCTTTCATTTCTTTCAACACATAATCTTGTTCGCCCATAGCACACAATGCTTCCAACTCGTAAAAACGCATATATGGTGTTGTGATTTGAAGAATTTTATCATTGAGTAACACCTTCTTTTTTATACTTTGTTTTTGTTCTTCATTGAAATAATTGAAAAAAATACCAAACATATTAGCGTATCTAGTTACAATATCTTGCATTTTACCATCAATACGCTGGTGCTTCATGACGTTTTCTTTTTTATCCCAAAACACATCAAATAATTTTGTTTTTAAATCAGCAGCTAATTTTTGATATTCTTTTTGATCATCCTTTTCACCTGCAATTTCAGCACTAACTGCCATTGCTTCTAAACTTCTCGCTAAAAGCATTTGCTCAAAACTAACCTCGCCGGTTTTTGGTAATCCGTTCGCCCAATCAATAAAAACCCAATCGCCTTCTAGTGGTTCCAGGAATCCGTTTTTGTTTCTTCTTTCTAAACAGAATTCCATAAGTGATTTCATTCGTGGATAAAAAGTTTTGATAAATTTCGTATCGCCCGTGTGTAAATAGTAATCGTAAACACCCACAAACCAATACAGCGAATAATCCATTATGATATTTACATGAGCCGTCACAGGTTCTTTACCACGAAGAGCCAACAGCGTTCGTTCTACGGAAGCCGAATCAAAGAATAAATAATAATTCATTAAATAACTTTGATAAGCGTCGCCAGACCAAACCCAACGGTCGCGTTTAATCCCGTCTATAAAAAATTCGCGAGACGTTAAATGCATCGTGTAAGCCGACACATCCCAAATTTGATTCAATTGTTTGTCCGAAGATTTGAAAGCCCCACGATAGTCTAATGGCAAATATTCATAAAGCATCGAAATTGAATCATATTTTACCGTTGGATCCGCTTGTACTTGAACATAGCGGAAGGCTTTCGATCCATCGTGTGTGTAGGTTTCAGACTGATTTCCATCAAAAGATAAACGGTCTAGTGTTTCGCATCTGGCAGAATCCAGCGCTTCCTCACGGGATTCACCATAATAAAGTGCTACTTTACCTTTTCCTTTTAAACCGTGAATTTTAATATAACCAAAAGTTTCTTTACCAAAATCTACCAACTCACCAGCTCCTATTTTTTCTGTTTTTTTTGCGTTCCAAGGTGTGGTTGTTAGCTTAAACCCGGAAGGCTTATTCTCAGGTGAATCAAAATTCCAAGAACCAACAGGCACCCATGGTGTGCCTGATTGTTGTGCTTTTCCAGTTTCATCAATCCAAAGTTTATCTTCATTGGTCACATTCCAGGATGCATCAGACTTAACATACTTACCATCAATATAAATAGCTGGCAACACTTCTTGATTATATACTTTAAAGGAAATTTTGTGTTTCCCAGCAGGAATTTTTATTGATTTTGGTTGCCCGTAAACTTGAACACCATCTAAAAGTAATTGAAAAGATCCTTCCGAGTAGATTTTTACCTCGTCTGGTTCTGGAATATCTACTTCTGTTTGAAAAGTTACCAAGGCATAAGGACTGTAATATTGCCAAAGCGGTGGAAATACAGCTTCGCGTTCTGTACGTCTTACTTGCATTTTATTGCTTAACCAAACTTCAAAATCACCCGGATACCAAATCCAAGTAGCTTTTTGTTGTGCATAAGTACCCTCTGTTAAAAACAATAAAGCGCAAATACCAACTACAATTTTAAAATTGTTACGCAAAGAATGAAATAAAGACAAAGATGTATTCATATTAATTAAAATTAAAAATGAGGTATAAACTCAAAATGGTTAGTCCCAATAAAGCAAATAATATCTTTACACGTTTGCTGGTTTTAGGAACATCTGTTTCGCTGACAAAATTAGTTTCCGGGTTTTTATCGGTTAATGAAATGATAATAGCCGCAACCAACAGCGTAACAAAAATGTAAAATGAAATCAACAAGAAGTGAGGCCAAGCTGAATAAACATCCGCAGGGAAAATCCATAAATACAATACGCCAACGAATAAACTGAAGGCAGAACCCCATGATAAAGTAGCGTTCACGGCTTTCTTAGTAGTGCGTTTCCAAAAGATGCTCAACAAAAACACAACAGACAAAGATGGAGCAAGAAACCCTAAAACCGCCTGAAAAATGTTGAATAAATTTTGACCCTTTATATTGTCAATCGCAATCGCGATAAGAATAGCAAACACGCATCCGGCAGCAATCGTGATGCGACCAATTTTTATTTGTTCCTTAATAGTTGCCAAAGGATTGATTTTCTTTACGTAAATATCATTTGTAAAAACCGTACTCAAAGCATTAAGTGACGAACCAATAGTACCTACCAAAACGGCAATTAAAACACAAATCACCAGACCATTCATTCCACTCGGAAATAAATTGGTAACCATCGTCATATAGGCCAAATCGGAATTTTTACCTAATTCCGGATACAAAACAGAACACAGAATCCCCGGCAAAATAAATAAAGGCAATGCCATTACTTTAAGCCAACCAATAAAGTTAACCCCCAATTGTCCCTGCTCTAAATTCTTTGCTCCCAATACACTTTGCACCATTGATTGGTCGGTGCAAAAGAAAGCTACTGCGGCCACAGGATAACCTAACAATATAGCAGGCCAAGGATAATGTGCATCGTTTGCCGGTTGCACCAAATTCCAAAAATTCGCAGGTGTTTTAGCAATCAAAGCTTCAATACCTCCTACTTTTTGCAGACCTAAATACGAAAGCGTTAGCGAAACGACAATTAATAAAATCATTTGAAATACATTCACTTTTGCAATGGCTTTCAAGCCTCCGGCAAAAGTAAAAATCCCTGAAAAAATAACTAAAACGGTCACACTTTGCCACATTGGTATTCCTAAAATCTGGCGCACTAAAATACCTCCGCTAAATAATCCCAATGACAACCAACTCACCAAAATTTTAACCATGGCATACCAAGCCAAAATAGTTTGCGTACTGTCGCCATAGCGTTTTCCCATATATTCAGGCATCGTGCTGACCTTACTGGCAATATAACGCGGTGCAAAAACCATTGCTAACAGCAATAAAAATACAAAAGCATACCATTCGAAATTTCCCGCGACAATTCCTGTGGCATAACCAATACTGGCAAAAGCCAATAAGGAAGAAGGACCAACATTAGTTCCCCACATATTAAATCCGATGTTATACCAATTAAGGGAATTCCCAGCCAGAAAAAGCGTTTCGTTTTTCTTACTTTGTTTCACACTTACCACATAACCAATGACCAATAAGGTCACTAAATAAATAGCGACAATTATAAAATCTAAAGTAGTTAACTTATCATAGATGCTGTTCATAGTCCGTATTCGTTAAGAACATCAGTAATTTTCACTGGCATTCCGGTTTGTAAAGATTTATCCATAGCCTGTAATAATGCCACAGTTCCAATGCCTTCTTCCATATTAGGATAAGCCACGAAATCCTGTTCGATACTATCTACAAAATATTCCAAGTAATTTTGATATTCTCCTGCGTGATGGCTTTGTCCTTCAAAACGGAAATAATGTTTTAAGGTAGCATCGCCCCAAGTTACGACTTTCTCTTCGCCATCTTTGGTAGTAACCGCATATCGCAATTCGTGATAATCGGCTTGACTGGCGCCTTCACTAGCTCTTAAAATTACGCTCATGCCGCTATCTCTTTGTGCGGGTTGGGTTGGTGAAGTATAAACACCGCTTACTCGGGCAATTCTTCCATCGGTTGCTTTGAAAATAAAGTGCATCGTATCTTCATTTTTCAAACCTGCTACACTTCCATTACTGCTAATCATTCCGTAGCCCATTACTTCTTCAATATTAGGCAAATACCATCTGATAAAATCCACAGGATGACTCAATCCGCCATACAACCATTTGAAGGATTGTAGTAACGACCATTCTTTTTCTAAAAACCATCTATGATCAGCGTGGTAATGCGACTCAATTGTAATTAAATCACCTATTAAACCCGCTTCAAAATCGGCTCTTTGTCTTTTTGCAGGTTCAAAAAATCGGGAACTTTGACCTATAAAAACCTTTTTTCCTGTTTTCTTGCTCAGTTCCAATAATGCTGCGGCATCCGAAAGATCGTCAATGAAAGGTTTGGTGCAAACCACGTGTTTTCCATGCAATAAAGCTTGTTTTACGTGCTGGGCATGCAAATGATCCGGCGTATAAATAGCGATGATATCGATTGCGCTATCATTCAATAAATCATCATAATTTGTTGTGTAAGAATGAAAATCAAATTCCTGTGCTCTTTTCTTGCACAATTCCTCATTTCTATCACACACTTTTACCAACTCTAATTTGGTGCTTTTCAAAGCTGCCGACATCGTGCTGCGTCCCTCTCCGAGACCAAGAATAGCTATTTTTAACATTTATTCAAGTTTTCCTCTCCCCAGCCCTCTCCGAAGGAGAGGAAGCCGAAACTGGATTGAAATATATTAAGTATTGGCATTATACTTTCTTTTTTATCTTTTCTTTTCTACAACTTCTTCAAAAACATCCAAGTTTCTCCGGGTTTTGTTCCTTCGATTCCAGTTTGATATTTTTTCATTAATGCGTTCCAATCGTCTACACGGGCATTATTCTCGGTTGTTTTAGGATTCAATTTATCCAGAATTTCTCCTTTTGGAATACTGATAACTAGCATCAATTGTCTTCCATTTTTGAAAACCTGTAGTTGCTGAAAATCGGCATTGCAGAAACCTTTCGCAATTTCTGGCCACTTTTCGAATTGGGTTGCGTGATAATCCACGTATTCTTTTTGCATTTTTACATCTTCGACTAAATTCGCTGTCAATACAATATTCTCCCATTCGGATGCCGGTTTAGAATCCTTGCATCTTTCGAAATTTTGAAAATCATAAACTGGGTTTTCGTAGATTTTAATTTCCAAAGCTGGAAAAGCCAAAGCCAATTTTCTTTTCGTTCTTTCGGGTTGGTTCATCAAACCATAAATCACCAAATGATTTTCCCATTGGTACAATTGTTCTCCCACAATACGGAAACCTTTTAAAGTTGATTTGATTTTTTCAATATCAAAATCCTTCCCAATTAATTCGATGGCAACTGCTTTTGGCAATTCTTGCAAACCCCAAGCTTCGTCAACGACAACTTCTTTGGCAAGATTACTGTATGGCGGTCGAATACCCGCATTTTCCTTGATTTTAGGATCTACAAAAGCGTAATTATCCTGCCAAATATTCCCTGCAGGACCGTTATGGTTTTTGAGTGTTTTTTGAATTGGAATCCAGTTATTTTTAATGGTAAAACCCTCAGTTCCTTCATCGGTATACAAATACAACCACAAAAACGGATCGTGCGCATACGGACTGTTGTACACTTTATCAATATAATTCTCTTCTATCCTGCTGTCAGGTTGCGATGAAAGCGTGTAAATACCCGCCACATCATGCAAATGTTTGGCATAATGATGAATTTTGTTAGCTAGAATTTTATTGTTTCGCATCACGTTTTCTGTGTGTGTCCAGCCCCAACCCATTGAAATTCCACTATACGCTACATCCGAAATTTCGTTATGCTCAATCGTAAGATTTTTAATAAAACCAGCTGCGATTCCTAAACATCCCCAATCTTCATTGGCCACATTGGTAATCAGATTATCTGCAATTAATTCATCAGAACAAACTATCCTGTCATCCTTTACCGTATAAGGCAAATGCGCCTCGAAAGGTTCTTCGGAGAAAACGCCCAAATTAATTCCGTTTCCGCCAATATCTTTAAATAAATTTCCTTTGATGGTGTTGTGATTCGTTCCTTTATGCAAATCCAATCCTGTGGATGATAAATGCTCAAAACTACAGGCTTCGAATTGGGTATTGTTGGCATAATTTACTTCCACGGCGGCTCTTGGTCTTCCTACCCAAGCCTGGTTTTCTAAACTCGTCTGATTGGGTGTTCCAGGCGTTTTTAATTTATAAGCATCCAACAAATACATTCCCGCCTGCAATGGAACGTGACCTTGCTGTGAAGGACGAAGCCAATTGCTGTATTGAAACGAAATTCCCTTAAAATTAAAATGATGCACGGGTGAATCCAAAGTACCTTTAACTTCGACTAAGTTTTCCAAAACAGGAACCGTTACATTTGCGGAAGCCATATCCTCGCCTGCTCTCGGAATATAATAGATTTTAGCCTTTTTTCTGTCCAAAAACCATTCCCCAGGTTCGTTCAACATCGAAATCCCGTTGTTTAAATAGAATGCCGAATTCCCGTTATTTTTTGAGATCCAAGGTGCTGGCCAAGGGTGTTCGCTTTGAATACGACTTTCAGGCTGTTCAAACGAAAGTCTGGCGCTATCTTTTTTTATTTCGATATTTTTAATACGCAAATTGGCAATAGACCACCATTGCACAATAAACATTTCCATTCCAGGTTGGAATTTTATGGATTTGTCTTTAAAAGGAATCCAACAGGTTTGCGAAGCTGCATCCCAAGATAAAATGCGATCCATTTCATTTCCGGCAGTACTTTTGGCTCTCACCGCTTTTTTTCCATTGACCCACAACTGTCGGTAATTGATGATTTCACCTGCTTTTTCAGGCGCATCAGCCACCCAAACAATACCTTTTTTTAAACCATTTATAGCAATTGAATATTTTTTCCAGTTTTTTATTTCCAATCCGCCACTTAGTATGGGCTTTGCATTTACATCAGCTTCAATAGTAGTGGGACTTTCAGCGGTTCCTGAATCTTCGGGTCTTACAAACAAAGCTTCCTCTAAATAATAAGTGCCATTCATTACTATAATATGAATTCCATCTTTTATTGAAGGATCTTTCAGGCGACGTAATTCTCTGGCTTTTCTTAATGCCATTTGTACGGTAGCCAAAGGACTAGATTTTGTTCCTATATTGGTGTCATTTCCTTGAGCAGAAACCCAAATTTCAGCAGCATTAACTGAAGACATAGTATATATCATTAAAAAAAACACAACTATTTTGCGCAAGCAGTTTAAATCCATTTTGTGGTATTTTATTTTTTTATCGAACAATTTTATCAAAATACATATCCTCTCTTCAAATTTAATTTCTAGTAAAATCAAACCCGTCAAGCGACTAATTAAAGTATTGTCTCTAGTTTTTATTTCAACTAATTCAACCTTTTCTTTACAAGAAAAAAACATCCAAATAACATTGACTACTAAAATTAATTTTAAACTTATATAAATATTTTTGAATGCATTTGGGTTTACAATTTAGTGTTGGTTAAACAGAAAAGTATCCTGCACCTACCTGCTAAGTAGGGTTACCTATTAGAATAAATTGTTTTTTTTTGAGCCGATCAACTGAACAAGTAACCTATAATTCATCTTTCTGCTATTTACGATCAAATTTTTCATACCATTTATCAGTCACTCCCTTTGAATTTATACCAAGTATTGAATCATTTGTATATTCTTTAGCTTCTGATTTCGTTAATTGATGAGACCATATTGTTCTTTTCTCGGGTTGAAATCCATATCCGCTACAATTATATTCTGCATAAAATGTTTTTTTTTCAGCTTCGGGTTTAAACCAATTATACCACCCTTCGGGTTTTATTTGTTTTCCCATTTCACAATTAATAAAAACCGTTTTTGCATGAATACGCCAAGGGCGCCCCAGATAAACTTCAGTTACTTTTTCATCAGCTGTTAGTTTACAATTTTTAAATACAAAACCGTATTTAGTCCCTTCAGGTGTAGCGGCGGCGGTGATATAAGAATTTTTCAAACTGTGAAGGGTACAGTTTTCCAATAAAACTGTTGCGGTACCAAATACAAAATCAGTAGTCCCTTCTATATAACAACCTTTCAAATACTGTTTATTTCCCTCTCCCGTAGCATACAAAGTATCCTGATTCCCTAGAATATTACAATTTGTAATCCCTACTTTATTAGCATTTATTGATAATGCAATGGCCTGTCCCACTTCTCCCGAACTATTTTGTATGGTTAGATTAGTAGCAAAAAAATTATCCCCTTCAACTAAAATCGTGTAGGTATAAAAAGTACTATTCCTTCCTAAATTTATCTTACTAAAATAATCATCATAGGTAATAATAGTTTTTTCTTTACTTTCACCAATTAATGAAAGATTGGTGTTCCATTCGTGTATCTTTATTTTCTCATAATAGATTCCATTTTTCACAACAATTGTAACGCGTTTATAAGGAAATGAGGGTGTGTTATTTATCGCGTCTTGAATACTTGTATAATCTCCGCTCCCGTCTTGGGCAACCGTAATATAAAAATCGTCTTTGGGTACTTTATTCTGTTTTATATCAACCTTAGTCTTTCCAATAAAGTATCTTTCTTTCCACACCTCATATTTTTTCAACACCTCTTTTGGCTCATTTGTATACCAAGAATATCCATTTCTACGTTCTGCTCCGATCTCCGCTAATGACCCTTTTTTTACACCATCCCGATCACAGAAAAAAGGGATATTGTTATCCAGTTCCATAAAACGAGGCCATATATCAGGAGCATTTGTATCTAAAACTATTTTCTTGTCAACTATTTTACCACTTTCATCATAAAAACGATCTTCTCTTATCCCTTTTATTTTTGCTTTATCAAACCAGGCTACAGCAAAATGTACTGCATTTATTACTTCGTTGGATGGGTTTTCAATTGACATTAGCAACAACACAATTTGTGCTGATTCTTTTCCGCTTAAAGAAGCTAATTCATAAGCACGTGCTTTTGCCGGAGTAAAGGTATTTTCATCGTGTTGTGCACACCAGCCTGTTAACACTCCATTTTGTTTGTATTGCGTTTTTACAATACAATCTATTCCTTTATCAAATGCTATTTTGACTCTTTTAACCGTTTCTTGGGATGGTTTAATTGAAAAAAAATCTGTTTTATCAACAATTTCCTTTAACACATTCAGAATATTCACCATTGAATCATCATTGTATGTGATGTGTGTATAATATCCTTTTTTTAACGGGTAAAACTGGGGCCATCCACCATTATCATATTGTGCTTCCAATAAATATTCAAGTCCTAAAAGAAATCCTTTTTTATATCGCTCATCTGGTACCTGTCTATAGATTTTAGAAAGAAAAATCATCTGTTGAAACGTTGCACCATTGTCTGTGGTAGTTTCGTTAGGATCATTTTTAAGCGCAATTAAATTTTGCTTTTCATCCTTCGAAAGCGTTTTTTGCATTTGGATATTTTTTGGCCATCCACCAATATTGCGCTGATATAACAATACATTTTCGGCTATATCTTTTGCCTCAGCGGAAACAAACCAAGTTCCTTCTTTAATATTAACAACTTCTTTCCATGATTTGTTAAGAATTTGTGGCTGGGCACTCGAATTTATACTGAAAATAAATACTAATGCAATTACTATGTTCTGAAAATAATTCACTTTTATTTTGTGATATTAATATATTAGAAAAATATTATTTTGCAAAAATCTAAAGCCTAAGGTTCATAAGAATCTGTAAAAAAAGGCTCTAAAAATGTTTACCTATCCAATTCTAATGCAGCCAATATAAATGGTCCTGTAGCTTTAGGATCGTTATCCTTTTTTCTTTCATTTATATAATATCCATACGACCCATCTCTGTAAGGATTTCCGCCTAGTCCTGCAACCGCACAGGCTTGAGTGATATTGATTTCGCCATTTGGTTCAACTTGAATCAATTGGGTTGTTAAGCCATCAAAAGCTTTAATGGCAATTGTTTTAAATTTTTTTGGCAAATATCCTTTGTTTGCCCCTTTTGCTAAAGCATACGTAAACATTGAACTCCCTGATGATTCTAAATAATTTCCTGCTTTACCTCCCTTATCAGTCACCTGATACCACAAACCTGATTTATCTTGGAATTTTACTAAAGCATTCGCAACATTATTCAAATAACCAACCAATTCTTTTTGTTTTGGATGATCCTTTGGGAAGTAATCCAAAGCATCTACTAAAGCCATTGCGTACCACCCGATCGATCTTGACCAAAAATTAGGAGAAGTACCAGTTTGTTTATTTGCCCAAGGCATTTGTTTACTTTCGTCCCAAGCATGGTATAACAATCCTGTTTTTTTATCAGTCGCGTGTAATTGAATAAGTTCAAATTGTTTTGCAATGTCATCTAGTTTTTTTCCATTTTCAAAAGTAGCAGTATATTGAGCATAGAATGGTTCACCCATAAACAAACCATCTAACCACATTTGGTTTGGGTATATTTTTTTATGCCAAAATCCGCCACTTGGCGTACGAGGTTGCTCTTCAATCTGTTTTCTTAAAGTTTGCATAGCAACCAAATATCTCTTGTCTTGGGTCGTTTCATATAAATCAAAAAGAATACTTCCCGGTGTAATCAAATCAATATTATAGGTCTCAACAGTATATGTTTTACTAATATCCCCATTTTCGTCTATCAAGATATCTGCATAACTTTTGACATAATTGTAATATTTTTTATCTTTTGTTTTTTTATACAACTCTTCAATAGAATTCAATACCACTGCATGAACATAATCCCATTTTGCAACTGTTCTATCGTCGATCATATAGGATTCCGGATGGCGTTTCATAATGGATAGTGCCATACGTTCAGACCATTTTAAATTATCCGAAATAAGTAGATTTTTTTTATTTTCTAATGACTTAAAACTTGTTTGAGAATTAGTTTTACAACTGACAAATAGCAATGTAAGGATTATGCTGATAGTTGTAAAACAATTTATTTTTAGGGAATTTTTCATCTTAATAGGTATTATGTTTCGTATCACTTTTCATTGAAAATTATATTTTATTAGTATCATTCAATTCTTTCAATTTTTGATCTAAATAAGATAAAAAGGCTTCTTTGGTTTTAATTCCATTGGGTTCTTGTTCCCAAGCTCCTAAAAAATAAAACGAAGTTGGTTTTGTTCTGGGCTTAAAAACCAAAAGATAATCAAACTCTGCATCGACTAAATTTTCAACAGTACCGGTTTCATAAAAAATAGCCATTCCTAAATTATCGGGAACCAAAGATTGGGTACCATAAGTTGCCAGGTATGCCCATTTTTTGTTTTGACTTATTTTTTTTAGCAATTCCGTATTTTTTTGTTTTACGATTCCCGTACAAATTCCGGCTATTTCTTTTGATGGATGAATGGTATGTTTGGTATAACGTTTGTTCGGATTAATGGTTAATTCGGATGTGAAATTAATTTTATCCGAAGCTGTTTTCCATCCATAATACTGCACCTTCACACTAGAACTATTTGGTCTGTTTTCTACTTTGGCAATGGTAGAATCAACTTCATAAAAGTGCAATCTTTCCTTGTTAAGATAACGATCAATAGATCCGATTCCGATTCCTTTCCCTGCTTTTAAAATATCAGCGCCCCAATCACTCATTTCATGATAGGAATCAAAATTATCTTGTCCTACTTGTGGCAAAACAATTGCTTCTGTTTTTTTTCCGAATATATCAATAGCATTTCTCCAATCTAAATACAATCGATACCCCACTTTATTACTTTCCCAACCAGGTCCCTCATAGCGAATATCAAAAGAATGATCCGTATGTTCTTTGGCTAATTTTACTTTTCCAACATTTTTAAAAGTACCGCCAACATATTTACGACCTTCCCATTTACCCCCCTCTTTTACAGAAATTTCAGCGTAGGTCTTAGATGTTGTTGTTAAATGTTTTTGTTGTGCTTTACAGGAAAATTGGGTTATAAAAAATAATCCTGCAACAATTTTTACTATTCTCATTTGAATTCTATTAATTAAATTATTCTTCTATTGTAGTTGAAAAACATCCGAATTAACAGGATGAATCAGGTATTCCATTTAATCTCACTAACCTCATATTTCACTCCTGAATTTAAAAAAGGAGCTTGCCCCCTACAACTACAAGCTCCTAATCAAACAAACCTAAAACCTAAAAAAACTTATTTTTTACTTAATTTCAAGAATACATACTTGATTCAAAACAAATTCACTTTCTATAGCTGTCCTGATTTAGTTGCTAGGGCTTTCCATAAGTGATCCATTAACATAAGTATCGATTAGTTTAAGCCCCACCAGATTTTCAATAGAATAGGCATTATCAACCTTATCAATCGTTACGTTTCTAAATCTTACATTTTTTATGGGAAATTCTTTATAGCCTTTGGCCAAAATCCCGTACATCCCACCATCCTTGACTTTTATATTTTCAAGATAGATATTTCGTACTTGAGGGATAAAAGTTCCCACTTGCCCTCCATATACATTATAAAACATATCTATTATTAAAACCGACTCTTTTACTTGTCCAATATCTAAATTCCTCACATAAATATTCTCAACCAGCCCTCCTCTTTTAGAATTTGATTTTATCCTAATTGCCCTATCCAGATTAGGACTGTCCATGGCACAATTCTCCACAAAGACATTTCTTACCCCTGCGGAAATCTCACTTCCCATAACCACACCTCCATGACCATCAACCATTTTACAATTTTGTACTATAATATTTTCACTAGGAATTCCCACACGTCTGCCATCTGCATCTCTACCGGATTTAATAGCAATACAATCATCTCCTGTATTGAATGTGCAATTTCTTATGATTACATTTCTTGAATATTCCGGATCACAGCCGTCATTATTAGGACCATGACTTTCAACTGTAACACCATCAACTATGACATTGGACGATTTGATAGGATGAATAACCCAAAACGGCGCATTAACAATTTTCACATCCTTTAGCATCATGTTTTTACAATCAAAAAACTCTATGAAATTTGGTCTCAAATAATGTCCTTCCCCAAAAACTCGCTCCGAAACAGGAACTCCTTCTTCAGCCATAGCTACCAGACGCAAACGATTGAGTGGGTCCCCCTGATTAGGAGTTCCTTTTTTCCAACCATAAATATCTTTTCCGCACCACCACCACCAATTTTCATTATTAGCCTGTCCATTTAAAATACCTTTTCCGGTTACAGCCACATTAGTTTTCTTGTAGGCATATATTAATGGCGAATAATTCATTAATTCAGTCCCTTCGAATGAAGTGTGAACAATTGGATAATCAGCGGTATTAGTACTAAATAAAATTTCGGCACCATCTTCTAAATGAAGGTTTACATTATTTTCTAAATGTATAGGACCCGTTAAATATTTTCCAGACGGAACCAAAACTTTCCCTCCTCCATTTTCAGTACAAGCTTGGATTGCTTTTTTAAATGCTTGGGTATTATTGAAAACACCGCCCGCTTGAGCACCATATTCAGTAATGACATAGGTTTTATTGCTAAAAGAAGGCTCCTTTACACTATCTAGAATACGCTGCATGGTTTCCCATGGATCATTATTCACAACAGTTTTTGGTTGCTTCATCGCGCAAGAAAAAAGCGTTGCAAACAGAATACAATAAAGCATATTCCTCATTAAAAAATAGTTCCTTGCCATTTGATTTTATTTAAAATTCTTTAATTAAATTGATTCGTTTTGCTTTTATTCTGTTCGAAAAAATTAAATTGCGCAATCGATTACACAAACGTAGATATTAATTCCTAAATAACCAAAACAAAATCAAATAAAATATTATTATTGCAAAAAAAAACAATATATTTATACACTTAACATAAAAAAAAAGCATTATGAGTACATAATTACCATTATTTTTTATTGAAAAAACATGCAGTCAGGACTAATTTCAATATTTTAGACAATCGATAACACTGAACAATTACTGATTAGAAAAAAAAACTTATTTTTACACCTTTATAACAACAATTAATTCATAATGAGTAAAAAAACAACTATTTATGACATTGCAAAAAAACTCAATACAACTGCTGCCACAGTCTCTCGCGCTTTAAATAATAATCCAAAAATAAGTGAAAGCACTTGCAAACTTGTCAGGGAAACAGCGGCTGAAATGAATTACAAGCCTAATAAGCTTGCTTTAGCACTTCAAAGTGGTAAAAGCGGCAACATAGGTGTCATTGTACCACGTATTGACAGTAACTTTTTCGCTTCTGTTATACGAGGAATTGAAGATGAATTGTATCCCGACTATCATGTTATTATTTGCCAAACGCACGAAGATGAAAAGAGAGAAATTGAGAATATAAATACGCTGTTAAATGCACAAGTAGATGGCATTTTAATGTCGGTTTCCAATGTTACTTCAGAAAATGATCGAATGATTAAAAGAGTAGTCGAAAAAAATGTCCCTTTAATATTTTTTGACCGAAAGAAAAACATGGATGGTGTCAGTTCTGTTACAATAAACGATTATGATGGAGCCTATTTAGCTACAAAACATCTTATCAATGAGGGCTGTACCCGCATTGCTCATTTTTCAGGTGATCGATCTTTAGAGATTTTTGAAAATCGATTTAAAGGTTACAAACAAGCTTTACTTGACAATGAAATTGAATTCAATGAAAATTATGTATTTCAAACAAAAAGTAGTGTTGAAGCCGGAAGAGCAGCAGTAGAAAAATTATTAAAATTAGAAAATCCGCCAGATGCTATATTTTCTTCCAGTGATTTTGCAGCTTTGGGAGCCATTCAAGAACTAAAAGAACATGGAATAAAAATCCCCGAAGATTTTTGTGTTTTTGGATTTGGTAACGAACCTTTTACAAAATTCATGGAACTTTCAATATCCTCTGTTGACCAATCCCCTATGGAAATGGGGGAAATGGCCGCCAAAGTATTCTTGGAACAACTAAACAATCCTAAAAACCTTAAAATGGAGAAAAAGGTAGTGTTGAATCCTGAATTACATATTAGAAAATCATCCTCAAGGCATAGCCTTTAATAGCAATAAAAAAAGTGTGAAGTAAATTTCACACTTTTTTTATTGTTTAAATATTTATTTTCTTTTTACAAAGAAACCCCTCTTTTCCAAGGAATAAAATCGTTCTGATTCAAAATAGCCGCTTTGGTTTTAATAGTTCCACTGGCAACATTTATAATAAATTCCAGCATTTCGTCCGCCATTTCATCTATAGATTTTTCACCGGTAATAATTCCACCGGTATCGATGTCAATAATATCAGACATTTTTTTAGCTAATTCAGTATTTGATGAAACTTTAATAACGGGTGCAATCGGATTTCCGGTCGGAGTTCCTAAACCAGTTGTAAACAAAACCATATTTGCTCCTGAACCTACCATTGCAGTGGTACATTCCACATCATTACCCGGAGTGCATAATAAATTCAATCCTGGTTTTGAAATGTACTCTCCATAATCTGAAACTCCTACAATAGGTGAAGTTCCCCCTTTTTTGGCAGCACCTGCAGATTTCATGGCATCAGTAATTAATCCGTCTTTAATATTTCCCGGTGAAGGATTCATGTCAAATCCAGAACCAGCGTCAACTACAGTTTTCTCATACCATTGCATTAATTCTAAGAAACGTTTACCGCCTTCATCTTCAACACAACGGTTTACCAATTCTTGCTCAACACCACATAATTCTGGGAACTCAGAAAGAATGGTAGTTCCTCCTAGTGCCGTAAGCATATCTGAAGTTACTCCCAATGTTGGGTTTGCCGAGATTCCTGAGAATCCATCTGAACCACCACATTCTAAACCAATCTTTAATTTAGACAATGGCGCAGGAGTTCTTTCTATTTGGTTTGCTTTTTTGATAGCTTCAAATGAATCTTTTACAACGCTACTCAACATAGCCTCAATAGTTCCTATTTGTTGCTGATCATAAATCAAAACGGGTTTTGTACTCGTTGGATTAATTTCGTCAAGCGCATCTTTAAATATTTGAATTTGCAAGTTTTGACAACCCAAACTCAAAACGGTAGCTCCGGCCACATTTGGATTGTTTACGTATCCTGCCAAAAGTTTTGCCAAACTGTGTGAATCTTGACGAATTCCTCCACAACCCCCTTGATGCGTTATAAACTTTACCTCTATATTTTTAAATAAGTCGCTATTATTTGATTTTAAATCATCTCCAGCAACTCCACTTTCAGTACTAACTAATGAACGCAGTAAAAGTTGGTAATCATTTACTTTTTGCTTCAACAATTCTTTTTCAAAAATATCTTTTAAGATTTCGATATTCCTATTTTCACAAAATACTAACGGGAAAAACAACCATACATTTTCAGTTCCTACTTGTCCATCTTCTCTATGATACCCTTGAAAAGTTCTGTTTTTCCATTTATCAACGTTAGGAACTGTCCAACCGATAGTCTCTGTTTTTCCAGTAACTTTATCACTTTCATGTTTCACATTCAATGTAGAAAGCAATCCTCCTTTTTCAATTCTGGCACTTGCTTTACCCACTAAAACGCCATACATAATAATTCTGTCTCCTATATCAAAAGGATTCATGGCTATTTTATGTTTTGCCTTTACGTCAGTCTCGACAGCAATTGTTTCCCCTTCAAAGGGAATTAACTCTCCAGCCTTAAGATTTACTAAAGCTACAGCGACATTATCTGAAGAATTTACTTTTATTAATTTTTTTTGCATGATTAATAATTATATAGTGATTGACTTGTTTTCATATTGTCTGTTAAAATTAACAAACCCTTGTTCAATTCCGTTGGTTTCAATTTCGCTTAAAGCCAAAACTAAAGCTTCCGATAATCCATTTATTTTAGTTAAATCTTCACCCCAAAACTCTGCGTTTTCAAGTGTTTGTTGAACTACTTTATCATTATTTTCTGATGATTTCCAAATTTCTTGAAAAAACGTTATAATATCACTACTGTCCTCTACTGGCAAAATTTGTCCTTTCCAAGATCCTTTGTAGAAACGAATCAAACAAGCAAAAGCAAAAGTTAAATGTGCAGGCACTTTATCATATTTTGATATATATCCTAACACACTTGGCAATACTCTAACCTTAAATTTTGAAATAGAATTCAAAGCAATACTAGAAAGATTATGTTTGATAAATGGATTTCTAAAACGATCAAGAACATCATCAGCAAAAATATCTAATTCCTTTTTGTCCATATCAATAGTCTCATTGATCTCTTCGAAAATGACTTTATTTATAAAAGTTCCTGTAAAAGCATTGTCTATAGTTTCTTTAACCGTTTCGTTTCCATACATTAATGAAAATGGAACCATGGCGGTATGTGCACCATTCAGGATTCTTACCTTTCGGGTTCTGTAAGGTTGCATGTCCTCGACAATTTTTACATCTAAATCCGTTTTGTGAAATGGCAATTTATTTTTCAAAATGTCACCTCCTTCAATCACCCAAAGGAAAAAAGTTTCAGCGGTAACAATAAGATTATCAGTATAATTCAGTTGCTTGTTGTACTCGTCAATTTCAGCTCTTGGATATCCCGGTACAATTCTATCAACTAATGTGTTATGGAATGTATTACTTTCTTCAATCCACGTTTTAAAACCGTCTTCCAGCTTCCAATCGACGCAGTATTTTAGGATAATTTCCTTTAATGTATCCGCATTGTTGTTAATCAATTCACACGGAATCACAGCAAGTCCCTTTGAAGCATCTCCATTAAAATGTTTAAATCTTTCATACAAAAGAACAGTCAATTTTGCAGGATAAGAACTTGGTGGTTGCATGGTAGGCGTATCACTGCTTACATAAGCAATTCCAGATTCTGTCGTGTTTGAAATAATAAATGCTAATGCTTCTTCTTTGGCTAAAGCCAAATAATCATTGAAGTTTGTATAGGGATTAATTCCGCTTACAAGGTTAGTAATTAGCTTTTTTTCTTGAACTTCTTTACCTTTTGTCAGGCCTTTCATGAACAAAGTGTACAAACCGTCTTGGTCGTTTAACATGTTTACCATTCCGTTCTCAATAGGCTGTACAACTGCAATACCAGCATTAAAATCTACTGTGTCGTTCAGCTCTTGAAAAGCATAATCTATAAAAGCTCTTAAGAAATTACCTTCTCCAAATTGAACAATTTTAATGGGAAGTTTATTTTCTAATCCTATATTCTTTCTATTTAATTTTTCCATTTTATATCTTTAATAAGTGTAATCCTGTTTTTTAAACAATTTTTCAATGTGACTTTTTAAATTCATTCTTTTGCATTATTTTGATTATAATAAACGACTCAATTTGCTGCGCTTTTAAATCACTTTCCTTTAATGAGGACTAGGGAAAGGTCCTTTGAAACGCATTAATTAAAGTCGCTTATTACAAATGCTATATCTTATAATCTTCTATAAAAACAGTATGATTCTAGCCTCGAACTTCTCTAATTGTTGCTAAAGTTGCTCTGACAGTTGTTTCTAAAGCAGCAAAATCCTGGCTTTTCAAAATATCAGTTGAAATAAGCTGTGAACCAATGCCGACACAAGTCACACCGGCGTCAAACCAACTTTTCAGATTGTCTCTATCGGTTGAAACTCCTCCAGTGGGCATAATACTCGTCCATGGACAAGGGCCTTTGATTCCTTTGACAAATTGTGGTCCGTAAACATCGCCCGGGAATAATTTTACTATTTCACAACCCAATTCTTCGGCGCGTGCAATTTCAGTAAGTGAAGCACAACCTGGTGACCACAATACTTTTCGGCGGTTACAAACGATTGCAATGTCTTCTCTCAAAACTGGAGTCACAATAAAATTAGCGCCTAATTGCATATACAATGAAGCAGCCGCAGCATCTGTTATCGAACCAACTCCCAAGATCATTCCCGGTAATTCGGCTAAGGCATATTTATTCAATGCACCAAAAACCTCAAAAGCAAAATCACCTCTACTGGTAAATTCCATAAGACGTGCTCCACCATCATAACAGGCTTTAATCACTTTTTTTCCCAGTTCAACATCGGTATGAAAAAACAAAGGAACCATCCCTGTAGAAGCCATTACACTTGCTACTTCTATTCTTGAATATTTTGCCATATTTTTTAATTTATCTTGAAACTAATCCGGCACCATCACCATCTAGCATGTTTTCAACTTCTTTTAAGGTCACTAAATTATAATCGCCTGCAATGGTATGTTTTAAACAACAGGCCGCTACTGCAAAATCTAACGCTCTTTGATCGTTATTTGGATATTCTAACAAACCATAAATCAATCCGCCCATAAAAGCATCTCCACTACCCACACGATCTACCACAGGAGTCACTTCTTTTACAGCGGCATTATAAATGGTTTTTCCGTCAAATAAAATTCCTCCAATTCGTTGGTGTGATGCACTAACCGAATAGCGTAATGTTGTGGCAACTGTTTTTAAGTTAGGACACAATTCAAACAACTTTGAATATAAAACAGGTAAAGATTTCGTGTCTTGATAATTTGGATTTACTTTATCAATTCCTAACATAAAATAAGCCGTATCAATATCGCCTAAAACCACATTACTGTAACTCAATAATTCAGGCATAACTTCGCTGGGCGTTTTGCCATATTGCCATAATTTAGACCTATAATTTAAATCGCATGAAATGGTTAAACCTAATTTATGAGCTACTCTTACGGCTTCTAAACAGGCTTCGGCAGCACTCGCAGATATGGCAGCAGTAATCCCACTCCAATGAAACCAAGTAGCTCCTTCTAATACTTTTTCCCAATCAATGGTTCCTTTTTTAATGGTTGCCATCGAACTATGAGCACGGTCATAAACTACATTACTGCCTCTAGTTCCCGCACCTGTTTCAAGATAATAGGTACCTAAACGTTCTCCTCCAAAAATTACATTTTTGGATTCAACATTCATTTTTCGCATTTCTTTTAATGCACAAATACCAATTTCATTATTAGGAATACGCGTTACAAATTCTGCCTTTCCACCATAATTAGCAATCGACACACACACATTAAATTCGCCACCACCATAGGAGGCAGTAAATGCCTTGGCTTGCTCAAAACGCAAATGTCTCTCTGTTGAAAGGCGTAACATTATTTCACCAAAAGCAACTACTTTACTCATATAATTTATAATTAATGTTCTATTTCATATAAGGAATCTCTTTTCAATCCTTAAAATTTAAAATATTCTTTGGCATTATTATAACTAATGTCCGAAACCATTTTACCTATCCATTCCATGTCATTTGGAAGTTCGCCTCTTTTAATTTCATCTCCTAAAAGATTACAAAGAATCCTTCTGAAATATTCATGTCTTGGAAACGATAAAAAGCTTCTGGAATCGGTCAACATTCCTATAAAACAACTAATCAATCCCATGTTTGAAAGTGCATTCAGTTGTTTGGTCATTCCGTCTTTTTGGTCTAAAAACCACCATCCGGAACCAAATTGTACTTTCCCTTTTACGCTTCCGTCATTGAAATTTCCAATCATGGTTGCCATGACTTCATTATCGGCAGGATTTAGATTGTAAATAATGGTTTTTGTCAATTTATTTTTACGGTCTAAAGCATTTAAAAAGCCCGATAATTTTTGAGCCTGCGGATAATCTCCAATGGAATCCCATCCAGTATCAGGGCCTAAAATGCGGTGCATGCGTTCATTATTATTTCTTAGCGCGCCCAAGTGAAACTGCTGTATCCAACCGTATTGGTGATAGGTTTCAGATAAAAACAATAAGATGGCGGTTTGGAATTTTAACGCTTCTTCATTACTGATTTCCTTGTTTTCTCTCTTCTTTTTGAAAATTGCATTTACTTCACTTTCCGTAAAATTTTCAAAATAAATTTGGTCTAAACCATGATCGCAAAGTTTGCAACCATTTTTATCAAAAAAGTCAATTCTGTTGGTAAGCGCAGAACACAAATCGGTATACGTATGAATTGAAATTCCTGCAACTTCTCCTAAAGTATCGATATAGGCATTGTACCCATCATTCGAAATCAAGATGGCTTTGTCTGGTCTAAAAGCGGTACTAACTTTTGTTTCAAAACTGCTTTTTGCTAATTGTTGGTGAAATTCTAAAGTATCAATTGGATCTTCGGTAGTGCAAACAAATTCGGCATTTACTTTGCGAAGTAAATTTCGAGTGCTGTATTCTGGTGAATTTATTTTGGCGGAAGCCTCAAGATATATTTTCTCAGCCGATTTTTCGTTTAACAAATCATAGATATCAAAATAACGGGCCAATTCCAGATGCGTCCAATGATACAAGGGATTTCGCATCGTGTAAGGAACTGTTTTTGCCCAATTCATGAATTTATCTTTATCGGAACCATTACCCGTAATAAATTGTTCGTTGATTCCCAAAGTACGCATCGCACGCCATTTATAATGATCGCCGTTGATCCAAACTTGGGTGATATTTTCAAAAATTTTATCTTCAGCAATAAACTGTGGCGACAAGTGATTGTGATAATCGATTATAGGCTGATTTTTAGAATAATTATGATATAATTCTTCGGCGTATTTATTCTCTAATAAAAAATTGTCGTTTATAAATTTTGTGCTCATTATAAATTTCTTAAATATTAATTTTCATTTGAAGGTTTTCCGATAGTGGCTAATATTCCTCCATCTACATATACAATTTGCCCATTTACAAAATCACTTGCTTTAGAAGCCAAAAAGACAGCGGTACCCGCTAAATCTTCTGGGTTACCCCAACGTGCAGCCGGCGTTCTATTAATTATAAATTCATTAAACGGATGTCCATCAACTCGAATAGATTCCGTTTGTGTTGTTGCAAAATAGCCCGGACCAATTCCGTTTACCTGAACATTATATTTCGCCCATTCAGTAGCTAGATTTCGGGTCAACATTTTCAAACCTCCTTTTGCAGCTGCATAAGCCGAAACACTATTTCGTCCCAATTCGCTCATCATCGAGCAAATGTTTATTATTTTACCTTCTTGTCTTTCAATCATTTGCTTAGCAACTAATTGTGACATAATAAAAGGCCCTACTAAATCCACATCGATCACTTTTCTGAAATCACTGACAGGCATTGTTATTGCCAACTCTCTTTTAATAATTCCAGCGTTATTAACCAGTATATGGATATCTCCTAACTCTTTTGTAATTAATGCAATGTTTTCTGCCGCTGCTTTTTCATCAGTTACATCAAACAAATATCCAGATACAGTGTATCCTTTGCTTTTATAATACGCCAGGGCTTCTTCCATTTTTAATGGCGTTGTCCCTGTAATTACAAGCGCTGCCCCTGCCATTGCCAATCCTTCAGCCATTGCTAAACCTAAACCATGAGTTCCTCCGGTTATAAGTGCTCTTTTTCCTTTTAAATCAAATAAATTCATAGTTACTTATCTTAATTCATTTGGTGCAACAATATCCATGTCGCCATAATCTAAATTCTCTCCCGCCATTCCCCATATAAAAGAATAGTTTGAAGTTCCTGCGCCGGAATGAATAGACCATTCCGGAGATAAAACGGCTTGGTGGTTTTGCATAAAAATATGTCTCGTATTTTGAGGTTCTCCCATAAAATGGCAAACCGTTTGTGGCGCTTCTAAATCAAAATAGAAGTACGCTTCCATGCGTCGGTTGTGCGTGTGAGCCGGCATGGTGTTCCAAACATTTCCTGCTAACAATTCAGTAAGTCCCATTTGCAACTGACAAGTCTCCACTATACTATTTACTATTAGTTTGTTTAAAACTCTTCTATTAGCAGTTTTTTCCTCTCCCAATTGGATTACTTCAGCATCCTCTTTTCCTACTTTTTTGTTTGGGAATTTTTTATGTGCTGGTGCAGAATTAATATAAAATAAAGGTTGTTCTCCATTTGCTCCAGCAAAAACAACTTCCTTACAACCTTGACCTACATATAAAGCTTCTTTTTTTTGTAAATCATATTGCACTCCATCAACAGTAACTGTACCGCTTCCTCCTACATTTATAATTCCTAATTCTCTTCTATCAAGAAAGTTTTCAGATTTCAAATAAGGAATCGTTTCTAATTTCAAACTCCCATTAACAGGCATTATACCACCAACAATGTACCTATCATACATAGAATAAGTCAATTGGATTTCATTTTCAACGAATAGCTTTTCTATTAAAAATTGATCTCTCAATTCGTCTGTTCCATATTTCTTAACGTCCGTTGGATTTGTGGCGTATCTGAATGAAAAATTTGTCATAATTAAATAGTTTAATGTAATCGATTACGCAAATATACTTTATATTATATTAATTACAATTTATTTTAATAAAAAAGCACTTATGATAAAAATAATGAGTCTGAAAATAGTTTAATCCATAAAAAAAACCGTCAATCCTCTGGCACCATGAGCACCTAAAACTAACGATTGTTCAATATCGGCAGTTTTTGAAGGTCCGGCTATGAAAGTCCCAAAACCATATTCCTGATTTCCGATACGGTCATAGGCCTGATGCATCGTTGCAACAATATCTTTTTTATTTACTACAATTGCCAAATATTGAGGAATAAATGTAGACACGCGTTGTCCTAACAAATCATCCGTTACCCAAAGTGCCGAATTTTCAGCAACACCAAAATGAGCCTTAACCAAAGTCAATTCGACATTTTCCAAACTATGCGGATCATCGTTAAACCAATCAGTCGCTGCAATTTCAGCAAGTTCTGGAATAGTGGTAATCATTCTTTTTTCGGTAGCATAATTTTTTTTGACAAACGAAATTATAGCATCATAATTAAGAACTTCCACAAAGTCGCCGCCAATACCTTTTAATACCGCTTTATATTTATCGAGTATCTCAAAAGATTCCAATCCTAAAGTACCTAAATTAGGTAATTCACTGATTGCTGTCGGTTGGTTTTGTTTTATTTTTTCTAAAATAGTGGTTCTACTACTCATCTTTTTTGTCTTTAGATTCCTTTGCATTTTTCTTGTACCATTCTCTAAATGATTCTTCGGGTGGCGCAGGCATTTCTCTTTGTTTGTACCAAGGATTAAGGCTATTATTAACTAAAACTGGCATGTTTTTCATCACAAATCGTCCTGCTTTTCCAGCAAAATCAAAAACCATAGGATTGGCCAAAACGGTTGCCATTCCTTTCATTGCGACCGTTTTTCCTAGTGGAGTATGTCCTTCTTTTACCAATACCTGACGCCACTTATACAATTGATTGTGAATATCAATTTTTACGGGACAAACATTCGTGCAAGAACCGCAAAGGGTACTGGCAAAAGGCAAATCAGCATTTTTACTCATATCAAGATTTGGTGCTAATATGGAACCAATAGGTCCCGCCACCGCATTATGATAACTGTGTCCTCCACTTCGTCTGTAAACCGGACAGGTATTCATACAAGCTCCACAACGGATGCACTTCAATGAACTCCTGAAATCTTCTCTTCCTAGTTGGGTCGTTCTGCCATTATCGACAATAACAATGTGCATTTCTTTCCCATCTCTAGGCGTTTTAAAATGACTGGAAAAAGTGGTAATGGGTTGTCCCGTTGCGCTTCTTGCCAATAATCGAAGAAAAACACTCAAATGTTTACGCTGTGGAATTATTTTTTCAAAACCCATACAGGCAATATGTACATCAGCAAGATGTACACCCATATCAGCATTCCCTTCATTAGTACAAACTACAATTTCACCGGTTTCAGCAATAGCAAAATTGACTCCCGTCAAAGCCACTTTTCTCGTAAGGAAAGTATCTCTAAGATGCAATCGTGCTGCTTCGGTTAAATATTGTGGGTCATTATTTCCTTTTTCTGTTCCAAGGTGTTCGTGGAACGTTTCGCTTACATCTTCTTTTTTGAGGTGAATCGCTGGCAAAACAATATGACTTGGCGGTTCTTTTCTAAGTTGAACGATACGTTCCCCTAAATCAGAATCGATTACATCAATACCTTTTTCGGATAAATATTCATTCAAATGGCATTCTTCGGTAAGCATGGATTTAGATTTAACCATCTGCTTCACGCCATGTTTTTCCATTATGGAATGGACTATTTTATTGTGTTCATCAGCATCCGCAGCCCAATGAATGGTAATCCCATTTTTCTGGGCATTCGATTCAAATTCAAGTAAATAATCATGCATATTCGAAAGCACATTATTCTTGATTTCTGAAGCCGTTTCTCTTAGCAATTCCCATTCCGGAATTTGATGTGCTGCTTTATCTCGTTTTTCACGAACAAACCAAAGCGTTTCATCATGCCAATCAACTCGTTTTACATCTTTATTAAAAATCGCTGCAGCCTCGCTATGTTCTAAATTACTTTTCATATGGTAGCGTTTAATATTTCCGCAATGTGAATAATTTTTATCGGGCTTTTTTGTCTTTTCAAAATACCTTCTAAGTGCATTAAACAGGACATATCACCGCCGGTAATGTATTCTACCTGATGGGCTTCATGGTCTTTTATACGATCTTGTCCCATTTTTACAGAAATCGCTTCTTCGGTTACACAAAAAGTACCTCCAAATCCACAACATTCATCTTTCCTGCTTAATGAAACCAGATTTATTCCGTCTATTCTACTTAATAATTGTTCCGGTTTAGAGAAAAATGGCGCATTCAATTCCGTCATTTGCGAAAGCTTCAATCCCCGTTGTCCATGGCAACTTTGATGCATCCCTACTTTGTAAGGAAAATTTCCGGGAATCATTTCGATTTTCAAAATATCGGTGATAAACTCGGTTAATTCGAAAACTCGCTTTCTCATTTGAGAAGCCAATGCTTCATTGTTTTCATCATGCAAATGTTCTTTTACATGTAGTACACAACTTCCCGAAGGACAAACTATAAAATCAAACTCAGCAAAATTGGCAATAAAATTAGTATCACAACCTTTTGTCAAATGTTCGTATCCGCTATTGGCCATGGGTTGACCACAACAGGTTTGCTTCATTGGAAAACGAACATCACAGCCTAATTTCTGTAATAATTCATAGGTTGCAATAGCCACTTTTGGGTAAAATTGGTCCACATAACACGGTATAAAAAGTCCAATTTTCATATTAATGTTTGTAAAATTTTAAATCAATCAAATCATTTTGAATCGGTTTCGGATTCCAATTTTTATGAATCGCCAAGGCAGCACCTAGAGCACTTGCTTGCGCCATAGAAGCGGCATACACTTCCATTTCCGGGAAAGCTTCTGCCAATAAATTCATAAAAATAGAGTTTTTACTAAAACCACCATCTACAAATACCTTTTTAGCGGGACTGTTATGAATCACTAAGTTAGTTGAAAGTATTTGCTGCGCAACGATATCCAACATCAATTGGTGATAGGCAATTTCGTAATTTTTGAAATCACTAAGATTTCTCTTTTCGAAAGGAGATTCTTGAAGAATTTTATATTTATCATCACTGGAAGAGTATCTTTTTAGATTGATTTCCCTCAATTTAGAGATGATATTTTTGTCAAAAAGAATCTCTTTATACGAATCTAATGGCACTCCAAAATGACTCGCTAGCTTTTTGGTTTGCACTTCATGTTCATTACCGGCAAACAAACGAGCAGCTTTTACAGGCTTTTCTTTGTATTGCAAATAGCACAAACAGTCGTATTGCATTTCATCAAAAGTCAATGGGGTGTCATTGAATGGATTCATGGAAATACTCCAAGTCCCGGTAGACAATAAAACGAAAGGCTCCGTAAAATTTATCATATAAGGAATAATTGCCGAAGAACTATCATGTAATCCTACTCCAACGGATATATCTCCTATTATATTTATAGTATGTCCTGCATCGTGAATACGCGGAATTTTATCTGCAATATCTTCTTTCTTAAGCCATTTGTGATACTTCATCTTCTTGAAATTCCAAAGATTGGTATGACAACCGATACTGGTGATATCCGCAAAATATTTACCCGTTAAAAGAGAACTTAAATATTGTGGCAAGTGCAAACAATAAGCTACTTTCGCAAACAACTCCGGGTTTTCCTCTTTCAAACGGTAAATCTGCATTCCGGAATTTAAACTTCCTAAAATAGGAGAAGCTGTTTTTAGAGCAAACTTTTCTTCTCCTTTATATTTGTCATAAAACTTCTTTTTTAGTGCTTCTGGATATGGTTTTAGATAATTATATAATGGTGTTAAAGAATTACCTTCTTCATCCACATAAATAAAACTGGCTCCATAGGTACTAAAATTTACTGCTTTTAAGATATATTCTTTTAATTCCTGCATTTCTGACAACCTAAAAACGATCCAGTTTCTGAGTTCTGCAATGTCTTCACAAGGGAAACCATCCTCATCCACTGTTTCTGGAAGATTCACTGATTTTTCCCAAACAATTTGATAATTTTCATTAAACAGAAAGACTTTTTTGTTTGTTTTACCAATATCAAAAATCGCTACTACATTCATTTTTGATTGGTTTTATAGGCCCGTTGCTACAGTTTTGAGTCCTCTTTCAGTGATAAGACCTTTTCTTATTGCAAGATCACGGTATAATCCAACCGGATTCAAAGCAGCACCTGAACGCAAACGTGCTTCGGCTACTAAGGCACGAACATCCGTGCGGAAAGCATTTTGTAAAATCTCTTGCGCCCTCACGACATCATTTTCGTTCTGGGCAATTTCTAATGCTTTTCTGTCCACCAAAAGTGCTTGTGTATATGCAATCATAATTGCTTCTACCGATTGTAATAAATCTTCCATAGGATCTTTGACATTATGAGAAGCATCAATCATCCAACCTAAATCAGTAGCATGATTCATTCCTTTGGCATCCATTCCTTCTACCAATTCATTGAAAATCAAGAATAATTGGTATGGTTTTAATGCACCAGCAGTCAAATCATCATCTCCATATTTTGAATCATTGAAATGGAAACCACCTAATTTTCCTTCCATTAATAATAAAGCAACAATTTGCTCAATATTGGCATTTGGAAGATGGTGTCCTAAATCAACCAAAGTGAAGGCTTTGTTACCTAATTTTTTCACATAAGAATAGGATTGACCCCAATCCGCTACTGTAGTAGAATAAAAATTAGGTTCAGCACATTTATATTCTAAAAACATTTTCCAATTTGATGGCAACGCGGCATAAATTTCTTCTAAACTTTCCAGTGTATTTTGGTAGGCCTTACGGAAATTTAATTGTCCCGGAAAACAAGAACCGTCAGCAAGCCAAACCGTTAATGATTCAGAACCTAAAGCAATTCCTTGTTGAATCACTTCAATATTGTGTTCGATGGCTTGTTTACGAACCGCTTTATTCACGTTTTGCAACGAGCCAAATTTATATGAATGAGTCTGATTTACCTGATTTTGAAAGGTATTTGAATTAACTGCATCGAATTTTAAGTTGTGTTGTGCAGCTAATACTTTAATCGCTTGATAATCCGTCGGTATATCCCAAGGAATGTGTAAAGAGATCGCTCCAGAAGCATTGTTTAAAGCGTGTAACAAACCTACATCTTCAATTTTTTCTTCTAATGAACGTGGTTCTCCACCACCTGGAAAACGACCAAAACGCGTTCCTCCTGTTCCTAAAGCCCAAGATGGAATGGCTATTTGGAAATCAATTAATTTTTGGATAATATTTTCGGTTTCACCAATTTCTGATGCAGTGAAAACTAATTTATTTTTATGAGCCTTAAACAGCTCATCATTATGGGAAGTTATTTTGTTTGATTCAATTAACATAGTATTTTTTTATAAAGTTAAATAAAAACTTATTTTAAAATGGTTACTTAGATGAAATTGTATTTTGAGAACTATTATCAGTTTGTTTTATTTTAAATTAAAAAATCTAATACCCAATGGCATTGGGTATTAGAAAAAACAACCCTAATAACTAAAAAAACTATCTGTAAAAGCCCATTGCTACTCCGCCATCAACATTCAAGGCGTTTCCTGTAGACTTACTCAACAAGCCACCTACAAATGCAAAACAGGCATTGGCAATATCATCAGGCAATATAATTTCATTCAATAAAGTACGTTTCGCATAATAAGCAGGTAATTCAGCTACCGTAATACCATACGCTTTTGCACGACCTTCCGCCCAACCCCCTGACCAAATATTGGAATCCGAGATTACAGCATCTGGGTTTACCGTATTAACACGGATTTTATCTGCACCTAATTCGGCAGCCATCAAACGTGTTAAATGCGCTTGAGCTGCTTTTGCTGAACCATAACCAGGATTATTTGGTCCTGCAACTACTGCATTTTTAGATACGATATTTACAATATCTCCACCAAATCCTTGCTTACGCATTACTTCAGTTCCGGCTTTAGAAACAATAAATTGTCCTTTTACCAAAATATCATACAATCTATCCCATTCTTCTAAAGTATGTTCTGCAATAGATTTTGAGATACTAATTCCAGCATTATTAACGATAATATCTGCTCCACCAAAAGCTAAACAGGCAGCATCCAATGCTTTTTCAGTACTATTTTCATCGGTTACATTCAATAAAGTGCTAGAAATTGCATCCTTTCCAAAAGTCTTGATGAAATCAGCAGTAGCACCTTGTAAACGCTCTTCGTTAATGTCATTGATAACAACACAAGCACCTTCTTGTGCAAATCTTTTTGCGATAGCTTTTCCAATTCCTCCTGCAGAACCTGTAATCAAAGCGATTCTTCCTGACAAGGCTTTTGGTTTAGCCATACGCTGTAATTTAGCTTCTTCCAATAACCAATATTCAATATCAAAAGCTTCCTGACGGGGCAACGAAGTGTATTCTGAAACGGCCTCAGCACCTTTCATCACATTTACTGCATTAATATAATATTCTGATGCCAAACGCGCCATTGTTTTATCTTTTGCGAAAGTAAACATTCCTACTCCCGGATATAAAATCACCACAGGATTTGGATCACGCATCGCTGGTGAATTTGATTTCTTACATGTATTGTAATAGTCTGAATACATCGCACTATACGCTTCAAAAGCAGGAGTTAATTTTGCTTTAATCGCTTCCACATCTGATAAATCTTCATTTGGGTCTAATTCCAGTACTAAAGGACTGATTTTAGTACGTAAGAAATGGTCTGGACAAGAAGTCCCAAGAGGAGCCAATTTCTCCAAATCATTCGAATTAATAAATTCCAATACTCTGGCATCATCTGTATAATGACCTATCATTTTGCGCTCTGATGAACAGAAACCACGTAATATAGGAGCTACTTTAGCCGCTTTCAACTGACGTGCTTCTATAGCAAGACTTTCTATCTTTTGACCTCCAAAAACTGGACGATTTTTACCGTAGTTGCTTTCAAGATATTCAGCACATTTTTCAGTTACTTCAAGCGTGTTTACATAACTTTCGTAAGAAGTGTCTCCCCAAGTAAACAAACCGTGAGAACCCAACATTACTCCTTTTAGTTTTTTCCCTTTTGCTTCAGCTTCTTCAAGACAAGCACGCATTTGTAATCCCAAGTCGAAACCTGGACGTTGCCATCCCACCCAACCAATTTCTCCGTTGAATAATTCTTCGGTAATTTTTGCTCCATCTTTAGCCGCTGCAATAGCAATAGCCGCATCAGGATGCAAGTGATCAATGTGTTTGAAAGGTAAAAAACCATGCAATGGTGTATCAATAGAAGGTGCCTTTGAAGCTAAATCAAAAACACAGTGATTGAATAATTCAACCATTTCATCTTCAAATTCGATTCCTCTGTATACGTTTTCAAGATTGAGAAGTCTTTCTAAATAAAGTGCCGCACAACCTGATTTTGTTAATGTTCCAATGTCTCCACCAGAACCTTTTATCCACATTACTTCAGAATTAGCTCCAGTCAGTGGGTCTTTATCCGTAACTTTAACGGAAGTGTTTCCACCGCCATAGTTCGTTAGTCTCAAATCGGCACCTAATAAATTAGAACGATATATAAAAAGGGCTACTTCATCTCCTGCTAATGCTGCAGCTTTAGAATCATCCCAAAGATAGCTTACGTGCTGAAAAGTCATGTTGTTTGTGTTAATATTTGACATGTTGTTATATTAAAAATTGTTATAAAAGAGTTTGAAAACTATAGCGTTAAAGAGAATTTCCAATTCCCACCAGAACGATTGAAGACAAGATGAGTCCAATACCCCAAAGGAATGTTCTAAAAGTCCTTTGGGAAACGCCAGACCATTCTTTTAAATAAAATCCCCAAAAATTAGCCGTTAAAATAATGGTTGACATGTGTAAAATCCAAGAGCTAGCTCCGTTCCCTAATTTGCTTTCGCCCATTCCATAAAAAAAGAATTGTAAAAACCACATCGTACCTGCAATTGCTGAAAATAAGGTGTTTTTAGCGATTGGAGTTTGACTGTTAGTGTAATCTCCAAAAGTTTTGTTTTTAAAATTTAGGTACATACACCAAATAAAATTGGTAGTAAGTCCTCCCCAAAGCAACACAATATAAGTCACATTATTTTGAAATAAAGGATTAGATCCTAGCCTTACCGCTTCATCTGCCATTGGTTTTCCTGCTTCTATTCCAAAATTAAAAAACGAGCTAAGTATTCCAGAAATGACAGCAATTATAAGTCCTTTGACCAGACTAAATTCTTTATCACTATTTTCAGGTCTATCTTTAGAAAAATCAGCTTCTTTAAGCATTCCTGCTTTTCCGGACATGGCAATCCCGATAAGACAAACCAAAACACCTAATAAAACGAGTTGTCCACCTGTATTGGAAAGCATATCGGTAAAAGAGACTTTACCTTCAACAGGATAAAAATTATAATAAATAGAAGGCACTAATGCCCCAAAAGCCGAACAAAACCCTAATACAATTGAATTCCCCAAAGACATTCCCAAATAGCGAACACCAAGACCATAAGTAAGCCCTCCTATTCCCCAAATCAATCCCATAGAATACGTAACCGTTTTAACCGTTGGAACTGCGGCACTAATAATTTCAGTAAACCCAGGAATAGTTAAATAAGCCGCAATTGGCGGAACAATTAACCAAGAGAAAAATCCTCCTACAATCCAGTAGCTCTCCCAAGCCCAACCTTTTACTTTTTTAAAAGGCATGTAAAAACTTCCTGAGGAGAAACCTCCTATGGAGTGAAAAAGAATTCCGAATAATGCACCCATTTAAGATTATAATTTAAGATTAATGATTCTGGTCTTGTAAAATAAGAGAATTTACAAAACAAAACAGTCCTATACAGTCCTTATAAAAATATGCTTTTTCCTGTTTTTTAATGATTTATTTAAATAGGAAACTATTTGAAAAGCACAAAAAAATATTGACTTACAACACTTTGTAAAAACAATATAATCTTAAAGCGGATTCAATTTGGATTAAAAAAATGCTGCAATTCTATTTCAAAATGATATTTTTCTGAATCGACAGTTTTGCTTTTTGCATTTATAACAGCCCTGTTTTTTTTAATTTCGTCAATTTTATTAGTTGAAAATATAATAATGATAATCTATATCATATAAATTTAATCCCCTTAATTAGTTGAAGATTATTAATTAAGTTTGGTATTGAGACAAAATGGAAAGATTGTTAAAGATGTGCCTATTTATAGATACGAGTAAACTCTATTCACTTTTTAACTACTGAATTTAAGCAGGTTATAATTAGCTGGATTATATTCAAATTATCAGTAGCATACCAAAGTGTAACTCGTTTTTATGATAATTTTTCGTCAATTCAAGTGATCCGCCGAGGTCATCGTATCCAAAACAGATAAATTATTATTGTATTATAAAGAGCCTCTGAGAACCAGTTCGAACGGATTTTCGATATGTTCTTTTGAAGCGTTCAAAACCAGTTCTGCAGCTGTTTTTCCCATAGCCGCAAAATCAGTTGAGATTGTGGTGAGCCCATTCATAATAAATTTTTTGAGAGGTGTTTCATTATAGGAGATAACCCCAACTTGTTCCCCCACTGTTAAATTTAAGCTAATAATTTTATCTAGGATTTTAACTAAATCTTCCTCCATCAAATTAATATAAACTTCTCCTCCATTTACTTCTTCAAGATCCAAGTCGTGCACAATTTTATAGTTAAAAGCATAACTATAACAAAAATTTTTAAACCCTTTTACGATCTCCTCAGGAAAATAACTGTTTTCAGGAAATATTAGTTTTAAGGTGTGGTATTTACTCAAAGGTTCTAAAGCTTTACTAAGTGCATTGTAAATATCTTCTTCAAAGTTTTCGTAAACGGCGCCATAACTCCCCGTAACTCCTTCAATTTTTTTTCCTACTATGATTAATTTTTCTTTAGGTATCCCTTCGATCAACATCTGATATCCTTCTGTTTTTTCGGTAAAATGGGGAATAATTACATAATTTGTATAAACACTTTTTTGTTGGTTTAACATTTTTTTAAACAAACCATAATCATTATTATAAATATAAAAATCAATAGCTGCTTTTTCACCTAAAGTCTCCACAAAAGCATCATAGATGATTTTCTTATGAGCGCTCAATTTATTGAACATTAAAAATATTTTTAAATCCTGCGAAACATCGGTACTGGCAATAAAGTAGCCTTTTCCTTGAAAAGCTTCCAAAATACCTATTTTTTTTAATTTATTATATCCTTTTTCAATCGTAACCCTTGATATTTCATATTGAAAACTCAATTCATTGATAGACGGCATAGCATCTCCTTTTTTAAGGATACCTTGATTTATGGCATTCACCACTGCATTGACTAACTGTTGATACTTTGGAGTAGCTGAAAGTTCATCAATTCTGAGGCAATCAATTTTTGGGTTATTTTTCATAAAATTTCATTATTTAGATATTATTCAAATAGTGTAAATTTGTAATAAATATTACAAATTTATACTATTTTTTTACTAAAGACATTTATCAAGCCCACTACTAGCTTTCTTTTGTAAAAACATTCCAAATAAGGAATATTTCATAATTAAAAATGCTATAGAAAACACTACTTATTAATATACTGACTGGGAACAAAATTCAAAAAAGTTTTAAAACCTGCACTGTATTTTTTTAAATTTACCGTGTAATAAAAGGCTCCTTTTTTTGAATTGAGTTTGTCTTTATCTTCCAGCTTATCTAGCAATTTAGTTGATAGCAATTTTCGATTGAAATTTCCTTTATCAAATTCCATGTTATAAACGGCCTCATAAAGACTTTGCAATTGCGGCATGGTAAATTTATCCGGTAATAATTCAAACAATAATGGGTGTAGCGCGGCCTTGTACCGTAGTTTTTCTTTGGCCATTTCTACAATTGCTGTATGGTCAAAAATTAATTCGGGCAACTGATTGATGGAAAACCATGCCGGATGATAATCCTCATCAATTTGTTGGTTGTATTTTTGAATATCGATTAAAGCAAAATAAGCAATAGAGATCGTTCTTTCAACGGAATCCCTGTTTGGATCTGTAAAGCAATGTAATTGCTCCATATACAACCCATCAAGGCCAGTAAGATCGTTAAGCACCCGTCCTGCTGCACTTTCAGCACTTTCATTATCGTTGATAAATCCTCCTACCAAACTCCACTTCCCTTTAAAAGGTTCGAAACTTCTTTTTATAACCAACAATTTTAACTCCTGGCCATCGTAACCAAAAATGATACAATCGACTGCAAATAAAAATCGCTTTTGTTGAGAATAATGCTGCATACTTTTAAATGGTATATATTTTAAAATCAAATGCCCTTTAGTAAATTTTTTTAGTTAACAAATGACTGACTGTTCTTAACTAAACGGCATTGATTTGGTTTCTTTTAGTGTTCCAAAAACAAGTTATCTAAAAAATTATTTTACCAAAACTTAGCATACAAAGCAAAAATAATCAGCAATGTTATTACAATTAATACTGTGGTTTGTGGTTTTATTTTAAACATTTCGCTATCTAATTCAAATGCTTTCGGATTCACTTTTGGCCCTGCAAAACTGACAGTAATCATAAGAAGCATAGTAAACATAAATGATAATCCCATACAAATGTGGAATGGAATTTCAAATCCACCTTTTCCATTGGCGTAAGCTGTGTACAACAATGTTTCATTACCAAATAAAGCAGGTGCAAATTCATTAAATAAAACTGATAATAAGAAACCGGAGATTACCCCTATTATTGCAGCAGTTCCTGTAGTTCTTTTCCAGAACATCCCAAGGAAAAACATGGCAAATACACCGGGACTAATAAAGCCCGTATACTTTTGAATGTATGTAAAACCACCCACACCACCAATTCCAAGTACATCATTCCAAGTAAATAAAACAGCAAGCAGCATGGCTGCAAAAACAGCGTATCTTCCTATGTTCACCTGTCCTCTATCGGTAGCATCCTTTTGAATGTATTTTTTATGTATATCCAGGGTGTAAATAGTAGAAATACTATTTACCTTACCTGCTAACGACGCAACAATAGCGGCAGTCAAAGCCGCAACAGACAATCCTTTAAAACCCGTTGGAAGAAAAGTTAATACCGCAGAATAAGCCCCATCCTTACCTCCTACTAATTGTGGCAAATGTCCATTCTCATACAAAACATAGGCGGCAATACCGGGCAGCATAACAATTAGCGGCATTAATAATTTTAAAATTCCTGCAAACAAAATTCCTGTTCGGGCAGTTTGTAGATCCGCTCCCAATGCTCTTTGAGTGATGTATTGGTTACAACCCCAATAATTCAAATTAATAATCCAAATACCAGCCACGTATGACATTATTCCTGGAAAAGTAAGATACTTATTAATGTCATTTTGAGAAGAAGTCGCTGTTGGTTCCGGAATAATCATCTTAAAATGTTCCGGAGCTTCTCTCATCAATACTTTAAACCCTGCTATAGCATCTGATCCTACACCAAAATACTCCCCAACTGTAGTCAAAGCAATGTAAGAAGTAACTAATCCACCGATGATTAGAACAGCTACCTGAATTACGTCAGTGTAAGCAACCACTTTCATACCCCCTAAAGAGATTAATAAGGCAAAAACGGCAAGGCCTATCATAATAGCATGCAAATATTCTCCACCAGCCAATCCATTTATCGCTACAGCCCCTAAATATAAAATAGAAGTCAGGTTTACAAATACATATAAGAATAACCAAAAAACAGCCATGATTAAGGCAGTTGATTCATTGTATCTTGTTTTTAAAAATTGAGGCATGGTGTATATCTTATTTTTTAAATAAACAGGAATAAACCAAACGGCTACGATAATCAGAGCAATAGCAGCTACCCACTCATAAGCAGCAACTGCAATTCCTAAAAAGAATCCTTCCCCACTCATTCCAATAAATTGTTCAGCAGATATATTAGAAGCTATCAATGAGGCTCCAATAGCCCACCATGTCAGTGTTCCTTCTGCCAGAAAATAGGCTTTGGCATCGTGTTCGTTTTTTTCGCGTTTGCGATAAACGGTATAGCCATAAGTTGTTACTGCTATAAAATAGATAATAAATACTGCGTAATCAGCGAAGGCAAGGTTCTGGTTCATGTGTAATTTGGTTTGTTAATAGTATTAAAATGAGATCGTATTGATCTGTTATTTACGAAATAAACTGGTTCTAATTGTATCAATCATTATAAAGATTAATCTACTTGGTTAGTCTTTATTTTTTTTCAAATATATTATTATTTGTTAAATTGACAATTAATTTATTATATTATTTTTTTTTACAACTATATAAATGAATGATATATAAAAAAAGAGTTTCAATTGCCAAATTAATTATGAAAATCTATAAAACAAAAAACAGTAGCAAACTTAAGCCTACTACTGTTTAAAATTGTACTTTTATTTTTATTAATCCTGTATTACTTTTTCAGGACTAGACAAGGTTTACAATTAAATTTCTAAATCTTCTATAAGTTTAATACAAAATCATTCAATAATTTTGCATCATATTTTTCTTTGTCAAAAGTATACAAATAAGACCCTTTTCTGGAGGACATCATGTCTTTTTCATCTAGTTTTATCAGAATATCAAATGAATTTATCTTACTTATAAAATTCCTTTTATCCAGCTCTTTACTTAGAATGGCTTCATATAATTCCAGCAGTTGGCGCATCGTGAATTTTTCCGGTAAAAGCTCAAATCCAACAGGTTTTATAGAGGTTCGATAACGCAATCTTTTAATTGCATGGTCTAACATAGTGTCATGGTCAAAAATTAATTTAGGCGCTTGGGTAACACTAAACCATTGCGCATGATAATTTTGAATTAGTTCTTTATTATGGCTTTCTATATTTATCAAAGCATAATAAGCAACAGATATGGTTCTTTCTACAGGATCACGATCTATTTCACTGTAGACATGTAGCTGTTCCATATAAATATTCTGAAGCCCTGTATAGCTATTTAATATTCTAATAGCTGCACTATCTAGTACTTCCTCTTTTTTCAGAAATCCCCCTATTAAAGACCACTTCCCTTTTTCGGGTTCGAAATCTCTCTTAATTAAAAGTATTTTCAACCCTTCATTGTCAAATCCGAAGATGATACAATCAACTGCTAATAAAACCTTATCAGCAGAACTATAACTATTTAACATACTACTTTTTTTAGGGTAAATATATAAACTTCTTTATAGGTTTCATAATTTTATTAACGTGTATTCTACACTTAATTATTCGAAAAATAAAATAGGAAAATCAACAGAACAGAAAGTGAATATAAATTGAAAGGAGAGAGCGAAAATGAGACTTCAGACTTATTCTGTAACTGTTTTAAAATTAAAAAAAAGTTTTAGCCAGCTTTATATATTCTCATAAAAACCCGATGATGTACGAAAAAATATGTCTTAAAAACTAAAGATTCTAATTCTAATTACTATTTATTAGTGTTAATTAAGGGATATACTCAATTTTGGATTGTGCATGTCCCTCTTGATTTTGATTCTATTCACAAAAAATTTTCTCAAAAATTGAACCCGACAAAGGAACTTAACTGGGAAAACAAACCTATCCTACTGTTATGCAACTATTTCAATCATAAAAATGAAATAATCGCAATATAATAAATGTATATCGTACGTTTATTTTTTATTTTACTCGTAAAACGCTGTTTTTATGCGTTTTTGATAAAAATTATAATACCAAATTAAATTAAGTGTTTTTTACACACTTATAAAATAAATATATTATATTTGTAATTCTTTAAAAAGATTTTGGGATGAAAAATTATGTTATAGGATTAGATTACGGAACAGATTCTGTTCGAGCGATGTTAATAGACACTGAAAATGGGCAAGAGTTAGCATCAAATGTTTGTCAATACAAGCGATGGGCAACCAAAGAATATTGTAATGCATCCATAAATCAGTTTCGTCAGCATCCTTTAGATCATATCGAAGGATTAGAAACGACCATAAAATATGTTGTTCAAAATAGTAATGTAGACCCTTCTCTAATACGAAGCATTTGCATTGACACCACCGGTTCATCACCAGTACCCGTTACTAAAGATGGAATTCCTTTGGCTCTAACTGAAGGTTTTGAACACAATCCGAATGCGATGATGGTGTTGTGGAAAGATCATACTTCAATCCATGAAGCAAACGAAATCAATGAACTTGCCGAAAATTGGGGTGGAGAAAATTTCACCAAATATGTAGGCGGAATTTATTCATCAGAATGGTTTTGGGCAAAAATTTTACACATTGCAAGAGTAGATGCAGCAGTAAAAGACGCAGCCTATACTTGGATGGAACATTGCGATTTGATGACGTATTTATTGATTGACAATAAAGATTTAAAATCCTTCAAAAGGAGTCGTTGTGCAGCAGGTCATAAAGCCATGTGGCATGAAGACTGGAACGGTTTACCGCCTGAAGAATTCTTAGGTCAATTGCATCCATATCTTGCAACACTTCGCGGAAGATTATATGATGAAACCTATACTTCTGATTTGGTAGCCGGAAACTTAAGCCAAGAATGGGCAACACGATTAGGTCTTACAACGGATACTTTAATTGCTGTTGGAACTTTCGACGCACATTCTGGAGCAGTAGGAGCAAAAATTGAAGAGAATACTTTGGTTCGCGTGATGGGAACCTCAACCTGTGATATTATTGTAGATTCGAAAGAGTCAATCGGGACAAAAACCGTTCGTGGCATCTGCGGACAAGTTGATGGTTCCGTAATACCAGGATTTATAGGTCTTGAAGCGGGACAATCTGCTTTTGGAGATTTATTGGCTTGGTACAAAGAATTATTACTTTGGCCAACAGAACATTTATTGGCTACTTCTACCCTTTTGACCGATGTTCAAAAAGAGCAATTAAGAGCTGAAATGAGTGACAATTTAATAGTTCAATTGACCACCGAAGCAGAAAAGATTCCTTTATCCGAAAGTGTACCAATCGCTTTAGATTGGATTAATGGAAGAAGAACTCCAGATGCCAATCAGGAAATCAAAAGCGCTATTTCTAATTTATCTTTAGGGACAAAAGCACCACATTTATTCAAATCTTTAGTAAACGCCATCTGTTTTGGTTCTAAAAAAATAGTTGACCGTTTTGAAGAAGAAGGGGTAAAAATAAACAGCGTTATCGGAATTGGCGGTGTAGCGAGAAAATCGCCTTACATCATGCAAACCTTGGCAAATGTGTTGAATAAACCAATTAAAATTGCGGCATCAGACCAAACACCAGCTTTAGGCGCAGCGATTTATGCAGCAGTTGCAGCAGGAATTTATCCGAATGTAATTGAAGCAAGCCAAAAAATGGGAAGTGATTTTGACGGTGAATATTTCCCACAATTAGACAAAGTTGCCGCCTATAACAAATTGCTTTTAGCGTACGACCAACTAAGTTCTTTTGCAGATCCATCTATTAAAAAACTACACCATGAGCAGTATGTATAGTGATTTAAAACAAGAATGTTACGACGCAAACATGCAATTGAATGCATTGAATTTAGTAGTGTATACTTTTGGGAATGTAAGTGCCGTAGATAGAAAAAATGGCGTTTTTGCCATAAAACCCAGCGGTGTTCCTTACGAAGATTTGAAACCAGAAGACATTGTTATTGTAGATTTTGACAATAACATCATTGAAGGGAGCATGCGTCCCTCATCGGATACAAAAACACATGCTTATTTATATAAAAATTGGCCAAACATTGGCGGTGTAGCACACACTCACGCCACGTATTCTGTAGCTTGGGCACAATCACAAAGAGATATTCCAATTTTTGGAACGACTCACGCCGACCATTTAACCACTGATATTCCTTGTGCAGCGCCAATGGCGGACGCACTTATCGAAGGCAATTACGAACACAATACCGGAATTCAGATTTTGGATTGTTTCAAAGAAAAAAACCTTTCGTACGAGGAAGTAGAGATGATTCTCATTGGAAATCACGGTCCTTTTGCTTGGGGAAAAAATGCTGCAAAAGCAGTTTACAATAGTAAAGTTTTAGAGGTTATAGCCGAAATGGCACACTTGACTTTGCAAATAAACCCAAATGCACCAAGATTAAAAGATTCCTTAATAAAGAAACATTACGAACGCAAACACGGAAAAGATTCGTATTACGGACAGTAAAAAAACTTGTTTCAGGTTTAAAGTTTCAGGTTGTTGTTGCAACCTCAAACCATAAGCTAAAAGTCAAAAAAAAGAAAATATTAAACAAAATATAATGATAGATATATCTCAAAAAGAAGTTTGGTTTGTAGTAGGCAGCCAAGAATTATATGGCGAAGAAACGCTAAGAAAAGTAGCAGAGCATTCGCAACACATTGCAAAAGGGTTACACGCTTCGTCTCATATACCAGTGAAAATTGTATATAAAGATGTGGTAAAATCACCCGCACAAATTACTAATGTATGTTTAGAAGCCAATTCGAACAAAAACTGTATTGGTATTATTGCTTGGATGCATACTTTTTCGCCTGCTAAAATGTGGATTGGCGGATTAAACATTCTTAAAAAACCATTGTGCCATTTACATACCCAGTTCAACGCTGAAATTCCATGGGCTTCTATGGATATGGATTTTATGAATTTAAACCAATCGGCTCACGGAGACAGAGAGTTTGGTTTTATCATGTCCAGAATGCGTAAAAAACGTAAAGTGGTTGTAGGACATTGGGAAGACGAACGCGTTCAAAAGAAATTAGGCATTTGGTCCAGAGTCGTTTTAGGTTGGGATGAATTCCAAAACTTAAAAGTGGCAAGATTTGGAGACAACATGCGTGAAGTTGCAGTAACTGAAGGAGATAAAGTCGAAGCCCAAATCCGTTTTGGTTTTTCGGTAAATGGTTTCGACTCTTCAGATATTACCAAACACATTGACAAAGTTTCTGATGCTGATACGAATGCATTAGTCGAAGTGTATGAAGCGTCTTATACTTTGGCTCCAGCCCTTCAAAAAGGAGGAGAAAAAAGAGATTCATTGCTAGAAGCTGCCCGAATAGAAATAGGATTAAGAGCATTTCTTGTAGAAGGAGGTTTTGGTGCTTTCACCGATACTTTCGAAAATCTGGGTTCATTAAAACAACTTCCGGGAATTGCTGTGCAACGTCTTATGGCTGATGGATACGGTTTTGGTGGAGAAGGCGACTGGAAAACTGCCGCTTTACTCCGTGCGATGAAAGTAATGAATGTAGGTCTTGAAGGAGGAACTTCTTTCATGGAAGATTATACGTATCATTTCACGCCTCAAAAATCGTATGTTTTAGGGTCTCATATGCTAGAAATTTGTTCTTCTATTGCCGATGCAAAGCCTTCTTGTGAAGTTCACCCATTAGGCATTGGAGGAAAAGAAGATCCGGTTCGTTTGGTATTTAATGTAGCTGCTGGAAATGCTATCAATGCTTCATTGATTGATATGGGTAACCGTTTCCGTTTGATTGTAAACGAAGTAGAAGCAGTTGCACCTATGGCCGATTTGCCTAAACTTCCTGTTGCTCGCGTCTTGTGGGACTGTAAACCAGACCTTGATATTGCTGCAACAACATGGATTTTAGCAGGTGGAGCACATCATACGGTATACAGCCAGGTTTTGACAACTGAATATATGGAAGATTTTGCCGATATTGCGGGTATAGAATTGCTTGTTATCGATGAGAAAACAACCGTTAGGGACTTTAAGGATAAAATTAATGCTAATGAAGCGTATTACCATTTGTTTCAGCACGGTCTATAATTTAAGTCTAATGTCATAAAGTCTTAATGTCCTAATGTATAGGATTGAAGTTTTAGTTAATTTTTAAACTTTCGACTTTGAGACTTTTAAAAAACTAAAAAACGAATCATTATGAATGTATTAAAACGTTGCATTTATGGAATTTCCATAGTAAGTTTGGCCAGTATGAATATTCAATGCAAAAGCGATAAAAAAGTGGAAGAAACTGTTACAGAAGCAAAAGCTACTGATGTGGTGACTATCGAAAAATCAGCTTATGGAACGACTCCAAAAGGCGAAAAAATAGACAGTTACAAACTGAAGAACCAAAAAGGAATGGAAGTGGATATTATCACTTATGGTGGAATTATCTCTTCTTTGAAAGTGCCTAACAAAGCCGGAAAATCAGAAGAAGTAGTGCTTGGTTTTAATTCATTGGAACAATACATGAAACCAAATCCGTATTTTGGAGCCCTTATCGGAAGATACGGAAACCGAATTGCAAAGGGAAAATTTACTTTGGACGGAAAAGAATATGCTTTGGCCATCAACAACGATCCTAATGCTTTACACGGAGGACCGGAAGGTTTTCACAGAGTGGTTTGGACTGCCGAAGAAGCAAAATCCGGAGACAATGCTTCGCTAAAATTGAAGTATGTGAGTAAAGACATGGAAGAAGGATATCCTGGAAACCTAACTGTTTTTGTAACCTACACGTTGAACAATGACAACTCATTGGACGTGGTTTATGAAGCAACAACCGATAAGAAAACGGTGGTGAACTTAACACAACATTCGTATTTCAACTTGTCTTCTGATTTTTCTAAACCAATTTTAGATCATGAAATCACAATCGATGCAGATAAATTAGTTCCAGTTGCAGCAACACTTATTCCAACAGGAAAATTGACAGATGTAACCAATACACCTTTCGATTTCAGAAAAGCGAAAAAAGTGGGTGCACAAATCGAAGCCAAAGACGAACAATTGAAAAACGGATTGGGTTACGACCATTGCTGGGTTCTTAACAATCAAGACAAAGGAGAGCGCTTTGCGGCCTCGGCTTATGATGCAGGAAGCGGAAGATTATTGGAAGTGTACACGGACCAACCGGGAATACAGTTTTATTCCGGAAACTTCTTAGACGGTACTTTACCCATGAGAAATGGCGGAACGTATACTCGCAGAACTGGTTTTTGTTTAGAAACACAACACTATCCAGATTCTCCAAATCAAAAAGATTTTCCAACTACGGTTTTGAATCCAGGTGAGAATTATAAAACAAAAACAAGCTTTAAATTCTCTGTTAAATAACAATACACTAACTAATTTAATAGATTAGTTTCTATTCCCATAAATAAGTTGAATGGTTTGGTTTAAATATGGAACTAGTTAGTAACCCCGAAAGTAAAACTTTCGGGTTTTTTTTATGGCATCAGGCAATTTAATACTGCTGTTTTAGTGTTGTGTTAGATAACTTTCTTAATTGCGAGCGCAGTCTAATAGAATTTATAGTTATTTACTTTTGAGAGTGTTCACGAGCGATACACTATCGGTAGCTAGAGGATTTGACAATTCATCTCAAATACAAAACCATCTTTCCATTAAGCCCAATGCCCAAATCAGTTGTAGTAGCTGTTAACAGAGGTTGCTATTTTAGCTTCACCATTTCAAAATCTAGCACGACTCCAGGCATACCTTCAAAAGTAGAACTACAAATAGCTTTTAGTCCTTCTATTTTGATTATTTCAACGCTAACTTTTTTTCCATTCATTTCTGGTGAAGCTTTTAAATATATTAATTCATAATTGCATTCCGATTTCCATTCGACTGTTCCTTCCAACTCGTTTAAACCATCAGTAGATTCTTTTTGATTTTTTTCCGTTCTAGTCAGAGTTGTAATTGGAAGTTTATAGTTAATACATTCTATCTTAAATGTACCAATTTTAAAATCGACACAAGTTAAAGTTTGTGATTTGGCAAAACTCGAAATCATTATTAATATAAAAATATATAGTGTTCTCATATTTTTCTGTTTAGGTTTTAGTCAATATTTGCTAACGTTCGGTACTACAGCGGGTTTGGGATTAAATTAAGTCCATTATTCGGATTTGCCAAATCTGCCAAATACAAAACCAACTTCCCATTAAGCCAATTGCCCAAATCCGTTGTAGTAGCTGTTATGCGTTCGGCTTTTTTTAAAGCAATCATTTTCTATTCAACTTTTTGAGCTTGTTCTTTATACTTTTCGACAAACTCTTTTGCTTCTTTTATGTTTTCAGGATATTGTACATAATTTTCATAAACTATGATTCCACTTTTTTTAACTTCAACATTTTCATAAATATGTTGATAGTAAAAACCCTGTTCAATTAGAAATTTGACGGTTTCCCATTTCTTGTTTTCGGTTTTTTTAGGCGGTTTAAATCTGTGAGATATTAAAGTCATAGGTTTTCCACATTTTCAGCAACGCTTTTCATCTCAACAATCAATTTGTTAGCATAATCTAAAAATCCAATTTGCGAAAAATCCATTGCGAACATATCCTGATATGTTTTTTCAACATAAGTTACACCACTCAAAATCAATTTGCGCGCACGAATTTTCAACTCCATAATAATAGGATCTAAAACATCATAATCCGGATGCTTACTTGAAATCATTTTTTCTCCCCGGATAAAATGATTAGCCGCACAAAAAGCAATCGTTTTGGATTTACGTTTATTTTGGTGCGCAATTTCCACCACCATAAGAAAACCCTTCAGGAGATTCTTTACGGGAAGTGATAAGCTCAATTTTCATGTTTGTGATTTGTTCGTGAAAATGTATTAAAATGTTGCGTTTTGTTGTTGTAAATGTAGGAAATTAAGAAATACAAAAATCATTGAACGCAAAAAAACCACTGAATACAGTGGGTTTTGTTGTGAAGGCAGAAGGATTCGAACCTTCGACCGCCTGCTTAGAAGGCAGGTGCTCTATCCAGCTGAGCTATGCCTCCATTTATCATTATTTTGAGTCTGCTTAGAAAGCAGGTGCTCTGTAGTAATAAACAGAGTAAAAATTAGTCGGGGTGGCAGGATTCGAACCTGCGGCCTCCTGCTCCCAAAGCAGGCGCGATAACCGAGCTACGCTACACCCCGAAAAGCAAAATTATAAAGCGGAGGGACAGGGACTCGAACCCTGGCACCGATTACTCGATGACAGTTTAGCAAACTGCTCCATTACCACTCTGGCACCCCTCCAAGCTCAAAGAAACGTGTCCTGTTTTGCGGTTGCAAATTTAAGACATCTTTACGTTTCTCACAACTATTTAGGACCTTTTTTTTAATATTTTTTATCATTTTTACAAAAACACTTCACAATCAAATATATAGAATAGAAATAAATTTAAAAAAAGATAATGCCAAAATCAAAATTTGAAATTGTTTAAAAAAGATTAAATTTGCTACATAAACCAACATTATAAAAAGTCATGAACAAAAGAGTTGTTATCGTTTCTGCCGTTAGGACACCTATCGGAAGTTTTATGGGGGGATTATCTACAGTTACTGCTCCGAAATTAGGAGCAATCGCTATTAAAGGTGCTTTAGATAAAATAAAGTTAGATCCAAATTTAATTGATGAAGTATTCATGGGCAATGTAGTTCAAGCCGGTGTAGGACAAGCTCCTGCCAGACAAGCTGCACTATTTGCCGGTTTACCAAATTCAGTTGCCTGCACCACAATAAATAAAGTATGCGCTTCAGGAATGAAAGCGGTTATGTTAGGCGCGCAAGCTATTCAGTGCGGTGATGCCGAAATTGTAGTTGCCGGAGGAATGGAAAACATGAGTTTGATTCCACACTACATGAATTTAAGAAATGGAACTAAATTTGGCCCTGCAACCATGATTGACGGAATGCAGAAAGACGGGCTTACTGATGCTTACGATAACAGCGCTATGGGAGTGTGTGCTGACTTATGTGCTACAGAATATAATTTCTCCCGTGAAGATCAAGATAACTTCGCAATTCAATCGTATGAGCGCAGTGCAAAAGCATGGGATTCTGGAAAATTTGACAATGAAGTTGTTCCTGTTCCTGTTCCGCAAAGAAAAGGAGATCCTATCATTGTTTCTAGAGATGAAGAATTCACGAATGTGAAATTAGATAAAATACCATCATTAAATGCTGTTTTTACAAAAGATGGAACTGTAACTGCAGCCAATGCGTCAACAATAAACGACGGTGCAGCGGCAGTAATATTAATGAGTGAGGAAAAAGCAATCGCTTTAGGACTAAAACCTTTAGCTTACATCAACGGATATGCCGATGCAGCCCAAGAACCTAAATGGTTTACTACTAGTCCAGCAAAAGCAATCCCTAAAGCATTGAAAAAAGCTGGAATAACAATCAATGATGTAGATTATTTTGAATTCAATGAAGCATTTGCCGTAGTCGGTTTAGCCAATTCGAAAATTCTTGGATTAAAAGATAACAAAGTAAATGTAAATGGTGGTGCTGTATCTTTAGGACATCCTCTTGGTTGTTCAGGGGTTAGAATCATTGTTACATTATTAAATGTTTTAGAACAAAACAATGCTAAAATTGGTGCTGCTGCAATTTGCAATGGCGGTGGCGGTGCTTCAGCAATTGTAATTGAAAGAGCTTAAATAATTATATGTTAAGAGTTATAGGCTTGAAAAACCTGTAACTCTTAATTCTTAACTCATAAAAGAACCTAAATGTTCGGAATTTGTAATCTAGCCATAATCCCACTTCGCTTTGAACCCAGTGACAGAAGTGAAATCGTTTCTCAAGTTTTATTTGGTGAACATTTTGAAATTTTAGAACAATTGAAACAATGGTCCAAAATCAGAATGCAATATGATGATTACGAAGGTTGGATAGATTCTAAACAATTACAACTTATTTCCGAAGCCAGTTTTAAGCAACTATCTTCTGAAGCTATCATTTTAAATGCTGACTTAATAGAATATATTACTGCACCAAATAATGTATTAATACCTATCCCACTTGGCTCTTCGGTATCTTTTATACATCATAATGAGATAAATATTTCGAATTTTGATTTTGAAGGAACAAAAACCAGTGGAGAGAAAAGCAAAGAAAGCTTAATAAATACTGCCTTTATGTATTTGAACGCTCCTTATCTTTGGGGAGGAAAAACTCCTTTTGGTATTGATTGTTCCGGATTTACTCAAATGGTATACAAACTCAATGGCTACAAATTATTACGGGACGCCTCTCAACAATCAACACAAGGAGAAGCTTTAAGTTTTATTGAAGAAAGCGAACCTGGAGACTTAGCCTTTTTTGACAATGACGAAGGTAACATCATTCATGTAGGAATTATAATGGCTGATAATTACATCATTCATGCCAGTGGAAAAGTACGAATTGACCGCATTGATCATTTAGGAATATTTAATGCTGAGACAAACAAGCATACTCACAAATTAAGAGTTATCAAAAAAATAGTATAAAAAAAAACCCTGTCTAAAACTTAGACAGGGTTTTTTATTTAAGTAATTCGCATTACATCTTTGCTTTCAATGCTTTGTATTCAGCAGTCATTTCTAATGCGCTGTAAACTCCTAAAAGAGTCTTAGAAACATCCACATTTTTAGGGTCTAGTTCAACCGCTTTTTCAAGATAAGGAATTGTTGCTTTAAAAAGCTCTTCTCTTTTCTTTTTCAATTCATCATAACGCTTCATATCCTTAGTAGATGTTCCAAGCTTGTTCATTTCATCAATGATTGCTTTCTCATTTTCTAATTTCAATGCAGCTAAATTAATATACCCATTAATATATTTTGGGTTAATTTCTATAACTCTTTTGTAATATTTTTCAGCATCTGCAACATTCTTAGCATTTGCACTTAACACTCCCAAGTTAAAAATCAAATCAGCGTCATTTGGATTTTTTTCCAATACTTCAGCTATTAATTTTTTATACATATCGAAATCTTTTGTTTCCAAATAAAGATTAGCTTCCGTTAAAGTCAACGAAGTATCTTCCGGGTTTGCTATTCTTGCTTCTGAAATTGCTTTTTTAGCTTCTTCAGTTTTACCTTTTTCAACTAAAATCAAAGCCATATTTTTATAAATCTCACCTCTTTTAGAAGGAATAACTTCAGTTCTTGGCTTTTCATGTGTTCCTAACTTCACCATTCTGTCTCTTTCTTGAAGTGTCGTAAAAAAGTCTTCTTGACTAGTTAATTTATTAACTGCAAAATAGCTAGTTCCTTTTCCAGAATAGTTTAAGTTTTTCAAATCATCATACAACTTAAGCGCCGCATCATAATCTTTAGCATTTACATAAGTAGAAGCTGCGTAGTATAAATTGATAGTGTCTTTTCTATCTAACAAATAAGCATCATATAATTTTTTAGCACTATCAGCATGCTTATCTACTTTTGAATCAGCAATTGCACCGTTAATCAATTTGAATTTAATGTCAGTAATTGAAGTTGCAGCTTGAGTTGAAAATTTTACTTTCCCAGAAGCTTTCTCAGCAGCAATCAAATCTTGATATGCTTTTGCAGCAAGCGAAAGATTTGTATTAGTATCAACATTCTTGTTAGCTAAATCCAATAAAGAATTTCCTTTTACAAAGAAAAACTGTGCTTTTTCAGCATCTGGAGCATTCGCTATTAAAGATTCCGCTTCCATCAAAATGGTTACGGCTTCTTGAGACTTACCAGCTTTTAGCGCTTTTTCAGCGGCTTTAATTTGATCTTTTTGAGCAAAAGTAGCTACTGATATCAATAATGCTGATGCTAGTAATACATATTTACTTTTCATAATATTCTATTTTTGTTTAATAATTATTCTTGGTTTTTCTATTTTCTAATTATGCTTCATCATCTTCATCGTCACCCTCAGCCTCGTCATCAGCTTCCTCTTCTTCAGAATCGTCTTCATCGTCATCCTCTTCCGAACCTTCGTCCTCAAGAACTTCTAAAACTGGTTTAACTCTTTCGATAGCTTCCGTTTCGACAACATTACCTTCTTCATCTACAACTACTTCAGCAACATCATCTTTCATTACTTTTGTAACTGCTGCAATCGAATCGTTTCCTTTGATGTTAATCAACTTCACACCTTGAGTGGCACGTCCCATAACTCTCAAATCTTCAACAGCCATTCTGATTGTTAATCCTGATTTGTTAATAATCATTAAATCATCAGCATCTGTAACGGCATTTATCGAAATCAGTTTTCCTGTTTTCTCAGTAATATTTAAGGTTTTAACTCCTTTACCGCCACGATTTGTAATTCTGTATTCATCTAGGCTGGAGCGTTTTCCATAACCATTTTCAGCAACAACGAGAATTTCGCTGTTCATGTCATTTACAGTAACCATGCCAATTACTTCGTCAGTATCATCTTTAAGAGTAATTCCACGTACACCAGAAGCTGTTCTTCCCATCGGACGGGTTTTAGTTTCTTCAAAACGAACTAATTTACCGGATTTTACAGCTAAAATAATTTGACTTTCTCCATTAGTTAATTTTGCTTCTAATAATTCATCGCCTTCTTTGATAGTAATTGCAGCAACTCCATTAACTCTAGGTTTAGAATATTTCTCTAAAGATGTTTTCTTAACCTGACCTTTTTTAGTCACCATAATCAAATTATGACTTTTGATGTATTCTTGGTCTTTTAAATCTTGGGTACAAATAAATGCTTTTACTTTATCGTCACTTTCAATATTTACCAAATTCTGAATCGCTCTACCTTTAGCTGTTTTGCTTCCTTCCGGTATTTCATAAACACGCATCCAGAAACATTTTCCTTTTTGGGTAAAGAACATCATATATTGGTGATTTGTCGCTACAAACATGTGTTCTAAGAAATCTTGATCTCTTGTTCCTGCACTTTTTTGACCAACTCCTCCTCGATTCTGTGTTTTATATTCCGTAAGATTGGTACGTTTAATATAACCCGCATGAGAAATAGTAATTACTACATTCTCATCAGCAATTAAATCCTCAATACTTACATCGCCTCCTGAATATTCAATTTGAGAACGACGAGCGTCTCCATATTTATCTCTAATTTCCGTAAGTTCCTCTTTAATTAAAGCTATTCTCAAGTTTACATCTGCTAATAAAGCTTTCAAATGCTCGATTAACTTCATGATTTCATCGTACTCTGTTCTTAACTTATCTTGTTCCAGACCCGTTAATTGTCGCAAACGCATTTCTACAATGGCACGAGATTGAATATCTGACAACTTAAATCTTTCGATTAATTTTTCTCTTGCTTCTTCGGTACTTTTTGAAGCTTTGATTAAAGCAATCACTTCATCAATATTATCCGATGCGATAATCAAACCTTCTAATATATGCGCTCTTGCTTCCGCTTTTTTTAATTCAAATTGCGTTCTGCGAGTAACCACATCATGGCGGTGTTCAATAAAATAATGAATCAAATCTTTCAGATTCAACATTTGCGGACGCCCTTTTACAATGGCAATATTGTTTACACTAAACGAAGACTGTAATTGCGTAAACTTATAAAGTGTGTTTAAAACTACGTTTGGTGTTGCATCACGTTTTAAAATATAAACGATACGCATCCCGTTTCTATCCGATTCATCTCGAATATTTGCAATTCCATCAATTTTTTTATCATTAACCAAATCAGCAGTACGCTTAATCATATCTGCTTTATTGACTTGATAAGGAATTTCGGTAACAATTATACACTCTCGTCCATCCACTTCTTCAAAACCAACTTTGGCACGCATTACAACTCTACCTCTACCAGTTTTGAAAGCTTCACGAACCCCTTCATATCCATATATAATACCACCAGTAGGAAAATCTGGGGCTTTAATATGTGTCATCAGCTCATCAATCTCAATATCATTATTGTCCATAAAAGCTAACGTACCGTTGATCACCTCAGTTAAGTTGTGAGGTGGCATATTGGTAGCCATACCTACTGCAATTCCTGTTGCCCCATTTATCAATAAGGTAGGAACACGAGTTGGCATAACTGTTGGCTCTTCTAGAGTATCATCAAAATTCAATTTAAAATCGACCGTTTCTTTATCGATATCTGCCAAAATTTCTTCCGAAATCTTACGCATTCTAGCCTCTGTATAACGCATCGCTGCAGGACTATCGCCATCTACAGAACCAAAGTTACCCTGACCGTCAATCAATAAATAACGCATGCTCCATTCTTGAGCCATACGAACCATAGCATCATAAACAGAGGTGTCACCGTGTGGGTGATATTTACCAAGAACTTCCCCAACAATTCTTGCGGACTTTTTGTGAGCCGATCTGGAGTTAACACCTAAATCATGCATTCCAAATAGTACTCTTCGATGTACTGGTTTCAAGCCATCTCTAACATCTGGAAGTGCTCTTGATACAATTACCGACATCGAGTAATCGATGTAAGCTGTTTTCATTTCATCTTCAATGTTAATAGGAATTAACTTTTCTCCTTCAGACATAAGTTGTTATATTAAATAATTATATTAGTTTCAAAACGTGCCAATATACGCTTTTTTGAAATTTTTAGACTAATTTTAAAATACTTATTTCAATGATTTATCAACAAATTTTACGGCTATTTTAGTTAATAAATTAAGTCAATTTTAACTTTAATATTATTTTTATTTTTGTCAATTAGCTGACAGCACTTCATAGAGGAATGGTTTTTGTTTTTCTATCACTAATTCACTAAATTTACGATATCAAATATATATTATGGATGATAATTTTTCACCAAGAGTAAAAGACGTTATTACTTACAGCAAAGAAGAAGCTTTGCGGCTAGGTCATGACTTCATAGGAACAGAGCACTTAATGCTGGGTATCTTAAGAGACGGTAACGGGAAAGCAATTCAAATATTGAATAACTTATCTGTTGATTTAGACCATTTACGCAGAAAAGTAGAGATCTTAAGTCCTGCAAGTCCGAGCCTGGAAGTAAATGTTGAAAAGAAAAACTTACATTTGACACGCCAAGCAGAACGGGCATTGAAAACTACTTTCCTTGAAGCAAAAGTTTTTCAAAGTTCGTCTATCAGCACAGCACATTTATTGTTGTGTATTTTAAGAAATGAAAACGATCCAACAACCAAGCTATTGAATAAATTAAAAATTGATTACGATATAGCTAAAGAACAATATCTAAACATGACTCCAAACGAAGAAGATTTTATAGAAAATTTGCCACGAAACGAATCATACAATGACGATTCAGGACAAGATGACAGTCTGAAAGAAGGAACTTTCAACAATCCAGCTAATAAATCCAATAAAAAATCTAAAACACCAGTTTTAGATAATTTTGGAAGGGATTTAACCGAAATGGCTGAAGAAGGAAAACTAGATCCTGTTGTAGGACGTGAGAAAGAAATTGAACGCGTTTCTCAAATTTTGAGCCGTCGCAAAAAGAACAACCCATTACTTATTGGAGAACCCGGAGTAGGAAAATCAGCAATTGCCGAAGGTTTAGCCTTGCGAATTATTCAGAAAAAAGTTTCTCGTACTTTATTTAATAAACGTGTGGTAACTTTAGATTTAGCCAGTCTTGTTGCCGGTACAAAATACCGAGGACAGTTTGAAGAACGCATGAAAGCAGTGATGAATGAATTAGAAAAAAATGACGATATCATTCTTTTCATAGATGAAATTCACACTATTGTGGGAGCTGGTGGCGCAACAGGCTCACTGGACGCTTCTAATATGTTTAAACCAGCACTAGCTCGTGGAGAGATTCAATGTATTGGCGCAACAACATTAGACGAATACAGACAATACATAGAAAAAGACGGAGCATTAGAAAGACGTTTTCAAAAGATAATCGTGGAACCTACATCAGTTTCTGAAACGATTACTATTCTAAATAACATCAAAAACAAATACGAAGACCATCACAATGTTACCTACACACAAGAAGCAATTGAAGCGTGTGTGAAATTAACAGACAGATACATGTCGGAACGTTTTTTACCGGATAAAGCAATTGATGCATTAGACGAAGCTGGTTCTAGAGTTCACATTACCAATATTGAAGTTCCTAAACAAATTTTAGATCTCGAACGTCAATTAGAAGACGTACGTGAATTGAAGAATGTTGTGGTGAAAAAGCAAAAATACGAAGAGGCTGCTAAACTTCGTGACGATGAAAAACGTATTGAAAAAGACTTAGCTATCGCTCAAGAACAATGGGAAGAAGATGCTAAAAATAACCGAATTGAAGTTACTGAAGACAATGTAGCTGATGTTGTTTCCATGATGAGTGGAATACCTGTTAATCGTATTGCACAGACCGAAAGTAACAAACTAGCTAAACTACCAGAACTTATTGAAGGAAAGGTAATTGGACAAAGAGAAGCCGTAATGAAAATTGCTCGTTCTATCCAAAGAAATCGTGCAGGATTAAAAGATCCGAATCGACCAATTGGTTCTTTCATTTTCTTGGGACAAACCGGTGTTGGTAAAACTCAATTAGCTAAAGTATTGGCTAAAGAATTATTCGATTCTGAAGATGCATTAATTCGTATTGACATGAGTGAATACATGGAGAAATTTGCAATCTCTCGTTTAGTTGGGGCACCTCCGGGATATGTAGGATACGAAGAGGGTGGTCAATTAACAGAGAAAGTCAGAAGAAAACCATATTGTGTCGTATTATTGGATGAGATAGAAAAAGCGCATCCTGATGTTTTCAATATGTTATTACAAGTTTTAGATGATGGGTATTTGACAGACAGTTTAGGCCGAAAAATTGATTTCAAAAACACTATAATTATCATGACTTCCAATGTTGGAGCCAGACAATTAAAAGATTTTGGACAAGGCGTTGGTTTTGGAACTGCCGCCAAAGTAGCTCAGGCTGATGATAATTCGAAAAGTATCATTGAAAATGCATTGAAAAAAACTTTTGCTCCAGAATTCCTTAATAGAATTGACGATGTAATTGTTTTCAATGCTTTAGAAAAACATGATATTGATTTGATTATCGAAATCGAATTGAAAAAATTATTTGCTCGTGTTGCTGAATTAGGCTACCAATTGAATCTTTCTGACAAAGCAAAAGCATTTATTGCAGAGAAAGGTTTCGATAGACAATTTGGCGCCAGACCATTAAAAAGAGCTATTCAAAAGTATGTTGAAGATGCCCTTGCAGAAGAAATCATCACTTCGAAAATTACATCTGGAGATGAGATTTTCATGGATATTGAAGATGGCTCACAAGAATTAACAGTGCAGATTCATAAAGCTGGAGAACCTACAAATCCTTAAATTCATTAACAATTATAGTAAAATAAACCCGTTACGTTTTTATAACATAACGGGTTTATTCTTTACAGTAAACACACTTTTTTTGAAAACAAATATTTACATTTGGTCTTTATAAAAAAGGTTAAACAAAATTAATTTATGTCAGATAACAAAGTTATTCTAGGTAGTGAAGAATGGTGTTCTTTTCCAGAATTAGGAATTCCTACTATTAAAGCCCGAGTAGATTCCGGTGCAAAAACATCCGCTTTACATGCTATAAACATTGCTCCATTTATTAAAAATGAAAGCAACTGGGTAAAATTTGACATCAACCCGATACAAAACAATCTAAAAACGGTAATTCATTGTGAAGCACCTTTAATTGATAAACGCATCGTTAAAAGTTCGAGTGGTTTTAGAGAACAACGCTATGTTATTCAAACAAATCTTCAAATAGGAAGTTCAAAATGGCCTATTGAAATGACGTTGACCAATCGAGATTCAATGGGTTTCAGAATGCTTTTAGGCCGTGAAGCCATGAGTGGAAGAGTTCTGGTTGATCCAGAACAAAAATATCTTTTGGGCCAACCTACTTCTGATAGTTTAAAAGAATTATATAAAAATTCTGAAAAAGCAAGTTCTGGTTTGCGAATCGGACTTTTAGCCAGCAATCCTGAATTGTACAGCAACAAGCGTATTATGGAAGCGGGAGAAATGCGTGGTCACGAAATGCACTTCCTAAATATCAAGGAATGCTACATGAAACTAGATGCAAAAACACCTGAAATTCATTATCGTGGCGGTAAAATATTAAATCAATTTGATGCCATTATACCAAGAATAAGACCAAGTATTACTTTTTACGGTTGTGCTTTGACCAGACAATTTGAAGCCTTAAAAGTATATTGCTTAAATTCATCTAACGCCATTACGCAATCACGCGATAAATTATACTCTTTGCAATTACTGTTGAATCATGGCGTAGAAATTCCTACTACAGGTTTTGCAAATTCACCATTGGATACCGATGACTTGATAAAAATGGTTGGAGGTTCTCCTTTAATTGTAAAATTACTCGAAGGAACTCAAGGGAAAGGTGTCGTCTTAGCCGAAACAAAAAAAGCCGCAGAAAGCGTAATCAATGCTTTCAAAAGTTTAAATGCGAATATATTAGTTCAAGAATTCATCAAAGAAGCAAACGGAAAAGATATCCGTTGTTTTGTAATTGATGGAAAAGTAGTCGCCGCCATTCAGCGTGAAGCGATGCCAGGCGAATTTAGAGCCAACATTCATCTTGGAGGAACTGCATCGGTTATAAAAGTAACTGCAGAAGAAAAGCGTATTGCCATAAAAGCAACGAAAGCAATGGACTTAAAAGTCGCTGGCGTTGATATTATTCGCTCTTCAAAAGGGCCATTATTATTGGAAGTAAATTCATCTCCAGGATTGGAAGGAATTGAAGGAGCTACCAATAAAGATATAGCCGGTGAAATGATAAAAGCAATTGAAAAAAATTTTAAACTAAAATAGCAATCACTAGCCGTTTACAGGCTATTGAAAACTTTTAAATTTACTTTAAACATAAAAAAATGAACGAATATCTTGATATAATTCTTCGAAGTACTGCCGTCTATTTTTTTATGGTTATTGCTTTGCGCCTATTTGGTAAGAAAGAATTATCTCAACTGAACACTGCCGACGTGATATTGATATTGCTGATAAGCAATTCCGTTCAGAATGCAATGGTAGGAAACGATACAAGTTTATTGGGAGGTTTAGCCGCGGCAACTGTATTGTTTACCATCAATTTTATTTTAAAGAAATTGATGTTTAAGTACCCAAGATTCAGTGATTTCATGCAAGAAAAACCAGAAATCCTAATTCACAACGGAAACCTGGATTTTAAAGCATTGAGCAAATTAAACATCACTTCCGATGAATTAAAAGAAGCCATGCGCGAACATGGTATTGAATACTTTAAAGATGTAAAATTGGCAATGCTAGAAATAGACGGAAATATTAGTATTATATCCGGCGAAAATAGTCTTCGTCAAACCCATTATAAACGAAGACGCATTCATAAAAATTTGAGTGGAATAAATTAGATCTAAAGACTCCGAAGACATTTGAAGAAATTTAAAACAAACGAATTTCACCCTATAGTTCTCAAATAATTATGCTCGATTCTTTCAAAATATACTTTCAATCCAAAACAAATCTAACGGACGAACAGTTTCTTTCGATTACAGATACGTTGCAATCTAAAAAAGTAGAAAAAGGAACTGTCCTACTCCATCAAGGCGATATTTGTCATCACTCTTTTTTTGTATCCAAAGGATTATTGCGTTCCTATACCATTGACGAAACCGGAAAAGAACATATCATTCAGTTTGCGGCTGAGAACTGGATTATTTCAGATAGAAGCAGTTCTTATTTCAATGAACCTTCTGAATTGTTTATTGATGCCATTGAGGATACTGAAATTGTGTTTATCGATAAAAAATTCATTAATGCCGCCGCAGAAATCAGTATTTCTTTTCGAGAGCAGGACAATATTGCGCTACACAATCACATTCGACAGCTTCAAAAACGAGTGAACCTCTTACTGGGAGCAACAGCTGAACAACGCTATTTGGATTTCATAACCATTTATCCAAGCCTTACTTTACGTATTCCACAATGGATGATTGCTTCCTATCTGGGCATTACACCCGAAACCTTAAGCAGAGTTCGCAAGGAATTAGCCAAAAGAAATTTTAAGCCCTATTAATTCTTTTCAAATTCATTTCTTATCCTACATCAATGCATCTGGTTTTAATCCATAGTAAATTTGTACTATAATTAAAATAAGACAACGCAATGAAAACAAAAAATATTGAATTAGTATTGGCTCCACCTCCACCACACATGGTAGGTGACGGATTTAGAGTACACAATTTTATCCCAAGTGGATATCATTTAGACATGAAAAGAATGAGTCCATTTATCATGATGGATTATAATTCTAAATTTTATTTTCCGCCAACGGACCAACCCAGAGGCGTAAGTGTTCATCCACACAGAGGTTTTGAAACCGTTACGATTGCTTATAAGGGAAAAGTAGCGCATCATGACAGTTCTGGAAACAGTGGCATTATTGGAGAAGGAGATGTACAATGGATGACTGCAGCTTCGGGAATTTTACACAAAGAATACCATGAAGAAGAATTTAGCAAAAATGGTGGTGATTTTCAAATGGTACAGCTTTGGGTCAACCTTCCGGCAAAAGACAAAATGTCAACACCAAAATACCAAGGGATTACAAACGACCAAATCAATAAATTTGAGCTTCCTGGAAAAGGTGGCGTGATTGAAGTTATAGCTGGTGAATATGAAAATTTGAAAGGTTCAGCTTCTACTTTTACACCTGTACATTTACAGAATGCCAAATTAAATAAAGGAGCAAAAGCATCTTTTCATTTTCCGGCAAATTACAACACCGCTTTACTAGTAATTGAAGGAAGCATAAAAGTGAATGATGCTGAAAATGTTCCTGCAGATCATTTTGCATTGTTCGAAAATGAAGGCGAAGAATTTACCATTGAAGCTACTGAAAATGCAATCATTTTAATTTTAAGCGGAGAACCTATCAATGAACCTATTGTAGCACACGGACCTTTTGTAATGAATACCCAAGCCGAAATCATGCAAGCATTCGATGATGTGAATATGGGGAAATTCGGTTATTTAGAAGAATAATTCCTTATTTTTATATTTTTAAAATACATCAAAATGTCAAATATCAAACTGATAATAGAAGAACGCCCGAGCAATATTGGCAACTTTATGGTTGGGCGATTGCTTCCCTTTCGAGAAAAAAGAATGGTTGGACCATTTGCATTCATTGATCATATGGGACCAACCTGTATGAGCGACTACGAAAATTTAGATGTTCCGCCACATCCACATATTGGACTTTCCACTTTAACCTATTTGTTCGAAGGAAGCATTATGCACAAAGACAGTTTGGGAACTGAAATGGAAATCAAACCCGGGCAAATCAATTGGATGACATCAGGAAAAGGAATCGTTCACTCGGAACGAACGCCTGAGTATTTGCGTAGTTCTAATAAAATGCTGCACGGACTTCAAATTTGGGTGGCATTACCGAAAGAATTGGAAGAAATGGAGCCTTCTTTTTTTCACGTTCCTGAAAATCAAATACCAGAATGGAAAACGGATGATATTGCCTATAAACTTATAGCTGGCGAAGTACTTGGCAAAAAATCACCTGTCCCGGTTTACAGTCCGCTGTATCTTTTAGAACTAAAAAGCACTACGCGTCAAACAGTCACTATTGGCGAGCATCTATTTGGCGAAAGCGCTTTGTACATTTTAGAAGGCAGTATTGAAAGTGAGGGAAATGTTTTTGGTCCAAAGCAAATTTTGATTGCCAAAGACAGCAAACTCTGCACCTTTGATATGACAGAAAACACCACTATTTATATTTTTGGAGGAGTGCCTTTTCCAGAAGAACGAATTATCTATTGGAATTTTGTCGCATCGACCAAAGAGCTGATTGAAAATGCAAAAGAAAAATGGTTGGCACAATCGTTTGATAAAGTTCCCGGAGAAACTGAATTTGTTCCACTTCCTGATCAAAATAAAAGACAATAATATGGGCAAAATAACAGCAAGTATTAGCACTGAACTTTATAAAACAGAAATACAATCCGAAACAAATTTTATTATTTCTGATGAACCTGAAAGTAGCGGAGGAAAGGATTTAGGCTTTGCGCCAAAAGAATTACTGGCGTCCTCTTTGGCGGCTTGCACCTGTATTACATTGCGCATGTATGCAAACCGAAAAGGTTGGGATTTAACTGATGTAAAAGTTGAAGTCACTTTTGAAACTGATTCAGTAGAAAATAAATTTAAAATAATTCGCAACATTCAATTATTCGGGGATTTAGACACTGATCAAAAAGCCCGATTAGTAAACATTGCCGATAAATGTCCGATACACAAAATTTTAACCAACCCAATCGAAATAACAACAGCATTAAATTAGAAACACATGAAATTAGAACAAATAAACGATAGCAAAAATGGATATTTTAGAGCGTTTGACAACGAAATAGAAGCTGGAAGAATGACGTATACTTGGGCTGGAACCGATAAATTTATTATTGACCACACCGAAGTAAATCCTGATTTTGCAGGACAAAGTGTAGGTAAAAAAATGGTGATGGAAGCCGTACAATATGCACGGGAAAATAATCTCAAAATTTTACCATTATGTCCTTTTGCGAAAAGCGTATTTGACAAAACGAAAGAAATACAAGACCTACTGTTTTAAAAAAATTAATTTTAGAGCATAAAAAAACCATTCGTCAACGAATGGTTTTTTTTATGATTGTTATTTTAGCATTAAATAAAAATACTAAAGATATAGTAAATGATTGCTGCTAATATTGCTGAAATTGGAATGGTTAAAACCCAAGCCCATAACAAGCTTACAGTCATTCCCCATCGTACGGCTGAAACTCTTTTAGTAAGTCCAACTCCAATGATAGATCCAGTAATAGTATGCGTTGTACTTACAGGCACTTTAAAATGCTCTGTAAAATATAATGTCAATGCTCCTGCAGTTTCTGCGGCAACACCTTCAAAAGAAGTCACTTTTGTAATTTTTGACCCCATTGTTTTGACGATTTTCCATCCTCCGCTTAAGGTTCCTGCCGCAATAGCAGAATAACAAGCTAAAGGAATCCATCCTGGCATTTTAAAGGCACCTTCATCATTTGGCAACACTACATCTAACCAAGCTGGTAACGTTTCTTGTGCTACTCCACTAGTGTGAATATAAACAGCAACAGCTGCAGCAATAATACCCATCACTTTTTGTGAATCATTCCCACCATGTCCTAAACTAAAGGCTGCAGAAGATAATAATTGCATTTTTTTCAACCATGCCGTAGCTTGATGTAAATTTAAACTACTGAATATTAAACAGAATGTGCTTATTGACAGGACTATAAAAGCGACCAAAAACCATTTGATATTATGTGCTTCAAAAGCGACACTCCAAAAATGAGAATCAAAACGAGGTTTTTCAATCTGATCGTAATAAACCATTTGGCTTTCTACAAACCAAATTGTCAAGACCATTAAAGAAGTTGTAAAAATCTTTGGGTAAATACTCTTTTTAGAGGCATTAAGAAGCCATATCGATATCAAGTAAGAGATTAAAGCTCCTAACAATGGTGCCAGTATAATAAAAGCAACAATGATTAAAACTCCTGAAGGCATACCGCCATCTTTTCCTTCTTTGTACCAAGAAACTACACCAAAACCTGCATGAGCAATTGCTGCTCCGGCAAAACCACCAATTAAGGTATGTGATGAACTGGATGGAATTCCTTGCCACCAAGTAAATAAATTCCAGATGATTGCCGCTATTACACCGGCAAGGATTACAACCAAGTTGATATCCATGGTATTGGCCGTTTTTGCAACAGTATCTGCTACACCAAAACCAAAAACCCAATACGCCAAAAAGTTAAAGAATGCCGCCCAAACTACTGCTTGGAAGGGAGTTAATACTTTTGTGGCAACAACAGTTGCTATAGCATTGGCAGCATCATGAAAACCGTTGATGTAATCAAATATTAAAGCTAGGACTATAATAACTATAAGTAGAGTAAATTCCATAATTATAATTTCAGAATAAAACCGATTGAATTAAGAATGTTTTACAGAAATTGATTCTAAAACACTAGCTACACTTTTACATTTATCAGCAGCAGTTTCTAAAACTGACAATACTTCTTTGTACTTGATAATGTTTTTCGCATCCGTTTCGTTTTCGAATAAATCAAGAACTGCTTTATCATAAACATTATCTGATTTATTTTCTAACTTATTAATTCTAACGCAAGCATCTGTAATATTCTTGATTTTTTTCAAATCTCTTAATTCTCTTACTGCAACATCAATATTTTGACATGCTTCAAGATTGATTTCAGTCAGTTTTCTGATAGATTTTGTGATTTTATCTACTTGATATAACTTCATTCTACTTGCTGCACCGTGAAGGTTATCAGCAACATTGTCAATTGAAGTAATCAATGAGTGTATGTCTTCTCTATCGAATGGAGTAATGAAGTTTCTACTCAACTCTAAATTTGTTTGACGAGTAATGTCTTCTCCTTTTTGCTCTAAAGCATCAATTTTTTGAAAAAGAACCTCACGTTCCTTCAAAGGAAGATTTACAGCTTCGTGTAAGTTAGTAGCAATTTCAATTAAATTACTAGAAGCTTCCTCAAAAAGAGGGAAGAACTTTTTATCTTTAGGAACCAAAAATTGGAAAAAATTATTTATGTTCATTTCATTAAAATTTAGTTGGCAAAATTAGTTCATTATTTTACGTTAATGTTAAGCAATTGTTAACAAATCGTTTTCTATTTGAAAAGTATTTAAAAAAGAAACGGTATTCTCAATATCATAGTGTAAAATTCGGTCTTCTTTTATCAATGGAACTTCCTCCCGATACGCACTTAAAAACATCTCAATAAAATCACTTGACAGCAACGGTCTTCTGTATTCAATGGCTTGCGAAGCATTCATTAGTTCAATCGCTAAAATTCGTTCCAGATTATCCAAAACACGCAACGCTTTTGTAGCAGCATTTGCACCCATACTTACATGATCTTCTTGTCCATTACTGGAAACAATACTATCAATACTGGCTGGTGTTGCCAATTGTTTATTTTGGCTGGCGATACTGGCCGCGGTGTATTGCGGAATCATTAGTCCGGAATTCAATCCTGGATTATCCACTAAAAAAGCAGGAAGATTACGCAACCCAGAAATTAATTGATACGTCCTACGTTCTGAGATACTTCCTAATTCCGCCAAAGCGATTGCCATGAAATCTAAGGCTAATGCCAATGGCTGTCCATGAAAATTACCTCCAGAAATGATTTGGTCACTCTCAATGAATATATTAGGATTATCCGTCACCGAATTGATTTCTGTTTTGAAAACTTTCTTTACATAATCAAACGCATCTTTTGATGCACCGTGAACTTGCGGCATACATCGAAAAGAATACGGATCTTGTACATGTATTTTTACTTGTTCAATAATCTCACTTCCTTCTAAAAATCCTTTTATACGATTTGCCGTTACAATTTGTCCTTTATGAGGTCTGATAAAATGAATCAATTCATGGAAAGGTTCTATTCTTCCATCAAAAGCTTCTAATGAAATTGTACCAATTAAATCTGCCAAATAAGAGAACTTACTGACTTTCATCAAAATATGCGCTCCATAAGCACTCATAAATTGGGTTCCGTTCAATAAAGCCAATCCTTCTTTAGACTGTAATACAATTGGTTTCCAGTCAAAATGCTTCAAAACTTCACTGGAATGCACTTTATTACCTTCAAAATACACATCGCCTTCACCTAATAATGGCAATGATAAATGCGCCAAAGGTGCCAAATCTCCCGAAGCTCCAAGAGAACCTTGCGTATAAATTACCGGAAGAATATCATTATTATAAAATGCAATCAATCGCTCAACCGTTTGCAATTGGATTCCGGAATGTCCATAACTCAAGGATTGAATTTTAAGCAGCAACATCAATTTTACAATTTCGGTTGGCACTTCTTCTCCTGTTCCACAAGAATGCGATTTCACTAAATTTTCTTGTAGTTTTGACAAGTTCTCGTTTGAAATTTTCACATTACAAAGTGAGCCAAATCCTGTATTGATACCATAAATCGGTTCTGAATGCGAAGCCATTTTTTTATCTAAATAATCCCTGCATTTTTGAATATTAACTTTGGCTTCTTCAGACAATGCTAATAATTTACCATGAGAAATAATTTCTTCTAACGTTTCAAAACTGAGTAATTGCGTACTTATATAATGTGTATTGTCCATTTTTATTTTCTAATTAAAGGGTAAAATTCAATAAATCTATATTAATAAACAACATTTATTGATGATAATTTAAAATTCAAACCTAAAAACAAACCAACGTTAAGTTTTATGCATAAAAAGTTACAAATTAAGTGACTTGAAATCTGAGACATAAAGCGCTCCGATTAGTACGAGTTGTAACAATCCATTTCAGAAATAGTTAATAAAACTGCTAAAAACGGCTTTATTACAGGAATTAATTATTCCTATAAAGTTATAAAACGAATTGCAAATCGTTTGATTTTTTTAATAAAAATACGAATAGCTCCAACATAAGCCTTCAAAACTAAACAATATTCAATATTCCTCTGAATGGAATTGAAAAATTAAAATATTCGCAAAAACGAAATTAAAGGCTTCCGTTTTTATAAAAAACTGTACTTTTGAAAAATCAAATGACAAACAACAGAACAACATATCACTCTTCGATTTCGACTCAACTTTGGGTTGCTTCTTCTGTTACATTTACTACAACAACTACTACCCCTTAGGGGTATACATTTTACATATAATCCTATTATTATATTTTTTTTCTAAAGAAAGGAAGTTCTTGGGTATATAATAAACATTTGCATTTTTTACATAAAATAAACAAAAATGAAAGTATTAAAATTTGGTGGAACTTCGGTTGCCAATGCACAAAATATAAAACTGGTTTTAGATATCGTTATCAATAAAGCAAAAGAGGAAAAATTAATTGTTGTCGTTTCTGCTTTTAGTAAAATTACAGATTTGCTTCAACTTGCTTCTCAAAAAGCAGCTGCCGGTGACGAAAGCTTTAAAGAAATTCTTGCCGAGTTAGAGAAAAAACATTTAGACGCTTTAAAAGAACTTATTCCTGTAAGCGAACAAAGCAGTCTCTTAAGTCATATAAAAAGAATCATTAATCATCTTGAAACTTTATTGGATGGTTGTTATCTTTTGGGGGAATTATCTCCTAGAACTTCAGATACTATTTTAAGTTTTGGTGAATTATTGTCTTCTTATATTATTGCTGAAGCATTAAAACAAAATCTAAAAAACAGCAGTTATAAGGACAGCCGAGAATTAATCAAAACCGACAATCATTTTGGAAAAGCCACAGTAAACTTTGAAGTTTCAAATCAATTAATTGCTGATTTTTTTGCTTCGAATGAAAATCAAGTCGTTGTAATGCCCGGATTTATTGCCGCATCAATGGACGGAATCAATACTACTTTAGGTCGTGGTGGTTCTGATTATACCGCCGCCATTCTCGCCGGAGCATTGAATGCAACTGATTTAGAAATTTGGACTGACGTCAACGGAATGTACACTGCCAATCCAAAAATCGTAAAACAAGCCCAACCTATAGCCTTCATTTCCTACCAAGAAGCGATGGAATTGTCTCATTTTGGTGCCAAAGTTTTATATCCTCCAACTATTCAGCCCGTGTTGAGAAAGAACATTCCAATTCTTATCAAAAACACTTTCGAACCGGAAGCCGAAGGAACTTATATTTCAAATCAGGAAATGGATCACACTAATCCTGTAAAAGGAATTAGCCATATCGATAATATCACTTTGATTACGCTTGAAGGACCTGGAATGATTGGTGTTACCGGTTCTTCCAAAAGGCTTTTTGAGGTATTGTCACATGAAAATATCAACGTGATTTTTATTACGCAAGCTTCATCGGAACATTCTATTTGTATCGGAATTCTAAACTCAGATGCTGATGTGGCAGAAGATGCTATCAACCGCGCTTTTGAAGTGGAAATTTTACAAAACAAAATCGATCCTTGTATCGTTGAAAAAAACCTTTGCATCATTGCTTTGGTTGGTGAAAACATGAAAAATCATCAAGGTTTAAGCGGTCGCATGTTTAGTACTTTGGGTAAAAACAACGTAAACATAAGAGCGATTGCGCAAGGTGCTTCCGAAAGAAATATTTCGGCAGTAATCAACGAAAGAGATGTGAAAAAAGCATTGAATTCGCTGCATGAAAACTTTTTCGAAGAAAACACTAAACAATTAAACCTATTTGTAATGGGTGTTGGAAATGTGGGAGAGAAATTCATCGAGCAGATTTACCAACAAAATAAATTCCTAAAAGACAATCTGAAAATAAATGTACGCGTTATTGCTTTATCTAATTCCAGAAAAATGCATTTTGACGAGGACGGAATCTCCTTAAAAAATTGGCAATCTGCTTTAGAAAATGGCGAAGAAGCCAATAAAGAAAAGTTTCTTTATACTGTAAAAGAGCTCAATTTACGCAATAGTATTTTTGTTGATATTACTGCAAACGAAAGCGTGTCTAAAACGTATGAGCAGTATTTAAAACGCAATATTGCCGTAGTGACTTGTAACAAAATCGCCTGTGCATCAGAATACGATAATTATAAAAAACTAAAAAAACTATCCCGACAGTTCAATGCTCCGTTTCTATTTGAAACCAATGTTGGAGCTGGATTACCAATTATTGATACCGTAAAAAATCTGATTGCTTCAGGGGACAAAGTGAATAAAATTCAAGCCGTTTTATCGGGAAGTTTGAACTTTATTTTTAATAATTTCAATGAAAATAATACTTTTCATGACGTTGTTAAAGAAGCTGGTGTGCAAGGATTTACAGAACCGGACCCGAAGATTGATTTGAGCGGAATTGACGTTGCCAGAAAGATATTAATTTTGATACGAGAAAGCGGTTATAAAATGGAAATTGACGAGATTGTCAATGAATCTTTTATGCCTGCAGAATGTTTGGACACTACAAATAACGAAGCCTTTTTCAAATCTTTAATAGAACACGCAGCTCATTTTGAAACTATTTATAAAGAAGCGTTGAGCAAAGACTCCCGATTAAAATACGTAGCGCAATTTGAAAACGGGAAAGCAAATGTTGGATTGCGTTTTATCCCGAAAGACCATCCTTTTTACAATCTGGAAGGAAAAGACAATATCGTATTGTTTTTCACGGACCGTTATGTAGACCAACCTTTATTGATAAAAGGAGCCGGTGCCGGAGCTGCAGTTACCGCTTCAGGAATATTTGCTGATGTGATTAGAATTGGAAACGTATAAATAAGTCGTAAAGTCAAATGTCATAAAGTCTAAAAGTTAATCACTTGATTTTATATTCATTCCTAAGACTTTACCACTTTATGACTTTAGACTTTAAGACTACTATTATGAATGAAATAAAAATATTTTGCCCCGCTACAATCGCCAATCTTTCCTGCGGATTTGATGTCCTTGGACTGTGTTTAGAAACTGCGGGGGACGAAATGATTATTCGAAAATCCGATATAAAAGGGATTCGCATCACTAAAATTGTGGGGGACGATTTGCCTTTGGAAACTGAAAAAAATGTTGCTGGAGTATCTGCTTTGGCGATGTTGGAAGCCATTGAAACCGAATTCGGATTCGAAATCGAAATCTACAAACACATCAAAGCCGGAAGCGGAATTGGAAGCAGTGCTGCAAGTTCAGCAGGAGCTGTTTTTGGAATCAATGAATTATTAGGCCGTCCATTTACACGCAAAGAATTAGTTTTATTTGCCATGCAAGGCGAAAAACTAGCCAGTGGAAACGCTCATGCCGATAACGTTGCTCCTGCCCTTTTAGGCGGATTTACGTTGGTGAGAAGTTCAAATCCGTTGGATATTATCAAAATAGAAAGTCCATCAGAATTATACGCAACCGTAGTTCATCCTCAAATTGAGTTGAAAACTTCGGATGCGCGATCGGTATTAAAACAAACCGTTTCCTTAAAAAGTGCTATTACGCAATGGGGAAATGTGGGCGGATTAATCGCTGGATTGTACACCAAAGATTACGATTTAATCGGTCGGTCGTTGCATGATGAAATTGTAGAACCGTTACGCAGTGTGTTGATTCCGGGATTTGATTTAATCAAGCAAACGGCTTTAGAAAATGGAGCCTTAGGTTCTGGAATATCAGGTTCAGGTCCTTCTATTTTTGCTTTAAGCAAAGGAGAAGCAACCGCTAATAAAATAGCCAAAGCTATGAGCGCTGTGTACGATACAATGAATTTACCGTATGAAATTCACGTTTCCAAAGTGAATGATGAAGGAATGAAAATACTGACTCCCTAACCCCCGAAGGGGGAATAAAGGAATAAAATTATTGATTTTAAAATTACAATAAACACATTCTAAATCCAGTTTCGTCTCCCTTCCCTTTGGGGAGGGTTGGGGTGGAGATTCTAAAATAATACACATAATGAAATATTACAGTTTAAACCATAACGCACCCAAAGTTTCTTTTCAAGAAGCCGTAATACAAGGATTAGCAACAGATAAAGGATTGTATTTTCCGGAAACCATTACCCCGTTAGCACCTGCTTTTTTTGATACTATCGAAAATTTAAGCAATGAAGAAATTGCTTTTGAAGCGATTCAACAATTTGTGGGTGACGAAATTCCGGCAGAAACTTTAAAACAAATCATTACCGAAACCTTATGTTTTGATTTTCCTGTGGTCGAAGTCGAAAAAGGCATTTATTCCCTTGAATTGTTTCATGGCCCTACGATGGCTTTCAAGGATGTAGGCGCGAGATTCATGTCGCGTTGTTTGGGCTACTTCAATAAAGACAACAAAGACAGTAAAAACACCGTTCTTGTAGCAACTTCCGGTGATACTGGTGGCGCTGTGGCCAGTGGTTTCCTTGGCGTAAAAGGTGTTGAAGTGATTATCCTGTATCCATCCGGAAAAGTGAGTGATATCCAGGAAAGACAATTGACCACTTTAGGTCAGAATATTAAAGCGCTTGAAGTAGACGGTGTTTTTGATGATTGTCAGGATATGGTGAAAAAAGCTTTTCTGGACGAAAGTTTAAAACATAAAAACCTAACTTCGGCAAATTCGATAAATATTGCGCGCTGGTTGCCACAAATGTTTTATTTCTTCTTTGCGTATAAAGCATTAAAGAAACAAAAAAAACCATTAGTTTTCTCTTGCCCAAGTGGGAATTTCGGTAATATTTGCGCGGGTATCATTGCCAAAAAAATGGGATTACCTGTTGAACATTTTGTAGCGGCTACGAATGTGAATGATACGGTTCCAAGATTTTTAGAAAACGGAATTTACGATCCAAAACCTTCCAAAGCGACAATTTCGAATGCGATGGATGTTGGAAATCCAAGTAATTTCATCCGTATTCAGGAAATGTACCAAAATGATTTGGAGCAGTTCAAAAAAGATTTTTCTTCGTTTACGTTCTCAGATGCCAAAACTATTGAAGCGATGAAAACCATTTACAATACAGATGGTTACATTGCAGAACCTCACGGAGCAGTTGGATATCTTGGTTTGAAAAAAGAATTACAAAACCACCCAAATGCGATTGGTATTTTCTTAGAAACGGCTCACCCGATTAAGTTTTTGGATACGGTAGAACCAACATTAAACGTAAAACTGCCTATTCCTACCCAAATTGAAAGCGTTTTAGGAAAGGAAAAAGTAAGTACTAAAATTAAAACCTATGAGGAATTGAAAGTGTTTTTGGTATAAAATTTCATCTAAACAATTAAACCGCAATGGATTTAAAGTCCATAGATTTGGTTTGGCAGACTAAAGTCTGCAAGGTTAAAATGGGAACAAAAAAATTAAACCGCAGATTCGCAAATTAAACACATCAAAGCTGAATAAATAATTCGCAAATTAGCTCTAAAGTTTTTAGAAGCGAAAGCGAAATACACTAAAGTGCATAGTTTTAACTATATTCTGTGAGCAATAAAAAAAACGACTAAGAATTCAATTTTAGTCGTTTTTTTGTACCCAAATAAATCTGGTCATAAAGTAGTTCTAAACTTATGTTTTAGAACACAAAAAAACAATTCTACCAGTTTTACACATCAATTTTAAATATATAATTATGAGTAATTTACAGGAAAATAAAGCGATAAATTCCGTCACAAAAAAATAAAATTCCAGATCTGAAAATATAGCTTGAATATGATTTAAATTATACCTACTTTTGCAAAAAAATTGAGTTGTCTCATTCAGGTCTTGTCTGAGTATAAAAACAACCTCAACCTCATTAAAAAAATGAAGTATTTAATAAACTGTTTAAATGTAACTACAAAAGCAACAGATTAAAAATACTTCAAAAAAACTACCTGATAAAGTAGCTTCCCATATCAACATAATTTATTAAAAGAAGGAGAAAAAAGTTTATGACGGATCATAGCATGAATGCTGTTAGTTTTGAAATTGAATTATTGGATAAGCACAAAGATTATAGGAATCAATATAGATCAAATGATTTGTATTGGGGAGTAGGAATCGAAAATGAATGTTATTTAGAGTTTGAAAATCATCGTGTGGTGGACAAACATTTTTTGCTGACTAAAGGACTTCATGAAAAGTATAGTGTCAATCATTTCAAGAATTACAAAGAAAATATATACACGAATTCATTGCAAAAAATATTATCCGATAAAGAATATTATTTGCCGGTACTAATGAACTCCCATTCGTTTACAAAAACGGACATCAACAACCAGCACAAGACTTTTGATCCCATAGATAATGAACCGAATCCTGACTATTCAGGGGAAAGTATCTTTGAAATACTACAAAAAAACAATCCTTATTTTATAGATGAGCTTCAAAAAGAATTTATTTTTGACGGCGATACAGTTGAATTTGTTACGCAAAAATTTTACAAAACAGATGTTGACTCGGTAATTGCTGAACTAGCAACAATAAAACAAGGTTTCATAAACAATTTGCAAAATGCCTTTGATAAAGACAAAATCTTTACGGAATACGGCGCCATAAAAATATGTTCTAAAAATCATCCCTTTGCCATATTTATTTCAAACAACACAAATTATTCTGTTTTTAATAATATGACCTATCACTTCAATTTAACTATTCCAACTGAGTTAAATATGGATGGAGAAATTAAGGACAAATTAAGTTTTATAAAAAAACACCAGAAGGCTATTCGATTATTCCAATGGTTGAGTCCCTTATTTATGATAAAATTTGGTTCTTCTGATTATTTATCGCATAATGACAGCAGCGTCAATTTGACAAAAGCATCACAACGATGTGCCATGTCAAGATACATTGGAGTGGGCACCTATGACACCGATGTGATGAAAACCGGGAAGATTGTCCAGATGAATTTTGACGAACACCCGATGCATGAGAATCCAATGTGGTGGGTGAACCGTTATTCTGAAATATCAGATTATGAAAAAATTGATAAAATTGGGCTTGACATCAATTTTCACAAACATAAAAATCATGGCATTGAGTTTAGAATATTTGATTATTTCGACGAAAAATACTTACAGGAAGTTTTGAATTTTCTTGTTTTTATTATGGATCATGCCCTATTAAACGAAATCGAAAATCCTATTTGCGATTTGGAATGGAACAACTTTGTCTATGAGTCTATTATACACGGCAAAGAAACCTGTGTACCATCAAACCTTATCGTTCTTTTAGAAAACATATTGTCTATTAAAATAGAATCGAATGAACCTTTACTAATTTACGATCAAATATACAGTAGTTTACATGCTACTTATTATGAAAATGGCTTTTGCAGTTCTTTACTAATTAAAAAACAAGCATGCACTGCAAATGCAATAGTATCTTTTTAAAATAACCCGTAAATAAATACACTTCTTGTTGACTGTAAACCTACAAGAAGTGTAATTACTCACAAGAAGTTTTTTTAACTAATCGTGATAATAAAAGATAGCGGAGGTATATCCTTTTTCCGGATCTTTATTATCCCACCAATCTTCTCTAATTTCTGAAAAATAATTATAATTATCAGCACCTGCTTGGGACTGCAACGGATAAATAACTTTGCCGTCTTTTCTATAGGCTTTATCAGAATCCGTTTCTGGAACCACCACTACTATATGCCCTGATTTATTCAAGATGAATCTTTTGGCACAGATGATTCCTACTCCACCATTGGCATTTACTTTCTTTTGAAGTTCATTAACATCATCGATTCTTTCCCATCCAAACTCATTCCCCGATTGTAAAAACCAATCATAAATATAGTTTGAATAAAAAGGTTTTACCGTATCATCAAAAACCAATGCTACTTCGTTCCCTTTCTCCAGTTGCTCGATTGCGGTATCAGTCCATCTCAGTCTGGGAATATAGACCTTGGCAAAAAAACAATAATCAAAAGTATAAATATTACAGTAGGTATCCGATGCATCTTTCTGATACCGGAAACTTTTGGAAACATCCAGCGCATTGATTATGTTGCGAATTGATGTCAGTTTAGACTCAAGACTCGTTAAATCCCTAAAAGGAATCGAAGGATCGCCAATAGGTTTGTACGTTTCCTCTTTACTGTCTAGACTTGCTTTTGCACCCGGTTCAAAATTAGGCACTTCAATATCCGTACTTTTTTCATTAGTTTCATCAACGAGCTCTATGTCTTTTGAAAACACAAAACCCTCTTTTTCAGTGTTTAAAAGTTTTACTTTCCACCAATCTGATGCTGTTTTCTCAATTAATTTAACGGTATGTCTAAAAGGTATTTGTATTAAAATTTTGGAATTATCATTCGTTGCCGGAAAATCTCTGAGATTTAATGACGGAGTAGCGACTCTATATTTCATACTAATCAGTTAATTATAAATGATTCTACAGCCAAAATACTAAAAAACAACCAAGAAAGCACCACAGGAAACCTTAATTTTAAGATTTTTTTTGAACTATTTCTAAAAACTAATAGTGACAAACAGCAATAATGAGTCCTATTTAGCCCGAAGAAAAAGGGAGTGTATACATTAAAATTTAGACGGAATTGAAAGTGTTTTTAGACATGGGATTCAAAGATCTATTCTAAAACACAAACAGACTGAGAAGTAATTTTCAGTTAGTTTTTTATGAAAAAATTATATTCAATGTCAAATCGAGCGCAGTCTGATTAAATTAGTTTTATGTAAGTAAAATCATTAAGTTTGATATGATGTAGAAAAGCATTTTTTACGGTATAAAGTCTACCCTATTGGTTTAGATTTAAATTATTTATAATATAATAAACTTATTAATAATTAAAACTATTACATTATAAATAAAATAAAAGATGAGTATATTTAATAATTTGGGGTTCAAAGAAAATCCGATCGCTCGGATGTATACAATTTCTCTCGCTTGGATAGCGCGGAAATTCTCTCCGTGCCCACAATACTGAGAAACTGCAACTACATAAAAAACAAAATAAGCTACTGATTTAAAAGGATGTAGCTTTTTTCATACCTTGGCTCTACAATAAAAACCAAACAGAAAAACTATGAACACAACAGAACAAACACCACTACAGCAGAAGCCATCAAAGTTCAGTATCAAAAATATTTTTCTTCCTGATTACGAAAATTACGAAGGGGTTCGCAGAATAAATATCTATGTGATGCGGCTGTTTTTCGCATTAATGTTTATTTTTGTTGCCACAGATTCCTGGACAGTTATTCTTACCCATGAAGGTGATTGGGATCCAACAAGGGCAGTTGCTTGGTGCACTTGGGCTGCCTACTCAACACTGGCGCTTTTGGGTGTATTCCATACGTTGCGCATGTTACCCATTATGCTTTTTATGATTTTCTACAAAGGACTTTGGCTTATAGTTGTCGCTTATCCTTTATGGTCAGCCGGCACGCTCAAAGGTTCACCAGCCGAAGGAATGGCGTATATGTTTTCCGGAATTATCATACCAATACTCTTCATGCCTTGGAAATATGTGTTCAAAAAATACATTTTAATAGAGACAAAAAAGAAATGATTTTTAATTGAAATTACTTCTTGTGGAAAATAAAATTTATTCATTAAAAAACAAAACGGCTGAAAAAAAATTTCAGCCGTTTTGTTTTTGGAAATAATGCTATACTATTTCAAATCGAGTGGAGTTAAAAACCAGATTTCTTGGTTTTTACCAGTAAAAAGAGTGCTACAATTTATTAAACTTAAACTTCTGTCCGCCAACCGACGCCTCGTACATGAGTCCGCCTTTCTGCATAGTGAACACCATAACGCCATCCGTATATTTTACATTTGCCGAAGCGCCTTCAGTTACGGCTACCGCTGAAGCTTGTGCGGAAAACTCGAATCGGCTCTCTTTAAACCGGTTCATTTCGTTTTTTGTTTCAAAAAATATCACCTCCCGATAGGCTTGTCCGCCAGCCTGAAATCCTATGCTCAATTGCGTCAACTTGGCCATTCCTATTCGCTTGTTCTGCTCATAGACCACACCGTTACCAGCTGCTCCTCCAACACCGATTCCTCCCTTTCCAACATTAGGAAAAATAACATAACCATAGGCTTTATCAAAAAGTGCTTTCATCAACGGGTCGCTTTTAATGAACTCAGCTTTTGCTGTTTTGCTGTCAGCAATAATTTTATTCTTTTTAGCAGTCGATTGCCCAAATATTGGATTTATGTTTATTACACATGCCATCACTATTACCCAAATAATATTTAAATTTTTCATAATTATAGCTATTAAATTGTTGTAAATTTTCTTTATTCAAAGATAAAAAAAAATTTCTGTTTAATAATTAAATATATTGATTATCAACACTATATACACAATTATATACATTTAAAGAATAATTATTTCATTAAAAAAGGAAGTGATTACCGCCTTTTTTCTACCTTTGAAAAACATAAAGTAATAACCATAGAATAGAAGTATAATCCATGATTACAAAAGCAACTGTAGAAGACGTTTCCCTTTTAAATACATTAATCAATTCAGCGTATCGCGGCGAATCTTCTAAAAAAGGATGGACTACTGAAGCCAACATTTTAGAAGGACTCCGAACTACTGAACAAGAACTGACAGAAACGATTCAAAATCCTAAAAATACGTTTCTGAAATTTACAGAGAATAACCAGATTATAGGTTGCGTATTGTTGATTGAAAAGGAGCAACAATTGTATTTAGGAATGCTGACGGTTTCACCGGAATTGCAAAATAGTGGTCTTGGAAAAAAGTTATTGCAACAGGCTGAAATTCATGCTTCGGCAATGGGATTACCAAAAATTGTAATGACTGTAATAGCTGTTCGGGAAGAATTAATTGCTTGGTACAAACGCAACGGCTATGAAGATACCGGAGCAAGAGAACCATTTCCGGCAAGCGATGTTCATATTCCAATTACGGAACAGCCTTTGGAATTTATTGTTTTGGAGAAAAAAGTTTAGAATTAGTAATAATCAATCTTAAATCGAAATAAATGGCAACTAATAGCAAAACACTTGTTGTAAAAGATTCAGAAGAAAAAACAATTTTGGTTTCCAGAACATTTTCTGCGCCACTTGAAAAAGTCTGGCGTGCGTATACTGAAAGTGAATTATTGGAACAATGGTGGGCACCAAAACCTTGGAAAGCCGAAACCAAATCGATGCACTTTTCTGTTGGCGGTTATTGGTTGTACGCGATGGTGGGTCCCGAAAATGAAAAGCATTGGGGACGAATGGACTATACAGCCATAACACCCCATTTAAGTTTTGAAATTAAGGATAGTTTTTGTGACGAAGAGGGAACTGTAAATACTTCCTTGCCAGTTTCTTCAGGAACTATTGTTTTTACGACAACAGAATCGGGTACTTTGGTTGAATTCAAGATGTTTTATTCCAGTGAAAAAGAGATTGAAACCATGATTGAAATGGGCTTTGAACAAGGCATTACTGCTTGTCTCGAGCAATTGGAAGCGTTATTTCAAGAAAATAAAATCTAGCGATTACCAAAATTTCTATCCAATTTAGGGCAGCTCGCGTAAGGGATTGCGGCGGTATCCTTTATTTTTTTTCTTTAAAAAAATAAAGATAGAGCCAAAAGCCCGACCCCAAAGCTGCAGATACGTAAATAGAAAAGGGAGTTTTGTGCTTTGGGGTTACGCCCAAATAAGGTTTCATGGTTTGGAAATTACAATTCTGCTTTCTGTTTTTGTCACTCTATTAAAAAGCAATATATTAGTGCTTTCAAAATTGTTTCAAAAAAACAGTATTGAAATACCTCAAACCTATCTTTTTATGAAAAAAACAGTACTATCCTTGCTCTTAGTTGGATTTTTTACGGCTTTGCATGCCCAGCCACAAAAAACACCCACAACACCTGCCGCTCCAAAAGAAGAAAATTCAGCCGCAAATCTCACTTTCAATCCGGATTCGCATGTGGTAACGGAACATTCTACGACTATCAAAGGTCAAAAAGTGTCCTATAAGGCCACAACTGGTACGATGCCAGTTTGGGACGAAGACGGAAAAGCAATTGCCGGTTTATTTTATACGTATTACGAACGCTCCGATGTAAAAGATCGTGCCGCCCGTCCTTTGGTTATTTCCTTTAATGGCGGTCCAGGTTCGGCTTCGGTTTGGATGCAGATTGCCTATACCGGTCCAAGTTTAATCAATATTGATGATGAAGGCTATCCGTTACAGCCTTATGGAATCAAGGAAAATCCATATTCAATTTTGGATGTTGCCGATATTGTTTTTGTAAATCCGGTCAATACCGCGTATTCAAGAGCTACTAGCAAAGAAATACCAACCACTAAATTCTTCGGTGTAAATGCCGACATTAAATACCTCGCCGACTGGATCAATGGATTTGTATCCCGAACCAATCGTTGGGCTTCACCAAAATATTTGATTGGTGAAAGTTATGGTACTACACGCGTTTCCGGACTTGCGCTTGAATTGCAAAACAGCGAATGGATGTATCTGAACGGTGTTATTCTGGTATCGCCAACTGAATTGGGAATCACTCGCGGAGTGGCTTCTGAAGCGGCACTGAAACTGCCTTATTTTGCCGCTACCGCTTGGTATCACAAAATGCTGCCTTCTGATTTACAAAACAAAGATTTGACCGCAATGTTACCGGAAGTGGAAGACTTTACGATAAATGAGCTGCTTCCTGCATTGAGCAAAGGAGGCGCATTAGACGACCAAAAAAGAAAAGAAATGGCTGCTAAAATTGCCCGCTATTCCGGACTTTCGGAAAAAGTGGTTTTGCAAAATAATTTAGATGTTCCCTATGATTATTTCTGGAAAGAATTGTTGCGCGATCAAGGGTTTACGATAGGAAGATTAGATTCCCGCTATAAAGGAATTGACCGTAAAGCGGCTGGTGACGGACCTGATTTTAATGCGGAACTTACTTCATGGCTCCACTCCTTTACTCCTGCCATCAATATGTACTTGCGCAATAATTTGAATTACAAAACCGATTTCAAATACAATATGTTTGGTTCTGTGAGACCTTGGGACGATTCCAATGATAAAACCGGGGAAAACCTGCGTCAAGCCATGGCGCAAAATCCGTATTTGCATGTAATGGTTCAGTCCGGATATTATGACGGCGCCTGTGATTATTTTAACTCGAAATATAACATGTGGCAAATGGATCCAAGCGGAAGGCTAAAAGACAGAATGTCCTGGAAAGGCTATAGAAGCGGTCACATGATGTACTTAAGAAAAGTAGATTTGGAAACTGCTAACGAAGATATCAGACAATTTATAAAACAATCCTTGCCTAAAGCCGGAGAATCGGCGAAATATTAGGTTTGGTATTATTTTTATAAAAAGGCTGTTCAAAATGATTTTGAACAGCCTTTTTTTTGTGCTTTACAAATACAATAACTAATATAAAAATCCATATCAGCCTTAATGGGTAAAACAAACCGTATTTTTGCAGCGTGAAGAAATCAGTTTCAATTATTGGAGGAGGACCCGCAGCACTTATACTCGCTGCGTTACTGGATTGCAAGAAATTTAAGGTTACCATCTACGAAAAAAACAAAACACTGGGAAGAAAATTTCTGGTGGCCGGAAAAGGAGGATTTAACCTTACCCATTCGGAACCTATTGCTGAACTTATAGCACGGTATACACCACCGCATTTTCTGGAAAAAGCACTACTTGATTTTGACAACGACGATTTTCGGAATTGGATTGATTCCATTGGTATTCCAACCTTTATCGGCAGTAGTAAACGCGTGTATCCTGAAAGCGGTATTAAACCCATAACGGTACTCAACGCTATTCTCAATGTTTTGGCTAAACAAGGTGTCGATATTCAATACCAACATACTTGGACGGGTTGGACGAGCAATGATGATATCGTTTTCAATGCTGATACAGAAATAAAATCAGACTATACCATTTTTGCCTTGGGCGGTGGCAGCTGGAAGGTAACCGGTTCTGATGGCATCTGGCTTGATTTATTCGAAAAGCAAGATATCGGTATCATTCCTTTTCAATCTTCTAATTGTGCTTACCAAGTCAACTGGCCGGAAGATTTTATTTTGGAACATGAAGGCAGTCCGCTTAAAAACATAGCGATTAGCTGTATGAATAAAAGACAAAAAGGCGAAGCAGTTATCACACGTTTCGGTTTAGAAGGAAATGCGATTTATGCCCTTAGTCCACAAATCAGGGAGGAATTGGAGAGCCAACAAAAGGCAACTATTTTTCTGGATATGAAACCAACATTGCGTTATGACGATTTGCTTGAAAAGATTAGAAAATCAACCTTTAAAAAGACGAGCGAAACACTACAAAAAGAAGTTAAATTGAGTTCCGCACAGGTTGGACTTTTGAAAAAATACCTTTCAAAAGAAACCTACCTGAATCCGGACTTATTGGCACAAAATATTAAAAAATTGAGCATCGAAATCACCGGTTCTGCCCTATTGAACGATGCAATATCTACAACAGGCGGTGTTCAATTGCATGCTGTGGATGAAAATTTCCAATTGAAAAATAAGAAACATCACTATTGTATCGGTGAAATGCTGGACTGGGACGCACCCACCGGCGGCTATCTTCTTCAGGCTTGCTCTAGTATGGGCATGCATCTTGCACGTCACCTGAATAGCATTTCTTAATTCTTAATATTCTAATGTTGACTGCAAAAAGTATTGTATTTGTGAGAAATGACTTCAAAACAGTTTTAAATTTTATTTACAGTACCATTTCCTCAAATAAACGTTGGGTTGTTTGTTCCAAATCATCACTCAGTCCAGAATGTGGTCTTGAGGTTTGAATGGCAGAGCTGCGAAGCGCTGTCAACCAACGGAAACGCGATGGAATATCAAATTGTCCTATTGGTCCACCTGATTTTTCGCCATGCGCCACTTTCTCAAATGCCTGTAAGTTTAAATGCAATTGTTCCAAATCTAAATCGGCTGAGAATAGTTGCAATTTAGCTTCATTCATCGAGCAAAGTACTTTTATAAACTTCGCTTTTTTACAAAAGAGAATAATACCCACATTGAGGAATTCTTCGCGTTCTACCCTTGGCACAACCCGGATTACGGCATACTCATATAAGTGCTTCTCTTGCATTTTGTGCTTCGTTTATAAAAATTTCGGAATGGTTTAAACGTATGGATAAAAACTGGAAATAGACATTTCGAATGGCTTCGGGAGTTTCATCGGTCTCTTCCCAATTGAGCCATACTTCTGGAATCAGATTTACGATATTCTGTAATACATCATCTGTCAATATTTTTTTGAATATAGCATCCGTTTCTGTCAACATGGAAGCCTGAGGCAATAATACATGGTCTTTTATCAGTGCAAAAGGACTTTGCGCATGCTTTTCCCAATTAGTCCACGAATGATGAAAATAAAGACTTGCACCATGATCGATCAGCCATAATTCTTTATGCCAAATCAACATATTGGTATTTCTAAACGTTCTGTCGACATTTGTAATAAAAGCATCTAACCAAACAATTTGGGACGCTAATTTTGGGTCAACCAAAGTGACAACAGGATCAAAATTTATGGCTCCCGATAAATAATGCAATGCCAAATTAAGTCCTTGACTGCCTTGAAGCAAGTCCTGAATTTCTTCATCGCCTTCTGAACGGCCAAAAGCTTCATCGAGATTTGCAAAAACGAGTTCCGGCATTTTTAGGTTTAAAACACGAGCAATTTCTCCGCCAATTAATTCGGCAATCAAGGCTTTCACGCCATGTCCGGCACCTTTGAATTTCAATACGTATTTAAAATCATCATCGGCTTCAGCGAGCGCAGGCAAAGAACCGCCTTCCCGCAACGGAGTGATGTATCGCGTAACATTTACGGTTCTAAGATGGGGTGTTTTTTCCATAATCGAATTGGATAAAGCAATTTTGCTTGAATACAAACTTACAAATAAGTAGGATAAAATTCATTTATGAGTACTATTTACTCCAATTTTTCTAAACTCAAAAAGGCTTTCCCAATATTTGCGTCAAAATTTATAATAGCAAACAATATCTTTTATTTTATAACCTGAAAATTAAGCAATAATTTTTATAAGAAATAGTTTATATTTGAATTACTTTATAAATAACCAAATATGAAAAAAACTATTTATCTATTGCTAATTATAGTTTTAGCCTCATTCACAACTTCAAAAGAGCTAATAACAATTTCGGGGAAAATTACAAATACCGAGAATGGGACAATCAGTATTAAAGGAGAATCATTTGAGAAAGAAATCAAATTAAATGCTGATGGTAGTTTTTTGGAAAACATAAGCATAGCTTATGATGGAATTTATACACTTGAAACTAGCAAAAACAGCCTGCCAATCTATTTGTCAAAAGAGACTAAACTAATGCTGATAGCTGATGATAAAGTCTTTAATGCAAGTATAAAATATAAAGGCATAGGAAGTGTTGAGAATCAATATATAGCTAAAAAATCAAATATAATCTCTCAAATTTCAGATGAAGAATTGTATAAATTAGATGAAATGGAGTTCCTGAATAAAGTAAATGAAATTAAAACTTCTATTTCAGCCTTGTACAATAAAACTAAATTTACTAATGACTATTTCAAAGAAAAAGAGGTTGCTAACATCTATTATTTTGAACAAAAACACGTCTTGTTTTATAAAAATTATCATAATCTTTATGCCCATTTAAAAGGGTTTAAAGTTTCAGATAAATTTCCAAAATTTGATAAAAAAATAGATTTAGATAATGATGCTGATTTTTTATTTTCCCGTGAGTATCAAAAATTAGCTGTGTTGAAATTCTTTAATAATATAAAATTTGACGGAACTGACATTGATTTTATTATTGCTAAAATCACTGGTATTAAAGCTATTAAAAGTCAAAACCTTAAAAATTTAATAATTCAGAATTCCATTTATGACGTAAATGTTGATTATGCCAATTATGAAAAAATATACCAAGAATATCTTTCAAACACAAATAATCAAAAATTAAAAGAAAGTCTTACTTCAATTTATAATAATATAATAGCGACACAATCGCATAAAGCATCTCCACAATTTGATTACGAAAACCAAAAAGGCGGAAAAACTTCTTTAGAGAGTCTAAAAGGAAAATATGTTTACATTGATGTTTGGGCAACTTGGTGTGGGCCTTGTCTTAAGGAAGTACCATCCTTGAAAAAAGTGGAAGAACAATACCAAGGTAAAAATATTCAGTTTGTTAGCATTTCTGTTGACAATATTAAAGACCGACAAAAATGGAGCAATATTGTAAACACAAAACAATTGGGAGGAATTCAATTATTAGCAGATATGGACATTAATTCCGAATTTATTAAAGCTTATGAAATAAAGGAAATTCCCAGATTCATTCTTATTGATCCAGATGGCAACATTGTAAATTCAAATGCTCCAAAACCATCTGAAACCAAACTGATTGATTTGTTTAACGAATTGAAAATATAATTTTTTTTGAAAGCTTTTTAAGAAATTTTATTCTGTAATACTCAAAAAAGCTTTCCCAATAGTAGCAATCACATCTGAAGCGATAAAGGATTGATAACCCATTTCGGGGAATGCAATATCTGCGGTTAGTCCATGGAGGTAAACGCCAAGAATTGCTGCGTTAATTGGTTCATAGGATTGTGCAACTAAACTGGTAATCATTCCCGTCAAAACATCGCCACTTCCCGCAGTTGCGAGAGCGGCATTTCCAGTAGTATTTTCATAAACAGTTTCTCCATCTATGATTTGGGTTGGTGCGCCTTTCATTACGATTATTACTTGGTGTTGTTTTGAAAAAGAGATTGTGTTATTGATTTTTTCTTCTTCGGAATGCCATTTTCCTATTAATCGCTCCAGTTCTTTGGGATGCGGCGTTAGGATTGTTTTAGGCGGTACCAAAGAAACCCATTCTTTATTTTTGGATAAAATATTCAACGCATCGGCATCGATTACTAAAGGCGTTTTATTCGTTTTTAAAAACTGATGCAATGCCTTTTGAGTTTCTATTTCCTGACCTAAACCTGGACCAATTCCGATGGCTTGCGGCGTTATATCGAAAGTGATATTAGAGATTAATTTTTCCTGATTGTCCGTAAGAACCATAACTTCGGGAATGGCAGTTTGAAGAATAGTGTACCCACATTTTGGAATAAAAACGGTGACTAATCCGCAACCGGTTTTCAAGCACGCTTTGGCAGACAAACTCACTGCTCCTATTTTTCCATAACTTCCGCCAATGATTAAAGCGTGTCCCTGAATTCCCTTGTGAGTGTGTTTATCCGGTTGTTTGTAGCGTTTCAGGATTTCTTTTTGGTCGATGTAAATGGAATTCGTCATGGAAATTTGTTTGTTTAAAATTACGAATTTAATAGGAAACAAATTCGTTAATTGAACCGAAATTCCCTAGCCCTGATAGAAGCGACATCCTTTATTTAAAGCTTCCAGCCTTTTGAAGGCTGGAAGCTTTAAATAAAGATAGAGCGAATAGCAGGAAATAGCTCCTAAAAAATGGCTATAAATCCTACAGCACGAATTATTCCGAAAACGTTTGAAACTTTAAACTTTGCTTCGCTCTGCCTTTGTCACCCGAAATAAAATCAATAAATTAGCGACTTCAAATTTTATATAAAAACACAATGAAAAATACTGCGCTTACGCACATACACGAGAGTTTGGGAGCAAAAATGCTTCCGTTTGCCGGATACAATATGCCAATTTTATATGAAGGAGTGAATGCGGAACATGAAACGGTGCGCAATGCCGTGGGTGTTTTTGACGTTTCTCACATGGGTGAATTCTTGCTTACGGGGCCAAATGCATTGGCTTTGATTCAGAAAGTGACTTCGAATGATGCTTCGACTTTGACTATTGGAAGAGCACAATATTCTTGTTTGCCAAACAATGACGGTGGAATTGTAGACGATTTGATTGTTTATAAAATGAAGGACGAGCAATATTTATTAGTGGTAAATGCTTCGAATATTGATAAGGATTGGGATTGGATTTCGGCTCATAATGATTTGGGTGTGGATATGAAAAACCTTTCAGATGATTATTCATTATTGGCTATTCAAGGACCGAAAGCGGTTGAAGCGATGCAATCTTTAACTTCAAAAGATTTATCTGCGATTCCATATTACCATTTTGAAGTGGGTGATTTTGCCGGTATCGAAAACGTGATTATTTCGGCTACTGGATATACGGGTTCCGGAGGTTTTGAGATTTATTGCAAAAACTCAGAAGTAGAACAAATTTGGAATAAAGTTTTTGAAGCGGGTGCAGCTTTTGGTATCAAACCAATTGGACTTGCAGCTCGTGATACATTGCGATTGGAAATGGGTTTCTGTTTGTACGGAAATGATATCAACGACACGACTTCTCCACTAGAAGCTGGTTTGGGATGGATTACAAAGTTCACTAAAGAATTCACCAATTCAGAAAACTTAAAAAAACAAAAAGAAGCAGGAGTTACTAAAAAATTAGTCGCTTTTGAAATGCTGGAACGTGCTGTGCCAAGACACGATTACGAAATTGTGAATGCAGCTGGAGATGTTATTGGAATTGTAACTTCGGGAACGATGTCACCATCCATGAATAAAGGAATTGGTTTAGGTTACGTAACTGTTGAAAACAGTGCTTTGGAAAGTGACATTTTTATCCGAATTCGTAAAAATGACGTTCCTGCCAAAGTGATAAAATTACCTTTTTACAAGAAATAAAAATAAATGAAGAAACTTTCACTTGTATTATTGCTGACAACATTTTCACTTTTAGGTCAAAATGAGGTAAAAACTTGTGAAACACTTTCTAAAATAAATGCGTTAATTCAACGTGATCATTACCATCCAAAACCGGTAAACGACAGTTTATCGGTTTTTGTTTTTGATAGCTTTTTGGATGTTTTGGATGCTAACCGAAACTTATTCACAAAGATTGAATATCAAAAACTACGTGAACATAGGCTTCAGCTGGACAATTATATTTTACAGAACAATTGTTCCTTTATGAATGATTTTGTTGCTGTTTATAAATTGGCTCTGACCAGAAAAAAGAAAGTTTTAGAGAAAATACAAAAAGAAAATTTTGATTATACCACGAATGACTCGGTAAAATTTTCGAAGAAAAACTTCCCTTTTGATTTGGTTTCAACCGATATCGAAAGAGTTTGGAGAAAGAGAATCAAATATGATATTCTGGAAGATATTTCGAAATTAAGTTCTAATTTAGATTCACTCACACAGAATTTTCCAAAGCTGGAGAAAACTGCAAAAGTAAAAATATTTGACACCAACTTGTGCAAAGTAAACAGTATCCTTGAAGGCAATAACAGATTGGAAAATGACCTTCAAAATAATTTCTTGAATATTTTTTGCACTTATTTTGATCCTCATTCCAATTATTTTTCAATGGATGCCAAATCCAGTTTTATGTCGGGTTTATCAATGAGTAATCTTTCGTTAGGATTAAATATTGGATTTAATGAAAAAGAGGAAATTATCATCGAAGAAATTGTCCCGGGTGGTCCCGCCGCCAAAACGGATAAGTTTGACAAAGACGATGTAATTCTAAAAGTATCTAATACCAAAGGAGATGAATATTCTGTTTCCTGTGCTTCAATAGAAAAAATTGGAGAATTGATTTTTTCTGATTCGAATGTAGAAATAGAATTGACCATTCAGAAAAAAAATGGAACAATACAATCTGTACTACTCAGAAAACAAGTAATGAAAACCACTGAGAATGCTGTTTTCAGTTATATTGCCGAAGCGGAAACAAAAATTGGGTACATCAATATTCCAAGTTTTTATTCTAATTTCAATGGATATTCTATTCAAGGCTGTGCCGATGATGTTGCCAAAGAAATTGTGAAACTTCAACAAGACAATGTTGAAGGCTTAGTAATCGATCTTCAAAACAATGGTGGCGGATCTATGGAAGAAGCTATTAAATTAGCCGGAATGTTTTTAGATATTGGCCCAGTATCCGTTTTGGTTAATAATAAAAACAAGCAAACCATTTTAAAAGACGGCAATCGTGGCAGTGTTTACAATGGACCAATCGTGCTGTTAATCAACGGAAATTCAGCATCCGCAAGTGAATTTTTTGCAGCTTCAATGCAGGATTACAACAGGGCAATCATTATTGGAAGTAAATCATTGGGCAAAGCTTCTATGCAAACTATTTTACCATTGGACGAAAACAATCAACAGGATTTTGTAAAACTAACCATTGAAAAATTCTACAGAATTACTGGTGACAGTCATCAAATAAAAGGAATTGTTCCAGATATTGCGTTACCAGTTTTATTTGACAGCATAACTCAGCGCGAAATCAGTTTTAAAACAGCTTTGAAATATGATGTGATTGCTACAAAAGCAAGATTTAATCCGTTTTCAAAAACTTATTTTCCCAAAATAATCGAATTAAGTAATTCAAGAGTAAAAAATGCCGCTCATTTCAATGAAATCAGTTTGGCTAACGAACAGATAAATGCACTTTACAACAATCCAAAAAAACCAACACGTTTGATTTTTAAAGATGTATTCAACGATATTCATGAAATTGATTCACTTTGGAAAAAAGTCAAAAAAATTGTGGAAAGCGAAAGTAAAAATACCATTTCGAATAATTCCTATGATTTGGAAAAATTGAAATTTGATGTTTTTCAACAAGATATTAATCGCTTTAAAATAAAAGAGGTGAAAAACAATCCTTATTTAGAAGAAGCAATTGCTATAATAAACGATTATAAGAATTTGAATAAATAACCAACCAAAAAAAATGAAATTAACCTTTACTTTGCTCCTATTTTTAATTACGATTACCTTTTCTAATGCTCAAGAATTCAAAACTCCTGTTGACTATTTGAATTACATTGGTAAAGAAACTGATGCTATTTCTCGAACAACTTGGAAATATACTTCGGCAGTTGCGCATAGTAAAAATGCCCGAAGAATTGATGTAACTCGTAAAACATTGGTAAAAAGCATTCAAAATGCCACTAAAAAAATTGAAGCTTTAAAGGATGGATATAAAGGCGATGTTGAATATAAAGAGCAACTGCTAGCCTATTTATCAATTTCTGAAAAACAAATCAATCAGGAATATGAAAAAATCATAAATATGCAGGAAGTGGCTGAACAATCGTATGATTTTATGGAAGCTTTTATTTTGGCAAGAGATTTAGTCAATACTAAAATCAATGAGGAAGTGAATAAATTGAATGCTAACCAAAAAATATTTGCTAATAAATATGGTATCCAAATTGGAGAAGACAAAAGTGAATTGGGAAAAAAAATGAAAATATCCAACGAAGTTTTTGAAAATCACACCCAATTATTTTTGATATTTTTCAAAGTAAATTTCACAGAATCTCTTTTGATGAATGCCATTGCTCAAAACAATTTGAATGCCATTCAACAAAACAGTAATGCATTAGAGCAATATTCGAACGAAGGTTTAGATAAATTAAAAACATTTAAAGCTTACAATAATGATTTAATACTAGTAAATGCCACCAAAAAAGTATTAGAATTCAGTAAAAAAGAAGCACTGGAATTTAGTCCTAAAGTAGTTGCCTTTATGATGCTCAATCAAAAATTTCAAGAGAGTAAAAAAACAATGGATAACAAATCAGCAGCTTCGAGATCAAAGGAGGAAGTGGATAATTTCAATAAATTGGTAAACGAGTTGAATAAGGAAGTAGGGAATTATAATGCTATCAATAACAAGTTCAATTCAGAGCGAGCCAATGCTATCAATTTTTGGAATGTAACAGGCGATACTTTTATTTCAAAGCATGTGCCAATTGACTAATAAAAATTTTTGAAAAAATAACTAATAACTGTATTTTTGCAGTTCAAAATAAAAGATAGAAATGGGAAGAGCGTTTGAGTTTAGAAAAGGTAGAAAAATGAAACGTTGGTCGGCAATGGCCAAAGCATTTACCAGAATTGGTAAAGATATTGTAATGGCTGTAAAAGAAGGCGGTCCTAATCCTGATGCCAACTCCAGATTAAGAGCCGTTATTCAGAACTCGAAGGCAGTAAATATGCCAAAAGAAAATGTAGAACGTGCCATTAAAAAAGCTACCGATAAAGACACAGCCAACTATAAAGAAGTTTTATTTGAAGGATATGCGCCTCATGGAATTGCAATTCTAGTTGAAACTGCAACTGATAACAACAATAGAACCGTAGCTAACATTCGTAGTTATTTTAACAAATGCAATGGAACTATGGGAACCCAGGGTTCGGTTGAATTTATGTTTGATCATACCTGTAATTTTAGAATTCCAACAAACGGAATCGACCCTGAAGAATTAGAATTAGAGTTAATCGATTTTGGTGCTGAAGAGGTTTTTGAAGACGAAGACGGTATTTTAATATATGCTCCTTTTGGGAGTTTTGGAACCATTCAAAAAGAATTAGAAAACAGAGGATTAGAAATTCTTTCTTCCGGATTCGAAAGAATTCCTCAAATCACTAAGAAACTTACTGAAGCTCAAGTAGCGGATGTAGAGAAACTTATTGAAAAAATCGAGGAAGATGATGACGTGATGAACGTATATCACACTATGGAAGAAGAATAGATTTCTTTATAATTATACTTAAAACTCTAGCTTTGGCTGGAGTTTTTTTGTTTCACAATTTATGAATCAAGAATGAAGCCTCTGTCATTTCTTGTTTAAAGTATTTTCTGAGTTATTTAGTAAAATCGGCTGAAAATATATTTACAACACAAACTAGATAGTTTCTTGGAATTATTTGTTTTCCTATTGCTTTTCACTTTTTCTGAAGTTTTCAAGAACTAAACCAATAGTGTTTCAATACAATTTTTAATAAGTGTGTACCTTCAAATTATTTTATAAATACCGTTTAAATAACTGACTTTAACTAAAAAAAGATGATTTAGCAAACGAGTATTTTTTAATATCTTTTTTACTGCAACCAAGTTTATTATATTTGCTAACTTTTGCGAAATTCAACACCTTAAAAACAAGCGAAACATAAAACCATTGGAAACACAATTATTTTTTGTGAAGATTTTCTACAAAAGATGGTTCTTGATTGAATTTAGTTAGAAAGCAAATTTTCCCAATACAGAATATCGTTCTAAGGAACGCTTAAAATTATAACATATATGACAAACAATATTCTAATTGAAAATCAATATAAAAGAACTAGTTTATTTGAAAAAGAAAATGTAAATTATTTAGTTCGCATTTTAAAAAGATTCAATACCGTACCAAAGATAAATAACATCAATATTATCACTTCAACCAGTGAGCCTACTATTTTCAAAATTGTTCCTAACAAATCAATTATAATTGGTTCCTCCTTTTTGAATAAACCCATTTTAGCTTTAGTCTATTTAAGATATGGAATCGAATGGCAGCTATGGTACAAAGCTTTGAACGCCGAGAAAAAAGACACTATTTTATGTGATATTGCAGCTCTTGAAGTAATTCGAATATTTTATAATTTACTACCTAAAGATGATAAAGAAAAATTAGAAAATCTTGATTATCTTCTAATTAATCTAATTAAAAATGATACCTATTTAAATACCGAATCTTCATTAATAAACGAAGAGCTCCAGTCTTTTCATGGTTTAAAAAATTCTAATACTGAACTCAAAGAATCTTGGAAACCTATTGTCGAAAATCTTGCAAAACCCACAGAATACATGTTGATGTCTGGAGGAGATCTTAGATTGAATATCGACGAGATTCATTTGCTAAATAAATACGGATGTCGCCCATTCCCAAGACCTGATGCATTTACTTTTGCTTCTTCTACGGCGTCGAGCGTTTCTAATTTTGCTTTTGATAAAACAGATAAAGTGAGAAGTATATTGATTAGAAATAGCCTGAAAAAAGGTTTTCAAAATACTACGATCGAGTTTTCTGAACTGCTGAAAAATAACCTGAGACATATATTTAAATTAAATGAGGAATGTGAAATAATTTTTTCACCATCAGGTACTGATTCTTCTCTTCAAATAGCAGCCATAACACAAATTATTTCCGATAAAGAAATTACACATATTCTGGTTGCCTCTGATGAAACTGGCAGCGGTGTGGCGGCGGCCTTAAAAGGGTGTCATTTTGAAAACACTACTGCTTTAAATTATCCAATTAAAAAAGACACTAAAATTGAAGGTTTTAGAGATGTTGATTTAATACAAATCCCTTTTAGAGATCAAAATGGTGCATTAAAATCTTCTAATCAATTAGATCAGGAAGTATTTGACGCCGTTATTACGACCAAAAATCAAGGCAGGCATATAGTATTACATACTATGGACCAATCAAAATTAGGGTATCAATCTCCTAGTGACGAATTTATTAAAAAACTAAATACACTTGAAGATTTATCAATTCAAATAATTGTAGATGGATCACAGCTAAGATTAGATCCAAAAGACATACAAAATTATTTAAATAAAGGATATATTGTCACCATAACGGGGAGTAAATTCTTCACTGGTCCTCCATACTGCGGTGCATTAATTTTACCTAAAAGTGTCAATAAATTAATTCAATCTGTAAAAAATACATTACCCAAAGGATTAACCCAATATTATAATCGTTCTGATTGGCCTACTTCTTGGTTTTGTTCCAATGAATTATCTGACGGCTATAACTATGGTTCCTATATGCGCTGGAATGCTGCTGTGGTTGAAATGGACAGGTATTACAAAACACCTATTTTATATCGAAATATGGGTATTGAGATGTTTTGCAATTTTGTGGATGACTCCATAAAAGAGGCCACTTTTTTACAACCTATTTATGGGGATGAAACAAAAACTAAGAGTTACAGCAGTAAAGAATTTGGAATAAGAAATATCCGTACCATTTTTCCTTTCTTTATTTTTAAAAACAATGAAGTCTTATCTGTTGATAAAGTAAAAAAATTATATACTTTATTAAATTCTGATTTATCTGATCAGTTTGAAGGTTCTTCTTTAGAAATCATTCGGCTTGCGGCCCAAAAATGTCATATTGGTCAAGCAGTTAATGTAAAATATACTACAGAAATTGAAAGTGCTATTTTAAGAATTAGTTTGGGTGCCAGAGTTATTTCTGAAAGTTGGGTCAATAGAGATATTAGTCTCTTTTTTAGAAATATAGAATTACAAATGAGTCAGATCACAATCACTATTAAAAAAATTGAATTGATCCTTAATAATCCTGAATTATTGGATTAAATAAAAAAGTGTTCTTATTTAGAGTGCAATAAAAAAGTCCCATTTGCAAAAGCAGATGGGACTTTTTTATTTATAATTTTCAACTTATTTTATCATTTCAATTTTTTGAACTTCTTCTTCGTTGATGCTGTCAAAGAAACCTTGTTCGTTCATCCAATCATCGCTAAATACTTTACTCATATAACGAGAACCGTGATCCGGAAAAATTGCAATTACATTACTGTCGGCGTCAAATTCACCTTCTTCTGCATATTGTCTTATCGCTTGCATCACTGCTCCTGAAGTATATCCAACAAATAAACCTTCTTTTCTGGTGATTTCTCGTGCAGCATGAGCGCTTTCCTCATCCGTCACTTTCATGAACTTATCAATAATATCAAAATCCGTTGCAGATGGAATTAAATTTTTCCCCAAACCTTCTATTCTGTATGGATAAATTTCATCATTATCGAATTCTCTGGTTTCATGATATTTTTTCAATACAGAACCAAAAGCATCCACTCCAAGAATTCTAATATTAGGATTTTGCTCTTTTAGATATTTTGCAGTACCTGAAATAGTGCCACCTGTTCCACTACAAGCAATTAAGTGTGTAATTGCTCCGTTAGTTTGTTTCCAAATTTCCGGACCGGTAGACTTATAATGCGCATCAACATTCAATTCATTGAAATACTGATTGATATAAACCGAGCCTTTTGTTTCTTCGTGCAAACGTTTGGCTACGTTATAATAAGAACGCTCATCATCAGCAGAAACATGCGCCGGACAAACATATACTTTAGCACCTAAGCTGCGAAGCATATCTATTTTATCTTTAGATGATTTAGAACTAACAGCAAGAATGCAGTTGTAGCCTTTTATTATACTGACCATTGCTAAACTAAAACCCGTATTACCGGAAGTTGTTTCAATTATGGTATCACCCGGAGATAAAATACCTTTCTTTTCAGCTTCTTCAATTATGTATAATGCTATTCTATCTTTTGAGGAATGTCCTGGATTAAAAGCTTCTACTTTAGCGTAAAAATTCCCTTCTAAATTTTCAGTAACTTTATTTAGCTTAATAAGTGGAGTATTACCTATTAATTCTAAAACATTATTATAAGCAGTTATTTCTTTTTTCATAAAAAAATAGTTAGTCGTGGCAATTTTTCATTAAACACGAATGTTGCAAATTTAACAAAAAAAATCTAATTAGTTTTTAATTCCTTCTAAATCTAATAAAAAACTATATTCCTTTGCTAATTCCTTTAGAGCTTCAAATCGTCCTGAAGCGCCACCGTGACCGGCATCCATATTCGTATTAAGATATAAAACGGTATCATTTGTTTTTAAGGTACGTAGCTTTGCAACCCACTTTGCAGGCTCCCAATATTGCACTTGAGAATCATGAAGTCCCGTAGAAACAAACATATTAGGGTATTTTTGAGCCTTTACATTATCATAAGGCGAATACGATAACATATAATCATACGATTTTTTCTCATTTGGATTTCCCCACTCGTCATATTCTCCAGTTGTAAGCGGAATCGTATCATCAAGCATCGTGGTAATTACATCTACAAAAGGCACTTGAGCAATCACTCCGTTATACAATTCTGGAGCCATATTGACTACTGCTCCCATTAATAATCCGCCTGCTGAACCGCCTTCGGCATATAAATGGTTTGGTGAAGTATATTTTTCCTGAATCAAAAACTTGGAACAATCAATAAAATCAGTGAATGTGTTTTTCTTTTTCAATAATTTTCCGTCCTCATACCATTCTCTTCCTAAATCTTCGCCACCGCGAATGTGTGCTATTGCAAATACAAATCCTCTGTCCAGAATAGACAAACGTGTCGATGAAAAGTAAGTATCCATTGTAACTCCATAAGAGCCATATGCATAAAGTAACAAAGGATTTTTGCCGTCTTTTTTTAATCCTTTTCGGTATACCAAGGAAATAGGCACCTTAGTTCCATCAGTAGCCGTGGCCCAAACGCGTTCTTCTATATAATTATTTTTATCAAATTTGCCTCCAAGAACTTCTTGCTCTTTCTTGATTTCTTTCTCTTTGGTTTTCATGTTAAAATCAATAACCGAAGACGGCGTTGCTAATGATTGATAGCTGTAACGTAAGATATCAGTGTCAAAATTAACATTTGTGGTCGTGTAGGCATTGTACGTTTCACTTCCAAAAGGCAAGTAATACTCTCCTTCTCCACTCCAAGGCATTATTCGAATATGATTCAATCCATTTGAACGTTCTTCGACAACCAAATAGTTTCTAAAAATCTCGATATCTTCCAGCAAAACGTCTTTTCTATGTGCAATTACATCTTTCCAATTTTCTTTTGCAGTAGCGTTCTCAGGCGTTTTCATCAACTTGAAATTAGTTGCCTTGTCTTTATTGGTAAGAATATAAAAAGAATCGCCAAAATGAGAAATACTGTATTCTAAACCACGAACTCTTGGTTGAAAAACCACAAACTCACCATTTGGAGTATCAGAATTAAGTATTCTATATTCAGTCGTTAATGTACTTCCTGAACCAATAACAATGTATTTTCTTGATTTTTCTTTACTCACCGAAACGTTGAAGGTATCGTCCTTTTCGTTAAAAACCAAAACATCATCTACAGCATCAGTAGCTAATTTGTGTTTGAAAACTTTATCAGATCGCAAGGTAACTTTGTCCTGTCTGGTATAAAAAATAGTTTTATTATCGTTTGCCCAAACTGAGTTTCCTGTGGCATTTTCAATTTTATCCGAAAGGATTTCTCCCGTTTCAAGATTTTTTATCTGTATCGTGTAGATTCTTCTTCCAACAATGTCTATTCCAAAACTTGCAAATTTATTATCAGGACTCACACTCAAACCTCCTAATTGAAAATAGGAATGTCCTTTAGCCAAATCATTACAGTTGAATAAAATTTCTTCATTGGCAGAAAGACTTCCTTTTTTTCTGGAATAAATGGGATAATCCTGCCCTTTCTCAAAACGTGTGATGTAGTAATAACCATTATATAAATAAGGAACTGATTGATCATCTTCCTTAATTCTTCCTTTCATTTCCTCAAACAATTCTTTTTGAAAATCTTTAGTATGCGCAGTCATTGCATCATAGTAGGTGTTTTCCTTATTCAGGTAATCAATAACTTCGGGATTTTCTCTGTCATTTAGCCAGAAGTAATTATCAATTCTTGTCTCATTATGTTTTTCTAATGATTTAGGAATTATTTTAGCTACTGGAATTGGACTATTTTTTAACATTTGTTGTGCTTTTGTATTAGTAAATGAAGTTGCAAAAATAACACAAAGAGAAGTTATGATGAGTCTATTTTTCATGAATATTTTGTTGAATATGACTATGCAATATACTAATTTTGTGATTCAATTAATTTAAAAAAATTAAAACATGGATTTAATGGGAATGATGGGTAAACTTAAAGAAACCCAACAAAAGATAGAAGACACTAAAAAACGTTTAGACACAGTCCTTATAGATGAGCAAAGTACCGATGGTTTATTGAAAGTGACACTGACTGCCAATCGCTCAATTAAATCAATTACTATTGACGATTCTTTGCTGGAAGACAAAGAACAATTAGAAGATTATATGATTTTGGTACTAAACAAAGCTATCGAAAAAGCTACTAAAGTAAATGAAGCTGAACTTGATGCTGTTGCAAAAATGGATATGCCAATGATTCCAGGAATGGATAATCTTTTTAAATAAAAAAGTTTAAAGTTTAAGGCTTACTGTTTTTTCATCGCGATAAAAACGTTAAACCTTAAACTTTAAACAAATTTTCCAAACAGAATTATACTAATTTTTGGAGTGTTTCCAAAACATAAGTATGCATCACTTCTCTATAATCAAGATGCGTTACAATTCTCAATTTTCCATGTCCCATCGAGCTGATTGAAATGTTTTTTTGTTTTAAAACTTCAATTAAATTCTTCTCGTTACAATTTGGCACCAATGAAAAAATCAAAATATTAGTCTCAACTGGCTCTACAGAAGCTACCCAGCTTAACTTTTTCAATACATCGGCAATTTCTTTAGCTCTACGATGATCTTCAGCAAGGCGTTCTATGTTGTTATCCAAAGCATAAATTCCGGCTGCTGCCAAATATCCTACTTGACGCATTCCGCCACCTAATATTTTTCGAACACGCAACGCTCTGTGAATAGTCGCTTTATCAGCCAATAAAACAGAACCAATTGGTGCTCCCAATCCTTTGGATAAACAAACCGAAATAGTATCGAATAATTTTCCAAATGCTTTTGGATCTTGCTTTTTGGCTACCAATGCATTCCAAATTCGGGCGCCATCCATGTGAAATTTCAAATTATTGGCATCGCAAACCTGTTTAATTCTTTGCAAGTCTTCTAGTTCGTAACAAGCGCCTCCGCCCTTATTGGTTGTGTTTTCCACACAAACTAAACTCGTTAAAGGACTGTGATAAAATTCAGGGTCATTAATTGCTCCCGCCACTTGTTCGGCAGTTATCATTCCGCGGTTTCCGTCTAATAAACAACAAGAAACTCCGCTATTAAAAGAAACTCCACCACCTTCATAATGATAAACGTGTGCGTATTTGTCCGCTATTAATTGTTCGCCGGGCTGTGTATGCAATTTTATGGCTGCTTGATTGGCCATTGTTCCAGAAGGGAAGAAAAGTCCTGCCTCCATACCAAACATCGCTGCAACTTTTGCTTCTAATTCAATAACAGTAGGATCTTGTTTGTAAACATCATCCCCTACAACTGCTTTAAACATGTATTGCAACATTTCATTAGAAGGCTTTGTGATTGTATCGCTAATTAAATTTATTTCCATATTTTTTTTATTATCAGTACGGACAATTCCCGAATTGTCCCTTCGTAAAATTTTTCTATTTTTGTGCCACAAATTTACATAATACCGTTTGTTAATTCAAACTAGTTCAGTTAAAACTAAACTAAATATATTACACAACGGAATTTTTTATAAATATTGAAAACAGACTTATCAAATTAATATAATTTTATGACAACTACCGAACAAATTAAAGGTATTGTGGAGCGCCTTGGTGCGTTGAGGAGGTATCTTTGACGTTGATGCCAAGCTAATTGAGATTTCTAATGAAGAAGAGAAAACTTTTGCTCCTGACTTTTGGAACAATGCAAAAGAAGCGGAACTCATTGTAAAAAATCTTAGAAACAAGAAAAAATGGATAGAAGATTACAATAAAGCGGTCGAAATGACGGACGAATTGCAACTCGCCTATGATTTTTATAAAGAAGGAGAACTTACCGGAGAAGAATTAGACGAACATTACAACGCCACTCAAGCTCATATTGAAGCAATCGAATTCAAAAATATGCTTTCGGACGAAGGCGATACGTTGAGTGCTGTTGTACAAATAACAGCTGGTGCCGGTGGAACTGAAAGTTGTGATTGGGCCGAAATGCTCATGCGCATGTACATGATGTGGGGCGAAAAATACGGCTATAAAATCAAAGAACTGAATTTCCAGAAAGGAGAAGCTGCGGGTATAAAAACCGTAACACTAGAATTTGAAGGCGATTATTCTTTTGGTTACTTGAAAGGTGAAAACGGCGTACATCGATTAGTTAGAATATCTCCTTTTGACAGTAATGCCAAGCGTCATACGTCGTTTGCATCCGTTTACGTGTATCCGCTTGTAGATGATAGTATCGAAATTGATATTAATCCTGCCGATATCGAAATTACCACTTCTCGATCCAGTGGTGCCGGAGGACAAAATGTAAATAAAGTAGAAACTAAAGTACAATTGTTTCACAAACCAACCGGAATTCAGATACAATGTTCTGAAACACGATCACAACAAGATAACAGACAACGAGCGATGCAAATGTTACGCTCTCAATTGTACGAAATTGAGTTAAAAAAGAAACAGGCACAACGCGCTGATATTGAAGCCGGGAAAATGAAAATAGAATGGGGTTCACAAATCAGAAATTACGTGATGCAACCCTATAAATTAGTCAAAGATGTTCGAACCGGTCATGAAACCAGCAATGTTGAAGGCGTAATGAATGGAGAAATCGATGAATTCCTTAAAGCATATCTCATGATGATGGGACAAAAAGAAGAGTAAAAATATTCTACTATTAAATTTAATCCTACAGTAAGCTAAAGCTATATTGTAGGATTTTTTGTTAATTTTGTTCCAAAATCATCACGTTACCATGAAAAAATTACTTGTATTATTCGTTTTATTATCGTCCATAACTTTTTATGCACAGAAAAAAGTATATTTTACAGAAGATTTCAAAGAATTACCATCTGCAGATAATGCCACTTATTATACTATTTATGAAGAGAGTCCAGAAGGAACATTGCGAACAACTTACTACCTCGATAATTCTCTTTTTACCAAAGATGATTTTTCTAATTACAAAAGACGAATTTTAAACGGCACATCTGAAAAGTGGTATAAAAATGGCACTAAACAAATGCTGGCAATATATATTAAAGGCAAACAAGAAGGCGTTCAAACTCGATATTTTGAAAATGGTCAAGTAAAACGTACCGAAAATTTTAAAAACGGAAAATTTGTTGACGGGAAATGTTTTAATGAAAACGGAACTGAAATAGAATTTTTTCCTTACTACGTAAAACCTGAATTCCCTGGAGGAATGAAAGCTTTTTATGATTATGTGGCAAATAATTTTAAATCTCCAAACAGTGGTAGAGGTGAAATAAGAATTGGATTTTATGTTGAATTAGACGGAACTTTAAACCACTTCGAAGTTGTAAAAAGCATCAATAAAGAGATGGATTTGTCAGCTATACGATTATTAGTTAACGGTCCAAGATGGACTCCAGGTAAAATAGATGGTAAAGAAACACGTGTGAAATTTGGCATACCAATTACCGTTCTATAAATTTTTCACGATATTTTTAAGAATTGCTCCTTTAAAATTTAAAGCCATTCTATCAAGGAAACCCCTACTCCAATAGTAGTTTGTAGATTATTATAATCAATCAGCGTTTCACCATATCCGCGAGAGAATAACAATTATAGAATTGCGTGAAAAATGTATATAACTACTCCTTTTATTCATGTTAAAGAAATTGGTAAGATTAGGAATTTCAACCCTAAATTCTTTTATTTGGAAAATATTAAACAACCAAATCCAATATATACTTAATGAAATCCTACACCATTCAAGAAATAAATGAGATTCTAAAAGGAGAAATAGTCGGGAATACTTTTCAAAGTATTACTGCGCCTGAACAACTTGAAGCCGCTAATGAATCTGAAATTTCATTTATTGGAAACAAAAAATATGAAAAATTTTGGTCTGCATCTAAAGCTTGTGTAGCAGTTGTCAACGAAGATATATCTATTGAACCCGGTGAAGACAGGGCTTTCATCAAGGTTAAAAATGCTGATTTGGCAATGTCTCAAGTGTTGGAACTTTTTGCACCTCCAACTCCATTATTTACAATTGATATTCATCCAACCGCCGTAATTGACCCAAGTGCAACTATTTGTAATGGCGCCAGAATTGGTGCAGGTTGTTATATAGGACCTAAAGTTATAATTGGAGACAACACGACCATTTATCCAAATGTAACTATACTTGATGAATGTACGATAGGAAAAAATACCGTGATTTGGTCAGGAACGGTCATTAGAGAACGATGTCATATTGGTAATGAATGCATTTTGCATCCCAATGCTACAATTGGTGCCGATGGTTTTGGTTTTCGTCCTGATCCACAAAGAGGCCTGGTAAAAATTCCGCAAATTGGGAATGTAATTATAGGTAATGGAGTCGAAATTGGTGCGAATACTTGCGTCGATAGAGGAAAATTTAGCTCAACCGTTTTAGGAGATGGTTGCAAAATTGATAATTTAGTTCAAATAGGTCACAATAGTAAATTAGGCAAATTCTGTATTATGGCTGGAAACAGTGGACTGGCAGGATCAGTAACTTTAGGGAACGGCGTAATTATTGGCGGAAGCGCTTCTATAAAAGACCATACCACTATAGGTGATGGTGCTATTGTAGGTGCTGGTTCAGGCGTTACGGGAGATATTCCAGCAGGAAAAACTATGTTAGGATATCCTGCAGTAGAAGCTCGAGATGCATTAAAACAATGGGCAATTTTGAAAAGACTTGTAAATGAGTCTAAAAAATAAATACTTACTTTTTTATTAAATTCATAAAAAAACAGAGGTAAACTTCTGTTTTTTTGTTTTAATAGTAAACATACATTCGATTTTCTTCACAAACCAATTAAAATAATAAAATTTATTTAGTTGGATTTTGTATTTTAGCACAAAATTTTTTAACACTATTTCATCATGGATTTGAACTTCAACAAAAACGAAGACCACAATAAACTTCTACTTTCTGCATTACGACAAAAATTAAGCGTAGTCAAATTAGGAGGTGGTGAAAAACGCATTCAGAAATTACATGGTGAAGGCAAAATGACGGCACGTGAACGTATCGATTATTTATTGGATCCAAAAGCAAAATGTATCGAAATTGGGGCTTTTGTTGGTGAAGGAATGTATGCAGAACATGGTGGTTGTCCATCTGGTGGAGTTGTTGTAAAAATAGGATATATCAGAGGAAAACAATGTATTGTTGTGGCCAATGATGCGACTGTAAAGGCGGGCGCCTGGTTTCCCATAACTGCAAAGAAAAATCTGCGTGCGCAAGAAATTGCAATGGAAAATCGTCTCCCAATCATCTATTTAGTGGATAGCGCAGGCGTTTATTTGCCTTTACAAGATGAGATTTTCCCGGATAAAGAACATTTTGGTCGCATTTTTAGAAATAATGCTCAAATGAGCAGCATGGGAATCACTCAAATTGCAGCCGTAATGGGAAGTTGTGTTGCTGGTGGTGCTTATTTACCAATTATGAGCGATGAAGCGATGATTGTGGATAAAACAGGAAGTATTTTCTTAGCCGGAAGTTATTTAGTAAAAGCTGCCATTGGCGAAAGCATCGATAACGAAACATTAGGTGGAGCAACTACACATTGTGAAATTTCGGGCGTTACAGATTACAAAGCAAAGGATGACAAAGACGCATTAGATAAAATAAAAAATATTGTTGACAAAATAGGTGATTTTGACAAAGCTGGTTATAGCCGAATTAAAGCAGAAAAACCAGCATTAGACGAAAAAGAAATCTACGGTGTTTTACCAAAAGCCCGAAATGAACAATACGATATGATGGAAATCATCAATCGTCTGGTTGATAATTCCGAGTTTGAAGCCTATAAAGACGGTTACGGTCAAACCATTATAACCGGTTATGCCAGAATTGACGGATGGGCAGTGGGAATCGTTGCCAATCAACGAAAAGTGGTGAAAACCAAAAATGGCGAAATGCAATTTGGAGGCGTAATCTACTCCGATAGTGCAGACAAAGCCACTCGTTTTATTGCCAATTGCAACCAAAAGAAAATCCCTTTAGTTTTTGTACAAGATGTTACCGGTTTTATGGTTGGATCAAAATCTGAACATGGCGGAATTATAAAAGACGGTGCCAAGATGGTAAATGCTGTATCTAATTCAGTTGTACCAAAATTCACGATTATCGTAGGAAATTCATATGGTGCAGGAAATTATGCGATGTGTGGAAAAGCGTATGACCCAAGATTAATTTTTGCTTGGCCAAGTGCGGAACTAGCCGTTATGGGAGGAACACAAGCAGCGAAAGTATTGGCACAAATTGAAGCTTCTTCGCTTAAAGCAAAAGGAGAAATAGTTGATGAAGCCAAAGAGAAAGCTCTTTTTGATAAAATAAAAGCAAGATATGACGAGCAGGTTTCTCCTTATTATGCGGCTTCACGATTATGGACTGATGCAATCATCGATCCTTTAGACACCAGAACCTGGATTTCTATGGGTATTGAAGCGGCTAACCACTCTCCTATTGAGAAGAAATTTAACTTGGGTGTGATTCAAGTTTAACTACTCATTTACAACTACTTAACTATACATTTTGTATATTTATAATGCTTTTAGGAACCATTAATATAGTTCCTAAAAGCATTTATAGTGCCCTAAAAAGTCTTAACCTAATTCGTTTTAATTATTTAAAATTAAAAGAAAATGAAAAAGATTTTGGTTTTACTAACAACACTATTTTTGTTAGTGGGGCAGTTTATATATGCACAAAATAAAACCGAAAATGCTATTTTGTCAATGGATAAGAAACCCTTTTATCTAGAATCAGGGATAAACGTATCACTGCCTGTACATATAGAGATGTATCGAAGTCACAGACTTGCTGTAGGCGTAAATGTAAGAGCCGGGAAAATAATTTCCAGAAAATTAGAACTCGGAATTCGATTCGATTATGATTACAGATTCATTAAAAAAAACAGTCGAATACTTACTCCCGAAAGTACATTGGAAGAAAGAGCTTTACACAGTAACTTTAGCTTGTTCAGCATTAAACCAAATGTTCAATTTAATTTAAAATCAAATTGGTATTGGGGAGCCGAAACCGGTATAGGGTATGCACTTTCAGATGAAGACAGTAAAATTGGATTGGGTTTTGTAACTGAGTATGCCAGTGACCAACAATTTGGATTATGCTCTGGTCTATATTTTGGGAAGTCATTTATCATTAACGCTAAAAAAAACAAAGTAAACTTATCTATGGATTTGACTCAGTTTTTGGCTCATGGACATGCTGAAAACAGCCTTGGTTTGAGAATAAATTATCGATTCCTAAATTAAATAAGATAACTTTAATTATTAAAAACACGAAATCATTTTTTAAAATTTAACTTCTTTACTTACGCTGCAATTATAAATTAAGATGGTATTATTAGTAGTTTATTCACAAACGTTAGATAACTATTCATTTCAATACGGAAAATATTCAAAATTTAGTTTTCTTTAACAATTTTAAATTATTTAATTAAAAATCAGTAACTTAGTACTACATATTTTAAACTATAGTATTATGAACAGCGTAAAAAATTTAAACAAATGGGCGAATGCGCACACTTATTTAACCGTAGATTTGGTACGAATAGCACTTGGTGTTTTTTTGTTTATGAAAGGAGTCTCTTTTATAACGAACATCCAATATTTAAATGATTTAATATCCCCAATTGACAGAATTGGTGGTGGAATGTTCCTCATTCATTACATTGCTCCAGCGCATATGGTAGGTGGTATAATGATTGCATTTGGTTTATTGACAAGATGGGCAATAATGGCGCAACTACCCATACTGATAGGTGCTATTATAGTAAATTTCATGGGAGAAATGCATTCCCAAAATTTACTTTTGGCATTACTGATATTAGGAGTATGCGTGTTTTTCTTATTCTACGGAAGTGGGAAAAATTCAGCCGATTATTATTTTAAAATGCAACAATAATTAAATAAAAAAGCTTCCGAAATTAACGGAAGCTTTTTTATTTAGTATTTAAATACTGTCTAGAATTTCTTTGCGTTTTATCTTCCCGTTTTCAGTTTCACTAAATTTAGAAACATAAAATACTTCTTTAGGTTTCTCATATTTGTCTAAACCATCAAAAATACTATCATCCAGTATTTGTTGTTCGCCTTCAATAACAATAACTAATTTTTCACCCAAAACAGCATCTTGTTTTCCGGTTACAAAAAATCTTGAATTAATTTTATCAGATAGCTTGTCTTCAATTTTCTCCGGAATTAATTTGATCCCACCACTATTTATTACGTTATCCATACGTCCTAAAAAAACAAACTGATTTTCGCCTACCAATTCCACTAAATCATTTGTAACGATCGAATCATTTGAAATTTTAAAAGCATCAATGACCAGACAATTTCTGTCATCTTGGCTAATTTTAATATTTGGTAAAACTGAAAAAGCCTCCTCTCCTATTTTCTTAGCTGCAATATGCGTAATGGTTTCCGTCATACCATAGGTTTCATACACTTTCGTTTTCAATTTAGAGAGTCCTTTTTCAAGAGTATTGTTCATTTTAGCACCACCAACAATCATCTTTTTTACATTTTTTAATGCCGATAAAGAGTTTTGAGCTTGTAAAGGAACCATGGCTACAAAATCATATTTGGTATCGTTTTGCAACAACGGATGAGAACTTGGAGCAACAAAATCAACATCAAGCCCCAAAATAAAACTCCTCACAAACATCATTTTTCCAGCGATATATTTAGTAGGCAAACAATGTAGTGCTTTATCACCAGGTTTTAAATCGAAAAAATCACCAGTAGCAATTGCCGAATTGACCATAGCTTGTTTATCGACACGAATCAATTTAGAGGTTCCAGTAGTACCGGAAGTATTCATTTCAATAAACGATTTGTTATCAAACCAATCGAGTATAAAATCTCCAACAGATTTTTCGAATTCCTCTCCTTCTTTTATAAAACTGTACGCTACTCTGCATAAATCATTTCGATTCAGATGAAACCCATTTAGTTTAAAGAGATTATGGACATTATGATATGTTATTCTATTGGTCATGATAGGTTTATTTTTAAATTATTGAACAGTTTTAATGTTTAAATATTTCCAGTTAATTTTTCTTTCCAATTGGTCCAATTGTATTTTTTACTAAAGATAAATAAAAGTATTGGGTAAATAAGAACCACCGGCACTATAACATCTAATCCAGCTGAAGGATCTGAAATATCTTTAAAAATAGAATTGGTTTGAAATGCGGACCAATCTGACGTAACTAGTAAAGCACCAACTAAATTATTGGCTGCGTGAAAGCCTAAAGCCAACTCCATTCCTTCATCCATCAACGTCATAATTCCCAGTAAAAGCCCAGTCCCTATGTAATAAACAAGTACTATATACCCTATTTTAGCCACTTCAGGATTAAAAACATGCATTCCTCCAAAGATAACCGAAGTCATCAATAGAGGGAACCATTTATTCTTGGCAAGATTAGCGAAACCCTGCATTAAGTATCCTCTAAAAATATATTCTTCGGAACTGGTTTGAATAGGAATCAGAAGCACACCTATTACCACTAAAATTGCAAAAGGAACTGGTTTAAAATTGATTATAAAATCTATAGGATTAGAAAAATAGAAAAGCAAAGTGGATACAATTGTAAAAACAGACCAAATCATAAAAGAAAATCCAACTCTTTTCCAATCTATTTTTTCTCTTGCTGTGGTTACTGAAAGCATCGTCTGTCCGTGTAAATTACGAACTACCAACACAATGCCAAGCATAATAAAAACAAAGGAAATCAGTATTAAAAACAAAGTCAAATTAGAGTCAAAAAAACGCATTACCGCTTCATTACTTGTTGGATATGGCTTTCCATTATAAATTGTTTCATATAACATTCCCATCAAAAGTGGCAACTGACCCACTAATGAAGCGCAAATGATCACTAAAGAACCTAAAATATATTTCCAAAAATGATTATCTGATTTTATTCCTTGTTCTATAAACATCTATTTTTCGTTTAATTTTTATACATAATTAGTTAAGCAAATACTATTTTTGTTACATCAATACTAATCCTTAGTATGACAATTTAAAGCAACCCAATAATAATAACTATGATACAAATATACCATAATTCGCGCTGCGGAAAATCTAGAAACTGCCTCGCATTTATTGAGAACTCAAAAAAAGAGTTTGAAGTCATCAATTATCTGATAAACCCACCTACATATGAAGAGCTGTCTGCTATTATTGAAAAGTTAAACAGGAAACCTATTGAATTAGTTCGTCAAAAAGAAAAAATTTGGATAGAAAACTTTAAAGACCAAAAAATGAATGACAAACAAATTATTCAAGCCCTGATTTCTAATCCAATTTTAATTGAAAGACCAATCGTAATCAATGGGAACTCGGCAATTATAGGGCGTGATTTAGAAAAAGTAGCCTCTTTTATTTTATAAAAACTTGGTTGTTTTAATTAACATTTTTTTGTGATTTGTAGTATTAAACCAAATCCTACTTTTGCAATCTAAAGTCTGTAACCAAAGTTTTAAAAAATGAAAAAAATGAAATCCGTTTTAATTCTTGTTCTCTTTTTTACGAACCTGTTCAGTTTTGCTCAAGCTCAACAAGGTTCTGCAGTGCCAAAAATTAAAATAACAGGTAAGGTAATTGAGAAAATAAGCAAACAACCACTTGAATACGCAACAATTACTTTTTTAATTCCAAACAATCCAAAACCAGTTGCTGGTGGAATTACAAATCCAAATGGGGAATTTGATATTGAGATTAAACCGGGTGTTTATGATATAAAAATTGAATTTATATCTTTCAAAATAAACGAAATAAAACAAAAAAACCTTCAAAAAAATACTAGTTTAGGTTTAATCAGTTTAGATGAGGATGCAAATCAATTGAATGAAGTTGTCATTCGTTCTGAAAAAACTACTGTTGAAATAAAATTAGACAAAAAAGTATATAACGTAGGGAATGACCTTATGGTAAAAGGAGGAACTGTTAGTGATGTTTTAGACAATATCCCTTCTGTTTCTGTTGATGTCGAAGGAAATGTAAGCCTTCGTGGAAATGAAAATGTACGTGTTCTTATTGACGGAAAACCTTCAAATGCTATTAATATTGCTGAAGCTTTACGCTTAATTCCAGCCGATGCTATCGAAAAAGTAGAAGTTATTACCAATCCATCTGCACGATATGATGCCGAAGGTGGTGGTGGTTTATTAAACATCATCTTGAAAAAAGGAAAAAATCAAGGTTTAAACGGAACTTTTATAGCTTCAACCGGATATCCTGAAACATACGGTTTGAGCGGTACCTTAAACTATAAATCAAAAAACTTTAATCTTTTCACGACTCAAGCATACAATGATCGTAGTAATCCAGGAAATGCATTTACAGATTCAAGATATTTAAATGCGGATAATTCAACTCGAAATTATGTAAATGAAACTAGAGACAACGAAAGAGACAATAAAGGATATAATGGAAACTTTGGAATGGAATGGTATCTAAGTGAAAGCCTTTCTTGGACCAATACCTTCAACTACAGAAAAAGTAATGGAATCAACGTTGATAACGTTTTCCAAAATAATTATGATGCAGGTTTTAATTATGACTATACACGTAATCGTATCAATTTAGAAAATAGCGACAGTGAGAATGTAGAATTTGCAACTAACTTCACTAAGAAATTTAAAAAAGACGGTCATAAATTAACAATTGACGGTTCCTTCTCTACAAATGATGACATCAACGATGCATTAATTACGGATACAGCCACAAATACTACTGTGGTAAAATTTGATAATACTATTAACAATCAAACCCAAAGCAGAAATTTACTTCAAATGGATTATGTTTTACCTTTTGGAAAAGGAAGCCAGTTTGAAGCAGGATACCGCGGTGATTTCTCAGAATTACTTACCGATTATAGCGTTGAAAATGATGGAGTAATCAATAATAACTTCACAAATACATTAGAATACAAGGAGAAAGTTAATGCGATTTACACGCAATATGGTGTAAAAATCAATAAATTCTCCGCCCTTTTCGGATTGCGTTTTGAGGATTCCAATATTGAAATCAATCAATTAGCAACCAATGATTTCAATACTAAAAAATACAATAATTTCTTTCCAAGTGCTTTCTTCACTTATGAAATCTCCGATAAAAGCAGCGCTTCTGTAAGCTATAGCCGAAGAATTCAAAGACCTAGAGGAAGAATGTTGAATCCGTTCAGCAACTTGTCAAGTAACATCAATATTTTTGTTGGAAATCCAGATTTAGATCCTGCATTTTCAGATGCAATTGATTTTGGTTACATCAAAAGATGGGAAAAATTAACCTTCAATACTTCCCTATATGTAAATAAAACAACAGATGTTTTTCAATTTGCAAGAAGAGAATCAGGTGATTTTGTTAACGGAACTCCTATAATTATTAGTTCTCCAATCAACTTGGCAACTGAATATAGAACAGGATTTGAATTTACATTAAACTATTCTCCATACAAATGGTGGAAATTAAACAGTAATTTTAATTTCTTCAGAAACGAAACTCAAGGAGATTTTACCTATACTGATTTTAACAATAATGAAATTGTACAAAATTTTGATAACATAGCGACGTCATGGTCTACTAGACTAACTTCTAAAATCACATTGCCATACAAAATTGACTGGCAGACTAACGCATCCTATAATGGTCCACAAAATAATGCCCAAGGAAGAAGCTTAGGGATTTTTGCAGCAAACATAGCATTCAGTAAAGACATCTTAAAAGACAAAGGAACACTTTCATTCAACGTTAGTGATGTATTCAATTCCAGAAAAAGAATGATGGAAAGTAATCTTCCAGGAATTGTAAGTTCTTACAGCGAAATGCAATGGAGAGAAAGACAATTTAGCTTATCATTCACCTATCGTTTTAATAAACCGAAAAGCGAAAGAGAACAGCCTAAAAGAAATCAAAATGAAAATGAAGGTGATTTTCAAGGATAAAACAAAAGGACTCGTGAAAATGAGTCCTTTTTGTTTTTATACAAAAAGTAAAATATTAAGCATAAAAAAAGGACTCATTTTCACGAGTCCTTTTTTTATTTAACAAACAGATTAAACTGATTGCTCTTTCTTTGCTTTTCTTTCTTTATACATTTCCCATAAAGCACCGCCAATCCAATATTGAACGAAACCTACAAGAAAAAACATTAACCAAAATCCTATAGTAAGAATGGTTAAGAAAAGTAAAAAGCCTAAATACTGTGAAAATTCAAACATGTTTTCCGGAATTTTTGAATGTAGCCACAAATGTATGTTTAATTCCTTTTCTTACCAATAAAAAACCATAAAAACTATCAATCAATTTTTATAAAAAAGGAATTATCCGTATTTTTGAGCTCAGAATTTGGAGCTGTTTCCCGCTGTTCACTCTAATCTTTTCTTTTTGGCAGCAAAAAGAAAAGGATTTCCGTTGCCATCGGGGCTAAAAACCCATTAAACGACATAATTACTTATAAATAACAACAAAATGAAATTCAGAATAGAAAAAGACACCATGGGTGAAGTGCAAGTTCCAGCTGACAAATATTGGGGCGCACAAACAGAACGTTCAAGAAATAACTTCAAAATAGGTCCATCGGCTTCTATGCCAAAAGAAATTATTGAAGGTTTTGCATATCTTAAAAAAGCAGCGGCTTATGCCAATTGTGATTTAGGTGTTTTACCCGCAGAAAAACGCGATGCCATTGGTGCTGTTTGTGATGAAATTCTAGCTGGAAAATTAGATAACGAATTCCCATTAGTAATTTGGCAGACTGGTTCGGGTACGCAAAGTAACATGAACGTAAATGAAGTAGTTGCAAATCGCGCGCAAGTATTAAAAGGATTCAACATTGGCGAAGGCGAACAATTCATCAAAGCCAATGATGATGTGAATAAATCACAATCTTCAAATGACACCTTCCCAACAGGAATGCACATTGCAGCGTATAAAGCAGTTGTAGAAATCACGATTCCAGGTGTTGAAAAACTAAGAGACACGCTTCATGCCAAAGCAGTTGAATTCAACAATGTGGTTAAAATAGGTCGTACGCATTTAATGGATGCTACACCGCTAACATTAGGACAGGAAATTTCAGGATATGTAGCGCAATTGAACTACGGTTTAAAAGCAGTTAAAAATACTTTGGCACACTTATCAGAAGTAGCTTTAGGAGGAACAGCGGTAGGAACAGGATTGAATACTCCTGATGGATACGATGTAAAAGTTGCCGAATATATCGCTGAATTTACAGGACATCCATTTGTAACTGCTGAAAACAAATTTGAAGCATTAGCAGCACACGATGCCATCGTAGAATCACACGGAGCATTAAAACAACTGGCTGTTTCATTGAATAAAATTGCCAATGACGTCCGTATGCTGGCTTCTGGACCACGTTCAGGAATTGGAGAAATCCTTATTCCAGAAAATGAGCCGGGATCTTCAATCATGCCAGGAAAAGTAAACCCTACACAATGTGAAGCATTAACAATGGTTTGCGCACAAGTTATGGGGAATGATGTTGCCATTTCTGTTGGTGGAATGCAAGGTCATTATGAATTGAATGTTTTCAAACCATTGATGGCTGCCAACTTCTTGCAATCGGCTAGATTACTTGGTGACGCTTGTATGTCTTTTGATGAACATTGCGCACAAGGTATTGCACCTAACTACAAACGTATCAAGGAATTGGTTGACAATTCATTGATGTTGGTTACGGCTTTGAATACTAAAATTGGATATTACAAGTCAGCTGAAATTGCTCAAACTGCACATAAAAATGGAACAACATTAAAAGAAGAAGCAGTACGTTTAGGATACGTAACTCCAGAAGATTTTGATGCTTGGGTTAAACCCGAAGATATGGTTGGAAGCCTTAAATAATTAATTATCAATGGTAAATTGTTAATTATTAATAATGAGCTATAAATTAAAAACCCTGCAATGTAACGTTGCAGGGTTTCTTGTTTAAAATTTATATTCTAATAGCGAAATGTAATAATTGAGTTTAGCTTATATGGTGAAAATTTTTTAACATACAAGTCATGTAAGTTTCTTTAGGTTTTAAAAAATCTTGCAAATTCTATGTTCAATTAATTATGTCAATTACTTCTTTCATGATTCGAATGCTTTTCAATTTATCTTCATGATTAAAAATTGGGCTGGTAATCATCAATTCATCAATTTGTGTATATTCGATAAATTGTTTCAATTCGGTAACTAATTTTTCTTTGCTTCCTACAAATGAACAAGCAGTCATTTGGTTTACATGGAAATGTTCTTCTTCACTCATAATTCCATCGAGCGAATCAACTGGCGGTTGTAACGGCTTTCTATCATTCCGAATCAAATTCAGAAACATTTGAGTTAAACTGGTCGACAATTTTTCGGCTTCTTCATCAGTATCAGCAGCTATTGCGTTTACACAAGCCATTGTTTTGGGTTGGTCTAAATATTCCGAAGGCTCAAAATTATCGCGGTAAAATTGAAATGCCTGATACATTTGTTTTGGTGCAAAATGTCCTGCAAAGGCATACGGCAATCCATTGGCAGCAGCCAAAGCAGCACTATCCATACTGGAACCCAAAATCCAAATGGGAACTTTAGTCCCTTCGGCAGGAAAAGCCCGTACTTTTGCAGTAGCATTATCCTCCGAGAAAAATTCCTGTAACGCAGCCACATTTTGAGGAAATCGCTGCGATTGCTCGAAGAAATCTTTCCGAATCGCTTGTGCGGTTAATCCATCTGTTCCTGGCGCTCTTCCCAATCCTAAATCAATGCGGTTTGGATACAATATTTCTAAGGTTCCAAATTGTTCCGCAATAATTAGTGGGGCATGATTCGGTAACATAATCCCACCAGAACCTACACGGATATTTTGCGTTTGACTGGCAATAAAACCAATCAAAACAACCGTGGCAGAACTCGCTACGTGCGCCATATTATGATGCTCGGCCAACCAAAATCGTTTGTAACTCAAACTGTCCGCAAGTTGTGCTAGTGCTTTTGTTTTTTGTAATGTTTCGCTTGCATTACTATCTTCGGTAATTATCGCTAATTCTAATAGGGAAATCGGAATATTTTTAGTCATTATAAATTTTCAATTTTGAACAAAATTAGGTAATTACACAAACTCATTAAATTCTGATGTGTTAATTGATTTATAATATTTCAAAACTAAACCATTTCTTAGCCTATAAATTTCCATAAAAAAACCTGTAACTTACATTACAGGTCTTATATTTATTCAAAAAAATAACTTATTTACCGTCGACGTAATCTTGCAAATAACTAAATCTTGGAGTCAGTTTTCCTTTTTCAGTTATTTTGGCTCTTTGTAAAATTCCATCTTTATCTCCATTAAAAAATGCAGGAATTACATGTTCCATAAACATTTCTCCAAATCCTTCACTGGCGTCTTTTGGCAATTCACAAGGCAAATTATCAACTGCCATCACCACAATTGCGGCAGGATGAAAAACATCAACTTCTTTATCTTCATTTGGTAAATACCCGTATAACGGTTCTGCAATTGTTGATGATCTTAGTGAACAGGCTATTGGACCATTCACATCACAGGAAACATCAGCAACAACTTTAATTTTACAATCTTTGGACTGAAGCATTTCTCGCGTAAGAATTACTGGAGCTTCATTCGCATGAAAATGTCCTGTAATATAAATATCCGAAACTTTAGTAAAACGTTCAAAATCAGAAATGTACTCCTGTGGATTATCATAAAAATCCGTGAAATCCAATACTTGACCGTCTTTACGTTTATTATATTCTAAAACATCAATTTGGGTATAAACGGGTTGTGTATAGTTCTTTGTCAAATAATTTTCAACCGAAACTTCTTTTATTTTTATGGCATCCAAAATCTCTTTTGCCCCATTCCCAACTTTTCCTGTTCCTGTAATCACAAATTTCAAAGGAGGCAAAACCAATCGTTTTAAATGTGCGATTAAGGCTTCTTTACCAGAAAGTGTTTCTGCTTTTGGCAATTTAAATAATTCGAATTTTATTCCAAAAGCTCTTATGCTATTATACGCACCCACTATTCCAGCATAACGTCCAAAACCAATTAACCTGTGATTATGAGAATCTACAATGGTTTCATGATCGTATAAATCAATATTTTTTTCTAAAATGGCTTGCAATAACTTTCTATTGTAAGGCTGTTTTTTTATGGTATGCGAGAAAAAGAAATACGCTTTATTAGAAATTAAATTTTCTACAGGAACTTCTTTTACTCCAAATAAAACATCACAATCACTAATATCATTGGTTACTTCAATTCCTATGTTTTTATATTGTTCATCCGTGAACACCCGAATATCGGAACTTTCTACTTTTATAGAAGCACCTTGATATAGCTGTTTTAATCTGGCCAATTCATCTGGTGAGAAAATAACTCTTCTGTCAGGCGGGTTTTTTCTCTCTTTTAAAATTCCGAATTTCATATTTTTTTATGCTTTTGATTTATTTTATTATAACTTTATTTGGTTTATTTGTTACAAATATAACAATTTAAACGAATTTGATTTTATTTTTTTTAGAAAATATACAAGAGAGAAACTACTAAAAGCTGATGTACAAAATAATAGCGAAATTGGTCTTCTTGAGTACTGATAAAATAGTGTTAAGGTTTCAAAAAAACAACGCATCAAAAGACATTGATTCTATATATTTGCCTTTCTAGCACCACAGAAATGAATTTTATAAAAAAAACAAATATACTACATATATCCCTCCTCTTTTTGGTTTTGAGTTCTTGCAATAAAGAGAAAAAGAAAATAGAATTAAGTGATACTCAACTACCAAAGAGTACATTACCTAAGATGAAGCCTTTAGCCAAACCTGAGACAAAATTAACAGCTGAATACATTAATTCAAAAAAGGCATCAATTGACTCTTTTTATAAAAAAAACTGGCCTAACAATAGTGCAAACGGAAGCTTTCTGGTTGCTAAAAATGGTCAGATTATTTATGAAAAATATGAAGGATATTCTAATTTTAGAGATAAAACATTAATTACCAAATCTACTCCGCTACACATTGCCTCTGTGAGTAAAGTGATTACGGCGACTGCAATTTTAAAATTAATAAATGCCAAAAGAATCGACTTAGACCAAAAGGTGAATACCATCTTGAAAGAGTTTCCGTATCCTGACGTTACGATAAAAACATTGTTGAACCACAGAAGCGGCATGCGTAATTATGCCTATTTTACAGATCGTGATAAAACGATTTGGGATAGACACAACATACTTACCAATCAAGATATTCTAACTATCATGGCAACAAAGGACATTGGTTTAGAATTTAAAACCGATACTCGTTTTAGTTATTGTAATACTAATTATGCCATGTTGGCATTAATAATTGAAAAAATTACAAAACTCCCTTACAAAGATGCCATGAAACAAATCATTTTTGAACCATTAGGGATGAAAAGCACCTATGTTTTTGATTATAAAAGAGATAAAGACACCGCTGTAACTTCTTATAAAGGAAATAAAGTTGAAATTGGAAAGGATTACTTAGATGCAATTTATGGCGATAAAAATATATATTCCACACCACGTGATTTATTAAAATTTGACAGAGCCAGAAACAGTTCAACTTTCCTAACACCAAAGTTGCTAAGTCTAGTATATAAAGGATATAGCAATGAACGCAAAGGCACCAAAAATTACGGTTTAGGCATCAGAATGGTCAATTGGGATACTGGTCAAAATTTTTATTTTCACAATGGTTGGTGGCATGGTAACACATCGGCTTATATTACTTTGAGAAAAGAAAGCGTTACCATTATTGCGTTATCCAATAAGTTTACCCGAAAAACATATGATGTTAGGAAGTTAGCGGTTTTATTTGGGGACTATCCGTTCAAATTAAAAGACGAATAAAAAAAGGAATGATTTTTGAAATAGAGTTGGAAGTTTAGCACTATTAATTCAAGTTTAAAAGTGTACATTTGCAAACTCAAAATTTAGATTTTGATATAAAAAAAGGGGTCGACTGGTTTTGACAGCAAGTCGAATTGAGAAGTAAGCACGTCGAGAACTGGGACAATTCTCGTTAATAAAAGGTTTCAAAACACATACACGGCGAAGGAAACTACGCTCTTGCTGCATAATCTGAATCATAGTAAGATTAGCCTCGTCCCTATCAGATAGGGAAGCAGGATTTACCTCGAAAGCTTTGGTTTATAGCGGTCGATAAAGGTGAATCGTAAATTTAAACCTAGATTTCCATAAGCTTCGGGTGGATTTCGAAATTAAGAAGATAAGTTTTGTGCGACTGTTTCTGGTCAAACACAAGATCGAAAATCTAATCAGGAAATAAACGCGTAGAAAGCTTTTTAGTTGCTTGTTTGGACCCGGGTTCGATTCCCGGCGACTCCACTAATTCATTTTCAATTGAAACCAAAAGCCTGTAAATCTTAGGATTTAAAGGCTTTTTCGTTTTTATTAATTTCAAAAATCATCATTAAATCATAATCGGAAGGGTGCAAATTGGGTTACCTGGATACTATTACAAAAGAATTGTGATAGTAGCAACTTGTCTATAATCCCAAATATATAAATCCATTTAAAGCTAGATAAGAATTTTGAATACTTAAAGACTGTTGTGTCACATTGCCGTTTAGATATGCTGTATGGTTATGAGTCCCTGCACTTGATGTATCTTCATCATCGCCTGTTGCTGATGGCGATAAATTTTGAGAGAATCCAATACCCAGAAGATAATTTGTTGCTTTACCTGCTTTGTGTATATGTGCCCCATCACTGCTTGTCGTTAAGGTAACATTAGGCAATTGATTTTGTGCTATTGTTACAGGAGAAGAACTGCCTCCTACTGTATTCAATGCTTTTGTAGCACTTACACCAATAATACTTTTGTCTTGTATATCAGGTAAATTTGTACCAATGCCTAAAGATGTAGCAGCAGTTTGCTGACTAGCTGTTAAAGTACTTTTTAATCTCCCATTTAACAAAACCCAACCAAAATGATCTGTAGCTGCATATCCGTATTTCACATCACCAAAGGTGTAAATTTGATTTTGTAATGAATACCAAGAACTACCATTATAATAATAATATAAATTAGTTACTGTCAAATAAATCAGTTGACCTGCTCTATTTCCAGATGTAGGCAAAGTATTCACTTGTGGGATTGCAATACCAGCCGCAACTGTGGGAGAAGAGGGGTTTGGTTCCCGAATATCTAAGGTTGCTTGTGGATCAGTTGTCCCTATTCCTACTTGTGCTTGCGTTAGAAGAGAGCTAAAAATCAGAATAGAGTAAAAAAAATATTTCATTTTAAAATGGTTTTAGTGATTAAAAGTATTCAGAAAATTTTTTGCCCTTTTTTATATTTAAAACTGTAAAATAAAATTTGTCTACTTTACTATAATAAACTCACTCCTTCTGTTCACTTGATGTTCAGTTTCAGTACATTTTACACTATCAGCACATTTATTTAGCAACTGCAATTCCCCATATCCTTTTGCAGTTACACGTGTTTTATTAATTCCCTGTTTTACCAACCAAGCCATAGTTGATTTTGCTCTTCGATCAGACAGTTTTTTATTATAGTCAGTACTGTTTCTACTATCGGTATGAGATCGAACATCAATTTTCATGTTTGGATTTTGTTGCATCACATCCAAAATTTTAGATAATTCTACTACAGCATCAGGTCTAATATTGGATTTATTCAAATCAAACAAGATGGTTTTTAATTTTAATACTACTGCTAAATCATCGCCAAGTTTCATTTCTTTAACTATTTTGTCTAATAACATTGGGATGAATGTTTTCCCAGACTCATCACCAATAATTAGTGGTATTTCAATAGTATTGTAATCCCCTTTTTCTGTTTTGATATGGTATTTGGCATTACATTCAATGGGACCAAAATCAAATTTTCCTCCATTATCTGAATCAACAACTTTTAGCATTTTATAACCATCGTCATACAAGATTACTTTTGATCCGGAAAGTGCTACTCCTGATTGTCTATCTGTTACTTTTCCTGCCAAAAATTGATCGCATGGATATTGAATTTCCTTAAGCTCTTTGAATCTGTAAATATCATCCCCTCCTTGACCTCCCTCTCTATTGGAAGTAAAATAGCCCAACTTTGTCGTTGAATCAATCAAAAATCCGAAGTCATCTTTTGAACTATTTAATGATTCTCCCATATTCAATACTCCTTTATGCCATCTATTATCTCCTATTCTATAAACAAATACATCTAATCCTCCTAAACCTGGATGCCCATCTGAAGAAAAGTAAAGTTCATTCTCTGCCGAAATGAATGGAAAGGTTTCTCTGCCTTCAGTATTAACAATAGCTCCCAAATTTTCAGGCGCTCCAAAAGTACCATCAAAATTAATGCTTGCTCTGAAGATATCTGATTGTCCAAGTGTTCCCGGCATATTCGATGAAAAATACAGATACTTTTCATCTGGACTTAAAGCAGGATGTGCAACGCTGTAATCATCGCTATTAAACGGTAATTCTGTTACATTTTCCCAGTTTCCTTCTTTGAATGTGGCTTTATATATTTTTAGTAGAATGGTTCCTGATTTATCTTTTCCTTTTTTCTCCAAATAATTATTTCTGGTAAAATAAACTGTTCCTTCATCTTTAGTAAAAACAGGTGTGGCTTCGTTATATTTAGAATTAATAATGGTAGAAATTCGTTGTGCATCCGAAAGTGCTCCATTAGTATCTTTGTCTGCAAAATAGAGATTTGTGTATCCTTCGCCAGTCCAAGAACTCTTTTTTTCGTAAACTTTATTATTGGTTCTAGCCGAAGTAAAAGCTAATTTGTCACCAAAAAAAGAACTTCCATAATCAGAGTATTCCGTATTTATTCCAGCATTTTCTATACTATATCTTCCTGAATTCTTTTTAATCAAAGTCAGATAATTTTTTTGTTCAGCGGCTAATTTTGCTCGGTGGTCATTCCCGTTTATTTTAATAAATTTCGCCATCATTTCATCCGCTTTGTCATATTGTTTTATTGCTTTTAATGACTGTGCGTAGCGATAATAATATTCTGGTTCTAGCTCATTCGCTAAAGAAAATAATTCTCCATACCATTTAGCAGCATTATCTAAATCGGCTTTGAAATAATAGGCATTACCCAATTTTTCTAACATATCAACGGATTTGTATCCTTTTGCAAATACCTTCTCATACGTCTTTATAGCATCAACGTAGGCAAATTGCCCATATTCTTTAGCCGCTTTAGCAAGATTTGACTTTTGAGAATAAATATTCATCACACTAATGATAAACACTATATAAAATGTAGTTATTTTTTTCATGATGCTTCTTCTTTATTTAGAAAAATCTAGGGGTTTCCATTCTTTCTCTGTTTTTAGACAATTCAAATCGCAAAAATATTTCATGTGATCCCGAATTATAATTGGCTAATTTGGTGGTCTCTAAATCATAGCCATATCCAATATACATTCCATTACTGATTTGAAAACCCGCCATTAAACTCATAGCCGCATCCCATCTCCATGCTGCTCCTAATACAAATTTCTCGTTGAATAAGAAATTAACAGATAAATCAACTTGCAATGGAGCTCCTTCAACTATCTTAGACATGAATGCAGGTTTGAATTGTAAACTTGGATTTAAATCAAAAACATAGCCTCCTATTAAATAATAATGCATACTCTTTAAGACAGTAATCGAAAGATTATCATTAAAAACACGAGACTCTAAAAAATCAGGAACTGACAATCCTAAATAAAGTTTATCCGAGTAAAAATAAATTCCTGCTCCAACACCAGGAGAAAATTCATTTTCAACATTATTTTGAAATTTGGGATCATTCAAATCATATCGATTTAATTTGGTATAATCTACATTAAACAAATTAGCAGTTCCTTTTACTCCAAATGCTACTTTATAATTATTTGAGACTTGAATAGCATAAGATAAATCAACTGAAATAGCAGACTCATCTGACGCGCCAATTTTGTCATTTATAAAAGACAGTCCGACACCTAGATTTGAATTTTCAATTGGAGTATTAATAGAAGCTGTACTAGTTACAGGAGCACCATCAAGTCCTACCCATTGCGATCTATATGATCCAAAAATACTCACAACACCCCTACTACCAGCGTATGCAGGATTGATGTTGATTGTATTATACATATGATTTGTATACTGTGCGTCTTGTTGTGCAAATACTGATACATTCACTAACAATAAAATAATTACTATATTTTTCATATCCTTTATTTTTTTATTTCGAAGAAATGATAGTGATAACTCTAAAAATTAAATTAATCTCTGTTTAAATCCAAATAACCCGATTTGTCAATTACATTACCACTGAAGTCTTGATATTTAATAATATAAAAATAGGTACCTGTTGGCAATCCATTTGATTGATTAACTGTTCCTCTACCTTCAGAAAAACCTCTAAAAGAAACACTATTGTTATTATATCCTTCTGCATCGTATACTTTAATTCCCCACCGATTATAGATTTCAACTGTGTTTTTTGGATAACATTCTATACCTCGAATACGGAAGAAATCATGAAAACCATCATTGCCCGGGGATAGTGCATTAAATACTTCTATAGCACAACCATTAATACTTAAAACTGTAGCATCATCTTGCGTAGGACTATCATCATCTGATAAATCCATAACTTCTATATTTGCTGCATTTGTCCCTTTTACCATAGCCTGATTGCTTACATATCCATTTATAATATCCTGTTGTGTTAAAGTATACTCTCCTCTAAATGAGGTGCTATTAGTCTCTCCTAATGCTAAACTTATAGGGCCACCAGTAATTAAAATTCCAGGCAAAGCATCCGTTAATACAACATTTATAAGGGGTAAATTTCCAGTATTCATCACCGTGAAAGTATAACTTACTGTTTCTCCTATTTGAGCAAAACCATCTCCATTATTATCGTTAAAAACTGCATTTTTCATAATGGCAATACTCGGATTTAGATTCAAAGTAGTTTCTGTTGGAGTATCATTAGTGATTGTTGTTCCAGAAGTATCCGTCACTGTTCCGTTTGTTGGTGTTGTTCCTGTTACTGTAGCACTATTGGTCACTTTTCCGGAATCTACATCCGATTGCTTGATTACATAAGTTGCGGTGGCAGTTCCAGTAGCGTTGGGTATCAATGTGCTTGGGCTTACCGCCAAGTTAATGCTGCCTGTCAAAACATCATTGATCATGATATTGCTCAAGGATGTATTTCCGGTGTTGGTCACCACAAAAGTGTAAGTGATTACATTTCCTATTACTCCATTTCCTCCCACTGCTCCTACTTTTACCAAAGCAATACTTGGACTTGGAGTAAGGGTAGTTTCTGTTGGAGTATCATTAGTGATTGTTGTTCCAGAAGTATCCGTCACTGTTCCGTTTGTTGGAGTAGTTCCTGTTACTGTAGCACTATTAGTTACTTTTCCGGCATCCACATCTGATTGCTTGATTACATAAGTTGCAGTCGCAGTTCCTGTGGTGTTGGGTGTCAATGTACTTGGGCTTACCGCCAAGTTAACGCTGCCTGTTAAAGCATCATTCACAACAATATTACTTAATGTGGTATTTCCTGCGTTGGTCACTGTAAAAGTGTAAGTGATTACATTTTCTACTCCGGTTCCACCCACTGCGCCCACTTTTACCAAAGCAATACTTGGACTTGGTGTCAGCGTAGTTTCTGTTGGGGTGTCGTTAGTGATTGTTGTTCCGGAAGTATCCGTCACTGTGCCGTTTGTTGGAGTTGTTCCCGTTACTGTAGCACTATTGGTTACTTTTCCGGCATCTACATCTGATTGTTGAATCGTATACGTTGCAGTAGCAGTTCCCGTAGCGTTGGGTGTCAATGTGCTTGGGCTTACCGCCAAGTTAACGCTGCCTGTCAAAACATCATTGATCATGATATTGCTCAAGGATGTATTTCCGGTGTTGGTCACCGTAAAAGTGTAAGTGATTACATTTCCTATTACTCCATTTCCTCCCACTGCTCCTACTTTTACCAAAGCAATACTTGGACTTGGAGTAAGGGTAGTTTCTGTTGGAATATCATTAGTGATTGTTGTTCCAGAAGTATCCGTCACTGTGCCGTTTGTTGGAGTTGTTCCCGTTACTGTAGCACTATTGGTTACTTTTCCGGCATCTACATCTGATTGTTGAATCGTATACGTTGCAGTAGCAGTTCCCGTAGCGTTGGGTATCAATGTGCTTGGGCTTACCGCCAAGTTAACGCTGCCTGTCAAAACATCATTGATCATGATGTTGCTCAAGGATGTATTTCCGGTGTTGGTCACCATAAAAGTGTAAGTGATTACATTTCCTATTGCTCCATTTCCTCCCACTGCTCCTACTTTTACCAAAGCAATACTTGGACTTGGAGTCAAAGTAGTTTCTGTTGGAGTATCATTAGTGATTGTTGTTCCAGAAGTATCCGTCACTGTTCCGTTTGTTGGAGTAGTTCCTGTTACTGTAGCACTATTAGTTACTTTTCCGGAATCTACATCTATTTGTTGAATCGTATACGTTGCGGTCGCAGTTCCAGTAGCGTTGGGTATCAATGTGCTTGGGCTTACCGCCAAGTTAACGCTGCCTGTCAAAACATCATTGATCATGATATTGCTCAAGGATGTATTTCCGGTGTTGGTCACCACAAAAGTGTAAGTGATTACATTTCCTATTGCTCCATTTCCTCCCACTGCTCCTACTTTTACCAAAGCAATACTTGGACTTGGAGTAAGGGTAGTTTCTGTTGGAGTATCATTAGTGATTGTTGTTCCAGAAGTATCCGTCACTGTTCCGTTTGTTGGAGTAGTTCCTGTTACTGTAGCACTATTAGTTACTTTTCCGGCATCCACATCTGATTGCTTGATTACATAAGTTGCAGTCGCAGTTCCTGTGGTGTTGGGTGTCAATGTACTTGGGCTTACCGCCAAGTTAACGCTGCCTGTTAAAGCATCATTCACAACAATATTACTTAATGTGGTATTTCCTGCGTTGGTCACTGTAAAAGTGTAAGTGATTACATTTCCTACTCCGGTTCCACCCACTGCGCCCACTTTTACCAAAGCAATACTTGGACTTGGAGTAAGGGTAGTTTCTGTTGGAATATCATTAGTGATTGTTGTTCCAGAAGTATCCGTCACTGTTCCGTTTGTTGGAGTAGTTCCTGTTACTGTAGCACTATTAGTTACTTTTCCGGAATCTACATCTATTTGTTGAATCGTATACGTTGCGGTCGCAGTTCCAGTAGCGTTGGGTATCAATGTGCTTGGGCTTACCGCCAAGTTAACGCTGCCTGTCAAAACATCATTGATCATGATATTGCTCAAGGATGTATTTCCGGTGTTGGTCACCGTAAAAGTGTAAGTGATTACATTTCCTATTACTCCATTTCCTCCCACTGCGCCTACTTTGACTAAAGCAATACTTGGACTTGGAGTAAGGGTAGTTTCTGTTGGAGTATCATTAGTGATTGTTGTTCCAGAAGTATCCGTCACTGTTCCGTTTGTTGGAGTAGTTCCTGTTACTGTAGCACTATTGGTTACTTTTCCGGAATCTACATCTATTTGTTGAATCGTATACGTTGCGGTCGCAGTTCCAGTAGCATTGGGTATCAATGTGCTTGGGCTTACCGCCAAGTTAACGCTGCCTGTCAAAACATCATTGATCATGATATTGCTCAAGGATGTATTTCCGGTGTTGGTCACCACAAAAGTGTAAGTGATTACATTTCCTATTGCTCCATTTCCTCCCACTGCGCCTACTTTGACTAAAGCAATACTTGGAGTAGATACAAAAACAGTAACTGTAGCTATATTACAATTTGTAGGATTTAGTCTTTCACAAATAGTATAATCCACGGTATAAGTTCCTCCTGGAGTATTTGATGCTACTATTACACTTCCGTCTGTATTTACCGTTAGTGGTCCGTTTGGAGTAGAAGTCAAAACAACATCCGATACATCTACTGGGTTTCCGTTAAAAGTATCGTTAGCATAAACATTAATACCTGTATTACCGCCAGTTACTCCATAAACTATAATTGTATTCGCATCATTCACTGCGTCGATTGCTGCAACTATTACAGGCACAGTTACCGTTGCTGAGTCGCAAGTCAATGAATTTAATTTGTAGCAAATTTGATACGTAATACTATAACTACCTGCTGGAGTTCCCGATGGAATACTTACAACGCCTGTCGAAGGATCTATAGAAGGTACTGAGGCACCTAAAGTTGTTGGTGTAGCAGCACTAGTTACCGTTAAGTCAATATCACTTATTGTGACTGGAGTTCCATTTATAGTATCATTTGTTAATACATTACCTGCATTGATCGTACCAGTAGCTCCAATTATTGAAGGTAAAAGATCATTTACTGCATCAATAACAGCGCATTGTAAAGTTCCGCCACTAGTACTTGCTGTGTTGATAAATGCTCCATATACATTAATATCATTTATTATACTCGCAAGTGACCCTACACTAATTCTGATTTCGTCAAAAGATTGAGTACTCTGAAAACCCACATTATAGATTCCAGAACCAGAGTCATACGGAGGTATCGTCAAAGATAGATTTAACAATAGTGATGCACTTTTAGACTCTCTAAATACACCATCTAAATAAGTAGAAATAGTTAACGAATTGAACAAATCTAACTGAATCAAACTATTCAAATCTTTTATTGTAAATCCTGCATAAGTACCCGCAGGATAAGTAGACAACTGATCTAAAACAGCTATAGAAGCTGGAGCAATTACTCCTGCGGTAACTAAAACCGAAGCAAAATCAGTAGTGTTTGCTGTTAATACATTATTTGTATTGTTAACTGCGCAGGCCACACAAGCCAATCCATCAACACCGGTTTTTCCACTATCAATGATTACAGGAAAAATTGGATTCGTCAATGCGTATGTTTTATTGCATTCTAAGATTACCGGACACAATTTTTGGAAAATAGCACTGTAAACATTCACAACTCCCAGACTCACTGTTGCTGTATTAGTAATTGTAATACGAGCTTCATCAAAAAATTTAGCCGTAACAAAACCAATTGTCTGTAAACTACTTCCCACCAAAAGATTGGTTCCTACCGTAACTAAAGCAGCATTTCCAACTTTAGTTTCCTGAAGAACTCCATTAAGATACGTTCTTATAGTGACTGCGTCGAGTGCATTTACATTCAACAATGAAGGATTCTCTATTGTAAAACCTACAAAAGAACCTATAGGATAATCTACTACCTGATCTTTTACAGAAATACTACCGCTGTTTCCAACACTTATCGTTAAATTTATTTGAGCAAAATTTGAAGTATTCTGATCTATCAAATTGTCTGCATTGTTTATTGAACAAAGCGCACAAACTAAACCATCAATACCTGTATTTACACCATTAATATAAACTGGATAAGTAGGAGCTAACATTGCTGTTTGTGTGTTACAAACCAAATCAGGCCCAGCACAGAAATTTTCAAAAACAGCACTATAAACTCTTGTTGAACCTAAATTCAGTGACAATGTCTGGTTAATGGAAAGCTGAACTTCATCAAATGAATCCGTTGACACAAAGCCTACTTTATATCGACCAGGATTGTTTAATAAAGAGCCATTAACGACTAAATTATTTCCAAGGAATTGTTGTTGCTGAATTCCATTAAGATAAGTAGTTATTGCTATGCTTCCTAAAGCTGAAACATTCAGTAAATTAGAATTTTCAATTTCAAACCCTGCATAAGTACCCGCGGGATAATCCGTTAGTTGATCTTTTACTGCAATACTTCCCGAAGCAGCGACACCAGCTGTTAAAGTTATTGTAGCATAATCATTTGTATTAGTACTAATAACATTCGAAGCATCATAAATAGTCCCTAAACTTATGCCTGAAATACCAGTATGTGACGGTTCTAAACTTACTGGATAAGCTGGAAGATTCATTGCCGATGCGGTATTACAACTTAAAGCCGGACCTGCACAATAGTTTCTGATTACCGGATAATAAACATCAATAGTATTTAACAAACTTGCCAAACCTCCTACAGAAATTTCAATCGCATCAAATTGTTGAGTTGTATTAAAACCTACTACATAATTATTTCCTGAACCGTTAAGCAATCCTACACCCAAAAGAGAAGAACCCGAAGCTGTATCCTTTAATGTACCGTTCAGATATGTTCTAATTGTAATTGAGCCCAGCAAATTTAAGCTCAATAAACTACCAGTATCAATCCTGTACCCTACATAAGTACCAGCAGGATAATCCGTATCTGCGTCTGTCACTCTATAATTTACTGAACCTGCTGCACCAATAGCTACAAATGCTGTTGCAAAATTATTCAAGTCTGCATCTATTAACCTGGAAGCATTAGGAACTGCACAAAGTACACACACACCATTAATACTTGCTGTTGCTGATAAGTTACCATAAGTACTATCAATAAAAGGAAGTGGAGTATCTGTATTACATTGAGCTGAGATAACATTTGTTGCGCACAGATAAAAAATCAAAAAAAGCAATGCTTTCCTAAATACTCCTTGATTTGATGTTTCTAATACAATGGATCGATCTAATTGATCAATCGAAAGCTTTTGGTATTTTTTTTTCATAAAATAAAAGATTAAGCTTTTTAAACAAGACAAAATTCATAACTCTTTTTTCGTATAAATAATAATTTTACCTACGACATAAAAAAATTAATGTGTTTTAATAAATAATTAATTTTATGTATTAATCTGGAAAGTGATCAAAGAACTTATTGCATATACAAATTTATTATTTCACAAAAATATAATAGAAAAATTCGCACAAATAAAAATCGATATCCTTGTAGAATTATTACTAGGGAAAAATTTATTTAATACTAGCAGCAGGAAAAAAAGCATCAAAATTAAACACAGCTTTTTCTTATTTTTTTTCGAAAAACACACAAAAAATTAACAAATTTTATTACTTTACAATACCATAAAATATAAAAGCTTATGTCTGAAATTAAGAACTATGTAAATTCAAAAAAGAATATAATAATCCTTTATATCATCATGTTTTCTTCCTGTATCACATTAATTATCATAAACTATACTACGATTAGAATTTTATCGGCATCAAGGGCGTATGTAAACGGAGAATCGAGTTATTCAAAAGGACAAAACAAAGCCTCCCGTCATTTGATTAGTTATCTCTATACAGAAAATGATAAACATTGGAAATTATTTGAAGAAGAGTTAAAAATTCCTTTGGGAGATCAAGTAGCAAGAGTTGCTTTAAGTAAAAATCTTGATGAGGATATAGCCAAAAGAGGATTTAGAGCAGGAAAAAATAAAGAAGAGGATTTAGATGATATGATATGGATTTTTAAAAATTTCAATTCTGTTCCATTTCTTAAAAAAGCAATTCATAAATGGGAAAATGCCGATGAATTAGTAAATCGACTTCTTAAAAAGGGTATTGAAATTCATAAAAAAATTCAAACTACGAAATTAGACGAACAAACAAAAAATAAAATCACATCTGAAATCAATATTCTATGCGATAATCTAGACAATTCAGCCGATAATTTTTCTAATATTGTTGGTGATGGTAGCAGAGAAATTAAAAACCATTTAATTGTCCTAAATATATTTTTCATATCATTAATAATCAGCAGCGTAAGCTTTTATTATGTAATAACACTAAAAAAAATAATTGCCTCAGAAAAGGATGTTAATAAAACAAAAGAACAATTACAAGATATTATAGAGGACTTAGAAAAAACTAAAATGGAATTATCTACAGAAATAATTCAGCATAAAAAGTTAATTGGAACTATAAGTCATGATATAAAAAGTCCAATGAAATATTTAGCGATGACTAGTAAATATATCTATGAAGAATCTATAAATTATGACGATCAAAAATTCAAAAAAAATGCAAAATCGGTTTATTCATCTACATTACAGTTATTCAATTTTATAGATAGTTTACTGACTTATTCTAAAATATTCATTGAAGGAAAATCTTCTGAAAATTCGGCTTACTATCTAAGAAAACTGGTACAAACAAAATGTAATTTATTCAACGAAATTGCCAAGGCTTCCAATAACATTTTAATAAATGAAATTGATAAAAATGTTGTGACAAAAATAAATCAAGATATATTATCTGTAATTCTTCACAACATCATTGACAATGCTATAAAAAATACAGAAAATGGAGTCATTAAAATTTATAGCCTTATTAAAAACAAAAAATTATATCTGGTTGTAGAAGACACAGGAAAAGGATTTACAAAAGAGGATTTAATATATTATAAACAATTAAGTAATGAACAATCTACTGAGAAATTAATCCTAAGAAACAGCGGAATGGGACTACCTATGATTATAGAATTAATACATATACTTCACGGTAACTTAAAAATTTCCAGTGAAATAAGCAAAGGTTCTAAATTTGAAATAATTACGGATTTAAATTAATTTGTGAATTTTTTAAACAATTCAGATAATTCTATAATATTGGTTATATGTGTTTTTTTAAAAACATTTAATTTGTGGGTGCTTACCGTCGACATTTTTATATCCAATTCATTAGCGATTTCAAGATTCCCAAATCCTTTTACAAGAAGTTCAGCAATTTCTAATTCTCGGTGGGTAAGTTCTTCTAGTGGATTACTGCTTTCTCTCTTACCTTGAGAAAACCTTATGAATTTTTCAAGAATATCAATTGAAATATATTTTCCTGCTTCCAAAACTGCTTTTACAGCCTTAACAATTGTATCGCTATCGCTCAACTTGTTCAAATATCCGTTAGCCCCGGCTTGGACATAACGAAAAGCATAAATATCCTCCTCGTGAGCAGAAAAAATTAATATTTTTACATCTTTTTGCAGCTCCCGCAAAACATCTATCATATTGCATTTTTTTCCGCCGGGCAAATTGATATCCAATATTACTAAGTCAAAACAAATATTATCAAATTCAAGAAGTGCTTCTGGAAAATCACTAGCCTCAAAAACCTGAACCTCATCCAGTTCATTTTCTAATAATAAGGATATCCCTGACCTTACTATAAAATGATCGTCTACAATTAATATGTTTTTTTCCATAAACAAAAACTAAATTTGAAGCTATTAAATCACTTTCTAAACCAATACTAACAGTCAATTACCTATTTAAAAAAGGGAAAATAGCAATCAAAAAACAGACATTATTTCAGAACGAAGCCTTTTAAGCTACATTATATAAAAAAATGTTTTTTAATTTTTTATATAATTCATTCTGTTGTTTTTTACTAAAAATGCAAAAGCAGCATAGAAACTCAAGACACAATTTTTAACATCCGGAGAAATAACGTTATTTGCTAAATTTTCATCTTTTCTAATTTTAATTAATCCAAAATTTAAAACGTCTTCTTGTGCCTTAAAGCTATTAAAAGTCATACTTGAGAAACTCAAATTAGTGATTTACTTTTTTACTAAATTAAATTTACTACAGCTTATATACCTTACAAAGGTCAAAATGATACAGAAAAAAGTGTTATATTATTTTTTATAAAACTTACATTATTCACACTTTTTAATCATAAAAAACACTTAAAATCAATACATTGTTTTTTTACAAATTCAAGTATTTATAAATTTCTTGTAGGTCAAAAAAAGTCTTCCTATAGATTACGATTGATGAATAAGTACGATATATAAGAATTTAGTAATTCTAAATTAAAACTATTCCAGAAAATTTTTTAAATCTAAAGTCTAGAAAAAAATAGTACAATAAAATAAACACATAACATTCCCTTAAATGAATTGTATTCTTTTTTTTCTATCCTTGTACCGTTTGAAAAACATTAAATACAACTAATTTAAAATCTTCAATGAGTCGAATAATTGTTTATTTCTCCCTTTTTCTATTTCTTTTTACTGCAGTTTCAAAAGGGCAGTCTCCAACTGAGGAATTAAAAATTGCTTTTCTGGCAGATGTTCATTTTCAGGATATATATGGAACCTTACAAGACAGCGACTACAAAGGAATCACCAATCCTAAGAACGGAAAGCATACTTTATTAAGAACGATGGAATCGCAGTTACATTCGACTCGGATTTTTAATGAAAACTATTTTGCTTTTCTCGCAGCCCTTGATGATATTGTACAACGAGGTATAAAAATCGTGGCGCTTCCGGGTGATTATAGTGATGACGGACAACCGCTTCACATTCGGGGACTAAAGCAAATCCTTACTGATTATACTAAAAAATACGGTATCCAATTCTTTATCACCACAGGCAATCACGATCCTGCCGGACCTTTCGCTCAGGAATCCGGGAAAAATGATTTTTTGGGCAGTGGAGGAAAAAGCCAACCTATTTTCAGTAAAAAAGGATTCTATCAAGCCAACAGCAATAGTGAAAATACGGTAGTAATAAGCCAGGATATTGCCAAAATGGGATATCTTGGTATTACCCCCGAACTAAAAGATTTTGGTTTTTTTCCAAAAGAAAATGATGTATTCTGGGCCACTCCTTTCAGCACTTATTCATTAGATACTTACAATTTTGCAAAAGCATCAGAAGCGGCTTCATTAACAAACAGAACGTATTCCGTAGCACCTGGATATTCCGTACCCGATGTAAGTTATGTGGTAGAACCCGTTCCCGGGCTTTGGTTGCTGGCCATTGATGGGAATGTTTATATTCCTAAAAAAGAGACTGCTAAAAACTCAAAGGACTCCAAAGAGTATTCTGATGCAGGCCAAGGTTACAACAAGGTACTTTCTCATAAAAAACACCTGATAAAATGGATTGAGGATATAAGTGCTGAGGCTAAAAAAAGAGGAAAAACCCTGATCGCATTCAGCCACTTTCCAATGGTAGAATTTAATGACGATGCTTCCCCTGAAATTGAAGAATTAATGGGTAAAGGAAAATGGCAATTAGACCGTGTTCCGAAGGAAGAAGTCGCACAAACCTTTGCTGATGCAGGATTGAAAATCCATTTTGGCGGACACATGCACATCAACGATACAGGTGTTCGAAAAACAAAAAAAGGAAATACGCTGGTAAACATTCAAACCCCTTCTTTGGCAGCCTACATTCCTGCCTACAAACTACTCACTATCAAAAAAAATGAGGTAATGGAAATAGAAACCATAGCAATAAATGAAGTGCCCCGATTCAATGAACTGTTTGATCTTTATAAAATGGAATATGATTTTTTGAAAAGTCAGAACACAGCAGACATTTGGAATAATGCAATTTTAGAAACAAAAAACTACCATGATTTTACTGATTTCCATCTAAAAGAATTAGTTCGATTGCGTTTTTTACCAGACGATTGGCCTGAATTATTTAAGAATTTTATGTTAAATATTTCAGGTGAAGAATTACTGATACTCGCTAATTTTGAATCTAAGGAAGATTATGACACCATCATAAATCACAAAAACGATTTTGAAAAAGAGTGGAAAAAAGCAGAAAAGAAAGTAAAGCAACAATTAAAAAAGAATCGGTTCAATCAAAGTGATTTTAATTGGTCTGGTTTGGAGCTTATCACCGACTTTTATCGCATTCGAAGCGCCGATGAACTGGCTATTGCTGACATTGGAAAAGAAAGAATAAATCAATATCAATTTATTATCACTTCCTATCTTGACCATCAAAAGGAAAGAAAATTAAATCCAGAAAATCCAACAGAAAAAAATACAATTCTTCTTCTGACCATTCTGAACAAATTTTTAAACGGAGCTCCGGCAGATCATTTTTTTATTGATTTAAAATCTGGTACGATTCAGAAATAAAAACCAATATTTCCCATAAAAAAAGAGATTTTCCCAACAGGAAAACCTCTTTTTCTTTTAATTTAATTTTTATAGCGATCTAACTATTAATTATTTAAGTTTCAAAACTTGCTTGATTTTATGAAAGACTTCATTGTTTTCATACACTCCCGAAAAAATATCCGATTGAGGTCCATAAGTAAATATCGGCACCATAATTCCAGTATGATCATAAGTTGTAAAATCGCCTTCAATCATTTTATCTTTTAAATTCCCCTGCGGTAACGTAAACCCGGAAGTCTCATGATCTGCGGTAACAATGACTAAAGTGTTGCCTGTTTTATCTGCAAATTTAATCGCTTCGGTTATGGCTCTGTCAAAATCAATTCCTTCTGAAACAATTCCGGGTACATTATTCGCATGACCATAGGAATCTATTTGAGCGCCTTCAACCATAAGAAAGAACGGTTTATTCTTAGCATTCAAAAATTCGAGTCCGTTTTTTGTGGCTTCTGCCAATAGGTTTCCACGTCCTTTTAAAACACTGGGAACCGTATTTTCAGAGAAAAAAAGACCAACTTGATTCTTGTTACTTTTGGCAACATCTGCAATGGAATTTAAAATTGAGAAATCAGTTTTAGAAAAACCATCTGCAAAATTACTGCTTCCACCACCCATAAAAAGAGATAATTTACTATTCATAAGGTCATTAGCGATTGCTGCTGTCAAATCTCGCTCTTTTTGATGCGCATAAAAAGAAGCGGGTGTCGCTCCTGTAATATGATCCGTTGTAATCAAACCCGTACTAAATCCCTTTTTAGTAAGAACTTCCATAATACTTTCGATAGTTTTCCCTAAAGAATCCACTCCAATAGCTCTGTTATATGTTTTTTGACCAGTAGCAAGAGCCGTTCCTCCCGCAGCTGAATCGGTAGTAAAATCATCCGAGGATTGTGTTTTTAGAAACCCAATAGATTTTAATTGCGTCAGTGTCAATTGGCCACCATTAGCCAAAACAGCACTAGAAATCTGAGCAAGTCCGTTCCCATCTCCTATAAGCAGGATAACATTTTGTATGGGACTGTTTTTCTTGTCAGACAAATAAGTAGGCGTGTATACCGGCGAATCAATCGTATTGTAAAAAACTCTGCTGTCTAATGTATTCAGATAACGGGAACTCTCGTAAGGCATATCGGTGTTTATAAAATCGACTCCGAGATCCTTGAACGTTTTCCATGCGGTTTTAGAATCTGGACAACCCCAAAAACGAAATGGTTTTCCATAACTATGGGCCTTTTTAATCGCTTCAGATACCTTTTTGTAATCTTCGGCAGTGAGCCTTCCTTTTCCGTTCCATGACGAAAATTCACTAAAACTTTTGCTGATTAGCGCTACTTTATCCCATTGTTCTTTTTCAGGAATACTAACTAAACTTTGATAATCAAATTGAATATAATTCGGATATTGTGTATATGTTTTTGCTTCTGGTCGGTTTCCCGATATCACAATAGAGAATTTTTTATTGTTTATGACATTGGGATAGGTTTTTAAAATAGCTATTAGTTTTTTCAGCGTAGCAACAGGCTCGGTTTTAATATCAATCAGTAATTGTATCGGTTGCTGATTTCTAAGTTGAAGATCGATTACTTGTTGTAAAGGATCTAAATAAAGCTTTTCCAGAGTACGTTCTGTTTTGATATTGGTCTCGGTGTGGCTTACATACAAGTTATTATCCTTCAAAAAAATATCCGCTTCAATAGAATTTAAACCATTGGCGTAAGCACTCCAAAACGGAACATTTTGCTCATAATCATTATGAGAATGTATTTTATATTTTTGAACTTCTTGTGCCTGAATGAACTGCAAGGAAAATAACAAGGCAAGAACTGAAATTTTAATAGATTGGGTCATAGTATAAATTGTGAAGAAAGAGTAGTGTTAACTCGTTGGGTGTAATTATTCAAAACGTCAGTTCGAGTATTTTTTGTGGAGTAAAACGGAACAAAAAATGTATCGAGAACCGTATTTAATTATGTAGACCTTTCGGGTATCATAACAATACACCGAAAGGTCTTTAATAAAATTATATTTTAGGAAGTGAATTCATGTGATACTATTTGGTTTTTTATTTTAAAACAGTACCAATAATCCTCTTTTTAATCCAATTAATATCCTGCGTTTTGAACCAAATATCCAGGTTTGTCTGAAGCTCCGTCAATAGCAGATTGTGGAATTGGAAAAAGACGTTTCTGAACATTACTATCCGTTTTTTCAGTCCACGTTCCTTCATATTTTCCAAAACGAATCATATCCGTACGTCTAAGCGTTTCCCAGTAAAATTCAAATCCACGTTCTCTGTACAAAAGATCAAGTGTCATAGAAGTTAATGCTGGAGCAGCAATTCTTGCCGTTCTTGAAGCTCTTACCACATTCACATCTGCAAGTGCACCACCCATATCATTTGATTTACGCAATTTTGCCTCAGCACGCATCATGTAAATATCAGCCAAACGCATGATAACGATATCAGCATCTCCTTTGTTTCTTCCGGTATCCGATTTTTTACTGAACTCATATTTCAAAACTCTATACCCGGTACTGTATCCACTACCTGCAGCGGTAAAATCGATAAACTGCGTATGGTTTACTAACTTGGTTTTATCCGATCTTGTAATATTTCGAAGCTTACTTATTTTATAACCAACACCATCCGCACAACGCGCAAATGGCTGTCCGTTTGCAGTGGTAATCAATCCGTATTGTTGTCCTCTCAATATTCCTCGATTCACTTCAAAGTCTTTTGCAGCGATACAGGAATCAGCGGGTATTCTAAGGTTCTCTTTAAAAAATCGAGGATCGGCAGTTGCAGGATCTTTAGCTCCATACGCCGAAACCCATGTCTGATAAAAATCAGGAGTAATGGCTGGTCCGTCAGTTCCGTTTGCTCGGGGAAATGCAGGACTAGGGAACATATCACCAGACAAGGAGAAATAAGCCAAACGATTGTGTCCGTTCAATTCAGCACGTTGATCAACAGCAAAAATTAATTCTTTATTGGTATGATTTTCATCATCAAAAATTTCAAAATATTCCGAAGAAAGATTGTACTGACCAGATGTAATAATTTTATCGGTATACGAAATAACTTTATCCATATCCTCTGATTTAAAATCAAAATTAGTCGCATAAGGCTGGCGGTAAACTGCAGCATTCAAATGCAAACGAGCCAAAAGTCCCCATACGGCACCTTTAGTAATTCGACCTGGTCCAGCCGTAGTGGTCACTTCATTTTCAATAGAGACTAATTCTTTTGCAATGTATTCTACCGCATCATTACCGCGGACAATAGTGGAAACTTCTGTCGGATTTTCTTTCACAAAAATCAACCCGAATAAGTCCAAACTCAACATCGAATAATAGGCTCTCAATCCTCGGGCTTCCGCTAAATAAATTTTAGCTGTTGGATTTGTTTCTGCCAAGGGAGCCAGCGCATTTATTGCAGTTACTGATCGTGAAATCCCTTGAGTAATGGAACCCCAAGTATCTTTTATACGAATATGGGAGCTAGAATAAGTATGGCGGTGCATATCAATAAAGATTCCGTTGTCTCCCCAATCTGTTCCGCCTCTATACGGCAAAATAGCTTCATCTGTTGATATTTCCTGAAGAGTAAAATAACTGGTGTGCAAAAACAAATTGGGTAAAACTGCGTAAGCTGGAGAAATACTTCCATCAGCAACTGCATCCATTGTAGCTCCTCCTGTCAAGGATTCATCCAGTACCTCTTCCTCAAGATCAGAACACCCAAATTGCATTAAAGTGGTTAGTAACGTAAATACTAGTATAAATTTATTTTTCATGTGATTTGCTTTTTATTAAAATGAAACATTAAATCCAAATAGAAATGTTCTTGCTTTTGGATAACTTAAATAATCGATTCCATAAGAAGTAACACCATCTACAGATCGATCTGTATTAACCTCTGGATCGTAACCGTCATAATCGGTAATGACAAATAAATTTTGTCCTGTTAAAGAAAACCTCATCGAACTAACCCAGTCTTGGATACCAATCGTTTTAGGATTTAAATTGTACCCTAATGAAAGATTATTCAAACGAATAAAAGCACCATTTTTCAAATATCGTGTTGAAATCGAAGCAGGATTTGTTATCGATTCTGATGGATATTGAGCAGCTGCAGCAGTTGTATTTAACGATTTTGCTAAACGGGCTTTGTAAAAACTAGAATTGGCAGTATTATCATAGATTTTATTTCCAGATACACCATTGAAATTAAAATTCAAATCAAATCCTTTGTATGCGATGTTACCATAAAAACTGTATAATTTGTCTGGTAATGCGCTACCAGCAACTACTCTGTCAGCATCGGTATCTAAACCATCACCGTTTACATCCCTAAACATGCTCATTCCTTGATCATTAATACCAATAAATTCTTTCATGTAGAAGGTACCAATAGGCTGTCCGTTCACATATCCATTAATAGTAGCTGACGAAAGACCGGATCCTGATGCACTTCCTGTTGTTAAAACAGTAAAAGGAGAATTTTCAATTTTGTTATCTATGAAAGAGACATTTCCACCTAAACTAAATGAAACTCCATTTTCGTTTTTGTATTCATAAGCAAGCGCTAATTCTAGACCTTTATTTGTGATGGTCATATCTTTCACATTTGTCCAATACGTTGAAGCGGCTTGAATTGGATCTGACGGAACCACTTCAAGTAAAATATTATCCGAAACCTTGTTAAAATAATCTACCGTTCCCGATAAAGCGCCATTAAACAATCCAAAATCTAAACCAACATTGGTTTGTGAAGATACTTCCCACTGAATATCTGGATTAGCAAAACGAGCATAAGTGGTGCCCCCAGGGAAAGTTCCTGCTGGATTAAGAGGATAACTTGTACTTCCTGTCACTGATGTTGTAGAGGATGCCTGTGTTATTTTAGATGGAATTTCCTGATTACCTGTTCGTCCCCATCCTGCCCTAAGTTTTAGGTTGCTAAACGGTGATGATTTCATAAATTCTTCTTCTGAAATTCTCCAACCAGCAGCAAATGAAGGAAAATTTCCGTACTTATTGTTACTACCAAATTTTGACGAACCATCCCTACGGAAAGTAGCAGTCAACAAGTAGCGATCTTTAAGACTGTATCCTACTCTTCCAAAAAAGGATTGTAATTCATTTTTTATAGCAGATCCTGATGGTAAATTATCTATTAAATCCAATTCTTGTCCCAAACCGGGATTGTATTTTGGGTCGATACCATTATCTTTAAATTTATCAATACTCCAATGTCTGTATTGCACAAATGTCTTTTGATACGAATGGCCTGCCAAAAGAGAAAAATTATTCTCTCCTAAATCAAAGTTGTACGTGATATAGTTTTCAATCAAATTATTTTTATTACTGATATAATACGAATCCAGCCTTCCGTCCTGTTGCGGTAAAGTACTTGGTCGATTTTGTATGTCTCGGTCAGAATTGGAGTTGTCAACACCTAAATTTAACTTATAGTCCAATCCTTTGATAATTTCAAACGAAGGAGAAATGTTCGCTATAATTCGGTTTGTATTCGTCAAATCTTCATACAGATTAAGACGGATCAACGGATTAAAAACATCTGCAAATATGGAAGGAGCTCTATTTTCATCATACGCAGGATATGTTGGATTCAAGCTTAATGCAGTACCTATAAGGCTTTCTATCGCAGGCCTCTCACTTTTTGTATTGGTAGCATTCAAGTTTAAATCAATCTTAAGCCTGTTGTTAAACATTTTTTGGGTTAGATTAATTCTCCCTGAAAGTTTTTTCAGTTCACTATTTTTTAGAATACCTTGTTGATCTTGATGACCAATAGAAGCAAAATAGGTTAGATTGTCAGCACCACCGCTTAAATTTAAGTTATGGTTTTGAGAGAATGCTGTTCGAGTTATTTCTTTTTGCCAATTGGTAGATCCACCCAAATCAATTAGTTGTCCGCCTATTTCAACCACTTTTGCTCTAAAAGCATCTGCACTGTAAACAGGGATTTCTTTAGCCATACTTGATGTACCAAGACTAGTGGAATACGTTACTTTAGATTGTCCTTTTTTACCTCTTTTTGTAGTAATCAAGATAACTCCATTAGCTCCCCTTGAACCATAAATAGCCGTAGCAGAAGCATCTTTCAACACGTCGATAGATTCTATATCGTCAGCATTTATAAAACTAAGCGGATTTGTTGCTCCGCCTGTACTTGAATTGTCAAGAGCAAATCCATCAATGACAAATAAAGGTGTACTTCCAGTACGAACACCACCTTGACCACGTATGCTTATGGCTTGATTGCTTCCAGGTTCCCCACTTGCAGAAGTAATATTAACCCCAGAAACCTTACCTTGTATCAATTGTTCTGGTGAGGTAACTATACCTCGATTAAACGCGTCATTTTTAACTGAAGTGACTGCACCGGTAACATCCCTTTTTCGTTTTGAACCATATCCCACTACTACCAAATCTTCAAGTTGCATGGCGCTTGATTGCAACTTTATATCTAATTTGTTGTAGTTTTTAATGGTTACTTCTTGTGTTTCTAATCCTATATAAGAAAACTCAATAACATCTCCAACTGATGCTTTAATCGTAAAACGACCGTCAATGTCGGTTACTATTCCTTTTTTAATTCCCTTCACTAATACATTAACTCCCGGTAACGGAAAATTGGCATCATCTAATACTACTCCTGTTACTTCTGTTTGAGCCCAACCAGCAACAGAGAAAACAGTTAAAAAGAATAGCATCAAAAATCTAATTTTTTTCATCTTTTATCAATTTGTTTATAATGGACAAATAGAATCGATATTTGCTAAACTTATGTTAATTACGAAATAACAAAAAGTAAATTTTTCAAGAACAAAAAAGTCTCTATTAGTAAAAAAAGAAAAAAGAAAAGACATTAAATCACTGATAAACCCGATAGAAATTAAGTATTTAAAAAAAAGTATTCTAACCGCTATTTTTTATTTCGATTTGATTAAAATAGAATTCTTGAACACTAATTCAACGCTACTAAAAATTGAATTAAACTAAAAAAAAATCAGCAAATAACTGATTGAAAGAACTTTTTCATGTATTGGAAGTATATATTTGGCTAATAAATAAGTCTTCCCCTAGAAACTAACTCAATATGATTCTGATTTAAAAAAAATATTTAAATAAATCATAATGATATTAAATCCTTGATGAAAAACAGCTAAAATAAAAGACAAGGAGCTACATAAATAAATATTTTTCAGATAACAAATAGTTAACATTTGTATAATATAAACACTCGTTTTATAAAAGAATAGCTTCTTTATTTACTGTCAAACTTTAGTAATAACCAAAAGGCTTACGTTTTACAACTAAAAAAATAATCAAATTGACCAACACTTTTCAATTGAAATTGAGCATCTAATTTGAGAGCAAACTGATACTATGAACTATTGACTTTTTATGTAAGTATAACTATGTATTTATAAAAAAAGGAATTATGTCAAACAAAATAAAAATCAGGAGTAAAATTAAAAGGGCATTTAAATTCTATTGTAACATAAACAATAAATCATTCATAAGTAAAAACTTAGTCCTTTATATAAATACTAAAAAAGAAGAATTAATACATAAACAACTACTATCATTAATAATGCTGTTTAGTATTAATATATAACTTCTTTCAAATTTTAACAAGCAGTTTTCTTAACGTGGTGCTTCGTTAGGAGTAAGTGTTTTGGTAAATGACAAGGAGCCTAATGTCCACTTACCGTTTTCTTTAATATACACTTCTGTTACAATAAATGGATTAATTACTTCATTCCCTCCTACTACTGCTAATAGTGTAATTATATTTAAAAGTATGGCAGTATTGCCAATGATATTTACCGACACTTCATGGATATCCGCTTTCTTATAATGAATTCCACCACTTTTAATTACATTGATTTCTTGGGTTTTCCCCCAACTTCCACCCATGTGAACAAAGACCGATTTTTCATCAAACAAAGGAGTTAGACTATCAACATTTTTATCGGCCATCCACTGCCATTTTTGTTTAGAGAGTTGAATAACTTCCTGCTCAACAGTACTATTTTGTGCAAAGGAATTGTTTGCAAATAGAATAAGTATAAGAACTCCTAGAATTGATTTTTTCATAATATCATTAATTTTAAATTAGTGTAGTCTTTCTTTACTTTTTACTATTTCTCTATCTTGTGGGTATCTCGCACACTGCTGAATGTTAAGGCTAAAAGCTTCCAATTTTTACCTTGTTTTTGATACGTTTCTGTTACTGTAAATTCAGTCACAGCTTCATTTCCTCTCACAATAGCCTCAAGTGTAATTCGGTTCCAGACGATTGCCGTTTTTCCAAAAATTTCTACTGCTACATCATGAACTTTAGTATTCTTGTACCAAATTCTACCCGTTTTAATAATATCCAGTTCCTCTTCCTTTTTCCAAGTGCCACTCATATGGACAAATTTTGATTTGTTGTCAAAGAGTGGTTCCAGTTTGTCTACATCTTTATCGGCGATCCATTGCCATTTTTGTTTCGAAAGTTGAATGATTTCCTGTTCTAGCTTTTCGTTAGTAATTTTAGAATTGCTTGCTTTGTTTTGCTGTGGGAAGGACGATTGTACGCTCATTATCAATAAAAAAAGTCCTAGAATTTTTGCTTTCATAATAATTTCTGTTTTGTGGTTTAGTTTAAATACCATTTTAATTTAATAATAATTTATCGAAATGCCAATTATTCTATTTTACCCAGATGCAGAAGTACTCATATTCTACAAAACAAAATTAGGTGTATTTATTTGTCTGTTTGTATACAGATTACGGATTTGTCTACCAATTTTACTCACATTACTGTGGTTTTCACTAATCTTCTAATTTAATACTTAAATTTGTGAAACAAACATATAATTAGCAATGGACCAGGTATACATGTTTAATTCAGTTGCTGAATACAACGCCTTAAATAATCACGAAACGCTACATCCTTTAGTAAGTATAATCAATTTTTCAAAAGCCAATCCCAGATCATGGGGCGATAGCAAAACCGTTAAAATTAATTATGGATTGTATTGCATTTTCCTTAAACAAGTAAAATGTGGAGACTTAATATATGGTCGAAATTACTATGACTATCAGGAAGGCACATTAGTTTTGATTTCACCCGGACAACTAATCGAAATAGAAAATATGAAAAAAATATATCAACCAATGGGACATGCGCTGGTTTTTCATCCAGACCTGATACGTGGCACTTCGCTTGCTAAAAGCATAAACGATTATGATTTTTTCAGTTATAAATCTAATGAAGCATTGCATTTATCAGAACGTGAAAGGCAGCTAGTGATGGATTGTTTTTCTAAAATTCAAGTCGAGTTGCAGCAATCTATTGATAAACACAGCAAAAAACTGATTGCTTCTAACATCGAACTGTTTCTAAATTACTGTGAGCGGTTTTATGACCGCCAGTTCATCACCAGAGAAAATGTCAACAAAGGAATTATAGAAAAGTTTGAAGAATTACTAAATAGTTATTTCACATCCAAAAAACCCTATACTGTTGGTTTACCTTCTGTCGCCTATTTTGCAGACGAGCTTCATTTATCTCCTAATTATTTTGGAACCTTGATTAAGAAAGAAACCGGAAAATCTGCACAAGAATACATTCAAGACAAAATCATCGATGTAGCCAAGAACAAGATATTTGATTCTAATAAAAATATCAGCGAAATTGCTTATGAATTAGGGTTTAAATATCCGCAGCATTTCACTCGTTTTTTCAAACAGCATGTTGGTAATACGCCCAATGAATATAGGGTTTTGAATTAAAAATTAATTACACAAAACATAATTATTAACTGTTTTTTAATCGATATAAAAATAAATTTATGCTTCAAGTGTTGGATTATAATTCATAAACAACACCATACAAAAAATCCATTTTACAAACTGTAAAATGGATTTTTTAGAACTATCTATGATAATCAAACCATCATTTTCCAAACAAAATAAAGGCAATAATAAGTGTAATAATGATGTTGAATAACTGTGCAATTAAAAAAGCATAAAGCGGTTTTTTACTATTTTTACTAAACAAATCTTTAAAATTAGTTTCTAAACCAATACTTGTAAATGCTAAAGCAAACCAAATTCCTTGTAAATTCTTTAATCCGTCTTTGACTTCATCCCGAGCGTCAGATGTAAGTAAAAACGAAAAAAGTAATGAAGCGGCAATAAAGCCTATAACAAATTTTGGAAAACGTTCCCAAATCACTTTTAAAGTAGGTTTAGACACAGTAGTTCCATCTGATGTATTTTGCCTGTACGTCCAATAAACCGAAATCGCAAAAGCGGCTAAACCCAATAATACATTCTGAGAAAATTTAACGATAGTACTAATTTTCAAAGCCGTTTCTCCCACCAATGAACCCGAAGCTACAACAGCTCCAGAAGTATCAATACTCCCGCCTAACCATGCCCCGGTAACTTCTTCCGGGAAATTAAAGTATTTGGCTATTATCGGCATAAAAATCATCATTGGAATGGCAGTAACCAAAACCATCGAAATAACATACGAAAGCTTCTTTGAGTCTCCTTTAATCGCTCCCGATGTAGCAATAGCTGCTGAAACTCCACAAATGGAAACCGCGCTGGATATCATCATGGTCAACTCGTCATCTACTTTTAGTTTTTTACACAACCAAAAAGCAAAGTACCAAACCGATAATACGACTATCAAAGCTTGTATCAGTCCCAAAGAACCTGCTTTAAGAATATCTGAAAATATAACGCTGGTCCCTAATAATACCAATCCAATTTTTACAAAAATTTCTGTCGAAAGCGCTGTACGAAACCATTCTGGGAGCGTAAAAAAATTACCTATTGATAAACCAATAATCAAACTAAAAATTACAGCTTCTAAATTAAGACCTTTTATCTCTTTATTTCCTGCAATAATCAATGCAATAACGGTTAATAAATAAACCACGGGAAAACCCAACAAGAAGTTTTTTACTGACTTTCCAGTCAAAAAAGCACCGATACTCCCAATGGAAATAAGGTAGATAAATTGCAATACAATGATTTGTAAATTTCCGTAATCGAATACATCAGTCACTAAATCTGCTCCATTTGACCACTTGAATACTGGAACCGAAGGAAGAAAAACAAAAAGGGATACTGCGATAATCAGGAAACCTAAGAGTACTACTGTCCAATCTTCATGAATTGTAAATTGTTTTGTTTTTTGTGACATGCTAATAAATAGTTATTGTTTTGGTGTCAAAATACAATTTTTTTATATGTGGATACTTAAACCACGTTAATTTTTGTTAACCGCTCCAGGAATTACCACATTTCCAGATCTAATTTTGTTAAACTCAGCAACTCCTGTTTTATATGCCCAAACATAAATAGTATAATTCCAATTGATAGAAAGGAATTTGTATACTTATAGTTATAACTATTAAAGCTCTTAAATAACACTCTCAACATCTAATCATTAAAAAAATCAGGAGTAATTATTTGAAAAAAAATGCATTAAGTACATTGAAACAATTTTAAATTCTACTATTTCTATAGAATTTATAAAATAAATAGATTTTTCCTTGGTGGAATAAAAAATAGTTTGCACATTTGCCTCAACAAAAGATAAAAACAAATGAAATTAATCAATTGCAATATGTGTAAAATGATGCCGGAATTTTCCGCAGCGTTTCTATTATAATTAATTTTAAAAAGATAAATAGAACCTCTGCAAACCGCAGAGGTTTTTTTATATCCAAAAAAAAATATAAGATAACCCTAAAAAATAACGATTATGAGCACACAAAAATTTGAAACAAATGCATTACATGCAGGTCACGACGTAACAAAAAACGCAGGAACCAGAGCTGTTCCTATCTATCAAACCAGTTCATATGTTTTCAACAATTCAGAACATGCCGCCAATTTATTTGGCTTAGCCGAAGCCGGATTTATCTACACCCGATTAAACAATCCTACCAATGATATTTTAGAGCAGCGATTAGCCGCTTTAGAAGGAGGAATCGGAGCTGTGGTTACTGCCTCAGGAACAGCAGCAATTGCAACGACTTTTTTGGTTTTATTGAAAGCCGGAGATCACATTGTTGCGTCAAATAGTCTTTATGGCGGAACCTACAATTTATTAAAAGTGACCTTACCAAGATTAGGTATTACCACCACATTTGTAGATCCTACTGAGCCGTCAAATTTTACAAATGCTGCCCAAGAAAATACCAAAGCCTTTTTTGTAGAATCATTAGGAAATCCAAAATTAGATGTGTTGGATTTAAAAGCAATTTCAACAGAGGCTAAGGCGTTTAAAGTCCCGTTTATTGTTGATAATACCGTTGCGTCTCCTTACCTACTCAATCCTATTGAATATGGAGCCGATATTGTAATTCATTCCCTGACAAAATACATTTCAGGAAACGGAACCTCACTTGGAGGTGTTATTATTGATGCAGGAAATTTTAATTGGTCAAATGGAAAATTTTCTGAATTTACAGAACCTTCAGCAGGGTATCACGGGTTAATTTATCATGAAGCATTAGGCAATGCGGCTTTTATTGCAAAAGTGAGAATAGAAGGCTTGCGTGATTTTGGTGCCGCTTTGAGTCCTTTCAACGCCTTTCAGATTATTCAGGGATTAGAAACCTTACCGCTTCGAATACACAGACACAGCCAAAATGCATTGGCATTAGCTGAATGGTTAGCGCTTCAAGAAGAAGTCGCTTGGGTTAATTATCCAGGTTTAAAAACAAGTAAATATTATGATTTAGTTCAAAAATATTTACCAAAAGGACAAAGCGGTGTCGTTACTTTTGGATTAAAAGGGGGCTTTGAAGCCGCTAAAAAAGTAGCCGATGAGACTCAATTATTTTCACTTTTAGCCAATATTGGAGATACTAAATCACTCATTATTCATCCGGCAAGCACAACTCACCAGCAATTAACAGATGAGGAACAAGTTGCAACAGGAGTTTCTAAAGATTTGATTCGACTTTCAGTTGGTTTAGAAGATATTGAAGACTTAAAAACAGATTTGAAAGTTGCTTTTGCAAGTATCAAAGAACTTCAAGAAATACAACAATACTAATTTTTGTTTTTTGGTTGAAAAGCGTGCCTTTGGTTTGTTTTTGGTTCCAAAGGCGGCTTTTCTAAAAACAAAAAACTACTTGAATCTTAAAACCGTAAAAAATGGAAAATATAGAAAAAATAGATCTTTTTAATTTTGATTTAGAAATAGGGAAACAGAAAACATATATTTCTTTATCCTATCAAGTTTTTGGTCCGCCCATTAGTCATGCGCCAATCGTCGTGGTGAATCATTCTTTGACAGGAAACTCAACCGTTTCCGGAAAAAACGGCTGGTGGAATGGTGTTGTCGGAGAAAACAAATCCATTGATACAAATTATTTTACCGTAATTGTTTTTAACATTCCAGGAAACGGATACGATGACCAAGTTGGGAATTTAATAGACAACTACCGTGATTTCACCGTTCGTGATATTGCCAGAATTTTTTGGGAAGGCTTATTTTATTTAAAAATAGAAACTGTTTTTACAATCATTGGTGGAAGTTTAGGTGGTGCAATTGCATGGGAAATGGCAGCTTTACAACCCGAAAGAATTGAAAATTTAATTCCAATTGCCACTGATTGGAAAGCTACTGATTGGGTAATTGCGAATGTTTTAATACAAGATCAAATTCTCAATAACTCGGACGACCCAATTGTTGATGCACGATTGCATGCTACTTTATTGTATAGAACGCCCGAATATGTAAATCAACGATTTCAAAGAAACAAATTAGACAGTTCCTCCATTCTTCAAATCGAAAATTGGTTGCTCGGTCATGGAATTCAGTTGAAAAACAGGTATCGATTGGCTGCTTATAAGTTGATGAATCATTTGCTAAAGACGAATGATATTACCCGCAGTAGACAAGATTTTTTGGCTGTAGCCAATACCATTCAATCTAATATTCACCTCATTACGATTGATACTGACTGTTTGTTCATCGCTGACGAAAGCCGAAAAACCTACCGTGGACTAAAAAATATAAAGCAAAATGTTTTTTACCATCAAATTCAATCTATTCATGGACATGATGCATTCTTGATAGAATTCAACCAATTATCAGATATATTGAACCCTATTTTTTTAAATCATAAAACACAAAATTATGTCAGCGCTTAGAATTAACATAGTTCTTTTTGGAATTGGAAACGTAGGAGGCAGTTTAATCCAACAGGTTCTGGAAAGCCAGCATTTTTTTCAGGAAAAGTATAATATCGAATTGCGTTTCCCAATCATAACCAATTCCAGTTTAGCTTTTTTTGAAAAAGAGGGTTTGGCGAATACTTGGGAAGCAAATTTTGCACAATCTGCCATTCCTTTCAGAGTCGAAGATATTATAGAATATACCACAAATCAGGGATTAGAAAATCTGATTGCCGTTGATGCAACCAATAGTCCCGACATTGTAAAATCGTACATTTCATTGATACAAAATGGTTTTAATATTGTAGCTGCTAATAAAACGGCCAATATATTACATCATGATTTTTATACTGAAATTCGTAGAAATCTAAAAAAATTCGATAAAGACTATTTATATGAAGCAAATATCAGTGCGGGATTGCCAATTCTAAACACGATTAAAGAGTTGCATTTTTCAGGGGAAAAAATCACAAAAATCAGAGGGGTATTCTCCAGTTCATTGAGTTATATCTTTAATAGATTTGGAAATGAAGACATTCCGTTTTCAAAAATAATAGAAGATGCTGAAAAATTAGGCTATACCAAAATTGATTCCCGCGAAGATCTTTCCGGAAATGCTGTAGCCGAAAAATTAGTAATTCTAGCCCGAGAAATAGAGCATAAAGCAGAATTGAAAGAGGTACAAATTATGCCTTTATTAATACCTACTCTCAATGAAACCCACACTAAGTCAGCATACAAAAACAATAAAAATTTATTAGATAAACCGTATAGAATCGCTAAACTGACTCAGAATGAGAATCATGTTTTACGATACGTTGGAGAATTTGATATTGAAAGCGAAAAAATAGAGGTCAAATTGATTTCTGTACCTGTTAATTCAGCCCTTGGTCAGTTACAAGACACCGAAAATTTAATAGAAATATACACTAAAACAAATAGTAAAAATCCAATCATAATTCAAGGAACCGGCTCAGGAAAAGAGATCGCTGCCAGAGCTATACTAAAAGATATTTTGAAAATTTCAAATAATATCAAACAAAAAGAAACCATCTGGTTGTAGTTTGATTATTGTTTATCGACCAAAGACGCTATAGTGATTTGTTGCATTGATTTTAATATTTCCTCTCTTACTGATATCAATCTGTTATCGTAATTTAAATTCTAGTTCAGTATCTACTTATGATAGCTGAAAATAAAAAACAGTAAAGAAATAATAAATTATTATTTCGGTTTCCAAAAAATCAATACATTTGCACCTTATCAAGAAAAAATGAAACACTTAGTTAACATCATCATTGTCATTATTATAATTATCATTCGATAATTATGGCGAGGTGTTATATAAATAAGTAATCAATATACAATTTATGAAACCTCCCAAATCGGGAGGTTTTTTATTTTAAATATATATGAAAAATTTAGCAACAATTATTAGTATCGTAATTATCATTATTCGTTTCACATGACGAGTCAGGATTCTATTCTCTAATAAAGCCTTTCTCAGTTCAAATTGAGAGAGGCTTTTTTTTTAAACTAAAAACAAAATATTCAGCAATGAAACAAGAATTTACAATAACACTTTTCAGTGAAAAACAGGAAGGATTAATCAATAAAGTGGTCCTTATTTTGACTCGAAGAAAAATAAACATAAACAGCTTCTCCGTATTTTTTTGCAAAACAGTAAATTTATATCGGTTTACGATTACGCTTATTGAAACAGAATTAGCAGTCCAAAACATAGTGTATCAAATAGAAAAAATCATTGAAGTTTTTAAATGTTATTTACAGACTGAAGCTGAGCTTTCTACTCACCAAATTCTACTATTTAAGTTTCCGAATTCCGATGAAAAAGAAAAACAAGTCACATCAATTATCAATGCCTTTCCAATTATTCAAGAAACTGATTATTGCGTTTACACCAGTAAAACACACAAAGAAACAATCCAACAATTAAGCACAATAATAGCCGAATTAGAACCAATGAATTCCTTTTAATTCAAAATTTTAAATTCCAAATACTAAAAAAATGACTTTATTTACAGCAATACAACAAGCACAAAAACAACTTCAAAACGTTGTCTCTCCTACTCCACTGATCGAAAATTTAAATTTATCAGAGGAATTTGGTGCAACTGTTCTACTAAAACGCGAAGACCTACAAGTTGTTCGATCCTATAAAATAAGAGGCGCTTATAATAAAATGTGCACACTTACCACTCCCGAAAAAGAGCACGGAATCATTTGCGCAAGCGCTGGAAATCATGCACAAGGAGTTGCCTTTTCTTGCCATCTTTTGAAAATAATGGGAAAAATTTACATGCCAAAAACCACGCCCAAACAAAAAGTCAAACAGGTTCAATTATTTGGTAAAAACTACGTCGAAATTGTTTTGACAGGAGATACATTTGATGACGCTTACGCAAAAGCGATAGCCGACGCCACTCTAAACAATAAAGCGTTCATCCATCCTTTTGATGATGTAGAAGTCATTGCCGGTCAAGGAACCGTTGGGTTAGAAATTCTGGACACGTACAAAGAACCTATCGATTATGTTTTTGTACCCATCGGTGGTGGCGGACTGGCTTCTGGACTTTCAACCGTATTCAAACAATTGAGTCTTAGTACTAAAATTATTGGTGTAGAGCCTCAAGGGGCACCTTCGATGAAAACTTCAATTGCCAATGACAAAAACACGGCATTGGACACTATCGATAAATTTGTTGATGGAGCTGCCGTAAAACAAGTGGGCGACCTGACTTTTGATATTTGCAAAAAAAATCTGGACCATATCATATTGGTTCCCGAAGGAAAAGTATGTACCACCATATTACGACTTTACAATGAAGAAGCCATGGTGGTTGAACCTGCCGGAGCATTAACCATCGCTGCATTAGATTTTTACAAGGATGAAATAAAAGGAAAAACAGTAGTTTGCATTGTAAGTGGCAGTAATAATGACATCGAAAGAACTGCCGAAATCAAAGAACGTTCTTTACTCTACGAAGGATTAATGCATTATTTTATGATTCAGTTTCCACAGCGTCCCGGAGCTTTAAAGGAATTTGTAAACGATATTTTAGGTCCGGATGATGACATTACTTATTTTCAGTTTGCCAAAAAAAATAGCCGTGAAGTAGGATCGGTAGTTGTAGGATTAGAATTGAAGAATCCAAATGACATTCAAGCCATCAAAACCAATATGAATAGGAAAGGATTCGAATACCAATACCTCAATGAAAGGCATGATTTATTTACTCAATTAATAGGATAACCTGCAACGCCAGCAATTTTATTCGAGATTCTTAGCACTCTACAAATTAATTTTCAATTGAAATCAAAAGCCTGTAAATACTACTATATACAGGCTTTTTATTTCTCGTGATTATTACAAAGTGAAATCTAAATTTAATACTAAGCTAAGATTTAAATCATTGTCTAAAAAAAATTATAGTAAGTTTGTAAATGAATCCCATTGAATTTTTTTAAAAAGTAACAATAATGAGTTTAAAAGATTTATTAGATAGTAGTAAAGACAAAAGCCTTTCTGGACAAAAGTGGCACATGCTAAGACAAGCAATCGTAAAACGATTATTGTCTGCCGGTAATGCTACGATAGCTGAATTAAGTTCTGAACTACAATCTAGTGTTCCAACGGTAACTAAAGCCGTTAATGAATTATTGTCAGAAGGTTATGTAATAGATCTGGGAAAAGTTACCAATAGCGGCGGAAGACGTCCTTCTTTATACAGCATCAATCCTACTTGTGCTTACTTTCTAGGCGTCGAAGTAAATATAGCCAGTATGTCCATTGGCTTACAAAACATTAAAAATGAATTTGTAAGCATCGAATTAGGTACTTCGTTTGGTTTACAAAATACTCAAGAATCTTTATTGGAATTTTGTACTCTAATTAATTCATTCGTAGAAGACAGTTCTGTAGAAAAAAAGATGATTGTGGGAGCTTGTATTAATTTTTCAGGTCGAATAAATTCAATGGAGGGATTTAGCTATAATTATTTCTTTAGCGAAAACAGACCTTTGACAGAAATCATTTCAGAGCAATTAGATTTACCGGTTCATTTAGAAAATGACACCAGAGCGATGACTTTTGGTGAATATTCTGAAGGAGTAGTTGATGATGAACAGAATATCATATTTCTTAATTATAGTTGGGGTGTTGCTATAGGAATGATAACCGACGGAAAACTTTATTATGGTAAATCCGGTTATTCTGGAGAATTTGGACACAGCACCATCTTTGATAATGGAATTATGTGCCAGTGTGGCAAACTTGGATGTTTAGAGACTGAAATTTCAGGTTGGTCACTCGTAAATCAGTTTAAGGCTGCTTTAAAGGAAGGCAAACAATCAAAAGTAGTTCTTGATGAAAATGCTTTGGCTTTACAGCATCATGCAATTATTGCGGGAGCTTTGACTTTAGAAGATACGCTATGTGTTGATTTGGTGACCAAGCAAAGTGAGAAAATGGGACGTTATTTGTCTATTCTACTCAATATCTTTAATCCTGATTTATTGGTAATTGGTGGGGATTTCGCTCAATTAGGGGATTACACGCTATTACCTATTCAATCTGCATTAAAAAAATATTCATTAGGTTTAGTTAACCGTGATATGAAACTTAAAAAATCGACTTTAGGTCGTCGGGCAGGTGTCATTGGAGCTTGTTGCGTCATAAAAGAAAAGATGTTATCTCCACTAATAAATGATTAAAATTACCTCAAAATTTTAATTATTAAAATAATTTAATAAGTACATTGTATTTATTAAATTTATTTATATATTTACACCGTGATAATAAATAACACGGAAAAATTCTATTTTTAAATTGTTCTTTTATTATATCTTCTAAATCCTACACTACAGAGGGTCAATAAGATAAAATAGTTCAAACGAAAACTCCGTTCAAAATTACTATTACAAAAAAAGAGATTTTATATTTTAAAATTATTAATCTCAACACGTATTTTTGACTGTAATGTTTCTATTTATATGATTTTTTCTATTGGTAATGATTCTTCAAAACTAAGCCATAATTCATATTCTTAAAATACAAAGAACAGTTTTTAGATTGCTAAAATAAAAAACAACCAAAATTGGGGATACCCTTTTTTACAAAATATTCATTTGTTATCCATAAAAAAAGCCAGCATATGCTCTAAACATTGCTGGCTGGTTCTTCACAAAAAGAACAGTGGTTGGAAAACAAATAAATAAACCAAGAAGGAAAATTATTATTAACCTAACCATTACAAAAGTATGTATTTATTACCAAAAAGCAAGCCGAAAAATTATTGGCTTACCCCTAACCTAGGGAAAGCTATGAAATTAACATCCTTATTTCTAGTAGCTTTTACCGTACAAGCATCCGCTACGGCATCCACAAAAACGGTTATTTCTTCAGAGAAAAACGGTATTGTTACAAAAGATGCAAACACATTAGACCTATTTCAAAAGAAAATTACAGGAAGGGTAACTAATGAAAAAGGAGAATCTTTACCTGGAGTAAATATTATTGCTAAAGGCACTACTATTTCAACACAGACAGATTTTGATGGAAATTTTGCATTTGAAGTTCCAGACAATACTACAACAATTGTTGTTTCATACATAGGTCTTCAAGAACAAGAAGTAGCCATTGGAAATGAACTGCTAAACATTGTACTAAAAGAGGTAGGACAACAAATGAATGAAGTTATTGTTGTGGGATATGGGTCACAGAACAGAAAAACGTTAAGTACCTCAGTTTCTAAATTAGACAAAAAAGTTTTAGAGAATGTTCCTTATTCAAACGTAACACAATCATTACAGGGAAATGTAACTGGTTTAGTAGTACGCACAGCGTCAGGACAACCTGGTAAAGCATCTAACATTATAATTCGTGGAGGTACTTCTATTGATAATCCATCAGGAGCAACTCCTTTGTATATTGTTGATGGAGTTATTCGTACCCAAATTGATGATATCAACTCTGCTGATATCGCTTCATTACAGGTTTTAAAAGATGCCGCTGCAACTTCAATCTATGGAGCTCGTGCTTCTAATGGTGTAATTATTATTACAACTTCAACTGGTAAAGCTGGTAAAACCAAAATCACTTATAATGTTTCTACTCAAAATAGTCAAGTAGGCAAAAAATATGATTTTCTAGATGGTGGAGACTACATTAGATTACAACGTTTAGGGTTATATAATGCTGCCGAAATCGCTGGACTTTCAACAACGACAGGTATTGCAAGACTTGGGCAACTAACAGGTGCTACTCCTGCAGGTACTGGAAATAATTTATTGAACAACACACCATTCGCTACATTATTAAAATCAAATTTGGATGCAAACACTATTCAAGGTTTACAAGCCAAAGGTTGGCAGGAAATGACAGACCCGCTTAATGCTAACAATACTATTATGTACAAAAGCACGAATTGGAATGATGTTTTATTTCAAAATGCAATTACACAAAATCACACTTTAGGCTTTAGTGGCGGTGGAGATGCCGGAGTTTTTGATTTGAGTTTAGGCTACTTAAAAGGAGACGGTATCACGATATTTACAGGCTACCAACGTTTTACCAGTAAGTTAAATGCTTCTTTAAAATTAGCGGATAACTTTACAATAAATGGTCGCGTTTTATATTCAAAATCAAGTAATAATCAAGTTGTTGCCAATAGTGTTGTTTTCAACAGATATTTAGGAAATTCCCCAACTACAAAATTATACTTGGAAGATGGGACTTTGGCTCCAGGCCAAAATAATATTAATGGAAATCCATTATATCAGATGAGTAAAGTGAAAGGGATTAATGAAAATAATAAATTGCAAATGAGTGTCGATGGTGATTTAAAAATCACTAGTGATTTAACTTTTACACCTTCATTGTCATTATATAATGAAAATGAAAATAATAATACTTTTCAACAAGCTTTTTTAAGTGGAAGTAATGGTTTAGTAGATAATACTCGAACTGCAACCCGATTAAGCAATCAAATTGCACAAATTCAATACGAAGGGGTATTTAGTTATGCTAAATCTTTAGAAAACACAGGTGATTTTCAGGCAAAATTAGGTGTTTCTAAATTCGACAGAACTATAAAAACATTTAATGCTTCCGGAAAAGGAAGTCCTTCGGATCTTGCGCAAACATTAGATTCATCTCCAATACCAGTTTCTGTATACAGCAATAATACAAGATTAGTATTAAACAGTGTTTTTGGACGTGTAAATTATGATTACAAAAGCAGGTATTTTGCAACAGCCTCTTTTCGTTATGATGGTTCTTCCAGTTTAGGTCCCGATAATAAATATGGCTTTTTTCCTGGATTATCTGCAGGTTGGAATGCACACGAAGAGACGTTTTGGAAAGTAATGCCAGAAGTTGTTTCCTCTTTTAAACTTCGTGGAAGTTATGGGGTAAATGGTAACTTAGGTACTTTAGGTGATTTTCAATCTGGAGGATTATACTCCGGTACAACAAATGGTTTCGCTAATAGTTACAATGGTCAATCTGCAATTGTAAACTCTCAAATTGCAAATCCAGGTTTAAAATGGGAACAATCACAAACTATAAATGGAGGTTTTGATTTAGGCCTTCATAATGATAGGATTAGAGTAATTGGAGATTTTTATAATAAATTGACTTCTGATTTATTGACGAATCTAACGCTTCCTTCTAATAGCGGTTTCTCTACAGTACTAACAAACTTAGGCGGATTAAGAAGCAAAGGTTTTGAATTAGAATTGAATGCAAATGTCTACAATCAAAATGATTTAAAAATTAATGTTGGTGCTAATGTTTCGCACAATACAAATGTGATTGAGAAACTTCCTTTCAATGGAAATTTAAACAATAGAATTGGTGGAACAGAAATCTGGGACGCAGCCAGCGGAACATATAAGTATGTTGGGGGTTTACAAGAAGGTCAAAAAATTGGAGATTTTTATGCTCATAAACAACTATACATTCTTTCTACACAAGCAGAAGCAGATGCTTATAACTTAACGACACATGACAATTATGTAACTAAAACTGCTGTAGCAGGCGGAAACCCAACCGGTAAGAAATTTGCTGGAGATGCTGTATTTGAAGATACAGATAACAATGGTATAATTGACAGTCGTGACAGAACTTACATGGGTAATATGTTCCCTAAATTTGTTGGAGGATTTAATTTTGATGTCAATTACAAAGGACTTTCATTGACCGTAAGAACAGATTACTCTTTAGGAGCTACGATTTACAATGAAGCCAGAGCGCGTTTTGTAGGTCAATTTCAAGGAAATTACGGTTTATTGGCCGAAAGTTTACAATCTTGGCAAAATGAAGGTGATATTACTAATGTACCTCGTTACCGTTGGGCTGATCAAACAAACCAAAACAACTTATTCCGTTCTGAAGCAAGTGGTGCAGGTTATAATACTAATATGTTTCAAGGAAATAGCCGTTACTACGAAAGTGGGGATTATCTATGTATAAGAGAAATTACAGTGAGCTATACAATTCCTAAATCAATAATTGACAAAGTTAAATTAGCATCGGTACGTGTGTATCTGACAGGAAGTAATTTACATTATTTTACTAAATATAGCGGTTTAAGCCCAGAAGTACAAGGAATTGATGGCGGGTCAAGCCTTGGATTAAATGATGCTGGAGCAAAAGGTACTTATCCTGTTCCAAAAAACTTCATCCTTGGTTTAAACATTGGTTTGTAATTTTTAATAATAAATATCATGAAAAAGAAAATTCTTTTATACTCTATACTTTTTACAGGACTTTCACTATTCAGTTCGTGTGAAGACGATTTAAACTTACAATCTGAAAGCGTAATTACTTCTGCCAGTTTTTGGAAAACAGAAGATGATGCGAAAGCAGGTGTAAATGGTATGTACTTCAATTTTAGAACCCAAACCCAACAAAATTATTATTTATTAGGTGGTGCTAGAAGTGCTGAAATAACAAGTGGTGTTCAATCACCTCTTAATTTGGCAAATTATTACAATAACAACTTAACAGCACAGAATATTGATGTGGATTGGGCTGGTTTGTATACCGTAATTCATCAGGCGAATTTGGTTTTGAAATATGTTCCGACTATTCAATTTAGTCCAACAACTGTAAATGAGCAAAAGAGATATATCGCGCAAGCGTATTCGATGCGTGCTTTGGCTTATTTCATCATGGCTCGTTCTTGGGGTGGTGTGCCAATAGTAACTACACCAACAGAAAACACGAATCAATCCGAATATATTGTTCCGCGTAATACGATTGAAGAAACTTTTGCATTCATTAAGTCTGATATTGAATCAGCTATTGCTAATTATCCTGATGCGACAAACAATAAAACGCAATTATCCTTGTCATCAACTTATGCTTTAAAAGCGGATGTGAATTTATGGACAGCAAAACAATTAGGTGGTGGAAGTACTGATTTAAACACGGCTTTGGCTGCAATTAATGCTATTCCTACTGCACCATCTTTATTACCAAATTTCAAAGACGTATTTGGTTACACCAATAAAGGAAATGCCGAAGTGCTTTTTGCAGTTCGCTATTCATTGGCTGATGTACCGTCTGCGCTATCTGACAATTGGAATTCTTTCATGTTTGTTGGACCAAGTGACTTTGCACCGCTAACGGCAGCAACGGCGACGGCAACTTTTGGAACTTTGGGTGTTGGTACTGGTAATGCAGGTATTTCCAGAGTACAACCAGATATTACCCGTTTCAACTTTAGCAGTACTGATACGAGAAAAACAGCTACTTATTTAACTTTATACAATGGAGCCACTCCGGTAGTAACAGGTTTAGTAAAATACAATGGAACAGTTGATGGTGCTACCAGAAGATTTGTAAGCGATATCATTATTTATCGTTGGGCTGACATCTTGTTGATGAAAGCAGAAATTAAAAATGCTTTAGGTCAGGATCCAACTAATGAAATGAATCAAGTGATGCAAAGAGCCGATGCTTCTTCCTCATTTACAAATGGCTCTCAAACTGCTAATGACGATGTTATTTTAAATGAACGTCTAAAAGAATTAGCTTTTGAAGGTAAAGCATGGTGGGATTTAGTTCGTTTCAATAAAACGAATCTTGTGCCTTCTATGGCCGGTAAAAAGATATTGTTTCCAATATCTCAAAATACCATTAACTTTAATCCTAAAATCACTCAGAATCCATAGTAAAAAAACTGGATTTAAGAAGTATAGTTTAAATAATAAGCCGGGAATATTTAAGTTCCCGGTCTATTTAAACAACATAAATAAAAGACAATTTAAAAAAATACCTCATGAAAATTGAACATTTACAAGGGCTTATTTCAGCTCCTTTTACACCCTTTAACAGCAATGGAAAATTAGATGTTAGCCTAATTCCGGCTTACTATACTTTTCTAAAACGAAACGGAATAACTGGTGCTTTTATTAATGGCTCTACTGGAGAAGGTGTTTCTATTACCGTACAAGAGAAAAAAGCGGTTGCTCAAGCTTGGGCAGATTGTTCCAATCAGGATGCCGATTTTAAAGTAATGGTATTCTTAGGCGGAACTTGTCTAACCGATTGCATTGACTTGGCTAAACATGCGTATGAAATAGGTTTGTATGCTGTTTCTCTAACAGCTCCATTTTATTTCAAACCAGCTAATGTAGATATGTTGGCGCAAGCCTGTATCGAAGTGGGTAAAAATGTTCCTAACATGCCTTTTTATTATTACCACATTCCAGTATTGACAGGCGTTAACTTACCTATGTTTGATTTAGTACAAGCCTTAGACGGAAAGCTTCCTAATTTTGCAGGAGTGAAATATACACACGAAGATTTCATGGATTTCCAAAGTTGTATGAGTTACAAAGACGGTAAATACGACATGCTTTGGGGACGCGATGAGAATATGTTATCGGCATTAGTATTAGGTGCCAAAGGTGCTGTAGGAAGTACTTTCAATTATGCGGCTCCATTATACTATGATTTAATTGCGGCTTTTAATGCAAATGATTTAGTTACAGCCCGTGCTTTACAGCAAAAATCAATCAATATGATTCGCTTATTGGGTAAATATGGAGGGATTTCAGTAGGTAAAGCCTATATGAAAGTTGTAGGATTGGATTTAGGTGCATTTAGATTGCCTGTTAAAAACATGAGTGCTGACCAATTTGAATTGTTCAAAAAAGATGTCGAAAGTCTCAATTTTGAAGATTTCAAGTCAAAATAACTTCGTTCGTTTTATTTTAAAACAAATACTATGAATAAATATTTTTCTTCTCTAATCCTTTCCTTACTTATTATGTCGACAACTGATGCCCTTTCTCAAAAAAAAGCTGTAAACCATATTGAATGGAAAAAAGCAGCACAACTACAAAATGCTGATGGAAGTATTTCATTGGGTTTTGCTGGTGCAATTAATGGTATTACTAACGATGTTTTAATTGTTTCGGGAGGCGCAAATTTCCAAGATAAAATGCCTTGGGAAGGTGGAAAAAAACACTATTCAAAAGAAATTCATGTATTACAGAAATGTGATAATACCTATGTTTGGAACAAAAAAGTTTCGAGTACATTGCCCGAACCTATCGCCTATTGTGGTTCCACTTCAACTGACTTAGGCGTGGTATATGTAGGTGGTGAAAATGAAAATGGACTTTCAAATAAAGCGTTTATCTTAAAATGGAACGCATCCAAAAATGAGATTGATACAAAACCGCTACCTAATTTTCCGGTAGCTATTACAAATATTGGCTTAACACATATTGGCAACGTAGTGTACGCCATTGGTGGTGATGAAGCGACTAAATCTTCTGATTTATTTTTAAGTATTGACTTAAACAGTAACAATCCGGAGTGGAAAACTTTACCAAAATTACCTATCGCTTTGGCAAATTCGGTTGCAGTAGTTCAGAAAGACAAGGACGGAACTACTATTTATGTAATTGGCGGAAGAACTAAAACAACTTCGGGAATAAGTGATTTGCACAATACCACTTTTGTTTTTAACATTAAAAAACAAAACTGGGAAAGTCGTGCAAACATATCCGATGGAAAAAACACAACCAACTTTTCCGCAGGTGCAGGTGTTGCTGTAGGCAATCATTCTATCGTAATTGTTGGTGGTGATAATGGTGAAACTTTTCATAAAATCGAAACCTATTTATCACAAATTGCACAAACTGATTCTCCGCAAGAAAAAGCTAAACTAGCTGCAGAGAAGAATCTATTGAACACGAATCATGATGGTTTTTATAAAGGAATTTTGGTATACGACACCCGTAACGATTCATGGTCTACCATTGGTGAACTGCCCTTTCTTGCTCATGTGACTACAACAGCCACACTCTGGAATGACGAAATTGTTTTGTCAAATGGGGAAATAAAACCAGGTATTCGTACTCCTGACGTCATGTTAGGAACAATAAAATAATAGCACAGACAATTGGTTTTAATTACTTTTTAATGTTAAAAAAAAATTAAAACTAAAAAAAAATAAAATATGAAAAACACAAAGCATTATCCTTGGATTGTAGTTGGTTTGCTCTGGCTTGTAGCATTGTTAAACTATATGGACAGACAAATGTTGGCCACTATGCGTCCGTCAATGGAAGCCGACATCCCTGAATTAGTATCCGGTGAAAATTTTGGACGTCTAATGGCTATATTTCTTTGGATTTATGCTTTAATGAGTCCTATTTCCGGAATTATTGCTGACAAATTAAACCGAAAATGGTTGATTGTAGGCAGTTTATTTGTGTGGTCAGCGGTCACTTATGCAATGGGATATGCTACAACTTACAATCAGGTATATTGGTTAAGAGCTCTTATGGGAGTGAGTGAAGCCCTCTATATTCCAGCGGGTTTATCACTAATAGCCGATTATCATCAGCAAAAAACAAGATCGCTTGCTATTGGTATTCACATGACTGGACTTTATGTGGGTTCTGCATTAGGAGGTTTTGGAGCTACCATAGCAGCTACCTATTCTTGGCATACTACTTTTCATTATTTTGGAATCATTGGTGTTATCTATGCTTTCGTTTTGGTATTCTTATTAAAAGAGAAAAAAGCTACTGAAATAAAACCTATTGATTTAGATTTGATAACAACAAATGAAAAAAGTTCACTGTTTAAAGGTTTGGCACTGCTCTTCACGAACATCTCTTTCTGGGTTATCTTATTCTATTTTGCCATAATCAGTTTACCGGGCTGGGCTACAAAAAACTGGCTGCCTACCCTATTTTCAGAAAACTTAGCAATCCCTATGGAACAGGCGGGTCCTTTAGCAACTATCGCCATATCCTTTTCATCATTATTGGGAGTGATTTTCGGAGGTATTCTATCAGACAAATGGGTACAAAAAAATATAAAAGGCAGGGTTTATACCAGTGCGATTGGTTTGAGTTTAACGATTCCTGCATTATTGTTAATTGGTTTTGGAGATTCATTATTCAATGTCGTCGGTGCTGTACTTTGTTTCGGTATCGGTTACGGAATGTTTGATGCCAATAATATGCCCATTATATGTCAATTTGTTTCTTCAAAATACCGGGGAACGGCCTATGGTGTCCTTAATATGACCGGAGTTGGTTGTGGTGCATTAGTAACTTCATTATTAGGCAAATCATCGGATAGCGGGACTTTAGGCTACGGCTTTGCTTTGATGGCAGGAGTTGTTGCAATTGCATTAGTAGTTCAAGTCAGTTTTCTGCGTCCAAAAGTAAATGATTTTGTCGATGCCTAAAATACACTAGTATCGTTTACTAAGTTCAAAAATTTGTTTTAAGTTGGTTTTTGGTTTTTATCTGTTAAGGCGGAGCCTTGTGTTCCGCCTTGTGGATAATTTATGCCCATTTTTAATAATTTCTGAAAAAATAAAAATATGAATACAATGAAAAGGAATCTATTTTTAGTAGTCTTTTTGATTTCAACAATCATTCATTTTGAGTCAGTTGCACAAAAAGCAATACTCAAGGTAGCGTGCATTGGAGATTCCGTTACAGCAGGTTATCTCCTATCTGATGCTGCAAAAGAATCCTATCCTTCGCAACTTCAAATCTTAATGGGCGGACAATATGAGGTGAAAAATTTCGGGCATAGCGGAGCAACACTTTTGAAAAAAGGAAGCACACCTTACTTTAAAACTAAACAATTTGTCGATGCCATTGCATACAGACCAGATATAGCCATTATTCATTTGGGTTTAAATGATACCGATCCTAGAAATTGGCCGAATTACAATGCTGAATTTGATGCCGATTACACTTGGTTAATAGACACCTTAAAAAAACAAAATCCGGCAGTCAAAATTTACATCTGTCGATTAACTCCCATATTTAATGAGCATCCTCGGTTTAAATCGGGAACCAGAGATTGGTTTTGGCAAATTCAATCTCATATACCCAACATTGCAAAAGCAAATCAAGTGGGTTTAATTGATTTGCATGAAAAGTTATACCATCGTCCCGATCTTTTTCCTGATGCTTTACATCCAACGAAAGAAGGAGCAACTATTCTGGCCAAAACCGTTTATGAAAACATCACTCAAGATTTTGGTGGATTAAAATTAGCTGCTGTTTTCACGGACAATATGGTTTTGCAACGTAATCAACCCATTCCAGTTTATGGAACGGCTAATGGAGCTGATACAATTGAAGTGACTTTTAAACAACAAAAAAAGAACGTCATTGCCGACAAATATGGAAAATGGAAAATTACTTTTCCCGCTATAAAACAAGGCGGACCATATGAAATGACTATTCAATCTAAAGGAACGAAAATTGTTTTAAAAAATATTCTAATTGGAGATGTTTGGTTTTGTTCCGGACAGTCGAATATGGCATTTCAACTTCAAAATTCAGAAAATGGTGCAGCAGAAATAAAAAAGGCAATCGCAAATTCTACTATTCGATTATTCAATGCTAAAGCGATACGGGAGACTGATGAAACAGCTTGGGATTCAATCACTTTGGTTAAAACCAATCAGCTGCAATTCTTTTCCGGAAGTTGGTCAGTATGCGATTCGATAAGTGCCAAAGATTTCTCTGCCATTGCCTATTACTTTGGTAAAAATATCGCCCACGAAGAAAATGTACCCGTGGGTTTAATTCAAGTTGCCGTTGGAGGATCACCAATAGAATCTTGGATAGACAGAAATACCTTGGAACATGACGACAAAGTAGTTGATGTATTAACCAACTGGCGCAAATCGGATTTTATCATGCCTTGGGTTAGAGAACGTGCCAATGTGAACTTGAAAAATGCTACAAATGTAAAACAACGTCATCCATATGATCCTTGTTACAATTTTGAAGCTGGAGTGGAAGCCTTTACAAAATTCCCGATAAAAGGTGTGATTTGGTACCAAGGCGAAAGCAATGCTCACCATGTTGAATTGTATGAACATCTCATGCCTACATTAGTAGAAAGTTGGCGCAAAGCCTGGGGGGCTAACCTACCCTTCTATTATGTTCAATTATCAAGTATTGAGCGACCAACTTGGCCAGCATTCAGAGAAGCCCAAAATAGATTGCAAAATAAGATTCCAAACAGCGGAATGGCAATTAGCATGGATTATGGAGATGCTCTAAATGTCCATCCAATTAAGAAAAAAGAAGTGGCTGATCGTTTGGCACTTTTAGCCTTGCGCTACACCTATGGAAAAGATGTTATTGCAAATGGACCTTCGGCTTTGAAAGCCATACAAAAAGGCAACAACATTCTAGTTTCATTTGCATTTGCAAAACAATTAGCTACTTCGGATAAAAAAGAACTTATTGGTTTTGAATTGGTAACCGACAAGGGAATTCACTTTCAAAGTAAAGCCACAATCGTAAAAAACCAAGTACTTATTACTATTCCAAAAGGAGAAAGAATAAAGACGATTTTATATGCTTGGAAGCCTTTTACTAAAGCTAATTTAGTGAATGAAGCTGATTTACCATGTTCCACTTTTAAACTTGAACTCCATGCAATTACCAAAAATCAAAAGAGATTCCGTAAGGAAGATAAACACATACAGTCAAATGTGGTTGACTAAATGATATCCAAATTACACCTAGTACAAAATAAAATATAGTAGTTACATAACATATAGTAAAGAAAATGAGTTATTCAAAAATAGATCTTCAAAACCTCAGAAACTTTTATCAGAATCAATTATTAAATGATACGGTTCCATTTTGGTTTCCACGCTCCATTGATACCGATTTTGGAGGTTATTTATTAATGCGTGATCAAGACGGAAGTTTAATAGATGATGATAAAGCCGTCTGGATACAAGGGCGTGCCGCTTGGTTATTGGCAACACTTTACAATACAGTTGAGCCAAAACAAGAATGGCTGGAAGGTTCAAAAACAGGAATTGATTTTTTAAACAACCATTGCTTTGATACTGATGGACAGATGTTTTTTCACGTAACACGCGACGGACAACCCATACGCAAACGCCGTTATTTCTTTTCGGAAACCTTTGCGGTTATTGCCATGTCAGCTTACGCCAAAGCAAGCGGAGATGAAACGGCAGCTGAAAAAGCGCGGTTTTTATTCGGAAAATGTATTGAATACTCTACTAATCCCGATTTATTAGAACCTAAATTCACGGCTACCCGACCGTCAAAAGGAATTGGCACACCTATGATTTTGATAAATACGGCGCAACAGTTACGTGAAAATATTGGAGATCCGCGTTGTGATGAATGGATTAGCAAATGGATTGCTGAAATTGAAACCTATTTTGTAAAAGATGATATTAAATGTGTGATGGAACAAGTGGCTCCAGATGGTTCTATTATTGATCACATTGATGGTCGTACCTTGAATCCTGGTCATGCTATTGAAGGAGCTTGGTTTATTTTGCATGAAGCAAAATACCGCAATAATGACCCGCACTTGATTGCTTTAGGTTGCAAGATGCTGGATTATATGTGGGAACGCGGATGGGATAAAGAACATGGCGGTATTTTATATTTCCGAGATGTATATGACAAACCAGTACAGGAATACTGGCAGGATATGAAATTCTGGTGGCCACAAAACGAAGTTATTATTGCAACACTTTTAGCCTACACCATGACTGGTAATGAAAAATATGCCACATGGCACAAAATGGTACATGATTATGGGTACAGTAAATTCCATGATACAGCAAACGGAGAATGGTTTGGTTATTTACATAAAGACGGAACCATTGCCCAAACGGCAAAAGGAAACTTGTTCAAAGGACCGTTTCATTTGCCAAGACAAGAGTGGTATTGTTTGCAATTACTTAATGAGTATTTGAAAAAATAATTTAAAAGAATCGATTAAAAATATAAAGAATGTCACTTCGAAAGTTTTCGGTACACTAATATCGAAAAAAATGGGTCGAGGACTATTTTTAAGACTAATTTTAGTCATTAACCAAGAAATACAAAATAACATTAAATCTGTTTTATCATGAAAAAAATTTTCATGTCGCTATTAGTAATCACTGCAACGGGACTTTTCGCTCAAAATGAAACCTATAAAATTGCAGATGGAGTAATCACTCATCAGGATTTATTTAATAAATCCATGGTTGATAGTGTTTCCTGTTTTCGAATCCCATCTATAGTTACTGCCCCAAATGGTAATCTTATTGCTGCCATAGATGAGCGCGTTCCTTCCTGCGGTGATTTGAAGTGGAGTAAAGATATCAACATTGTGCTGCGCAGAAGTACTGATAATGGTAAGACTTGGTCAGCGATTGAAACCGTGGTTGATTTTCCTTTCGGGCAATCCGCGTCAGATCCTTCGATGATTGTAGATCAACAAACCAATGAAATCTTTCTATTCTATAATTATATGGATTTAGATACAGAAAAAGACGTTTATTATTTACACGTAGTAAAGAGTTCGGATAATGGTAAAACCTGGAGCAAACCAAGAGACATTACCAGTCAAATTGCGAAACCACAATGGCATAAAGACTTTAAATTCATCACATCGGGGCGTGGAATACAAACAAAAAGTGGCAAGCTATTACATACTTTGGTCAATTTAAATAGCGGCTTGTATATTTTTGGCAGTGATGACCATGGAAAAACATGGTATTTTATTGATACTCCAATAAAACCGGCAGATGAATCAAAAATCATCGAATTGGCCGATGGAAGTTGGATGATTAATGCAAGAGTAAATAAGGGCGGAATGCGCTATGTGCATACCTCGAAAGATGAAGGAAAAACATGGAGCTCCAAACCGGAACCACTGTTAATTGACCCTGGTTGCAATGCAGAAATCATTCGATATACAGCAAAAGCAGATGGATACGATAAGAATAGAATCCTTTTTTCGAATGCGAAAATGGAAAAAAACCGAATGAATATGACCATTCGCATTAGTTATGACGAAGGAAAAACATGGTCTATAGGCAAAACAATATATGGCGGTGGCTCAGCATATTCATCCCTTACAATACTGGAAAATAGTGACATCGGTATTTTTTTCGAGAAAGATGACTATACTCAAAATACTTTTGTAAGCTTTTCTTTAAAATGGCTTACTGACGGAAAGGACAATTTTAAAAAGCCTTCTAAAAAAAGAAAATCAACAAAAAAATAAAGAACTTAAAAAATGAAACAAGCCATTGTTAACGGAATTGTACATACTGGCGAAGAAATAATTAATGATGTCATTATTATAGAAAATGGAATAATCATTTCAGTTCAAAAAGAAATTCCTAATGATATTCACTTAATTGATTTACAGGGAAGTCATATTTCAGCAGGTTTTATAGACATACAAATAAACGGTGGAGAGCGACTTTATTTTAGCCAAACTCCAACAGAGGAAACCATTCATGACATCTATGAAACCAGTTTAAAATATGGCACAACACATACACTCCCCTGTCTGATATCGTCATCCAAAGAAACCATTCTTCAAGGAATTGAAGCCATCCGCAATTATAAAACTAAGTACAATAACGGAGTACTTGGAATGCATCTGGAAGGTCCTTTTTTGAATCCTTTGAAGCGTGGTGCGCATAGTATTAATCAGGTTCGTAAACCTACCAATTCAGAGTTGGAAGAAATCATCCGCTATGGTAAAGACGTGATAAAAGTAATTACAATTGCACCGGAATGTTTTACGGCCGAGCAGTTGGATATGCTCTTAGAAAGTGGCATCGTCATTTCGGCTGGACATTCTACGATGACCTACAAAGAAGCCCAACATTATTTTTCTAAAGGGATTAAACTGGTTACCCATTTATTTAATGCGATGACTCAATTTGGGCATCGGGAACCGGGTCTAGTGGGAGCAACATTCGAAAATGAAAGTGTTTATGCTCCTGTTATTTTAGATGGCGCGCATTGTGATTATGCCGCTGCTAGAGTAGCCTATAAACTAAAGCAAGATAAATTCTTTTTAATTAGTGATGCCGCTTTTTTAGGACGCAAAGTTTCCAGTTTTAAATGGGAGAATTTTGATGCTCATCTGGAGAATGGTTTTTACAGAAATGAAGAAGGCAATCTTGCCGGTGCCAGCATTTCGATGGAAGAAGCAGTTCAAAATGCTTTCAATCATTTGAATGTATCGGCTGATGAAGCTATTAAAATGGCAACTTGCCGAGTAGCAGCCGCTATAAATATGGAAAATAAATTAGGCAAAATAAAACCAGGATTCCCGGCAAGTTTTGTCACATTCAATGATAATCTGTCAAGAATAGAAACCCTAAATTATAATTCGATTTAAAGAATTAACATTAAAAAAGTAACTACACAACTAACTCAAATAACAAGTAAAATGAAAAGTGTTTTAGAAATTAAACCTGACATCAGCTATAAAAGTGCAGGTAAATTTGAAGAAACGAGATTTGAAAAAATTCATAACGAAATTTTCAAAAATTCGGTTGAAGCTTCAAAAATTGTTGCACAAGAAATAGCGGCATTAATTAGATCCAAACAAGCCGAAAATAAATTTTGTGTACTTGGTTTGGCTACTGGCTCTTCTCCTATAAAGGTCTATGAAGAATTGGTACGAATGTATAAAGAAGAAGGACTTAGCTTTAGTAATGTAGTGACTTTCAATTTGGATGAATATTACCCAATGACCAAAGAAAACAACCAAAGCTATCATTATTTCATGCATCAGCATCTTTTTAATCATATCGATATTAAACCGGAAAATATAAATATCCCCGACGGAACGGTAGCGATTGATGAACTGAATCAATATTGTGTTGATTACGAAATGAAAATTAAAAATGCCGGAGGACTTGATTTCCAATTATTGGGTATCGGCCGTACGGGACACGTTGGGTTCAATGAACCGGGTTCCCACATCAATTCAGGAACCAGAATTATCACTTTGGATCATATTACCAGAGTAGATGCATCTTCAGATTTTAATGGTATCGACAACGTCCCTAAAAGAGCGATTACAATGGGAGTTTCCACTATTTTGAGATCCAAAAGAATTGTATTAATGGCTTGGGGCCAAAATAAAGCTTCCATCATAAAGAGAACCATTCAAGGAGAAATAAGTTCCGAAGTTCCTGCTACATTTTTGCAAAATCATACCAATACTACTTTCGTTTTAGACCAATCGGCAGCTTCCGAATTAACCAGATTTGAAACACCTTGGTTGGTAGGAGAATGCATTTGGACACCAGAATTAAAAAATAAAGCCATTGTTTGGCTTTGCCAAGAGACAAAACAATCGATATTAAAACTAACCGACAGGGATTACAACAATAACGGAATGTCGGATCTTTTGGCGCAAGAAGGATCTGCTTATGATTTGAATATTAATATGTTCAATGTATTGCAGCATACCATTACCGGATGGCCAGGAGGAAAACCCAATACAGATGATTCCCACAGACCCGAAAGAGCCAATCCTGCCAAAAAAAGAATCATCCTTTTTAGTCCGCATCCGGATGATGACGTAATTTCTATGGGAGGAACTTTTTCTAAATTGATAAAACAAGGTCATGATGTTCATGTCGTGTATCAAACTTCTGGAAATATAGCTGTTACTGATGATGAGGCTTTAAAATTTGCCGAAGTCTGTAATGATTTTATTGGAGAAACAGAATGTGATGTGGATTTTCCTGCAGTAATCAATTTCATTAACAATAAAACAGAAAATCAAATTGATTCTCTTGAAGTTCGAAAATTAAAAGGATTAATTAGACGTCGTGAATCCTATGCCGCAACAAGATACATTGGGTTAAAAGATGAAAACACGCACTTTTTAGACCTTCCTTTTTATGAAACTGGCCGAGTAAAGAAAAACCCATTAGGTGCAGATGATATCGCCATAGTTGCAGCTATTATTGCAAAAATAAAACCGCATCAGGTTTTTGCAGCAGGAGATTTGGCAGATCCTCACGGTACGCATGAAGTTTGCTTGAATGCTATTTTTGCCGCCTTGAAACAACTCAAACCGGAACCTTACATGAGTGATTGTTGGTTATGGTTGTACAGAGGTGCTTGGCACGAATGGGATATCCATGAAATAGACATGGCTGTTCCTCTTAGTCCTGATGAAGTTTTGTTAAAAAGACATGCTATTTTGTACCACCAATCCCAAAAAGACAGAGTAATGTTTCAAGGGAATGACTCCAGAGAATTTTGGGTACGAGCCGAAGATCGCAACAAAAATACCGCAAAGATTTACGACGATTTAGGTCTTGCTGAATACGAAGCTATTGAAGCATTTAAACGTTTTGATTATTAAACGATTCAAAAATGTTACAATAAGATTAAAGTGTTCGATTTTATTCTGCTCTTTACAAATTAATTTTTAATTGAAATCAAAAGCCTGTAAATACTACTATTTACAGGCTTTTTTGTTTGTACTATTCTCTAAAATTTTATAAAATAAGATAAATTTCCCCCAGAAAAACAATAAGAGAACCAAAATATTCAGCCCCCCTTCTCTTAAATATATCCTAAATATTTTATATTAAATTGGTATATCGGGAAAAGTCGATATATTTGTACTATGGATCACATAGAAATATTTAAAGCGTTGTCAAACAAGTCGAGATTACAAATGCTCGAATGGTTAAAAGAACCGGAAATAAACTTTCCGGAACAACTGGCTTCCGGTTTTGAACACGGAGTTTGCGTAGGACAAATTCAGGCCAAAGCAGGACTCACCCAATCGACGGTTTCAGAATATTTATCAATTCTCCAACGTGCTGGTTTTATAGAATCTACACGTGTTGGACAATGGACCTATTACAAACGCAACGAAGCGGCATTTACAGCACTGAGTAAAATAATCGAATCTAATCTATAAAGCAATATGAATACAAATAGTTTGTTTATGCCCTTCCAATTGAAGACGCTAAACCTTAAAAATAGAATTGTAATGGCGCCTATGACCCGCTCATTTTCTCCAAATGGAGTCCCTACTGATGCCGTAGCAGCTTATTATCAAAAAAGAGCTGAAGGCCAAGTAGGTTTACTATTATCTGAAGGAACCGTAATTAATAGACCCTCATCGTCAAATGATGCTAATGTACCTCACTTTTACGGAGAGGAATCTTTGGCGGGATGGAAACAAGTGATTGATGGCGTACATTCTGCAGGCGGACAGATGGGACCACAGATATGGCACATGGGGATTATGGACAATCACCATTCCGGTTGGGTTCCACCAGTACCTTTTGAAGGACCATCAGGATTAAACAGACCGGGTTTTAGCAATGGAACTACCATGACAATAAATGATATAGAAAATACCATTATTGCTTTTGGAAAAGCTGCTGCTGATGCCAAAAGATTAGGTTTTGACTGTATCGAAATTCACGGTGCTCACGATTATCTGATCGATCAATTTTTCTGGGATGCGACAAATTTGCGTACCGATAATTATGGTGGTAAAACCTTAGCAGAACGTACTCGTTTTGCCGTAGAAGTAATTAAAGAAATCAGAAAACAAGTAGGCGAAGATTTTGCCATAATCATGAGACTCTCTCAGTTCAAACCATCGGATTATAATTTTAAACTGGCAAAAACACCTCAAGAAATGGAAGCTTGGCTTAGTCCTTTGATTGATGCTGGTGTCGATATTTTACATTGTTCTCAACGTCGTTTTTGGGAACCGGAATTTGAAGACAATGACCTTAATTTTGCAGGATGGGCAAAAAAATTAACTGGCAAACCCACTATTACTGTAGGTTCTGTTGGACTTTCTGGAGATTTCTTCGGAGCATTTACGGGCGAAAGTTCACAGCCTACCTCTTTGGATGAATTAACCAGACGTTTAGACAGAGGTGATTTTGATCTTGTAGCAGTAGGAAGACCTCTTTTATCAGACCCGAATTGGGTTAGTAAAATAAAAGCGGGGAACAACGATCAACTAAAAGGCTTTAGCAAAGAAGCTTTGAGTGAATTGGTATTAGAATAAATTAATTCAGCGAATTCTAAATGACTATTTTCTATAAACAAGTATACACGATTTTATAAATAGTCTTAATGACCACAACTAAGAGAGAAATTTTAATCATTTCTCTCTTTTTTTATGATTACGAACAGCTTCATAAATATATTAGCTTATAATCTTTTAACATTTGGTTATTTTATAAAATGGATAACATACTAAAATTACCGATTTTATAAACGAAAACATGCTCAAATAAGGCCTGTAAAATTCCGAAATGTTTGATTTTTCGAAAACAATATTTTTTTATTATGCTAGTAATCAAACTATTTACTAAATTTATTTTATTATGAACTAACCAAAAAAACTATAACCTATAAACACTTTTTTTTTAATAAAACACTTTAAAAATGAACGCAACAACAAATGTGAAAGCTTACGGTACAGTAGCTGCCGATGCTCCTTTAAAACAAATGGATATCCCGCGCAGAAATGCTACTGCAAAAGACATTGAAATAGAAATTTTGTTTTGTGGTGTTTGTCACTCTGACTTACACACGGCAAGAAATGATTGGGAGAACACCATTTACCCTGCAATTCCCGGACATGAAATTGTGGGAAAAGTGATCAAAGTAGGAAATGAAGTTACTAAACTAAAAGTAGGCGATTTTGCCGCTGTAGGTTGTTTGGTAGATTCTTGCAAGACCTGCGATAATTGCAAGCAAGATTTAGAACAATACTGCTCTAACGGTTGGGTTGGTACGTATAATGGGGAAGACAAACATTTAGGCGGAATGACTTTTGGTGGCTATTCTGAAAAAATTGTGGTTGATGAAGCCTAAGTTTTGAAAGTACCTGCTAATCTTGACTTGGCTGCTACAGCTCCTTTATTATGTGCTGGAATAACCACTTGGTCACCACTTCGCCATTGGAAAGTTGGAAAAGGCAGTAAAGTTGCCGTTGTAGGTTTAGGCGGACTTGGTCATATGGCTATAAAACTAGCCAAAGGTTTGGGTGCCGAAGTTACCCTTTTCTCCAGAACACCAGATAAAGAAAAAGATGCTTTCGAATTGGGTGCAGATGCTGTTGTCATTTCAACTGACGAGAATCACATGAAGGCTGTAAATGGAAAATTTGATTTAATCATTGACACCGTTCCTTATGTTCATGACGTTAATCCGTATGTAGGAACTTTAAACACTAATGGAACTTTGGTTTTGGTAGGCTATTTGGGTGGGTTGGAGCCCATTTTAAATACTGTTCCGATGATTATGGGAAGAAAATCCGTAGCTGGTTCCCTAATTGGTGGAATTGCAGAAACTCAGGAAATGCTTGATTTCTGTGGGGAACATAATATTGTATCTGAAATTGAAATAATCAAAATGCAGGATATCAACGAAGCCTACGAAAGAATGCTAAAAAGTGATGTTCGTTATCGTTTTGTAATAGATATGGCTTCGCTAAAAAGCTAAATTAAGCTATACTTTTAGCCTTGCGCTATAGTCAGAATTGTAAAGAGAACGATGGTATTCAGTAGTATCATCGTTCTTTTTAATTTTAAAAAACATTATAAAACGTATCTTTTTACTCTGTTTAAAACCAATGTTTTTTTTCAAAATTTGAATTTTTTGATTGTAGTAATATATTATTTGAATTGTATAAATTTTAAATTATTAAATTCATTAACTTGCAGTAACAGATATGTTGATTTTCATTTACTTAAAAAATAATATTATATGGCAATAATTAATCTTAAAATCAATAGTAAGGAGTATTCAATAGATGTAGATCCTCAAATGCCACTTCTTTGGGCAATCAGAGATTTTGTAGGGTTAAAAGGAACTAAATATGGTTGTGGTATCGCGCAATGTGGTGCTTGCACAGTTCATTTAAATGGTCAGCCGGTTCGCTCCTGCTCTTTGCCTGTAGCTGCTGTTGCAAATAAAAACATAACGACCATAGAAGGATTATCAGACGATAACTCGCATCCGGTTCAAAAAGCTTGGATAGAAGAGCAAGTCCCGCAATGTGGCTATTGTCAATCGGGTCAAATCATGGCTGCCGCAGCATTATTATCTAAAAATGCTTCTCCTAATGATGCCGATATTGATGCCGCAATGCAAGGGCATATCTGTAGATGTGGAACCTATCCGCGTATCAAACGAGCCATCAAGAAAGCATCAGAAAACAAGCCTTGAGAAGAGTACTAAAATAACCTATTCTTATATTTTATATGGACATAGATACTATATCAAGAAGAAAATTCTTAAAACTATCTGGTTTAACAGGAGTTGCTCTTACATTAGGATATTATTTACCTGCTGATGCTAAAGAACCTAAATTAATCACTGCTTTTGATGCTGAGAATCGCGGCATTGAGCTTAATTCATGGATATACATTGATGTTTCAGGTAAAGTTACGCTCTATAGTCACAGAGCCGAAATGGGACAAGGAGTCTATCAGTCCATACCTCAAATAATCGCTGAAGAACTTCATGTAGATCTTGATAAAGTAAACATAGTTTTCGCTCCAGGCGATAATGTGAAGTATGGAAATCAAATTACAGGAGGTAGTTCCAGTATTAGAGGGTCGTATAAAAACCTTTTGAATTTGAGTGCCACTGCTCGCGTAATGTTAATAAAAGCAGCTAGTAATAAATGGAATGTTTCTGAATTGGAATGTTATGCTGAAGATGGTCATGTAATTCACAAACCAAGTGGTAAAAAATTACATTACGGTGAATTAGTATTGGAGGCATCAAAACTTGATATTCCGAAAAATGTTGTTTTAAAGAAAACATCCGAATATAAATTAATTAGAAAACCACTTCAAAGACAAGATACGCCTTTGAAAACAAATGGTACTGCCGTTTTTGGTATCGATAAAATGATTCCGGGAATGCTGTATGCCATGGTGGAACGAAACCCCAGACTTCGTGGTAAGGTAAAAAGTTTTGACGCTACTGAAACGCTTAAAATTCCGGGAGTAAAACAGGTTTTTGTGGTTCGAATGGGCGTTTTTAATACATTCAGAGAAGGTGTAGCAGTTGTAGCTGATTCTGTTTGGGCAGCCATGAAAGGAAAAAAAGCCTTAAAAGTGGACTGGGACGATACCGGATTTGAACATTTGGATACCGAGGATATTTATCGTCGGATGGAGGAAGCGCTTCAAAAAGATGAGGGACTTTCTTTTGTTTCAAAAGGAGATTCAAACGCCATTATAAAATCTGCAGAAAAGAAAATTGATGTCGTATATTCTACTCCGTATCAATCGCATAGTTGTATGGAACCATTGAATTGTATTGCCCATTATCAAAAAGATAAAATAGAAATATGGGGCCCAATACAAGCTCCGGATTGGGTTCAAGATTACATCAGTAAAGAATTAGGAATTGCAAGGGAAAAAGTCATTGTAAATATGACTTTCCTTGGAGGCGGATTTGGTAGAAAAGCCTTTATGGATTACCCACACGAAGCCACGATGATTTCTAAAGAAATAAATGCACCGGTTCAGGTTATCTGGTCCAGAGAAGACGATGCCACGCAAGGTCCGTACAGGCCTGGAGTTTCATACCGTTGTCAAGGTGTGGTTGCAAATAGTGAAATAAGTGCTTTTAAAGTATCCATTGCAGGTCAGAACAATAGTCATTGGAGAGGCGGAGCAAAAGATATTCCCAACAGAAGTGCCACAGAAGGATTTTTAAAACCATACGTAGACAACATTCAGAATTTAAGTATTGTTGATATTCCTTTTGAAACACCAATACCTACTATGTGGTGGCGTTCTGTCTATGCTTCTACCAATGGTTTTGCGTATGAAAGTTTTATGGATGAGTTGGCTGCTGAATCAGCGAAAGATCCAATAACTTTTAGAAGAACCTATCTTAAAGATGAGAGAAGTAGTGAGTTACTGAATAAACTGGAAGAGGTTTCCGGATGGAAAAACAGAAGCAAAGGATATGGCGTTGCTATAACGGAATGTTTTGGCAGTACCGTGGGACAAATTGTGAAAGTTTCAAAAAACGCAGAAAATAAAATTCAAATCGATCAGGTTTGGGCAGTAATTGATTGTGGATGGTATGTAAATCCTGATATAATCAAAGCACAAGTAGAAGGAAGCATTGTTATGGCATTAGGTGCTGCTACGATTCATGAAATCACATTCAAAGATGGTAAAACGGTTCAAAATAATTTCAATACGTATAAAATGCCCCGTATAACAGATATTCCTCCTATTGAAGTTTATATCATGGAAAATGATGCCGATGCCGGAGGTGTTGGAGAACCTGGATTACCTCCATTTGCTCCAGCTTTAACAAATGCAATATTTGATTTGACAGGAAAACGTATTAGAAAGCTTCCTTTCGAATTAGCAAAAGTTTAATTTTAAAAATACAAAACAAATGAAAATAGTTTTTTCAATAGTAGTCGTTTTAATATTGGCAGTAACGCTGCAATCATTCAATCAGAATTTTGATTTGAAAGCAAGTATTGTACGCGGTAAATCGGTCTACAATACACAATGTGCATCCTGCCACATGGAAGAAGGTAATGGTATAGAAGGCGTTTTTCCAACATTGATAAAATCAGATTATTTTGCAGATAAAAATCGATTGGTAAAAGTTGTTACAACTGGATTACGCGGACCAATAGTAGTTAATGGTGTAAACTATGATGGAGAAATGCCCGCTACTGATTTAACTGATGAGCAAGTGGCTGATGTTTTAAACTATGTCAGAAATTCATGGGGAAATAAAGCTAAAGCAGTTTTGCCAAGTGAAATACAACAAGCTAAAAAAGCTGTTACTAAAGATTACAAAGCCTATTAATTTGTAACATTTTGAATTCGTTGCATAGAGAGAATTATAAATTCTAAATACTAACTAAATGGTATCAAGACGTCAATTTATTAAAAATACAGGTAAAGCAAGTTTTGCATTATGGTTAGGAGCTACTTCTAATGGTTTTGCAAACGCCGCTTTTATTACATATGCACCCAGTAATTTTACTCCTTTTGTAAAAATCGAGAAAAACGGAAAAATAACAATTTTCAATACTAAGCCCGAAATGGGTCAAGGTACTTTTCAATCTGTTCCGGCTCTTATAGCCGAAGAATTAGAAGTTTCGCTTGATGCAATAACGATTGTTCAAACCAGTGGCGAGAAACAATTTGGCGGCGGTCAGGCAGCTGGAGGAAGTTCTTCCATCAGAGGAAATTATGATGCGTATAGAAAAATTGGCGCTGCCGCAAAAGAGATGCTGATTAAGGCTGCCAGTGTTAAATGGGGAATTGGAATTGAATCTTGTTATGCGGAAAATGGAAGTGTACATTCTAAACTGTCAAAGGAACATCTTTCTTATGGCGATTTAATTGAAGAAGCTTCCAAATTAGAAGTTCCTAAAGAACCGAAACTTAAAAACAAAAGTGATTTTAAGATTATCGGAAAATCTATTCAAAGACCAGATGTACCCTTAAAAGTTTCCGGAAAAGCAGAATATGGAATTGATGTAGAAGTTCCCAATATGGTATATGCAACTGTATTTCGTTCCCCGGTAATTGGTGGTACTTTAAAAAGTTTTGATGCTGATGCAACCTTAAAAATTCCCGGAGTCATTAAAGTTGTGGAAGCCAAAACAACTGTTGGAAAATATCAATATTCCGGAGTGGCAGTTATTGCTAAATCGTACTGGTCTGCCCTTCAAGGCAGGAAAGTATTGAAAGTGGAATGGGAAACAAATGGATATGAAAATTTCAATTTATCCGACTATGAAAATAAGTTGCGAAACCTTTCTAAAGAAACCGGTGTACTGGATAAAAATATAGGAAATGTAGAAAGCGTTAAAACGGAACCTGGAAATTCCGTGGAATCCTTTTATGAAACTCCAATGGTGGCTCACCATACACTTGAGCCGATGAATTGTATCGCACATGTAAATGGTGAAATGCTAACAATATGGACCTCTACTCAGGTTCCTAGCGCTATTACCGGTTCAGGACCAAATGACCTTCATAGCCAAATTGGAATGAAACCAGAGAATATCACTTTACATTCCAAATTTATTGGAGGTGGATTTGGCAGAAGATTGTATACGGATTATGTTATAGAAGCCGTAAATATTGCAAAGCAAATAGAGCAACCCGTAAAAGTAATTTGGTCTAGGGAAGATACTACACAACATAGTGCCGTACGCCCTATGACTTTCTCACAGTTGAAAGGTGGTTTTTCAAAAGAAGGAGAATTAATTAGCTTTCAACATAAAGTGATAAGCCCTTCTTATTTTGATTCGGTAGGTCCAAATTTCGATAAAACAAAAGTCGATGCAATTATGATAGAGGGAATTGGAGAACAGGCTTATCAAATTCCAAATATTAAAACCTCATATGTGTATGCTGATTTTCATGTTCCTGTAGCGGCATGGAGATCGGTAACTAGTTCAACTGTCGCTTTTGCCCATGAATGTTTTATTGATGAATTAGCGCATAAAGTCAAAAAAGACCCTTTAGATTTTAGATTGCAAATGCTAGACAAAGATTCCGATACCAAAAGAGTTTTATTGAAATTAAAAGAAGTTTCCAATTGGGACAAACCACTACCAAAAGGAAAAGGCAGAGGTGTTGCGCAATGGGAATTTTTTGCGGGATTGTGTGCTCATGTAGTCGAAGTATCTGTTACAAAAGACAATACTATAAAAATTGATAAAGTGTATGCAGTAATTGACTTGGGAGAAGTCGTAAACCCGGATAATGTAAAAAATCAAATTGAAGGATCCATCGTGATGGCTTTGACAGCGGCTATAAAAACAGGAATTACCATTGAAAACGGGAAAATAAAGCAAAGTAATTTTCACGATAATCCAATGATACGAATGCATGAAACACCAGAAATTGAAGTCCATATTCTTGCAGATGGCGGAAAAATAAAAGGCGTTGGTGAACCCGGCTTACCTCCTTTTGCACCAGCATTAGCAAATGCCATATTTTCAATTACTGGAAAACGCATTAAAAAGATGCCTTTTGACCTTAAATTATCCTAAATATTTATTTATAATTCCATTAATTTTCAAATGAAAGAACTTCAAGAAATTATTAAAAAATATGACGTTGCCAGTCAGAAAAATATAAAATCAGCGCTGGTAACCGTAGTTCATTTAGATGGTTCCTCTTACAGAAGACCTGGTGCCAGAATGTTAGTGAATGATGACGGAAGAATTACCGGTGCCATAAGCGGCGGTTGTTTAGAAGGTGATGCTTTAAAAAAAGCCTTATTTGCTATTTCTGAGCAAAAAAATACACTTTTTACCTATGACACTTCCAAAGAAGACGGTTCAGAAATGGGAATTCATTTAGGATGTGAAGGTCTAATACAAGTATTATTCGAAAGCATCGATTCTGAAAAAGAAGAAAACCCAATACAATTATTGAGTAAAGCATTAGCAGTTCGTCAAAAAGCAGTTCTGGTTACTTTATTTGATTTGAATAATAATCAAAATGTCCAATATGGAACTTGTTTACTATTAGAAGAAAATGGAACTCTTTCCGGTAAAATACCACTGCAACAATTTGAAGAGGCGGTTTTAAAAGACATAACGGATGTCATGCAAAATGGCGAATCTGTTTTCAAACAATACAAATCAGGTGACGTATCTGTAACTGCTTTTTTTGAATTCTTGCATCCGCCAGTTTCCCTTGTAGTATTAGGAGCAGGAAATGATGCCATTCCGCTTATGAAGTTTGCAGATGTCTTGGGATGGGATTTTAGAATCGTAGACCGAAGAGATACACATGCCAACAAAGAAAGATATCCTACCGCCTCACAAATTTTAGTGGCTAATCCAGATGTTGCCTTAGAACATCTTGCGTATGATAATCGTACTTTTTTTGTTTTAGTAACGCACAGTTACAAGTGTGATTATTATATGTTAAAATCATTATGTGCAGCTGCAGTTCCTTACATAGGTATTTTGGGACCAAAAAAGAAGTTGCATCGCATGCTGGAAGAAATACAACATAATGAAGGCATCCATTTAAATGCCGATAAAGTGGCAACAATTTATGGCCCGACAGGTTTAGATATTGGAGCAGAAACACCAGAAGAAATTGCACTCAGTATTATAGCGGAAATTCAAGCCGTATTGACTGGAAAAATGGGTGGTATGCTAAAAACGAAAAATGAAGTCATTCATTCCAGAGACTCATTAGACATTCAAATAGAAGATATCAAAATTTATAATGCATCATAAAATAAAGCAATGTGGCATAATTATTTTGGCAGCAGGTTCAAGCAGTCGCATGGGGAAACCCAAACAATTACTCGAATTTGATGGTATGACGCTCTTAACACGGGTTTCAAAAATGGCTAGTCAATCAAAATTATATCCTGTAATTGCCGTTTTAGGTGCCAATGCTGATTTGATTCAAGCGCATCTCGATGTTCCAGGACTTGATATTGTACTTAATGAAAACTGGGTAGAAGGAATGGCCAGTTCTTTACGAAAAGGGCTTTTTTCCATGAATGAAATGCATCCTCATGTTGATGGCGTCATAATACTTGTGGGCGATCAACCTTACACAAACAATCAGCATATAGAACAACTGATTGATGCTCAAGACAAATCTGGATTGCCCATTTCTGCCTGTTCCTATGCCGGTATTATGGGAACTCCTGCCCTTTTTCACAAAACGATTTTTCCTGAACTAATGTTGCTTGAAGGAGATATTGGTGCCAAAAAAATTATCGAAAAAAGAAAACAGGATGTAGCTACAGTACATTTCGATAAAGGAGTTATTGATATTGACACAGTAGAAGATTATGAAAATTTACGCAACGAAAAAGAATAAATATGCTTGTTGATACATTCAATAAAATCCATTATTACTTGCGCATTTCGTTGATTTTATTTGCATCTTACGCCTATTAAAATTCAGCATAAATGGAAACAATGATTTCGGTACACAGCGCTTTGGAATTAATAACAAATCATGTCAAATCGCTACCAGTTGAAGTGATGCAATTAGAAAAAGCAAACGGATTTGTTTTGGCAGAAGACATTTATGCGCCTGAAAATGTGCCCGCATTTCCTCAGTCCAGCATGGATGGATATGCTTTTGCTTTTGACAATAATCGTTCAGATTATAAAATAGTGGGAGAAATTGCAGCTGGGAGTAAACAAACTTTTGAATTAAAGCAGGGCGAAGCTGTCCGAATTTTTACGGGAGCAGCCGTTCCGTTAGCGGCTGATACTGTTTTAATGCAAGAAAAAGCATTGGTGGAATCAGATAAACTAACTGTAAATGATGAAAGTTTAAATAAAGGAACTAACCTCAGAAGTATTGGGTCTGAAATAAAAAAAGGAACAAAAGCACTTGAAAAAGGAACCGTTTTAAAACCGGCTACTATAGGTTTTCTGGCGAGTATGGGCATTGCCAAAGTCAAAGTGTATCCTAATCCCAGCGTTGGAATTTTAGTTACTGGTAATGAATTACGATTGCCGGGAGAAGATTTAGAATATGGTCAAGTATTTGAATCCAATTCATTTACCTTGCAATCTGCATTAAATCAATTGAATATTAACAACGTAACTATTTACAGATCTGAGGATAATCTGAATCAATTACAGACTCTTTTATCACAAATATTGGAAGTAAATGATCTCGTTTTAATTTCGGGCGGTGTAAGTGTTGGAGATTATGATTTTACCATGGATGCATTGGAGAAATGTGACGTAAATGCCGTTTTTCATAAGATAAAACAAAAGCCCGGTAAACCATTATTATTTGGAACAAAAGCAGATAAAGTTATTTTTGGACTTCCTGGAAATCCTGCTTCTGTGTTAACCTGTTTTTATGAGTATGTACTTCCCGCAATTGGAATTATGACCGAACGCAACGTAAAATTGCAAGCTAAAAAAATGGTTCTTACGCAGGAATATCAAAAACAGGTAGGAATGACACATTTTTTAAAAGCGTCGCATAATAATGATTTAGTTTATCTTGAAACGGGCCAAGAATCCTATAAACTTTCTTCGTTTGCTAACGCTAATTGTCTGGCAATAATTCCAGAAAACACATCAAAAATTGAATCAGGTCAGGAAATAGAAGTACATTTATTTCCTTTTTAAAATTACAAAATGACATTATCATTATCCTTTTTTTTATTACTGTTTATCATTGCATTTTTATATGCCTCCGTAGGTCATGGTGGAGCAAGTGGTTATTTAGCATTAATGGCTATTTTCAGTTTTGATCCAAATTTTATGAAACCAACAGCATTGATATTAAACTTGTTCGTATCGTTGGTTTCGTTTACGCTGTTTTTTCGCGAAGGACATTTCAAATGGAAACTTTTTCTCCCCTTTGCCCTAGCCTCAATTCCTTTTTCGTTTTTAGGTGGCATGATATCATTAGACGGAGATATTTATAAAAAAGTTTTGGGTTTAACACTCTTAATACCAGTTATAAAATTTTTTGTATATCCAAATACGAATGATTCAGAGTTAAAAAAAAATACGCTTGCATTGACAATTATTATCGGTGCCAGTATCGGATTTCTTTCTGGCCTGATTGGTATTGGAGGAGGTATTCTACTTTCCCCAATACTTTTAATGTTGCATTGGTCAAACCAAAAACAAACTGCAGCTATTAGTGCATTATTTATTTTTGTCAATTCGGTATCCGGTTTAGCGGGACAATTATCAAAGGGTGTCAAATTTGAAAACGACATGCTTGCTTTTGTTGCCGTAGCCTTTATTGGCGGGATATTGGGTGCTTGGTTGGGTGCTAAGAAGTTCAATCAATCGGTCCTTAAATATATTTTAGCAACAGCATTATTAGTGGCTTCCATTAAATTATTATTTACCTGATTAATTTTATTTTATGAAAATAGAAGTGCTTTTTTTTGGACAATTAACGGACATTACCGGTAGCTCAAAATTAGTTATTGATTATGTCGACACTACTGACAACTTAAAAAAAATAATCCTAGAGAAATTCCCTGCTTTATCATCGTTGAAATTTGCAATCGCAGTAAATAAACAAATGGTAACAGACAATATTTCAATAGAAAAAAATAGTAGTATCGCCTTTATGCCTCCGTTTTCTGGTGGTTAAAAAAACAAAACATGAAACATTTACAGGAGCGATATCAACGTCAACTAATGCTAAATGAATTTGGATTAGAAGCACAAGAAAAACTTTCAAACGCTAAAGTATTAGTTATTGGAGCCGGAGGTTTAGGTTGCCCTATTCTACAATATTTAGTTGCTGCTGGTGTTGGACATATTGGAATTGCAGATGATGATGTGGTAAGTTACTCCAATTTAAACCGACAGATTTTATTTGGACAACAAGATGTGGGACGTTTTAAAGTGGCTATTGCCAAAGAAAAACTCCTTTTGATGAATGACACAATTGATATTAAAACTTGGAAACTGCGCTTTTCGCAAAAGGATTGTATCAATCATTTCAAGGATTATGATATTATTGTTGATGCCACAGATAATTTTGCCAGCAGGTATTTGATAAATGACGCCTGTGTATTATTTGGCAAACCATTAGTATTTGGGGCAGTTTCAAAATTTGAAGGGCAAGTGGCCGTATTTAATGTTCCAATAAACGAAAAGGAAAAAACAGTCAATTATAGAGATTTATTTCCTGTACCACCAAATAATAATGAAGTTTTAAACTGTTCCGAAGCAGGAGTTTTAGGAGTATTACCAGGTATGATTGGAGTTTTACAAGCAACAGAAGTAATTAAACTTATAACTGGCATTGGAAAACTATTAACAAACAGAATCCTGACATACAACGCATTAAATCAGGAGTTTTTCACTATATATTTGACTCCAAATCCAGAAGCTTCCAACTATATCCCAGCTTCAGTTGAAGCATTTGAATATACAGATTATGAATGGTTATGCAACTATAGCCCAACTAATGTCATCGAGATTGAAACAGAACAATGGTTGAAAATTAGGGAAAACACTATTTTAGTTGATGTACGGGAACTTATAGAAAAGCCCCGTTTAGATTTCTATTCACATTTATCGATTCCTTTGCCCACATTAAATTCTAATTTAGATGATTTATTAGATAAAGAGATTGTATTTGTTTGTCAGTCTGGAAAGAGAAGTTTAAAAGCCGCATTACTATATTTGTCTGTAATGCCAAATGCAAAGGTATATTCACTAAAAGGCGGAGTTAATGAACTGGTAAAAAAGAAATTAATTTAATTTTATGTAGCATAAAAAGACAAAAATATTTTTGTTGATGGAGCAATACCCACTTCATTTATTAGTGATAGTATTGCAAAACATGCTACCAAAACTGTTATTGGTGGTCATAGCATATTTTTAGGACAAGTAAGAGCTGATGAAATAAACGGTAAAAATGTAGCCGCAATTGATTGGTTTTAGTGTTTTATTGTCCAATGATTATTTACATCAATACCTACTTTAAATTATAAATTTTGTAGTTTTACCCGCCTATATTCAACCCTTCATGAAACTCAAACAGATCAACATACCTCCATTACCCGCCGTACTTTTAGCAATAATAAGCGTTCAATCTGGGGCGGCTATCGCCAAAGGTCTTTTTCCTGCTATTGGCGCTGCCGGAACAGCTTCTTTAAGAATTGGTATTTCTGCATTAATATTATTGGCTGTTTACAGGCCAAACCTAAAAAAAGTAACTGCTGACCAATGGAAATTGGTTATTCCTTATGGTTTATCCTTGGGTGCAATGAATTTGATTTTTTATCTTTCCATTGAGAGAATTCCCATTGGACTTGCTGTCACACTGGAATTCATAGGTCCGTTATTAGTAGCTGTTTTTGGTTCAAAACGCATCATAGATTTTTTCTGGGTACTTCTTGCTGCGGCAGGAATCGTCTTAATTGCTCCATGGTCAAATAATGGATTAGATATTTGGGGGATGCTTTTTGCTCTTTTGGCTGGTGCACTTTGGGCGGCTTATATCGTATTAGGAGGGAAAATTTCAAAAATAATGAAAGGTGGAGACGCAGTTACCATAGGAATGTTATTTGCATCTATACTTATTGTCCCTTTTGGAATTCTAGGAAATGGCTTAAGTAATCTTACGCCTCAACTTTTAGGTTTAGGGGTAGCACTCGCGCTATTATCCAGTGCAATTCCTTTCACATTAGAAATGAAAGCACTCGGACAACTTCCTGCACGTACTTTCAGTATTTTAATGAGTTTAGAACCTGCTGCAGCATCAATTTGTGCTTTTATATTTTTACAAGAATACCTTACTTTTAATGAAATTTTAGCGGTTGTTTTTGTGGTAATAGCTTCTGCCGGATCAACAATTACATCAAAAACACAAGAACATTAAAATTTTTAGTACTGTTTTAAATACTTTAGATGATTTAATTTAAAAACCTGCTGATTAAAAAAAAGGACAACTACAATATAAAAACAGCTGCTTATCACAAGCAGCTGTTTTTTTATAACTGATAAAAAGCATTGCTCCTACTGCAGATTTCCTTCTTATATTTTTTCTTTTCTAATTTATTTTTTGAAAAAACTTTCCTGTGTGATAAATGTTACTGTACGTGGAATTTTAACTGACAATCTTTGCAGTATAAAATTTTACAACTTATGGAATATATCGGTTATTTTACATCAATACTCATTGGCGTTGCATTAGGATTAATCGGCGGTGGTGGCAGTATTCTTACCGTACCCGTTTTAGTCTATTTATTTGCTATCGAACCCGTTATAGCAACTGCTTACTCTTTATTTATAGTAGGGCTAACAAGTGCTGTGGGCACTGTGGGCTATTTCAAAAAAGGGTTAGTAAATATCAAAACGGCTATTGTTTTTGGTATTCCGTCAATTATTGCTGTTTTTACCACAAGAGCATTGATTGTTCCTGCTATTCCAAAAGAAGTGTTTTCCATAGGAGAATTTATAGTTACAAAAAACCTGTTGATGATGTTGCTTTTTGCAGTGATTATGATTGCCGCATCATATAGCATGATCAAAAAAGACAAAAAAATTATAACCGAAAAGTCCGAAGAACAAGAATTCAATTACCCACTCATACTTATCGAAGGTGCAATTGTTGGCGTTATCACAGGATTAGTGGGAGCCGGTGGTGGTTTCTTAATTATACCGGCATTAGTAGTATTAAGTAAGCTTCCTATGAAAGAAGCAGTTGGAACATCATTGGTAATTATAGCTGCCAAATCGTTGATTGGTTTCTTTGGAGAAAGTGGAGAAAATGGAATCAATTGGCAATTTCTGCTTACCATTTCAACATTTGCAATTGTTGGAATTTTCATTGGCACAGCATTATCAAAAAAAATTAATGGAGACAAACTAAAACCCGCATTTGGTTGGTTTGTTTTAGTTATGGGAATCTACATTATAACCAAAGAGCTTTTTCTAAAATAAAACCTTTAGTACTAAAAGTCAAAAATAAGTTGAATTGTAAGAGTCATTTTAGAACCAATATCCATCTCCTTTTAATACTAAAATCGGGATGGATTTTTTAGTTATAATTGTGTTTTACAAAAAATAACATGCTCCATATCTGAAGAAAAACATAGTAATAAACCTATTTCGTAAATAAATAATTAAAAAAATATTTGTTTTAGTTGACTCATTCAAAGGATTATAAGCCGTTTAATAATCGCCAAAGCATTTTTTAACAGAATGCAAAAAGCAACCTTTCATTCTCTTTGACATCCTTAGAGTAACAAATAAATTTAATAATTATGAAAAATTTCAGATTACAAGCAGCAGTCATTGTACTATTAGTTTCAACAGCTTTCACATCATGCAGCGATGATGACAACACACCAAATACAGTTACTAAAACTTCATTGGTAACAAAAGTTGAAGGCGCTGTAACAGGTGACATAAATGTTGAAGTTCCATTAACTGTGACTTTTTCAGTGGACAACAATTGTGGGTCTTATAACAAGTTTATCGAAACTGCAGCTGCAAACACAAAAACGATTGAAGTTGAATCTAAGTATGAAGGAGCAGATTGCGGAACGACGCCAACAAGTAAAACTGTTGTTTACAAGTTCAAATCTACTGCTGTAGGAACCTACAATTTAAAATTCAAAAAAACGGCTACTGAGTTTGTAACGCATACAATAGTTATTGATTAATTTTTTAGTTTGGTTAATTAATGATAGAAACACCAGTTGAATAGCTGGTGTTTTTTTGTTTTTTAAAAGTAGTTATGTGTTGCAATTCCCAGAAAACACAAGAATTATATTTTAAAAATTTACTATTACGGCAACTTTTTTTGTTGTGTAACATTTGTCACTATCTTCCTTAAATTCATGCTATATCTTTGTATTATAATTTAATAAAGAAAAAATTTAAGAATATGAAAATAGAACAAATATATACAGGATGTTTAGCACAAGGTGCTTATTATATTACTTCCAATGGTGAAGCAGCCATTATTGATCCGCTTCGTGAAACAGAACCTTATATGGAAAGACTGGAAAAAGACGGTGTGAAATTGAAATACATTTTCGAAACCCATTTCCATGCTGATTTTGTTTCAGGACATTTAGATTTGAGCAAAAAAACCGGAGCCGCAATTGTTTATGGTCCCAATGCCAATCCTGAGTTTGAATTTATTTCTGCCAAAGACAACCAAGAATTTGCAATTGGTAATATCAAAATAAAAGTATTGCACACGCCGGGACATACTATGGAAAGTACCACGTACTTATTAATAGATGAAAACGGAAAAGACCACGCCGTTTTCTCTGGAGATACTTTATTTATTGGCGACGTTGGCCGTCCAGATTTAGCTCAAAAAGCAGCACACATGACACAAGACGAACTGGCCGCCATATTATTCCATTCGTTAAGAGACAAAGTAATGACTCTGGCTGATGATGTAATTGTATATCCGGCTCACGGCGCGGGTTCTGCTTGTGGAAAAAATATGAGTAAAGAAACTGTTTCAACCATTGGTGAACAAAAAGCAACAAATTATGCTTTGCGCGCCAATATGACCGAAGCCGAATTTGTGCAAGAAGTTACCGAAGGTTTATTGCCTCCTCCAGCCTATTTTGGGATGAACGTTGCCATGAACAAAAAAGGGATTGAAAGCTTTGAAAATGTCTTCAATAACGGAATGAGAGCAATTAATGCAACTGAATTTGAAGCTGTCGCAGAAGAAACCGGTGCTTTAATCTTAGATACCAGAGACAATGGTAATTTTGCAAAAGGATATGTGCCACAGTCCATAAACATTGGTATCAATGGCGATTTTGCTCCTTGGGTTGGTGCTTTAATTGCCGATGTAAAACAACCAATTATTTTAGTGACTGAACCGGGACTTGAAGAAGAAACCGTAACGCGCTTAACACGAGTTGGGTTTGATAATTTAATAGGACATTTAGAAGGCGGCTTTGAAGCTTGGAAAAAAGCCGGTTTTGAAATCGACACTGTAAATCGCATCAGTGCGGAACAATTTGCAGAAGAAGTGAAAATTGGCGAAAGCAAAATAATCGATGTCCGTAAAGAAAGTGAGTATGAGGCAGAACATGTTGATGAAGCCTACAGCCGACCATTAGCCTATGTCAATGATTGGGTAAAAGACATCAATCCTGAAGAACATTTTTACATGCATTGTGCCGGAGGATACCGCAGCATGATGGCCGCATCAATTTTGCAAGCACGAGGATATCGAAACTTTACAGAAATTGAAGGTGGTTTTGGAGCGATAGCTAAAACTACAGTTCCTAAGACTGATTTCGTTTGTCAAAGCAAAGTATTAAAATCATAAAACAAATAATTATGTTCGGAATTTTTAAAAATATGTTTTCAAAAAAAGACACAACACAAATGGAAAAAATACTAAAAGATGGCGCGTTTCTCGTAGATGTTCGCACGCCTGCAGAATTTGCAGAAGGTCACGTAAAAGGATCAACAAATATTCCTTTGGATCAAGTACCGAATCAATTGGCTACATTTAAAGGAAAAGAACATATTATTGTTTTCTGCCGAAGCGGGAATCGTAGCGGTCAAGCCAAAATGATTTTGGAACAAAATGGTTTTAAAAATGTCACTAATGGCGGTACTTGGATGGATGTAAATGAAGCGATAAGCAAATAAATAAAGGTGCTATTAAAGTAGTGTGCAGTTTAAAACAAGAATATATTTGTTTTAAACTGCACACTTATTTAGAAATCGAAATTTGATGTAAATAAAGAAGTAAATTTGATAGACCTTTTAAGAGATACTAATGAATTTATTGCATTAAATGTAACAAAAACTACCGAACTACTTTTTGAAATTAACTCGAAAAAAACTGATATGAAAGATACAAAGGCAATAAACAAAGACTTAATTTTAAGAGAACGATTAGCGCTACAACGAACTGTACTGGCCAATCAATCTACATTTCTTGCATTCCTGAGAACGGCAATGTACTTTTTGATTGCAGGATTGAGTTTACGAAATTTATTAAAAGTAGAAAATAGTTTCCTGATTGAAATGGCGTTGTTTATTATTTCATTCGTGATACTTTTACTTGGAACTCTTAACTATTTCAAGCATAAAAAATCCATTTCCGAAAACAAAAAACACATTGGTGATTACCAATTAGAATATTACGAGTAATTCCAGTACAACTCTTTTTAATGCCTTACTTCCTATTGCTACATCAAAAATAAATGGGAAAATATTGGTCCTTTTGGGAATTAAAAATAAACCATTCAACAATAGAATATGAATACTATGAAACTCGGGCTAAAGGAAAATTGGAAACAATTTACCATTTTGGTAATCGTAAATGCTTTTGTTGGCGGGATGATAGGAATGGAAAGAACGATTATTCCAAAATTTGCCGAAATTGAATTTGGTATAGCTTCAAAAACAGCTATTCTTTCATTTATTACAGCATTTGGTATCACTAAAGCCATTACCAATTATTTTACGGGTAAGTTAGCGAATCGTTTCGGCAGAAAAAATTTACTGCTATTTGGATGGGTTCTCGCAATTCCTATTCCTTTCATTTTGATACATGCAGAATCATGGAATTGGGTTATTTTTGCCAATATTTTATTGGGCATCAGCCAAGGACTTACTTGGAGCAGTACGGTGGTGATGAAAATTGATTTGGTTGGAGAAAAAGATCGCGGACTGGCGATGGGACTCAATGAATTTGCAGGTTATTTTGCCGTTGGATTGGTTGCTTTCCTGTCAGGTTATATCGCTCAAAAATATGGCATTACACCCTACCCTTTTTATCTGGGAATTGGAATTTCGATAATTGGTTTTTTATTGACTTTGTTTTTTGTGAAAGATACCAGAGTATTTGTACACCAAGAAAACACCACCAATCAAACCAAAAAATTAGACAATATTTTTATAGAAACCACTTTCAAAAACAAAACGTTAAGTGCAGTAACCCAAGCTGGATTAGTCAATAATTTAAATGACGGCATGATTTGGGGGCTTTTGCCAATTGTCTTACTTTCATTGCATTATAATTCACAAAATATTGGGGTTATAACTGCAATTTATCCCACCGTTTGGGGTTTTGGACAATTGATAACCGGTAAAATGTCGGATATATATTCGAAGAAAAAGATGCTTTTTTGGGGAATGTTAGTACAAGGAATTGCGATTCTTTTTATTCCTTTTAGTACCGAAATGTATCAATTAGCAACTATTTCAGCCTTATTGGGGTTTGGAACTGCGTTAGTTTATCCTACTTTTTTATCAGCCATCGCTCAAGCCACAAATCCAACTCAAAGAGCTGAAAGTATTGGTACATTTAGACTTTGGAGAGATTTAGGTTATGCGATAGGCGCGATTATTTCAGGAATAACCGCTGATTTATTTGGGGTAAATTATGCTATTATATTGATAGGTGTTATCACAATTCTATCGTCTGTAATAATCAAAGTTCGTATGCCGAAAGACTTTTACAAAAATAATAAATCCTAAAAAGCATATCTTTTAAGATAGCACTGATTCAAAAAAATAAAAAATGAACTGGAAAACACCAAAAAAATCTACTCTACAAAATATTGCTTTTATCCTATTTATAGCACTGCTTCTGTTTAGTCCTTTGGGCACTTTTGTAAAAATACAATTAAACCGCTTAATCGTTTTTTCGCCTAAAACAATTGCAGTAACGGATCAAAAAATGCTGTCCAGTTACCAATGGCAATTAGTCGATGCTAACGGGCAGCGTGTGACATTGGAAGACTATAAAGGGAAAATGATATTTATTAATTTCTGGGCCACTTGGTGTCCGCCTTGCATTGCAGAAATGCCAAGTATGCAAAAATTATATGCTGACTATCAGGATAAAATTGTGTTTCTATTTGTTACAACTGATTCCTTTGAAAAGGCAAATGCGTTTTTAGTCAAAGAAAATTTAACGCTTCCTATCTATCAATCGGTTACAAATTCTCCGTTAGAAATGGAGTCGTCAACAATTCCCGCCACATATCTTGTTGACAAACAAGGAAATGTAATTTTAGCCAAAATAGGTACTGCAAATTGGAATAGTGATTCGTTCCGAGAAAAGTTAGATCATTACATTAGAAAATAAAATCAATGTGATTTTTTAAAATCTTTTTTGTTGTGTGACAAAAGTAACACAACTCCTCATTTATAAGTATAATCTTTGCAGTACTAAATCAACAAATATGGAAATTTTAGAATTCATCAAACAACCTTGGCCTTGGTATATTGCAGGCCCATTAGTTGGACTTACAGTTCCGGCATTATTAATTATTGGAAATAAATCTTTTGGAATTAGTGCTTCATTGAGACACACTTGTGCCATGTGCTTACCGGCAAATATTGCTTTTTTTAAATACGATTGGAAAAAAGAAATCTGGAATATGTTTTTCGTATTTGGGATATTCGTTGGTGGTGTTTTGGCATTTAATTTTTTGTCTAATCCAGATCCAATTATCATAAACGATGCTCTAAGAACAGAATTAGCGTCTTATGGAGTTACTAATATCAACGGAATGTTGCCCGAACAACTCTTCTCTTGGGAAAACTTAATCACACTAAAAGGATTTTTTATGATGGTTATCGGAGGTTTTTTTATTGGTTTCGGTTCTCGTTATTCTGGAGGTTGCACCAGCGGTCACTCAATTTCCGGTTTGTCAAATTTACAATTGCCTTCGTTGATTGCAACCTGTTGTTTCTTCATAGGCGGATTGATTATGGCAAATATCATTTTACCTTTAATACTTTCTATTTAATACTATCAAACATGCAAAATAAAGATCAAAATACAGATTTCGAAACGCGTTCTTTAGACACCGTTTGTGTCAACGAGAGTCAATTAGAACACAAGTGGTATCATAATTTAAAATACTTAATCATCGGGTTATTGTTTGGAATTGTTTTCATCAAAGCCGAAGTAATCAGCTGGTATCGCATTCAGGAAATGTTCCGTTTTCAATCATTTCACATGTATGGGATTATAGGAAGTGCCGTTGTGGTGGGGATGATTTCTGTTTTTCTTATTAAAAAATTTAATATTAAAACCATTTATGGCGAAAAAATTGAATTCCACGACAAAACGTTCAACAAAGGACAAATTTACGGCGGACTTATCTTTGGATTGGGTTGGGCCATAACTGGAGCTTGTCCAGGGCCATTGTTTGCACAAATTGGAACTGGCGCTACCGTCATGATTGTTACCTTATTATCCGCAGTAGTGGGAACTTGGGTATATGGTTATTTTAGAGATAAACTACCTCATTAAAAAAATATGAATTCAGAAAAACAAACTATAGTCCAATTTAAATCGCTGATAAAAAGGCTGATTTATCTGTTTACAACTATTATTTTCTTAGTAATATCATTGTTCGTGGTTTTGTTTTTCAATTCATCAATCACATCTTGGTTTCAAAAAAGTGATACTAATACGGATTCCCTTTATATCGATGCCGAGAAAAAGGTGATTTTGCAAAACGAAATGGCAAAATTCTGGAAACCAGCTGATATTAGTTTGATTACTGATGCAACTTTAAAGCAAGAAGTGGAATATGGCAAAGATTTAATTGCACATACGGCTAAATATTTGGGTCCAAATGGTAATGTGAAACAAATCAGTAATGGTATGAATTGCAACAATTGCCACTTAGATGCCGGTACAAAACCTTGGGGAAATAATTACGGTTCTGTATATTCTATGTATCCAAAAATGAGAGCACGAAGCGGACAAGTAGAAGATCTTTACAAAAGAGTCAACGATTGCATCGAAAGAAGTTTGAATGGCCAGCCTCTAAAAAAAGACGAGAAAGAAATGAAAGCCATGATTGCCTACATAGAATATATTGGCAGTAATGTGCAAAAAGGCAAAGAAGCAAATGCCTCCGGAATTTATGATTTAGAATATTTAGACAGAGCTGCGAATCCTGTAAAAGGAAAAGCATTGTATGATGCAAAGTGTGCCAGTTGTCATCAAGTGAATGGTCAAGGAATTTTGGCAGAAGATAAAAAGGAGTATACGTATCCGCCACTTTGGGGCAAAAATTCGTATAATAATGGTGCGGGATTATTTAGAATCAGTCGTTTTGCCGGATATATAAAATACAATATGCCACTGGGCGCTGCATATGATAATCCTCAATTATCTGATGAAGAGTCTTGGGATATCGCCGCTTATGTGGAAAATCTTGACAGACCGTCAAAAGATTTAAGTCAAGACTGGCCCAATATTTCTAAAAAACCGTTGGATCATCCTTTTGGTCCTTTTTCTGATACCTTTACGGAAGCGCAACATAAATTCGGACCTTTTAAACCCATAAAAGACGAAAAAAAGAAAAACGAAAAAAAACAATCTTAAAACTCAATTATGAAAAACGGGACCCTTTTATTTATTCTTGTATTTAGCATGATTTCAATTGGAGCATTGGCACAAAAAAAGCCGAACAACCATAAAATCGTTTTCCAGTTTACCAATGCTACTGATACTTTGCAACAGAAAGCAATTGTAAACCAACTGAAAAATATGACTACACATTGGCCAAATGCCAAATACGAAGTCGTCATTCACAGTATGGGTTTGCCATTAGTAATGTCTGCAAAATCAAAGCAAATAGACGCCATAAAAGCGCTTCGGGCAAAAGGTGTCCGCTTTTTAGTGTGTGAGAACACCATGAAAAGTCAAAAAGTAAACAAAGACCAATTAATTTCAGAAGTAGAATATGTACCTGTTGGACTTGCTGAAATTGTTGAAAAACAAGAGCAAGGCTGGACGTACGTCAAAGGTGGTTTCTAAATTAAAAATGTAAATTATATTTTACACCATCCTACACCATTAATTTGGCTGTAGTTTTTCTGTAAAAAGCTGTTAAAAACTAAACCAACAAACCTAAAACCATGAGCAATAACCGAAGAGATTTTCTAAAATCAGTGGGGACATTAGGCCTCGGTGCTGCGATTATTTCGCCTATTTCCGCTATTGCAAATGCAAATCAGACTGAAAAAATAAACTTGGATACAACAATAGATGGTTCTAAACCGCAAACAATTTCTATTCTTCAAACCACCGATGTGCATTGTCAGATTCATCCGCATGATGAGTTATTCTGGGAAAATGGCAAAGCAGTTTTTAGAAAAACGGGCGGTTATGCCTATATGGCAACCTTATTGAAACAGTTAAAAAAGAAAAACCCAAATACTTTTACTATTGATACCGGTGATATGTTTCAAGGCAGCGAATTAAGCGTAGAAACCACTGGTGAAGCTTTTGTTCCCATTTTAAATGCATTGAATTACGATTTGTACTTACCTGGAAACTGGGAAGTAATTTATGGAAAAAGAAAAATGCAAACGTTGTTAGGTTCTCTTGATGCACCAAAAATTTGTACTAATATGTACCATGATTTAGGCGAAGGAAAACGAGGTGAACTTATTTTTCAGCCGTATATAATTTGGAATATTGCCGGTGCAAAAATTGGTTTCTTAGGATACACCGATCCTTTGGTACCATTGCGCCAAAGTCCAAATTACAGCAAGGGAATTTTATATACTAATCCCGAAGAAAATCTGGCTCATTATGTGGATGTGCTAAGAAATCAGGAACAATGCAGTTATGTAATTATAATTGCACATCTGGGTTTATCGCAGCAAATAGCATTGGCAAACCGACCAGAATGTGAAGGTGTGAACTATATTTTGGGTGGCGATACGCACGAAAGAGTCCGCAAACCTATTGTTTGTAAGTATTCTAAAGTGGTGGAACCTGGAGCCTTCGGTTCTTTTATTGGGAAATTAGATTTGACTATCCTCAACGGAAAAGTCATTGAAGACAGCTATGAATTAATAGAAGTCGATTCTCCAAAAATAAAACCCGATGCTACAATTGAGAAATTATTAAAAGAGAAAGAAGCTCTTTATCAAGAACAAATCAATCAGGTTATTGGCTATAGTACGATTCCTTTGTACCGTTATTTTGTGGTAGAAAATCCTATTGACACGATGATTTTGAATGCTCTAAACTGGAAATTTCCTGAAATCGATATTAATCTTTCTAATGGATTCCGTTTCTGCCCGCCCAAAACTACTCCGGATGAAACAGGAAATATTCCCATCACAAACGGATTTATCTTTGATATGCTTCCCGTGGACAGCACCGTAAGAACCGCAAAAGTGACTGGAAAGCAATTGAAAAACTGGCTCGAAAAAGAATTAAATAATGTCTTTGCCGAAGATGCTTCAAAACGTTTTGGCGGTTGGGTCGTAAAATTCAAGGGAATGGAGGTACGATTCAATGCTTTTGCAGAAATGGACAAAAGAGTGCAAAGTATTACTGTGAAAAATATTCCGATCGGTTCTGAAAAACTATATACCATCATGGCATGTGAACGTGATGGCGATCCTGTGGATATGCTTTGCAGAATGAAAGGCGTTATAGATGCCAAAAATACAACTTCAACCTTGCATACGGTAATGAGAGAATATTTAAAACAAAATTCTCCCGTTACGCCAACACCCGAAAAAAACGCGATAATTTTGGATGCTCCAGAAACATTGCTATCTCAAGTTACTGGTGTTGATTATACTTTTAGATAGTCTTTCAATCGTAAAGTCAAAAGTTATAAAGCCGAATGTATAGAACATTCGGCTTTGTTTTTTTTTGGTCAATGTGATAAAAGTTACTTCCCAATTATATTGATGGAATTATTTTTATACCAAATCTAAACGTTCAAAAATGAAAAAATTTTTCATAATAATTTATATACTTACCTCTCTCCATTTTTCTATAAATACAATAGCGCAACATCAGGAAATTTTAGATAAACCAACCGTTTGGAAAGAAAAAAGTAACGGAAAAATTGATTCAATCTCGATTTTAAATGCTTTCAAAAATGGACATTTCAGCGGCCATTTTCGCTATTTTTTTATGAATACAAATAATGAAAAGGGTTTATCTGATTATTATGCGAATGCCCTTGGCGGAGGCGTAAAGTTTGAAACCGCTAAATTTCATAATTTTCAATTTGGCGTAAGCGGGTACTATATTTTTAATATTGGTTCCTCTGATTTTACTGAAAAAGATTCCATTACCAATGCACCCAATCGATATGAAGTCGCACTTTTTAATATCCAGAACCCATCAAACAAAGACAATTTAAGCCGATTAGAAGAATTGTACTTGAAATACAACTATAAAAATTCGACTGTAACCCTTGGAAAACAACTCCTTAATACTTCATTTATAAACCTGCAAGATGGCCGAATGCGTCCTACCGAAGTAAACGGAATTTGGGTGGATTTTAATGAAATCAAAAAAACTAAAATCAATTTGGGCTATCTCTACGGAATTTCACCGCGAAGCACGTTAAAATATTTTGAAGTGGGAGAATCCATAGGAATTTATCCAACCGGTGTGAATCCTGATGGAACAAAATCTGATTATACAGGGAATCTGGACAGTAACGGAATTTATGTTTTTGGTGTGCAAAATGAATCGATACAGTATTTAAAAACAGTTTTGTGGAATCAATATGTAGAAAATATATTTAATACGGCATTGTTCCAAATGGACTATAACTATACTTTAAATTCAAAATCAAAACTGCTTTTTGGATTTCAGACGACATACCAAACCGCGCTTAATTTTGGTGGAAATAAAGATCAAAGCAAAACTTATTTTCAAAAAAACAGCAACTCACAAACTTTTGGAGGAAGATTCGGTTGGAAAAATAAAACACTGGAATTAACTTTAAATTACAACCGAATAACTGCTAAAGGAAGGTATTTAATGCCCCGAGAATGGGGACGAGATCCTTTTTATACGTTTATGCCAAGAGAACGCAATGAAGGTTTTGGTGATGTAAATGCGTTGATGACTAAATTACACTATACACATCCCAAAAAAGCATTCAAATCGCAACTGGCAGTGGGTTATTTTGATTTACCGGATGTGAAAAATTTTGCATTGAATAAATACGGATTGCCCTCCTATGTGCAGACTAATGCTGACATTCGATATGAATTTCAAGGATTATTAAAAGGTTTTGATGCACAACTATTGTATGTTCACAAATTCAATTTGGGTGAAACTTACGGCAACAAAAATTATGTTTTCAACAAAACAAATATGAGTACGATTAATTTTATAGTCAATTTTAATTTTTAAAACTCTTTTAATCCAAGTGATAAAATTTCATTATCAAGTAATTCAGCAGTAAATACAACAACGTTCCTACCACAGCAAGTGAAATGACAAAGCTAATCAGGTTGAGCACAATATTAGGAATAAACTTCAATCGCGGATGTGTGATAAAAGGCTCCCGATGCAGTCTTTCGTGAATATTTTCCTTAGCTATTTTGAGTTTCTTTTTGATAATAAATGATTTTTAAAGACAATAGTTATGAATTGTTCCTATAGAATTTTAGTTTCCTATTTTGAATACTCTAAATTACGTAATATTTTTAAGATAAAGAAGTTATAAAATTAAAAAAGAGCATTTCAGATTGAAATACTCTTTTCAGTTTATAGTACTATTGAATAGCTTTGATAAGCTTTAAAAATTGACCGCATTTGAAGCCGGTTTATATCCCTTTGATATTTCCTTTATTTTTCAAGAAAATAACTTCAATTATTTTACTGGTCATTTCTGCATCAATTTTTAACCGATTTGATAAAATTTCAATTACGTTTTTTTCTTCTTTTTCCAATGTTCCATCTGCTAGTAACACTTCTAATGCAAGAGCAAATACAGTTTCTTTATCTTCTTCTTTAATTAGTTCACAACAGGCCGAAATGTATTTTAATTGTCCCAGTTCTGTTCTTAAATTGAGTGATTTTGCATAAAGAGGCGCAATATCGATTCCGATAAATTTTTGTTTCGAAAGCAATACTCTTGATAACGATGCTGTTTCCGAATCCTTAATTTGATTATCGGCAGAAATACAAGAATATAAAATTCCAACCCAAGCTTCAAACTCAGAGGTTACTGGATTTTGTCCATTATTATTTTTATCTTCAAATGAGTTCATTTTTTTTTATTTTTTTCTAAAGTTACTGCTAACAGTTCCAAGGATGACTAGGATTTAGTAATAAATTATGATTTATTTTTTAGGTATCAGTAAACTTCCAAATAGAAGACTATTATTACAGGTAAGCAATTCCCAGATTTTTATAACCTCTAATGCAGCCATATCAAAATAGTAAAAGTTAAGGACAACGATTCTCAATAATTTATGAATTTAGTACTAGCTTAATAATATACAGATGAACTGATAACCATTTAATTAAACATTTTTAGTAAATTTAGGCATCACAAACCTCATCAACAACTATAGTTTTTATCTATTGAAAATAAAATTAGATAAGGATAGTTTTTGGTAAATTCGCTTTAAGTAAATAAAAAATCAATCATATTATGGAAAATAACACAAACCCAACATCCTACAACGTCAACGGAGAAAGTAAATGCCCGTTTTCTGGTGGAGTTGCTCCAAATCAAAGTTCCGGTACGGGAACAAGTAACCGCGACTGGTGGCCAAATCAATTGAAATTAAACATTCTACGCCAAAACTCCTCTCTTTCCAATCCTATGGAAGAAACATTTAATTATGCTGAGGAATTCAAGTCTCTGGATTTAGAAGTCTTGAAAAAAGACATCATGGATGTCATTACTACATCTCAGGATTGGTGGCCGGCTGATTATGGCAGCTATGGTCCGTTCTTCATTCGAATGGCTTGGCATAGTGCTGGTACGTATCGTATTGCTGACGGTCGTGGGGGTGCAGGTTTCGGGACGCAGCGTTTTGCGCCACTAAACAGCTGGCCAGATAACGCAAACCTAGACAAAGCTCGTTTATTATTATGGCCAATAAAACAAAAATACGGCAAGAAAATTTCATGGGCAGATTTAATGATTCTAACGGGTAACTGCGCGCTTGAGTCAGCTGGTTTTGAGACCTTTGGTTTTGCAGGTGGACGTGAAGATGTTTGGGAACCACAAGAAGATATTTACTGGGGTTCTGAAAAAGAATGGTTGGCACTTAGTAACACTCCAAATAGTCGCTACTCAGGTGATCGTTCGTTAGAAAATCCTCTGGCTGCTGTACAAATGGGACTTATTTATGTAAACCCTGAAGGTCCTGACGGTAATCCTGATCCGCTATTAGCAGCTCGTGATATTCGTGAAACCTTTGCCCGTATGGCTATGAATGACGAAGAAACTGTTGCGCTTATTGCTGGTGGACATACATTGGGAAAAACCCATGGTGCTGCTGATCCAAATAAGTACGTGGGTCCAGAACCAGCTGGAGCGTCTATTGAACAGCAAGGTTTAGGTTGGAAAAACACTTACGGTACTGGAAATGCAGGTGATACAATCACAAGTGGTCTTGAAGGTGCTTGGACGACTACGCCAATAAAATGGAGCAATAACTACTTTGAAAACTTGTTCGGGTTCGAATGGGAATTGACTAAAAGCCCGGCCGGAGCACATCAATGGAAACCGAAAGGTGATGCAGGTGCCGGTACTGTGCCAGATGCACACGACCCTTCAAAAAGCCACCAACCTTTTATGCTGACTACTGACTTATCATTAAGAGTTGACCCAATATACGAGAAAATTTCAAGACACTTTTTTGAAAATCCAGCAGAATTCAATGATGCATTTGCAAGAGCATGGTTCAAGCTAACGCACAGAGATATGGGACCAAAAGTACGCTATTTAGGATCAGAAGTTCCTGCTGAAGAACTAATTTGGCAAGACCCGGTTCCTGCTGTTTCGCATCCATTAATTGATGACCAAGATATTGCTACACTTAAGTCGAAGATTCTGGCTTCTGGATTGTCTGTACCAGAATTAGTATCTACCGCTTGGGCTTCAGCATCCACTTTCCGTGGTTCTGACAAACGTGGTGGTGCTAACGGTGGTCGTATTCGTCTTGCTCCACAAAAAGATTGGAAAGTAAACAATCCGTCTCAACTGGAAAAAGTGCTTAACAAACTTGAAAACATCAAAAATGAGTTCAACAGCACGCAATCAGGAGGGAAACAAGTTTCAATTGCTGACTTGATCGTTTTAGGTGGAAGCGCAGGAATTGAAAAAGCAGCTGCAACTGCAGGACATTATGTATCAGTACCTTTCACACCGGGACGTACGGATGCTTCACAAGAGCAAACAGATGTAGAATCATTTGCGGTTCTTGAACCTCAAGCGGATGGATTCCGTAATTATGTTAAGACAAAATTTACGGTTTCAGCAGAGGAAATGTTAGTTGATAAAGCACAATTATTAACTTTGACAACTCCGGAAATGGCAGTTCTTGTTGGGGGTATGCGAGTGCTAAATACTAACTTCGATCAGTCTCAAAACGGTGTTTTCACAAAACGTCCTGAATCACTTACAAATGATTTCTTTGTGAATCTACTTGATTTAGGTACGACTTGGAAAGCAGTTTCAGAATCTGATGATGCCTTTGTAGGAAGTGATCGTATGACAGGCGGATTAAAGTGGATTGGAACTCGTGTCGATCTTATTTTTGGTTCTAACTCAGAACTAAAAGCCCTTGCCGAAGTGTATGGTTATAGTGATGCTCAGGAAAAATTTGTAAAAGACTTTATTGCAGCATGGACTAAAGTGATGAACTTAGACCGTTTCGACTTAGTTTAATTTTAGAATTTAGAATTTGTTTGAAAAAGTGGTCTGGTAACGGATCACCTTTTTTGTTTTATAGTTTAAATAGCAGATTAATCAAACTTTATAAGTTGCGATTAATTCAGATTTATCATTTTTCCTATAATTCAACTGGCAGCCATAAAGTGGCACTAATCCTTCCAAATTGGATGGCTTCGTGCCATTAAATGACTTCTGCTAATGTATAGATAATTAACCATCAATAATCTATATCAACAAATCTAAATGGTTTCATTTTCATTGCTTTACGATTTCCCGTAAAGCAATGAAAATTTTATAATATTTAAAAAAGTAGACGCATTACATAATTTTTGAGAATAAAAATCTCATCACCAAACTAAACCCCATAAAAAAAGCCGTCTCATTTTTCGAGACGGCTTAACTTTTTTAATTAAAAAAAGATTATAAAATATAATCGGTATTAATGAAATTAAAGATCAATAATAATTGGGACAACCAAAACATTTAACTTCCAAATCAAATTGATAAATTACTGACAACTCGAAAATTCCACCTGTTTTTCCTATTTTAGAAGTATTAAAATCATAGGAATAACCAAATTTAAAATGCTCATATTGCAATCCTCCAAAGGCATTTATCGAAGTTAAAAAATGACTTTTATCCGTTTTTTTTCCTGGATTTGTAGCACCGCTAACTCCAAAGAAAAACTTCTCAAAAACAAGACCAGTTCCTAAATCAAATCGGCTGTACTCGCCTTGAGTCATGTAATTGGATGTGAGAAGCAATCGTGTTTCATAAGGTAAAACGGTGATATCAATATAATCCCCCAGTTTAAATTCATACCCTGCATTTGCAGAAAAAAACATTTCTAACGGGACATTTCCAATGGTTGAAAATGAAATATTAGGTTTATTAAGATGTTTTAGAGAAAGCCCAAACCAAGCATTTTCATTATTGAAAAGCATTCCTGCAGAAAAGTCAAAGAAACTTACTTTTTCATTCAAAAGTAATGGATCTACACTGGAAGAATTGATGGTTCCTAAGCCAATATTAATTTGATCTTCTAAAATAATATTCTGAAAACCAAACGATTTATTTCCAAAACCAACTTCAATAGCCGGTCTAAAAAACCATTCATCGTTTAACTGAACCCGATACGCATAATTAAGATTAACTTGAGTAAAATTATAATCGGTAAATTTCTCTCTATGGTTTAGGACACTTATTCCTACTCCGCTGTTTACATTTTCCAACCACGTATTTATAAAGCCATAATCTGTATCGACTCTAAAATTCAAATCCGGCCATTGGGTTCTGTGTAATATTCCAGCTTTGGTAGTTTCTAAAAAACCGGTAAATCCAGGATTTAAAGTTTCGGGAACCATGAAATATTGGGTAAAAATGGGATCTTGCGCTTTAACGGTTAAAGAAAAACCTAACAAAAGTATTAATGCTGCTATTTTTATTTTCATTATGCTATTCTTATTTGATTAGTGTAAAAGGACCATCTTTGCTTACTACTGTCCCGTAAAAAGTGGTTGCTTTTACTTTGTAATAATAATTCCCGTTTTCTGATTCTTTTCCTTTTACTTTTCCATCCCAGCCCTGTAATGTCTCACCAGTTTCAGAATATACTAATTCTCCCCAAGTATCATACACATCCAGTTGAAGTGATTTCAATCCAACAAAAACGGGTTTAAAAGTTTCATTAATTCCATCTCCATTTGGCGTAAATCCATTAGGACTCATCAATTCATATCCTTTGTCTACTGTTAATGTAATTATATGTGTATAAATACATCCAAAAGGATAGGTAATCGTTTGAGTCACTACATAACTTCCTTCTTTGACGAAAGAATGAATTGGATTTACTTCATTAGAAACGCTACCATCACCAAAATCCCAAGCGATATTGATATAATCACCCGTAGCTGTATTTGTGAACTGAATTGGATCAATAATCGAATATATTCCATAGGTAGAGAACCCAATGGAATTTGTAGTAAAATCAGGATTTCCTAAAACTGGATTTTTTACATTAAAACTGTAATTGGCTGTACATCCCAAATTATCGGTAACACCCAAAACAACCGTTCCATTTTGATTGGTGTTCATCATTTCATTATTGGCTCCGCTTACTGTTCCGCTCGACCACGATAATTGATAAGGAGGCATTCCGCCTGAAACTTGAGCTACAAAGGTTTGTTTTACATATTTGGTTTCACAGTTAAAATCGGTTTTTGTATCTACTCCAATTACAATCGGTGGTTGTCTGTTTATAGCATTCTGTATTGATTTTGTACAACCTCTGGCATCAGTAACAGATACCGAATAATTTCCAGCAGAAATAGCTGTTAAATCTTCCGTTGTGGCACCGTTTGACCATGCGTATGTGAATGGCGGCGTTCCACCAGCAACCAGCAGATTAATAGCGCCACTATTGGCATTATCACAATCGAATGCATGGGTAACATTGGCCGAAAGCACTAATTTTTGTGGTTCCAATATTATGAATGTTCTAGAGATAGTACATGGTTTTCCATCAGTAATTGTTACTGTATAAGTTCCTGGCCCTAAATTATTTCTAGTCAAACCGGCCGTACTTCCATCACTCCATACCAGTTTTATTGGAGAAATTCCTCCTACTAAATTTAGATTTATACTACCATCATTCATTCCAAAGCAAGAGATATTTTTAACCACTGGATTAATAGTAAATATAGGGGCTTCGGGTATGTTTACATTCAGTGTTTTTACACAATCATTAGCGTCCGTGACTGTAATTAGATAATCTCCCGCAGAGAGATTGTCTTGAAACAATCCAGTTCCCAAATTACTCCATTGAATCGTATAAGGGGCAATACCGCCAGAAACTGCAATATTAATAGATGCATTATTATCCCCATAACAGATGATTGGAGTTGTAGTTGCCGTGATAATAATTTCTGGAGTTTGTGTTAATAGTACGGCTAAATTTTTACTACATCCAGAATTATCTGTTACGGTTAAGTTATAGGTTCCTGCGAAAATAGCATTTAGATTTTTGTTGGAACTTGTAAATCCGTTTGGTCCTGTCCAAGCATAATTATAATCAAAAACACCAGGAGAAATTTGAACTGGTGTCCCTCCCGCTACATTGATATCAATCGCTCCGGTTGCAGTTCCAAAACACAAAATATTGGTTTGACTCACTAAATTTAGAGCTAAAACAGGCGGTTCTGTAATTGTGAAAGTGGCAGTTTCAGGCCCGCAATTGTTACTATCCGAGACTGAAACTGCATATACGCCCGGACTCAGATTAGATAAGTCTTCGGTATTTGCAAATGATGTCCCATTTTTAGTCCAAGTATAAGTATAATTTAAAGTACCTCCGGCTATTGTAATTGCTATCGCACCATCGGCATTATCAAAACAAGTAATATCCTTTTCTTGATCCGTTTCGATAACAATGGCATCAGGTTCCGTAATTTTATAACTTTTTGAAAATGGACAACCACCATCATCTAAAACAGAAAGCGTATAATCTCCCGCCTGCAGGTTCGAAATACTTGCTGCATTAGATGTAAATCCGTTTGGTCCAATCCATGAAATTAAGTATGGTGTGCCCGTAGCAAAAGGAATTCCTCCAGTAATATTAGTTTGTATCGACCCATTATTAATGCCAAAACAGGTGCCATTTGTGATAATACTATTAGGGTTTATAGATGGATTTACAGTTACAACAATTGTAAAATTTGTCCCAACACAAGATCCTGATATCGGACTAACGGTATAAGTAACCGTTGCTGGACTGGTTGTTTTATTGATTAACGTTTGGCTGATATTATTTTGGGGAATTGTTTCCGCAAGAGCGCCATTAACAGCATTCGAAGGATTAATTACAGGAGTTGTCCAAGTATAAGTAGTTCCAACTGGTACAATATCACCACTTGAATTGTCAGGTGCAACCGTAAAAGCCGTACCGCTGCATATTACTGCGCTTTTGTTTGCAATTACAGGATTTTGATTGATTTTGATTTCTGCAATAGCAGATGTTAAAACAGAACACCCTCCACTAGACAAAGTAATAATACAATAATAGTAGGTTGTCCCAACAGTTATGTCTGGCGGATTGAAATTATCATTTGTTGCTCCTAAAATTGAAGCACTTCCTATTGTAGAGTTAGTTGTATTTGAATACCATTGGTATTGGGGAGTTCCTACTCCATTACTATAAGCTACTTTTAAGAGTGTAGGAGTAGCACCTAAACATAACGTACTTGAGGATGGCTGCAAAGTAATTGCAGGTGCAAGATTTACAATTACGGTGGCTACATTACTTTTGGCATTACACCCCAAACCACTTTGTGAAATTTCACAGTAATAATAACGAGTTCCCACTGATGCAGTTGGCGGCGTAAAAGTAGTATTTGTTGCTCCTGACAATAAAGTTCCGCCACTATTTGAATTTGTCCCGTTTGAATACCATTGATAAGATAGTGCACCAACACTAACATCGCCAGCGGCAGTCACAGATAAATCCGTTGGAGCAACACTTTGACATAAGGTTTGGGTAGCTAATGGTTGTGAAGTAACAGTTGGGTCGGCAACAACTTTAACTTCAGCTGTATTACTTGTTATTGGACCGCAGCCGTTTCCTGATAATGTTATAACGGCATAGAAATAATTTACTCCTGTTACTGGGAAAGTTGGTGGTGTATAACTTGAATTGGTAGCACTAGAAATTAGGATTCCGCCACTATTCGTATTAGTTGTGTTTGAAAACCATTGATAACTCGGAATTCCTGTTCCGCCAGAATAACTTACTGTTAATGATGGTGCTATAGTACCTCCAATACAAAGATTTTGTGATGCAGTTGGCTGTAACGTAACTGTTGCACCGGCAGTGATTGTAATATTTGCAATAGCAGAAGTTATGCTAGAACAGCCTCCAGAGCCACCCAATGCAATAATACAATAATAATAAATTGTTCCAATTGTTGTACTTGGCGGCGCATAAGTAGCATTTGTTTCTCCAGAAAGCGGTGTTCCAGTAGTTGCATTATTACTTGTATTTGAATACCATTGATACGTTGGCGCTCCCACTGAAGTATTTAAAATAACAGATAAAACACTAAGTGTTCCATTTTGACAAATTGTATTTGAAGCTGGTTGGGTTGTAATATTTGGCGCTGGGTTTACCGTAACAACGTAATTCACAACTGTCCCTGAGCATCCGTTTAATGATGGAGTAATGGCATAAGTAACAGTACCTGCAGATGTATTTGTTGTTGCAATAGTTTGAACGGGAATTGTGTTCGTTACACCAGAAGTCATAAAACCGGTGATTCCCGATGTTGCTGTTGCTGTCCAAGAAAAAGTGGTTCCAGCGGTATCAGCAGTTAGGTTTACCAAATCAGTTGATGAACCTGAACAAATAGTTTGGGTTAAGGCTGTATTAGTTAAAACAGGTTTTTTACTTACAGAAAATGTTTTGGTGGCGATTGTAGAGATGACACATTCATTGGTTACTGTTAATGAAACCTCATAATCTCCCGAAGTATTATAAGTAATTGTTCCCGGTATTGCAGTGTTTGCAGTTGCTGGAGTACCGCCAGGAAAACTCCAAGCATACGTTAAGACACTGGAAACTGGTGCACATCCTTGTACTACAGCCGTTGGTGAAATAGTTGCTGTACCACAAGCATTTGGAATAGCATTTATAATGGCTGTTGGGGGCTTTTTTACAGTTATGATTTGAGTAGTACTCGTACTCCCGCAAGAATTTGTTACAGTTAATTTTAAGGTATAAGTCCCTGGGGCAACAAAATTAAAAGAAGGATTGGCAGAATTTAAATTGGTGCCGTTTGTAAATGCTGGATTAGCAGAAACAACATCACAATTTAGATTTGTATAAGTAACATTCCATAAATATGTTGGTGCAGTACAGACATTGGTAATGTTAGTTGTATTGGTTGCGTTTACCGCTAATGGTGCACAGCCAGAATTTGTGTCTACGGTAAATTGGGAGACTAGCGGGGATTCTATACAAATTGGTTGGGTTTTAATAGATTTACCGCAATATCCTTCAGCTGTTAGTGTCACGGTATAATTTCCAGGAGTTGTATACGTATGATTACTATTTTTAACTGATTGCTGTTCAGGAGAACCATCTCCAAAATTCCATGTGTAAATAGAATCTTGATTGCAATTCTGGTTAAAACCGGATATCGTAGTATTTGTAAACAAGATACTTGCATTCGAACAAACGTTTGCCGGTACTGTAAAATTTGCAACTGGTTTTACAAATACACTAATATTAGATACAGTAGCTGTTGTAAAACCACAAGCATTCGTAACCGTTAATTTAACTATAAATTCACTACCTGGACAGCTTGTAGTTGTGTATGAATGTGGAATCAAATAATTAGCTGATGCGGAAGGATTTGTGGCGTTATATTGCAAAGAACTTTCTAATTGACTTTGGGTAAGATGTACAATTGCCGAATTATCTCCATAATCAATGTCATAAACAGTTCCAATAGAATTATTTCCCCAAGCTGAAATTGCAAAATCAATATTTACTGTTGGAGCACATAGATTGGTTGTACTACCCGGACTTACAATTCCACCAGAGGGATTTGTAACATTCTTAACAACATAAGTCTTAGAATTACTGCATCCGTTAGTTCCTAGAGCTGTGATAATCATATTATACGCTCCCAATTGAGAGTAAGCATGTGTTTGTGGAAAAGTAGTAAAATTTGAAGTCGAACTCCCGTCTCCCCAATCTATTGTATAAGAAGTAATGCAGGAAGTTGAAACAGAACTATTTCCAACAGATATAGTGTAAGTAGGATTTAATGCTGAAGCATTTTGACAGTTACTAAATGGAGAAAATGAACTGTTATTATCTTTAAAATTTATATCTGGTTTTTGTTTTACTGTTACATTATGTGAGGTCGAAACTGAACAGCCTCCGCTAGTATCTGTTACAATTAATTTTACAGAAAATGTACCTGTACTACAACCCAACGATGTAAACGAATGACTTGGATTCTGGCTTGTTGATGTAAAACCATCCCCAAAATCCCAAGCATAAGTATAAGTTCCAAATCCTGCTATGGCTGAATTAAACTGAACAGCAGTACCTGAACAAGTATTGTCATTGGTAAATGTAAAATCTACAACTGGCAAAGCGTTAACTTTAACCGTTACTGTTCCAGTTTGGTTTTGGCTTTGTGAAGGACTTGAACTATCCATAACACTTACCAATGTATATATAAAATCTCCGACTGCTGTAGTTGGAACACTCAAAGTAGCAATATCTCCTGTTCCTGCAGATACAATGCTAGCATCAGGTCCACCATTAATTTTATATGTAAATGTATAAGGAGCCGTTCCCCCTATTCCTGTAAAAGTTATTACAGGCTGAGTGCCGTTAATACAAACCGAAGAAGCACTTGCAGTTATTGTCGCAGTTGGCAAAGCCAAATCATTGACATCCTTTCCTAGGATTTTCTTTTCCTTATCTAAATAATGGGTATTGATTCTAGCATTTAAATTATTAACTGAAATTATTAAGAAAAAAAGAAAAATAATCCTGTAAAGTTGTTTCATAGTTGTATTTTAAATAATTGTCCTCATATTTAATGTAATTTCCATGTAGAAAAAAAGACAATTCCCACAAATGTAATGCAATACTTCTTCATTACTTTACGGTTTACCGTAAGGATTTATTATTTATTTATTATTTAAATTTCACTGAGAAGAGAATAATAATTCCATGCCAGAATCCCATAAAAAAAGCCGTATCGAAAAAACGAAACGGCTTAAATTTTTTAATTAAAAAAGATTACAAAATATAATCGGTATTGATGAAATTAGATTCTTTACTACTCAATAATTCCTGTAAAATAGCATTGTTATACTCATTGTCTTTAGACGCTACAAAGGTTCTAATCGAGAATGAACGCAAGGCATCATGAATACTCAATGTTCCTACAGCAGAATCTTTTCGCCCAGTAAATGGGAAAACATCCGGTCCTCTTTGGCAAGAACTGTTCAAGTTTACTCTACACACTAAATTTACCAAAGCATCAATAAGCGGTGCAATTGTTTTAATGTCTTTTCCAAACAAACTCACTTGTTGCCCGTAATTTGATTCGGCCATATCGTTCAAAGGCTCTTGAATGTCTTTGAAAGAAATAATAGGCACAACTGGACCAAATTGCTCTTCGTGATACACTCGCATTTCTTTATTTATAGGAAATAAAACTGCCGGAAAAATATAATTACACGAATGCTTCCCTCCTTTTTCATTGATTATAGCAGCTCCTTTACTAGTCGCATCATCAATCAATTCCTGAATGTAAGCCGGTTTTTCTTTTTCTGGTAAAGGTGTCAGAAACACGGATGCATCCCAAGGATTTCCAAAAACCAACGCATCCACTTTGGCAGCAAAACGTTTGTTAAACTCATCGGCAATAGACTCATGTACATACAACACTTTCAAAGCCGTACAACGCTGTCCATTGAACGATAAAGAGCCAGCGATACATTCTTGGATAGCCAAATCTAAATCAGCATCCGGAAGGATTATCGCAGGATTTTTTGCCTCCAAACCTAATATCAAACGCAATCTGTTTTTATTCGGATGTTGGTCTTGTAATGCAATCGCTGATTTACTGTTTCCTATCAAAGCCAAAATATCTACTTTTCCGGATTTCATTATTGGCGAAGCCACTTCACGTCCGCGACCGTACACAATATTGATGGCTCCTTTTGGAAAACTGCTTCTGAAAGCTTCCAATAAAGGTGAAATCAATAAAACACCGTGTTTGGCAGGTTTAAAAATCACTGGATTCCCCATAATCAAAGCAGGAATCAGTAACGAAAAAGTCTCATTTAACGGATAATTATAAGGTCCAAGACATAGAACAACACCAAGCGGTCCTCTACGAACCATGGCATTTATTCCTTGTACTTTAGAAAAATGAGCGCTGCGACTGTTTAATTCTTTTAAGCTGTCGATTGTATCATAGATATATTCTACGGTTCTGTCAAATTCTTTTTCAGAATCGCCTAATGATTTTCCAATTTCCCACATCAATAATTTAACAACTTCTTTACGGGTTGTTTTCATTTGTGTAACAAAATTTTCCATGCATTTGATGCGATCCGCAACTTTCATGGTAGGCCATAATCCTTGACCGTTATTATAGGCCGCACTAGCCGCATTAACTGCTTCCAGCGCTTCAGCTTCTCCCATAAACGGGATTGAACCTAAAATAGTTGGGCCGTATTCTTCCGTGGATGAAATTGTTGAAAAAACCGGAGTGGTCTGGCCGGTCCATTTTTTTAATTCTCCATCAACTAAATACGTATCTTGATTTAATAAAGTACTGATTTGAAATTCTTCTGGTATTACATTCATACTAAAGTATTTTATGTTTTTAATTTAAATTTTAAATAAACAAAGAGGCACCAGCCTCTTTGTGTTTTATGGAGCAACTACTTCGCCATCCCATTCTATAATGCCTCCAACTAAGTTATATGCATTTTCAAAACCCAGCTCATTCATTATTTCACAGGCTTTTGCACTTCGCATTCCGGAGCGGCAATACACATAATAGTTTTTTGTTTTGTCTAACGCTTCAATTTCAGAGATAAAACCTTGTCCCAAATGAATATCAATATTAATGGCATTGGCTATAATTCCTTCGTTAAATTCGGCTTCGGTTCTCACGTCTAAAATTACTGCGTTTTCGTCAGTTTCAAATTGAGAAACCCAATCTTCTTGTGTTAAATTCATAGTGATGTTTTTTGTAAAAATACAAAGATTTTAGCTAACAATAAACGAACGATTTGTTAATTGGATAATATTCATAAGAAAACGTTTTCGCAAAACATTAACTATCAATAAACTATAAAATTAGCAAGTATTTTTACGAAAAATAGCCTATTAAATCCATAGGAAATGCGTAAACAATATAGCGTCAATAAAGGACTAGCCATTTTCTTTAACGCCAAAAATTACCATCCTTTTTTGAGTTTTTTAGATTACTTTTACAATACAAACGATAGAAAAAAAGACCAAAAATGCTTGATTCCGTAAAAAAAATTTTCCCTTCATTTTCTAATGAATTAGTGAAAGAAATAGAAGCCAATGCTACTATTCATTCCTATCAAACAGGTGATATTATTATACGAACTGGGCAGTATATCAAAAACACTGTTTTAGTAATCAGCGGGAAAATAAAGATTTACCGCGAAGATGAAAATGGTGGTGAATTTTTCATGTATTATTTGCAACCCGGACAAGCTTGTGCCATTTCTATGATTTGTGCCACCAAAAACGAAAAAAGCCAAATAATGGCTAAAGTTGTTGAGGATGTTGAATTAATCATGGTTCCGCTTCCATTAATGGATAAGTGGATGATGCAGCACCGCAGTTGGTATGAATTTGTGATTGGTTCTTATCGCAGTCGTTTTGAAGAAGTCTTAGAAGTGATTGACAGTATTGCATTTAGGGCAATGGACGAGCGCTTGGAATTTTATTTAAAACGCCATGCTGAGGCTTGTGGCTGTAAAGAATTGAAATTGTCCCATCAAGAAATTGCATCTGAGTTGAATACCTCAAGAGAAGTAATTTCCCGTTTATTAAAAAAAATGGAACAACGCGGTATTGTTTCCTTACATCGCAATAACATTGAACTTTTAAAATAAAACTAGCTCAATGAAGTCCATTTCTTGTAAATAAATGGATAGAAATGGTACTTCAAAAAATTTTAAGATGGAATATTTAGGCTATTTTGCTTCAATAATTATTGGACTTTCATTAGGATTAATTGGAGGCGGAGGATCTATACTTACTGTTCCTATTCTGGTTTATCTCTTTAAAATAGATCCAGAAACTGCTACCAGTTATTCTCTATTTATAGTGGGAATTACAGCTTTATTTGGCTGTATCAGTCACTATAAAATGGGAAATCTTAAAATTAAATCGGCATTATACTTTGCCATTCCTTCGGTTTTTTCGATACTGATCATTCGGGAAGTCATTTTCCCAAAAATAGCGGCAACAATTTTCTCCATTGCTTCGTACCAAGTATCTAAAAATTTCCTGATAATGATTGTTTTTTCAGTACTCATGATAGCTGCGGCAATAGCTATGATACGCAAAACAAAAACAGTACCGAATCCTCCAAAAACAAATTATACACAGCTGGGACTAATTGGATTTTTAATTGGAATTGTAACTGGATTTTTAGGAGCCGGAGGTGGATTTTTAATCATTCCTGCATTATTATTTTTTGCTAATTTACCAATGAAACAAGCCGTTGGCACCTCATTATTGATTATCTTTATAAACTCAAGTATCGGTTTTGGAGGTGATTTATATATTGGTACATCTATAGATTATTCGTTTTTACTGATGATTTCAAGTATGGCATTTATAGGAATGATTATTGGCATCAAGCTTTCAAAAAAAATAGATGGAACTAAACTAAAACCAATCTTTGGTTGGTTTGTATTAGTAATGGGAATTTATATTATTATCAAAGAATTTTTCTTCAATTAAAAAATGGAATGTAACAATTGTCACTGTTTATCCTAAAAAACAGAAGTACATTTGTACTGTAAAATTAAAAAACGCAATCATGCAAATAGAACAAATATATACAGGATGTTTAGCCCAAGGTGCTTACTATATAACCTCAAATGGTGAAGCAGTCATTATTGACCCGTTACGTGAAACCCAACCCTATCTGGACCGATTGGAGAGAGATGGCGTAAAATTAAAATACATTTTCGAAACCCATTTCCACGCTGATTTTGTATCCGGACACGTTGATTTGAGTAGAGAAACCGGCGCTCCTATTGTTTATGGTCCAAATGCAACTTGTGAATTTGAATGTATTTCTGCTAAAGACGGACAGGAATTCTCCATTGGAAACATCAAAATAAAAGTATTGCACACGCCTGGACATACGATGGAAAGCTCCACTTTTTTATTGATTGACGAAAAGGGAAAAGACCATGCCATTTTCTCCGGAGACACTTTGTTTATTGGAGATGTGGGAAGACCGGATTTAGCACAAAAAGCGGCACACATGACACAAGAGCAATTAGCGGGGCTTTTATTTCATTCTTTAAGAGATAAAGTGATGACTTTAGCAGATGATGTCATTGTGTATCCGGCTCACGGTGCAGGAAGTGCCTGCGGAAAAAACATGAGTAAGGAAACTGTATCAACCATTGGCGACCAAAAAGCTACGAATTATGCGTTGCGAGCCAATATGACTGAAACCGAATTTATACAAGAAGTAACCGAAGGTTTATTACCTCCTCCTGCCTATTTTGGAATGAATGTGGCGATGAATAAAAAAGGATATGACAGTTTTGAAAACGTATTGCATTTAGGAATGCGAGCGCTGTCTGTAGTGGGATTTGAAGTGGCTGCCGAAGAAACCGGAGCATTAATTCTAGATACCCGAAAGAACGGAGAATTTGCCAAAGGATTTATTCCTCAATCGATAAACATTGGAATTGATGGCGATTTCGCTCCTTGGGTTGGTGCTTTAATTGCCGATGTAAAACAACCTATTTTAATTGTTTGTGAACTGGGTCAAGAGGAAGAAACAGTAACACGTTTAAGCCGTGTGGGTTTTGATAACTTGATTGGTCATCTGGAGGGTGGTTTTGATGCTTGGGCAAAAGCCGGAAAAGAAATTGATACTGTAAATAGAATTACAGCTGAACAATTTGCTGCAACAGTAAAAATTGGCGAAAGTAAAATAATTGATATTCGCAAAGAAAGTGAATATTGCGCGGAACATATTGAAAACGCATACAATAAGCCATTAGCGGCTCTCAACGAATGGATAAAAGATATTAATCCAAAAGAACATTTTTATTTGCATTGCGCCGGCGGATACCGCAGTATGATTGCAGCTTCAATTTTGGAAGCTCGTGGTTTTAGAAATTTTACCGAAATTGAAGGCGGTTTTAGTGCTATTGCAAAAACGGATGTTCCAAAAACAGATTTCGTTTGCCAAAGTAAAGTTTTGAAATAATTGACAACTAAATAAAAGTGTACAATGAAAAAAAACATGGGATTAACAGACAAAATTATTCGTATCGCATTAGCAGCAATTGTGGCGGTACTGTATTTTACTAATACTATCGGTGGAACTCTTGCGCTTGTTTTAGGAGCATTTGCAATTATTTTTATAATCACCAGTTTTGTGAGCTTTTGTCCATTGTATTCCCCGTTTGGAATTTCAACCCGAAAAAAAACATAAAATGTCTGAGTTAAAATGTTGTGTCGTTTCCTGCGATAAACCGCTAGACGCATCCTATTGGGAATCGCAATACGAGGCCAAAACTACTGGGTGGGATTTAGGCAAGGTATCGCCGCCCATACAAACATATGTAGATACGATTGCCAATAAAAATTGCGGTATTTTGATTCCTGGTTGTGGCAACAGTTATGAAGCTGAATATCTTTTGGAACAAGGTTTTACAAACCTAACCGTTATAGATATTGCGCCAACACCTATGGCAGTTTTAAAAGAAAAGTTCAAAAACAATCCTAATATTCAAATTATACTGGGTGATTTCTTTGAACATAAAGGGAACTATGATTTGGTTCTTGAGCAAACTTTTTTCTGTGCTTTGCCTCCAACAATGCGTCAAAAATACGTTTGGAAAATGCATCAACTTTTGGCTGATGAAGGAATTTTGGCGGGATTATTGTTCAATAGAATGTTTGAATCTGGTCCTCCTTTTGGCGGAAGCAAAGAAGAATATGAACTGCTTTTTACAGCCGCTTTTGACTTTTTGAAAATGGATGTTTCTGAAAATTCAATTGCACCAAGAGCGAATTCTGAATTGTTTTTCGAATTAAAAAAGAACAATCAAGTTGTTGTGAATTTATATGAATTTTATGGAATTACGTGCAGCGACTGTATGGAAACCATCACAAAAAAATTGGCAGGAATTGACTGTGTATTAAATGTAAGCATCAGCAGTAACTTTGCTGAAGTATTAATTGTCAGTAAAAATGAAATTGCAATCGAAGTATTGCAAGACGTTATTTCTTATGATGAGAAGTATAAAATCAAAAAAATAAATCCGTAAAACTAAATTCTTTTTTTCGAAAAAAATGAAAGCATTAATATTTACAAATTGGCATCTTATGCGCTGGGTTCGTCTGGTGTTTGCCTTATTTTTATTTGCTCAAGCCTATATTTTAAAAGATTGGATGTTCATTGGTTTTGGACTATTTTTCTTCATTCAAGTCATTTTTAATTTGGGTTGTGGTTCTAATGGTTGTACTATTCCTAACAATAAATACAATAAAGATGAATAATTTCGCTACGATTATCAATTCAGACAAACCAGTCTTAGTAGACTTTTTTGCCACATGGTGCGGACCTTGCAAAATGCTCAGTCCCATTTTGAGAGAAGTAAAAGACAGCTTAGGTGATAACGTTTCCATCATCAAAATTGATGTGGACAAAAACCAGCAAATTTCAAGTCTGTATCAGGTTCGAGGTGTTCCAACGATGATTTTGTTCCAAAACGGAAAGCAGTTATGGAGACAATCCGGTGTGGTATCCAAAGAGGAAATCATTAAAACTATTTTGGAAAAAAAGCAATAAATAGCCCAAAGCATTTGCATCATGGAGGTTGTTTTTAGTTGTAATTATTGAATTTTAGCCAACAGTCTTTTTTCAATAAAGTGGCATTTGAGTTTTGTTTTTGAACTTTCAGAATTTAACTATTATTTTTTCCTAACTTAGTGTCATCATGGAAAAACCGCGCCAATATAGACTTTCAAAATCCGAATCTTTATTTGTAAGAGGGCCTTTGACACGATTAAAAAACCTGTTTTTTACTTTCAAAGTTCAATATAACTTCATTAGAGCTTTTCAAAAAATGCATTTTATTGGTCCTTGTGTTACCGTTTTTGGTTCTGCCAGATTTGGTCCGGAAACGGAACATTACAAAAGTGCTGAAAAAATTGGTGCCGAAATTGCAAAATTAGGGTTTACAGTAATGACTGGTGGCGGTCCCGGAATTATGGAGGCGGCAAATAAAGGTGCGTATGAAGCAGGAGGTTATTCTGTGGGATCCAATATTGTTCTTCCTATTGAACAAAAACCAAATCCTTATTTGCACAAATGGATTTACATTCCGTACTTTTTCGTGAGGAAAGTTATTTTAATAAAATATTCCTATGCTTTCATTGTAATGCCAGGAGGAATAGGCACTCTCGACGAATTATTTGAAGCGCTAACTTTGATTCAAAATAAAATAATCAATAATTTCCCGATAGTAATTTTTGATACAGAATATCATAAAGAATTGTACCATCATATTCAAGTCATGTCACAAAATGAGAGTATCAGTCCCGAGGATATGAGCCTGTTATTTGTAACGGACTCAGTAGAGGAATTGATTGAGCATCTTAATAAACATGCTATCAAAAAATTTGGTTTAAAAAAGTATGAATACAAGCCTAAACGGTGGTTTGTGTAAAAAAAAATTATTTTTTCAACCATTTAAAAAGCACCTTTTCTAAGTTAGATCGTATAATGGGTTTAGAAACATAATCATCCATTCCTGATTCTAAGCATTTTTCCTTTTCGCCTAACATTATTCCAGCAGTTAAGGCAATTATGGGAATATTATTGTATTGCTTTAGTTGTTTAATTTCGGCAGTAGTTTCATATCCATTTTTATGTGGCATTTGAATGTCCATCAAAATTAAATCCAGTTTTTCTTTTTTATACAATTTGATCGCTTTTTTACCATCCGAAGCTTCTAATACCGTACTTCCCGGAAGTATTGATTTAAGTAATGTTTTTACCAAAAGCATATTGATTTTATTGTCCTCAACTACTAATATTTTTTTGTTTAATAAATTTTTGTCAAAAGGAATTCCTTCTACTACCTCAACATTATCATCTAAATCTTTTGAATCGTATTCATGATTTGATTTTTCTAATTCAACCGTAAAGAAAAACTCACTTCCTTCTCCATAATGACTATTTAGTTCTAATTCACTGTTCATTAAAGCTAAAAGCTGGTTTGTAATAGCCAATCCTAAACCTGTTCCGCCAAATTTTCGAGTAATTGAACTATCTTCCTGTATGAATGATTGGAATATTTTTTCTTGATTTTCGTCCTTAATTCCAATACCTGTGTCTTTTACCGAAAAATTTAAATGGCATTGATTTTCATTTTCAGGATTAACAGTATTACTAATGTTTAACTTAACATATCCATCTTTTGTAAATTTCAACGCATTGCCAATTAAATTTACTAAAATTTGTTTCAATCGAATAGAATCTGTTAAAACATAATTGGGGACCTTTTTGTCAATATTTACGATTAAATCTATATTGTTTAAATCTGCGTGGTATTTAAAAATATCGATTACGTGATGAATCAGTTCAAAAATATTAACTTCTTCAATATTCAGTTCTAATTTACCGGATTCAATTTTTGAAAAATCTAAAATATTATTAATAATCTCAATTAATATTGTAGCTGATTCATGAACTGTATTCATATATTCCGTCTGATTTTTATCCAGATTTGTTTTCATCAACAAATCAGTAAAACCAATGATTCCGTTTAAAGGAGTCCTTATTTCATGGCTCATATTAGTCAAAAAACTAGATTTTGCCCTGTTTGCCGCTTCGGCTTGATCCTTAGATTTAATCAATTCAATTTCTAATTTTTTTAATACCGTAATTTCAATAAAACTGATCACTATTTCAGCTATTTCTCCTGAATTATTAAACACAGGAAAACCATTTATCAGAAGCCATTTAATTGAATCATTCTCGCTTTTTTTAATTCCAATTATAAAATTCTTTACAGGCTTTTTAGTGTTTAGAATTTCGTTTACCGGATAATTCTCCTGAGCCAAAGGTTTGTTATCTTCTTTTATAAATTCCCACTCAGGATTAAAAATCTGTTTTTCATTCATCTGATTTTTATCCAAACCTATCAATTGAGAAGCCTTAGAATTAGAAAAAATTATCGAAGTGTCTTTATCATGCAAGATAATCCCAACATCAAGATTGTTTAATAATTCTCTGTACCGCTTTTCACTTTCTCTCAGCGCACATTCTGTCAATTTGAGTTGTGTAATATCTACGGCAGTAATTAAAGCTTCATCTCTATTTTCAGAAAGTACTGCTGTGAGGTAAACATTTATAGTGAAATTGTTTTCTAAAAACAGTTTTACTTCACAACATTCTTTTCTATTGGTATGGAAAACATTACTTAAGAATTCATGGAAGATTGGCTTTGTATCATCCGAAATGAAAAATCCAAATTGACTGTTTATTAATTTTGACCTGTCTTTTTGTAATAATTGAGAACCGGTAAGATTGAGTTGTGTTATTTTTCCTGAATTTGTTAGTGTAAAATAACCCGAAGGAGCAAAATCATACAATTCAGTATATTTTTGCGTAGCCATTTCGGCTTCTTCTTTCGCAAGAATAAGTTCTTCTTTTTGCAGCTCTAATTCTATCTGATGAACTTCTAATTCATGTATCAGTTGCAATGTTTCCACTTCTGATAGTTTAGAATCAGCTATTGAATGCTTTTTTTGTTGGAAACCTTCCACGTCATCTTCAATATTTTCCATACGTACTATCTTTATAAATACTACTTTTTATACTTCTTAACAATTGAAAACTCAATACTTATTCTTTTACTTATGTAATACTATATCATTTATAAAACTAAAATTTCTATGATTAAGACTAAAAGCTAAACTAACAAACTCTATATTCTATTTTTCTATTACAATCAAATCTAAAAGGAAGTACTACGATTTTATTTATGTCTCTTTTACTTTTAGTAAGTATTTCAGAAACTGAATTTAACTCGATGAAATATTCGAATAAAACAATTTGTTTAGTTAGGAGTTCTTTTGAAGGAGAAATAAAATAAGCTAGAACAGCTTTAATTGTATTGTATCGCATAATATTAAACTTTGCCAAGGTAGGTTCTTGGATAAGTACAAAACTATTTTTTCCTTTATCGGATTCCATTCCAGAGAGAATAATTCCAATATTTTTTTTTATTCTATGCAATAGCTTAAGTCTGTCTGCTGGTGTTCCAATACTAATTATTGAAAAACCATTATTACAGGCAATAGACAAGATTGAATTTAGTTTCAAATCAAGAATTTCGCCTTCCCCTTGGCTAATTTGATTGTTTTTTATCATCTCGAAATTAGAATTTCTTAATCTTATTATTAGTTGAGTCAGATTGCGGTTTCAATAATTAAGCTTTTAACTTTGAGTACTATTGACCTATTATTTTAACAATTGTTTATTTTTTTTTTTAAATAAATTGATTTTTTGCATCAACCTCAATTACATATTTTAATATATTTTGAGACTACACTATTATTAATTAAAATAATTAACTAAAATCAACAGTAAACCATGTTAAATATAATAAAAAAATATATTTTTAACAAACAAACACAAAACTAAATCGATAAACGTTCTGTAAAAAGAGAGAAACTGCATTACTGTATCAAGTTATAAAAATTAAATTTCATAAAAAAAGGGGAACATTCGTTGAACACCTTCTTTATACTTTATTAAAAATAAAATTATTTTTTATCCAACCATTTATGCAGTATTTTTTCTAAATCAGCTTGAATAATTGGCTTTGGCAGATAATCATCCATTCCTGCTTGAAAACATTTCTCTTTATCACCTACCATTATTCCGGCAGTTATTGCTATTATAGGGATATTTTCAGAATTTTTTAATTGTCTAATTTCGTCAGTTGCTTCATATCCATTTTTATTTGGCATTTGAATGTCCATTAAAATTACATCCGGCGATTCATTTTTATAAAACTCAACAGCCTCATTACCATCCTTAGCTTCAAAAATAATACAATTAGAGATGATTCTTTTGACTAATGTTTTAGCTAAAAGCATATTAATCTTGTTGTCCTCAACTATTAAAACCTTATTACCACTCAAAGTATTTAAAGGTATAGTGGCATCCACTTGAATCGTTTTAGCAAATAATGCATCTGCATTTTTTTTATGATTTGCTTTTTTAAATTTAACAACAAAGAAGAAATCACTTCCATCGCCATATTTACTGATTAATTGCAATTTACTATCCATTAAAGCCAATAACTGATTTGAAATAGCCAACCCTAATCCGGTACCACCAAATTTTCTATTGGTAGAATTATCTTCCTGAACAAAAGAATTGAATATTTTCTCATTGTTGTTAGTTTTTATTCCTACTCCGGTATCTTTCACAGAAAATTTTATAGTTGACCATTTTTTATCTGATGCATCTATCTCATTAATATCTAATCTTATTTCTCCAAAATTGGTGAATTTTATAGCATTACTTAGCAGATTTACCAGTATTTGTTTCAATCGTATAGAATCAGCAAGAATATATTGAGGAACGTTATTTTCAATATCAAGTCTTAAATCTATCTTTTTTTGATTTGCTTGAAATTTAAATAAATCTATAACCTGATTTGTCAATTTAAAAAGATTCACTTCTTCAATATCCAACTCTAATTTTCCTGATTCTATTTTAGAAAAATCTAAAACATCATTAACTATTTCCATCAATGAAGTAGCAGATTCATTGACGGTGGTCATATATTCTGCTTGGTTTTTCTTCAGATCTGATTTCATTAACAAATGTGTAAAACCGATTATCCCATTTAATGGAGTTCGTATCTCATGACTCATATTGGCAAGGAAATCCGTTTTGGCTTTATTGGCTCCTTCAGCTTGTTCTTTGGCTTTTATCAATTCCATTTCCATCAATTTTTGCTCTGTAATGTCAATGAAACTAATTACAATTTCATTAATCATACCGTTAACATCAATATCAGGAAAGCCATTGATTAAAAGCCATACAATGTCATTATTTGCAGGACGATTGACACCAACTTTAAAATTTTTGATTGCTCGCTTGTTAGCTACAATTTGGTTTACAGGATAATTTTCAAACTGCATTACAGAGTTATCTTCGTTTAAAAAATTCCACGTCGGATCAAATGCCGTAATTCCCTTCATCTGATCATCACTTAGCCCCAATAATTCTGAAGCTTTTTGATTATTCACAATAATTGAAGTATCTAATGCATGAACAACAATACCGGCATCAAGATTATTTAGCAAACCACGGTATCTTTCCTCACTTTTAAAAAGCGCATAATCTGATTCTTTCGCATTGGTAATATCTCTGGAAAGACAAATAAAATGTATATCATGATCTAAACTTTCCTGCATAGGCGCTATAGAAAGCTCAAACCAATGCAAACCCGTTTCTAATTGTAACGAATACTGTCTTCCTGCCGAAAACCCTTTTTCTGAAGTTTCTCGTATTGCCGACAGACACAAATTTGCGGCATCGGGAGGTAATATTTCGGTAAAGTTTTTTCCTAAAAACAGATTGGCTGGCATAGCCAATAAATCATCTCGACGGGAATGGTAGTTATAAATTTTACCTTTCAAATCTACTTCAAACAACAGATCTGGAATGGCACCAAGTATAGCTTCCAGTTTTTTATGCATTTTCTTAAACTCGTCGTCTATTTTTTTACGTTCACTGACATTCCTTACAATAGCAACTATTCGTCCATCACCAATCATTTTAGCAGTAATTTCTACAGAAATCAACGATTGATCCCGGTGCAGCATATTACGCTCCATTAAAGTTTGCTGACCACTAAGCAATTCTTTTATCATAATGGGTTTTGAGACAAGTTCATCAACGCAATATAAATCTGTTAATTTTTTTGTACAAAGTTCCTCTTTAGTATAACCAAGCATCATACAGGCACTTTCGTTTACCTCTATTAAATTTCCTAAAACATCGCTAATAAAAATCGCATCCGAAGCTTGTTCTATAAGGCTGCGATATTTTTCTTCGCTATTAACAAGCTGCTCTTTTATATTTCTCAATTCGGTAATTTCAGTCATGGAACCAATAAAACGTTTTGCATTCCCTGATTCATCTCTTACAATAACAGCACGGTCGTAAAAGTATCCATAACTACCATCCCCTTTTTGAAAACGAAATTCATCTGACCATACATTAGTAGTACCGGCATAGGTTTCTTCAAGCTTATTAATAACTCTTTCCTTATCATCTGGGTGAAGTTTAGATCGCCATAATACTTTATTATCAATAGTGCTTGACTCACCATTATTACCGAAATTAAAAAGTTCAGTAAATGCTTTATTATTCCAACTTTGCCCAGTCAATAAATCCACTTCAGCTATAGCATCATTTGTTGCAACCGAAATCATCTCAAATCTTTCATTGGCACTTTTAATTTGTTCCTCCGCTTTTTTGATTTCAGTTAAATCTAAGCCCATTCCTAATATGCATTTTTTTCCTTCATATTCGATGGCAAGTGAATTAATATAATAAGGAATTTTATTTTTTACTTTTGTATAAAATTCAATTTCAATTCCCGGCAATTTATTTTCAACTCGTTTTAAATTATTTTCTAATACAGTCTTTATTCTTATCCTAACTTTTTCTTTTTCCTCTTTATCAAAGAGATCAAGTGGACTCATTTGGGCTATCTCTCCTTTATCATACCCTGTTACATCTTCAAAATTTTTATTCCATTTCACAAACTTCCCAAATTCGTCATAGAGATAGAAAACACCCGGAAGATTATTAATTACTGTTTCTGAAAGCTGTTTTTCTTTTAAAATTAGATCTTCTGCAATTTTACGTTCTGTAATGTCAGTAGCTGTACCTATATAGCCCACAACCTGATTTTTTGCATTCTTCTCGGGAGTAGCTTGCCCAATTACCCATAAAACTGAACCGTCTGGGCGAACAAAACGATATTCTGACAAGGAGATTTCCTGATTAAAAGTTGCTTTTTCCCAATTATTAAACACTAGTTTTTTATCATCATTATGAACAGCGGTCAGCCAACCTTCTCCTAAAGCCTCCTCAAAAGACAATCCTGAAATTTGACACCAACGGGGATTAACATAGGTGATAAGTCCATTTATATCAGTACGAAAAATTCCTACTGGAGATACTTCAGTAAGTGTATGATAGCGCTCTTGACTTTCAAAAACGGCCTCTTCTGCTCTTTTGCGCAAAGCTTCTTTCTCAAAAATCTCTAACGCAAAAGCTACATCATTTGTTGCTTCATCTAACAATGCAATTTCCTCTGAATCAAAAAAATTCTTCTCACTGGCATAAAAAGAAAAAACACCAATTACCTTTCCGAATTTTTTTATTGGCACCGAAATCGAAGAAAAATAGCCTCGTTCTAAAGCCTCTTCTTTCCAAAGAAGCATCATTGGATCATTCTCAATATCATTACAAACAACATATTGCTCTTCTCTAATTGCAGTTCCGGCCGGACCTCTTCCTTCTGGTACATCTTCTATTGAAATCATTTTTATTTTAGCGAGATACCCCCTATCTTCGCCAACAATCATTCTTGGAATTAATTTTTTAGTATTCTCATCTACTAAACCAATCCAGGCCAACTTAAACTTCCCTAATTCAACAGCTATTGTACAGGCCTCTTTAAAAAGAGTTTGTTCATCTGTTGTACGAACAATCATTTGGTTTATCTGGCTAATAAATAAATACAGTCGATTCGCTTTAATAAGTTTTTGTTCGGCCAAAATTCTTTCAGTAACATCCGTAATAATTCCATGACAAATGACGGTTCCTTCCGGCTCAATCACTGGTAAAGAATTTACTTCATGCCAAACCATTCCTTTTGTAGGATGAAAATAACGGTATTCGCCTTTGAGAGGAACTAACTTAGACTTGGTTTTAATAATGCTTTTTATCACAAAATCTAAATCGTCATGATGAATCAATGAAAAAATGGCATTAGTATTATTTTCAATCTCTTCATAAGTAAATCCATAAATTTCTTCAATCGCATTACTAGCATATGGATAACATAAAGAACCATCTTTATTTTGACGCATCGAATAAATAAGTCCTGGTGAAGTTTCCGCTATTTTAGCAAATTTATTTCTTTCCTCTTTAAGCAATTCTATTGCTTTTTTACTTTCAGTAACATCTCTTAAATTAGTTATAACACCTCTTATTTCAGGATCATGAAACATATTATTGATAACGCCCTCCATCCAGATATAATATCCTTCTTTATGTCTTATCCTTAGCGAAACAGGAAAAGGGAATCCAGGATTAGCCAAAGCTTTTTTCATTATTTGTTGGATAAATTCTACTTCATCTGGATGTATGTATTCTTGGACAGAAATTTTCTCAAATTCTTCATGAGTCCATCCGGTAATTCGTGCTGCCGAAGAACTTCGAAAAATCGTATTTAAATTCTCATCAATTAAAGAGACAATGCCTTCATTATTTTCTAACATAGCACGAAAACGCTTTTCATTTTTGGCAATTTTGTCAATTGACTTTTTACTTTCAGTAATGTCTTTTGCAAAACCTAAAAATCTATTTTCTGAAAGTTTTACAGCTTCCACTGACCACCATCTAATTTCTCCCTTTTTATGAATCGCTTTAATTTCTTTTTTTGCTATTCCATTATTCAAAAGATTTCGGAATTCCTTAAAGTATTCTTCTAGTGATTCTTCAGAAGACAAATCACCAAACTTCATTGTTAATAGTTCCTCTTTAGAATAGCCAGTTAACAGAGTTGCTGCAAGGTTGACATCTAAATAATTTCCTTTTTCATCTAATACAAAAACTCCATCCGGTGCATTATCAATATAATTCTTAAACTTAGCATTGCTTTCTTCTTCAATCACTTTTAGTTTATAATCAACTTCTGCTTTTTCTTTAGCTTTAACTGCAACCTCAATTTGTTTTTTTAAAGTAAAATCTTGAGTATTACCACTGATTCCAAATACATTATCATTATCATCTATTAGCGGAAAAATAGTTTGGTTAAACCACTTTACTTTTTTATTAAAAAAAGTGGCACTTTGTTCGATTTCAAAAGGTTTTTTATCAACCATTAATTGCGTTATTTTTTCTTGAAATAACTTTTTATCTTCTTTAGAGAAATTCTTTAAATATTCTTGGAATAAATCTTGATCTTTCTTTTTTTCAATTTCAAAAATAGTATACAATTCATTAGACCAAATTATTTCTTTAGTTCTAAAATTGAATTCCCAAGTGCCCATTTTTGCATTTTTTTGTGCATGGTTTAATAAGTTTTCACTTTTAATTAATTTTTCTTGGGTATTCCTTATCTCTGAAATATCTTTTCCTATTGCATAAATATTTTCAGAAGACATACTGTTTGCAGTCCATTGAATAGTAATAAATTTACCATTTTTTTTTAGGAATCTATTCTCATAATTTATTGAAGGTATACCCGTAGAAAGTTTTTCAATCTCTTTTAACGATCTTTCAAGATCATCAGGGTGTAAAAGATGGAGTAAAGAATTGTTCAGTAATTCTTCTTTTGAATAACCTAAAATTGCAACAAAAGCGGGATTAATCTCTTTGAAAAAAGCATCGATTCCAACAATACATACTAAATCATTAGACTCTTCAATAAAAAATTTGAATTTAGTTAATGATTCTTCTTTTTTTAGTAATCGATCTATTTCTAACTTCTTTTCTTTTAATTCATTGAGCAGATCGGTATAGGTAGGTTTTGCTTCTTTCATGCTCATAAAATTCAAATATTAATCAATATTATTAGAACTTTTAAATGTAATAAAAATACCCCAACAAATTAACATATCATTCAACAACTATTTTAGATAGGCGTCTTTTTATAAATAATTAAAATCACTCACTTTATACTATTTGGTTGCTGAGATTTATGAACCAAAGTATGCGCTTCGCATATTGTGTAATTCGTTGGCCGAGGACTATCAAACAAAATACTAACTGGAATAGTAAACAATAAATGCAAAACTACTAAACTATAGGTTTCTAAATATTTAAATCACATCAATTTACTATAAAACAATGCTTTACAAAAATTTAAAATAATTTTAACAAAAAAATAACTAACACTTGTATATACAAATATAAAAAGTGTTACATTTGTATCGACAAATGATAAAGACAAAGGCATGAAAATTGAAGATGAAATTAAAAGTACAGTAGCATTGGATATTTCAAAAAAAATTACGCTTAACATTTTATATACTCAAAATGTTATTACAGATAATTTCAATGAGATATTGAAGCCGTATGAAATATCAGGAGAGCAATATAATGTACTACGAATATTAAGAGGTCAAAAAGGGAATCCGGCAAATATGTGTTTAATACAGGAACGTATGTTAGCCAGAACAAGTAACACTACTCGGTTAGTAGATAAATTATTATTAAAAAAATTTGTAACTCGAAATGTTTGCCCTGAAAACAGAAGAAAAATTGAAGTTCAAATTACGCAAAAAGGATTAGACATTTTAACTGAGTTAGACCCTAAAGTAATAGAACACGAGCAGTTATTTTCGAAAAAATTAAATACTGAAGAATTAGAGCAATTGAATCATTTATTAGAAAAATACAGAAATTAAATACATTAAAATTATGAATACTTTTTTAGAAAATCAAAATTGGAGATATGCAACAAAAAAGTTTGATGCAACAAAAAAAATAACTACTGAAGATTTAAATACTTTAAAAGAAGCCATTCGTTTGAGTTCTTCATCTTATGGATTACAACCATACAAGGTTATCATTGTTGAAAATCCAGAATTGAGAGCAAATCTTCAACCAGCAGCGTGGGGACAATCACAAATTGTTGAAGCTTCTCATCTAATTATCTTTGCAAATGAAACTAAACTTGATGATTTGGCTATAGATGATTATATTAAAAACATAAGCCAAACCAGAAATATGCCAATTGAAGCTTTAGCTGGCTATGGTGACTTCATGAAATCTAAAATTACTTCTCTTACTCCCGAAGAAAAAAATATTTGGTCTTCAAAACAAACTTATTTAGCTTTGGGAAATCTATTGAACGTAGCTGCAGAACTTAAGATAGACGCTACTCCAATGGAAGGTTTTGTTCCAGCTCAGGTCAATGAAATATTAGGACTCGACAAATTAGGGTTAAACGCAACTTTAATTGCAACTCTTGGTTACAGACATGATGAGGACGCAACGCAACATTATAAAAAAGTTAGAAAATCAAACGAAGACTTATTCATTACATTATAAATAACTAATTCAAAATCAAATATTAATCTAAATTCAAATTCAAACACATGAAAAATTTCAAAACAATCGCATTGGCATTAGTAGTAGTTTTATCTACTTTATCAGTAACAGCACAAACTAAAAAAGTTGATGCTACAAAAAGTTCTATCAACTGGACAGGAAAAAAAGTAACTGGACAACATGAAGGAACAATCAATCTTAAAGATGGTGCATTAGTTTTCAAAGGAAAAAAATTAGTTGGTGGTACATTTAATGTAGACATGAATTCAATTGTAGTTACTGACTTAAAAGCAGGTCAAGGTAAAGAAAAACTAGAAGGTCACTTGAAAGCTGACGACTTTTTTGGAACTGATAAATTTGCAACAGCAGCTTTGGTTTTCAAAACAATAGTTACTAAAGCTCCTAATGCATACACTGTAACTGGAGATTTAACAATTAAAGGTATTACTAAACCAGTTACTTTTGATTTAACTACAACTGCTAATTCAGCTACAACTAATGTAAAAATTGACAGAACAAAATATGACATTAAATATGGTTCTGGAAGTTTCTTTGACAGCTTAGGAGACAAAGCAATCAATGACGATTTCAATTTAGCAGTAGACTTGAAATTCTAATTTCATCTCAAATACAATATCTTAAAACCCTAACAAGAAATTGTTGGGGTTTTGTCTTTTTATAATAGGGCCTCTTTATTTTATTTAACAAAAAAATCCTAAAATCAGTGATTTTTTTATTTAATTCTATTTGGAAAACCAAATTACCTTTATATATTTGTTCCAAGAAATAAAACATGAAAACAATTTTAAACAATACTTGGTGGTGGAACAATTTACGTCAGTCGTCGTGAACAAAGCTTCCTGTAGTATTACTAAACTATAAATATAAAAGGCTTGTCATCACGACAAGCCTTTTTTTATGCTTCATTTATTCGTTATCCAATAATATTAAAAAATTATATTTTGAAACCGTACTTACTAAATACAAATTACAAGCAAATCCTTGCAGATACTATTACTCCAGTAAGTGTGTATCTCAAAATTCGTGATAAATTCCCCAATAGTTTATTATTGGAAAGTAGTGACTATCATGGAAATGACAACAGTTTTTCTTATATCTGTTGTAATCCGATTGCTTCCATAAAAATAGAAAATGAAATAATTCACAAGACATTTCCTGACGGCAGTTTTGAAAAAATTAATATTGATAAAACTACCAATATTCCACAGGTAATTCAAGAATTTTCGCATCAGTTCAAATCAGAGAAGAATGATTTCAAATTCATCAATAATGGTTTATTTGGTTACATTTCGTACGATGCTGTTCGTTACTTCGAAAAAGTGTCAATTGCCAAAAAAGAAAATAGTAATACCATTCCCGATGTGTATTATGCCGTGTACCAAAATATAATTGCCATCAATCATTTTAAGAATGAAGCGTATATTTTCTGTCATAGTTTAGACGGAAAAAACAACATTTCAGAAATCGAACAATTATTACAATCCCGAAATATTGCTTCGTATAAATTCTTTAAAGAAGGCGAAGGTTTTTCGAATCTAACGGACGAAGAATTCAAGCATAATGTAGCTTTAGCCAAAAAACATTGTTTTAGAGGCGATGTGTTCCAATTAGTTTTATCCAGAAGGTTTACCCAAGGTTTTAAAGGCGATGAGTTTAATGTTTACAGAGCCTTGAGAAGTATCAATCCATCCCCTTATTTATTCTTTTTTGATTATGGGGATTTTAAAATATTTGGTTCTTCACCTGAAGCCCAAATTATTGTCAAAAACCGTAAAGCCGAAATTCATCCTATTGCAGGAACTTTTAAACGTACGGGCGATGATGAAAAAGATGCCATTCTTGCCAAACAATTATCCGAGGACAAGAAAGAAAACAGTGAACACGTGATGCTGGTGGATTTAGCCAGAAATGATTTGAGTAGAAATGGTCATAATGTCAATGTTGAAAAATATAGAGAAGTACAGTTTTTCTCGCACGTAATACACTTGGTTTCAAAAGTTACCGGACATTTACATGAAAAAGCTTCTACAATGCAGGTTGTAGCCGATACTTTTCCAGCAGGAACATTAAGCGGTGCGCCAAAACACAGAGCAATGCAACTCATCGAAGAGTATGAAAAAACGAATAGAAATTTCTATGGTGGTGCCATTGGTTTTATGGATTTCGAAGGTAATTTTAATCACGCCATTATGATTCGGACTTTCCTAAGTAAAAATCACCAATTGCATTGTCAGGCCGGAGCGGGAATCATAGCCAGTTCTGATGAAGAAAGTGAAATGCAAGAGGTATACAATAAATTACTGGCATTGAATAAAGCATTGGATTTAGCCGAGACAATTTAGAAAAAGAAGAAAGAGACAAGACGAAAGATAAAAACATGAAAAAAATACTAGTCATAGACAATTACGATAGTTTCACTTATAATTTAGTGCATTATCTGGAAGATTTAGATTGCGAAGTAACCGTTTACAGAAACGATGAATTTGATATTAATGAAATCGCAGTTTTCGATAAAATTCTTCTTTCTCCGGGACCTGGAATTCCGGATGAAGCAGGATTATTGAAAGAAGTAATTCAAAAATACGGGCCTACCAAAAGTATCTTTGGAGTATGCTTAGGACAGCAAGCGATAGGCGAAGTTTATGGAGGAACGCTTTCTAACTTAGACAAAGTGTATCACGGCGTTGCCACCAATGTAAAAACAGTGGTTGATGATGAACTTTTATTCGAAGGATTAGGAAGTGAGTTTGAAGTGGGACGCTATCACTCTTGGGTGGTTGACACCAATTTGCCAGATGTTCTGGAAGCGACTTCATTCGACGAAAACGGACAGGTAATGTCCTTACGTCATAAAACATTTGATGTTCGTGGTGTACAATTTCATCCAGAAAGTGTGTTGACACCAAATGGAAAAAAAATATTAGAGAATTGGGTGAAATCGTAGATTCAGTTTACAGATTTTAGATAAAATAATTAATGTAATTCGCATAAAAAATCTGCGAAAATCAGTTAAAATCCGCGTCATCCGCGTTCCATAATATGAAAAATATATTAAACAGATTAATCAATCACGAAATGCTTTCGAAAGAAGAAGCAAAAAACGTATTGGTTAATATATCAAACGGAAATTATAATACCAGCCAAATTGCTTCTTTTCTAACCGTTTACATGATGCGAAGCATTAGCATAGATGAGCTTGCGGGCTTCCGTGAAGCGTTGTTAGAATTGTGCATCCGTGTTGATTTATCGGCATACAATACCATCGATTTGTGCGGAACCGGTGGTGATGGTAAAGACACTTTCAACATTTCTACTTTGGCTTCATTTGTGGCTGCCGGAGCGGGAATAAAAGTGGCGAAACACGGAAATTATGGTGTTTCTTCAATTTCTGGTTCTAGTAATGTGATGGAAAAAATGGGAATCAAGTTCAGCAATGACACTGATTTTCTGGAGAAATGCATGGACAAAGCGGGAATTTGTGTTTTACACGCTCCGTTATTTCACCCTGCAATGAAAAATGTAGGCCCTATCCGAAAAGAATTGGCTGTAAAAACATTTTTCAACATGTTAGGCCCAATGGTTAATCCATCGTTTCCAAAAAATCAATTGGTAGGTGTTTTCAATTTAGAAATGGCCAGAATGTATGCGTATTTGTACCAAAACACAAATACTAATTTCACCATCCTACATTCGCTTGACGGTTATGACGAAGTTTCCTTAACAGGACCTACAAAAACGATTACCAGTTCAATGGAAGGAATGCTAAATCCAGAAGATTTTGGTGTTCGCCTTTTATCACAAAGCGAAATCGAAGGTGGAAAAACCATCGAAGAATCCGCTCAAATGTTTACGGATATCGTTTCCGGAAAAGGAAGCGAAGCTCAAAACAATGTGGTTTGTGCCAATGCTGCAATGGCAATTGCTACTGTTACAAAATGTTCTCCTTTAGAAGGATTTCAAATAGCAAAAGAAAGTTTATTATCTGGTAAAGGACTTGTAGCTTTGAAAACATTACAAGAATTAAGCAAATAAAAATAGTTGGAAATTTAAAGTTCTTTGGTTTTTTCAATCTTTAAATTTTTCAATCTTTTAAATTAAAACAAATGAACATACTCGATAAAATTATAGTTGACAAAAAAAGGGAAGTCATTCTCAAGAAATCAATCATTCCTGTTTCGCAATTAGAAGCTTCAGTTTTCTTTGGAAAAAAGACTATTTCTTTGAGCGATAATTTAAGAAACAGCACATCAGGAATTATCGCAGAACACAAACGTCGTTCGCCTTCCAAAGCAGAAATAAATTATAGTTTTACGGTGGAAGAAGTAACAAAAGGCTATGAAAATGCCGGTGCATGCGGGATTTCAGTATTGACGGATGGAAAATATTTTGGTGGCTCGTTAGACGATTTACTTTTGGCAAGAGCCACAGTCAACATTCCATTATTGAGAAAAGAATTCATTGTTGATGAATACCAAATATTAGAAGCCAAAGCCCACGGAGCCGATTTAATTTTGCTAATTGCTGCGGTTTTAACGAGAGAGGAAATCAAAACCTTATCTGAATTTGCTAAAAGTTTAGGATTGGAAGTTTTATTGGAAGTTCACAATCAGGAAGAACTGGAAAAATCGATTATGCCCACATTAGACATGATTGGTGTGAACAATAGAAACCTAAAAACCTTCGAAGTGAGTTTAGATTTCAGCAAGCAATTAGCAGCACAAATTCCAGATGATTTTGTAAAAGTTTCCGAAAGCGGAATTTCATCTATTGAAGCGATTAATGAATTAAAACCTTTTGGTTACAAAGGATTTTTAATTGGAGAAAACTTTATGAAAACGAACAATGCCGGTAAAGCTGCAACCGAATTTATTAAGCAACTATAAATAGATTTAAGAAGACTTTCAGACTTTACGACATTCAAACTTTAGACTAAATAACTATGAAACTCAAAATCTGCGGTATGAAATATCCCGATAATATTCTCGAAGTAGGTTCGCTCCTACCCGATTATATGGGATTTATATTCTGGGAGAAATCAGCCCGTTATTTTGATGGTATGATTCCAGATTTACCCAAATCTATTAAAAAAGTGGGCGTTTTTGTAAATGCGACACAAGATGAAATTCTTGAAAAAATAATAAAATACGATTTGCAAGCCATACAATTGCACGGACAGGAATCGGTTGAGTTTTGTTTGGATTTAAAGGATAAAATAGATAATTCAATTGAAATCATAAAAGTATTCTCTGTTGATGATTCTTTTGATTTTGAGTTGCTAAAGCCATTTGAGGTCGTTTGTGATTATTTTCTTTTTGATACCAAAGGAAAATTACCCGGCGGAAACGGAACCACATTTGATTGGAAAGTATTAGAAAAGTATCCTTCAAGCAAACCATTTTTCTTGAGTGGGGGAATCGGAATTAATGAAATGGACGCCGTGAATGAAATTTTGAAAACCAATTTACCCCTTTATGCCATTGATGTAAACAGTAAATTTGAGATAGAACCTGGATTGAAAAATATAGAATTATGTAGAAATATACGTAGAGACGCACTGCAGTGCGTCTCTATAGATAACAAAATAAAAAAATAAAATTATGTCATACAACGTCAACGAAAAAGGCTATTACGGAGAATTTGGAGGCGCTTTCATTCCTGAAATGTTATATCCAAATGTGGAAGAATTACGTCAAAATTATTTAAAAATTACAGCAGAGCCAGAATTTCAAGCTGAATTTGATGCGCTGCTCAAAGAGTATGTAGGTCGCCCTACGCCGCTCTATTTTGCAAAACGCCTATCAGAACAATACAACACTAAAATCTACTTAAAAAGAGAAGATTTATGCCACACTGGTGCACACAAAGTCAACAACACGATTGGGCAAATTTTATTAGCCAAACGCTTGGGCAAAAAAAGAATCATTGCCGAAACCGGCGCTGGTCAACATGGCGTTGCAACAGCAACCGTTTGTGCGTTAATGGGACTGGAATGCATCGTTTATATGGGTGAAATCGATATCAAACGTCAAGCGCCAAATGTGGCTCGAATGAAAATGTTGGGTGCCGAAGTTCGTCCGGCGCTTTCAGGTTCAAAAACCTTAAAAGATGCCACAAACGAGGCCATTCGCGACTGGATCAACAATCCCGTTGATACCTATTACATCATCGGTTCTGTAGTTGGTCCACATCCTTATCCGGATATGGTAGCGCGTTTTCAAAGCGTTATTTCTAAGGAAATCAAAGAACAATTATTAGAAAAAGAAGGACGCGAAAACCCTGATTATGTGATTGCTTGCGTAGGTGGTGGTAGCAATGCTGCCGGTGCGTATTATCATTTCCTGGATAACGAAGACGTGACTATTATTGCGGTCGAAGCCGCAGGATTAGGAGTCGATTCTGGTGAAAGTGCTGCAACTTCAGCATTAGGAAAAGTAGGTGTCATTCACGGCAGTAAAACCTTGTTGATGCAAACTACTGATGGTCAAATCACCGAGCCGTATTCCATTTCGGCAGGACTGGATTATCCGGGCGTAGGTCCTATGCACGCTAATTTATTCGCCACTGGCAGAGCGCAATTCATCTCCATAACGGATGACCAAGCCATGCAATGGGGATTAAAATTATCTAAAATGGAAGGACTTATTCCTGCTATCGAAAGTGCGCACGCCTTTGCCGTTCTGGACGAAATGAAATTCAAACCAGAGGATATTGTGGTCATCAATCTTTCCGGTCGTGGCGACAAAGATTTGAATACCTATATCGATTATTTTAAATTATAGTTGGTTTTATTCTGATATTTTCAGGGCGTTCCCTCGCTTCCACTAGCGTTACAGCGAGGTCAGGCTTTCCGTTACAATCTTTTTATCTCGTTAAAAAACGAGACTAAAAAAGGATTTTCACTGCCATCCTTAACGCAAAGCCAACAACACAAAATGAAGTTCAATTCACATTTTCAAAATAGAAACTATGGAAAAATTATTCGCTTACGGCAGCTTACAAAATGAGGACATACAAAAAGATCTTTTTGGGCGTATTCTTGACGGAACTCCAGAAACGTTAATTGGTTATGTAGTAAAAGAAATTCAAATCGAAGAAGAATTTGGATTAGTACATTATCCCATCATTGTGGAAACCCATAAACCCGAAGATACCATCAACGGAATTGTATATTCCATTTCGTCACAGGAACTTCGCCAAACGGATTTGTACGAAGGATTGCATTACAGACGCGTTGAAGTGCATTTAGAATCAAACCAAAAAGCTTGGGCTTACAGTGCCGCCATTTAAGCTTTCTAATTAATAAAATGGTAAGGTTTTTAGAGCCTTGCAAATCTGATAAAAAACACAAAATGAACCGAATAAATCAAAAATTACAAGAAACCAAAAAGATACTTTCCATCTATTTTTCGGCTGGATACCCTAACTTAAATGATACAGTACAAATCATTCAGGATTTAGAAAAAAGCGGTATCGATATGATTGAAATCGGATTGCCGTTCAGCGATCCATTGGCTGATGGACCTACGATACAAGCCAGTTCAACACAAGCGTTGCATAACGGAATGACCACTCAAGTGTTGTTTGACCAATTAAAAGACATCCGCAAAATGGTTTCAATTCCTTTAGTGATTATGGGGTATTTCAACCCGATGTTGCAATACGGAGTAGAGAATTTCTGCAAGAAATGTGCGGAAATTGGAATCGACGGATTAATCATTCCTGATCTTCCTGTTGATGTTTATGCCGATGACTACAAAGCTACTTTCGAAAAATACGGATTGAAAAATATATTCTTGATTACGCCACAAACTTCTGACGAGCGCATTCGTTTTATTGACAGCGTATCGGATGGATTTATCTATATGGTAAGTTCGGCTAGTGTTACGGGTTCGCAATCGGGTTTTGGAAGCATCCAAGAAGCCTATTTCAAACGCATTGCAGCAATGAATCTAAAAAACCCACAAGTAATAGGATTTGGAATCAACAATGCAGAAACCTTTAATCAAGCCACGCAATTCGCCAAAGGAGCAATTATAGGAAGTGCTTTTATTACGCATTTAACTGAAAATGGAACTGGAAAGATTGAAGAATTTGTAAAAGCGATTCGATAAAAAATTTTTTTACATAAGATTAAGAGGCGTTTAAAGTTGATTTAAACGCCGGTTTTTATACCCAACTCCGCAAAGTGTTCTTCTAAAAAATAAATTTCTCGTGAATGCTGCGCAAAGTCAGAGACATTTGCACAGCATTCACAATAAGCACCTAGGAAAGCAAGGATATTCTTCAAAATAATAAATACATTCTACAGTACGTATTGTGCAAAATTTAAAGTTTGTTTTGTACTTTTAAAACATACTCATTAACAAAAAACTTAAATTACAATAATGAATTATCACTTTAGAAAAGCGGAACTATCTGAAATAGCTCCAATATGGGAGATTTTACAACAAGCTATACAACGCCGAAAAGAAGACGGCAGTAATCAATGGCAAGACGGCTACCCAAATCCAGAAGTTATACAAAAAGATATTGAAAAAGGAGAAGGATTTGTTTTGGTTGACGGAGAAACTATCATCGGTTATAGTGCGGTATTAATCAATAATGAACCTGCCTATGAGAAAATTGAAGGAAACTGGCTAACGAATGATGATTTTGTTGTACTGCACCGCGTAGCCATTTCGGAGAAGTATTTAGGTAAAGGCTTGGCTAAAATGATTCTCAAACAAATAGAAGAATTTGCGGTAAGCAACAACATTTACAGCGTAAAAGCAGACACTAATTTTGACAACATCGCTATGATGAAAATTTTTGAAAAGTCGGGTTATACGTATTGTGGAGAGGTGTTTTTCAGAGGAAGTTCTAGAAAGGCATATGAAAAAGTCTTAGGGAAATAGGACTAATTGAAATTATGAAAAACTTAAGGTTACAATTAAAAAACCGCAAGTTCGCAGATAAAAATAGTCAGCAACTGTTTCTATAATTTGCGAATTTGCGGTAATTTTTTTTAAATAACTTATCTTAAACTACAGCTTCTTCTTCAGGAGCCGTTTCAAATTCCATGTGATCTACAATCTCTGCTACTGCTTCCGGTTTAGAACCTTTGAGTGCATTGAATCTTTCTAATTGTTCCAGTTCCCCTTCTTCCCCACTGAAATAAGGAAAAACATCCATAATAGGAGATTCCGAAATTGCTGGTATGGTGTAGTCTCCCATCGTGCCTTTCATCACACTAGTGGTGTTATCATAAGCCTCTTTGACATCGTTAGCTTGCACTAATAAATACATATTGGTCTTGCGTTCCTTGCCGCTTTCTTCATCATACGCCAATAAGGAAACTTTAGATCGAAACCAACGATCCGCATTTTCGAAAGGATGAATCTCAGCATAATTGGCTACTTTTATATTCGTGATTTTGAATTCTTCACTGATATACGCTGACATTTCTTCATTGATTCTGCTTTCTGCTTCTGTGTAGGATAACGCGTCTACCAAGTACGGTTCTGTCGTAATCTTTTGTCCGCCAGTTTCATCCGTTTTTCTATATTTTACTTTGCATTCGTACCAAGTTGTGCTCATTTCTTCTTTTTTTAAGGATGTCAAAGATAGATTTAAAAGGAAAAAAAAAGCATCATTCCTAAAATAGATATTCACAATTTCAGATGAAGATTCCTGTTGCTATAAACTTCATTCTGGTTTAATTTATAATGTTAAAATTATGTTAAACAAAAACTAAACAGTTGTTTAAATTAAACACTTGTTTAGTTTTGTTTTTGAAAAAATTAAATTCCATTGAAAAGTAATTTTAACGATAAACAAATTCAAATTCTTGAGGTTGCAGAAACACTTTTTGCAGAGAAAGGATTTGACGGTACTTCCATTAGAAACATAGCAAAAGTGGCAAAAATCAATATTGCCATGGTTTCCTACTACTTTGGTTCCAAAGAGCGATTATTGGAATCGCTTATTGTGTACAGAACTTCGGATCTTAAAAATCAATTGGAAAATTTATTGCAGGAAGATCTGGAACCTATTGACAAAATCAATAAGCTGATTGAACTGTACATCAATAGAATCAATAGTAATCGTGGTATTTATAGAATTCTACACTTCGAATTCACCTCCAAAAAAAGAGAACAAAATCTCCAGGCTTTTTCTGAATTAAAAAAAGGAAATTTAAAATCCCTTGAAACCATTATCGAGGAAGGCCAGAAAAAAGGCATTTTCAGAAAAGACGTTATTATTCCACTTATCGCACCCACGATTCTAGGTACTTTCTTTCATTTTCATATGAACAAACCTTTCTTCGAAAATTTATTAAACTTGAAAACCGAAGATTTGTACAACAATTACATCAAAACCAATTTGACAAAGCACATTCAACAAACTATAAAAGCACTTCTGATATATGAAAGTTAGTCAATTAATGCTCTTTGGGATTTTCTTTATTGGAATTTCATCTGTAGCAGCACAGGAAAAAACAAGTTTAACATTGAACGAAGCCATTAATTTGGCTTGGACCAAGAGCAATGAAGTTACTCTGGCCAATACAAAAGTGAAAACTAAAAAGTACGAGCTGCAATCCACAAAAAACAATCAATATCCAGATTTGAAACTTTCAGGTCAATACCAACGATTGGCAAATGCATCGGTAGATTTTAAAATCAATCAAAATAATTCCGGTTCACAAGAACCGCTTCCAATAGTAAATCAATTGATGATTGGACAGTTGAACGCCAGTGTTCCTGTATTTTCTGGTTTTAAAATCCAAAACAGCATCAAAGTATATGAGAATCTTTATGAGGCTGAAATGGCAACAGCATCACAAACCAAAGAAGAAATCGCTTTGCGCGTAATTGATTATTATGCCGGTTTATATAAAGCGCAAAAAACAATTGAACTGCTGAAAGAAAATCAAAAAAGTGCACAACAACGTGTAAATGATTTTATCGAGTTAGAAAAGAACGGAATTATTCCTAAAAACGACCTTTTAAAATCACAATTACAAGCCTCAAAAATCCAATTGTCATTAGACGAAACGAATAATAATTTAAAAATCATTAATTTTTATTTGGTTACGCTTTTAAAATTAAATCCAGACACCAAACTGGAGATTCGTGAAAGTGATTTTGCTGATTTTCAAATGACTAATATCCCAACAAATGAGTTGCCGGCATTAGAAAATCGTAAAGATTTAGAAGCCATTCGATTTCAGGGAAAAGCAAGTGAGGCCAATATCAAAATAGCTAAAGGTTCGTATTATCCTGCAATTGCAATCATTGGCGGTTATACTACATTGGACTTGAGCAATGTTATCACTGTACAAAATGCGATGAATATTGGCGTGGGTATTTCCTATGATTTGAGTGCCATTCTTAAAAATGGAACGCTGGTAAAACTGGCTGAGAATAGATTTCTTGAAGTGCAAAACTCAGAGGCCATACTGACGGATTATATTAAAGTTCAGGTTCAAAAAGCAATTGAAGATTACGATTTGGCTTTAAAACAAAATGTAGTTTACGGACAAGCAGTAGAACAATCATCGGAAAATTACCGAATCATAAAAGATAAATATGACAACGGCCTTTCGGATACGAATGATTTACTGGAAGCTGATGTGGAGCAACTGAGTTCAAAAATCAATAAAGCATTGGCGCAAGCAAATACCATTCAAAAATACTACGAGTTACTATCGGTAACTGGTCAATTATCACAAACCTTCAACATCCCGATAGCTATGGGGACAAAAAACTAATCATACCTACCATGGAAAAGAAAAAAACAAATACAAAATTTATTATTATCCTAGTGGCTTTGGTAGTTTTAGGTGGAACTTACGGAACTTATAAATACATGCATTCCTTGGCTCACGAAGAAACAGACGATGCGCAAATTGAAAAAAACATGAATCCTATTATTCCAAGAGTTTCGGGTTATGTGGATAAAGTGTACATCAAAGACAATGATTTTGTAAAGAAAGGCGATACTCTTTTTACTATCGATAAAAGAGATTACCAACTAAAAATTGAAGAGGCTAATGCTGCAATGGTTGGTGCTGAAGGCAGTTTTGAAGTTTCTAAAGCGGATATTGGAAGTGCTTTAGCCAGTATTTCAGTTTCTGATGCTAACGTGCAATCTGCGGGTGGAAATATCGAATCGGCAAAAATTAGATTGGATCGCATTACGAATGATTATAACAGATATAACAATTTGTACAAAAGTCATTCGATTACAAAACAACAATACGAGCAAGCTTTGGCTGCAAAACTGGAAGCAGAAAGCCAAGTACGCGTTTTACAACAACAACAAAGAGCAACTGCTTTTCAAAAATCGGTTATTGTAGCTAAATCAAAGGTTTCAGACAAACAAACTGAAGTGGCTGCTGCCAATATCAAAAGAGCCAAAGCGATACTTGATGCGGCAAAATTGAATTTAACCTACACTGCTATCACTGCTGCGATTGACGGTCAGGTTTCAAAAATTGACATTCAGCCGGGACAATTAGTACAACCGGGACAATCGTTGTTTTATATTATCAATAACAAAGAAGCTTGGGTAATTGCTAATTTCAAAGAAACGCAATTGAATAAAATGGTCATTGGTCAAAAAGTAACTGTAAAAGTAGATGCCTATCCCGGATATGATTTTCAAGGTGCAATCACTTCGTTCTCACCTGCTACTGGCTCTCGATTTTCATTACTTCCTCCTGATAATGCTACAGGAAACTTTGTAAAAACAATCCAAAGGTTACCCGTTAAAATAAGTTTGAACACATCAAATGATCCTGAAAAAATAAAATTACTTCGCCCGGGAATGAATGTGGATGTAGATGTGCATTTAAAATAAAATTCAACCTTTTGGTGATTTCTAAAATGTCAAAAACGGCAATACTTTTAAGAAAATTATAGTTTACAATTTAGTATAAAATGGTACAAACAGGAGAAGATGATTTAGTAGAATATGGCTTTAGAAGAGTCATAATTACCATTACAGCCGTTCTTTGTGCTATGCTTGAAATTGTAGATACTACAATTGTAAATGTGGCATTAAACAATATGCGAGGCAGCCTTGGTGCGTCACTTACTGATGTGGCATGGGTGATTACGGCTTATGCTATTGCAAATGTGATTGTGATTCCTATGACGAGCTGGTTGTCACAACAATTTGGGCGTCGGAATTATTTTGCGGTTTCTATTATTATTTTTACCGTCGCTTCCTTTTTATGCGGGAATGCCAATAATATTTGGGAATTAGTTACTTTTAGATTCATTCAAGGATTAGGTGGTGGCGCTTTATTAGTTACTGCGCAAACCATAATTACCGAGAGTTATCCAGTCGCCAAAAGAGGAATGGCGCAAGCTATTTACGGAATGGGAGTTATTGTAGGACCTACTCTTGGACCGCCTTTGGGAGGTTATATTGTCGATCATTTTTCATGGCCTTATATCTTTTACATCAACATTCCTATCGGAATTATCGCTACTTTACTAACGCTGTCTTTTGTAAAAAGCCCTAAATATGGCGACAAACTTAAAGCCAGTCAGGTCGATTGGTGGGGAATCTTTCTTTTGACCGCTTTTATTGGTTCGCTACAATATGTTCTGGAACACGGCCAACAAGACGATTGGTTCAATAATAATACAATTGTATTGTTATCTGTTATTTCTGTTTTTGGTTTATTGCTCTTTATTTGGAGAGAACTCACCTATAAACATCCCATTGTAAACTTAAGAGTTTTAAAAGATACCAATTTGAGAATAGGAACCATCATGTGTTTTATACTTGGTTTCGGATTGTATGGTTCCACCTTTATCATCCCAATTTACACACAATCCGTGTTAGGCTGGAGTGCTATGGACGCTGGTTTATTGTTAATTCCAAGCTCCATTACTACCGGAATTATGATGCCATTCATTGGTAAAATGATTCAACGTGGCGTGCCGCAAGCCTATATGGTGGCTGCCGGATTTTTATTGTTTTTCTTTTTTACGTATTGGATGCAACAAGTCATCACACCCGATTCTGGTGAAGAACATTTATATTGGCCATTGATACTAAGAGGAATTGGACTGGGATTGTTATTTGTTCCTATTTCTACACTTTCTCTCTCTACCTTAAAAGGGAAAAGTATTGGTGAAGGTGCTGCTTTTACCGGAATGATGCGACAATTGGGAGGGTCTTTTGGTATTGCCATTATTACCACTTTCCTCGCCCGATTCAATCAGGAACACCGTGTAAACCTAATTTCTCATCTCAATGTGACTTCGTTTGAAGTACAAAAAACAGTGCAACAACTGAAAATGGGATTCATGTCCAAAGGCTATTCTGAAAATGAAGCTTTGGCTAAAGCCTATAAAGCCATTGAATACAAAGTAATGGTTCAAAGTTCCGTATTATCGTATATGGATATTTTTCTATACTTAGGCGCATTGTTTTTATTTTGTATTCCTTTTATTCTTTTGATAAAAAAAGGAAAAAACAAAATAAATCCTGCCGATGCAATGCATTAAAATTCAAGCATAAAAAAAAAACGGCGTTATCATTATGAAAACGGCGTTTTTTTTTATTTGTTTAAAAAATATTAACGGGTAAAAACCAAATGATTTCCTTCCGATACATTAGCATCAAATTGATAGCCATCGTAATTGAAACCTTTTAAATCATCTATCGTTTGAGCATTGGTATCAATAATATAACGCACCATCATGCCCCTTGCCTTCTTTGCAAAAAAACTGATTATTTTTAATTTTCCATTTTTGTAATCTTTGAATTCCGGAGTAATGACTGGAACTTTCAACGCCTTGACATCAATTACCGAAAAATATTCATTGCTCGCTAAATTAACAAACAACTCGCCTTTTTCAAGCTCTTTATTTAAAGCTTTTGTAACGGTTGGCTTCCAAAATTCATACAGGTTTTTGCTTTCGCCAATGGGTAATTTGGTTCCCATTTCCAGTCGGTAGGCTTGAATCAAATCCAATGGTTTCAGCAATCCGTACAAACCGGATAGTATTCTCAAACGATCTTGTAATACTTCTATTTTTTTTTCTGGAATCGAATAAGCATCTAATCCAATGTACACATCTCCATCAAAAGTATACACTGCCGGACGTGCATTTGAAGTTGTAAAAGGGGTTTTCCAATCTTGATTTCGTTTCCAGTTCAAATCAGCCAGTTTATCCGAAATACTCATTAAATCCGATAAATCAGCAGGCTTTTTTTCTTTTAAAACTTTATGAACTTGTCGCGATTCTTTTAAAAATAAAGGTTCGGTGTGCAATTGAGTGGGTAACTGTTTTTCAAAATTCAACGACTTGGCTGGCGATATTACAATTTTCATACACAATACTCTTTCGAGCTCTTTTTATTAATTCTTCCAAAAGTACTAATTGAAATCAAGAAATCAAGAATCTTTAAACTGATTTGTTTAATAGTGCCATAGATAATGAAAATTGTTCCCTAATTTAATTATTTTTGAGTTGTAAATAAACCAACCTATTTTTCTTTAATTATGAACCCAATTGAAATTAAAAAAGCAACACTATCAGATTTGGAAATAATCCAAAAGATAAGTATCCAAACTTTTACAGAGACTTTTGCAGCTGTAAATACGCCCGAAAATATTGCCAATTATATAAAAGACAGCTTAAATACGGAACAATTAACGGCTGAATTGAACAATGCAAACTCCCAGTTTTATGTAGCGTATTCGAATACAGAAGCTGTTGGATATTTAAAAATAAACTTTGGTGATGCTCAAACCGAAACCATCAACGAAAATGCTTTAGAAATACAACGAATTTATGTTTTGCAAACTTTTCATGGAAAAAACATTGGGCAACTGTTGCTTGACGAAGTAAAAAACATTGCAAAAAGTACTAGTGTTGATTATATTTGGCTCGGTGTCTGGGAAGAAAATCACAGAGCACTTCGATTTTATGCTAAAAATGGATTTGTTGTATTCGACAAACACGTTTTTACATTAGGAAATGACGAACAAACCGATTTATTGATGCAACTTTTAATCAAGTAATACATGACCAATACGTTATCCTCTGAAACAGAAAAACCAGTCCGAATCCTGAATGCTGCCGTAATTGTGGCCGCACTAGGTTATTTTGTTGACATTTATGATTTATTGCTTTTTGGAATCGTTCGTACTGATAGTCTTAAAGATTTAGGAATAACCGGTGATGCTATCAGGAATCAAGGAGAATTTTTGATTAGTATGCAAATGTTCGGGATGCTTTTTGGCGGTATTCTTTGGGGAATCTTAGGCGATAAAAAAGGACGAATTTCTGTTTTATTTGGTTCTATTTTGATTTATTCTGTTGCCAATATTGCTAACGGAATGGTAACCACCGTTGATGGATACGCGTTCTGGAGATTGATAGCGGGAATTGGACTTGCAGGAGAATTAGGTGCCGGAATCACTTTGGTAACCGAAAGTTTGCCCAAAGAAAAACGGGGTTACGGAACGATGATTGTAGCATCTGTAGGAGTTTCGGGAGCCGTAGTTGCTTATTTAGTCTACCAGGTTTTCCAAGATTGGCGTTTGTGTTATTATGCAGGAGGCGTTTTAGGGCTTCTATTATTATTCTTACGAATCAGTATTTCTGAATCGGGAATGTTCAAAAAAGTACAAGAAAGTGAAGAGAAAAAAGGTGATTTCTTGTCTTTATTTACCAATAAAAAACGTTTTTCAAAATACATCCAATGCATTCTTATCGGAATTCCGTTGTGGTTTTTGGTAGGCGTATTAATCACTTTCTCTCCTGAATTTGCTAAAGCATTAGATGTTCAAGGCTTCGAAACGATTGCAGCAGGAAAAGCAATTGCTTGGTGTTATGGCGGATTGGTTTTTGGAGATATTGCCAGCGGATTATTAAGTCAGTGGCTGAAAAGTCGAAAAAAAGTAATGTACTTGTTTCTGACTTTTAATCTGATTATGGTTTTTATGTTCCTAAATGCTTTTGGAATTTCAGCATCCACTTTCTATATACTTTGTTTTATCATGGGCTTTTCCGTAGGCTATTGGGTACTATTTGTCACTATTGCAGCAGAGCAATTCGGAACCAATATTCGTGCAACCGTGACTACAACAGTTCCAAATTTTGTTCGAGGTTCGTTGCCGCTGATTATTATCATTTATGGCTTTTTCAGAGACACTATTTTTGATGGAGATATTCTGAAATCGGCTATGATTGTTGGAACACTATTATCGATAATTTCAATTTTGGCACTTTGGAAATTAAAAGAAACCTTCCATACGGATTTGAATTATTCCGAAAACGAAACGCAACCTTTGCTATAGCTTTCTTATTTTAAATCTAAAATGAAATGGAATACATCATCATTTGTCTTGCTGCATTAATAGGTTCTGGCTTGACATTATTTTCCGGTTTTGGGCTTGGAACATTACTTGTTCCTGTATTTGGGCTATTTTTCCCTATCGAAATGGCTATTTTACTTACCGCAATAGTTCATTTTTTAAACAATCTTTTTAAATTATTTTTATTGGGTAAAAGTGCTAATCTAAATGTTGTTTTGCGTTTTGGGATTCCTGCAATTATTTTCGCATTTCTTGGCGCATATGTACTTTCCTTATTGACAGATATGCAACCGCTAACGGATTATCAAATAGGAAATCAGACTTTTGAAATTATGCCAATAAAACTAATTATTGGAATTGTGTTGTTATTTTTCGCTCTCTTTGAAGTCGTTCCTAGTTTTGTCAACTTACAGTTTGACAAGAAATACCTTCCTGTAGGAGGAATTTTGAGTGGTTTTTTTGGTGGTCTTTCCGGAAATCAAGGTGCTTTAAGAGCCGCATTTTTGATAAGAGCTAATTTATCCAAACAATCTTTCATTGCAACCGGTGTGGTAATCGCTTGTTTAGTGGACATTTCCAGACTAACTGTTTATTCGAAACAAATACTGAATAATCAAAGCCAATTTGATTACACTTTACTGACTCTAGCCACACTTTCGGCATTTATTGGAGCTTATTTTGGCAATAAATTACTAAAAAAAGTTACCTTAGTAACCATTCAAAATATAGTGACTTTTATGCTTATTCTATTTGCTATTCTATTAATAATTGGAATTATTTAAACTTAAAAACAGCTTTTTTAAATTCAAATTAGAGGACAATGGCTTTTACGTATTGATTAGAAAACTAATTTAAGAATGAAAAATAATTCAAAAATAAAAATAGCTATGACTAATTTCACTGACAATAGTAAAGGCAATGATGTTGATAACTATTTAATTAAACTACCAGAAAATCAAAGAATTACTTTAGAGAAAGTACGAAAAATCATTAAAACAGTAGCACCAGAAGCTGAAGAGTTTATTAGTTATAAAATGCCTGCCTACAAATTTCATGGTATGTTGTGTAGCTTTGCTGCATTTAAAAATCATTGTAGTTTTTATCCATGGAATGCAACTACTGTCGAACAATTTAAAGACGAATTAAAAGATTTCAATTTAGCCAGTGGAACCATCCGTTTTACTCCTGAAAAACCAATTCCTGAAGCACTTTTAAAGAAAATTATTCAAGCGAGAATGAAGGATAACTTAAACAAGTCTAAAAAATAACGGTATAACAACAAATCCTAAAAACTAATCGGCAACAATTTTATAAGTAGGATCTTCCAATATATTTACGTCTATCACGGTATCAGCATTTTTCAATAACGTTCTGCAATCAGCACTTAAATGTCGTAAATGAACCGTTTTATTGAGCTTAGCATACCGTTCCGTAATTTTATTCACAGCATCAATCGCACTCATATCAGTAATTTTACTTTCTTTAAAATCAATAATTACTTCGTTCGGGTCATTTGTAACATCAAATTTCTCCGAAAAAGCAGTTGTTGATCCAAAAAATAAAGGCCCATATATTTCATAATGCTTCACTCCTTTTTCATCAATGTATTTCTTGGCTCGAATTCTTTTGGCACTTTCCCAAGCAAAAACCAAAGCAGAAATAATTACTCCAATTAAAACGGCTAGAGCCAAATTATGCAATACAATAGTTATCAATGCGACCAATACTCCAACAAAAATATCGTGTTTGGGCATTTTATTGATGATTCTAAAACTCGCCCATTCAAATGTCCCAATTGCCACCATAAACATAACACCAACCAAAGCCGCCATAGGCAATTGTTCAATTATTGGGGCACCAAATAAAATAATTCCAAGGATAGTCAACGCAGCAATTATTCCAGACAATCGCGCTCTGGAACCAGCCGAAAGATTCACTAAAGTTTGAGCAATCATAGGACAACCACCCATCCCGAAGAAAAAACCATTTAAAATATTCGCACTTCCTTGCGCAATACATTCCCGGTTTCCGCTTCCTTTTGTTTCGGTGATTTCATCCACTAAATTCAACGTCAACAAGCCTTCTGTTAATCCAACCGAAGCCATGATTAAAGCGTACGGAAATATAATTTGCAACGTTTCGAAGTTTATGGGAATATTAGGAATATGAAATGGCGGAAAACCACCGCTTACTGAAGCAATATCACGTACGGTTTTGGTTTCGATACCAAAGAAAAAAACCAATGCAAACACCACAATAATGGCAACTAATGACGCTGGAACTGCTTTTGTTATTTTAGGAAGCAACACCACAATTCCTATTGTCAACGCAACCAAACCCAGCATAATCAACATCGGACTTCCAGAAAGCCATACGCTTTGTCCGTTGACAATGGTTTTGAATTGTTCCAATTGCGACATGAAAATAACAACCGCTAATCCATTCACAAATCCAAACATTACGGGCTGTGGCACTAAACGGATGAATTTTCCGAATTTAAAAACGCCTACTAAAATTTGTATAATCCCCGCTAAAGCAACTGTTGCAAAAACATATTCTATCCCATTTGATTTCATCAAAGCGATTAAAACAATCACGGTTGCTCCTGCTCCTCCTGAAACCATTCCGGGTCGGCCTCCTATTATTGCGGTAACCAATCCCATTATAAAAGCGGCATATAAGCCTACTAATGGCGGGAATCCAGCTAATATCGCAAAAGAAAGTGACTCGGGAATCATGGTCATAGCGACGGTTAATCCTGCTAAAATTTCCGTCTTGTAGTCAACAACTTGCTTAAAATCAAATAATTTAAAGTGTTTTTTCATGCTATAGATAACTTGGTCTGTAAATAGTGATATTAGGATTTATAGAATCAAAATCCCGGTAGAAGTCAATAAAAATAATACAAAATTGTATAAATAAATTGATACAAAGGACTCGTTCGAAGTATTATAACTCAGAAAAAAAATTAAACTTGTTTTTCAAAGAGTGACAAAAATAAAACTTTTTATTCGATGTGTAAAATAGAAATCGGAATTGCGTAAATTTGGCAAAAATTTACCTTTACTTGAAATGTTCCTGAAAATTTATGATTTTGTACCCTAAATAAGTGGTAATAAATTGATTTTGAAACTCATACATTGGTTAAAAATACTCACTTATTAATTGAAAAATTTGGTAAACCCATTCTTTCGATAAAAATTTAAAACATGAAATTAATATATACTTTCCTTTTTATAACCGTATTGAATAGTGCTTATTCTCAAGCTCCAAATGACTATTTTGAAAAGATTAGAAATAATGAAGCGGAACTAACCGCTTTCTTTTCCCAAATGCCAAAAGGGGGCGATTTACACCACCACTATTCTGGTTCTATTTATGCTGAACCTTTATTACAACGCTCTATTGCTGATGATTTTTATCTCAATACCGAAACGATGGATGTTTTAAAAGAAAAACCATCAACCGGAAACTGGGAACAATTTTCAACATTAAAAAGCAACGGAACATTAGACGTTTACAAACAACAAATCATGCAAAAATGGTCTGTAAAAGACTATAATTATGTGGATTATCCATCGGATAAATTGTTTTTTGAATCCTTTATGAAGTTTGAACCGGCCATCAAAGGGAATTTTGGACAAGGTTTATTGGAACTAAAAAATAGAGCTATTTCGGAAAATGTCAGTTATATTGAAACGCAATTATCTACGATTCCAACAACGATGATTACCGATGATTTGACGCAATTCAATTCCAGATTGCGAAAATTGGCTTTGGCAAAAGATGAAAAAGCCATTACTAAGTCGCTTGATTCGTTATACAATTCATTGCTGAAAAAAGATGCTGAATCCTATGCCACAGCGTTCAACACAAATTTTGTAGCTAAACTTCACAAAGACCTTAAAATTGATGACAAACAATTTACAATGCGGTATCAAAATTTTGTCTTGCGTTTCATGGAACCTGTAGATTTATTCAAAAATCTGGTAATCGCATTCATTTCGGCAGATGGAAGTCCGCTGATGGCGGGTGTCAACATTGTTTCTCCGGAAGATGGCGAAACCTCGATGAAAGATTATTGGTTGCACATGATGATGTTTAAATACTGTCATTCCCGTTATCCAAATGTAAAATACACGATGCATGCCGGCGAACTGACGCTGGGTTTAGTGCAACCGGAAGAGCTGACTTGGCACATTGGAGCAGCCGTTTATACAGCTGGAGCCAATCGTATCGGTCACGGAGTAGCTATGGCGTACGAGAAAGATTCGTATAATTTATTGCGCTACATGGCTAAAAAAACCATTCCTATCGAAATTAACTTAGTGAGCAACGAATTCATTTTGAAAGTGAAAGAAAGCCGTCATCCGTTGACCTTGTATAAAGAGTTTGGTGTTCCTATCGTAATCAGCACGGATGATGCGGGGATTTTACGCACCAATATGACCGAGCAATATGTTTTGTTAGCCAAAAGATATAAGGACGTTTCTTATACGGATATCAAGCAATTTGTTTACAACAGTATTAATTACAGTTTTATAAAAGAAGCTTCCGTAAAAAAGCAATTGCTTAAAGATTTAGACTCCAGATTTAAGGCTTTCGAAGCTAATTTTCCAATGAAATAAATCGTTTTCATAGTATAAAATCCTTTTTTATAACACCAAAAAATCCGCTTTCTAGCGGATTTTTTTTAGTGAAACAGAATTTGTTACACTCTGATTATTTTGGATTTAAGATCAACTCAATTCTTTTGATAGCATCTTCATAATGGTATTTTGTTTCTGCATTCACAGCTCTGGTTTTAGCAACTGATAAAGTAGATTTTAAAGCAGTCAATTCACCTCTAACCAATCCTCTCACATCCGATTGCGCCACATTATAATAGTCCGAAGGACGACCTGATTTAATTTCTTCTTTCATCAGATAACTCATTCTTTCAATATAGGCACGTTGTAAATTTCTTCTGTAAATAGTCACATTCGAACCTAAACCGGCTTCTTTCCAAATTCCTCTGCGCATATCACCCAATAAATCCAACGCTTTATAATTAGCAGTACCCATTATTTCGGCATCCATCAATCGGCCAATGCGCTCAAAACTCATTACACTATTCAAATGTCTGGCTTGTAAATTTCTAAAACGCTCTGTGTAACCGGAATAATCAATATTTTTCAATGTGCTCACATTTACCAACCATGTTGGAGATGCAAAAGCATTGGCCTGCAACCATTGCATTGCTTCTTGTTGCTTTGCTTTTGGTACAATATCGTAAATACTTCCTTTTTGGTTTGGCTTTTTAGTAGCTTCATAAACACCTCCAACATTGGTCACCACATGCCCTACATACCTGCTCCATACATCCATCATCTCTTTGTACAACTCATCTAAATCCTCGTAATTGTTAGTCACATCACTCGTCCATTCTGGTAAATGTGCCGCTACATATTGCAAGTTTTTAAGTCCGTAAGTACCCGCTTTCATTGAATTATTTCCAATATCTTCCGTTTGTGAAGACGGGTCAAAGCTACTGCTTTGTTTCCCGAATTTATAAATAGGATTTCCGGCTTTTTCCATAATCCATTTGTCTAATGTAGGCACTTCAACCTCTGGTGAAGTCGCATTTGGAATAACTCTGTATCCCCAATTAGTAGCATAATGATCGTAAGGTCCCATTTGGCGTATAAAACGAACGTTTTTATCTCCAGGTTGTGCGATGTAATTAAAACGGGCATAATCCATCAAACTGGCTGCGATTCCGTTTTTCTGTGTAAAATCACCATTTCTGTAATTTTCAGTGTCATAAGCGCAACTTGCACCCATGTTATGAGGAAAACCAAGAGCATGACCTACTTCGTGAGCGATAACCATACGCATCATTTCACCCATTTCTTCATCACTTGTATTCAATGTTCTTGCTGTAGGATTTGCAGCTCCCGTTTCTAACAAATAGCGATTTCTGTACGAACGCAAATGGTTGTGGTACCAAATTACATCACTCTCGATAATTTCTCCCGTTCTGGGATCAGAAACGCTGGGTCCAACGGCATTACGAGTCGTACTTGCCACATAACGAATTACAGAATAACGGATGTCTTCCGGGCTAAAATCAGGATCTTGTTCCTTCGTTGGTGCGTCTTTGGCGATAATTGCATTTTTAAAACCAGCAGTTTCAAAAGGCTTTTGCCAATCTTCAATTCCTTGTTTGATATACTTTCGCAATTTTTCAGGTGTAGCAGGATCTAAATAATATACGATAGGTTTTATTGGTTCAACCAGTTCACCTTTTGAGTAAGCGACAGGATCTTTAGGCTCCAATTTCCAACGACGGATATAAGTTTTGCTATCTGATTTCAATTCGTTGCTTCCATAATCGATTTGATTCATCGTAAACCATCCCACACGTGGATCAGCTAATCGAGGTTGCATTGGTTTTTCAGGCAATAAAATCATCGACTGATTCATTTGGATGCTAATCGTTTCTGAATCTTCCTGAACAGGCGGTTTAGAAGCGTTATAGGTGAAATCCTGAATCACTTCAATGTTCATCGGGAAACTTTTCATCGTATTGATAAAACTGCGGGAATCATCCATTCCTTTTACTTTGTAGGTTTCTCTCATTTCTGCTGATAAACCGCTGATGGCTCTCACATCAGTACCATAAAATTTAGTCACATCAATCACCGTATTTGCAGAATCTTTGCTGAATGCCACGATATCAAAAGCAAATAAGGTAGGCTCATAATTATTAGATTTCACCGAAATACTGATAGGCAAACTGTCATTGGCAACCGCACTGAATGATTTTAACTTGATAAGGATTTTATCCTGAAAACGCTGCCAAACTATCAATTGCTCATTGGTTTCGGAGCCAGCATTTACATATCCGCCACCTAAATTAGAAGGCAGTTTAGATAACCGACTCACCAAAAGCATGTCTTTATCCAGGTATTTATTAGGGATTTCGAAGAAATATTTTTTATCTACTTTGTGTACCGTAAACAATCCTTGGTCAGAAACGGCGTCTTTAGTAATTACCTTGCTGTATTCCTTGATAGTGGTTTCCGGTTTCTTTTCGGGAGGAGGAACGACAGCGGCATTTTTATCTTTTTTCTTTTTGGACTGTGCAAATTGGGTGGTGGGCACAAGCATCGCTGCAGCAATTGCGGTTAAAATGAAAAGTTTCTTCATTTAGTGGTTTTTTAATGGTTAATCAATATCAAAAATAAATTTTAGTGCCAGTAAATTGAATAGTATTCATTGGTTTAACTTTTAATTAACAACCGTCCTATTTCTTGTTGTACATTTTATACTGGAATCAGTATCAATGTTTTCCTGAAATGTTTTTACAGGATGGATTTAGTTTTAAGAAACAGATATATTTGTGAGAATAATTTGATTATATTTGAGAAATGAATACTGACGGTTATCAGATATAGTAAACCTATTTAAGGTTTATATGTAGGACGTTGCCAAACGTATATGCAAGTTAGGTGTCATTTTGCCCAAGCAGAAACCGAAAAGTAATAATTAAAATAAACCTATGAACTCAAGTGGAACACAAAATAATACAAAATGGTTTTCGAAATTTTTTTTAAGTTTTTTAGCAATCGTAGGTGGAGTTGATTCAATTCTTCATATTATTTTACCTCTTTTTCCGTACAAGCTGACTCAATATGTATTTCCTGTTGGAATCATATCTTTGATTATTGCAATTCTATTTTCTGTAGGTTTATCATTTTATTGGCAATATAAAGAAAAAAATAAAATTATAAATTCCCAAAAATATCATATTTGGCTAACTACTATTTTACGGTATTGGCTTGCTTTTTATATTTCTGCATTTGGTTTTGAAAAACTATTTGATGTCAATTTTGCATTTTCCTTTCATACTGAAGATTCATTAGTTAATACATTAACAGGTCAAGAACTTACTTGGAAATATTACGGATATTCTTATGGGCTCTCAATAATTGTTGGATTATTTCAAATAATAGGTAGTATTCTTTTATTATTTAGACGTACCGTATTGATGGGCGTAATTACACTTTTACCAGTTCTATTTAACATTGTATTGATTAACATATTTTACGGTATTGGTCCTCTTACTACTTTCATATCCATAATTATGACTTTAGGATTAAGCTATTTATTATTGGAGAGAAAAGAAGATATAATTGCTTTTTTTAGTCAATATAAGAATACATTACCTTCAATTGGGAATAATATATTCCGAATTTCAGCACGTATTTTTTGCATATTAATACCTTTTTTATTTGTAAGCTACTATAGTTATGATGTTCGTAAATCTGAAAAATATTTTGGAAAATGGAAAGTCGAAAAAATGACACGAAATGGAAACATAGTTTCAGAAAAAGCGTGGAAAAAAGATACATTAGCGTGGAAAATTATTTATTTTGAAGAACGTGGAAAAATGCTATACTGTCCTAATCCAAATATGTATGTTGATAGTACATCAATATTTATGAAATATGAATACAACAATAATACAAATAAATTAAAGGTAATTTCTTTCGAGAAAAATCCTAAAAAACCAGATACTATTCCTGTTCAGATTAATAAATTCAAAAATGAATCAATGCAGTGGACAATGATTTTCAACAATGACACTATTCAAATGGAATTGAAGAAAGAGAATCCTTAAAAAAACGCCTGCTACGCAAAGTGTTCCTTGTATACGCTGCGCAAATGTCTCTGACTTTACGCCCACAACAATAAGCAACACAATCAAAAAGATAGATAAAGTTTCTAAATTTAGAAACTTTATCTATCTTTGTAAAAATTATACGTTTGAAATTTTTCGAAACAAGATTTTTAGAAGAAGCCGAGAAATTTATAGCAAAACTGGATCAAAAAACGATTTCTAAAATTTTCTATACCATTGACATTGCAGAGCAAACCAACGACCCAAAATTATTCAAAAAATTACAGCATGATATTTGGGAGTTTAGAACAAGATTTGGCGGACTTCAAATTAGATTGTTGGCCTTTTGGGACAAAACAGATGATAAAAATACATTAGTTTTTGCAACCCACGGATTTGTAAAAAAAGTAGACAAAGTTCCCACAAACGAAATAGAAAGAGCAAGTAAAATACGAGCAAAATATTTTGAAAATAAACAAAAAAAATAATACCATGGCAACTACAGAAATGAAATCAACTTCACTTTCAGAAATGAAAGATAAATATATCGGAAACATTGGCACTGAAGAAAGAGAAAAATATGAATATGAACTTCGTATGGATATTTTAGGGCGCATGATTAAAAAAGCCCGACAAGAGCGAAATTTAACTCAAGAACAATTGGGTGAACTTATTGGTGTAAAAAAAGCACAGATTTCTAAACTTGAAAGCAGTACAAATAGCGCAACTATTGACACAATATTGAAAGTTTTTAAAGCCTTAAAAGCGGATATAAATTTTAATGTGACCATTGAAAAACAGAATTTGCAATTAACTTAGACGGTTTTACTAAGTCTCGCCTTTGAGGCTAGAAACAAAAAAAGCCCCAATCCGGGGCTTTTCATATTTTTATTCTTCTACTTCGTCTGTACCATGGGATTTTGAATAGCCTCTCCATTTCTCGATACAATCCTGAAAATCCTGCGGAAGTTCCGTATCAAAACGCATCATCTCTTTGGTCGTAGGATGCACAAAACCTAATGTTTTAGCATGTAAAGCCTGTCTTGGTAAAGCTTTAAAACAGTTGTCAATAAATTGTTTGTATTTCGTAAACGTAGTTCCTTTCAAAATCAAATGACCGCCATAACGCTCGTCATTAAAAAGCGGATGACCTATGTGTTTCAAGTGCGCACGAATCTGGTGCGTTCTTCCGGTTTCCAGTTGGCACGAAATCAATGTTACGTATCCGAAACGTTCCAAAACTTTATAATGCGTCACGGCAGGTTTCCCTATTTCCGGATCAGTAAAAACCGCCATTTGCATGCGATCTTTCAAGTGTCGTGCTAAATTTCCCTCAATTGTCCCTTTCTCTTCGACAACATTTCCCCAAACCAAAGCGACATATTCTCTTTCAGAAGTTTTGGCTTCAAATTGTTTGGCAAGATGCGTCATCGCCGCTTCGGTTTTGGCAATCACCAATAAACCCGAAGTATCTTTATCAATTCGATGTACTAATCCGGGACGTTCACTGCTGTTCATGGGTAAATTCTCAAAATGAAAAGCCAACGCATTCACTAATGTTCCCGTATAATTCCCGTAACCGGGATGCACCACCAATCCTGGCGGCTTATTAATCAATAAAAGAGTAGCATCTTCATAGACAATATCTAATGGAATATCTTCAGGATCTACCCTATTTTCAAAAGGAGGATGGGTAAGCATCACACGAACCACATCATTGGCTTTCACTTTGTAATTCGACTTTACCGTGGCGTCGTTTACAAAAATATTTCCTTCGGTAGCTGCAGTTTGTATTTTATTGCGAGTTGCATTTTGAATTAGGCTCATCAAGTATTTATCAATTCGCAAAGACGTTTGGCCTTTAGGAACTTCAAACCTGAAATGTTCAAATAACTCGTCTTCTAAATCTATTGTATCTATATTATTGTTCATCAACTGGTGTTTCTTCTATTGGTGCAACCAGAGTATCCGCAGCACTTTCTTCTTCTTCATAACTCATTTTTCCGTCTCCTAAAACCAAATCAATTTTGGATGATTTCAAGACTCTGTCCCCTACTTTCAGGTTTCTTCCTTTGAAACGCATTTCCAATACCATATCTTTTCCAAGATTTGGAACATACGTAACCGTTCCTTCCTCAAGCCCTAACGCTTTCAACGTAGGCACCGCTTCACGATATGTTTTTTCAATCAAATCAGGAATTCGCACGGATGAAAATCCCGAAGTATTTATTTTTATGTATATTTTTCTACCTACTTTTACCTTTGTACCCGGTGTTGGATCTTGCTCTACCACACTGAATTGCGGGAAATCACTTCTATAATCCACACTATCCAAAAGCACATAATCTAAATCCAACTCATCCAGCTTTTCTTCCACTTGCTCTTCAGTCAATTTACTCAAATTCGGAACTGCAATTTCATGACCATGATCTGTTGTAAAAGTCAACCAATGCATAAACAAATAGCCCAAAGCGGCAATAATGGCAAGAGCAATTAATACTTGTACTAAAAAGACGCGGCTTGTAAGATACTTACGTAAACTCATAAATTTATTTTTATATGTGGCAAAGATAAAGCTATTTCGTTTCAAAAAAAATGATAATTTTGTTTAATGCTTTTTGGAGCTATTTCCCGCTATTCGTTATAATCTTTTTATCCGCCGAAAAGGCTGATAAAAAGGATTTCCACTGCTATCGGGGCTAGAATCTAGTGCTAAAAACACCTTATTATTTATTCGAACAACTAAGAACAAAACGATACAAAATGAAAAACATTGCCATCATCATGGGCGGATATTCCAGCGAGTATAAAATCTCACTTATCAGCGGAAACGTCGTATATCAATTTCTGGACAAAACGAAATACAACGGATTCCGAATCCATATTTTCAAAGAAAAATGGGTCTATGTTGATGCTAATGACGCTGAATTTCCTATCGATAAAAATGATTTTTCAGTAACTGTTGATGGTAATAAAATCACTTTTGACTGTGTTTTCAACGCCATTCACGGAACGCCTGGCGAAGACGGATTGATGCAGGCGTATTTCGAATTATTGCATATTCCGCAAACTTCCTGCGATTATTACCAAGCAGCTTTGACATTCAACAAACGTGATTTATTATCTGTTTTAAAACCATACGGAATAAAAACCGCCACTTCCTATTACTTAAACAAAGGTGATGCTATAAATACTGACGAAATTGTAGCTAAAGTTGGCCTGCCTTGTTTTGTAAAACCAAATAAAGCAGGTTCCAGTTTTGGAATTTCCAAAGTAAAAACCATCGATGAATTGCCTATCGCAATAGAAGTCGCTTACAAAGAAGACAACGAAATCATCATAGAAAGTTTCCTTGACGGCACCGAAGTTTCTGTAGGAGTTATCAATTACAAAGGAAAAGTAATCGTTTTGCCAATTACTGAAATCGTTTCTGACAATGATTTCTTCGATTATGAAGCTAAATATTTAGGTAAATCACAAGAAATCACACCGGCAAGAATCTCAGATGAAATGACCCAAAAAGTGAGCGAAATAGCCAAACGCGCTTACGAAGTCCTCAAAATGAGAGGTTTTTCCCGAAGTGAATTTATATTGGTAAACGGAGAACCACACATGTTGGAAATGAACACTATTCCGGGATTGACTACGGAAAGTTTGATTCCGCAACAAGCCAAAGCCGCCGGAATTTCATTGGAAGATTTGTTTACAAATGCGATAGAATTGGCTTTAGCCTAAAAATATAAAAATGAGAAAAGCCATATTCCCGGGTTCATTTGACCCCATCACCTTAGGACATGAAGATATCATCAAAAGAAGCATTTCGTTATTTGATGAAATCGTGATTGCCATTGGTGTCAATGCCGAAAAAAAATACATGTTTTCACTGGAAGACAGAAAACGTTTTATCGAAGAGACTTTCAAGAATGAACCTAAAGTTTCGGTGATTACCTATGAAGGTTTGACGATTGATTTGTGCCATAGAATAAAAGCCGATTTTATCCTTCGTGGTTTGCGCAATCCAGCCGATTTCGAATTTGAAAAAGCAATTGCTCACACCAATCGCCGTTTATCAAAAATAGAAACCGTGTTTTTATTGACTGCCGCAAGAACTTCCTATATCAGTTCCAGTATTGTGAGAGATGTAATCCGCAATGGAGGTCAATATGAAATGCTGGTTCCCGATGCAGTTCGTGTAAAATAATGCTTACTATCAACAAAATATAAATTTGTGAAACAAGGCAATAAGCCGTAATTTCGCCTAAAATAAAAGCCATCAAACAATGAGTATAGAAAGAGAATTAAGCAAACGTAGCGGATCAAAATGTGAACTTTGTGGTGCAACCGAAAACCTAAAAGTATACCAAGTTTTGCCTACCAAAAAAGGTGGACTTGACGAAAGTATCATGGCTTGCAGCACTTGTATTGACCAAATCGAAAATCCGGATAACGTAGATTTAAATCATTGGAGATGTTTGAATGACAGCATGTGGAGTGAACATATTCCAGTACAAGTAGTGGTATGGAGAATGTTAAGTCGTCTTCGTTCGGCAGGTTGGCCTCAAGAATTATTGGACCAAATGTATTTAGACGAGGATACTTTGGCTTGGGCACAAGCAACAGGTGAAGGCGAAGAAGAAGAAAACAAAGTAATTCACCGTGATAGTAACGGAGTGATTCTTGAAATTGGAGATTCAGTCGTTTTAATCAAAGATTTGAAAGTAAAAGGCTCCAGTATGGTGGCTAAACAAGGAACTGCAGTGCGTAACATCAGACTAGACCATGAAAATGCGGAATACATTGAAGGAAAAGTTGACGGTCAGACTATTGTAATTATTACACAATACGTTAAAAAGATATAGCTCATTTCAGTGAAAAGTGAGTAGTGAAAGGTGAATAGTATACAGATAGGTATTTCTAGTTACTAAATACCTCTAAAAAAATATCTTTTATAAATTAAAAATCGTTAGCAGTAAAATTTACTGCTAACGATTTTTTTATTTTTTGATGAATACAAAAAACTGACCCTTGAATATTTAAAAACCATTCACTAATCACATTTCACTACTCACCTTTCACTATTCCTCTTCTTTCTTAATCACTTTTCGAGCTACTTCGATTTTAAATTTCTTGCCTTTCATTTTTTCGTCCTTAATAGCATGAAGCAAGTCTTTTACTTTATTGAATTTCACGGCAGCAAATGAGATAAAATCTTTCACTTCGATTAATCCTAAATCGCCTTTTTCTAATTTCCCTTTTTGGGAAAAGAAACCTACGATATCAATTTTATTCAGTTTATTTTTCTTCCCGCCACTGATGTAAATCGTTTGAAATTCAGGTGGTTTTGGTAATGAAGTCGAGTTTTCGATTTTCAAAGCTTCCATACCATAATCGATATAATCCATTTTTTTCTCACTTTCATGAGCAATGATATAAGCAGTTCCTGAAGCCAGCATACGCGCTGTACGTCCGTTTCTATGAGTGAATTCGTCTTCTTTTGATGGCAAATGATAATGAATTACGTGATTCATTTCGGGAATATCAAGTCCACGAGCAGCTAAATCGGTTGTGATTAGATAACTTACACTTCCGTTTCTGAACTGGATTAATGCGCGCTCTCTTTCGTCCTGATCCATTCCACCATGATAATACGTGGCATAAATTCCTTTTTCGTTCAAGGTATCGCTGATGCGTTCTGCAGCATCACGATGGTTACAAAAAACAATTGCCGACTGTGATTTCAACGAACAAATCAAGTTGAACAAACTTCCTATTTTGTCTTTTTCTTTTGAAACGACCATTTTCATGGAAAGATTCGTTTCGTCCACGTTTTCTGGAATGAAATCCAAAATTGTTGGGTTTACGACTCTTGTATATCTTGGAATCTCAATATCGGAAGTTGCCGAAACCAAAACGCGTTTGTTCAGTTTCGTTAATTTTCCAATGATAAATGACATTTGCTCATGGAAACCCAATTGCAATGATTTGTCAAATTCATCCAAAATCAACGTTTGGATTTTATCCACTCGGAAAGTTCCTCTGTCGATATGGTCCGCAATTCTTCCCGGAGTTCCTATTAAAACTGCCGGAGGATTACTTAAATTCTTGATTTCAGTATCTATGGAATGTCCGCCGTAGCACACATTTACTTTATAATCAGTCCCCATTTTTTTCCAAACTTGCTCAATTTGTAATCCTAATTCGCGTGATGGAACCAAAATCAAACATTGAACCGATTGAATTTCGGGTTGTAACATTTCTAAAATGGGCAACAAAAAAGCCAAAGTTTTTCCGGAACCTGTTGGCGAAAGCAATAAAACATTATTGTCATTCAGGATCGTATCTTGTGCTACTTCCTGCATTTCGTTCAGGCTTTCGATGCCTAAATTCAAAAGTATATTGTTGGAATGGTGTTTCTTATTCATTTTGCAAAGGTAATTTTTAATTCTGAGTTATGAATTTTGAATTATAAATTTTCATTCTTTTAAATCGGGAGTTTCCTATTCTTACGATCATTTCTATACGTGTCGAAAAAAAGCTACATTTGAAATTCCATTTAAAAACCGAAATATGAGATTTTTCACATTCCTTTTTTTACTATTCTCCATCAACTCATTTGCACAAAAAACGAATAAATACGATACTTTTTTCGAAAAAGGCAATGGAAATCAATCTGCTAGTTATCAAGAAACAATCGCTTATTATAAACTTCTGGCGGATGATTTCCCTACTATCGAAATGCAAAAAATGGGATTGACAGACAGCGGTGAACCGTTGCACATGATTGTTTTTAATCCTGAAAAACAATTTGATTTTGGAACCATCCAAAAAAACAAAGCGGTGATTTTGCTTAATAACGGCATTCACGCAGGCGAACCAGACGGAATTGACGCCAGTATGCAATTGTTTAGAGATTTAGCTTTGGGCAAAATAAAAGCTCCTAAAAATACGGTTATCGTTTGTATTCCAGTGTATAATATTGGAGGCGCTTTAAACAGAAATTCCACTTCAAGAGCCAATCAGGATGGACCGGAAATTTATGGCTTTCGTGGCAATGCCAGAAACTATGATTTGAACCGGGATTTCATCAAGTCCGATACCCGAAACACGAAAAGTTTTGTGGAAATATTCCATAAAATAAATGCCGATGTTTTTATTGACAATCACGTTAGCAATGGCGCAGATTACCAATATAAACTCACTTATATTATGACCCAACATAATAAACTAGGAACCGTTTTAGGTGATTTTTTAAATACTGAAATGATGCCTGCTTTGGTCCAAGATTTACAAAAAAAGAACATCGAAACTACACCTTATGTTAATGCTTTTCAGGACACACCGGACAAAGGTTTCGGACAATTTTTTGAAAGCCCACGATTTGCAACGGGCTATACTTCGTTGTTCAATACAATTGGGTTTGTGGTGGAAACGCACATGCTTAAAAAATATGCCGATCGCTTGAAAGTGACGTACGAATACATGCGCTCAGCAATCGATTTTACGGATACGAATTACCAAAAAATTAAGCAATTGCGATTGAAAAATGAAGAGCAGTATAAACCACAGCAATCGTACACCATAAAATGGGAAATTGACAGTACAAAAACGATTCCTTTTTCGTTTTTAGGCTATGAAGCCAGTTACAAAAAAAGTGATGTAACATCAGGAAATCGCTTGTTTTATGACAAAACAAAACCATTCAAAAAAGACATTCCGTACAGCAAGGAATTCAAATCAGTAAAAGAGATAATCATTCCGGAAGCGTATATCATTCCAAGAGGATTTTGGCCTGTAATTGAATTATTTAAGAACAATACTATCTCCTATCGTCAACTAAAAAATGACACTATAATTGAAGTGGAAAGTTATAAAATAGCGGACTTTAAAACGACAAATTCAGCGTATGAAGGCCATTATTTACACCGAAACACTTCGGTAACCGCTAAAATGGAGAAAGTGGCTTTCGCCAAAGGAGATTACGTTATTCCCACACAACAAAAGGGAATAAAATACGTATTGGAAACATTGGAACCCGAAGCAATAGATTCTTTTTTCAACTGGAACTTTTTCGATACGATGTTACAACAAAAAGAAGGGTATTCTGATTATGTTTTTGAAGATTCCGCTACACAGATTTTAAAAGAAAATCCAAAATTAAAAGCTGAATTCGAATATAAAAAACAAAGCGACATCAATTTTATTAATAACCCCGAAGCGCAATTGGATTGGATTTATAAACATTCCGTTTATTATGAAAAGGCACATTTACAATATCCTGTGTATCGTATTTTAAAATAAAAAAAAGCTCCTATTTCAGGAGCTTTTCTTCTTCAAATAATAATTTTATGTTCTCATAAGAGTTTTTTAACGCCTCTTTAATTTGTTCCGGATTCATCCAAGCCACTTTTTCGATTCCTTCGTCTAATTGTCCTTGTGGTGTTCCTTCAAAATCAGATTGCATTTCAAACCAATGTGTAATTTTCAATTTGTATTTTCCATTACGTCTAAAAACATGATAGGTTTTTTGAAGTTTATGAGATATAGTCAAGCCATTCACACCTGTTTCTTCCTCTACTTCACGCATGGCTGTGGCATCAATTTCTTCTCCTTTTTCGATGCCGCCTTTGGGCAAATCCCATTTTCCGTTTCTAAAAATGAATAAAACTTCACCTTTTTTATTGTAAACTAAACCACCACCAGCCTTGGCAACAGGTATTTTTGCTTTCAAAGTCTTCATAATCACGCTTTCATCAGGATGATACAAGTATGCTTTTTGAATTTTATTTTGAAATATTTTTACTATAAGTTGCTCTATATCAATACTCTCTAACAAGAATAATTGAAAATCGGTCTCTTTAGAGATGTGATTTGTCAAAAAAAGTGGTTTGTCGTTAACAAAAACTTTATACATTTGTACTATGATTTTTAATAAAGATACAGCCGAAAAAACAGCCGAATTTCTTTTGCAAATAAATGCAATTAAATTGAATCCAAGAAATCCTTTTACATGGGCTTCTGGATGGAAATCGCCTATTTATTGTGACAACCGATTAATCCTCTCATTTCCAGCCGTAAGGAATTATGTCCGAGATGAATTTTCCAAAAATATTGAAAAACAATTTGGTAAACCAGATGTTATTGCCGGTGTAGCCACTGGAGCAATAGGAATTGGAATGCTCGTAGCGGAAAGTTTGGGATTACCATTTGTATATGTTCGCCCAGAACCAAAAAAGCACGGAAGACTAAACCAAGTAGAAGGTTTTTTACAAAAAGGACAAAATGTAATTGTTGTAGAAGATTTGATTAGTACTGGAAACAGTAGTTTACTTGCCGTTGAAGCTTTACGTGAAGCTGGAGCGAATGTAAAAGGAATGGCAGCAATCTTTACCTATGGTTTTGATGTTGCTGACACCAATTTTAAAAATGCGCATCTGGATTTATACACGCTAAGCAATTATCAAAACTTATTGAATTTGGCTGTAGCCAAAAGATATATTACGGAAGAGGAAGAACAAACTTTAAGAGAATGGAATGGGAGTCCATCCACTTGGAATATTGGAGTTTAAAAAAATATAAAATAAAATACTGGAAATATGAACTTAGAAAGTCCAAAAGTTAGTGTCTCAAAATCAGCTCAAGAATTGTTTGATTTATTGAGTGATGTAAAGAACTTCGAAAAATTAATGCCCGAAAACATTGCTAAATTTGAAGTTATTGGTGACGATGCTTTTATTTTTGGATTAAAAGGAATGCCAGAAATTAAGCTAAAAATGAAAGAAAAAGTAGCTCCAAGCAAAATTGTTTTGGGAGCTGCGAGTGATAAACTTCCATTTACATTGATAGCGAACATCGATTCAGTTTCTGAGAACTCCAGTGATGTAAAACTTGATTTCGAAGGTGATTTCAATCCTATGATGGCTATGATGATTAAAGGTCCTATTGGTAAATTCATCGAAACTTTGGCTGGGAATATGACCAAGTTATAAAAAAATAGTTTAAAATAAACAAGAAACCCTTTTAGTGCAAACTGAAAGGGTTTCTTGTTTAATTGCAACAATCAGCCGTTAATACAACATTTGAATTTCTTTAATATCAAATTCAGCAATGCTGTCATCTTCCAGAAGAACCTGTAGTTTTCCAACCGAGGAAACTCCTTGAATAATTCCCATAAAATTTTGATTCTTTTGATCTGAAAAAGGCATTGGCAAACCTTTTTTATATAATTTATTGCTATAATCAGACCATAAACCTGCAGGACTGTGTTTACATAACTTTACATTTTTTTCTATTGCGTCACAAATGGAAAAAAGCAGTTCGTCTTTATCAAATTTTGCATCACAAATTACCGTCAAAGAAGAGGCTTTTGGTAAATTTTCAAAATTGGTTTGATTCACATTTAGTCCTAAACCTACAATAGAAACAATCGTTCCGTCACTTTTGATACTGTTTTCTATCAAAATGCCACCTATTTTTTTGTTGTATGACATTATGTCGTTAGGCCATTTGATACTAAGATTAGGAATCTTAAATGATTCCAAAACTTCAATTACAGCAAGCGAAACTGCAATATTCAGATTGAAAATCTGACAAATATCAACTAAAAAATCCTTAACCAAAAGACTCATTATTAAGTTTTTACTCGTCTCAGAAGCCCAAACAGCGCCCATTTGGCCTTTCCCCTTTGTTTGATTCTCTGCGGTTACAACAGTAAAGTTTTCCAACTCTTGTTTATTCGATAAGCCTTTAAGGAATTCGTTTGTAGAATCTATGGCATCGAGTTTGATTAGTTTCATATACAGTTTTTTGTGAAACAGAATTTAATATTGTGTTAAGGTTCAAAAATAATCACAAAAAATGGTAACTTTACAAACTTATATATAAAAATAATTCATGGCGAAAAAGACTATAAATAATGACGTTCTATTAGCGAACATCATTAAGGGGATAGAAGAGGTAAAAGGAAATGATATTGATATTCTTGATTTAAGAGAGATAGACACCGCAGTTTGCGACTATTTCATCATCTGCAATGGTAATTCAAACACACAAGTTAACGCTATAGTCAACTCCATTCAAAAAACAGTATCCAAAGAATTAAAAGACAAGCCTTGGCATGTTGAAGGAACTGATAATGCAGAATGGGTACTAATGGATTATGTAAATATTGTAGTTCATGTATTTCAAAAACACATCCGTGAATACTACAACATCGAAAGTTTATGGGGCGATGCAAAAATAACTACCATTGAAAACAAATACTAAAGAAACATAACTCCTAGTAATGGCTAAAGATAATAATCCAAATTCGAATAAGTTTAAAGTAAGCCCTTGGTTAATTTATACTGCAATATTATTAATTTTCTTGTTTATAAGTTTTATAACTGGTGGTTCTAGCTTAAACGAACCAGGTCAATTAACTTCTTCTAAATTTAACGATTATTTAGAAAAAGGCCAGATTGAAAAAGTTATAGTTTACAACAAAACTGAAGCTGAAGTTTTTCTTAATGCAGCAGCATTGAAAGATGCAGCACACAAAAAAGTTTCTAAAGACGTATTTGACAGACCTAACAAAGGTCCTCATTATACTTTTGACATTGGTAACGATCAGATTTTCCAAAACAAACTGGAAAAAGCTGTTGCTGAAGGTAAATTGAAAGATTTTAACTTCTTACCAAAAAACAACTGGTCGGATATTTTAATCAGTTTATTACCAATCATTATCATTATTGCCGTTTGGATATTTATCATGAGAAAAATGTCTGGTGGCGGTGCTGGTGGCGGTGGCGGACAGATTTTTAACATTGGAAAATCTAAAGCTAAACTTTTTGACGAAAAAACAGATATCAAAACTACTTTTAAAGATGTAGCTGGTTTAGAAGGAGCAAAAGAAGAAATACAAGAAATTGTTGAATTCTTGAAAAACCCTGAAAAATACACTAATCTGGGCGGGAAAATACCAAAAGGAGCTTTACTGGTAGGACCTCCAGGAACTGGAAAAACCTTATTGGCAAAAGCTGTAGCTGGTGAGGCCCAAGTACCATTCTTCTCTTTATCCGGTTCTGATTTTGTTGAAATGTTTGTAGGTGTAGGTGCATCCCGTGTGCGTGATTTATTCAAACAAGCCAAAGAAAAATCTCCTGCGATTATATTTATTGATGAAATTGATGCAGTAGGTAGAGCTAGAGGAAAAAGCAATATGTCTGGTGGAAATGACGAACGTGAGAATACATTGAACCAATTACTGACAGAAATGGACGGTTTTGGAACAAATTCTAATGTAATTGTTTTAGCTGCGACAAACAGAGCTGATGTATTGGACAAAGCATTAATGCGTGCAGGTCGTTTTGACAGACAAATTTTTGTAGACTTACCAGACATTCGTGAACGTGCTGAAATTTTTAAAGTACACTTAGCTCCTTTGAAAAAAATTGAAGGATTAGATACTGACTTTTTAGCCAAACAAACTCCTGGTTTCTCGGGTGCTGATATCGCAAACGTATGTAATGAAGCAGCTTTGATTGCCGCTAGAAACAACAAGACTGCAGTTGACAAACAAGATTTCCTTGATGCTGTAGACAGAATTGTAGGTGGTCTTGAAAAGAAAAATAAAATTGTAACTCCTGATGAGAAGAAAGCAATCGCTATTCATGAAGCAGGACACGCAACAGTTAGTTGGATGCTGGAACATGCAGCTCCATTAATTAAAGTTACTATTGTTCCTAGAGGACAAAGTTTAGGAGCCGCTTGGTACTTGCCAGAAGAACGTTTAATTGTTCGTCCTGATCAAATGCTAGATGAAATGTGTGCGACTATGGGCGGAAGAGCTGCTGAAAAAGTAACTTTTAACAGAATTTCAACTGGTGCATTAAGCGACTTGGAAAAAGTTACAAAACAAGCCCGCGCTATGGTAACTGTTTATGGTTTGAATGAAAAAATTGGAAACGTAACCTATTACGATTCAACTGGACAAAGCGAATACAACTTTTCTAAACCGTATTCAGAAGAAACAGCCAGAGTTATTGATGAAGAAATTTCATTACTAATTGAAGGTCAATACCAAAGAGCCATTCAAATATTAGAAGAAAACAAAGACAAACTAAATCAACTGGCAAATATCTTAATCGAGAAAGAAGTCATTTTTAAAGATGATTTAGAAGCTATTTTCGGAAAAAGAACATTTGATAAAAATCTTGAGGAAGTAGTATCTTAGAAAACACAATAAATTATTTAATTATTTTTAAAATCTTAATTCAAAAACTACTTTTGAATTAAGATTTTTTTATCTTTGGACGTTTTCAAATAACAAATTATAGTATTTTACAAAAATATGAGTCTTTTTAGAAAAATTTTTGGTTCTAGCAATCCGGCTTCTGATGAAGATCAAGAAAGTGAATTTAGTAAATCCAATACTGATAATGCAACCTCTATAGATGAAAAATTCATCTACAATTTTAAAAAAAATGGTGGTAAATTTTTGTATTGTGAAAATTCTGAAGAAATAAAAGAACAATTTGAAAACATATTAGAAGAAAACGATTGGTTTGAAAGCGAAGTTTTGTGCTATGAACCAAATCTTTTTGGAATGCTTGATGATAATAAACTTACTTACAACAAGCCTGCTAATCCTAAATTTCTTCTTGCGAGCTGTGAAAATTTAATTGCAGAAGAAGGTTCTATTTTATTTTCTTCCAAACAAATTAAACAAAACAAACCAAACGAGCTACCTACCAATATTATCATTATAGCGAATACAAGCCAAATTCTTGCTGCAAAAAGCGATGGACTTAGTGCTATAAAAAAGAAATACGAAAGAGATTATCCTACCAATATTACCACAATAAAATATTTCGAGAAAGCTAAAGAAGAAGATTTTACACAATACGGAAGTTCGGCAAAAAATCTATATTTATTGCTTTTAGAAGATCTTTAAGATGAATGAAACTCTAAAACGAGGTATATCAGGAGCTATTTATATTCTATTATTACTTGCTTCTATTTTATATTCTACTGAAAGCTTTTTTATCCTTTTTGGTATATTTCTGATTATTGCAGTTTATGAATTTTGTAACTTAATTCAAATACATAAAGTCTTTCCAATACTTTTTGGAACAGTCTTATACACTACAGTCACATTCGTAAGTCATTACAATAAAATCGCTACTGATACGATAAATCAAATCTTCAATACTGATTTAGAAATAGCAGTAAATATCCAACAATTAGATGTCGTTTTATTGGTCATAGCATTAGTAGTATCTATAAAATGTATTCTTTTTTTATTTTATGATAACATTCAAAAAATAAGCACTTCATCAAAATACCTCTATTTATTAGGGTATATTATTCTCCCTTTTGTGTTCATCACTAAAATTTCATTTGGAATAAATGATTATAATCCAAAAATTATAATTGGATTATTTATCTTAATCTGGACCAACGATACCTTTGCCTATATTGTAGGCAAATCTTTAGGCCGAACCAAATTATTTGAAAAAATATCCCCTAAAAAAACAATTGAAGGGTTCCTTGGCGGAATCATTTTTGCAGTTTTGGCTGGTTATTTAATCTCGAAATATTACATAAAGGCTAATCCTGAATTTAGCGACAGATCCATTCTAATTTGGACTTCTATAGCTGTTATTGTTGGAATTGCAGGTACTATAGGAGACTTAATTGAATCTAAATTCAAACGTATTGCAGGCGTAAAAGACAGCGGAAACATAATGCCTGGCCATGGAGGCATCCTAGATCGATTAGATAGTGTTATATTTGTAGCACCAATTATATTTTTATTTTATCAAATTTTAAACTATGTTTCATAAAGAAGGAACCCAATCTATTTTATTAGGCACCATTTTCACAGCTGTTGTCCTTTTATTGTCTGACAATTTCATTGACACCAACTGGATCAAAATGGCTATACAAATAGCTACTTTGTTACTTTTGATTATCATTCTGCAATTTTTCAGGAATCCAAAAAGAACAGTGATAATCAATGAAAATTATATTCTTGCTCCTGTAGATGGAAAAGTTGTAGTTATTGAAGAAGTAGTTGAAAGTGAGTATTTCAAAGATAAACGTTTACAAATCTCTATTTTCATGTCTCCAATCAACGTACATGTTACGCGTTATGGATTGAGTGGAATTGTAAAATTCAGTAAATACCATCCTGGGAAATTTTTGGTGGCTTGGCATCCTAAAGCCAGTGAAGAAAACGAAAGAACTACGGTTGTCATCGAAAACAAAACCTTTGGTGAGATTTTATACCGTCAAATTGCTGGAGCTTTGGCACGAAGAATCGTAAATTACGCCGAAGAAGGAATGCAAGTAATTCAGGGAACTGACGCTGGTTTCATAAAATTTGGTTCAAGAGTCGATATCTTTTTACCACTAGGAACACAAGTAAATGTTGTATTGAATCAAAAAGCAATTGGAGGAAAAACTATTATTGCTACAAAATAAGCATGATTGAAAAAGATTTAGATACTCGGTTTTTAGAAGCAGTAGAAATAGCCTCTGAAATGACGCAGGCATCTTTACCTCAAGATGTCCAATTGCGCCTTTATGCTTTTTATAAACAAGCTACTTTTGGAACTTTAGATTTAAAACAAACATCATCATACCATTTGAGAGATGCTTTTAAAACTAACGCCTGGATGCAAATTAGCCATCTGACTCCTGAACAGGCAAAAGAACAATACATTGAAATTATTAATATACTGATTAAAAAATAATACAAATTATGAAAAAGCTGCATCTTTTAATTTCTGTTTTATTTTTGTTTATGACTTTACTTTCTTGTAATAATAAGAAATTAACAGAGGTTGTCGAAGTTCCTTTACCTACAACGGAACAAACTGTTGCCATCATGGGATCTCCCGATGACGTAAAAGCAGAAGAAGGGTCTTTTCAGCTAGAAAAATTACCTTACGCTTATAATGCGTTGGCACCAAATATCTCAGCGACAACTTTAGAAATGCATTATTCCAAACATTATCTTACCTATACCAATAATTTGAATAAAGCGGTACTGGGAACGCCTTTAGAAAATTTGACAATCGAAGAAGTGTTGTCAAAATTAGATCCTAATGATGCTGCTCTTCGTAACAATGCCGGTGGATTTTACAATCATTCCTTATATTGGAAATGTATGGCTCCAAAAGCTGGAGGGGAACCAACAAATGCATTAGCAGAAGCTATTATTAAAGATTTTGGTTCATTTGAAGACTTTATGACATTATTTAAAAACGAAGCAACAAAACAATTTGGTTCCGGTTGGGCGTGGCTTATAGTAGACAGAACCGGAAAGCTACAAGTAACTAGTACTCCTAATCAAGACAATCCTTTGATGCGTAATGCAGCTGTTCCCGGAACTCCAATATTAGCTTTAGATGTTTGGGAGCACGCTTATTATTTAGACTACCAATACCGACGAAAAAATTATATTGATGCATTTTTCAATGTAATTAATTGGAATAAAGTTGCTGAAAATTACGATGCTATTTTAAAGAAATAAAAACACGAAATAACCCGTAAATTTCACAACATATTTTTGAATTTTATAACAACTATAGCTAGATAAAGAGCAACCTTTACATGAATAGTTAAATCAAATAAAAATTCAAATAAAATGAAAACTTTAAAATTAATTTTTTTTTCAAGAAATGTTTTATTAAGTGCTTCTGCAGCTCTACTTTTATTTTCTCTCACTTCTTGTGCCAAGAAAGTTGTATTCTTGACGTCATCTGTAGTTCCTGCTGCTCGAGGTCAGGTTACTGTTAAAAAAGACAATAACAACAATTTTGCGATTAAAATAAAAATAGATAATTTAGCCGAAGCAAAAAGATTGGAACCTTCAAAGAACACCTATGTAGTTTGGATGGAAACCGATGAGTCTATGGTAAAAAACATTGGGCAGATACAAAGTAACAATCCATTTATGTCTTCAAAACTAAAAGCAACATTTGAAACCGTTACTGCATTTAAACCTAAAAAAATATTTATTACCGCCGAGGATAATTCAGATGCACAATACCCCGGGAATCAGTTTGTTTTAGAGACGAAAAGATTCTAAAAATACAATCACCAAGTAACTTTTAAAGAGTACTAAAAAAGCTGAAACAAAATTGATTTTGTTTCAGCTTTTTTAGTTACAATTTTCAAGGAATTAGTAAATGACATTACTCAATACTACAATATCCATAGGTTTTATCACTAGATTTTTCATTGCTTTTTTAGTAAAAACGTCTCTGAATTTTCCTTTTTTAAGAATTAGATTGGTGAAATGAACATTTTTATCACTTCGGTTTATAATTACAATCACTTCTTGAGTGCCAAGTTTACGGCTAAAGGCATAAGTCTTTTCAGTATCATTTGTTTCAATTGTTGTGTAATTCCCAATCCTGATTGCCTCGTATTGATTGCGTAAACCAATGAATTTTTTATACCAATTAAATAAATCAGTATTGAAGTCCACTTTATCCGCCTCATGTTTACTTTGGTCGGGATTTAATATTTCTGCGCTATAATTTTTGTCATTCCATACCATAGGTTTACGACAATCAGGGTCATTACTTCCCCACATACCAGTTTCATCTCCATAATAAATCATTGGTGAACCCAAATATAACATTTGAAACGCCGCAATTAATTTTTGTTTTTCCAATTGTTTGCTGGTAGGTTTTCGAGCATTATAACTGCTATTATTACTTTTCTGGCTCCAATTAAAATACGCTCCCCAGTCGCCAAATTTCTTTCCGTCAGGATTTGCAACTGCACTAGCTATACGGGTAGCATCGTGGCTTCCTACAAGATTCTGCATATTCATTGCAACACCTTCGCCAAATCCTTCACACAATTCCTTCAATTGGGCATCAAATTGGGTTACAGAAATCCCTTTTGCATCTTGCACAAAAAAATCATGTACCAGGAAAGAAAAATTATAATTCATCGTCGCATCAAATTCGTCTCCGCTTAAATAAGGTTTTGTTTTTTCAATGGGATCAACCAATTCAGCAGTCAGATAGGCTTCGCTATTAATTGATTTTACCACTTTTCGCCAATCTTTCCAAAAAGGATGTGCAATACAATACGCCACATCTAATCGCCAACCGTCAATTCCGTATTGAGCGCCTTTATTCATTGGATTCATCCAACGCTTGGTAGCATCAAAAATATATTTTTTAGGACCTGAAACAATTCCATTTTCATCCTCTTTAAACTCCGGTAACGTTTTTATACCAAACCATCCTTGGTATTCAAACTTGGTGCCTTTGACAGCATTTTTCCAACTGTCAACCATAAACCAATCTTTGTAAGCTGATTTTTCTTGTTTTTCCTCCACATCACGAAAAGCAAAACTGTTTACTCCCAAATGGTTGAAAACGCCATCAAAAATGATAAACATTTTACGTTTATGCACTTCATCAATAAGTTTTAGCGCCAGTAAATCTGCTTTTGTCCAAACCCATTTTTCTGGATTTAAAGGGTCTTCATTTGCAATTAATTTTTTATCACCTTCAGGATCTGGTCCAAATGATGGATCAATATGATGGTAGCACAATGCATCATACTTATGAGAAGAAGGCGCCCAAAAAACAGGATTCATATAAATAGCGTTAATACCCAATGATTGCAGGTAATCCAACTTATCAATAACTCCTTGCAAATCTCCACCATAGCGTCTGCGTTGAAGATTGTAATAAATATCTTTACCATTTTTCTTTTCGTAAGGTTGCAATTCATACCAATCGCTTGTCCAAGGATGAATTTGAAAATCAGAAGTTATATCAAAAGGATATGCACCATCTTGATCATTCACTTTTGGATCGTTTGAAGGATCTCCATTATGAAACCGATCCGGGAATATTTGATACCAAACTACTCCTTTACTCCAATTAGGCGTGAAATCTTTTTGTGCAAAGGTTACCAAGGAAATTAAAAACAGTAAACAAATTGTGAATATTTTTGTCATTAAAAATCAGTTTAAAAATTTAAAAATTAATTTTAAAGTATGTCTTACAATTGATAAATAAACGATTCCGAAGGTGCGATTGTAATTTGTACTTTTCCTTCACCATTCAAAACTTTCAGTTGAACGGAACTTTTATTGTATAACTGATCCGTTAATGTGTAATTTCCATCTTTCAAATTCCATTTTTGAATGATCTCTGAAGGGATTTTTAATTCGAAATTGCTGGCGGTAAGCCAAGAAAAATTAGTGACAACTATTAGTTTTTGAGTAGCAGACCAACGTGTGAAAGCATAAATCCCCGGATCGTAACCTTGAGTTGATTGGCGATTCACCGTTTGAATTTCTTGGTATTTACCCATTAAAGCCGAACTATTCAAAGAGAAATTCAACAATTTCTTATAAAAATCACGCAACTCTTTTTCATACTGCGATAACTGACCTCCATCAAATTTCCCGCCGTTCATCCAGCGTTGGTGATTTGGAACTCCAATATAATCAAAAATTGAAGTTCTGGAATGGGTTCCAAATCCTGCATTTTCATTCCCAGCCTCACCTACTTCCTGACCAAAATAAACCATCGTAGGCGAAGTGCTTATGGTAGTTGAAACCACCATCAGAGGTTTTCCTTTTTGTGGTGTTCCTGCAAATTCCGGGCTAGCCAAACGCTGTTCATCATGATTATCCAAAAAATGCAACATATTATGCTCAATATCTGCCATTCCGTTTTGTATGTCTGATAATCCATCAGGTAAAGATCTTCCTTGAATGATATCTTTTAATTTATCATAGGTTTCTACTTTGTCATATAAATAATCCATTTTACCTAAATGAATGTAATTTCTATATTCTTTAGGATTGTAAACTTCGGCTAATAAAAAAGCATCTGGATTATTTACTTTAATGGCTGAATTCATATAACTCCAAAATTCATACGGAACCATTTCGGCCATGTCAAATCGAAAACCATCCACTCCTTTTGCAGTCCAATACAAAGCAATATCTTTGAATTTATCCCAAGAATCTGGAACATCTTTTCCTTTCCAAAAATCGAAATGTTCCTGATACGATTTGGTATCAAAACCAGCCGGAAGTTCCGGGAAATCTTTGGAGCCATCCGGACGAATTCCGTAATTTACTTTTATGGTTTCGTACCAGTCATTCTTATCAGGTTTGGCTAAACGAGAACCGTTGCCAGTCCATTTTGCGGGACTTTCTTCAAATTTACCATCAATTAAAGGATTCTTTTCTCCATTTAATGGTTTATCCGTATCGGGGATTTCAAAGTGCGTATTTGGAATATAATAAAAGTTATTATCTCTTTTGTATTCAACAGTTGTATCATCATCAGCACCAAAATCTCTAACACCTGCCGGATTACTTTTTCCTTCATACTTACGTGCAATGTGATTCGGAACAATATCAATAATTACTTTTAATCCCGCTTTGTGAGTTCGCGCAATCAAAGCTTCAAATTCTTGCAACCGATTAGCAGGATTTACGGCCAAATCTGGATTTACATTGTAGTAATCTTTTACGGCATAAGGCGAACCTGCCCGCCCTTTTACCACTTCCGGATCATCATTGGAAATCCCAATAGCCGAATAATCCCGTATCAAAGCATGATGCGGAACTCCGGTATACCAGACATAAGTAACACCCAAATCCTTTATTTCCCGTAACGCTGTATCGGTAAAATCGTTGAACTTCCCTACTCCATTTTCTTCAATGATTCCCCAAGGTTTATTGGTAGTATTTTTATTTCCGAATAATCGGGTAAAAACCTGATATACAACTTCTTTCTTATTAGAGACTGACTCTTTCTGTTCTGCATTCATTTTTAAATCTTTTGTTTTACAAGCTGTTGCCAAAAGCACCACGCTTATCCCTGCAACAATAGTTATTTTTTTCATCATATAAAATTATATATACCGATTTCAATTCTTTTGACAATAAAATGAGTATCAATTTTTAAATTTAATATTTTTTAAATAAAAGAAGTCTATATCGTTTGAAATTAAATAATTCTGTTTTCAAAAATAGATACTACAACGAAGGAGTTATGCCATTTGTTGATAACTTTAAACAGGAAAAGTAATAGCTTTCCCTGCCCTTTTCACTAATTATAAATAAATCCTAATATGGATTAGGATTGTTTCCTTTTTCATAAATTTGACAAAAATTAAATCCATTGAAGAAATCGCTATTTTTCCTTCGTTATTGTTTGATACTGCTTGTTACTAATTTGGTTTTGGCGCAAGCCCCCAAAAAAATTATTGTAGAAAACTCTGATTTTGCCGATGTAAATCAAGTAGAAGTTCCTGATGCCTTATTGCTAATCGGAAACGTACGTGTCAATCATGATGGCGTGGTAATGACGTGTAACAAAGCCTATTATTTCCAAAAAGAAAACTACATCAAGGCTTTTGGAAATGTACAAATGGTACAAGGAGACACTTTATTTTTAAACAGTAAATATGCGGAATACAACGGAAATGTAAAAAAAGCATACGCTTCCGGAGATGCCGTAATGAGTTCCCCAGATGCGACTTTGACAACGGAAATAATTAATTTTGACCGAAACATTCAAGAAGTATTTTACGATACTCCAGGGACAATTACGAACAAAGACAATACGCTAAAAAGCAATTCAGGCAGGTATTATGTAAAACAAAAGAAATTCCAATTCCTGACAGCGGTTACCATCACAAATCCAACGTATGTTATAAAATCAAATCACTTGGATTATTTTAGTAATTCCGGGCATTCGTATCTTTTTGGACCATCAACCATTACCAGTAAAGCCAATTATATTTATACCGAAAAAGGCTTTTATGATACCAAAAAAAATCTGGCGCATTTCCTGAATAAATCCTATATCAGATACGATGATAGAGTGATTAAAGGGGATAGTTTGTATTATGACCGAAACCGGGAATTTGCATCGGCAACACGAAATGTAAAAATAACGGATTCCATCAATCGCGGAATTGTAAAAGGACATTATGCCGAAGTGTATAAAAAACTAGATTCGATGTATGTGACCAAAAGAGCCGTTGCCGTGAATTTTGTCGAAAATGACTCGGTTTACATCCACGGAAAAAAATTAATGGTTACCGGAAAAGAAGGAAATCGAATTATAAGAGCGTTCAATAATGTCCGATTCTTCAAAACAGATATGAGTGGCAAATGCGATTCGATTCATTCGAGTTCTAAAACTGCTTTGACAAAAATGATTGGAAATCCGATACTTTGGAACGCAGAAAATCAAATTACAGGTGATGTGATGCATCTTATAGGAAACAACAACACCAAAAAACTAGATTCACTCAAAGTGCTCAATAATACGTTTATAGTCTCCAAAGACACGATAGGAACCGGCTATAATCAAGTCAAGGGACAAAATCTCTATGGCAAATTTGAGGAAGGAAAACTTCATGATGTCGATATTGTAAAAAATGCCGAAGTCATCTATTACATGCGGAACGAAGCGCAAGAACTCATTGGTATCAATAAGAATGTGAGCAGTAAAATCAATCTTATTTTAGAAAAAAATGAAATCGAAACCATCACCTTTTTTCAGCAAGTAGATGGCGAAATCTATCCCGAAAAAGAATTGCCGGAAAATGCCCGTAAACTGCGAGGACTAGTCTGGCGGGGCGAGGAACGAATAAAATCCAAGGACGATATTTTTCCTCCAGAAGAAAATGAAGACAACGACAAAATAACAAAAGCTACTGAGGCGGCTAAAGCCAAAGAGGATATTCCTATGAAAATCCGAAAAGAAACCCTGAATTACGATAAGAAGAAAGGGAAAAAATAGTGTTCAGTCGCAGTATTCAGTTTTTCTAAAAACGACTAAACAAATAAACGATTAAACAAATAAATTTTGAATACCGATTTCTTAAAATACCAAGCGCAAACCTCACCGTATCCATTGGGTATGGAAGTGTCGCATGCTGTAGGTTCTTACATTTACGATACTAATTCTAAGAAATACTTGGATTTTGTGGCTGGAGTTTCCGCTTGCGCTTTGGGACACCAACACCCAAGAGTCAATCAAGCCATCAAAGATCAGTTAGACAAATATTCTCACGTGATGGTTTATGGCGAATATTCACAAAGTCCTGCAGTTCAATATTGCAAATTGTTAGCCTCGCTCCTACCCGCACCTTTAGACAAAACCTATTTGGTCAATTCAGGAACCGAAGCCATTGAAGGTGCTTTAAAACTCGCCAGAAGAACCACAGGAAGAAGTCAGTTGATTTCATGTCATAATGCGTATCATGGAAATACTATGGGTTCTATGAGCGTCATGGGATTTGAAGAACGCAAACAAATCTTTCGTCCGTTGATTCCTGATGTTGATTTTATCACCTTCAATAATGAAGAAGATTTACAAAAAATAACGACTAAAACGGCTGGAATTATTCTGGAAACCATTCAAGGTGGCGCCGGATTTATTCAGCCACACAATGATTTCCTTAAAAAAGTACGCGAGCGCTGTACCGAAGTTGGTGTTATGATGATTCTTGACGAAATCCAACCGGGCTTTGGGAGAACCGGAAAACTTTTCGGATTCCAAAATTATGATGTCGTTCCTGATATTGTAGTTATGGGAAAAGGAATGGGCGGCGGTATGCCAGTAGGCGCTTTTACAGCTTCATCGGCAATGATGGATTTGTTGAGCGATAATCCAAAACTTGGGCATATCACAACTTTTGGAGGTCACCCTGTCATTGCGTCAGCCTGCTTGGCGACTTTGCAGGAAATAACTGAGACCAATCTCATGGCCGAAGCGATGGAGAAAGAAAAGCTATTCAGATCACTTTTGGTACATCCTTTGATACAAGAAATAAGAGGAAAAGGATTGATGCTGGCAGCAATGACCAAAAGTGCCGATATAACAAACGAAGTGATTCTTAAATGTCAAGACAAAGGACTCATTTTATTCTGGTTACTGTTTGAAGGTTGCGCCATTAGAATAACACCTCCTCTTACCATTTCTGAAGAAGAAATACGAGAAGGTTGCAGTATCATACTTGAAGTAATGGATGAAATTTTGAACAAGAATTAATAGTTAAAAATATAGGAATTGGGAGCTATTTCCCGCTATACGTTGCAATCCACGCGAAAAGCGTGGGATTTCCACTTCAAACGAAGTTCACTGAACTCCAATGAGAATAAAAATACAGTGAAGTAATCGGGGCTATGGCATCCGTTTAAACCAACCCTTTTTTTGTTAATTAAATTGTTCACAACAATTCTAACTTTCCCTCACAGTACAAGCGCGATTACCTAAATTTATTTAGGCCAAATTAAAAACACACAGTATGCAATTAAGCAACGAAGAAGAAGACTATAACTTATCCCTGTCTAAATTTGAGTCCATGTTGAAAACCAACAAAGTTCTCTTTTTTGACTCCGAAGAATTTGAAGAAATTATTCTTCATTATCTCGATATGGGTAAGGCCGCTTTGGCAAAAAAAGCACTCAAACTAGCATTGGAACAACACCCAAAATCTACCGGACTAAAATTAGTTCAAGTGGAAATGTTGGTCTATGATGACAAACTCGAATTAGCCGAAAAGCTATTAAATGAGTTGTATGCCATTGAACCAACCAATGAAGAAATTTACATTCAAAAAGCCAATATCTGCTCTAAAAGAGACCAACACGAAAAGGCGGTTGAATTATTAAAAATAGCATTAAAATACACCGATGATTATGCTGATGTCTATAATTTAATAGGCATGGAATACCTTTTTATGGATAATCTTGAAATGGCAAAAGAAAGCTTTATCAAGTGTCTGGAAGAAGATCTTGAAGACCAATCAGCATTGTACAACGTAGTGTATTGTTTTGAGTTTTTAGATCAAAACCAAGAAGCAATTACCTATTTGAATAAATACATTGACAAAAACCCCTACAGTGAAATCGCCTGGCATCAACTGGGTCGTTTGCATTATGGAGTTAAAGAATATGAAAATGCGATTCGCGCCTTTGATTATGCCACTTTAATCGATGATGAATTCCTTGGCGCTTTCATGGAAAAAGCAAAAGCTTTTGAGCGATTAAAAAAATACGATGAAGCCATTGAAAGCTACAGCAGAACCATCGAACTAGATGATGCAACTTCGTACGCTTTACTTCGAATGGGGAAATGTTATGAAAAACTGGGTAATAAAGCTTTAGCATTAAAATATTTCAATCAAACCGTACATGAAGATCCACTTTTAGACAAAGGCTGGATTGCCATCACTGACTTTTACGTACGTCAAAAAAATTACCAAAAAGCGTTGTTTTATGTCAACAAAGCATTAGCTATTGACAACCAAAACCGTTTGTATTGGAAACGTTTTGCGACTATTAATAAACAAATGAACTTCTTTGAAGAAGCTGAATTTGGCTACAGAAAAGCAGTGGAATTTGGTGATTATGGTTTAGACACTTGGTTATTCTGGGTGGATATTCTTCAGTTTTTAGGGGAATTCGAAAGTGCCATTCAAACTTTATTACAAGCTTCAGAGTATTTTCCGGAAGAGAATGAAATCGAATACCGTTTGGCTGGATTGTATTTTATGCTAACAGACAATACAAAAGCAAAATTCCATTTAAGCAATGCTTTGCGATTAAATTTTGACAATTACATTCTTTTAGAAGATTTATTTCCAGTAGTTTGGGCAAAAAAAATGGTGCAGAATTATATTGCAAAACATAAAAAACAATAATGGTTGATACAGTTAGAAAACGCTTTGGATTATTAGGACGCAACATTAGTTATTCATTTTCTAAAGGATATTTTACAGATAAATTCAATAGCGAAAACTTTGCCGGTTGTACTTATGAAAATTTTGATATTCCCGAAATAGCAGCCTTTCCAGAGGTAATTAAAAACACTTCGGATTTAAAAGGATTGAATGTTACCATTCCATACAAGGAAACGATACTTCCATTTCTGGATAAATTATCTAAAAAAGCAGAATTAATTGGTGCTGTAAATACCATTAAAATTACCAAAAAAGGAAAACTAAAAGGCTACAATACGGATTATTATGGTTTCAAAAAATCATTAGAACCGTTATTGCAACCGCACCATAAAAAAGCTTTGATTTTAGGCACAGGAGGCGCTTCTAAAGGAGTCGCTTTTGCTTTGGACGAACTGGACATTCCGTATACTTTTGTTTCGAGAGAAACCAAAGAAAATGGAATTGATTACGACCGAATCAACGCAACTACATTTGATAATTACCAAATCATCATAAATGCTACTCCGGTAGGAACAAGTCCTAATGTGGAGGCGTTTCCATTAATTCCATACGAATTTTTTACGGAGAAGCATATTGCTTATGATTTGATTTATAATCCTGCTGAAACGCAATTCCTTAAAAAAGCCAAACAACAAGGAGCACAAATCAAAAATGGTTTGGATATGCTTATTTTTCAAGCAGAGAAAGCCTGGAAGATTTGGAATAAATAATATAAATACGGAGTTAACTTCTTACACGTATTTGAGTACGTAAAAAACCACTCTTTTTGAGTGGTTTTTTGTTTGCAATAACATATCGAACTTGAGAAAAAAAATTACAATTGAATTCCCAAAACCCTAGCCCTGATGGAAGCGGCATCCTTTTTTGCCTCGTTATTCAGAGGCAAAAAAGATACAGCGAACAGCAGGAAATTGCTTCAAAAAGAACTATTTGCTAACCTAAAACGACTATAAATAAAGGATTTATTTTGAAATTTCGTGCTCCTTTACTATCTTTCGTGTTCGATAAAAAAAATAGAAACCTTACACATTGAAAAAATGTTAGAAGAAAAGAATGATAACCTGCTTGAGGCAGATGGAAATTTAGAACACAATTCTGTTGAATCTACTCCATTAGAACCAGAAGTTTTGGAAACGGAAACTAGTGACATTGTTACTACTATTCCTGCAGAAGATAATGATGTAACTCTAAATGATGTAGAGTTGCTAGCGAACGAACCTATTACAGAGACTGAAAACCAGACTGTACTAGATGCTATTGCCGAAACAAATGCTGCCGAAAGTGAAGATGAAACGTTGAAGGAGCGTCATGAAATTCCAATGCAGGATTATGATACCTTGTCACTTGAAGCACTGGTAGACGAACTGAAAAGTTTAGTTTCTAATGAAAAAGTGATGTCTTTTAAGGAACATATTGAGGAAATCAAAAAAGCATTTTTGGCTAAATACAATCACCTTCTTGAAGAGAAAAAAGAAGAGTTTCTAGCTGAAAATCAAGATCCAAATGAAGAATTTCAATATCATTCTCCACTAAAAACAAGTTTTGATAAATATTATTCTCTTTTTAGAGATACTAAAAATACCCATTTCAAGAGTTTACAAACGAATCTAAAAACAAATTTAGAAAACCGTTTGGCTATTGTTGAAGAATTGAAAGAGTTGATTAACCCTCAGGAAAACATCAAAGACACTTTAAAACATTTTAATGATTTAAGAGAACGATGGAAAACTGCCGGACCGATTCCAAAAGATAAATACAACCACGTTTGGAACAATTTCCATTTTCATGTGGAAAATTTCTACGATTATCTGCATTTAGACCGAGAAGCCAGAGATTTAGATTTCAAACATAATTTAGAGCAAAAACAAAAAATTGTAGCGCGTGTAGAAGAATTGGTGAATGAAGCCGATATCAACAAAGCATTCAGAGAACTACAGGATTTACATAGAATTTGGAAAGAAGACATTGGTCCTGTTTCCAGAGAACATCGTGACGCGATTTGGAACAAGTTTAGCGATTTGACCAAACAAATGCATGATAAACGTGAGGTTTTGTTCGAAAATCAAAGAGGAACGGAACTTGAGAATTTAGAAAAGAAAAAAGAAATTATTGCCAAAATTGAAGTTTTGGCTACTGAAAAAGTAAATGCGCATACACAATGGCTGGCTCAAATAGAAAAAGTGGAAGCCTTGCGTACTGCTTTTTTCTCTGCCGGAAAAGTGCCATCGGATGTGAATGAGGAAACTTGGGCTGGTTTTAAAACTGCTGTCAGAAATTTTAATTCTTTCAAAAATTCATTTTATAAAGACATAAAGAAAGATCAAAACGACAATTTAAGCAAGAAAACGGTTCTTGTTGCTAAAGCAAAAGAATTGCAAGAAAGTGTTGATTTTGCTGTGACTACGCCTATCATGAAACAAATTCAGGATGAGTGGAAACAGATAGGACATGTGCCAAGAAAATATTCAGATAAAATCTGGAAAGAGTTTAAAGATGCCTGCAATCATTATTTTGACAAATTAAAAGAGCAAAAGAATGAGGAAAACGGTGAAGAAGTGGAAGCTTTTGATAATAAAAAAGCCTACTTGGAAACGTTGAGAGAATTTCAGTTGACCGGAGATCACAAAACAGATTTGGATGCTATCAAATTGCATATCGAAACCTGGAAAAACTTCGGAAAAGTGCCTTTCCCAAGAAGGCATATTGAAGGGAAATTCAATAAAATCCTGGATGCCCTTTTTGAAAAATTGAGTTTGAGCAAAAAAGATACTGATATGATGCGTTTTGCGAATAGAATGGATCATTTGTCTGAAAGTAATGACACTCGAAAACTGGATAACGAAAAGATTTTCCTAATGCGTAAGATTGACGAAGTTCAAAATGAAATTTTCCAATTGGAAAATAACATTCAATTCTTTACCAATACCAGAAATGCAAAAAAAGAAAATTCTATTGTATTAGAAGTTCGTAAAAACATTGCTATTCACAAGGAAAGCCTTGATGTTTGGAAAGAAAAATTAAAACAATTGAGAAATTTAAACCAACAGTAAATTTCAATAATCGTTAAAAATAGAAACCTCGTTCTTAAACAGTTCGAGGTTTTTTTATGGAAGAAAACTATCTAACACTAAACTTTAACTTTCATTTATTAGAAAAAATTATATAAATCGAGTGACAAATTTTAGATTTGCAAAATGAATTGGTTTCGAAAAATAGTTGTTTTTATTGGGCTTTTAATAGCTTTTTTATTTGCCTTGAGTGCAAGTGAAGCTCCCATTCACACCATCCAATTAAAGAAATCAAGCTCTTCGGTTTATGTTGACAGCATTCATTCTTCAGATTTCATACAACCTCAAGTTAGTAATACATTTACTTCCTATCATAAAACTCCTGATTACACCATTGCAAAATATCTAGAAAATTTTCTGATTGCAATTCCGGATTTTAAAATTAGCACATTCTTTATTCGTTTCGCGAAACAAGACATCAATCGATGTGAGATGGTTTCGCTCCTACTCTTTCCCTTCCATTTTTTTTGGTGATTTGAAGCACTGATTTCGTAATTAGAAGATCTAATCTTCCCTTTTGAATTGATTCCTTTTGGTTTTCAGTTCAACTTATCATGCTTTACAAATAACTAAAAAATAAAAAAAATGGATACATCAGTAACAATAATTGGCCTTGTACTAACTTTAATAATTGCTATTCCTCTAATTTATTCCATGAGGTCATCTTCAATTAACAAAGCAAAAATTAAAGCCATAAAAAATAAGTTTAGTCAAAACAATCATTTTAATTTTGAATTGACCGAAACACAAAACAAAAAAGTATTGGCTTTAGACGAAAAAAATAAAGGATTTCTTTTGATCGATTTTAATGCAAAGGAAGAAGTTGTTTCTTTTGTAGATTTAAATACAGTTCAATCCTGCAAACTTGTTCCAACAACAGAGAATAATAGTGATACGATTGTAAAAATTGAATTTGAATTTCAATACAAAGAAGCTAAAAAAATAGAATCTATTTCATTTTATAAAATTGAAAATGATCAAATTGGTCAAGTTTGTTTGTATGAAGATCATCAACTAGCCAAAAAATGGACAAAAATGATTCAGGATTGCCTTACGGTTTAAAAAACTGTTTTGTTCTAAAAAAGAGGCTTTATAAGCCTCTTTTTTTATGAAAGGTTTTTTCAATATGATAATTATCATTTTAATAGTTGAGCAGTCGTTTTACTTTTGATTAATATTAAATGACTTCGCTATGAAAAATTCTTTAATTCAAAAATACAATGTTCCAGGCCCCAGATACACCAGTTATCCAACGGTTCCCTATTGGGATGAAACTGATTTTTCAGATGCCATTTGGGCTGAAACGCTAAAGAAATCATTTAGAGAAAGTAATTCTTCAGAAGGCATTAGTTTGTATATCCATTTGCCTTTTTGCGAAAGCTTATGTACTTTTTGTGGCTGTAACAAGCGTATTACCAAGAATCATGGAGTTGAAAATCCATACATAGAAGCAGTTTTGAAAGAATGGACATTATATTGTAAAATTCTTGGAGAAAAACCAACTATAAAAGAGATTCATTTGGGTGGAGGAACTCCAACGTTTTTTTCGACAAAGAATTTAGAGGATTTAATAAATGGTATTTTTGTTCATGCCAAAAAAGCCAAAGATCACGAGTTTAGTTTTGAAGGTCATCCGAATAACACGACGCATGAACATTTGCAAAAGCTTTACGATTTAGGTTTTAGAAGAGTGAGTTTTGGTGTTCAGGACTATTCAGAGAAAGTTCAGAAAGCAATTCACCGTTTGCAGCCTTTTCATAATGTGGCAAAAGTTACGTTTTGGGCTCGAGAAATTGGGTATACTTCCATAGGTCATGACATCATTTTTGGATTGCCATTTCAGGAAGTAGAAGATGTAATTGATACGATTGAGAAAACAAAATCATTGCAACCCGATCGATTGGCATTCTATAGTTACGCGCACGTTCCTTGGATTAAGGGAAATGGACAACGCGGTTTTAATGACGAAGACATTCCAAAAGATGATAAAAAGAGAATGCTTTATGAAACCGGTAAAAAATTATTGTATGAAAACGGGTATCATGAAATAGGAATGGATCATTTTGCTTTGGAAACGGATAGTTTGTATAAAGCCTTTAATAATGGAACATTACATCGCAATTTCATGGGCTACAGCTCTTCAAAAACACAATTAATGATTGGATTGGGAGTTTCTTCCATCAGTGACAGTTGGTATAGTTTTGCACAGAATGTAAAAAATCTGGAAGACTATTATCAAATACTAGAATGGAACAAATTACCAGTTTTCAGAGGACATTTATTGACCAATGAAGACCTCATCATCAGAAAACACATTCTGAATTTAATGTGCCAATTTGAAACTTCCTGGAAAAATAAAGAGGGGTATTTCAATGAAATTCCAGACGTATTAATTCAATTGAAAGAAATGGAAAATGATGGTTTAGTAATCATTAAAGACAATGGCATCACCGTTACAGAAAAAGGGAAACCTTATGTTCGAAATATTTGTATGGCATTTGATTTACGTTTGAAAAGAAAAGCACCGGAAACCGAATTATTTTCGATGACAATCTAATGTTTCACAATCTTACAAAACAAAAAAGCACGCTAAATGGCGTGTTTTTTCTATGCTTAACTTATGAAAAAATTAATGACAATTCGGGTCAGATTGAATAAACAAACTCATATTCGACGGGGAAATATAAGGAATCCCCAATCCCAATCCTCTTAAAATAAATAAGCAACCAATGCATACCGCTACATAAGGAATCGCTTTCTGGATTCGGTTTCGAATAGGCACCGTTAAGAATGAATTGATATACACGACGCTGCTCATCATGGGAACGGTTCCTAATCCGAATAAAATCATATACAAAACCCCAAGACTTTCACTTTGCATGGCAATGGCGCCAAACAAGGCGACATAAACCATTCCGCAAGGCAAAAAACCATTCAGTAAACCAATAGTGAACAGGGATTTATAACTCTTATTTCTAAACTGACTTCCTAAAGCCGTTTTGATTTTAGAAATTAATTTAAAAACTGGTTTTGAAAAATTGTATTTCGCAAAAATTTCATCAGGCGTTAAAACTATAAGAATCATGGCAACACCAATGAATATGGATAAATTCTGTTGCAAACCAGCCATAAAAAAACCTTTTCCTAGCAGTCCAAAAACAAAGCCTATTGTGGTGTAAGCCGTTAATCTTCCTAAATGATAGGTGATGATTTGAGTCGCTTTTTTAGTCTGATTCGTTCTGTCTACGGGCAACATCATAGCAATAGGACCACACATTCCAATGCAGTGAAAACTACTTATTAAACCGAAAATGAAGGCAGTGTAAAGCATTTTTTTATTCTAATGTCATAAAATTAAAAGTCTTAAAGCCAATTGATGACCTTTCTGACTTTTGACTTTAAGACTAATTGATATATATCGTTTCTTTAGACAAATATGATTTTCCTTCATATTGCCATTCCATATTAATGTCCCATCGACCGCCTGCCAAACTTTTTTTAGGTATGAGCAAAGTAGTAGCATCAGATAGTGAAATTGGAATTTCAAAATCTAATTTTTTGTTAGACGGTCTGTAAAGGGACACTTTACCTTTGATATTTTTTGGAATAAATACTTTTGGAAATGTTATTTCAATTCCATTTGAAACACTATTTATTGTTGGCTTTTCAGCCAAATTTGCTACATTTTGAACACGAGCCATTTCATCTCCAAAATGTGCATCATGTTTGTAATATTCTTCTACAACTAACTCATTATCATATTTTGAATCGGATTGTACCGTAAAAACAAAATACAAAATGAAGGTTATAAACAACCCAAAAGCGATTACGATTCCTGTTCCCCAGCTAATTTTCATGATCTATTTTTTTTATAAATTCTAATCCTAGATTAAAAGGATATTAATCAAAACTTCTCGGACTTAAAAAGTTAGTGGCGCTGGTTTCAATTTTTTCATCTCCATTATAAACCTCAATTTTCAGTTTTGTTTTATCGCTGTCCAATAAATTTTGATTGATTTCAACAAACAGCGTTCCTCCGTTCATTCCTTGTTTTGGTACTTTTAAATCTTGCTTCCCAACCACTTTTAAAGTTCCTTTTATGCCCACCAATTTGAAATGGATATCATTAAAATCAGTGTTGGTTTTATTGATAATTTTAAAAGTATAAATGTTGCTGATATTTTCGCCTTTGTGTTCGAATAACTGACCTGGTAGCCTCAAAATGCTGGCTTCAACATCAGAACGCAAGAACAATAATCCAATCAAAATTCCTGTCAATATGAATAATACGGCCGAATACCCTTTCATTCTTGGCGTGAACTTGAACTTTACTTTGTTCTCGATTTCATCTTCTGATGCATAACGAATCAGTCCTTTTGGCAATCCTATACCGTCCATAATCGTATCACATTCATCAATACAAGCGGTACAATTGATACATTCCATCTGTGTCCCGTTTCTGATATCAATTCCAGTTGGACAAACATTTACACATTGCTTGCAATCGATACAATCGCCTTTTCCGGTAGCAGCTCTATCCTCTTGTTTGTTGAATTTAGCCCTGCCCACTTCTTTTTCGCCACGAACAAAATCGTACGCTACATTTATCGATTTATCGTCTAATAAAACGCCTTGTAATCTTCCGTAAGGACAGGCAATAATACAAACTTGTTCTCTAAACCAAGCAAAAATAAAATAGAAAACTCCTGTAAAAATCAATAAAGAAACTAAAGTACTCAGATGATTTTCAGGCCCTTCTTCAATCATTAAAAGCAACTTATCACTGCTGATAAGATACGCCAGAAAAACATTTGCAATAAAAAAAGAAATGATTAAGAAAATTGTCCATTTAAAGGCTTTTTTTCTGATTTTCTCTGCATTCCATTCTTGTTTTTCCAAACGAATTTGAGCACCACGATCACCTTCAATCCAATATTCAATTCTGCGGAAAACCATTTCTAAAAAGATGGTCTGCGGACAAATCCATCCGCAAAATATTCGTCCATAAATCACCGTAAAAAGAATGACGAAAACGACGCCAATAATCATAAAAAGAACGAACAGATAAATATCCTGTGGCCAAAATGGAAATCCGAAAATATTAAATCGACGCTCCAATATATTGAACATCATGAACTGGTTCCCATTTATCTTCATAAAAGGATTTGCAACAAGTACAATCAGTAAAAAATAACTCACCCATTTCCTGTAATCATAAAACTTTCCTGAAGGCTTTTTTGGGAAAATAAATTTTCTATTTCCTTCTTCATCAATCGTCCCGATGGTATCTCTAAAAGCTTCGTCTGGTAATTTTGACATTTTTTTTTATTTAAAACACAAGTTCAAAATAATCATTAAAATTCTTAAGCTAAATAAAAACGTGTGTTTCTAATTGTTATTTAACTGCAACTGTAACATTTTCTTCCACCCAAACTTCCCCTTCCGCAGCTTTAGCATCTGGTGGATTGCTTCCTTTTAAGGATAAAATATAACTGGCAACTTTTTGCATTTCTTTAGGTTTCAATGTTCCTTTCCAAGAAATCATTCCTTTTCCGTCACGTCCTCCATTTACCAGAGTATGAAATATATTTTTTATTCCACCACCTAAAATCCATTGCTCATCCGTTAGATTTGGTCCAATTTGTCCTCCACCGTCAGCTCTGTGACAAGCGGCACAATTAGTAGTGAAAATTTCTTTTCCAGCAGCTAAATCAGCAGGATCTGTCAACAAGGTCACCGTTTTTTCATCCATCATGTCCGGAGCCGTTTTCATGTATTCAGCTATATCAATTTTGGCTTGAGCCACTTCTTTTTTAAGTTCCATTTCTTGATTGTCAGCTCCTAAAACTTCGTATCGAACCATGTAAACAACCCCAAAAACGATACAAGCATAGAATAAATACACCCACCAAGGCGGTAAATTGTTATCTAATTCTTTTATTCCGTCGTAATCATGTTCTAATAATAACTGATCTTCATTCGCTAATGGCTCATTATTAGTCAATTTCTCCATCAGGTTTTTGTACCACTGACTATCCTTGAAGCTCAAATCATTTGTTTCATTTAATTGAGCTTTTTGTTCCTCAGTCAATAAGTGATAGGTAATAGTATCAACTGCTTTCATCGTAATTTCTATCGCTATCAAAAGGAAAAGGAACACGAATAAGAATACAGACACCATTGGAAATTTTATAAAAGCAGGTCGATCTCCTGAATCTATGAAATATTCCATTGCCATCATTACAGCAAAGAAAATAACAGGTACTCTAACGTATACTGGAATTAATTTTTTCATTTTCTAAATTTTAAAAAATTATACTATTTAATTGTCTCTCAATGGAATTTGACTCAATTCATTTATCGTTTCTTTCTTATAGGAAAACACCCATAGACCCAAGCCCACGAAAAAGACGAAAAAAATTAATAATGATAAGATGGGATATATTGCCACACCTTCAATCGTTTCCATATTGTGTTTTATTTGTTCGAACATAACTTTTATTTTTTAGCGACATCTTTTACTTTAATATCCGTTCCAAGTCTTTGCATATAAGCAATCAAGGCTACTATTTCCCTTTCGTTCATTGGAACAAATTTCTCTCCTCTGGCTTCGGCTTTTTTCTTGCTTTCGTCATAACTTTTTACAAAGTCAGGGTCATTTTTCAAGCTTTCTTCAATTGCAACAGCTTGTTTTCTTAAATCATCTAAACCACTTGTAATCTGAGCTTCAGTATAAGGAACACCAAGTGTCACCATAACCTGCATTTTCTTTTGAGTCAAAGAAACATCCATTGGTTTATTGTCAAACAGCCATTTGTAACCTGGCATAATAGAGCCGGCAGATATACTTTGAGGATTCCAAAAGTGGTTAAAATGCCAATTGTCATTGTATTTTGCACCCACTCTTAATAAATCCGGACCTGTACGTTTTGATCCCCAAAGGAATGGATGATCGTATACAAATTCTCCTGCTTTAGATTGCGGTCCATAACGTTCTACTTCGCTACGGAAAGGACGAACTGACTGCGAGTGACAACCGACACAACCTTCACGAATGTATAAATCACGTCCTTCTAATTCTAGTGGAGAATATGGTTTTACACTTGCAATTGTTGGAATATTGGATTTAACCATAATCGTAGGTACGATTTGGATAACACCACCAATTAAAATTGCGACAGTTGCCAAAATGGTTAACTGAATCGGTTTTCTTTCTAACCAAGGGTGGAATTTCTCTCCTTTTACTCTTCCTGCACTAATTTTTAATAATTCAGGAGCTTCAGCCAATTCATCTTCAATTTTAGAACCTGCTCTTACGGTTTGAATAATGTTATACACCAAAGTAAACATTCCAATTAAATAAAGGGTTCCACCAATAGCTCTCATCCAATACATCGGCATGATTTGAGTTACTGTTTCAAGAAAGTTACCGTAGGTTAAAGTTCCGTCCGGATTAAATTGTTTCCACATAGATGCTTGTAAAAAACCGGCAACATACATTGGAATCGTATATAATATAATTCCTAAAGTACCAATCCAAAAGTGAAAATTAGCCAACTTAAGAGAGTACAAATTGCTTTTGGTCATTCTAGGAACCAACCAATAAATCATACCAAAAGCCATAAATCCATTCCAAGCCAATGCGCCAACGTGAACGTGAGCAATAATCCAATCCGTATAATGCGCAATAGCATTTACATTTTTAAGCGATAACATCGGGCCTTCAAAAGTCGCCATTCCATAACCGGTAATAGCTACAACGAAGAATTTTAAAACGGGTTCTACACGCACTTTATCCCAAACGCCTCTCAAGGTTAAAAGTCCGTTTATCATTCCACCCCAAGATGGTGCAATCAACATAATAGAGAAAGCAACACCTAAATTTTGTGCCCAGTTAGGCAATGCCGAATATAATAAATGGTGCGGTCCAGCCCAAATGTAGATGAAAATTAACGACCAAAAGTGAACAATTGACAGTCTATAAGAATATACCGGACGATTTGCCGCTTTTGGAACAAAGTAATACATTAAGCCTAAGAATGGTGTTGTCAAGAAAAACGCCACTGCATTATGACCGTACCACCATTGCACTAAAGCATCTTGAACTCCTGCATAAACAGAATAACTTTTCATTCCAGAAACCGGCAATGATAAACTATTGAAAATATGCAAAACTGCCACGGTTACAAATGTTGCCAAGTAAAACCAAATCGCAACATATAAATGGCGCTCTCTACGTTTTAAAATGGTTCCAATCATATTAATACCAAAAACAACCCAAATCAATGCAATCGCAATGTCTATTGGCCATTCTAATTCGGCATATTCTTTTGAAGAACTATAACCTAATGGTAATGATATGGCTGCAGCGACAATAATTAATTGCCAACCCCAGAAATTAAGATTACTCAAAAAATCACTAAACATTCTGGCTTTTAACAATCGCTGTAATGAGTAATAAATACCTGCAAACATTGCATTTCCTACGAAGGCAAAAATAACGGCATTCGTATGTAAAGGTCTTAATCGACCGTAACTCAACCACGAAATACCATCCGTAATATTTGGAAAAAGGAACATAAAGGCCAATGTAAGCCCCACTAACATTCCTACCACTCCAAAGACAATGGTTGCGTAAATGAATTTTTTTACAATTTTGTTGTCATAATAAAACTGCTGCATTTCCATATTTATAATTATTTTTAAAGTTGTTTATTATTTGATTGATTTGTTGAAAGTTATAAAGTCGTTGAACTTTTGGTTTTCGGTTTTTTAGCTTTCGACTGAATTAGCTCATCGTCAAATAGCATTCTGACGGATGGCGTGTAATCGTCGTCATATTGACCTGTTTTTACTGCTCGTATAAAAGCAATAAAGAAACCAATAGCGACTATTATACTGATGGAGATTAATAAATAAATGACACTCATACCTTAATTTGTGTTAACAAAGTTACTTTGACGTTTTGGAGTAAAATATGACATTTGTCATACTTATTGATATCTGTTAAATTTATGTGAAAGCGCAACTCAAAAACTTATATAATTCTATTTTATATTTGCATAATAACTACTCATTACCGTTACAAAACTCACAATGGTTATTGTACTCAAAGGCATGATAATAGCTGCAACCAAAGGCAATAAATTACCTGTAATGGCAAACGATAATCCCACCACATTGTACAATAAAGAAAGTGCAAAACTCATTTTGATAGTCGTTATGGAATTCTTGGATAATTTCAAGAAATAGTTCAATTTTTGAAACTCGCTGGCATCCAAAATAGCATCACAAGCTGGTGAAAAAACATTCACATTTTCAGAAATTGAAATCCCAACATTACTTTGTGCCAAAGCTCCGGCATCGTTCAATCCATCGCCAACCATCATTACATTTTTACCTTTGTCCTGCAAATTTTTAATAAATTCTAATTTTTGTTCCGGTTTCTGATTGAAAATTAATTCAGTGCCTTTCGGCAAAAGTTGTTCAAGAGTAGCGCGTTCGCCTTCATTGTCACCAGATAAAACCTTGATTTGATATTTACTGCTTAAGTTCTTGAAAAGCTCTTCAAGTCCTTCTCTATATTGATTATTGAAAATAAATTTCCCATAATAAACATCATTTATCTTTATGTGAACCGACGTTTGCTGAATGTTATTTTCTTCTATTTTATCTACAAAAGCTGCAGAACCTATTTGAATTTGGTAACCAAAAATCTGTGCTTGAATTCCTTTTCCGGTAATTTCTTCAAAAGCATCCACTTTCAACTTTTTGGTATCAATTGCTGATTTATTTTGCAAAATTGGAATTGGCAAATAATCATACAACATTCTGCTCAACGGATGATTTGAAGCCCGAAGAACATTTTTAATCAACAGTAAATTTTCATCAGAAAGAGTATCTCCTTCATAAGAAATATTCGATTTTTTATTGGTGGTAATCGTTCCTGTTTTATCAAAAACAATCGTATCTACTTTCGCCAATTGCTCAATAACCAAAGCATTTTTGAGATAGAATTTCTGTTTTCCTAAAATTCGTAATACGTTCCCAAAAGTGAATGGCGCCGTCAATGCCAAAGCACAAGGACAAGCAACAATAAGCACTGCCGTAAACACATTAAAAGCGGTATTAGCATCAATAAAAATCCAGTATCCAAATCCTGCAAAAGCAATCAATAATAAAATAGGTGTAAAATAACGACTAATGCTATCGGTAATCGTTTTGTGTTTTTGCTCCACATTTTTTTGGAACACATCATTACTCCATAATTGCGTCAAGTAACTTTGGGAAACCGAATGTAAAACTTCCATTTCGATTACTTTCCCTATTTGTTTTCCGCCTGCAAATACTTTATCACCGGATTTTTTCGTAATAGGAATGGCTTCTCCGGTAACAAAACTATAATCGATTTCCGCTTTTTCCGAAATTAAAATCCCATCAACAGGAATCAATTCTTGGTTTCTAATAAGTAGTCTGTCGCCTTTTTCAACTTCGTAAATCGCTACGCTTTCTTCTGATAAATCAGAATTTATTTTGGTAATAGCTATTGGAAAATACGATTTAAAATCCCTTTCGAAACTCAAAAAACTATAGGTTTTGATTTGGAACATTTTACCCAAAAGCATAAAGAAAATCAATCCCGTTAAGCTGTCGAAAAAACCAGAACCGTAATCCATGACAATATCAAACGTACTTCGCACAAACATCACAACAATCCCTAAAGCAATAGGAATATCGATGTTAAGCATTTTGGTTTTGATACTTTTATACGCCGAAACATAATAACCACTTGCTGAATAAAAGAAACTTGGCAGCGATAAAGCAAAAATCAACCAACGGAAAAAGCCACGGTATTGGTCTAACCAAAATTCTTTTACTTCAAAATATTCCGGAAAGGAAAGCAACATGATATTTCCAAAACAAAAGAAAGCAACGCCTAATTTATACGTTAAACTTCTATCTACATTATTAGTCCCCGTTTCATAGTTTTCTAAACTGATGTAAGGTTCATAACCAATAGAACTCAACAAATAAACAATCGTTTTAATAGAAACCACTTCCGGATTAAAAGTAATTCGGACTCTTTTTTCAGGGAAATTAACCTGCGAAGTGCTTATTCCTTTTTGAAGACGCTGTAGATTTTCCAAAATCCAAATACACGAGCTACAATGAATATGAGGAATGTTAAGTGAAATAATTGCGGTTGAATTTTCTTGAAATTCCAAAATTTTGGATACAATACTTTCATTGTCTAAAAAATCATATTTACCATTAATGTCTTGCGGGGTTGCTCCAGGGGATTTTTCAAAATCATAATAACAAGTCAAATCATTGAGACTAAAAATTTCGTACACCGTTTTACAACCGTTACAACAAAAATTTCTCGCGTCAAAAATAATTTCTTCTTCTTTTATAATATCTAAACCACAATGGAAACAGTTTTGTGTGTCCATAACTTTGCTCATTTTACCTGGAACAAAGGTCATCAATTGAATACGTTAAAAATATGATATTTGTCATATTAAATAGTTAGTTTTGTAGTGCCAATAAATCACAAACAATATGAGCAAATGCGAACAATGTATCGTCAGAGAATTTAGCTCTTTAAAAGCACTTACTAAAGAAGAATTACTAAAACTTTCTGACTGTAAAACATCCCATATTATCAAAAAGGGTGAGGTTATATTTGAAGAAGGAGAAAATGTGAATGGTATTTATTGTATAAAAGACGGCATTTGTAAACTGACTAAGCTCAGTGCAAATGGTAAAGATCATATTGTAAAATTGGTCACAAAAGGAGAATTACTGGGCCAACGCTCGATGATTAGTGATGAACCGGTAAATCTAAGTGCTGTAGCTCTTGAAGATATGCAGGTTTGTTTTATTCCAAAATCAGAAGTGATGGGATACTTTGACAAAAACAATCAGTTTTCGATGAATGTGATGAAAACTATTTGTGGTGATCTAAAAGAAGCCGATGATCACATGGTGAATTTAGCCCAAAAAACAGTCAAAGAAAGATTAGCCGAGACACTTCTTTATTTGCATGACACCTTTGGAAAAAACAACGACAACTCCTTAAAAGTACAACTTTCCAGAGATGAACTAGCCAGTATGATTGGCACTGCCACTGAAAGTTGCATTCGTTTGTTATCTGATTTCAATAAATTAGGATTGATCGAATTAACAGGCAAAAAAATCGTTTTAAAAGACATTAATGCCCTAAAAAAAATGGCCGAGTAATTCATCCGCATTACTCTTTCTTATTCATTACAAAATAATAAACCGGAATTCCCAACGCCACAATACACAATCCCAATCCCGTATTGAAGGTGTCATAAATCAGCAAGGTGAGACAAATGGCTGATGTCACCACAATATAAAGTGCCGGTACAACTGGATATCCAAACGCTTTATACGGTCTATCTGTATTGGGTTCTTTTTTTCTAAGGATAAAAACACCCAGAATAGTCAATATATAAAACAACAATGACGCAAAAGTAGCATACGTCAGCAAATCACCAAATTTTCCCGAAATACAAAGCACACAAGCCCAAATACATTGTACCCACAATGCTTTGGCCGGAACCTGATTTTTATTCAGTTCTGTAGCTTGTTTAAAAAATAATCCGTCATTTGCCATGGCAAAAAACAATCTTCCTCCCGAAAGAATCAAACCGCTATTGCAACCAAAAGTAGAAACCATAATTAAGCCTGCCATTACAAAAACACTTACATTTCCCATAATCATACTTGCTGCAGCTGCTCCTACCCTGTCATTACTGGCAAACATGATTCCGTTACTGGCAATATCAGCAGCGTTTGGAGTTCCCTGCATGGGCAACAAAGCCAAATAAGCAACATTTGCTAAAACATAAATAATAGTTACAATTAAGGTTCCAAGAAACAAACTTCGTGGAATATTCTTTTTAGGTTCTTTAATTTCACCCGCAATAAAAGTCACATTATTCCAGGCATCACTAGAAAATAAAGAGTTAATAATAGTTGCTCCTGCAGCTCCCAAAATTGCCATTCCTGCTAATTTTGTTACTGTAATTGTTCCGTCAGGATTCACAACCGTTTTGCTGGCTTCCCACATATTTGCAAAATTATTGGACAAAACATCCGTTTGTAAACCAACATACAATCCTAAAACAATCAATGCAAAAAGCGCAATTAATTTAGCCGAGGTAAAAATCAACTGAACGGTTTTTCCGCTTTTAACACCTTTAGTATTAATATACGTGAGCAGTATTATACTAAAAATAGCCAACACTTTTTGGTATGAAAAAACAAAACTGGCACCAACAGTAAAAAGAGTTTGATCTAAAACTGGAAAGAAGATAGCGGCATAATTAGCAAAAGTAACAGCAATTGCCGCAATAACTCCGGTTTGAATTACCGTGAAAACGGTCCAGCCATAGAGGAAAGAAACTAATCTTCCGTACGCGCGTTGTATATAAACGAACTGTCCGCCCGCATTAGGCATCATCCCTGCCAATTCTCCATAACTCAATGCCGCAGCAACTGTGATTAATCCCGTTACCAACCAAATCACCAATAACCAAGCACCAGATCCAATATCTCTCGCCATGGCTGATGTTACTATGAAGATTCCAGATCCTATCATGGAACCGGCAACTAAACTAGTGGCATCAATTAACCCTAAAGAACGTTTTAACTCGGTTTTATTTTCTGACATTGGATAATTTAATTATTTAAAACTGGATACTAATCCCGAAGTATCGGAACTGAAATCTGAGTACTGATTACTAAAAAAATACTGAAACTACAACTTCTTCGCTTCTTCCCAAAACACATCCATTTCGGCTAAAGTCATATCCATTAAAGGTTTTCCCATTTCTCCTGCTTTACTTTCCAAATATTGAAAGCGTTTTATGAATTTTTTATTGGTACGTTCCAAAGCATCTTCTGGATTTACATTCAGAAATCGGGCGTAATTGATCATCGAAAATAAAACATCTCCAAATTCGGCTTCAATTTTATCCTGATCACCTGCTTCAACCTCAACTTGTAACTCTTCCAACTCTTCTTGAACTTTATCCCAAACCTGATGCGATTCTTCCCAATCAAAACCCACTCCTTTTACTTTATCCTGAATTCGGCTTGCTTTTACTAATGCAGGTAAACTTTTTGGAACACCTTCCAGAACAGACTTTTTGCCTTCTTTGAGTTTCAGTTTTTCCCAGTTTTGTTTCACTTCTTCCTCGTCTTTTACCACAACATCACTATAAATATGGGGATGACGGTGAATTAGCTTTTCACAAATTTCATTACAGACATCCGCCATATCAAAATCGTTCGTCTCGCTTCCTATTTTGGCATAAAAAACAATATGCAATAACAAATCCCCAAGTTCTTTTTTGACTTCGTTTAAATCGTTGTCTAAAATAGCATCGCCTAATTCGTAGGTTTCTTCAATAGTAAGATGACGCAACGTTTGCATGGTTTGCTTTTTGTCCCAAGGACATTTTTCACGCAAATCATCCATAATGTCTAATAATCTTTCGAAAGCTTGCAGTTGGTTTTGTCTTGAATTCATCAGAAATGGTTTTTGGTAAAAATAAAAAAATCCTGTCCAGAAAAATAACTGAACAGGATTAAATATTATTTTAAAGTAGAATTACTCTTTTTTAGCTTTTAATTTTTTTGCAGGAGCTTTCACTTCGACTGCAGGAGTTTCTTCAACAATAGCAGCAACTTCCTCAGCTACTGGCACTTTATCTACAACTAATCCTTTTGCTTGAAGCATATTATACCAGTTTAAAACTTTTTTGATATCAGAAGGATACACTCTTTCTTCATCATAGTCCGGCAAAATTTCTTTGAAATAAGCCATCAATATAGCATTATCTTCTTTATGTGAAATTGCTTGACCTTTATTTTCTTTATCAGCAATTTTTTGCATGATTTCAGCTAATGGTTTTTCGCCTTCATACGTATAAATTGAAATTTCCGACAATAAACTCACATTGCTTTTCAAGTTTACTGTGATTTTTTTTCCATCTAATAATGATTCAGCAACAAACCCAGTACGTGTTTGTACTCTTAATACATATAAACCCGGTTTCCCAGAAATGGCTAATATTTTTTCTAAATTCATGTTTTGTGTAATTATTATTAAGAATTTGACTTATTTATTTTTTCATTTAAAACCAAAAATCATACCAAGATAAAGTTATAAAAACTGTTTTATCTTCCTTTTTTAGCAAAAAATTTCATTCGGTAGTCTTGGAATGTTTTTCCTTCCAAAATGTTTTTCAGTTTCTTTTGAATCAATCGTTTTTTTAATGACGAAATTTTATCTGTGAATAAAATTCCTTCAATATGATCGTATTCATGTTGGATTACTCTGGCAATCAATCCTTCAAAAACTTCGGTTTTCATCACAAAATCCTCTTCACAATATTCAATTGTTATGGTTGGATTTCTGTACACATCCTCTCTAACATCAGGAATGCTCAAGCAACCTTCATTAAAACTCCATTCTTCACCTTCTTCTTTTATCATTTTTGCATTGATAAAAGTTCTTTTGAATCCTTTCAATTCTTTTTGTTCTGTATCTTCTAATTCTTCATCGTCGCTAAAAGGAGTCGTATCGATTACAAATAAACGAAGTGCCAATCCTACTTGAGGTGCGGCAAGTCCAACACCATAGGCATTATACATCGTTTCGTACATGTTAGCAATCGTTTCTTTCAAATTAGGATGCTCTAGTGAAAGAACTTCTCCTACTTTTCTTAAAACTGGATCACCGTATCCTATAATTGGTAAAATCATTGTTTTTGTATTAAGTATTGTATGCTAAAAATGAGAATAAGTTTCGCTTTAATTCAGTCTGCAAAAATAGTAAAAAAATAGACAATGAATAATCTTGTATCGATAATTAGTGTTTTTTTACCATTTAGGCAAAAACAGGGCAAATTATGCTTTGAATGAGTCACTCAATTCTTACCTTTGTTTGCAATCCAATTGTATGATTTACAAAATCCGAAAATTTACCGACAGTACTTATTTTACTAATGCTCTAAAAGTAACTATAGCAGCAGTTATTCCAGTTGTAGTGCTTTCTTTTTTAGGCAAATTCGAAATAGGTTTTACCATCGCTTTAGGTGCTTTTTTTACCTATCCAAGCGATATTCCAAGTAATCTAAAACATAAAATAAACGGTATTCTGGTTACCGCTTTACTTGTCGCAGGTGTCAATTTGTTAGTGAATATTGTCTATCCTTATTCTATTATTTTCTATCCTTTTTTGGCTGTATTAATTTTTCTTATTTCGATGATTTCCGTCTATGGACAACGGGCAACAATGGTCTCTTTCTCTGCGCTGATTTCTATTTCATTAGCATTTGCAAGTATCAATACCGGTTGGTCGATGGTTCAACATTCTCTTTTAATATTATCCGGAGGATTATTTTACCTAATGATTTCCCTTGTTTTTCACTATATAAGACCTCATCGCTATGTCGAATTACAAATTGCAGAATGCATTAAACTTACTGCTAAATATTTAAAATTAAGAGGCGATTTATGGACGATTGATGCTGATAGAAAAGCAATTATTGAAAAACAACTACACCTGCAGGTAGAACTGAATACCATTCGACAAAACATAAGAGAAGTATTGATTAGCAGTCATACAACTTCTGGATCTTCCAATCAAAACCGAAAAATGTTAATCGTTTTTATTTCATTGATGGAAATTCTGGAGCTTGCATTAGCTACTTCATTCGACCATGATAAATTACATCAAAAATTTGACGACCATCCAAAGGTTTTGTTGACGTATCAAAAATTAGCCTACAATCTTGCTACAAGTTTAAAAAAATTGTCCAAAAGCGTACAAAACCGTACTAAATATATTTCTAAACATACTCTACGAGGTGATTTAAATGCTTTACAACTTGCCATTACCGATTATGAAAATGATTTAGGAAAAATTCCCGCTTCCGAAGGTGTTTTTATGCTAACCACCATGCTACAGTATGCTGAAAAACAAGTGGAAAAAATAAAAATTGTAGAGCGTGCTTTTACTCTAGCCTTCAATTCACAGGATTTTAAAGAAAAGGACAAAGACTTAGAAAAATTCCTGACGCCTCAATATTATCCTTTGAGCACTTTGATTGAAAATCTCAGTTTCTCTTCCACTATTTTCAGACATTCGCTACGATTAACCATAACATTGTTGATTGGTTTTATCATCGGAAACATACTGCCTTTTCACAACGTCTATTGGATTTTGTTGACTATTATAGTTATTATGCGACCTGGATATGGTTTGACGAAACAGCGTTCTTTTCATCGAATTTTTGGTACTATTATAGGAGGGTTAATCGCTTTTGGGATTCTTTCATTAGTACACGACAACATTACAATCAGTATACTTTCTATTTTAAGCATGCTTTTAGGATTTTCATTTACCCAAATAAATTATAAAGTCAGCGCCACATTCGTAACTATGTATGTTGTTTTTATTTACGGGATATTAACTCCTAATATTGGCGATGTAGTTCAATATAGAATACTTGACACCATTGTAGGTTGCACTTTGGCTTTCCTTGCCAATCATTTTTTATGGCCTTCATGGGAGTTTTTAAATATTCCGTCACACATAGAAAAATCAATTGTTGCAAATCAAAATTACTTAAAAGAAATTTCCGTTTTTTATAATAAAAAAGGGACTATTTCTACTTCGTATCGTTTAGCTCGAAAAAATGCTTTTATCGAAATAGGCAATTTGATGGCTTCTTTCCAAAGGATGGTTCAAGAACCAAAGTCAAAACAAAAGCAATTACCACAAGTATATAAATTAGCGGTACTTAATCATTCGTTGCTATCGTCATCAGCTTCGTTGGGAACGTACATCCAATCGCACAAAACTACGTCTGCTTCTGAAGCGTTTAATGTTGTAGTTGATACTGTGATTAGAAACCTGGATAATGCGATTGCACTTTTGAAAGAAAATGATTTATATCTAAAAGAAAATCTCCCAAAAGAAGATTTAGCCATGCGATTTACGGAATTAAAAAACATTAGAGCCAAAGAATTAAAAGAAGGAATTCCTATTGATGAAGAGGCCTTTCAATTGAAAATGCAAGAAGCGCAATTGGTTATAGAGCAATTAATCTGGCTGACTAATCTCTCTGAAAATATTTTAAAAACTACAAAAGAATTAATGGAGTCTTAAAGAAAAAAGCGCTGGAATTAGAAAATATCTAAATCCAGCGCTTTTTATTTTATTGCTAACTTTTCTAATTATTCAGTTTTAAAACAGAGGCAGTATCTTTCCTGATTTGATCCAATAAAGCCGGATTATCATTCAAAGTCTGACCATAAGAAGGAATCATCACTTTTAATTTTTCCTGCCACTCCGGAGTTTCAATTTCATCTTTAAAACATCTTCCTATCAAATCTACCATAATAGAAACTGCGGTTGAAGCGCCAGGAGAAGCACCAAGTAAAACAGCTAAAGTTCCATCAGCAGTTGTGATGACTTCAGTACCAAACTCTAGTATTCCACCTTCTTTTTCATCTTTTTTTATCACTTGCACACGTTGTCCTGCACGTTCTAATTTCCAATCTTTAGATCTTGCACCAGGAACATATTCTCTCAACGCATTAATCCTGTCTTTAGGAGACTGACGTACTTGCTCAATCAAATATTTTGTAAGTGGTATATTTTTGATACCAGCAGCAATCATAGGAATGATATTATCTGGTTTTATGGATAAAGGCAAATCTGAATAAGAACCATTTTTTAAAAATCGAGTAGAAAAACCTGCAAAAGGTCCAAAAAGCAGTTGTCTTTCTCCATTTATCATTCGGGAATCAATATGTGGAACTGACATTGGGGGCGCACCCACACTTGCTTTTCCATATACTTTTGCCTGATGTTTAGCAATCACCTCAGGATTGGTACATTTTAACCACTGTCCGCTCACAGGGAAACCGCCATAACCTTTTCCTTCTGGAACGTTTGCTTTTTCTAATAACGGCAATGAACCGCCACCAGCACCAATAAAAACAAATTTAGTGTATGCTTTTCTTTTTTTGCCTGTAGCCAAATCAGTAATTTTTATTCTCCACGATTTATCCTCACGTTGTCTCAATTTTTGAACTTCATGATTAAAATACATCGTAACTCCATCCAATTTAGCCAAATAACTGAAAATATTTCGGGTTAATTCTCCAAAATTCACATCGGTACCAATAGCCATTGACGTTGCCGCAACTTTCTCAGATTCATTTCTACCTTCCATAACCAAAGGCATCCATTCTTTTAATTGGGCAAAATTAGTACTGAAAACCATTTGCTTAAAAAGAGGATTCGCGTGTAAAGCCTCAAATCTTGTTTTAAGGTATTCTACATTTTTTTCTCCCCAAACAAAACTCATGTGAGGAATACTTTTAATGAAATTTTCAGGTGATGAAACTTTATTTTGTTGCACTAAATAGGCCCAAAATTGTCTGGAAACCTCGAAAGATTCCGCAATACTGATTGCTTTTTTTGGATTGATGCTTCCATCTTCACTTTCTGGAGTATAATTAAGCTCACAAAAAGCAGAATGTCCAGTTCCCGCATTATTCCATGCATCAGAACTTTCGGCAGCAGCCATATCTAATCTTTCGTAAATTTCAATCTTTATATCTGGTTGTAACTCTTTTAGGATTAAGCCAAGAGTGGCGCTCATTATTCCAGCTCCTATAAGAACTACATCACTTTGCGAACGAATGGTTGTATCGGGCATAACAAAATTTTAAAGTGCAAAGATACTTTATATATGCAAAAAAAATGTAACAAATTATTGTTAAAAAGTAAGGAATTACAAATCTATTTTAGTCGATTAACCGGCTTTGCAGTTGGGTTTTTAAAACATCTTCCGAGTCAAATAATCCTGAAGCATAATCGTTGCCGAAATCTCATCGATAAGTGCTTTATTTTGACGCTGTTTCTTGCTAAGACCGCTGTCAATCATGGTTTGAAAAGCCATTTTTGAAGTAAAGCGCTCATCAACCCGAATTACTTTCATATCCGGAAAATGATTGGTAAAATGCGTTACGAAACCTTTTATAATGGAAGCACTTTCTGAAGGTTCTCCATTCATTTGCTTAGGCTCACCAATAAGAACAGCCTCAACTTTCTCTTTGGAAAAATAATCCTTCAAAAAAGCAATTGCAGTTGGGGATGGAATGGTAGTTAAACCTGAAGCTATGATTTGCATCTCATCGGTAACGGCTATTCCGGTACGTTTTTGTCCGTAATCTATGGCGAGAATTCTTGGCATTTGTATATTTTTTTCAAAGGTAACTATTTTAATTTTCCAATTCTTAGCAACAACGGAAAAGTCACTTTCTTATCGCTTTTTTGCCAAGAAGTTTTCAAATTATCGTAAATCAAATCTATTGGGTTTTTATTGTTTTTCGAAATATAATGTTGCGTCGCTGACCATGTTTCCAAATACCCGATGAGTTCCTCAAAAGTCCATGTTAGCTTATTTTCGAAAGTTTCCGTAACAATTTCATTAAATGGAAATGGTATTGTTTTGTAATTTTCATCCAAGTATTTTCGCTCGGCATCCCAATATGGACCTACTATATTTTGATAAAAATCTGTTACTATTTTATCTGAATCTTCATTGGTAGAAAACAAACCATACCCCATAATGGCAAAGATTCCATCTGGTTTTAAGATTCTGTAAATTTCTTTGTAAAACAAATCAAAATCAAACCAATGAACTGCTTGGGCAACTGTGATTAAATCAAACTCCTGATTTTTGAAAAAGGTATTTTCTGCAGCGGCTACTTTATAAATTATATTTTCCGTTGGAATCGCATTGTTAAGTTGGTTCTGGCTAATATCAATTCCATAAACCGTTTCAAAAAAACTCGAAAGTTTTTGTGCGACTTGTCCATTTCCGGTAGCAATATCTAGCGCAACTCCTTTGTTGTTGACAAATGAAACCAAATAATCAATCATTGCATCTGGATATTGTGGTCGAAATTTAGAATACTCAGCAGCTAGTTTGGAGAAATTATCTTTCATGTTTGAATGATTTTCATTTATTCCTCAAATTTACAACATTTGAAAAACATTAAATATCCTATAAGTTAAATCTGTAACATTTTTCAAATCAATTTGCATTTTTGATTTTAGTTAAAAAACATATCTTTGTCAAAAATCTAACTAAAATGAATCCATTACAAACAATTATAGAACAAGCTTGGGAAAACCGTGCCTTGTTGCAAGAAACGACAACAACTGATGCTATCAGAGAAGTTATTGAATTATTAGACACTGGAAAATTACGTGTTGCTGAACCGGTTGGTGAAGGATGGCAGGTAAACGAATGGGTAAAGAAAGCGGTTGTGATGTATTTCCCTATTCAAAAAATGGAAACTTTAGAATCTGGAATTTTCGAATACCATGACAAAATGTTGCTAAAAAGAGGCTATGCCGAAAAAGGAATTCGTGTAGTTCCTAATGCTGTAGCGCGTTACGGTGCTTATATTTCTAGTGGTGTTATTTTGATGCCAAGTTATGTAAACATTGGTGCTTATGTTGATGAAGGAACTATGGTAGACACATGGGCAACTGTAGGAAGCTGTGCTCAAATTGGTAAAAACGTACACTTAAGTGGTGGTGTTGGTATCGGTGGTGTACTTGAACCTTTACAAGCTGCTCCGGTTATCATTGAAGACGGTGCTTTTATTGGTTCTCGTTGTATTGTTGTTGAAGGTGTACACGTGGGGAAAGAAGCCGTTCTTGGTGCCAATGTTTGCTTGACTGCCTCTACAAAAATTATTGATGTTACAGGTGAAACTCCACTTGAAATGAAAGGCTATGTTCCTGCTCGTTCCGTTGTAATACCTGGAAGTTACACTAAAAAATTCGCTGCAGGTGAATTCCAAGTACCTTGTGCATTAATCATTGGAACACGCAAACCTTCAACTGATTTGAAAACATCATTGAACAATGCTTTACGCGAATATGACGTAGCCGTTTAATACCTCTTAAAATAAAAAATTATTGTATATTCCTCCCTTAAACGGGAGGTTTTTTATATTATGAAAATACTAGTTATACAACAAAAAATGATTGGTGATGTTTTGATAAGCAGCATTTTATGCAATAATCTTCGCACTACCTATCCTGAAGCTCAAATTGATTATTTGGTGTATGCATCAACAACTCCTGTATTAGAAGGCAATCCTAATATTGATACCATTATTTTATTTGAGGAAAAACACCGCAAAAGCAAAAAAGAATTCTTGAATTTAGCGCTTCAAATACGAGCTACTAAATATGACATAATCATAGATGCTTATTCCAAACTGGAAAGCTGGCTCATTGTTTTTTTAAGTGGTGCCAAAAAGAAAATATCTTACGAGAAGAAAGGACGAAAATTTTTATATACCGACAACATCACTTATCAAGCTGCTCCAAAAACTAATTTTGGCTTAGCAATCGAAAGACGACTGTCATTATTAGATCCTTTAGAACTATCCATCCCAATTGATCCGTTACCAAAATTATTTGTTACAGATGAAGAAAATCAAAAAGCCATTGCACTTTTTGAAAAACACCAATTGAAAAAAGATAGAAAAACAGTAATGATCAGCCTTTTGGGAAGTGAAAAACTCAAAACATATCCGCTGGAATATATGGCAAAAGTTATTGATACAATTGCCGAAAATAAAGATGTAAATATTCTGTTTAATTATTTTCCAAAGCAAATCAAGGATGCCAAAACTATTTTTGAGGCTTGTAAATCTTCAACACAAGAAAAAATTTATTTTGAGTTATTAGGTGGTGATTTAAGATCGTTTATCGCCATTATGAATCAATGTGATGCAATTGTTGGAAACGACGGCGGAGCAATAAACATGGCCAAAGCACTCGACAAACCAACGTTTACTATTTTTTCTCCGTGGATTGAAAAAGAAAGCTGGAGTACATTTGAAGACGGTATAAAAAACAAAGCTATTCACCTAAAAGATTACAAACCTGAAGTGTTTAAAGCCAAATCCAGAAAAGAATTAAAAAATAACAGTAGTTATTACAATCAATTTACGCCCAAATTATTTCATACTGAATTGGTGTTGTTTTTAAAGAATAATTTCAGCTAATATCCCAATAAAACAAGCTTAAATCATCAATTTATACCCTATTAAGCGGAATAAAAGTAAATCCCTTTTAAATGTTAATCATTTAAACTATTTTTGAAAACACATAATTTAACACAAATGAAAATAATTATTCTGGCAGCAGGAATAGGCTCTAGACTTGGTAATCCATTTCCTAAACCATTGACTTTACTTAAAAATGGCAAAAGTATAATGGAAATTCAAACGGAAAATATTACATCTAAATATGATATTGACGATATTAATATAGTTGTCGGTTTTAAGAAGGATTTAATTATGGAGCGTTTTCCTGAATTAACCTATATCTATAATCCGTTTTTTGACCAAACAAATACTTCAAAAAGCTTGTTACGTGCTTTAAAAAAATACAAAAACGAATCTGTTCTATGGTTCAATGGCGATGTAGTTTTTGATGATTTAATCTTAGATATCCTTCATCCACATATCGAAGCTAATGAATCATTTGTAGCGGTTAACACCAGTAAAGTTGCAGACGAAGAAGTAAAATACACCTTGAAAGACAGTTACATCGATAAACTTTCTAAAGAAGTGAAAAATGGATTAGGCGAGGCAGTAGGAATAAATTTCATTTCTTCAAAAGATATAAATTCTTTTATAAAAAGATTAGAAGAATGTGATGATAATGACTATTTCGAAAAAGGATTAGAGATGGCTATTGAGCACGATGCTATTTGTGTGAAACCTATCGATATCTCAAAATATAGTTGCATAGAAGTTGATTTTACTGAGGATTTAGAAAATGCAAATAAAATATTTAGTTAAACTATGAGATGTATTCTTTTTTGTCAAAACAATTATGCTTTTGGAATTCTTGAACCTATAAAAACCTATCTCGAAAATAACGGACATGATTATATTTGGTATGTAAACGACAAAATAAGTGCCGATTTTCCGTTTAAAAATGAAAAGAATACATCGTCTATAACTGAATTAGAAAACTATAAAAGCGATGCCATTTTTGTTCCTGGAAATGAAGTTCCTCACTATTTAAGAGGCTTAAAAGTTCAAATATTTCATGGTTTAGCAGGAGAGAAAAAAGGACATTTTAGAATACGCCATTATTTTGACTTATACTTAACCCAAGGTCCTTACTTTACAGAACGATTTAACAAATTAAAATCGGTTCATAAAGACTTTGATGTTATTGAAACCGGTTGGCCAAAATTAGATATTTATGGAACCGACAAATCCGCTTTTGAACAAGAAAGAAAAGAATTACTGCAAAAATATAATGCAAAAAAAATACTGCTTTATGCACCTACATTTTCACCAAAACTGACTTCTGCTCCATTTTTAGTGGAGCAAATAAAGTCGTTATCAGAAAATAAAGAGTATTTAATTTTATTGAAATTTCATCCTTTAATGGATGTCTCTTGGATTCAAATCTATACAGATTTAGCCAATGAAATTCCAAATATAATTTTTGAAACAGAAAAGAATATCATTAAATTTTTATTGATTTCAGATGTACTTATCAGTGATACATCATCTGTGATTTATGAATTCCTATTACTCGACAAGCCTGTAATAACATTCAATAACATATCGGATAATATACTTTGGCAAAATAGTTCAGACTATACTGAACTTATACCATTAGTTGAGAAAAACCTTAATGAGGATCCATATTCAAAAGAACGCAAATTCATTTTTGAAAATTACCATCCTTATAATGACGGGGAATCAGCGAAAAGAATGGTTGATGCAGTTGCTGATTATATCAAGAAAAATGGAGTGCCAGAAAAACGTAAACTTTCAATATTGAGAAGATTTAAAATCAACTCCATTTTCAAAAAATAGTGCTATAACAATAGAAAACTGTCTAAAAGAACATGTCATTAAGCGCCCTAATTATAACGTATAACGAAGAACACAATATCGCATCCGTTATAGAAAATTTGGATATTGCTGATGAAATCATCGTTATAGATTCTTTTAGCACAGACGAAACTACAAGAATTGCAGCCACTTACAAGAATGTAACAGTTGTACAACATCCTTTTGAGAATTATGCCACTCAGCGAAACTATGCCATTAGTTTGGCTAAAAGTTCCTGGATTCTTTTTTTAGATGCTGACGAAAGGTTATCTCCAGAACTAAAAGAGGAGATCCTGGAAACAATTCAGATGAAAGAGGCGTATTCGGCTTATTATTTCTACCGAACTTTCATGTTCAAAAACACCAAAATACGCTTTAGCGGTTCCCAAACAGATAAAATTTTAAGGCTTTTCAAAAAAGAAAATGCACATTATAATTTAGATAAAATTGTACATGAAAAATTAATCGTTACGGGGAAAACTGGCAAATTAAAAAACAAATTAACTCATTACTCCTATAGAAATTATTCTGATTACAAGCAAAAAATGATTTTTTACGGAAAATTAAAGGCTAAAGAAGAATTCAAAAAAGGAATCAAACCTACGTTTTTTCATTTTTACATTCGCCCGTTGTATCTATTTCTGAATAAATACATCTTTAGATTGGGTTTTTTAGACGGTACAAATGGAATTATTATTTGTTATCTGAAAGCTTTCAGTATCTACACACGCTTTCAGGAATTAAAGAGAATGAATTCAAATCACTAAGATTTCCAAAATTTCAGTTTCTTTTTTAATTTCTTCTTACGAGCAAATTTTTCCTGAAACTCATTTGTAGCATGCCACATTTTTTCAAAAATTAAACTGCTGGATTCCGAATAATATTTAGAATACTCATCACTCATGATTGCGATCATTTCTTTCTTTGGCGTAAGCCTGCTTAAATTTTTCATCCGCTGATCAATATCCATAGCTTCATGAAAATTCATTCGGTTTAAATCTACTAGATAGAAATTATATTGATTTTCATTACCTTTTTTTATCAATGTATTTCCTGGAGAATGGTCTAAAAATTCAATTCCCTTTTGATGTAAATCGAATGAAAATTTAGTGAACTGACGTAAAATATTTTCAAAATCGGGATAATCAGAATCATTAACGAGTTCTCTGAAAGTCAAATCAGCCTGAAGATGTTCGCTGATATAATAACTATCTGTCAAACCCAGCCAATTATAATTTTCAAAATAAGCTAGTGGCTGTGGAGTTCCTATTCCGTTTTCGAGCAATTTATTCGCATATTCGTAGGAACGTCTGGCTTTAGACTTTCTAAAATACTTGTAGGCAATTTTATTAATTAGATTTGGCTTTTTGAACGATTTCATATTAATCGTCAAAGAGTCTAAATCAAATAATTTTATTTTGTTTCGTTTTCCATCACCAAACAGAATTCCTTTGGTATTAAATTTATTTACATAGTTAGTAATTTGTTCCTCGGAAGATTTAAAAGAAGGATTTAAGATATATTTCATAAATAAGCAGTATTGATCCACAAAAGTAAGTATTGAATTCAAGACTTAAAATATTTAATGTAATTTTACATTAAATTTAGATCTTAATCAACATCTAATACATATACGCATGGATAACGAATTAAGCTTCTAACTTTTTTTAAAATATGCATACATTTTCTGATAAAAATAAACAATTATTAAACCTATTTAAAATAATAAAACCATAAATGACAATTCTACATATATCTGCAGTAAAAAGTTGGGGTGGCGGTGAGAATCATATTGAAACTTTATGTTACGAATTGAAACAATCAAATCCCGAAATAAGGAATATTGTATTATGTGTTGAAAATAATCTTTTTCACCAACGTCTGAATGAAACTCAAATAGAATTTCAAACAGCTCCTTTAGCTTATAATCTAGACCTTCGTTTTTCATTTAAAATTATTGCATTGTGTAAAAGCGAAAAAGTTGATCTTATCCATATTCACGATCCATCTGCAATTGCATTGGCTATTTTAGCTGATAAATTTTCAAACTTACCCCCTTTTATTTTTAGTAAAAAAACATCATTTCCAATAAAAGACAAAAAACTTACTCTTTATAAATACAACTATCATAAAATCAAAAAATATTTATGTGTATCAGAGGAGACCAGAAGAATTACTTTAGAATCAATTAAAGATAAGGATAAAGTAATTACTGTTTATCAAGGCACGTCCATTACCAATAAAAGTTCGGAAACAGATTTCTTATTACGAGATAAATTTGGTATTGATGAATCAAAAAAAATAGTGGGTATAATTGGCAATCATATTAGAGCTAAAAACCTTGAAACATTTATAGAAACTGTTAATATAATAGTGAATGTAAAAAAAATAACGAATATTATTTTTGTCCAAATTGGTTCATTTACAAATCGAACTAAAGATCTAATAACGAAAGTTCAAGAATTAAAATTAGAAAATTATATACATTTTTTGGGATATGTTCCTAAAGCATCCAATTTTATTCCTCAATTTGATGCACTATTAATGACATCTCAAAGTGAAGGAATCCCTGAAGTGATTTTTGAAAGTTTTTACCATAAAAAGCCAGTTATAAGTACCAATGTAGGAGGTATCGCTGAAATTTTAGAAGATGATATTAACGGGATTTTAACGTTAAAACAAAATCCTGAGATGCTTTCGGAAAAAATAATTTACTTATTTAACAACAAAGAACTTGAAGAAAAATTTATAACTATTTCCTATCAAAAATTAATTACAAATTTTACTGCATCTGTAATGGCTCAAAAAACTTTAAAAGAATATAAAAATATTTTAAATGGAAATTAACGAAGAAGTTCACAAAGCCTACGAAGTCATAAAAGAAGGCGGAATCATCCTATATCCTACAGACACCGTTTGGGGAATTGGTTGTGATGCTACAAATGCTGAGGCTGTCGCCAAAATCTACAAACTCAAGAAAAGAGCCGAAACCCAAAGCATGATTGTTTTGATGAATGGTGAAAAAATGATGTACAATGTTTTCAAAGACATTCCCGAAGTAGCTTGGCAAATCATTGACTTATCCGAAAAACCAACGACTTTAATATTGGACAAACCCAGAAATGTGGCTCCCAATATAATCTCTTCAGATAACTCACTTGGAATTCGTGTTGTAAAAGAACCTTTTTGCTTTAAATTAATGGAAAAGATGAAAAAACCATTGGTTTCAACATCTGCAAATATTTCAGGCCAACCCACTCCTATTGCCTTCAAAGATATTAGTCCGGAAATTATAAAAGGTGTAGACTATGTTGTAAATTTGCATCGTGAAAAAATTGGCGGAAAACCTTCGACAATAATAAAATTAACGAATGATTCTCAGGTGAAAGTGATTCGAAAATAGTTTCTTTTTACCGCTAATTCGCTATTTTTTTAAAAAATGGATGGTTTAATTTACAAAGATGAATGTTATAAAATTGTTAGACTTTTATATGAAGTCTACAAAAATCTTGGCAAAGGCTTCTCTGAAATAGTTTATAAAGATGCATTAGAATTTGAATTTAACGAAAATAATATTCATTACGAAAGAGAAAAAGAATATACTGTTAAATATAAAAATTCAATTTTAAAACATAAATTTTATGCAGATTTTATTATACATGACAAAATAATTCTTGAGATAAAAACTGTCGAATGTTTTAATAATAGCCATTACAATCAATGTCTAAATTATTTAAAAATTTCTGGAAACAGACTTGCAATATTGGTTAATTTCAACCTAAACTCTTTAGAATACAAACGTATCGTTGATACCAAAAAATAATTAGCGAATTTGCGGTAATAAAAAATGAATTACAAAACAGCCTTAAATAATACAATTTTTCAAATCATCTCTCAAGCTTCCCAAGAACTTAACGTTGATAGTTATGTGATTGGTGGTTTCGTAAGAGATTTACTTTTGAACAGAGACTTCAAAAAAGACATTGATATTGTTGCTGTAGGCAGCGGAATCGAATTAGCTTTAAAAGTCTCTCAACTACTTCCAAAAAAACCAAAAGTTCAAGTTTTCAAAACCTACGGAACAGCGATGTTGCGTTTTGAAGATACTGAAATTGAGTTTGTAGGTGCCCGAAAGGAATCCTATCATTTTGAGAGCCGTAATCCTGTTGTGGAAAACGGAACATTAGAAGACGACCAAAATCGTCGTGATTTTACCATAAATGCGCTGGCTTTATCTTTAAACGCTGCTAATTTTGGAGAACTTTCAGATCCTTTTAACGGATTGGATGATTTAAAAAACAAAATAATCAGAACACCTCTGGATCCAGATATTACTTTTTCTGATGATCCGTTGCGCATGTTGAGAGGAATTCGTTTTGCAAACCAATTGGGATTTGAAATCGAAGCAAATTCGTTGAACTCTATAACCAAAAATGCAGACCGAATTAAAATCATTTCCGGAGAACGCATTGTTGATGAATTGAATAAAATACTTTCGACAGACAAACCCTCCATAGGATTCTTGCTATTGTTCAAAACTGGACTTTTAGATATTATTCTTCCGGAATTGACCGCTTTAAATCAAGTGGAAGAAATTGAAGGTCATACGCATAAAAACAATTTCTATCATACCTTAGAGGTTGTTGACAATATTTGTCCGCATACAGATGATGTTTGGTTACGCTGGTCGGCATTATTGCACGACATTGGAAAAGCACCAACGAAACGTTTTAATAAAAAACAAGGCTGGACCTTTCATGGACATGAATTTCTTGGTGGAAAAATGGCAAAAAAGATATTTGAGCGTTTACACATGCCATTGAATCACAAAATGAAATTTGTGCAAAAAATGGTCATGATGAGTTCGCGTCCAATTGTTTTATCCCAAGACACGGTTACAGATTCTGCGGTGCGCCGTTTAGTTTTTGACGCCGGTGAAGACGTTGAGAATCTAATGACACTATGCGAAGCGGATATCACTACCAAAAACCCAAATAAATTCAAGAAATACCATAATAATTTTGAAATCGTTCGTAAGAAAATTGTGGAAGTCGAAGAGCGCGATCAAGTACGTAATTTTCAACCACCAATATCAGGTGAGGAAATTATGGAAAAATTCAACTTAAAGCCTTCGAAAGAAATTGGAATGCTGAAAGAAGCTATAAAAGAAGCCATTTTAGAAGGTGAAATACCAAATGAATATGAAGCTGCTTTTCAATTTATGCTAAAAAGAGCCGCAAAAATAGGATTAAAGATTAACGCTTGTTGAATTAACAATTAATTACATTTCAAATATCTTTGCACAAATTAATTTCAAACAATGAAAAAAGAGAATAATTACGTTATCATTTGGTTATTATCAGGATGCTTATTATTGTTTATGATGGTTGTAGTGGGAGGAATTACCCGATTGACCAATTCCGGTTTATCAATGACCGACTGGCATTTAGTAACCGATACTTTTCCGCCTTTAACAGAAGAAAAATGGTCACATGCTTTTGAAGAATATAAAAAATTTCCAGAGTACCAAAAAATAAACATCCACAATGATTTCACACTTAGTGATTATAAATTCATCTATTTTTGGGAATGGTTTCACCGTTTTATAGGAAGAATAATAGGTTTGGCGTTTATCGTTCCTTTTGTGTATTTTTTGTTCAAGAAACGTCTTTCGACAGAAACCATAAAAAAATGTGTTGTTCTACTATTCATGGGCGGTTTTCAAGGATTCCTGGGCTGGTTTATGGTACGTAGCGGATTAATCGACAATCCGGACGTAAGTCATTTCAGATTAGCATTACACCTCACATTTGCCTTTATAACGTTTGCTTACACACTTTGGGTAGCTTTGGATTTAATCTACCCAAACAAAGCGACAGTCATACTTCCATTGCGAAAACTAGCACGCGTTGCATTAGTATTTTTGTTGTTGCAAATTATCTATGGCGGGTTTGTTGCAGGTTTAAATGCGGGTTTAATACACAATCACTGGCCTTTAATGAGTGACGGGCAATTCATTCACGACAGTGTTTTCATAGAAAAAAGCACCTTGTTTTTGAATCTAATTGAAGGAAAAAGCGGCGTTCAATTTGTACACCGAACCATGGCATATGTTGTAGTAGGATTAATTCTTGCACTATATTTCACCAGTAAAAGATATACTCTTTCCTCGTTACAGAAGAAAGGAATCAATGTCTTAGTATTAATCGTATTTTTGCAATTTACATTAGGTGTTTTTACGTTGCTTTACAGTGTTCCACTTTGGTTGGGATTATTACATCAAATAGTGGCATTTTTTTTATTGACGGCAATGACATTCACTTTACATCGGTTATCAAAATAAAAGTATAACAACTATTACACCTGACTATATTGTCGCATTTCTTTGTTTATAAACATAAATGTCTAAACTTGCCGCTCAAGATAAATTTTTAGATTTATCAGATTATGGAAGACCATTTGGAAAATTTCTTGCCAATCAATTAAAAAACACTCGGTTCACTCCTATTCATGTCACCTTACTTTTTGGTGTTTCAGGCTTGATTGCCATTTACTGTATTCTGCAAGGAAGTTATTATTTAGCCGGTTTTTTTATCATTCTAAAATCAATGATTGATGCTGCCGATGGTGAACTGGCACGATTGAAAAACACGCCTTCTTATACCGGCAGATACTTAGACAGTGTATTTGATATCATCTTAAACTTTCTGTTTTTAATGACCATTTGTTATGTATCAAAAACATCATTTTGGTTTACTATTTTGGCTTTTATCGGCATTCAATTACAGGGAACTTTATACAATTATTACTATGTAATTTTAAGAAATAAATCAGTTGGCGGAGATACAACCAGTAAAATTTTCGAATATAAATCTCCAAAAGCACTACCCGGAGAAACTCAAAAATCAGTTGATATTTTATTTCGAGTTTATACTATTGTCTACGGTACTTTTGATAAAATAATTCACACACTTGACAAAGAAGCTTACAAAGTAAAAACGTTTCCAAACTGGTTTATGACCGTACTTTCTATCTACGGTTTGGGCTTCCAACTATTGATAATTGCGGTAATGTTACCTATGAATTTAATTGAATATATCATTCCGTTTTTTATAATTTACACCGTCCTAATTTTTGTCATAATTGGCATTCGAAAAGTGGTTTTCAAGGTTTAAAACCGTCATAAGGATAATCTATACTAAATACTCAAAATAATAAAAACTAGATATTTACAAGATATAATCTAAATTAAAAATTTAACTATTATATTACCCAATCCAATTCTTAAAATCAGAAACTTTTTCTCTGCTCACAATCACTTCATCTTCTTTATACGAAGGCAAAATAACTTTTAATCGGGAGTTGCTGTAGACTACAATTTCTTTAATTGCCTTGAGAGGAACTATGAATTTTCGACTTACTCGATAAAAAGCTGCCGGATCTAATTCCTGTTCCAAAAGTTCTAAAGTCGTTTCAATTAAATAATTTCTATTATCGAAAGTATGAAGATACGTTCCTTTATTTTCACTAAAAAAACACTCAATTTCATCGGTAGAAATCACTTTCAAATGTTGCCCTATTTTTACCGTAAACCGTTTTTTATGATTTTTTTCAAATGGATTGGAAAGCATTTTTTTAATCTGCTCAAAATCCAACTGTACCGTTTCTTGTTTTGGCAAACGCGCTTTAAATTTAGAAACGGCAACCTCTAAATCATCCTCGTCAATAGGCTTCAAAAGATAGTCGATACTATTCAATTTAAAAGCCCGCAAAGCATACTCATCATAAGCCGTGGTAAAAATCACAGCACTCTTAATTTCAACTTTATCAAATATTTCAAATGACAATCCATCCGACAATTGAATGTCCAAAAAAATCAATTCCGGATGTTCATTATTAGAAAACCAATCAATTGCTTCTTCTACAGAATGCAGCATTACGTCTACTTGAATATTTAGTTTTTCTAATTTTCGTTGCAGCAATCTTGCAGCTGGTTTTTCGTCTTCGATTATTATTGTCATCATTTAATATTGAATCGTTTATTTTGGTGATTTTGGTTAACTAAAAAGTGCGGCTGAATACTTATTTCACTCCCATTTCTCACTTTTCTCTTTTTCCATGAATTCCTTGATTTTTTGCTGTTCCCAGTTTTTTCCAAAAATAAAATTGGGCATAAATATAGAAAATGTATGCACCAATAATCCAATTCCCCAAAAGAAAGCCGTAAAGAAATTTTCTATTTTAAAATAGCTTTCTCCTGCATCTAAATCTCTAATATTGATAAACACAATCATTATATTTATAACTATATAAACAATTAAATGCGTGTAAAATCCCTTTAATCGTTTCACTTTTCGTTGCGCATCAGCATATTTATCTTCTGGCTGAAACCCTTCAAACTCCGATTTATAATTCCTTTTCATCTTGATGGTATTATGTATTTACTATTAAAAAAAAATTCTATTTTGAGATAAAAATCACGACATTAAGTCCAATTGTCTTTTCTTTTATTTTCTTTATCCATAAACTCTTTAATTTTTTGCTGTTCCCAGTCTCTTCCGAGAAAAGGACTGAAATTAAAAGCTTTCAATCCATGAAAAAACACTCCGAGCCCCCAACCGATTAATGGCCAAAAGAACCACAAATGATTCGGAGATGTTACTAAATTCAGAATCATCAATCCTATGTTTATAACGATATAAGCAATCAAGTTGCCATAAAATGATTTTATTTCTTCTACTTGTTTTTTCGCTTTAAAATAGCGCTCTTCGTTTTGATATGTATTTTCCATGATTTTTTATTTAAAATTTGTTCAATGTCTAAAAAGCCTTAGCCTATTATTTCCATGATTGCTTTTGCTCTTCTTTTTGTAAAATTTCCTGGATTTTCCTTTCTTCCCAATTGGAACTGTATCCAAAAACCTTGAAAGCATGCATCACCAATCCAAATCCCCATCCTGCAGCAGAAAACCAAAACCATTGAAAATGTGGAGAATATGTTAAATTTATAAATATCAAAAATGGAATGACACAACAGTAAGAAATCAAGTTTCCGTAAAACCCTTTAAGTTCTTCCACACGTTTTTTAGCTCTATAATAAGCGGTATCTTCATTGTAATTTGTAGTTGTTTCCATAACTGTAATTTGTTTTGTCAAAAGAGGTATTTTGACCGTAAATGTTTTCTCGTTTTGAATAATCAATACTTTTCTGTTGGTTATAATTCCATATCTGTTGACGATATTTTGTAAACCAACACCTTGACGTTCTTGCAATACTTCCTTCTTTTGATAATCGTTTTGAACGGCTAAATAATCGCCCTCAACATAAATCCGAATGTGCAATGGCCTTTGTTCACTAACCACATTATGCTTCACCGTATTCTCTAATAAAAGTTGTAAAGAGAGCGGCACTACTTTGGCATCTGGATTTATAGCTGTCGTTGGTAATTCATAAAACAAACTGTTTTCAAAACGCATTTTCAATAAATTCATGTACGTTTTGGCGAAAGCCAATTCTTCTTCAACCGAAACCAGCTCTTTATCTTTTTGTTCTAATACATAGCGATAAATCTTTGATAATGAAATCGTAAACCGCTGCGCATTATCTGGATTTTCTTCAATCAAAGAGCTCAATACATTTAAACTGTTAAATAGAAAATGAGGGTCAATTTGATTTTTTAAACTCTCGAATTTTGCGTTAGCTGTTCCTGCAATAATTTTCTGTTCCTTGACTTTGTTCTCATTGTAAGCTTTGTAAAATGAAATCGTGTAAATGGATAATGTGACAAAAAAAGTGATTATTATCGATGCTAAATAACTTGAAGGTTTTTCGTTTGCCAAGAAATAATCAAAAGAATTCTTGTTATACACCACTTCTTCAAATAAGTGCATTAAAAAAATAACTGCTAACGAAACTAAAAACGAACCTATAAAACCAAATGTCAATCTTTTTACCGAAAATTTATCTTCAAAATAAGAGTCTAATTTCCAAAAAAGGAACATATTGGATGCGTATAAAGAAAAAGTATACATCATTGTGAATAAAAAATTGACTAGCAACCTTTTACCAAAATAAACTTCACTTCCCATTATCACATTGACTAATTGAATCACAGCAAAAATAATAAGTGTCAATTTTATCGCTCTTTGAAGTTCTTTATATATTCTATTCATTTTATTTTGATATTTATTCTGATTGTAGCATCAATAAAAGACTTGAAAATCACTTCTATTCTTTCTTGTTTCTACTTCCTATTTACAATTTTTCTGTGCTTCTAAAGCTCTTTCTAAACCCCATTTTGGAGAGAAAGGTGTTTCAGGTTTAAAAGTAGCAAAAAGTCCAATAGCTTTTTCAATTTGCACACACATTGGTTTAGTGTCTGTTCCCCAAAATTTAGCGCCACCTATTTCAAATTCGGCTTTACCAAAAACAACTCTTGGATTTTCCGGTGCAATTACCTGTGCTTTTCCGTACAATTCCATAACAGTTCCAGATAATTTTTGTCCGTTTGTCATTGGGTCAAAAGCAATCCAAGCAGTGTGAATCATCGCTTGCATCACCAATAATTCGGCATTATTTGGATTTTTATCCATTTCGATGTCCAATGCCTTTTGCGCTTTCGAAAGTAATAAATTCATTTGATCTTTATCTTTCGTTCTAAAAGCAGTTGTTGTATTTACCAATGCAACATAATAATTAGGCAACCAACTTGTTTTTTCAGCAGCTGCGATTCTTTCGAATAAATCAGAAGCTTCCGTGTTTTTTCCTTCGCCCCAAAGTTGGAACGCTTTTCCCATTCCTTGTTCGAATTGCCCTTGAGCCGACACTAAACTACAGATAAAAAATGCGATTGTTGTGATAATTTTAGTCATGATTTCTTGTTTTTAAATGGTTGTTTTTTTTGATGATTGAAACGTTGTGTTATTTATACTTCAAAAGTATCTCGGTTTTTATTGGTTTAAAATTTATTGATACTGAACTGTAGAATTTGATGGATGAATTGTGATGCAGTCGAAAGTTATACAGTTGAAAGAGTTTACAAAGACAGTAGACTTTACGACTTTATGACTCGTTTTAAAGATTCTTCAACTGATTGTCTTTTTTATCGTTGCTGATTGTCCAAAAGAATCCTACGAAGAAAAAACGATCAGCCGTAGGAACAATTTCTTTTCTGTTGTAAAAGCCTGTATTATCGGGATTGTTGGCATATTCGTATCCAAATACATTCTGACTCCCTAAAACATTGGAAACCGAGAAGTATAAAATCTTTTGTTGACTCAATAAATATGCCCAATTGAAACTTAAACTGTTGTAGGATTTTGTTTTTCCGTTCATGAATTTTGTTTCGTTTGGATTGTTGTAAGGACGTCCAGAACTGTATGAATTCGTAAAACCTATTTGTGATTTCCAGTCGTTTATCCAGTATTTAGTAACGATTGACAAGCTGTGATCTGCAACAAAACTTGGTGTCACTTGAGAACTGAAATTTTTATAATTTCTCTCTGTGTCGATGTACGAATAGGAAACCCAATATTCTAAGTTTTTGATTGATTTTCCATCTCTCCAAAATAAATCCAATCCTTTCGCATAACCAGAACCGGAATTATCATAAACCGAATTATACGCCGCCATTTTTGTGTCAAATTTCACTAAATTACTGTAGTCTTTAAAATAGGTTTCTGCACGAAAGGTTTTTCCGTTTTTATTGTATTGAAAATTCAAGATGTAATGCGATGCTTTTTCACTTTCAAACTGATGATTGTTGGAATACTTGATGTATTCCGTGTTTGGAGTTTGGGTAAAATCGCCATAAGCAAATGAAAACTGACTGTTTTTAGCCATTTTATACGCAAATGAAATTCGGGGTGAAATCGCAGTTTCGTTCAGCAAATCGTTATTCGAAGCCCTTACTCCTACTTTGGCAGCCCATTTTTTAGAGAAAAAAATATCAGCTTCCGTATAAACTGCCGCAATGTTAGCATCGTATCCATTAGTAAAAACCGAGCCTGAATTTTCCTTGAAATCTTCATTGAATTGGGTAATAAAATAATCCGCTCCAAAAGATAGTTTCAATCGGTCTGAAAAACTTTTTTTCAATTTTAATTTCAAATGAGCCGCATTTTCATCATTGGCCACTTTATCTGAATCTAAATTTATTTTGTTGTTGCTGTAGCCATAACTTAACCCGGAAGTAATTTGCCAATTATTCCCAAAAACGCCTTTGTAAGACGAGTTCAAATAGAAATTATTGTTGTTTAAATCAACTCTGATTTTCTCTGGCGAATTTATATTTTCCTGATTAATATCAAATTTAGAGCTGTCAAAAGCAGCGTATATTTTCAAAATTCCATTGTTAAAATTATAACGATAAACGGTTTCTCCAGACAGCGATTGAAAAGGACTATTCCAATCCACGTTTTGAGGAATAATCGCTTGATAGGGTGCTAAATTAATGTAATTCGCATTCACGCTCAACGAACTTTTTTTCCACTTTTGGGTATTTCCAATTCCTAAACCTACAGTCATCAACGCGATTTCGGTTTTATCTTGGTCTGGATCATCTTGTGTATTCAACAATAAAACACTGGATAATGCTTCGCCATATTCCGCTGAATAACCACCTGTAGAAAATGATATTCCGCTGAATAAAAAAGGAGAAAACCTTCCTCGCGTAGGTAAATTATTCGTGGTTGCACCATACGGTTGCGCCACCCGAATCCCGTCTACAAAAGTTTGTGTTTCATTGGCTTCGCCACCACGAACAAACAATCGCCCGTCCTCGCCTACCGTTTGAGTTCCTGGCAACGTTTGCAAAGCCGCAATAATATTTCCCGCCGAACCCGCTGTAGTTACGATGTCTAATGGTTTTAAAACCGAAACTCTGGCTTTATCGCCCGCTTCTAATGTTCCTGCTGTAATCACAACCGCGTCAAGCGATGTAACACTTTCTCGTAATTTGATGGTTTTATTTTGGAAATTAGCCACATCAATTACTGTTTTTGAAGTTTCATAAATCAGGAAACTCACAACCAAAGTTTGACTCCCGGTTGTTGTAGTTGTAAAACTAAAATTCCCCGTTTCACTACTGGAAGCACCGTCATAAGTTCCTTCAATAAAAATATTAGCACCTGAAACCGGTTTTCCTTTCTCATCAACGACCTTTCCTGAAATTGTATTTTGCGAAAAAATAGTTAAGCTGAATACTAAAAAGGCAAACGTAAAAATAAATTTAAGCCTTTTGTTCGAATGATTTGATTGTTGCGTAAATGTTGGTTTCATGATGTTTGATTTTGATGAAGCAAATATCTACAGCAAAAATCAGAACCAGAAAAAGTTATTACTGAACTGTGGAAATTACAGGATGAGTTGTTTTGCCTAATACATTTCGAATTTGAAATCATGCATTTTTTATTTTATAATGAAAACCTTAAATTTGTGTACAACCAAATTCTCAAAAAATGAAAAAATCAATCTTATTCCTTTTATTGTTCTCTTTTAGCACCGTACTATTTTCTCAGGAAACGGAATCAGCATTTGATGAAAAACTAGCAAAATCTCTTAAAGCAGATGATTACGGAATGAAGCAATATGTATTTTGTTTGTTAAAAACTGGAAGCAACACAACGGCAACAAAAGAAGAAACTAAAAAACTATTTGAAGGACACATGGCTAATATCAATCAATTAGCAAAAGAAGGAAAACTGGTTGTGGCGGGTCCTTTTATGAAAAACGAACGGAATTATAGAGGCATTTATATTTTTAACGCCAGTAGTATAGAAGAAGCTAAAACATTTGTGGCGACAGATCCAGCGGTACAATCGAAACTTCTGGAAGCTGAACTGACGCTTTGGTATGGAAGTGCGGCATTGCAGGAAACACTAAAAATCCATGATAAAATAGCCAAAACTAAAATCTAATTTCATGAATATTGAAGAATTACAGGTTATTTGTAAATCAAATGAAGCGGTAACTGAAAGCATTAAATGGGAAATGATTTGTGTTTTTGTATAGGTGAAAAAATGTTTTTAGTTATTGGCCTGGACCAATCTCCTACTTCGGCAGCTTTTAAAGTTTTGGAGGAACAGTTTGAAGAAATCAGCAGTCGAGAAGGTTTTAAACCCGCGCCTTACACTGCACGTTACAAATGGGTCATGATTAACGACATTAAGGAAATGACGAAAAAAGAATGGCAGTTTTACATTGAACAGTCCTATTCTTTAGTCAAAGACAAACTTTCTGACAAAATAAAAAAACAACTTGGTTTTATCTAAAAGAAAAAAATTAAACTATGATAACTGAAAAAGAAAAAATGATTGCCGGAGAATATTATTTGGCAGGCGATCCTGTTTTAGTAAAAGACAGACGAAAATCTAAAAATTTACTCCACCGATTAAATGTTACTGAATACCGAGTAACAAAAAAAGCACGGGAAATACTAAAAGAATTAATCCCTAATGCTGGAGCAAATCTTTACATTGAACCCCCATTTTTTTGCGATTACGGATACAATATCAGTTGCGGAGAAAATGTTTATTTCAATGTAAACTGTGTTGTTTTGGATTGTGCCAAAGTCACTATTGGTTCGAATGTCTTTTTTGCTCCGGGCGTTCAATTGTACACCGCCACACATCCGCTGGATGCTGAACTGAGAAAAACACTGGAAAATGCATTACCAATAACCATTGGTGATGATTGCTGGATTGGAGGAAATTCAGTTATTTGTCCTGGTATTACCATAGGGAATGGCTGTGTAATTGGAGCAGGTTCAGTAGTTACAAAAGACATTCCTGACAATTCTTTGGCAGTAGGAAATCCGGCAAAAGTGATTCGGAAATTAAATGTTTAATGAATATCCTAACCCGAATTACAACACCTAAAAACTAAAATTTCCTATCTTTGTTATAAACATTTAAACTTTATAAAATCATCATGAAACATCTCAAAGCATTTCTAGTCTTGGCACTTATTGTTGTCGCTAACTCCGTTTCGGCACAATCCACTTTCGAAAAATGGCCTGCCATAAAAGAATTTCACGAAGTAATGTCACAAACATTTCATCCTGCTGAAGAAGGAAATCTTGCACCAATCAAAGCACGTTCAGAAGAAATGATGAACAAAGCTGCCATGTTATTAAAGTCTGATATTCCTGCAGAATTTAAAACAAACGCTATATTGGCTTCGGCTGAACGATTACAATTAAAAAGTAAAGCTCTACATAAATTAGTTACTTCAAATGGATCTGATGCCGCAATTTTGAAATCAATTACTGATTTACATGACACATTCCATGAGATTGTTGGACTTTGTTCTGACGCAAAAAAATAAAAAACTAAAGCCTAATCAATTGATTGGGCTTTCTTAATTTTACACCTTATCAATTCAATAAAAATGCCACATTTATTAGCAAAACTTAAAAATGCTCCTATTGCTGTCATTAGGGAAATTTTAGAAAAAGACAAAGCCTTTCATGCTGAAAACAATATGTTTCTGGAGCATCTTTGGCAAAATGCCGATGATGAAAATGAAGTGCTTTTTATTTTTCGAATAAATGATATTGATGAAACCAAAGCGCTAATTCATCAACTTCATTCTGAGGCTTTGACCCAAGATCCCAATGCAAATCTTCCTTTAATGACTTATTTAAAATAACATGCTACAAATCAATAAAGTTCACCACATTGCCATTATTTGTTCAGATTATCAGAAATCTAAAACGTTCTACACAAATATTTTAGGACTTACAATTGTTCAAGAAATTTACCGTGAGGAAAGACAATCATATAAACTGGATTTAGCCTTAAACGGAAATTATATCGTTGAGATTTTTTCTTTTCCAAATCCTCCGCAACGCCCTTCAAAACCAGAAGCGGCAGGATTACGCCATTTAGCTTTTGAAGTTGACGACATTCAATTAACACGAGATTTTTTAGTGAATAAAAATATCCGTTCAGAAGAAATTCGTGTTGATGAGCACACTAAAAAACATTTTTTCTTTATTGCAGATCCAGATGATTTACCAATAGAGTTTTATGAAAAATAAGTCGTTTTTGTTTGTAAAAAAGTAAAAACAATGTATTAATCACAAAAGAAAATAGTCCAACCCTTTTTTCGATTCAAATCTGATTTTGTTTCTTTAATTTTGTAATACTCAGACCTATTACTTTTTCAAATGAACAATACCGCACAAATTAAAAAGAACTATCAATTCATTAAACTTCAAAAACTAGTTATTGTATCCATTCTAATTGGTTTTCTTTCTGCTTTTTTAGGTGTCATTTTAAAAAATACAACAGAATATTACGAAGAGATCTTTTTTCATCAAACGATTGTAAATCCAATATTTTTTGTTATTTTCCCCGTTTTTGGATTGTCAATTATTTATTTTCTTAGGGAATATTTATTCAAGAAAAAGGAAAATAAAGGAATAAAAGAAGTTTTTGAAAGCACTAATTCCAATTCGAAGAATTTACCCAGCTATAAAATCCCTTCCCATTTCATTAACGGTTTATTGACCGTAGTTTTTGGTGGCTCTACCGGAATCGAAGTCTCGACAGTTGTTGCTTCAGCTACTATTGGTTCCGTTGCACAAAGAAAACAAAATATATTCAGACAATACAAAACTGAGTTAATCTGTGCAGGAGTTGCCGCGGGAATAACCGCATTATTCAGCAGTCCAATTGCCGGAATTCTATTTTCACTCGAGGTAATTTCAAAAAAAGTAACTCGAGCTTTTGTAGTAACAAATCTTATAGCCGTTTCAATCGCTTTTGGACTCATTTATTTGTTGGACGAAAAACCTTTGTTTGCAGTAAACATTACAACTTGGCACATTAGCGCAATTCCCTACTTTATACTATTGGGAATTATTGCAGGAATAAATTCGGTTTATTTAACCCGTTGTGTGTTGTTTTTTAAAGAACAATTTTCGAAAATAAAAGTGCCCTATTTCAAAATTATCTTCGGGTCTGTGATTTTAAGTATTTCCCTTTTTGTATTTCCACAACTGTATGGCGAAGGATATCATGCTATCAAGACTCTTTTTATTAATCCGAATGGAATCGTGCTTTCACTTTCATTGGTACTCACTTTCATCGGGATTTTAGTATTGAAGCCTATTGTTACTTCAGTTACTCTAGCTTCAGGAGGAGATGGTGGTGTTTTTGCCCCAAGCCTGTTTATTGGCGCATTTTTAGGACTATTAGTTGCTTTAGTTTTAAACACGTATTTCAATGCAAATGTAATTCCAATAAACTTTATGATAATAGGAATGGCAGCCGTTTTGAGTGCCAGTATTCATGCACCATTTACCTCCATATTTTTAGTTTGCGGATTAACCAATGATTATACGTTGTTTCTTCCAATTCTAGTGGTTTGCTTGATTTCAAAATATACGGCTAAAATGATTTATCCATTCACTGTTTACTCCTATTCTCCAAGTTTAGTAAAATAATTATCTATGCGTGTTCAAAAAATAAAAAGGAGTTATCGCAAAACCAAATACATTCTTTACAAAGAAACTTTAATTGATTTTAAGGAACATTTTTGGGCTTTTTTAGGTTCATTTATAGGCATCGGATTAATCGCCTACATGCAATCTAAAACTTTATTGCATTTAGATGTAGTCTATTTAATTGGGTCTTTTGGAGCTTCAAGCGTATTGGTTTATGGAATTATCCAAAGTCCATTAGCACAACCCCGAAATCTGGTTGGCGGGCATATCGTTTCTGCAATTGTAGGCGTTACTGTCGCTAAATTTGTTCCTGATGTTTTATGGATAGCGGCACCTCTCGCTGTTTCCTTATCTATTGTTTTAATGCAAATGACAAAAACGCTACATCCTCCAGGTGGCGCCACTGCTTTGATTGCCATAATAGGAACACCAAAGATTAAAAATCTTGGCTATTGGTATGTACTTTATCCAGTATTGAGCGGTGTGCTAATTTTATTGGTAGTGGCTTTGATTTTTAATAATATGACACCAAACAGGTCATATCCAAACCATAAAAAGTATCACATTATTAGAAAGAGGCTTGTTGGTAAGATTAAAAAAAGTCTTTCTTAACTTACCTATCAAATAAAGTATAATTAGCGTATTTATTTTGTACTAAAACCTAAATACTTTTAGAATAAATGACAATCAATCACTTATTCCCTTTGAAAGTCATACACAAAAATCTTATCAACAAATCGAAAATCTGAAATCTAAATCTAAAAATTAAATTTTACCTTTGAGCTTTCAATAAAAACAAAGATTATGGTTTATAAATTTAGAGTGATTCTAGACGCGGAGGAAGATGTTTTTAGAGACATTGCAATACTTGAAGACGATACTTTAGAAGATTTGCACAATGCTATTTTCAATTCTTTCGGATTTGACGGAATGGAAGTAGCTTCGTTTTACACTTGTGATGAAACTTGGAATCAAGAAGAGGAAATTTCACTTTTTGATACCGGTGATGTTCCAGGCGAGCAAAAAATCATGAGCGATTACCAATTATCTGATATTTTAGATAAGGAAAATACTAAAATCCTCTATGTTTATGATTTTATCAATATGTGGACTTTCCTTGTAGAACTAGCTGCTGTAGAAGATCAACTTGCTGGAAATACGTATCCGGAAACCATTTTTTCTCACGGTGAAATGCCGGATGAAGCGATGGAAAAAAACTTTGAATCAGATAATGCCGATGACTACAATGATGAATTTGAAGACGGATTAGACGAAGACGATTTGGATATGTTTGAAGGCGATGATAGTTTTGAAGACTATGGATTTGAGGAGAACTGGAACTAAAACATTATACAATTAAGAATCAAGAGCCAAGATAAAAGACCTTTTTGCTGTCTTTCATCTTGGTTCTTTTATCTAAAAAAATAAAAATATGATCAATTTATACAATACACACATCGAAAACTTATCAATTCATAGAGTTGGTAATAAAAGTAGAAACGAAGCGATTTTTTTATCGGAGCAACCTTTTAATCTGAATGATGAAATAGTGCCTTTGATGAAAGAATTTTTCTTTAAACCCTTCAGAGAAAAGGAAGAAAACTATTTTCAGTTTGCACATGAAATTGATTTGGATTACAATGATATGTTCAAGTTTGCCACAGAGATTTTTGAAAATCCAAATACAATTCATGAAGTTTCTCAAAAAATCACAAAACACTTATTTGAGCAATCCAATCATCCTCACATCAAGAATGGTGAAGTGTATGTTACGTATTTAACTAACGTAAGTATTGATAATAATGTCGTGGATGCTATAGGAATTTTCAAAAGTGAGATACAAGCTGACTTTTTACAATTTGAAGAGAAAGAAACGCATCTAGAAATGATTTTGCAACAAGGCGTAAGTTTGAATAAATTAGACAAAGGGTGTTTAATCTTTAACTATAAAAAAGAAGAAGGTTACAAAATCCTGACAGTAGACAGCAACCGTTATGATGCGAGATATTGGTTAGAACATTTCTTATCTGTTGATGCATTTGAGGATGAAAACTTTATCACTAAAAAGTATTTGAAATTCTGTCAGAACTTTGCGAAAGATGTTGTTTTCCCTGCTGAGGACAAGAAAGAAGAAGTGATGTTCATGAACCGCTCTGTAAACTATTTTGCAAAAAATGATCAGTTCGAGGAAACAAATTTCTTAAATGAAGTTTTAGATAATCCAGACTTAATTCCTGAGTTTAAAAACTACAAAGTTGACAAAGGGGAAAAATACAGCATCGAAGATGTAACTTCTTTTCCTATTGCTAATGCTGCGGTTTCTGATGCTAGAAAATCAATTAAAAACGTAATTAATTTGGATACACACATTCAAATTAAAATGGATTTCATCAATCCTGAAAGTGCCGAAAAATTTGTGGAAAAAGGTTGGGACGAAGAAAAACAAATGTATTACTACTTAGTTTATTTCAACAAAGAAGAAAAAAGCTAATACACTTCAGACAAGACACATCTAAAATATTTAATCCCCAATTACTTAAGTAGTTGGGGATTTTTTTATGTAGTTATAACACCCTAAATTATAAATTTAGAAAAAAATATTTATATTTTTTATAAGAATTTTATTGTTTTTATTAACTTAAAACGCATTTCATCGATTTTATTTGATGTTTAAGCGGTTATTAATTAAGTTTAACCCCCTTTAATCCGCAAATCTAAATAACCAAATAGTATGAATACAATCGAAATCAAAGAAAAATTTCTAAGTAAAAAAATTCTGTGTTCACTATTTGGTCATAAAATAATTACAACCCGAAATGTCACAAATCATTTCAAGGAATTTAAATGTACTGTTTGTCAACTCGAATTAACTAACGATGAAAAAGGCAGGAAAACATTTCTTACACCAGAACTAAAAGAAATAAATGAAACGCTCATTGGTTTCTACAATAAAAGAATTCATTCCGTATAAAATTATTTTTGGATTTATTACAACGCATTAGATTGCTGAATAACAAATTGTTATTTTTTATACCTAACCTTATAAAACCGTAAAACATGCTAATCCTACTATTAATAAAGTCAATCCTGATATTGAGACAAAAAAACAATCAAAAAAAACTGCTACAATACAATAGCATTTCCATTAGATAATTTTCATAAACAGCTCAAAAACAAACTCTCATTTAGCTTCAAAAAAAAATTATTTTCTAAATTTGAATCGTACTAATTCTAAAAAAAAAGAACTTGAAATTTGTGTATCCAATTTCGTTTATTAGTAATTTTGTATTCTAAATAAACTATCAGATGGATTATCATTTGTTTAAAGAAAGCCCGTTCAAAACTCTAATTTCATTCCATAAACTCATTGAAGCTTTAGAGAAAATCGCAACTACTAATGTCGATTATCGCTCCAATTATGCCAAAGCATTATTGAAAGAAATAGAGCATTTCCCTGAATTCAGAACCGGAATCGAGGATTTGAATCTAATTCTAAAAAACGAAACTCTTATACAACATTTACTAGCCGACCTTTTTCCTACGGCCTTGACGCAAAATGAAATTAAAGCGGCTACCATTCCGTTTCAGAATTTTACGTTTAATTATAGCGAAAGATTCAAAAAAATACTTCAAAATGCCGGAAGAACATTTGACATGACAATCAGGGATTTTGATCAAAATCAATTCTACATTATGAATTGTATTTTGATTTTGAATACTTTATATGATCAACATTTTGATTTCAACAGACCTTTGTTTTACGATATACCAGATGCAAATGGCATTATGAAGCATTATAGAATTCTATACAATGCTGATTTTATGGAAATTATCCCTACTGATAAAGCGATAAAATTATCTCCAGAAGATATCGATTTATTGATGGATAATTATGATAATATCGATTTATGGAAAGAAAAATTTCCTTCTGAAAGCTGGATTTTAAAAGGTTTTGGTATCGTATCGCTATTTGATGCTACCATTGAAAGTGCGGTTTCAAACTTGAAAAGCAATCTTTTGAAATCAAAAACTGAACAAACAGAGAGTGACAGTAATTTTGAAACCATTTTCCGTTCAATTTTTAAAATATCAGATTTGAAAGTTGGTTTTATCATTTACAATGAAGAAGAAGAAAAATTTGTAAAACCTCCTTATGAAGACAAAAAAATAGACAGTTTTATTCTACATGACATGCAAGAAGTAGATTGTAAAAATGCACTTTTTGGCTGCTCATTGGAAAACATTTTAGAACAGAATAAGCCTTTTGTAATTTCAAATGTTGAAAAATTTGCCAAAACTGAAGGGAATGAAAAAATGGGAGAGCATTTTTTAAAACTCAATATTAAAAGTTGTATTCTTGCTCCGGTAATAAAAAACGATAAACTTTTAGGCATTATAGAATTAGTTTCGGGAAAACCAAGAGAACTAAACAGTATTAATGCAAACAATCTGAATTTGATTTTACCTTATGTGGTAGACACATTGGAGCGGTACAAAAATGACATGCGCTACCAAGTAGAAGCTATCATTCAGAGAGAATATACAGCCATTCACCCTAGTGTTTATTGGAAATTCCGAAGAGAAGCACTGAAATATTTCCAAACCAATAATCCAAATAAAGACTATATTTTTAAGGAAATTGTATTCAAGGAAGTCTATCCTTTGTATGGGCAAATAGATATTAAAGGTTCTTCTAATCATAGAAATGAAACGGTAAAAGAAGATCTAAAAAATCAACTCGAATCGCTTATTCAAATTTTCGAAAATCAAAATTCAAATACCAATCTGGTTTTATTGGAACAACGAAAATTTGAACTGCAATCATTTTATAATCAATTGGAATTCCCTTTAAAAGCGGATACAGAACAACAAATTCAGCTTTATATTGAAAAAGAAATTCATCCTATTTTAAGGAATACAAAAACAAATGAAATAGGCGAAACGCTTGAGCATAACTATTTTGAAAGTCTAGATGAAAAAACAGGAATGTTTTACCATTCGAGAAAGAAATTTGATAATGCGATGTCTATTATCAATAAAAAACTGGCTTCAATTCTTGATAAAAAACAAGTTGAAGCACAAAATATTTTTCCGCATTATTATGAACGTTTCAAAACCGATGGTGTGGAACATAATCTTTATATAGGTGCGTCAATTACACCAAACAAAGATTTTGATAGTATGTATCTTCATAATTTAAGATTATGGCAATTGCAAACGTTGTGCGAAATGGAACTGGAACACCATCAACTCAAATCTACTTTGCCTTATGAACTTGATGTGACTTCGTTGATTTTAGTGTTTAGTTCTGCTATTTCTATTCGATTTAGAATGGATGAAAAACGTTTTGATGTTGACGGGACCTACAATGCGCGTTATGAAGTAGTAAAAAAACGTATCGACAAAGCCAATATCAAAGGAACCAAAGATAGAATTACCGAAAAAGAAAAAATTACAATTGTCTATTCCCATAATAATGAGGAAACAGAATATTTGAATTATATCAAATTTCTACAATTTAAAAAAGTATTGGAACCAACCATCGAACAATTTGAAGTGGAAGAATTACAAGGAGTTTCGGGCCTAAGAGCAATCAGGGTAAAAGTCATTAATGATATTAAAGAACAAACTCCCAAAAACTTTTCTTACCAAGATTTACTGGATGAATTGAATTAAGAACCAACCATTTTAAAAGCAATTACAAAAGCAATCACCGAGATTATTATTCCTATCATGAAAAAATTATAGGCAACTCTTAATAAACGGTATTTTTTCTCGAGAACTAGTCCCAGAAAATATAAATCCTTAATCATGGAGTTATAAAGGTATTCTCTGTCTTTCATCATTTCGTTCATAGCCCATTGGTATTCATCCAAAGGCATTTTGTAGAAATTTCCGAAGAAGAGTAAATTCACTTTTTTATTTTCAATATCTTCTCGGGTAAAAACTCCTTTGGTCACTTTTGGTCGTGTGGAAAGTATTGCAAAAATAATAGTAATTACACTCGACATCAGCATGATAAAAGTAGGAACCATGAGATGAACATTTTTTGGACTGTCTAATTTTGGAATCAACGTAGAAAGTGCTATCGAAATAATAATAGCATTTACAGATAGTAAAATATTGGCTTTACTGTCTGCAATACCGCTTAAACTGGTATGATTATTTAATGTTACCCTAAATAAAGTATCAACAGCTCGCTCGGGTTTTTCTTCTTTTTCTCTTTTTTTATATTCTATTTCCGGTTCATTATTCGTTTTCAAGTTCATTTTTTTTATTTTTTTCTGAAGACGTTTTATGTTTTTCTGCTTCAAAGGTTGCCAATTTTCTAAAGCATAATCTGTATAAAATCGATGAATATTAGCTAAAAAATTGAAATTTTCTACAACCCAATCTTTATCTGTAAAAGATTTACCTTCTATATTTTTCCATTCATTTCTTAAACCTTCACAGCTAAAAATATAATCATCACTCAAAATATGATAATAATCCGCATCTTTTATTATTTTTTCAAAAAGTGTTTGGGGAATATATTCCTTTTCAGTGGCTTTGATTAATGTTGCTACTTTCTCAATATAGTCCGCAGATTTTCCTTTTTCGTTTAGGAAATCAGAAGCGATTACAATACTAGAATCTTCATGATTCGTGCAACCGTTTACATATCCTGTGTCATGAAACCAAGCGGCAACAACTAAAACCTCTTTATCAGAAGCAATTATATCTTCACTATCAGCAAGTGTTATAACAGCATTAACTACATCACGGGTGTGATTAAAATTATGGTAAGTATATGAATGAGAAAGTTTATCTTTGAGTAATTTACTAACAAAATTTTCTACTTGTTCAATAAGGTTCATACAGAAATTTTTACACTACTAAAATATGAAATTGTTTTCGGATAATCGTTTTATAACTTCAAATAAAGCAGTTTTTATATTATTTGCTTCGGGATTCATTTTTCAATCGTGTGCAACACATCATGCACAATTTGGTAAAAAAATCAAAAATCCAGTATTACAAAACGAAACTGATAGCTCAAAAATTGCGCATACTTTTTATTTAATTGGTGATGCAGGAAACGCCAATGAAGAAAAAGCGCAAGAAACTATTGGTTTACTGGAAGATCGATTAAAAAAAGCAAACGATAATACGACTCTTTTATTTCTTGGTGATAATATTTATCCAAAAGGATTACCCAATACTGACCATCCAAATGAGCGAATTATTGCTGAAACCAAATTAACAAATCAACTAAAGTTATCGAAGAACTTCAAGGGTCAGACTATTTTCATTCCTGGAAACCATGATTGGTACAGCGGGATAAAAGGCCTGGAACGCCAGGCAAAATTTGTAACCGAATATTTAAATGATAAAAAATCATTCTTACCAAGAAAAGGCTGTGGGATTGATGATGTAGAAATCAATAAAAATCTAACTTTGATAACTATTGACAGTCAATGGTTTCTGGAAGACTGGGATAATAGTCCAACCATAAATGATGATTGTACTATAAAATCAAGAGAAGCTTTTTTTAATGAGTTAGAAGATATTCTGAATAAGAATCAGGAGAAAACAATAATTCTGGCATTGCATCATCCATTAATGAGCAATGGATCACACGGCGGCCAGTTTTCATTGGAAAAACAACTATTCCCATTAGAGCAAAAAATTCCGCTTCCTGTGTTAGGTTCCGTTATTAACTTCGTTCGAAAAACATCGGGAATAAGTCCGCAAGACATTCAAAACAAAGACTATACTGTTTTCATAAAACGCATAAAAACACTATTGCAAAGTCAGGATAATGTTATTGTAGTTTCTGGCCACGACCATAATTTACAATACATTGAAAAAGACAATATCAAACAAATTATAAGTGGTGCCGGATCAAAATCAGAGGCCGCAAAAGCCGTTTACCCAAATGATTTTTCTTATGGTGGAAATGGGTATGCCGCATTAAGCGTTTATGAAAATGGAGCTGCAAAAGTTTCTTTTTACGGGAAGGAAAACAACAAAGAAAAACTGATTTTCGAACAATTTATAGTGGCTAAAAAAGATAATTTCAGTACCAAAAATTTTCCAACTTCATTTGCTAAAACTACCACTGCAACCATCTATTCAGAAAAACAAACAGATAAAAATGCATTTTATAGATTCCTTTTCGGGAAGCATTATCGAAAATACTACAGTTTACCGATAGAAGTAAAAACAACAACGATTGACACTCTTTTTGGAGGTTTAAAACCAAAACGTGCCGGTGGCGGACACCAATCCAGATCATTGCAAATTGTTGACAAAAACGGAAAAGAATATGTAATGCGCGCCTTGAAAAAAAGCGCCTCTCGTTTTCTGCAAGCGGTAGCATTTAAAGACCAATTTATCGAAAACGAATTTGAAGATACGTATGCTGAGAATTTTTTACTTGATTTTTACACCACTTCACATCCTTACACTCCTTTTGCTGTTGGGAATTTAGCCGAAAAAATTGGTGTCGCACATTCTAATCCTGTATTGTACTATATTCCTAAACATAAAGCTTTAAAAGATTTCAATGCTAATTTTGGGGATGAATTATATATGGTGGAAGAGCGCCCTACTGACAGCCAAGTTGACGTAAAAAGCTTTGGTAATCCTACAGCGATAATCAGTACGGAAGATCTAATGAAGAACCTTCATAAAGACGAAAAGTATACTATTGATGAAAGTGAATATATAAAAGCACGTTTATTTGATATGCTCATTGGCGATTGGGACAGGCATGAAGATCAATGGCGCTGGGGAGAATATAAAGTAGGCAAAAAAATAATTTACAAACCAATTCCAAGAGATCGCGATCAAGCCTTTACAAAATATGATGGCGCATTACTTTCTATTTTGATGAATATGCCTTCATTGCGGCACATGCAAACCTTTAATGAGAAAATTAAAAATGTAAAATGGCTCAATCGTGAACCTTATCCTTTGGATCTTGCTTTCCTTAGAACTTCCAATGAAAACGATTGGTTACTACAAGCCAAATTCATTCAAGAAAACCTTTCGGATAATGCTATTGACAGTGCCTTTGATAATCTTCCTGTAGCAGTTCAGGATGAAACTATTGAAACTATAAAACGCAAATTAAAAACACGAAAAACGCAATTGCAGCGCTACGCTTCTGACTATTATACCGTATTACAAAAAACAGTTTTGATTGTTGGTACCGATAAAAAAGACAAATTTATAATTCGGCAGACAGCAAAAAATAAGATTAAGGTTGAAGTATATCGTTCTAAAAAAGAAGGAGATGAATTGCTGTACACAAAAGATTTTGTTGCTGGAAAAACAAAAAATATTTGGATTTACGGATTGGATGAAGACGATGTTTTTGAAGTAAAAGGAAACGCTAAATCAGATATAAACATTCGATTAATTGGAGGTCAAAACGAAGATTCTTATACTGTAGAAAACGGAAAAAAGGTAAAAATTCATGATTTTAAATCAAAAGCTAATACCTACGCTTTAGATTCAAAAACCAGAGTTCTTTTGTCCGATGATTATGAAGCCAGTCTTTATGATTATGAAAAACCTAAGTACAATGCTTTTTCAGGATTACCAAATATTGGTTACAATCCAGATGATGGTGTAAAAATAGGTTTTATTACAAACTATACTATCAATAAATTCAACCAAAATCCGTACACGCAAAAACACATTTTGAAAGCGAATTACTTTTTTGCCACAGATGGATATGAACTGGTTTACAATGCACATTTCCCAAAATCAATTGGCAAATGGGATTTAGATTTGGGAAGCCAATTCACGAGTCCGAATTTTACCATTAATTATTTTGGCTCTGGAAATGAAACCGTAAATAATGACGAAATTTTCGGAATGGATTACAATCGCGTGCGCATTCGAATGTTGAAAGTTTTACCATCAATCAAAAAAGTGGGCAAATATGGAAGTACAATCCATTTCCAAACTTCATTTGAGCAAATCAGTGTGGAGGAAACCAATAATCGATTTATAAACATTCCAGGAATTGTAAATCCTGGTATTTTTGACAGTCAGCAATTTGCGGGAGCAACACTTAAATATAGTTTCGAAAATTATGATATTCCATCTTTTCCTTCTATGGGAATGGGTTTTTCTGTTGCTGGAACGTGGAAAATGAATTTGAATGATGCCAAAAGAAATTTTCCTTCATTAGAAAGCAAGCTTAATTTTAACCATAAAATCGATGCCAATGGCAAAGTAGTTTTGGCGACTATTATGAAAGCAAAAATACTATTGAATAACAATTTTGAGTTTTACCAAGGAGCTACTTTGGGAGGTGATTATGATTTAAGAGGCTTTAGAAATGAGCGTTTTTTAGGCAATCAATCGTTTTATCAAAGTAGTGATATACGTTGGAATTTAGGAAAAATCAGAAGAAGCGTCTTGCCTATGACATACGGAATTCTAGGTGGTTTTGATTATGGAAGAGTTTGGCAAAAAGGTGAGAATTCAGACAAATGGCATCAATCATTTGGTGGCGGATTGTGGCTTAACGGGCTGAATGTGGTCACAGCCAGAATCACCTATTTTAAAACGCCCAATGAAGAAGCCCGAATTGCTTTTGGTTTAGGATTTGGATTTTAGTTTTTTGACACTTACATCATAAACATTCCCGCCTACGCTTTTGGTTTTTTCATCGGCAATAAAAAGTCTATCATTATCAATAAATGAAGCAGCTTCTTTTTGCGAGAAATGATTTAATTCCAGAGTAGTTTTTATTCCATTCAGAAAATTATCACCTTCGAAGCTTTCGAATAAGAAAATCTTATCGTGGGTTAAAACAGCAACTTTGGTCTCATCAGGACTTATTGTTGCGGCCGTAATTGCACAATGATTATAGTTGTCACAAGTTTTAAATTCTCCTATTAAAACAGCTTGATGAAAACCTGCAGTATTGGGGATTTTGTATAAAAAAGCAGTTCTGTCAAAACCTTTGCTTCGGTTTTTAGTGAAGAGATAGAAGTTATTTTTAAACTCAAAAAAACCTTCGACATCATAGAACATTTCTGTTTTTTTAGGAGGAAAATCTTTTTGTTCCGGATACGCAAATGAAACTTTGTATGCTGGAATTGCATTTTCAGTATTTAATGCCTTTTTATCAATTTTATAAATACTCAAATCCGTTCTTTCGTTATCATTGTTTCCAAAATCACCAATATATAGATTACCATCTTTGTCTTTTGTGATGTCTTCCCAATCGATATTTTCCGTATTTTCGATAGTTATCGTTTTTTCAATTTTACCGTTTTCAAAATTCAGTCCGTAAATTTCATTTGCATTACCGCTGTCTTCAAGCGTCCAAAGCAAATTACTTTCAGACAAATAGGTAATTCCTGAAACTTCTTTTAGTTTTTTAGGCAACGAATAAACTGTTGTTAAAGCACCCGAATCTTGCTGGCAAGAAAGAAAAATAAAAACTGATAAGATAAAAATGTAGTTTCTCATAGTAGATTTGATGAAAATAATAAATTATGACTATCCTTTACTAAGACCAAAACGATTATTTCGGCCACAGATTAAAAAGATTCCCACCGATTGGGAGCGAAAAATAATAGTCTAGTCAGAAAATCTTTGAAATCTTTTTAATCTGTGGCAAAAAAGATAACCTTAGTCCGCTTAGCGGACAGTCATAAAAAAAATTTATAAAAAGACTAAAATCCTGTTTTAAATAAATTTGCATTTTTAAAGTTTCTCGTAATAAATTCAAAAGCAGCACTCATAATATTACCCATTGATTTCGCTTTTTTAAAATTCAAATCATTTGTGTAACGGTATAATTCTAATTGCAATTGCTTCAAATGTTCCTCCGGAGCGATAACATCATCTCCCATAATTTGCAATAATCTTTTAATACGATTTTCGGCAGAATGGATTCTTTTGGCAAGAACCGCTCTTTCTTCGTCTTTATATTGCTCGATTGAACTGTTTTGAAGTTTGTCTTTAACCAATTTTACCATTGGATAATTTTCTTTGAAAAATTGAGGTCGGTAGACTTTAAAATTCCCTTCATAACATTGTTGGTCAAAATCGATGGCGCGTATTTTATAAACAACATGGTCAAAATCATGTGTAGGAACAATTACATAATTATAAGAACGCATATCCCCCAACAATCGTATCATGCAACGCTCGTTGAATTTCACAAACTCTTTTGCAATTTGCGATTTTTCAATTTCGGTACAATCAGCCAAAAGTGTTTTTATAAAAACATCACCCGGAATTCCCATGATGTGCTCCTCTATCAACGTGTCATTGTACACTAAAAAATTGATTTTATCTGGTGATAGAATGTGCTCGAGTTCAAGTCCGTAAATACGGGAAGCATCTGCTTTCTTGATATAAAAATGAGTGTAATTATCATTCAGAATATTTCTGACTTTAATTCGAAATGGTTTCGAGTTTCCAAAAGTACAATAATCAATGGAATCCACATTCAAAAATTTAAGAATCCCCAGATTACCATCAGAATGCAACAGCGAGTAGATTTTTTTTAGAGTTAAATCAATTTCTTGTCTTTCAAATTCATTGTAATACACTCTAATCCATAAAGTGTCCTCATCGTTTTTATCATAGACGTTCACAGATCCTGAAAAGCGCAATAAATCATCGTAAAAAATAGAAACTTTTGACAAACGGTCGAAACGTTCCAAGTATTCCAAAAGTGATTTGTTTATTGGATACGATGGTTTTTTAAAAAGCATTACTGGCTCACTACTCATTGGAAAAAAATTTAATACAAATTTACAATAAATTAAGCCGTTGAAGGGTATTCCTTTTTAAATATATGTTTACAAGCAATTGAGTAAATGGAAACATAAAATTTTCTGTAAAGCGTTTATAAGTCCCAAATATTTTAATTGATAAGACCTAAAAAGAAGATAAATTCGATAAAAAATGCAACTACTTAATTATTAGATAAAAACTAACTTTTTTGTTCATTTTGAATTTAAAAATAAAAAAATAAGTACCTAAATATAAAGTCTTTAGCTGTTATTTAATAAAAAAAAATTACAAGTCCGCTATTTTTTATGTTAAAAATCGTTCCTACCAAGATATAAACTTTATATTTGGTTGTCCCCAAGACTATTAAAATATTTAAACCCTACTGATGATAGATAAGCTTGAACTCTATTTCAAGGCTGCACAATCAGCTAAAATTGGAATATGGAAAATAAACCTACAAACCGATGACGTATATTGGGATGCTGTTACGAAATGTATTCTTGAAGTTCCTGAAGATTTTGAACCTGTTAATGGAAATGGAATTAATTTTTATACAGAAGGCGAAAATAGGGATCGGATAAAATTCCTTATCGAAAGAGCAACCTACGAAGGGATTTCATTTGATGATAAATTTCAGATTACTACAGCTAAAAACAAGATTAAGTATATTGAATGTATATGTCAAGTAGAAGTTATTGACGGAAAACCCATGAATTTATTGGGTACATTTCAAGACATCACAAATGAGCAGAATTTAATAAACGAATTGCAGTTAAGTGTAGAGAAATTTTCCTCAATTTTTACTAGTGCCAATGACGCTATTTTTATCATTGACACCTCAAACGGAATAATTACTGACTGTAATCCCAGATCATCCGAACTTACAGGATACAAAAATTCTGAATTGATGGGTTTGCATAATTCAAAATTATTTCCAGTTGAGTTTAGAACAGAGCTTCGGTTATTCTTGAAATATAATCTAGACCGAAATGAGTATACCGTCAATGAAACATACATCAAAACAAAATTCGGAGAAACAATACCTGTTGAAATAGCTTCCGGAAAAAAATTTCAAGTCGCTAACATAACGTATTTAGTTTGTTTCATTAGAGACATTAGCGAAAGAAAGAATGTTGAAGCTAAATTGAGTTTGTTATCACTTGCGGCTTCTGAAACCACAGATACTATTGTAATTGCAAATGAAAAAGGAAAAGCAATATGGGCAAATCAAGCGTATTTAGATCTTACCGGTTTGAATATGGAGGAAATAATAGGGCAAAAACCAGGCTATTTATCCAAAGGTCCTGAAACCGATTTAAGTGCTTCATTAGTAATGAGAAAAGCAATTAAAAACAAAGAAAGTATCAAAATAACGATACTAAATTATAATAAAAACAAAGAGAAATATTGGTTTGAACTAAATATTACTACCGTATTTGACAGTAATAACAATTTCGTTAATTTTGTTGGTGTAGGCAGAAACGTTACCCATAGAATTGAAAAAGAATTTGAACTTAAACGATTATTGGATGTAACCAGTAGTCAAAACAATAAATTATATAATTTCACCCACATTGTTTCCCATAATATACGCTCCCACACGAGTAATTTATCAATGGTAGTGGACGTGATTGAAAATACAGATGATATTGCGGAGAAGCTTTCTTATTTTGATTTATTTAAAGAAGGAACAGAAAAACTGTCTGAATCAATTGAATATTTGAATGAAATTATAACCATTCAACAAAAAACAAATATCGAAAAGACTAAGATTCAGTTAAAGAATGAAATCGAAAAAACTAAAAAAGCGCTAAGTTTAGCCATTAAAGACAGTCAAATAACAATTACGCATACAATCCCCGAAGGATTGATTGTCACTGCAATACCTGCTTACTTAGATAGTATTTTGCTGAATTTATTTACAAATGCAATTAAATATAAATCTCCAGACCGTAAAGCTACTTTAGATATTGATTATGAAATCATATAGGACTATACTGTTATTAACTTTAGAGACAATGGATTAGGCTTGGATTTGAAAAAAAATAAGCATAAACTTTTTGGAATGTATAAAACATTTCACGGCAATGAAGATGCAAAAGGAATTGGATTATTTATAACCAAGAACCAACTCGAAGCTATGGATGGAAAAATTGAAGTAGAAAGCGAAGTAGGTCATGGTTCTAATTTTAAAATTTATTTAAATGAAAAATAAATTAACGTACATTATTGATGATGACAAATTAACGGTGAAATTAATGAGCATTCTCATCTCTAAAAGTAAATTTTGCGAAGAAATACATTCCTTTAATAATGCTCAATTTGCCATTGATAAATTAAAAGAAAATTGGAATGATAGTGCTATTCTTCCTGATGCTATTTTACTTGATTTAAATATGCCCGTGATGGATGGATGGCAGTTTTTGGATGAATTTATTCATTTGCCCATAAAAAAAGAAATTTCAATATTTATCATGACTTCTTCAATTGACCCTGCTGATATAGAAATGGCAAAAAAATATGATGTGATAAAAGATTACATCATGAAACCTATTACTGCTAACAAATTAGATATGTTATGCAAACTAATTTCTGAAATAAACTAATTTAAATTTAGCGGTAACAATTTCCCATCTTGTTCGTCCTATATTAAATCAAAAAGATGAACCCATTGGAAACTATACTTTCTATCAAAAATCTCAACAAACGTTATGGCGCACTTCAAGCCCTAAAAAACGTTTCTTTCGACATACATAAAGGCAATGTATACGGAATTCTAGGTCCTAACGGCAGCGGAAAATCAACAACTTTAGGAATAGTTTTAAACGTAGTCAATAAAACCTCTGGAGAATACAGCTGGTTTAGTGGTTCAATGGAAACGCATGAAGCCCTAAAAAAAGTAGGCGCCATTATAGAAAGACCAAATTTCTATCCTTACATGACTGCTAGGGAAAATTTAGAGCTGGTTTGTAAAATTAAAGGAATCAACTATGCAAAAGTCAATGAAAAACTTGAATTAGTAGGTTTAGTAGATAGACAAAACAGTAAATTCAGTACTTTTTCTTTAGGAATGAAACAGCGTTTAGCGATTGCTTCTGCCCTACTGAATGATCCTGAAATTTTAATTCTTGATGAGCCCACAAACGGTTTAGATCCTCAAGGGATTCATCAAATTAGAGATATCATCAAACAAATTGCCTCAAAAGGAACTACTATTTTACTCGCTTCTCATTTATTAGATGAAGTAGAAAAAGTATGCACTCATGTTTTGGTTTTAAGAAAAGGAGAAATTTTATATACTGGTTTAGTGGATGGCATGTCAGCAAATGAAGGCTTTTTTGAATTACAAGCTGATGAGACTGAAAATTTAATCCTAGCCGTAAAAACTCATCCTGCTGTTAAAACGGTAGTAAATGAGGATGGGAAAGTTTTAGTTTATTTAAAAAATGATTTGGAAGCGAAAGAATTGAATCGATTTCTTTTTGAAAAAAATATCGTACTAAATCATTTGGTAAAACGTAAAAACAGCTTAGAAGAACAATTTTTAGAACTAACAAATTCTAACCCAACTTTCAAAAACTAAATCATGAAAAGATTACTCTCAATAGAATTACAGAAAATTTGGAAAAACAAAGCCAGTCGTGTTTTAACATTGGCTTATTTTATTCTCTTAACTTTTATAGCATTAATAGCCTCCATAAAATTTGATCTTGGTATTTTTAAATTTCATCTTGCTGAGATGGGAATTTTTAATTTCCCTTTTATATGGCATTTCAACACATACATCGCAGCCGTATTAAAACTGTTTTTAGCGATCGTTATTGTCTCCATGATGGCAAATGAGTACAGCTACGGAACATTAAAACAAAACTTAATAGACGGAATGAGTAAAAAGGAATTTATTAAATCTAAATTTCTAACAGTTGTTTTGTTTGCTACAGTATCAACTATTTTTGTTTTTATAATGTCACTCATTTTAGGACTTAGCTATTCTTCCTATACTGAATTTAGTATCGTCTTCTCTGATTTAGAATACCTCTTGGCATATTTTGTAAAACTGGTTGGTTTTTTCTCTTTCTGTTTATTTTTAGGAATATTGGTGAAACGCTCTGCTTTTGCATTGGGATTTCTTTTAGTTTGGAATATCATCGAAGGAGTTATCAATGGGGTTTTAACTTTTAAAGTATTCCCAAACAGTACTACCGCAGCATCTATTACTCAGTTTTTACCGTTACAATCCATGTCGAATTTAATAGTAGAACCTTTTAGCAGATTATCTGTCGTGAAAAATCTGGGAACTCAAATTGGTTTGGATAATATTAAAGAATACAATGTTACTATATTGTCTATTATTATTGTATTATTCTGGACTGCGATTTTTATTTTCCTTTCCCATCGATTATTAAAAAATAGAGATTTGTAGTATCTTTACACATGATGAAATGTGTAAAAATAATATTATTTTATATTTTTATTAGTTGCGCTGTATTTGATGCAACCGCACAATCTATTTCAGTAAATGACTCTTTTACAGCGCAACAACTTGTTGAAAATATTTTAGTAAACAGTTCTTGTGCTAATGTTTCTAATTCCGTAGTAAAAGGAGATCCATTTTCCGGCATTCAAAACAGCAACGGGTATTTTAATAATCAAGGGGGCAGTTTTCCTTTTAAAGAAGGGGTTCTTTTGAGTACTTGGAGTAGCCAAAATTCCAAAGGCCCTTTTGTAAGAAGCTTGGGAGGAGGAAATTCTTCTTGGCAAGGAGATACTGATTTAGAACAAGCATTAGGAATAACAAATACAATAAACGCAACTGTTTTAGAATTCGATTTTACTGCTCTTACAGATTTCATAAGTTTTAATTATATATTTGCTTCTAATGAATACCAAGATGATTTTCCGTGTAATTATTCTGATGGTTTCGCCTTTTTAATCAAAGAAATAAACACTGCTTCTTATATCAATTTAGCAGTACTTCCTGGATCTTCTACTCCGGTTTCATCAAAAAGCATCCACCCTTTAATTAATCCTATTCCAAATTCAACCGAACCCATAAAAAGCTGCGGGCCAGAAAACGAATTTTATTTTGGTGGCTTCAACACTGCAGCCAGTCCAATAAATTATGCCGGACAAACTAAAGTTTTAACCGCTCAAACAAAAGTTCAACCGGGAAAAACATATCACATAAAATTAGTCATCGCAGATCAGAGAAACCAATATTTTGACTCCGCAGTATTTCTTGAAGCGGGAAGTTTTTTACCAAAAATTGATTTGGGACCAGACCGATTATTAGCAACAAACAATCCTATTTGTTTTGGCAAAAGCTTTAGTATTGACACAAAACTACCTGCGAGCTTAGGCTACACTTACAAATGGTTTAAGGATAATGTAGAATTTACGAACAACTCTTCTTCCTATACCGCTACAAGTCCGGGTATTTATAGAGTTGAAGTGCAATTGACATCCAGTTGTATCGCTACAGAAGAAATAAAAATTGAATATACTTCAGAAATTATTTTAAATGACACCTCGCTTTCACAATGCGACATCGATAACGATGGAATATCCATTTTCAATTTAACCAAAGTCGATGCCATTGTAAAAAATAATGCGAGTAACTTAGGTGCCGTTGTTTATTATGAAACTTTAGTTGATGCTCAAGCAAAAATTAATCCAATTACAAATCCAGCAACATACAGTAATAAATTAGTCAATCAGTCGGTATTTGCAAGAGTGAGCAATTCATTTAACTGCGCAAATTATGCCGAAGTAGAGCTGATTATTTCAAATAATGCTATTGCAGTTTTAAACCCAATTACAACTTGTGATACCGATGGTACAAATGATGGTTTAGCCCAATTTGATTTAAACACACAAGTAACTCCTCAAGTAATAATAGGTTTACCAGCTGGTTTAATCGTAGAATATTATTTAAACCCAACAGATGCCTTAACCCAACAAAATCAGTTACCAACTATTTTTAAAAATACGATTCAAAATCAACAGACAATCTATTCAAAAATTCTAAACGGTCCTGACTGTTACGCAATTACTCCAATAGTTATTAAAGTAAACACCTTTGACCCGCCTAATTTTCAAGAGGAAACTTTTATTTTGTGTCAAGCTAGCGCAATTAATTTAACTGTTAATACAGGGTTTTCAAGCTATCTATGGAGTACCGGAGCCAGCTCAAATACCATAACCGTTACTAATCCTGGAGATTATACGGTTACCGTTACGAATTTTGATGGTTGCGAAAAAATAAAAAAATATCATGTTATTACTTCCGGAATTGCAACAATTACAGATGTTACAGTGAATGATTTTGAAAGAAATGAAAATTCAATATCAATTGTATATACGGGAATTGGAGATTATGAATTTTCTATAGATGGAGCTTTTTTTCAGGATAATCCAATATTTGATGGAATTGCACCCGGAGAATATTTAGTTTATGTCAGAGATAAAAATGGCTGTGGTTTATCAGTTCCATTTTTAGTTTATGTTTTAGATTATCCTCGTTATTTCACGCCGAATAATGATGGTTATAATGATATTTGGCAAATTAAAAATCTGGATAATTTACCCCAATCAACTCTATTTATTTTTGACCGTTACGGAAAATTATTAAAACAATTAATTGCTTCAGACTTGGGATGGAATGGTACTTTTAATGGGTTTGCTTTACCTACAGATGATTATTGGTTTCATTTGAATTTAGAAAACGGCAGAATAATAAAAGGTCATTTTTCATTAAAAAGATAATCTAAATTTTGCTATTTTTAGCACATGAAAAAAACATTACTCTTACTCATTACCCTTTTTTCCATAAGTTGTTTCTCGCAGTTTAGCAAAACACATTATATTCCGCCGTTAACCTGTGCTACAAATTTAGCAGGAGATCATTATTTATACATATCCACACCAAGTACCACCGATGTTAATTTCAAAATTATAGCAAACGGAGGTAGCATAATAACCGGTGTTGTCAAAAATACTATTCCATATATTTATTCTATTGGACAAGGACAAAATACGCAGTTATTCACTCCAAAAACTAGTATAGGAATTGTAACGAACAAAGGATATATAGTTGAAGCTGACGATTTAATTTATGTAAGTGTTAGGGTCAACGCAGGATTTGCTTCTCAAAACAACTCCTATAATCATGCTGGTGGATTAGTCTCAAAAGGAAATAGCGCTCTGGGGAAAGAATTCAGATTAGGAGCGATGCTAAATCCAGTTTACGATCAAAGTGTATTAAATTTCGCTTCGATACTGTCAACCGAAAATAATACTAAAGTCACTATTTCAAACATTCCAATAGGATCAATACTATCAGATGGAAGCATTATAACTGGACCCATAACTGTTACTTTAGGTAAAAATCAAAGCTATGTTTTGGCTTTGGAGAATTATAGCAATACTATTTCCAATAGTTCAACCATGATTGGTGCGTTAGTAGAATCTGACAAACCTGTAGTTGTCAATTCTGGTTCTTTTGGAGGTAGTAACAGTACTAGTACAAATGGAAGAGATGTAGGCTTTGACCAAATTGTCCCAACAGAAAAAACCGGCAAGGAATATATCTTTGTAAAAGGACTTGGAACTGATGAATTAGAACGGGTTTTATTAATTGCAAATGTTGATAATACCAAAATTTTCGTTAATGGCTCTGCGATCGCTGTTGCCACTCTGAATAAAGGACAATATACCGTTATAGACGGAAACCAATTTATAAATGGCAATTTATACGTTTCTACCTCCGAAAACGTATCGGCTTATCAAAGTATTGGTGGAGATTCTTCATCAGCCAATCAAAACTTATTTTTTGTACCACCCTTGAATTGTGCAACGCCAAGCATAGTAGATAATATCCCTTCCATTGAATCGATAGGAAATACGTTTTACAATGGTGGTTTAAACATTGTGACTGAAGCTGGTGCCACCGTAACCATAAACAACAATCCAATCAATAATAGCACCGCTATTCCTGTAACAGGAAATACAAATTATGTGAGATACACTGTTTTTAATCAAACGGGGAATATTGCTGTAAAATCCACGAGACAAGTTTATGTTTCTTACTTTGGAACAAATGGCGCTGCAACTTATGGCGGTTATTATTCAGGATTTGATACGAAACCAGAAATTGTAACTGATAAAATTACAGTATCTAATTCAGCATGTATCCCAAATATTGTTTTAAAAATCAGCACTTTATCTTCTTATGATACTTTTCAGTGGTATTTCAATAACGATCCAATTATTGGTGCAAATTCAAATTCTTACACCCCAACCCAACCCGGTTATTATCAAGTAAAAGGAAGTATTGTGGGCTGTCCAGATATAGTTCCTATCTTCTCAGATAAGATTCCGGTCAGCGATTGTCCATTAGATTCAGATAATGACGGAACAAATAACAACATTGATATCGACCTAGATAATGATGGCATCATAAATAATTTTGAAGCCAATATTTCGCTGTTAAACCAGTCTAATACAACCTCAAGTTCCGATTATACAGCTATAATTACGGGAAGCGGAACAATTACTGGAAAACCATTTTATGGATTTGTTTCAGAAGTTCCTGCTGGTATAACAAATAGTGTTGTATACACTCTGAATCTTACAAAAAATCAAACTATAAACATTAGTTATATAGCCCAAGACAGTCCAACTCAAACTACAGCTATTTCCGAATATATAAATGGAGAAGGTGATTTTATTTTACAAGTCCCAACAGATAAGACCATTACTTTGACTGATCCGCTAAATCAATTACTTGTTGATACTAATTATGATGGGATTTTTGAAAGCGGCGTAACCGAATTTTCTTCATTCGAAATCCGATTTCGATTAAATAGCATAACACCATTAACTCCGGGCTTGGGTAACTTTCAATTTTCATCTTATCTCACTAATTCCGTAAAATTAACGCATAATAATCTATCCGAAACAGCTGTTAATAAAGCTATCTTCATGATTAACCGTATAGAAACTTTTGATTCTGATTCTGATACAATTCCAGATTTATTAGATATAGACAGTGATAATGATGGAATTCCAGATACAATTGAAGCACAAGGAAAGGATTTTAAAATTTTTTCTGGAACTGATTCCAATAAAAATGGTCTTGATAATGCTTTTGAACCTGGATTAATTCGAATTAACACTGATAATGATGTTTTCAATTCTTTTCCTATTGTATATGATTTATTAGATTTAGACAGTGATAACGATGGAATTTTTGACTTAATCGAGTCAGGCAGTACAGTTATTGATGTTAATAACGATGGAATTATAGACGGCCCAACTGCTGCTTTTGGTACAAATGGTTTATTTGACGGACTTGAAACGAGTCCGGATAGTGGTAAACTAAATTATACCATTACTGACACCGATTCAGATGGAACTTTTAATTATATCGATTTGGATAGCGATAATGATGTTTGCTTTGATGTTATCGAGGCTGGTTTTAATGACCTTAACAATGATGGGATATTAGGAAATAATCCCCTGACTATTACTACTAAAGGAAAAGTTACGAGTGGTGTGGGTTATACAACTCCTAATAACAATTATGTAATTGCAGCGCCAATAGAAATCACTTCTCAACCCCAGGCAAACCCAACTTGTGAATTAGAAAACACAACAATCACAGTCCTTGACAATGGCGGAAATACCTATCAATGGCAATTGTCTATTGACGGAATAAATTGGAATAATATTCTAAATAATGCGACGTATCAGAATGCTACAGCAAAAACCTTAACATTGATAAAAGTGACTAATGCAATGAATGGTTACAAATACAGAGTGAAACTGGATAAAATTGGAAACTCATGTGGCTTGATTTCTTCCGAAACTACTTTGACAATTTATACTTTACCGGTAGTCAATACTGTCACAATAGTTCAATGTGATGACGATACAGATGGTTTCTCTGATTTTAATCTAACAGTAAAAAACAATGAGATATCGTCAAATTCGACATCAGAAATTTTTACCTATTACACATCACAATTGGGAGCTGAAACAGCCGACATGGGGAAATTAATTTCTAATCCTTTGGCTTTTACAAATACTACCTCCGGTGGCATGCCAGTTTGGGCGAGAGTAAAAAACACTAATGAATGTAGTAGTGTCGTACAAATTAACTTAATAGTTTCTACCACTCAAATTCCAGCTTCATTCACTCGTACGTTTTCTACCTGTGATGACTTAGGGGCAGAAAATGACGATACTGACGGAATCGCAACTTTTGATTTCAGTAGTGTAACCAGTGATATTTTAGCTATTCTTCCTTCATCGAGTTCTTCTTATTCGATAAAATTTTATAAAAATGAAGCCGATGCTTTATCAGAGAATGATGAAATAACAAACACTTCAAATTACAGCAATAATGGATATCCAAACGAACAAAAAATTTGGGTTCGCGTAGAAAGTACATCAGACAATGCATGTTATGGATTGAGTCCAAGAGTTACTTTAACAGTAAATCCAAGACCTGATATTGATACAAACACTGATTTTGATGAAAATGAATTAGTATGTTCAAACCTTCCTACTTTCTTTGTAAAATTAGATTCCGGAATTCAAGATGGCACTGCCAGTACTGACTATACGTATGTCTGGACAAAGGATAATGTCATTTTAACTTCTGAGACAGGTTCTACATTGAATGTAAACGCAGAAGGTAATTATACGGTAGAAGTTAGCTCACTATCTGGTTGTAGCAGAATCCGAACTATAAAAGTCACGGCCTCTGATATAGCAGAAATAACAAGTATTTCAATTGTTGATTTATCAGATGCAAACTCAATTACGGTAAATGTAACTGGACAAGGACAATATCAATATAGTCTGGACGCCCCTTCTGGTCCTTTTCAAGATTCTAATTTCTTTGATAATGTAACTGCCGGAATTCATGAAGTATACATTAATGATAAAAATGGTTGTGGAACTGCGAGTCAAACAATCGCTGTAATTGGTGTTCCAAAATTTTTCACTCCAAATGGAGATGGTTATAATGACTATTGGAATGTAAAAGGAGTAAATGAAAATTTCAATGGAAATTCAATCATTTATATTTTTGATCGTTACGGTAAGCTTTTAAAACAAATTGTTCCCTCTAGTCAAGGATGGGATGGCACATTTTTAGACCAACCTTTATCCTCAGACGATTATTGGTACTCCATAAAATTAAATGATGGTAGACAAGCTAAAGGACATTTTAGTTTGAAAAGATAAAATAAAAAATGTTTTTAAACATAAAAAACGATGGATTTTAGATTGCTTATAATTTTATTCCTATCTCTTTTAACTATTAATAGTAAAGCGCAAAGTGACTGTAGCAATGCCATTATTGCATGTGGAAACACGGGTTTTGAAGGGTTAACCGTCACTGGAATAGGCATTCAGGAACTTTCAGGATTAAATACTTGTTCCAGTCAAGAAAACAATAGCATTTGGTTAAGAATATCAATAAAAAAAGGAGGAACATTAGGCTTCCTGTTGAAACCGGAAAGTACTGATATTAATGAAGATTTTGATTTTTTTGTTTTTGGTCCAAATGCAAATTGTGATATGCTAGGCCAGGCCATAAGATGTTCAACCACAAATCCCAAAACTATCAACCAAAAGAACAATTTCACTGGTATGGCGGAAGATGAAACAGATACTTCCGAGGGACCAGGTGCAGATGGGAACAGTTTTGTAAAATGGCTGACCGTTGATGATGGTGATTCCTATTTTTTAGTAGTTGATCGACCTATCGGTAGTAGCAATTTTTCACTTCAATGGACAGGAACAGCAACATTCAATTCGGCTCCTACTTTTGAAGTTCCCACTGGAGCTGCACTTGATCTAAATCAATGCGATAATGATGGAATAGCTGACTTTTCGACAACAATTGATTTAACAAAAAACACTTCCAAAATTATTGGTTTCCAAAACGATGTAATTGTAACGTACCACATTGAACAAAACGATGCACTGACAAATATCAATCCAATCATAAATACTACTCAGTTTATAAATACCTCAAATCCTCAGAATATTTTTGCAAGAATTACAAATACGACAACGGGATGTTTCAACACGTCCGATTTTAAAATTACTGTAAACGACCTGATAAAATTTCCTGTAACTGAATTTTCTATTTGTGATGATGCAGCAGATGGAAATGATTCAAATGGACAATCTTTTTTTGATTTAAACACAGTTTCTTCATATATTTTTGGCAACCAAAATACAGATACATTCACAATAAAATATTACTTATCAGAGAATGACGCTACTAATGATTCCAATCGATTACCTCAATTTTTTTACAATACGATTCCCAATCTTCAATCAATATACATAAAAGCTTCTAGTCCTAATTTATGTACGGCAATAAGTAAAATTAAACTTATAGTCACTCCACTTCCGTTAAAAACCAGTGCAATATTGGTACAATGTGATACAGGTTTTACTCCTGACGGCATTAGTTTATTCAATTTAAATGAAGTAAATGCGAAATTCACAAATAACAATAATGATCTAATAACTGCATTTTTTATAAATGATACTGATGCCCAAAATAATAACAACGAACTAAATACATCTTTTTATAACACCGTCAATCCGCAAAGTATTACTGTCCGAGTTACAAATAACAAAACAGGTTGCTCAAGTCTTAGTACTTTGGAATTAAAAGTCAACGTGATTCCTGAAAAAACATACACTATAAATCCAGTTTGTGACACTGATGGAATCGAAGATGGAAAACATATATTTAATTTGAAAGAGGCTAATATTCCCACTACAAGTACACAAACACTTTTTTATTATTCAAATATAAACGATGCTTTATTAGAACAAAATAAGCTTACTAATTCTTTTTCTTATTTCAATGAAACAGCGTATAATCAAATTATTTATGCTAGAATCGAAGATGGGAATGATTGTTTTGGAATAAGCAAAATTAAATTAGAAGTACTAAAATTACCCGATTTAAATACTACAATAGCAACCAGCTTTGTTTGTTCCAATCTTCCTACATTTTTTATTCAACTCAACGCAGGAATTCCGGATGATTCCCTTTCGAGTGACTATACATATATTTGGTCAAAAGACGGAACGGTATTATCAACCAAAACGGCATCAACACTTGACGTAAATATCATAGGATTATACACCGTCGAAGTAAAAAATAATTCGGGCTGCAGTAAAATCCGAACTATAAAAGTAGCCGCTTCAGATGTTGCAAAAATTACGAATATTGCCATTACCGATTTATCAGATGTAAACTCAGTAACAGTAAATGTAACTGGAGAAGGACAATATCAATATAGTCTGGACGCACCTTCTGGTCCTTTTCAAGATTCTAATTTCTTTGATAATGTAACTGCAGGAATTCATGAAGTATACATTAATGATAAAAATGGTTGTGGAACTGTGAGTCAAACGATTGCCGTAATTGGTGTTCCAAAATTTTTTACACCAAATGGAGATGGTTACAATGACCATTGGAATCTAAAAGGAGTAAATGAAAATTTCAATGAAAATTCAATTATTTATATTTTTGATCGTTACGGTAAGCTTTTAAAACAAATTGTTCCCTCTAGTCAAGGATGGGATGGTACATTTTTAGGTCAACCTTTATCCCCGGATGATTACTGGTACTCCATAAAATTAGATGATGGCAGAGAAGCCAAAGGACATTTCAGTTTGAAAAGATAATATGCTAACTATATTCATGATTCGTAATATTACTTTTTTTGCATATATTGACTATATTTGATAGTTATGAAACATTATTACCATTTATTGTTTGTTTTCCTTTTTTTAACCATTCCTACTTTTGGACAAAAAGAAGCGGCTATATGGTATTTTGGTAATAATGCCGGTCTTGATTTCAATTCAGGGAGTCCAGTTGCTTTAACTAATGGTAAATTAAATACTGCAGAAGGATGCACAACAATTTCTGATAAAAATGGAAATCTATTGTTTTATACAGATGGCTCTATAGTATATGACAAATCACATCAGGTTATGCCAAATGGGTATGGTTTATTAGGCCATAACTCAAGTACGCAGTCTGCTATCATTGTTCCACATCCGAGTAATCTAAACTTATATTATATATTTACTGTAGATCAGCCTAATCCAAAAAATGTAGACGATAATCTCTCCAACGACGAGGACCCACCAAATAATGGATTAAATTATTCGCTAGTTGATTTGAGGTTGAATAATGGCTTAGGAGATATCTCTATCAAAGAAAAGAACATTCATCTCATAACTTATGACCCCGGTGATAGTGATGATGTAAAATTTAAATGCTCCGAAAAAATTACAGCTGTTCAGCATGGTGATGGCATTTCTTTTTGGTTAATAACCCATTTTAAAAATACTTTTTACTCTTTTAAAATAAGTACATCAGGTGTTGATAAAAAACCTATTCAAACTACTACATCTTTGAATGTTCCAACTGGTGGTTATATATCTAATGCAATAGGATATTTAAAAACATCTCCAAACGGAAAAAAAATTGCTATGGCAAATTCTTCCTTGAAAGCGACTGATGAATTAGGTCCAAAAGGTGAAATTAGACGAAATACCGGTAATGTTTGGCTATTCGATTTTGATGCAGCCACAGGAAAAATAAGTAATGGATCTTCTATTCTTAACGGAACTAATCCATATGGTGTAGAATTTTCTGCAAAATCAAAAAAATTATATTTGACCGTCAATTTATTTGATTCCGGAGGAATTTCTTTAGGAAGTTCATTGATTCAGTTTGATCTTAAAAGCGCAAATATTATTGCTTCAAAAACAACAGTAAATACTTCATTGTATACTGCTGGAGCTCTTCAACTTGCTTTAGACGAAAAAATATACCGTTCGGGATATAATTCAAATGGAAATGATAGTAGCGATAAATTATCTGTTATAAACAATCCTGAATTAGATGGCTCTAACTGTAATTATTTACAAAACGAAATTGATTTAGGCGGAAAAAAAGCCAAATTAGGACTCCCCCCATTCATCACCTCTTTATTCTTATATGCCTTTAGTTATGAATTCAATTGTTTAGGGGACGCTACTCATTTTTACAGTAATTCAGTTGAAAAAATTGACAGTGTACTTTGGGATTTTGGTGATGGATTTACTTCCACTGCTATTGATGCCTATCATACTTATGCTCAAGCTGGTGATTATAAAGTAACGCTAATAAAAACAGTAAACGGGGAAGACAGAGAGCCTCTTGAAAAAACAATTACAATTTATGATGCTCCGAAAATACTTTCAACTGCTTACAAGTTAACACAATGTGACACACAAGATAGTGCTCCTACTGATGGATTAGCTTTGTTTAATTTGACTCTTGCTAATGAGCCAATTAGTTTAGGGAAAAAAGATTATGAAGTATATTATTACCATAGCGTTAATGAAGCTGAAAATGATCTAACTAATACTCAATCTATTCCCGTAAATTATCGAAATAGCGTTCCAGATGAACTTATATACGTAAAAGTTACACAACCAAATTCAAGTTGCTACAGCATAGGAACTGTAATATTACATGCTAATAAAAACATCCTATTATTACCCGAAGCAATGCATGCATGTGATCTTGGTGACGGAAAAGGATCATTTGATTTAGAACAGAAAAAAGATTTAATAAAAACTGAATTGAATTTACCTTCAGATGTACGTTTGTTTTTTTATTCAAACGAAGAGGATGCCTCTATGGGAATAAACGAACTCAAAGAACCGTTTGTTTCTATTTCCAAAACAGTATTCATTCGAGCTGAAAATGCTGAAGGTTGTTATGGAACCGGAAATTTTGAAATTATAGTCGAGTCTTCTCCAAAAATTAATATTTTAGAAAATATTATCCTATGCGAAGGATTAGCAAATCCCTCAATCTTATTAAATGCAGGAATTTCAGCCCCAGCTAGAACCAGTGATTTCACTTATTTATGGTCAACAGGCGAAACAACTCCTACCATATCTATAAACAAAGAAGGTGAATATAACGTAACTGTAAAAAACAAATCAGGCTGTACCACTACACGAAAATGCATTGTAACTCTATCGTATTTAGCAAAAATAAATAATATAATTGTACATGATTTACAGCAAACAAATCAAGTTATTATTGAACTCGATAATCCAAGTGATTATAATTATATGATTCAATACGAAAATGGAACTGAAACTTCTTTTCAAACTTCAACTCTTTTTGAGAACGTACCTGGTGGTTTTCACGAATTAATTGTGGAAAGCAATAATGGATGTGGGCAAACTACAAAAAGTTTTGCCGTATTAAATGCTCCCAAATTCTTTACTCCTAATGGTGATGGATACAATGACTATTGGAACCTGAAAGGAATAAATAGTAGTATTTATGAAAATGCAATTATATATATTTTTGATCGATATGGAAAGTTATTGAAACAGTTATCTCCCTCAAGTCTTGGTTGGGATGGAACTTTTCTCAAGGAACCATTACCAGCAGACGATTATTGGTTCACAATAAAACTTGAAGACGGTAGAGAAACTAAAAGCCATTTTAGTTTGAAGAGATAAGAGAATAAATACCGGCTTTAGTATCCCTTTAACTAACTTTTAAGTAAGCTACTACTGATAAACTTTGGCAGTCTTGAGCATAAAAAAATTATTTGGATAAAAAATCAAATTAATGAAACAAATACCATAAAAAAAGCCACTCGAATAAACGAATGGCTTTTTTAATTTTATTAAAAATAGAATTAGAATTTAAATCTTTTCCTATCTGTTTCTGTCAAATATATTTTTCTCAAACGAATAGATTTTGGTGTAACCTCTACATATTCATCTTTCTGAATGTATTCTAAAGCTTCTTCAAGAGAGAAAATGACTGGAGGAATAATTCTAGCTTTATCATCATTTCCAGAAGAACGAACGTTAGATTGTTTTTTCTCTTTAGTCACGTTCACACACATATCATCGCTACGAGAATTTTCTCCAATTACTTGACCTTCGTAAATTTCATCATTAGGATTAACGAAGAATCTACCACGATCTTGCAATTTATCAATAGAATAAGGAATAGCTTTTCCTTTTTCCATAGAAATCAATGAACCTTTGTTACGTCCAGAAATTTCTCCTTTGTAAGGCTCATATCCTATGAAACGGTGTGCCATAATAGCCTCACCAGCAGTAGCAGTAAGTAATTGGTTACGCAATCCAATAATTCCACGTGATGGAATATTAAATTTTATAATCATACGTTCCCCTTTAGTTTCCATACTCAGCATTTCTCCTTTACGGAAAGAAACAAACTCTACCGCTCTTCCAGAAAGTGTTTCTGGTAAGTCGATTGTTAATTCCTCAATTGGCTCACATTTTTTACCATCAATTTCTTTGATGATAACTTGTGGTTGACCGATTTGTAACTCATATCCTTCTCTTCTCATTGTTTCAATAAGAACAGACAAGTGAAGTACACCACGACCAAAAACCATGAACTTATCAGCAGAATCAGTTTCACCTAATTTCATTGCTAAGTTTTTCTCTAATTCTTTATTTAAACGGTCTCTAATATGACGAGAAGTTACAAATTTACCTTCTTTACCAAAGAATGGAGAGTCATTAATTGTAAACAACATACTCATTGTAGGCTCATCAATAGCAATTGTTTGTAACGCTTCTGGGTTTTCAAAATCAGCGATAGTATCTCCAATTTCAAATCCTTCAACACCAATAATTGCACAAATATCTCCTGCAATAACTTCTTGTACTTTTTTACGTCCAAGACCTTCAAAAGTATGAAGTTCTTTAATTCTAGATTTCATAATAGTACCATCTCTTTTGCATAATGAAATTGGCATTCCTTCTTTCAAAACACCTCTTTCCAAACGACCAATAGCGATACGACCTGTAAAAGCTGAAAAGTCTAATGAAGTAATCAACATTTGTGGTGTTCCTTCAGAAACTTTTGGAGCTGGTACATTTTCAATAACCATATCTAACAATGCTTCCACATTATCAGTTACGTTTTCCCAATGGTCAGACATCCAGTTATTTTTAGCTGAACCGTAAACTGTTGGAAAATCCAACTGCCACTCTTCTGCACCTAATTCAAACATTAAGTCAAAAACTTTCTCATGAACTTCTTCAGGAGTACAGTTTTCTTTATCAACTTTATTAATAACAACGCATGGTTTTAAACCAAGGTCAAGTGCTTTTTGTAATACAAAACGTGTTTGTGGCATTGGCCCTTCAAAAGCATCTACAAGTAGACAAACTCCATCAGCCATATTCAATACACGCTCAACCTCACCACCAAAATCGGCGTGACCAGGAGTATCGATAATGTTGATTTTTGTTCCTTTGTATACTACAGAAACATTCTTTGAAGTAATGGTAATACCTCTTTCGCGCTCTAAGTCGTTGTTATCAAGGATTAAGTCACCCGTGTTTTCGTTGTCACGAAATAACTGACAGTGATACATAATTTTATCAACCAAAGTTGTTTTACCGTGATCGACGTGGGCAATAATTGCAATGTTTCTAATAGATTCCATCTGTGATTTTTAATGGGTGCAAAGGTACACTTTATTTTGATATAAAAAATATTTATGTAATAGTTTACATATTCTTAACTCATTAGACACAAAAATAGCTCTTTAAAAAAATCTCAAAAATAAGTTTCGAATGTTGTTTAATAATTCAGCAATAATTAATTATATTTGAGTAATGAAAAGCAAAACCAATCAAGTAATCATCATCTACATTCTAATCTCAATGTTTGTAGCCATTGTTAGTCATAAATTATTACAACAATATATTTCTGATTCAAATCATCAGTTTTTCAATTTTACAAAAGACATCTTATTCATATTTTTTACCGGAATAATTTTTAAACTTATTTTATCAAAAAATGACACTAGAAATATAGCCATTTTCGAAAAACTTAAAAATTCAAATGATGAAATCAAGGAATCGAATGAAAAATACGATATTGTAGCTAAAGCAACCAGCGATACTATTTGGGATTGGAAAATACAAGAAGACAGCTTTTCTTGGAATAAAGGAATTGAAAGTGTTTTTGGCTACACAGAAGACGAAGTAGGTGATAGCTCTAAATGGTGGTTTGATAAAATTCATCCAGAGGACAGTATCAAAATGTCTATCAGACTCTACTCCTTTATAGAACAAAAAACTGAAAACTGGCAAGATCAATACCGCTTTAAATGCGCTGACAACTCTTACAAATACGTTTTAGACAAAGGCTTTCTACTGAAAGATGAAAATGGAAAAGCCATCAGAATGATTGGAGCTATACAAGACATCACTAAACAAAAAGAAGAAGAACAAAGACTTAAATTACTGGAAACGGTATTTACGCAATCCAAAGATTCAATTATCATTACAGAAGCCAATTCCTTTGACGGAAAAATCCCCAACGTCATTTATGCAAACCCAGCTTTTTCTTCTATGTCAGGATATGAGTTTGAAGAAATTTCAGGGAAATCTGCAGATCCTTTTAATAGTCCAAATTCCGATATTAACGAACTTGAAAAACTTTTAAGCTCTATTAAAAACAAACAGGAATGTCTTATAGAAACAATCAGCCTAAACAAAAACAAAGAAGAATATTGGGTTCGTTTCTCCATGATACCAATTTATAATGCTGAGAATGAACTTTCTCACTGGATTTCCATTCAAAGAGACATAACCGATGAAAAAAAGCAAGAAAAAGAAAAAGAGCAACTTATCAGAGAATTAACCCAAAACAATAAAGACTTAAAACAATTTTCTTACATAACCTCTCACAATCTTAGGGCTCCATTATCAAACTTAACTGGACTGCTGAATTTATTGGAAGACATTCCTATTGAGAACCAAGAATTAAAAGAAATCTTAAATGGCTTTAATAAATCTACTCATTTATTAAATGACACCATCAATGATTTAGTAAAAGTTATTATCATTAAAGATAATCCTTCTATCCAGAAAGAAGCTGTTTTAATAAAAGAAATCTTTGAAAATGTTTTCAGCCAACTTAATTTTCAAATTGAATTATACAAACCAATCATAAAACTCAATTTCGAAAAAGTTTCTATTATAAACATCAATAAAGCTTACATAGAAAGTATATTGTTAAATCTTTTGACAAATGCCATAAAATATAAATCTGAAAACAGAAAGCTCAAAATAACCATTACGACTCAGGAAATAGACGATACTGTTGTATTAGTTTTTAAAGATAATGGAATAGGCATCGATTTAGAACGAAACAGAGATAAAGTATTTGGACTCTATCAACGTTTCCACAATTACCCTGACAGTAAAGGACTAGGTCTTTATTTAGTAAAATCTCAAGTTGAAACAATGGGAGGAACAATTGAAATTGAAAGCGAAGTCAACAAAGGAACTACGTTTACATTAACATTCAAAAACAAACAATAATGTTAGATCAAATTTTATGTGTAGATGATGACCCTATAACACTTATGTTATGCAAAAAAGTAATAATCAAATCATCGTTTTCTAATGAAATAATAACAGCTCAAAATGGAGAAGAAGCACTAAGCTACTTTAACACCATCAGATATGCCAAAAACAAACCAAACGAACACCCGCAATTAATTTTTTTGGATTTAAACATGCCTGTAATGGGAGGATGGGAATTTTTAGACCATTTCAACAGTCCGGAATTTTCAGAATTCAATACTATTAAAGTCGTTGTACTTTCCTCAACCATAGATCCTGAAGACTTAGAAAAAGCGAAACAATATCCAATGGTAATTGACTTTTTATCGAAACCAATCACACGCTCAATGCTTGAATACTTAAAGAACAAGATAGAATAAAAAATATAATCCATAAAAAAAGCTCTCATAATTGAGAGCTTTTTTTATATCTTAATAAATTGTATTAATTACAATTTAGCAACGTGCTTAGTTAATTTAGATTTTAAATTAGAAGCTTTGTTATCATGAATGATGTTCTTTTTAGCTAATTTATCAATCATAGATATCACGCTTGATAATTTAGAAGTAGCATCTGTTTTATCAGTAGCTATTCTCAAGGCTTTGATAGCGTTACGAGTAGTTTTGTGTTGGTATCTGTTTAATACTCTTCTCTTTTCGTTACTTCTAATTCTTTTTAAAGCTGATTTATGATTTGCCATTTTATTATTTTTTTATCTTTTACTATTTTTTGTAGTCCGTAAGGGAATCGAACCCCTGTTACCAAGACGAAATCTTGGCGTCCTAACCCCTAGACGAACGGACCATTATCCCCTAAGTTTTTATCAATCTAAAATATTGAAATTTGTAGCCCGTAGCGGAATCGAACCGCTCTTACATGGATGAAAACCATGCGTCCTAACCGATAGACGAACGGGCCATACTCCCTCTTAGTTCAGGAAAACTTTAACACGCAATGAAAATAGTAGCCCGTAGCGGAATCGAACCGCTCTTACATGGATGAAAACCATGCGTCCTAACCGATAGACGAACGGGCCCTGCTTCTCTAATGCGGATGCAAAAATACAACTATTTTTGAAACGTACAATAGTACATGCAAAAAAAATTATTTTTTTTTAATATGCCTTCGCAAATAACACTCTCCCTACTGAGCTTTCACCAGTAAAAACACAGCTTCCCACCTCTTCTTCTCTATCTAAAGGAATACATCTGATAGTAGCTTTAGTTAAGTCTTTAATCTTCTCCTCAGTTGCAGCAGTTCCATCCCAATGTGCTGATACAAAACCTCCTTTAGTGTCTAAAACCTCTTTGAATTCTTCAAAACTATTTACTTCAGTAATATGCGTATTTCTATAATTTAATGCTTTTTCGAACAATTCTTTTTGAATTTGCTCCAATAAATCACTTACGTAAGTTGTAATTCCATCTTTATAAACTACTTCTTTAGTCAACGTATCTCTTCTTGCCACCTCGAAAGTTCCATTTTCTAAATCTTTTGGACCTACGGCAATTCTAACAGGCACACCTTTTAATTCCCATTCTGCAAATTTAAAACCTGGCTTCTGAGTAGTTCTGTCATCAAATTTCACTGAGATATGTAATTTTCGTAAAGATGCTGTCAAAACATTTACTTCAGCTGTTATAGCCGCCAATTGCTCGTCTGTTTTGTAAATAGGGACAATCACTACCTGAATAGGCGCTAAATTAGGAGGCAATACCAATCCTTGATCATCTGAATGCGTCATCACTAATGCTCCCATCAAACGAGTTGAAACACCCCATGAAGTTCCCCAAACATATTCTTGCTTCCCTTCGGCATTTGCAAATTTAACATCAAAAGCTTTCGCAAAATTCTGACCTAAGAAATGTGAAGTTCCGGCTTGCAACGCTTTTCCATCTTGCATTAAAGCTTCGATACAATATGTTTCTTCAGCTCCAGCAAAACGCTCCGTTTCGGTTTTCAATCCCTTTACAACTGGAATTGCCATGAAATTCTGGGCAAAATCAGCATACACGTTCATCATTTTTTCTGATTCTTCAATAGCCTCCGCTTTTGTCGCGTGGGCTGTATGTCCTTCTTGCCATAAAAACTCCGCTGTTCGCAAAAACAATCTAGTTCTCATTTCCCAACGAACTACATTTGCCCATTGATTAATCAACAAAGGTAAATCTCTGTAAGATTGTACCCATCCTTTATAAGTAGACCAAATAATAGCCTCACTTGTAGGGCGAACGATTAATTCCTCTTCTAATTTCGCATTAGGATCAACCATAAGCTTCCCTGGCCTGTCTGGATCATTTTTTAATCTATAATGCGTTACAATTGCACATTCTTTTGCAAACCCTTCCGCATTTTTTTCTTCAGCCTCAAACATACTTTTTGGAACAAATAGCGGAAAATAGGCGTTTTGATGCCCTGTTTCTTTAAACATTCGATCCAATTCGGCTTGCATTTTTTCCCATATCGCATATCCGTAAGGCTTGATAACCATACAACCTCTAACTCCTGAATTTTCGGCTAAATCGGCCTTGACAACCAACTCGTTATACCATTTTGAATAATCTTCTGATCTTGTAGTTAAGTTCTTACTCATGTTGAATAGTTTGGCACAAATTTTGCATTAATAATTTTAAGTAAATAGTTCAGCAAAACTAACTATTTTTGTAATGTGCAACAATAAAAAACTCCATATATATGAAAACTAGTACTCTTTCCTTCCAAAACCCAACAATATATTACATTGTTGGATTTTTGAGCGTCTTGTTGACATCTTGTGGCTCCTACCAAAACAGTTCTTACTATGATTCTGATGGAATATATGGTAACGCTCCAAGAAGAGCTGTAGAAGTAGAGACACAAAATGCTCCAAATAATCAATACAAAGACTACTTTGGGTCTTTGCAGAACAACAACCAACCTGTAGAAATTTTTACAGATGTAGACAATTACAATGATTATAATATAGAAAACGACAGCCTAGACTATAACAACTATCCAGGATGGGGCAGTAATCCTCAAACTGTAAGCATAAATGTTTATGACAATGGATGGGGAATGAATAACTGGTATGGAAATAACTGGGGTTGGAATACCAGTTATGGAGGGGGATGGAACGTTGGTTTTGGCTGGAATAATTGGTACGGAAATAATTGGGGTTGGAATAGTTGGTATGGAAATAACTGGGGCTGGAATAACTGGTATGGCAATAATGGGGGATACCCAAATTACTACAACAATAGATCCTATTCCTATAACGCAAGCAGAAGGGGTTCTTCCTATACCACCAATACAAGTAGTAACAGAAATTACAATACCCGAAGTTCAGCAAATTACTCTAGAAACCAAAGCAATACCGTTAATCGTAGAACTAATTCAAATTACAGAGGAAACACTAATACTGATTTCAGAAGAAGCACAACAAACGGATTCAACAGAACAAGTCCAACATTTTCAAGAAATCAAGGACAATATCAAAACAATTCGAATAGTACACCTAGCAGAAGATCAAATACGAATAGTTCCCGCAGCGAGAACAACAGACCGGAAAGATCATATACTCCAAGTTCAAGAAATGACAACAATTCCAGATCATACAGTCCTAGCTCAAATAGTTCCGGAAATTCTGGCGGTGGCGGTAGATCATCTGGCGGTGGCGGAAGAGGCGGAAGAGGATAATACTTCTTTCTAAACCTTCCTATTTTGATATTAAATTAAAACCTACGAATTAAAAATGAAAAAATATATATTTTTATTAGCTTTAGGCTTCACTGCAAGCGTTGCACAATCACAAGAAATATCAGATGCTATGCGTTACGCACAAGATAACCTGAATGGAACAGCTCGTTTTAGAGCTATGAGTGGTGCTTTTGGAGCTCTTGGAGGTGATTTATCCTCTATAAATGTAAATCCTGCGGGTTCTGCAGTATTTACAAACAACCAAATGGCTCTTACCTTAAGTAATTTTGACACAAAAAACAAGTCCAATTATTTTGGTAGCACAACAAGCGAGAAAAATAATTCCTTTGATTTGAATCAAGCAGGTGCCGTTTTTGTTTTTAATAACAGAAACACAAACAGCAATTGGAAAAAAATCTCATTAGGTGTTAATTACGAAAACATTACTAATTTTGACAACGGGATTTTTTCTGCAGGAACCAACCCAAACAATTCCATAGGTGATTATTTTTTAAGTTACGCCAACAATTCTAATAATGGAGCTCCAGTACCTCAAGAATTTGTAAACACAAATCCCGGAGAATCTATTTCAGACTTATATTCATTTTTAGGAAGCAATCTCCCTAATAACCAGTATCCAAATTTAAATGGATTTGCAGCGCAACAAGCATTTTTAGGATACCAAGGTTTTATTATTGATGCCGTTGATGAAACTAATAATAATTCTCCGTACACCTCTAATGTTCCTGCCGGAGGTAATTATTACCAAGAAAATTCCGTTTACAGCACCGGATATAACGGGAAATTATCTTTTAATGCAGCAACATCATATAACGACAAGTTATATATAGGACTAAATTTGAACTCTCATTTTACTGACTTTCACAAATCATCTACTTTTTACGAAGATAACAATGCTCCATTAACAAATGATTACACTGTAACTCGATTGAGTTTTGAAAATGACTTATATACTTACGGAACAGGGTTTTCTTTTCAATTAGGAGCAATTGCCAAAGTTTCTGACGAAATTCGTTTAGGCCTTGCTTACGAATCATCTACATGGTATAAATTAAACGATGAGCTGTCTCAAAGATTGGTTGTAGTAAGCAGCGCAACAAATGCTGATGATACTAATGACGTAGTAAATCCTCAGGTTGTTAATATTTACGAACCTTATAAACTACAAACTCCGAGTAAGTTAACAGGGAGTTTTGCTTATGTTTTTGGAAAATCCGGATTAATAAGCGTTGATTACGCTATTAAGGATTATAGCAACACTAAATTTAAACCTGAAAACGATCCTTATTTTAATGATTTAAATAGAGATATGAATTCAATCTTAGACACTACAGGCGAACTAAGAATAGGCGCTGAGTATAAAATTGAAGTGTTGAGCTTAAGAGCAGGATATCGTTACGAACAAAGTCCTTATAAAAACTCCATAACTATAGGAGATTTAACAGGTTATTCAGCAGGTTTAGGATATAGTTTTGGTTCTACCAAAGTAGATTTAGCTTATTCTTATGCCAAAAGAAACTCACAACAAGGTTTTTTTAATCAAGGATTTACTGATGGTGCCAGTATTAATGCCATAAACAACAATGTTTCAGTAACATTATTATTTGAATTGTAATCAATCCGAAAAATAAAATTTAAAATCCGTTTCGTTATCATGGAACGGATTTTTTTTAGCCCTGATGGCAGTGGAAATCCTCCCGTTTTTTTCGGGAGATTGCAACGTACAGCAGGAATAGCTCCATAAAAAACACAAAGATTTATGGTCCTAAAAATAAAAATTGTAATTTTGCAAAATTCCCAAATTATCGGGATTCTAATGTTATGAGAACTAAGTCGTTAAAAAAGAATAAAATCAACGTAATCACTCTTGGGTGTTCGAAAAATGTGTATGACAGTGAAGTGTTAATGGGACAGCTTCGCGCAAGCGGAAAAGATGTTACGCACGAAGCTCCGGAAGCTGAAGAGGGAAATATTATTGTAATAAATACTTGTGGATTTATTGATAATGCTAAAGCAGAATCAGTAAATATGATTTTGGAATATGCTGACAAGAAAGAAAGAGGATTGGTCGACAAAGTATTCGTTACAGGATGTTTATCTGAACGTTACAGACCCGATTTAGAAAAAGAAATACCAAATGTAGACCAGTTTTTTGGAACTACAGAGTTACCACAATTATTGAAAGCTTTAGGAGCAGATTATAAGCATGAATTATTAGGGGAACGATTGACTACGACTCCAAAAAACTATGCCTATTTAAAGATTTCAGAAGGTTGCGACAGACCGTGCAGCTTTTGTGCGATTCCATTAATGCGAGGGAAAAACGTTTCGCAAACTATTGAAAAATTAGTTAAAGAATCAGAAGGATTAGCTAAAAACGGCGTGAAAGAATTAATCTTGATTGCTCAGGACTTAACCTATTACGGCTTAGATATTTACAAAAAAAGAGCTCTTGGAGAATTATTGGAAGCGTTAGTAAAAGTAGAAGGAATCGAGTGGATTCGTTTACATTATGCCTTCCCTACCGGTTTCCCAATGGATGTTCTAGAAATCATGAAGCGCGAGCCTAAAATTTGTAATTATATTGATATTCCGTTGCAACACATTTCAGATTCTATTTTGAAATCAATGCGTCGCGGAACAACTCAAGAAAAAACAACAAAATTATTGAAAGATTTCCGCGCTGCTGTACCCGGAATGGCTATTCGTACAACTTTGATTGTAGGATATCCTGGAGAAACACAAGAAGATTTCAATATATTGAAAGATTTTGTTCAAGAAATGAAATTTGACAGAATGGGCTGTTTTGCTTATTCTCACGAAGAAAATACGCATGCTTACGCACTGGAAGATGATGTTCCAGATACCGTAAAACAAGAACGTGCAAACGAAATCATGGAATTGCAATCGCAAATTTCTTGGGATTTAAACCAAGAGAAAGTAGGACAAACATTCAAATGTATCATTGACAGAAAAGAAGGCGGACATTTTGTAGGAAGAACTGAATTTGACAGCCCTGATGTAGATAATGAAGTCTTGATTGACGCATCAAAACATTATGTAAAAACGGGTGAGTTTGTAATGATAAAAATTATTGAAGCAACAGAATTTGATTTATACGGAGAACCAGCATAATTTTCTTAAGACGATTTTAATCCATTTTAAAAACTAAATATGAAATCATTTCAATCACTATTAATCATCGCATTTGTATTATTATCGACAAATATAATTTCTGCGCAATACGGTAATGGCGGATATGGAAACGGTTACGGCAATGGTTATGGAAGTAATCGTAGAATGAACAGTGCAATGGATCAATCCAGAACTCAAGACAAACCAAAAGAAATTCCTGTTGAAGTAACGGTTGGAAAAATCATGAAGCGAATACAACCAGAACTTATTCTGGACGAACTTCAGGTAATTGCAATCTCAAATATTTTGACCGAAAGCATAAAAACACAAGGCATGCTTATAAAAGCAGAAGTTAGCCAAGATGAAAAAATAAAAAACATAACAGTTCTTTCAGAAACTACTGATAGAAAAATAATGGAATTATTAAACAAAGACCAAAAGGAGAAATATATAGCTATGAATGAAGAAGCTAAAAATCCTAAAAAATCGAAATCTAAAAAGAAATCTAATTAATCGATTTTTAGTCTGTTGCTAAATGAAAACCTACATGAGAAAAATTTTTTATTACCTTATTTTGGCAGTTATCGCTGCATCCTGCTCAACAAATCCTTATAAAAAGAGTGAAAAAATTTATGATTCTAAGCTCAAAACATTAAAAGAGACTATTTCTAATAAAGATCCGCAGCCATTACCTGTTATTCCTCATGTAGAAATAAACATTGATACACTATACACAAAACAGTTGCACACCTATAAAGATACTCTTTTCAAAATGGGATCAACTCCTTTGCAAAACGGTGTTAATACGGAATGGATAGGAACTGTAAATTTTAATTTAAGAAAGCCGAATTTCATTATTATCCATCATACCGCACAGGATTCATTACAACAAACACTAAAAACATTCACTAAAATAGAGTCTCAAGTGAGTTCGCATTATCTAATTTCGGATGACGGTAAAGTGGTTCAAATGTTGAATGATTATTTTAGAGCGTGGCATGCAGGTGCTGGTACTTGGGGAAGAAATACAGATATTAACTCGACATCAATAGGAATTGAATTAGACAACAATGGATCTGAAGTTTTTTCTGAATTACAAATCAACAGCTTACTGGCGCTTTTGACGAAGCTAAAAAAAGATTACAATATTCCTGCTCAGAACATTATTGGTCACGCAGATATTGCACCTACCAGAAAAAAAGATCCCAGCCAATTGTTTCCCTGGAAAATATTAGCAGACAAAGGTTTTGGTCTTTGGTCTGATGAGTTTTTAGAAACTGCTCCAATTGATTTTAATGTAGAACAAGGATTGCGAATTATAGGATATGACACTAAAAATCTACCCGCTGCAATAATGGCTTTTAAACTACATTATATTCAAACAGAAGTCAATGACTTATTAGATGAAAAGACAATAAATACTATTTACTCTATTTATAAAAAACAATAAATAGTTTACAAATTATATAAATACGTATAAAAACGGTTTTTTGAATCTTTCAAAGAACCGTTTTCTATTTAAAACCACATCAAACTCTATTTGTCGTTTATCAGAAAAGACTCCTGTAGTACCTCAAAATCTAAACAAAAAGGCCATCAAAATACTTTAGAGCATCTTGGCAGCGAAAAAAAATAGCATCTCAATACTAGAACTAATAAGTTGTTGCGAGCAATACCTAAATCATTCCCCTTTTGAAGTGTAGCATTACATCTCAAATAGATTTCTAAAGCATCTCAAAATCGAAGCAAAAAAAAGCTGCCAAAATACTTTAAAGCATCTTGGCAGCAAAAAAAAAATATTATCTCAATACTAGAACGAGTAAGTTGTTGCAAGTAATGCGTAAGCGGTTAAACCTTTTGGAGCGGCATCACTATTTGTGAAGATATCTTCAGAAGCTGTGTCAACACGGAATTCAGGTATAATAGTCAAGTTTCCTACTTTATAATTTAGTGATAAAGTATTACCAACAACACTAGTTCCAGCAAGCGAACCAAGTCCGGCAGTAGCATCTTTAGCATCTAAATACTCTAATCTGTAAGCTAAACTTAACGTCTCTTTCAATGCAAAATTTGCATATCCTACTAAAGCAAACCATTCACCATCCAATGAACTATCAAAGTCATTGTTTGTCATTGCATACGTACCGTTAAATCCTAAAGAGAATGTATCACTCACTTTTTTCGAACCTACAAAATCAAATTGTGTTTTGTTCTCATCAGAAGAAGGATTACTACTTCCTGAAGTAACATTAAAATATGCGCTTCCAGTGTCACCAACATAACCTAGTTGACCTATGAAAGTTTTTTGGGTTGAACCCGCTTCGATTGTTGTTTTAAAATCTGTTGGATTTGTAACTCCAGCCATGAAACTGAATTTTCCAGAAGTATATTGTGCTTTTACTCCAGTATTAAAGAAGGGACCGTACGTAAATGCGTAAGACATACTGTAGTTTTTATTATCTACTGCGTCTAATAATTCATATCCCACATGGGTTCCAAAACTACCTGCAGTGACTTTAAATTTATCCGAAAACTCGTAAGTGAAATTTAATTGTTTAATCATAAAAGTTGAAGCGGCATCATTATAAGTAAATTGAGCAGCTCTGTTTCCAAACCCTAAATCAACAAAAACAGATGCTTTACCCATTTTATGAGATGCTTCGATAGAGGCCATCCCTAATTCAAATGAATTATGAGAATTTGTAAAACTGGTCAAACTGTTGTCTACACCAGAAAAATCATATTTATAATATGCATCAGCAGATCCTGCAAAAGTAGTTGAAGGAGCAACTGGAGCGTCTTGCGCAAAAGTTAAACTTGTTGTTAGCATTAATGCTAGAATAGCTAGGTTTTTTTTCATCTTTAATTGGTTTTAATTAGTAATCTAGTTTGGTTATTATTTTGGTCTTAGTTTATTCTTTTTAAAAAAATTTCATGCTTATAATCAAGAAAACAGCTTTTATATTTGCTTTTTTTAATGTGAAATTTTCTTGTTTCTGAAGCGAATTTATTAACTTTTATTTCACTTGAATTACTATTTGCTACTTTTTTGCCTTGATTCGAAAAGAATTATTAATAACGAAAAATGATCAAAAAATAATGGATATTCCGTATTTTAAAGCATCAATTTTAAAAATTCAATAATGTATTTTTTACAAACAACCCCTATTTATTTTGATTAAACACTAAAACAAAACATATAAATCGCTTTTTTAAGTCGTTTAAAACTAAATTAAAAAACACACCCCTGTGAAAAATACATTAAATTAAAAAAAATAAATTTTGCAATAAAATACAAAATCGTTGATTTTTTTTAAAACTAAGACCTCTATCTAAAGCTTTTTTTATTATGGAAACACAATTCATAACACACTAAAAAAATAATTGAATTAATAATTTCAACTACTAAATCACGCTATTACTAACTCTTAATTTATGAAAATTTTAATAGCGTATAAATTCCTTTTTGTTATATTTAAAATATGATTCATTTATTAATTAAGTTTTCGGTTTTACTATTATTTGTCGCTTTTTCCTCTGTATGGATAAGTGACAAATTTTCCGTTCTTTCTAATGAAAATAAATATGATTTATACGAGCAATCTGAAAAAAATTCTGAAGAAAATAATTTAGAGAGCAAATCAAAAACACTTTTTATAGCTACAATTGAAAGTATCAATTGTTTAGAATACTACTCTTTTGAAAGTAAGAAAATCAATTCTTTTGATTTATTTAATATTAAAGAGTTTGCTTTAAAAAATTTCACTCCTCCGCCAGAAATAGTTTAATCCATATTTCTTTACTAAAAACATTACTAACATATGTCCCAAATTAAAAATGGGTTCCTATACATATACTATTATACAAACACATGAAAAATTTATTTATAGCATTTACTATTTTTTTTACAACTTCATTAATTGCGCAAACACATCAAATTATCAAACATGATGGCGGAACAATTGATATAAACTTTATTAAAACAGAAAATAATTTAGTTTACTACACGCTACCCAAAAGTGTTCAAGAAAAGACAATCAGTCAATATGCAGTAGCACAATTGAATGAAAAGTCAAAAAGTGATTCTGAAATCATATCTAAAAAAATTCAACTAAATGGAAAATCCGATTATAAAAAAGTTGTTGTATTAAAAAAACATCAAACAATCGGATTGAAAGAATCTGGTATGATAACTAGTTTTTACGGAGGAACGAAGGGAGAATCGCCTTTATCGTTTTCTGATAACGGTGAGAAACGATTAAAAGAAAATGCCGCACTTAAAGGATCTCAATTTATCGTGATTCTTTCTAATAAACCAAAAGACTTAAAAGCGGCTATCTATACCTATTAATAAAATGCAAATCAAGCAATGAATCCATAGCTTGACACTTTTATAAATAGAAATAGAGTGAATAAAAAAATCGAGAACAGATTTGTTATAAATACAATTCCTGTTCTCGATTCTTTAATTATAATAAATACCAAATATTATTATTCGATAATCAATGATTTCATATTCATAAATTCCTTGATTCCTATTGTTCCCAATTCTCTTCCGTAACCTGATTTTTTTACTCCTCCAAAAGGAACTCTGGAATCTGATCGTACTAATGAATTAACAAACACATTTCCGGCTTCTATTTTTCGTGCCAGTCTATACGCATTTTCACGGTCTTCAGTCCAAATTGCAGAAGCCAAACCATATCTATGATTATTGGCAATAGTCACAGCATCATTTTCATCTTTAGCTCTAATAATAGTTGCTAACGGTCCAAAAGTTTCTTCCTGAAAAGCAATATTATTTGAATCAACAAAATCAATTAGTGTGGGTTGGAAATTACAATTTTCCCGTTCCCCGCCTACTATTAATTTTGCACCTTGTTGCAATGATTTCTCCAATTGAATTGCTAATTTCTCCGCTAAATCCAACCGAGCGAGCGGCCCCATATTAATTCCTTCCTGTAATGGATTTCCTTGCTGCAAGGCTTTTACTTTTTGGGTAAAAAGCACCGTAAATTCATCTGCCACTTTCTCAGTAACAATGAATCGTTTGGCACAAATACACGCCTGACCTGCATTTAACATTCTAGATTGTGTCGCAACCGTTGCCGCTTTTTCAAGATTTGCATCATTCAAAACTATAAAAGCATCTGAGCCTCCCAATTCCATGACAGATTTCTTGATATGCTTTCCTGCCAATGAAGCCACAGATGAACCCGCCATTTCGCTTCCGGTCAAAGTAACTCCATGCACAATATCTGATGCAATTACACTTTCGACCTGAGGAATATCAATTGTAATTTGTTGAAAAACACCTTTAGGAAAACCAGCTTCCAAGAATGCATTTTCAATTGCTTTGGCACAACCAATAACGTTTGATGCATGTTTTAAAAGAGTTACATTCCCAGCCATAATTGCCGGAGCTGCATAACGCAACACTTGCCAAAAAGGATAATTCCACGGCATTATTGCAAAAACAGCTCCCATTGGATCATAAACGGACATGCTTTTGAAAGGAGTGTCATAATATTCATCTTTCAACATTTGTTCCGCATTTTCGGCATAGAAGTCACAGTTTCCAGCTGATTTTTCCACTTCAGAAATACTTTCAGATAGCACTTTGCCCATCTCATTGGTTATTAATAAACCTAGCGCTGCTTTCTTTTCCCTCAGAATGTTAGCCAACTTTTTCATCATATCCGCTCTTTGCTCAAATGTGGTTTGCCTCCAATTTTTAAATGCTCGCTCAGATAATTGCAGTTTTTGATTCAATTGCGCATTCGTCAATACCTCGTGTTCAGCTATAATTAGTTGAGTAAACGGATTTATCGATTTAAAAATCATGTGTTTGTAATTTAAATTTTTTGAAATATAAGTTTTGGTAAATTAACTAGCAGTTTGAAATTATTTCCAACATCGATTAACTATTCATCTTTCCTTACTAATGTTTTAAATCTAGTAAAATTACAGCTATTAATAGGCGGAACCGTTTAAAAAAATCACAAGAATAAGACAAATCTCTTTCTGAAATTTTGAAAAATTTTAGAAATAAGTAAAGACAACACAGTTAAAAGCAATAATTCAAGTTTAAGTATCCTGAATTTATTTATTGCTTTCCATAAAAACAGTATCCAGCAGTTCGAATACTTTTTCCTTATCTAATGGTTTTGTGATACAGTCCATAAAACCAAATTGCATCATTTTCTCTTTATCTTCAAATGAGGAGTAAGCAGTTTGGGCAATAACGGGAAGTTCTGGTTTTATCACTTTTATTTTTTCGTAAGCTTGATAACCATCTAAAACAGGCATTTTTATATCCATAAACACCAAAGTAATGTTTGGATTTTCTGTACAAATATCTACTGCTTCCTGTCCGTTTTTAGCTCTTATAACGGTATGATTTTTTGATTCTATAATTTTTTTCAGCAGCAAGAAATTAATGGTATCATCTTCTGCAACTAAAATAATTTCATTGTCATAATTCCTGTAAAAAGATTTTACTTTTTTGGGTTTTATTGCTTTTACCGTTTGATCTAATTTTAATGGTATTGTAAATGAAAAAATGGAACCCAACCCAATTGTAGAACTTACCTTTATTTCTCCGCCCAACATTTCTACGTAAGCTTTTGTAATTGACAAACCCAATCCTAATCCTGATAATTCGATAGATCCATCGCCTTCTATTCTTCTAAACCTATCAAAAATTACTTTTAAATAATTTTCGCTGATTCCCATACCAGAGTCTTCTATCTTAAATTCTAAAACTTCTTTTTCTTTGTTTATTGAATATCCAAAAGCGACGAAACCTCTATCGGTAAATTTTAAAGCATTAGTAATTAAATTAACTATAATCTGTTTCAATTTTGTTTCGTCTGTTAAAATATTTCCTTGAAGTTTATCCGGATTTTCAAGAATATAAAACTGGATTTCTTTGTCTTTAGGAATCGTAATCTTAATGGAATCATACAATTCTGTAATGCACTTTTCTAAATCTAATCCTTTATAATTAGGCATAATTTGTTTTGCATCGATTTTAGACATTTCGATAAGGTCTTCGATAATCGAAACCAGACTTCCACCGCTATTTTTTATAATTTTCAAATACTCTAATCTCTCGGCTTCCTTCAAATCTGAATCATGAAGTAAATCACTAAATCCCATTATAGCATTCATAGGAGTTCTGATTTCATGCGATAAATTAGCCAAAAAAGAGGATTTTAAGGTATCACTTTCTTCTGCTTTTTGTTTAGAAATTTCTAATTGTTTCCGTTGATTGCTGTTTTCTTCAAATAGGTTTCCAATGTATCCAAACTCCCCATCAGATCTTTTTAAACTATTTATATAATTTACATTACCCGTTTCCAAAATACTTTTAATTAACTTTAATGGATTATAAACCCATCTTTTCGTATAATAAACGTAGACAAAAATGTTAATCAAGGAAACGAGAACAACAATAAAAAGAATCTCTTTTGTGTTTGTATAATTTAAATTGAAAGGTCTTCTAAAAAGCAATTTGGCAACAACTTCATTTTTCCAATCTTTTAAATCTAAACCTACAATAACAAAATCATCTTCATTTGCAATTACATAATCACTTGAAGCTAAATTTACTTTTGAGCTGCTTATATTTCCCAAAGCATTAAAAAAGGGCTCGTCTAAAAGTCTGGCCATAAAAAAATAGCCGGAAGGTTTCGTTTTATTCTTTTTAGGATCATTAGAAGGATGAATTGTCGCACCAAAAACCTCAACAATACCTTCAGGGATTTTTATATAAAATCTTTTAAGTTTAGACTTATAAAGTACTGACATCATCTCTTTTGGAATAAAATCAAGACTTTTAATCTTTGACGAAGCTATTTTATTTATTAGTTTTTGATCTAAACCATAAATACCAATGTAATCAGCTTCATACGATTCAAATTCACTTAAAATATATTTATCATACCACTTTTCATCTTTTGTTTTTGTAAAATGGACCAACTCATCCCAATAGGTAACATCAATAATAGTGGCTGTAGGCGTTTTAGAATTAAGTCTAAACAAAGACTTAACTTCCTTGTCATATTGATTGTAAGTGGTTTTGTAAAAATGATGTTCTTCTTGAACAGTATAAAGATAGAGCGAGATGTAAATTAGAAAAAAGAAAATACTTGTTGAAATTATCAACAACAGTAGTTTAGAATACGTATTTAAATTAATCAATCTCTTCATGAAATACACTCAAATCTAAAAAATAAAACTAAAATACAATTTCCATTTTTGTAAGATATATCACTTTTTTTATTTGGCGCAAGTTAACATTTTTTTATCATAAAAAAAACTCCATCTATGCAAGACGATGGAGTCTATTGCAATAAAGGTTTATTTATCAACGGAATACTTTCGCAAAAGCGATCAAACCTCGATTCTTGCTCTTCTAAATCTTTAATTTTCTATTTCCGATCAAAAATTTCTAATTATCCTAAAATATTCTCAATCTCCAATAATTCAGCTGCGGAAAAATCCAGATTTTGCAAACTGTTTATATTATTATTTAATTGACCTACAGAACTAGCACCAATCAAAACAGAAGTGATTCGGTTGTCTTTTAATAGCCAAGCCAAAGCCATTTGTGCCAATGATTGGTTTCTTTGCTGTGCAATGGCATTAAGCTGAATGATTTTTTGGATTCTTTCCTCCGAAACCTCATCTGTTCTTAGATGCCCGTTAGGATTAGAGGCTCTCGAATTTTCCGGAATCCCTTTCAGGTATTTATCTGTTAAAAGTCCTTGTGCCAAAGGCGAAAAAGCAATACAACCCACTCCTTTTTCTTCGAGAACATCTAATAAACCCGCTTCAGGTTCTCGAACAAACATCGAATATTTCACTTGATGAATCAAGCAAGGTGTTCCTAATCGTTTCAAAATCTCGGTAGCTTCTCTGGTTTGCTCTGCATTGTAGTTAGAAATCCCCGCATATAAAGCTTTTCCGCTTCGTACGGCATAATCCAAAGCCATCATAGTTTCCTCCAAAGGCGTTTCCGGATCAAAACGATGCGAATAAAAAATATCGACATATTCCAGATTCATACGCTTCAAACTCTGGTCTAAACTTGATAACAAATATTTTCGGGAACCCCAGTCACCATAAGGACCGTTCCACATGGTGTAACCAGCTTTCGTCGTAATCACGATTTCATCACGTAGGTTTCCTTGAAAATTATTTTTCAATATTCTACCAAAATTAGTCTCTGCTGAACCAGGAACCGGACCGTAATTATTGGCCAAATCAAAATGGGAAATTCCTTTATCAAAAGCGGCTTTGACAATGCTCTCCCCATTTTCAAAATTATCCACCGAACCGAAGTTGTGCCATAATCCTAAAGATATTTGTGGCAGTAATAAACCGCTTTTCCCACATCTGTTGTATTTCATTTAATTGTCTTTTTAATTAATTCTAGTTTAATTTTTTAGTCAGCTGCGAAAGATACTAAAATGTCAAATGATACTAAAAATACACCAACCGGTTTTTAAAGCAATTCACTAATTAAAAAATTATCACTCATTTACGGGAAACCGTAAAGTATAGCAAAAAAAGAGGTTTTAATTTGTTTAACAATAAAAGCATTTCATTTAACTAAATCTATTTTAGTTATTTATACACAAAAAATGCAAAGTCACTAAATATACTGATTAGCATAATTATGGTTTAAAATTAACAACAAATACACTATAAAATCATGGATTTAAAAGACCAAATTAAAGTAATTGCAGACAGAACAAAACACAAAGACCAAATACAAACTGAAGAAGCCACAAAAAATGCATTTGTGATGCCATTTTTGCAAAGTCTAGGTTATGATGTTTTTAATCCCTTAGAAGTTGTTCCCGAGTTTATAGCAGATATTGGAATTAAAAAAGGTGAAAAAATTGACTATGCAATTTTTAAAGATGGAAATCCAACAATACTGATTGAGTGTAAACATTGGGCACAAAACTTAAACATTCACGACGGACAACTATTACGATATTTTCATGTTTCAAAAGCCAAATTTGGAATTTTGACAAATGGAATAGTGTACCGATTTTATTCCGACTTGGTTTCTCCAAACAAAATGGATGAAAAACCGTTCTTGGAATTCAATATTACAGATGTTAAAGACAATCAAATTGAAGAATTGAAAAAATTTCATAAAACCAATTTTGATGCTGAAAGCATTGTAAATACTGCAAGTGAATTAAAATTCATGAACGAACTAAAACATATTTTAAATCAGGAGCTTACAAATCCAACACCCGAATTTGTAAAACATTTTGCAAAACAAGTATATCCAAGTGTTGTAACAGCTAAAGTTTTAGAACAATTCACAGAATTAACAAAAAAATCTATTCAGCAACATATTAGCGATTTAATAACCGAAAGATTAAAAACTGCATTATCAAAAGAAGATGAAAAAAATAGTGAGGTTAACATTTCAACAGAAAAAAATTTAGAAGATATAAGTAAAGTAAACACAACCGAAGAAGAATTAGAAGGTTTTATGATTGTTAAAACAATTTTGCGTCAAAAAACTTCTGTTAACCGAGTAACTTTTAGAGATGCTCAATCTTATTTTGCTGTTTTCCTTGACGACAATAATCGAAAAGCAGTATGCAGACTATACTTAAATGGAAGTAGAAAATTTATTGGAACATTTGACGAGGTAAAAAAAGAAACTAAAAACGAAATTAGAAATTTAGATGAAATTTTTAATTATTCTGAACTGCTATTAAAAACAATAGAATCGTATGAAAAATAAACGAAAATTTTGTTGAGACTAGAATAATTCCAACAGACGAGAATTTTGAAGTGAAATATCTAATAAAATTTAACAAAAAAACCACCTATATCAGGTGGTCTTTTCAATTTTCATAAAATGCTACAAAGGAATATTCCCGTGTTTTCTATTAGGAGTAATGCTTACTTTATTTTCGAGCATACTAAATGCTTTTATCAGTTTACGTCTAGTGTCTTGCGGTAAGATTACCTCATCTACAAAACCACGTTGTGCTGCTGTATACGGATTCGCGAACAAATCAGCATATTCCGCTTCTTTTTCCAAGAGTTTTGCTTCATGATCTTCGGCTTCATTAATTTCTTTCTTGAAGATAATTTCAGAGGCGCCTTTGGCTCCCATCACGGCAATTTCAGCAGTTGGCCAGGCAAAATTCATGTCGGCACCAATGTGTTTGGAGTTCATTACATCATACGCACCACCATAGGCTTTACGTGTAATCACGGTTACTCTTGGCACGGTTGCTTCGCTAAAAGCATACAACAGTTTCGCACCGTGAACGATAATCCCGTTCCATTCTTGATCGGTTCCCGGTAAAAAGCCGGGTACATCCACCAAAACCAATAACGGAATATTAAAACAATCGCAAAAACGGGTAAATCGAGCCGCTTTTTTCGAACTGTTCACATCAAGACAACCAGCTAAAATCATTGGTTGGTTTGCTATAATTCCAATGCTTTTCCCTCCCAATCGAGCAAAACCTACCAGGATATTTTCGGCATAATTTTTATGAATTTCAAAAAACGAATCTTCATCAATAATTCCACCAATCACTTCGTGCATGTCGTACGGTTTGTTGGGATTATCCGGAATAATAGTCGCTAATTTGGTACGAACCTCATCATTGAGTTCGTAAGGTAAATTGTGTGCTTTTTCTTTGTTGCTTTGTGGCAAATAACTCAACAAGCGTTTCAAATCCTCCAGACATTCCACATCATTTGTCGACGTGCAATGTGCCACACCAGATTTAGTAGAATGCGTACTCGCCCCACCCAATTCCTCCGAAGTCACGGTTTCGTTGGTTACGGTTTTTACCACATTTGGTCCGGTAACAAACATGTAACTGGTATCTTCAACCATCATAGTAAAATCAGTCATCGCAGGAGAATATACGGCTCCACCGGCGCAGGGTCCCATAATCGCAGAGATTTGCGGAATAACTCCTGAAGCTTGTACATTTCTATAAAAAATATCGGCATAACCTCCCAAAGAACGAACACCTTCCTGAATACGGGCTCCACCAGAATCATTCAGTCCAATCATGGGCGCTCCCATTTTGACTGCCATATCCATGACTTTACAGATTTTCTCGGCATGGGTTTCAGATAATGAACCACCAAAAACCGTGAAATCCTGTGCGAAAATATAGACCAATCGTCCGTTTATGGTTCCGTATCCCGTAATGACACCATCACCGTAATACAGTTCTTTTTCCATTCCAAAATCAGACGTTCGGTGCGTCACCAGCATCCCGATTTCTTCAAAAGAACCTTCGTCCATCAAATACTCGACACGTTCTCTCGCTGTTAGCTTTTTATTGGAATGTTGTTTTGCAATTCTATTTTTACCTCCACCCAAATGAGCTTCGGCAATTTTATCGTTTAGTGTTTTTATTTTAGATTCCATACTTTATTGAATTGGATACTATTGTTTTTTAAAATTTCGTCACTTCGAGTGGTTTTGAACAGTAATGCGGTAGCTTTACTGTTTAAAATTGTATCGAGAAGCCTTATGAAATGTAAAGTTCTCGATACTTCCCAAAGGTTTTTTGTTCAAAACCTTTGCTCAACTCGAACTGACGTTTTAAGAGTTTAATAAGCGTACTATTTTTTGATCTTCAAAATATTGTTTCAAAGCCACCAAAGCGGCGATTTCGGCTTCTTGCGCCATTTGTTTTTTCAACACATCGGCATTGTAATAATTCTTCACGAAATGCGTGTCAAATTTCCCGGAACGAAACGCTTCGTGTTCAAAAACAAATTTCCCGAAAGGCAGTGTCGTCTGCACACCTTCCACATGATAATCTTCAATTGCCTTAATCATAATTTGAATAGCCTCTTCACGGGTTTCACCATAAGTGATTAATTTGGCCAACATCGGATCGTAATAAATAGGAATATCCATGCCTTGCTCAAAACCATTATCCACACGAATTCCTTCACCAACAGGCAATTGATACACGTCTAAGTGGCCTACACTCGGCAAGAAATCATTCATCGGATCTTCGGCATACACACGTAATTCCATCGCGTGTCCTTTTATTTTCAAATCTTCTTGTTTGATTGTCAATGCTTCTCCTCTTGCCACTCTGATTTGCAGTTCTACCAAATCGGTTCTGGTAATCCATTCTGTAACGGGATGTTCCACCTGCAAACGGGTATTCATTTCCAAGAAGTAGAAATTATTATTTTCGTCCAATAAAAATTCAACGGTTCCAGCTCCTAAATAATCACAGGATTTAGCCACCAAAACAGCGGCTTCACCCATTTTTTTACGCAATTCCGGTGTTAAAACCGAAGAAGGCGCTTCTTCAATTACTTTTTGGTGACGACGCTGGATACTGCATTCTCTTTCGAATAAATACAACACATTCCCATGACTGTCTGCCATAATTTGAATTTCGATATGTCTTGGCGAACCCACATATTTTTCGATAAAAACGGAACCATCTCCAAAAGCAGCAATGGCTTCACTAATGGCGCGATCCATTTGGGATTCGAAATCAGCTTCACTTTCTACCACACGCATTCCTTTTCCACCACCACCTGCTGATGCTTTAATCAGTATAGGGAAACCAATTTTTTTAGCAACTACTTTTGCTTTTTCGACATCAGTAATGGCTTCGTCAAAACCGGGAACCATTGGAATATTGTATTGTTTAACGGCATCTTTAGCCGCTAATTTACTTCCCATGATTTTTATCGCTTTCGACTTTGGACCAATAAAAATGATGTTGTTTTTCTCCGCTTCTTCGGCAAAATCCGCATTCTCACTCAGAAATCCATAACCTGGATGAATGGCATCTACGTTTAAGGATTTCGCAACCTCTATAATTTTACTTCCTAATAAATACGATTGGCTCGAAGGCGCTTCTCCGATCCAAACCGCTTCATCGGCAAATTTTACGTGCGGTGCATTTCTGTCGGCAGTAGAATATACTGCTACGGTTTTAATGCCCATTTTTTGTGCGGTTTTCATCACCCTAATGGCGATTTCCCCTCTATTGGCAACTAATAATTTTTTCATTTTTTATTTTTTAACCGCAGATTCGCTAATTTTAAATCTCTTCCTTTGAATAATTCAATATTCTATTTTTAATTAGCGAATTAGCCGTATTTTATTATTCAAACTCAATTAACAACTGTCCTTTATCCACAGCATCTCCCATAGCAACCGAAATGGTTTTGATAACGCCATCTCTCGGGGAAAGAAAACTGTTTTCCATTTTCATGGCACCCAAAATAATCAGGTTGTCGTTCTCTTTTACAGTTTGTCCTACCACAACACTGATTTCTAGAATCAATCCGGGCATAGGTGCTTTGATAAAATTGACTTGTTTGGTAAGTCCCGTTTCGAATCCCATTTCCTTAATCAAAATATCCAAAGGATTTGAAATGGCAACGGTATAGGTGTTGTTGTTTACCTTGACGGTATAGTTTTTTTGAAGAAAATCAGAAGTGACGATTTCCGCTTGATAAGGTGTGTTTTCGTGTAAAATATGGAACTTGTTCGTCTCCACACTCACTACATCTAGTTGTGAAACACTTTCCTTTTCCAAATCAAAATGAAAAGTGTCGTTTACATTAACTTTATAACCAATACTCATTTGTTTCTATTTTAGAATCGTAAAAATAAGTAAAAGAAAACGTTTTCGTAAACCTAAAATTAAGTTTTATGCTAAATAGATATAGTTAGAGAGAAAAACTTATAATACTAATAATCCAAACTCTCTAAGGGTTTTAATAGGTTTTGAGTACCAAAATAATTCAAAGTCTTCAAGATGTGATTCGAAATTAGCTTTAACTTCTTGGTAATTATAAATTTTAGCATTCGAAACGGAAATTTTTAGCAGCATTTCAACCAACCATTCTCCTTCCTTTTTATTGGTTTGAATGGAGAAACTTTCTTTTTTATCATGAAAAGTCAAAGTCATCATTTCCCAAGAATTCCCTTTTTTAGATTTTGTAAAATGTTCAATAAATGGCTTCCCACCTAACCAAACGATTTTAGCCGTAGGTTTGATATTGAAATCATCGTCTTCCTGTAAGGCATCAAAAATAAAATCGGGTGAAATTTTAGTCTTTGGAATTTTAAACTCAAACCAATCCTGCAATTCATAATCAAAACAGATTCCGTGCATAAAATTGAATAAGGATTTCTTGAGTCCAAAACTGAATTTATCATGATCGATTCCTGTTGCATCGGTATAATTAATATCGTTATTGGCGAAAGTTCCAATTGCTTCGGTTTCTTTTATTACACCAAATTTCTCCGGATACAAACCCACTGGACTGTGCGCGGTCATCGCAAATTGATGCCAGAATCCCGATTGTAATACCCCAACTTCAAATAATTGACGCACCATTTCGAGACTATCCACCGTTTCCTGAATGGTTTGTGTAGGATAACCGTACATCAAATACGCATGAACCATAACGCCTGCTTCAGTGAAATTTCGGGTCACTTTCGCAACTTGTTCTACCGTTACACCTTTGTCTATTAATTTTAACAATCTATCGGAAGCGACTTCGAGACCGCCAGAAACGGCGATACAACCGGATGCTTTTAGAAGCAAACACAAGTCTTTGGTAAAGCTTTTTTCAAATCGAATGTTGGTCCACCACGTCACTGCTAATTTCCTGCGAAGGATTTCGAGAGCCAAAGCGCGCATCAAAGCCGGAGGTGCGGCTTCATCAACAAAATGAAATCCATTCTCGCCTGTTTGGGCAATCATTTCCTCCATTCGGTCGCACAATAAATTGGCAGCAACGGGTTCGTAAATTTTGATATAATCCAATGAAATATCACAAAACGTACATTTCCCCCAATAGCAACCGTGCGCCATGGTGAGTTTGTTCCAGCGGCCATCGCTCCACATACGGTGCATTGGATTCACAATTTCGATAACCGAAATGTATTTATCCAAAAGTAAATCAGAATAATCGGGAGTTCCCACTTGCGATTGTTTGTAATCGTGTTTTAGAGAATTATTTTTGTAAACTACTTTTCCTTCTTCCAATAGAAAGGTTCGTTTGTAGGAATTGTAATCTGGATTTTCAATATTGGAAATTAATTCTTCAATTGGCATTTCACCATCATCCAACGTAATAAAATCGAAAAACTCAAACACTCGGGCATCTGAAAGCGAACGCAATTCGGTATTGGGAAAACCACCTCCCATCGAAATCTTGATATTTGGATGATGCTTTTTCACCCATTGGGCGGAACGAAAAGCCGAATATAAATTCCCTGGAAACGGAATCGAAATTAGGAATAATGTAGGTTGAATAGTTTCTATTCGTTCTTTTAGAATAGAAAGAAGTAAATTATCAATATAAGTAGGTTCCTGCTGTAAAGCTTCGTACAATTCGTCAAAAGAATTCGCACTTCGTCCCAAACGTTCCGCATAGCGGCTAAAACCAAAATTAGCATCAACACATTCCACAATAAAATCCGAAATATCTTCCAGATACAAAGTCGCTAAATGCTTGGCTTTGTCTTGTGTTCCCATCGTTCCAAAAGCCCAATCGAGTTCTTCCAATTGTGCAAAACGGGACGCTTCCGGCAAGAAATCTTCCTGACATATTTGAAGTGCCAAGGTTGGATTTTTCCCTTGTAAAAAAGAAATTACGGGATCAATCGTTTTAAGGTATTCATCTTGTAAAGCGGAAATTCTTTGGCTATTGGGTGTTGGGTATTGGGTTTTGGATCTTGAGTAATTAAACAAATCTTCAAGTCCTTTTTTCGAAAACAATTTCAAAATCACTTCAATACCCAAATCCGCCTGCACAGACTCAATGTTTTTGGTGTTCAGAAACCCTTTGATATATGCGGTTGCCGGATACGGTGTATTCAGTTGGGTAAAAGGAGGCGTGATTACGAATAATTTGGTTTTCAAAAGGAATAAGTTTGGTGCAAAAATAAAGGTTAAAAATGGATTCTTAACAATTTAAAAATAGACATTTCCTAAACATATCTTAAACCAAAAAAACATAACTTTACTTTTTCTTACTTTAGCGACAAATTTAGAAACTCAAAACATGCCAACCGACTGTATCAGCTATCAGAATTCCGGATATTTTTCTGCTCTAATGAATGATTATTTAGAGGAAAAAAGCAATCTTCACTCTTTATACCATCGTTTTCCCAATCTTGGAAATTTTGAATCGCAAATTCAGGAGAAGCAAGCTAATTTTGATGATACTTCCAGAGCTACTTTAGTTTCTGTTTTGCAAAAACAATACAATACCGTTGAAACTTCGGCTTTAACAAATCAAAATATTGCCTCTTTAGCAAATTCCAATACATTTACCATTACCACTGGTCATCAATTGAATTTATTCAGTGGGCCATTGTATTTTTTGTACAAAATTATTTCAACCATTAATTTAACAACCGAATTAAAAGCAAAATATCCTGATTCAAATTTTGTCCCAATTTATTGGATGGCAACCGAGGATCATGATTTTGAAGAAATCAATTATTTTAATTTTAAAGGTAAAAAATTCCGTTGGAACAAAGAAAGCACTGGTCCTGTTGGTAGATTATCTACTGAAGGTTTAGCTGATTTCCTTGAAGTATATGCGCTGGAATTAGGTTCCAGTACAAATGCAAATACACTCAAAAAACTATTTGAAGATTCTTATCTCAATCACGATAATTTAGCCGATGCTACGAGATTTTTGGCCAATGCCCTTTTTGGCGCGTATGGCTTAGTCATTTTGGACGCAGATAATCAGGATTTAAAACGCAACTTCATTCCTTTTGTAAAAGAAGAATTATTGCAACAGTCATCCCATAAATTAGTATTGGAAACTGCTGAAAAATTAAAAGACTACACGGTTCAAGTCAATCCACGGGAAATTAATTTGTTTTATATCGAAGATGACATCAGAGAACGCATCATCTTTGAAAATGATACTTACAAAGTAAATCACACTAAAATCGAGTTTTCTGAAAGTGAAATTCTAACACTTTTAGAGAATCATCCAGAGAAATTCAGTCCTAACGTGATTATGCGTCCGTTGTATCAAGAAGTTATTCTACCTAATTTATGCTACATTGGCGGAGGCGGAGAAATCGCATATTGGTTAGAACTAAAATCCTTTTTTGCTGCTGCAAAAATAACTTTTCCAATCCTTCTACTTAGAAACTCTGTTCTATTAGCAACCGAAAAGCAAACTAAAAAAGCAGACAAATTAGACTTGAATTGGGCCGATTTATTTTCAAAACAGGATGATTTAGTGAATACTAAAACCAAACAATTATCAGATTTCCCAATCGATTTAACGCATTTGAAAACCCAATTGCAAAAACAATTTGAAGCGCTTTATGAAGTAGCAAATAAAACAGATAAATCTTTTATTGGAGCTGTAAAAGCACAGGAAGTAAAACAAACTAAAGGATTAGAAAATCTGGAGAAACGTTTGCTTAAAGCACAAAAAAGAAAATTAAGTGATGTTTTACAACGCATCACAGACTTGCAAAACGAATTATTTCCCAACCAAAGTTTACAGGAACGCCAAACTAATTTTTCGGAATTTTATTTAGAAAATGGTGACAATCTGATTCCAACATTGGTGAATCAACTCAAGCCTTTACAGTCTAATTTTGATATAATTACACTTCCTTAAAACCACCCAAAAACTAATGATCAAAGAACGCCTGATTTCACTGGATGTATTTAGAGGATTTACTATTTTATTAATGACCATTGTCAACAATCCAGGAAGCTGGGCGACAGTCTATCCTCCTTTATTACACTCTGATTGGAATGGTTGCACTCCCACCGATTTAGTTTTTCCGTTTTTTATTTTCATTATGGGCGTAGCTGTTTCTTTCGCAATGCCTACAAAAACTTTTGACAGTACAACTTTTAATAAAATAATGGTTCGCTCACTGCGCATGTTTTGTTTAGGGGTCTTTTTTAATTTTTTTGGAAAAATACAACTCTTCGGACTGGAAGGAATCCCGTTATTAATAGGACGATTAATCATAACAATTGGCGTAGGCTATGCACTTATGGGAAGTTTCAATCCAAAAGTCAAAACCTATTTAGCCGTTGCTATATTTGCTGTTTATGTATTCTTAGCTTACAGTGGTATTGAAGCTTATCAAGACGTGAGACTTCCCGGCGTTTTACAGCGCATTGGAATTGTATATTTTATAATATCTCTTTTGTATTTAAAAACTACCCAAAAAACACAACTTATAGTAGCTTCAACAATTTTATTAGGATATTGGGCAATAATGACACTGATTCCTGTTCCTGGAATTGGTCTAGTAAACCTTGAAAAAGGAACTAATTTAGCATCATGGATTGACAGTATTTTATTAAAAGATCATGTATGGGCAGTTACAAAAACTTGGGATCCAGAAGGAATTCTAAGTACTATTCCTGCAATAGCTTCCGGAATAATAGGATTGCTTATTGGTCAATTGCTAAATCGTCCATTACCAAAACTGGAAATTGCAAAAAGAATGGGAATCGCTGGGATCATTCTTATTATTCTTGCACTTTTATGGTCTATCGTATTTCCACTAAACAAATCATTGTGGACGAGCTCTTTTGTTTTATACACATCCGGTTTGGCAATACTTTCTTTGACTCTTTTTTATTATGTAATTGATATTGCAAACTATAAAAAATGGACAAAGCTATTTCTTATTTGGGGCGTAAATCCAATGATTGTATTCTTCTTTTCGGAAATAATCCCACAAGGATTGGAAATGATCCAATTTCAAAATCCTGAAATACCAACAGAACAAATCAATCTTCAAAATTATCTGTATAGTTTTTGGATTGCACCGGTTTTCAATAATCCTATGACGGCATCCTTAGCCGGAGCTTTGATTTATGTAACTATTTGGTCTTTCATTTTAGGGCTTTTTTATAAACATAAATTAATCTTTAAGGTTTAATTTTTAAAAAATCCTAATTAATCTTAAATAAACTCCTTTTAATTGGTGATTTATTAAAATAAACACATAAAAAAAGTTTACTTTTGCACCCAATTCGAAAAATTTAAAAAACAAAAAAATGGCTACTAATAGAACATTTACAATGATCAAGCCTGATGCTGTTGCTAACGGACACATCGGAAACATACTTGCAATGATTACTAATGCAGGTTTCAAAATCGTTTCTTTGAAATTAACGCAATTAACTGTTGCTGATGCTCAAGCATTTTATGAAGTTCACGCTGCAAGACCTTTCTACGGTGAATTAGTTGAATTCATGTCAAGAGGACCAATTGTTGCTGCTATTTTAGAAAAAGATAACGCTGTTGAAGATTTCAGAACTTTAATCGGTGCTACAAACCCAGCTGAAGCTGCTGAAGGAACTATCCGTAAAGCTTACGCAACTTCTATCGGAGAAAATGCAGTTCACGGTTCTGATAGCGATGAAAACGCAGCTATCGAAGGTGCTTTCCATTTTGCTGGAAGAGAGCAATTTTAATTCATGAATTAAGATTTAGAAAATCGTATAAATAAAAAATCCCGTTTCAAAATTGAAACGGGATTTTTTTATGACCAGGAAATCTTTAATCTTTAGTCTAAAATCATTATCTTAAAACCACATCCTTTACCACATCTCGACGCAGTTCTTCATTAATCATAGCCACAATTTTTGATTTACCATGACTTAATTCTTCCCGTAATACTGAAGAACTCAATTCCACATACAAAGTACTTCCTTTCAAAACCACATTTTTAGTGTAATTATTCACACCATTTCCCATCAGATTTTTCCATGCGTCTTTAACGTCAATTTGATCCATTCCAGGTTGCAGTTTATTCACTTGGATAATTTGTTTCAAAACATCCCCTATTGTACTTTGATTATTTAGCCGTTTTGCCATCGCCCAGTAAATTTATTGGTGTTGTTTTCTTGTAATGATATTCTATTTTTTCCTTGTTCAACAATACTAATTCTTCTGCTGACAAAGCAATTAACTCTTCACTCCATTTCATATAAGGTGTCGAATAATCCAAAAACACTTTGTCATCGGCAAATCGCACCGTTACGCTTTCATAAACATCATTCACTAAAAAAGTCCCGTCCAATTGCGGCATCACTTTCTTACGAATCCCTTTATTATTATCTATTTTAAAAAAATCATAACTTTCATTCATCCCGTAATTCTTGTCTTTCCCAGCATCAAAAACAACTTTTTCAATTTCCCAATATCCGTTTATTTTAGAAATGTCTACAGGCTTAATATTTTGCTGACATCCCACAAAAAGGAATGCTATAAAAAGAATGCTAAATGTGTTTTTCATATATTTATTATTTTTAGGAGCTGTTTCCTGCTTTTCGCTGCAATCTTTTTATCCGCAAAAAAAGCGGCTAAAAAGGATTTCCGCTTCCATCAGGGCTAGGCATTTTGAAGATACAACTCTTTTATTTTATACTACAAAGTTACTCTTATTAAATTCAAAGAAAACAAAAATAGCAGAAACACATTAAACTATTTTCTATATTTTTGGTCTTAAAGGAATTAGAAATAAATCAGTAACAAGATGTCAAAAATAATCTATAGTCTCCTCATCGTATTATTGTGTAGCAGCTGCAGTTCCGATACTACCGAACCAACTCCTACTCCAACACCTGCAGAAACAATCTATTTCCCGCCTTTAACTGGTACAACTTGGGAAACAAAATCTATTGCAAGTTTAGGTTGGAAACAATCCGCAGTTCAACCACTATTAGATTATTTAGAACTCAAAAATTCTAAATCTTTCATCATTCTTGTCAACGGAAGAATCGTAATGGAACATTATTTCAATGGTCATGACGCCAATGCTTTTTGGTATTGGGCAAGCGCCGGAAAAACGCTGACATCAACTGTAACAGGAATTGCACAACAAGAAAACCTCATCAACATCAATACTAAAGTTTCGCAATACATAGGAACCGGTTGGACCAGCTTGCCTTTAGCAAAAGAAAACTTAATTACAAACAAACATTTACTCAATATGACTTCCGGTTTAGATGATAGTACGGATGATGTTGATCCAGCAAGCCTAAAATATAAAGCGGATGCAGGAACACGTTGGGCGTATCATAATGCATATGTAAAATTACAGGATGTGGTTGCTCAAGCCAGCGGTCAAACCTGGAATTCCTATTTCAATACCAAATTGAAAGATAAAATAGGAATGGATGGCACATGGTTTCAATTAGGCAATAATTCCGTTTATGGAAGTACAACCCGCTCCATGGCACGCTTTGGTTTGTTAATATCCAACAAAGGAAAATGGGAAAGCAATACCATATTGAATGAGAACTATCTTAATGAAGCCACAAACACTTCACAAACTATAAATCTGGGCTATGGTTATTTATGGTGGCTGAATGGAAAATCAAGTTATCATTTGCCACAAAGCCAACTTCAGTTCAATGGTAGTTTAATACCAACTGCTCCAGCCGATATGTATATGGCGTTAGGCAAAAATGATCAGAAAATCTATGTTATTCCAAGCAAGAAAATGGTCGTTATCAGAATGGGAGATGTTGCAAATCCAGATAATCCAACTTTTGCTTTATCCGATTTTGATGAAACGTTATGGCAAAAAATTAGTGCTTTATACCAATAAATCTACTTGGTTTTCAAACGTCTCATAAAACCTAAAACAAAGAAAACCAATCCTATTATCAACAAAAAATAATAGAAACCAAGGCTTTTATCTCGAATAAGATTTGCCAATATAAAAGAAATGATACTCACTAAATAGAGATACATCGGAGGTGTGTTTTTTAAAGAAGAAAAATCCATTCTGATTATTATTTAAAAAAACTATCTACAAACTCATACTTATTAAAAACCTGAAGATCCTCAATTCCTTCTCCAACACCAATGTACTTTACTGGAATTTTAAATTGATCTGAGATTCCTATTACAACGCCGCCTTTTGCAGTTCCGTCCAGTTTAGTAACTGCTAAACAAGTAACCTCAGTAGCTGCTGTAAATTGTTTTGCTTGTTCAAAAGCATTCTGACCGGTTGATCCATCCAAAACCAATAATACATCATGTGGCGCATCACCAACGACTTTTTGCATCACTCGTTTTACTTTGGTCAATTCGTTCATTAAATTAATTTTATTATGCAAACGACCTGCAGTATCAATAATAACGACATCGGCATTTTGTGCCACTGCTGATTGTAAGGTATCAAAAGCTACCGAAGCAGGATCACTTCCCATATCTTGACGAACAATAGGAACGCCTACTCTATCCGCCCATATTTGTAACTGATCGATGGCAGCCGCACGAAAAGTATCGGCTGCACCAAGAACCACATTATAACCTGCTTTTTTAAACTGATAGGCTAATTTACCAATGGTAGTCGTTTTTCCGACACCATTTACCCCAACCACCATTAAAACATAAGGTTTCGTCTGGATTGGAATTACAAATTCAGTAGCTTCACCAGTATTTGTCTCTGATAATAAAGCAGCAATTTCTTCTCTAAGAATTTGATTGAGTTCTTCTATACCAAGATATTTATCTGAAGCAACACGATTTTCGATTCTGGTAATTATTTTTAATGTAGTATTCACACCAACATCTGAGGCAACAAGGATTTCCTCTAAATTATCTAAAACCTCCTCATCAACTTTTGACTTTCCGGCAACAGCTTTGGTTAACTTCGAAAAGAAATTTGTTTTTGATTTTTCAAGACTCTTGTCTAATGTTTGCTTCGCCTGTTCACTTAGGCTCGGGTCATTTTTCTCTGATGAAAATATTCTTTTGAAAAAACTCATTGTATAAATAGTATTAAGAATGAAGTATTTAAGTCCAAAGAACCAATACGTTTTTCTAACGGTAAATATAGAAAATAAAAAAGCTACTTCCGAATGAAAGTAGCTTTTCTATATAATGTGATTGCTAATTATTTCTTTTTCAAGAATTCATCAACAGCTTCAGGGGCCATAATAGATTCTACGAATGTATATGCACCTGTTTTTGGAGATTTCACCATTTTGATGGCTTTTGATAATCTCTTAGAAGATGTTTGTAACGATGCTACGGTTTTCTTTGCCATGATTCAAATGTTATTTAAATTTAAATAAAATCTCCAAATGTGACCATTTGAGATTTTTATTAAAATCTCTAATTATTATTTAATTTCTTTGTGAACAGTTACACGTTTCAAGATTGGATTAAATTTCTTAATCTCTAATCTGTCTGGTGTATTTTTTTTGTTCTTTGTTGTTATGTATCTTGAAGTTCCTGCAACACCCGAAGTCTTGTGCTCAGTACATTCTAAAATTACCTGGATTCTATTACCTTTCTTTGCCATCTTGCTATTTTTTTATTTTGGAATGGATTATTTAATAAATCCTTCTGACTGCGCTTTTTTCAAAACTGCAGCGATTCCATTTTTATTAATTGTTTTTATCGTAGATGCAGCTACTCTTAGAGTAATCCATCTATCTTCTTCTGGAAGATAAAAACGCTTTTTAACTAAGTTTACAGAAAATTTTCTCTTAGTTTTGTTCATAGCGTGAGAAACGTTATTTCCTACCATCGCTCTTTTACCTGTAAGGTCACAAACTCTTGACATTATACTTATCTTTTATCGTTATTCAAAATCAGGGTGCAAAGAAAAGAAAAATAAACCTATTAAGCAACAAATTTATTGCACATTTTTTAAAATTTCTTTCTGTAATAGTTCTAAACTTTTAATTACAGCTCTATCTATCACTTTTTCACGGGGTTGACCAAAATTAAATTCTTCAACAATTACTTCGCTTGGTGTTGCCAATGCAATAAAAACTGTTCCAACTTCTGCATTTGAGTCTCCTTTTGACGGTCCAGCGTTACCGGTTGTCGCAATTGCATAATCTGTTTTCATCATGTTTTTTACATTCAAAGCCATCGCCGAAACTACTTCTCTACTCACCACAGAATTTTCTTTTATGAGGCTTTCCGGAATGCCTAAAACATCGATTTTAACTTCAGTTGCATACGAAACCACACTTCCTTTAAAATACTTTGAAGCCCCAGAAACCGATGTTAATACTGCTGCAATCTTACCTCCGGTACAACTCTCGGCAGTGGAAATCGTTTTATTTTGCTTTGTAAGCATTTTTCCTACCACAACCTCTAAAGTTTCATCATCATCAAAACCAACGATAATATCATGGATTATAGCATCCAGTGTGTTTACATTTTCTTCGATAGCAGCTTCTAATTTTTCTTTATCTGTGCCACGGGCCGAAAGGCGCAAACGAACTCTTCCAGGCGCAGGCAAGTAAGCCAACTTAATAAATTCCGGAAGATTATTTTCCCAATCCTCTATCCGTTCCGCCACCATACTTTCACCTTGTCCGTACGTAAGAATTGTTTTATGGATAATATAAGGTCGTTTGTATTCCCGAACTACTTTTGGGATGATTTCATGCTCCACTACATACTTCATTTCATAAGGAACTCCTGGAAGCGAAATAAAAACGGTGTTTTCCTTTTTCATCCACATTCCTGGCGCAGTACCCACCTGATTGTGAAGCACCGTGCATTTTGACGGAACCAGCGCCTGATCTTTATTGATTTGGGTAATTGTTCGCTTATAAAAACCTTCTATAAGTTGCGTAACATGAGCCAGCACTTTTTGATCAACAATCAATTCATCATCAAAATAATCACAAAATGTTTTCTTGGTAATGTCATCTTTTGTCGGTCCTAAACCTCCAGTTATAATCACCAAATCGACTTTATTTTGAAGTACTGCAAACGTATCTAAAATGTGTTTTTTATCATCACTAATCGAAATCATTTCATTGATTTCAACACCAATTTTATCTAACGACTTGGCAATAAAACCAGAATTCGTATCGACAATTTGACCTATTAAAATTTCGTCACCAATGGTAACTATGGTTGCTTTCATTTTTTTGTGATTTTTTTATGGGATTGCAATCTTAAAAAAAGAAATGTATAAAATAGCACATTCAGTTTTTTTTTGCGTGAGGGATAAAAGTGAAAATCCTCTCTCGTTTTTTAACGAGAGAGATTGTAACGGATAGCCCGACCCGCTTTTTTAGCGGGTCACGCCCCAATATTACAAATCGAAATCTTTTTTGATTTCTTTGATAGCGTCGTTAACTTGGTTTTTTACGCTCTTAAAAGTTTCTTTGATGTCTTTCTTTTTACCTTCGGCTTTGGTCCAGGCTTCGATTTGGAGAATCTCTTCAAAAGCCATATTTAAACCCATTAAATCAAGCGTAGGTTTTATCTTGTGTGCATAAGCATAAGCATGCTTGTGATCTTTCTTTTTTATTCCTTCTTTAATTTGAAGTAAATCGTCTGGAACTTCGGTAACAAATAAAGTCAAAATTTCATTTACAAATTCCGCATCGTTGTCTGAAAGTGCGTACACTTTTGAAAGGTTGTAGTTTATAGCCATTATTTTACTTGTATTCTAAATAGTTGTTGTCCTTCTAAAAATCCTTCCAAAACATCATCTGGCTTTACAGCAGCTACTCCTTCTGGAGTTCCCGTAAAAATAATATCTCCAATTTTTAAGGTGAAGAATTGAGAAACGTATGAAATTAGTTCGTCAATTTTCCACAACATGTGACTGGAATTACCCTTTTGCACCGTTTTATTGTTGTTGGTTAATTCAAAAGTAATATTTTCTAATGAACTAAATTGATTTTTCGGCAAAAATTCACCTATAACTGCCGAGCCGTCAAATGCTTTTGCTTTTTCCCAAGGCAAGCCTTTTGCTTTTAATTTTGCCTGTAAATCACGAGCTGTAAAATCAATTCCAACACTAATTTCGTCATAATATTTATGCGCAAACTTAGGCTCGATGTATTTACCAACTTTATTTATTTTGACAATAATTTCAATTTCGTGATGAATATCTTCCGAAAATTCCGGAATTACAAATGGATGTTGTTTCAATAAAACGGCCGAATCCGGCTTCATGAAAACTACAGGCTCAGTTGGTCTTTCATTGTGTAATTCCTTTATATGATTGGTGTAATTTCTACCGATGCAGATGATTTTCATTTCTTATTAATTAAAAAATTTAATGATTGAAAAATTCAAAAATTAGCTTAATTTATTATTCAGTTTTCGAAGTTTAATTGCAGTCAAAACTTTTTTGGTGTATAACGGAAAATCAGCATTTTGTATCCAGCTGAAATAACCAGGTTCAGTTTCCAGAATTTTATCGACTTTTACCCCTTTGTGTTTTCCAAAAGTAAAAATCTCTTCATCATCCTTGTCAAAAGCAATCATTCCTGCGAAATCAGCGATTTTCTTTCTTGTAGTAAACTCCGACAATGATTTCATATCATTTTCCAGTTCAGGATAACGATCCAGTTGCGCTTTCAAAATTTCGTAAGTCGCCATGGTATCTGCTTCTGCTGAATGTGCATTCTCAAGCGTTTTTCCACAATAAAACTTGTGAGCTGCACTTAAAGTACGTTCTTCCATTTTATGAAAAACGGTCTGTACATCAACTGAAACTCTGTTTTTCATGTCAAAATCTACTCCGGCACGTAACATTTCCTCTGCCAATAACGGAATATCAAAACGATCTGAATTAAATCCAGCCAAATCACTGTCTTTAATCATATTATAAACCTGTGCTGCCAGCTCATTAAAAGTAGGTTCATTCACTACTTTCTCATCGGTAATTCCATGAACCGCTGTTGTTTGTGGCGGAATTGGAATCGTTGGATTCACTAACCACGTTTTACTTTCTTTGTTTCCGTTTGGAAAAATTTTGAATATTGAGATTTCTACAATTCTATCTTTTCCGATATCGATTCCTGTGGTTTCAAGATCGAAAAAGCAAATTGGTTTATTGAGTTTAAGTTCCATTTTTAAATTTTGTGTGACTACAAATATAGAAATTTGGGTTTAATTTCATTTAAAGTTCAACGTTTAAAGTTCCAGAAAACCTCAAAAAAAGAAAACCCGATTGATTTTTAAAAATCAATCGGGTTTTTATTGTAATTATAAACTTTTAAACATCTCTGTTTACATCAAAAGCTTCTAAGTATTCTGCAACTCTTTTTACAAAACTACCTCCTAATGCTCCATCAACTACTCTATGATCATAGCTGTGCGATAAGAACATTTTTTGACGAATTCCGATAAAATCTCCTTCAGGAGTTTCAATTACTGCCGGCATTTTACGGATTGCTCCAAGAGCTAAAATCCCCACTTGCGGCTGATTGATAATTGGCGTTCCGAAAACACTTCCAAAAGTCCCCACATTCGTAACCGTATAAGTTCCACCTTGCGTGTCGTCCGGTTTTAGTTTTCCAGCTTTTGCGCGACCTCCTAAATCGTTTACCGCTTTTGCCATTCCTACTAAATTTAGTTGGTCTGCGTTTTTAATAACAGGAACAATTAAATTTCCGTTTGGTAACGAAGCAGCCATTCCTAGGTTGATGTTTTTCTTTTTAATGATATAATCACCATCTACAGAAATATTCATTCCAGGGAAATCTTTCAGCGCTTTAGCAACTGCTTCCATAAAAATTGGCGTGTATGTCAATTTCTCCCCTTCTCTTTTTTCGAAAGTAACTTTATTTTTCTCTCTCCATTTTACAATATTCGTCACATCCACTTCAATAAATGATTGTACGTGAGCCGAAGTTTGCACAGAAGCGACCATATAACCCGCAATCAGCTTGCGCATTCTGTCCATTTCTATAATTTCATCCCCACCGCTTACTGATACCGGAGCCGCTTTTTGAGCCACTGGAGCCGCTACTGTTTTTTGAACTGGAGCCGCAACTACAGGTTGGCTTGTTCTATTTTTTACGTATTCTAAAATATCATTTTTAGTTACTCTTCCTTCTTTTCCTGTTCCAGAAATCGCTGCTAATTCAGCTACAGAAACACCTTCTTCTTTGGCAATGTTTTTTACCAAAGGCGATAAGAATTTTTCAGAATCAGAGAAATCAGCAGGAACCGCAACCGCTTCTTTGGCTACTTCAACTGTTTTTTCAATAATTGCAACTTCAGCAGGAGCAGCAACTTCTTGAACTGTTTCAGTAACAGCTGCGCTATCCGTTTCAATAATGGCAATCGTTTGCCCTACTTGAACTAAATCATCTTTACCGAACAGTTGTTCGACTAAAATACCCGAAACTTCGCTTGGCACTTCACTGTCTACTTTATCAGTAGCAATTTCAAGTACCGCTTCATCGGCTTCAATTTTGTCTCCAACTTGTTTCAACCAATTTGTAATGGTCGCTTCTGCAACGCTTTCTCCCATTTTCGGAAGCTTTAATTCAAATCTTGCCATATTGTTAACCTAAAAGGTGATTTTGATTTTCAGTTTGCGAAATTACTAAATATTTTAAACATAAATTACATTAAATGTAATTTTTTACTCTATTTCTATAATCTCACCTCTCTCGTTACTATTGTTACTTCCTATTAAAAATTTAGCGTTTTTTGGTATAATTTTAAAGGTAAACCTTTTATTCCTTGAAGATTCGAGAATTGCAATACATTCTTTAAAAGAAATGAATTCGTTATCTAAAATAACTTCTGTGCTTATTTTACTTTTAATAGAAGACGAAATTACCATTTTTTCTGTTTTCAAATCGTGAAACAGGACTTTTTTTTGCAAAACTAAACGGAGTTTATCTACTAATTTTTCGTTAGCCGAATACAATAGATATGATTTTGGAGCGATTTTTATTCCTGGTTTCCCTTGAAACATTTTTACCAAAGAGAAAAAGACAATTCCTATTTTCATAAAAAGCGAAAACAATAAAGAAATTTCAAAATGCTTTTTGTAAAAGAAATGCATCGCTTCCTGAAACCGCTTCATATACGTTTCGTCCTTATTGGTACTTTCTCCTTTATAATGGATTACAGTGGTGTCATGGAAGTAATAATTAGACTTTCCTTCTTTCAAAACTCGATACGACAAATCAATATCATCAGAATACATGAAACAATCTTCATCAAAACCGCCCAATTCAAGGTATAAATCTCTTTTCATAAACATAAAAGCACCCACAAGAATGTCTACTTTTCCAGTTTGGTTTTCGTTTAAATGTTGTGCGTAATACTTCCCGAATGTTCCCGACTTGGGAAATAATTTGTACAAACCCGTGATTTTGGTAAAAGCGACCCAAGGTGTAGGAACGCTACGCTTGCTTTCCGGCAGAAATTTTCCGGTTCCATCGATGAGTTTGCAACCCAAGATTCCTAAATCAGGTTGTTTTTGGGCGAAAGCCAATACTTTGGTAAACGTATCTTCGGCGACAACGGTATCCGGATTGAGAATGCAGATGTATTCTCCTTTGGCTTGGGCTACACCTATATTATTGCCTTTTGGAAAACCTACATTTTCATTGTTTTGAATGAATTTTACGTTTGGAAAACGCTGTTTCATCATCGCACAACTGTCATCAGGGGAATTATTATCAATTACAATGATTTCGCTGTCAATGGTTTCTAAAGCACTTTGAACGCTTAAAACACATTGCTCGAGAAAATAGCGAACGTTGTAATTGAGAATGATGACGGATAGTTGCATTGAGCAAATATAATTAGAAAACTTGCCAATTAAAAAATTAGAAAATTATCCTACTATTTTTCTTTTTACCTCTTCACTCGGATAGGTTTCTAACTTCCCTTCATTCAATTGATCCAAAGCCTCATGAATATCCTTTATATACTCTTTTTCAGGAATTGGGTTTCCATCTGTGTCATAACCTACACTATTTTCTTCATCAAGAAGTTTTGCTATTTTACTAAGAATCTTATTGTCGTTACTATTTAAGATTCTTTGCGTGATGTTGATTTTTAAAGTCTCCGTTTTCATGATACAAATTTTTAACTACTCAAATTTACGCTATTTTATTGAAGATTAAAAAACATGTTTCTTCTTAGCCCCGATAGAGCCGGTATCCTTTGAGAGGAACGAACAAAGATAAAGGCGAAAGCGGGAACGATAGCCACAAATAAGACCAAATCTTTCGCTCCTAAAAAATAGGCTGCCGTTTTTAGTTTTAACATTACTTAAACCACAAAAACTTGAAACTTGATGTAAATGAATTACTTTTGCAAAAAAGTTATGTTTCGCAACGCAGGCATAGCTTTCAATTTATAACTCATATCTTACAAAGTGAATTACCTTTCTGTTGAAAATATCTCGAAATCTTTTGGTGAACGTACGTTGTTTAAAGACATCTCGTTTGGAATTAATAAAGATCAAAAAATTGCCTTCATAGCCAAAAACGGTTCTGGAAAAACAACTATTATGAGTATCATTAATGGTCTTGAAGAATCCGATACCGGACAAGTCGTGTTGAGAAAAGGCATCAAAATGGCATTTCTTTCGCAAAACAATAATTTACAGGAAGAATTAACGATTGAAGAAAGTATTTTCGCATCGGATAACGAGACTTTGAAAGTGATTGAAGCGTATGAAAAAGCATTAGAAAATCCCGAAGATGAAGAAGCCTACCAAAAAGCTTTTGACGGAATGGATCAGCACAATGCCTGGGATTTTGAAACGCAATACAAGCAAATTTTGTTCAAGTTGAAGTTGGAAAATTTCAAACTGAAAGTAAAAAATCTTTCAGGTGGACAGAAAAAACGTTTGTCACTGGCTATTATTTTAATTAATCGTCCCGACTTATTAATTCTGGATGAACCTACGAATCACTTGGATTTAGAGATGATTGAATGGCTGGAAAGCTATTTTGCCAAAGAAAATATTACGTTGTTTATGGTGACGCACGACCGTTTCTTCTTGGAGCGCGTTTGTAACGAAATCATCGAACTGGACAACGGAAAATTATACCAATACAAAGGAAATTACTCGTACTATTTAGAGAAAAAAGAGGAACGCATCGCATCCGAGAATTCGAGTGTGGATAAAGCACAGAATCTTTTTGTGAAAGAACTGGAATGGATGCGCCGTCAGCCAAAAGCGAGAACGACAAAATCGAAATCGCGTCAGGATGATTTTTATGAAATTAAGGAAAAAGCACAAAGTCGCCGTCGTGAAAATAAAGTAGAGCTTGAAATTAACATGGAACGCATGGGAAGCAAGATTATCGAGCTTCACAAAATCTCCAAAAAATTCAAGGATCATGTCATCATGGATAATTTCAGTTTTGATTTTCAACGTGGCGAACGTATTGGAATCATTGGAAAAAATGGAACCGGAAAATCAACTTTCTTGAATTTATTAACCGGAACTATTCCTCTTGATGGTGGAAAAGTGGTGATTGGCGAAACGATAAAAGTAGGTTACTACACGCAAAGCGGAATCAACCCAAAGCCGGGTCAGCGCGTTATTGATGTGATTAAGGAATACGGAGAATTCATTCCGTTGATGAAAGGGAAATTGATTTCGGCTTCGCAATTGTTAGAGCGTTTCTTGTTTGATGCTAAAAAACAATATGATTTTGTGGACCGATTGAGTGGTGGAGAATTGAAACGTTTGTACTTGTGTACGGTTTTGATTCAGAATCCTAACTTTTTGATTCTGGATGAGCCTACCAATGATTTGGATATTGTAACCTTGAATGTTTTGGAAAGCTTCCTTTTGGATTATCCGGGTTGCCTTTTGGTGGTTTCTCACGACAGGTATTTCATGGATAAAATTGTGGATCACTTATTCATTTTTAGAGGTGATGGTGTGGTCGAAGATTTTCCTGGAAACTATTCTGACTTTAGAGCCTACGAAGACAGTACTGATGTAGCTCAAAAAGAGGAAAACAAAGCCGAAAAGAAAGACTGGAAACAAAATAATCCAACTGGAAACCTGACGTTCAACGAGCAAAAAGAATTCCAGAAAACAGAGAAAGAAATCAAGGATTTAGAGCTTCAGAAAGTAGCTATTGAGCAATTATTCTCAGACGGAAAAATTGGGGAAAGCGACATTGAAAAGAAAGCTAACGAATTGAGAAACATCATCAATAAAATTGAAGAGAAAGAGGAACGATGGTTTGAGCTGAGTGCGAAGATAGAAGGATAATACTTTATTTTATACTATTTACAACCCCAACACTTTTAGCGGTAACGCTGGAAATGTTGGGGTTATTTTTTTTTAGGCAAAAAAGAAAAAGGAATTCCTAAACTTACAACAGATAGAAAGTCATTTTAATGATTTGTAAGAATAATTAAATATATTTGAAAAAACAAAACACAGCTACGGTTTTTTCATAATGCTCCTAATTCTATGGAAAATATAATTACAGATAGACTTTTGCTAATACCTTTTACAAAAGAAATTGCTAATATCATTTTAAGCGGTGATTTTACTAAACTTATTGAAATGGGGTTTCATTTAGGGAAAGGATATCCGGATGAGGAAACTTTAGATACAATTCCTAAAATACTGCATAATCTGAATTTAGTTCAAGAACCCACAGGCTTTGAATCTTGGATGATCGTTTTGAAAGATGAAATGACAATTATTGGTGATATCGGATTTAAAGGCATACCTAATCATTTAGGAGCAATAGATATTGGTTATGGCATAATTGATAGTGAAAGAAAAAAGGGTTATGCTAGTGAAGCCACTCGTGGTTTAATTAAATGGGCTTTTTCAAACTCCGAAGTTACTTTAATAACAGCTAAATGTCTTTTAGAAAATATCGATTCTTCAAAGATATTAACTAAATTAAATTTTAAAGAAGTAGGAAGGGATAATGAAATGATTCACTGGGAGCTACAAAATTAAATTTTAAAATTTCACAAAACGCTTCAATTGTTTAGGTATATAGACGTTTTTATAGCAATGATTTTTTGTCAACAATATTAAAGACACAAATCCAAAAAAACAAAAAAACCACAACCGAAATCGAATTCTGTTGTGGTTTTTTGTTCTATAAATCTGAAGGTTCCACCAAGGAATAGGATTACAATCCCGGATTTTTCTACCAATCTATTTTTTCAATAAATATTATATGCAATCAAAATAATTTCTAAATAGAAAGTACTTTGCATTTCAAAGTTGCGTATATTTGTAAAGTAAAAACACTGAAAGTGAACCTTATTAAATATTGAAAACTACACTTTCGAATTATGCACAACCAAATTAATCTATAAAACTAAAAATTATGATTATGGAAAACAAAAGACTCATTGGCATTGTCCTCACAGTAGTTTTTTTACTGTTCATCCCATTAATAGCAATGCAATTCACAAATGAAGTAAACTGGAATCGGTCCGATTTTGTAGTCGCTGGCGTTCTATTACTCGGTACAGGTCTTATCTGTGAGCTTGTAATGAGAAAGGTAAAAAAAACCAATCATCGAATCATTCTCTGTACAATTATTCTGGTAGTGCTTCTCCTTATTTGGATAGAACTTGCAGTTGGCCTTTTCGGGACACCGTTCGCCGGATCGTAAACAGTAAACCGTGATTGCGGATTTGTAAACTGTACACAAAGCGAAACAATAAAAAACCACAACAGAATTAGATTTTGTTGTGGTTTTTTATTTTATAAATCTGAAGGTTCTACCAAGGAATCGGATTGTAATCTTTCAAAAACTTTCCACACCAATGTTTTCCCGTATTGATACCGTCAAACAACGGATCCATAACTCGCGCTGCTCCATCCACAATGTCTAATGGCGGCTGAAAATCCTCTTCTTCCTGTTTTCTTTTGGCTAATTCTGCCGGATCTTCGTCGGTTACCCAACCGGTGTCGACCGCATTCATAAAAATGCCGTCTTTTGCCAAAGTTCCCGAAGAAGTGTGCGTCAGCATATTCAAAGCGGCTTTGGCCATATTGGTATGCGGATGGCGGTCTTCCTTGAAAAAACGATGAAACTTTCCTTCCATTGCCGACACATTGATGATATGTTTTTTTCCAGTGTTGTCTTTCTTCATCACTTCCGAAAGGCGGTTACACAATACAAAAGGTGCTACGGAATTCACTAACTGCACTTCTATCATCTCCGTGGTTTCTATTTGTCCCAATCGCAAACGCCAGCTGTTGGTTTTTCTCAAATCGACTTGTTGCAAATCGGCATCGAGTTCTCCTTCCGGAAAAACTTCGTTTGCCACGAGCGCATTATCAAACGAATACGGAATCTGGGATAATTTGGCGGAAGCCCGCAACCCAATCCCAGGCTCTGGTCCGTGCCAAGTCACCGGCATATTTTGATTTGGAGAAGCTCCAGATGTCAATACTTTTAATTCATCCAAACAATTGGTATGATCCAATAATAATTCTTGCGCTTGTTTGGGCAAAGAAGCGATAGAACGCTCTTCGTTTTCCATTAAATGCGTATAGAATCCGGCAGGACGTCTCACGGTTTGCGCTGCATTATTGATTAGAATATCCAATCGCTCGTATTTTTGCTCAATAAAGTTGCAAAAAATCTCCACACTCGGAATGTGTCGTAAATCCAACCCATGAATTTTCAAACGATGTCCCCAATCCATAAAATCAGCTTCCTTAGAGAAACGCAAAGCGGAATCCACCGGAAAACGAGTCGTTGCAATAACGGTTGCTCCACCACGCAACAACATCAACGTAATGTGATACCCAATTTTTAGACGAGAACCTGTAATAACGGCAACTTGTCCGTTTACGTCAGCAGTTTGAAAACGTTTGGCATAATTAAAATCACCACAATCGGTACACATCGTATCATAAAAGTGGTGCATTTTAGTAAATTCCGTTTTACAAACGTAACAATTTCGTGGAGTTTCCAGTTCTAATTGCTCTTTGTGAGCGAGATCATGTGAAGCCAATAATTTTGGTGCCACAAAAATACTCGCTTCACGCGCATGCCGTATCCCGGTTTCCTTTCGGGCGGTTCGGTCCCGTTTTTCCATTTTGCGCTTAGCAGCCACTTTTCCGTCTTTTTTTCTTCGGGAAAGCTCGTCACGATCGGGTCTGGAAAACATTCCTGCCGCTTTGATTAAGGCTGTTCGTTGTTCTTTCGGGATATCAAATATTTGGTCGGTATCGGTATTTAATTGTGCCAAAATAGCGATGCATCGGTCAATTTCTTCTGAGCTTATGGCCCTTTTATGTTCTATTTGTTCAATCATCATCGTAAAAAATGGATATTATCCTTGGTGCAAATTCCAAGGGCGCAAAGATAGGCTTTAAAGTGAATAGTGAGTGGTGAATAGTAATAATTCGGGCACTAAGCCATTCACGATTCACTTCTCACTCCTTATGACTTTTTTGTATCTTCGCGCCTACCTTGCAACTATCACTATGCTGTTTCAAATAAAATCGTATTTACAATTCCTTTGGCACTCAAAAAACGAGCATGCTGTACATTCTCCGTTTGTATTTAGTTTACTGACAAAATGTTTTTATGATAAAAAATCAAAACCCGAATATGCTATTTTAAGAAAGTACCGAAACTCGCTTTTAGCAAATAACAATACGATTGAAGTAACTGATTTTGGTGCGGGTTCGAAAGTTTTCAAATCGAATACAAGAGTTATTTCCAAGATTGCTAAAACAGCAGGAATTTCTTCGAAGCGAGCCGAATTATTATTTAGAATCACCCATTATTTTCAGCCCCAAAGTATTTTAGAAATCGGAACATCGTTAGGATTGGCAACTGCTGCGCTTTCTTTAGGGAATTTGAAAGCAAAAATAATCACTTTAGAAGGTTGTCCTAATACAATGGCAATTGCAAAAAGTCAATTACAATTGTTCCCTTTTGATAATGTAAATTCAATCGTAACCGAATTCAGTAGTTATTTGAATGACTTTCGACTTTCGACTTTCGACTTTAAACTCATTTACTTCGACGGCAATCACTCCAAGAAAGCAACACTAGACTATTTCGATTTATTACTTCCTACTATTACAAACGAAACCGTTTGGATATTCGATGACATTCATTGGTCACCAGAAATGGAAGAAGCTTGGAAAATTATCAAAAAACATCCAAAAGTGACTGTAACTATTGATACGTTTCAATGGGGATTGGTGTTTTTTAGAAAAGAACAACCCAAAGAGCATTTTGTGATTCGTATCTAAAAAAAAATGACAGCCATCCCTGACTGTCATTTCTAACATTGAATTAATTATTCCTTATTCTTTAGCTTTTTTCATTTCTCCTGATTTTGCTCCCATTCTGTTCACAGTGTACATTGGTGCAAATTTCAATTTTAAACTAGCAATTTTTCTGTTATCATCACCTGAAAGTCCTTCTTTTTCAACAGTATTTTTTCTGCTGTCCAATGCTTCATACATCAATTTAATTTCATCCCAGTCTTCACGAGAATAAGCATCTTTATTTGTTTCAACAGTACTTACAAATTGTTGATAAACACCAAGAATATTGTCTTTGTTTACCCAAGTAAAGCTCATGTCATCCCCTATTTTTCCTTCACCAAACAAAGCATTTCTTAGTTGTTGTTTTGGGTTTGCAGCTACAGCAGCTTGAGCATTCTCTTGCATTTCAGCTTCATATTTAGCTTTCAAAGCTTCGTATTTAGCAGTTGCAGCATCAAGACGTTCTTGCGCTTCTGCGTTATCTTTCATATTAGCTAAAGCTGCTTGAGCATCTCCGCTTCTTAATTGATACGTAGCTTCAATTCCTTGCCAGTTTGCTTTAGCATCCTCTGAAGCAACATTTCCTAATGAATCAACATACATTACATACGTATCTACCGTTTTTTCTGCTTGTTGAGCTTTTTCATCTTTACATGAAGTAAATCCTAAAGCGATTACCGCTATTCCTAACACCATTTTTGTACTTTTCATAACTACTTGATTTGATTAATATTATTATGTAAATTTAAGCAACATTATTCGATTCATAATTATAATCCAAAAATATTATAAATATTACATATAATTATGAAATAACAAGAAATAAAGTGTGAATTACATAAATTAACCCTGAAATAGTATAAATAATTACGGCTGATTTTATGTATTAAAAATCACATTTTAAAAGAAATAAGCAAAAATTGCAAGTGTTTGATTTTAAAAAAGTTAGCTTGTATTTAAAATTGAAGCCGAAAATGTAACAAATTTTAAAAAACAACTACTTATTAATAATTGAAAAGTCTTTTGTACTTTTAAAATCTAATTTAATAGCACCCTACGCACAGTCGAAGGTCAAAAATCATATATTCTAATGGCAAACCCGCTAATAAAAATAACCAATATCAAACGAGATTTTGTACTTGGAAATGAAATCGTTTATGTACTTAAAGGCATTGATTTAGAAATAAATAAAGGAGAATATGTAGCATTGATGGGACCTTCAGGATCTGGAAAATCAACTTTAATGAATTTATTAGGCTGTTTAGACACGCCAACTTCCGGGAGTTATATCTTGAACGGAAAAGACGTCAGCCAGATGAAAGATGATGAATTAGCCGAAATTCGAAATAAAGAAATAGGATTTGTTTTCCAGACTTTCAACCTTTTACCCAGAACCACCGCATTAGACAACGTGGCTTTACCCATGATTTATGCCGGATTTTCAAAATCGGAAAGAAAAGCACGAGCTACCGAAGTTTTGGAACAAGTAAATCTTGCAGACAGAATGGATCACCAGCCCAACCAACTTTCGGGAGGACAACGCCAGCGTGTGGCAATTGCGCGTGCTTTGGTCAACAAACCGTCCATCATTCTTGCCGATGAACCTACCGGAAATCTGGACAGTAAAACGTCATTAGAAATCATGAAACTTTTTGGAGACATCCATAGTAATGGAAACACGGTAATTCTGGTAACGCACGAGGAAGAAATTGCCGCTTATGCACACCGAATCATTCGTTTGCGTGACGGACTTATAGAAAGCGACACTACCAAATAGTTTTTTCAGGAGCTTTTTCCGGCTATCCGCTTGTATCTCTTTCTTACCATTCTTCCTTCGTCTGAATGACAAGAAAGAGGATACCGCTTTTATCCGGGCTAGGAAATCCAAATTACAATTGCGTTTAAAATTCCAAATAATACCTATCAAAAAATGAAAATCGCCATCCTAACCTGCGAAAAACTTCCCGATTTAAATCCAGAAGATCAAAAAATAATTCCTGCATTAGCCAACCATAATATAGAAGCCAGCGCCGCTATTTGGAGTGACACAACCATTAACTGGAGTGATTTTGACTACTTGATTTTCCGTAATACTTGGGATTATTTCGAGAAAGAAACCGAGTTTAAAATTTGGCTAGACCAAATAGAAAAACTGGGAATCAAAACACTAAATCCTATTGAAATAATCAAGCAAAACATCCATAAGTTTTACTTGCGTGAAATGGAACAGCAAGGAATTACAATTTTGCCAACCGTTTTCATTGATAAAACAGATCATCTTAATCTTGCAGAACTGATTCCCTCACACTGGAAAAAAGCGGTTATAAAACCGGCATTTTCAGCAGGATCCTATCTCACCGAAGTTTTTGAAGTCTCAGAAATTCAAGCAGTAAGCGAAAAATATAAAAGTATAGCTGCTGAAAAAGAGTTGCTTTTACAGGAATTCATGCCAGAGATTCAAACATTGGGAGAAACTTCCTTTATCTTTTTCAATAAAAAATTCTCACATGCGGTGAATAAAAAACCCGTGGATGGCGATTTTAGAGTACAATCTCTTTTTGGAGGAAAATACAATTTGGTTCAACCCAATTCAGAAATGATTGAGAAAGCCCAAAAAGTAGTAAATACATTTCAAGAAAAATTACTGTATGCGCGAGTAGACGGAATTCTTATTGAGAACGAACTCTATTTAATGGAAATTGAATGCATTGAACCTGATTTATATTTCAATCTCAGTGAAAATTCACTGGAACGATTTGTTGCAGCAATAGTGGAATTAATACGCTAAATTTGTTTTTTAAATCAAATAAACGGTAGATGAAAGTATATACAAAGACTGGAGATAAAGGAACAACAGCACTTTTTGGCGGAACCAGAGTCCCAAAAGACCATGCTCGAATTGAAAGTTACGGAACCGTTGACGAGTTGAACTCTCATGTTGGTCTGATTCGCGATCAGGAAATGAATGCGCATTACAAAGAAATCCTTATCGAAATCCAAGATCGTCTATTTACTGTTGGTGCTATATTAGCAACGCCACCGGAAAAAGAAGTGATGAAAAACGGTGAACTTCGTTTGAAAAATTTGGGAATTATAGAATCTGACATTGAATTATTGGAAAATGAAATTGACGCTATGGAAGAAGCATTACCGCCAATGACTCATTTTGTACTTCCAGGCGGACATACCACTGTGTCATATTGTCATATTGCGCGTTGTGTTTGTCGCAGAGCAGAGCGTTTAGCCGTCCATTTAAGCCACAATGAACCCGTTGCTGAAATCGCAATCAAGTACTTAAACCGACTTTCTGACTACCTTTTTGTGTTGGCACGAAAGTTGTCTCATGATTTGAACGCTGCCGAAGTTCAATGGATTCCGAGGAAGTAGTTGGCAGTTTACAGTTGTAAGTTTGCAGTTAAAAGCTGAACACTAAATACCGAACACTGAACACTAAATAAAACGTTCTTAACTTTAACTAAAAATAAATGTTTTTTTACTTGTCTTTTTCAGTAAAAAATTTATTTTTGCACAAAACTAAATCGACAACACATGTATTGGACATTAGAATTAGCATCTTATTTAAGCGATGCACCGTGGCCTGCTAACAAAGACGAACTTATTGACTACGCTATTAGAGCAGGAGCTCCATTAGAAGTAGTAGAAAACCTTCAATCTATAGAGGATGAAGGCGAGATATATGAATCAATGGAAGAAATTTGGCCAGATTATCCTACTGACGAAGATTATCTTTGGAATGAGGATGAATATTAAAAGGTAAACCAATAAAAAAGTCTCAAAAGAGGCTTTTTTTTGGTTTAAATTTACAGAAGTACACAATTAGAAATAAAAACATATCATGAGTTTCATAAACAGTATTATTAAAGTCTTTGTTGGCGATAAGTCACAAAAAGATGTCAAAGCTTTACAACCTTATCTCAACAAAATAAAAACTTTTGAGGAACCACTAATGGCATTATCCCATGATGAACTTAGAGGTCGAACAAACTTTTTTAAGGACAAAATAAAAGAAGCTCGTTCAGAAAAAGACGCAAAAATTACTGCGCTGAAACTGGAAGTAGAAAGCATTGAAGACATTGACAAAAGAGAAGATATTTATGTTGCTATTGATGCACTTGAAAAAGAAGCTTACGATATCTCTGAGAAAACCTTAATGGAAATTCTTCCGGAAGCCTTTGCCGTTGTTAAAGAAACAGCAAGACGTTTTAAAGACAACACCCAAATAGTGGTAACTGCAACTGCAAAAGACCGTGAACTTTCGGCTATTAAAAGCTACATTACCTTAGATGGTGACAATGCAATTTGGGCAAATTCATGGAGTGCTGCAGGAAAAGAAATTACTTGGGACATGATTCACTATGACGTACAATTAATTGGCGGAATGGTTTTGCATGAAGGAAAAGTAGCTGAAATGCAAACAGGTGAAGGAAAAACATTGGTGGCAACTTTACCGCTTTACTTAAATGCATTGACAGGAAATGGTGCGCATTTAGTAACTGTGAATGATTATTTGGCAAAAAGAGATAGTACTTGGAAAGCGCCATTATTCGAATTTCACGGTATGACTGTAGAATGTATTGACAATTACCAACCAAGTTCTGAAGGAAGAAAAAAAGCGTACGATGCTGATATCACTTACGGAACTAATAATGAATTTGGTTTTGACTATTTGAGAGATAACATGGCACATTCGCCAGAAGATTTAGTGCAAAGAAAACACAATTACGCTATTGTCGATGAGGTCGATTCTGTTTTAATTGATGATGCCAGAACACCATTGATTATTTCAGGTCCGGTTCCGCAAGGAGATCGTCATGAATTCATGGAAATGAAACCAAAAATTGAAAACTTAGTTAGTTTACAACGCCAGTTGGCAAACGGTTTCTTATCTGAAGCAAAAAAATTAATAAAAGAAGGAAATACCAAAGAAGGTGGATTCCAATTATTAAGAGCTTACAGAGCATTACCAAAAAACAAGGCATTAATTAAATTTTTGAGTGAAGAAGGAATCAAACAATTGCTTCAAAAAACGGAGAATCAATACATGCAGGATAACAAAAGAGAAATGCACAAGATTGATGAGGCATTGTATTTTGTTATTGAAGAAAAAAACAATCAGGTTGAATTGACAGACAACGGAATTAAATACCTTTCTGGAGATACGGACTCTGACTTTTTTGTACTTCCGGACATTGGAACTGAAATTGCCGCTATCGAAAAGAAAAAATTAGATAAAGACACTGAAGCCGAAGAAAAAGAACAATTGTTTCAAGATTTTGGTATAAAAAGTGAGCGTATTCACACGTTGACACAACTCTTGAAAGCCTACGCTTTATTCGAAAAAGATGTAGAATATGTAATCATGGATAACAAAATCATGATTGTTGATGAGCAAACCGGTCGTATTATGGACGGTCGTCGTTATTCTGACGGATTGCACCAAGCAATTGAAGCCAAAGAAAATGTAAAAATCGAAGCCGCTACACAAACATTTGCAACCGTTACGTTACAGAATTATTTCAGAATGTACAACAAACTGGGAGGAATGACTGGAACAGCCTCGACTGAAGCAGGTGAGTTATGGCAAATATATAAATTAGACGTTGTAGAAATTCCTACGAACAGAGGAATGGCCAGAAAAGACAAAGAGGATTTTATTTATAAAACTACTCGTGAAAAATTCAATGCCGTTATCGAAGACGTAACTGAATTATCTAAAGCAGGAAGACCGGTTCTTATTGGTACAACTTCTGTAGAGATTTCAGAATTATTAAGCCGAATGTTGAAAATGAGAGGCGTTGCACACAATGTCTTGAATGCAAAAATGCACAAACAAGAAGCGCAAATTGTTGAAGAAGCAGGGAAACCTGGTGTGGTAACTATTGCAACGAATATGGCTGGTCGTGGTACCGATATTAAATTATCTGCCGAAGTAAAAGCCGCTGGTGGATTAGCAATTGTAGGAACAGAACGTCATGATTCCCGTCGTGTTGACCGTCAGTTACGTGGTCGTGCAGGACGTCAAGGTGATCCTGGAAGTTCCCAGTTTTATGTTTCTCTTGAAGACAACCTAATGCGTTTGTTTGGTTCTGAAAGAGTGGCTAAAGTGATGGACAGAATGGGATTGCAGGAAGGTGAAGTGATTCAGCATTCTATGATGACTAAATCTATCGAACGTGCTCAGAAAAAAGTAGAAGAAAACAACTTTGGTGTTCGTAAACGTTTATTGGAATATGATGATGTAATGAACGCACAACGTGAAGTAGTATACAAACGTCGTCGTCATGCATTGTTTGGAGAGCGATTGAAATTGGATATTGCGAACATGCTTTATGATACTTGTGAATTGATTGTTGATGAAAACAAAGCAACAAATAATTTCAAAAACTTTGAATTCGAATTGATTCGTTATTTCTCTATTACTTCACCAGTTACTGAAAGTGAATTCAGTAAATTGAGTGAAATGGAATTAACCGGTAAAATATACAAAGCTACGCTGGAATATTATACGGAGAAAACCGAAAGAAGTGCCAGAGAAGCATTCCCAATCATAAAAAGTGTTTACGAAGATAAAAACAACCAATTTGAGCGTATTGTAGTTCCTTTTACAGACGGAATCAAATCGTTGAATGTAGTTACTGATTTAAAAAAAGCCTACGAAACTGAGGGAGCTCAACTTGTTGCTGATTTCGAAAAAAACATCACTTTATCTATTGTAGATGAAGCTTGGAAGAAACACTTACGTAAAATGGATGAGTTGAAACAATCGGTTCAACTTGCGGTTCACGAACAAAAAGATCCATTACTTATTTACAAACTGGAAGCGTTCAATTTGTTTAGAGCAATGATTGACAATGTAAACAAGGAAGTGATTTCATTCTTGTTCAAAGGGGACTTGCCGGCTCAAGAGAATCAACAAATTCAAGAAGCGAAAGAAGTTCGTCAACAAGAAGACTATAAATTAAGTAAAGACGAAATTCCAAATAGTGAAAGTGCTAATCGTGAAGCGGGGGAAACGCAACAACGACAAGTTACCGAAACTATCGTGAGAGATATGCCAAAAATCAATCGTAATGATAACGTAACGATTCAAAACGTGGCCAACGGACAAATACAAGAAATGAAATACAAAAAAGCCGAAAGCTTAATCGCTTCAGGACAATGGGTTATCGTTAACTAATAACCGTTTCAATTCCTTATTATTACATTCCCCAATTACGAAAGTAGTTGGGGAATTTTTTTTGGAGCTATTCCCGCCATACGTTTCAATCTTGTGGGGCTAAACGAAAGCCCCACAAGGATTTTCACTACTGTCGGGGCTAGGGATTTTTCGATAAATAACTCTGTTTACGGTTTTACGTACTAATGCTACAATGAAAGAATATATTTTTAACGATTTAATTACTTGTTCAAATTTATAAGTATTTTCAGCGATTAATTTATATATTTGAAAATCAATAAAGTCTGATGTTTATCAGACCTATCTACCCTTTTTTGGGGTGACAAGTCGCATATCGTCAGACCATATACTCGTTATAGGCAAGGCCCGAAACTGACACTATAAGAACATACTGGTATTAAAACAGACACATTTGAAAACTGATGAACGATAAAATAACAAGAGAGAAATTATTTGGACAACTTGATTTTAAGACAATAGCAACTGACCCAGACTTTAAAGAAGATAGTGTTAGAGAGGTAATTATTCTTCCTATTTTAAAAGAACTTGGTTACACGCAAGAAAATATTGTTCGTAGTAAAACTTTGCAACACCCATTTTTGAAAATTGGGAGCAAAAAAAGGCCAATAAATCTTATTCCAGACTACACATTGAAAGTTGAGAATAATTTTGCTTGGGTACTAGACGCAAAAGCACCAAATCAAAAAATTATCAATGACGATAATGTAGAGCAGGTTTATAGCTATGCAACACATCCCGAAATTAGAAGTAATTATTTTACACTTTGCAACGGCTTGGAGTTTTCAATTTACAGGACTTCAGACACAGACAAACCAGTTTTGTTTTTTGAAATCGAAAATATTGAAAGGCATTGGGAAGATTTAAAATTATTTCTATCCCCGTCCAGTTTTCAAATTGGTAAAAACTTTACCTATGGTGCAACTACGGCAACCGCAAAACCTAAAGGGGATTTTGACTACAACACAAGACCGTTACTTGAAGAAATCCCTGTGAAAAAGCAATCCGCTAAGCGACACTTTGGTGTTCACGGTTACTTTACAAAACAAACTTGGAATGTAGTTGCTGACTACATAAAAAATTTCAGTAAACCAGGAGACTTGGTACTTGACCCTTTTGGAGGTAGTGGTGTTACTGCAATAGAAGCATTGATGAATAGTAGAAGTGCAGTAAACATTGACTTAAATCCAATGGCTGTTTTTATTGTTCAAGCTCTTATTGCACCCGTCAATCAAACTGACTTAGCACGAGCCTTTGAAGAAGTAATAGAAGAATATAAAAAGAAAGAACCAACTACAGAAGCAGAAATCAAAAAAGCCTTAAAAAAATATCCTGGGCCAAAACCGATTTCATTACCTAAAGGTTCAGATGTTGAAACGGTTGACCAATTATTTAGCGATAAACAAACGGCACAATTAGGTTTGCTAAAATCAACTATAAAAAAACAGACAAATGAAAATATACGCAATTCATTATTGCTTATGTTTTCAGGGCTTGTTACAAAAGTCAATTTGACTTATCATACCACCCCCAATAAACCGAAAGCAGGACAAGGAGACTGTTCTGCTTTTCGTTATTATCGGTATAGAATTGCTCCAAGTCATGTTGATGTAGATGTTATGTATTACTTTGAACTTCGGTTCAAAAAAGTAAGAGAAGCAAAAAAAGAAATGGAGTATTTCATTAATGAAAACACCATTTCCAACGCACAGATTATCAAAGGCACAGCAACCAACTTGAAATTTATTCCAAAAGAAAGTATTGATTACATTTACACAGACCCACCTTATGGGAAGAAAATCCCTTACCTCGATTTATCAGCAATGTGGAACGCTTGGCTTGACTTGGAAGTAACCGAACAAGACTTTAAAGAAGAAGCTATTGAAGGTGGTGAACACAATAAGAGTAAAAATGAGTACAATGAGTTAATAGTACAAAGTATAAAAGAAATGTATCGTGTTTTAAAATTTGACCGTTGGCTTTCATTTGTTTTTGCTCATAAAGACCCTGAATTTTGGCATTTAATAATTGATACTGCAGAAAATTGTGGTTTTGAATATGTTGGTGCAGTTCCTCAAAAAAATGGACAAACAAGTTTTAAGAAAAGACAAAATCCTTTCACTGTTTTATCAGGACAATTGATTATCAATTTCCGTAAGATTCGTAATCCAAGATCAATAATGAAGGCTAATTTAGGAATGGACATTGCTGAAATTGTAATGCAAACTATTGAGGGTGTCATTGCAAAGAACAACGGAGGAACTTTAGAGCAAATCAATGACGAGTTAATCATTAAAGGTTTGGAACTGGGTTTTCTTGACTTACTTAAAAAGGAATATTCAGACCTTACTCCTATTTTGCTTGAGAACTTTGACTATAATGAAACAACAGAGCAATTCACTATAAAAAAGAATACTAAATTTCAAACGCACCTTGACGTAAGACTTCGAATTAAATACTACTTAATTAGCTATTTACGAAGAATGGAAAGAGAAAATAAATCCTCACATTTTGACGAAATGGTTTTAGCAATTTTACCTCTTTTAAAAAATGGAACAACTCCGGAAAGTCAAACAATTTTAAATGTACTAGAAGATATTGCTGAACATATTGGACAAGACGAATGGAGGTTAAAGCGTGAAGGACAAACAACACTATTTGACTAATGGGGAGAAGTCCGCTCTGCAAAGGGTCTCTGAAAACACATGAATTTTTCGTAAAAGCTGCGCAAATGTCTCTGACTTTGCGCAATTTTTAGAACTTGATAGTATATTAAAACGTAATAAAGTGGCTGACTTTCATCAACCCGATTGCGCGTATTTGCAGTCCGTGACCACAATGATAAGCACTTATCAAAAGAAAATACTAGGTGTGATTGCTTCGTTCCTCGCAATGACTCAGCAAACCGTTAAAATCTAATTTAAGCGTTCGTTTACACTACCTTGGGTTTTCCTCAAAATACCGTTCTTCAATTCGTTTAATGGATTTTTTGGCCCAAGCCAAACGCTTTTCTAAGATTTCATTTTTGGATAAATGCCAATCAATGTTTAAATTACACAATCGGTTCTTTAATTTTCAATGATTACAACTGCTGAAACGGTATTGAAATTAGCTTCTGAGCAACTGATAAAATATTCTCTTTATTAATTTCAGGTAAATTTGCAAGAGGAAACAATTGCTGTCCAGGACGGCTAACAAATGCCGTTTGCCAACCAGCCCAATTTGCACCGGCAACATCCCAACCGTGGGCAGCTATCAACATACATTCATTCGGTTTTAATCCCATTTTTTTGGCAGCCCAATTATAAGTATCTGCATGAGGCTTGAATTTACTTACATCTTCTATACTTAACACATCGTCAAATAGATCATGAATCCCTGCATATTTAAGTTGCGTTTCTACCGCTTTATTGGATGAGTTAGTGAAGGCAACTAATTTAAAACCTTCTCTTCTTAAAAGTAAGAGAGCTTCTTTCACTTCTGGATGTGCAGGCAATGATAAAATTGGAGCAACAGCATCTTTAGCTTGTTTATCCGTTATATCAATTCCATTTTTGTGGGCAACCATTATAAGTGCAGCGGCTCCAATTGTTCCAAAATCATGATATTGATTTGCTACTGTTGTAACCAATGAATACTGAAGCATTGTAGTGAACCACAAGGACATCAATTCAGGATGACCTCCTAGCGCTGCGCCAATACTTTTTTTCATGCTATTAAGATCCAGCAACGTTTCATTTACATCAAAAAATAAAACCTTGGGTCTTTGTAAATAACCAGCGCTGTACTCCTCATTATTGTCTGTCTCCTCTTTTAAAATTAAAATAGGCGCGCTAATTTCTTCTTCTCCAACAGTCAATGTGGTATTTACTAAACCTTGGTTGCTATTTTTAAATTCTTTCATTGTTTTTCTTTTTAAATCATGCGTTAAATAAAATATACGACAAAGTATCTTGTTTCGTGAAAATAGTACAAGTTACATGATATTTTTTAAAATAAAAAACATTAGCGTACCATTATATGAAAGAACTATTTCACGTTTTCAGAAAAATACCGTTCTTCTATTCTCTTAATATCTTTTATGGAATTTTTGGCCCAAGCCAAACGCTTTTCTAAAATTTCATTTTCAGATAAATGCCAATCAATGTTTGAATTGCGCAATCGATTGGTCAGGTTTTGAATGATGATTGCCGCCGAAACCGAGATATTCAAACTTTCGGTAAAACCTACCATCGGGATTTTAAGAAAACCATCGGCACGTTGTAAAATTTCTTCAGACAATCCGTCTCTTTCTGTTCCAAAAAATAAAGCGCTTGGTTTCGAAATATCAAAATCATCCATCAAGCAATCATTCTCATGTGGCGTAGTGGCAATGATTTGATACCCCTTATTTTTTAACGTATCCACACAATTCGTAATACTGTCGAATGTATTGATATCAACCCATTTTTGAGCGCCCATGGCAATTTCCTTATCGATACTTTTTCCGTAACGCTGCTCGATAACATTCAATTCCTGAATTCCAAAAATCTCACAACTGCGCATCACCGCGCTCGTATTGTGCATCTGGAAAATATCCTCAACAGCAATCGTAAAATGCTTGGTTCTGTTTTCCAATACTTTCAGAAATTTTTCTTTGCGGTTATCCGTTAAGATATTTTCAAGAAAATTAAGATAATCAATGTCAATCATTGCGGGTTATTTTTTTGGCAAAAATACTAAAAAAGAGTAGTTTTATTTTTTAATAAAAGCTAAAATAAAATAGAACACAGATGACACAGATTTAACGGATTTTCACAAATCACTTTAAATAAATTTTAAAAAATCCGTTTTAATTTGTTTAATCCGTGTCATCTGTGTTCCTTAATATTTAAAAATAATGAAAAAGAAATTAGTGGTTTTGACTGGTGCCGGAATCAGTGCCGAGAGTGGTATAAAAACTTTCCGTGACAGTGACGGACTTTGGGAAGGTCATAACGTTATGGACGTCGCAACTCCCGAAGGCTGGCATAAAAACCCGGCTTTGGTGCTGGATTTTTACAATCAAAGACGAAAACAACTCAAGGAAGTAGAACCTAATTTGGGTCATCAAATTCTCGCTGAATTAGAAAAGGATTTTGAGGTGCACATTATCACACAAAATGTAGATGATTTACACGAACGCGCCGGAAGTACTAATGTGTTGCATTTACACGGCGAATTATTAAAAGTGAGAAGTACCAAAAATCCAAATTACATTCTGGATTGGCAGGACGATTTGAATTTTGGTGATTTCGATGAGAATAAAAATCAATTGCGTCCGCATATCGTTTGGTTTGGTGAAGAAGTTCCAGCGCTTGATGAAGCGATTTCAATAACCCAAAATGCGGATTATTTTGCTGTTATAGGAACGTCATTACAAGTGTATCCTGCGGCTGGATTAATCGATTTCACAGCGCGAGAAACACCTATTTTTTATATTGATCCAAAACCCATAAAAATCCCAAATCTTCGAAATCCATTAGATGTGATTCCAGAAGTGGCTTCTGAAGGAATGAAAATACTAAAAAAGAAGCTTACAGCGTTTATTTAAAAAACCATTCGTTTTCTATTTTGTCTCGAAAGGTTTATATTTGTGCCTTTCGAACAAACAACTAAACAATGACTACTTTAAACGAATTGAATGCTATATCGCCAATCGACGGAAGATATAGAAACAAGACTATTTCACTGGCTCCATTTTTCTCTGAAGAAGCCTTAATCAAATACCGCGTATTGGTTGAAATTGAATATTTCATTGCTTTGTGCGAAGTGCCTTTGCCACAACTAAAAAACGTAAACCCAGATTTATTCGAAAGCTTACGCAACATTTATAAAAACTTCTCTACTGAAGATGCCCTTTGGATCAAAGAAACAGAGAAAGTAACCAACCACGATGTAAAAGCGGTGGAATACTTCATCAAAGATGCTTTTGAAAAACTAGGATTATCAGAATATAAAGAGTTTATCCACTTTGGATTGACTTCTCAAGATATTAATAATACGGCGATTCCGCTATCTACAAAAGAAGCTTTCGAGAAAGTATACATGCCTTCTTTGATTACTTTAACTTCAAAATTGAAAGATTTAAGCATCGAATGGAAGGATATTCCAATGCTTGCCCGTACGCATGGACAGCCGGCTTCTCCAACGCGTTTGGGTAAGGAAATTGGTGTTTTTGTAGAGCGTTTAGAAGAGCAAATGCGTTTGTTGTTTAATGTTCCTTTTGCAGCTAAATTTGGCGGAGCAACAGGAAATTACAATGCGCATCACGTGGCGTATCCTCAAATTGACTGGAGAAAATTCGGCGGGAAATTTGTGGAGGAAAACCTTGGTTTACACCACTCCTTTCCTACTACGCAAATTGAACATTACGATCATTTCGCTGCATTTTTTGATGCTTTGAAAAGAATAAATACGATTATCATCGATTTAGACCGAGATATTTGGACGTATGTTTCAATGGAATATTTCAAACAAAAAATCAAAGCGGGAGAAATAGGTTCTTCGGCAATGCCACACAAAGTGAACCCAATTGATTTTGAAAATTCAGAAGGAAATTTAGGAATTGCCAATGCTATTTTCGAACATTTATCAGCTAAATTACCGTTATCAAGATTACAACGTGATTTAACGGATAGTACGGTTTTGAGAAATATTGGTGTACCAATTGGACACACGCTAATCGCTTTTGAAGCTACTTTGAAAGGATTGAACAAATTGTTATTGAACGAACCAAAATTCCATGAAGATTTAGAGAAAAACTGGGCAGTCGTTGCTGAAGCGATTCAAACTATTTTACGTCGTGAAGCATATCCTAACCCGTATGAAGCTTTGAAAGGCTTAACAAGAACTAATGAAGCGATTGATAAAAAAGCAATTCACGGTTTTATAGCAACTTTAGAAGTTTCGGATGAAATTAAAGCAGAGTTGATGCAAATCACTCCAAGTAATTTCTTAGGAATATAAGTTTTAAGAAATTATTCTAATTTATAAAAACCCGTTGAAAAGAGATAAAAATTCTTTTCAACGGGTTTTTTATTGCTAAAAAAATCATAAAAAGCGACATTTAGCTCTAATAATGCTTAAAAAATTAAAGTTTTTTTATATCTTACCAATATACTCAAAAACCTTAAAAATAAGTAAACGCCTATGAATACCGCAGAAACAGTAGCAAATGTATCACACCACTTACAACCTTTAATTAGTGATTTAGGATTAATTCTTATGACAGCTGCTGTAGCAGTTTTGTTATTTAAAAAAATAAAACAGCCTCTCGTTCTGGGGTATTTAATTGCCGGATTTTTGGCAGGAAATCATTTTGATTTTTTCCCTTCGATAAAAGACATTAAAAGCGTAGAAGTTTGGGCAGAGATTGGAGTAATCTTTTTATTATTTAGTTTGGGGCTGGAATTTAGTTTTAAGAAACTGATGAAAGTGGGTGGAACTGCATCTATTACTGCTGTAACACAAATTATTTCGATGGTTGCCATCGGGTATTTAGCCGGCCAATGGATTGGCTGGAAACAGATGGACAGTATCTTTTTAGGAGTTATTCTTTCAATTTCATCTACCACTATTATTCTGAAAACATTTGATGAACTCGGAGTAAAAACCCAAAAATTTGCGGGAATAGTTATCGGTTCTCTCATTGTTCAAGATCTAGTTGCCATTTTGATGATGGTATTACTTTCTACAATTGCCGTGAGTCAACAGTTTTCGGGTGGAGAGCTGTTACAATCCGTTCTTAAACTGATCTTTTTCTTGACAATATGGTTTGTTGGAGGTATCTTTTTTATCCCGACTTTACTTAAAAAAGCCAAAAACATATTGACTGACGAAATGCTTTTAATCATCTCACTTGCTTTGTGTTTAATGATGGTTATTCTTGCTGCCAATGTTGGTTTTTCTCCTGCATTAGGTGCTTTCATCATGGGTTCCATCATTGCCGAAACAACTCAGGCGGAGCACATCGAGCATTTAGTTAAACCTGTTAAAGACCTTTTTGGTGCGGTTTTCTTTGTATCGGTTGGTATGCTAATTAATCCAGATACATTGACCGAATATGCTTTGCCTGTCGCTATTTTGACATTCGTAGTGATTATAGGACAATCCGTAAGTTCAACAATTGGTGCTTTACTTTCAGGGCAACCTCTGAAACAATCGGTGCAAACCGGAATGAGTTTATCGCAAATTGGGGAATTCTCCTTTATTATTGCAACACTGGGAATGACATTGAATGTAACCAGTGATTTTCTTTATCCAATTGTAGTGGCTGTATCAGCAGTGACGGCTTTTACGACTCCTTTTATGGTCAAATTCTCCACTCCATTTTCGGAATATCTGGAAAAAAAACTGCCTAGAAAATGGATTAAAAAAATTGAAAGATATAGTGCTAATGCGCAATCCATAAAATTAGTAAGCAACTGGCAAATAGTCGTACGTGCGTTTCTGACGCAGGTGATTATCCATTCCGTAATTATCGTGGCTGTCATTTTACTTTCATCAAAATTCATTCTGCCTTTAGTTCAAGGATCACAATTTGGAAACATATTCGCGGCATTAATTACAATCGTAATAATATCTCCTTTTTTATGGGCGTTATCCTTGCGACGTGTAGCGGCAAAAGAAGTAGCTATTTTGAGAGAAGAACGTAAATATCGCGGACCAATACTGATGATGATTTTGCTACGAATGGTATTAGCCCTTTTTTATATTGGATTTTTATTAAATATCTTTTTCTCTCCTGGAATCGCTTTTATAATGCTGATTGCTGCCGTTGTGGTTTATTTTATTTTTCCAAAAAAATTAAATGCGCAATATCACAAAATTGAAGATCATTTTTTGAAAAATTTAAATGCCAGAGAAATTAAAAAAGCGGTAAGAAGTCGTAGTGATTTAACACCTTGGGATGGTCACATGACTACTTTTGAAGTTGCTCCAACCTCAAATATTGCTGGAAAAACATTAGAAAAATTAAGTATTCGGGAACAATTAGGAATTAATATCGCTTTCATCAAGCGTGGTGAAATTACCATTAATATTCCCAGCAGAAACGAAAGATTATTTCCCGGAGATGAAATTTGTGTCATTGGAACCGACTTACAAGTGGCCGCATTTAAAAAATATTTGGATCAAAATGAAATTGATATTCCACCAACCCCCACTCAATCTGATATTGTTTTACAGCAGTTAGAACTTATAAATGAAGCATTTATTGGAAAAAGCATACGGGATTCTGAATTACGTGAAAAAACACGTGGCTTGATTGTTGGTTTGGAAAGAGGAGGAAAAAGAATTCTCAATCCAGAATCAAAATTGATTTTAGAAAAAAACGATATTCTTTGGATTGTGGGCAGTAAAAAATTATTAGCTAATCTTTCCAAAAATTAAATAAAGGAGATTTATTTTTTTGAATTCTATTCTTTAGATTCTTGTAATACAAAAGATAGCTTTTAAATATATCCCGTCTGAACTAAATTTTAGATTTTGTTTTGACGGGATTTTCTGTTTATTACTTTAAAAAAAGTATTTGAACGATTGTAAATTATTAAGATTAAGCAATATTTTATACCTTAGACCAGTTTTATTTTCATTAAAACATTGTAAATCGATACAATAATTCTTTTAAATAGTTAAAATAAATTTCATGCCAAAAAATAAAATCTTAATCCTATTTTCGCATCCGCTATTCGAGAAATCTCATGCGAATAAAGCTTTGGTGGAGAATATTCCCGATTCAGAAAACATCACTTTTCATGATTTATATGAGCAATATCCCGATTTTGATATTGATGTAAAATACGAACAGGATTTATTAAGTAAGCATGATATTATTATTTGGCATCATCCCATGTACTGGTATAGTTGTCCGCCATTGATGAAGCAATGGATTGATATGGTGCTGGAACATAACTGGGCTTATGGAAAAAAGGGTAAAGCGCTACAGGATAAAATTATTTTTCAGGTCATTACAACTGGAGGCAATAAGGAAAATTATTGTGAAACGGGTAGTGATCGCTATAGTATTCTTGAATTATTGGAACCCTTTAACCAAACTGCAAAAGTGTGTAATATGATTTATTTACCACCTTTTGTAGTACATGGAACACATAATATGGAAAAGGAAGATTATGAAAAAAATGGTTTGATTTATGGTTATTTTTTGGACTATTTAGAAAACAATAATTTAGATACGGATGAAATTTTGCAACACCACTATTTGAATGAATGGTTTGCAACAATACTGACTTAATATGGATACGAATTTTTTACTTCAGGCAATCATTTATTTAACAGCTGCGGTAATTTGTGTACCTATTGCTAAAAAATTAGGTTTGAGTTCTATTTTAGGCTATTTATTGGCCGGAATAGTGATTGGTCCCTATGTACTTGGTTTTATTGGTCAGGAAGGTCAGGATATTATGCATTTTGCTGAATTTGGCGTTGTAATGATGTTATTTTTAATTGGTTTAGAATTAGAACCAAGCAAATTTTGGAAAATGCGGAAGTTTATTCTTGGAATGGGATCTTTGCAATTGATAGGAACCACTCTTATTCTATTTATCGGATGTCTTTTTTTTATGGACTGGAAGTGGGAAACTACATTAGCAATTTCACTGGCATTAGCTTTGTCTTCTACTGCTATTGTATTGCAAACTTTAAAAGAAAAAGGATTGTCAAATACTTCCGTGGGACGCTCCTCATTTGCTGTTTTACTTTTTCAAGATATAGCAGTAATCCCAATTTTAGCCTTTTTACCACTTTTGTCAACAGTCAATCTTGAAGCAACAAATGATGCACCACAATCATTAATTACGGGATATGCGAGTTGGTTACAAACGGTAATCGTAATTGGAATTATTTCGACAATCTATTTTGCAGGTCGCTTTTTATTTGTCCCCTTATTACACATAATTGCAAAAACCAGGTTACAGGAATTGTTTACCGCTTCAGCATTACTATTGGTCGTTGGTGTTTCATACATGATGCAATTAATTGGATTAAGTCCTGCGCTTGGTGCTTTTATGGCGGGAGTAGTATTGGCTAACTCCGAATTTCGTCATGAATTAGAAGGTGATATTGCACCATTTAAAGGATTGCTTTTGGGATTGTTTTTTCTGGGTGTCGGTGCCTCAATAAACTTTCAATTAATTATTGACAATCCATTTTTCATTTTTGTCTTTGGAGCGATTCTAACTTTAGTAAAATTCATAGTGCTATTTTTCACCAGTCGATTTTACAAAAAGAAATTGGATCAAAATCTGCTTTTTGCTTTTGGCTTAAGCCAAGCAGGAGAATTTGGTTTTGTAATCATGAGTTTTTGCATGCAATTGAATATTGTACCTAATGTTTTAGCCAATCAAATTATGGCGGTCATAGCCATGAGCATGGTTGCAACTCCTTTTTTGCTTCTAATAAATGAGCGAATAATTTATCCAAACACCCGAACTCAGGAAAAAGAAATAAAAAAAGATAATGATTATATTGACGAAGACAATCCCGTTATTATAGCTGGTTTTGGACATTTTGGAAGTACAGTGGGGCGATTATTAAGAGCAAACCAAATAAAATCAACAATTCTGGATTATGATTCAGACCGAATCGATTTATTACGGAAGATGGGCTTTAAAGTCTATTATGGAGATGCAACCCGGCTAGAACTATTGAAAGCTGCCGGTTGTGAAAATGCTAAAGTTTTCATCGCTGCTATAGATAATCCAACCGTAAATCTTCAAGTCATTGAAACCTTAAAAAAGCACTTTCCAAATTTAAAAATCTTAACTCGTGCCCGAAACCGAAATGATGCTTACGAATTAATCGATCATAAAGTGGAACATATTTATAGAGAAACTTTATATAGCGCTGTAAATATGGGTGTTGATGCATTAGTAGAATTAGGTCTTCGAAAATATACGGCTACCAGACAAGGTCAACAATTTATAAAATACGATGAAATTACCACACGTAAACTGGCCGAAAAACGTCATGATAAAATGGCGTATATGATTACCATTAGGGAAGAACTTGAACTACAAGAACAATTATTAAAGAGTGATATTTATTCCCAAGTTGCCGCAACCAATCACAGTTGGGACAGTCAACATTTGAAAAATAATTTGGCTGACTTGTCTGATTCCTCTGAATTACAGGACTAAAGTTTAAAGCAATAAAAAAGCATAATTAAAACCCTAAAACGGAATTAATTATGCTTTTTTTATGATTTTAAAACTATAAATTATCTTGAATAATTCGGAGCTTCTTTTGTAATAGTTACATTATGAGGATGACTTTCGTTGATTCCGCTTGCGGTAATACGAACAAAACGTCCCGTTTCTTGTAATGTAGGAATATCTTTTGAGCCACAATATCCCATTCCGGCACGAAGACCTCCAATGAATTGTTGCATGCTTTCGTTCAATTCTCCTTTATAAGGCACACGTCCTACAATTCCTTCCGGAACTAATTTCTTAACATCATCTTCCACATCTTGGAAATAACGGTCTTTTGAACCTTCTTGCATCGCTTCAACAGAACCCATTCCACGGTATGATTTAAATTTTCTTCCTTCGAAAATAATAGTTTCACCAGGAGATTCCATAGTACCCGCCAGTAATGAACCTAACATCACACAATCCGCACCTGCAGCAATCGCTTTAGGAATATCACCTGTATAACGAATTCCACCATCAGCAATTACTGGAACGCCAGTACCTTTAATCGCTGCAGCTACTTCAAGTACTGCAGAAAACTGAGGAAAACCAACACCCGCAACAATACGAGTTGTACAGATAGAACCTGGTCCAATCCCTACTTTTACCCCATCTGCGCCATTTTCAACAAGATATTTGGCTGCTTCAGCAGTGGCAATATTACCAACAATAACATCTAAGTCAGGAAATTTAGCTTTCACTAATTTTAGTACATCTACCACTCCTTTTGTATGTCCGTGAGCGGTATCGATTATAACCGCATCTACTCCAGCGTTAACCAAAGCAGTCGCTCTTTCAACAGCATCTGCAGTTACACCTAATGCAGCAGCTACACGTAAACGTCCGTATTTGTCTTTATTTGCATTTGGTTTTTGAGTTAATTTAGTGATGTCTCTAAATGTAATCAAACCAACTAATTTATATGCTGCATTTACAACAGGTAATTTTTCGATTTTATGACCTTGCAAAACGACTTCTGCTTGTTCCAGAGAAGTACCTTCGGCAACAGTTACTAAGTTTTCACTGGTCATTACCTCAACAATAGGTCTTGAACTATTTTTTTCAAAACGCAAATCTCTATTGGTAACGATTCCTTTTAATATTTGATTTTCATCTACAATTGGAATACCTCCAATACCGAATTCTTTCATCGCATTTTTAGCATCTGCAACAGTAGAAGTCAATGGCAAAGTAACTGGATCGATAATCATTCCAGACTCCGCACGTTTTACTTTTCTAACTTTCGCAGCTTGTTGCTCGATTGTCATATTTTTATGCAAAACACCAATTCCACCTTCTTGCGCCATAGCAATTGCCATTGCACTTTCGGTAACTGTATCCATAGCAGCAGATACAATAGGAACATTAAGTGTAATATTTCTTGAAAATTTTGATTGAATACTCACTTCGCGAGGAAGCACATTTGAGTAGTTAGGAACTAATAGAACATCATCGTAAGTTAATCCTTCACCGATAATCTTAGAGTTGTGTGCGATCATTGCAATTGTAGTTGGAGTTTAATTGCGTGCAAATATAGACAATCTTATGCAAAAAAACGAGTAAATTTTATAATAAATGATTAAATTGCATTATAGAGTTTTCTCTAATCCAACTTCTTCCGTTTTTATAATCTGTGAAATTTGATTCATTTATTTTTTGCCATGACAGAACCGCAACAACAAATAAAAGGACTTTCAAATGATGAAGTCTTGCAATCAAGAACAAAATATGGAGTAAATTCCATAACACATCAGGACAACAATAATTTCTTTACTTCTCTAATCGAAATGGTTAAAGAACCTATGTTTTTGTTGCTTTTGACGGCTACCAGCATTTATTTTATTACTGGCGATTTTGGCAACGGAATTTTTATGGCGGTCGCTATTATATTAGTTTCTACGATATCGCTTTATCAAGAATCAAAAAGCCGAAACGCAATCGAAGCTTTAAAAAAATTATCCCAACCCAAAAGTAAAGTCATTCGCAATAGCGAAATTATAGAAATCCCGAACGAGGAAATTGTCTTAGGCGATTTCATCCAAACGGAAGAAGGAACCTTTATCCCGGCAGATGGTATCATTATCAAGTCTAATGATTTTTCAATAAATGAATCCATTCTTACCGGTGAATCGCTGGCTGTCTTTAAAAATGAAACGTCCGAAAACAACCAGGTATATCTTGGAACAATTGTCACAAGCGGTTTAGCCATTTGTGAAGTAATAGCCATTGGGAACCAAACCCAATTAGGAAAAATAGGCAAAAGTCTGGAAACAATTATCGAAGAAAAAACGCCTTTGCAGATACAAATTGGGAACTTTGTAAAAAAGATGTCTTTTGTAGGATTGGGAATTTTTGGTATTGTTTGGATCATAAATTATTATAATTCCAAAGATGTTCTGGACAGTTTACTAAAAGCCTTAACCTTAGCAATGAGTATCATTCCTGAAGAAATTCCAGTGGCCTTTACCACTTTTATGGCGCTTGGAGCCTGGCGCTTGATGAATATGGGAATAATTGTCAAGCAAACAAAAACTGTAGAAACTCTGGGCAGTGCCACCGTAATTTGCACCGATAAAACGGGAACAATTACCGAAAACAAAATGAGTTTGGCGCAATGGTATACTTTTTCATCGAATGAAATATCTAATCCAAAGAAGCAGTTAAATAATGATGAACTCGAATTATTAACGCTTTCCATGTGGGCCAGTGAACCTATTCCGTTTGACGCAATGGAAATTGCATTACATGAAGCCTATTCAAAATTAGAAATCCCAGATGAACGAGCCAATTTCAAATTAATACATGAATATCCATTGTGTGGAAAGCCTCCAATGATGACCCATGTTTTTGAAAACCAAAATGGAACCAGAATTATTGCTGCCAAAGGTGCTCCCGAAGCATTAATTGCATGCTCTAATCTATCCGAAAAAGAAACACAACAAATTCTTGCAGCAATGACAACTATGGCAACGGAGGGATTTCGAGTGCTGGGTGTTGGCGTTGCTAAATTTTCAGGAACAGATTATCCCAAAACGCAACAGGAATTTTCTTTTGATTTCAAAGGGCTGGTCGCTTTTTATGACCCGCCAAAAGAGAATATAAAAGCAGTTTTTGAAACATTTTATAAGGCAGGTATTCAAGTAAAGATAGTTACTGGGGACAATGCAGCGACAACAGCCACCATAGCCAAACAAATTGGTTTTCGAAACGCAGAAAAAACACTAAATGGAGATGAATTAATGGCAATGGACGATACCACTTTGAAAGAAAAAGTAATGGAAACTGCCATTTTCACAAGAATGTTTCCTGAAGCCAAACTCAAAATCATAAAAGCGTTGAAAGACAACTATCAAATTGTAGCCATGACTGGCGATGGTGTAAATGACGGACCCGCTTTAAAATCAGCGCACATAGGAATTGCAATGGGCAAAAAAGGAACTGAAATTGCCAAACAAGCCGCAAATCTTATCCTTATTGAGGATGATTTTTCAAAAATGATTGATGCCATTGCGATGGGCCGTAAAATATATAATAATCTAAAAAAAGCCATACAATACATTATTTCTATACATATCCCAATCATCATGATTGTCCTTATTCCTTTGGCTTTAGGATGGATTTATCCAAATATTTTTTCTCCGGTTCATGTCATTTTTCTGGAGATAATTATGGGACCTACGTGTTCTATAATTTATGAAAACGAACCCATGGAACACAATTTGATGCTACTCGAACCAAGACCATTTACCACTACCTTTTTTAAACTGAAAGAAATAACGATAAGTATTATTCAAGGACTTGTAATTACGTTGGGACTTTTATTTGTCTACCAATATTGTGTGGCTGACAATTGCTCCGAGAGTGCCACAAGAACTGTTGTATTCCTCACTTTGATTGCTTCCAATATTTTCTTGACACTCACCAACCGTTCTTTTTACTATTCTATATTTACAACATTAAAATATAAAAATAATTTAGTCTTAATGATTATCGGCGCAACCATTCTAATCACTGTTTTATTGTTGTTTGTTCCTTTATTTGCTCATTTTTTCGAGTTCGAAAGGGTTTCTGGATTTCAAATTTGCTTGAGTATTTTAGTGGGATTTGTCTCAGTTCTTTGGATAGAAATTTACAAACGATTTAAACGACAAAAAATCAAATAAAAACCAATATTATTTTTTACTATCCTTAAAAATAACATTAAGACCTAGCTGAAAAGACAGACTATTGGCTTTAGTGACATCCCTATATTCCAAAAGATTATCGGCAAGAACATAGAAATTCACCGGTCCAAACATACTGGACAATCCCAATCCTATATTTTTATAGGAATAGGAATCTATGGTATAGGTTGCTTTCATTTGCAAGGAATTGAAAATTTTTCTTCTGTAGTAGGTCGTAAAAGCAACTAAAGGCGTTCTTGGGGTAGACATCACAAATAATTGAGCTCCTACAGCACTTTTATAAATGGTTTCTGGATCGTAATTAAGACAATTGCAATCTTCTGCCCTTTCTTCTTCGAATGAAAATTGAATGGAAGTATTGAATTTTGTAGGCCGCCAAGTTGTATAATCAGCATACAAAGTATCCAAAGGAACAGCATCCTTAAATTCTTGATATCCATCTTCTGCTGAATTTCCAGAACTGAATTTGGGAATAACTCCTTCGTATTTATAAGTTCCTTTAAAAGTCAAACTTTCTACCTCATTAGTATGTTTTATAAAACCAAAATCAATAACACTTGCTGTTAATTGAATATTTTTCTTTGGATAATAAGTCAGACCGGCATCAAATCCCAAACCTAAATTACCTCCTAAAAAAGCTCTTTTGGTAATATCTTTTACCACATTTGGATCATAATCTTCGTCATCATATTTAGCAATCCCCGATGTGTTGAATTGCAAATTCGAATAAATCATTTGCTCATAAACCCCTTGTGTGGAAGGAATAGTATAAATATATCCTGAATTATTAGTGGAATTGACATTATAAATACTGGAATAGATCTTTCCTCGCGCTCCTAGAATAAATTTTTCATTTATCTTTTTATGAAATCCAAGATGAAAAACAGAAAGCATTTCTGCTTTTACATTCAAATCTCCTAAATTGAAAACTTTACCCAAATAATCTCTATTTCCGTCCAAAGCCAAAATTGCAATATCTTTAGGAACATAGCTCATAAAATCAAATTCTTGGTACACACCAAAAGAAACATAGGAATCCCCTTGTTCTCCAGCTATTTTAAAACCTCCATTAAATAATTCTATTTGTTCGTTTAGGGCTATTCTATCTTTTCGTGTTGTGGAAAACACTACATTTCTCAGTTTCACATTAAAATCGACTCCGTTATCTGCAAATAAATCATACGCTGAGAATCCACTCGAACCAACATTTGTAGAAATACCAGACAATAAAGGAATCCCAAAATACCAATTGTACTTCACATCAGAACCCGGATTTGTCAACAAAGACTGAGGCACCGAAGTGAAATTATATAAAATTTGTTTGTTTTGTGAAAAGCTACCTACTGTTAGAAATAGAACAAAAATCAAAATTTTTTTTCTCATTCTACTACAAAATAAGCGGTTACTCCTGAACGTAATTTTATACTCCCTACACTACTTTCGCTTAATGGTGGTCCAGCAAGCATGGTGAGTGTGAAGGTAATTTTAGTTGTCCTTTTTAATAAGTCCAAGGTAGCATTTTGAAATATTTCAGTTTTAGTAACTATATTTTCTACACCGGAGTAAGCAGGCACAATAAGATTTGTGGAATGAACAGGCTGATTATTTCTATCCAGAAATACTAGATCCATTCTGTAGCTTCTATTTATAGTATTGTTAATTTCAAAAAAAAGGTCGACTCTATTCAACTTTTCCGTGAAAAATTTTTCACTGAACACATCAACAGTTGGCGCATCAAAAATTACGTTTTGTTCAACTCCTTCAGTTACAAACTGATTTGCCTGAACATCAAAATAAGCTAAATTTGATATAAATATAGGTTCTAATTTTATATCATTAACTTGATTATAATCTAAATCACTTGCGCATGAAAATGAAAATAATATCAGAATTAGTATACTTAAGATTCTATGGATGGCCCGTAGTTTCATCATATTAGTCTATTAAAAGTAAATTAGGGAACTGTATAACTAACGTGTCAATCATAAACTTATTATTTTTTCAATATTTAAAGTTCAATTACTATTCTTTCTATTTAATGAAACTCACCAAACAACTTAGAAGCCTCATTGTAAGCACTTTCAAAACTCATAGGACTCATATCCGTTTTTTCTTTTTGAGAAGTAAAATAGGATAATAGTTTCTCTGTAGGCATGTTACCCGTCAAATCATCTGTTGCCATTGGACATCCGCCAAAACCTTGAATAGCACCATCAAAACGACGACAACCCGCTTTATAAGCTGCGTCAATTTTCTCAAACCATTTATCAGGTGTCGTATGAAGATGAGCGCCAAATTCTATTTTTGGGTATTTTGGAATTAAATTCGAAAACAAATACGAAATCACATCTGGTGTCGAACTTCCTACCGTGTCCGAAAGTGATAAGATTTTGACTCCCATTAAAGCTAATTTTTCAGTCCACTCTCCTACTATTTCAACACTCCAAGGATCTCCGTAAGGATTACCAAATCCCATAGAAAGATAGGCTACAACTTCTTTATTCGTGCTATCTGCAATTTCTAGGATTTCTTGTAACGTAATTAATGATTCAGCAATCGTCTTGTGGGTGTTCCGCATTTGGAAATTCTCAGAAATCGAAAATGGAAATCCTAAATACTGTATTTCAGAATGATTTGAAGCTAGAGTTGCTCCTTGCGTATTTGCAATAATTGCCAATAATTTACTTTTGGTTTGTGATAAATCAAGTTGTGCCAAAACTTCAGCGGTATCTTGCATTTGTGGAATCGCTTTAGGCGAAACAAAGCTTCCAAAATCTATAGTATCAAAACCTACACGCAATAAAGACTGAATATAAGTCACTTTTCTTGCCGTAGGAATAAAAGGCTTTATGCCTTGCATGGCATCACGTGGACATTCTATAATTTTTATTGGCTCCATAGAGAGCCAAAGATAGAAAAACAATTATGATTTTTAAATTATGATTTTTAAATTTTCTAAAATTGATTCTATTACATAATTTGGTAATAAATTAAAATATTACATAATTTGGTAATAATAAATATTATTACGTAATTTGGTAATATTTAGATTCTAAACTTTTAAAATTGAACTTGATTTTTTAATTATATTTGAATTATGATAAGTATAATCACAGGAGACATTATTAACTCGAGAAAACTACCTTCTACAATATGGATTGACGGTTTGAAAGAACTGTTGAATACCAAAGGTAAAAATCCGAGTGAATGGGAAATTTATCGTGGAGACGAATTTCAGATCGAAATTATAAATCCTCAAGAAGCGCTATTGACAGCTTTGCAAATTAAGGCCTATCTAAAAACACTAAAGCTCGACGCAAGAATGAGTATAGGTTTTGGCGATAAAACCTATTCAGCAGCAACAATTTCTGAAAGCAACGGAACAGCATTTGTTCGTTCGGGAGAGCTTTTTGAAACTTTAAAAAAACAAAAAACGACCTTAGCCATCAATTCCGGCAATAATGATTTAGATACCGAAATGAATTTAATGCTTCGTTTAGGATTGACCTTTATGGATAATTGGCTGGCGCAATCAGCAGAATTTGTTTTAGTATCCATAGAACACAAATCGCTTTCTCAAGAAGAAATAGGTGTAAAAATTGGTATAAATCAAGCCGCAGTAAGTCGCAGACGAAAACGAGCACAGTTTGATTTGGTGCTGGAACTAGATAATCATTTCAGAAAAAAAATTAAAACCCTCAGTGTATGATTATTTTTGTAAAACTATTATTGGCACATTTACTTGGTGATTTTTTGTTACAGCCTACATCTTGGGTTTTAGACAAAGAAAACAGAAAACACAAAAGCATTTGTCTGTATATTCATACACTTCTTCATTTTATTCTCGCTTGGATTTTAGTTGGCGGAACCGATTTTGTTTGGTTTGCAGTTGTGCTGGCGGTAACGCATGGAGGAATTGATTTTTTGAAATTACATTTTCAAAAAAATAAAACAAAACGCAATTGGTTTGTAATTGACCAACTGTTGCATCTTATTGTAATCATGGGAATTACACTACTTTACAATAACGAACGCATTGATTTTGCAGCATTTGACAACCAATTTTGGATTTTTGCAACCGGAATCCTTTTACTGACAAAACCTACATCGATACTTATAAAGAATATCATTTCAATTTGGACTCCTGAAAACAAAACAAGTAACGATTCCTTATCGAATGCTGGAAATTACATCGGAATATTAGAACGCTTATTTGTTTTTTACTTTGTCATAACTACTAATTTTGAAGCTATTGGTTTTTTATTGGCTGCAAAATCTATTTTCCGATTTGGAGATTTAAAAGAAGCCAAAGACCGAAAACTTACTGAATATGTTCTTATTGGAACATTATTAAGTTTTGGCATTGCTCTATTGACAGGACTTTTAGTAAAATATGGGATATTACAATCTTTCTAAAATCTTTTTGTTTATGGCTTTGACCAAAGCTGGACCTTCATAAATAAAACCAGTATACAACTGAATTAAACTTGCTCCTGCATCTAATTTTTCTAGTGCATCTTCCGCAGAATGAATTCCTCCTACTCCAATAATAGGGAAGGCTTTATTGCTTTTTTCAGATAAAAAACGGATTACTTCAGTAGAACGTTTTGTCAATGGTTTTCCAGATAATCCACCCATTTCTGTTTTATTTTCAGATTGTAATCCTTCGCGAGAAATCGTGGTATTAGTAGCAATAACCCCCGCAATTTTAGTTTCCTTGATAATATCAATAATATCAAGTAACTGTTCATCTGTCAAATCTGGAGCAATTTTCAGGAGAATTGGCTTTTGCTTTGGCCTTGCCAAATTCTTATTTTGCAGCGTTTGCAACAATTGAGTCAATGGCTCTTTATCTTGCAATGCTCGAAGATTTGGCGTGTTTGGGGAACTTACATTCACTACAAAATAATCAACATAATCATACAATGCATCAAAACAAATTTCATAATCCGAAGTCGCTTCTTCGTTTGGCGTCAATTTATTTTTACCAATGTTACCGCCTATTAAAACGCCTTTATTTTGTTTCAAACGTTCCACCGCTTCCTGAACTCCACCGTTATTGAAACCCATTCTATTGATAATTGCGCTGTCTTCTTTCAGACGAAACAATCGTTTTTTAGGATTTCCTTCCTGACCTTTTGGAGTTAGCGTTCCTATTTCGATAAAACCAAAACCAAAATTAGACAATTCTTTATACAACTTAGCGTCCTTATCAAACCCGGCAGCTAAACCTACAGGATTTTTAAATTTTAAACCAAAAACTTCAGTCTCTAATCTTGAATCTTTTACTTCGTAAAGCAATCTAAAAAGACTAGTAAAACCTGGTATTTTAGACAAAAATCGAATCAATGAAAAAGTAAAATAATGAACTTTTTCTGGATCAAACAAAAATAGAAATGGACGAATGAGTACTTTATACATGGTTGTAGTGTTGTTGATGCAAAAATAGAACTATCTAATCGATAATTAAATATTTCGAAAAAAAAATATATAGCAACATTTGATTTGGCTATAGCCAAAGAAGAAATAATATAAATAAACAGTAGTTAAATAAAGCACAAAACCTCCTGAACAACAAAATTCAATTCTTTAATTATCAATGATTTAAAATCAAAAGTTGCCGTTTTAAATTCTTCAACAAAAAATAAGAAATGATTTTTTAAATGGTTTTTCTTATCTTGTAATAAAATAAATTAGGGTAAAATATAAATTTTTATCAACTTAAAACACATAGCCATGAATATAAAACTATTTTTCACTGTAGTATTGCTTTCTAGTTTTCAACTTTTCTTTGCCCAAGACATTAAATCTGACACCATAAAGTTAGCCACAAAAATGACTATAACTACGGTAACAACAATTAAAGACACCCTAAAAGTGGCTCCAGTAGTTGCTGCGAAATTAGCGACCAAAGTAGAGAAAGAAGCATTAAAAAAAGAAGCTAAAGCTCTTAAGGATAAAATAAAATCAGAAAAAAAAGCACTAAGAGAAGCTAATAAAATTGAAAAAGAGCAAAAAGCTTTTCAAAAAAAACAAAAAGCTTTTGACAAACGACAAGACAAAATTCTTTCGAGTGAAAAATCAATTAGTAAGATAAAAACAAAAATTTCAAATGAAGAAAGAAATTTAATCAAACTCAAAGAAAAATTTGAACAGAAAAAATCAAAAGGAAAGCTTAGTTCTACTGAAATTGAAAAAGAAAATATCAAAATCAGTAAGCTACAAATAAAAGTAAATAAGCTGGAAGGAGATCTAGATAAAGCAGAAGAAAAGTTGCATAAAATGAGAGATTAAATTTAACCACCTTCGGGTGGTTTTTTTATATAAAAAGGTTTATTTTACCCCAAAAAAAGTATTGTTTATTGAGGTTCAAACAATGCAATTATTATTTTTAATTTGCAAGATTTAGTTGCTGCTTAACTTCAAAATGCTCCTGAAAAAATGTTTATATTTGCATCAAAACAAATTAAAATGCAACATATAATTGACCGTTTCATCAGTTACGTAACTATTGATACTGAATCTGACCACAAATCAGAAAGTACGCCAAGTACAGCAAAACAATGGAATTTAGCCAATAAACTGGTTGAAGAACTTAAAACAATTGGATTGCAGGACGTGACAATTGATGAGAAAGCATATATCATGGCTACTCTACCAAGTAATGTAACTCATGAAGTTCCTGTAATTGGATTTATTTCTCACTTTGACACTTCCCCTGATTTTACCGGAGCCAATGTAAAGCCTCAAATTGTATCGAACTATGATGGTAAAGACATTGTATTAAATGCAGATAAAAATATTGTGTTATCACCAAGTTATTTCAAAGATTTATTGCTTTACAAAGGGCAAACTTTAATAACTACTGACGGAACTACACTGTTAGGCGCCGATGACAAAGCCGGAATTACCGAGATTGTTACTGCAATGGAATTCCTTGTTAACAATCCTGAAATCAAACATGGAAAAATCAGAATTGGTTTTACACCTGATGAAGAAATTGGCCGTGGCGCACATCATTTTGATGTAGAGAAATTTGGAGCGGATTGGGCGTATACAATGGATGGTAGCCAAATAGGCGAATTAGAATATGAAAATTTCAATGCAGCTGGCGCCAAAATCACTTTCAAAGGTAAAAGCGTGCATCCTGGCTATGCCAAAGGAAAAATGATCAATTCTATGTTGATTGCCAATGCTTTTATTAACGAACTGCCCGCTGGAGAAACTCCTGAGGAAACTAAAGGATATGAAGGTTTTTTTCACGTACATCATCTGAATGGAAGTATTGAAGAAACCGTTTTGGAATTAATCATTCGCGATCATAACAAGAAAAAGTTCGAAAAACGTAAAGAACTAATCGAAAAAATTGCTCGAAAAATCAATAAGAAATTTGCTAAAAAATTTGGTGAAGATATCGTTATCACTGAGATAAAGGATCAATATTACAATATGAAAGAAAAGGTTCTGCCAGTGAAACATATTGTGGATATTGCCGAAAAAGCGATGAAAGAAATAGGAATTAAACCGCTTATAAAACCTATTCGTGGTGGAACTGACGGTTCTCAATTATCATATAAAGGATTGCCTTGCCCAAATATTTTTGCTGGCGGACACAATTTTCATGGGAAATATGAATATGTTCCTGTAGAAAGTATGCAAAAAGCAGTTGAAGTAATTGTAAAAATAGCGGAATTGACAGCTACAGAAGATTCATCTAAAAAATAAGCTATTGGAATCCTCAAAAACGACTCATTCTTGGGAGAAAAACAACAGTTGGTCAGAAGAATTAGAACTTCTAAAATCAATTATTGTCAAAACGGAACTCGTGGAAACAACAAAATGGGGCGGTATTGTTTATGTCTTGAATAGTAAAAACGTACTCGGAATTGGAGGATTCAAAAATTACTTTACAATTTGGTTTTTCAATGGCGTTTTATTGCAAGATAAAAAAAAGGCGTTAGTCAATGCGCAAGAAGGCGTTACCAAATCGTTGCGACAATGGCGTTTTTCATCGAAAGAGGAAGTCAACGAAGCGGCAGTTTTAGAGTATATTAATGAAGCAATTGCCAATGAAAAACAAGGAAAGAATAGCAAACCACAGAAAAAAGAACCTATTGTTTCTGAACTTCTTCAAAAGGAATTAAATGCTGATGCCAATTTAGCAGAAGCTTTTCTAAAATTCTCTCCTTACAAACAATATGAATTCTTAGAATATATTGAAACTGCAAAGCGAGAGGAAACCAAGCGTTCCCGGATCGAAAAAATTAAACCAATGATAAAAGAAAGCATTGGTTTAAATGATAAATACCGATAAAATTAAGTCCCAATTCTGAAGCTCAGAGTTGGGGCTTTTTTATTCAAAACTACATTAGAAAAACATAGTGTTATTCCCTAAATCAACTATGCAATCTCTTTCTTTAAAAAAAGAAAATACTTCTTCCCATGGTTGCAATTTTCTGTAAATCAGAATAAATTATCAAAATCATTCTGAAAAACTTAACATTGACCAGTGCATTAAATCACTATATTTACTTACAAGCACTTAATAATTTAGTAACACTGAACAACTATTCGTTAAATTGAATAAAAGCTAATTCTATAAATTATGATACAAAAGAAAGAAGCGGAGACAGATCCAGTATCTCCAGCAAAACCTGAAATTGATAAGCCAATTAGAGCTCCTAGAACAAAAGTTATTAAACCTGTAACAGAACCCGTTGAAATTATAGCTCCTGTAATTGAAGAAATCATAACAGAAACTATAGAAATTTCGACTATTGGTCTAGAAGACAATGATGATAGTGACGTTTCAAATCAGAAAAAAAGTAAAAATAAGATTAAAACCAAAGTAAAGATGAAAGATAAAGACAAGAAAAAGGCTAAGAAAGCCGACGCAAAAGAGAAAGCGAAACAAAAAGCGAAAGCAAAAGCCAAAAAGGCAAAAAAAGCCAAAAAGGATAAAGCTAAGAAAGCAAAAGTTAAAGCCAAGATAAAAGCTAAAAAAGCCAAAGCAAAATCAAAAAAAGCGAAGAAGAATAAAAAGAATAAAAAATAAGACTGTTATTTTTTATCAAAAAAAAGTCCCAATCCGAATAATCGGTTGGGACTTTTTTAATTCATTAAAATGAGAATTATTTTTTGTTCAATACTGCACTCATTTCCATAGAAATAGCAGAACGCTCCATTTTCAATTTTCCTGACATCGTTTCAACAACAACAGTTGTATCCGCTAACTCAGAAACTTTTCCGTGAAGACCACTTTTTGTGATGATTTTATCACCTACTTTCAAGCTGCTTTCAAATTCTTTTTCATTTTTCGCTCTTTTCTGTTGTGGTCTGATCATGAAGAAATAGATCACCACAAACATTAATAAAAACGGTGCAAATTGAGTTAATTGTTCCATAATTTAAATTCTTTTTTTATTGATTAATTACATTAAACCACGACCAGCTTTAATGATTCTTTTGCTGGCTTCCAGTTCTTTTACTAAATTGTCTAAAATTCCGTTGATAAAAATACTACTTTTTGGCGTAGAATATTCTTTGGCAACTTCTAAATATTCGTTAAGAGTTACTTTTACGGGAATGGATGGGAATTTCAAAAATTCACAGATTGCCATTTTCAGGATAATCGTATCAATTTCGGCAATTCTTTCAGTATCCCAGTTTGGTGTTTTATCAAGGTATTCTTTGGCTAATTCCGTTTCGTTTAAAACTGTTTTTCTGAACAAATCTTTAACAAAATCCTTGTCTTCATTGTCTTTATACAATTTTGGAACTCTGAAATTATCATCTTCGCCAGATTTAATCGCTTTCAATTGCTTGATAATATGCGTATTTACTAATGGAATATCGTCAACCCAAGTTAACTTATCATCCTCTAAATATTCATATAATTTCTCGTTTGGAACAATTACATCCATGAATAAATCAACGATAAACTGTCTGTCTTCTTCAAATGTACTTACTGAGTTACTCATGTAATCCGCATACAATTTACTTGCTTTTACATCATTCAGAAGCAATAAAATATAATCGTCGTTTAAAGACCAATTATTAATTTTACGGTTTTCCAGCGCAATACTTAGTGAATTGTTTTCGGCAAGAATTTGAAAAATTTTGTTTTTGATGAACTTTTCGTTGGGTTTACGTTCTTCAGGAGTTGCAAGATGTTTCAAACTTGATTTATGTAAAAAGATAGTTTCTGTTTTACAAATTTCAATCAGGGAAGAAAGCATTATAAGGTATAAATCTTGAATATTGTCGATGCTGTAAAAAAGGAATTTTTCTTCTTTTTCCAGATTATCTGAGCCGCTTTGATGCATCGCATAAATGGATTGCATTACTTTAACGCGAATGTGTCTTCTATTTACCACCTTGTAAGAACTTTTATTAATTAGTCTGCAAAAATAAGTATTTCATTTTTTAAAATAAAATATATAATCGCTTATTTTAAAGTTTTCAATCAGCAACATTCAGTGAACGGAAATAAATTGTTCACTGAATACTGATAACTGAGCACTTTTTTTTTACTTTTTACTGTTTTCTATTTTTCTTTGATTGATGCGATTTTGAGCAATAGTCAAAGCAGCATGATGCGTTGTCATCTTGTTCGCAATAGCAAAATCAAATATTTCTAATGTTGTGTTATAAATGTTTTCTGTTTTACGCATAATTTCCGCTTTATCATAATGCGCTAATTCAGCATACACATTGATGATTCCACCTGCATTAATCAAGAAATCCGGAGCATAAAGAATCCCTCTTTCCTGTAGAATTGCACCGTGAACATTCTCATCAGCCAATTGATTATTGGCAGCACCAGCAATTACTTTTGCTTTAATTTTATAAACTGTATTGTCATTTAACGTTGCTCCCATGGCGCAAGGCGCATAAATATCAACATCTGCACTATATAAATCTTCTCCTCTGAAAATTTCTGCATGGTACTTCGCTCCCACTTCATACAATCTATCTTCATTGATATCCGAAATTGTTACTATTGCTCCTTCTTTTGTCAAATAATCAACTAAAGTTTCACCTACGTGACCAATTCCTTGAACCAATACTTTCTTGCCACTCAAAACATCAGAACCAAATTGTTGTTTTGCAGCCGCTTTCATTCCTAAATATACTCCGTAAGCCGTAACAGGTGATGGATTTCCAGAACCTCCTCTTGATTCAGAAATTCCGGTAACATAAGGTGTTACATCCCTAACGATATCCATATCTGCGGTTTCCATTCCTACATCTTCAGCAGTAATATATCTTCCGCTTAAAGAATGTACAAATTCACCAAACTTGCGCATCAACTCAGGCGTTTTTTGCGTTTTAGCATCTCCAATAATAACTGCTTTTCCTCCACCAATATTCAATCCTGTAATAGCTGCTTTATAAGTCATACCGCGAGAAAGGCGCAATACATCGTTTAATGCTTCCCATTCGTTTGCATAATTATACATTCGGGTACCACCCAAAGCAGGCCCCATAACCGAATTATGAATACCAATAATTGCTTTTAAACCTGTATCTTTGTCGTTGCAAAATACAATTTGTTCGTGATCATCAAATGATAATTGACCAAAAACGGGATCCATTTTTTGAAGTTCCTTTCCAGTTGCGAAAGCTGCATTCATAGTGTAAGTTTTTATAGTGATAAATTACGAATTCGTCAAAAAGACAGTCCAAATTTAAACAAAAAACAAATATGTATTTATTTTTTGTTTGAAAATTGTCAAATCAATAATTTAACTCACTAAATAATTTATCGCTAAAATTATCCAAAAGTAAAATTATTTTAAAAAATAAAATCATTTCAACATAGAATATCATAAAAAATGAAAGAATTACGTTATTTAAATAAATATTTCGTCAAATACAAATACAGTTTCTTACTAGGAATTATTTTTACCATTATTGCACAAATATTCATGCTTTTCACACCCAAGTTGATTAGCAAATCATTCAAGGTCATTGAGGCTTTCGCCAAAGATAAAACCGTGGCTAAATCACTTATTCACGAAGAATTAATTTCGAATATCCTATTGATTATTGCCACTACAATTATCGCTGGGTTCCTTACTTTCTTGATGAGACAAACTTTAATTGTCATGTCGCGCCACATAGAATTTGATTTAAAAAACGAAGTATTCCGTCAGTATGAGAATCTTTCTCAGAACTTCTACAAGCAAAATCGTACTGGGGATTTAATGAACCGAATCAGCGAAGACGTTTCAAAAGTAAGAATGTATGTGGGTCCGGCGGTGATGTACACCATAAATACCGTCATTCGTTTTGCAATAGTAATTGTCTATATGTATAATGTATCGCCAATATTGACTTTATACACATTACTTCCTTTACCAATTTTATCGTACGCCATTTTCAAACTGAGCTCCGAAATCAATGTAAGAAGTACTATTTTCCAACAATATTTATCTAAAGTTTCCAGTTTTTCACAAGAAATATTTTCAGGAATCCGAGTGATAAAAGCCTATTCATTGGAAAACCAACATCAAAACAATATGATTGATTTAGCCAATGAAAGCAAAAGTAAAAGCTTGAATTTAGCCAAAGTGCAATCCTTATTTGGACCTTTAATGTTGGCGCTGATAGGAATCAGTAATTTAGTCGTAATTTATTTTGGTGGTTTAATGTACATCAACGGTTCTATAAAAAGCATTGGAACTATTGCCGAATTTATTTTGTACGTGAATATGCTTACTTGGCCCGTAGCATCTTTAGGTTGGGTTTCGTCTATGGTTCAAGAGGCCGAAGCTTCTCAGAAACGACTCAATGAATTCCTTAAAATTGAACCCGAAATAAAAAATAAAAATCTGAATAAATCAGTGATTGAAGGTTCCATTTCTTTCGAAAATGTAAGCTATACATACGAAGACACTAATATCAAAGCGTTGCAAAACATCTCTTTCACCGTAAAAAAAGGAGAAACTTTAGCCATTTTAGGAAAAACAGGGTCTGGAAAATCTACCATTTTGTCCTTAATTTCCAGAATGTATGACGTAACCAATGGAAAAATAACCATTGACGGAAGCGAAATAAGTACCGTCAATCTTTTTGATTTGCGAAACAGCATCGGAATAGTTCCACAAGATGCTTTCTTGTTTTCAGACAGCATCAAGAATAATATTATGTTTGGTAAAGAGAATGCAACTGCACAAGAAGTGGAATCAGCCGCAAAAAGTGCCGTTGTTCATGATAACATCATGGGCTTTAATAAACAATACGAAACGGTTCTTGGCGAAAGAGGAATTACACTTTCAGGAGGTCAAAAACAAAGAGTTTCTATTGCCCGAGCAATTATTAAGAATCCTCCTATTTTACTTTTTGACGATTGTTTATCTGCAGTAGATACCGAAACCGAAGAAACTATATTGAACAACTTATATGAAATTTGTAAAGACAAAACAACTATAATTGTAAGTCATCGTGTGTCTTCTGCTAAAAATGCAGATAGAATTATCATCATAGAAAAGGGTGAAATTATACAACAAGGCTCTCATAATCAATTGATAAATCAAGAAGGCTATTACGCCGCTTTGTATATGAAACAACTTTCAGAAAAAGAAATGCTATAATTGTTGGATAATACATATATTTTTTAGATTTTTGGATACTACTTAACAACCATAAATTGATAGAAAGGATTATGAGAGAACATGACATGTTAGAAAAAGAAGAGATATTTTCTAAAGTTTTAAGAGCTGGGAGAAGAACCTATTTCTTTGATGTGAGAGCGACAAAAGCAGATGATTATTACATTACCATTACCGAAAGCAAAAAATTTACTGAAGAAGATGGATCATTCCATTTCAAAAAACATAAAATCTATTTATACAAAGAAGATTTTGCTGCTTTCGCAGAGATTCTTGGCGAAATGACTTCTTATGTTTTGAACCACAAAGGCGAAGAAGTAATTTCAGAAAGACACCAAAAAGATTTCAAAAAAGAATATGCATCTGAGAAATCAGATGATGAAATTATACCACAAACATCAACTTTTACTGATATTGAATTTGATGATATTTAATTTTTAGTTCCCTACTTACAAAAGCAAAAAGTCCAAAAGTCATTTGATTTTTGGACTTTTTTTGTACATTTAAAAAATAAATAATTTCAAATGAAAAACGTTTCCCTTTTCGTATTGCTATTCTTTTTTGGTGTTAGTATTTCAGCTCAAAAATTAGAATATGCAACACAAACCAATCTTCCTTATTACACAGAAGCCATATATAAATCAGATGCATATATAAAAGAACGATGCGTGCTTGATGTCTATTATCCAAAAAACAGTGCCGGATTTGCAACCGTGATTTGGTTTCATGGTGGTGGATTAACCGGCGGAAATAAAGAACTTCCTGAAGAGCTAAAAAACCAAGGGATTGCAGTTATTTCAGTCAATTATCGTTTAGGTCCAAAAGTTAGTGCCCCAAAATATATTGAGGATGCTGCAGCTGCTGTAGCTTGGGTTTTTAAAAACATCCCTGCATTTGGTGGAGATGAATCTTTGCTATTTGTATCGGGTCATTCTGCAGGTGGATATCTGGCAAGCATGATAGGTTTAGATAAAAAATGGCTGAACACTCAAGGAATCGATGCCAATAAAATAGCTGGTCTTATTCCTCTTAGCGGACAGGCAATTACTCATTTTTTAGTTCGAAAAGAACGCGGAATTGCAGACACACAGCCGGTAATAGATGAATTAGCTCCACTTTTTCATGTTCGTGCAGATGCTCCGCCTTTATTACTGATAACCGGAGACCGTGAATTAGAAATGCTAGGCCGTTATGAAGAAAACGCATATTTAATGCGCATGATGAAAATTGCGGGACACAAAAACACGAAACTATATGAATTAGACGGATTTGGTCACAACATGACAGCACCTGCTTTCCCTTTATTACTTAATGAAGTTCGCAGAATTATTAAGGAAAAGAAACACTAAAACAATGACAGAACCAATAGTAAGTGCCGCATGGCTTCAAGCTAATCTTAAAGATCCAAGCTTAATAATCCTCGATGCCAGTTTAAAAGAGAATCAATCCAATTTAAAAGCTGGCTTAGAAAATATCCAAATTAAAGGTGCTCGATATTTTGATATAAAGCACACCTTCAGCGATACTGTTAATCCTCTACCTAACACACTTCCGAGTCCCAAACAATTCGAAATCGAAGCTAGAAAACTAGGAATTAACAAGAGCAGTGTAATTGTAGTCTACGACAAATTGGGTATTTATTCGAGTCCAAGAGCTTGGTGGCTGTTTAAAATAATGGGACATCAAAATGTTGCTGTTTTAGATGGCGGATTACCTGAATGGATTAATAATGACTATCCTGTTGAAAAAATACCAGAAAATCCAATCTATGCCGTTGGTAATTTTGAAGCAAAATTTATCCCGGAATTCGTAAAAAGTAAAGAACAAATTTTAGAGAATATACAAACCAAAAATGCCGTTCTGATTGACGCCCGTGCAGAAAACCGATTCAAAGGAATTGGCGATGAGCCTAGACCAGGATTACGAAGCGGTCATATTCCCGGTTCTATAAATATTCCGTATACACAACTCTTGCAAAATGGAAAATTTTTACCAAAAGAAGAATTACTTACAATCTTAAAAACTGATGACAAACCTCTAATATTCACTTGCGGTTCCGGAGTTACAGCTTGTATTGATTTAATTGCATATGAATTGATAGGTAAAAATCCTAAATCCGTCTACGATGGTTCTTGGACAGAATGGGGACAACTGGAAAATCTCCCAATAGAAAAATAGACTGTAAAATATGGAACCAAAATTATTAATATTAACAGGACTTGGAGATTCGGGAGAGAAACATTGGCAAAGTTATTGGCTGCGAAAATTTGAAAATTCAATTAAGCTTATTCAAGACAATTGGGAGGAACCTCAACTTAAAAACTGGCTTACTAATCTCAATGAAACAATCCAAAAATTAGACACTCCAACTGTTTTAGTAGCGCATAGTTTATCGGTTTCAATGGTTATGCATTGGGCTTCCGCCAATAGTAATCAGAATATCGTAGGCGCTTTACTCGTCGCTCCTGCCGATGTTGACTCGCCTAAGCATACGCCTGAAGTAACTTGGAACTTTGCCCCTATTCCAAAATTGAAACTCAACTTCCCTTCAATAGTTATAAGCAGTGAAAATGACCCGTATATATCAATTGAAAGAGCCGAATATCTTGCGAAAAAATGGGGAAGTGATTTTTTCAATGTCGGTCAAAAAGGGCACATTAATTCGGAGTCCAATTTAGAGTATTGGGAAGAAGGGCTGTTAATTTTGCAACAATTAATAAATAAAAGGAATCCCTAATTATTTATCCAATTCGCAATCCGTTTTCTATTTTAAAATCGGGAGCCAGTAAAATCACATCACCTTCATCTCCTACTGCGCCCAATACCAAGCACTCGCTCATGAATTTTCCGATTTGTTTTTTAGGAAAATTGACTACGGCAACAATCTGTCGGTTGAGTAAATCTTCTTTCGCGTAACGTTTCGTTATTTGTGCGGATGTTTTTCGGATTCCAATTTCAGAACCAAAATCAATCGTCAATTGATACGCTGGTTTTCGAGCTTCAGGAAAATCATTTACTTCCAAAATAGTTCCTACACGCATTTCTACTCTTTCAAATTCAGTCCAGGTTAATTCCATTTAAATTCAGTTTTAATTTCGAAGTATAAAGTTACATTTTACAAAATAAAAACCTACTTATTAGAAACAGATATTTCATAATTAAAAGCTCTGTCAAGCCAATTTAACATGTTAAATACAAGTTAAACGTATTAGAACTAAAAGAAATGAATGTACTTTTGTATTGCGAAATTTAATTTTTTTATGAAAATATTTCCAAATACAAGACTAATCTCAGCCACTCTTTTTAAAGAGATTTTTGTGTTTAGTGCAAAATTTTCGCATTCAAAAGCCTTTGTTGATTAGACCTTCGTCTATATAAAATCAAACTACTTCGAGACGAAGGTTTTACTTTACATCATTTATTTAACCTGAAATTTTAAAAGTTCTCTTTTTAAAATTAAATCTAATTTAAAAACATGTTTTTAAAAAAATTAGCAGCGCACCAAATTATTTGGGCGTCTACCCTTTCGTTTTTAGTAATCAGCAGCGTATTAATTTATTTCGATTATCTTGATTATTTATTTTTGGTTATTCCTCTTTTATTAGTCTATTTACTGATTTCGGATACTTTTCAATCCAAACACACGGTTAAAAAAAACTACCCAATTGTGGGTCGATTCAGGTATTTCCTAGAATCTTTTCGTCCGGAAATGCGTCAATATTTCTTTGAAGGCGAATTAGACGGAAAACCATTTAATCGCAGACAACGAACTATCGTTTATCAAAGAGCCAAAAATGTAAAGCAAACTATTTCTTTCGGAATGCAGGATGATCCCAACAGAATTGGGTACGAATGGGCAGCACATTCCATTTATCCAAAAAGAGCCGACAAACAATTTTTCAGAACTACCGTTGGGAACAGCCAGTGTTTGCAACCGTATAGCGCCAGTATTTATAATATTAGCGCTATGAGTTATGGCGCATTGAGCAAAACTGCTATTTCTTCTTTGAATAAAGGAGCTCAAAAAGGCGGATTTGCGCATAATACGGGCGAAGGAGGAATCAGCGATTTTCATTTAGAAGGCGGTGATTTAATTTGGCAAATTGGGACTGGATATTTTGGATGCAGAAAAGACGATGGTACCTTTTCGGAAGAATTATTTACAGAAAAAGCCAACTTCCCACAAGTTAAAATGATTGAGTTAAAACTCTCTCAAGGAGCAAAACCAGGACATGGAGGATTATTACCAGGCGAAAAAAACACGCCTGAAATTGCTAAAATTAGAAATATCCAGCCTCACATTGCAGTACATTCTCCTGCGGGACACACTGCTTTTTCAAACAGTACGGAATTATTGCTTTTTCTAAAGAAATTAAGACACTTATCAAATGGAAAGCCAGTGGGATTCAAAATTTGTATTGGGCGTCAAGATGAATTTATTAACATCATTAAAGCCATGAAAAAAACAGGAATTGTACCTGATTTTATTACCATCGACGGAGCAGAAGGAGGAACTGGAGCAGCGCCTTTAGAATTTATTGATTATATGGGAATGGCACTTTCTGATGCTTTGATATTTGTTACCAAAACCTTACAGCAATATGAACTCAGGGATCAAATTAAAATTATGGCTTCAGGAAAAATCATTACTGGTTTTGATATCGCCAAAGCAATATCACTTGGTGCCGATGCATGTTACAGCGCACGAGGAATGATGTTTGCGCTGGGTTGTATTCAAGCGTTGCAATGCGACAGTGGTAAATGTCCTGTAGGTATTGCAACCCAAGATAAAGCTTTATACAAAGGATTGGATATTACTGAAAAAAGTGTGCGCGTTGCTCATTTTCACAACAACACGTTAAAAGCTTTTGCAGAATTCATTGGAGCTTGTGGATTTGATTCTCCAAAAGCGATTACTCCAGATGTTTTTTACCGCAGAATTGACCATAAAACGAATGAAAGTTTTACATCACTATTCTTTAACGATTTTGAAAACAAAGCTAAAACCGAAAAAATAAACTTAAACTAAATCCATATGAAACCAACTCCAGTTTTAACAATTACCGATTATAACATTCTTCGGGAATTGGTGAAAAACGCAAAAGACAGTACGAATATTAGAGAAATCGCTTTGCTTATACAAGAATTAGACCGAGCAATTGTCAACAAAGAAGGTATTCTCGACGAATCTATTATTCGAATGAATTCTCATGCAACAGTCGAAGACACCAAGACAAAACAGCAAATGAAAATTCAAATTGTCATGCCTTCACAATCCAACATTAAAGAAGGCAAAGTTTCAATTTTAGCTCCTTTATGCGTCGCTATAATAGGCTTTAAAGAAAATGACGAAGTGGAATGGCAATTGCCTGCCGGCATTAAAAATTTAAAAATAATTGCCGTAACGAATACTGCAAACAACTAATTACCAACTCTTTTAAACACCTCATTTATGAAGGTGTTTTTTTTATCTATAAGCGGAAATTCTTTCTTTTTATCTTCGAAAACAAAAAAATTACAACTATTTACACAAATTCTATAATACTCTTTTTCTCAAATCCATCTAATTTTACAAAAGACGAATATTAAATTCATCTTGTAAATAGTAACTATTATGGAAATTAGTCAAAGAAACAGCAGCGAATCGAGAAAGAAAAATAATACTGGATTAGACATGTACATTGAAACAGCACCAAATGTAAAATTATATGTTAAAGATTATGGCGAAGGAAAACCAGTAATTCTTATTCACGGATGGCCACTATCAAATGAAATGTGGGAATACCAAATTGATACTTTAGTTCAAAATAATTTTAGAGTTATTGCTTATGACCGTCGTGGTTTTGGTAAATCGTCACAACCTTGGGATGGCTATGATTATGATACTTTAGCCGACGACTTAAAGGCTATTATTGACCAATTGGATTTAAAGGAAGCCACACTTGTTGGATTTTCAATGGGTGGCGGAGAAGTTGTGCGCTATTTCAGTCGTCATGGTGGAAAAGGGGTTTCTAAAGCGGTTCTTATTGCTTCAATTACACCATTTCAATTGCAAACGGATTCGAATCCAAACGGTATTCCACAAGAAAAGTATGATGGTATGGCAGCACAAATCAAGGAAGACCGAATTAGTTTTCTGGATAATTTTGGAAAAACATTTTTTGGAGTGAGCTTTATCAGCAAACCTATTAGTACACCTTTATTAGACTATTACAGAATGCTGTGTTCTTTTGCTTCACCACGCGCTACTTTAGAATGTGCCAAATCATTTTCGGCAACCGATTTTCGTCATGAAATGACATCTGTAAATGTTCCTACATTAATTATTCATGGGGACGAAGACAAAACAGTTCCTATTGAAATCACTTCAGAAATAGCGACAAAATTAATACCCGACAATAAATTTATTATTTATGAAGGAGCGCCACACGGTTTATTTTATATCGAAAAAGACAAATTAAACAAGGATTTGATTGAATTTTTAAACTCCTAAATTTAATAGAATTGATAAACCTCAATTATTTATTGCAAAAAAAATCCCAAACTTTCGTTTTGGGATTTTTTAATTTTATATGAATCTTTTAAACTATTTAACATCCATTAATTCTACGTCAAAAATCAAAGTAGCATTTGGTGGAATTGCTCCTCCAGCACCACGAGATCCATACCCTAAATCCGATGGTATAACGAAACGTGCTTTGTCACCTACACGCAACAACGCAATTCCTTCGTCCCAGCCTTCAATAACCTGACCTTGACCTAATTTAAATTCGATTGGTTTTTTTCTTGGATACGAAGAATCAAAAACTTTCCCATTCTCTAATGAACCTTCATAATGAACAGCAACCGTTTTTCCGCTTTCCGCTTTTTTACCTTCACCTCTTTGGATGAATTGGTAGCGTAAACCGCTTTCTGTTTTTTCAAAACCAGCCGCTAATTTTTCCATGGCTGCCTCAACCTCTGCTTTTAAAGCCGCATCACGCTTATTGCGAGATCCTTTGAATGTGATAAAAGCTTCAATTGCATTCCAATTTTTAGCTTCTTCACCTTCTCTGATAATTTCTAAAGACTCTAAAACATCCCCTTGCTCAACAGCATTAACAATATCCTGACCCTCTACAACATGACCAAAAACGGTATGTTTGTTATCCAACCAATCTGTAGGAATATGCGTAATGTAGAATTGCGAACCGTTTGTTCCAGGTCCTGAATTAGCCATTGCCAAAACTCCTGGACGATCATGTTTCAAACTTGGATGAAATTCATCATCAAATTTATACCCTGGATCTCCAGTTCCTGTTCCTTGTGGACAACCACCTTGAATCATAAAATCAGGAATTACTCTGTGAAATTTTAATCCGTCATAAAATTTAACCCCTTGTGGTTTCACTTTATTTTCTAAGTTTCCTTCAGCCAATCCTACGAAATTCCCCACTGTACCTGGAGTCAAATCGTGTGTTAGTTTTACTAAAATAGCACCTTTAGTGGTGTTGAATTTAGCATATATTCCGTTTTCCATGTTTTTTAATTTTTATTGAAGCGCAAATTTACGAAATTAATTTTAAAAAGGGAATTGGGGGATTCATTGATTTGGTTATTTGAAAGTTTGAAAATTACCCAGATTTTTTTTAGCAAATTATACTCTTTCCCTCTTCGCTAATTCGGGACTTAAAAATCGCTTAATTCCACAAAATTCTAGCCCAGATAGCAGTGAAAATCCTTTCTAGTGCTGAACTTGTTTCAGGATCCTGAAACAAGTTCAGCACTAGAAAGATTGCAACGAATAGCTGGAAATAGCTCCTAAAGAAAAGTTTAATCGTTGAATTGGTTATTTGGTTATTTGAAAACCTCAGCATCTTTGTACCTTTGCAACTTTCAAACTAAGATTCAAAATTATGCGCATCGATATTGTTACCGTTCTCCCAGAATTATTGCGAAGTCCGTTTGAGGCTTCGATTATGAAACGTGCCATCGATAAAGGATTGGTAGAAGTTCATTTTCATAATTTACGGGATTATACCACCAACAGACAGAAAAGTGTAGATGATTATCCTTATGGCGGTGGTGCTGGAATGGTAATGACGGTTCAACCAATTGACGCCTGTATTACACATTTGAAAAGTGAAAGAACCTACGACGAGATCATTTATATGTCGCCAGACGGGGAAACCTTGAATCAGAAAATGGCGAACACGATGTCTATGTACGAAAACATTATTATCCTTTGCGGACATTATAAAGGTGTAGATCAACGCGTGCGCGATCATTTTATTACCAAAGAAATATCAATTGGTGATTATGTATTGAGCGGAGGTGAATTAGGAGCTTTGGTATTATCTGATGCATTAATCCGATTGATTCCTGGAGTTTTGAGCGATGAAACCTCGGCATTAACAGATAGTTTTCAAGATGGATTATTATCAGGACCTATATATACACGCCCGGCTGATTACAATGGATGGAAAGTTCCGGAGGTTTTGACCAGCGGGAATTTTGCCAAAATTGACAAATGGCGCGAAGATATGGCATACAAACACACGAAGAATAGAAGACCCGATTTGCTGGAGGAGTAAAATTATTTTAAATGTTGAATTTTAAATTCTAAATGACTCAGAATAAGCAATCAAATAATTCACAATTTATAATTTATAATTCAAAATAATTATATACTTTTGCGCCCACATTAGTTCAACCTCTGGCGAGATCCGTGAATGTTGATTTAATACAAACCATAATTAAAAAAATTATCATGGCAGATTTAATGAAATTCGTTCAAGACGAATTCGTAACAAGAAAAGATTTCCCCGTTTTTGCAGCTGGAGACACTATTACCGTTTACTACGAAATTAGAGAGGGTGAAAAAACTAGAACTCAGTTTTTCAAAGGAGTTGTAATCCAAAGAAGAGGTTCTGCTAACACAGAAACTTTTACTATTCGTAAAATGTCAGGAGCTGTTGGAGTTGAGCGTATCTTCCCAGTAAATCTTCCTGCATTACAAAAAATTGAAATCAATAAGAAAGGTGCTGTACGTAGAGCTAGAATTTTCTACTTCAGAGAACTTACTGGTAAAAAAGCTAAAATTAAAGATAAAAGAAGATAGTATACTGTCTCTTTATTATAAAAGTCCCAACAGTGTTGGGACTTTTTTTTGTCTACTATTTTCCTTATAAATTCCTAATTTAGGATTAATGAACCCATAAAACTAACAATATAAGAATAACAAGTTAGTAATCTTAAAATTCGTATTTTTCTACATAAAATCCACCTTCTATTACATCTGATTTTCATATATTTGTTCGCCTTATTTTAAGTGAAATACCTTATATAAGTTACATTTAACCGTGATTCGATTATAAAAATAAAAAAATGACACAGAAATCAAAAATTTTTTACACCCTTACTGATGAAGCGCCTTTATTGGCAACTTATTCATTTTTACCTATTGTACAAGCATTTACATCAACTTCTGACATTGAAATTGAAACTAGAGACATTTCTTTAGCCGGAAGAATTTTAGCAAACTTCCCCGAGTTTTTGACAGAAGATCAAAAAACAGGAGATGCTTTATTAGAACTTGGGCAATTAGCGACAGCCCCAGAAGCTAACATTATAAAATTACCAAATGTTTCGGCATCTGTTCCACAATTAAAATCGGCTATCGCTGAATTACAATCTCATGGTTATAATTTACCAAACTTCCCTGAAGAACCGCAAAACGAAGCAGAGACAACCATCAAAGCTAAATATTCTAAAATATTAGGTTCAGCAGTGAATCCTGTTTTACGCGAAGGAAACTCTGACCGTAGAGCGCCAAAAGCAGTAAAAAATTACGCTAAAGCAAACCCACACTCTATGGGTGCTTGGTCTGCTGACTCAAAAACACAAGTGGCTTCTATGGAAAGTGGTGATTTTTACGGAAGTGAAAAATCAATCACTCTTGCTGATGCTACTGATGTAAAAATCGAATTCGTTGCTAAAGATGGTTCAACTACTGTCTTGAAAGCGAGTACTCCACTAAAAGTGGGTGAAATAATCGACAGTTCTGTAATGAACTTGAACGCTTTAAAAACTTTTGTTGCCAAAACAATTGTAGAGGCAAAAAAATTAAACGTTTTACTTTCAGTTCACCTGAAAGCTACAATGATGAAAGTTTCTGATCCAATTATTTTTGGAGCTATCGTAGAGGTATATTTCGCAGCTGTTTTCGAAAAATACGCTGCCTTATTTGATGAATTGAACATTGACACTAGAAACGGTTTAGGTGATGTATATGCAAAAATTGCAGGAAAACCGATTCAGGCTGAAGTTGAAGCGGCATTAAATCAAGCGATAGAAAACGGACCAGCATTAGCCATGGTAAATTCTGAAAAAGGAATTACCAATCTTCATGTTCCTTCGGATGTGATTGTGGATGCTTCTATGCCAGCCATGATCCGTACTTCAGGACAGATGTTCAATAAAGACGGTAAACAACAAGATACTCTAGCTATTATACCTGACAGATGTTATGCCGGTGTTTATACAGCGACTATTGATTTCTGTAAAAAACATGGCGCTTTTGACCCAACTACAATGGGAAGTGTACCAAACGTAGGTTTGATGGCACAAAAAGCAGAAGAGTACGGCTCACATGACAAAACATTCCAATTGACTGCTGACGGAGTGGTACGTGTGGTAGATACCAATGGAACCGTTTTGATGGAACAAGCCGTTGAAGCTAAAGATATTTTCAGAATGTGTCAGGCAAAAGATGCCCCGATTCAAGACTGGGTTAAATTAGCTGTAAACAGAGCACGTTTATCTCACACTCCTGCTATTTTCTGGTTGGACAATAACAGAGCGCACGATAGAGAACTAATCGTAAAAGTTACAAAATATTTAAAAGATCACGATACTACAGGTTTAGATATTCAAATCCTGAATCCTATAGATGCAACAAACTTCACATTAGAAAGAATCATCAAAGGATTAGATACTATTTCTGTAACAGGAAACGTATTACGTGATTATTTGACGGATTTATTCCCAATTTTAGAAGTAGGAACATCAGCAAAAATGCTATCTATTGTTCCATTAATGAATGGTGGTGGTTTATTTGAAACTGGTGCAGGTGGATCTGCTCCAAAACACGTAGAACAATTTATAGCAGAAGGATATTTGCGTTGGGATTCTCTTGGTGAGTTCCTGGCTTTAGGTGCTTCATTAGAGCATTTAGGACAAACTTTAAACAATTCTAAAGCAATTGTTTTAGCGGAAACTCTTGATGTCGCTACGGAGAAATTCTTAGCAACTGATAAATCACCAGCACGTAAACTAGGCGGAATTGACAACCGCGGTTCTCATTTTTATTTGGCTATGTATTGGGCAGAAGCCCTGGCTGCACAAGACAAAGAACCTGCTTTGAAAGCTATCTTTACTCCTATTGCAGCAGAATTTGCAGCAAACGAAGCCAAAATCAATACGGAGTTAATTGCAGCACAAGGAAAACCACAAGATATTGGTGGCCATTACCAACCAAATCCTGAATTAACAAGTAAAGCAATGCGTCCAAGCGAAACTTTCAATACTATATTGGCAAAAATCGCTTAATTAACTGCTTTATAATTTTAGCAATACTATTGAAAAGACAACTGGAAACAGTTGTCTTTTTTTTATATTAGCAATACCTTAACATCTTTTATACACTAATTGAAATTCTATTTAATGTAATTTGCAATTCTTCATTTCGATAAAATTTAAACAATGACTCCAAAGAAAATTATTACCTTTTTAGTTGTATTATTATCCTCATTCTCAGGTTTCGCTCAAGAAAAATTCACACTTAGCGGAACTATTATTGATGCCAATAGCAATGAAACTTTAATAGGAGTCAATATTGTAATTCCAGCATTAAAAACCGGCGTAACCACTAATGAATATGGGTTTTATTCCATCACTGTACCACAAGGAATATACAGTGTCCAAATCAGTTATTTGGGATATCAAACCATTGAAGAATCAATAAATCTGAACCAAAATATAAAAAATAATTTCAATTTATACAGCAATGAAACGGCGTTGAAAGAAGTTATCATTACGGATAATAAAACCAAAATAGACATCAAGAAGCCTGAAATGAGCGTCAACAAACTCTCTATTTCAGCTATAAAAAAAATGCCCGTTGTTCTGGGAGAAGTCGATGTTTTAAAATCTATTTTATTACTTCCCGGTGTTACTAATGCTGGCGAAGGCGCCTCTGGCTTTAATGTTCGTGGTGGCGGAGCCGACCAGAATTTGATTTTACTGGACGAAGCAACCATATTTAACTCATCACACGTTTTTGGTTTTTTCTCTGTTTTTAATCCGGATGCCATCAAAGATTTAAAGTTGTACAAAGGTGGAATTCCAGCTCGTTTTGGAGGAAGAGCTTCTTCTGTTTTGGATATTTATCAAAAAGACGGTAACAGCAAAGGATTTCATGTGAATGGAGGAATCGGATTGATTTCCAGCCGCATTTTGGCCGAAGGACCATTGGTAAAAGACAAAGGTTCCTTCCTTATTGGCGGCAGAAGTTCCTATGCACATTTATTCCTGAAACTGTCCGAAGAACAAAAAAACAACTCGGCTTATTTTTATGATTTGAATACCAAATTGAGTTATAAATTGGATTCAAACAACAGCCTGTATTTATCGGGTTATTTTGGACGCGATGTGTTCAGCCTGAACAAAAGCTTCACCAACATTTATGGAAATGCGACTTTAAACCTTCGTTGGAATCACTTGTTTTCTGAAAAATTATTTTCGAATTTATCGCTCATTTACAGTGATTATTATTACGGTTTGGATTTGGATTTTGTAGGTTTCAAATGGGATTCCGGCATTAAAAACTACAATATCAAATACGATTTCAAGAATTATATTTCGGATAAATTTAAATTGAATTACGGTGTAAACGGAATTTATTACGAGTTCAACCCAGGAACTATAAAGCCTTCTGATGCTGACTCTGGAATAAATTTTGACCAATTGGATAAAAAATATGCTTTCGAACCTGCTATATACATCAATGCTGATCACGAAATCTCAAATAAAATGGCACTTTCCTACGGACTTCGTTATAGTATGTTTTACCGTTTAGGACAATCTACCGTGAATATTTATGAAAATGACAATCCTGTAACGTTCAATTCGGCATTACAGATTTATGAAAAAGCAACTCCAATTGGCACCAAGTTTTACGACAGAAACAAAGTGATTGAAAGTTATAATTATCTGGAACCGCGTTTTTCACTGGCGTATCAAATCAACGATGACCAATCTGTAAAAGCAAGCTACAACAGAATGGTTCAGTATTTACAATTGATTTCGAACACCTCATCGCCTACTCCGCTTGATGTCTGGACGCCAAGCGATAGTTTTATCAAACCACAAATTGCCGATCAAGTGGCTTTGGGTTATTTTAAAAACTTCGAAAACAACATGTATTCTCTTGAAGTAGAAACGTATTATAAAGAAGTTCAAAATCGATTGGATTATATTGACGGCGCTGATTTGATTGCCAATAAAGCCATTGAACAAATAATTCTGAACGGTCAATTAAGATCCTATGGTTTAGAAATTATGTTCCGAAAAAACGAAGGGAAATTTAACGGCTGGATATCGTATACATTATCAAAATCAGAGCAACAAACTCCGGGAAGAACACCCATAGAAACCGGAATCAACAACGGCCAATGGTACAATTCAGTATATGACAAATTGCATAATATTGCGATAACCACTTCCTATAATTTGAATGAAAAATGGTCTTTTGGAGCTAATTTTGCATCGCAAACCGGGCAACCGGTAACGTATCCAATTGGACAATATGAATACTTAGGAATCAATGTACCGAGTTATGGACTGAGAAATGAAAATCGTCTTCCGGCATACCATCACTTGGATATTGCCGCAACATTGACTCCAAAAAGCAACAAAGACCGTCAATGGAAAGGGGAATGGGTTTTTAGCATTTACAATTTGTACAATCGAAAAAATGCCGCCTCTATCAATTTTAGACAAAACTCAGATACCGGAACCAATGAAGCTATAAAAACTTCGATTTTTGGTGTAGTTCCTGCAGTGAGTTATAATTTCAAATTTTAATGGTAGTATCCAATAAGAGCACAAAATAAAAAATAAAATCATGAAAAAAATAATAGTATATCTGATATTCATCATCGCTGTTTTTTCAGCAAGTTGCGAAGATGTTGTCGAAGTAGATTTAGACAATGCGCCTCCAAAACTGGTTATCGAAGCTGCAATCAATTGGAAAAAAGGAACTTCGGGAAGTCAACAAAAAATAAAGCTAACCACTACAACCGGATTTTACAGCACTGAAATTCCAAAAGTTTCCGGAGCAACGATTTCTATAAAAAACAGCTCTAATATAGTTTTCAATTTTTCAGAAATTGCGAATACCGGTGAATATACTTGCGCTACTTTTATTCCGGTACTCAACGAAACCTATACGCTGACTGTTATCAGCAACGGCAATACCTACACTGCTACTGAAACATTGAAACCCGTTACACCAATAACTAAAATTGTGCAAAATAACGAAGGTGGCTTTACTGGAAAAAACATAGAAATTAAAACATTTTATAAAGATCCAGCAAATGAAACCAATTATTACCTCTACAAATATGTGTATTCGAACCAAGTGAAATCAAATTATTATGTAGACCAAGACGAGTTTTTTAACGGAAACGAATTCTTCAGCATCTCGCAAAATGACGATCTTAAAAAAGACGATAAAATTGAAGTAAGCCATTTTGGGATTTCTAAAGCATACTACAATTACATGAGTGTTTTGGTGAGTATTGCAGGAAATAATGGCGGTGGACCATTTCAATCTCCGCCTGCGACCGTAAGAGGAAATATCATCAATACCACCGATGAGGCAAATTATCCTTTGGGCTATTTCTCCCTTAGTGAAGTCGATATTAGAAATTACACTATTGAATAAGTATATTTGCATGTAATTTTCAACTCATAATTAACTATGTCTTCACACCATATCGTTCGCGACGACCAAGAACCTGCTTTAATCATTGCCAACGGTGCATCCTGTAATCCGGAACTATTGGGTCAGCTACTGGAATGGTCACCGCTTGTGGTTGTATTAGATTCGGCTATGGTTCGAGTAATGGAATTAGACATCAAAGTCGATGTGCTTTTAGGAGATTTCGACAGAGGATTTGATCCTGAAATTTATAAAACATCTCAATATCCAATTGAAATTATTCATACGCCGGACCAAAATAAAACCGATTTAGAAAAAGCATTTGACTATTTAATCGAAAGAAAAATTCCTGCAGTAAACGTCGTTTGGGCAACCGGACGAAGAGCCGATCATACCATTACCAATCTTACCAACATCACACGATACAGAAATCTATTAAAAATTGTCATTTTGGACGATCATTCAAAAGTGTTTTTATTGCCTAAAAAATTCGAAAAATGGTACACGGCAAACACTCCTATTTCATTAATTCCCATCGGTCATGTGACTGGAATTCATTCGGATAATTTATTTTATCCATTGAAAGATGATAGTCTGACCATTGGTTACAGAACTGGAAGCAGCAATCATGTCATCAAAGACGGCATTGTGACAATAGAACATGACAAAGGCGATTTATTGATGATGGAATGTCTGGATTAGCATTTATTGAATAGTCAACAATGCATTTCTCACAATTTCATAATGACTCCAAGGGATGAAATGATTCGCTTTTTCGATCGTTATTGTATCCATTGATTCTGCATTGACAAACATTTTTTTCATAAAAGCAACATTACTGTACGGTACCAAAGCATCCTTTGTTCCATGAATAATGGTAACATCGCAAGTTATCTTTTTCAGCTCTGGTTCTAAAGCTACCAAATCCTGTTTCAGCCACCACAACTCATCATTAGAAGGTCGTAATGCTCCGGGAATCAAATACCGCAAAGGCTTTGCCTTGATAACCGTTCTCCATTTCTCCGGGTTTTCAGCTTTCGGGTCTAATGATCCTGCCAGTATCACCAATCGTTTGTACCAAGACGGATTATCCACGGCTAACTGAGCCACAACTGGTCCGCCAATGGAATGTCCCACCAAAATTAGCGGCTTTTTATTATCGATTTTTTTTATAAACTCCGATATTCTTTGAGATTGTACACTTAAATTTTGAGCATCGCCAAAATCACTGTATCCAAAACCTGGTCTGTCAATAGCAATCATTCGGTATTTTTTGAGCAATAAAGTATCTTTAAGATATTCTTTGAAAGCATTCCAACTTCCAGGCGAGCCATGAATAAAAAACAATGTCGGGTTTTGCGCATTACCCGTTTCAACATAATGAATTTTATAGCCGTCAAAACCTATTGTTTTATCCTGAAATTCTGTTTTTGATGGAGCAAAAAAAGTAATTGTTTCCTTATTCGAAAATCGCATCGTCATACAAGACTGACACATTACGATATACAAAAACAGTAAACTGTAAACTATGTATCTCTTTTTGAAATGAAATGAAGCCGGCATAAAAGTCATGCTATTTGTATTTTTTTATAAAAGTAATCGTTTTTATGGTTCGAAAAAACGGCAATATTCTAATTTTATGATTTATTTTCCATCTGTTTAATGGGTCAAAGTCGTCTTTGTGCTTTTACAAAATAGTTATGCTTATCTTTGCATCGAAATATAGAAAATGAAACCGAAAACGATTACCGAAAAGACTAATTTACATCCCAGAAATCTGGATAGATTTGGATATAATTTTGAGCAATTAATAGAGAAATCTCCTGAATTGGAAGCTTTTGTTTCTGTCAATGAACATAAAATCGAGACTATTGATTTTAGTAATCCTGATGCCGTAAAGTCCCTTAACAAAGCATTATTGTTATCGCATTATGACATTCAAAACTGGGATATTCCTAAAAATTATCTTTGTCCGCCTATTCCCGGAAGAGCAGATTACATTCATTATATAGCGGATTTATTAGCTTCAAGCAACAACGGAATCATTCCTGAAGGGGAAACTGTTCAAGGTTTAGACATTGGTGTTGGTGCCAATTGCATTTATCCTATAATTGGTAATTCAGCGTACGGATGGAGTTTTGTAGGAACTGATATCGATTTACAAGCAATTGAAAATTGCAGCGCCATCATTGAAGATAATCCAAAACTGATTGATGCCATCAGTTTACAGCAACAAACGGAATCGCGTTTTATTTTTAAAAACATAATCACTCCCGAAGACAAATTTACATTCACTATTTGCAATCCTCCTTTTCATGCCTCACAAGATGAAGCCACAAAAAGCACAGTTCGCAAAATAAATAATTTAGAAAATACCAGAACCACAACCCGAGGCGCAGCCGAAAGGAGCGAAACTAAACCTGTTTTAAATTTTGGTGGTCATAATGCTGAATTGTGGTGTGAAGGCGGTGAATTAGGTTTCGTTACCCAAATGATTTACGAAAGTGCTAAATATCCTATGCAGTGTTTATGGTTCACGACTTTAGTGTCCAAAAAAGAGAATCTTTCCAGTCTTTACAAAACATTGAACAAGGTAAGTGCTGTCGAAATTAAAACGATTGATATGGCTCAAGGCCAAAAAACAAGCCGAATAGTAGCTTGGACTTTCCTGAGTGAAGCCCAACAAAAAGCCTGGAAGTTCGAATAAAAACTCCTTTTACGTTTAAGTATTCAATCCCACCAATCCTTCTTGATAGTCGGGAAAATCAATCTATACCAATACTTTTTCCTATTATGCATTTAGAATGAAGCCCTTAAAAAACTTCCATTATTAAATCAATAATTAAACTTCTATAAATTTATTTTACCGAAAAAAAAATACAACTATTCATAAATAGTTGTATTTCTTCCTATTTTAAAGAGCAAAAATGAATTTTAACATAATTTTGCGTAAATTTGGTAAAGAAATCTTTAAATAATTAAAAAAAAAATTCTTTTACGATTCATTAAAAAGCTAACAGAAAATCGTAATTCTTAAACCAAAAAAGCGATTAAATAAGATAATAACACCCCATTTATTATTCTTTTTACATTATTTTTTGGCATTTAATATCAAAATACATGTATCAAAATTTCGCATAAAACCAATGAACTAATTCAAAACAAATTGTGAAAAAGCAACTCCTACATACCGAAATACTTGAGGACTCCACACTTTGGAACAGCCTGAAAGAAGGGAATGAAAATGCTTTTTCAATACTTTTTAAAAGACATTATGCACATTTAGTGCGTTATGGAAATTCATTTCTTCCTTTTCCCGAAAAAGTACAAGACTGTGTTCAAGATGTTTTTACAGATATTTGGATTTACAGAGACAAACTGAGTGATAAAGTGGTTGTAAAAGCCTATTTACTGGCATGTGTTCGCAAGCGAATTACAAGATCACAAGAACGGGATCGTATTTTTCGCCTCAGCACTTCTATAGATACTGTTGAATTTTTATTTGATTTTTCCATTGAACACAACCTTATCTCAGATGAAACCACAGCTTCTAAAGTTTCGCATCTCAATCATCTGATAAATGATTTACCTTCTCGACAAAAAGAAGCCTTATATCTTCGTTATTCCCAAGAACTTACCGTAGACCAAATTGCCGATACACTTGACATTAATTATCAATCAGCAAACAATCTTTTACACCGTGCTTTGTTGAGCTTACGCAAAGAATGGAAAGGAAATATCTTCCTTATTTTAGTGCTATTTTCATTTGTACTTTAAGCTACAAAAAATAAATTCAAAAAAATTTACCTTTTAGTGAGTATCAATTAAAAAAATGGTCCTCTATATAATTGTAACCCCTTTTTTTGATGCAACACCGTAATAATTATACCGAGATAGAACACTTTTTAGCTGATGAATCATTCCGATTATGGGTGTGTTTCAAAGACGACCAACAAGAATGGGAAGAATGGACTTTAGAGAATTCCAGTCGTGCTAAATTGGTTGAAGAAGCCCGATTATGGTTGTTAGCAATGAAAGTTCCTAATGATGATTTAGCTGCGGATGACGTTCAATATGCTTTGGAAGCTACTTGGGAAAAAATTGAAAGAGCAGAAGAAAATAAAAAAGATACCGAAAAACCAGTTCTTAAACTTTTGAGAAAAAAATGGTTTAACGGAGTTGCCGCTGTTTTGGTTTTAAGTCTTTTATCCGGCTGGTTGTACAATCAAAGCAGCAGTTCTGAAAACTCCGCGTTAAGTTATAGTGAATTGATCAATGAAAATGAAGAAGGTTTGGTTGAGCAAACTAATAATTCAGACAAACCACAAATTATAACCCTATCCGATGGTAGTTCTGTTTTATTACAACCCAACAGTAAATTAAGTTATCCAAAAATATTTGTGGACAATGAAAGAAAAGTGTACCTCTCCGGTGAAGGCTTTTTCGAAATCAGTAAAGATCCTAAAAAACCGTTTTTTGTCTTTGCAAATGAAATTGTTACAAAAGTAGTAGGAACCAGTTTTAAAATAAAAGCATACGCTAATCAGCCAAATGTGGAAGTGGTAGTTCGAACTGGAAAAGTAAAAGTAAGATCTAATGAATTAATCTCAAATCCAAAAGACCAACTGATTGTTTTATTACCAAATCAAGCTTTGCGATTCGTTCGAAAAAACTTAAGTTTTAATAAGATTACCGACATAACTCAGGATGAATCATTGAGTCGTTCGACCAGCAATATAGAGCAATTGGGATTTGAATTCACAGATATTCCTGTGGCTCAAATTTTTAAAACTATTGAACAGGCGTATTTAGTGAAAATTGATTTTCCTCAAACAAAATTAAAAGATTGCTATCTCACAACATCTTTAACGGATCAGCCTTTACCGGAAAAATTAAAAATTATTTGCAAAAGCCTTGGAAACAATACGAGTTATGAAATGAATGGAAACCAAATTATTATTATATCAGATGGATGTAACTAACATTATCTTGCCTATGAATTAAAGCATACAATAAAAAAAGCGCCGGAAATGCTGTAACATTCTCGACGCCGTGAATAAAATCAATTAACTCTCTGTAAAGAGTAATTGCTGTATTCTACCAATACCCTAACTAACGAATATTAATAAAAACAGACCAAAACTATGAAAAAAACCGTCTTTAAACAACGACTACTAATTCGAATTATGAAAATAACCTTATTTCAATTTGTTTTAGCCCTTGTCTTTTCAAGTGTAACAATAGCGAACAATATCAGAGGTCAAAAAAAGCTGGACACTAAGGTAACTATTACCGTGACCGATTTGAACTTAGATACTGCGTTGACGAAACTTGAAAAATTGGCACATGTGAAATTTTCGTATAATTCGAGAATGTCACAATTGAATCAAAAAGTGAGTGTATATGCTAATAATGAAGCATTATCAAGCGTACTGACACGCATTTTAAAACCACTAAAAATTAATTACACTGAAGTAAGCAATCAAATTATTTTACAAAAAGAAGGAATTGCCAAAACAGGAATTAATGGAGAATTTTTCTCGACTTTAAATCAAAACGCAACGGCTGAAATTATTAAAGGCCGCGTAGTTGATGAAAAAGGGGAATCTTTACCTGGTGTAACGATTCTTGTAAAAGGAACTACAAAAGGTACAACAACAGATATCGATGGAAATTATACCATCAGTGCTGAAATTGGAGACGTTTTGCAATTTTCTTATGTGGGACTTGAAACTAAATCGGTAACTGTAACAGGCACAACATTAAACGTTACTTTAACGGGAAGTGGAGAAACACTTCAAGATGTTGTTGTGATAGGTTCCCGTAATCCTACCAGAACGGTAACAGAATCTGCAGTACCTATTGATGTGATTTCTATGAAAGAAATTGCTTCACAAGGAGCTCAAGTAAACTTAAACCAAATTTTGAACATGGTTGCCCCATCGTTTACATCAAACACTCAAACAGTTGCTGATGGAACGGATCACATTGACCCGGCACAATTAAGAGGTTTAGGACCGGATCAAGTATTGGTTTTAATAAATGGAAAAAGAAGACACACTTCTTCTTTAGTAAATATTAACGGATCTCCAGGTAGAGGATCTGTAGGAACAGATTTAAATGCTATTCCTGCTTTTGCCATCGAAAAAATTGAAGTATTAAGAGACGGAGCTTCTGCTCAATATGGATCTGATGCTATTGCTGGTGTAATCAACATTAATGTTAAGAAAAACACGAACAAATTAGAAGTAAACCTTTTTGGAGGTGGAAATCTTTCTAAAGGTGCTAACGATCATGATGGTGGTTTCGATGGTGGTAACTACCAATTAGACTTAAACTACGGAACAAGTCTTGGTAAAGAAAAAAGTTTTATTAATGCTACTGGTAGTTTCCAATTACGTGATGCTACAAGCAGAGCAAAAGATGTAACCGGAACTTTATTCAATGGGTACAATGCCGTTGAACAAAGAGCTGCAGAAGCTGGAACAAATATTAATACATTGTTTGGAAACATAACAAATACTCCAAATACAGCTCAAATACTTACCACAATAAAACAGTATGCTCCGGGTGTATCTTATTTTACAGGTGCTCAGCAAACAGCAATACTTGGTGCCACTACTATTTCTCAAATGCAAACTGCATTAAATTTTGATGCTACAGCAGGCGAATTAGCATATAGAGGTCTTGAAAGAAAAGATTTTAATATGAGAGTGGGACAATCTTCCTTGCAAAGTGCTCAGTTCTTTTTGAATGCTGCTTATCCAATCAATGATAAATTAGAAGCCTATGCTTTTGGTGGAACTAGTTACAGAAATGGTGAAGCAGCCGGTTTTTACAGAAGACCGAATCAAGCAAGATCATATACAGGATTATATTTAAACGGTTTTTTACCGGAAATTCATTCTACAATCAATGATGTTTCAGTTGCAGCTGGACTTAGAGGTATGCTATTCGAAAATTGGAATTTTGATTTAAGCAATACTTTTGGAAAAAATGCTTTTGATTACAACATCGAAAATACAGTAAATGCCTCTTTAAGAGAAAATTCTGCAACTGAATTTGATGCAGGTGGATTGGCTTTCGCCCAAAATACTACTAATTTTGACATGAACAGAAAATTTGATGTTTTAGAAGGATTAAACGTGGCTTTTGGTGCAGAGTACCGTCATGAAAACTTCCAAATCAATGCTGGCGAGCCTGATTCTTATAATCAATATGACATTAATGGGGGTGTCGTAACAGGAACTACAGCTGCAAACATCAGAGTTACTGACTTTTTTGGAGCAGCAAGACCAGGAGGAGCTCAAGTATTTCCAGGCTTCAGACCAGCAAATGCAATTGATAAAGACCGTAACAGTGTAGCTCTTTATACTGATTTAGAATTAGACGTTACGGACAAATGGTTATTAAACGGAGCAGTTCGTTTTGAAAACTATTCTGATTTCGGAAATACAACTAATTTCAAGTTAGCGACTCGTTATAAACTAACAGACAATATCAATTTACGTGGTGCTGTTTCAACTGGATTTAGAGCACCATCATTACACCAAATCTATTTCAATTCAACCGCTACACAATTCGTTGGTGGTGTACCATTTGAGGTAGGAACTTTCAGTAATGATTCACAAGCGGCACAATTATTAGGAATTCCTAAATTGAAACAAGAAGAATCTCAAAGTGCTAGCGTTGGTTTTACAGCTAAAATACCAGAAGCCAATTTAACTTTGACTGCTGATGCTTATATTGTAAAAATTGATGACAGGGTTGTTCTTACCGATCAATTTTCAAGACCGGGCGGAACTCCTGCAGCAGGATCTCCAAATGCAATTTTGAATGCATTATTCGATACAGCCGGAGCAACTGCAGCAACTTTCTTTGCTAATGCTATTGACACGGAATCAAAAGGAATTGACATTGTAATAAGTCATAAAACAAGTTTTGGAAATAACGTTTCTCTAAAAACTGATTTATCAGGAACTTTTTCTAAAACCTACAGAGTGGGAGAAATTCATGCTTCACCAGTATTAGAAGCTGCCGGTCAGATAAACAGATACTATTCTGAAGCAAGTAGAGTATATTTACAAGAAGCAATTCCTAGAGTAAAAGCTAATTTAACTAACTCTATTACTTACAAAAAATTCGATTTCTTCTTGAGAAATGTTTATTTTGGTAAAGTTACTGATCCAAATACTGCGGATGTAAATGGTGATGGAAGAGTTGAAGGTATTATAGTAAACGGTCAAGCGGTAGAAATTGAGCACCCAATCTGGGGAGCTAAAATTATTACTGATTTATCTGTTGGTTTCAAAATTACTAATGCTGCAAAAATTGTTATTGGAGCTAATAATATTTTTGATATTTATCCAGATATGAATCTTGGTACGCAAACTGCAATCAGACCTAGATTAGTATCAGGAGCTATTGATTATACAGCTGCTCCTGCAACAATCGATTTGTCAAATGCAAACCAATTTGTATATTCAAGAAACGTTTCTCAATTTGGTCAAAACGGTCGTTTTGTTTTTGCCAGATTAAACTTCAGTTTCTAAGAACTTTTTTTAATAATGAAAAACCATCCTGTAAAGCGGGATGGTTTTTTTTTGACTAAAACTTTGGTGAAAAAAGAATCCAAACTTTGTACATTTGCAACTCTAAAACTTTGCCCCTTAATTAAATGAATTTCCAAGTAGTATCTGATTACCAGCCCAAAGGCGACCAACCGCAAGCCATTGAAAAATTAGCTCAAGGGATTATTGATGGTGATAAATTCCAAACACTTTTAGGAGTTACCGGATCCGGAAAAACATTTACCGTGGCCAATGTGATTCAGGAAGTGCAAAGACCCACTTTGGTTTTGGCACACAACAAAACTTTGGCGGCACAATTATACTCAGAGTTCAAGCAATTTTTTCCGAATAATGCCGTCGAATATTTCGTTTCGTACTACGATTATTACCAACCCGAAGCTTTTATGCCTGTAACCGGCGTTTTCATTGAAAAGGATTTATCCATCAATGAAGAACTTGAAAAAATGCGAATGTCAACAACCGCTTCGTTGCTTTCCGGACGAAGAGATATTTTGGTCGTGGCATCGGTTTCGTGTTTATACGGTATTGGAAATCCGATAGAATTTCAGAAAAACTTGATTCCAATTGAGAAAGGACAAATTATTTCTCGTACCAAATTATTACATCAGCTTGTGCAAAGTTTATACTCCAGAACTGAAGCCGATTTTAATCCCGGAAGTTTCAGAATAAAAGGTGATACAGTAGATGTTTATCCAAGTTATGCGGATGAAGCGTACCGAATCCATTTCTTTGGAGATGAAATCGAGGAAATTGAAAGTTTCGACACAAAGAATTCTCAGGTCATCGAAAAATTTGACAGACTGACTATTTATCCTGCTAATATGTTTGTTACTTCGCCAGATGTTTTGCAGGGTGCAATTTGGGAAATCCAACAGGATTTAGTAAAACAAGTTGATTATTTCAAGGAAATAGGAAAACATCTCGAAGCAAAACGATTGGAAGAACGTACCAATTTTGACTTAGAAATGATTCGTGAACTCGGTTATTGTTCTGGAATTGAAAATTATTCCCGTTACCTAGACGGTCGTTTACCCGGAACTAGACCTTTTTGCTTGTTGGATTATTTCCCGAAAGATTACTTAATGGTGGTCGATGAAAGTCACGTAACGCTTTCACAAGTTAGCGCTATGTATGGCGGAGACAGAAGCCGAAAAGAAAATTTAGTGGAATATGGTTTCCGACTTCCTGCAGCAATGGACAATCGTCCTTTGAAATTTGAAGAATTTGAAGCAATGCAAAATCAGGTTATTTATGTTTCGGCAACACCAGCCGATTATGAATTGCAAAAAACAGAAGGCGTTGTTGTAGAGCAAGTGATTCGTCCAACCGGATTACTAGATCCAATCATTGAAATTCGACCAAGTTTAAATCAAATTGATGATTTAATCGAGGAAATTCAAGTTCGAGCAGAAATTGATGAACGTGTTTTGGTGACAACTTTAACCAAAAGAATGGCGGAAGAATTAGCTAAATATTTAACCAAAGTTAATATTCGTTGTCGCTATATTCACTCTGAAGTAGATACTTTGGAACGAATAGAAATCATGCAAGATTTACGAAAAGGAATTTTTGATGTACTAATTGGTGTGAATTTACTTCGTGAAGGTTTAGATTTACCCGAAGTTTCTTTGGTTGCTATTTTAGATGCAGACAAAGAAGGTTTTCTACGAAGTCACCGTTCGCTTACGCAAACAATTGGTCGTGCAGCAAGAAACCTTAATGGAAAAGCGATTATGTATGCGGATAAGATTACGGCAAGCATGCAAAAAACCATTGATGAAACTAATTATCGCAGAACCAAGCAAATTAATCACAATACTGCCAATAATTTGGTACCACAAGCCTTGAATAAAAAAATAGAAAGCGCCTTTACCAAAAACCCTTTAGCAGATTATGAATTAGGCTACACTCTTTCAACTGCCGCCGAACCTATTACTGAATATTTATCAAAACCTGATATTGAGAAACGCATTCGAGAAAAACGAAAAAATATGGAAAAAGCTGCTAAAGAATTGGACTTTATGCAGGCCGCAAAATTACGTGATGAAATAAAAGCACTACAAGGACAATTGTCTTAATTGTGTTGTTCCTGAAAAACATTCAATAAAATCTCGCCATCAATAATAGCATTTGGTGCTTCATTCATCAACTTAAGAATTCGTTTTGTTGCTATGGGATTTAAGCCCATATCAATTGCCATTTGTTGAATCGCTACCGCTTCTTTATTATGCAAAACACCATCACTGTGCATTAATAATGCTAATCTGTAAAATTGCTGAATACGAAAAAACTCCGTTTTAATGGGAAGTTGCGGTAGTTCCTGGTGAAATAAATCTTTAAAAACATCAATTTCGAAACCCAACTCATTAGCTACAATAGCTAAAAATTCATATTCTCTTTTATGCAAATGCCCATCAACAGTGGAAAAAGCAATCATCTCTAAAAGTAAACTCCTCTTTTCTTCGAATGTATTCATCAAATTATTATTTTTAGCTAAAATATTGTTTTTAAATCAAAACACAAAAACTAATAATGATTCGACCAAAGTTCCTATTGCTTCTCTTCTTTTTTACAACAGCAAAAATTGCTGCTCAGGACTCTGAACAGTTGAAACAAAGCACTGCTTCAAAACAAGTTTCTACTTTTACTATTGAAGCGCCACAACTTCAAACGGCAAAGAAAATTTGGGTGTATTTGCCAGAAAATTATGTAACGTCAAAAAAGAAATTCTCCGTAATTTACATGCATGATGCTCAAAATTTATTTGATGCTAAAACCTCCTATTCGGGTGAATGGAATGTAGATGAAAAACTGGACAGCCTAAAAGCACAGGTTATTGTTATAGGAATCGAACATGGAAATGACAAACGAATCGATGAATTAACGCCTTTTAAAAACGAGAAATATGGTGGTGAAAAAGCGGATAGTTATTTAGAATTTATCGTAAAAACATTAAAACCACACATTGACAAAACGTATAGAACAAAAACTAAAAAGAAAAATACTATTATCATGGGAAGTTCCCTTGGTGGACTTACTTCTTATTATGCCGTTTTAAAATACCCAGAAATATTTGGAAAAGCAGGTGTTTTCTCACCTTCGTTTTGGTACAGTAAAGACATTTATACTCTGACTGAAAAATCCAAAAAGATAAAGTCGAAAATCTATTTTCTATGTGGCGATAATGAAAGTGATGACATGGTTTCGGATTTGAACAAAATGGAATATTTATTAAATTCAAATAGATGTTACTGTCTTAATTTGAATGAAAAGAAAATTGTAAAAGGCGGACAACATAATGAAAAATTATGGCGGGATGGTTTTGTAAAAGCCGTTTTATGGCTTGGTTATTAAATCTCCTGTTTAAAGAAACTTATTAATTTTAAGTACAAAATCAGATTCAAATGGAACTAATCTTAAGAGAATACAACCTCAAATTAAAACACACGTTTACCATTTCGAGAGAATCGATCGACTTCCAACCTTCTTTGATTGTGGAATTAAAAAGTGGCGGTTTCTCCGGTTTTGGCGAAGCAACTTCTAATCCGTATTACAAAACAACCGTTCCAGTGATGATGCAGGATTTAGAAAAAATTCGTTCTGTAATTGAAGCTGCGACAAATGAAACACCTGGAGAGTTTTGGGAAAAAATTCATCCTTATTTAAAAGACGATATGTTTGCATTGTGCGCTTTAGATATGGCATACAATGATTTATATGCGCGCAAAAAAGGAAAGAAATTGTACGAATTGTGGAATTACACCATTCACAAAAATCCATTAACAGATTATACAATTGGAATAGCTTCCATCGAAAAAATGGTTGCAAAAATGAAGGAATTGCCTTGGCCGATTTATAAAATCAAATTGGGAACCAAAGAAGATATTGCCATTGTTACTGAACTTCGAAAACATACAGATGCTATTTTTAGAATTGATGCTAATTGTGGTTGGAGCGTGGAAGAAACCATAAATAATGCTGTCGAGTTAAAAAAACTAGGGGTGGAATTTTTGGAACAACCCATGAAAGCGGACAATTGGGAAGGACATAAGGAAGTTTTCAAACATTCGGTTTTACCAATAATAGCAGACGAAAGTTGTATTATAGAAGAAGATGTATCCAAATGTCATAATCATTTTCATGGTGTGAATGTCAAACTAGTAAAATGTGGCGGATTAACTCCCGGAAGACGAATGATTCAGGAAGCCAAGAAATTAGGATTGAAAACCATGGTGGGTTGCATGACCGAATCAACTGTTGGAATATCAGCGATTGCACATTTATTACCACAACTGGATTATGTAGATATGGACGGTGCATTACTTTTGGCTGAAGATATTGCTACAGGTGTAACCATAGATTTTGGAAAAATAAACTATTCTGATTTAAACGGAACCGGTGTAACTTTAATATAGTTTTAAATGAAAGTCAACCAATTTCCAGATCGAATAATTGAAATCGACAACGAAGAATATCTCTATTTTGGAGGAACAGCTTATTTAGGTTTACCAACTCATCCCGAATTTAAAAACTTGATTATCAAAAATATTTTGCAATGGGGAACGGCTTATGGAAGTTCCAGAAGTGCCAATATTCAACTGAACGCCTACGAAAACGGAGAACGATTTTTAGCCAATTACATCAAAGCGGATGCTGTACTTACGGTTTCTTCAGGAATGTTGGCGGGGAAATTAGTTGTTGAAACATTAACACCTCAAACCGATTGCTTTTTTTATTTTCCGGATACGCATACTGCCATCAAAGCACAAAACAGTCTTCCTTTTTTTATTGGAGAAAAATTAAATCCTCGTTTGCTGGATAAAGCGACTGAAAAAATTACAATTCTAACGGATTCGGTTCCTTCTTTTCATGTAAAACCAATCGATGTTTCTATTCTAAATTTGATTCCATCCAATAAAGAAATCACTTTGGTTATTGATGAATCGCATTCTCTTGGAATTTTAGGACCGAATGGTTGCGGAATTTATTCGACAATCAATCTTCCCAATATTAAAAGAAAAATCATGTTGTCGTCTTTGGGCAAAGCTTTCGGATTGACAGGAGGCGTAATTGCCAGTGATTCCGAATTTATCAATCAAATGGCAGCTCACGATACATTTGTGTCTAGTGCCGGAATGAATGCCGCATTTGTACAAACCATGGCTGATGCTGGAGCAATCTATTTGCAACAGCATCAAAAATTAAAAGACAATTTAAAGTATATAGATACTCATTTAATTAAAAATAGAGCAATTCATTTTGACAGCAATTATCCGTTAATTTATCCTGAAATCGAAGGCGTAAATGAAATTTTTACTTTGAATAAAATTATTGTAACCAATTTTAAATACCCGACAGACAGTAAGAATTTGAATAGAATTGTAATAACTGCCAATCACAAAAAAGAAGATTTGGATAAAATAATTCACATTCTAAACCAAAACCAATTCTAAATCTAAAATTGTGGTCCAATTGCTTTTAAACCGTACCTTTGTAAAAAATTAGAATATGATGACAAACAACGATATCTTTAAAAAACTTCGCGTGGCTTTAATGTTGCGTGACGATCAAATAGTTGAAATATTAGAATTGGTAGATTTTAGAATCACTAAATCAGAATTGGGTGCTTTTTTCCGTGATGAAAAACATGAAAATTATATGGAATGTGGTGACCAAGTGTTGCGCAATTTCCTAAATGCATTGGTAATTCACTTGCGTGGAACTAAAGAAAATCCAAAAAATCCAAATGATGTCTTAGCTAAACACAAAGCTCAGATTCCTGTAAAAGAAGGAGCTCCAGAAAGAGCTGAATTCAAAGCAAAGCCAAGAGACGAAGAAAGATCAAGAGGCGATGAAAGTCCTTCAAAATCGAAACCTGCTGCTAAGAAACCGTTCAAAAAACAATTCTCAAAAGGGAATCCAAAAGTTCAAGTTGTAGAGAAAGTGAAATTTAATTTCGGCAAGAATAAAAAATAGTAAATAGTAGCGAATCACTGCAGTGCCTTGCTAATAATAAGTCAAAAAAACCTGTTCGCCGCGGCGAACAGGTTTTTTTTGTATATTTAAATTCATCATTACTACTTTATACCTTAAAAAATGAAATATATTTTAACCTTCGCTCTAATATTTTTTACTTCGCTCTTTTTTGGGCAGGGCAATAAAACTGAAGAGCCAGCCATGTTTTTTGATTCAAACTTAGTTTCGACAAATTCAATGGAATATATTGACCCAAATGAAATTGAATCTGTAAATGTCATCAAAAAAGACACCACAATAAATGGTGTTTTGCATCGTGGCCAAATTAACATTACTTCCAAAAACCCTAAGAAATATGATTTTATAAGTTTGGAACAAATTAAATCTGAATTTACCAAAATCAAAAGTAACGATGTTATTTATATGGTAAATAGAGCATTTATAACAGACAATATTGAAACTTTCAAATTAGATCGAAACTATATTTTAGAAGTTGAAGTCACTAATTCAGAAGAATTTTATAATTTAAGAAAGAGTGATGCCAAATTTGACATCATTAACATTTTGGGGAAAACCAAAGAAAATTTAGAAAATAAAAACAAGATTTTATTAAGAGGTCATGAAGCAATAGGTGTTAAATAGATTCTATTCTAAAAAATGTTTATCTAATTTAGGAACTACAGCTTAACATAGAACATCCTACTTTATCTCTGGCCCAATCGGGTCTTTTGGCAAACCATTTTTGAAAATTTGGTTGTTCGTCGTAAGGATTTTTAAGCATTTCAAATAATTCGTTTAGCAAAGAATAATCTCCCTTATCCGAGTCATCAATACACAATTGCGCCATGTAATTGCGCAATACATATTTTGGATTTACGGTGTTCATTTGATTTTTTCTTTCAGAATCAGAAAGTGTTTCTTCATTGATTCGAATGGTGTACTTCTCAAACCAATCGTGCCAATCACTCAAGATTGTTTCATCTAAGTCCTTTTCATTATAAAAGGCGTCTTTTATAGTATTGAAAGCTGTTATTGCGGTGTCAGCTTTGGTAACAGTACTCAGGTTTCTAAAGAAAATAGTCATATCAGTTTCTACTCGTTCCAACAATTGAGTCAAACTCTGAATCAAAACTACATCTTGTTCTTTTTTGATTTGAAAACCAAGTTTATTTTGCATCATATTCAAATACTCTTTTTCGTAATCAGTACTAAAAGCATCTAAAATAGTTTCCAGCGGTTTCGCTTCCTTTATCAAAGGATACAAAGCATTGGCTAATTGATATAAATTCCACAGCGCAATTTCAGGTTGATTGCCAAAACGGTATCTTTTATGTTGGTTATCGGTTGTATTGGGAGTCCAGCCGGAATTATAATCTTCCAACCAACCATAAGGTCCATAATCAATGGTAATACCGTGAATGGACATATTATCGGTATTCATAACGCCATGAACAAAACCAACACGTTGCCAATGCACAATCATTTTGAGTGTAGTTTGAGTAACTTCTTGAAAAAAGGCCAGATATTTTTCGACATCTTCTTTTTGAATATGAGGAAAATGATGTTTGATGGTAAAATCAGCCAATAATTTGAGATTGACATGATCTTCTCGAGAAGCGAATAATTCAAAACTTCCAAAACGAATAAAAGAGGGTGCCACTCTACAAACAATGGCGCCTTTTTCATAGGCAGGATTTCCATTATATAACACATCCCGTAATACTTGATCACCAGAAAGCATTAGCGAAAGCGAACGTGTCGTAGGAACTCCCAAATAATGCATCGCTTCGGCACATAAATGCTCTCGAATGGAAGAGCGCAAAACGGCAAAACCATCTGCAGTTCTAGAATATGGTGTTGGCCCTGCTCCTTTTAGTTGTAAAGTGTATGTCTTATTTTCATGAACTACTTCGGTAAGATTAATGGCACGACCATCTCCTAATTGTCCTGCCCAATTCCCAAATTGATGTCCGGCATAACACAAGGCAAAAGGTTTCGTTTCCGGAAAAACAGTACTTCCTGAAAAAGTATTTAAAAAATCATCGGAAAGTATATCTTCCTGAGAAAGACCAATAGCATTAGCCACTTCAATCGAAGCGTGAATCAGCGAAGGATTTGAAGGTTTTTTTGGCAAAACAAACGAATAACAAGCTTGTTTCACTTGCCTTGGCATATTGATATCACTCGTATCAGCAGGTAACTCGGCTATAAAATTATTTTGTAAATGAAGTTTCATAATATTTAAAAAAGATTTTTTTACAATAGTAAAGGTAACGGTTGTAAGTCAGTATTATTTATACTTTTATTTATTTTTATGATTTTTAGGTTCTAAAAATTCTAGCTATAAAAAAACATGTCTCTTAAAAATAGATTTCAAAAAATAAATAATCTACTGGTAAAAACAAAAAAATCCTGAGCTTTCACTCAGGATTTTTTTAAAATATATAACAATTTTCTAATTAAGAAAGCGCTGCTTTTACTTGATCCGCTGCTTCTTGAAATTCAACAGCAGATAAAATTGGCATTCCTGAATTATCAATTAATTCTTTTGCGATAGCTGCATTTGTACCTTGTAAACGAACAATGATTGGTACTTTAATTGCATCACCCATATTTTTGTAAGCATCAACAACTCCTTGCGCCACACGGTCACAACGAACAATTCCACCAAAAATATTAATCAAAATTGCTTTTACGTTTTGATCTTTTAAGATAATACGGAAAGCAGTTTCAACACGTTTTGCATCAGCAGTTCCACCTACATCAAGGAAGTTAGCAGGCTCAAAACCAGCATACTTGATTAAATCCATAGTTGCCATCGCTAAACCAGCTCCGTTCACCATACATCCTACAGTACCGTCAAGATCTACATAGTTTAAACCAACTTCTTTTGCTTCAACTTCGATTGGGTTTTCCTCACGAACGTCGCGCATGTCAGCATATTTCTTTTGTCTGTATAAAGCATTATCATCGATATTTACTTTAGCATCTACAGCCATAATTTTATTATCAGATGTTTTTAAAACCGGGTTGATTTCAAACATCGAAGCATCAGATCCAATATAAGCATTATATAAAGAATCGATAAATTTTACCATTTCTTTGAAAGCATTTCCAGAAAGACCTAAGTTAAAAGCAATTCTTCTTGCTTGAAAACCTTGTAATCCAACAGAAGGATCAACTTCTTCAGTAAAAATTAAATGTGGAGTGTGTTCTGCAACTTCTTCAATATCCATTCCACCTTCAGTAGAATACATAATCATGTTACGACCTGTAGCTCTATTCAATAAAACAGAAACATAAAACTCAGAAGTTTCACTTTCACCAGGATAATAAACATCTTCAGCAATTAAAACTTTGTGTACTTTTTTACCTTCAGCAGAAGTTTGAGGTGTAATCAATTGCATTCCGATGATTTGCTCTGAAATCTCTTCAACTTGTTGTAAATTTTTGGCAAGTTTAACTCCACCACCTTTTCCACGTCCACCTGCATGAACTTGGGCTTTTACAACATACCAACTTGTACCAGTTTCGGTAGTTAATTGTTTTGCAGCTGCAACCGCTTCTACTGGGCTATTAGCGACGATTCCGCGTTGAATGCGAACTCCGTAGCTAGCTAAAATTTCTTTTCCTTGATATTCGTGTATGTTCATAATATAGAATTTGTCTGGATTCTGAATTTATTTCAGAATAAAAGTGGTACAAAAATAGCAAAATTAAACTTAACTGTTATTTTTTTTTTAAATTTAAATGGTGTCTAAATTTAGATATTTAAAACCCGCCAATAACTGGGATGAAAATATAAAAAATATAAAAATTAATTACTAATTTGTTATAAATATCGAACAAAAACCATCAGTAAAACATTTCTCTCAAAATTTCTGGCTTTACCTCTCAAATTTCATTTTGTTTTTGTCGAAAAATCAAATCAGATGTCCTTAAATCTTATTATTGTGATTTATTTAACCTTTTTCTATTAGAACTGTAAAAACAAGGCGTTTTTAACTTTTAAGCCCGTTATATGTTACTAAATCTTTAATTTTGTAAAAAAAAATATTAAGCATGAAAGTTAAAGAACAAGGCCTTTATTTGCCCGAATTTGAACACGACAATTGCGGAGCAGGATTCATTTGTAATTTGAATGGAATTAAATCGAATGATATTATACACAAAGCACTGGATATTCTAATCAAATTAGAACACCGTGGTGCTGTGAGTTCAGATGGCAGAACTGGAGATGGAGCAGGAATATTATTTGATATCCCACATGATTTTTTTAAGAAAGTTTGTGAATTTGATATCCCGGAAACTAAGGAGTATGCCGTAGGAATGGTTTTTATGCCAAAAAGTAAAAATCAAGTTGTTTTTTGTAAAACTACTTTTGAAACTTCGATACGCGATCAAAATTTAGAAATATTAGGATGGAGAGACGTTCCCGTTGACGCATCAAATTTAGGCAGAATTGCCGGCGAGAAAGAACCAACCGTAAAACAAGTATTTGTTGGTAAAAATGGCTTAGACCTTACGGAACAACAATTTAACGCTAAACTATTTGCAGCGAGAAAAATTGCAGAACATACTATCAGAAATTCAAGAATCTCAGAAAGTCACATGTTTTATTTTTCCAGTTTCTCCACTACTACCATAATATATAAAGGTTTGCTGATGCCGGAAGACATCAGCAGATACTATACTGATTTATTGGATGATGACTTGGTAACCAGATTAGCTTTGGTTCACCAACGTTTCTCTACCAATACATTTCCATCTTGGGAATTAGCACAACCTTTCCGTTACATGTGCCACAATGGTGAAATCAATACACTTCGCGGTAATATTAGCCGTATGCGTGCTCGTGAAGAACTGATGAAAAGTGATGTTTTTGGTGATGATATCAAAAAATTATTTCCAATTATTTTAGAAGGAAAATCAGATTCTGCTTCAATGGATATGGTAATTGAACTGTTATTGATGACAGGTCGTTCTTTACCAGAAGCAATGATGATGGTCGTTCCTGAAGCTTGGGAAAAACACCAAACAATGTCAGCCGATAAAAAAGCATTTTACGAATACAACGCTTGTATCATGGAACCTTGGGATGGCCCAGCTTCTATTCCTTTTACAGATGGTAACGTTATTGGTGCTTTATTGGATAGAAATGGTTTACGTCCATCTCGTTATACATTGACTAAAAGTGGCTTCGTAATTATGTCATCAGAGATTGGTGTTCTTGACATCAAACCTGAAGATGTGATACAACACGGTCGCTTAGAACCAGGAAAAATGTTTTTGGTTGACATGAACGAAGGTCGTATCATTGAAGATGATGAGATCAAAAATGCTATTGTTACCAAACGTCCTTACAAACAATGGTTGGATGAAAATTTAGTACAATTGGCTCAAATACCATACACTGACAATCCAATTCCTGTAGAAAACATAGATTTTGAAACAAGACAAAGACTTTTTGGCTACACGTTGGAGGATTTAAAAACAATCATAAACCCAATGGGAGCTGAAGGTGCAGAAGCATTAAGTTCTATGGGTAATGATACTCCGCTAGCTGTTTTATCAGATCAGCCACAGCTTTTATACAACTATTTCAAACAATTATTTGCTCAGGTTACTAATCCACCTTTGGATGGTATTCGTGAAGAAATTATTACTGATATCAGTTTAGCGATTGGTGGAGATTATAATATTTTTGACATTGTTCCAAAACATTGTAAAAAACTAAAAATTCAAAATCCAGTTATTTCAAACGAAGATTTAGATAAAATAAGAAACATTGATCATGCTGATTTCAAATCAGTTACTATTTCTACTCTATACGATATAGAAAAAGGAGTAAACGGATTAGAACGCGCTTTGGAAAGAGCGGTTCAAGCGACTTTCAAAGCAGTTTCTGAAGGTTGTAACATTGTAATTCTTTCGGATAGAGGAGTTAGTGAAAAAATGGCTCCAATACCAATGTTATTGGCCTGCTCTTACATTCATCATTCACTTAACATTCTAAAAGTTCGTTCTAAATTTGGAATCATAATCGAATCCGCAGAACCTCGCGAACCACATCATTTTGCATTATTATTTGGTTACGGAGCCAGTGCAATTAACCCTTACATGGTGAATGAAATTATTCATGACCAAGTTAACCAAGGTTTTATCACTGGTGTAAAAGCTGATTATGCCATTAAAAATTACAATAAAGCTATTGCAAAAGGGATTCTGAAAATCATGAATAAAATTGGTATCTCTACTTTACATTCGTACAGAGCGGCACAAATTTTTGAAATTTTAGGATTAAATAAAACATTCACTTCTAAATATTTCCCTTATACTCCTTCCAGAATTGAAGGAATTGGTCTAATGGAAGTCGAAAAAGAAATCAAGAAAAGATACCAGAAAGCATTTCCAAATTCAAAAGTCAGCAATTTATTGCCTTTAGAAATTGGAGGTATTTACAGATGGAGAAGATCGGGAGAAAAACACATGTTTAATCCAACGACAATTTCTAAACTACAACAAGCAGTACGTTTAAACAGTCCTGAGAGCTATAAAGAATACTCTAAAATGGTTAATGATCAAAGTGAGAACTTGATGACTATTAGAGGGTTATTTGAATTCAATAACTTAGATCCTATTTCAATTGACGAAGTGGAGCCTTGGACGGAAATTGTAAAAAAATTCAAAACTGGCGCCATGTCTTATGGATCTATCAGCCAAGAAGCTCATGAAAATCTAGCGATTGCCATGAACAGAATTGGAGGGAAAAGTAATTCCGGAGAAGGTGGAGAAGATTCAAAACGTTTCCAAAAAGACTTAAATGGAGATTCTAGAAATAGTGCTATCAAGCAAGTTGCTTCTGGAAGATTTGGGGTTTCTATCAACTATTTAACAAACGCCAAAGAGATTCAAATAAAAATGGCTCAAGGTGCAAAACCTGGAGAAGGTGGTCAATTACCTGGTGAAAAAGTAGTGCCTTGGATTGCTGCAGTGAGAAATTCTACACCTTATGTAGGATTAATTTCACCTCCGCCACACCATGATATTTATTCTATTGAAGATTTATCACAGTTAATTTTTGATTTAAAAAATGCCAATCGTGAAGCTAGAATTAATGTGAAATTAGTTTCTGAAGTGGGTGTTGGAACAATCGCTGCCGGTGTTGCTAAAGCAAAAGCTGATGTGATCTTGATTTCAGGATACGACGGAGGAACTGGAGCTGCACCGTTAACTTCACTACAACATACCGGTATTCCTTGGGAACTTGGGCTTGCCGAAGCACAACAAACCTTAATCTTAAATGATTTAAGAAGTCGCGTAGTTTTAGAATGTGACGGACAATTGAAAACCGGACGTGACGTAGCCATTGCTGCTTTACTTGGTGCTGAAGAATTCGGTTTTGCAACAGCGCCGTTAGTAGCATCTGGTTGTATTATGATGAGAGCGTGCCACTTGAATACATGTCCAGTTGGTATTGCAACGCAAGATCCTGAATTGAGAAAAAATTTCAAAGGAACGCCGGAACACATCATCAACTTCATGTATTTTATTGCTGAGGAGTTGAGAGAAATCATGGCACAATTAGGGTTCAGAACATTAAAAGAAATGGTAGGACAATCTCAAAAATTGAATGTCAATAAAGCCATCAAGCATTATAAAGCAAGTGGATTAGATTTATCTACAATCTTATATAAGCCAGAAAAAGCTAAAGAAGTTCCAAACCATAATACAACTACACAAGACCATGCTTTAGACCATGTACTTGATTTTGAAATTATAAAAGCGGCTATTCCTTCTATTTATAGAAAAGAAAAAACAAGAGTCACTTTTAATATTAAAAATACGGATCGTTCCGTTGGAGCTATATTGAGTAATGAAATTTCAAAAATATATGGTGCACAAGGTTTACCTGAGGACACCATATTAGTTGATTTTGAAGGTTCTGCCGGACAAAGTTTTGGTGCTTTTGCAACTAATGGTCTATCCTTCAAGATACATGGAAATTGTAATGACTATTTAGGAAAAGGACTTTCTGGAGGTAAATTAATTATCAAAGTCCCACCTGCTGCCACTTTCAAACCAGAAGAAAATATCATCATTGGTAACGTTGCACTTTATGGAGCAATCACTGGTGAAGCGTATATAAATGGTATGGCTGGAGAACGTTTTTGTGTGAGAAATTCTGGAGCAACAGCTGTTGTAGAAGGGATTGGAGATCATGGATGCGAATACATGACCGGAGGAACTGTAGTGGTTTTAGGAAAAACAGGAAGAAATTTTGCTGCAGGAATGAGCGGTGGTATTGCTTATGTTTTTGATCCAAATAAAAAATTCGATGCCACATTATGTAATATGGAAATGGTCGCTTTTGAAACATTGGAAGATGATGACTTTACTAAACTGAGACGTTTGATAAAAAATCATTCTATGTATACCAATAGTCCTTTGGCAAAAAGGATTTTAGAAGATTGGGAAAACCAACGCAACCATTTTATCAAAGTAATGCCTACTGATTACAAAAAAGCATTGCAGAGATTAGCAGAAGAAAAAAAAATTGAAGAACTAATAGCACTATAGTCATGGGAAAGATAGGAGGATTTAAAGAATATACTAGAACCGACGAAAGTAATGTTGCTGTTCCAGAAAGAGTATCGAATTATAATGAATTTACAATTCCGTTAACCAAAGATAAAATCAAAGAACAAGGATCCAGATGTATGGATTGTGGGATTCCATTTTGCCATAGTGCCTGTCCATTAGGAAATTTGATTCCAGATTTTAATGACATGGTACATCAGGAAGAATGGGAAAGTGCTTTAAAAATATTGCAATCAACTAATAATTTTCCTGAATTTACAGGTCGTTTATGCCCCGCTCCATGTGAGAAATCATGTGTATTAGGTATTATAAGCGAGCCGGTAGCAATCGAAAATATTGAAAAAAATATTATCGAAAGAGGTTTTGCTGAAGGTTGGATAAAGCCACAACCACCAGAAGTTAGAACAGGAAAAACAGTGGCTGTAATAGGTTCTGGTCCTGCTGGTTTAGCGGCTGCACAACAATTAAATCGTGCTGGACATACCGTTACCGTTTTTGAAAGAGATAATGCCATTGGTGGATTATTACGTTACGGAATTCCAAATTTCAAATTAGAAAAAGGAATTATAGACAGGCGCGTTGCTGTTTTAGAAGCTGAAGGAATTACTTTTAAAACGAATGTAAATGTTGGCGTAAACTATAGTGTTGAAGAATTGAACGCTTTTGATTCTATCGTATTATGCGGTGGCGCAACCGAAAGAAGAAGTTTACCTACTAAAGGAATAGAAAGCAAAGGAGTTGTTCAAGCAATGACTTTCTTGACACAACAAACTAAATCACTATATGGTGAGGTAATTCCTGATCAAATAATGGCTACTGGTAAAGATGTGATCGTTATTGGTGGTGGAGATACTGGTTCTGATTGTGTGGGAACATCAAACAGACATGGAGCCAAATCGGTTACTAATTTTGAAATTTTACCAAAACCACCAGTTGGAAGAAGTGAAACTACTCCTTGGCCATTTTGGCCATTGCAATTAAAAACATCCTCTTCACATGAAGAAGGTTGTAATAGAAACTGGTTAATCAATACCAAAGAATTCATTTCTAATGAAAAAGGAGAACTTGTAGGTTTAAAAACCGTTGAAGTGGCTTGGAAAATGACACCGGGACAAAGACCTGAATTGATAGAAAAAGAAGGTTCAGAAAAAATCTGGCCTTGTGATTTAGCCTTATTGGCACTTGGATTTACAGGACCAGAGAAAACATTAAGTGATCAATTAGGATTAGAAATTGATATGAGAAGCAATTATAAAGCAACCAATTATCAAACGAATGTTCCTAATATATTTACTGCAGGTGACATGCGAAGAGGACAATCTTTAATTGTATGGGCAATATCTGAAGGTCGTGAAGCTGCCAGAGAAGTCGATAAATACTTGATGGGTTATACCAATTTACCAACCAAAGGAAATGGCGACTTACCTAACTTGTAATTCTGAATAACATTTTATAACCCTTGATAGAAAAAATTTGTCAAGGGTTATTTTTTTTATAAAATTTCAAATAAATGTTTAATTTATAACTTTTTGTTAGAATTTGTTAGAATTCGTTTATTAGCTTGTGGGACTAAATAAAGAATAATAAATTTGCTCAAAATTAATAATCATGCAATCAAAAGACTTAGTACAATTAGCAGAACAATTTGGCAGTCCATTATACGTTTATGATGCCGAAAAAATACAATCTCAATACAATAGATTAACGAAAGCTTTTTCAAAGGTAGATAAGTTGCGCATCAATTATGCAATGAAGGCTTTGTCGAATGTTGCTATACTTCAGTTATTAAAAGAAATGGGGTCAGGATTAGATACTGTTTCCATTCAAGAAGTATTATTAGGACTTCATGCCGGCTACGACCCAGACAAAATATTTTATACTCCAAATGGTGTTTCTCTTGAAGAAATTGAAGAAGTTTCAGCCATGGGAGTTCAAATAAATATTGACAACTTATCCATATTAGAGCAATTTGGCACAAAATACCCAAATGTTCCTGTATGCATCAGAATAAATCCGCATGTAATGGCCGGAGGAAATGCAAATATATCTGTTGGTCATATCGATAGTAAATTTGGTATTTCGGTACACCAATTGCCTCATTTGGTACGTATTGTAGAAAATACAAAAATGAACATTGTAGGTATTCACATGCATACCGGTTCTGATATTTTGGACATCGAAGTATTTTTATATGCTGCTGAAATATTATTTGATGCCGCCAGAAACTTCAAAAACCTTGAATTCCTAGACTTCGGTAGTGGATTTAAAGTGCCTTATAAAAAAGACGATATCGAAACTGACATTGAAGAATTAGGTAAAAAATTATCAAAAAGATTCAATGCCTTTTGTACCGAATATGGAAAAGAATTAACCTTGATATTTGAACCAGGAAAATTTTTAGTAAGTGAAGCAGGTTTCTTTTTGGCTAAAGTTAATGTAGTTAAACAAACTACTTCAACAGTTTTTGCAGGTATAGACAGTGGTTTTAATCATTTGATTAGACCAATGTTTTATGGTTCACAACATCATATCGAAAATATATCTCATCCAAAAGGGAAAGAGCGTTTCTACTCCGTGGTAGGATATATTTGCGAAACCGATACTTTTGCCAATAACAGAAAAATTGCGGAAATAAAAGAAGGTGATATTTTATCTTTTAGAAATGCAGGGGCTTATTGTTTCTCTATGGCTTCAAACTACAACTCCAGATACAAGCCAGCCGAAGTATTATGGATGAACGGTGAAGGGCATTTAATCAGAGCACATGAGACCTTTGAGGATTTACTTAAAAATCAAATTCCGTTACCAGTTGCAGTAACATCAGTATAAAATAAAAAAATCCCATTCGCTAATGCAAATGGGATTTTTTAATAATACGCAATACTATTATTTTTTATCAAGCAACGTGTCTAAAACTTCAGATTCAGTTCCATTAGGAAATGGAATTTTCAACATTTGTGAAAGTGTAGGTGCAATTTGAGTTATGTACTTTTTAGTATGCAATTCTCCTTTTGGAACTTGCCATCCATAAAAAAGTAAAGGTACGTGTGTATCATAACTATTAGGCGAACCATGTGTAGTTCCTGTAGCTTGATATTGCATATAACCAGTTTTATCAAGTATAACAATATCGCCATTTTGTTTAGGATCATAACCCTTAGAAATAAAACTCAAAAAATAATCATCTCCTGACGAAGCTAAAATTTCTTCTTCAGTGTACACTCTCTTAACTTGCTCTTGAGTCATTAAAAAGTCTTTGAAACTTTGTTTCACTTTAGCCAATTCTAAACCTTTTTGTTTAATAATTTCTTTATTGAAAAAAAGATTAAAATTAGAATAATCCAATATCAAATCTGAACCAAAGGTTTCGTTTGAATGTTTTTTTAATGCCTCAACAATGTCTTTCGAAGGAATATTTTTTACATTGTATTTGTTATCTTTTAAATAATTAGGATTCTCAGCTCCAGCGTGATCAGCAGTCAGAAAAAGTAAATAATTATCCTTTCCAACCGTTTTGTCTAAATAGCTTAAAAACTGAGCCAAAGTTTGATCTAAACGCAAATAAGTATCCTGTAACTCCATAGAACGCGGTCCAAAAGTGTGTCCTACATAGTCCGTTGAAGAAAAACTAACAGTAAGAAAATCAGTAATATCATCTTTCCCTAAATCTTCTTTTTCTATAGCTTTTATCGCTAATTCAGCCAAAATATCATTCCCGAAAGGTGTTGTACGCAAAACATCAGCGCCTTTTTCTTTGTAGATCTTACTTAAATCATAAGGAAAAACCGGTGGATTTGCTTTATCTAATTTTCCTTCATATGGATTATCATCAGAAAGGCTTTCGTTATAAGTACCAACAGGCTTCAGTAAATCCCAACCTGTATTGATATAATTCATGTATCGTTTTTCTTGGTTGAATTCTGTTACCCAAACTGGTAATGTTGAACCATAAAAAGTACTAGAAATGAATGCTCCCGTTTTACTATACCAAAATGCCCAATTAGCAAAATGACCCGCTGGCAAAATAGCGCCACGATCTTTCAAACTCATGCCGATTACTTTTCCATTAAAATTTGTCGCCATTCGCAACTCATCAGTAATGGTGGTACTTAGCAAGTTTTTTGGAGACATTGCTCCCTCGTTTTCTGTACCATTACCTATTGTTTTTACAGAAGCATCATCTGTACAATACACATCTTTTCCTATAGCTTTATTAAACCATTCATTCCCTACAATACCATGTGTGGACGGGGTTGCTCCAGTATAGATACTCGCATGACCCGGTGCAGTATAAGTGGGCACATAATTGTAATGCATGTTATGAAATGTATACCCATTATTCATTAATCTTTTAAAACCATTTGCAGAAAAATCATCTGAAAAACGATATAGATATTCCATTTTCATTTGGTCTACCACTATACCCACCACTAATTTAGGGCGTTGCTGAGATTGTGAGTTCAAAGACATAATAAATGCCAAAAACAAAATAATTTTTTTCATATTATATTTTTATATTTAAAACAAAAATACAACATAAAGTTTAATCAAACTCTGAACAAATACTTCATGATACTTAATTAATCTATTCTTAACCCATCAAAAAAACATGCGCAAAAGTTAATTAAAAATTGCAAGTGTATATTTTACTTGCTATTGCAAAATGAAAGACTAAATTTTAGTAGATTTCTAAATAAAGTGATTATGGAAATGTATGACAATAAAAATACTGCTCAAAAATCATTCGATGAAAATTATTTATCAGAAGAATTATTACAAGCACAATGGGCGGAATTTATAGAACTAAAGAAAGTAATTGCGGAAATATACCTTAAAAAAGGAAGTCCAATAACCATCTTAGACATCGGAATTAGTAATGCTCGAATAGTAAAACATTTAAGTGCAATTCCCGAAATGTGAAATATGGTTAAATTCTATGACGGTACTGATAATGCCGAAACATGTGTTAATTTATCACGTAACACAGCAAATGAATTAAATATTGAAGATAAAGTGACCGTTTATTTTTTAGATGCTGTAAAATTAAATCAATTACAAAAGCATTATGATTTGATTATTACAACTTGGTTTACGGCAGGCAACTTTTATCCTGAAAACTTCCCTTTTGAAAATTATAATTTATTTTTCAAAAAAATTGATTTATCAAAAAATGAAAAATTTGATACTGTTTTCACCTTTGCCTATAAAATGCTGAATGCTAATGGAGAAGTTTTAATTGGAGCCTGCTATATTGACAATGAGAATACGAGAAAAAAACAAGAACTATCGTATCAGAAAATGGGAATGACTGTAATAACTGGTGCCAAAGATAGTTTTACAGCTACAAAAGAAAGATTTTAGCCACAAATATTTACAGAAGAAAAAATATATCAATATTTTAAATTTGTAAAGCCTGAAAAAATATCATTTACCCAACTCGATCCTTATGATTATGCCATGCAAGTACGAATAAAAAAGTAAAAATATTAATAGTACTAAATAATTTACAACAAACCATATAAAACGTAAAAAAAACCCTGATCAAATTCATGATGAAGATTTTAATAGCATCTGAACAATTCCAGATTAAAGAAAGGGGATCAGCCGAGGCGTTAGCCGCACAGGTAGTACGTATAAACAAAAAAATCCTCATCAAATTCATGATGAGGATTTTTCAAAGAAAGGCGACGACATACTCTCCCACATAACTGCAGTACCATCTGCGCAGGCGGGCTTAACTACTCTGTTCGGGATGGGAAGAGGTGAGCCCCGCCGCAATAACCACCTTAA